>NZ_JAVDTT010000010.1:0-1256 GCF_031455975.1 Pseudoxanthomonas sacheonensis | reverse complement strand
CATTTGAACGCTTGAATCCATACGCGCTCGCACGGCCTGCCCGCGACCGGTAAAATCCCTGGACTGCCCTCGGCCCGCCCCGCAACGCCGGGCCTCCCCCTCCAGTCCAGGAAACTCCCGCAGGATGAAGATTCTCGTCGCCTACAAGCGCGTGGTGGACTACAACGTCCGCGTCCAGGTCAAGCCGGATGGTTCCGGCGTGGTCACCGAAGGGGTCAAGCTTTCGGCCAACCCGTTCGACGAAATCGCTCTGGAAGAAGCCCTGCGCCTGCGCGACAAGGGCATCGCCACCGAAGTGATCGTGGCTACCATCGCCCCGGCCGACGCCCAGGCGCATCTGCGCAACGGCCTGGCCATGGGCGCCAACCGTGCCATTCATGTGGTCGTCGATGGGCCGATCCAGCCGCTGACCGCCGCACGCACCCTGCTCAAGCTGGTGGAAAAGGAGCAGCCCGACCTGGTGATCCTGGGCAAGCAGGCCATCGACGACGATTCCAGCCAGACCGGGCAGATGCTGGCCACGCTGTGGGGCCGCCCGCAGGCGACTTTCGCCAGTAAGCTTGAGATCGCAGACGGCAAAGCCACCGTGATCCGCGAAGTCGATGCCGGCCTGGAAACCCTGGAAGTGGACCTGCCCGCGGTGGTCACCACCGACCTGCGCCTCAACGAGCCGCGCTTCATCAAATTGCCCGACATCATGAAAGCCAAGAGCAAACCGCTGGAGAGCATTGCTTTCGCCGATCTGGGCGTGGACAGCGGCGACACTCTCAAGACCACCCACTACGCTGCCCCCGCCAAGCGCGGCAAGGGCGTGATGGTCAAGGACGCGGCCGAACTGGTCGCCGCACTCAAGCAGAAGGGGTTGCTGTAATGAGCAAGGTACTGGTCATCGCAGAACACCTGGACGGCAAGCTCAACGCCGCCACCGCCAAGACCGTCAGCGCCGCGCTGGCGTTGAAGCCCGATTCCATCGACATTGCGGTGCTCGCCGCTGATCCGGCCGCCGTCGCCGCCGAAGCCGCCCAGATCGCCGGCGTGGCCAAGGTCTTGACCGTGGCCAATCCGGCCAATGCGCATGCCCTGGCCCAAGTGCTGGCGCCTCAGATAGCGAAGCTGGCGGCTGGCTACACGCACGTGTTCGGCCCCTCTACCACCTTCGGCAAGGATTTGATGCCATGCGTGGCCGCCCTGCTGGGCACAGCCCAGGTTTCGGACGTGATGTCGGTGGAAAGCAGCCACACCTTCAAGCGCCCGAT
>NZ_JAVDTT010000009.1:0-1306 GCF_031455975.1 Pseudoxanthomonas sacheonensis | reverse complement strand
TCGTAACGCTCCTGCTTGCCGCTGATCTGCTTGGGCTCGCCGTTGTTGGCCGCCAGCGTGCGCAGATCGGCCAGGGCCAGCTTGCCCTGCTCGAAGTCGCGGCCGGCCCCGCTGTCGAAGCTGGCGTAACGCTCGGCCCGCCACTGCTCCCACGGCGACTCGGTCAGCAGCGCATGGGCCACTTCCAGCCCGCGTGCGAACGCGTCCATGCCGCCGATATGGGCGAGGAACAGGTCCTCCAGGTCGGTCGATTCGCGACGCACCTTGGCATCGAAGTTCAACCCGCCTTCCAGCCCGCCCTGGCGCAGCACCACCAGCATCGCGCCCACGGTGTCGTACAGGTCGGTCGGGAACTGGTCGGTATCCCAGCCGTTCTGCGCATTGCCGCGGTTGGCGTCGATGCTGCCCAGCAGGCCCTGGTCCGAGGCCACCTGCAGGTCGTGCTCGAAGGTGTGCCCGGACAAGGTGGCGTGGTTGGCTTCGATATTGAGCTTGAAGTCCTTTTCCAGCCCATGCTGGCGCAGGAAGCCGGCCACCGTGGCGCTGTCGAAGTCGTACTGGTGCTTCATCGGCTCCATCGGCTTGGGCTCGATCAGGAAGTTGCCCTTCAGCCCGATGCTGCGGCCATAGTCGCGGGCCATGGTCAGGAAGCGGGCGAAGTGTTCGACCTCGCGCTTCATCTGGGTGTTGACCAGCGAGGCGTAGCCTTCGCGGCCGCCCCAGAACACGTAGTGCTCACCGCCCAGCTCCACGGTGGCCTCCAGCGCCGCCTTGACCTGCACGCCCGCGCGCGCGACCACGGCGAAGTCCGGATTGGTCGACGCCCCGTTCATGTAGCGCGGGTGCGAGAACAGGTTCGCCGTACCCCACAGCAGCTTGGTGCCCGTCGCCTCCTGCCGCGCCTTGGCCAGGCCGACCATGTGCTTGAGGTTCTTCTCGTACTCGCCGATGTCTTCGGAATCGGGGGAAAGATCGATATCGTGGAAGCACCAGTACGGCACCCCCAGCTTGCTGAAGAACTCGAACGCCGCATCGACCTTGGCCTCGGCCGTGGCCAGCGGCGCGCCGGCTTCCCACGGGAAATGGCGGGTGCCCGGACCGAAGGGATCGTGGCCGGCGTTGCAGAAGGTGTGCCAGTAGCACACCGCAAAGCGCAAGTGCTCGGCCATGGTCTTGCCGCCGATGCGTTTGTCGGCCTCGTAGACCTTGAAGGCCAGCGGATTGTCCGAGCCTTTGCCTTCGAAGGGAATCCGGCCGATACCGGGGAAATATTCTTTGCTGCCGATGAATGGGGACTTGTTCATGA
>NZ_JAVDTT010000008.1:0-8869 GCF_031455975.1 Pseudoxanthomonas sacheonensis | reverse complement strand
CACCTGACTGGCATAAAGGACGCTGGCACTATCGTAGCGATCAACAAAGACGCCGAAGCGCCGATATTTGAGATCGCTGATATCGGACTGGTCGGGGACTTGTTCAAGTTGTTGCCAGAACTGGAAATGGCACTTTGAAGTCATCGAACATAAAAAGGGTGCTGTTCATCACACGCAAGTATCCGCCTTCGGTGGGCGGGATGGAAACCTATTCCAAATGTTTGTTTGATGCGTTTAATCAGGCAAACGCAGAAGTTGATTTGCACAAGCCGGCTCATGACCATCTCGGTAGGCCTACACTCCGGCAAATCACAGCTTTTTTCTTTTCAACCTGCTGGCTGTTGCTAATGAAGGCCCGGCGTTACGACGCCATACTGCTGGGCGACTATGCCATCGCAAGCCTTGGGCTTGTAGCCAAGATGGCGACTTTCGGCAGAGTGCGCACTGTTGTCAGCCTGCATGGCAATGACCTGTACTTCATGCGCAAGCAGTCGATGCTCGCCAATGTTTACCGGCTTATTTCGCGTGTGATCGTAGCCAGTCGCTGCCTGGATGCGGCCATCGCCAACAGCCATGCTATCCGCGAGGAAGCTTTGCTCCACGCGATTTCACCGGTCTTCGTAGTCCCATTGGCTACCCAGCTGCAAAACATCCAACCATCCGATGGGCAAGCGCGGAATTTGCAGTTGTTGTTCACGGGCCGACTTATTAGATACAAGGGCCTGTCCTGGTTCATCAGAGAAGTATGGCCGCACTTGGATCAACGCTATGAGTTGCTCGTTGCAGGCCAGATCTGGGACGAAGCAGAACATGCAGTCCTACGGGGGCAACCCCGTGTCCGTTATCTCGGCACGGTCGCCTATGAGAACCTTCCTGCACTACGCTCCTCGGTAATGGCTTGCATCATGCCCAACATCCCGCCAGCTCCCACAGAACAGGACGAGGGTTTTGGCTTGGTCGCACTGGAAGCTCCTGCGGTCGGCACGCCCATGGTAGCTTCGCGTTGCGGTGGAATACCCGATGCGATCGCCGATGGGATCACCGGCTTCTTGTTGCCGCCCCTTGACGCACACGCTTGGATAAACCAACTAAACAGCATCGCGTGCTGGTCAGAGGCAGAGCGCCAGTCGTTCGCGATAGGTGCCCGGAAACATCTCGCCGAGAACTACAATTGGCAACTGGTCGCAACACGGACCCTGGCAGTTCTAAGGGATGAACCGAGGCAACCGGAATGCATTCTCGCGCCATGAGCAGGCTTTTCCGGCCATGGTGGCCAGCTGCATGCGCACTCTTCCGGCCAGCACGGTTGAGGTTGCACAAATCGGACCTTGCGAATGAAAAATAGCGAAATCTGGCAGCCGTCGAAGTACACGATGCGCAAGGGCCGTTTGTTCCCCTCCCGCGACACCAGGGAATTGGCACCATCCTCCAGACTGATCGCTCAGCTCATTGTCGATGCTTATCAGCCTGCGTTGGACAAACACACTGGCGGCAGGCTCCTTGATCTGGGTTGCGGCAAGGTACCGTTCTATGAAGCATACCGAGCGCATGTCACCGACAACGTCTGTGTGGACTGGCCCGGCTCACCGCATAGCAGCCTACACATCGATACCTTTTGCGATCTGTCCCAACCTCTTCCATTCGACGACGCGCAGTTCGACACTATATTGTCCTCGGACGTAATCGAGCACTTGCCGGATCCCGTGTTGGCTTTTCGCGAGATGGGCCGCCTTCTGAAGCCCAACGGCAAGCTGATACTAAACACGCCATTCCTCTACATGCTTCACGAAGTGCCGAATGATTATTACCGGCACACGCGATACTCCTTGCAGCGCCTTGCAGCCCTCGCCAACATGGAAGTACTTGAGTTGGAGGAAATCGGCGGTTTTGGCGAGGTGTTCGGAGATCTCATTGCAAAGGCCATCAACCTGATCCCGGGTGTGGGCACTCCCATCGCCATCGCATGGCAGAAAATGCTAATCGCACTGTCGCGCACTGGAATTTGGCAGAAGGCCCGCCGCGCTTCTGCGCCCCGATTCCCGTTGGGCTATTTCATGGTGGCGCGCAAACTGCAGCCAGGAAAATCCGCCGCGCGAACATCGCATGAGACCGAAACGGCCGCTCCTCATGACTAGACGACGTATCGCTTACGCCTTGTTGCGTTGGCTTTTTTTCCTGGCTTCCTTGCTGTACTTAGCCCATTTCGCTTACACATCGGTCAACTTCCATGGCGCGATAAACTGGTCGTCCAACCAGTCGCTGGTCCGGATCCTCGCGGCCGCAATAGTGTTCGCGACGACCGTATTCTTTTCTGTGGCCGGCTGGCGCACCCTTTTGGCCCACATGTCTCATCCACTGCCCTGGGCGCCGATCGCCCGTGTTTTCTGCATGACCCAGATCGCCAAGTATCTGCCGGGCAACATTGGACATCATGTAGGCCGCGTCGCTCTGGCCCGGACCATGCTCGACCTGCCAGCAGGCACTACGATCGTGTCCATCTTCCAAGAAAGCGCACTGGCGTGCCTGGCCGCACTGCTCCTGGGAACAATCGGCTTCCTTGCGCTGCCCGATCTTCAGCTTCCCAGCTCTAGATTTGCTCTTCTGGGCATTCACGTCAGCATGGATGTCGTGTTTGCCTGCGTGATCATGGCCGGGTTGCTCGCGCTTGCACTCATCAATGAGTGGCGCAAACGTGCGCACTACGTCCATTCGACAGCGCTGCGGTGGCTGTTCAGGACGACTCCCTCCTGGCCTGCGGCACTTTCTGCCCTGCCTTCCTATACCGCCATATATCTGGTGAATGGCGTGGCATTGTGGGTGATATCGACTGCGATCATGCAGCCCAGCGCGAACGACCTGGTATTGCTCACAGGTGCTTACTCCCTCTCATGGATGGCAGGCTTCCTTCTGCCAGGCGCGCCCGGCGGCCTGGGAGTACGTGAAGCCGCACTGGCAGTGATCCTCAACGGCACCTACCCTGCCGATACCATCCTCGCGATTTCCATAATGTCGCGAATCTCAACCGTGACCGCCGACCTACTGATATTCGTCGGTAGTATCATTTTGTCCCGTCAGATCAAGAAATCCGACTGAACAGGCTATCGTCAACGACAGGAATTTACCCAATGGACAAGATTCGCTCGCTATTAGGCCGCATAGTTCCGCTGCTAGGATTCAAGGACTCGCGCGGTTACTGGGAAACACGCTATCGGATCGGCGGCAATTCCGGAGAGGGCTCGCGCGGCGTGAACGCGGAATACAAGGCCGAAGTCCTCAATCGCTTCATAAAAAACCATCGAGTAAATTCGATTATCGAGTTCGGCTGCGGCGACGGCTACCAATTGGCGATGTTCGACATTCTGCGCTACACCGGCGTGGACGTGAGCAAAACCATTGTCGAGCAATGCAGGAAGATGTACGCCGGTGACGCCGGCAAGACCTTCGTTTTACTCGATGAGTATGCGGATGAAAAAGCGCAACTCGCGCTATCTCTCGATGTGATTTTCCATCTTGTCGAAGATGCGGTGTACGACCAGTACTTGGCCCGACTCTTCGCGGCCTCAACCGACTACGTGATCATCTATTCCACCAGCGTGGACATGCCTTCCACCGGCACGCCCCACGTGCGGCATCGCGATTGCGCAGCGGATGTTGCCAAACGCTTTCCCGAGTTCAAGCGGCTAACGGATGAAGAGAGCAATCTACCACCGCCGGTACGTTTTGACCGTGGGCAGCCGACATCATTTTTCATCTATCAGCGCACTGGGGCGTAGTAGGCCGTGCTTCTCAATTGCTACTGACGCTTTAAATCAGCCAAGTCTAAGGCGTGACGCGGAAGGGGATGTTCTCCACTTCCGCGCATAGACCACTGCTCAGCTGAAGGAACGAACCCCCTAGCGCCCGCCGTTCAACAAACTCCAACCGGCTCCGAAATCATTGGTGACAACCGTGGAATTTAGGGCGGTACCGGTGCTCGTCTGGATGATGAGCTGGCGCGATGCGTTGGTCCAAGCCAGGTCGGTTTTCTGGTCTCCGTTGAAGTCACCCGTCGCGCTTAAGGTATATGGGGTGCTTACCGCCCGGCTCCGGGTGGTGATGACGGTCGTACCGTTCATTTCCCACCATCCAACCAGCTGGGCAGCCACATTGCGGAAGATCAAATCCGCCCTGCCATCTCCACTTATGTCGCCTGCACCAATGGACGTCCAACCGGCGCCAAAGTCATTTACGACTACTACCGAATTGAGGGCGGCACCGGTACTTATTTGAATGATGAGCTGGCGCGCCGCGTTGGTCCACACCAGATCAGTACGTCCGTCCCCATTGAAATCACCGGTCGCAGTCAGTGTATAGGGGCTGCTAACGGACCGACTACGAGTGGTGGTGACCGTCGTGCCGTTCATCTCCCACCAGCTGACCAACTGGGCAGACGCGTTACGGAAGATCAAGTCCGATTTCCCATCACCACTGATGTCACCCGCACCTACCAGAGTCCAACCGGCGCCGAAGTCGTTCGTAACCACTGTGGAATTGAGCGCGGTACCCGTGCTCGTTTGGATGATGAGCTGGCGGGCAGAATTGGTCCACGCCAAATCAGCTTTTCCGTCGCCGTTGAAGTCTCCCGTCGCGCCCAAGGTATAAGCGCTGCTCACGGATCGATTCCGCTTATTGGTAGCGACAGCCCCATTCATTTCCCACCAACCCACCAGCTCGACAGAGGCGTTACGGAAAATAAGATCCGATTTTCCATCGCCATTGATATCGTTCCGGGCTTTACCTGCGATCGGAACCACCGTATTGCGGAAGGTGGCGACGACCGGAATGGTCTGATTCAAGCTGCGCGCGTTGTCGGTCTGGTTCGCCACGCCGCAAGCCAGGTTGCTGCCGGCAGGACCACATTTCAAGACCAACGGATTGGAGAACGTCCGGTAGAAATTCTGATTGTTATCTCCATAAGCCATGATGGTGTAGAAATTGCCGTTGGCCTCCGTCGTTTTCATGCCGAACGAGTAGGGATAACGGCCGTACAAAAGACTTCCATCGTCTTTCTTGGAATTGTCGCGATCATGGGCGGAGCCCATCAGATGGGCAAGTTCGTGGACCATGGTTTCCGGAGCACAAAAATAACCGTTGCCATCGGTGCCGGTGTCATTGCCATCGCTGATTACCGCGAATCCGAAATCATCGTCGGTCGCAGGATCGATCGCGGTTTGATCGGATCCGTTCAACCAGGCAATACCGCAACCATCGTTTTCCGGGGTCTGGAACTTGCGGACCAAGACCGCCAGATCGGCGCCATATTGATCGCGGGCCGTCCGGATCGGCGCCAGCGATGCCGGAACCGGCACAGTCGCGGTTCCGTTATAGCCGGTAAGCTCACCTAGTGCGGCTTTGTTGGTCGTGGTATCCGTATAGTTGACCTGTACGGTATTCACTATGCGCAGCGCGCCAGTGATCAGGCTGTTCGTGAATGCCTGATTGCCGACGTCAACCAGATAGACTAGTTGTGTGACCGCCGCGGACTGACTGCCCCGCGCAGTTGCAAATCCTGCGGTGTATCCGATGACAATATCGATCGTGTTGGCGGCCGAAGCAGCCTTGGTTTCAACCGCCGACTGCGACACCTGCGCTTTAGGGGCTGACTTCAGCAGCGCGGAGCGCAGCGCCAGCGCCGGCGGCACCATCATATCGGTTCGACTGTTCGGATTCTTGACCTTGGAAAGGTCGGTCTGCACTGCGTACAGTTGTCCGCCGCGGGTCTGCAAGCTGAGTGGCGCGCCCGCCATCTGCGGAATTGAGCCATAGACCGCGTCTTCACCGAAGGTCAGGATGGCTTCCTGTTTCTGATCGCCGCCGATGACGCGACCGATCCAAGTCCAGTTACCATCGGGATGTTCGACGTGGCGCTCGTAACGCACCTTCACCTGCGAACCATCGGGAGAAGGGATGGACATGACGCCATCAACAACGGCTTTAAGAGCGTGCGCCTCGCTGATCGCTACCGGGTACCAGGTATAAGCGCCTTCACGCTTGATCGCGGCGCCTTTGTTCTTGTAGCTGATCAGTTCGCCGTGATCCGGGGCATTGGCGACCGACCGGGAAGCTTGGCGCCCTGCCTGTACCGATGGGAGTCGCTGGGCGGTACGCCCGTTCGCCGAAGCCGCGCCTTTCTGATCGCCGAACTTCGTATTAGGAGCTTCGGCAGTGCAGCCGGCCAGACATACCAATAGAGCGCAAGCGCCTACGCGAAACTTCATGAGAATCCTCAACCCGACTGAATTTATAGCCCCTGATGCCAAACTATAACCCGCGACCTCAAGTAACAATAGTGAGGCGGGTCGCGGTTACCCCGGCGCATTTTGGCCTTATACAGGTTGCCCAGCGTGGGGTCTATTCGTGCTTTCAGGTGAAGCCGACGCCGGTTTTAGCCTCCAGATCGCCTCGCGTCACTCCTTCGGCAGATTCCACCAGCGCCAACCCCTGGGGCGTCACATCGAATATCGCCAGGTCGGTAATGATCCGATTCACTACCCCGACACCGGTCAACGGCAGATCGCATTCAGGGAGAATCTTGTGGCTTCCATCCTTCGCCACATGCTCCATCAGGACCACGATGCGCTTGACCCCGGCCACCAGATCCATGGCGCCGCCCATGCCCTTGACCATCTTGCCGGGGACCATCCAGTTGGCCAGGTCGCCCTTGTCGGTGACCTGCATGGCGCCCAGCACGGCCAGGTCGATGTGGCCGCCGCGGATCATGGCGAAGGAGTCGTGGCTGCCGAAATAGCTGGCGCCCTTGCGTGCGGTGACGGTTTGCTTGCCGGCATTGATCAAGTCGGCATCGATTTCGTCTTCGGTCGGGAAAGGCCCGATGCCCAACAATCCATTCTCGGACTGCAGCCATACATCCATACCCTCGGGTATGTAGTTGGCCACCAGGGTCGGCAGGCCAATGCCCAGGTTCACGTAAGCGCCATCGGTCAGCTCCAGCGCGGCCTTCTGGGCCATCTCGTCACGAGTCCAGGCCATCAGCGGGTTCCTCCGGTCACGGTACGGTTCTCTATGCGCTTTTCAGGGAGGGGGTTGTGCACCAGCCGGTCCACGTAGATGCCGGGCGTATGGATCTGGTCGGGATCCAGTTCGCCCACTTCGACGATGATTTCCGCTTCTGCGACGCATACCTTGCCTGCGGTGGCCACGGCCGGATTGAAGTTGCGAGCGGTCTTGCGGTAGACCAGGTTGCCGGCGGTATCGGCCTTCCAGGCCTTCACCAGCGACACATCCGCTTTCAGCGCGGTTTCCATCACATATTGGAAGCCGTCGAACTCGCGCGTTTCCTTGCCCTCGGCCACGATGGTGCCGTAGCCGGTGCGGGTGAAGAACGCGGGAATGCCCGCCCCACCCGCCCGCAGGCGTTCGGCCAGGGTGCCCTGTGGGTTGAATTCGAGTTCCAGTTCGCCGGAAAGGTACTGACGCTCGAATTCCTTGTTCTCGCCGACATAGGAAGAAATCATCTTGCGTATCTGCCGCGTGGAGAGCAGCTGCCCCAGCCCGAAGCCGTCCACACCCGCGTTATTGGAGATAGCGATCAGGCCTTTGACCCCGCTGTCGCGCAGGGCCAGGATCAAGGCCTCGGGGATGCCGCAAAGCCCGAATCCGCCCACCGCCACGATCTGGTCGTCGGCGACGACTCCCTTCAGGGCCGCGTCGGCGCTGGGATAAAGCTTGCTCTTGGCTCCGCTGCGCGAAGGCGAGGAGGCGACCGCTTCGACCATGACCTTATCCGTTCGGGAAATTGTCGGCCATTTTAACCGGCCGCCCGCGACGCACACAGGTACTTTCGGCCAATACCCACTGGCGGCCGCAACCACCCTTAAACTGAAACCATGAAAACACTTGCCCTTGTCACCGCCATCGCCGCCACCGGGCATGATGACGACCTTGCTCCGTTGCTCGAAGCCTGCACACGGGCCGGTCTGCATGTCCGTGTCGTCGCCTGGGACGACGCTACCGTCAGCTGGCGCCGCTTCGATGCTGCCCTGCTGCGTTCTCCCTGGGACTACACCGAACGCCTGGTGGAATTCCTAGGCTGGTGCGATCGCGTGCAGCGATCCACACGACTATTGAATCCGCTTTCCGTCGTTCGCTGGAATACGGACAAACACTATCTTGCCGATTTGGAGGCCGCCGGAATGCCGGTCGTGCCCACCGTGTTCGTCGAACCGGAGGCGGAGCCGCTCGAGGCTTTGCAGGCCTTCCTGGCGGCGGAAATTGCCGAAGAATTCGTGGTCAAGCCCGCCGTCAGCGCGGGTTCGCGCGACACCCAGCGTTATTCGCGCACCCAGGATTTCGCCGCCGGCAACCATATCGCCCACCTGCTGGAGCAAGGGCGTAGCACGATGCTGCAGCCCTACCTACGCTCGGTCGACAGCGCTGGCGAAGCCGCCCTGATCTATTTCGACGGCCAGTTCAGCCATGCGATCGGCAAGGGAGCATTGTTGCGTCGCGATCAGCCCGCCACCGCAACGCCCCATGCCAGCGGCGACATAACTCCGCGGGAGGCGGACCCGGCCGAACGCCAGCTGGCCGAGAACGTCCTGTCGGCGGTACAACAGCTGCTGCAGCTCGACCAGCCGCTGCCCTATGCCCGCATCGATCTCATCCGGGACGACGCCGGCAACCCGCGATTGCTGGAACTGGAATTGACCGAACCTTCGCTGTTCTTCGCCCAGGCGCCCGGCAGCGTCGAGCGCTTTGCGGCCAACCTGGCCCGCCATTTGAACGCTTGAATCCATACGCGCTCGCACGGCCTGCCCGCGACCGGTAAAATCCCTGGACTGCCCTCGGCCCGCCCCGCAACGCCGGGCCT
>NZ_JAVDTT010000007.1:0-16161 GCF_031455975.1 Pseudoxanthomonas sacheonensis | reverse complement strand
CGCCGTCAGCGTCGTCTTGCCGTGGTCAACGTGACCAATCGTGCCCACGTTCACGTGCGGCTTGGTGCGTTCGAATTTACCCTTTGCCATGGCTGTATACCCTTAAATTTCTTGTGTTTGATTGCAGCAGCCGGCATTCGCCGGCCACCCTCAGTTCTTCTTGACGACTGCGTCGGCGATGTTGGCCGGCGCTTCGGCGTAGTGGTCGAATTCCATCGTGAAGGTGGCGCGACCCTGCGACATCGAGCGCAGCGTGGTGGCGTAGCCGAACATTTCGCCCAGCGGCACCATCGCGTCGATCACCTTGCCGGACGGGCTGTCTTCCTGACCCTGCAGGATGCCGCGACGACGACTGACGTCGCCCATCACGTCGCCCAGGTAATCCTCGGGCGTCACGATCTCGACTTTCATCATCGGCTCGAGCAACACCGGGCTCGCCTTGGCGAAGGCTTCCTTGAACGCCATCGAGCCGGCGACCTTGAACGCCATTTCGTTGGAGTCGACGTCATGGAACGAGCCGTCCACTGCCTTGATCGCCACGTCCACCACCGGGAAGCCGGCCAGCGGGCCGCTCTTCATGGCTTCTTCGATACCCTTGCCGGAAGCGGTGACGTACTCCTTTGGCACCACGCCACCGACGATGGCGTTCTCGAACGAGAAACCAACGCCACGCTCCTGCGGCGCCATCTCGATGACGATATGGCCGTACTGGCCGCGACCGCCCGACTGGCGCACGAACTTGCCTTCCTGCTTGACCGACTTGCGGATGGTTTCGCGGTAGGCGACCTGCGGCTTGCCCACATTGGCTTCCACATTGAACTCGCGCTTCATGCGGTCGACCAGGATGTCCAGGTGCAACTCGCCCATGCCGGCGATGATGGTCTGGCCGGATTCTTCGTCGGTGCGCACGCGGAACGAGGGATCTTCCTGCGCCAGACGGCCCAGGGCGATACCCATCTTTTCCTGGTCGGACTTGGTCTTCGGCTCCACCGCCATCGAGATGACGGGTTCCGGGAAGATCATGCGTTCTAGGGTGATGATGTGGTCCTGCGCGCACAGGGTGTCGCCGGTGGTGACGTCCTTCAGACCCACCGCGGCGGCGATATCGCCCGCGCGCACTTCCTTGATCTCGCTGCGCTCGTTGGAGTGCATCTGCAGGATGCGGCCCACACGCTCTTTCTTCGACTTGACCGGGTTGTACACCGCGTCGCCCGAATTGAGCACGCCCGAATACACGCGGAAGAACGTGAGCGAACCCACGAACGGGTCGGTCATGATCTTGAACGCCAGCGCCGAGAACGGAGCGGTGTCATTGGCCGGACGCGTGTCTTCCTTGTCGTCTTCGTCGATGCCGGCGACCGGCGGACGATCCGAAGGCGACGGCAGCAGATGCACGACGCCGTCGAGCATGGCCTGCACGCCCTTGTTCTTGAACGCGCTGCCGCAGAACACGGGCACGATTTCGACCTTCAGGGTGCGCTCGCGCAGACCGCTGATGATTTCGGCTTCGGACAGCTCGCCTTCGTTGAGGTACTTGTCCATCAGGTCTTCGCTGGCTTCGGCGGCGGCCTCAACCATGAACGCGCGCGCAGCCACGGCCTTGTCCTGCAACTCGGCCGGGATTTCGCGGTATTCGAACGTGGTGCCCTGCGAGGCGGTATCCCAGTGGATGGCCTTCATCTTGATCAGGTCGACCACGCCCTCGAAGCCTTCCTCGGCGCCGATCGGCACCTGCATCGGCACGGCGTACGCGCCCAGGCGGCTCTTCAGCTGCTCGACGACCTTGTCGAAGTTGGCGCCGGTGCGGTCCATCTTGTTGACGAACGCCATGCGCGGCACGGAGTACTTGTTGGCCTGGCGCCAGACGGTCTCGGACTGCGGCTGCACGCCACCGACGGCGCACAGCACGAACACCGCGCCGTCGAGCACGCGCAAGGAACGCTCCACTTCGATGGTGAAGTCGACGTGGCCGGGGGTGTCGATGATGTTGAAGCGGTGTTCCTGCATGGACTTGTCCATGCCCTTCCAGAACGCCGTGGTCGCCGCGGAGGTGATCGTGATGCCACGCTCCTGCTCCTGCTCCATCCAGTCCATGGTCGCGGCGCCATCGTGCACTTCACCGATCTTGTGGCTGACGCCGGTGTAGAACAGGATGCGCTCCGACGTGGTGGTCTTGCCCGCGTCGATGTGGGCCATGATGCCGAAATTGCGGTAACGCTCGATGGGAGTGGTGCGAGCCACGACAGTCTCTCTTTTTTGTGTTTGCGGATGGCCGAACGCCGCCCGTGGGCGGCCTTCGGATTCGTCATGCGACTACCGTCGCAAGGGCACCTAAATGGTGCCGAAAGGTCCGCGTTTCAAGGCGCCAGCGATACACGCAGCGCCCGCGGACCGGGGCAAATCACCAGCGGTAGTGCGCGAACGCCTTGTTCGCTTCCGCCATGCGGTGGGTTTCTTCACGCTTCTTGATGGCGCCGCCGCGGTTTTCCGAGGCATCCAACAGTTCTGCAGCCAGCTTGCGCGGCATGGTGTTTTCGCCGCGCTTGCGCGCCGACTCGATCAGCCAGCGCATGGCCAGGGCCAGACGGCGCGACGAGCGCACTTCGACCGGCACCTGGTAGGTGGCGCCGCCGACGCGACGCGACTTCACTTCGACCGTCGGCGAGATGTTGTCCAGCGCCTTCTCGACCAGCTCGAGGGCATTGGGGTTCTTTTCGCTGATCACATCCATGGCGCCGTACACGATCTTCTCAGCGACGGACTTCTTGCCGCTGTACATGACCATGTTGATGAAACGGGCGATGGTGTGGCTGCCGTGCTTGGGGTCCGGCAGGACGGTACGCTGTGGGGTTGAGCCTTTACGCGACATGATCTACTTACCTATTCAAATCTGTGATTTGGCGTTTTGCCAAGATGCCTTAGGACTTCGGACGCTTGGCGCCGTACTTGGAACGGCCCTGGCGGCGCTTGGCCACACCGGAAGCATCCAGCGAGCCGCGAACGGTGTGGTAACGCACACCCGGAAGATCCTTGACGCGACCGCCACGAACCAGGACCACGGAGTGCTCCTGCAGGTTGTGGCCTTCACCGCCGATGTAGCTGATGATTTCTTCCTGGTTGGTCAGGCGCACCTTGGCCACCTTGCGGAGCGCCGAGTTCGGCTTCTTCGGGGTGGTGGTGTAGACGCGCGTGCAGACGCCACGGCGCTGCGGGCACTTGTCGAGCGCAGGCGACTGGCTCTTGTAGGTAGGGGCCTGCCGCGGCTTGCGGACGAGCTGGTTGATCGTTGCCATCTTTATGGATTCTTCGGATGTAAGGCCGGAGCCTTGTGCGTGAAAATGACGGCAGGCCGCATGACGGCCCGCCGAGACAGGAAAGTATAGCTGGCAGGTTAAAACCCCGTCAACCGACGGGTTCAGCCTGCTGGCCCTCCTGGGCCGGAACACGGGGCGCGTCCTGCGCCCCATTTCTCTTGGTCCGCCCTGCCCGGCCTGGCCGGTAGGGACTGGTGCTGCCTACTCGTCGCTGCCCGCGACCGATTCCGCCGCTGCCGCAGGCTCGGCGGCCGGCGCTTCGGCCGCCGGGGTCGTGGAAACCAGGGCTTCCATTTCCGAGTCGGTGAGGCCCGAAGCGTTGCGGCGACGGCTGGCGTGGTAGGTCAAACCGGTACCGGCCGGGATCAGACGGCCGACGATCACGTTTTCCTTCAAGCCGCGCAGGTTGTCGCGGGTGCCGCGGACGGCAGCCTCGGTCAGCACGCGGGTGGTCTCCTGGAAGGAAGCCGCCGAAATGAACGATTCGGTGGCCAGCGAGGCCTTGGTGATGCCCAGCAGGACCGGGTCGTACTTGGCCGGCAGTTCGTTCTTGGCGAGGATCTTGATGTTCTCCTCCAGCACGCGCTGCTTCTCGGCCTGTTCGCCGTGCAGGTACTTGGTGTTGCCGGCGTCGGTGATCTCGACCTTGCGCAGCATCTGGCGGGTGATCACTTCGATGTGCTTGTCGTTGATCTTGACGCCCTGCAAGCGGTACACGTCCTGGATTTCCTTGACCAGATAGGCGGCCAGCGGCTCGACGCCCAGCAGGCGCAGGATGTCCTGCGGCGACGGTTCGCCGTCCACCACGGTTTCGCCCTTGGCCACGTGCTCGCCTTCGAACACGATGATCTGGCGGAACTTGGGAATCAGCTCCTCGTGTTCGCTGCCATCGGTGTCCTTGATGATCAGGCGCTGCTTGCCCTTGGTGTCCTTGCCGAAGCTGATGATGCCCGAGCGCTCGGCCAGGATCGCGGGATCCTTCGGCTTGCGCGCTTCGAACAGATCGGCCACGCGCGGCAGACCGCCGGTGATGTCGCGGGTCTTGGAGGCTTCCTGCGGCACCTTGGTGACCACGTCGCCCACGCCGACGGCGGCGCCGTCCTGCAGGTTGACGATGGAGCGCGGCGGCAACAGGTACTGGGCCGGCAGGTCGGTGCCCGGGATGTTCAGGTCCTTGCCGGCCTTGTCGACGATACGCACGACCGGACGCAGGTCCTTGCCCATCGAACCGCGACGCTTCGGATCGGTGATCTCGCGCGAGGCCAGGCCGGTCAGGTCGTCGGTCTTCTCCATCACGGTGATACCGTCGACGAAGTCCACGAAGCGCACGAAACCGGCCACTTCCGACACGATCGGGTGGTTATGCGGGTCCCAATTGGCGACCGACTGGCCGGCCTTGATGGCCGCGCCGTCCTTGACCGAGATCGTTGCGCCGTAGGGCAGCTTGTAACGCTCGCGCTCGCGGCCATGGCCGTCCAACACCGAGAGTTCGCCCGAACGCGACACCGCGACCAGGTGGCCGTTGGCGTGCTCGACGAACTTCAGGTTGTTGAACTTGATCGAGCCGGTGGTCTTGACCGTGATGTTGTCCACCGCCGCCGCACGCGAAGCCGCGCCGCCGATGTGGAAGGTACGCATGGTCAGCTGGGTGCCGGGTTCGCCGATCGACTGCGCGGCGATGACGCCGACCGCTTCGCCGATGTTGACGATATGGCCACGGGCCAGGTCGCGACCGTAGCAGTGCGAGCACACGCCGAAGTCGGATTCGCAGGTGATGGTGGAACGCACCTTCAGGGACTGCACGCCGGCGTCTTCGAGCTTCTGCACCCAGGCTTCGTCCAGCAACGTGTTGCGGGTGACGATGGGATCCTCGTCGTTGCCCGGCAGGAACACATCCTCGGCCACGATGCGGCCCAGCACGCGCTCGCGCAGCGGCTCGACCACGTCGCCGCCTTCCACGATCGGAGTCATGGTCAGGCCTTCGACCGTGCCGCAGTCGACTTCGGTGATCACCACGTCCTGCGCCACGTCGACCAGGCGACGGGTCAGGTAACCCGAGTTCGCCGTCTTCAACGCGGTATCGGCCAGACCCTTACGGGCACCGTGGGTGGAGTTGAAGTACTCCTGCACGTTCAGGCCTTCGCGGAAGTTCGCCTTGATGGGCGTCTCGATGATGGAGCCATCGGGACGGGCCATCAGGCCGCGCATGCCGGCCAGCTGGCGGATCTGCGCCTGCGAACCACGCGCGCCGGAGTCGGCCATGATGTACAGCGAGTTCATCGACTTCTCGTTGATGGTCTCGCCCTTGGCGTTCTGCACCTTGTCGGTACCGATGGTGTCCATCATCGCCTTGGCGATGCGCTCATTGGTGCGCGACCAGATGTCGACCACCTTGTTGTAGCGCTCGCCGGCGGTGACCAGACCGCTCTGGTACTGCTCCTGGATCTCCAGCACTTCCTGTTCGGCTTCGCCCAGGATGCCCTTCTTCTCGATCGGGATCAGCATGTCGTCGATGCCGATGGAGACGCCGGCGCGCGTTGCGTATGCGAAGCCGGTGTACATCAGCTTGTCGGCGAACACGACCGTGTCCTTCAGGCCCAGCATGCGGTAGCTGGAGTTGATCAGGCGGCTGATGGCCTTCTTGTTCAACTCGGTGTTGGCCAGCACGAACGGCAGGCCGTCCGGCAGGATCTCGGCCAGCAGTGCGCGGCCGATCGTGGTATCCACGATGCTGGTCTGCTTGCTCTTGTTGCCTTCCTCGTCGGTCACCGTCTCGGTGATGCGGACCTTGACCTTGGCGTGCAGTTCCACCGCACGGTTGTCGTAGGCGCGCTTGACCTCGGCGATGTTGGCGAAGGCCATGCCCTCGCCTTTCTTGTTTTCCAGGGCGCGGGTCATGTAGTACAGACCCAGCACCACGTCCTGCGAAGGCACGATGATCGGCTCGCCGTTGGCCGGCGACAGGATGTTGTTGGTCGACATCATCAGCGCACGCGCTTCCAGCTGGGCCTCCAGGCTCAACGGGACGTGCACGGCCATCTGGTCGCCGTCGAAGTCGGCGTTGAACGCGGTGCAGACCAGCGGGTGCAGCTGGATGGCCTTGCCCTCGATCAACACCGGCTCGAACGCCTGGATGCCCAGGCGGTGCAGGGTCGGCGCACGGTTCAGCAGCACCGGATGTTCGCGGATGACGTCTTCCAGGATGTCCCAGACTTCCGCCTCTTCGCGCTCGACCAGCTTCTTGGCGGCCTTGATGGTGGTGGCCAGACCGCGGCGCTGCAGCTTGGCGAACACGAACGGCTTGAACAGTTCCAAGGCCATCTTCTTCGGCAGGCCGCACTGGTGCAGCTTGAGGTACGGACCGACCACGATGACCGAACGGCCGGAGTAGTCGACGCGCTTGCCGAGCAGGTTCTGGCGGAAGCGGCCCTGCTTGCCCTTGATCATGTCGGCCAGCGACTTGAGCGGACGCTTGTTGGTGCCGGTGATGGCGCGACCGCGACGGCCGTTGTCCATCAGGGCGTCGACCGATTCCTGCAGCATGCGCTTTTCGTTACGCACGATGATGTCCGGAGCGTTGAGCTCCAGCAGGCGGCGCAGGCGGTTGTTGCGGTTGATGACGCGACGGTACAGATCGTTCAAATCGGAGGTCGCGAAGCGGCCGCCGTCCAGCGGCACCAGCGGACGCAGGTCCGGCGGCAGCACGGGCAGCACCGTCATCACCATCCACTCCGGACGGTTGCCGGACTCGAGGAAAGCTTCGACCAGCTTGATGCGCTTGGTCAGACGCTTGAGCTTGGTTTCCGAACCGGTGCTGGCGATTTCCTCGCGCAGGTTGACCATTTCCGACTGCAGGTCGATCGTGCGCAGCAGGTCGTAGACCGCCTCGGCGCCCATGGCGGCGTCGAAGTCGTCGCCGTATTCCTGGCGCGCGGTCATGAACTGCTCTTCGGTCAGCAGTTGGCGGCGCTCGAGCGGGGTCAGGCCCGGCTCGGTGACCACGTAGGCTTCGAAGTACAGCACGCGTTCGATATCGCGCAGGGTCATGTCCAGCATCAGGCCGATGCGCGACGGCAGCGACTTGAGGAACCAGATGTGCGCGACCGGCGAAGCGAGGTCGATGTGGCCCATGCGCTCGCGGCGCACCTTGGCCAGGGTCACTTCGGTGCCGCACTTCTCGCAGACCACGCCACGGTGCTTCATGCGCTTGTACTTGCCGCACAGGCATTCGTAGTCCTTGATCGGTCCGAAGATGGCGGCGCAGAACAGACCGTCGCGCTCGGGCTTGAAGGTACGGTAGTTGATCGTTTCCGGCTTCTTCACTTCGCCGAAGGACCACGAACGGATCAGGTCCGGCGAGGCCAGCGCGATCTTGATGGCGTCGAAGTCCAGCGACTGGCGCTGCTGGTTGAAGAGATTCAGTAGGTCTTTCATTTTGTTTCTCCGGGTAGGAGGAAAATCTTGTGTCGAGGGATTGGCGCGAGCGGGATCCCGAAGCCGGCCGGTGCTTGCGCACGACCGGCTCCGGCGTCAGATCACTCTTCCAATTCCATGTTGATGGCCAGCGAGCGGATTTCCTTCACCAGGACGTTGAAGGATTCCGGCATGCCCGCGACCATCTCGTGTTCGCCATCGACGATGTTCTTGTACATCTGGTTGCGGCCCTGCACGTCGTCCGACTTGACCGTCAGCATTTCCTGCAGGGTGTGCGCGGCGCCGTAAGCCTCCAGCGCCCAGACTTCCATTTCGCCGAAGCGCTGGCCGCCGAACTGCGCCTTGCCGCCCAGCGGCTGCTGGGTGACGAGCGAGTACGGACCGGTCGAACGCGCGTGCATCTTGTCGTCCACCAAGTGGTTCAACTTCAGCATGTGCATGTAGCCGATGGTGGTCTGGCGATCGAACGCCTCGCCGGTGCGGCCGTCGTACAGCTGGGTCTGACCGCTGATGGGCAGATCGGCGAGCGCAAGCATGTGCTTGATCTCCGATTCCGCCGCGCCATCGAATACCGGCGTCGCCATCGGCACGCCGTCGGTCAGATTGCCGGCCAGACGCAGCAGCTCGTCGTCGCTGAATTCACCCAGGTTGACGCGCTGTTCGCCCAGTTTCAGGTCGTGGTTGTAGATCTGGTCGAGGAACTTGCGTAGATCGGCGACCTTGGCCTGCGCATCGAGCATCTTCTGGATCTTCTGACCCAGGCCTTTCGCGGCCCAGCCCAGGTGGACTTCCAGAATCTGCCCGATGTTCATGCGCGAAGGCACGCCCAGCGGGTTCAGCACGATGTCGACGGTGCTGCCGTCGGCGGCGTACGGCATGTCTTCGACCGGGACGATCGTGGAGACCACACCCTTGTTGCCGTGACGACCGGCCATCTTGTCGCCCGGCTGGATGCGGCGCTTCACGGCCAGGTACACCTTGACCATCTTCAGCACGCCGGGGGCGAGGTCGTCGCCGGCGGTGATCTTGCCGCGCTTGTCGGCGAAGCGGCGCTCGAATTCCTTCTCGTGCGCCTGGATCTGCTTCTGCGCGCGTTCGATGGCGTCGGAGGCGTCGTCGTCCTTCATGCGGATGGCGAACCAGTCGGCCTTCTTCAGGCCGTCCAGGTAGGCGTCGTCGATGGTGTCGCCCTTCTTCAGGCCGGCGCCGCCGTTGGCCACCTTGCCCACCAGCAGCGGACGCAGGCGCGCGAAGATCGCGTTCTCGAGGATGCGGAACTGGTCGTCGAAGTCCTTCTTGACGCGCTTGATCTCGTTTTCCTCGATCTGGCGCGCGCGCTTGTCCTTCTCGATGCCGTCGCGGGTGAAGACCTGCACGTCGATGACGGTGCCGTCCATGCCCGGCGGCACGCGCAGCGAGCTGTCCTTAACGTCGGACGCCTTCTCGCCGAAGATCGCCCGCAGCAGCTTCTCTTCCGGGGTCAGCTGGCTTTCGCCCTTCGGCGTCACCTTGCCGACCATGATGTCGCCGGCACGCACTTCAGCGCCGATGTACACCACGCCGGATTCGTCCAGGCGGTTCAGCGCCTGCTCGGACACGTTGGGGATGTCGGCGGAAATTTCCTCCGGTCCCAGCTTGGTGTCGCGCGCGACGCAGGTCAGCTCTTCGATGTGGATCGTGGTGTAACGATCCTCTTCCACCACGCGCTCGGAGAGCAGGATGGAGTCTTCGAAGTTGTAGCCGTTCCAGGGCATGAACGCGATCAGCATGTTCTGGCCCAGGGCCAGTTCGCCGATGTCGGTGGACGGACCGTCGGCCAGCACGTCGCCGCGCTCGATGACGTCGCCCACATTCACCAGCGGAGTCTGGTTGATGCAGGTGTTCTGGTTGGAACGGGTGTACTTGATCAGGTTGTAGATATCGACGCCGGCGTCGGTGCCGTCGCCGATCTCGCTCTCGTTGACCTTGACCACGATGCGGGCGGCGTCGATCTGTTCGATCACGCCACCACGACGCGCGTTCACGGTCACGCCGGAGTCGCGGGCCACGGCGCGTTCGATGCCGGTGCCGACCAGCGGCTTCTGCGCACGCAGCGTAGGCACGGCCTGGCGCTGCATGTTGGCGCCCATCAACGCGCGGTTGGCGTCGTCGTGCTCGAGGAACGGAACCAGCGCGGCCGCGATCGACACGGTCTGCATCGGCGACACGTCCATGAAGTCCACCTCGCCCGGCGGCTTCAGCAGCGACTCGCCCTGGTGGCGGCACGGCACGAACTGCTCGGTCAGGCGGCTGCTGTCGTCGTGCAGGGCGTTGGCCTGGGCGATGACGAACTCGTTTTCCTCGATCGCCGACAGGTATTCGATCTCGTCGGTGATCTGTCCGGCCACGACCTTGCGGTACGGGGTCTCGAGGAAACCGTAGCTGTTGGTGCGTGCGTACACGGCCAGCGAGTTGATCAGGCCGATGTTCGGGCCTTCAGGTGTCTCGATGGTGCAGACGCGGCCGTAATGGGTCGGGTGCACGTCGCGCACTTCGAAGCCGGCGCGCTCGCGGGTCAGGCCGCCCGGGCCCAGGGCCGAGACACGACGCTTGTGCGTGACTTCCGACAACGGGTTGTTCTGGTCCATGAACTGCGACAGCTGGCTGGAACCGAAGAACTCCTTGATCGCGGCGGCCACCGGCTTGGCGTTGATCAGCTCCTGCGGGGTCAGGCCTTCGCTTTCGGCCATCGACAGGCGCTCCTTGACCGCGCGCTCGACGCGGACCAGACCCACGCGGAACACGTTCTCGGCCATTTCGCCGACCGAACGCACGCGGCGGTTGCCGAGATGGTCGATGTCGTCGACGGTGCCGCGACCATTGCGGATCTCGGTCAGGACCTTGATCACTTCCAGGATGTCGGAAGTCTCGCCCTGCGCGGCGACCAGACGCTTGGACTCGTCGTCGTTGCGGTTGCTGAAATATTTATGGTCGAACAGCACGGATTCGCCGGTGACTTCCTTGCGGCCGACACGGCGGTTGAACTTCATCCGGCCCACGCCCGACAGGTCGTAGCGCTCGAAGGTGAAGAACAGGTTGTGGAACAAGTTCTGCGCGGCATCCTTGGTCGGAGGCTCGCCGGGACGCATCATGCGGTAGATCTCGACCAGCGCTTCCAGCTGGGTCTTGGACGGATCGATGCGCAGGGTGTTGGAGATGTAGGGACCACGATCCAGATCGTTGACCCACAACGTGCCCACGGCGTCCACGCCGGCCTTGCGGAACTTGGCCAGCTGATCTTCGGTGATTTCGTCGTTGGCGGTGGCCAGCAACTCGCCGGTGCTGGCGTCGATCACGTCGTGCGACAGGATGCGGCCCATCAGGTAGTCGTCCGGCACGGCGAGTGCGGCGATGCCCGACTGTTCCAGCTGCTTCACATGGCGCGCGGTGATGCGCTTGCCGGTCTCGACGATGACCTTGTCGCCATCGGCAAGATCGAAGTTCAGGGTTTCGCCGCGCAGGCGCTCGGCCACCAGCTCCAGCTGCACGCCCTCGCCTTCCGGCAGGATGTGGAAAGTGTTGATGTCGAAGAACTCATTGAGCATTTCTTCGTTGTTGTAGCCCAACGCGCGCAGCAGGATGGTCACCGGCAATTTGCGGCGACGGTCAATGCGGGTGAACAGCGCGTCTTTCGGGTCGAACTCGAAGTCGAGCCAGGAACCGCGGTACGGAATGATACGGGCGCTGTACAGCAGCTTGCCCGAGCTGTGCGTCTTGCCGCGGTCGTGGTCGAAGAACACGCCCGGCGAACGGTGCAGCTGCGAGACGATCACGCGCTCGGTACCGTTGACGATGAAGGTGCCGTTGTCGGTCATGAGCGGGATTTCGCCCAGATAGACTTCCTGTTCCTTCACGTATTTGATGGCCTTGGTCGACGACTCGCGGTCGTAGATCACCAGGCGCACGGTCACGCGCAGCGGCGCGCCGTAGCTGAGGCCGCGGTTGCGGCACTCGCGCTCGTCGAACACCGGATCGCCCAGCTTGTAGCCCACGTATTCCAGGGCCGCGTTGCCGCTGTAGCTGGAGATCGGGAACACCGATTTCAGCGCGGCGTGCAGGCCGTGGTCGACGCGCTTGGAGGGCTCGATGTTTTCCTGCAGGAACGAGCGGTAGGAATCCACCTGGATGGCGAGCAGGAACGGGACCTCGAGGATCGAGCGCTGCTTGCCGAAATCCTTGCGGATACGCTTCTTTTCAGTGAACGAGTACGCCATGTGACTTATCGCCTTTTTCTCTGGGAGCCGCGCGTCCGCGGGTCCGGGGGGAACCATCTGTCCGCAGCAGGGACCCTGCGCGGAACGGGAAAATCGTCAGTTGGAAGTCGCTGGTATTGCCGGCACCAGCACGCCTTCTCTTGCTACTTCCAACTACCAACTCGGGTTTTTTCTACTGCACTTCAACAACGACCGAAGGCCAGGGGCTTACGCCCCCGGCCTCGGTGTGCCGCCGATGTTGACTGGCGACGAATACCGCTTACTTCACTTCGACAGTCGCACCAGCGGCTTCGAGTTCTTTCTTGAACTTCTCGGAATCTTCCTTCGAGACCGCATCCTTCACGGTCTGCGGGGCGCCTTCCACGAGGTCCTTCGCTTCCTTCAGGCCCAGGCCGGTGATGGCGCGGACGGCCTTGATGACTTCGACCTTCTTCTCGCCGATCGCCTTCAGGACGACGGTGAATTCGGTCTGCTCTTCAACCGGGCCGGCAGCGGCAGCGGCCGGACCGGCAGCGGCCACGGGAGCGGCGGCGGAGACGCCAAACTTTTCTTCGATCGCCTTGACCAGCTCCATCACTTCCATGAGGCTCTTTTCAGCGACTGCGTCGACGATCTGTTCGTTAGACAGGGACATGTTGATTACCTTCGAAAAATATTTCTGGGATGGGTTTCAGTGATTGCGGTGCGACTCAGGCCGGATCGGCCGGAGTTTCGGTCGGGGCGGCTTCCGCTGGGGATGCTGCCGCGACTTCGGGTACCGCTTCAACCGAGGTTTCAGCCGGGGCTTCTGCCGATGCGTCAGCGACGATGTCGCCTCCGCCCAGCTTGTCGCCCACTGCCTTGATCGCGCGGGCGAACATGCTTGCCGGTTCGGCGAGCACGCGTGCCAGCATGGCCAGGGCCTGCTCGCGGGTCGGCAGCGATGCCAACACGTCGACATGGCTGGCCGGATACAACTGGCCACCCACGGCTACGAGCTTGGGCTGCAGCTTGTCGTTGCCCTTGGCGAATTCCTTGATCAGACGACCGGCGGCGCCGGGTTCTTCCGTCGAGAACGCGTACAACAAGGGACCGACCAACGAGTCCTTGACGCACTCGTATTCGGTACCTTCGACGGCGCGCGAAGCCAGGGTGTTCTTGACGACTTTCAAGTACACACCGTTTTCGCGAGCCTTCTTGCGCATCGTGGTCATTTGACCGACCGTGATGCCCGCGTACTCGGCAGCAATCAAGGAGTGGGCCTTGGCGGCGACGTCTGCCAGCTCGGCTACAACTTCTTGCTTCTGAGACAGATTTAGAGCCATACACTCCTCCAAATAAACTCCGCTCACGGCTCCTGCCGCTTGCGGTCCTGGGCGGTGCCCGTCCTGGGCACCGGGGACGCCGGATTGGCGTCCCGGTGGTGGCCTTTCCAGAAAGACTTCCAGAAGGCGGCACCATCTACGCCGGCCCGACCCACAAAGAGAGTCGAATTAAGCGATCCCGCTGTATCGACGGCGACTCCCTGCCGTAACCAAGCTTCCTTGCCCGTCATCGATATGCGCCGACCGCACCTGCGGTCTTTGACAGCTATCGCGTCCGGCCGAAGCCTTTCGCGATTGCCCTCAAAATTTGAAACGCTTCCCCGCTTGGCGAGGAAGGTGGAACTGATTACTTGAGCGACAGCGAAGACAGATCCACGGTCACGCCGGGGCCCATGGTCGAGCTCAGCGAAATCTTCTGCAGATAGGTGCCCTTGGCGGTCGACGGCTTGGCCTTGACCAGGTCCAGCAGCAACGCCTGCAGATTGCTCTTCAGCGAGGCGTCGTCGAAGCTGGCCTTACCCAGGGTGCAGTGGATGATGCCGGCCTTGTCAGTGCGGTAGCGCACCTGACCCGACTTGGCGTTCTTCACGGCTTCGGCCGGATTCGGCGAAACGGTGCCGACCTTGGGATTCGGCATCAGGCCGCGCGGGCCCAGTACCTGGCCCAGCTTGCCGACCACGCGCATCGCGTCCGGCGTGGCGATGACCACGTCGTAGTTCAGGTCGCCGGCCAGCATCTTCTCGGCCAGATCGTCCATGCCCACGGCTTCGGCGCCGGCGGCGATGGCTTCATCGGCCTTGGCGCCGGCCGGTGCGAACACCGCCACGCGGACCGACTTGCCGGTGCCGGCGGGCAGCACGGTGGAACCGCGCACCTGCTGGTCCGACTTCTTGGCGTCCACGCCAAGGCGCACGGCCACGTCGACGGCTTCCACGAACTTGGTCTTGCTGTTGTCCTTGACGATCTTCAGTGCGTCGTCAATGGAGTACGCCTTGCCCGGGGTGACCGCGGCAAAGATCGCTTTCTGTCGTTTGGTCTGTGCCATCGTCTTAGCCCTCTACCGTCAAGCCCATGCTGCGGGCCGAACCCGCAATCGTACGCACCGCCGCATCCAGACTGGCTGCGGTCAGATCGGGTTCTTTCGCCTTGGCGATGTCCTCGAGCTGCTTGCGGGTGACCTTGCCCACCTTCTCGGTGTTGGGGCGCTTGGAACCGGACTGGATACCGACGGCCTTCTTCAACAGGACGCTGGCGGGCGTGCTCTTGGTGATGAAGGTGAAGGTACGGTCCGAATAGGCGGTGATGATGACCGGAGTGGGCAGGCCCGGCTCCAGCTTCTGCGTGGCGGCATTGAACGCCTTGCAGAATTCCATGATGTTCAGGCCGCGCTGGCCCAGCGCAGGACCGACGGGCGGCGACGGATTCGCCTGACCGGCCTTGACCTGCAGTTTGATGTAACCGACTACTTTCTTTGCCATTTCGATTTACTCCTGGAGTTCAAGCGTCTGCACGTCTTGCGACTGCGGGACTCCTCCCTTCGCTTTGAATCGGGGACCGAAACCGGCCCCCGGCCTTTAGGCTTTCTCGACCTGGCCGAACTCGAGTTCGACCGGGGTGGAACGCCCGAAAATCAGAACAGCCACGCGCAGGCGGCTCTTCTCGTAATTCACTTCCTCGACCACGCCGTTGAAGTCGTTGAACGGGCCTTCGGTGACGCGCACCATCTGGCCGGGCTCGAACAACACCTTCGGACGCGGCTTCTCGACGCCGTCCTGCACGCGCTGGAGGATGGCATCGGCCTCCTCGTCGCGGATCGGCAACGGACGGTCGGCGGTACCGCCGATGAAACCCAGAACCTTGGAAGTCTCCTTCACCAGGTGCCAGCTCTCGTTGTCCATGCGCGGAATACCCGCTTCCTCGTGCGTCTCGATCTGCACCAGCACATAACCGGGGAAGAACTTGCGCTCGGAACGGCGTTTCTGGCCGGCGCGCATTTCGATCACTTCCTCGGTCGGCACCAGCACGTCGCCGAAACGTTCCTGCATGTCGTTGCGGACGATGCGATCACGCAGCGCCTGCGCCACCGATTTCTCGAAGCCCGAATAGGCGTGTACGACGTACCAACGCTTCACTGCGACATTCTCCTCAACGGCCCAGGGTAAAGAACAATTTCAGCAACTCCTGGATCACCCAGTCGAAGCCGCCCAGCATCAGGCTCAGGATCACGACCACAATGGCCACCACCCAGGTCATGCGCAGGGCTTCCTGGCGGGTCGGCCAGACCACCTTGCGCAGTTCGAAACGCGACTCGACCAGGAACTCGCGGGTCTCGCGACCCTTGGCCGTACCCAGGAACACCACCGCGCCCAGCACCAGGCCCGAGACCACGGCCAGCGCCCGCAAAGGCGTTGCCCACTGGCCAGCGAACCACCACCACGCCACCAGACCCGCGATCACCAGCGCAAGCGCCAGCGCGTATTTGACGATGTCGCCCGCGGAGGATGCGGCGGCTTTGGAATGTTCGACCTTGCTGTTCATCTGACTCTTTATTTGTTTGCGACCGTAGCCATTGACTCGTCGGCTACGCGTTCCAAATGGCGCGCCAGGTAGGACTCGAACCTACAACCTGCGGTTTTGGAGACCGCTGCTCTGCCAGTTGAGCTACTGACGCGTTTTGATTTGTTGCAAACCCTTCAGACGGCGAAGGCGGACCGAAAGTTCGGCCCGCCATTGTCGCCTTATCAAGCCCTGGATCCCCGCCTTCGCGGGGATGACGACCTGACAAAGCCGGTTGGGCCACGGCCCAACCGGGTCAGGGCGTCACTTGATGATCTTCGCCACCACGCCGGCGCCGAC
>NZ_JAVDTT010000006.1:0-102554 GCF_031455975.1 Pseudoxanthomonas sacheonensis | reverse complement strand
CCGCGCCCCCGCGAGCCGCCCCCCCCGGCCCGCCCCCCCCCCCCCCCCCACCCCGGCCGCCCGGGGGCCGGCGGCCCCCCGCCCCGCTGTCTACGCCACCCGCGGGGGGGGCCCCGCCGCTCCCACGGCAAATATCACCGCAGCTCGGTTCAGGAGCAGCCTTCCACGTAGTCGACCTGCGGCGTCAGGCCCACGCGCCACGCGGTGACCTTGCCCGTCGCATCGGTTTCGAACACCAGCTTGCTGGGCGCCACTCCGCTGGCGGCGACGGACAGGTACTTGCCGCCCTCCACGTATTTGTGCGGGCTGGATTGCAGCGCGTTGCTGTACAGCTTCTGCAACTCTTCGACGGTCATGCCGACCTTGCCGCCGCCCGGCGCCGCCTCCTTGTCGGTACCGACGTCGTAGCGCACGAACTTTCCGTCTTCGGCCATGAAGGCGAAATCGGACGGCTTCTTCACCCACTTCGGCGTCAGGTAATAGCAGGTGCTGCCTTCGCCGGGTTTGCCATTGAGTTCACCGCCCCACGCGGCCTTCGCTTCGTCGACGGTGCTGCCGAGCTTCATGTCGCCATAGCCGGCGAAGCTGGCTTGGGTGTCGGTTGCGGCGCTTTGCGCTGGCGCGCTTTCGGCAATTGGAGCTGGAGGCGCTTCGGGCGTCGTGGCCGGAGCGGGAACGGGCGCCGGCGCGTCGCTGGCGGTAGCCACCGGCGCTTCCGGAGCAGCAGGTTTGCACGCGGCAAGCGACAGGCCGGCGATGGCCAGGAACAGCAGGGTGTGGGGAAGGCGCATGCAGCACTCCAAGTCTGGCGGTAGCCCGCACGCTAACACTTGCGCGTTAACCCGCCGCAAATGGAGGTTGCCCGAGGCCTGGGACGAACCCGGAGCCGACCGCGCCCTCCGGTGAAACCTGCGTGCCGTCCCTGTCACGCGCGTTTCATCGGCGGCTTCTACGCTGCCGCCGGCTTCTAGTTTCCACGCGCACGCATGCATCCACGCAAGACCGACCTGGCCCGGCAAGCTCTGCAATCGCATGCGGCGCCGTTGGCCATGCGCGAACGCCAGGCACTCATCCTGTGCGATGGACATCGCGATCTGGCCGCACTCGGAGCGCTGCTGGGGCCGGGTACGACGGCGCAAATAGAGCGCCTCTGCGCAGCCGGTTACCTGACCATGGCTGGGAACCCGATTGCGTCGGCGAACGCGCAAGCCGCCGAAGCGATCTGGCCCGCTGCGCAGATCGCCGCGCCTGCCAAAGCCCCGGCACCTGCGGCGTCTCCGCGCCGTTCCATCGTCGCAGCCAAGCTTTATATGGTCGGCATGCTGGAACTGCAGCGCCACGAATCGGCCGCCTCGCACCGGACGCGGTTGCAGGCCTGCCAAGATCCGGACGCCACTGCCGCGCACATTCTGGCCGCCGTGCACTGCCTGCAGCGCACCACCTCCCATTCCTTCACTCAGCGCGTTCGCGAGCGTCTGGCCGAGGTGATGCCCGAACCCTATTTGCCGGCGCTGGAAAAGCTCGATCTGGCGCTGGCGTCCGCCACGTCGCAGTAGGCTTCTATGAGGCGGGCGCGGAGAAATTCTTCTTAAGGCCAGCCCAGCAATGCTGGTACTCGCGTTGACGGTACGTCGCCTCGATCGCCTGGCGCGTCGGCCGGATCACCGCACGCGTTTCGAACATGAAAGCCATGGTGTCGGCGACGACATCCGGTTTCGACAGGTCGGCGTTGCTGGCCTTCTCGAAAGTGGCCGCATCCGGTCCATGCCCGCTCATGCAGTTGTGCAACGATGCGCCGCCCGGCGAAAAACCTTCCGCCTTCGCATCGTAGGCCCCGTAAACCAGCCCCATGAATTCGCTGGCCACATTGCGATGGAACCACGGCGGCCGGAAGGTGTCCTGCGCCACTAGCCAGCGCGGCGGGAAGATCACGAAATCCAGGTTCGCCGTCCCCGGCGTATCGCTGGGCGACGTGAGCACGGTGAAGATCGACGGATCGGGATGGTCGAAGCTGATCGAGCCGATCGCATTGAAGCGGCGCAGATCGTAGCGGTACGGCGCGTAGTTGCCATGCCAGCCCACCACGTCCAGCGGCGAATGGCCGATATCGGCGCGCCACAGATGGCCCTGGAACTTGGCGACCAGCTCGAAATTCTTTCCGAGCGCCGCGCCTTCCACGTCTTCGTAAGCGGCCACCGGCGTTTCGAAATCGCGCGGATTGGCAAGACCATTCGCGCCGATGGGACCCAGGTCGGGAAGCCGCAGCGCAGCGCCGAAGTTTTCGCACACATAACCACGCGATGCGCCTTGCGGGAGATCCACGCGGAAACGCACGCCGCGAGGGACCACCGCGATTTGCTGCGGCTCCACTTCCAGTACGCCTAGTTCGGTAGCGATGCGCAGGACTCCCTGCTGCGGCACGATCAGCAATTCGCCGTCCGCATCGTAGAAGTAGCGACCCTGCATGGAACGGTTGGCGGCATACAGGTGGATGCCGACTCCGTGCTGGGCAGCAGCCGACCCATTGCCGGCCATGGTGAACAGGCCTTCGACGAAATCCGTGGGCGCTTCCGGCATAGGCATCGGCGACCAGCGCAGTTGATCGGGCGACACCGGCCCGGTGTCGAAATCGTTATGGAAGCTTGCCTGCACGAAGGGTGCGAACGTGCCGTGCATCGCCGCCGGGCGGATGCGGTACAGCCAGCTGCGCCGGTTCTCCGCGCGCGGCGCGGTGAACGCGGTGCCCGACAGCTGTTCGGCGTACAGCCCGTGCGCCACGCGCTGGGGCGAGTTGCGGCCGACCGGCAACGTGCCTTCGATCGCTTCGGTGGCGAAATGGTTGGCGAAGCCGGATTGGTAGGCGTTGTCGCTAGTCATGCGGAAGCCTTGCTTAAAGCCCCTCTCCCATCGGGAGAGGGGTTGGGGTGAGGGTACGGTTCACACGCGGCGTTCCAGATCGCCTCGACTACGGCGGCCGCGGAAAGCAGCGCATCATGATCCCAGAAGCGGACTATCCGCCAGCCTTGCGATTGCAATGCCCTGCTCCTTGATCCATCCGATTGCGCATTGTGCTTCGAACCATCCAGTTCGACGATAAGCTTCTTCTCGATGCAGCAAAAATCGGCAACATAAGGTGGGATCGGATGCTGGCGGCGGAATTTCAATCCTTCCAGTTGGCCAGCTCTAAGTAGACTCCACAACTTACGCTCCGCATCCGTCATTTCCCTACGCAAGCGGCGCGAATTTTCGAGCGTGGTGGTTGGCAATGGTGGTTTGAGCTTCATGGCTCCACCGTACCCTCACCCCAACCCCTCTCCCAATGGGAGAGGGGCTCAATCTGACGTCAGAGAAACCCGCGCTTCATCTGGTCCCGCTCGATGCTCTCGAACAACGCCTGGAAATTGCCCTCGCCGAAACCCTCGTTGCCCTTGCGCTGGATGATCTCGAAGAAGATCGGGCCGATCGCGTTCTGGGTGAAGATCTGCAGCAGCTTGCGCTGGTGGGTTTCCGGATCGGCGTCGATCAGGATCTTGTTGCGCGCCAGGCGCGGCACGTCCTCGCCGTGGTTGGGCACGCGCTGGTCGATCACTTCGAAGTACGCGTCCGGCGTATCCAGGAAGGCCACGCCCTGCTCGCGCATGGCTTCCACGGTCGTGTAGATATCGTCGGTGAAGCAGGCGATGTGCTGGATGCCCTCGCCGTGGTAAGCATCCAGGTATTCGTTGATCTGCGACTTCGGGTCGCTGGATTCGTTGAGCGGAATGCGCACGATGCCGTCCGGCGCGGTCATCGCCTTGGACACCAGGCCGGTCTTGGCGCCCTTGATGTCGAAGTAGCGGATCTCGCGGAAGTTGAACAGCCGCTCGTAGTAATCCGACCACTTCTGCATGTTGCCGAAATAAAGATTGTGAGTGAGGTGATCGATGAAGGTCAGGCCGAATCCTTTCGGATTCTGGTCGGCGCCCTGCACCGGCAAGAAGTCCTCGTACACCGAACCGCGGTCGCCGTAACGATCGACCAGGTACAGCATGCAGTCGCCGATGCCCTTCACCACCGGGGCGTCGACCGCCCGGGTGTCGGACTTGTGGTCGACCGCTTCGCCGCCATTGCCCAGCACCGTCCGCAGGACTTCCGCACCGGGCTTTTGGAAGCGGATGGCGAAACCGCAGGCGCTGGGGCCATGGGCCTTGGCGAAATCGGCCGCGAAGGAATCCGGATCTTCGTTCACCAGGAAGTTGACCCCGCCCTGGCGGTAAATGGTGATGGGCCGGATCTTGTGGTGCATTACCGCGGTGAATCCCATCTTGCGGAAATAGTCGTGCAGCAGCTCGCCCTGACCCTCCGGAGCGGCGAATTCGACGAATTCGAAGCCGTCGATACCCATCGGATTTTCGAACGTGGTGACCTGCATGCCAAGATTGGGCTGTGCGCTCATGGTTCGTACCTCGCGGGTTTGTATCTGTGAGACGAACTTTATAGTTTCATATGAAACCAATTGCAAGTGGCGATGCGCCATTACCTAGGAAAGCTTCATGAACGATCCAACCCCAAGCACCTCCCCCAACGCTCCCCAGGAGCATGCCGTCCTGGAGCTGGAGCATTTCCTGCCCTATCGGCTGAGCATCCTGTCCAACCGCATCAGCCAGACCATCTCCGGCCTGTACGGTCAGCGCTTCGGCCTGGCGGTCACCGAGTGGCGGATCATGGCCGTGCTGGGCCGCTACCCGGAGCTGTCCGCCGGCGAGGTGGCCGAGCGCACAGCCATGGACAAGGTCGCCGTCAGCCGGGCCCTGGCCCGCCTGCTGGAGCGCGGCCTGGTGCAACGCGATACTCATGGGGACGACCGGCGGCGTTCGGTGCTGGAACTGTCGCCCGTCGGCTATACGGTCTACGACGAAGTCGCGCCGATGGCGCTGGATTGCGAGCGCCGCCTGCTCGCCGGCCTGGACGAGAACGACCGCGCGCAGCTGGACGCCCTGCTGGCCAAGCTGGCCGAGGGCGTAGGCAACCTTTTGGAAAAGCCCTGAAGGCTCAGGGCTTGGCTTGGTTCGGCGGGGCGGCGGGCGCCCACTCCTTGAGCAACGCGAAGAACTTGCGGCGGTCGTAGGCTTTGCCTTTCTCCAGCTCGCTGGTGGACTGCGAATGCAACAGCTTGCCGTCTGCCTCCAACACCAACAGGTGCGGATAGCTTTTTATTTCTGGGTATTGCGCAAGGAAGGCCTGGTTCTCGTTCTCTTCGCTGTGATTGACCTTCACCCATATGAAGTTGGCGTCGCGGAAGCTGCGGATTTCCGCATCGCCCTCGACCAAGTTGTCCAGCACGTGGCACCAATCGCAGCGCTCGCCGCCGACCTCCAGCAGGACGCGCTTGCCGCCACGCTGGGCTTCGACCTTGGCGGTTTCCAAATCCTTGGCCGGATCGCGCTGCGGACTGAACGAGGCGTTCAACGCCGCTGCCGCGGCGATATCCGCGGCGGCGGGCGTGTTGCCGGACACGACCCGCTGCGACGTATCCGGCTCGGCCGGCGCATAGGGCGCGGACGAGGGCGGATTGGGTTGGGCCGCCACCGTAGGCTCCTGCTTGCTGCAAGCGGCCACGGCAACCGCCAGCAGGCAACACGCGGTGCGGGCGATGAGCTTGCGCATCACTTGACGCCGTGCATGAGTTTCTGGATCAACGGCCCCAACAGGAACAGCAAGGCACCGGCGATCAACAACGCCCAGAACCCGAAGGTGTAGCCGGCATGCGCGGACTGCACCGTCATCCCGCCCGTACCGCTGACATGCCCGGCGAAAATACCCGACAGGTTGTTGCCGATGCCGGTGGATAGGAACCAACCGCCCATGCCGAAACCGACCAAACGCACCGGCGCCAGCTTGGTGACCATCGACAGGCCGATGGGCGACAGACACAGTTCGCCGACCGACTGGATGACATAGACCATGAACAGCGTCCAGAACGGGATCTTGCCGACGTCGTCGACCAGACTGGACAGCGCGAACATCAGCAACAGGAAGGCCAGACCATTGAAGATCAGGCCCAGGCTGAACTTGCGCGGGATCGAAGGCTCGACCTTGCGCCTGCCCATCCAGATCCAGATCAGCGCGATCACCGGCGCAAGGGCGATGATCGCCAGCGAGTTCACCGACTGGAACCAGGCGTTCGAGAACACGAAGCCGCCTGCGCCGAAGATGTCGCGATCGACGATCTTGTCGGCGAGGAAGGTGAACGAACTGCCCGCCTGCTCGAAGAACATCCAGAACATCACGTTGAAGACGAAGATGATCAGCATCGCGATGGCCTTGTCGCGCTGCACCTTGCCTTCGCGGATGCCCTCGATCAGCAGCAAGGCGCACAGAATGACGAACATCGGCAGCAACACGAACCATTGCAGCGCCGCGGCGCCCATCGACAGCAGGAAGTACACGGCCGGGATCGCGACCAGTGCGCCTATGAAGACGTACAACACCTTCTGCTTGCCGCCATCGCCCTCCGGTGGGCGGCCGATGCCTTTGAGCTGGCGGCGACCGAACCAGAACCAGATCAGGCTCAACACCATGCCGATGCCCGAAGCGATGAACACATACTTGTAGGCCGGCATCGCCTGCGTGCCGAACACCTGCTCGGCGAGGAATCCGGTCGCGATCGGCGCCAGGAAACCGCCGAGGTTGATGCCCATGTAGAAGATGGTGAAGCCGGCGTCGCGGCGACCATCGCTGACGGCGTACAGCTTGCCCACCATGGTCGAGATATTGGGCTTGAACAAGCCGTTGCCGCAGATCACGGTGGCGAGGCCGAACTTGAAGATCTGTTCGTCGGGCATCGCGATCATGAACAAGCCGGCCGCCATGATTACCGCGCCCAACAGGATCGATCGCTGATAGCCGAGCACCCGGTCGGCAACGTAGCCGCCGAAGATCGCGGCGGCGTAGACCAGCGCCAGATAAGCGCCATAGATGAGGTTCGATGGCGCTTCGCCGGCGGCATTGCCGGCGTGGAACTGCGCCACCATGTACAACACCAGCGCCCAGCGGATGCCGTAGAACGCGAAGCGTTCCCAGAACTCGGTCATGAACAGCATCCACAGGGGCTTGGGATGGCCCATGCGCTGACTGAACTCCGGCGGCGAAGGAGCATCGTTGCCCGCGGGGGACTCCAGCGGCGGGCCTGCGGGTTCGGCGGCGTTCGGGATGGTTGAGCTCATGGACTTGCCCCCTTGTTCAGCATTCGGATGTAGCGGGAAATAGGAGTCCGCGCCTCGGCGCGGGACTGGCGAGGATCACCGACGGGCGCGGCTGGCGTCAAATAGGCTTTCCTTCTCCCACCGGGAGAAGGTGGCGCGTAGCGACGGATGAGGGCGGGAGAATTCCGACCCCCGAGAACTATCCGTTAATCTCAAAGTGCGCGCCCTCATCCGCCCCTTCGGGGCACCCCCGCCTTCGCGGGGGCAGGCTCTTCTCCCGGTGGGAGAAGGAAACATGCCCTACGCCGACGACCCCGGCTTGCCGTCGATCAGGGTCCGCACCTCGAACAATTCGGGGAAGAACGTCAGCTCCAACGCCTGGCGCAGGAAGCCCACCCCACTGGAACCGCCGGTGCCGCGTTTGAAGCCGATGATGCGCAGCACCGTGCGCATATGGCGGAATCGCCACAGCTGGAACTGGGTCTCCAGGTCCACGAAGTCCTCGCACAGCGCGTACTCGCGCCAGTAGCGGCCGGTGTCCTCGTAGATCGCCTCGAACACCGGCAGCAACGCCGGATCGTTGGCGTGCGGCTGGCTCCAGTCGCGCTCCTGGCGCTCGGCGGGGATGGCATGGCCGAAGCGCGCCAGATAACGCAGGAACTCCTCGTACAGGCTCGGCGCGCGCAGCACGGTTTCCAGTTCCGCCTGGCCCTGCGGATCGTGGGCGAATACGCGCAGCATGTCGGCGTTCTTGTTGCCCAGCAGGAACTCGATGGTGCGGTACTGCAGCGACTGGAACCCGGAAGACGGCCCCAGCAGGTCGCGGAAACCCATGTATTCCGAAGGCGTCAGGGTCTCCAGCACCGACCACTGCTCGGTCAGCTGGCGCAAGACCTGCTTGCTGCGGGCCAGCACCTTGCGGCACTGCCAGACCTCGTCGCGCTGCAGGTGCGCCAGGGCCGCGCGCAGTTCGTGGATCATCAGCTTCATCCACAGCTCCGACACCTGGTGCTGGACCACGAACAGCAGCTCGTCATGGTGCGGCGGATCCGACACCGGCTGCTGCGCGGCCAGCAGCAGGTCCAGGCGCAAGTAGCCGGCATAGCTGATGCGGCCGGCCAGATCGGTGTGGATGCCTTCTTCCAGCGGGCGCTGGTTGTCCTGGATGCTCATGCGGAACCTGAGGAATGCGATCCGGGCATGGTAACGGCTGGCGTCACGGCGGTGTCATGCGCCTGCCCGAGGATTGCGGCACAATCGGCCGGCAGTCGCTCGCTCGTGCTGCATTCATATCTAGGGAGAGGTTTATGAAGTACGGGTTCGCGCGCCTGACGGCGCTAGCGGCGTTTTCGTTCATCTGCGCGGGTACCGCGCAAGCGCAGGTGGTGATCAGCCAGGTTTACGGCGGCGGCGGCAACTCCGGCGCCCCGCTGCGCAGCGATTACATCGAACTGCACAACAATTCCACCGCCACCGTCAGTCTGGACGGCTGGTCCGTGCAGTACGCCAGCGCCGCCGGCACCAGCTGGGCGCGCACCAACCTCAGCGGCAACATCCCGGCGGGTGGCTACTATCTGGTCAAGCAAGCGGACGGCGCCAACACCGCCGCGCCCGCGCTGCCCACGCCCGACGCCACCGGCACCATCGCCATGTCCGGTACCGCCGGCAAGGTAGCGCTGGTCAATTCGGTCGTCACCCTGAGCGGCGCCTGCCCCACGGGCAACATCGACTTCGTCGGTTTCGGCACTACCGCCAGCTGCGCGGAGGGCTCCAGCCCCACCGCCAACCTCAGCAACACCATCGCCGCCGTGCGCGCCGACAACGGTTGTACCGACAGCAACAACAACGCGGCCGATTTCGCGCTCTCCGCGCCGGCGCCGCGCAACGGAGCGTCCGCGGCGCTGGTCTGCGGCGGCGGCGGCCTGCCGATCCTGTCCGTGGCCGATGTCAGCCAGGATGAAGCCACCGGCAATTTCGCTTTCACCCTGACCCTCACCCAGCCTGCAGGCGCAGGTGGCGTCAGCGTGGACTACGCCACCGCCGACGGCACCGCGCAGGCGGGCACCGACTACACCGCCGGCACCGGCACGGTGACCATCGCCGAAGGCGCCGATTCGACTCAGGTCGTCATCGCGGTGGCCGACGACAGCGTGCAGGAAGCCGACGAAACCTTCTTCCTGGGCCTGGGCAACATCAGCGGCGCGGTCCTGGGCGATGCGCAGGCGCAGGCCACGATCGTCAACGACGACGTCACCCTGATTTCCATCCACGACATTCAGGGCAGCGGCGCGACTTCTCCGGTCGCCAACCAGTTGGTCACCACCACCGGTATCGTGACCGGGCGCAAGAGCAACGGCTTCTTCCTCCAGACCAGCGATGCCGAAGCCGATTCCGACCCGGCGACCTCGCAGGCCGTGTACGTATTCACTAGCGTCGCGCCGCCTGCGGCCGTCGCCGTCGGCAACCGGGTGCGCGTCAGCGGCACGGTGATCGAATACGTCCCCAGTACCGACCCGAACCAGTTGCCGTTGACCGAGATCACCGGCAACCCGAGCGTCGCCTTGCTTTCCACCGACAACCCGCTGCCCGTGCCGGTGCCGATGAGCACCAGCCTGCCGTCGCCGACCGGCGCGCTGGACCAGCTGGAACGCCTGGAAGGCATGCGCGTGACCGCCGCCAGCCTGACCGTGGTGGCCCCCACCCAGGGCAACACCAACGAACCCAACGCCACCGGCACCAGCAACGGCATCCTCAATGCCGTGGTCACCGGCACGCCGCGACCGTTCCGCGAAGCCGGCATCCAGGCGCCCGACCCGGCGCCTGCCGGCGGCAGCATTCCGCCGATTCCGCGCTGGGATTTCAACCCGGAACTGCTGACCATCGACAGCGACTCGCTGGGCGGTCCGACTTTCATCCTGAATCTGGCCGCCGGCGCGACGATCCAGGGAATGACCGGTCCGCTGGACTACGGCTTCCGCCGCTACACGATCCTGCGCGACCCGGCGGTCGCCATCACCACCTCTCCGGGCCCGTCGCCGCAGGCGGCGCGCGTAGCCAACCCGGATGAGTTCACGGTGGCCGCGTACAACCTGGAGCGCTTCTTCGACACGATGAACGATCCGAATACCGGCGAACCGGTGCTGACTGCGGCGGCGTTCGCCAACCGCCTCAACAAGGCTTCGCTCACCGTCCGCGACTTCCTCAATACGCCGGACATCCTGGCCACGGTGGAAGTGGAGAACCTGACCACGCTGCAGGCGCTGGCCAGCAAGATCAATGCCGACGCCGTGGCTGCCGGCCAGCCGGACCCGGACTACATCGCCTACCTGGAAGAAGGCAACGACGTGGGCGGCATCGACGTCGGCTTCCTGGTCAAGACCGCGGAAGTCGCCGCTGGCGTGGCGCGCGTGCAGGTGCTCGGCGTGACCCAGCAGGGCAAGGACACCACCTGGACCGAGCCCAGCGGCACGGTCAGCCTGCTCAACGACCGTCCGCCGCTGGTGCTGGATGCGGTGGTGCATTACGCCGATGGCCGCACCTACCCGATCACCGCGATCGCGGTGCACCAGCGTTCGCTCAACGACGTGGACAGCGTGGAAGCTTCCGGTCCGACCACCCTGGGCGACCGGGTGCGCCAGAAGCGCCAGAAGCAGGCCGAGTACCTGGCCAATCTGATCCAGTCGTTGCAGACCGCCGACCCGGCCAAGCGCATCGTCAGCCTGGGCGACTACAACGCGTTCGCGTTCAACGACGGCCTGGCCGACACCATGAACGTGGTGACCGGCACGCCCAGCGCGGACAACGAGACCGCGGTGCCGGGCGACGGCATCGACCTGGTCGATCCGGACCTGGTGAATCTGGGCGTGCTGGAACCGGAGAACGAACGCTATTCGTTCGTCTTCGGCGGCAATGCGCAGACCCTGGACCACGTACTGGTCAACGAACAGCTGATCCTGTCCAGCACCGCCTTCGGCCTGGACCACGCGCGCATCAACGCCGACTTCCCGGAAATCGCGCGCAACGATGCGAACTCGCCCTCGCGGCTGTCGGATCACGATCCGGTAGTGGCGTATTTCGAATCGCGCCATCGCGCCGACCTATCGGTCGCCGCCACGGCCGATACGGCGACGGTCAACGCGGGCGAAACCCTGCGCTATACGGCCACCGTGACCAACCTGGGTCCGGACGTGGCTGCCGCGACCGGTATCGGTTTCGCCCTGAACGCCGAGTCGACCACCTTCGCGGTGGTCGCGCCCAGCGGTTGGAATTGCGACGCGGCCCAGATCTCGGGCGGCATGACCTCGATCGCGTGCCACACCGATGCGCTGGCCAATGCGACGACCGCCTCGTTCTCGATCAGCGCCGTTTCCACCACGGCGCAGATCGGCGGCAGCGCCAATCTGGCGGTAGCCGCCACTACGCAGTCGTTCGACGCGGCGAGCACCAACAATGAAGCGGTGGCCGCCATCAGCGTCAACGCGCTGCCCACCGCGGACCTGGATCTGCAGTTGAGCGGCCCGGCCACCGTGCCGCGCTGGACGTTCTCGATTCCGTACACGGCGACGCTGCGCAACCTGGGCACGCTGGCGGCGGAACAGCCGGTGGTCGTGTTCAGCGGCAACACCATGAACGCCACCGCCACCGTCAACCCGCCCACAGGCTGGCAATGCCGCAAATACGGCACGGTCCGGCTCACGACGTTCCGTTGCAGCGCCCGCAACCCCCTGGCCGCGGGCGCCAGCGCGGATTTCCGGATTCGCGTCAACGCCCTGCCGATTCCGGCCAACCGCAGGCAGCAGGTCAATGGCGCGGCGACCACCACCACGCCGGAATCGAACACCGCCAACAACGACGCCAGCATCACCACCGTCATCGTGTTCTGAACATCGAGACGGCAGCTAGACAAGGAGACGCGGCTTCGGCCGCGTCTTTTTTTTGTGTGAACCATTGCCCTAGGATTGCTGCGCTGCACGACGGTTTTGCAACCCCGGTTCCTTAACATGGCGCGACTTATCATTGGTTTCACATGTAACGGGAACCCGACACGCGATGACCATCGCCGCAAAATTCGAGATCGAATACCTGCAATACCTGGGCCCGGACGGGAAACAGGTCCGCGACGACCTGCCCGAGGCCGCGCGCGATACCCAGCGCTTGAAGGAACTGTTCAAGCAGATGCTGTTCGTGCGCACCTTCGACACCAAGTCGGTAGCCCTGCAGCGCACCGGCAAGCTGGGCACCTACGCCTCCTGCTTGGGCCATGAAGCCACCCACGTGGGCATCGGCGCTTCTACGCTTCCGGAAGACACCTTCGCGCCGAGCTATCGCGAATACGGCGCCCAGTTCATGCGCGGCGTGCGCCCCCGCGAAGTGCTGTTGTACTGGGGCGGCGACGAACGCGGCAACGACTTCGCCGTGCCGCGCCACGATTTCGCCTGGTGCGTGCCCATTTCCACCCAATGCCTGCATGCGGCCGGCGCGGCGCTGGCGTTCAAGCTGCGCGGCGAAAAGCGCGTCGCAGTCAGCACCTGCGGCGACGGCGGTTCTTCCAAAACCGATTTCTACGCCGCACTGAATTCCGGCGGCGCGTACCAGTTGCCGCTGGTGCTGTGCGTGATCAACAACGGCTGGGCCATCTCGGTACCGCGCTCGGCGCAGACCGGCGCGCAGACATTGGCGCAGAAAGGCATCGCCGGCGGCGTGTTCTGCCTGCAGGTGGACGGCAACGATCTGATCGCGGTGCTGGAAGCCATGCGCATTGCCACCGAGCGCGCGCGCAGCGGCCAAGGCACCAGCGTGCTGGAATTCGTCACCTACCGTCTGGGCGACCACACCACCGCCGACGATGCGCGCCGCTATCGCGAAGACGCGGAAGTGAAGTCGGCCTGGGAACGCGACCCCGTCACCCGCCTGCGTACCTGGCTCACCGCGCAGCAGTTGTGGAGCGAGGCGGAAGAAACCGCATGGAAGGAAGAATGCGGGCGGCTGGTCGACATCGAGGTCAACGCCTACCTGGAGACGCCGGTGCAACCGGTGGAGGCGATGTTCGATTATCTCTACGCCGACCCGCCGCCGGAACTGCTCGCCCAACGCGCCGCCGCTATCGCCGCGGAGAACAGGCCATGAACGTCGAAGTAGCCAAGACCGTGACCACAGCGCCCGGCGCCTCCGCCGACCAGGCTGCCAAAGCCGCCCTGCCGATCACCCTGATCGAGGCGATCACCCAGGCCCTGGCCTGGGAAATCGCCCACGACGACTCGGTGGTGGTGCTGGGCGAGGATGTGGGCGTCAACGGCGGCGTGTTCCGCGCCACCGCCGGCCTGCAGCAGCGTTTCGGTTCCGATCGCATCCTGGACACGCCGCTGGACGAGACCACCATCGCCGGACTGACCGTCGGCATGGCCGCGATGGGCATGAAGCCGGTGGCCGAGGCCCAGTTCGACGGCTTCGTCTATCCGATGGTGGACCACCTGGTCTGCCACGCCGCGCGCATGCGCTATCGCACGCGCGGTCGCCTGCATTGCCCGATGGTGTTGCGCGTGCCGTGGGGCGGTGGCATCCGCGCGCCGGAGCATCATTCCGAGGCCAACGAATCCATCTTCACCAACGTGCCCGGTCTGCGCGTGGTCATGCCCTCCTCGCCGCAGCGCGCGTACGGATTGTTGTTGGCCGCGATCCGCGATCCGGATCCGGTGATCTATATGGAGCCCAAGCGCATCTACCGCCAGTACAAGGAACTGGTGACCGACGACGGCGAAGCGCTGCCGCTGGACGTGTGTTTCGTGCTGCGCGACGGCGGCGATGTGACCCTGGTGACCTGGGGCGCGCAGGTCAAGGAAACGCTGGAAGCCGCCGACGCCCTGGCCAAGCAAGGCATCAGCGCCGAAGTGATCGACGTGGCCACGCTGAAGCCGCTGGACTTCGACACCATCGCCGAATCGGTCAGCAAGACCGGGCGTTGCGTGATCGTGCACGAAGCGCCGCGCACGGCGGGCTTCGGCGCGGAGATCGCCGCGCGCCTGGCCGAGCAATCCATGTACGACCTGGTGGCGCCGGTGGAGCGCGTCACCGGTTACGACACGCATATCCCGCTGTTCCGGCTGGAGATGAAATACCTGCCCAGCGTCGACAAGATCGTCGCCGCCGCCAAACGCGTCCTGGCCGCCGGCTGATGCAACGCGCCCGCGTCATCGCCGAGCATCGATCTCCGGACCGTCCGTCGATCCGTGTCTCGGCCGGCGACTCGGTCACTTTGGGCGAACGCGACAGCGACTGGCCGCAGTTCGTCTGGGCCACGCTGGCGCAGGGACTGGGCGGCTGGATACCGGCGGCGCTGTTCGACCGCGATACGGGCATGGCCACCGCGCTGGGTGACTACGATACGCGCGAGTTGGCGACCATCATCGGCGAATCCATCAATGTCCACTACGAGCAGGAAGGTTGGTGGTGGGCGGAAAACGCGAAGGGTGAGAGCGGCTGGATACCGGCGCGCGCCATCGAGCTGATCGAAGGCGACCCGACCTGATTCTTGTAGAACCGAGTGCGTTCGACTGCTCTTTGCGCTGAATAAAAAAAGCGACAGGGCAAGCTCGGCTCTACAAAGCACAAACAACACAACCTGGATTTCCGATGAGCGACAGCAAGACTTTCAATCTTCCCGATCTGGGCGAAGGCCTGCCCGACGCCACCATCGTCGAATGGTTCGTCAAGGAAGGCGATGTGATCCGCCTGGACGAACCTTTGGTGTCGATGGAAACCGCCAAGGCGATCGTGGAGGTCCCTTCGCCGGTGTCCGGCAAGGTGCTCAAGTTGGCGGGCAACGCCGGCGATATCGTGGTGACGGGCACCATGCTGGCCGAGTTCCAGCCCGACCCCAGCCTGCCGCAACGCGCCGACGGGCAGGACACCGGGCATGCGCACACACCACCTGCAGCCGTGGGAGCGGCGTCCCGCCGCGAGCTTCCCGCTGAAAGCACCGAAGCAAAAGATCGCGCCGGGGACGGCGCTCCCACGACTTCCGAACGCGACGATGCAGGCACCGTGGTCGGCGCCATGCAGAGCTCCAACGCTGTGCACCAGGAGCAGGCGGTAGCTGTCGGCGGAATCAGGGCGATGCCGGCCGTACGCGCACTGGCCAAGAAACTGGGGCTGGATCTTTCCCGCATTCGCGCCACCGGTTCCGAGGGCACGGTAACGATGGCGGACGTGAAAGCAGCGGCAGCCGGCGGCGATGCCGCTTTGCTCCCCTCTCCCACCGGGAGAGGGGTCGGGGGTGAGGGTACGGCGCAAGCGCTCGAAACCGTTCGGCCCTCTTCTCCCGAGATGAGGAGGGAAGAGCAACGCACCCAGCTTTCCGCTTCCGGCAAACCCATGCGCACCCAGCCGCCCGGCGTCTCGGTCAGCGGCCAACCGGAACAGCTCAAAGGCGTTCGCCGCAACATGGCACGGGTCATGGCCGACGCGCATGCCAAGGTCGTCCCCACCACGCTCAACGACGACGCCGACGTGCACGCCTGGGTGCCCGGCAACGACGTCACCGTGCGCCTGATCCGTTCCATCGTGCGCGCCTGCAAGGCGGTGCCGGCATTGAACGCCTGGTTCGACGGCGAAAAACTCAGCCGTACCCTGCATCCTCAAGTGGATATCGGCATCGCGGTCGATACCGACGACGGTCTGTTCGTCCCTGCGCTGCGCAACGCCGACATCCTGGATGCGCGCGGCATCCGCGAAGGCGTCAACCGTTTGCGCGCGCAGGTGGAAGACCGCAGCATCGCCGCTTCGGAACTCAGCGGCTACACCATTTCCCTGTCCAACTTCGGCATGTTCGCCGGCCGCTACGCCACGCCGGTGGTGGTGCCGCCCTGCGTGGCCATCGTGGCCGCCGGTCGCGCGCGCCACCAGGTCATGCCGATCATGGGCGGTTTCGAATCGCACAAGATCATCCCGCTGTCGGTCACTTTCAATCACCGCGCCGCGACTGGCGGGGAAGCCGCGCGTTTCCTCAAGGCCATGATCGACGACCTGGCGCTCGCCACGTAGGGCGGGCATTGCCCGCCGCTTTCCTCACATACCACGCCATGGCGGGCAGTGCCCGCCCTACGGAGAGCATATGACGCATCGCAGCCGATTGGCCGGTTTCATCATCGATTGCAAACGCGGCTCGCTCGAATCGTCCGCCGATTTCTGGAGCCAGGCGCTGGGCATGGAAGTGCAGGACTACGATGAGGACGGACTGGGCCTCTATGCGCCGCTCAGCGATGGACCCGGCGGATTGCACATCGAGGTGCAGAAGGTGTCGCATCCCTCGCGCGTGCACCTGGATATCGAGACCGACGATATCGAAGCGGAAGTCGCGCGGCTGGAGAAGCTGGGCGCCAAACGCATCGAATTCGTGCGCGAACGCTGGTGGGTGATGGAAGCGCCCAGCGGACACCGCTTTTGCGTGGTGCCGATGGCCAAGAAGTCGTCGCGCGCGAAACCCAACGCCTGGAAATAGATACCGCGTGCGCAGGAACGTCGTAGGAGCGACGTGAGTCGCGAATTGGCGCTGCCAGGGGAAAATAATCGCGACTCACGTCGCTCCTACACAGGTTGAGTCAGCGCTTGTCGCGATCCAACCACGAGGCCAAACCTTGGGCGTTGAGCTCGACGTCCATGTGCAACACCTTCCCCACGCCCGCATCGTCCAGCAAGCAACCATGTTCACGGGCACGCCGTAGATAGAGCAAGGCAAGCGCGTCCTTGATCCGCTGATGCCGATCCGGCATGCCATCGAACTCGCGGCCGATCTCCACCATGGCATCGATCTGCGTGTATAGATCCTCGGCGAGTCGCCGCACGTCGCCCACCCGGCCGTAATGGGTCAGGTACATCCATTGCGGCTCGCGCGACAGCAAGCGGCCGATGGAATCCTTCAGCTTCTCCGGTTCGAACTGCACCGGCGTGGAAGTGGGAACCACGAACGCACCCTGGGCGCTATCCAGCTCGCGATAGGACAGGCCGAAGGTGTCGCCGGTGAACCAGCTGCGGCTGCGTGCGTCCCAGACGCAGTGGTGGTGGCGCGCATGTCCCGGCGTATCGATGAACTCCAGCGCGCGGCCGGCCAGCGAAACGACCTGCCCGTCCTCGACCACCTGCACGCGTTGTTCGGCGACCGCCAGAATCTGTCCGTAGCTGCGCCGCATTTCGTCTTCGCCGTACACGGCGGTGGCGCCGGCGATCAATTTGGAAGGATCGATCAGGTGCGGCGCCGCGCGCGGGTGCGCGATCAAGCGGGCGTTGGGCAAATGCCGCATCAGCAGGCCGGCGCCGCCGGCATGGTCCAGATGTACGTGGGTGACGATCAGCCAATCGACGTCGGCCGGAGTCAATCCGGCGCCGTCCAACGCCGACAGCAACAGAGGAACGGAATGATTGGTGCCGCAATCGATGAAGGCGCCGCGGCCGTTCTCGACGATCAGATAGGCTGCATCGAAATGGTCGCGCTGGAACGCGGTGTCGATGGTATGGATGCCGTGCTCGTTCATCTGGTGATCCCGTTCAATCGCGAGGAGCGACTTAACCCCGCGACAGCCACCAGCTGCGCAACGGGATGGCGACCGTCAGCACGAACAGGAACGCGCCATACGCCACCAGCGTGGCCAGCACCTGTTTCCAGATGGCGCCGGTGCCCACATCGGCCAGGCCCAGCGCATAGCCCCACTGCATGCCGACGAAGCTGAGCACGAAAGCGACGGCCAGGGCGGTCAGGTCGAATGCTTTGCGGCGCGCATTGCGGGGTTGGCGTGGAAACAGCCAGTACAGCGAACCCAGCAGCAGGAACCACGGCAAGAACAGAATGAGCGCGAGGTACGGCATCAGGCGTCGGCCTCGCGCAGCTGCCCGAGCGCCGTCAGTACCTCCTGCACCGGCACCAACAGGTTGATCTCCGGCGTCTCCATCGCATCGGCTTGATCGGCGCGTTTCAACACCGCAATCAGCTGGCCCGCCTCTTTCGGCGAATCGAAGCCGTTGCTCTGCACCAGCAATACGCCGTTGCCATCGAGAAATTTGAAATAGAAGCGGTTGTCGGTGTCGCGATACTGCTTGAACGAAGGCGGCGTCGACTTCTGCAGCGACTTGTCCTGCGCCTCGGAACGATGAGAGAGATCGCGCAAGCCCACCGCCTGCCGCAATTCCGCGAGGAATGGCGTGGCGTACTTTTCGCGCAGCCTGCGCGCGCCGTCGCGCAGGATCGATTCGATCTCGCCGGGCCTCGCGATCAACGCGTGGTAGCGCTCGCGCATCGGTGCGACCTCGGCATCGATGCGTTCGAACAGTTGCTGCTTGGCGTCGCCCCAGCCGATGCCCTCAGCGAAGGCCTGGCGCATCTGCGCGGTTTCTTCGGCGCTGGCGAAGGCCTGATAGAGCTGGAACACGTGCGAGCCTTCGGCTTCTTTGGCCTCGCCCGGCAGGCGCGAATCGGTCACGATGGAAGCGATCAACTTGCGCATTTCCTCGCGCGGCGCGAACAAGGGAATGGTGTTGTCGTAGCTCTTGCTCATCTTGCGGCCGTCCAAACCGGGCAAGGTGGCGACGTTCTCCTCGATCGCCGCTTCCGGCAGGGTGAAATACTCACCGCCGAACAGGTGGTTGAAGCGCTGGCCGAAATCGCGCGCCATCTCGATGTGTTGCACCTGGTCGCGGCCCACCGGCACCTTGTTCGCGTTGAACAGCAGGATGTCGGCCGCCATCAGCACCGGATACATGAACAGGCCCGCGCTGATGCCCGCATCGTCGTCCTCTTCTTCGGCGCGGTTGCGGTCCACCGAGGCTTTGTAGGCGTGCGCGCGGTTGAGCACGCCCTTGCCGGCCACACAGGTCAGGAACCAGTTGAGCTCGCTGATCTCGGGGATATCGGACTGACGGTAGAACCACACCTTGTCCGGTTCCAGCCCGGCCGCCAGCCAGGTCGCGGCGATTTCCAGGGTGGAACGCTGCACGCGGGTGGCATCCTGCACCTTGACCAAGCTGTGCAGGTCGGCCAGGAAATAGAAGCTCTCGACCCCGGAAGCGCGACTGGTCGCGATAGCCGGACGCACCGCGCCCACGTAGTTGCCGAGGTGCGGGGTGCCGGAGGTGGTGATACCGGTAAGGACGCGGGTCATTCGTGAAAGTTGCCTGGGACTGAATGCGCCAAGTTTAACCGTGCGGTGGGAGCGGCGTCCTGTGGGAGCGGCGTCCCGCCGCGAGCTCTTGCTCTTGTCATTCCTACCTCCAGCGCAATCGTAAGTGCAGTTGGACAATCGAAGAGAAAAGCTCGCGGCGGGACGCCGCTCCCACGGCCAACGGCCGCTAAACGCGATCAACCCCACTGGCAAAGCCGGCGCGTTCCCTGTCATGCCCACCAAGGAGAACGACCATGTTCCGCAAAACCGTCCTGATGTCGCTGGCGCTGCTGCTGACCGGCGCCTGCTCACCCCTTTCCGCAAGGCCATTGGTGGATGTCTCGGTCGTGGACCGCGACACCGGCGAATGGCTGCGCGAATACCCGCACCGCGGCGACACCTGGGTGGCCGGCACACCCGGCAACCGCTACGGCGTGCGCCTGACCAACACCACCGGCGAACGCGTGCTGGTGGTGTTGTCGGTCGACGGCATCAATGCCGTCACCGGCGAAACCGCCGCGCCTTCGCAAGCCGGCTACGTACTTGAGCCCTGGGAAAGCGCCGAAATCGCCGGCTGGCGCAAATCGCTGGACGACATCGCCCAGTTCGTGTTCACCGACCTGGGCGACAGCTACGCGGCGCGCACCGGACGCCCGCACAACGTCGGCGTGATCGGCGTGGCGGTGTTCCAGGAATCGCGCCCGCGTTATTACCCGATGCCGGCGCCTTCCCTGAGACGCGACCGCGAATACGAGCGCGACGCAGCCAAGTCCGCCTCAGCCCCCGCTGCGCGAGGCGCCATCCAGGAACAGGCCGCCGACAGCGCCGCGCGCCAGAGCATGGGAACCGGGCATGGCCAGCGCGAATGGTCGCCGGTGGGCCAGACCGAGTTCGTGCGCGCCACCCGCAGCCCGGCGCAGATCAGCGAACTGCGTTACGACGACGCGCACCGCCTGATGGCCATCGGAGCGATGCCACGGCAGTACCCGCGTTACGACCGCCGCGATCCCGCTCCGCGCGCGTTCCCCAACGGATTCGTTGCGGATCCTTCACGCTGAATGGCGCGTCGATTGGCCAAGCGGTAAAAAAGACAACGGGCCGAACGGCCCGTTGTCGTATCAGTATGCGGGGACGGAGTCAGTTGCGGATGTCGGATTTATTAAGGCTGCGCGCGAAGTCGTCGACTTCTGTGTGGGCGCGGTCGCGATCCCAGCCATAACGCTCCTGCAGCTTGCCTGCGAGATATTCCGAATTGCCTTCGGCGACCTTGAAATCGTCATCGGTCAGGTCGCCCCACTTGGCTTGTATCTTGCCTTTCAACTGCTTCCAGTTACCGGCGATGGTGTCCTTGTTCATGGGCTTGCCTCTTGAGGAAATCACGGCGGTGATACCGTATGCGCAGCATCGCATTAGCCCCGTTTTCGCAAGGTCAAACCTGCGTAAAACGCACCGTAACGCCATTCATGTCTCAGGTTGAACGGCGCATTCCGGCTATAAAGAAAAGGGCCGGTTTCCCGGCCCTTTCCATGGCGTATCGACTACGCCGCATTCAACGCACGATCGCTGTAATCAGCACTTGGCGTCTTTGCAATCTTCGGCTTTGTCTTCTACTTTCTCACCGACCTTCTGCACATCCTTGCCCGCGCCCGCCATGGTGTTGCAGCCGGCCAGCATTCCCATCGAGAACATGGACAGCACCATCAATGCCAGTAAACGCTTCATATTGGTTCCTCCTGATTAAAAGTAGGTCTTGCCAGTTGCCGTACGCAATCGGAACGATCCCCGGACAACCTTGGGCATACGCTGACCGGTGCCGCATTCATCCCGCGTGAACGCGCGACCCCGCATTCAGTTCCGACTCAGTCCCGCATCAGCGTCGACTTTCCAAACAGGCTTTCCACCAGATCCACCACCAGTTCCGCAGTCAGGTTGCGCGTATCGATCACCGGATTGAGCTCCACGATATCCAGCGACAACAGGCGGCCGGTGTCGGCGATCATTTCCATCACCAGTTGCGCCTCACGATAATTGGGGCCGCCGAGTACGGTGGTGCCGACGCCGGGCGCGATGCTGGGATCCAGGAAATCCACATCGAAGCTGACGTGCACGTGCGTGTTTTCGTCCACGCCCTCCAGCGCCGCTTCCATGGTGCGCTTCATCCCGTTCTCGTCGATATAACGCATGTCGTAGACATCGATGCCATTGTCCTTGATCAGGCGCTTTTCTTCCGCGTCCACCGAACGGATGCCGATCTGGCGCAGATCCCGCGCATCCATCGCCGGGAAATCGCGGCCCAGCCGGGTCAACGCGTCGGGCCCGATCCCGCACAGACAGGCGACCGGCATGCCGTGGATGTTGCCCGACGGCGTGACCTCGCTGGTGTTGAAATCCGAATGCGCATCCAGCCAGATCACGCGCAGCCGCTTGCCGGTATCGCGGCAGTGCTGCGCCACCGCGGTGATCGCGCCCATGCCCAGACAGTGGTCGCCGCCGAGCATGATCGGCATGCGTCCGAGCTGCAGCTCCGCGGTCGTCGCATGCATCAATTCGCGGTTCCAGGCCACCACTTCGTCCAGATGGCGATATCCGTTCACCGGCGCCAGCCAAGGGTTTACCGGGCCGTTGAGGTTGCCTCGGTCGGCGACTTCGACACCGCGCGCGGCCAGGGCCTCGCCCAGGCCCGCAATACGCAAGGCGTCCGGTCCCATGCGCGCGCCGCGATGCCCGGCGCCGATGTCGGTAGGCACGCCAATCAGAGAAACGGGTGGGAAAGTTCGACTCATCTGCAATCTTCAAGCTGCGCAAGGGCTGACGAGTCTAGCTGCGATCGCCGCAGCGTACTGTGGCGGTGCAGCAAGACTCGCCGCTAATGCGGCCTTAACGGCCGCCAGTGAGGCTTAACTTCGGTCTCACGCCTCAATCACGGCCCTGTCACCGCCCATCCCGAACACTGCCGGCGCAGGGAAACAAAGATCGCCGGAGATTGCCATGGGCACCGTTCGTGACATTCGTTCGACCCCGCAGGATGTGATGCTGGATATAGACGCCGAACTCCGGCACTGGCGCGGTTGCTATCGCGAGAGCGCTTTCCATCGTAGTTCGCGCGAGTTCGACGACTACATCCCCACCTTGAAATTCGGCTACGACCTCTATCTGCTCAATTACCGCGTCGAGCTCGATGAGTTGCTCGCCACGCTCGAACAACGCTACCAACGCAGCATCCCGGAATGGCAGCGGCTCGACTGGCCGCTGAGCGAAGCGATCATCCGCGAAACCTGGAAGCGGATGAAGAGCGGACAGTCCTGGCGACGGATGCAACCATTGGGTCACGATCACGGCTTCAGCGGCGCTGCTGCGTCGATGTGACCGCGAAGAGAGCGATCGCGAAAGGCGAATGAGCGCATAGCAGCGCGATGGTGCCGGCACCCGGATTCGAACTGGGGACCTACCGCTTACAAGGCGGTTGCTCTACCAACTGAGCTATGCCGGCATGGCTGGTGCGCGGTGCGCGTCGCAGAATGCGTACGGAAAACCGCGGACGCGGATTCTACCGCAGCAGAGCACAATCGAGCGAACGCGATTGCAGGGCGTCGGTCCCGCTTTGCAACCCTGACGCAGTAACGCCGGCAGCGGCCGCGACATCCAGCCACCACTGCGCCGCCCCTTCATTGCCTATGGGCTGCAGTTGCGCATCGAATCCGGCCGCCCGCAGCGCGGACTGGCGGCGTTCCGCGCCTTCGCGGCTGCGGTAGCGACCCAGGGCGATGCCGTTGGTCTGCGCGCCGCTGTTCACCACCAGATAGTCGTCGAAACCCGCGGCGCCTATGCGCTGTGCGAGCGCCTGGGCGGCTTCGCGATCGGCCTGGGGCGGCAAGACCACGTTGTAGCCCTGTGCCGCCTTGCCGGGAATTTCGCGCGGGTTGCTGCGGCTGGCTTGGCTGCCCAGGCGTGCCGCCGCCGATTTGGCTGCTGCCTGGTCGGCGAAGGGTCCGACGCTGAAGCACTGCGCGGGTGCTGCCGGTTTCGCGACGGGAGCAACAGCTGGTGCGGCGACGATGGGAGCAGCCGACGCCGTGGGTGCCGGTGGCTGCGGAACAACCGCTGCGGCTTTTCCGCTTTCACTGAGCAATTGCAGCCTAGGTACCCCCGCCGGTTGCGCCGGAAGCGCGGGAGGAAGCGGTTCGGGGCGGGAAATCCACCAGGCGGCGACTCCCAGGTTCAACACGATGAGCAGGACGATCAGGGCGCGGATCAGCATTCGGCGGTTCCAGGGACCGTGCCCACGCGCGACCACGCAGCAAGCCCTTCCAGGACCAGCGCAGGCGCGCGAAGCGCATCGGGAAAATGGGGAGCGAGCATGTCAGCACCGCCGCCATGCAGCAACAGGGTGGGAACTTCGCCCAGCATCCGCGTCGCCTGGGCCAGACTGCGATCGATCAAGCCCAGGGCGGCGCCTTCGCAACCCGAGGCCAGGGCATCGACGGTGTCGGAAGCGAATTCCCGATAGTCGCCGCCATGCGGCGGCAACTGCACGGCAGCGGCATGCAGTGCTTCGCGCATGATTCTCGGCGAAGGCCCTATGCGTCCGCCACGATGCAATCCGTCTCGGTCCAGCAGATCGATGGTCAACGCAGTGCCGACTCCTGCAATCAACCAAGGTCCCGTCCCACGCCCATGCGCGGCAAGCAAGGCCAGGAATCGATCCACGCCCAGGCGAGCGGGTTCGGCATAAGCGGTGCGGACCCCCGCCAACCGGGCGCTGCTGCGCGCTAAGGAAATGCAACGGAATCGCTGGGTCAGCACTTCAATCACCGTCGCGCTGAGAGTGGGTGACGCTACGCTGGCGAGACAGGCCGAATCCGCGCGCTCCGGCAACAGTCGCTGCAACTCCCGAGCGAACTCCGTCTGCTCGTGCGCCAGCGCAACGACCTCACCCAGGCTGCCATCGTCGTGTAGCGGCGCGCACTTCAGGCGCGAATTCCCCAGATCGAACAACCATCGGCTCATTGCGCCCTCACACTGACTTCACCCGCATGGAAAACGCGTTCTTCGCCATCGACCCGCACGCGCAGCGCGCCGTCTTCGGCGATGCCCGAGGCGATCCCGATCTGCGATTCCCCCGCCAAATGCACGACCACTTCGCGCCCCATCAGCGCGTCGAAACCCGCGTAGCGCGCCAGGAACGGGGTCAGCCCTTCGGCATCGAACTGGTCCAACGCAGGCAGCAAATGGGTGAGCAGTCGCGCAGCGACCGCGTTGCGCGAAGGCGTCGGATCCATGAGTCGCGCCAGATCGGTCCAGGGTTGGTCGAGCGTCGCGGCCATCGTCTCGGGCATGCGCACGTTGAGGCCGAGGCCGATCACCGCACGCACCGGCCCGGCGTGTTCGCCACCGCCCTCCACCAGCAATCCGCCGAGCTTGCGTCCCTCCACCACCAGATCGTTGGGCCACTTCAGGCGCACGTCGACGTAGCCCGATTCATGCAGCGCCTCTGCCGTGGCTACGCCTGCGACCAGACTCAAGCCGCCAAGCCGCGCCAGGCCGCCGGAGAATTGCCGCGACAGCGACAGATAAAGATGCGCGGCCAACGGCGAAGTCCAGGTTTTCCCGCGGCGCCCGCGCCCACCGGTCTGACGTTCGGCGATCAATGCCGCCACGCCGTGCGCAGGGGTCTCGCGGCGAAGCAGTTCGCTGTTGGTGGAGTCCAGCAACCAGGCGATCTCCAGCGAGGCAAGGCCGGCACGCACGAAAGGCGGAAGCGCTTCGATGATGGCCTCGGCCTGCAACAGTTCGACCGGATGGCGCAGCGTATAGCCCCGGCCGGCTTGCGCATCGATTTCCACGCCGGCTTCGCGCAGGGCTTCGATGCGTTTCCACATCGCCGCGCGGGTCAGTCCCGCCTCCTGCGCCAGCGCGTCGCCCGACACGGGGCCGGCGATAAGCCGCTGCAGGATTCCGCGTTCGCCGCTCACTTGCACCTGCGCGGCAGGCGTGCGGCGAGAATCAGCGCGGGGGACAGGACAAAGGTGGACATGCCGTAATTATGCGCGAGATGGGTAGTTTGTCAGGGCGACACCGGTTCCGACCATGACGATGCCCCCTTGAGGTTGTTGCGTTCCTGCAACGCCATTAAGGGAAGGTCCGAATACCCAACTCCGTTCGTGGTGAGCCTGTCGAACCACGCTCTTGGCGAGATAAGGCAGGGCACGACAGCTCCGTTTTTTGCGGAAAAAGCGCGCCTCGGTAGGCGAACGGATTCTTTTGTCGCTCGCACTTGTGGGTGCTTTCGGATCTTTCATAGTCGCAGCATGCCGTTCTGGCGCACCGAGCACAGAGAGTCTGCATGAACGCCGCAACGGCCATGCTGCACTGCAGCAGCCGATAGTCGGCAAAGACGGTTCCCGTCCGCAAACGGGCCGGGAACCGCGCTATAGTTCGCGCGGTCAGAGCGTCCGCCAGACAGGAGTCTCCCATGCTGCGTCTCAGCCTAGCCTTGTTGTTGATCTGCGCCAGCGCCCACGCCCTGGCCCAGAACGGACGTAATGCGCCGCCCAATCCGGGTGCCTGCCAGGAAACCGAAGCGGTCGCGCGCGACGACGCGGCGCAGGCAGGCGCTGCGCATCCCAAGGCCACCGCTGCCCGCAACAAGTACGCCAAGCCCGCATCGGCTTCCCCCGGAGGTGGAGGTGGTGGTGGCGATGAGGACGGCCTGCAGCGTGTGCGCGGCTCCAAATGGCACAGTTTCCTGCCGGGCATGTTCCGCTGACCGGATCGTGGTTCGGCTGGCTCAACCGCCAGCCCCGCTCTGTCGATAGCGAACTCTGGGCCGAAACCCGCCGGTCGCTTCCGCTATTGCATGGAATGGATGCGACTCGGGACGCTGTCCTGCAATCGCTGGTGGCGCGCTTCCTGCACGACAAGACCATCACCCCACTCGCCGACCTCACCTTGAATGCCACGGCGCGCACGCAGTTGGCGGCGCTGTGCTGCCTGCCGCTGATGGAATTCGGAGAGAAGGGATTGCGCGGCTGGTCGCAGCTGCTGGTTTACCCGGACGCCTTTCGCGTGCAGCGCAGCCATGAGGATGCGGCCGGCGTACTGCACGAATTCGAGGACGAACTCATCGGCGAATCGTGGGAGGCTGGCCCATTGATCCTGTCTTGGGCCGACGTGCAGGCGGACCTGGCCGACCCCTTCGCTGGCTACTGCGTGGCCATCCACGAAATGGCGCACAAGCTGGACGCGTTGGATGGTGCGATGGACGGCACTCCACCGCTGCCGCGTCGCTGGCAACGCGAATGGGCCGCGGATTTTCAGCGCGAATACGATGCGTTCTGCGACGAAGTGGATCGCGGGCGCGACACGGTCATCGATGCCTACGCTTCCGAATCGCCGGAAGAATTCTTCGCCGTGACCAGCGAATATCATTTCTCCGCGCCCGCGCTGTTGCAGACGGAGATGCCGAAAGTCGCCATGCACCTGCAACGCTTCTACGGCCCCGCGCCGGCATCGCCGCCGTAGGAGCGACGTAAGTCGCGAGACAAAAACAGGATGGGGAGTTACAGGCCCTGCGGCAGAATCACTTCGAAACGCGCCCCGCCCAATTCCTGCGAACGCGTCACTTGCAGCTCGCCGCGATAGCCCCGCACCAAGTCCTGCACGATCGCCAGCCCGATACCGTGCCCCTGCACGCGCTCGTCGCCGCGCACGCCACGCTGCAGGATATGGGCGACATCTTCCTCGGCGATGCCGGGACCGTCGTCGTCCACCGCCAGCAGCAGGCCGGCGCGGCGGTTGCCTACGGTCTTGGTGGGCGTGGCGGTCAGCAGCACGCGCGAACGCGCCCACTTGAACGCGTTCTCCAGCAGGTTGCCCATCAGTTCCTGCAAATCGCCCGGCTCGCCGTGGAAACGCGCATCCGGGTGGATATCGAATTCGCAGATCACGCCCTTGGCGGCGTAGACCTTTTCCAGGCCACGCACGATTTCCTCGGCGTTGGACTCGATCGGCACCGGCGCGGCGAACAACGCATGGCCGCTGGAAGCCGCACGCGCCAGTTGATAGGACACCAGGTTGTTCATGCGCTTCAACTGCGTATCCAGTTCCTCGCGCAGGGCGACGGCGTGGATGCCCTCGTCCAGTTGCGAACGCAGTACCGCCAGCGGCGTCTTCAGACTATGGGCAAGATCGGCCAGCGTATTGCGCTGGCGGTCCAGGTTCTCGCGCTCGCTCTCGATGAAGGCGTTGATGCTGTCGGTCAGCGGTTCCAGCTCGCGCGGATGGCGCTCGGTCATGCGGCTGGCCTGCCCGCGCTGCACCCGGGTCAGTTCGTTGATCACCCGCTGCAACGGCCGCAGGCTCCAGTTGAGCACCGCCACCTGCAGCAGCAACAGGAACGCGCCCGCCGCGCCCAGGTACACCCACAAGGCGCCGCGGAAGGTGCGCAGCTGCGCACCCAACACACGAGAATCCTCGGAGACGTAGATCGAATACGGGAACTCGCCTTCCGGCGCGCGGTTGGCGTAGATCGTGCCCAGTCCGAAGCGATATACACCGCCTTCGTTGCCATCGATCTGGCGCATCGGCACCGGACCTTCAAAGGTTTCTTGCAGCGGTCTGAGCATGCTGGCCACCGGCAGGCTGGGACCCAGCGTGGAATCGGAGCCCCAACGCTCATTAGGTAGCACTACTTCGGCGTAAAGGCCGCTGCCGGGCTGGGTGAAACGCGGATCGACCGGCAGTTCCGGCGGAATCAGGGTGCCGTCGCGGCCGAATTCCAGCTTGTTGGCGTAGGAAATCGCATAGCCCTTCAGGCGATTGCGCAGGTTGAGCTCGGCGGTGCTGACGAAGGCGCGATCCAGCGCGTAACCGGCCAGGAACAGGAAAGCGACCAACCCGACGCTAGCGGCCAGCAACTGACGGGCGCGCAAAGAGCGCGGGCGCCATCCCTGAAAAGGATCGCGCCCGCTTGGTGTCGCAGCAGCGTCCGTCGCGCGCGGGGGCATCAGCCCTCGTGGTTGCGCGGGATGGCGAAGCGGTAGCCGCGGCCGCGCACGGTCTCGATCGGCTTCAGTTCGCCTTCCGGATCCAGCTTCTTGCGCAGGCGGCCGATGAAGACTTCCAGCACGTTGGAATCGCGGTCGAAGTCCTGCTGGTAGATGTGCTCGGTCAAATCGGCCTTCGACACCAGCTCGCCTGCGTGCATCATCAGGTACTCCAACACCTTGTATTCGTAGCTGGTCAGATCGATGTTGCCGCCGTTGACGCTGACCGTCTGCGCAGCGAGGTCGAGCGCGACCGGGCCGCATTCAAGCGTGGGCTTGCTCCAGCCGGCGGCACGGCGCAGCAGCGCGTTGACGCGGGCCAGCAACTCTTCCACATGGAACGGCTTGACCAGGTAATCGTCGGCGCCCTGCTTCAGGCCTTCCACTTTGTCTTGCCAGCTGGAACGCGCAGTCAGGATCAGCACCGGAAATTTCTTGCCCTCATCGCGCAGCGCCTTGATCAGCTCCATGCCCGACATCTTGGGCAGGCCCAGATCGATGATGCCCACGTCGAACGGCACTTCGCGGCCCATGTACAGGCCTTCCTCGCCGTCTTGCGCCGCATCCACGGCAAAGCCTTCGCGTTTGAGGCGGGCGGCCAGGGTTTCGCGGAGGGGGGCTTCATCTTCGACCAGCAAAATACGCATGGACACTCCTGTGACTAGAACTGGCGGCCAGCAGGCCCCCGGGTAGGGAACATTTTACGGTCGGCGGGGGTTGTCGCCGCGTGCACGCGGCGGCGCATCCTCGCGCGGGAAGCCGCGATCGCGGTCGCGGACATTGCCGCCACGCTGCGGATCGTCGTCCATGTAGCGGACGCGGCCGCGATCGTCCATGACCTTGACCCGATTGATCTCGCGGCCGTCGAACTGCACTCGCTCGGCACCCAGGACCTGGCCGCCGGTTTCGCGTTGCGCACGGCGCACCGAATCCGACAACGAGGCGGGATTGCGCTGCGGCATCATGTTCTGGCGCGGCGGCGGTGGCGGATCGGGACGCGGCGGCTCTTGCGCCGATTGCGCCCACGCACCTGCCGCTACGCCGGAGAGGGCGAGCAGAGCGCAGAGGGGCAGAAAGCGGGACATGAATCGCATAACGGAATCGTAACGGTTTTCGGCTTCCCTGAATGAACGGGAGCCGACGCCGGCCTGTAATTGACTAGGGAATGGATTCTGGCGTCAGGCGGTGAATCCGATCTGAACTTATCCACAGCCCCGTCCGACTCATTCAGGTTCCTTGCTGCTCAGAAAACCTCTGCAACACAGCAGCGCAGCGAGCCCCCGGCAGCCTCTATGGCCTCCAGCGGCACGCTGCGCGGCGTGAAGCCGGCTTCGAGCAAACGGCTACGGGTGGCTGGCGTCAGGGACGCTTCGGCGCCCGCACTCATCCAGACCGATGTGTCGCACAGCGCGATGGCGTTGCCGGCGAAAGCGGCGTGTTCGGCCCGAGAAAGGGAAATGCCATGGGGGGAATACAGCGCGGCGATGGCTTCAGGCACGGCGGCATCGGCGAATCCGTCCGCGCAGACCAGGGCCGCGCGGCCGGCCAGCACCGCCAGCACTACGTTGGTGTGGTATTCGCCCGGCGCCAGGTCGAACATCAGGGTGGCGCGCAAACCGAAGGCTTCGTGCAGCAGGGTGGCGCCTTCTTCGTCGCAGCGTTCGGACAAACCGCAGAAGCCCAGGCCCCGCGCACGGTCGATGACCAGGGCGCCGGTGAGTTCGCAAGGATGCGGTTGCGCCGACAAGTCTATTTCCTCGTAACCCAGCAAGCCGACGAAGAACTGGCGGATATCCCTGCGTGCGGCTTCGCGCTGGCGCACTTCGTGGCGCATGCGTCCCACCACCAACCGGCCCGGCGCGGTGGCGAAGACATTGTTGGGGAACAAGGCATCGGGCGTGGCCGGATCGCCGCTGAAGCACACCACCGGCAATTCGGTCGCCAGCGCGCGCTGCAGTTCCCGGTGCTGCGCCTGCGCCGCGCCCGCGTCGAATGCGGCCGCCTGCGCCATGTAACGGTTGTCGCGTGCCGATTGGTCCGCCCGCGCGAACCCGTCCGGCGCCACCAGGAACGCCGCTCGCGCCGTAGCGGGGCCGAAATCGGACGCGCATTGCCGTGCGAAGGGGAAGAACTCGGAGGGAACGCGGGTCAGCATGGGATCTCTGCAGCGGCGACCTTCAAGAAGAATGAAGTCTCAACCGTATCCTTGCAAAATAGAAGCCCCGCTTTCGCGGGGCTTCTATCATCGGGCGGATCGATCAGATGCCCATCGTGCGTCGTTGTTCGCGTTCCTGCTGCACTTGCGGCTGATTCTGCGTCTCCTGCTGCACTTGCGCCGTGCTTTTCTCGATCGGCTCGGCAGTGGCCTGCGCTTTGTCCATGTAGACGCGGCGATTGGCGGGATCGCCCGGTTCTCCTTGCACCAGGAATACGCCGGTGCCGTTGGTATTGGGCAGCACATGGTCGACCCGGGTCAGACCGCTCGCTTTGGCTTCGAACACGCCGGCCGCCGCCGCGTTCTCGAGATCCTGCCTACTCTTGAAGGCTTGCGGCCCGAGTTGCTCCATGCTCTTAACCGTCTGCTGGAACAACGCATTGTCGGGATGGCGCGTATCCGAGAGCAGCGGCGCTTCCTTGGATTTCTTTAACGCATCCAGCGTCTGCGGACCCACCACACCATCGGCCTTCAAACCGTGCGCCTGTTGATAGGCCTGCACCGCTTCCTTGGTGCGGTCGCCGAAGCCTCCATCCTCGCGCAACGCGCGGCCTTCCTTGTCGCGGTAGCCGAAGTTGTTCAAGGTGTCCTGGAGTTGGCGGATACCTTCGCTTTTCTCGCCAGTGCGCAAGGTAGCGTCAGCGGGTTGCTGCGGCTGCGGCTTCGTTTGCCCTTCCGTCTGCGTTTGGCCTTGCGTCTGCTGCTTGTCCTGCAGCAAGGTGCGCGCCTCGGCCAGCGGGTCCGTCGCGTAAAGCTTCACGCCATTGGCCTGTTTGCGCTCGAGATAACGATCCAGCGAGCTCAGTTCCACGCCTTCGCCGCCGCGCGACTGGCTGATCATCAACTCGCCGCTTTTCGGATCCTTCACCACCATGGTGATGTGATCTATGCCTTTGTAGCGGCCTGCGTCCCACTTGGTCGGACCGTTGTCCTCGCCGATGATCATGCCTTCCTTCAGCGCATCGCGGGTGACCGCCTTGCCTTCGATCATCACACCGGAGCGCGATTGCGCCTTCTCGACGATCATCGCCGCGCCGTCGGTGCCGAGTTTGAACAAGTCTCCCTTGCCGAACACTTCGCGACCTGCCTTCGCGTTCACCTCGGCCATCGTCGCGTTCTGCATGGTCGCCACCCAGCCCGAGCAATCCACGTAACCCTGGTCCGGATGCTTGCCGTCGACGCCCGGGTACTTGCCGCTCATGGCGTACTTCACGTGATCGTATTTCACGCTCAGATCATGGGCGGCGGTCAGCGCGATTCCCGTCGCCGGCGTGGTCTGGCTCTGAACGGGTGTGGTTTGCGCCGGCGTGCTCTGAACCGGACCGTTCTGGCGCGCATCGGCCGTCGGCTCGATTCCCTTTTCCGGAATTCGTACCCGATCGAACTTCGTGTCCCAGTATTGGGTGAACGTCGTCGCCATGTCGCGATCCGACATGCCTCTGAAATCGGCGTATTTCTTTCCCGTCACCGTCTCGAAATCGCGGGAGCTGACATTGTTCAATATGTTGCTGCGCGTGTCCTCGCGGCCGAACTGGCCCGTGGCGATGGCCGTCTGGATCGAGCGATAACCCGCCCCGCCCTGCTGGTGGGCCATATACATATCCAGCCCGTCGGGCTCGGCCTTACCCGATAGATAAGGCCGGCCATCGCGCTCGTGGCGATTGACCAGGATCTGCCGATTGTCCAAATAAAGCCGCGCCGCCGCGTCGGTATTCGCTACCGCGTCGAGCTCTTGGCCGCGGATGCCGTAAGCCTGAGCCGTATCCGGCACGAATTGAAACAGGCCCTTGGCCCCGCGTTCGCCCCGCGAAGCCTGTTCGTTGAACGTGCCTCCGGTCTCGATGTAGGCGAAGCGCATGAAATCGTCGCGCGGGATATTCCGCTCCCCGGCTTCCTTTTCGATGATATCGAGAACTTCCGCGCGGCTGTAATCACGTTCCATGATTGGATCTCCTTCCAGGTTGAGTTACGGCAAGAGGTGCCGTGGGTCGCCAACCGGACTCGTCCGTGAGTCCTGTGTTCTCGGTCAACAGATGCTTCTACTCCGCTTATTGATACTGTTTTTTTGCTGGGTCGTAACGGTAATCGGTGGCGTCGTTCGGGCCCAATACACGGGTTTTCCCGGGCGAAACCACTTCCGTTCCGCTCCGTGCGAGTCGTAGCAGCGGCAAATCGCTGCCTTCCTGCGGCACGAAACTCAACGTTCCCGAGCTTTTGACACAAGCGATCTTTCCGCCGTCTTCTTCATCGCAGGCCGCACCGTTGTCTTCTCCGGCGACGACATTTCCCAAGTAAACCCAGCGCTGATCATCGACTTTCAGTTCGTGCGGATTGAAAACCAACAGGTCGAAAGAACTCACCCGCGTGCCTGCCGCCAGATACCAGGTCGGAATGGCCAACACCAGGTTTCCGCCCGGCGTGCGGTAGCTCTGCGGCTCGCGCGTCTTGTCGATCTCATTGCCTTTCTCGTACGCCCCGAACTCGCCGACATCCCGATCCGAGCCTAGGAAGGCCCAGGGACTTTCGGTTCCCGGCGCCGTTAGCGCGAACGTAGATTGAGTGATGGTCGCTTTCGCGTCCGGCGCTGGATCGCTTTCTTCCGCAGCCTTACCGAACTTGAAGGGCGTGTCGTAGGCAAACCCGGTGTAGTACTGCTTGCCATCCAATTCGAACCCATAGCCGTACCAGTAGGTCGTCCAGCTGCCATTCTCGACTTCGTACGACAAGGCGCCATCGCCGTCTTTCTGGTAGATGAAATAAAGCACGCTGCTGGGAGACGGCGGCTCGGCTACGGTTTTTTTCTGAAAATCGTTGGCCATGGGGGGGGCCTCCTTATCGTTCGGCTTGACGGTGTTGCTGGCGGCGGTTTTCCCGGAGACGTCCTCGGACGTCTCGGCGCTACATGCGCCGACAAACAGCAGCATCAGCACAAGGAGTAGCTCTCTTCCGTGTCTCATAGCGTCTTTCGGCTCCTTATTCGTTCCGGACGACCTGCCCATCCCTGCGATTTTTTACATTGGGCAGCTAAGTCGCTGAACTCTGTCGGATTGTAGATGCGGTGAAGTTCTAGGGCCAGGCAAATGCGCAAAGCCCGGGGTTCACGCATCAGGTCGCACTGTGGCGAGTGCAAAAAGGCGCCATCCTTGGCAACCGCTTGAAGCGGAGGTCAATCAATGCGAGTGGGGGGTATTCTCGGGCCTCCCCTGACCTTCCCACTTGCCTTCTTCATCGCCTCTGGGGCAGATACGCATCCACTTCTGCCAGGCATCGTAGTCGTTGTGGGTCCAGGACTGGAAATGGACGCCGTAGTTATGGACACAGAGGGGGCATTCGCCGCCGTCGTGCGGTATCGGGCAATAGGTCGGTTCCGCCATCCATAAAGCTGCGATGGGATTAATCGGTTTCCACGCACGCGGCTTCTTCAAGCCGTCGGAACAGAACAGGAAAACGTCGTTGTCGCGATATTCGCTGTGGTCCTCGTACATGGGCGGCGATGCCAGCAACACCGAGGAAACGAAGAAAAGCGCACAAGCCAAAATCCTAATTTTCATAAAAACTCCTTAGAAATCCATACTAAACCGATTCTTCCTTACGAAATCCGCTTTCGCTGCTGCAGGCGCCTTACGTCACCCCTAGCCCCCGCGGCAGGCCGAAGCATTAACTCGGCCAACGCATGGTCCCGATCTTACCGTTCATATAAGACGGCGCAAGGCTACTTTTGGTAACGCTGCGCCCGTAAGACACCCGAATAGCGGGAGAAATAGAGTCGACTAAACACGACGAACTGATTACTAAAACCCCTCATCGTTCCGATCTCTTCTTAGACATCAGCCGTCGATAAGGTCGCCGGAGCTATCCCATGTCTCCAAAGCCCCGCTTGTACGGGGCTTTGGAGAGAGATGAACAAACAACGATTACATCGCTACCGCACGCCGTTGTTCGCGCTCTTGCTGCACTTGAGGCTGAGGCTGGATTTCCTGCTGCACCTGCGCCGTGCTCTTCTCGATCGGTTCTGCAGCAGCCTGCGCCTTGTCCAGATGTACTCGGTTATGCGCAGGATCGTTAGGCGCGCCCTGCACCGCGAACAGACCGGTGCCGTTGGTGCTTTGCAGGACATGGTCGATCCGGGTCAAGCCGCTGGCCTTGGCTTCGAAGACCGTCGCACCCGCCGCGTTCTCCAGCTCGTGCCGATTCTTAAAGGCTTGCGGTCCGAGTTGTTCCAGCCCTTTGACTGCCTGCTGGTACAACGCATTGTCCGGATGACGTGAATCGGAGAGCAGAGGAGCGGATTGCGATTTCTTCAGCGCTTCCAGGGTCTGCGGACCCACTACACCATCGGCCTTCAAACCGTGCGCCTGCTGATAAGCCTGCACCGCTTCCTTGGTGCGATCGCCGAAGCCGCCATCCTCGCGTAAAGCTCGGCCGTCTTTGTCGCGATAGCCGAAGTTGTTCAAGGTGTCTTGGAGCTGGCGGATGCTTTCGCCTTTCTCGCCATGCTTGATGACCCCATCAGATGCAGCCTGCGTTTTTGGTTCTGTCGCACGGCTTGCAGGGTTGGTAACCGCAACATCCTGCTGCTTGTTCCAAAAATCCTCAGGGCTCTTCAGCTTTCCAGTACTGTCTTTCAGCTGGTAATGCACATGCTGCGCATAGTCGTTGGCGCCATCGGGACCCCGCCCACCCATGGTGCCGATAGGTTGGCCGGCAGTCACTTGTTGTCCCTCTTTGACCGACTGCGATTGCGTGTGGAGGATTTCATGGCTGTTGCCTTGGGCGTCCTCGATTTTGATGGTCCCGTACTGCCCACCTACAAAGGTGACTTTTCCGGAAATCGGAGCATTGATGGTGGGATGTTGCTTGTTGATCCCCGTTTGTCCACCCACGTAGTTGAAGTCGACGCCACCATGATCGCCCTTGTCGCGGTGTTCTCCATAGTGCCCCGTGACGTGCGGGGATACGCCGTTCTGCGGCGGAAGCATGACTTTCATTACGTCGTCGAACGAGCGAGGGCCCTGCGTACTCGCAACAGGCTGCGCGCTGGGCTGAGCCGTCTGCCGGGTCTGTTCGTTGCCGCTTGCAGTCACTTTCTTCCAGGCATCGTCAGGCGACACTCCTTTGTCGATGTTCGCTTTGTATTCTTCACGCATCTGGTTCAAGGCGCTAGCGGACTGTTCCAACGTGATGCTGGCTCTGTTGGCACCGCCGTAATAACTTCTTCCGCCTTTATCGGGGTCGCCGAAACTGGCCCATTCCATGGCCAGGCCTTTCTGCGCCGCCTGCAGCGACGCGCCCGGCTCGCCGGTGATGTAGTCGTGTACCGCAGGCCTTTTGTCGACGATCAGGTATTCCGAGAAGATCTTATCCTGCAGCTGGGGAGTAAAACGCTGGCTTCGGTCCAGACCGAGGGCCTCGACGCTGCGGTCCATGGTGGTGGGAATAATCTGGTACTTGCCTATGGCGAATACCCGGTCCGGGTCCTGACGCCCCAGATGCTGCAGATCCTGAACCTGTTCCAGAGTGAATTGCGAAAAATCGATTGCTCCATTCGCCCCGCGAATGTGTTGCTTCCCGTCCGAGCCCGTGTAGGTGCCACGGTTGTAGGCGTTATAGCCTGCCGCTCCGGACTCGCCTTGCCTCATCAGCTCGAGTAGTGGATTGCTCATGTAAAACTCCATTTTCTGTCAAGTTGGTTAGATGGTTTTCCTGAAAAAGTTTCATCCTGAATCTTTTTCAGCCATGGCAAGCCAGGTATCCACCCTGCTTGCTCTACAGATCGAGCCCTTGCATAACCCGACCTGTTTTCCGATGCGTCTTGCATCGATCTTTGCAGATGTAACTCCGCAAAAAAGTTTAGTACTTCACTTCTCCTATCAATACATCCCAGATATCGCTAACCGTTCCGGGACTGAGACTTACTGCGAGGGGCTCTTCGAAAATTCCCAACCCATCACCTGCAACCGCGAGTCGTCTCCGGAAACATTCCAGTCTTCGATCATCCCGTAACCCGTTACCTCCACCTGTTCGCCATCGCCAGCGTGCCGGAAACGCACCAAGCTGTAACCATCTCCGCTGTACGAATCCAGTTCCGGCATCAACTCGCAAATCCGGCAACTGATCTGATCCGGGTTGGCCTTGCAAACGCTTGCATAGTCGCCACCCACCACATTGGCCACGCACTCTGGAGTAACGACAGGTGTCCAGCCATTTGCCAGCACCAACTTCCGGAAGTCGGCGTAGGCCATACCTTCCTTCAGCCCGGGCAAAAGCGCCTTTCCGGCGGCGGTAACGGGCTGTTGCTCGACAATCTCGGTCTGGGCTTGATTTTCCATTGCATTCCCTGCGGGTTTGTTTGCTGAATCTGAGGACATCGAACTTTCACTGGGAGTCGTTGCCGGGACGGTCGGCGCTACCACTTGAGTATCCGACTGTTTAGCTTGGCAGGCGGCTACCAAGGTAACGAACGCGATAACCATCAGTTTCTTACTGACCATGCTCATAGTCCTCATCACAGCGAATCGTTCCTTATGCGAATCAGCTTCCAGCACGCTTCTTTCTTGAAATAGAACGACATCTGGTAATCGGTATCTTCCTTTGCCAGCGTCACTTTGATATCGCCATTCTCAAGTACCGATTGGCGCATTTTCAGGCCTTCGTTGGCCTGCTGCTGCTCACTTGGAATCAATGGAAACTCCAGCTCGGTCGCTGTCAACATCTTTGTGACCAGTGCGGGCTCCGGCTCTGCCGTGGCATCCACGGTTTGACTCTCCAGCGGCTTGGCGGAGAATTCCTTTTGCGCCTCTACATCACTTATGAAAACCTTCAGGAAGCCCTCGAAGTTGGGCGACGGGCAGGCCAACGTGGCGGATGCGGGCGCCGGAGTTGAAGTTGCAGGCTGGGCAACGGGCAGATTCTGCTGGGGCGTAGCTTCACAGGCTCCCAGCAGCGCCATCACGGCGAGTAAGACGATCGCTCTTGTCATATTGAATCCTTTTTGGTTGTCGACAGATCGAGCCCACTTCACTCGCGAGACAGCCTACAGCCCTATCTTGAATGCGTGGAGAGAGACGTCATTCGAACCATGTGACGCCTGATTGCTGGGTCCCATCGCTTCTAAGCTTGGCATACATGCGGCAATCTGCCGTCACGCGACGGCATGCGCTTAATGCCTCGCTCTCGTCATACCCGAAATACAGGCTTAAGTTATTTCCCTGGGAGACCCAACCGCTGCCATTGCGGTCGGACCCTACGATCTCGCATCGACCGCTGATTTTTTCTTCCCGCAGATATTTCTTATAATCTGCGAGAGCCATTTTTTTTCGCTAGTCGCTCGCTGTAAGCGTTCCAGTAGGCATTTGCATAAATCTTGCCGTTCGCGGATGCATAGGCAACGGCGCCCCAAAAATCTTGCGTGCTGATCGGATGGCACCCAGCATTTTGCACCATAACTGGCTGACCGTCTGGCCCTGTGCTTTGGTAAGGCGCGCTGCCCCAAGCATATCCTTCGGCACAGCCATCGCCGTTCTCCGCGCGAGCCTCTGACGTGCCGGAAACCAAAGTTACCGCGGCCAGAATCAATGCTATTGCAAATACATGCGCCATTCTGGATCGCTCTCTAACCCACACCTGCCAGGCCTGCGCAAAACCCGAAGCAGCTACTAAATTCCATTTAATTTTCATTCCACCATCCCCACTCTATGCAGAGATTCTATACCGATCAATTCACTCTTACGGGCAGGCTGCAGCCCATGAAGTAGAGCTGGCAATTTCCACCTTTCTCACCGCACGACTCCATAGCGATCTCTACTGCTTCCTTCTCTGTCGCCGCACGCCCGCCACCCGAACCACCGTCGCCAGAGGCCACCGCACCGCATTGATTGTAATAAACGATATCTACTCGACAATCTTTGCCGCCTTTTGCTTTGCATCTTGCAAGTGCGGCTTTTTCTGCCTGACGTTTGCTTTCCATGTCCTGAACGCCCCCCCACATCCCACTTGAGGCGCTGGAGAATGCTCCCCATCGATCTGCCCAACGCTCCTGCGGAGGAGCGGCATTCTCCAGGGAGGGAAGATAGACGGTGTTGTACTGCGGCGAGTTTGGGTCGCTCGGGGGCAAGTTCGCCTGCTGTTGCGGCGTCATTTGCGCCCAAGCCGTACTGCTCGATACCAACAGTACGACAACACCAAGCCATTTACTCTTCATTTCACGCTCCTTGTTCCATGCAGAGATTCGATACCGATCAATTCACCCTTACAGGCAGGCTGCAGCCCATAAAGTAGAGTTGACAGTTTGAACCACCAGCCTTTTCGCAAGTTTTAATCGCATGCTCTACAGCTTCCCTCTCTGTTGGCGCACGTGACGAGCCCATATGCCCTCCGCCAGACGCTACAGCACCGCATTGATTGTAGTAACTAAGATCCACCCGACAATCATCTCCACCTTTTTCCTTGCATTCTGCAAGCGCGGATTTTTCCGCCTGACGCTTACTTTGCTTATCCTGCGCCCCACCAAATACTCCACTCGACGCGCTAGCAAAGGCACCCCATCGATCAGCCCAACGCTCTTGCGGTGGAGCAGGCGGAAGGTTGTTGCCTGAGTTGTAGTAGGGCGATCTCGGATCAGTATTGAGAAATCCACCGGGGTTGGTTGGCGTGCTCTGCGCGCTTGCAATTCCCGATATCAACAGCAAGACCACCATCAACACCCAGTTACTCTTCATAAGATCTCACCCCTGGCCTCGGTTACGACTCATATTTAGCCCTTGGGCTATTACCCTGGGCTGAATTATTGGCATAGGGATTATTAAGCGGGCCTCCGCCTGTTAATTGCTTATTCTGGGCTCTATCTTCGCCCTTATTATTCAACCGCCCCCCAAAATCGCTACCATCGGAGCGAGCCATGGGCTGTCTGGTGTCGTTGGTTTGTCCAGTACTGTTACGACCGATCTGACCGAACGAGGACTGCGCCACAAAGTTCGCCAGCGTGCCCTGGAAGAATGCCGCCGCCATGGGTGGGGCCATGACTATCAGGGTGCTCATAACCAATCCCAGACCGCCTTGCTGCAGGGCCATGGAGTTGACGCCCTCGCCGCCGCCGGTGAAACCGCTGGCTGCGTACTTGGCCAGAAACGCCAGTGCCACCGCGCCCACCACCTTGGTGGCCAGGCTTACCATCACCGTCAGAACGCCCAGGCTGAAGGCCGTGCCTATGCCGTAGAAAAGCCATCGGCTGAACATCCCTTTGGTCTGCTCGAACAGCAACGACAGTACGAACAATGGCCCGAACCCGACGAATAGGGCCATGGCGATCTTGTTCAGCAACAACAACGAGGAAGCGATGACCGCCGGACCGGCGATGCCGATGCCGGTGAACCAGATAGCGCGATCCTTGTCGTCCTTGACAGTCTCTTCCTGCTCGTCCTGCAGCGCATCAATCGCCGCCATCGAGGCCGTCATGATCGCCAGATTCTTGTCGATGCTCTCGTAGGGATCGCTTTCGTCCGCGACCACGCCGATGATTGCTTTGCCAAGCCCATCGGTGAGGGCCCAGTACATCTGCGAACCGCCGGCGGCCATGCTCGTGGCCACGCCAACGATGAGCACCGCTCGCAACGAACTGACTACCAAGCCCATCAGCGAGTCGCGCGACTGGCCAGTCACGATCCGGTACCCCCGATAGAGAATCCGGACGATCATGTCTGGAAGGCGTACGCGTAGCCGTGCGAACCGGTTCGGCTCAATGGCTGAAAATGCGATATATGCCGTGTGCGGGATCATGTTCCATATGGTCCGTAACGATGGATAGATGCTATCAGCTGAAGCACCTGATGCAAGACTATCTCATGTAACAAAAGCCCCGCTTGTGCGGGGCTTTTGTGAGAGATAAAACAAACAGCGACTACATTGCTACCGCACGTCGCTGTTCGCGCTCTTGCTGCACCTGAGGTAGAGGCTGGATTTCCTGCTGCACCTGCGCCGTGCTCTTTTCGATCGGTTCTGCGGCGGCCTGTGCTTTGTCCAGATGTACTCGGTTATGCGCGGGGTCGTTGGGAGCGCCCTGCACCGCAAATAGGCCGGTGCCGTTGGTACTTTGCAAGACATGATCGATTCGCGTCAGGCCGCTGGCCTTGGCATCGAACACCGTAGCGCCCGCCGCGTTCTCCAGCTCCTGGCGGTTCTTGAACGTATTTGGGCCCAGCTGTTCCAGTCCCTTCACCGCCTGCTGGTACAGAGCATTGTCGGGATGCTTCGGATCAGAGAGCAATGGCGCCTCCTTCGATTTCTTCAGCGCCTCCAGGGTCTGCGGGCCCACTACACCATCGGCCTTCAGTCCATGTGCCTGCTGATATGCCTGCACCGCTTCCTTGGTGCGGTCGCCGAAGCCGCCGTCCTCGCGCAGCGCGCGGCCGTCTTTGTCGCGGTAGCCGAAGTTATTCAAGGTGTCTTGGAGCTGGCGGATGCTTTCGCCTTTCTCGCCGTGCTTGAGTATCTCATTGGATGTTGAAGTCGATCGTACCGATTGATCCCTCGATTGGTTAGGGTGTTGCTCAGACTTGGCGATGACTATGTCATTTGCCAAGGCGACCAAGTCAGCCTTCTCATTTTTAGCTCGTTCCAGCAGCCCAGGCCAAAGGCTCGGAGATTTGCTGAATAACTGGTTGTTGTGAGTGATCTTGTAGTCTTGTACTGCCTCAACAATATCTTTGTCTGACAATTTGGACAGTTCGTAATCTTTTCCAAACTTCTCCTCTAGTCCTTTGGAAAAAATCCCCGGGGTCAAGCTCCTGAACTGAACCGATGTACTCCATAAAGCATCCTGCACTGACGGTCCACGATCAGACAGATCTATCCCTCGCGCCTTTAGCTCGTCATCTTGTACATCGAAGTGAGTACTTTTAATGAAAGCGTGCTGATCTTTGCCAAAACCCGGATCAGTTTTCGCCAGCTCACGCCATTTAGCATCAAAGTCGGGAGTCGCGGGCGACAAGCCCCCGAACTGATCCTTGTAAGGGGATTGATCGAGATACTCCTGCAATGTCCCCATCTTGGTAGAGAGTTGATAGGAGCCATACGAAACACCGCCGAGATCCCCCCTTCCTGTGGAGATCGTGCCTGCTCCGCGATTACCAGTTTCATATTTAGTAGAAGTTTGTCCAAGATGCCAACTACTATCCGCCATCGTCACGTCCTCCATTACATGTCGTATGAGAAATTTGAATTAGTGTTATTCGGTCACGCAGAAACGCACATAGTTAAATTCCGATAGCCTCCAACTCATCGGCACGCTTGGATGTCATTTCCAAGAGGCAATCGTTTGCCTCAAGTCGTTGCCCCTGCCCCTCTTCATCGGCATCCCACCCACATTGTGCGTCGCGCTCCTTAAGCCATTGCTTTTGCTTCAACTCCAACTCAGCCTTTTCGTTGGCGGCTAATGCTCCCTGCAAACGTTGATACGCCACATTCAAGCGACCGTCCTGATACTCAAACTCAGATTCGATACAAGCCTGCATCTCAGGTACAACACCGCCAGACGCCTTGATGCATTCTTCAAATGAACTACGCAGCATTGAAGCGTCTCCTTTTGTGGGTTGCGTTGAACTGTCGACCTTCGCATTAGATGTAGCGGCGAATTGGGACGCATCGTTTGTGGATGCAACGGATGGTGGTGAAGGTGGCAACGATGCCTGCGCGGCCGCGTCAGCATTACTCCCCGGGGTTTTGGAGGAACAAGCCATGAGGAAAGTTGTTATAGCCATCAATAGCAGGGGCTTGCCGCAATCCATTTTTTACATTCCTATCTAGTTAGCTATTAGTTCAACAAATCTTCATTTTTAGGGATTCCGCGTCCGTTAATCCAGTCTTACTGGCAAACTGCAATCGGAATAATACACGCGACAGTTCACGTCGGCATTCCGGCATTTGCTAAATCCTAATTTCTCGGCCTCTTCAACTGTTGCTCCCCTTGCAGTGCTGTACATGCTATCCCCGGTAACCAACACTGCACACTGGTTGTAGTAGGAAATGTCCACCCTACAATTTGCGCCCCCATTTTTTTTGCATGCTTCAAGTGCGGCTCGTTTCGCTTTTTTTTCGCTCGTCATGTCAACAACGGCACCTAATTTCGCGTTGTCAGCATCAGTTGCAATTGCACCCCACCGATCGGCCCAACGCTCCTGTGGGGGAGCGGCATTCTCCAGGGAGGGAAGATAGACAGTGTTGTACTGCGGTGAGTTTGGATCGCTTATGGGCAAGTTCGCCTGCTGTTGCGGCGTCATTTGCGCCCAAGCCATACCACTCAGCATTAGCAGTGTGGCCGCGCCAATCAATTTTCTCTTCATAAATTCACCCTCGGTGCTGCAAAGTATGTGCGTGTGCTGGATCATGGGCCGCATGGACCACAGCGATGAATAGATGCTAGCAGTCACATTGTCTGTTGCAAGACTGTTCCATGTAACAAAAGCCCCGCTTGTGCGGGGCTTTTGTGAGAGATAAACAAACAACGATTTACATCGTTACCGCACGCCGCTGTTCGCGCTCTTGCTGCACTTGAGGCTGAGGCTGGATTTCCTGCTGCACCTGCGCCGTGCTCTTCTCGAGCGGTTCTGCGGCAGCCTGCGCCTTGTCCAGATGCACGCGGTTATGCGCAGGATCATTGGGCGCGCCCTGCACCGCGAACAGGCCTGTGCCGTTGGTGCTTTGCAGGACATGGTCGATTCGCGTCAGGCCGCTGGCCTTGGCTTCGAACACCGTGGCGCCGGCCGCGTTCTCCAGTTCTTGCCGGCTCTTGAACGCCTGCGGTCCGAGCTGCTCCAGACCTTTCACTGCCTGCTGGTACAAAGCATTGTCAGGATGGCGCGAATCGGAGAGCAGAGGAGCGGATTGCGATTTCTTCAACGCCTCCAGGGTTTGCGGACCCGCCACGCCATCAGCCTTCAGACCATGTGCCTGCTGGAAGCTCTGCACCGCCTCCTTGGTGCGGTCGCCGAAGCCACCGTCTTCGCGCAACGCGCGGCCGTCTTTGTCGCGGTAGCCGAAGTTGTTCAAGGTGTCTTGTAGCTGGCGGATGCTTTCGCTCTTCTCGCCATGACGGAGCACGCCGTCGCCATCATTTTTCCCGGGCTGCGCTGCGGCAACTGCGGGGCTACGTTCGTTGGACTGCTGACTCATCGGACGGCCTAAATCCCCCGTCGATAGTTTTTCCATCAGCTCTGGCGTTAACGCCTTTTCCCATTTTTCGAAACGTGCCTGACGATCCGCCAGACCATTCTCGCCACCGTTGATGGCGTGCGTGGCCTTGGTGACATCCTCGCGTGCAGATTCCGGCACACGGGAATTCCAATACCAAGTCGCAATCTTCGCCGCATTTTCAGGCTCCGCGGCCAGCTCCGGATGTTTCACCAGATCCAGCCCCAAGGCTTCCCCCGCTGCACGGTAATTGTCCTTGCCCGTTAACTGCATATATCCACGTCCGTGGAATTTGTAACCGTCGCCTGGTTCGTCATTTCCCATGCGGCCGCCATACATCAGCTCAGCCAGCTTCTCGGGTTTTCCTTGCAGAGCTTCTAGCCGCGCGTCTTCCAGCGCTTCCTTACCTTCCCGCATAGCGGATTTGACTGGAATCTGCCAAGTTCCCTTGGTGTACCTGAAGCTTTCTTCCAGGCGGGTAAGGCCGCCAGACTCATGGCCCACTTGTGCCATGAAGTTCGCCAGCTCTTTTTGCGAGCTTATTCCCGCCGTGCTCGCCGCTTGCAACAATTGCGTTTCTCTGTCCGTTGCCATCTTGTAGCTCCTCATTCCTGATGATTAAACGCCGTTACTCTCTGTCTTGGAATCCATTCCTGCTTTTAGAGAGACCTTTCTTCTACTTTCCCTCCACTTTCGGCAAGGTCTTCGGATCGAATTCCTCAAAACGGATCGTGCCGAAATCCTTGCCGGTCAGTTCTATTTGCTTCTCTTCCCCAGTTTCCGTATCAGTCACGGCTCGCACCGCCTTGTCCAGTAGCCAGTCCTGCTGCTCAGCCGAGTATTTGAAAGCGTACTCATCGGACCAGCGCTCGCGCGAGCCGCCTTCGATGAGCGCCGTGAAACCGCCTTTGTCCACCCGCACATAACCGAACGGATCACCAGCCATGCCACCACACTGCGCGCAGGGGACAAGTCGATCATTCTGTTTAACTTTCTGGAGTTGTCCCGCGCTATCGCGCATCAGCAGCAAAGTTGATCGCGGCGTTCCTTCGCCCAACATCTCGGCACCGCTTCCCGGATGATCGAGCACCAGTACCACGCCTTGCATGCCGTTCCCGCTGAGGTCACCCTGCTGACTGGAAAGTATTTTTGAGTTACCCTCGGCAAATGCATTCAATTCGGCCACGGTCGCTTCCTTGTGACTGGATGTTTCTTGCTTGGTAGTTTCCGTCGTTGGCATGGCGCTTTCGGTCTTTGCCTTTTCCGGCGAGGAATCTGTAGCAGCTGTGGCCGGAGCACCCATCTGGCAGCCGGTGATGACCGCCGCGCAAGTCAATAAAATGATTTTTTTGTAATTCATTCGAGCTCCATCTGAACTTTCACAGAGGATCGTCATCAATCCAACCTTGCCGGGAAACTGCAACCGGAATAGTAGACGTGGCAATTCTCACCCCCATTTTCACGACAGATCGGCATCCCAATTTCTACAGCTTCTTCTACTGTCGGTGCATTTGATGAAGCGGTCGCCCCATCTCCTGCTATTACCGCTGCACATTGGTTGACGAAATAACGCTCAATGGAGCAAGCGCCCCCGCCTCTTTTTTTGCATTCCGCGAGAGCAGAATGTTTAGCCTCATCCTTGCTCACCTTGTCAGTAACAATGCCATATGTGACATCTCCATCACTGGCAATGGCCCCCCATCGATCTGCCCAGCGTTCTTCTGCAGGTCTTGGCGGCGCAGCGAGACCTGGATTGTAGGCAGGCGATCGTGGATCGGTGTTGAGGAAGCCGCCGGGATTGGTAGGACTCTGTTGAGCCACAGCCATATAACTCAACATTAGTAGTCCAACTGCGATGAATAATTTTCGCTTCATTAAGATCACCCTGTTACCGGAGTTACGACTCGCTAGTTAACCCTAGTGATATTACCGTGACCTGAACTGAAACTATTCTCTCTTCGGCGGACCAAGGCTAGGAGTGTTGTAGGTCGGAGTCCGTACTCCGACGTTCTGGCCTCTATCGCCACCTCTCTCGGTATTCAGCTGTCTATCGCCGTCCCGACCACCCAGTCGCTGGGTCGGCATGACAGTATCCGACGTCTGCCCAGTACTGTTGCGGCCGATCTGACCGAACGAAGACTGCGCCACGAAGTTGGCCAGCGTGCCCTGGAAGAATGCCGCCGCCATGGGTGGGGCCATGACTATCAGGGTGCTCATAACCAATCCCAGACCGCCTTGCTGCAGGGCCATGGAGTTGACGCCCTCGCCGCCGCCGGTGAAACCGCTGGCTGCGTACTTGGCCAGAAACGCCAGTGCCACCGCGCCCACCACCTTGGTGGCCAGGCTTACCATCACCGTCAGAACGCCCAGGCTGAAGGCAGTGCCTATGCCGTAGAACAGCCATCGGCTGAACATCCCTTTGGTCTGCTCGAACAGCAACGACAGCACGAACAATGGTCCGAAGCCGACAAACAAGGCCATGGCGATCTTGTTCAGCAACAACAACGAAGAAGCGATGACCGCCGGACCGGCGATGCCGATGCCGGTGAACCAGATAGCGCGATCCTTGTCGTCCTTGACAGTCTCTTCCTGCTCGTCCTGCAGCGCATCAATCGCCGCCATCGAGGCCGTCATGATCGCCAGATTCTTGTCGATGCTCTCGTAGGGATCACTTTCGTCCGCGACTACGCCGATGATCGCTTTGCCAAGCCCATCGGTGAGGGCCCAGTACATCTGCGAACCACCGGCAGCCATGCTGGTAGCCACGCCGACGATGAGCACCGCGCGCAACGAACTGACTACCAAGCCCATCAGCGAGTCGCGCGACTGCCCAGTCACTATCCGGTAGCCCTGATAGAGGATCCAAATCGTCATCAACGAAAAAATGAATGAGCTCAGCATCAAGGAGAAACGCGTCAGCAGTTCCCAGGTATAGGCGTCAATTTCGTGGCGCAGGAACTCGTTGATCAGCTTGAAGAATACGAACTGACTTAGCTCACCCATAGGATGCTCCACCAACGACTGCGGCCCGCCCATCGCGTGGCCAACATTGCATACCCCACATATATCACCCCTGTTGTGCAGGGCCCGGTTGCGGGCCCTGCCTTGCCGGCGCGCATTCGCACGCCTGTGTCATTTGTCCAATCTGTCGCTTGTGTTCCTGCAAACCAGAGCCGTTTACAGCCAATCCATCCGCCTATCCGGGTCGGGCGATTTCAGAGCTTCCAAAGTGCCACCCATCACCGCGCCAGCCACCAGCGAAGAGCCGATCGCGCCGATATCCGTGCCGAAGGGAGAACTGCCCTCACCGGCCTTCTTGCCAGCCAGACGGTTATCGGTTTGCTGGGTCTGGAACTGCTTGAGGTAGCGCAGTCGGGTATCGTAGGCGTGCATGGCCGATTCCATCTGCGCCTGGTCCAGCGCCATGCGCGTATTGAGCGCAATCAGCTTGTTCGTGTTGTTCTGCAGCTTGCCGTAGTTCTCCGTCTTGCCCTGCAGGCCGGCTCGCTCCTTCTCTATCTCGTCGAGCATTTCCTTGCGTTTCGTGGTGATTTCGAACATCTTCACCATGTACAGGTATTGCGAATTTTCAGTCTTGATGATCTCTTCGCAAGTCGCTTTTTGATCTTCGTTGGCCGACTTGCAGCGATCAGTGCCCGTGGTCAGGCTGATAGTTCCTTTCTCGATCTTCTGCTCCGGATCGGTAACGGCCTCGCCGCTGGCCTTGTGCGAACCGATGGCGTGCTGCGTATAGATTTCGCCGAGCTTCTTGTTGACATTGCCGTCGCCAATCCGATCCCTGACCAATTTATCGGCAACTTTCCATTCGGCGCTTGCGCTGCCTGCGACAAGCAGTGCGATCAGGCACCCGCCGATGAGCGGCATTTTGTTGATACGGCGCTTTGATGTTTTGGTCGTCTTCTTCATGGGATCACCTCGGAACTGGTAGTCATGTGAGTGCGGGGTCTTGCGATTCATCGGGCATCTGTCTGCATCAGGCGCGGGCATAGCGTTCACCACCGCTTCTAACCGCTTCTTTGCTCTTTCCCTTGCCCGAGCCCCTGCGCTGGTCATAGAACTCTGACAGCCAGTGCTCGGGGCGGAGCTCGTTAACCGGAACGCCGGCCGCTTCGGCCTGCTGCTCCAGCACCTGATGCATGATTTCGATGTTGTCGGTGGAGGCGGAGATGACCGCCAAAGCGTCATCCATGCCGCGCAGATTGAGCTGGCAAACGCTGGACGCATGGCCCTGCTTGACCAGGAAGCAGCGCGAACGCTCATCCAGACTGACCACCACCTGATACTCGGCTTCGGTCAGCTTCAGACCCTCGATGTAGTCGTCGCGGCTCGCGTTGGGGTTGGGCAGCAAGATCATGGTCGCCGTCTGCTCGATCAACGCGGCGGCGATATCGCTGGCCAGAGCGTCTTCCGGGCTCTGGGTGGCGAAGATGCCCAGGCCGTTCTGCTTGCGGATGGTCTTCTGCTTGTTCTTGGCGAATTCCTTCAGGCCGCCCTTGCCGTCGAGGATTTTCCAGAATTCGTCCATCACATAGATCAGGCGGCGGCCGTCGATCAGCGCTTCCAGACGGTGCAGCAGGTAGTTGATCACCGGCACGCGCACTTCGGGATTATCGATGATGTCGGTGTAGTCGAAGCCGATGATGTTGGCTTTCTGCAGATCGATGGTGTCCACCGGGTTGTCGAACACCCAGCCATGCGAATTGCCCGCGGTCCATCTGCGCATGCGCGCGAACAGGCCGTCGTCGCCCATGTTGGGGAGGCTTTTCTGGAAGTTGGTCATGTTGCGCAGGTGCATGGGCGTGTCGAGCATGTTCTCGACCGCGCGGAAGATGTCCTCTTCGTCGCGCGAGGTATAGCTGGTCTTGCCCGCCAACACTTTGACCAGATCGGCCAGGAACTGGAGGTTGGCCTCATTGCGCTCGCAATGAAAGGGGTTGAAGCCGGTGGGTTGGCCGTTTTCCAGAGCCAGGTAATTGCCGCCGCAGGCACGCACGAAGATCTCGGCGCCGCGGTCCTTGTCGAAGAAGAAGATGGTCGGCGACGGGTCCAGCTTCTGCACCTGGCTGAGCAGGAAGTTGATCAGCGCGGTCTTGCCGGTACCGGACTTGCCGATGACCATGGTGTTGGCGATGGCCTTCTCGCCCAATGAATTCTCCGCCGGATGGGTAGCGTGGAAATTGAAGTAGTAGGGCTGGCCGTTGGTGGTCTGCAGGGTGGTGACGCATTCGCCCCACGGGTTGTTGTCTTTCTTGCCGGAAGCGAAGTTGTGCAGCGGCGACAGACCCAGGAAGTTGAGCGAGCTGACATTGGCCAGGCGCGTGCGGTTCTTCCAGTTGCCCGGGAGTTGCGAATAGAACGAAGACGCCACCGCCAGGTCTTCCTTGGCGGAGACGAAGCCTGCGTTGGACAGCTCGGCGCGAGCGGTGGCGATGTTCTGCGAGAGCTTCTCCTGCGATTCGGCGTACAGCGCCAGGGTGAAGTGATATTCGCCCAGAACGAAATTACCCGACGCCAGTTGGTCCATGGCGTGGTCCAGTTCGACGATCTGGCTGACCGCCTTGTCGCCGGAGGAGATCATCCGGCCCTTGGTGCGGTCCAGCACTTTGATCGCATCCTGCCGGCCGATGGGGCTGAACGAGTGAGTCACCACGTACTCGAAATCGAGGTATTTCAACCCATTCAGGATGCCTGGATAGGTACCGTCGGTGTATTCCTTGATGTTGAGAATGGCGCCGAAATGATTGACGCCATTGGGCGTGTTGATGATGTAGTCGCCGGTCTTGTCGGAAAACATATGCCGGCTGACCGGCAGGTAGCTGCTCACCGGCGCACTGAGCACCGGCACCGGTTCGTCGATGCGGTTGAGCAAGTAGCCGAAGAATTCCAGCGCCTCGGAGAACACCACCCCGTTGCTGGCTTCGTACATACCCAGCCGATAGGGCGAGTAATCCTTCAGCACCGCTTCCAGGTTGCCGGCCAGCTCCTGGATTTTGGCGATGGCCTGGTCCTGCTCTGACTGCAACTGGGCGATGTTGGTGGATTTCTCCACCAGCCGTTTGCCGGTCACCACCGGGCGGTAGATCATGGTCAGGTACAGCTCGTTCTGCATGATCTTCTGCGAGGATAGCGACTCGAAGTAGGCGTCGGACATGTCCTGGTTGAAGGCCTGATCGAACTTGCTGCGGGTTTTGATCCGACGCCTGCGGCGTATGTCGTGCACCCAGAACGCCAGATTGGCGAAGTCCGGCGCACGCAGCGTCTGCAGCATGCGGTTGAACGTATTGTGGCGGTGCTCGATCTCCCATTCGTCCCGCCCCACGAACGGCAGCCCGCCCAAATGCCACACCAGCAAATAATCGCCGCCGGTGGTTTTAAGCACCGAAGGCGAGACGTGGGTGGAGAGCGGAATGAATTCGCTGATGGAGGTGTCGGGGGTGAACATGCTTCGTGTAATCCAGGGAATTCGTAGAGCCAGGGACAATTGGGAAAGCGGGTGCGCCCGTTTAAGAGCGCTGTGCTGGTTTGGTACGGTAACTATTGGGCGAGAACACCCACATGCCCGAATGGTGTTGCAGGTTCCTTGCCTTCAACTTGAACTGCAGGCGCAGGCCCAGCAGACGAAAGATCATCTCGTCGCGCCTGGCCATCTGCCGCATGACCATGATCACCGGCGGCAGCAGGAGCAGGCAGTACATGTTGATGTAGAAGGTCAGCAGGATGCACGCGCCGGCCGCCATGAAGAACGGCAGATAAGGCACGCCCAGGAACATGGCCGGGCGCGTGCAACCCCTGAACAGTACGTTTTTATGCATAGAACGCCGGCAGACTGTTCAACAGCATCGTGGTTCCGGTGCTGATGTCTGCGTTGTCTCCCAGCAGCATCTTGGCGAGCTGCGCCGCTGCGCCGATCAGGAAACCGCCGATCAGCACTGGCGCTACATCGGAAATTCTCTTGTGTGCAAAGGCGATCTGATAACCGGCGAAAATAACCGCAATGGTGACTACCGCGATCGAAGCGATGTTGAGCAGGGAATTGAGGCCTGAGAAGAACCCTTTTACCTTGTCTTCTGCGTCGCCGAAGGCAGAGCTGCCTCCGGTTGTCGCCATCGCGATGCTAGGGGCTGCCAGTACACCGACGAACACGACCGCCATAAGCAGGGAAGACATCAGCTTTTTGGCATTGGCGTGAGATTCGTTATGGATGGCTGGTTTCATGTTTCTGATCTCCTTGGTTGATTGCAAAACGGAAAAACAAGCGGCGGCGGATAACGGTGAGCTGCCGCGGGGGGATGACGGGCTAGAAAACAAACGCCTCGTCGGTTGGCGGCAAAGGCATAGCGGATGCTGGTGTCGGAACTGCCACGGGCGCGCTCGCCATCGATGGCGAGGCAGCGGCAGTGCTTTGCAGAACGACCGGCGCTTCCTGCACGAGTTCCGAGGTGCGCGTCGGTGCGGCGGCGCGCGGGGCTTCCTGCGCCACCGCGGGCTGAACCCGCGAGGGAGCCGTCGGCTGCGCCTGAGATACGGCGGCCTGTGGCGGAGCGGCATAGACGGGATAGCGGCTTACCTCGACGGTCCGACGGGAAGGCCGGCTCACGACGGGTATGGCCTGGCCCCGAGAAGCACTGGCGGAGCCGGGAGCGGTCTGGCGCATCGAAGCGTAGATCTTCTGCACGTAACCATGGCGATAACCGGTAACGAAATTGCCGGAGTAGTAGCAACTGAACGATTTCCCCCAGTCGCCGCCCGAACGTCCATAGCATTCGGCCAGGATGCGCGAACCCGCTTGCAGGTTGGGGCATACCTCAAAAGCCTTCTCGTAGGAGTTCAGGCCGTACTTGCTGAGGTTATAGCGATTCACTTGGGCCACGCCCAGCGAAAAATTGAAGCCGCGGCTCTCCAGCATGCGTACCGTGGCGAGCGCTTCCGACAGGTTCTTCGGCTGCCGCACCAGATGCCCGCCGACCACGCCGATGGCATACGGGTTGTGCGACGACTCTACGCGCACGACGTGATGCATGACGTCCGGCGGAACCGCCAGATCGGCACAACTCATTAGCTCCATGCCAGGTAACACCGCGTACTCCTCCATTACACGCTTACCACTTCTTCGACGATCATCCGACAACCGTGGAATCCCACGGCTCTCCGAATTCACCACCGAATATCCCTGCACCCATATTTCATGAGCGGCATAGCGTTGTCAACTTGCTGTATCCGCAAAATTCTGCGGGGAAAATGTTACATATCTGACCGGCTTCACAATTCACACGTCCGCTATTGGTAGCACTCGCTGCTTCTTCGAAGAAATGCCAACACAAGTAACCGGGTGACTGTGCGTAAGACCGGCCGACAACGTTATTCCAGGTTACTCAGCGAACGTCCTCTCCGGGTTGAAATCGATGCCTGTAATGCTGCGCTGGCCCGCATGGGCCTTGATGTGCACCAGGATGTCGATGGTCATCATCAGCAAACGCTTGATGATGGCGAATTCCAATCCCGCGCCCTCTGCGGAGGCTTTGACCATCAGCGCCAGCTGGTCCCAGGTCTGAGTAGTGCTGCCGGCGTGGCAGCTGGTGATGGAACCGGGATGGCCTGAGGCGCAGTTGCGAATGAAATAGAAGGATTCATCGCCGCGCAGCTCGGCCAGGATAATGCGATCCGGCTTCATGCGCAGGCAGGCCTCCATGCAGCTTTTCGCGGTGACGTTGCTTGTGCTTTGTCCGCCCTTCGAATAAAGCAAATGCACGGCGTTGGGCTGGCTGATGAACAATTCCCGGGCGTCCTCGATGGTGACCAGGCGCTCGTCTTCGGGAATATGGTTGACCAGCGATTTCATGAATGTGGTCTTGCCGCTGCCGGTCGCGCCCGAAACCACGATGTTCTTCTTGTACTGCACGGCCTTCTTGAAGAATTCGGCATAGTTACGCGAATACTTGAGTTCCAGCAACTCGCGGTCGTGGTCGCTCAGCGCGTGGCCTTGTTCGAGGATCTGGTCGAAAAACCCATCCTCCTGGTACTGCTGCAAGGTCTTGGTGTGCTTGGACGGCAGACGGATGGTGATGGACACCTTGCCCGCGTCGCAGGCCGGCGGAATCACGAATTGCGCGCGCTGCCCGGTGGGAAAGGTCAGCGACACCACCGGATCGGTATCGGTGATGCGCTGTCCGGTGTTGCTTTCGTTGACGACCGCGGTGCAGAACTGGCGGGCGCGCTCGAAGTTCAACGCCGGCACTTCGACGCGCTGCCAGCCTTGCCGGCTCTCCAGATAGATCTCGCCGGGCCTGTTTATGCAGATCTCGGTGACATCGGGCGAACTCATGTACTCCAGAATTCCGAGTACCGAGTACTGGTACTCCAGGAATTCATTGGAGACGCGCGCGACTGGGGAATCGTCCGTATCCATGGTGCTGGCCCGCGTCAGTTGCGGGCCAGCACGTTGGTGAAATCCACATCTTTGGAGACATAGACATTGACCACCGTGCCCTGGTTGATGGTGACCGTAGGCGGACGGTTGACGCTCTTATCCAGCGCCTGATTGGCCAGACGCTCCATGGTCCGCGCCGTGGTGCTCTCGAACGGCGTATCGAGCACGGTGCCGTTGGTGATGGTGGTGGTGCGGGGACCGTGCTCGGCAGCTGCGTAGCTGAAGGCATCGCTGATCATGCTGATCAGCAGCGCCGAGGCGATGCGGCTGCCCCAGTGCGCGTTGTAGTCGCCCGGATGGCCTGCGCCGCCAAGATTATCCACGCCGGGACTGGCCATGCTGACGTCGATGCCGTTGGGCGTGGTGATGCGGTCCCAGATCACCGCCACGCGCGGACCCGTCGCACCGGCATTGTTGTATCTGCCCGAGATCTTGGAACCCTTGGGCAGGAGCAGGCTGCGGCCGTTGATGGAATAGATCGGCTCGGTCACCACGCAGGAGGTGAATCCGGGGATATCGGTGATGATGCGGGTCTCGAGCACGCACCGGATATAGGTGCCGCGGACCAGCAGGGCGTCCGGCCTGTAGATGAACTGCGCGCTGGAAGGCTCGTTCTCGGGCGGCTCAACCGGCTGCGCGCCGGGAATCGCCGGCTGCCCGTAGGCGTTGCCTCGCGCATCCACGTTTGCGCTGTCGACACCCGCGCTCATGCGGCGCTCCATCAGGCTGGGCTCGCGCGGCGCGGGCGGAACATCCCCGTACTCGGAGGGATCGGGCTGTTCCGAAGGAAGGGGCGGCAGCGCCGGTGCAGCGGCGTATTGCTCCACTTCTATCGGTTCCGGCTCCGCAGGGGCGCCGGTATTGCCGGGCAGCTCCGGGATCACCACCTTCTCTTCGCGCACCGGCTTTGCGACTTTGTCGTCGCCGGAGCTGGCGCTCTTGACCATCCAGAATGCCGCCACGACCAGCAACGCGACGATGCCGGCCAGAAACAACAACGCCTTGCGGTTGAGTCGCTGCAGCTCGTTGGATTTCAACTGTGGTGCGTTGGCATCCAGATCCGGCGGCGGCGCGCCCTGCTGACTGGCGTAATAGGGGTTGCTGGTTTGATCGCGCGCATCCGCATCGCGATCAGGATCGCGGTTATAGGACGCGTTGGCATCGCCCTCTTCATCGGATCTGCCTGGCGGGTTGGGCGGCATGTTCTGGCTCATTGTGTTTTGTTCCTGCGCAGACCGACGGCGTTCTTGCCGTGCCGGATGACCAAATAGGGGTAGGTGCCATGCACGATCAAGGTGTTGCCCTCAACCGTGGTGTTGACGACGAAATCCTCGCTGCCTTCGCGTTCGCGACCGAAGATGGCGGGGAAATTTCCGGTCGGAAACGCCTTCAGATCGCTCAACTTCACGTAGGTGAACTGACCGTCGTCGTACACGTTGGTGGGTATCAGCCAGCCTTGTTTCTTGGCCCTGCGCGTGGAGTAGTCGTAGTTGAAGTTGTAGCGCCGGTTCTTGTCCAGCTGCGTATTGAGTTGGGGTCCGCTTTCGACTTCGGCGACGAACTGGGTGTCGTTCGGATAGGCGAAGGTGATCTTGTACTGTACGCCGGCCTGCTTGGCCTGGCTGAGCGCGGTCCAGTCGGTGGCCACTACTTTCAATTCGAAGATGTAGGAATGGGTGGCGGTGCGGACCACCATATTGGTATCCACGTCCACGTTCTTCGGCTTGAGATAGAACACGTTCTCGCGCCTGGTCAGATCCCAACCAGCGCTGAAGCCGGTGCTGAAATCCAGAATCTTCTCGTTGGGGCTCAGCTCGATCTGGGTGGTGATGCCGAGGCCGGTGCGCACCTCGTAGATGCGGTCGGACTGGTATTCGTATTCCTGCACCACCTGCGCGCTGGCCGGCAGCGCCAGACAGAGCAAGGCCAGGAACAAGGTCGCTGCCAGGCACTGGTTACTCGTGCGTTTCATCGGTTGCTGGCTCCATTGGAGTTGTCCGTGGGTAAAGGTGGTGGCGGCGCTACGCTGCCCGGCGGCGCAGTGGCGGCGGGGGGTGCGGCGGTCGGCGGCGCGGCGGGGGGATAGGTGCCGGCTGGATAGGTGCCGGCTGGATAGGCGGCCGGGGGATAACCCGCATTCTCAGGCAGCGTTCCAGGCGGCGCAGCCGGCAGGGCGTTCGGGGGCGCTTGCTGCATGACTGGCGCCGACGGTACCGCTGTTTCCATCGGCGGAGTGGCGTCGTAGTCGCTGTCGACCCGATAGTTGGTGACCTGGAAGCCGAGTGGATTCTCGTGGCGGTATTTCTCGTCCATCTTGAGGTTCGACTTGTAGGTGAACTCGATGGTGGCGATCTTGCTATCCAGCGGCGCGGAGGCGCCCGAGACCTTGTCGAAGAGGCTGCGCTGGAACCGCACGGTGGCGCCCTTGTATTTGATCTTGCCCGTGCCGGGTATCAACGAAATACTGAGGATATTGACCCGGATCGCCTTGCTCTTGCCGTAGATATTCCGCGGACCGCTGGGATTCTTCACGTTGTGCAGACTGGTATAACCCGCAGCGACGTCTGGAGAGGACATGCTGTAGACGGTGGTCCAGTCGCGCAGGTTGATCAGCGCAAGGTCGTAGGACTCCCTGGCCAGCACGAAATGGGCCACGTTGCTGCGGTTGATCGCCTCACTGCTGGTGATGCTGCGATCGCCGAGGTCTTCATCGAGCCTGGCGACCGAACTGGTGCCGGTGTAGGCGTCGGCCATTACCAGATAAGGGACTTTTTCCTTCAGCGGCAGCATGTAGAAATAACCTGCCGCCAAGATAAGCGACAGCACGATGGCGCCGGACGCGACGAACCATGCCCTGCGCTCGCTACGCCTGGCCATATCGGCCAGGGTGATCTCGAAATTGACCGCCTTGGAAACCGCGTTATCGATCTGCGGCGATGAAACTCTCTTCCCGAACATCAATTTAATTCCTTGAAGCCGCTATGGGGCGCTGACCTGGAGATATTCCGACCATGCTCAGGGAGTGGTCGCCGGCGTATCCGCTGCCGCGGGCGTGTCCCCACCGGCCTCGGCCACGCGGACAACGATCTGGTTGTTGCTGGCAGTGACCGATACCCGTTGCCCCGCGTAGGCGGCGGTCAGCTGCGAAACGGCCTGCTGCAGATCGTTGGTCTGAATCTGCGCCACTGGCCCGTATAGCGTGAAGTCCGAAGGATGCAGATAGGACAAGGTCATCTTCGAGTCGTTCGCCCAGCGCGTAAGCATGGTCTTGAGCGTGCCGTCCATGGGCGAGGCATGGAACACGTAGGACTGGTACAGGGGAATCTCTTCGGCCGTCGCTGCGTAGCGATTCACCGCTTTCCAGCGGCCGCCGAAATCCGGAGCCGGGCGCGTGGCGCATCCGGACAACGCGACAACCAATAGGATCAACACGTACCAGTAGCAGCCAGCCAGAGTTTTATGTTTCACACTTCACCAACGGATGAGATTGAAAGGATCGACTGACGCGCCGATGCCGCCCTGCGGCCGGCATGGCGATGGGAATAAGAGGCAAGCGAAAGGCGCGGCCCTGCACGGCCGGTGATGGCGTCGCGTACTGGGAAGCGAATTGCGAAAGAAGGAATCGCGCGAACGGATCCGACGTGCCGGCCGGCATATCCCGGACCCGCATCGGCAGCGACCGTATAGGAATTTCGCGACATTAGTACCCCACCTCCCTGGCAGAAACGCTCCATGAAACACTTTCCCCGTGGATTGCGCCCGATCCGGCAACGCTCGAGGGCGCGCGCGGATGGCGATCTCGCCTAAACAGGCGGATAAGCAATCTAGCCGAAAATTAGCTCGATACAACCGGCATAGTCAAGCACTGTGACCGCGCGCAAGTTGAATGTCGCATTTTGCGAATCGCGAATCGCGCTGTTTCATTCGCGCGGATGGGCAAACGATAGGACGATTGTCATGTCGTAACAGGCAGGTGACTATCGGTAGCACCGCTTTTTCGATCGATTGCTTTTACCGGCATTTCAATGATCCTTGACCACAATGCGCTCCCGCAGGTCATCCTATGTAACGCCAATGAAACAACGCGATGCGTAACTGGAAGGATCCATGCCGCGATTTTCACGCGCGCGCCGCTAGCGTGAGGCTGGCCTCGCTCCGGACGGCATGCCGCGCATGAAAAGATTCCACAAACGGGACTTTCCCACGGACCAGGTGCGCCGCTTCCTGGAACCGGGCCCCATCGTGCTGGTGAGCTCGGCATGGAAGGACGAGCGCAATATCATGACCATGGGCTGGCACATGATGATGGGCTTCGATCCGTCGCTGTTCGCCTGCTACCTCTGGGAAGAGAACCACAGCTTCGAGTTGATCAGGCGCAGCAAACAGTGCGTGATCAATTTGCCCACGCTGGATCTGGTGGATACCGTGGTGGGCATAGGCAACTGCAGTGGCGCCGATATCGACAAGTTCGAGAAGTTCGGGCTCACCGCGCAACGCGGCAGCAAGGTGGAAGCGCCCCTGCTGGCGGAATGCCATTCCAACTTCGAGTGCCGGCTTTACGACGGCAGCCAGGTGGGCAAACACGGGCTCTTCATCTGGGAAGTAGTGAAGGCTCACGTCGCAATCGCACCGAAGATTCCGCAGACCGTGCACTATCGCGGCGAGGGGAAATTCATGGTGTCGGGGCCGGACATCTCGCGGCGCAGCCGGTTCAAACCCGGCAATCTATGAGGCGCTTCAAACGCACTGCGCGATTTTGTTGCGCATCGCCCTTGCCGACCGCCAAGCCAGTCATTGCCTCGTCTGCGAGGCGTGCGCAGCCGCGCCTTCCGACCCCGCTGCGGATGCGTCGGCCGCCTTGTCTGCGTTCGATCGCGGGAGCACGACGCGGTTCAGGTTGCGTGGAGGCGTAGCGGTCTGTGCCTGTAGCTGCGACGGCGCTGCGTGGATCGCCGGTGAAACGTCCGCTGCCGACAGCTGAGCGATCAGATGCTGAGGAAGCAGGGCCGACAGGAACGCAAACAACCAGGCGAGTAGTTTGTGCAGGGAAAACAGGAAGTCGGTACTGCTCATGGCGCACCCGGCTTGTGTGGAGTGCCGGCGAGGATAGTCGCCGCTTTGCCGGTCTTGGCGACGGCAGCGACGGGACCCGGGATGGCGCGACGAAACGGGCGATTTTGGCGCTGGAATCCGGCGCTTGGGGCGGGCAAAGCCCGCTGGCGCGCGGGGTCAGGGGGTCCGACCGCTGGCGCATGAGGCAGGAACGCCGGGGCTAGGACAATCGGAGAAAGCGAATCGATAACCGATTCAAATACGTGCGCGGTATCAATAGTCCGATGCGGAATCCTGGCAAAAAACGTATCCGTGTTTCTTCACGCGAGGCAAGCATCCGCTCGCGCATGTTGGCGATGCGGCACTCGTTGCCGCAGGCAATGGAGGAGAACCACTTGAACCAGCACAACCCCAACCCCGGCGGACCTTTCCAGCCCCCTGCGCCGCGACCCGGCGAAGCACCAAATCCTGCGCGCGACACGCCGCCCTGGCAGCCCAGCGATCCGGTATTCCCGCCCTCGCACGATCCCGGCGTGGATCCCGATGGCCCACCGCCCGCCGACCCTGCCCAGCCTAGTGGCCCCTAGCAGAACGTCGGCTTTTCAGAACAGGCGCGCAACGCCTGCAGGTGCGGGCGTTGCTTATTCGATGCTGATGATCGTCGCCGCGTCGCCCGCCAGTTCCAGCGTGGTCCCCAACGCAACCGCCTTGCCGCTCATCGCATCGCGGCCCTTGCTGCCGGCTTTGATGAACCTGCCGAACCGTTCCAACGCCAGCGGCGCGGGTTTGGCATTTCGGTTCAAGGCCACCATGACGGTGTCTTGGCCGTCGTAGCGGAAGTAGACATACACGCCGTCGACCGGCGCGAAGTGCTGCAGCTTGCCGTGCTGCACGACCGGCGTGTTCCTGCGCCAGTCGAGCAGCCGCCGCAGGTAATCCTGTGCGTCGCGCTCTGCCGGCGATAGACCGGCGCCGGTAAAAGCGTTCTTCGCATCGCCCGCCCATCCACCGGGCATATCGGCGCGGATGTTGCCGTCTTCGCGCTCGCGCGGCCCTTCCATCAGTACCTCGGAGCCGTAGAAGAACTGCGGCGTGCCGCGCACCGTGGTCAAATAGGCCATCGCGATCTTGAACAGCGCGACATCGCCCTTCACGTTGGCGAGCATGCGCGTGGTGTCGTGGTTTTCGGCGAAGACGACCAGACGATCCGCATCCGGGTATAGATAATCGTTGGCCAGCGCCTCGTACAACCGTATCCAACCCGTATCCCAGCCCTCTGCTTCCCTCAACGCATCGCGTAGTGCGGTGTGCACAGGGAAATCCATCATGCTCGGCATGTGCGGAACGTGGCCGTCCGCATTGACCTTGCCGCGTTGCCAATGCGCGACCGTGGCCGGACTGGCGCTCCATTCCTCGCCGACCATGCTGAAGTCCGGATATTCATCGAGCACCGCCTTGCCCCATGCGCTGAGGAACTCGGCATCGGCGTAACCGAAGGTGTCTTCGCGGATGCCGGACAGACCGGCGTACTCGATCCACCACAGACTGTTCTGGATCAGGTAAGTGGCCAGGTGCGGGTTGCGCTGGTTGAGATCGGGCATCCCGGGCGAGAACCAGCCTTCCACGAAGTCCGCCTTATCCTGCGGCGCCGCGTGCGGATCCTGCACCGTGGTGCGGCGATGGTTGGTGGGTGCGAACTTGCCGCCGTGGTTGATCCAATCCGGCGTGGGCAGGTCGCGCATCCACCAGTGGCTGGAGCCGATGTGGTTCAGCACCACGTCCATGATCAGACCGACGCCCTTGGCGCGTGCGCTGCGGGAAAGCGCGCGGTAATCCTCATTGCTGCCGAAGCGCCGATCGACGCGATACAGATCGGTGATGGCATAACCGTGGTAGGAGAACTTCGGCTGGTCGTTTTCCAGCAGCGGCGTGGGCCAGAGCTGGGTGAAGCCCATGCCGGCGATGTAGTCGAGATGTGCCGAAATACCCGCGATGTCCCCGCCATGGCGTCCATTAGGCGAAGCGCGATCGGCCCGCTCCTGCATGGCCGCGACGCTGTCGTTGCTAGGATCGCCATTGGCGAAGCGGTCCGGCGTGATCAGATAGATGGCGTCGGAAGCATCGAATCCCTTGCGCGCCGCCGAACCGGCTTCGCGCGCGTCCAGGCGGAATGGATGGCGCGCCGCCACGCGATCGCCGTCGACGAACTCGATGTCGAACGTGCCGGGACTGGCGCTGGCCGCGATCTCAAGCGTGACGAACAGATAATTGGGATTCGCCACTCGCTGCACGTCGATCACGGTCACGCCAGGTCGCGAGAGCCTGGGCTGCAACGGTCCGATCGCGTTGCCGTGCACCATCAGCTCGACACGGGAGTGCTTCATGCCCACCCACCAGCTGGCGGGTTCCAGATGATCGATGGCGAAGTCGCGCGCGGACGCGGACGCGCTGAGCATCAGACCGAAACAGAAAGCGATCACTACTTTCATGCGCGCTGTTTTCATACAAGATCCCGAAGGCCGTCGAATGGCGGATGCATTCGCGATGTGCAGCGAGGCTACAAGTCGGAGCCGTTCGCGGGAAATGAATTCGTATGTACTGCGACGCAGCAGCGGCGCGGCCTTGGCTTTCGATGGCTCCCAAACAAGGACGGCGGCCCTGCGGCCGCCGTCTTTGTTACTGCAATCGCGCCGGGCGGATTATTTGCCCTTGCCATTGCCTTTGTCTTTGCCGCTACCTTTTTCCTTGCCGCCTTGGCCCTTGTCCTTCCCTTTGCCGCCGTGGTCGCCGCTATCGTGACTGGACTTTCCATGTCCACTGCTGGCGGCAGGACGCGGGGCATTACCTTTGCCCTGCGACTTGCCGGGACCATGCTTGGACCAGTCGACATGCACGGGCCGATCGATGACGACCGGATAACCCCATCGCCCGTAGGTGGACACCGTGCCGCGCTTCAAGGCATGGAAGGCCGGAGAGCCCGGCTTGATGCCGTAGTGCTTGGCCACGTTGCCCCAGCCCCGACCGGGATTACGGTCGTACTCGCGCACCACGTTGACGCACGGAATGCCTAGCGAATGAGCCAGTGCGCAGGCGTAATAAACATCGGCCGGCGCCCAGCGGCGACGATCCAGCAACTCGACGATCAGGCTGCGCGGCGCGCCGTAATAACCGGTCATCTCGCCCACGAACGGATCGTGGTAGCGCCGGCCGTAGTCGTTGATTTCGCCCAAACGGGTATCCACCCAGACGTCGCCGGTGCGGATGTTGTAACCCACCGTCTGCGCCGAGGCCGCTGTACCGATGCCCAGACCTACCGCCAGCGCGGCGGCCAGGCCTATCTTCTTCAATGTCTTCATCACTCGTCCCTCCTTGTGAAATGTGGAGCAAGTGTCGGCGCCGCCGAGTGAATCAAACCTTACGAAATCGTTATCCGCTCAACGCCCACCGGACGCGGTTAAGCAAGCGCGGCCCATGTCTGCCATTGCTCTTCCTCTCTCAATAAGGAGAACCACCCGCCTGGGAGGAAGCGAGCACGCCGGCTTCCACGGACACCATATAAGTGGTCCCGCCAGCCGGCATCCAGTTGGAGAGATCGAAACCATCACCGGCGGCAATGCGCGCGACGCCGATATTGCGGTAGGTCAGCGGTTGCTTGGCGGCGCAGACCTGCGGCAATCCTGGCGCCTGCAGGAAATAGACCTTCCCCGACCCCACCACGCTGGCGTAGCCGCCATTGGCCACCAGCAGCGCGGTCATTTCGTCCACGGCGATGCCGCGCGGCGCGGCGCTCCAGCCGTAGGCCGCCACCCGGCACAGGAAGGCGATGTCGCGGCCCATGCGGTCGCGCGCGGCGAAGTGCGGATCTCCGATCACGCCTTGCAATGCCGGCACGCTGGCGAAGTCGCGATCGAAACTCATGTAGCGGTTGAACGGATCGGCCACGGCCTGACTGCTAGTCACGCCCTGGCTGGCCTGCGCGGTGTAGACGAACTGGGTCAACACGTTCAATCCGGCGCTGGTTCCGCCCACCGGCACGCCCTGGGCGATGCGCGCGTTGAGGGTGGACTGCACCGGCGTGTTCTTCCAGAAATTGATGTAATTGGACTGGTCGCCGCCGGCGATCCACACCACTTCGGCTTGGGCGATGATCGCGGCAACCGCCGGCAGATTGGCGGCCGTGGCGCTGGGAATGATCAACGTGGCCACCGAGTTCGTGTTGGGGCACAGGTCGCGCACATAAGGGTTATAGGCATCGGTGCCGGTGGCGCGGATCACCAGGAAATCGCCGTTGCCGCCCAGGCCGCACAACCATTGGAAAGCCTGGTCGACGTCGGTGCCTCCGCCCATCAACACCACGCCGGGAGTGGTGGCCGGCGCCACATCGGCGACATTACCGACGCGCAAATAGGTATAAGGCGGAGCTTTTGCGGCCAGCGCGGGAGCGGCCAGAACGAAAGCGGACAAGAGCACCAGCAGGCAACGCAGCATGGAACACCTCGTAGTCAGGGCAATCTACGCCGGAGTGTGCATAGGGCTCCCTGGCCGCACAAGCTGCACTGCGGGGTAGTTCTTCGCGGGATCGTTCGATGTCGTGAGAGTCGCCGCGAACAATGCGATCACCACTCGATCAAACGAGAGAGATTCCATACCGCGACTTCCCTATCCGTGGTTTGCTCGTAGATCGAGAACTTTATGGTCTTCGATTCGTCGCCGGACAAGAAGAAACAGGCCGCATCGCGCGCAAGCGCCTCTTTCGCCTCGCGCGTGCTCTTTTGCCAAGCCGGCCCGACCCAGAGTATCGGCCGGCCATTGTCGACGGAGGCATTGATCACCAGTCCCGACGGAATGCCGGCCTCAAGTTTCGCCCGGCATACCTGCATCCGCGCCGCAGCCTGCGCCGGACTGGGCGGCGCGATCGTCGCCACGCGCGCGGGCGCGGCGGCCGACACCGCAGGATCATCGGCGGTAGGCGAACAGGCGGCGAGCAGGAATACGATCGGGAACAAGGCGGCCGTCACACCGGTCTTCAACGGTAGCCTTTCAAATCCCCCTCGCGTGCGGCCAGCATTGCGCGGCGTCCCCGCGCAGGAAAGCTGTCGTTCTTTCCTATCCATACCGGTCTCCTCGCCTCTCCACGCATCCTGACGAAGGCTTCCGACCGATTCAAGCCATCCTGCGCGACTTCGGCTAACCGAGCGCGCAGTAACAAGGCCAAACCATGTCACTCGACCTGTGCGGCCAGCTTCTTCGGCGCTAGCAGGCGATAGCTTCCGGCAAGGAGATCGGCCACCTCGTCCCAATCGGTTTGCGCATCGATCGCCAGGCCCGCGATATCGGGCCACCACACCGGTTTGAAGAAAGGCGCCTTCGAGAACCTGGATGCTTCGAGCCGCGCGCCGGAACGGAACGTCAACACCGTGAGCGGACCTTCGGATTTCGCGGCGCGCGCGTAAGCCGGCGGCCAGCCCGAATCGATCACCAGCACATGGGCGAAGTTCTTCTTGCGGATCATCCAGCGCGTACCCACCCAGGCCCGCTCTTCGTAGGCCTCCGGTAATTCCAGACAGATCGCCCGCAATCGGGTGACGATGGCGATCGGGACAGCGGCGTGTGCGGTCACTCGTCTTTCCTTCTTGGAAAAACCCGGGCACGACTATAGCGGCTGCGGGCGGCGTCATGAACTCGCGCAGAGGGGTTTTGCGGAAGTTGTCCGCTTGCCGCGCAGCTCTTGGAGCGGTAGGTCCGATCGGCTACGGTCGAAGCGACGACTCCACAAGAGAACGAGATGACCTATCGAATGTACGCGCTGGCCTGCATCGCCCTGCTGGCCACCAGCTTTTCCGCGATGGCCGCCGATGCGGTGACGCGATCCGACGACATCCTTGCCCGGCAGCACGCGATCCGCGCAGGCATGGACGCCAACACCGAGCCTTACGCGAACCTGCCGCGCGCCGTGCGCAAAGCCGTCCTGGCCGACCAGGGCAAGCTGGAAAAACTGCTGGAGGGAAAGCCCGATACCTCGCTGCTCGCGCCCGCGGACCAAGTCGAAGTCCGCAATCTGGTCGCGCGGATAGAGACCGCCATCAAGAACGGCGAGGGCGAACGCCTGGTCTGCAGCCAGGAGGCGCGGACCGGAAGCAACTACGTCACCCGCGTCTGCCGCACGCCGGCGCAGCTCCGCGAACAGAAGGCGCGGGGCGAAAAACTGCTAGAAGACGAAAAATCCCGCATCAAGTGCAACGACCGCGCCGGATGCGTCTAGAACAGCCATCGGCAACGTCGGCGTATCGCTTGCGGATGGGTCGACGCTAGACTGTGTCCTGCCTGGGTTGCCAGGACCAGCGCACAGGACTAGCCATGATCAACAACGACGTGATGCGCAGCATCCGCTACATGCTGGATCTCGGCGACGGCAAGGTGGTCGAAGTGATCCAGTTGGCCGACGCGGATTTCCCTATCGAGAAAACCCAGGTGCATGCGCTCCTGAAAAAGGAGGATGAGGACGGGTTCGTCGCCTGCAGCGACCGCGTGCTCGCGCATTTCCTCGATGGCCTGGTGTTCTATTACCGCGGGCGGGACGAAAGCCAACCGCAACGTCCGGTGGAAACCCGCATCACCAACAACGTAGTGCTGAAGAAGTTACGCGTCGCTTTCCAGCTGAAGGACGTGGACATGCACGAGGTGTTCGAGGCGGCCGGCTTCCCCCTCACCAAGCCGGAGCTCACCGCCCTGTTCCGACAAGCCGGCCACAAGCACTACCGTCCCTGCGGCGACCAGATACTGCGCAACTTCCTCAAGGGATTGACAGTGCGTTTTCGAGGCAGTGGCGGAAGGTGAGGACGCCGGCAGCAGCGCAGGCGTTGTGACTCACTACTCCCTACCCAGAGCCCGTCCTTTTTCCAACCGGACCTATGGATACGAAGCAACTGAAAGAATTCTGCGCTCGTCTTCCCGGCGCTTCCGCGCAGTTGCATGGTGCGCCCGCGAATATCCTGGTCTATGCCGTGGGCGGAAAGCGCTTCGCCCATTTCAAGACCAGCCAGCCGGAACAGTGGCGATTCAGCATCAAGGTTTCGTCCGAACGTTTCCTGGAACTGACCGATATTCCCGGCATCAAGCCCGCCCGCTGGCTGGCCCGTTTCCATTGGGTGACGATCGTGGATGTGCGCAGCGTGCCGGCCGACTATCTGCGCGAACTCGTGGAATGGTCGTACCACAAGGCATTGGGCTCGTTGAGCAAGGCGCGTAGGGCGGCGTTTTTGTCGTCTTCGCCCTGAACTAGGGTATGGGCCGACCGCAGGCAGCGAGCTGCCTGCGGTTCGGAATTGCATGCTTGCCCGATTACAACTTGTAGCGGAAGCCCAACATGTACTGGCGACCGTACTCGGTGTATTCCTCGGGGAAGAAAAGGCCCAGCCCGTTGGAGTCGCTGACTTCGGTGCGGAAAGGCTCGTTGTTCAGGTTGTTGACCTGGAACATCAACGACAGACCGCCCAGCTTGCTGGATTCGGGGAAGTCGTAGCTCACCTGCAGGTCGATGGTGCGCTCGTTCCGCGTGTAGCGATAATTGCGTTGGCCGAAGATATAGCTGTACTCGCCGCGGTACGGATCGCGGAAGCGCTGGCTCACGCGCGCCGAGAGCCCGGTCTTCTCGTAGTAAAGCGTGGCATTGGCGACGATTTTCGACAGCCCGGGGAACGTGTCGGTACCGCTACCTTGGTTCGGACCGTCAGGGTCGATCGACGACTCGGTATAGGACGCATTGAGCAACAGGCCGAACCCATCCAGCATCGGATGCAGCAGATCGCCACCCAGCGCGCTGCCGAACTCCACGCCGCGCATATAGCCACCGGTGCCGTTGGCCGGGCTGGAAAAAGTGCCCCAGTCGGAGATCGGTGGCACGTCCCCTTCGTACTCGTAACCGGCGAAATTCCACGGGATGGTCTGGGTGTAGATGTACGAATCCAGATCTTTGTAGAACACGGCCACGGCCACGTAGCTCGAATTGGATTCGCCAAAGTACTTCTCGACCGACAGGTCCACCGCATCGGCGCGGTAGGGTTCAAGCTGCGGGTTGCCGCCACTGCCGGTCCATTCGCCCACACCATTAGTAACGGCTACCCCGACGCTGCCGAAGGCGCCCATGTCGTTAATGCGCGGACGCATCAGTTCGCGAGCGGCGCCGAAGCGGACATTCCAGCCGTTGCCGAAATCGGCTACGAGATTCAGGCTGGGTAGGATGTCGCCGTAACTGGCGCCCAACGAATCGACCGCCACAGGACCACTGGCGTCGATGACCACCCCGCTCGAGGCTTGTTCGGTGCGGATGTACTGCACGCCGACGTTGCCACGCAAGCGCACCGTGTCGGTCAGGTCCATGTCGAGGTTGGCCTTCGCGTAGAACGTGCGAATCTCTTCCTCGATGCTTTGATCCTTCTGCAGGTCGTCGTTGCTCTCGCTCAGATAAACGTTGTAGTACCGATCAAGCAGGGCTCGCGGGTCGAAACTGATCACGTTGCCCATGCCAGCGAAGCCGAGACTGGTGGGCGTGGACAGTAGGGAGGGATCGATCAGGGTCGGCACACGGCCCGGCAAGTCGGCGAAGTAGACCTGCGCGCTCTTGTCCTTGGTGCGTTTGCTGTAGTTGAAGCCCACGTCGTAGCTGCGCAGGAAATCCGAAGATTCCACCAGGCGGTTCAAGTCCAGTCGGAACGACTTCAGCGTGTCCTTCTGCTGCGAATCCTCCATGCGCCCGTCGTGACCCCATCCCTGCGGGTCGCGCAGGTAGACCGAATTCGGATCGGACAGATCAGGCAGAGCATAGTTGGCATAGCCCGCCGTCAGCGGAATTTCGAAGTCCACGTCCAGCCCACCCAGCATGCCCGCGTAGGTTTCCAGCGCAGACTGCTCGCGCTCGGCGCGCGAATAGCTGGCATCGGCGTTCAGCGTGTACACGCCCCACTTGAACTCATTGTTCCAGCCGATCGCCGATAGCTTGTCCTCGCGCTGGTTGTCGTCGTTGCGCACCACCGGCTGGATTCCGCTCAAGGTGCCGCTGGTGACCACAGGGTAGCCGTGGTACTCGGTGGTATTGGCGGCGGTATAGGTCACCGCACCGTTGTTCCACCACGGATCGTTGGTCCACATCGCGCCGCGCATCGACTCCTGTTGTTCGAACTTGGAGTGGTACATGTCCAGTACGCTGTGCCAGGTATCGTTGGGCTTGAATTCCAGCACCGCCATGACGCCATCGCGGGTCATGTCTCTGGACTTCACCCAACCCTCGGCGCCCTGCAGGGCGATCGCATCGGCGGGCTTGGCGCCCTGCGGGGTGCCCCATAAATCGGTATTGGCCCACCACCACGATTTGTAGTGCTTTTCCTGGAATGGCGAGTTGAGGCGTGCGACGCCGATGGCAACGCCAATAGTGTTGTCGGCGAACTGATCCACGTAGGAAGCCGAGAGTCGATAACCCTTGTCCTTGCCCCCTGCCGTCAGGTCGCCAAGCGAGTTGTACTCGCCCTGGCCGCCGAACACGATGCGACGCTCGCCGAAGTCCAACGGACGAATGGTCTGCATGTCGACCGTCCCCGAGAGACCTTGCCCCACCAGCGAAGCGTCGGGCGTCTTGTAGACGACGACGGCATTGATCAGTTCGGCTGGATACTGGTCGAACTCGACACCTCGGCTATCGCCGGTGCTGACCTGTTCGCGACCGTTGAGCAAGGTGCCGGCGAACTGCTCGGACATGCCGCGGATATGGATGACCTGCCCACGTCCGTCTACGCGCTGCATCGTCAGGCCCGGCAGGCGCGAGATCGAGTCGGCAATGCTGATGTCGGGCAGCTTGCCGATGTCCTCGGCCGAGATCGCCTCTACGATCGAGCTGGATTCGTTTTTTACTTCCACCGATTTGGCGATGCTCTGGCGGATGCCGGTCACCGTGATCCTGTCCAGCGTATTGACTTCCGCCTCTTGTGCGGAAGCCGCGTCGGCGGGCGCCGCTTGCTGTTCCTGCGCTTGCACGAACTGCGTCGCGAACAAACCCAGACAGCAGGCGGTGACCAGAACGCGCTTGCGCGGAACTACTTGGCGCGCGCCCGATGTCGTTTTTGAAGATTCACGTGTAGAAGCCATAGACCCTCCCCGGCACTGTTGACAGCGCTGTCTTATAATTCACGAAAGTGCTTGTCAACAAATGACAAGGAACGTTGCCGCACTTGCCGCGCCTACCTCACGGTTGCAAGTACTTCGCCAGTAGTAACACGTTGTGATCGTTGCGATGCAGCATGCAGGTGCGCACGATGTAACGTTACATGACGCATGATGCGGGGGAGATCCAATGAGCAATCCGGTCCATCGTCGCAATGCGCAATCGAGAGCGGTTTTGTCGTTGCTCTTATTTGCAATGATCGGGACCGCCTGCACTAGCCAGCCCCATCTCTCCGATTCCAACGTCGCTGACGGCGCCGCGAAGGTTGAAGCCTGGGTCACCACTTCCGATCACCGCTTGGCGCTGCAGCCTGTGGAGGTGCACCCGGATTCCGTGGACGCGCCGGCGGAGATAGAAGTGGATACCAGCAAGCGGTATCAACGCATGCTCGGCTTCGGCGCCTCCATCACCGACTCTTCCGCCTGGTTGATCCAACACAAGATGACGCCCGACCAGCGCGGAGCGCTGCTGCAGGAATTGTTCGGACGTTCCGGCAACGGCATCGGCCTGGACTTCGCGCGCCTGACCATCGGCGCCTCGGATTTCTCGCGGCATCACTACAGCTTGGACGATCCGCCCAACGGCGAAGCCGATCCCCAACTACTACATTTCAGCATCGACCCCAATCTGCCCGACGTGGTTCCGGTGACGCGCCAGGCGCTTGCGGTGAATCCGCAACTGCGGGTAATGGCCTCGCCGTGGAGCGCACCGGGCTGGATGAAGGACAGCGGCAGCATGATCAAAGGCACGCTTCGTCCCGAATACTACGACGCCTTCGCTCGTTACCTGCTCAAGTACGTCGACGCCTACGCAGCCGAAGGCATTCCCATCTTCGCGCTCACCGTACAGAACGAACCCGACTTCGAACCCGCCGATTACCCAGGCATGCGCCTGAACGCGCCGGCGCGCGCGCGCCTGATAGGCGATCACCTCGGACCGCTGATCGCCGCGCGCGGCGACGGCCCTTTGATCTTCGATTGGGACCACAACTGGGACAAGCCGCAGGAACCGAAAGCCGTGCTGTCCGACCCCATCGCCGGGCCGTACGTGGCCGCAGTGGCTTGGCATTGCTATGGCGGCGACCCCGCGGCGCAGTCCGCCGTGCACGAAGCGTTCCCTGACAAGGACGCCTATATGACCGAATGCTCAGACGGCACCTGGGAACCGGTGCGCAGTGGCGGCCTTCCTTTGCAAACCCAGCAGCTGATAGTGCAGGCCACTCGCGACTGGGCCCGCGGCGTGCTGTTCTGGAATCTGGCCCTGGACGAACGCGGCGGTCCGCATGCAGGGGGCTGCGATACCTGCATCGGCGTGGTGACGATCGACGCTGCGACGGGCCGCGTCAGCCGCAACAACGGTTATTACGCACTCGCCCATGCCAGCCGTTTCGTCCGCCGCGACGCGTATCGCGTCGCGTCCAACGCGACCGGCGATGGCTTGGACAACGTGGCCTTCCAGAACACCGATGATGGCTCCGTAGTGCTGATCGTCACCAATAAGAACGAGAAGGAACGCAGCTTTTCGGTACGCCAGCAAGCCCGGCGCTTCGGCTACACGCTTCCGGCCAAAAGCGTAGCTACCTTCCGCTGGTCGGGCTCCACTATCAAGCCATGAGCAGGACGCGATGCGAATACCCCTAATTGCCGCTTACGCTGGCAGAATCGATTGATCCAAACCAGCCGTCGCAGGGCTGGCTTACTTCAGGGACGGGACCAGGAATATGCGTAGTCGTATCGAGGATGTGGCCGCCGCTGCCGGCGTATCGATGAAAACGGTCTCGCGAGTGCTCAATCACGAGCCCAATGTGCGTGAGGAAACCCGCGATCGCGTCACGCGCGCGGTCGAGCAGCTGCAGTACAAGCCTAACCTCTCCGCTCGCAGCCTGGCCGGACAGCGCTCCTATGTGGTGGCGCTGGTCTACAACAATCCTTCGCGCAACTATCTGATGGAGGTCCAAAGCGGCATGCTCGAAGCTTGTCGTGCCAACCACTACAACCTGGTCCTCGCTCCCGTGGGTTGTGGCAAGCAACGGACCGCGGACGATATCAAAGGGCTTTTCGAATATTTCGGCCCCGACGGCGTGGTGCTGATACCGCCGTTGACCGACGACAATGTCGTGCTGACTTATCTGGAAGAGCACGAGGTGCCATTCGCCTGCATCGCTCCGCGCAATCCGGAGAAGCGTATCGGCGTGATGATGGAGGAAACCGCTGCGGTGCTCGAGCTGATGGCGGGATTGATTGCGCTAGGGCATCGGCGCATCGGCCATATCAAGGGCCCGCGGACTCATGGCGCGTGCCAGTGGCGCTACGCGGGATATCGCGAGGCGCTGCGCAAGGCCGGCATCGCTTACGACACGGGGCTGGTAACCCAGGGCGAGTTTTCTTTCGACTCGGGCATCAGCGGCGCGAACCGGCTGCTCGACTTGGCCGAGCCGCCTACTGCGATCTTCGCAGCCAACGACGATATGGCGGCCGGCGTGATCCGGGCCGCCGGCGAGCGCGGCCTTGTCGTGCCGCGCGACTTATCGGTCTGCGGTTTCGACGACACGCCGATCGCCCGCCATATCTACCCTGCTCTGACGACCGTGCGCCAGCCGACCTCGGAAATGGGTCGACTGGCGACCTTGGAACTACTGGAGAGAATCCGCACGCCCGGCGCAGGGCGCATGGTTCATGTCGAACCCACCCTGTTGTTCCGGGAATCGACCAGGCCGCCTTCCGGTCGCTGACATGATGATCGAGCCGTACCTGGCCCGCTTCCTCGGCGGCATCCGCGTCAAGCTAGACGATACTTCGCGCCAGCTGCCGGCGCAGGATCATCCGCGCGGTTTCTGTTCCGCTCCAATTCCCGCACACTGATCAACATGCATACGATCCTATCCGCCGGCGCCGATGCGCTTATCTTCATTCTGTTGGCATGGACGCTGTGGCGCCTGCTCGGCCGCTCGATACCGATCGCGGTAGTGCCGATCATCATCGGCCTGGTGCTGGCCGCGACGGGCTGGCTGCCGCAGAGCTGGGGCGTTCCTTCGGTCGTCGGCGACAAGATCGGCTGGATCGGCGTACTGCTGTTGGCTTTCACCGCGGGTCTGGAAACGCGCCAGTTCGCGCACGCGGATCCTCCGACCGGTGCGCCCGCTGAGTCGCGCGGTTCCGTATTGCGGTTCGTGGCCAGCGCGGCGCTTGCGCTGTTGCTGCCTTTCTTGGTCGGCGCGCTGACGGCTTATCACTATTTCTCGGTGTTGCCGAACTGGGCCACGCCGAATGGCGACCGCGTGCTGGGCTCGATCGCCATCGGCCTGTGCATCGCGGTCAGCGCCTTGCCGGTGCTGATCGGCATCGTCCGCGAGCTGGGTCCGTTGCATCGTTCCCTCACTCAGGTGGCCGTACGCATCGCGGTGGTCGACGATGCGGTGTTGTGGATCGGATTGGCCTTGCTGCTGTTGGTCGCCGATGGCGATGCCGCGCTGTCCGTTGGCTCGCCGCTGCAGCTCCTGGCGCTTGCGGTGCCGGTGCTGATGATGGTACTGGGCGCTATAAGTCGTCGCCGGAATTTCGTGCCGCCAGGCTGGGCGATCTGGCTCACGCTACCGCTCTATCTGATCGCCGGCTCCTGGGCCAGTTCGCAGCTGGGTTTGCACGCGTTGCTGGGCGCCTATTTCGCGGGCGCGATGATTCCGCCTTCATGGGCGCGTCGACTGCCGGTCGAGCGCATCGGTCAGTTCGCGCTGCTCGGTCTGGCGCCTTTGTTTTTCGGCCACAGCGGTCTGAAAATCGATGGGGACACGCTGGGTTGGGCTTCGTTGCAGGCGTCCCTGGCATTGCTGGCTGTCTCGGTGGTGGCCAAACTCGTCGCAGTGCTGATCTGTCCGCCGGCTTCCACCTTGTCCCGACGAGAAGCGCTGGCCATCGGCGCGCTGCTGCAATGCAAGGGATTGATGGAGATCGTGGCGGCCACGATCCTGCGCGACAAGGGATTGCTCTCGGAGCATGCCTTCGCGGCCCTGGTCACGCTTGCCGTGCTGTCCACCCTTCTCACCGGCCCATTCTTCCGTTTTATCCTGGGGCGCCGAGCCGAGCAGCCGCAATCAGGCCGTCAACTCATCTGACAACAAACCATCACCAACGAGGTGTGTACTAGACTTCCGGCGAGATAGCCAATCTGCTTCGGTTCCCTATATGCCCATCTTCCCTTGCGCTCGATATGCACCACGCAATGCCGCCGGCAACCGGATCTGGCTGTTCGTACTGATATGCCTGGCGATCTGGCTGCTGACGAGCGGACCGGCGATGGCGCAGTCGCTTCGGGTCATGACTTTCAACGTGCGCCTGCCGGTGGAAAGCGACGGTCCTAATCGCTGGGAAGCCAGGAGCGCGCTGATGGCCGAAACGGTGAAGCGCGAACATCCTGACCTGATCGGCACGCAGGAACTGTTCAAACAGCAGGGCGACGATCTGGTCGCGCGCTTGCCGCAATACGCCTGGTTCGGCCGCGGCCGCCGCGGTAGTGGGGATGGGGACGAGCACATGGGCGTGTTCTATCGCAAGGATCGCCTGCGCGTGCTTGCGACCGGCGATTTCTGGCTATCCGATACGCCCGAAGTGGTGGGCAGTATCACCTGGGGAAACCTGTATCCGCGCATGGTGACGTGGGCGCGCTTCCAGCGTATCGCCGATGGCGCGACCTTCGTCCTCTACAACACCCACCTGCCCTACCGCGAGGAAGACGAGCCGGTACGCACCCGCGGGGCCGCGCTCATTCTGGAGCGCTTGCGGCAACTGCCGGCCGATGAACCGATACTCCTCATCGGCGACTTCAACACCGTCCCCGACAGCCGGGCCCATGCGCTGCTGACCGCCGCACTGACCGACGCTTGGCAGGCGGCGCCGCGGCATCAGGGTCCGCCAGCGACGTTCCACAACTTCACCGGCAAAGCCGACCTGCGTATCGACTGGATACTGTTCCGGGGATTGCAGGCGAAATCGGCCCGGACCGTGACCACCCATCGCCGCGGCCGTTATCCGTCGGACCATTTCCCGGTGGTGGTGGACTTCGACCTTTCCACCCGAAAATAGATCGGCCGGAGCGGTCGAGCCATGCGTAGACGCTCGCCGCCTGCGCAGCGGCGGGGCCTTAGTCGCGCATCAGACCAGGCGGCTCATCGGTCTGGGACGTTGCAGCAGGATGCGACCAAACCAGCGCGGCCTTTGTTCCCTGGTCCATCGGTTTGGGGCATTTGCCATCGCCCCTGCCAGTGAAGCCGCCGGACGGATTGCAGATCTCAGTTCCCTCGGCGTTGAACAGCGGGTTGTATTGATCGCAGCAGGCAGAAAGAAGGTAGAAAGCGGGCTGTCCGTTGTGGGTGATCCGCCAGACGCCGAGCGGCGCTCGATCGGCAGGCAATGTTTCGAATTCCCCGATCTTTAGCCGAAGCCATTCGGGCAACGACGTGGTTGAGGAATCGGGCCGCGGCGCCGACGGCGCCGAAGAGCGCGAGTCGCTTCCAGCGCAAGATGCGCACAGCATGGCCAGGAACATCGTCATGGCCGGAACCAACCGAGCAGCGCGGTTCTGTCGTTGCATAGGCCTTCTCCAGAAATCAACAGTGCAGAGAATACATCTCCGAACCGGGACAGGCTCTAGCCAGCCCTGTGTCTACCCGTCTATGCCCGCCGTATGACTTTTTCAGCCCCGGACACTCAGCGGTAAACGCGCTCGCAACGGCGTTCGACTACCCGGTCGCCCTTTCTTTCCTGGCTATCGCCCTGCACCTTGCGTCCGATCAAGCCACCGGCCACCGCGCCGCCGACGGTGGCGACCTTCTTGCCGTTGCCCTTGCCGACCTGGTTGCCGAGCAAACCGCCCACCACCGCGCCGGTGGCGGTACCGAGGATGCGGTTGGAGTCCTTGCTGCTGCGCTGGACCTCGACGTTCTTGCACACCACTTTGCTGCCGTCATTGAAACGGCGGCCTTCGTCCTTCGGTCCGTACTGCTGCGCGAACGCGTTGGCCGAGAGCAACATCGCGCCGGCCAGCAGAATCGTACGTATCGTCTTCATGTCCGAGCCTCATGCCTGTGTACGAAGCGGCATTGTTCGTGCGCCGTTGGCAACGACACGTGAAAAACGATTCCGAAGTAATTGGATGGTTCAGCTAGGGAGATGGCCAGTGCAAGGGAATGCAGGCCAGAGGGACGATTCTAACTATTGGATCGCGGCGAACATCAATCCCATTCGATCAGGAAATGTCGCTCCAATGCCTCTCCCGGCTGCAGGACGACCTGCTCGATATTGAATGAATCCGCCGGGCCGCTCTGCGGCTCGACGCAGGTCGCGTAGGTCGTTTCGTCGTAGACGACCCAGTGGCTGCAGTCCGAAAGCAGTCGCACGGACTGTCCGGCATAGTGGAGCCGGACAGGATCGCTATTGATGAAACAATCGTCCCATGGCCCGGGTGTCGGATCTACGCAGGGCGTGACCGCGATTCCTCGCCCGTCCCGCGGATAAATTTTGCTGGGCGTGAAATCGAGACGTTCCGGCTTCCGAAACCAAGGGTGCCAGCCGACCACGGCCGGCATGGCCTTTTCCAACGCGCGCACCGACAACCTCATTTTCAGCCAACCGCTTCCTGCCTCGATGCGTTGACGGGCTTCGCCACCAAAGGGCCATCGCTCATCGTCGGGCAGTGCGAGCGAAAGCTCGATGAGATCTTCTTCGTGGCGGTCGACGCGCCACGGCAAACCGAATCCCACGCCATGGATGGCGTGCTCGCCCAGGTTCAGAGGGAGTTCGTAACTATTCCGCTGGAAATCGAAACGCCCCTCTCTCACCCGACCGGCCCACGGCACCATCGGGTAGCTTCCCCACGCGATCATCGTCGAGGTTTCTGGCCCGTATTCGACCAGCAATGGATCGCCTCGGTGGATGATTTGCGCAATCCGTCCACCCGCATGCGGCGCGACGGTGACAACCAGCGGTCCCTTGGCGATTGTGAACAGTTCGCCCGGCGCCAGCGGCACCGTGGCGCCAGTCCCCGGCTCGGCAGGATTGCGATCAGGCCCCATAAGGATCGATGGTCTGGATACGGCCTTCGCTGTCGTACTTCAGCTCCGTGACCTTGACCGAACGCAAATGCGTCACTCCGCCGGAAAGCAGGGAGTCATGGTAGAACAAATACCAAGCCTCGCCGAACCGGCAGATGGAGTGGTGCGTGGTCCACCCCACCACGGGCTTCAGAATCACACCCTGATAAGTGAAGGGTCCGTACGGGCTGTCGCCGACGGCGTAGCACAACAAATGCGTGTCGCCCGTCGAATAGGAAAAATAATACTTGCCTCGATATTTGTGTACCCACGGCCCTTCGAAATAGCGCCGCGCGTGATCGCCGGCGTTGATCGGCCGTCCGCTTTCATCGAGCAGCAGCACTTCACGCGTCGCCTCGTCGAGTTGCTTCATGTCCGCGCTTAGTCGCCCCACCCGTGGCCCCAGCGCCGGCTCGTCGTCCGCCGGCTCCTCATGAGCTTCGTCGTATCGGTTGTCCCGGTACTTCTGCAACTGCCCGCCCCAGATGCCGCCGAAATACAGATACGAGCTTCCATCGTCGTCGGTATAGACGGCCGGATCTATCGAATAGCTGCCGGCGATGGCTTCGGGTTCCGCGGTAAAAGGACCTGCCGGATTGTCGCCGACGGCCACGCCGATCTGGAAGATTCCGTCGGCGCGCTTGGCGGGAAAGTAGAGGTAGTATTTCCCGTCTTTGCAGGCCGCATCCGGCGCCCACATCTGCCGATCTGCCCAAGGCACGTCTTTCACGTGCAAAGCGACGCCGCAATCGACCGCCTCGCCGTCGGGCGAATCCATCCGCAGCACGTGGTAATCCTCCATATCGAAGTGATCGCCGTCGTCGTTCAGCGGTATACCCCCGTCTATGTCATGCGAGGGGTAGATATAGATCTTGCCGTCGAAAACATGGGCGGAGGGATCGGCGGTATAGAGATGAGTAACCAGCGGTTGCGAAATGGCCCTGCTGGCTAGCGCCTGAAGATCAGCGGCTGCTGACTTGTCAAACATGGAGATACCTACTCGATAAACGTGGGGTTAGGGGTCTTGCGGGCCTGCAATCGACGTTCTCCCAGCTCGCGTTCGATGCGCGATTCCATCGACTTGTCGATTTTGTAGAGAAACAACAGAGCGACCGCCAGCAAGAAGGGCGCGGAACAGATCACGCTCACCGCCAGCCGGATGCCGTTGACGGCTTGCGGCGATTGCGTCGGCGCGCCGGCTTCGTACCCATAGAATGCGAGGATTCCGGCGACGGTCGCGCCGCCGACGCTCAGGCCGATCTTCAGGCCGCACAACATGGCCGAGAAAATGATGGCGGTCGCTCGCCGATCGTTCTTCCACTCCGAATAGTCCGCCACGTCGGCGATCATCGCCCAGAGCAGCGGAATAGTGATGCCGTAGCTGAAGCCGTGGAGAATGTAGGAAACGAACACCAGACCGATGGCTTCGGGCGGATAGAAATAGAACGCCAGCAGGAACAGGCTGGATACGAACAGGGCGCCGCCGAACACGTTGCGCTTGCCGAACCTGTCCGCCAATCGCTTGGAAAAACCTATCCCCACGATCATGAAGATGATTCCGCCCGCATTGAACAGACTGAATGCGGAAGTCGGCGCGTCCTTGGGCCATTGGAATTGGGTGAGGCCCATGCCGGTCAACAGCGCGTTCAGCCCTCCGATGAATCCGTTGAAACCCACGCCGTCGAGAAACGCGGCGAGGTGCGTCTCGTTCAAGTAGTACTGGAAGTAGTAGATGTACATGCCGCCCTTGAGGGCCAGGTTCATGAACACCAGTACCGTCAGCGCCAGCACCACTTTCCAGGGTCTATTCTTCACCAGATCGGACAGATCCTGGGCGATGCCGGACGTCTTCTCTTGCATGGGGAGGATGCGTTCGCGGGTGGTAAAGAACGTGATCAGGAAGAACGCCGTGCCTATGAGAGCGAACAGCGTCATCGTGTTCTCGAAGCCCTTTACCTTGTCTCCATCGCCAAGGATCAGCACCAGGGGCAGCAACAGCACCTGGATGACGAACTGCGCCACCATGACCGCGACGAAGCGGTAGGACGAAAGGCTGTTGCGCTGCGCCATGCTGCCGGTCAAGACGCCGCTCAGCGCCGAATAAGGAAGGTTGTTGGCCGCGTACACCAGCACCAGCAGGGTATAGGTGGTCATCGCGTAGATGACCTTGCCGCGTTCGCCCAGGTCCGGAGTGCTGAAGGCGAGCAGCGCAAGCACGCCAAAGGGAACGGCGGTCCATAGGATCCACGGACGGAACTTTCCCCAGCGCGTGCGGGTACGGTCGGCGGCGATGCCGATGAGGGGCGTGAACACGAAGGCGCCCAGCAGACCGACGACGAAAATGATCGTTCCCGCCGTGCCTGCGGGAATCCGAAATACGTCGGTATAGAAGAAAGCCAGAAACGTCACCAGCGTTTGGAAAATGAGATTGGCCGCCAGGTCGCCCAGGCTGTAGCCCACTTTTTCCAATACGGAAAGCTTTTCCGAGGTGCTATGCATGGCGACCGGATTCTCGTTGCGGCGAAGGATCTTTGAAGTGATTTATAACGCAGCTATGGAGCATCACTCGGCCCTCTCATTGTCCACTCGATCAGCCATGCCCGACCCGGGGAACGTGGACCTGGCGATCGCGCATTGCACGAGGATTTGTGAAGAAAGAAACCGCCCATCCGTCGCCGAAGCATCGGAATGGGCGGTGGAGGGAAACGCGTTTATCAGAACTTTCCGCGAATACCGAGCATGACCGTCGTGCCCGGATCGCGGTATTCGTAGGCTGCGTTGGTACCAGGCTCAATGCGCGGGACAAACCTGGTTCTTGCGATGTGAATATGCACCGTACTCCCCTTCCGTTTCTAGCGACCGGGCTACCCGCTGCGCTGACCATTGATGAAGAAGTTGCTGCTGTTGATCCGATGGGCTTCGACGACATATGCAAATGGTAGCGCTACCAGTCAATACCGCACACGCTGCGGAGCAACATTGATCCCTGACTGCCACCGCCCAGCCAAGTTTCGCCGCACCGCAACATCATTTTTGGCCGACTTTCTTTGTTTTTATGTTGCTGCTACAGCACGGAGGCGTGTTGACGAGACTCGTATGTATGATAGCGCTATCACCATATAAGTCATCATTGGACCAGACAACCGCGAGCGTTTCGCGGGCTTGTCCGCGAATGTACATGGGAAAGTCTCACGGTATGAAGTAGCGCATGTTGGTGCGGAAGCGATGCGGCGAGGACGCCGGTTGTGAGCAAGCGAGTCAAAGGGATGCGACCCAAGCCGCTGGACTGGCGATGAAGTCTTGCAGGGACAACTTGGCCGATGGGCAGCCGCTTCCCGTGCATGACACCGGGTCGGTGTAGGTCACCGGCTTGCGCTGGATCCCGCACCACCGGCCCGGTCACTGCATCGGGATCGCTGTTGGTCGCCGCGAGGGTATAGGTGGTGCCCCGCCATCGCCGTATCGCTGGACTGGTCCACCGCGCCGTTCTGAGCCGGTGATACCAACAGCGCTGGCGGGCAAAACAACGCCGACTTCGAGCACTGCCACGGTATCGGCACAATTAGACAGCCAGCGCCGCAGCAAGTCGGCGAAGGTGCAAGGCAAGCCATTGCGGCTGATGGCCGAGCCGGTCGGATCGCGCCATTCCTCGCCCTGGGACGTTGTTTGTCGCCGCGAACATGCCGGCACTGGTGATGATGCATCTTGAATAATTCGTGAAACGGAAAGAATAAGCTCGACTTAGGTCCTTCCCCAGATAACCCAGATATTCTGAAAATGAATTTGCCGTCTTCCAGCAGATCGTGAACAGACTCTGTGTCCGTGCTGTTCTTGTTCGTACTCGTCGGGCTAACGCCAACCCGCTGTGAGTCGCGCCTGCGCGCTCACAACGGGTAGGCACCCCTACATCTACGGGCGTGTACTCCATCGCTGGCTATTACCCGTATGGCAGGTCCACTGGATAATGGCTGCACCGTTGGCACCGGACCCGTAGGACACGTCCAAGCATTGAGTACTATTCACGTTGACGAGTTGGAAGTTCTGCGCGTTGCTCCAGACCTGGTACCAGAGCTGCTCGGTGCCGCCATAGCAATCCCATTGGTTCAACCGGATGCCAGGCGTGGTGGAGCTGGCCGGAACACTAAGGCACTTGCCGCTGAACTTGCTTTTCACTTCCCAAGTGTCCGGGAGGCGGCCCCGGGTGATGTACCACTTCTGGTTGTCGGTCGCCCAATAGTCCCATTGCTGCAGCTCCGACCCGTTGTTGGTGCTCCAGGTATCGAGCGCCTTTCCACTATTGAGATTGATTAATCCAACCGCACCTCCGCCGCCTCCGCCGAGCGAATCCAGCGCTGCTCTCGCGTTGACGATGCCGGCGCCGATCTGCTGACTCGGGGACTGCGGGAACGCGCGCGCGGTGCTCTTCAGGATGGTCTCGATCTGCGCCGGAGTCTTCGACCCGCCCGAAGCCGACTGCAGCAGCGCGACCACGCCGGCCACGTGCGGAGCCGCCATTGAGGTGCCCTGGAAATACTTGTAGCTCTCACCGCCCGGTATGGTGGTCCCGTTGTTCCAGGTGGACAGGATGCTCTCACCCGGCGCGGCGATGTCGATGCCGGCGCCGTAGTTGGAGAAGCCCGAACGCTGGCCGCTGCTGTTCACCGAGGCAACCGCGATCACATTGTTGCAGTTGGCCGGGTTCGAATTGGCGACGTTAGTGTTCCCGTTGCCGGCAGCGACCACTACAGTAGTGCCGCGCGAGACCGCGCTATTGATCGCGGCCTGGGAAGTGGAATCGCAACTGCCACTGCCGCCTAGGCTCAGGTTGATCGCTTTGGCTGGATTGGAGTTATTCGGCACACCGGGCACGCTGCCGCCCGAGGCCCAGATGATTGCGTCGGCGATGTCGGACGTGCTGCCGCCACAGCTGCCAAGCACGCGTACCGGCACGACCTTGGCGTTGTACGCGGTGCCGGCCACGCCGTTGCCGTTATTGGTCACCGCTGCGACGGTGCCGGTGACATGGGTACCGTGCCAGCTCGACGGGTCGCTGCCGCACCAGTCGCCTTGGTCGGCCGGGTTGGAATCGCGGCCGTTACCGTCGCGCGCGGCATTGGCGTCACTGATGAAGTCGTAGCCGGGCAGGATGTTGGCGTTGAGGTCGCTGTGGTTGGTGATGCCAGTGTCCAGCACCGCCACCACCGCACCGGCACCGGTGTTGACGTCCCACGCGGCGGTGGCGTTGATGCCGGAGCCAGTATAGCCCCATTGCTCGTTGAAATAGCTGTCGTTCGGCGTGAACGTCGCATACTTTCGAGCATCCGGCTCGATGTACTCCACGTTCGGGTCGGCGGCGATCTGGCGCATCAGCGCCGCGGCCTCGACCCGGTCGAGCTTGCGGCCGGCACGGACGACGTCCGAACCGAGCGCGGTGCGACGCACGCGATTGAGGCCGAGTGCCTTGCCCTTGCCAGCGAAGCTGGTGGCGGCCATGCTCAGCGAACGCTGAAGGCTGGCGTCGCTGCTGCGCTGGGCGCTGCCATCGCGGTATTTGACGATGAATTGATCCTGACCTTCATTGCTTAGTGAAGTGAGGTTGATGCGATCGGCCGCGAAGGCGGACAGCGCGACGCAGGACAGCGCGATCGCGGTGGCAGCAGCCAGCGCGTGCATGCGCATGGCACGAGAGGAATGGTCGTACATGGTGTAAACCCCTACACGATATACCGGCAGACGGAGAATGCCGGCGGGCGGTGTTCAATATGCGCGGTGGTGGGTCTCCACCCCACCCTGGTGTCCGCGCCATTCTTATTCTTACTCGTTGGTCTAACGCCAACCCGCTGTGAGTCGCGCCTGCGCGCTCACAACGGGTAGGCACCCCTACATCTACGGGCGTGTACTCCATCGCTGGCTATTACCCGTATGGCAGGTCCACTGGATAATGGCTGCACCGTTGGCACCGGACCCGTAGGACACGTCCAAGCATTGAGTACTATTCACGTTGACGAGTTGGAAGTTCTGCGCGTTGCTCCAGACCTGGTACCAGAGCTGCTCGGTGCCGCCATAGCAATCCCATTGGTTCAACCGGATGCCAGGCGTGGTGGAGCTGGCCGGAACACTAAGGCACTTGCCGCTGAACTTGCTTTTCACTTCCCAAGTGTCCGGGAGGCGGCCCCGGGTGATGTACCACTTCTGGTTGTCGGTCGCCCAATAGTCCCATTGCTGCAGCTCCGACCCGTTGTTGGTGCTCCAGGTATCGAGCGCCTTTCCGCTATTGAGGTTGATCAATCCAACCGCATTTCCTGTAGTACCTGGGTCGTAGGTGAAATTGGATACATTCAGGCCCGGCCCTCCAATCCACGGCTCAAAACCGAACTGCACGCTGGTCATGTACCAGCTGGATTGCATGTGGCCGCGGGAGACCGCGTCGTTGATGAAGTCCTTGATGTTTACGCTGATTGAGTTGACAGGTGCCTGTCGCACGTAAGAAATAACGTTCCAGGAGATGGAACCGTTTGTGAGGCGGCCCTTCCATACGTTCCACATGGCACCTCCGATTTGGACGGTAGCCTCCTGCTGTCCAGCGGGCTGTGGCCTCCCTGCGTGGTTGGGCCAGATCATGATCTCGGCGCCGTTATTCTGGCCCGCGGGATAAGGATTGGTATCGAACCAGAGGTCGTAGGACGCGTCCCATTCCCCTCCCGAAGGGGGCGTGAAGCTCACGCTTGAGGTCGGATTGTTGAGCGCCGACACTTGCTTGGGCAGGCCACTGTTTGCGCTTGACGAACAGATGCCGTAATGGCAGCCGACGTAGATTCCCGGATAGGACGCAGGGGGGCCGTTTGTCGGAACGTTGTGATAGCCCGAATCGTAGACGAACCCATCATCGCGCGTAGTAATGCACTGCCAGGCGCCGCTAGGGTTCCACTTGTTGTTCATTACTATGAACTTGCCACCAGCAACCGACCTGGTCTGATTCGAACTCTGATGATCGCCGCATATCTGCGAGTAGGCTTGGGCATGCGCACTCCGGCTGGCAAAGACCAATCCAGCGAAAAGAAGTAATGCGGACGCCACCGCGACGGGTGTTGTGTTTCGCTTTTGATTGAATGTTTGATTAAACATTGGACCCTCCATGTACGTCCTTAAGAAAGATGAGGCATCGCTCCGACCTCTTGGGCGCACGACCGCAGAACAGGCTCCCGATCGTTGACGATTCAAAACTTCGAGTAGAGAGGGCTCGAAAACACCGTCACGCGATCGGGAGCCCGGGGCTGGCTAATACCGGCACCCTCAGCAGGGAATGCCGGCATCATTGATGCTTAGCGCCTACGGACGTGTACTCCATCGCTGGCTATTACCCGAATGGCAGGTCCACTGGATGATGGCTGCGCCGTTGGCGCCGGACCCGTAGGACACGTCCATGCATTGAGTACTATTCACGTTGACGAGTTGGAAAAGTTGCGGATAGTTGATCCAGACTTGGTACCAGAGCTGCTCGGTACCACCGTAACAAGGCCATTGATTCAACACAGCACCAGGAGTGGTAGAACTGGACGGAACGCTAACGCACTTTCCATTGGACTTGCTTCTCACCTCCCAAGTGTCCGGAAGGCGGCCCCTGACGATGCTCCACTTCTGGTTGTCGGTCGCCCAATAGTCCCACTGCTGGAGTGGCGAAGCGTCGTTGGAACTCCAGGTATCGAGCGCCTTTCCGCTATTGAGGTTGATCAATCCCACTGCAGCTGTGGGTGGAGGAGGAGGGGTCCCCTCGCTGACAGTGAGGTCTGAGCTGCCCGAATTGTTGTAGCCCTCGGTCGCCAGAACCTGGTAACAGTGCTGGCTTGGGCAGTAATTGAAGTCGCCGAGATTCATGCCCTTGCTGGCCCAGGCGTCGAAGTGATTGCCAGTCGTGATCGTGCCGCTCGTGCGCTTGGTGCGCCGGACGCTCCAGTATTGGTCGAAGTCCTGGTTGGTCCCGGTGATATTCGGCGCGCCATAACGCCTCGACTTGTAGATGTCGTAGACATCGCCGTCGGTGGTGACGGTGCCCATGAAGGTACCGCCGGAACTCGGGTTGTAATTGGACCAGTTGTCGACGATGTAGTATTCGACGAGCGGATTCTGCGTCCAACCATAGACTGCCAAGTACGAGGCACCGCCGCCGCCCGGACTGTAGGTGCCGGAGTAGCTGATGGTGCGGCGAGCGCTCGTGGCCCAACCCTTGCCGGCCACGACATTGCCGTTATTGGGGACTTGCCAAGTAAGCGCATACCTGCCGCCAGCCTTCAGCTGGATGCAGGAGGTGCCGTGGTCAAACCACATGGTGTAGAAAAAACCGTTATGGGTGCCCACCTCATTATTGGAGCATGTCTGTCTGTCCGCCTCCGCCTGGGCAGCCGGGGCCACCATCAACGCGCCCAGGGCCAGTGCGAATAAACCGGCAAGGCTGAAGAGCCGCCAAATGCGCCCCGCACGCCCAGCCAGCAGCATCGATTCGTACTTCATATGCATTCCCTCCCTCGATTAGGACGCCACCGATCCCACGTCTCTGGCTCGTAAAGAGCGCGGGGGCAGAGACTTCAGGGCAGAGACGTCATAGGAACCGTCCACGGATGCGGACGGTGAGCTTGAGGGGGCCAGCCGGCGTAGGTTTTCAGTCATATCCCGCGTAGCACCCTACAAGTCGGCGCGAGTGTTATGAGTGAATTTATCGAATGTCAAGTCTAATTGTGCCTTATCTCACACATCTTTTGCATTAACTTGAACTAATAAGCCAAAAGTCACGATCTATTGCCGCACTACCGTTCGTCGGGCAGACTGCAGCAACGCGTTTGATGCCGCAAAGCAACATGCTTGCGGCCATAGCAGCCCATGGGAGCCGAGCCATCGAGACACCTCTTAACTTGCGTGAGGTTGGTCGTCTTCGGGTCCTGCAAGCCCTCTATGACGCCCAAAGCCTGACGCGCTCGGGGTTGGCGCGGACGACGGGGCTGTCACGGGCCACCGTGTCTTCGGTGGCTTCCGACCTACTGGCCGCGGGGCTCCTCGAAGAAGGGCAGCCGGACCTGGGCGATCAAGTTACTGGTCGGCCGGGCCAGCCCCTGACCTTGCGCCCCTCAGCCGCCTATGCCCTGGGCGCGGACATCGGACACCAGCACATCAGGGTCGCGCTATGCGATCTGAGCGGCACTCCAGTGTGGAGCCGGACGACGTTGTGCGAGGTCGACCATGCGCCGCATGAGACTCTGAACCTGATTGCGGATCTGATAGCGCGTGCATTGCGAGAAGGCCACGTTGATCCCGCCAAAGTGCTGGGCCTTGGGGTTGATATTGCCGCACCCATCCGCAGCGGCAACGGACAGCTCGAGGCGCGCGGCATTATGGCGGGCTGGGTCGGATTCCAGCCGGCTAAGGAACTTCAGCAGCGTACCGGACTGCCGACGAGGGTAGAGAACGACGCCACGGTCGGTGCGCGTGCCGAACGGAAGTACGGCGCCGGCAAAGATGTCGACGACATGATCTACGTTCGCCTTTCAGCGGGTATCGGCGCTGGCATCATCAGCGGCGGTCGACCGGTGCGTGGCGCGGGCGGCTTGGCCGGCGAAATAGGCCACATTGTCGTTGTGCCCAATGGACTGATCTGCCGCTGTGGTAATCGTGGCTGCCTGGAAACCGTGGCCAGCCCAGCCGCTATCGCACAATTGCTCTCGGACAGTTGGCGTAGTTCCGTCAGCGTGACCGACTTGGTGACGCTGCTCAATTCCGGGGATCCTAGCGCCTTGCGGGCTTTGAACGATGCCGCCGAGCAAGTCGGCCGCGTGCTGGCGACCGTGGTAACACTGCTCAATCCCGAACTGATCGTGATCGGCGGCGACCTGGCAGGCGCCGGTCACAACCTCATCGAGCCCATTAGCCGCGCGATAACCCGTCATGCGCTTTCGCCAGCAGTGGAGAATCTCCGGGTAACCGTCGCAGAGCTCGGCGAACACGCTGAGGTGCTGGGAGCGGCAACCATGATCCTCGACGGCGCTCCGGGCATTCTCGCTGCCCAATTGGCCCGCTGAACGTCGAAGGTCAATGGCTTCGCCTAGCGCGGCCAATCCGATAGATCGCGAAGTGGCTACGGAAGTCAGCTGCAAATTCCAAGTATGTAACCACCATAACATGCGCAAAACCAGAGCCCGGTGCGAGCCTGGCGCCAGTTCTTTGTTTTTTCTTTTTCTTTTTTTTTTGCGCTTCGACTGATGCCATGTGCGATTAGATCGAGGCAACTGACCAGGTTCTTGCGATTAGATCGAAGCACCTGACAAGTAATGCTCCTTACCTGTTGCGTCGCAACGTGACAGCAAAAAAAGCGCGTGCTAATTATTTTTGAAATTAATGGTAGCGCTACCATTAGTGGGGTCTTGCAGATGCTCGCATCGATTCCTCACTGAGGGATGCAGATCGACGAAGTCGCGATGCGGCGCAAACAAGGGTTGTAGGTCGTACGCGGAAACGTGCGCGACAACCGCGATCATTTTGTGGATTTGTCCGCGAGCGCGCACGGGGAAATCCGACGGTATGAAGTCGCGCATGTTCGTGCGGAACCCATGCGGCGAGGATGCCGGTTGTGAGCAAGCCAATCGAAGGGATGCGAGCCATACCGCCGGCCCGGCGGTGAATTTTGCGGGGTCCACTACGTAACCACACCTAATTCCGTTTCTCTGGAGATTGATTGATATGAACGTCTTTGAGCACACAAGAACATGCCATCGTTTTTCTGTTTTCGGATTATTGCTGGCCGTCGTTTGCCTTTGGGCGCCTGCGGCCAACGCCCAAAGTTGCAATAACACAGGCCCTGTCGATGGCAATCTTTTCTATTCGCACTGGTCGAACAGTTCTAGCGGGTATCCATGCCTCCAGTTTGGAGGCCCTGGCAACTACAGTTACTCGTGGAATAACTTCCAAGGGAACTTTGTCGGCGGCAAGGGCTGGCAGATCGGAAACCCCAGCAGGGTCATCGGTTACAACGCCACCTTTCAACCGAACGGCAATGCCTATCTGGCGTTCTACGGATGGGCAAAAAGCAACTACGGCGAGATAGTGGAGTACTACGTCGTTGACAGCTGGGGTACCTGGGAGCCGCCTTTTGGCAATAATCCGCCTGCGCCAGTCGGCTATGTCACCACCGATGGCGGCACCTACAAGCTATACAAGAAGAGGCAGTTCCAACAGCCCCACGTTTTTGGCTCCGGTAACGCGGATTTCGACCAGTACTGGAGCGTCAGGACGTCGAAGCGACAGACCGGCGTCAACAGCACCATCACTTTGCAAAACCACGTCAATGCCTGGGCGAATCAAGGCTGGACGCTGGGAGGAGAACAGAAATACCAGGTCATGGGAACGGAAGGGTTTGGCAATGAGCAATACCCGACCAACGGCTATTCGAACGTAACCGTTTGGGAACAGGGCGGTGGCAACAACTTTGTGGTGCGCGCTCGCGGCACATCCGGCCAGGAGCAGATCAGGCTCTGGGTGGGCGGCAGCGATGTCGCGACCTGGACCCTGTCCACCACGATGCAGAACTACTCCATTTCCACCAACAACAGCCCCGCCAACGGCGGCATCATGGTCTATTACACCAATGACGCGTCAGGGCGTGACGTTCAAATCGACTATCTCCAGGTGAACGGACAGATTCGCCAAGCCGAGCAGCAGTCCACCAATACCGGCGTTTGGGCCAACAATCAGTGCGGCGGCGCGGGCTACAGCGAATGGCTGCATTGCAACGGTGGCATCGGATTCTGAGTTGCTCGCAGGTGATGCAATGGCCAGCCAGGCTGCCATCGTTCGATCGGGCAACGCGGTGCGTCGGCAGCACCTCGTCTGCCGAAGCTTGCCAGGAAGTCGTGCCCAGCGATCGGGTAGTGGAGAGGTCCACCGCACTCTTTCGGACGATCAACGACAGGCTTGCCGAAGATCCGCCCGCAGTGTCCGCTCAGGGAATTCGACGATTGCGGTACAGAGCGGCGGGCGCCGGCTCTGTATCGCAGCACAGCCAACACTAAAATTTGCATTAAAAATGATAGCGCTAACATTAAATTGGCCGAATTTGGCAATAGCGCCGTGAGGATCCATCGAGCGGCGACTATCGATCGCGAAGACGACCTTGCGCATTCAACTTTACTCATTCAACGCCACATTCTTCGGGGAACACCACAATGACCATCATCCGCAACAGCATATCGCCACGCGCCGCACTGCCACTCGCACTGGCCGCCATACTCGCCTCGCCTGCTTTCGCGCAGGAGCCACCTGCCGAAGACGCCAACAAAAAAACCGCCGCTGCCGAAGCGACCGCGACGGACCTCGACACGATCATCGTCACCGTGGAGCGCCGCGAACAGGATCTGCAGAAATACGCCGGCACTGCCCAGGCCTTGTACGCAGACGACCTGCGCGAGTTGGGCATCAACAACGAGTTGCGCAACATCCAGGTCATGGTTCCAGGCCTGAGCATCGCTAACCAGGAGGGCCATGCAGAAATTTATATGCGCGGCGTGGGTTCGGCCAACAGCACCGAACTAGGCGATCCGGCTAACGCACCGCACGTCAACGGCACTTACATCCCGCGCCCGCGGGGTCTCGGCGCCATGTTCTACGACTTGGAGCGGGTCGAGGTCAACAAAGGTCCGCAGGGTACCTTGCGCGGCCGCAATGCACTGGGTGGCACGCTCAACATCGTGACCAAGCGGCCCGACCTGGAGGAATTCGGCGGCTATGTGCAGGTCGAGGCTGGCAACCGCGACCACGAGGCCGGCGAGTTCGCCGTGAACCTGCCGCTGGGCGGCGTAGCCGGGTTGCGCTTCGCCGGCTACTCGGTGGACAAGGGCAGTTCATTCGAAAACGCGGGCGCGGCGCGCCATTTGAAACCGGCCGGCATCCAGGACGAAAAGGGCGGACGGCTGTCGCTCCTCTACCAGCCGGACGACAAGCTGTCGGTATTCCTGATGGCCGACATGGGCAAGGAAGGCGGCACCGGCTACCCGGGCGCCAATATCTTCAGGGCCGTGACCGAGGGCAACACCCTGCCCGACGATCTGGACATGCGTCAGGTGATCTACCGCGGACCGCAGGGCAAGCTAGACGCCACCAACTGGGGGGCGATGGCCCAGATCAGCTACGATTTTGGCCCGGTGAAAGTCGAATACAACGGCAGCTACCGCGACGTCGATTTTCAGCAGACCAACGCCTCGAGCGACAGCATCCTCTGGCCCGGCCGCAACATCGCGCCCCGCACGGCGGATAATCCGGATGGCATCGAGTACGACAACTATTCGTCGGTCTACTGGCTGACCCAGTCGCAGTCGCAGGTGCACGAATTGCGCTTCTCCTCGCCAGACGACGCGCGCTTGTATTGGACCGCGGGCGCATTCCACTTCGAAGAGAACCAGAAATCCGGCTTCTTCTCGCTCAACGACAGGGGTGTGTTCTATTCAGGCACCGAGTTCACCATGCCCGTTGTCCGCAGCAAGTCCACGGCGTTGTTCGCCGACGGCACTTTCAACGTCAACGACCGCTTCCGGCTCAAGGCCGGTCTGCGCCACACCGAAGAAGAAAAGTTCCGCTACGGCATCGGTGGCAACTGGACCATCGGCTTGGGCGCGGACAACAACTGCTGCTTCGCCACCAGGTTGGGCACCGAGGGCTTCATGCCGGCCTTCCTGTACCGTCCGAATTTCGATGTCAGCAATCTCACTTCCAACGCGGACTTGGCACGATTCCTGTTGCAAGGCGTCGCACGCTCCGGCGCACGCGATACCATTCTCGACCAGCTTGGAGGCATCGCCGACGGTTCGATGCCCAACGGACTCTGCGTGGACCGTCCGGATACCGGTGGCGACAGTTTGAACTGCACCGCGGACGGTTCGCACCCGTGGGTCAATCTCGGCATCCCGCAGCAGCAGATCGGCAGAAGCAAGTTCGACTTCACCGATTGGCGTCTCGGCTTCGAATACGACGCGAGCGACGACAGCCTGCTCTACGCAACGGTGTCAACTGGCCACAAGGCGGGCGGCTTCAACGACAGCTTCGATATCGACTTTATCCCGGAGACCTTCAAGCCGGAATCGCTGGTCTCCTTCGAAATCGGCTCGAAGAATACGTTTCGCTGGTTCAACGGCCTGCGTTCGACCTTCAATGTCAGCGCGTTCTATTACGACTACTCCGACCAGGTGTTCCAGGACCTGGCGGTGGTAGGCGTGAACCAGGACGGTGACGCCACCGGCTTCTCGCTGGTCAACCGCAATATCGGCAAGTCGGAGATCTACGGTCTCGAGCTGGACAGCCTGCTTCGCTTCCGCCACGGCTTCAGCCTGGGCCTGAATGCGCTGTATCTGCACACCGAGATCAAGGACGGCGTGGTCGCCGACGTCCGTAGCCAGAACTTCGGCGCGGGCGGCATCACCTCGAAGATCGATCTGGCCGGCAACGAATTGCCGCTGTCGTCGGAGTTCACCTTCAACGTGCACCTGAAGCAGTCCTTCGAACTGGTCCACGGCAGCTTCGACTGGCAGTTCCTGGCCTCGTATCGTTCGGCGTACTACCTCACCCAGTTCAACGACCGCGACGTGGTGTACCTCTCCGACACCGCCGGTACCGTCGACCGGATCGAGGACGCGGCGACCGCGGGCTTTCCCGATCGCCAGCGCGCCGAGACCACGCTCAATGCGGGTCTTGGCTTCACCAGCTTGAGCGGCGCTTGGCGTTTCGAACTGTGGGGCAGCAACCTGCTGAACAACGACGTCTCACAGAAGGCGCTGGTCGGCCCTAACCTTAACCTCCGTTTTCTCAACGATCCGCGCAGTTACGGCCTGCGTGTGCGCTACAACTTCTGACGAGGCGCGCCTAGTAGTTCATTCAAGCCGGAGCCGCTTCGCGGCTCGGCTCAACTCAGGCATTAGCCCTATGGAATGGCAATCGACTCTTTCAAAGCTTTTCCCCGATGCGAGGTTCCCACGCGGAGCCACGCTTGGGCAGATTACGTCCTGCGAACACCTCCTTGGTATAAAACTTCCTTCTGATCTCAAAGGGCTGCTCATTGAGTCAGATGGAATTCTCGTAGACTACGGAATAGGCTTGGTATGGCCTATCGCCAGGATTGAGGCGGACAACCTCACCTTCCGTTGCAACCCGGACTTTCAAGGCCTCTACATGCCCTTTGACTCGCTCCTGTTCTTCGGTGAAGCGGGCAACGGCGATCAGTTCGCTTTCTCAATTCAGTCCGGTGCGGTAAGACGCTCTGACATCTTCGGGTGGTCTCACGGGGACGATAGCCGCACTTGGATTGCCCCATCTCTGAAGACCTTCTTCCAATGGTGGGCAAGTGGCCACGTTAAGATATAGGTTTGGCGGCTAACAGGTCATTCGAGCCGAACTCGCTTTGCAGGTCGGCTTAGTTAGATCATTGGCGAATGTCCGCTTTTGGCCGGAAGCGGGAGGGTAGCGAGCGACCGGACGAATGCGAAACGGAGCAATTCGACTGAGCAGCAAGCCGGCGTTTGTCGACACAAACGCTGCTAGGCTACCGACCGAACGAAATGCCTTCAACGCCGACTGCTCGCTGACATGATCAACACCAGGAAACCCCCGATGCGAAACCTCACCCGCTATCTCCCCCTGATCCCATTCATCGTCGCACTGGCCGGCTGCGCGACTCCCAACGGATCGGCGGCGGATTTTCCCGCCGTCGGACGCGTGACCGCCTTCGACCCGTCGTTCCACGCGGTCGTGGCCGCCGATGCCAAAGTCGAGAAGATCGCCGAAGGCTTCACCTGGTCGGAGGGGCCGGCATGGGTCGCTGCGGGGAACTACCTGCTTTTCACCGACGTACCCGAGAACACGCTGTATCGGTGGTCGGAGCGCGACGGACTTTCCGTGTTCCTCAAGCCTTCGGGTTACGACGGCCCCGACACGGGCGTGCTGCGCGAGGCGGGCGCCAATGGGCTGTTCGCGGAAACGGGCGGTACGGTGTTGCTTGCGGACTCGGGTTCGCGCCTGGTAGCCAGGCTCGATCCGCGAACGAAGAAGAAAACCACGCTTGCCGCGAATTTCAAGGGAAAACGCTTCAACAGCCCGAACGATGTGGTCCGGCGCAGCGACGGCGCGGTGTTCTTTACCGATCCGCCCTACGGCTTGAAAGGACTGGATGATTCTCCCGCCAAGGAGCTGAGTTTCAATGGCGTGTATCGCATCGACGCCGATGGGACCGTCCATCTGCTGGACGATGGATTGAGCTTTCCGAATGGAATCGCGTTGTCGCCGGATGAGCGCACGCTGTACGTCTCCAATTCGGATCCGAAGCGACCGGTATGGATGGCGTATTCCCTAGATGCGCAAGGCGAGGTTCTCGAAAAGCGCGTGTTCGCGGATGCTTCCGATTTGCTGGGCGAAGGCGTTCCCGGACTGCCCGACGGCATGGCCGTGTCCAGCGACGGCAAGCTCTTCGCCACCGGACCTGGCGGCGTGCTGGTATTCGATGCCGATGGCAAACGTCTTGGACGCATCGAAACCGGCGCGGCGATTTCCAACTGCGCATTCGGCGACGACGGCCACACGCTTTATATGAGCTCGCATACCTTCGTTGCGCGGGTACGCGTGAAAACAACCGGCTTCGGCTTCAATCGCTAATGACGACCTTCAGGTGCGAGCGCGTGCGGCGCCATCGCATGGCGAATGGAGAGCCAATGGTCGCGCTTTTCCTTTTCACACCTATCGCTTCGCCGCGCCCCTCTCCTCTCCGAAGAGGAGAGGGGCGTTATTCGCAAGCTATTGTGTGACTTTAAAACGTTTCTTCAAGCGGATATCGGCGCTCGACGCTCCCAACTGCACTTCGTATGCGCCGGCATCGACGGCATATGTCTTGCGCTCGACATCGTAGTGCCGCAAGGCCATCTCGGGCGTAAAAGTGAACGACACTTCCCGTTCCTCGCCAGGCTGCAGGCTCAAGCGCTCGAAGCCGCGCAGATCCTTCAAGGCACGCTCACGTTGCGGCTCGAGCGGATGCAGATACAGCTGCACGACCTCTTCGCCGGCGCGCTGGCCGGTGTTCTTCACTTTCAGCGACACCCTAACCTGCTCCTTCGGTCCGGCATCGCTACGATCCAGACGCAAGCCGGAATACGCGAAACTCGTATAGGAGAGTCCATGCCCGAAAGGAAACAGCGGCTCGCCACTGAAATAGCGATAGCTGCGCCCCTTCATGGCGTAATCGTCGAAGGCAGGCAATTTCTCGTCCGCCTTGTAGAACGTGACCGGCAGGCGTCCGGCCGGGTTGGTGTCTCCGAACAGCACGTCCGCCACCGCATTGCCGCCGCGCTGGCCGGGATACCAGGCCACCAGGATCGCCGGCACGTGCTGCTTGGCCCAATCGACGGCGAGCGCCGAACCCGTGGTCAGCACCAGCACCACCGGCTTGCCGGTGGCGTGCAATGCTTCCAGCAATTTGCGCTGCGTTGAAGGCAGGCCCATGTCGGTGCGGTCGCCGCCGGCGAAACCCGGATAGTTGACCGTCATCTCCTCGCCTTCCACGTCGCCGGTGAGTCCACCGACGAACACCACCACATCGGAGCCGCGCGCGGCTTCCAGTGCTTCTTCGAACGGCGGCTTGGCGCCCGGCATGTTCCAGGCCAGGCGAACGCTGGCGTCGCGCTCGCCGTCGTAATACTCCATCTTCACGTCGTAGGCGCGGCCGGCTTCCAGTTCCACACTGACGCTGTCGGCACGCAGGCGGTCGCTGGGCTGCCAATGGTCCAGCAACAGACGTCCGTCCAGGTACAGGCGGAAACCGTCGTTGGCCGCGGCTTCGAACCGGTAGCTGCCCGACACCGGCGGCAGCAACTGGCCGCTCCAGCGAATGCTGAAGTTGTCGGAGGGCACGCCCTGGCTGGGGCCGGCTTCGCCGCGCGCCATCAGATTGTCGGTGGGCGAACCACGATCCCATCGGAAACCGATCTGCGCGTCCACGCGCACCAATGCGGGCGTGCCGGACAGGTCGTTGCTGCGGAAATACTCGCCACGCAGGCCACGTTCGCTGCTACCCGCCGCCGGGCGCAGATATTGCGCTTCGATCAACGGCGTTGCGGCCGGGTCTTCGCGCCCTTCGACCAGATCGACGCCGCGCGCATGAACGACCTCCACCTGCGGCGCGGCATCGCGGATGCCTTGCAGGATGGTCACCGGCGCTGCCGGCGTGCCGTAGTAATTCCCCAACAAGGCCATGGTGTCGTCGGCGGTAGGGCCGACCACGGCGATGCGGCGCAGCTTGCGCGACAACGGCAGGACGCCGTCGTTCTTCAGCAGCACCATCGAAGCCTGCGCCGCCTTGCGCGACAAGGCGTCGTGTTCCGGCGACTGGTTGACGGAAGCAGGGATGCGCGCCCAGCGCACGCTTTCGGGTGGGTCGAACATGCCCAGCCGCATGCGCGCCGTGAACAACTGCGTCAGTGCAACGTCGATCTCGGCCTCAGTGATGAAGCCCTTGCGTACGGCCTCGGGCAAGGTCGAATACTCCTCCCCGCACTCCAGCTCGGTACCGTTCTTCACCGCCAGCGCGGCCGCTTCCTCGCGCGTGGCCACGATCTTGTGGTTCTTCCAGATGTCCACGATCGCCCAGCAGTCCGACACCACATAGCCCTTGAAGCCCCAGTCACGGCGCAGCACGTCGCGCAGCAGGAAGCGGCTTGCGCTGGCGGATTCGCCGTAGACCCGGTTGTACGCGCCCATCACCGCGTCCACCTGCCCTTCCTTCACCAACGCCTCGAACGCCGGCAGGTAGGTTTCGTACAGGTCGCGCGCACTGGGTCGTGCATCGAAGTGGTGGCGATCGGCCTCCGGCCCGCTATGCACGGCGAAATGTTTGGCGGTGGCGTCGAGCTTTCGGTACTTGGGATCGTCGCCCTGCAGGCCGCGGACGAAACTCACGCCCATGCGCGCGGTCAGGAACGGATCCTCGCCATAGGTCTCCTGCCCACGTCCCCAGCGCGGGTCGCGGAAGATATTGATGTTCGGCGACCAGAAAGTCAGGCCCTGGTAGCGGCCATGCTCGCCGCGCCGCAAAGCCTCGTGGTGCTTAGCGCGCGCTTCGTCGCTGATGGTTCTCGAGACCTCGTCCATCAGCGGAACGTCGAAAGTCGCCGCCAAGCCGATGGCCTGCGGAAACACAGTCGCCGCTCCGGCACGGGCGACGCCGTGCAGCGCCTCGTTCCACCAGTCATACGCAGGCACTCCCAGGCGCTCGATCGCAGGTGCGCTGTTCTGCATCTGCGCGGCTTTTTCCTCCAGCGTCATCCGCGACACCAGATCGGCCGCGCGCTCCTCGAAGCTGCGCTGCGTATCCTGGTAGACCGGCGGCGCTTGCTGCGCGTCGGCGGCTCGGACGTCCTGCGCGTGCCACGAGGCCACCATCAGCGCGGCCATAAAACTACCGCGCATCGTCATTTTGAATAGCGTGTTTTCGTGATTCATTCGCTTGCCCCTTGTCGTTCTTCCTGCGCTATTCGCGCGTGCGGCCCTATCACGGCACCGATGAAACCACCCGCCACGTCGGTACTGAGCAAGGTACCGTCCTCGCCCTGTTTCAACCATTGCCAGCCCTGTCCCGCATCGAAGCCAAAGGAATACTCGGCGCCGTCGCCTGCGATCTTCAATTTCAGCGACTCCAAGCCCGGCAGCGTCGAAGCGGCGACGATGCGCCTGCCTTCGCCGCCGTTCTTTTCCAGGAACAGTTCGATGCCCTTGCCTTTACGGCGCGCGCCGAGAAAGTACCAGTGCGTCTCATTCTGGAATGCCGCGATGCCCGCCTCGGTGCCGGCCTCGACCGGCATCCGCAATGCGGTGCTGGCTTCAAACCTAGTGTGCTGTTGGCGACGCGCCAGGAACGCGGGGTTGCGCAACGTGTCCAGCCCTTCCACCAGGGGCCGTATCGCCAACTGGCCGGCATGGCCGGTCAGGTCGGCCCAGGGCTGTTTGGGTACGCGCACATACGTCCATGCGCGATCCAGGACCGGTTTGTCGAACTCGTCGCGCCAAATGAAATTGCCGGTCGATGGCGCCTGCGTGTCGGTGCGCGACATGAAGCTCGGGCCTGGCGCGGCGTACGCGATCTCGCGACCCGGTTCGAGGATCATCGGCCAGCCGTCCTTCCATTCCACCGGCAGCAGGAACGTCTCGCGGCCGGTGTTGTAATGCACGCCGCCGTAGTTGCGGCTGGCGAGAAAGGTGGCCCACCAACTGCCATCCGCCGCTTCGACCAGATCGGCATGTCCTGCGTTGGTGATCGGATGGGCGCGGTCTGCCGGCAGGTCGCGTTGGGTCAGGATGGGATTGTTCTCATAGGGCGTGTACGGTCCCCACACCGTCCGGCTGCGCAGGATCACCTGCGAATGCTGCGGCCCGGTGCCGCCCTCGGCGCAGTGCAGGTAGTACCAGCCGTCGCGCTTGAAGATATGCGGCCCTTCGATCCAGATCGGATTTTTCGAAGGATCGACCCCACCATCGATCAACACCTTGCGCGGACCGAACGGCTGCATTTTGGCGAGGTCGAATTCCTGCATCCAGATCGCACGGTGGCCGTCGTAGCGCGGCTTGCCGACCGGTGCGTCGTTGTTGAGAAGATAGGTGCGCCCGTCATCGTCGAAGAACAACGAAGGGTCGATCCCGCCGATGGTTGGCAGCCAGTGGAGATCGGACCACGGGCCGGCCGGATCGGTGGCCGTAGCGATGAAGTTGCCGCCGCTGTCCACGGCAGTGTTGACCACGTAGAAGATGCCGTCGTGATATTCGATGGCCGGCGCGAACACCCCGCGCGACATGCCCAATCCATCGAAGTCCAGTTGCGAGGGGCGATCGATGACGTTGCCGATCTGCCGCCAGTGCACCAGGTCGGTGCTCTCGAACACCGGAATGCCGGGAAAGAACGCGAAGCTGGAATTCACCAGATAGTAGCGATCGCCCGCCCGCGCGATGCTGGGGTCGGGATGGAAACCGGCCAGCACTGGATTGCGGTAGCTACCTTCCGGCAGCGGCGTTTCGAAGACCGCGTCCTTGCCGCTGTATTCGAACCAGTCGAACAGGACCGGCTGCTGCGCCAGAACCGGCGCCGCGAACATCCAGCACAACAACAGCATTCCGGCTTTCATTCGCGTCATCGTTCCTGCTCCTCGCTGTCCGGCGTTGCTCACCAATCCACCGACAATTCGCGGCCGTTGAGCGTGGCGTCGCCCAGTCCATACACGCCGGAGCGCGTGGTGATCTTCAGGGCGACGAAGTTGCGTCCCGGGCAAGTGATGATGGCCTTGGCATCGACGATCTCGCGATCGCGCGATGAGCCGTGAGCGCTTGTTTCGGTAGGGGATTGCGTAGTCATCAAGAGGTCCGTCGTAAGGAAAGCATCAGGGAACCTGGATCTCGAACGGTCCCGCAGGCAAGTCGGCGCCGTCGAACAAAGTGACGACCGGGCTGTCGGCCCAGCCGTAGCGCACCCGTGTGGCCGGAGCCGCCAATGGCGCACGCAGGATCACCTCGTGGCCGCGAATCTCGGCACTGGCATAGCGGCAGGAACCGGGTGCGGCCGCGCATAGCTCGAAGCCGACCGGGCCATCGGCGCCGTACGCGACCAGCTTGCCGCTGACGTCGCCGAAACTCACCACCACCGATTCGCCGTCGCGTTTTGCCGATAGCGGCACCGGCCCGGACGCCGGCAGCTTTTCGCCGTAGACCACGTGGCGCGCCGCACGCGCCAGCCTGCGGCCCAGCTCCTGTTTGTTGGGCGGATGGATGTCGTAGCGGTCGCCGATATCGATGGCGACGGCCAGCCCCGTGTTCGGATCTTCCGAAGCCGCCTGCCGCTGGGCTTCGCGCAGCGACGCCGAACCGCTCTCGGCGGGGGCCGTATTCGGTTTGCCATAGCCGGCCAGTTGCACGATCAGCAGCGGCAGATTCGCATCGAAACGCGCACGCCAGTCGCTACGGAACTCCCGCAGCAACGCGTGATAACCCGCTGCTTCGGTCGTATTGGATTCACCCTGGTACCACAACACGCCGCGCAAACCGTAGCGACCGAGGGGCGCGATCATGCCGTTGTACAAGGTGGACAGGCCGCCCGCCGTCTGCCACGGCGCACGCGGTGGCGTGTCTTCGCCCGCAATGCGGTACTTCCATCCTACGTCCAGTGGCACGCGGGTTCCGTCCTGCAACCGAAGCGCGTATGCCGAAGCGGGACCGGCCATGCCACCGTCGTGATAGGTGTCCAGCGCATTGACGACGACGACGTTCTCGCCGGCGCGCAGCAGGCCTGCGGGAAGCGCGTATTCGCGGCCGGAACCCGGTGCATAGGCACTGCCCACTCCGCGGCCGTTGACCCAGGTCATGTCGATCTCGTCGACCGAACCGAGCATCAGCGTGGCCGGCTGCGCGGCCTGCTGCACGGTCAGTCGGATCTTGGTGCGATACCAGAGCATGCCGTTGAAATCCGCCAGCTCGGGTACGCCCCAACGTTCCCACGCGCCGAGCTCGGGCGGCGCGTTGCGCCAGCCGGCGCCCGCAGAATAGGCGAGGCTCCAGGGCTCATCGCCAGCGACAGCGCCGGCGCGACCGCCCCACCAGCGGCCCCAGAGTTCGCCCCAGCGGCCGGTGGCCGTTACCGGATCGCTGGCGTATGTCGCCAGCACGTCCAGTTCGTCGTTGTAGCGACCGCTGGCGCGCAACGCATCGCCACTGATCCAGGCTTCGATGCGCGAACCGCCCCAGGCCGAATCGACCAGCCCCATAGGCACGTCGACGGTCTTCTGCAGTTCGCGCGCGAAGTAGAAGCAGGCCGCGGAGAAATCGCGCAGCGTGTCGGAGTTCACCGTTTGCCATCGCGTAGGAGTCGGGAAGGTTTCCAGCGGCACCGCGCTGCCGGCCTGCGGCACCGTCAACAGGCGGATGGTGTCGCCGGCCGCATCGGCGATCTCGGCCCATGCATCGAGCGTGCGCCAGACCTGCAGCTCCATGTTCGATTGGCCCGAACACAGCCACACGTCGCCGATCAGCACATCGCTCACCGTTTGCGTGATATTTCCTGCGGTCGCAGTCAGAACGTAAGGGCCACCGGCCTTCAACGCCGGCAGCTGCGCTTCCCAGCGGCCTTCGCCGTCGGCGCGCGCACGGGCATTCTTTCCGGCCAGCGCGATGCGCACTTCCTCCGCGGGCTTCGCATGGCCCCACAGACGGATCGGCTTGTCCCGTTGCAGCACCGCGTGGTCCTGGAACATGGCATGCAGCAATGGCGCCTCGCCCGCCTCTGCCGCGCTTGCGGCGAACGCGATGAAGCACGACCAGACCACCAGCAAGGCGCCGACGACGCGGCACGGCCACTCCTTCACCGACACTGAAAATCTCCTCATCGTCCGCTTCCCGGCGCGTACGGAAATTCCAGCGACTGGTAGTACTCCAGCGTATGCGCCGGAGCCGCTTCGCCGGCGGGCAGCGGGCGTCCGGAGAGCGTTTGGAAGTAAGCGATGCTGGCATCGCGCCACCACTGCGCTTCTTTCTCCTGGATGCCGAGAAAGGCGGCTACCTGCGCATGCCTCTCCGCGTCCACTTTTCCTTCGAGGCCACTCCACGTGCTGCGCATTCCCCGCACATAGTCGACCCCGCTCGTGTATCGATGCACCAGTTCGTCCCACAACGGGCGGCCCGAACGGGTGCGGTAGTCCCACGGCAGGTGGTGGAACCAGAGCAGGAATTCTTCCGGCACGCGCTGCAGGTCGCCGAATTCGCGCGCGAGGTAAGGGGAATATTGGGCAACCGCATTGCTGCCGTGCGCGGTGCGGTCGAAACCGATGCCCTCGCGGTTGGCGCGGTGGTAATAGACCGAGGTCCAGTCCGCACGCGGCCCGCCTTCTACCCACGGCCCGGGGCCGTAATGGTGGCTGCGCCCCATCAGGTGGTGGAGGCCCAGCGGCGTCATGTAATCGACGGCGGCCTCGCGCGAGCCCATCATCATGTCCACGACGGGAGCGACCACGCCTTCCTCGTTGGAAAACGTCATTCGCACCCATTCTTCGGCGATCGCGCGGGACGAAAGCGTCGGGTTCCAGGCCAGGCGGCCGTAGACGTACCAGTTGGCCTGATCGAAATGCGAACCGCTCCAGTTGCGGCCCGCACCGATGTTGGCGACGCCGGCCATGCCGGTCAACGCATGGCCGTCCAACGAACCATCGATCACTTTCGCGACTGTCGAATCTTTTCCTTTCGCGTGGGTGTCGGCCTTGAGGGTTTCCTCGTAGAGCGGCCCCAGATAGACCAGATGGGTGGCGAAACCGAGGTATTCCTTGGTGATCTGGAATTCCATCATCAGCGGCGTCTTCGGCATCGCCCCGAACAGAGGATGGAAAGGTTCGCGCGGTTGGAAGTCGATCGCTCCGTTCTTCACCTGGACCAGCACGTTGCCGCGGAACTTGCCGTCCAGCGGTACGAACTCGGTGTAGGCCTGCTTGGCGCGATCGTCCGGCTCTTCATGCGAATAAACGAACGCGCGCCACATGACCGTGCCGCCGTGCGGCGCCAGCGCATCGGCCAGCAGGTTGGCGCCGTCGGCATGCGAGCGGCCGTAGTCTTGCGGACCGGGCTGGCCTTCCGAGTTCGCCTTGACCAGGAAGCCGCCGAAGTCCGGAATGACGCGGTAGATTTCATCGGCTTTGTCGCGCCACCAACGCTTGACCGCGGGATCCAGCGGATCGGCGGTCTTGAGGCCGCCGATTTCCATAGGCGCGCTGAAACGCGCGCTAAGGAAAACGCGGATGCCGTAGGGCCGAAATACCCCCGCCAGCGCCGCCGCTTTTTCCAGATACGCCGGGGTCAGGCTGAGCGCATTGGAATTGACGTTGTTGAGCACCGTGCCGTTGATGCCCAGCGAGGCGTTCGCGCGCGCGTAGTCGGTGTAGCGCGGGTCCAGGTAGTCGGGCAGCTTGTGCCAATCCCAGATCGAGGCGCCCGCATAGCCACGCTCCACATGGCCGTCCAGATCGTCCCAGTGATCGAGCAATCGCAGCTTCACCCGTGGCGTATCGCGCAGGTCGAGCTTGGCGATCGGCTGCCCGGTCTGCAGCAGGCGCAGAAAATGGAAAGCGCCGTACAGCGCGCCGGCGTCTGCATCGGCGGCGATCACCGTGACCGCGTGGCCGTCGATCGCGACGCTCCGGATCAGATAACCCTCGGGTCCTAGACGCCGTGTATCCAAGCGCAGGCGGGCGATCGTCGGCGAAGAGGAGGGCGTTCCCACCACCACCGCTCCCGCCTGGGTGACGGTGTTCGCCGGCACAGGCGTGACGCCAAGCAGGCCGCGCAAGCCACGCAGCAGTTCCGCCCGTGTAGCGGCCTGCGTTGGCGTGGCGTCCGCAGCCAGCAATTGTGAGACTTGCGCCCGGTACGCGGTCGCGCGTGCGGATTCGGTGGGCGGGTAGCGCAGCCAAAGATCGTAGCCGTCTTCGGCATGTGCGGCAGGCGCGCATGCCATGGCGACCGTGCAGAACAGGAGGACAGCCATGCCAAAGCCACGCAATGGGGAGCTTGCCCGCTGGCTATCGCCGCCCCAACGGGTTAGCGTTAACATTCTGAGCATCCGGAAAACCGGTTCAGCACTGGATCTCATGAGCTGAATCTCATCGGTATTCCCCATGGCACAAGTCGGCCGCGACGTTTCCACTCGCTAGCCGAATGAAGGACAAAGCGTTGGAAAAGCCCAGGAAATCCGTGCGCCGCAAGAGCAGCAGCGTCACCATCGACGAGGTGGCGGCGCTGGCCGGTGTATCGCCGATGACGGTATCGCGCGTGATCAACGGCCAGGGCAAGGTGCGCGATACGACGCGCGAACGGGTAATGCGCGCCGTGCGCGAATTGGACTACACGCCTAACCTGGCCGCCAGCTCGCTGGCCGCGGCCCAACACACGCGTATCGCGCTCATCTACACCAACCCCAGCGGCGCCTATCTGCGCGAACTGCTGGTCGGCCTGCTGCGCGTGGCCTCGAGTACCGCCATTCAATTGGTCATCGACTACTGGGACGACCTGGATGCCGAGTCCGAACGCAAGGCGGCCCGCAAGCTGGCCAAGAAAGTGGACGGCGTAATCCTGCCGCCGCCTCTGTGCGACTCCCGCGCCGCGGTGACCGAATTCGTTCGCGCCAACGTGCCCGTCGTCGCGATCGCTTCGGGCCGTTTCAGCGACGACATTTCCTGCGTGCGCATCGACGACTTCCAGGCCGGAAGGGAGATCGCCGAGTACCTCATCAAGCAGGGCCACACCCGCATCGGCTGCATCAAGGGCCGCTCCGACCTGAGCGCCAGTACGCGTCGCTTCCAGGGCTTCCACGCCGCACTGGACGAAGCGGGCATCGCCCTGGACAGCACGCTGGTGCAACACGGCGACTACACCTACCGTTCCGGATTGAAGGCCACCGAGAAACTGCTGGCGCATCGCCGGCCGCCCAGCGCGATTTTCGCCAGCAACGACGACATGGCTGCGGCGGCGATCTCGGTGGCGCACCGCCGCGGCCTGGATGTTCCCCGCGACCTGTCGGTGGTGGGCTTCGACGACACTTCGGCGGCCACCACCGTCTGGCCCGAACTGACCACCATCCACCAGCCCATCGCGTCGATGGCCAACGCCGCTATCGACGTGCTGTTGCGAAGCATCCGCCGCAAGGATCCCACTACGCGCGTGCTGGTGGACCAGGTGGTTCCGCATCGCCTGATCGTGCGCGATTCGGTGGCCGCTCCGCCCAAGCGGAAGTAGACCGGCCGCAGCCACCTCGGCGAAGCGCGCGCTCATCGTCTTACCGCAACAGATACTGGTTCAACAGGTTCTCGTAACGCTCCTGCTTGCCGCTGATCTGCTTGGGCTCGCCGTTGTTGGCCGCCAGCGTGCGCAGATCGGCCAGGGCCAGCTTGCCCTGCTCGAA
>NZ_JAVDTT010000005.1:0-316728 GCF_031455975.1 Pseudoxanthomonas sacheonensis | reverse complement strand
AGGCCCGGCGTTGCGGGGCGGGCCGAGGGCAGTCCAGGGATTTTACCGGTCGCGGGCAGGCCGTGCGAGCGCGTATGGATTCAAGCGTTCAAATGCTCGTTGACTCGCGAGGCAAGGGCGGACTCAATCGCTACAGCGACTTCTGCTCAGCTGCGCCGTGCGTAGGGGTAGGAAGCAGAAGAAGGCTCCGCGATGCCGATAAGGTCAGCTGCGCTGGCAACCCGCAAATCGACCGCGCGCGTGGACATGCAGAACATACGCTCGAGCGCATGCGCCGTGGTTCCGTCGATCTGGCCGGCTTCCTGTTCGAATTCCCATTCCTCCAGATTGGCGTCCAGTATTGGGCGCAGCGCATCCAGTCGTATCCAGAACATGCTGCCCGGCATGAACAGATCGGCATCGGGGTCCAGTACCGGAACGCCCATCTTTGCCGACAAATAGTCCAGATTTTCCGAATTGGCGCCAAGGTACGGTGCGAGCAGTTGGATATGTCCCTCAGCGCCCACCATGCCCAAATCGGGCTGGCGCAGAAAGGCATCGAAGATTTCTCTTCCGCGCGTGCCACCTAGCAAGCGTTCGACCAATTCCCTACGCCAGACGCCGCCGTCGGTACGGTGCGTCGTCCTCTTCGTATGCAGTTTCAGGACTATCTGTGTGCCTTCATCGAGCAGTTTTCCCGCCACCCTGAGGAAGGGCAGGATGTCGCGTCCGCGGTTCTCCGTAATTACCAGTTCGAATGCAAACCTCGATGCAGCAAGATGCAACTTGATAGTTTCGGCATGCATGACGCTGGTAGTTACGATAAGGCGCCAGTTGATATCAGTTGCGACGATAGCGTCCAGCAGTTCGCGGAATTCTTCCAGATACCAAGCATGAATCACCGCAGTGGGCAGGGTCTGGACCGGCGGACTGGCCAGCCCCGTTGTTCGCCACATCGCCCGACGCGTCTCCTCAAGGTAGGCATACCCCAGACGTGAATCGGGTTCGAGAACAGCGCCTTCCGCCCACTCGTTCCACGCATTGATGAATATCAGGTTGCGCGATCCTGATTCGGCGCGGGCGCCAATGCAATGCTGCAACCATTTACCGTAAGCGCGAGGCGACGAATGCAGAAAAGTCCGGCCCTCTCCGGGCCGGCGTGGCTCGTTGTCCCAACCTGGGTTTACTCCACGATATAGCGGATAGTCGGCAGCGCTACGTTTTTGCATAGCATCCGCCATCGCCCTCCAGTCCAATATCTGGCCGCTATAGTTCGGGTTGATCAGTCTTTGACGCGAAATTACCGAAGGGGAATTGACGAGGTTGGGCGGAAACTCCACCGCAGCATCGAAACCAAACGCCGCAGGATTCGAGTTGTCGAAGCTTTGCACGTAGGTGAGATGTATCTCACCTACACCGTTGTCCAGACACCATTCCCGCCACCGTCGCGCAGTCGCGGCAGCGTCAGGAAGTAGACCGGGCCGATACAGCAACAAAATTGGCTTTCCTTCGACTCGTAAATAGCGCGGATCGCGAAGATAGTCAGCCACATACGATATGAACGCCAGGTCATCTTCAGGACTGTGTTGCTGATCCATCAGAATGTCGTCGCCACGTCCATCCCAACGGCGCGACCACTTCTCGTTCGCCCAGCAAAGGCAGAAGGACAAGTCCAGCGTGGGGTCCTCAAGCCAATTGAGCAATGGCGTTTCGAGTAGTGTCTTACCGCCGAACCAGTAGAAATAGAAACAAAATGCGCTAACCCCGTACTCGCGGGCAAGAGTTGCCTGCTTCCGCATGACCTCGGGATCACGCAAGTCGTAAAAGCCCAGGTCTCCAGGCAGCCGCGGTTGTGCGTGGCCTTCAAACTGGGGGAGCGCTCGAGTCACGTTGCGCCATTCTGTGAAACCCTTTCCCCACCACTCATCGTTCTCGGGGATGGAATGGAATTGCGGGAGATAGAACGCTATCAGGGTCGCTGGTAAGGGATCTGGCAGTTCATCCTTTGAGTAGGGAACGTATCCGATGGCTTTTTCGTCCGCGCGCGCATACGGTCGCCGGACCGGCTTGGTGGAATCCACATGGCCACGGGGGCCGGACGGAACAAGACCGGCGTACTTGTCCAGGAACCGTTGCCGCAACCGGTCCCGCGTGGACTGCGGCAATGGCGCCAGTCTGAAGATAAAGCGCAGCGCATTGAACAAAACAGTACGCGACAGGCGAGACAGGGAAGAAAGCATCGCGTCAGAGGTTCTGGTAGTTCGGGCCAGAGCCGCCTTCCGGCGTCACCCAGGTGATGATCTCGTACGGGTCCTTGATGTCGCAGGTCTTGCAGTGCACGCAGTTGGCGGCGTTGATCTGCAGGCGCTTGCCTGCGGCGTCTTCGACGATCTCGTACACGCTGGCGGGGCAGAAGCGGGTGCAGGGGTTGTCGTATTCCTCCGCGCAACGGGTGATGCAGATGGACGTGTCGGCGACCTTGAGGTGCACGGGCTGGTCCTCGTCGTGCTCGGTGGCGGCGTAGTAGACGCCTTGCAGGCGGTCGCGGGGGGCGAGGGTGCGTTGCACGTAGTCGCGCTTGGGTGCTTCGTGTTGGCCCAGTTTTTCCAGCGCGGACCAGTCCGGCTTGTTCTTCAGGGTCCACGGCGACAGGCCGAAGCTGACCGTTTCCCACGCCGCGTTGAGCAGGCCGAACCAAAGCCCCTTCTTGAAACCGGGCTTGATGTTGCGCACCTGCCTGAGTTCCTTCATCACCGGCGAGGCACGCAGCTTGGCGTCGAATCCTGCGGGATCCAGCGACTGGGCCAGGTGTTCGGCGGCCAGCATGCCGCTGCGGATCGCCTGGTGCGTGCCCTTGATCTTGGGCACGTTGAGCAGGCCGGCGGTATCGCCGATCAGCAGCGCGCCCGGCATCTCCACCCGGGGCAGGGATTGCCAGCCGCCGGTGACGATGGCGCGTGCGCCGGCCGACAGTATCGTGCCGCCTTCCAGCAAGGGCGCCACCATGGGATGGGCCTTCCATTGCTGGAACGCTTCCCACGGTTTGTATTCGGGATCCTGGTACTCCAGTCCGCTGATGTATCCCAGCGCGATCTGGTTGTTGTCCAGGTGATAGAGGAAACTGCCGCCGTAGATGCGGCTGTCGGCGGGCCAGCCCAAGGTATGCACGATCTTGCCGGCCGACACGCGTCCTTCCGGCACCTGCCACAACTCCTTGATGCCGATCGAGTAGCCCTGCGGATCGCTATCGCCATCCAGCCCGAAGTGTTTGACCAAGCGCTTGGTCAAATGCCCGCGCGCGCCTTCGGCCAACACCGTGACCTTGGCGTGGATGTCGATGCCGGCCGTGAACCCGGGTTTGTGCGAACCGTCTTTGGCTACGCCCATGTCGCCGATGCGCACGCCTATGACCTTGCCGGCCTCGTCGTGCAGGGTTTCAGCGGCCGCAAAACCCGGATAGATCTCCACGCCCAGCGCTTCGGCCTGCGGCGCCAGCCACGCGCAAAGCGCACCGAGGCTGACGATGAAATTGCCATGGTTGTGCATGCCGGGCGGCACGATGGGCGATTTGAACCCGCCGGTTTTGGTCAGATACCAGAACTCGTCCTGGGTGGCCGCTACGCAGATCGGTGGCGGCGCCTCGCGCCAACCGGGCAGCAGCTCGTCCAGCGGGGCAGGCTCGATCACCGCGCCGGACAGGATGTGCGCGCCGATGGTGCTGGCTTTCTCGATCACGCAGACCGAGATTTCCGGATTGAGCTGCTTCAGGCGAATCGCGAACGCCAGGCCGGAAGGTCCCGCGCCGACGGTGACGACGTCGTACTCCATCACATCCCGCTCTACATCAGCGCGCTCTACATCGGTCATCGGCTTTTCCATGGCTGGCTTGCGGCTGCGGTTATTTTCGGTGTTTGCGGAGGAAGGGGCAAATCCGCCAGCATGGCCCCATGTCCGTACTACGCGTCCTTGCAACGAATGGTGGCGATGACGCCCTGCCGGGCGCGGAACTCTGGTTCGCGCCGGACTGGCTGCAGGCCAGGCAGGCCGACGCGCTGTTTGCCGAATTGCGGGATTCGATCGAATGGGAAACGCACCGTATCCGCCTATTCGGCCGGGAAGTGGACTCCCCCAGGCGGAGCAGTTGGATAGGCGATGAAGGCGCGTCCTATACCTATTCCGGCACGCGCTTCCAGCCGCGTCCCTGGCCCCAGGCGCTGGCGGACGTCCGTCGCCGGCTCGCGCATGAATTGGGTTGCGAATTCAACAGCGTTCTGGCCAACCGCTACCGCAATGGACGCGATTACATGGGTTGGCACAGCGACAACGAATCCGCGTTGGGCCCGCGTCCGATCATCGCCTCACTGAGCCTGGGTGCGACGCGGCGCTTCGTACTGAGGCATCGCCAGCAGCTTTCACAAAAGTTCGAATTGTCGTTGACGCATGGAAGCCTGTTGGTGATGCGTGGCGACACACAAGCAAATTATAGGCATGGCTTGCCGCGCACGGCGAGGCCAGTGGGGGAGCGCATCAACCTGACGTTCCGCATGATTGTGCTGCCCTGAGCAGCCTACGAGTAGCGGGTTATCCATCGTCTCTGTTCAAGCGCAAGACGCTGGTCTTCCCAGGCGATGTAGTGCGCCCCCCGATAGTCGATTCCTGACCGGAGAATCGTATTGCCAGTTGCAAGTCCGTCACCATTAGGTATCTGCAGACCCAAGGAGGCCAGCACCGTCAGACAGGAAGCCGCATCCTGCGGAAAGAACCAAGTCTGCAGCAGGCGGTCGTTGAAGAATTGCAGATGCAGCTCGCCAGTTTGGCCGCAATAGGCGAAGCCTTGATAGCTGATTGTGAAGATGGAGAAGGGAGGTCGCGGATCTCCGTCCGGAAGCGATGAATCCTCCAGCACCTTCGCATTCAGGGTTTTGGACAATGAGGGGAGCACTTCCGCGCGTGAACGGTAGCTCTGAAAGCCTGGTAGTAATGGGGAAGGTTGAGAGATGCTTTCGCTGGCCTTATCCGCTTCGCAGCCCGGTAATAGCAACGCTGCGAGGAGCGAAAAACAAAGCCGTTGCAAACCGTTCGTGCGTTTCATGCTTCAGCGTTTTTGCCTGGCGTCCGCTTCACCGGTGGTCAGCACCCAGCCGACGACTTCGCTTCCCAGTTTCTCCAGCGCCGTGTCGAAGGCGGTGGCCACTTGCGGCACTTCCACACCGGCGGACGGCTCCACCTGCAGGAACGTGCGCGAGGCGACGACGCGTTGTTCGCTGGTATGCAGGAGTTTGGCGGTGAGTTCTATGGTGGCCGAAGGCACTGCGTTGCCCGCGTAGTCGGATTCGTAACGGCGCAGGTCCATGATCAACCTGTAGTCGGCGCGGATGCCGCTGCCGGCACGGGCGACGGCGGGGATTTTGCCCGAGTCCTCCAGTGCGCGCAGCACCGTGGCTTCGATCAGATCGGTGGACGGCTGCGACCAAGTCACGCCCCGATAGACCTGCAGCTCGCCGGGCACCGGACGCACCGCGATGCGCGGGCTGTCGACCACGCGCGCGGCAGTGGGCTTGGCCACCGCCAGCTGCCAGGTCACCGAAGGCCAGGAAGGATCGGGCGTTACCTTCACCTGCGGCGCATAGATCGTCACCGGATCGCGCTGTTTGCCGTTTCCCAGCACCGAACAGCCGGCCAACAGCAGCAACGACGCGGCGACAGGTAGAAGACGAAGAGAGGCGGGTCGCATCGATTTCATTTCGGTTCGAACTCCTTGGGTGCGTCGCGACCCAGCAGATAGCGCGCGGGGTTGCCTTCAAGTCGGTCGCTGACCTGGCGTAGGTCGCGGATCAGGCTGCGCAGTTCGGAAAGGGTAGGGCCCAGTTGCCCCAGCCCGTCGCTGGCGAAGCTGTTGATGGCCGCGCGGTTCTCGCCGAGGATCGCATCGGCATTGCCTGCCGCCGAATCCAGCCGCGCCAGCGTGCTTTCGAGCTTCTCCAGGATGGGCGGCAGCTGCTTCACCAGGTTCTGATCCAGGCGCTGGATGGTGCCGTTGGTGGTGTCCAGGGTGCGGTCCAGATTGGTGGCCGCGTCGCGGGCGCTGGCGATCAACGCCTGCAGGCCTTCTTCGCGATTGGCCATGTCGCCGCTGATGGTTTCCAGGTTCTGCAAGGTGCTGGCGATGCGCGCCACGTTCTGGTCGCTCAGCACCTGGTCCAGGCGCTCGACGATGCGGTTGGCGGTGTCGGTGATGTTCTGCAGCGCCGAGGGCGCGGTCTGGATGACCGGGGCTTCGCGCGTGTCGACCGAGGTAAGCGCCGGGGCCTGCGGCGTACCGCCGCTCAGTTGGATGATGGACGGGCCGGTCAGACTGGTGATGGCCAATTTGGCGCGAGTGTCGGTCTTGACCGGGGTGGTGTTCTCCAGACGGATCCTGGCGATCACCTGGCGCGGATCGTTGGGCGCCAGCGACAGCTTGGTGATGGAGCCCACCGCGATGCCGTTGTACTGCACTGGGCTGCCCACCGACAAGCCGGTGACGGCTTCGCGGAACACCACCTGGTATTCCTGCCAGCTGCGTTCGGAGGAGTACTTCGCCGCCCATAGCCCGAACAGCAGCAAAGCAGCCGCGATGATGATGGTGAAAGCGCCGATGAGGACGTAATTGGCTTTGGTTTCCATGGTTCAGGACGCCTCTTGCTTGGTTCGTTCTTGATAGGCATCGCGGCCATCGCGCGCGGCACGCGCGCGGGGGCCGTGGAAATATTCCTGCACCCACGGGTGGTCGAGCTTCTCCACTTCGGCGATCGGTGCATTGATCACCACTTTGCGGTCGGCCAGTACCGCAACCCGATCGCAGATAGCGTACAGGGTGTCCAGGTCGTGGGTGATGAGGAAGACGGTAAGGCCCAGGGCCTGCTGCAGGGTCCTGATCAGCCGGTCGAATGCGGCCGCGCCGATCGGGTCCAGCCCGGCGGTGGGTTCGTCCAGGAAAAGCAGCGGCGGATCCAGCGCCAGCGCCCGCGCCAGGCCGGCGCGCTTGCGCATGCCGCCGGAGAGTTGCGACGGCAGTTTGTTCAGCGCATCGGCCGGCAGCCCGGCCAGCTTCACCTTCAGCAACGCCAGTTCGTAGCGCCAGCTGTCGGGTAATTCGCCGTGGTGCTCCTTCAGCGGCACCTGCACGTTTTCGCCCACGGTCAGCGACGAGAACAGAGCGCCGTCCTGGAACAGAACGCCGGTGTTGCGTTCGATGTGCTGGCGATCCTTCGGCCTGCTCGATCGCGCATCGGTGCCCAGCACTTCGATCTCGCCGGCATCCGGAATGCGCAGCCCAAGGATGGAGCGCATCAGCACCGATTTGCCCGTACCCGAACCGCCGACCACGCCCAGGATTTCGCCGGCGTGCACGTCCAGGGCCAGGTCCTCGTGCACGATCTGCTCGCCGAACTTGTTGGTCAGTCCGCGCACGCGGATGACTGGCGTGGCGTCGTCGGGGCGTTCGCGGGGATCGGCGGATAGGGGAGGCATGCTTACCAATCCATGCTCATGAACCACAGCGCCGCCAACGCATCGACGATGATCACCAGCGAAATGGCCTGCACCACGCTGGAAGTGGTGCGTTCGCCTACCGATTGCGCGGTGCCTTCCACCTGCAGCCCTTCCAGGCAGCCGATCAAGCCGATGATCAGGGCGAAGATCGGCGCCTTGGACATGCCGACCAGGAAGTGCCGCACTTCCAGGGTTTCGTGCATGCGCGCCAGGTACATCTGCGGGGGGATGCCCAGATCGAAGGCGCCGACGGTGATGCCGCCGGCCAGGCCGGCCATCATCGAGATGAAGGTCAGCAGCGGCAGGGTGATCAGCAGGGCCAGCAGGCGCGGAATCACCAGCAGGTCGATCGGGTCCAGGCCGAGCGTGCGGATCGCGTCGATCTCCTCACGGCTCTGCATCGCGCCGATCTGCGCGGTAAAGGCGCTGGCGGTGCGTCCGGCCAGCACGATGGCGGTGAGCAGCACGGCGAACTCGCGCAGGAAGGCGATGCTGACCAGCTCCACCACGTAAATCTCCGCGCCGAAGTCGCGCAGGATCGTCGAACCCAGGAAGGCGATGACCGCACCGACCAGGTAGGACAGCAGGATCACCAGCGGCACCGCATCCAGACCCACCTGTTCCATATGGAAGACGGTGGCGGTGACGCGCAGGCGCTTGGGTTCCTTCAAGGTGCGCAGCATCTTCACCAGGTTTTCGCCGGTGAAACTGACCAGGGCCACGATTTCCTTGCCGTTGTCCTGCACTTGGTAGCCCAGACGCGCCAGCGCGGCCACGAAACCGTAGTCGCGCTTCTTTTTCGGGCGATCGTCGGCCACGTCTTCGATGGTGGAAACCAATGCCTGGTGTTCCTTGCGGAACTGCAGGTCTTCGAGCGGAATGTCGTTGCGCGCGGCATGACGCAGCAACTGCAATACGCCGGCCGAGTCGATGCGCGAGATGCCGGTCGCGTCGATGGCCTTGGCGCCGGTCGGCATTTCACGCAGGCGATCGGCGACCTGCAGCGCGGTGGCGATCGTCCACTGTCCCGCCAGCCGTACCCGCGAGGGATCGGCGTCGTCGGTTTCGAAACGGGGGCGGGCGTCGGTCTGGGTCATATCGCTCGTCCGGTGAGCATACAGTCTACCCATGCCCTGAGAAGTGAGGAGTCGAGTGCAAGCCGTGGGTCCGGATCGTGACACGGCCGCCGCTACCCGGGCATCCTCCACGCGGCTCCGGTTCAGGCCCTAGACTAGCGACATGTCGCAAAACACAACCAACACCGCCACGAGCACCGCTACTTATGCCCAGCGCATCGCTTTCGTGTGCGAAACGGCTGCCCGGTTGCACACCTATGGCACCACGGCGCAGCGGCTGGAGGGTGCGGTGGTGGCGCTGTCGACCCGCCTGGGACTGGACTGCGAACCCTGGTCGAATCCGACCGGGCTGATCCTCAGTTTCAGCGATCCATCCCGACCGCTGGGGGCCAGCGATACGACCCGGGTGATCCGTCTGGCGCCCGGGGAAAACGATCTCTACAAGCTGGGCGAATCCGACCGCATCGCCGAAGCGGTGGCGGGAGGGACGATGAGCATTGCGCAGGGCCATACCGCTTTGCGCGCGCTGGATCGCAAAGCCAATCTGCGCTGGCGCGCGACGCAACTCCTGGCGTTCGCGCTCGCCTCGGGCGCGGTGGCCGGATTGTGGCGGTTGCCCTGGCTGGATATCGCCACCGCCACCCTGATCGGGACTTTGATCGGCGTGCAGTCGCAGCTCAACGAACGGCGCCCGCGGCTGAAGGAAGCCAGCGATGCGGTGTCGGCGCTGATGGCCGGCATGGTGGCGGTGCTGGTGTCGACCTTCATTCAGCCGCTGAACCTCAACAGCGTGATCATCGCCTCGCTGGTGGTGCTGCTGCCAGGCATGACCCTGACCAATGCGGTCAACGAATTGACCAGCCAGCATCTGGTTTCCGGCACCGCGCGTCTGGCCGGCGCCGTCGCCACCATTCTCAAGCTGACCGTGGGCACGCTGATCGCGTTGACCCTGGCGCAATTGCTGGGCATCTATCCCGAAGTGCGCGCGCTGCGCCCGCAACCGGAATGGGTGGAATGGGTATCGCTGGTGCTGGTGGCCTACGCTTTCGCCGTACTGTTCAAAGCGCACCGCCGCGACTATGGCTGGGTGATCGCGGCGGCGATCTGCGGTTATCTGATTTCCCGGTATGCGGGAGAGGCCTGGGGAACCCAGGTCGGGATATTCCTGTCGGCGCTGGTGCTGACGGCCGCCGGCAACGCGTTCGCGCGCTGGGCCAACAAGCCCGGGGCGATCATCCGGGTGCCGGGCATCATCATGCTGGTGCCGGGCAGCAACAGCCTGCGCGGGGTACTGAGTCTGGTGCAGCAGCAGGACTTGGCCGTCGGCAATTCGGCGCTGATGACGGTGATCAATATCGTGATGGCCTTGGTCGCGGGCCTGCTGTTCGGGAATCTGTTGTTGCCGGCGCGGAAGAATCTCTGAATTTCCGAAGCAAGTGAGTAGGGGCCAACCAGCAGTTTGCTTTTGCTTTGCTGTTGCCGGAAGAACCCCGTGAGGTGCGGCATGCGAATTGGGTAAACCCGAAGGGCGGCGCACAAGGATGTGCGCCGTTTCCGGAGGCGCAGGATGCGCCTTACGGAAATTCCCGATTCGCATGCGAACCCAACGGCTTCATCGTTGGGCGCGCCGTAGGGCGGCTTTCTTTTGGTTACTTTTCTTTGCCGTTCAAAGAAAAGTGACTCGCGCAAAGCGCGAAACGCTTTTGCTTTTCTCTGACAGATGGCGCCAAGAGCGCCCCCATCCGCCTTCGGCACCCCGTATCAAGTACGGGGCAGGCTCTTCCCCCGCAAGCAGGGGAAGGGTTGCACCGTAGAGTGCGCGCTTGATTAACCGGTAAGCTTGGCCAGTAATTCTTTGCGTCCCAAGTTCTCCGCCTCGCTGGCACGCCGCGCGCGGTATTCGAAGGTGCCGGCGGCCAGGCCGCGTTCGGAGATCACCACGCGATGCGGAATGCCGATCAGTTCGATGTCGGCGAACATCTGGCCGGGGCGCAGGCCGCGATCGTCCATCACCGCATCGATGCCCGCCGCGTGCAATTCATCGAACAGTTGCTGGGCCGCATCGCTGACCGCCGCATCGTTCTTCGGATTGATGGTGCAGATCGCCACCGTCCACGGCGCCATGGCTTCGGGCCAGATGATGCCGGCGGCATCGTGGTTCTGTTCGATCGCCGCGGCGACTATGCGCGACACGCCGATGCCGTAGCAGCCCATGGCCAGCGTAGCGGCCTTGCCGTTTTCATCCAGCACGGTCGCGCCCATCGCCTCGGAATACTTTCGACCAAGTTGGAACACATGGCCTACCTCGATACCGCGCACGATGCGCAACTCGCCGCCATCCTGCGCGCGGTCGCCAGCGACCACATTGCGGATATCGGCGACGGTATCGGGTTCGGGCAGGTCGCGGCTCCAGTTGACGCCGGCGATGTGGAAACCCGCCTCGTTGGCGCCCACCACGAAGTCGGCCAGCGCGGCCACCTCGCGATCGGCCACCACGCGGATGGGTTTCTTCGTGTTGAGCGGCCCCAGGAAACCCGGCTCGCTGCCCAGGTGCTCCAGAATCTCGGCTTCGGTCGCCATACGGTAATCGGCCAAGCCGGGGACTTTGGCCAGTTTGATCTCGTTGATGGCGTGATCGCCACGCACCAGCGCCAGCACGAAACCCGCAGCGGTCATCGCCGCGATCGACTTGGCGGTACGGGCGAGGGGAATGGCCAACAAGGCCGCCACCTCTTCGCAGGTCTTCTGGGTGGGCGTTTCCACTTTGCGCATCGCTTCGGCGGCGACGGCGCGCGCGCCGGGCAACGCCGCCTGCGCGGTTTCGAGATTGGCCGCGTAGGTGGAGCCGGCGCCGGTGGAGAACGCGATGGCGTCCTCGCCCGAATCGGCCAATACATGGAATTCCTGCGAAGCGTCGCCGCCGATGGCGCCCGAGTCGGCCAGCACCGCGCGGAAGTTCAGCCCCAGGCGGGTGAAGATGCGCGTGTAGGTGGAATGCATGTTGTTGTATTCGTCGACCAGGCCTTCATCGGTCAGGTGGAACGAATATGCGTCCTTCATCAGGAACTCGCGCGCGCGCATCACGCCGAAACGCGGGCGGATCTCGTCGCGGAATTTGGTTTGTATCTGGTAGAAGTTGATCGGCAGCTGCTTGTAGCTGGCCAGCTCCTGTCGCGCGAAGTCGGTGATGACTTCCTCGGCGGTGGGGCCGTAGCAGTATTCCGATTCCTTGCGGTCCTTGATCTTCAGCAGCTGCCCGCCGAATTTCTCCCAGCGTCCGGATTCTTCCCACAACTCGCGCGGCTGGATGGTCGGCAGCAGCAATTCGATGGCGCCAGCGCGGTTCATTTCCTCGCGGATGATGTTTTCCACCTTGCGCAGCACCCGCAATCCCAACGGCGACCAGGTATAGAGTCCCGAAGCCAGCTTGCGGATCATGCCGGCCCGCAGCATCAGCTGGTGGCTGATGACTTCGGCGTCGGCGGGGGTTTCCTTGGTGGTGCGGAGATGGAATTGCGACAGGCGCATCGGCAGGCGTTTCATTACGAAGGGGAAGCGGCATTTTGCCAGCTACGGCCCGACAGTGCGGCTTTTCGGCTATTCCCGCCTGCCGCCCTTCACTTCGATGCCGCGATCCGGCTCGCGGTCTATGCGCTCGTAGCGCCGATTCTTGGGGGGCTTGTCGGTGATCTGGAGCACGCCGGCATCATCGCGCCAGCGATACAGCGAGGGCCGCGCATCGCGGGCTTGAGCCGCCGCCGCGCGTTGCGCACGTTGTTCCCGGGCCTGGCTCTTGCCGGGCGCTTCGCGCGACAGCCACCAGGCCACGCCGATGCCCAGCGCCAGGCCGGCGATGATGGCCCAGGCCAGGCGCATTGGTCAGGCGGCTGGTTTGCAGTAGGCCTTGACCGCAGCGGTAGCGAGTTCGCGCTGGTTGGCGCGGTCGTCGTCGCCCAGGGTCTTGTCGGGCTTGCCGTCGCCGTCGGTATCCTGCTGCACAGCATTCTTGCCCGCCAACAGCTGCAGATTCAGCTTGGCGGTGGCGCACTGCGGGTTTTCAACAGACTTGCCGGCGGCAGTAGCCTGTACGACCGGTTCGCCGCGATTGTCGATGCGGCGGTCCTTGGCTTGCTGGTTCGGCGGGGGGCTGTCGGAATAGTGGGTGACGCCCTGGGCGTCCTTCCACTGGTAGACCTTCTGGGCGAAGGCGGGCACACAGGCGCTGGCGATCAGCAGCAACGCAAGGGCTCGAATCATCAGGCGCGAGCGTGTGGGCAGGGCAGGCATGGCGGCCTCCAGGGGAGGGTCAGGGGAAGGATGCGATTGCAGCACTGCCGGGCCGGGCTGGCAAGCGGCCGGCTTGGGCTAAACTGCGACGCATGGACGAAAACAAGCAAGCACCGCGTTCGCGCACCATTTATCTGCTTCCCAACCTGTTCACCACGGCGGGCCTGTTCGCCGGGTTCTACGCCATCATCGCGGCGGCCAACGGCCAGTTCGTGCATGCGTCGGTGGCGGTGTTCATCGCCGCGGTGATGGATGGCATCGACGGCCGGGTGGCACGCCTGACCGGCACCAGCAGCGAATTCGGCGTGCAGTACGACTCGCTGGCCGATCTGGTCAGTTTCGGCATGGCGCCGGCGCTGGTGATGTACCACTGGTCGCTGTCGGCGCTGAAATTCGACGGCAGCGTGATGGGCCGGTTGGGTTGGGCGGTCGCCTTCCTGTACGCGGCCTGCGCCGCGCTGCGTCTCGCGCGTTTCAACACGCAGGTCGGCACGGTGGACAAGCGCTGGTTCATCGGCCTTGCCAGTCCGGCGGCGGCGGGATTGATGATGTCGTTCGTCTGGGCGTTCGCCGATGGCGATCTGGGCTGGAGCGGCGAGCAATTGCGCTACGTGGCGCTGGGCGTGACCATCGTCGCTGCGCTGCTGATGGTCAGCCGCATCCGTTTCTGGAGTTTCAAGGGCACCGGGGAAGGCGGGGCGAAGGCCGACCGTATTCCTTTCTACGTGCTGTTCCTGGTTCCTGTGGTGATCGCGGTACTGGCGATGGACCTGCCGCGCGCGCTGCTGGCCATCGGCGTGATCTATGCGTTCTCGGGACCGGGGTTCTGGCTGTGGAGGCGGTGGCGCAAGGTGCCGGAGGCCACGCCATGAGCGAGTTGTGGTCATCGCAACAGCATGAATGGCTGACTGCGTTGGGCCACACCCTGTACGTGCAGGGTGCGGTGGAGGCGCCGTCGTTGGTCGCGGTGGAACCCGCCAAACCTCAGCACGAACCCGTCCGCACCGCTGTCCCGGCGCGCCGCCGGCCCGAACCCGAAACGGCGCCTGCGGTGCGCGTCGCCGCGTCGCCACGACGCGCCGCTTCGCGCCTGCCGGACAAATTGCATTTCGCGCTGATCCGCGCTTCCGGTTGCAACCCCAACGCCGAGGACGCGGCCGCGATCATCGCCGGCTGGCCGCCTTCTTCCGAATTGCGCGGCAATGCCGCGGCCAAGCGCGCCTTGTGGCCGCAGTTGCGCGCCTTGCGCAGGCAGCGGTCGCCGTGAGCGCGGTCGCGGTCGACGCCGGCCCCGCCGATGCGGGCTTGCGCGCGATGCGCGAGTCCGACCTGGACGCGATTTTGGCAATCGAACAACGCGCGTACCCTTTCCCGTGGACGCGCGGCATCTTCCGCGATTGCCTGGCCGCGGGTTATCCGGCCTGGGTTTTGCAAGAACACGGCCTGCCCATCGGCTACGCCGTGATCAGCGTGGCGGCGGACGAGGCGCATATCCTCAACATCTGCGTCGCGCCGGAGCGACAGGGCCGCGGCCACGGCCGCCAGCTATTGCGGTCGCTGGTCAAACTGGCGATCGAGCTGGGCGCTGCGCGCGTCTTCCTGGAAGTGCGTCCCTCCAATCCCAACGCCATCGCGCTGTATCACGACGAAGGTTTCAACGAAATCGGGCGGCGTCCGCGTTACTACCCCGCGCGCGACGGACGCGAGGATGCGCTGGTGATGGCGATGGAGCTGGTGGGCGATGACATCGACAGGATGCCCGCGCTGTAGGAACCCGTGAGCACCGGACCCGGAATACGTGGGAGCGGCGTCCCGCCGCGAGCTTTTGCTTCAAGATGCAAGATCAAGAGCTCGCGGCGGGACGCCGCTCCCACAGTGCTACGTCGGGATTTAAAGCTTGGTGCGCTGCTCGCGCAGGCCGGACAATTGGGTGTTCCAGTCGACCAGGCGCTTGCGCTCTTGTTCCACCACGGCGGCAGGGGCGTTTTGCACGAAGGTGTCGCTGGACAGCTTACCGTTGCATTTGGCGATTTCGACCTCGACGCGCTTGATCTCTTTGTCCAAGCGGGTGCGTTCGGCTTCCAAGTCCACCAGGCCTTCCAGCGGAACCAGCAACTTCAGTTCGCCGACGATGGCCGGCGCCGAGGCCGGCGCCTGTTGGTCGGGCTGCAACCACTCGATCGTTTCGAGCTTGAGCAGGAACGCAAGCTGCGAGGCATAGCGATCGGCCAGCTTGCGGTCGTTGTCGTTGCCGTCTTGCAGCAGCAGGCGAACCTGCTTGCCTGGCGACACGCCCAGCTCGCTGCGCACGCGGCGCAGCGCGGACACCATGTCCTTCAACCATTCCACGTCGGTTTCGGCTTGCGTGTAATCGTTGCCGGCATAGTCGGCGGCAGCTGGGTAGGATTGCAGCGAAACGGTTCCGCCTTCGATACCCAGGCGCGGTGCGACCTGCTGCCACAGCTCTTCGGTGACGAAGGGCGTCAACGGATGCAGCAGGCGCAGCAGCGCTTCCAGCACGTACAGCAGGGTGTGGCGGGTGCTGTCGGCGGCGGCTGCGTCGTCGCCGTTCAAGGCAGGCTTGGTCAGTTCCAGGAACCAGTCGCAGAATTCGTTCCAGACGAATTCGTACAGCGCCTGCGCGAGCAGGTCGAAGCGATAGTTGGCGTAGTGGGTTTCGGCTTCGGCGGAGCCTTTCGCCAGGCGCGCCAGGATCCACTTCTCGGCGTCGGTGACGTGAGAAAGATCAAGAGCGCCCCCATCCGCCCTACGGGCACCTTCCCCCGCAAGCAGGGGAAGGGTGAAGTTCTCGGTATTCATTAGCACGAAGCGCGTCGCGTTCCACAGCTTGTTGCAGAAATTCTTGTAGCCCTCGGCGCGGCCCATGTCGAACTTGATGTCGCGGCCATGGTTGGCCAGCGCGGCAATGGTGAAGCGCAGCGCGTCGGCGCCGTGGGCGGCGATGCCGTCGGGGAATTCCTTGCGCGTGGCCTTCTCGATCTTCGGCGCATCGGTGGGTTTCATCAGGCCGGTGGTGCGCTTGGCGACCAGGTCCTCCAGCGCGATGCCGTCGATGATGTCCAGCGGGTCCAGGACGTTGCCCTTGGACTTGGACATCTTCTGTCCGTCTTTGTCGCGGATCAGACCGGTGATGTAGACGTCCTTGAACGGGACCTCGCCGGTGAAATGATCGGTCGCCATGATCATGCGCGCGACCCAGAAGAAGATGATGTCGAAGCCGGTGACCAGCACCGAGCTGGGCAGGTAGCGATCGAAACCGCGCTCGGCCATCGCCGCTTCATCGGGCCAGCCCATGGTGCTGAACGGCCACAGTTGCGAGCTGAACCAGGTTTCCAGCACGTCGTTGTCTTGCGAAAGCACCACGTCAGCGCCGAGCGAGTTCTTGGCGCGCACTTCGGCTTCGTCGCGGCCAACGTAGATTTTGCCGCTCTCATCGAACCACGCCGGAATGCGATGGCCCCACCACAACTGGCGGCTGATGCACCAGTCCTGGATGTTCTCCATCCAATGGCGGTAGGTGTTGATCCAGTTCGCGGGCACGAACTTGACGCTGCCGTTCTCGACCAGTTCCAGTCCGCGAGCTGCCAGCGCATCCATCTTCACGAACCACTGATCGGTCAGGTACGGCTCGATCACCTGGCCAGTGCGGTCGCCCTTGGGTACCTGCAGCTTGTGCGGCTTGGTTTCCACCAGCAGGCCCGCGTCTTCCAGATCGGCGAGGATCCGCTTGCGGGCTTCATAGCGATCCAGGCCGCGGTACTTCTCCGGCGCGGTCTCGTTGATGGCTGCGGCCGGGGTCAGGATGTTGATCAGCGGCAGGTCGTGGCGTAGGCCCACCTGGTAGTCGTTGAAATCGTGCGCCGGCGTGATCTTGACCACGCCGGTGCCGAACTCGCGCTCGACATAGGTGTCGGCGATGATCGGAATTTCGCGCCCGGTCAGCGGCAGCTCGACCGTCTTGCCGACCAGATGCGCGTAGCGTTCGTCGTCCGGATGCACCGCCAGCGCGGAATCGCCCAGCATGGTTTCCGGTCGCGTCGTGGCCACGGTAAGCGAACCGCTGCCGTCGCTGAGCGGATAGGCGATGGACCATAGGAAACCATCCTGCTCCACATTCTCCACTTCCAGATCGGAGATCGCGGTCTTCAGCACCGGGTCCCAGTTGACCAGACGCTGGCCGCGATAGATCAGGCCTTCCTCGTGAAGCTTGACGAAGGCTTCGATCACCGCCTTGGATGCCATCGGATCCATGGTGAACGCGCTGCGCGACCAGTCGCTCGAGGTGCCCAAGCGGCGCATCTGGCGTTCGATGGTGTCGCCGGATTGCGCCTTCCATTCCCAGACTTTTTCGATGAAGCCTTCGCGACCCAGCGAGTCGCGGGTTTCGCCCTTGCCTTCCAGCGCCAGATTGCGCGAGACCACCATCTCGGTAGCGATGCCGGCATGGTCGGTGCCCACCTGCCACAGCGTGTCGTAGCCGCGCATGCGGTGGTAGCGAACCAGCGCATCCATCAGCGTCTGCTGGAAGGCGTGACCCATGTGCAGCGTGCCGGTGACGTTAGGCGGCGGCAACAAAATGGTGTACGGCTCGCCTTTCCCGCTCGGCTTGAAATAGCCGGCGTTTTCCCACTCGGCATAGAGACGGGATTCGAAGGATTTGGGGTCGTAGCTGGAGGCGAGTTCGGTCATGGGGTGTGTTGCTTGTGTTGTCATCCCGAGCGTAGCGGGGGATTTGCTTCGATGAAGTCCGTCCGGACAGCAGATTCCTCACTGCGTTCGGAATGACAAGTATTTGGATGACGGCTACATGTCGTGCTTGGTCACGTCGTACCCGCGCGCCTTGTATTGCTTCCAGCGCTCGCGCAGCGGTTCGCGCGCGGATTCGTCGGCGGGCACGACTTCCAGGATGCGTTCGCAGGGGCCGTCGAAGGCGGCGTCGCGCAGGTTGATCACCAGCGCACGGGCGGGCGTGTCGACATCCGGCGTCGCGATCAGTACCGGGGTCAGTTCGTCTTCCTCGTCGCCGGCGATCTGGTGCGGGATGTAGGCGTCGTCGTCCATCTCCCACAGCAGCGCATCGATCTGTTCCGCCTGCTCGGCGTCGCGCGCCAGCACCAGCGTCCACAGGTTGGCGTCGTAGGACTTGCGCGCGAGTTCGCAGACCAGCTTGAGCGGTTCTTCCAGGAAGCGGGGCTTCGCGATCAGATAGAAGTCGGCGCGGGGCATAGGAGCAGGCGTGAGTGGAGAGGAGTGAGAAGTGAGTGGAGAGCGAAGGCTTGCTCGCTTCTCACTCCTCCGTGCTCACTTCTCGCTCCTGTCGAGCAGCCACTGGGTCAACAAGCCGACCGGACGGCCGGTCGCCATGCCGCGCTTGCCTTCGTCGTTGGCCACACCGGCGATATCCAGGTGCGCCCAGCGCTGGTTCTCGGTGAAGCGCGCCAGGAAGCAGCCAGCGGTGATCGCGCCGGCCCAGCGGCCGCCGATGTTGTAGACGTCGGCGAAGGTGGAATCCAGCTGGGTCTGGTATTCGTCCCACAGCGGCAAGCGCCAGGCGCGGTCGAATACCGTTTCGCCCGCCGCCAGCAGTTCGTTGGACAGATCGTCGTGCTTGCTCATCAGGCCGGTGGCGTAGCGGCCCAGGGCCACGATGCAGGCGCCGGTCAGGGTGGCCACGTCCAGCAGCGCTTCTGGTTCGAAGCGCTGCGCGTAGGTCAGCGCATCGCACAGGATCAGGCGGCCCTCGGCGTCGGTGTTGCCGACTTCGATGGTCTTGCCGGACATGCTGGTGATCACGTCGGACGGGCGATAGGCGTTGCCGTCGATCGCGTTCTCCACCGCCGGCACCACCACCACCACGTTCAACGGCAGCTTCATCTTCACCGCGGCTACGAAGGTGCCGATCACGTTGGCGGCGCCGCACATGTCGTACTTCATTTCCTCGATGCCGCCCTGGGTCTTCAGGTTGACGCCGCCGGTGTCGAAAGTGATGCCCTTGCCCACCATCACGAAGGGCTTGGTTTCGCCACCGCCATTCCATTTGAGGACGATCAGGTGCGGACGGTTGGTGGAACCCCGCGCTACCGCCAACAAAGAGCCCATGCCCAGCGCTTCCATCTGGGTTTCGTCCAGGATTTCGGATTCGGCGCCTTCGTTCTCCGCGGCGAACTTCTGCGCCTGTTCGGCCAGATAGGCCGGAGTGCAGATATTCGGCGGCAGGTTGCCGAGTTCGCGGGCGAAAGCCACGCCGGCGGCGATGGCTACGCCCTGCGCAAGCGGCTGCTCGTCGTCGCCGCTGATCGCAAGCGTGGACAGGCCGGCATCGTCGTTCTTCTTCTTGCCCAGCGTGGCCGTGTAGCGGTAGCCGGCGTGGTCCGAGGCGATAACGGCCTGGCGGATGTTCCAGGCGCTGTCGCGCTCCTTCACTTCCACTTCGGAGAGCGTAAACAGCGCAGTGCCCGAGGGGCCGACCTTCAACGCGCGCGTGGCGTCGCCGATGGCCTTCAGGTATTGCGGCACGCCGAACTTGGCCGCTTCGCCCAGGCCGATCACCAGCACCCGCGGTGCGGTGATGCCGGGAAGGTCGTGGAGCAGGGTGGTCTTGCCGGTTTTGCCGCTCACATCGCCGCGTTGGACCAGCGTATTGAGCTTGCCGCCGCTGGCCGCATCCAGCGCGCGTCCCGCCGGTGTCAGGGTCTTGTCGCCATAGGCGCCTACCACGATGCAGTCGAAGCCAGCGCTGGCCGGCGCGTCGTGGTTCAGGGTGAATTCCAGTGCCATTGAGCAGATTCCCAGATCATTAGGTGACGAGTTACGTACAATCGCGGGTTCTCAGGCTGCGGCAAGACCGCGCCAGGCCGTGCCGATCCAATGTAGTTGTCCGATCCCAAAAGACCGCGGCCAATCCCAGCGAACGAACCCGAGATTGTAAACCAACCCCCATGGCGAAGCTGGACCGCTACCTCTTCCGCGAATTCACCCAGAGCTTCCTGGCCACGCTGATCGTGCTGCTGGTGGTGAGCCTGGGCGGAGTAATGGCGGATTTGCTCGGCAACATCGCCGAGGGCCGGATCCCGGCGAACCTGCTGATCTCGCAAATGGGCCTGCAGCTGCTCAACTACCTGCCGGTGATCCTGCCGCTGGCGCTGATGCTGGGGCTTCTGCTGTCCTTCGCACGCCTGTACCGCGACTCGGAAATGCCCGTGCTGACCGGGATCGGGGTCGGACCGAGGCGGATGCTGAAGCCCTTTCTGATGCTGGTGGTGCCGGTGGTGGGGCTGATCGGCGCGCTGTCGCTGTGGCTGGGCCCCTGGGCCGACCGGACCAGCGAACGCATGATCGAACACGCCAACCGCAGTCTGATCGTGGCTGGCCTGGATGCCGGCCGGTTCACTATGCTGCCCAACGGCAGCGTCATTTATATCGGCGGGATTTCGGCCGATGGGACCAAGTTGCAGCGCGTGTTCGTGCAGCGCCAGGAGGGCGACCGCTTGGACGTGGTGACGGCGCGCACGGGCGAGATGTTTTTCGAGGGCCAGCGCGACCGCTACATGCGGCTGAACGAGGGCTTTCGGGTGGAAGGCCCGTTGGACGCAGGCCGCGATTTCAACCTGATGCGCTTCGCCAGCAACGAATTCGCGCTGCCGGACCGGGCCGATGTGCGTGCGGAGACCGACCCCGAACTGCTGCCCACCCTGGCCTTGTTCGGCGATCAGCGCGCCGACGCCAACGCGCAACTGCACTACCGGCTCACTCCGCCGCTGCTGGCGCTGGCGTTCGCACTGATTGCGCTGCCACTGGCGCGCAGCTCGCCGCGGCAGGCGCGCTATGGACGGATCATGCTCGGTTTCCTGGCTTATTTGGTGGGCACCAACCTGATGTACGTCGGCACCCAGGCCTTATCCGAAGACAAGGTTCCGGGGATGTTGGGGCTCTGGTGGCTGACTGTGCCGCTGCTGGCGTTCGGCCTATGGTCCTATCTGCGCGACGGGCGCATGGCGCGTTCGCGGATGAAATCGGCATGAGACTGCGGCCCAATCTCCATGATCTGTACGTAGGTCGGGTGGTCCTGGTCACCGTGTTGCTGGTGTGGTCGGTGCTGGTGGGGCTGGACGTGATCAATGCGATTTCCAGCGAGCTCAACGACCTGGGCAAGGGCAGCTATACCTTCGGCCACGCGGTGGCCTTCGTGGCCTACACCATCCCCCGCCGCGCCTACATGATGTTCCCCACCGCGGCGGTAATCGGCGCGTTGATGGGGCTGGGCCAGCTGGCCGCCAGTTCGGAACTGATCGCCCTGCGGGCGGTAGGCCTCTCCCGCCGCCGTTTGAGCCTGTCGGTTGCCATCACCCTGGCCCTGCTGACCGGGCTGATGGTGTTCGGCATGGAAACGGTGGGCAGCTGGGGCCAGACCCAGGCCGACCGGGTCAGGACTTCGGCAATCACCAATAACGCGGCGGCGGCGACGTACTCGGGACTCTGGGCACGCGAGGGCAATGTTTTCCTCAATGCACAGGGCGGCGAAAAGAAGGTGCAGGACGGCCGCGAATGGCTGCAGCTGCGCGACGTACGCCTGTACGAACTGGCCGACGACGGCAGGCTGGCCGCGATTTCCCATGCCACCACCGCCGAGAACTTCGACGACAAGTGGGTGCTGAAGAACGTGTTGCGCACCACTTTCAACGCGCGTTCGGTGACCCAGCAGCAGTTGCTGGGCATGCGCTGGGAATCGGACCTGGACCCGGCCGCGCTGGCCGACACCATCGCCAAGCCGCGCTACATGGCCGCTACCGATCTGGCGCGCAGCATTGAATACCGTCAGCGCAATGGGCTGGATGCGCGCGAGTACGAGGAGGTCTATTGGGGCCGCTGGTTCTACCCCTTGAACGTGCTGGCGCTATGCCTGGCCGCTATCCCATTCGCCTTCGGCAGCCTGCGCAGCGGCGGACTGGGGAAACAGCTGTTCTTGGGCATCTTGTTCGCCCTGAGTTTCTGGCTGATGCAGACCTTGTTCAGTCGCCTGGCCGGCGCGTTCAAGTTCGACTATTGGATCGCCTACCTGTTACCGCCCCTGGTGATGCTGACGGTGTCGGCCTGGTTGTTTAAGCGACGCAGCAGTTAGCCGCGCCGAGGTAGGTCGGGGCTACGCCCCCGACGTACGGGACTGACACCGTACGTGTGTCGGCCGTGTAGGGCCGACCTACGTCACGTCATTTTTTCGGCAGGCGGATCATGCGTGTACCACTGGCGCGGTCGTGCCGCGCCACGGTCGACCGTGAGGGTCAGTCGAGTCGAACGCGCCGCAGCGCGCCTTTGACCTGCGTGATCAGGCTCTATTTTTTCGGCAGGCGCACCATGCATGTACCACTGGCGCGGTCGTGCCAAGTCAGCTTTTTCCTATCCACCCAGGCCCACCAAAACCCCAAACCAGCCAGCAACGAAGAAAAAGTCGCCACCGCATAACGCAGGCAGAGCGCCCGCCAGCTCGGCGCACCGCCATCGGCGGCGAGCACTTTCAGGCGCCACGGGCGCATGCCCAGGGTCTGCCCGCCGCGCCGCCAGCTGATCACCGCGTAAGCGCCCGTTACCAGCCAGCAGGCCAGCCAAAGCGCGATCTGCAAGGCGCTGAAAGGCGCGATGTTCTGTCGCGCTCCATGGCCCGTCAGGTAATAGATGAGAGTGAAAGCGGCACTCAGCAGCATCCACAGCGCCAGCGCCGGCCAGAAATCGTAGAGCAATGCGAGCAGACGCCACCCTATGTGGGTGCGGGGTTTCGGCGTGGAGGCAAGCGGATCGTTCATGTGCACAGGATAGCGGGAGGCGCCAATCGAGCGCGCACTCTATGCTTGGCTGATGACTTCGACCACACCCGCCGACCGCCGCACCCAGGCCATGGCTTTGCCGCCCGTGCCCGAATCCGATGCCGAGGAAATCACTGCCTTCCTCGACGCGATCTGGGCCGAGAACGGCTTGTCCAGGCCCACCTTGGCCAGCTATCGCCGCGATCTGGAAGGCTTGGCACGCTGGCGCCATGGGCGGCAGGGCGGGCTGCTGCAGGCGGATCGCGCGGGCCTGTTCGATTATTTCGCCGCGCGTACCGCGCAGGACTATTCCCCGCGCAGCAATGCACGCCTGTTGTCGTCGTTGCGCGCCTTCTACGCCTGGCTATTGCGCCGGGGCGTGCGCAGCGACGATCCCACCGCGCTGCTCGACCCGCCCAAACTGCCGCGCTCGCTGCCCAAGGCCCTGGCCGAAAACCAGATCGAGGCCTTGCTGGCCGCACCGCAGGTCGACACGCCGCTTGGATTGCGCGACCGCGCCATGTTCGAACTGATGTACGCCGCCGGCCTGCGGGTCAGCGAGTTGGTGAATCTGCCCGCCAACGCCGTGAACCTGCGACAGGGCGTGGTGCGGGTGACCGGCAAGGGCAGCAAGGAGCGGTTGGTCCCGCTGGGCGAGGAGTCGCAGCACTGGCTGGAGAAATATCTGGCCGAGGCCAGGCCGAAACTGGCGGGCAAGGCCAGCCGGACGGCGCTGTTCATTGGCGGCGACGGCGAGCCGCCCAGCCGCCAGCAATTCTGGGGACTGGTGAAACGCTATGCCGCAGTGGCCGGCATCGATCCCGGCAAAGTCAGTCCGCATGGGCTTCGCCACAGCTTCGCCACGCACCTGCTCAATCACGGGGCGGATCTGCGCGCGTTGCAAATGCTGCTGGGCCACAGTTCGCTTTCCACCACCCAGATCTACACGCTGGTGGCGCGCGAGCACCTGCAACAGCTGCATACGAAGCACCATCCCAGAGGTTGAAACTGAACCGAATAGGGGACGGCGTAGCGGTCCTTACGGTCGGCATATGCGAAAATCGGCGCGAAACCAAACCACTGTGCGCGGTCGCTATCCTTGGCCGCTCACTAATTTACGTTTTCATAAGGACCGCTTCATGAAGCATCTGCTGTTCTGCATCGCCGTGTTGCTGGGCCCGGCCAGCCTTTCCGCTTGCGCCCAGGCCCCGCAGCCCGGACAGGCGGCGGCGTCCGCTTCGAAGCCGTCGCCGTCGCCCGCGGCGATCAAAGGAAATACTCCTGACGAACGCGCGCGACAGGCGCTGATGACTTTGAATCCCAAGATCGAGATCGACTACATCGGTGCCGCCGCGCTGCCGGGTTTCCGTGAAGCCATCGTCGGTGGGCAGGTGGTGCTGGTCAGCGATGACGGCAAGTATTTGGTGCAGGGAAGCGTGCTGGATATCGGCGCGCAAAAAGAGCTGACCCAATCGAGCCCGGCCTTGTCCAAATACCGCCAGGGCTTGCTCAAGAGCATCAAGACCAGCGAGCGCATCGTGTTCGCTCCGCCCAATGCGAAATACACCGTCAGCGTGTTCACCGATATCGAGTGCGGTTACTGCCGCAAGCTGCACAGCGAAATCGCCGAGTACAACCGGCGGGGCATCGCCATCGAATATTTGGCCTTCCCACGCATGGGCCTGGGCAGTCCGGATCACAAAAGCATGATCTCGGTCTGGTGCGCGAGCGACCGCAAGCAGGCCTTGACCGACGCCAAAAACGGCAAGCCCGTGCCCGACCGGCAGTGCAAAAGCACCCCGGTCGACATGGAATACCACGTGGGGCAGCGCCTGGGCATCTCCGGCACACCGGCCATTTTCGCCGAGGACGGGACCCAGCTGGGCGGCTACTTGCCGGCCGACAAGATGCGCGAAGCCCTGGACAAGCTGGCCGGCGACACCCAGACCGGCAAACCGGCCGGCATGCCCTAAGCCGGACCGGGAAATGCGACACGACGAAGCCGGCCATGCGCCGGCTTCGCTACAATAGAGAGCCCCGTTCCTTACGGTTTGCCGGACATGATCGTCCTCGAGGGCCAGTCGGCCCTGTCGCAGTTCCGCCGCGCGCGGCTTGAATCCCGATTGCAGTCCGTCTCGCCGTCCGTGCTGGTACGCGGCGCGTGGCACGTCTATTTCGTCGAACCCGAAGCGGGCGCCGAGGTGGATATCGGCACGTTGGGCCGCATCCTGCAAGCGTCGTCCGATCCGGTCGCCGCTGCCGAAGACAGCCGGTCCCGGTTCATCGTGCCGCGTCTGGGCACCTTGTCGCCCTGGGCCAGCAAGGCCACCGAACTGCTGCGCGGCGCAGGCCTGCCGATCAAGCGCGTGGAACGCGGCACCCGCGTCGACCTGCAGGGCTGGGAAGACTCCGCCGCACTGGCGAAGCTGCTGCACGATCCGATGACCCAGTCTCTGCTGTCGGCGCGCGAACAGGCCGCCGCGCTGTTCACCGCGCCACCGCGCGGCGCCCTGGAACGCATTCCGCTGGGTACGCTGGAAGCGGCCAACAAGCGTCTGGGTCTGGCCCTGGCCGAGGACGAGATCGACTATCTGCGGCTGCGCTACGGCGAACTGGGCCGGGATCCTTCCGATGTCGAGTTGATGATGTTCGCGCAGGCCAATTCCGAGCACTGCCGCCACAAGATCTTCAACGCGACCTGGACCATCGAAGGCAAGGAGATGCGGCTCAAGAGCGGGCCGCACGACGCCGGCATGCCGGCGTCATTATTCCGCATGATCAAGCACACCCATGCGCACACACCTCAGCACACGCTTTCCGCATACAGCGACAACGCGGCGGTGGTGGAAGGTTATGCGTCCTCGCGTTTCCGCCCCGATGCCAGCGGTCACTACCGCAGCGAAGCGAAGCTGGATTCGGCGTTCTGCATCAAGGTGGAAACCCACAACCATCCGACCGCCATCGCGCCCTTTCCCGGCGCCAGCACCGGCGCCGGCGGCGAAATCCGCGACGAAGGCGCCACCGGCCGTGGCGGCAAGCCCAAGGCGGGACTGAGCGGTTTCAGCGTCTCGCACCTGCGCATTCCGACCCTGCCGCAAAAGTGGGAAAATTTTGGCGGCAGCGGGCCGCGCCCGCTGAATCCGCGCATGGCGCCGGCGCTGGAAATCATGCTGGACGGCCCGTTGGGTGCGGCTGCCTTCAACAACGAATTCGGACGCCCGAATCTGGTCGGCTACTTCCGCAGTTTCGAACTCCCGGAATCCGCGACCCTGACCCGTGCCTACGACAAGCCGATCATGCTTGCCGGTGGTCTGGGCGCCATCGATCGCATACAGGTCGAGAAGATCCGCCTGCAGCCGGGCGACGCGGTGATCGTGCTGGGCGGCCCGGCGATGCTGATCGGCCTGGGCGGCGGCGCCGCCAGCTCGGTGGCGTCGGGCGATACCGCCGAAGACCTGGATTTCGCCAGCGTGCAGCGCGACAACCCGGAAATGGAGCGCCGCTGTCAGGAAGTGATCGATCGTTGCGTGGTAATGGGTGCGAACAATCCGATCCGCTGGTTCCACGATGTCGGTGCCGGCGGCCTGTCCAACGCGATTCCCGAATTGCTGCATGACTCAGGCGTGGGCGGCGTGATCGACCTGGACAAGGTGCCAAGCGACGATCCCTCGCTGTCGCCGATGCAGCTCTGGTGCAACGAATCGCAGGAGCGTTACGTGCTCGGCGTGGCCCAGGAGCGCCTGGCCGAATTCGCCGCCTTGTGCGAACGCGAGCGTTGTCCGTTCGCGGCGGTCGGTAGGGCGACGGCGGAGGAACGTCTGGTGGTGGGATATGGCGCCACGGTGGATTCCCTTCTCCCTTCGGGAGAAGGTGCCCGAAGGGCGGATGAGGGTACGGAGGACGGCGGTACCTCCACTTCGCCGTACCCTCACCCCAACCCCTCTCCCGATGGGAGAGGGGCTTATGCAATCGACCTTCCCATGGACGTGCTGTTCGGCAAGGCGCCGAAGATGCACCGCAACACCGCGCACCCGCCTGCGCCGCGCTGGCCGGCGATGGAAACGGCGGGCCTGGATCTGCATGACGCGGGTCTGCGCGTGCTTGCGCATCCGTCGGTGGCTTCCAAGCAGTTCCTGATCACCATCGGCGACCGCAGCGTTGGCGGGTTGACCGCGCGCGAGCAGATGATCGGTCCATGGCAGCTGCCGCTGGCCGACTGCGCCATCACCCTGTCCGGTTTCGATGGTTTCGTCGGCGAAGCCATGGCCATCGGCGAACGCACACCGTTGGCGCTGCTCAACGCCGCCGCTTCGGCGCGCATGGCCGTCGGCGAAGCGATCACCAATCTGTGCGCGGCGCCGGTGGAATCGCTGGATCGGATCAAACTCTCCGCCAACTGGATGGCCGCGGCCAACCATGCCGGCGAAGACGCCTTGCTGTTCGATGCGGTGAAAGCGGTGGGCATGCAGTTGTGCCCCGAGATCGACCTAAGCATCCCGGTCGGCAAGGACTCCCTGTCGATGCAGGCGCAATGGCAGGTGGACGACACGGCGCAGAAATCGGTCTCGCCGGTCTCGCTCATCATCAGCGCTTTCGCCCCGGTCACCGACGCGCGCGAGCAGCTCACGCCATTGCTCGCCCGCGAAGAAGACAGCGATCTGTGGTTGATCGGTCTGGGCGCGGGCAAGCAGCGCCTTGGCGGTTCGGTGCTGGCGCAGTGCCATCCCGAGGCGGGCGCCGGCATGCTGCCGGCGTTCGGCGGCGACGTGCCCGACCTGGACGATCCGCAACGGTTGCGCGACTTCTTCGAACTGATCCGCGACGCGCGCGAAGCCGGCGTGCTGCTGGCCTATCACGACCGCAGCGACGGCGGCGCATTCGCCGCGCTCTGCGAAATGGCCTTCGCCGCGCATTGCGGTCTCGACATCCAGTTGGACGGGTGGGGCGACGATCCTTTCCGCACCCTGTTCGCGGAAGAGCTGGGCGCCGTCGTGCAGGTGTCGGCCGAAGACCGTGCCGCCTTCGCGGACCTGGTCGAACGCCATGCGCTGACCGAGTGCGCGCAACGCATCGCCAAGCCGACCACCGCGCCGGTGATCCGCATCGAGCAGGAAGGCGAAGTGCTGTCGCAGTGGCGCTGGGACGAATTGTTCGACGCCTGGTGGTCGGTCACACACGCCATGCAGAAGTTGCGCGACAACCCGGAGACGGCCGACGAGGAGCGCCAGCTAGCACGCGATTTTTCGGCGCCCGGTTTGCGTCCTAAACTGAGCTTCGATCCGGTCGAAGATATCGCGGCTCCTTACATCGCAAAAGGCGTCCGGCCGAAGGTGGCGATCCTGCGCGAGCAAGGCGTCAACGGTCAGATCGAAATGGCCGTTGCTTTCGATCGGGCAGGCTTCGACACTTTCGATGTGCACATGAGCGACTTGATCGGCGGTCGCGTGAAGCTGGATGAATTCAAGGGCTTCGCCGCTTGCGGCGGCTTCAGCTACGGCGATGTGCTGGGAGCGGGGCGCGGCTGGGCCACCTCGATCCTGGAGCGCGGCGCGTTGCGCGATGCGTTCGCGGCGTTTTTCGAGCGCGGCGATACGTTCTCGCTCGGCGTTTGCAACGGTTGCCAGATGCTGAGCCAGCTGAAGGACATCATTCCCGGGGCCACGCACTGGCCGCGTTTCCTGCGCAACCGCAGCGAGCAGTTCGAGGCGCGTTCCTCCCTGCTGGAAGTGGTGGAATCGCCGTCGCTGTTCCTGCAGGGCATGGCCGGTTCGCGCATCCCCGTGGCGGTCGCCCATGGCGAAGGCCGCGCCGAATTCGACAGCACGGTCGATCAGGCCGCGGCCAGGGTGGCGTTGCGCTACATCGATGGCGAGGGTCGTGTGGCGGCGCAGTACCCGCTCAACCCCAACGGCTCGCCCGAAGGCATCACCGGCCTGACCAGCGACGACGGCCGTTCCACCATCCTGATGCCGCACCCCGAGCGGACCTTGCGCAGCGTCAACCTCAGTTGGCATCCACGGGAATGGAAGGACGATTCGCCCTGGCTGCGGATGTTCCGCAACGCAAGAAATTGGGTGGCATGACCGCCTCCCATTGAAAAATAGCGAATATTTTTTCGGCCCGCCAAATCCAACATTGGCGGGCTTTTTTATTTTCCGCGTTTGCGCGCGTATGCAGCTACTCAACCTTGAGATTCGATTGCAAACATTTGTTTATTGAAGAAATGCCGTCGCGATTTTCAGCTTCGTGAAATATTTGTTTAGTAATTGCATGGATCTTGCATTGCTTGACTGTTGATAAACCTGTGGTGAATATCGACTCACAGTTGCAGTGTAAGGATGCATTCAGCTCGTGAACGACGTGAAGCGCAAAGGCCCGACCCTTCGTCGAGGCCATCCCCATGGGGGTTCCACAATTTCCGACTAGGTCGTCCGGCCCCCGCCAGGCGATCTGGGTATCCCTTTGCCAAAATTTTATAAGGAAATGATCGATGAATCGTATTTATCGCAAGGTATGGAACCAGACGTTGGGCCAGTGGGTCGTGGCCTCGGAATTGGCATCGGGAGATAGCGCGGGCGCGCAAGGTAAAACCGTCATAGGCGCGTGGCGGCGGTGTGCGCTTGTGGTAGCGCTGGGCGTGCTGCTGTCCGCCAATGCGGCGTTCGCCCAGTCTGTGGAAGTAGGCGGCAACGCCGAATGCGTGGTTTGGAGCAGCTGGCCTGCGATAGATCAGTGCCTGGTCGATGGCTCCGCCAACGCGAGCGGTACCAACGCGGTTGCTATCGGCGCGCAAACCACCGCCAGCGGCAATCGCAGTACGGCCCTAGGTGCCGGCAGCAGCGCTACCGCGACCGGCGCCACCGCGCTGGGCGCCGACAGCTCCGCGCGCGCCGTCAACAGCACGGCGGTGGGCCGCCAGACTTCCATAACTTCGGTCAATGGCGTAGCGATCGGTTTCAATACCTTCGCCAATAATGGCGCCAATGGCGTGGCCATCGGCTACAACGCCGGAGTCAGCGGCGTCGATGCCATTGCAGTGGGCACGCACTCGCGCGCCACCGCGACCAATTCGATCGCTGTCGGCAACAACGCCAACGCCGCGGCGGCCAACAGCGTAGCGCTGGGCGCCAACTCCCTCGCCAATCGCGCCAACACGGTGTCGGTGGGCAGAGTGGGCGCAGAACGCCAGATCACCAACGTGGCCGCCGGCACACAAGACACCGATGCGGTGAATCTGGCGCAGTTGGAAGAAGTGGCGGCGGTGGCCGATAACACGGACAACTATTTCAAGGCCACTGGCGATGGCGAAGCCACTGCCGAAGGAGAAGAGTCGGTCGCCGCGGGTTCCGGCGCGCTCGCCGATGGGGACCAGAGCACTGCGGTCGGCGCAAACAGCGCGGCCAGCGGTCTCGAAGCCGCTGCATTCGGCGCCGGCGCTGCGGCTACCGGCAACTACACCACTGCTGTTGGCGGCGGTGCGCTGGCGTCGGGTTTCAACAGCACGGCATTGGGCAATCTCAGCACCGCTTCCGCATCGGGTGCCGTTGCGCTGGGTTCCGATAGCGTGGCATCGGGCAACAACAGTCTGGCGTCCGGTCAGGGCGCCACTGCCAGCGGCATCAACAGCGTCGCGGTAGGCGGCGCGTTGGCGGGTTTCGTGACGACCGAGGCCTCCGGGGATTTCTCCACGGCGGTGGGCGGCGCGGCGTGGTCGCCGGGCGAGAACAGCACGGCGCTAGGAAATTTCTCCACTTCCTTCGGCGACGATAGCGTGGCGGTGGGTGCGGATGCTTACGCGGCCGCGGAAGGAAGCGTGGCGCTGGGGCAGGGTTCGTACGCGGATCGCGAATACACCGTCTCGGTGGGCGATGTCGGCGCCGAGCGCCAGATCACCAACGTGGCTGCAGGTACCGAAGACACTGATGCGGTGAATGTGGCGCAGCTGGACGAAGTCGCTGCGGTCGCCGAGAACACCGACAAATATTTCAAGGCCAGCGGCAGCAACGACAGCGATGCGGGTGCTTACGTGGAAGGCGACAACGCCACTGCGGCGGGTGAGGCGACCAATGCCGTGGGCAACGGCGCGTCGGCCTTCGGTAGCGGCGCCAACGCGGTAGCCGAGGGCGCCACCGCGGTGGGCGTAAATGCGTTGGCGTCTGGCCAGAACAGCGCGGCTTTCGGCCAGAACGCGCAGGCCACCGGTCCGGCAGCGGTCGCGGTAGGCGGTAATGCGGTGGACGAAGCAGGCAATCCGCTGATCACCAATGGCGGCGTGCCGGTCGATACCGGCGCAACCAGCGCAGGCGTAGGCGGCACTGCAGTCGGCGCCAGTGCGCAGGCCGACGGATTCGCAGCCACGGCCGCGGGCGTGGGCGCGTATGCGGAAGGCGCGCAATCGGCGGCCTTCGGTGCGGTTTCCAACGCCATCGGCGATTACTCCACCGCAGTCGGCACGCAGAGCGCGGCAGTTGGCACCAGCAGCGTGGCGGTGGGCGGGCCGGTGGATCTGATTCCCGGTTTGGGTTTCTTCGTCAGCACTCAAGCGACCGGCGAAGCGTCAGCCGCTTTCGGCGCCGGGGCGATCGCCGCAGGCGACTACAGCACGGCCAACGGCACATTGACCGAAGCATCAGGGCTGGAAAGTACGGCGTTGGGCTATTTCGCTTACGCCCCCGCCGACTACGCCAGCGCATTGGGCGCCGAATCGTGGGCCAGCGGCGTCAACAGCACCGCAGTCGGCTTCTTCAGCACCGCGCTGGGTGACGATTCTGTAGCGGTGGGTTCCGGCTCGGTGGCCAGCGAAAATTCCTCCACTGCGGTCGGCGGCCAGCGCCTGCTGGTGGATGAGGAAGGCGAGCCGATCCTCGACGAAGACGGCGAGCTCCAGTACGTCGCTACCGAGGCCAGCGCGGTGGATGCCACTGCCTTGGGTTCGGGTGCGGTCGCCAGCGAAGCGGGCGCCACTGCGGTCGGCGCAGGCGCGCAATCCAGTGGTCCGTATGCCACGGCGTTGGGAACGCAAGCCAGCGCCTCCAATATCCAGGCCACTGCGGTGGGTTACAGCAGCAGCGCTGCGGGGTTGGCATCGACGACGGCGGGCGGCTTCAGCAGCGCAGGAGGCGATTTCGCGTCAGCGTTCGGCTATGGCGCGGACGCCAGCGGCGCCAGCAGCACCGCGTTGGGCGAATTCAGCATCGCGTCCGGTGACGAAAGCATTGCGCTAGGCGGAACCGCGTTCGGATTTTTCAGCGCTGAAGCCAGTGGATTCGGTGGCGTGGCCTTGGGGGCGGGTTCGTTTGCCGCAGGTGATTTCAGCTCGGCATTAGGTTGGTTGACCACGGCCACCGGTTTCAACAGCACGGCCTTGGGTTCGGCGGCCAGTTCTTCGGGCGACAACAGCGTGGCGGTGGGGGCAGATTCGGTGGCGGCTGCGGAAGGCAGCGTGGCGATTGGACAAGGATCGTTTGCCGATCGCGAAAATTCCGTGTCAATCGGCGATGTTGGCGCCGAACGCCAGATCACCAACGTGGCCGCCGGCACAGAGAACACCGATGCGGTGAATGTGGCGCAGTTGGACGAAGTGGCGGCGGTAGCCGAGAACACCGACAAATACTTCAAGGCCAGCGGCAGTGAAGACAGCGATGCGGGCGCCTATGTGGAGGGCGACTACGCCACCGCTGCCGGTGAAGCGACCAATGCCATCGGCGATGGCGCATCGGCTTTCGGCAGCGGCGCCAATGCGGTAGCGGGTAATGCTACGGCGGTTGGTTTCAATGCGTTGGCCGTCGGAGAAAACGCGTTCGCAGCAGGCGCCAACAGCCAAGCCACAGGCGAATACGCCACAGCGGTGGGCGCCGAGAGCGAAGCGAGCGGTTTCCTCTCCACCGCGACAGGCTCCGCTAGCGTTGCCAGCGGCGATGGCAGCGTGGCGACCGGTTCGCTGAGCGAAGCATCGGGCGAGGAATCGACCGCCAACGGTTTCTTCAGTACGGCTTCGGGCGACGCCTCCACTGCCTTAGGTGCGGAGAGCACCGCTTCGGGTATCGAATCGACCGCTACCGGTTTCCTGAGTACGGCCTCCGGAGATGGCTCAACTGCGCTGGGCGCCGAAAGTGCCGCCGCAGGCGATTACGCAACCGCAGTGGGCCTGGCTTCATCAGCGTCGGGCGTAAGCAGCACGGCGCTGGGCGAGTACAGCATCGCCTCGGGCGATGAAAGCGTCGCGCTGGGTGGCACCGCGTTCGGGTTGTTCAGCGCCGAAGCCAGCGGTTATGGCGGTGTGGCTCTGGGCGCGGGTTCGTACGCGGCAGGCGATTTCAGTTCGGCGTTGGGTTGGTTGACCACAGCCACGGGTTTCAACAGCACGGCCTTGGGTTCGGCGGCCAGTTCGTCGGGCGACAACAGCGTTGCGGTCGGCGCAGATTCCGAAGCGGCCGCCGAAGGCAGTGTGGCGATTGGCCAGGGCTCCTTCGCTGATCGCGAAAACTCGGTTTCAGTAGGCGATGTCGGCGCCGAACGCCAGATCACCAACGTGGCTGCCGGCACCGAAGATACCGATGCGGTGAACGTGGCCCAGTTGAACGAAGTGGCGGACACGGCCAACACCACCAGCAAATACTTCCAGGCTTCGGGCAGCGAAGACAGCGACGCGGGCGCCTACGTGGAAGGCGACAACGCCACGGCAGCAGGCGAAGCGGCCAACGCGATTGGCGATGGCGCCTCGGCCTTCGGCAGTGGCGCCAACGCGGTGGCGGGCAATGCCACGGCGATTGGTTTTAACGCGCTCGCCCAGGCACAGGACAGTGCCGCGTTCGGCTACAACGCGCAGGCCGTGGGAGCCAGCAGCGTGGCCGTCGGCTCCAACGCTTTGGCGCAGGGCGTGAATTCCTCGGCATTCGGCACGGGTAGTGCCGCATCGGGCGATGGCAGCCTGGCGCTGGGGTCGAACGCCGAAGCCAGCGGCGCTTACAGCACCGCCACCGGCACCAACTCGGTCGCCAGCAACACGCAGGCCACCGCTACTGGTTACAGCAGCAATGCAGCGGGCTTGGCGGCTACCGCCAATGGTGGATTCAGCAGCGCGGGCGGAGATTTCGCCTCCGCGTTCGGTTATGGATCCGACGCCAGCGGCGCCAGCAGCACGGCGCTGGGCGAATTCAGCATCGCTTCGGGCGACGAAAGCGTGGCCTTGGGCGGCACCGCTTTCGGCTTGCTCAGCGCCGAGGCCAGCGGCTATGGCGGCGTGGCCTTGGGTGCGGGTTCGTATGCGGCAGGCGATTTCAGCTCGGCCTTGGGTTGGCTGACTTCCGCGGAGGGATACAACAGCACGGCGCTGGGTTCGGCGGCCAGTTCGTCGGGCGACAACAGCGTGGCGGTAGGCGCCGATTCAGTGGCGGTGGCTGAAGGCAGCGTGGCGATAGGCCAGGGTTCCTTCGCCGATCGCGCCAACACCGTCTCGGTAGGCGATGTCGGCGCCGAACGCCAGATCACCAACGTGGCGGCCGGTACCGAAGATACGGATGCGGTGAACGTCGCGCAGTTGAATGAAGTCACCGGCGACTTGACCGATCTGCAAGCCACTGCGGTCGGCTACGACGACGAAAGCAAAGACACATTGACGCTCGAAGGCGCCGATGGCACCACCGTCGCCAACGTGGCCGATGGTGCGATCGCCACCGGCAGCAGGGACGCAGTGAACGGAGGGCAGTTGTTCGGTTCGTTGGACAGCATCGCCACAGCGTTGGGCGGGGGCACCACGGTGAGCGCGACGGGCGGATTGATCGGCACCAACTTCGTTATCCAAGGCGGCAGCTATTTCAATGTGGGCGACGCTTTGTCCGCGCTGGATACGGCGGTCACTTCCCTTGACGGCCGCGTTTCCACGCTGGAGAACCCGAGCGCGACCGCCGCCAGCCTGGCCAATCCGCGTGTGGAGGACGCCAGCGCTGCAGTCAGCGGAGCGGGCCCCGCATCGACGCAGGCGGCAACTCCCGTAAGCGGTGCAGCGCCTGTCACCCAAAGCTCCAGTGCCGCCACTACTACCAGCGCAGTGGCAAACAGCGAAAGTTCGGTCGCACTGAGCCAGGGTTCGGTCGCGGACCGTGCCGGTACGGTGTCTGTGGGAAGCGACGGCAACGAACGTGCGGTGACCAACGTCGCCGCCGGCACCCAGGCGACGGATGCGACCAATGTGGCGCAAGTGCAGGCGGGCGATACGGCCACACTGAGCTCGGCAAATGCCTATACCAACAACGTGGCCACCGAAACGCTGACTTCAGCCAAGAGTTACACCGACATGCAGTTCAAGGCGCTGGACGATGACTTCCAAAACTTCCGTACCGAAACCGATCGTCGTTTCCTCGACCAGGATCGCCGCATCGATCGGCAGGGCGCGATGGGCTCGGCGATGCTCAACATGGCCACCAGTGCCGCCGGCATCCGCACCGACAACCGAGTGGGCGTGGGCGTCGGTTTCCAGGGTGGGGAAAAGGCACTCTCGGTCGGCTATCAGCGTGCGTTGAGCGATCGCGCCACCATCACTATCGGCGGCGCGTTCAGCGGCGACGAGAAGTCGGTGGGCGTGGGCGCAGGTTTCGGTTGGTGAGATGAGCAAAGGGCTTGCCGCCGGTTGCGGGCGGCAAGCGATGGTTTCGGATCCGCCCCCGTGGATCCGGCAGGAAACTGGCTGGGCCGGCCAATGGACTGGGTCCGCAACACCAAGCTTCTAACAAGGCCGCTCAACCCTGTTTCAACTTTCAAGAGGATTGCACCGTGATGAAGAAGAACAAACTCGGATTGGCCGTAGCGACAGTAGTGATGCTGTCTTCAGCAGCGATAGTTCCGGCTCTTGCCGCCGGCCCCGCACAAGGCCGCATCGTTTCTAGGGCGCAAGCCGCGCCCGACTATGTCGGCGCCACGCGTCTGATCGTCAAGTACAAGAACGGTAGCGCCAGTTCCGGCACAGTGGCGGGCAAGCTGACCACCGTGCGCCAGGCCGCCGCTCGCATCGGCTTGCGCCAGAGTGCCGCCACCGGCGCCAAGGCCGCCGTGCCGCTGAATGCCAGCCATGTGCGCAAACTGGCGTTGGGCGCCGATGCGATCAAGCTGTCGCGCAGTCTGTCCGCAAGCGAAACCAATGCACTGGTGGCCGCGCTGCGCGCCGATGCGTCGGTGGAATATGCTCAGGTGGATCGCATGATGCGGGCGGTCGAAGACTTCAGCGCGCCGGTTTCCATGACCTCGGTACTGGCGGCGGCCAGCGGCCGGGTCACGCCGCAGGCGATCCCGGACGACCCCTACTTCTCTGTCTACCAGTGGCATTACGACGATCCCAACGGCGGTATCAACACGCCGGCTGCGTGGGATCTGTCTACCGGCGCCGGCACGGTGGTCGCAGTGTTGGACACCGGCATCCTGCCCACGCATCCGGACCTGGGCAGTGGCACGCACATTCTGCCGGGCTACGACTTCATCACCGATGCGTTCGTGTCGCGCCGTCCCACCGACGATCGCGTCCCCGGCGCGCTGGATCAAGGCGACTGGAACCCGGTCGCGGGCGAATGTTATGCCGGATCGCCGGTACAGGAGAGTTCCTGGCACGGCACCCACACCGCCGGTACGGTGGGTGAATTGACCAACAACGGCAGCGGTGGCGCAGGCGTCGCCTACAACGCGCAGGTGCTGCCGGTGCGAGTGCTCGGTCGCTGCGGCGGCTACACCTCCGACATCGCCGACGCCATCGCTTGGGCTTCAGGCGCCCCCATTGCAGGCGTTCCCAACAACACCAATCCCGCCGAAGTCATCAATCTGAGTCTGGGCGGCGGGGGCGCCTGCGAAGCCTACGAACAGGCCGCCATCAACACAGCCGTAGCCAACGGCAGCCTGGTAGTCATTTCCGCCGGCAACCAGAACGCCAACAGCTCCGGCTATTCGCCCGGCAACTGCCAGAACGTCGTCACCGTGGGCGCCACGCGCATCACTGGCGGACGCGCCAGCTATTCCAACTATGGTGCCAACGTCGATATCGCCGCACCCGGCGGTGGCGGCGGCCAGGACACGGGCAACGGCGGTTGGGACGGCTATGTCTTCTCCACCGGTTGGGACGGCGCGACTACGCCCGAATCCGGCGCGGGTGAGTTCATCTACACGGGCATGGCCGGCACCTCGATGTCGGCGCCGCACGTGACGGCGGTGGCCGCGCTGGTGCAAAGCGCGTTGATCGCAAACGACAAGGATCCGCTGACTCCTACGGCATTGGAAACGCTGCTGAAGACCACGGCGCGGACGTTCCCGGTCACCATTCCGGCCAGCACACCTATCGGCACTGGCATCGTCGATGCCAAGGCCGCGTTGGACAAGGCGTTGGAGGAGCCCTGCGATCCGGCGACCGAGGTCTGTGGTCCGGTGGCCACGCCTTTGGTCAACAAGGTCAACGTCACCGGTCTGTCGGGGGCGGCGGGAAGCGAGAAGCTTTACAGCTTCGAGGCCACGGCCGGTAGCGTGCTCAGCTTCATGACCTTGGGCGGCAGCGGTAACGTGTCCTTGTACGTGAGCTTCGAGGAAGAGCCCAGCGCGACCAGCTACGACTACAAGTCCACGCGCCCGGGCAACAGCGAAACCGTGCGCATCAACGCTCCGCAAACGCAGGCCGGCACGTACTACGTAAAACTGGTCGGTGTGGCCGCCTACAGCGGCGTCACCCTGGTGGCGCGCCAGTAAGCGTTTTCGTCCGCTACGCGCAACACAGGAGCCCCGGCGTTTGCCGGGGTTTCCGTCTGCGGAACCGCCGACCGGAGACCATTCCGCAACGTGGAGGCTGCTAGAGTGTGCCCCGGTTGCTTATGGAGTACCGCGTGAACGCAGCGCTTTCCCCCGACATGCAGCAGGCGAATCCAGGCACGGTCGGCGCCGACGAACGGATCGTCGCGGCCTTGCTTGAGAAAGGCCGGCTGAAGGATGCGGATCTGGCGCGGGCGCGGCGCCTGCAGGAAGAAACCGGCGGCAGTCTGCTGTCGTTGCTGACCCGGCTGGGCCTGGTGTCCGAACGCGACCATGCCGAAACCTGCGCCGAAGTGCTGGACCTGCCGCTGCTCAACCTGAAGCAGGTGCCCGAACTGCCGCCCGAATCCGCAACCGACACCCAGCCGCTGTCGCCGCGCTTCCTGCGCCAGTTCCATGTCTGCCCGCTGGGCGAGAACGAGGGCCGGCTGGACCTGTGGATGGCCGACCCGTACGAGTCCTACGCTCTGGAAGCGGTGCAGTTGGCGACCGGGTATCCGGTGCGGCCATGGGTCGGCCTGCGTTCGGAAATCGACGATCTGATCGAACGCTGGCACGGGCAGGGCCGCAGCGCGATGGGAACGATAGTGGAAGATGCCGACGGCGAGAGCACCGGCAATCTCGACGATGTGGAGCACCTGCGCGATCTGGCTTCCGAAGCTCCAGTAATCCGGCTGGTGAATCTGGTCATCCAGCGCGCGGTCGAGCTGCGCGCCTCCGACATCCATATCGAGCCTTTCGAGAATCGCCTGAAGGTGCGTTACCGCGTCGATGGTGTGCTGGAGGAAGGCGAAAGCCCGCCGGCCAACCTGACCGCGGCGGTGATCAGTCGCGTCAAGATCATGGCCAAGCTCAACATCGCCGAACGCCGCCTGCCGCAGGACGGCCGCATCATGCTGCGCGTGCAGGGCAAGGAACTTGATCTGCGTGTGAGCACCGTGCCCACCGCGCACGGCGAATCGGTGGTGATGCGCCTGCTGGATCGCGAGACGGTGGTGTTCGATTTCCACAAGCTCGGCTTCACCGACCACTTCCTGCCGCAGTTCCAGAAAGTGCTGGAACAACCGCACGGCATCCTGCTGGTCACCGGCCCCACCGGTTCGGGCAAGACCACCACGCTGTATACCGCGCTGAGCAAACTCAACACCGCCGACGTGAAGATCATCACCGTCGAAGATCCGGTCGAATACCAGATCGAGGGCATCAACCAGATCCAGGCCAAACCGCAGATCGGCCTGGATTTCGCGCACGCGCTGCGCAGCATCGTGCGCCAGGATCCGGACATCATCATGATCGGCGAAATGCGCGACCTGGAAACCGCGCGCATCGCCATCCAGTCGGCGCTCACCGGCCACTTGGTGCTGTCCACGCTGCATACCAACAATGCCGCCGGCGGCATCACCCGCATGCTGGACATGGGCGTGGAGGATTACCTGCTGACTTCCACCATCAACGGCATCCTGGCCCAGCGGTTGGTGCGGCGCCTGGAACCGGCGCATGCGGAGAAATACCCGGCGTCGCCCGAGGAAATCGAAAAATTCGCCCTGCGCCGCTATCAGCCGCACGGCGACATATTCCTCTATCGCCCGCGTGGCTCCGCTATCGCGCCGACCGGCTACCTCGGCCGCACCACCATCATGGAATTCCTGGTCATGAACGACGAGCTGCGGCGTGCGGTCATGCGCCACGCGGGAATGGGAGAACTGGAGCAGCTCGCGCGCGATGCGGGAATGCGCACGATGTACGAGGACGGCATCGTCAAGGCATTGAGCGGCGAGACGACGATAGAAGAAGTATTGCGGGTGACGGAGGACGCATAGCTAGAACCAGCGCTACCCCTCCGATCGTCATTCCCGCGAAGGCGGGAACCCAGTGACTTTGCCTTGGAATGCTTATGGACAAGCAGCCAGCCACCTATATTCTCGCAAGCGGGCGCAATGGAACGCTCTACATCGGGGTCACCAGCGATCTGATTGCGAGGGCTTGGCAGCATCGCGAACATATCGTGAAGGGATTTACCAGCAAGCATAATGTAACCCAGCTGGTTTGGTATGAATTGCATGGGGCCATGGAGGACGCGATTACACGGGAAAAGCGCCTCAAGAAATGGAATCGAAGCTGGAAGATAAGGTTAATAGAAGAGCGAAATCCCTACTGGAACGATCTTTGGGACGAGATCATCGGTTAAAGCGATAAAGTCGCTGGGTTCCCGCCTTCGCGGGAATGACGATTCCAAGAGTTCGAGCAACACCCCACACCCACAACTGACGGCCCGCCCGCAATCCGATGCCTCTCTATCGCTACAAAGCCCTGAACACCCGCGGCGAAGTCCTCGACGGCCAGATGGAAGCCGCCAACGACGGCGAGGTGGTGGCGCGCCTGCAGGAACAGGGGCATTTGCCGGTCGAGGCCAAGCTCGCCTCCGAAGGCAGTGGCACCTCGTTGCGTTCGTTGTTGCAGGCCAAGCCGTTCGCTGGCGACCGCCTGGTGCAATTCACCCAGCAACTGGCGACGCTGCTGGGCGCGGGGCAGCCGCTGGACCGTTCGCTGACCATCCTGCTGGAACTGCCGGAAGACGACAAAGCGCGCCGCACCATCGCCGACATCCGCGATGCGGTGCGCGGCGGCGCGCCCTTGTCCACGGCGCTGGAACGGCAGCACGGCACGTTCTCACGCCTGTACATCAACATGGTGCGCGCCGGCGAGGCCGGCGGCAGCATGCACGAGACCCTGCAACGCCTGGCCGACTATCTGGAGCGCAGCCGAGCCATGCGCGGCCGCGTGGTCAATGCGATGATCTATCCGGCGATCCTGGTGGTGGTGGTGGGCTTCGCATTGCTGTTCCTGATGGGTTATGTGGTGCCGCAGTTCGCGCTGATGTACGAAAGCCTGGACGTGACCCTGCCGTGGTTCACGCGCGGCGTACTGGCCGTCGGCCTGTTCGTGCGCGACTGGTGGTTCGTGCTGGTCGCGGTGCCGGCGACCTTGCTGTGGTGGTTCGACCGCAAGCGTCGCGATCCGGTGTTCCGGGATCGTTTCGATGCCTGGTTGCTACAGAAGAAACTGGTCGGTCCGCTGGTGGCGAAGATGGAAACCGCGCGCCTGGCGCGCACCCTGGGCACCCTGCTGAAGAACGGCGTGCCGCTGCTCGCCGCGCTCGGCATCTCCCGCAACGTGCTCGGCAACCGCGCCCTGTCCGCCGATGTCGAGCAAGCCGCCGAGGACGTGAAGAATGGCCATGGCCTCTCCGCTTCGCTGGCCAAAGGCAAGCGCTTCCCGCGGCTGGCGCTGCAGATGATCCAAGTGGGCGAGGAATCCGGCGCGCTGGACGGCATGTTGTTGAAGACCGCCGACACTTTCGAACTGGAAACCGCGCAGGCCATGGATCGCATGCTGGCCGCACTGGTGCCGGTGATCACGTTGGTATTGGCGGCGGTGGTCGGCATGGTCATCATCGCCGTGCTGGTGCCGTTGTACGATCTGACCAATTCGATCGGCTGAGGAGATCGATTGAGGAGCGGCAAGCGATTCAGGAAACGACCCGTTCAGAGATTCACGCCCACACTACCCGCCTCATGATTACAAGGATTTTGTAATGCGAGTTTCACGCTCGATCACCCGTTCTCCCTCGCCAGCCGCGCAGAGCGGCATGAGCCTGTTGGAAATCATCATCGTCATCGTGCTGATCGGCGCGGTGCTCACCCTGGTCGGCAGTCGTGTGTTGGGCGGCGCCGATCGCGGCAAGGCCAACCTGGCCAAGTCGCAGATCCAGACCCTGGCCGGCAAGGTGGAGAACTATCAGCTGGATACCGGCAGCTTGCCTTCGCGGCTGGAAGATCTGGTCACCCAGCCGGGCAACGCGAACGGCTGGCTGGGTCCGTACGCCAAGGCGGCCGAACTCAAGGATCCGTGGGGCCACCCCATCGAGTATCGAGCGCCGGGTGAGGCGCAGCCATTCGACCTGATCAGCCTGGGCAAGGACGGCCAAGTCGGCGGCGATAGCTACAACGCCGACATCAAGTTCGAATAAAACGCCTATATGGAGCGGGGCCGCATCAAGCGCACCTGCCTGCGCCAACCTCCGGTCGGCAGCCTGCGCAAACCGCGGGGCGTTTCCTTATTGGAGATGTTGCTGGTGGTGGCGTTGATCGCCATCGCCGGCATGCTGGCGGCCATGGTGCTGACCGGCGGCCTGGACGGCATGCGCCTGCGTTCGAGTTCCAAGGAAATCGCCGCGCAACTGCGCTACGCGCGTGCGCAGGCCATCGCCACCGGCCAGCCGCAGCGTTTCGTGATCGATCCGGCCCGGCATCAGTGGCAAGGGTCGAACCAGAGGCACGGAAATATTCCGCCATCGCTGGGCGTGGAATTCACCGGAGCGCGCGAAGCCCAGGCGCGCGCGGGCGAAGGCGGCATCCTGTTCTTTCCGGATGGCGCCTCCACTGGCGGCCGGCTGCAGTTGAGCGCGAAGAAGGCGGCATGGCGCATCGACGTGGCCTGGTTGACCGGCGAAGTCAGGCTTGCGCGCGCGCCGGGCGCCGGGTCGCCGCCATGAAATCGCCGCTATGAAATCCGCGCGTTCCCGTCGCCAGCGCGGCTTCACCTTGATCGAGGTGATCATCGCCTTCGCTTTGCTGGCGCTGGCGCTGACTTTGCTGCTCGGTTCGCTGTCAGGCGCGGCGCGGCAGATACGCGCGGCCGACGATAGCGGGCGTGCGACCTTGCATGCGCAATCGCTGTTGGCCCAGTTGGGCGTCGGCGAAATCCTGCAACCGGGCCGGAAGCAAGGTGTTTTCGAGGAGGGACGCTATCGCTGGACGCTGGAAATGGAGCCTTATATCGATCCCGTGAAGCGGCGCTCCCCGCAGGGCGTCGCTTCAGCGCCGCGTTTGCTGCAGGTGCAGTTGGAAGTGGAATGGGGCGATGCCCCGGGCCAGCGGCTGCGGTGGCAGACCCTGCGCCTGACGCCTGCCGACATCAATGCCTCGGCGCTCGTGCCATGAACCGCAATGTCCGCGGCTTCACCTTGATCGAAGTACTGCTGGCGACGGTGCTGCTCGCGGCGGGACTGGCGCTGGCTTTCGCCACCTTGCGTTCGGCCACGGCCATGGTGCAGCGTGGCGAAACCATCGCCCAGCGCAACGAACGCATCCGCGCGGTCGAAGGTTTCCTGCGCCGGCGCATCTCGTCGGCGCAGGCCATCGCCTTCGCCATCGATCCCAATACCCAGAGGCAATACCGCTTCGTCGGCGAAGCGCAGCGCATGCGTTTCGTGGCCGATCTGCCGGACTATTTGGGTCGTGGCGGACCCTATCTGCACGATCTGGTCGCGGCCGATGGGGGGAGCCAGTTGCTGGCTTCATTCGCCATGGTCCAAGCCGGGCAGGCGGTGCGCGAGGCGCAGCCGCGGCCACCGGAAATCCTGGCCGACAACCTGCGCGCCACGCGCTTCCGTTATCGCGGGCTCGACCAGGAAGGCAAGCTGGGCGAATGGCAGGACCGCTGGACTGCCGCCGAATCCCTGCCGCTGCAGGTGTCGATCGATATCGAATCCGCCGATGGCCAGCACTGGCCCGGCCTGGTCGTCTCGCTCGCCCAGGGCACCGGCCAGGACAACGGACTCGGCCAGGGCTTGGAGCCGCCGCCATGAAACGCGAACGCGGCGCGGCCTTGTTGCTGGTGTTGTGGCTGATCGCCTTGCTTACGGCGTTGATCGGCGCGTTCGCCCTGACCGCCCGGGTGGAGGCCCTGCAGGGAAAGATATTGAGCGGTGGCGCCAGGGCCCAGGAGCTGGCGCGGGCCGGAGTGGAGTATTCGTTGGTGCGGCTGGCCGACAGCGAACCTACTACCCGCTGGCTGCCGGACGGACGCAGCTATCGGTGGGGTTATGCGGGCGGCGAGGTCGAACTTCAGATTGTCGATGAAACCGGCAAGGTGGATCTCAACCAGGCTGGGGCGCCCTTGCTCACCGCGCTGATGCAGGCAGTGGGCACCGATCGCGAACAGGCCGAGCGTATCGCCGCCGCCATTCTCGACTGGCGCGATCCCGATCCGCTTACCCAGGTCAATGGCGGCGCGGAAGATCCGGACTATGCGGCGGCGGGGCGCCCTTATGGGGCGAAGGACGCGCCGTTCGAAACCGTGGCCGAGGTCGAGCAGGTCTTGGGCATGACTCCCGAACTGTATGCCCGGCTGGAGCCTTCTCTGACCCTTTACAGCGGTCGCGGCGAACCCGATCCCACTTACGCGCAGGCGCCGGTGCTGACGGCGATGGGGCTGGATCCGGCCGCCTATTTGGCGCAACGCAAGGCCCCGACGCCCGGCGCTGGCGCAGCGCAGCTCGTGGGCGGAGGCAGCGGCACGTATAGTATCGACAGCCGCGCACGGCTGGACGATGGCCGGGTTGCGGTATTACGGACAGTGGTGCGTGCGGGTAGCGGCTCGGTACCGGGTTCGGTGTACACCGCGTTGCGCTGGCAGGAAGGAACGGCACCCCAATGACGACCACTCAGGAAAATCCGTCGCTGATGCAGGGCGTCCGTCGTTACGGCGCCGGAGCGGGCGGCTTTTTCCGCTGGTGGAAGCAGGCGCTGCTGTCGTGGCTGCCTTTGCGCTGGCGGGTGCTGTTCGGACTGGCCAGCAACCGCTTGCTGTTTTCCCAGGTCGGCGACCAGCTGCGCCTGCAGGTCCAGGATGCCGAAGGCCTGCATGAGATCGCCTGGCTGCCGTTGCCGCTGGCACCGGCGGAGCTGGATGCGGTGCTCGGCAACCGCACCGGCAAACTGCCGCGTTGGCTGTTGCTGCCGGCGGCTAGCGCCCTGCAACGCCGCCTGTTGTTGCCCGCCGCAGCGGCCGAGCGCTTGCGCGATGTGGTCGGCTTCGAGGTCGACCGCCAGACTCCGTTTACCGCCGATAGCGTGCGTTTCGACGCGCGCGTGCTGGAACGCCGCGCCGACGGTCAGCTGGATACCGAACTGGTAGCCGTTCCACGCGCCCGTTTCGACGCGGCGCTGGCGGGACTGGGCGGCTTGGCCGGATCGCTGGCGGGCGTGGATGCCAGCGACGCGAGCGGCCGACCCCTGGGCGTCAACCTGCTTCCGACGGAAATACGCCGCGACAGCCACGATGCGATGCGGGGATGGAACTGGGCGCTAGGAGCGATCGCGCTGCTTGGGATAGCCACTGCGTTCTGGCAGGTTCTGGATAACCGGCGGGATGCCGCGGAAGCTTTCGCCAAACAGGTCGAAATCCGCGCCGCCCAGGCCAGGGCCGTGGCCGCCGAGCGCCAGCAGCTGGTCGATATCGTGGAAGGCGCCGCCTTCCTGGACCGCGCGCGCGCCGCGCGTCCCACCACCGTGGAGATCCTGGACGAACTCAGCCGCCGGCTGCCGGACAATACCTATCTGGAGAAAGTCGGAATAGAAGGCGACCGCCTGCTTCTGATCGGCCTGAGCCCTGAGGCCTCGGCGTTGGTTGGGCGTATGGAAGGGTCTCGGTTGTGGCGCGCGCCCGCGCTCAGCGGCGCCCTGCAGCCCGATCCGCGGACTCGGCTCGACCGTTTCAGCCTGACTGCCGACCTTGCCACCGCACCGAAGCCGGCTGCCAGCACGGGAGCCGCCAATGGCGCTCGTCAGCCCTGATCGCAGCCGCCCTGATCGCGACCGCTGGCTGGCGCTGGGATTGCTGCTAGCGGCGTTTCTGCTCGCCTATCTGCTGCTCGTCCATCCGCTGTGGACCGCGCCGATGCTGGAAGTCCAGGACCGCATCGACAGCGCGCGCGAACGCGAGCTGCGCGTGCGCACCCAATTGCAGCAAGCGCCGGAGATAAAGAAGGGGTTGGACGCGGCGAGGGCTCAGCAGTCGCAGCGACCGGGCTTTCTGCCCGAAGCCACTTCGGAACTGGCCACCGCAGGATTGGTGAAACGCTTGGAAACAGTGGTGCTGGAAGCCAGCCCCGGCAATCGCAGCTGCGCGATCACCAATCGTTCTCCGCTCGCCCAACCCGGTAGCGAGCGCTTCGCGGCAGTGGTGGTGCAGGTCCGTCTGAGTTGCGGCACGCCGGAGCTGGCCTCCGTCCTGTATGCGCTGGAAAGCGGAACGCCGCGCCTGTTCGTGGAAAATCTGAATGTACTGAGCATGGGCTATTCGTTCATGCCGGGGCAGTCCAGCGCCGGCTTGGATGTCAGTTTCGACTTGTACGGCTACCTGCGTCCGCCCGGCGCGTGGGCATCGCCTCTGTCGCCGCCGCCACCCGCAGCACCGGCCAGTGCGCCCGCGCCCGCCATGCCGGGAGCGATCGATGCGAATTGACTCCTTCGGACCGCGCAGCTGGTTGCTGGCCGCACTGGCCGGCTGGGCGCTGTTGGTGTGGGTGCTGGCCCTGTTCGGTCTGGGCGGACAGATTCGTCCGCTGCCGGATGATCCAAGCCTGGTCAGCGCGTTGCCGAAGCTTCCGCAGCAGGTGCCGGAACGTCTCGGACCGCTGGCGCAATATTCCGAGATCGCCGCGCGTCCTTTGCTTTCCCAGAACCGCAAGCCGCAAGCTTTTTTCATCTCTGGACAAGAAGGCGGCGAACAGCCGCAGACCTTCGATTTCGTCTTGACCAGCGTGTTGATTACGCCGCAGCTGCAGATGGCGATCCTGCAGCCAACAGGCGGCGGAGAAGGCGTGCGCCTGAAGGTCGGAGACGCGCCTGAAAGCGCGCAAGGCTGGCGCGTGTCGGAGATTCATCCGCGTAGCGTGGTGATCGAAGGGCCGGAGGGACCGCGCACGTTGGAACTGCGGGTTTTCGACGGACTCAGCGGCCAACCGCCCAGCGCGACGCCCGCTTCGGCCGGATCGGGCGCACCGATTCAGCCTCCTGGGCCAGGGACGGCGGCGGCGCCGCCAGGCTCGCCGGTCATGACCACGCCCTCGCGGCCCATGCCGGTATCGCCTGCGACCAACGCCGGTCCAGTACCCCCGCCGGGCAATGAGCCTGTACCCCAGGCCGAAGCTCCGATGACCACCGAACAGCAGATGGAAGCGATCCGCAAGCGCATCGAAGCGCGGCGCGCGCAGCTGCGCCAGCAGGGCCAAGCCCCGCCTCCCCCGAACAAGACCAAGTAGAGTGCCGGCATGAAGTCACGTTTGATCCTGGTATCCGTTTTGACCGGCCTGTTGGCGGCATGCGCCAGCGTGCCCACTCCCGATGTGCGGCGGCAGGCCGATCTCAACCGTGCCGCCGGCGCCGGGGAGGCGCAGACCTCGCCCTTGAACTCGGTCGAAGAACCCGAGACCGGCCCGCAGGCGGTGATCCGTCGCGGCAACGGCCAGATGATCAACCGCAGCGCTGCGTCCGCGCCGCCGCCTTCGCTGGCGGGGATGAGCGGCGGCGGGGCCAGCTTCAATTTCGAAGGCGAGTCCGTGCACGCGGTGGTCAAGGCCATCCTGGGCGACATGTTGGGCCAGAACTACGTGATCGCGCCCGGTGTGCAGGGCACGGTCACCCTCGGCACGCCCAAACCGGTTTCCCCCGCGCAGGCGATGACCTTGCTGGAGCAAGTGCTGGCGCAGAACAACGCGCGCATGGTCTACAGCGACGGCCGCTACAACATCATGCCGGCCGATCAGGCTTTGGCCGGTACGCTGGCGCCGCGAACCGGCCCCGCTTCCAACGCGCGCGGTTTCGAAGTGCGCGTGGTGCCGCTGCGTTTCATCTCCGCCAGCGAAATGAAGAAGGTGCTGGAACCCTACGCGCGTCCCAACGCCATCGTCGGCATCGATTCCACCCGCAACGTCATCACCCTGTCGGGCACGCGCAGCGAACTGGAAAACTACCTGCGCACGGTCGAGATCTTCGACGTCGACTGGCTGTCGGGCATGTCGGTGGGCGTGTTCCCGCTCGAATCCGGGCGCGCCACCAAAGTGGTCGCAGATCTCGAGAAGGTGTTCGGCGAAAGCAGCAAGACGCCCAGCGCCGGGATGTTCCGCTTCATGCCGCTGGAAGGCGCCAACGCGGTGCTGGTCATTACTCCGCAGGCCGCTTATCTGGACCAGATCCAGGACTGGTTGGAACGCATCGATGGCGCCGGGGAGGGCTCGCGCCTGTTCTCGTATGAACTGAAGTACATCAAGGCCAAAGACCTGGCCGATCGTTTGGCTGAAGTGTTCGGCGCCGGTCGTAGCGGCAACGGTCAGGAAACCGGCGGCAACTCGCCCGCGTCGCTGATGCCCGGCACCGATCCGGTGCAAATCAAGGACGGCGCCGATGGCGGCAGTGTCGATTTTGGCGGTAACAACAGCTCCAGTGGCGATGCCTCCTCCTCATCGGGTGGTGGCCTGGGAAGCGGCTCGCTGGCGCTCAACCAGCGCACCGGGGGCAATGGCAGTGTGACTCTGGAGGTGGAAGGCGACCGTGTAGGTGTTTCTGCGGTCGAGGAAAGCAATACCTTGTTGGTGCGCTCCAGCGCTACCGCCTGGAAGTCGATCAAGGACGTGATCGAGAAGCTCGACATCATGCCCATGCAGGTGCACATCGAAGCACAGATAGCGGAAGTCAATCTGACTGGCGACCTCAGCTATGGCGTCAACTGGTATTTCGAGAATGCCGTCAATGCAGCAACAACTGCAGGCGGCGCAGGTCTTCCGAGTGCGCTGGGTCGTGGCATTTGGGGCGACATTTCCGGCAGCATCACCGGTAGCGCCGGTCTGGGCTGGACTTTCCTGGGCAAGAACGCGGCGGCCGTGATCACCGCACTCGACGAGATCACCGATGTGCGACTGTTGCAGACGCCCTCCGTCTTCGTCCGCAACAATGCCGAAGCCACGCTCAACGTGGGCAGTCGGATTCCGATTTCATCGGTGACGGTGAATCCGGGGGTGGGTGGGGACAGTACTTACAGCCAAGTGCAGTACCTGGATACCGGCATCATCCTGAAGGTGAGGCCGCGCGTTACCAAGGACGGCATGGTCTTCCTGGACATCGTCCAGGAAGTAAGCACGCCGGGCGATATCCCCGACGATAACGGCAACGTTCGCATCAATACGCGTCGCCTCAAGACCGAAGCCGCCGTACAGGCCGGAGATACGGTGATGCTGGCGGGCCTTATCAGCGACTCGGCATCGAACGGTTCCTCCGGCGTGCCGGGGCTCAGCCGCATTCCCTTCATTGGTTCGTTGTTCGGCAAGAAAACGCAGAACTCCACTCGCAACGAAGTGATCATCTTGCTGACGCCCACCATCGTGCGCAATCCGCAGGAAGCACGCGATCTCACCGACGAGTACGGACAGAAGTTCCGCGCCCTGGAACCTCTGCACCAGCCCAAGAAAAAGTGAGCCAATCGCCCGCCGCCGCGCTGCCCGTCATCCTGTTGCCGGTCGGCGTCGACGACGATGCGCTGGACGCCTGTCTGGGCGCGCTGGATGCCGGCACGCCCCCCGGCGCCCGCATCTGGCTGGCCGACGACGCGCAGGCCGGTCCACGCGCCAGCGCCATCATCGAACGCTGGTTGAAACGGACACCGCTGCAGGCCGATTACACGCGCCGCCAGAGCATGATCGGCGAAGTCGCGCATCTGGATGAAATGCTCAACGTCTGCGCCGGCGCGGACGTAGTGGTGCTAGCGCCCGATGCGCAACCGTTGCCCGGTTGGTTGCAGCGGTTGTCGGCCTGTTTTTCCCGCGACGCGTCCATCGCCAGCGCCACTCCCTGGTGCAATGCGGGCGAAGCCGCGTCGTGGCCGCGCCTGGGCGAGATCACCGAGGCGCCGCACGATTTCGAACGCACCGCCGCCGCTTGCGCCGCCATGCCGCCGTTGCACCCCGAACTCCCCTCTGCGGTCAATCACGCGGTCGCGCTGCGCGGAAGCGCGCGTCAACGCGCCGGCGGCCTGGACAAGAGCAGCTATGCCTCCTGGTACGCGGCGTTGATCGACCTTTCCCTGCGCATGTCCGGACTGGGCTGGCGCAACGCCCTGTGCGAAACCGCCTTCGTCGCCCGCGGCGGCGAAGGCTTGCCCGCCGATGGCGATATGGACGCGCTCAACGCGCGCTGGCCGGCCTGGCACGCAAGGCTGGCGAACTTCCTGATGCAGGATCCGTTGCGCGAACCGCGCGAACGACTGGCCGCGTTGTACGCAGAAACCGGATCGGCGGAGCCGCAACGTGAACTCTTCTCCTGACCGCGACGGCATCGCGGCCATCGTGGTCAGCCACGAAAGCGCGAGCACCCTTGAAGACTGCTTGCTGCGCTTGCGCGCCGCACGAGGCGTGGTGGAAATCCGGGTGATCGACAATGCCTCGCTCGACGGTACGCTGGACATCATCCAGCGCCATGCGGCGAAGGACGCGCGCGTGCGCTTTGTCGGCAATCCCGACAATCCCGGATTCGCGGTTGGCTGCAATCAAGGCGCAAAGGAATCGTCCGCGTCCTGGCTGGCCTTCGTCAATCCCGATCTGCTGGTGGAATCGGACACGCTCTTGCGTCTGCGTGCGCATGCCGAAGCGGTAGGCGGCGATTCGCTGCTCGGCGTGGACCTGGTGGACGAAGCCGGAGTCCACGACGAAGCGGCGCGGCGGCGCGATCCGGATTTCGGAGCGATGCTGTCCTCGCCCGCACAAGCGGCAAAACTCGGCGTGCCGCGCGACGAAGCGCTAAGCCTGCAGCCAGTGGATGCCGTATCGGGTGCGTTGATGCTGATGCCGCGCGTTCTGTTCGACCTGCTCGGTGGATTCGACGCAGCTTATCGTCTGCATGCCGAAGATCTCGATCTCTGTCGCCGCGCGCGCGCAGCCGGCGCAGTCGTCGCGGTGGCCAACGATATCCGCGTAGTGCATGTGCGCGGCGTCTCCAGCCGCTCGCGTCCGATCTTCGTCGAATGGCATAAACATCGTGGCCTATGGCGCTACTTCCGCAAATTCGAGTCGCCGCAACGAAGCGTACTGACACGCCTCGGCGTGTGGTGCGCGATCTGGATGCATTTTCCGATCGCGCTTTGCAGAAAACTGATCGCCTCGAGCTGAAGTTCCTCGCCAAGCGCAGTTTGGCGACCGCCTAAGCGTGGTAAGCCGAAGCCGTTACAGCTGCAAGTAATCGTTGACCACCATCAGAACAGGTGGGAATCGCAGTAGCTGCGCGCCTGAAAACGATTCCACAAAACAGCGCGTACGACCGAAGCGGCGAAGGTTAAATTTTCGTGCTGCACTGCACGGTGACACGTTAGAACGACCATGTTATCTCTGACGCCGCGATATGTTAGCGCTATCACTTTGCGTCGCAACGACACGAGCCATCCACTGCGTCGACGGTGTGGAAGGTCGCTAGCAGCGCCGTAGTCGCACGGGCTTAATCGATTCGCAAGGGGATAGATTCGTAATCGGTACGACTGGAACGGGCGTTGCATGAACCGGTTCGGAAGAAACAGGCTGTGGCCTGCATGTGCTCGAGGGGAGCGATGACATCCATCGACTGAAGCAATAGGGAAGGGTACTCAGATCGGAAATTGCAGTGTCGGTGCCTCGCGCTGACGACAACCGCGGTAAAGGCCAAAGCCGCATCACATGCCGTGAAAGACTTGCCATTTGGCCGCTCCACTACAGTGCTGAGGACATAATTCATGAAGTCGAAGCGATTCAAGTCGAAGGCCATGTTCACCTTCGTTGGCGGCGTGTTGATCATCAACCCAGCTTTCGCCCAGGACAAGTCCGCGCAAGACGCATCGGCGCAAAGCGCGCCGGCGCAGGAAACTCAGCAGCAAGCACCGGACGAGGCGACCACGCTCGATACGATCGTGGTCACCGGCATCCGCAGCAGCCTCAACCAGGCGATGGGAATCAAGCGCGACTCCGCCGGCGTGGTCGATGCGATCAGCGCCGAGGACATCGGCAAGTTCCCGGACACCAACCTGGCCGAGTCTTTGCAGCGCATCACCGGCATCTCGATCGAGCGCCGCGATGGCGAAGGCGCGCAGGTCACCGCGCGTGGTTTCGGCCCGCAGTTCAACATGGTCACCCTCAACGGCCGCCAGATGCCCGGCGCAGACGCCTTCGGTGCGGCCGGCCAGGTGGCGATCGGCGGCGTGGACGGCGGTACCCGCGCGTTCAACTTCGCCCAGCTTGCGGCCGAGGCGATCAGCGGCATCGAGGTCTACAAGACCGGCCAGGCGCAGGTTCCGAGCGGCGGCATCGGCGCGACCATCAACATCCTGACCGACAAGCCCTTCAACCATGAGGGCATTGTCGCCAGTGCTGGCGTCAAGGCGGTCTCCGATCGTTCGCAACCGTTCGAGAACGACATCACCCCGGAAGTGTCCGGTATCTTCAGTTTCACCAATGCCGACAAGACCTTCGGCATCGGCGTCAGCGCCAGTTCGCAGAAGCGCAAGGGCGGCTCGGTGCAGGCGACCGAGAACTACTGGAACGTCCAGCCGTGGACCGGGACCATGCCCGGCAACCCGAACGTAGTGAACGCGCCCGCCGTCGGCGACCTCTACGCCCGTCCCAACGATTTGCGTTACGCCTTCTCCGAGTTCGAGCGCGAGCGGGTCAACGGGCAGGCGGTGGTGCAGTTCGCGCCGACCGACAGCCTGACCCTGACCCTGGACTACACCTACTCGACCAACGAAATCACCGAGAATCGCGGTGAGCAAAGTATGTGGTTGCAGAACAGCCAGTACACCGACATAGAGTTCGACACCAGCGGCGCGGTGGCCACCCCGGTCTACATCCGCGAAGTCGCCGGCACCAAGGACTTCGGCCTGGAACAGCAACGCAGCATGCAGAAGTACAAGCTGGGCTCGCTGGGCTTCAATGCGGTGTGGGATGTCAGCGACGACTTTCGCCTGAGTTTCGACGCGCACAACTCCAAGAACGAGAGCCGGCCGAACGACCCGTTGACCGGCGGCGGCTCGATCTTCGCGAGTATCGCGGGCACCAACAATTGCACCACCGGCCCGCACTGCGGTGGGTCATGGGTACAGGAGCTGTTCTTCAACGACGGACTGCCACGGGGCTCGCAGACCTGGTATCCGAGCACCGCGGACGCGGTGGCCGGTACCAACGGCGTCGTGAACCCTGGCTTTGTCGAGGGCGAAATCGGCTCGCAGGTGCTGCGAATCAACGCACAGACTCAGGTCAGCGAGATCAAGCAGGGCCGTATCGACGGCGAATGGACTTTCGACAGTGGCCGTTTCCAGTTCGGCGTCGACAGCTCGAAGTCTTCGACTCACCGGCTGCAGGCTGCGGAGAACTACTCGACCCTGGGCGACTGGAGCGTTGCCAACGTGGATAGCGACGTTGCCAATGGCCTGATGGATCTGATCGAGCCGTACAACATCGCGGGTCTGTTCAATGATTACAACGTCAGCAGCAGCAATGGCGCGTGGCGCGGTGATGCTGGCGAGTTGGCGCAATGGGCCGCCGACCACTACGGTGCCGGCATCGGCGTGAGTGCGCAGAACGCGGCCGACAACCGCGTCGAGGAAAACACCAAATCGGCGTACATGCAGGTGCAACTGGACGGTGAACTGGGTGGCATGCGGACCAATACCCGCATAGGCGTGCGCTATGAAACGACCAAGGTGGTTTCGACGTCGGTCATTGCCATCCCCGAAGCCATCGAGTGGCAAGCCAACAACGATTTCCGTATCGTCCTGTCCGATGAGCAGCAGCCGTTCAGCGAAAAGTCCAGCTACAGCTACATCCTGCCCAACTTGGACTTCAGCATCGACTTCACCGACCAACTGAAAGGCCGCGCCTCGTTCGGCAAGACCATCGCCCGCGCACCTTTCGGCAATCTGTACGCCGGTCCTGGCGCGCAGCAACCGAGCGGTTCGGTGCTGATCGACCCGTCCACCCGCGCCAGCGGCAACGCGCAGAATCCGGGCTTGAAACCGCTGGAATCGGACAACCTCGACTTGGCTTTGGAGTGGTACTTCGCCGATGCCAGTTATGTCTCGCTGACTTATTGGAACAAGTCGGTGGCCAACTTCATCGGCAATACCGTGGTCCAGGAACCGCTGTACGGACTGACCGATCCGACCAGTGGCCCGGATGCGCAGACGGCTTTGGCCTTCCTGACAAGCGCGGCCTGCGTCACCCAGGTCGGTGCGGCCAACGCCGCGGCCTGTTCAGCCAACGACACTTCGTTGTTCACCGCGCTGGCGCTATTGCGCAACGATCCCGCCGGGTTGGCGGCCTTCAACGGTACCGGTGCGCAGCAACTGGCGACGGAAAACGCGTACAACCTGGTTGGCGAAGCCGATGATCCGCTGTACATGTTCAACGTCAACCGTCCGGTCAACCAGAATCAGGCCAAGCTGCACGGCTTGGAACTGGGCGGCCAGTACTTCTTCGGCGACAGCGGTTTTGGCGTCCTCGCCAACTACACCAGCGTCATGGGTGACGTGGGCTTCGACAACGGGGGCGATCCGGCCATCGACCAGTTCTCGCTGACAGGACTGAGCGATACTGCCAACGCCATATTCATGTACGAGAAATACGGCTGGTCCGTGCGCCTGGCCTGGAACTGGCGCGACGAGTATTTGATCCTGGCCAACCAGGGCGGCAGCCGCAACCCTTACTACGTCGAAGAGTACGAACAGTGGGATCTGAGCGTGAACTACGCGCTCAACGATCACTGGTCGTTCGGCTTGGAAGGGATCAACCTGACCGGCGAGGACGTGCGCTGGCACGCGCGAACCACGGAACAGATCGTCAAACTGGCCGACCAGAGCCCGCGGTACATGCTCGGAGTGCGCTACAAGTTCTGAGTTCAGCGACATCTCCTCTCCCGACGTCGCCAAAGCGGGACCGCTGCGAAAGCAGCGGTCCCTTTTATTGAGGCATGCGGCGCGAGAGGTTCCCGCTTGCCGGCGCGAGGTTTTTCTGCAATGGTCGCCGTGGCTCAAATCGCATCCGTTTAATTGCTGGAACCGAGATGGCGCGCTACGAACTGCTCAACAACGTGACGCATAAGGACCTGCGCGTGATCGCCGGATTCGGCCGCCAATTCGGCGACGAGATCGGCATGGTGCCGGCATTCCCAAGCGAATACGCCGAGCTGCAAAGGGAATATCCGATTTTCTTCCGCAAGGACGGCGACGACGGCCAATGGCAATCGGTGGCGCTGCTTGGGTTCGAACAGCATGAGAATCTGTTCCTGCAAGACGGCCGCTGGAATGCCGCCTATCTGCCGGGGGCCGTCGCCAAGGGGCCGTTCCTGATCGGCTTCCAGGAACAACGCATCGATGGTGAGTTGCGCAAGGAGCCGGTGATCCATGTCGACCTGGAGCATCCGCGCGTCAGTTTCAGCGACGGCGAGCCGGTATTCCTGCCGCACGGCGGCAACAGTCCCTACCTGCAGCACATCGCCGGCGTGCTGCGCGGCATTCGCGACGGAGCGGAGTTCGGCACTGCCATGTTCGCCGCGTTCGATGCGATGGGTCTGATCCAGCCGGTCAACCTCGACGTGCAACTCGACGACAGGCACCGCGTCAACGTCAACGGCCTGTACGGCATCGACCGCGAAAAGCTGGCCGCGCTCGACGCCGAATCGCTGTTGCGCCTGAACCAGGCCGGCTTCCTCGAAGGCGCCTATCTGGTGCTGGCGTCGCTGCACAACATGCGCCGGCTGATGGCGGAAAAGCAGCGCCGCTTGCGCTTGCACGACGCTGCGGCGCCCGAACGCGCGGCGTGAGCGGGAGGGTCGAGGTGGCGGGCAACATACGCGTGATCGAAGACTGCCTGCCCGACGCACTGCCGCTGGACGAATTGCTGGCGTCGGGGCAGCCGGCAGTGCTGAAAGGCATCGCACGCGGTTGGGGATTGGTGCAGGGCGGGCTGGAATCCATGCAGACGGCGATGGCCTATTTGCGCGGTTTCTACAACGGCAGGCCGGTGCAGTATTCCTACGGTGGTCCGGAAGTGGCCGGGCGTCCGTTCTACAACGACGATTTCACCGACTTGAATTGCGAAGTACGGCGCGGCGGGCTCGACCAGGTGCTGGATGAAATCGCTGCGCATGCGGGCGACGCCCATCCGCCCACTTACTACATGGCGTCGCTGCCGATCGATGGCTGTCTGCCTGGTTTCCGCGCCGCGAACGATCTCGATTTCGCCGCGCACGGCGTGCAGGCGCCGCCGAGCATCTGGATCGGCAACCGCGTCACCGCCTCCTGCCATTACGACGCGCCGGACAACATCGCCTGCTGCACCGTCGGACGACGGCGTTTCACCTTGTTTCCGCCGGAACAGATCGCCAATCTCTATCCCGGTCCGTTGGAACCGACGCCGGGCGGTCAGGCGGTCAGCGTGGTCGATTTCGCCGCTCCCGACTTCGAACGTTATCCGCGCTTCCGCGAAGCGCTGGCATGCGGGCAAAGCGCGCTCCTGGAGCCGGGCGATGCCGTCTTCATTCCCAGCATGTGGTGGCACCATGTGCAGGCGCTGGATGCGTTCAATGTGCTGGTCAATTACTGGTGGAGCAGTTCGCCCGCTTACATCCCCACCCCGATGCACGCGGTTTACCACGCGCTGTGGACGATTCGCGACCGGCCGGAAAGGGAAAAGCAGGCTTGGCGGAATGTATTCGAGCACTACGTCTTCGGACCGGGAGAGCGGGCGGGCGAGCACTTGCCGGAGGCGGCGCGCAACGTGTTGGGACCCATGGACGAAACGCTCGCGCGGCAGATCCGCGCCATGTTGATTGGAAAACTGAACCGCTGAGGGTGTGAACAGCTCTCGTGCCGCATCCGTCGCAAAGGGGAGAAAGCGAGTTGGACAAGTTGGATAAAGGCCAGATACGCAAGGTGGTGATCGCCGGCGGCGGCACCGCGGGCTGGATTGCGGCGTGCGCGCTGTCGCACCAGTTCCGGGGCCGGCTGGAAATCACCCTGGTCGAGTCGGAACAGATCGGCACCGTCGGCGTCGGCGAATCGACCGTGCCGCCTATCCGTACCTTCCACCGTTTCCTGCAGATCGACGAGCAGGAGTTCCTGCGCGCCGTCGCCGGCACCTTCAAGCTTTCCATCTCTTTCGAGAACTGGCGCCGGCCGGGCGAGCGCTACATCCATCCGTTCGGCATCACCGGGCAGAGCACGCTGGCCTGCGGCTTCCATCACTTTTGGCTCGATAGCTTGCGCCGCGGCATGCAGTCGGAACTGGGCGATTTCTGCCTGGAAACGGTAGCCTCGCGTGGCGATCAGTTCTCGCTTCAAACACAACCACAGGTCAACTACGCCTACCATTTCGATGCGAGTCTGTATGCGCGTTTCCTGCGCCGCATTTCGGAGGGCTACGGGGTTAAGCGCATCGAGGGCAAGATCCACGAAGTCAGGCAACGCGCGGAAGATGGCTTCGTCGAAGCGCTGGTGCTGGAAGACGGACAGGTCATCGAAGGCGATCTGTTCGTCGATTGCACCGGATTCCGTGGCCTGCTGATCGAGCAGACCTTGAAGAGCGGTTACGAAGACTGGAACCACTGGCTTCCCAGCGATCGCGCCGTGGCGGTGCAGACCGAATCGATCGGCCCGCCGGTGCCGTATACGCGCGCCATCGCGCACGAAGCCGGCTGGCGCTGGCACATCGCGCTGCAGCACCGCGTCGGTTGCGGGTTGGTGTTCTCCAGCCGCCACATGTCCGACGACGAGGCGCGGGCCAAGCTGCTGCGCGAGGTGGGCGCGAAACCGATCAAGGAGCCGTGGCTGGTGCCGTTCCGCACTGGCCGCAGGCTAAAAGCGTGGAACAAGAACGTGGTGTCGCTGGGCCTGGCCAGCGGTTTCATCGAGCCGCTGGAATCGACCAGCATCCATCTGACCATCAGCGCCGTGGTGCGCCTGATCCAACTATTTCCCTTCGATGGCATCCCATCGTCGCTGGTCGACCTCTACAACGATGTCAGCCGCGCCGAAATGGAACACGTGCGCGACTTCATCATCCTGCATTACCACGCCAACCAGCGCGACGAACCGATGTGGAAAGAATGCCGCGAGATGGAACTGCCCGAATCGCTGGCGATGCGCTTGCGCGCCTGGCGCGAGCGTGCGCACGCGTGGCAGGGCGCGGACGAACTCTTCCGGGTGGACTCGTGGACGCACGTGCTGTTGGGGCAGGGCATCAAGCCGGAGCAGCATCACCCGCTGGCGCGCGCGCTACCCTATCAGGACATGCGCAAGCTATTGGATTCGATCAGGCAGCCGATCGAGCGGACGGTGGCGCAGATGCCGCCGCAGCAGGAATTCATAGAGCGCTATTGCAAGGCCGCGCCCGAGGTGTGGGGGACGAGAATGCCGGCGGCGACGGCCTAGGAAGATCGATGCTCCTGCACCGCCATTCCGATCTGCGCATCAACAAGCTCTCCATCGGTGCGGAGAACGCGCCGCTGTTGGTCATCGACAACCTGGTGTCCGATCCCGACCGGCTGGTGCGGAAAGCCGCACGTAGCCATTTCGTCGAACAGGCTTCGATGTTCCCCGGCATCCGTGCGCGCGCGCCGCTGTCGTACGAATACTTTTTGCAGGAAACGCTCAACCCATTGCTGGCCGAATGCTTCGCGATGGAACCGGGGAGGTTCGTGTATCCGATGTGCCACTACTCCCTGGTGACGCTGCCTCCGGAGAAGCTTTCATTCCTGCAACGCATCCCGCACGTGGACTCGACCCGCAGCGATGGCCTGGCGACCGTGCACTACCTGTTCCAGGGTAACTGGGGAGGAACGGCCTTCTACCGCCATCGCCGCACCGGTTTCGAGTACGTCGACGAGCAACGGCGGAATTCGTATTTTCGCTGCCTGGAACAGGAAAGCCGCCACAGCGAGGTTACGGGCGAAGGCTACATCGACGAGGACACGGCGCTCTTCGAAAGGCTTGCCCATGTGGATGGCGTGTTCAACCGGATGGTGGTCTACCGGCGCAACTCGCTGCATTCGGGGCGCATCGACAATGCCCGTATCCCGCCCGCCGATCCGCTGACGGGCCGGCTATCCATCAATACTTTCATCGACGTGGTGCGCTGAAGCGCATCCTGGCTTCGTTCGGCGGATCGCGTATTCACAAAGCCCCTCGCGGGGAGGGGCTTTGGTTTGATCGGAGAGTTAGAGCGTGGGCCGGCCTGTTACTTCAGAGCCTTAAAGCGCAAACGTTTCGGCTGTGCGCCTTCGGCACCCATGCGGCGCTTCTTGTCGTCCTCGTACTCGCGGTAGTTGCCCTGGAAATATTCCACGTGCGAGTCGCCTTCGAAGGCCAGGATGTGGGTGGCGATGCGGTCCAGGAACCAGCGGTCATGGGAAATGACCACCGCGCAGCCCGGGTATTCCAGCAACGCGTCTTCCAGCGCGCGCAGGGTTTCCACGTCCAGGTCGTTGGACGGTTCGTCCAGCAACAGCACGTTGCCGCCCTGCAGCAGGGTCTTGGCCAGATGCAGGCGGCCGCGCTCGCCGCCTGACAGCGTGCCCACCATCTTCTGCTGGTCTTGGCCTTTGAAGTTGAAGCGGCCGATGTAGGCGCGCGACTGGATCTCGATGCCGTTGATGTTGAGGATATCGGCGCCGCCGCTGACTTCCTGGAATACGTTGTGGTTGCCGGTGAGCGCGTCGCGGCTCTGGTCGACATAGGCGATCTTGGTGCTGGGACCTTTGACGATCTCGCCCTTGTCCGGCACTTCCTGGCCGGTGATCATCTTGAACAGCGTGGACTTGCCCGCGCCGTTGGGACCGATGATGCCGACGATGGCGCCGGGCGGAATGATGAAGCTCAGGTCGTCGATCAGCAGGCGGTCGCCGAAGCTCTTGGACACGTTCTTGAACTCGATCACCGACTGGCCCAGACGCTCGCCCGGCGGGATGAAGATCTCGTTGGTCTCGTTGCGCTTCTGGTATTCGACCGAGTTCAGCTCCTCGAAGCGCGCCAGGCGCGCCTTGCCCTTGCTGCGGCCGCCCTTGGCGTTGCTGCGCACCCACTCCAGTTCCTTGGCCAGCGCCTTCTGGCGCGACTTCTCCTGGTTTTCTTCTTGCTTCAGGCGCTCGCTCTTCTGTTCCAGCCAGGCGGTGTAATTGCCTTTCCACGGAATGCCCTTGCCGCGGTCCAGTTCCAGGATCCATTCGGCCGCGTTCTCGAGGAAATAGCGGTCATGGGTCACCGCCACCACGGTGCCGGTGTAGCGGGTCAGGAACTGCTCCAGCCATTCCACCGATTCGGCGTCCAGGTGGTTGGTCGGTTCGTCCAGCAGCAGCATGTCCGGCTTCTGCAGCAGCAGCTGGCATAGGGCCACGCGGCGCTTTTCGCCACCGGAGAGCTTGCCGATGATGGCGTCCCACGGCGGCAGGCGCAGCGCGTCGGCGGCCACGTCCAGCTGGTGTTCCAGGGTGTGGGCGTCGTTGTTGGCCAGGATGGCTTCCAGGCGCTGCTGCTCGGCGGCCAGCTTGTCGAAATCGGCGCCTTCCTCGGCATAGGCCTCGTAAACCTTGTCCAGCGCGGCCTGGGCCTTCAGCACTTCGCCCACGCCTTCCTCCACGGCCTCGCGCACGGTGTGCTCGGGGTTGAGTTGCGGCTCCTGGGCCAGGTAGCCGACCTTGATGCCCGGCTGGGGCCGCGCTTCGCCGACGAAGTCCTTGTCCACGCCGGCCATGATCTTCAGCACGGTGGACTTGCCGGCGCCGTTCAGGCCCAGCAGGCCGATCTTGGCGCCGGGGAAAAAGGACAGGGAGATGTCCTTGATGATCTGGCGTTTCGGCGGCACGGTCTTGCTGACGCCGTTCATGGTGTAGATGTATTGCGACATGGAGTCTCCGGGTGACGCTGCCGTGCCCGCACAGGGCTGCACGGTGGGGGAAATAGGGAATGGGCGAATTATACCGGCTGGCTGGCGTCTTAACGGTTTTCTACGGCGCCGATTTCGGCAAGATTCCATTCAGTGCAGTGGGCCGATATTCGCCTCAAGTTCCCAGGCACCAGAGGTATGCACCATGCGCCACGCTATCAAGTCAGGCCTGTCGCTTTTGTTCGTCATGACGGCCTTGGCCGCCCTCCCCGCCATGGCGAAGGATCACGGCCGTGGCCATGATCGCGACGATGATCGCTACGGCTACCAGGATCGCGGCGACCGCGACTATGACCGTCACCGCGACCATGACCGCTACGATTACCGCAAGCACCGTCGTGACCGCGACTACGGTTATTACCGCGACGACCGCTATTACCGTCCGGCGCCCCGCGTCGTCTATCGCCCGGTCTACCGGCCTGCGTATCACCCCGGCTATGGCCCTCCGCGCTGGGCCAGGGGCGTGCGCTACTACGACCGCGGCTACGGCCCCACCTATGTAGTGCGCGATTACTACGATTACGGCCTGCGCGAGCCGCCGCGCGGGTATTACTGGCGGCGTAGCGATGCCGGCGATTTCCTGCTGGTCGCCATCACCACCGGCATCATCGCGGACCTGATCCTGGGGCATTGAGGGTTGGGCGGCTCCGTGAACCCGCCGGAATGACCGGAAGCGCGCCGAAAGGCGCGCTTTTTTGTGGCCATGGGGGCAGGGGGCTACAATCGGCGGCCCAGTCCCCCTCCGGAGCACCGATGTTCCCGCGCAACGCCCGTATCGAAGGTTACGACCCTGAACTGGCCGCGGCCATCGCGTCCGAGAACCGCCGCCAGGAAGACCACGTCGAGCTGATCGCGTCGGAGAACTACTGCAGCCCGCGGGTAATGGAAGCGCAGGGCAGCCAGCTGACCAACAAATACGCCGAGGGCTACCCCGGCAAGCGCTATTACGGCGGCTGCGAATACGTGGATATCGCCGAGAAGCTGGCCATCGACCGGGTGAAGGAGCTGTTCGGCGCCGATTACGCCAACGTGCAACCGCATTCGGGTTCGCAGGCCAACCAAGCGGTGTACTTGGCGCTGCTGAGTCCGGGCGACAAGATCCTGGGCATGTCGCTGGCCCACGGCGGCCACCTGACCCACGGCGCCAAGGTCAACATCAGCGGCAAGTTGTTCGACGCCATGCAGTATGGGGTCGACGACCAGGGCCTGATCGATTACGACGAAGTCGAGCGCCTGGCGCTGGAACACAAACCGAAGATGGTCGTCGCCGGTTTCAGCGCCTACTCGCAGAAGATCGACTGGGCGCGTTTCCGCGCCATCGCCGACAAGGTCGGTGCGTATCTGTTCGTGGACATGGCGCACGTCGCCGGTCTGGTTGCCGCGGGCGTGTACCCCAATCCGCTGCCGCATGCGCACGTGGTCACCTCCACCACCCACAAAACCCTGCGTGGTCCGCGCGGCGGCATCATCGTCGCCAAGGGCGCGGGGGAAGAGATCGAGAAGAAGCTGCAGAGCATCGTCTTCCCCGGCATCCAGGGCGGGCCGCTGATGCACGTGATCGCGGCCAAGGCGGTTGCCTTCAAGGAAGCGCTGGAGCCGGAATTCAAGGCCTACCAGACGCAGGTGGTGAAGAACGCGCAGGCGATGGCCAAGACCATCATCGCGCGCGGCTACAAGATCGTGTCCGGCGGCACCGAGAACCATCTGATGCTGGTCGACATGATCGGCAAGAGCGTGACCGGCAAGGCCGCCGAGGAAGCGCTGGGCAAGGCCCATATCACGGTCAACAAGAACGCGGTGCCCAACGACCCGCAGAAGCCGTTCGTGACCTCCGGCCTGCGCATCGGCACGCCGGCCGTCACCACCCGCGGCTACCTGGAGCCCGATTGCGTGGCGCTGGCGAACTGGATCTGCGATGTGCTGGACAATCCAGCCGACGAAAAGGTCATTGCGGGCGTGCGTGAGAACGTGACCAAGCAGTGCGCGCAGTTCCCGGTTTACGGGTAATGCCTTCTTAGCATGCATTGTCCCTTCTGCCAGCACACAGACACCCGCGTCATCGACTCGCGCGTTTCCGAAGACGGCGCGACGATCCGCCGTCGTCGCGAATGCGAAGCCTGTGGGGAACGTTTCAGTACGCTGGAGACGGTCGAACTCAAGTTGCCGGTGATCATCAAGGGCGATGGCCGGCGGGAAGCTTTCGATACGCGCAAGCTGCGCCTCAGCATGGACCGCGCGCTGCACAAGCGCCCGGTGTCGGAAGAACAGGTCGAGGCCTCCGTGCGCGCCGTGGTGCACCAGGTGCGCATGAGCGGCGAGCGCGAGCTTCCTTCGCGCAAGATCGGCGACTTCGTGATGGCGGAAATGCGCAAGCTGGACCACGTGGGCTACGTGCGTTTCGCTTCGGTCTACCGCAGCTTCGAGGACGTGGCCGACTTCCGCGAGGAAATCGAGAAGCTGGAGCGCGACCTGCCCACCGCCAGCGGCCAGTTGCCGTTGCTGGGGGCGGATGTGGTGCCGATCGATAAGAACAAGAAGCGCTGACTGATTACAACTGCAACCCTTCTCCTGCATGCGGGAGAAGGTGCTTGAAGGGCGGATGAGGGTGTGGCGGAGTCCAGATGCCAGCACTTTCCCGGCTCCGCCGTACCCTCACCCCAACCCCTCTCCCGATGGGAGAGGGGCTTCAAAGGCGAAGCTGCATGAGTACGACATTCACCGCCACCGACCACCTCCTGATGGCCCGCGCCCTGCGCCTGGCCGAACGCGGCGCCTACACCACCAAACCCAATCCCATGGTGGGCTGCGTCATCGCCCAAGGCGACGAGATCGTTGGCGAAGGTTTCCATCAGCGCGCTGGTGAAGCGCACGCCGAAGTGATCGCGTTGCAGACCGCGGGCGCGCGCGCCAAGGGTGCGACGGTCTACGTCAGCCTGGAGCCCTGCGCCCATACCGGCCGCACCGGTCCGTGCGCGGACGCATTGATCGCAGCCGGGGTGGCGCGCGTGATCGCCGCCATGCGCGATCCGTTCCCGCAAGTGGACGGCGTAGGTTTCGACAAGCTGCGCGCCGCTGGCATCGTGGTCGAATGGGGATTGATGGAAGCCCAGGCGCGGCAGCTCAATCGCGGATTTCTGTCGCGTGTCGAGCGCGGCCGGCCCTGGGTACGCATCAAGTTGGGCACCAGTCTGGATGGGCGCACGGCGATGGCCAGCGGCGAATCCAAATGGATCACCGGCGAGGCCTCGCGCCTGGACGTGCAGAAGTGGCGCGCACGCGCGGGCGCACTGATCACCGGCGCCAATACTGTGCTGATCGACGACCCTTCCTTGACCGTGCGTCTCGGCGACGACACGCCCTTCGTGGCGCCGCTGCGGGTGGTGCTGGATCCGGGCTTGGCCACGGTCGCGCGCGGCAAGGTGCGCGACGATTCGGCGCCCACCCTGTATATCCATGCGCCGGACGTCAAGCCTCCGCGTGATCTTCATGTCGAACGGGCCACGGTGCCGGTGCAGGGTGGCTACTTCGATCTGGAGGCCGTGCTCAAGTTGCTGGCGGCACGCGGAATCAACGAAGTTCAGGTGGAAACGGGTGCGACTCTGGCTGGCGCTTTCGTCGCTGCGGGGCTGGCCGACGAGCTGCTGCTGTATGTCGCACCTGTGTTGCTGGGCGAACGCGCGCGTCCGCTATTCTCCGGTCTGGGCATCGACGCCATGGCTCAGCGCGCGCAACTCAAGGTCGTGGATGCGCGGGCCATCGGCGAGGACCAGCGTTTGCTGCTTGTGCCTGTCAGGGCCGAGAGCCCGTAGTCTCCGACATTTCCGTGGCGTCATCATTCATGACGTCATCCCAGCTTTCGCTGGGATGACGTCGATAAGACGTAATGTCGCCGCGAGTACCAGGGGTCTCGATGACAACCTTCAAAGACCACTTCTCCCAAGTCGCCGGCGCTTATGCGAGCTGGCGCCCCACCTATCCTGATGCCCTGTTCGACGCCATCACCGCAGTCGTGCCTGGCAGTGCCGAAGTGTGGGAACCCGGTTGCGGCAGCGGCCAGGCCACCCACGGACTGGCCGCGCGCTTCGCCCAGGTATTCGCCACCGACCCTAGCGCCGCACAGATCGAGCAGCACTGGGCGAACGAGACGAAAGCCGCCCACGTCCGGGTAGCGGTGGAGCCGGGCGAAGCGACGTCGCTGGCCGACCGCAGCGTCGGACTCATCGCCGTCGCCCAGGCCCTGCACTGGTTCGATCGCACCCGCTTCTTCCCCGAATGCGATCGTGTGTTGCGGCCAGGGGGCGTACTGGCTGCTTGGACCTACCAGGACATGGTGTTTTCCGACGACCTCACGCCGGCAGCCGATGCTTTCCGTGCGCAGATCGAATCCTACTGGCCGTCGGAACGCACGCAGGTGGACACCGGTTACGCGGGCTACGACTGGCCGTTCCCTGCTTTGCCCGCGCCCGCGCTATGGCTGACCGCCGAATGGAACCTGTCGCAGCTGCTCGGCTATCTGGGCAGCCTTTCCGCCACCGCGCGCTGCCGTACCGCCAGCGGGCGCGATCCGGTCCAAGACCATGCCGATGCGCTGGCTTCGGCCTGGGGCGAACCCCTGCGCGAACGCACCATGCGCTGGCCGCTAATCCTGCACCTGCGCCGAAAGCCCCTGTAGGCGGGCAGGATAGGGCTGCTGCCGCGACTGGAACGCATCGTCCGGCCGCCCGTGCGTGGCCCGAATGCTAGAATTCGCGCGCCGGCTCGCCGGCAAACGTAACGTCTTCAGGGCGGGGTGCGATTCCCCACCGGCGGTAGGTCCCAGGCGCGCACGCGCCGAAGACGAGCCCGCGAGCGCCTCCAGTCGTCGCCTTCGAGCGGATGCGGGAGGGTCAGCAGATCCGGTCCGATGCCGGAGCCGACGGTCATAGTCCGGATGAAAGAAGACAGTCGCGCGCGGCCTTGCGGTCGCGTCGCCTCGTGCCCTGTGGGCGTTTTTCGCATTCATTTCGCGGGAAACGGCTCATGCCCACTGTAATCATGTCCACAGCAATCAAATGCTCGCATGCCGCCCTCCAGACCAGGAGCGGACGCTGATGTTCACCGGAATCATCGAAGGCACGGGCCGCCTGGCCGCCTCCGAAAACCGCGGCGGCGACGCCCGCCTGACCATCGAGGTCGGCAGCCTTCCCTTCGCCGATGCGCAGTTGGGCGAAAGCGTCTCCGTCAATGGCGTGTGCCTGACCGTGGTGGCGTTCGACGCGCACTCCTTCGAAGCCGACGCTTCCAACGAAACGCTTTCGCTGACCACGCTCGGCGGCCTGCCTGTGGGCGCCATGCTGAACCTGGAACGCGCCATGCGTCCCACCGACCGTCTCGGCGGCCATCTGGTCAGCGGCCATGTCGACGGCGTCGGCAAGGTTCTCGACATCCAACAGGACGCGCGCGCCCAGCGCTGGCGCTTCGCGGCGTCGCCGGCCCTGCTGCGCTATATCGCCAAGAAAGGTTCGATCTGTGTGGATGGGGTCAGCCTCACCGTCAATGAAGTGGATGAAGGCGGGTTCGAAGTAGCCTTGATCCCGCACACCGTGTCGCACACCGCCTTCGCGCAAACGACGGTCGGCCACGCGGTGAACCTGGAGATCGACCTGGTGGCGCGCTACGTCGAGCGCCTGCTTGGAATGGGCTCCGCAGGAGCCGCCGCATGAGTTTCGCGCCTATCCCCGAGCTGCTGGAAGAAATCCGCAACGGCCGCATGGTCGTCATCGTCGACGATGAGGATCGCGAGAACGAAGGCGACTTGATCATGGCCGCGGAAATGGTCAAGCCGTCCGACATCAACTTCATGGTCACCCATGCGCGCGGCCTGGTCTGCCTGTCGTTGACCCGCGAGCGCTGCCGCCAGCTCGGTCTGCCGCCGATGGTCCAGGACAACACTTCGCAGCACCACACCAACTTCACCGTCAGCATCGAAGCGGCCGAAGGGGTCACCACCGGCATCTCCGCCTACGATCGCGCGCACACCATCCGCACCGCCGTACGTCCGGACGTGAAACCGCAGGACCTGTCGCAGCCCGGGCACATCTTTCCGCTGACTTCGCAGCCGGGCGGCGTGCTCAACCGTTCCGGCCACACCGAAGCGGCCAGCGATCTCGCCCTGCTCGCAGGATTGGAGCCGGCCGGCGTGCTGGTCGAGATCCTCAATGCCGACGGCAGCATGGCCCGGCGCCCGCAGCTGGAGGAATTCGCGCGCGAGCACGGCCTGAAGATCGGCTCCATCGAAGAGCTCATCCGCTACCGCCTGAGCACCGAGCACACCATCGAACGCGTGGACGTGCGCGACATCGAAACCGAACACGGCCCCTTCAAGCTGCACACCTATCGCGACCGCCTCAGCCACGGGCTGCACTTCGCGCTGCTGCGCGGCGAGGCCGACGCCACTGTGCCCACCCTGGTCCGCGTGCATATGCAGAACCCGCTGGCCGATGCGTTGCACTGGCGCCGCGCGGACTTCGGTCCTGCGGTCGGCGAGGTGCTGGCTGCGATCGTCCGCGAAGGCTGCGGCGCGCTGGTCTTGTTAAGCGAATCCAGCACCGCCGAATCGATGCTGGAGCGGATTCGCGCAGGAGCGATCCGCGCAGAAAGCGGGCACGAACCGGAAGCAGCGCCGGGCGCTGCCCTGGCCGAGTGGCGGCGCAATGGCGCTGGCGCCCAGATTCTGGCCGACCTGGGCTTGGGCAAGCTGCGGGTGCTGGGCACGCCGCGCCGGCAGGTGGGTTTGGCGGGCTACGGACTGGATGTCGTGGAATACGTGTCGTACTGATGCTTGGTGCTTGCCCTCTTTTTCAAAGAGGGAGGCCTAAAGCGTCGCTTTTCCCTGGCTGCTAAACTTGCCGCCCCATCCGGTACCTGCCTCCCATGCCCCATTACGAAGGCGAGCTGCGCGCTCCCGAAGCCGCACGTTTCGCGATCATCGCCAGCCGCTGGAATCCGCGCATCACCGATGCGCTGGTCACCGGTGCGCGCCAGAGCCTGGCCGGCAACGGCGTGGCCGATACCGCGGTGGACGTGATCCGCGTGCCGGGCGCCTGGGAAATTCCCGTGGCGGCGGCGCGTATCGCCGCAGGCAGCCAGCACGCGGCCATCATTGCGCTGGGTTGCGTGATCCGAGGCGACACGCGCCATTACGAACACGTCGCCGACCGTTGCGCCGAAGGGCTGATGCGGGTGTCGCTGGACTTCGGCATTCCGGTGATGAACGGCGTATTGGCGGTCGAACGCATCGAGGACGCGGAAGTGCGCGCGGGCGGCAGCCACGGCAACAAGGGCGAGGAAGCCGCGCTGGCCGCCATCGAAATGGCGCAGCTGCTGGAGCAATTGGCATGAACCGTCACCCGCGCAAGGAGGGCCGCCGCGATGGCGTCGACCCGGTCACCCGCGCACGCGCGCGGCGTCGGGCGCTGCAGGCGGTGTATGCCTGGCAGATGTCGGGCGGCTTGGTGGAACAGGTGATCGCGCAGTTCGCGCACGAACAGGCGCATGAGATCGCCGACCTGGAATATTTCGATGACCTGGTCCGCGGCGTGGTCAAGCATCGCGCCAGCTTGGACGAAGCGCTGGTCGGTTATCTCGACCGCCCGGTCGAGGAAGTCGATCCGATCGAGCGCGCCGTACTGCGCCTGTCGGCCTACGAACTGATCCATCGTCCCGATGTTCCGTATCGCGTGGTCCTGAACGAGGCGATCGAGATCGCCAAGCGTTTCGGTTCCGAGCATGGACACACCTATGTCAACGGCGTGTTGGACAAGGCCGCGGCGGACTGGCGTCCCGCGGAATTCAACGCGGCTAGATAAATCCGCGGGCTGCCTCTATTAGCGTGAATAAAGGCGGATACAGCTTTATGCTGCGCGCATGAGCGCAGCCGAATTCGACCTGATTGCCCGCATCCGCGCACGCGCGGGCCAACGGGGCGGTGTGGTGCTTGGCATCGGCGACGATGCCGCATTGCTGCAGGTGCCGCCCGACCGGCAACTGGTGGTGACGGCCGATACGCTCAATGCCGGCGTGCATTTTCCTGACGCCACCGCGCCGGCTGACATCGGCTGGAAATCGCTCGCGGTCAATCTTTCCGATCTTGCCGCGATGGGCGCGGTGCCAGCCTGGTGCACCTTGTCGTTGTCGCTTCCGCAAGCCGACCCAAGCTGGGTCGACGCTTTTCTGGACGGATTCCTCGACCTTGCCGATCAACACGCAATCGGGCTAGTGGGCGGCGACACCACGCGCGGACCGCTTTCGATCTCGGTCACCGCGATGGGTCTGGTCGAATCAGGAGGCGCACTGCGTCGCGATCGGGCACGAGTGGGCGACGATGTGTGGGTAACGGGGACGCCGGGCGACGCAGCGGCGGCGTTGGAAGCGCTGCAGCAAGGGCGCGAAGCTCCCAAGTCGTTGCGCCAGCGTCTGGACCGGCCCATGCCGCGCGTGGCTGCGGGACGGCGGTTGTCCGGTTTGGCGCATGCGTGCATCGATATTTCCGACGGTTTGCTCGCCGATTTGACGCATATCTGCGAAAGCAGCGGCGTAGGCGCGGAGATAAACCTCGTGGAGTTGCCGGCATCGGCAGACTTGGCATCGGTGGAATCGAACAGGCGCTGGGGCTGGCAGGCCTGCGGCGGTGACGACTACGAGCTGTGCTTCACCGCCTCGCCGCATAACCGCGACCTGATCGTCCAGGCTTTGGATTTCACCGACGTATCCGCGACGCGTATCGGTCGTATCGTCTCAGAACAGGGCGTTCGCGCCTTCGATGCGGACGCGCAGGAGTGGCGGCCGCCCAGCCGCGGCTACGAACATTTCCTCTAGAAGCGTTCCTGCGGACCGCGCGCGCTCCCGCGCTGGATCAGCTTCCACAACGTGGCTCCCGCGAACAACGGCAGCCATACCCAGCGAAGCTCCGACAGCAATGTCGCTATGCCACGCGCACTGAAGAAGCCATTGGCGAACGGCGACACCAGGATCGGGCGCCACGGCGCGAAGAAACGCTGATCGTTCCACGGCCATAGCAATGCCACGCCCAATCCGCCCGAGGTAATGGCGTCGAGCAGCGGGTGCGAGGCGGTGCAGACGAACAGCCACACGGCAGCCTGCAATGATCCGGCGCGCAGCGGCCTGTGCAGAGCGGCACCGAGCAGGGCAATCGAGCCGGCGAACAACAGGGAATGGCTGGCGCCGCGATGGCCCAGGGCATCGGCGTAGGGAATTTCCAGCGCGAACGCGACCACGTCCAGGTCCGGCAAGATCGAGGCCGCGACGCCCGCAACGAGCAGTCTGGTTGAAATTCGCCCGCGATCGGCCGCATACCACAGGGCCAGCGGAACCGCGGCGTGAGTGATGATGCTGGGCATGGGAAAACGTCCTAGATGTCGTCCGCGCGGAACGCATCGCGCAGCCAGTTGATGCGCGGCGCCTGTGGATCGCCATCGGCTTCGACTACATCGAACCGGCACGGCAGATTGCTGTATTGCCGATGCTGGCCGAGGAAGCTTTGCGCGGCATGCACCAGCTTGCGGCGCTTGCCGACATCCACCGAAGCCGCGCCGCCGCCGAATGCCGCAGAACTGCGGTATCTCACCTCGACGAATACCAGCGTGTCGCCGTCGCGTCCGCGATCCAGCATGACCAAGTCGAGTTCGCCGCCGCGATAGTTCGCATTCGAGGCTACTTCACGCAGACCGGCGCGCAGCAAGGCATCGCGCGCGGCCGATTCGGCCAGGTTGCCGCGCGCCCTGCGATCGAGCGTTGCGCGTTCAGTCACTACCGGCGATCGGCGCCGCGCGTCCGCCATTGAAGGTGGACCAGGCCGGCGTGCGGATCACGTTGCCGAAACCATCGAGCCTGAGCACGCCGGTGGCGCCTTTCACTTCGGCGTTGTTGCCGGTCGCGAGTTTTTCCAGATACGCGGTCAGCAACCACGCGTCGTAGCCGAAGGCGAAAAGGCGCGCCGCGGGTCCACGTGCGGTCGGCAGGCCGACGCTGCCGGCCGCAGGCAGGCCGCCGATGCCGCGCGCGGTCCACACTTCGGTCGGATAGACGATGCCATCCAGCGCGCTGTCCTGTTCCGGCTTGCCGGTGCCGGAAATCAGCTGCGAGGTGGCGACGCGGCTCTTGCCGCCCAGACCGGCCATGGCCAGTTGCGGTGCGATCGCGCGTGCGGCACCGCCTTTCAAGGCGAGGAACACCGCATCGACGCCGCGCTGCGAAGCGCTGGCCAGATTCGCGGAAATATTGCCCGGAGCGTCGGCCACGCTGATCGCCTCGGCGACCGTACCGCCGCGCTGGGTGAAACGCTCGCGGAACGCATTGGCCGCGCGCCTGCCGTTGTCGTCGCTGCCGTTGATGATCAGCGCGGTCTTGCGTTCGCGGCTGAGCAGGTATTCGGCGGCGATGATGCCGTCGTCCTCCGGCGCCAACGAGAAGCCTGCGTTGCCTGAGGGAGGCGCGCCTGTGCCGCGGTTCAAGGCCAGTACCGGCACCGGCAGGTTGGACTGACCAAACACGGCGCTGACTTCATCGCGACCCAGCGGCCCGATGACGAAATCCGCGCCGCCCGCGGCAGCCTTGCCATAGGCATCCACCGCGCCCGTGGCCGTACCGGCGGTGTCGTAGAAATTTATTTCCGGCCGACGGCGGGATTCGCCGTAGTAACCGGCCAGAAGGCCGTCGCGAACCGGCGCCGAAGCCGTGGCCAGCTGTCCCGAAAGCGGCAACAGCACCGCCAATTTGACCGGCGGGCGGTAGCCGTCGCGTTCGGCGGCCGGACGATTGTTCAGGTCGAAACGCCACTGCGCGCCGCGATCGAACGGACGCGGCAGCGGCAGGCCGCGATTCAGCAGTGCGCGACCTGCGAAGGGATACAGCGGATCGCCCACGGGCAGCGCCGCCGCATCGCGGGCGAGAGTGGCGTTGTCGATACCGGACAACAGACGCTCGATCTGACGGGCATTGTCGATCTTGGCCTGGCCGGTCAGGGCGGCGTCGTTGCGGGCCAGGGCCGCGGCTTCCTTCAGCGCGCTGATGGCCTCGCGCGACGCGGCTGGGCCGCTCACGTTGGTGGTGGCGCAGCCGGCGAACAGCGCCGCCAACATCAACAGGGCGGCAGTATCGAGGAGACGCATCCTTCCGAATCGCTTATCCATGGGCTTGCTCAGCGGCCGTACGTGGGAACCGGCTAGGATTGTACCTTCGGCGGCGCGGGACTGCGTTCAGTCCACCGCCTTCAGGAATGCCTGCCCATGGCCGTCGGAACACCCGCTGGAACACTATTCATCGTCGCCACGCCGATCGGCAACCTGGCCGACCTTTCGCCACGGGCGCTGGAGACGTTGAAGACGGTCGCCGCGATCTGCGCCGAAGACACGCGCCACACCCGTCAACTGCTGTCCCATTTCGGCATCGATCGACCTTTGCTGGCCCTGCACGAGCACAACGAGGAAGCGATGTCCGAGCGCATCGTCGAACGCCTCTCCGGCGGCGATTCGCTGGCGCTGGTCAGCGATGCGGGCACGCCGCTGGTCAGCGATCCCGGTTATCGCGTGGTCCGCGCCGCGCGCGCAGCGGGCTTGCGGGTCAGCCCCATTCCCGGCGCATGCGCGGCGATCGCCGCGCTCAGCGTGGCCGGGTTGCCCAGCGACCGCTTCACCTTCGAGGGCTTCCTGCCGGCCAAATCTTCCGCGCGCCGCGAACGCATGGGCCGCTTGGCCAGCGAAACCCGCACGCTGGTCTTCTACGAATCCTCGCATCGCATCGCCGAATCCCTGGCCGATATGCGTAGCGTGTTCGGCGACGACCGCATCGCGGTGATCGCGCGCGAGCTGACCAAGATGTTCGAGACGGTGCTCGACGGCACCCTCGCCGAGCTGCACGCGCAAGTGGAAGCCGACGACAACCAGCGCAAGGGCGAGTTCGTGGTGATGGTGCAGGGCGCGGGCGACGACGAGGAAGCGCAGCTGATCGAAGGCCGGCGCCTGTATGCGAAGTTGAGCGAGCACCTGCCGCCTTCGACAGCGGCCAAACTGGCGGCGGAGATCAGCGGCGCGCCGCGCAAGGCGCTGTATGGGCAGGGCGGAACGGAGTAAGCGTATGCGCTGTGCGACAATACGCATGGCGGAGTCGGCCAGACAGTCGCGTCACTCGCAAGAGTGCCGAGGAAAGTCCGGGCTCCACAGGGCACGGTGCCAGGTAACGCCTGGGCGGCGCGAGCCGACGGATAGTGCAACAGAAAGATACCGCCGAACGGTTCTTCGGAACGCGTGGTAAGGGTGAAATGGTGCGGTAAGAGCGCACCGCGAGTCTGGCAACAGACCGGTACGGCAAACCCCACCGGGAGCAAGACCAAATAGGGACCTCATGACGCGGCCCGCGTCGGGTCCGGGTAGGTTGCTTGAGCGTAACGGCGACGTTGCGCCTAGAGGAATGACTGTCCACGACAGAACCCGGCTTATCGGCCGGCTCCGCCGCTTCTATTGACGCTTGCGTCAATAGAAGCCCCATAGTTGCTTTGCAACTATGGGCCCCGGCTTGTGCACCCAATTCCCCGCCGCTGTCGCGGCGCCCCCTTTACTAAAGGGGGCTAACGACTTTGTCGGAGGCCGCTCCTACGCGCTCTTGCGTGCGTGTGGCTTGTGCGTCACGCGTCGTTGAATAGCGTGGTTTCGCCTTCGAAAACGCCATTGGGGCCGAATCTGCGTTCGCTGATGTAGCCGCGCCCCTGGTAATCGAGGGCGATGATGGTGCTGGCGCGGGTGCCGTAGAGAGGGCCGCGGATGAAGGCGGGGGAGAGCGTGCGTTCCAGTTCGAGGCCGACGCCGGTGTCGGGCAACTCCGCATCGTCGGCGGTTCGCTCGTCGGCAAGCGCATGCCATAACGGTGCCGGATCGATCGCGTCGGTCTCCGACCATTTGCGCATGGCTTCGCAAAGGCGCCGCGTCTTCGGCCAGGGAATATCGAAGCCGCCATTGGACATGCCGTGGATGCCCGGCGCGATGGTGCGATGTTCGGCTACGGGATGATTGCCGATGTATTCGCACGAATCCGCATCGGCGATCAGCAGATTGAAAGGCGAGTAATTGCCTGCGTTCGCCATCGAGTCGCGGCCATGGCGGGCGGCATCGTCCGTGCCCTGCAGAAAACCCACCGGCAGCTCTCCCCGCGAGGGACCCGAAAGCGTCTGCGCCAACGGGTCGCGCACATTGGTCACTACCGCAGCGCGTCCGCGTCCCTCGATACCTACCCAGGTGCCGCCGGATTGGAGGTCGCGACCGGCCCGGAGGCCGGACGGCTCCGGCCACGCCGCCAGTCCGGCAGTGGGACGGGCATGAAATTCATCGCGATTGCCGGCCATCAGCAGCCGCCAGCGGGGGTGGATCTTCCAGGCGACGGCGACCAGGCACATGCCTGCGATTTTCGGTGTCCGCGCAATCAACTGCCAGTGAAGAAGTCTCAAGAGCCAGAGAGATTCATCTTATTCACATCCTCTCCACGCCACTGAATCCAGGCCTAATCTCAAAATTTGAGACTAAACAGCAGCTTGTGGATAACCCTTGAACAAGTTTGTGAAGTGTCTCGCAAGCTATTGAAGTAAAAGACGATTCATTCCTGTCTTCCCTGTTGACAACCTTCCGGCCGGTGCTAAGGTGGGCACCAGAGGGAAAACCGGGTTATTAGTGGTTTTTCGTGGTTCAATTGCCGCCTTCCAGCGGATTTCGTGGGTGCAGGGGTCGTGTTCCAAGGTGAGACCGCCATCACAGTTGACGACAAGGGCCGATTGGCGGTGCCCACCGCCTATCGCGAGCTTGTCGCGCGCGAATGCGCCAACCGGCTGGTGATCGCCTACAACCCCTTCGAGCTGGGCTGCCTATACCTGTATCCCGAGAAGGAATGGCAGCGCGTCCGCGACTCGGTCAATGCCTTGCCCAGCACCCAGCGTGCGCACCGCAACCTGCAGTTGAAGCTGGTGGGCGCCGCGACTCCGGTGGAGCTGGACGGCAACGGGCGCATCAGCATTCCGGCCAGCCATCGCAGCGCGGTGGGTATCGAGAAAAAGGCCGTGCTGCTGGGCATGGGCGACAAATTCGAATTGTGGAGCGAGCAGGCGCATCACGCGCAGATCCGTCAGACCTTGTCCGACGACGATCTGAGCGAGCACATGCTCGACCTGAAGCTGTGACGGACGGTGCCCGGATGCGCGGCGAAGCGCAGGCCGGCCACCTTCCCGCGCGGCATCTGCCAGTGATGTTTGTGCAGGTCATGGAAGGGCTGCAGGTGCGAGAGAACGGAACCTACCTGGATGGCACCTTCGGGCGCGGCGGACATGCGCGCGGCGTGCTGCAAAGACTCGGCCCGGGAGGCCGGCTGCTGCTGATGGACAAGGATCCCGAAGCGATCGCCCACGCCGAACAGTCGTTCGCCGGCGATGCGCGCGTCGAGATTCATCGCGGCAGTTTCGCAACGCTCGCCGATTGGAACGCGACCGCCGCCGGCCTCGACGGAGTCCTGCTCGACCTTGGCGTTTCCTCGCCGCAGCTGGACGTGGCCGAACGCGGTTTCAGCTTCGGCAAGGACGGTCCCCTGGACATGCGCATGGACCCGGACAGCGGCGAGAGCGCCGCGCAGTGGATCGCGCGCGCGGACGAGGCGGAAATCGCCGACGTGCTCTGGACCTACGGCGAGGAGCGCCTGAGCCGCCGCATCGCCAAGGCGATCGTCGCGCGCCGCGCCGAGAAGCCGTTCACCCGCACCGCCGACCTGGCCGATCTGCTGGGCGCCGTGGTCGGTCGTGGGAAGCATGCTAGCGGTAAAAAAGAACTCCATCCGGCCACGCGCAGCTTCCAGGCCATCCGCATCCACATCAATCGCGAACTGGCCGATCTGGAAACCGGGCTGGACGGCGCGCTGGAGCGTCTGAAGGTCGGCGGCCGCCTGGCCGTGATCAGTTTCCACTCGCTGGAAGACCGCATCGTCAAGCGTTTCATCGCGCGGCATGCCAAGGCGCCGCCGGCCAATCGCCGCTTGCCGGAGCTGGACGTATTCGTGCCCACGCTCAAGGCCATCGGCGACGCCCAGCGCGCCGACGCCGCGGAGACCTCCGCCAATCCGCGCGCCCGCAGCGCGGTGCTGCGCGTGGCCGAGAAACTCGGAGCCGCCGCATGAGCCGCTTCCTGATGGTAGTGCTTATCCTGGGCGGCATCGCTTCCGCGATCGGCGTGGTGTATGCGCGCCATCGTCACCGCCTGCTGTTCGTCGAGTTGGCGCAGTTGGAAAAGGTGCGCGACGAACTCAACATCGAATTCGGCCGCCTGCAGCTGGAGCAGGCCACCGTGGCCGAAAGCAACCGTATCGACCAGATCGCGCGCCTGCGTCTGGGCATGAAATTCCCGGAAGCGGGCGATGTCGTGGTGGTGCGTCCATGAAGGGCAGGGACAAGAATCCCGCGCCGCGCGGCCGCAACCGCGCGCGTTTCAATCTGCGCGGTCGCGTACTGCTCGTCGTTAGCGCATTGGGATTGTGCTCGGTCAGCCTGATCGGCCGCGCGGCCTACGTGCAGCTGGTCAACCGCGACTTCTACCAGCGCGAAGGCAACGAGCGCTTCGTGCGCGACATCGAGATACCGACCTCACGCGGCATGATCACCGACCGCAACGGCGAGCCGGTGGCGGTATCTTCTCCGGTCGAGTCGATCTGGTGCGACCCCAAGGAGCTGCTGAAAGCGCCTGACCGTTTGCCTGAGTTGGCCAAGGCCCTGGGCGAGCCGCTGGACACGCTCACCAGCCGCATCAGCCAGCGCGCGGAAAAAGAGTTCTATTACCTCAAGCGCCGAATCAACCCGGACGAGGCCAAGAAGATCCTGGCCCATGGCGTGCCTGGCGTGTATTCGAAGCGCGAGTTCCGCCGCTTCTACCCGCAGGGCGAAGCCATGGCCCACGTGCTGGGCTTCACCAACATAGACGACCGTGGACAGGAAGGCGTCGAACTGGCGTTCGACGAGTGGCTGCGCGGCAGCCCGGGGGCCAAAAAAGTCATCCGCGACAACCGTGGCCGCATCGTCGAGAACGTGGATCTGGTCAAGCAGGCGCAACCGGGCAAGGACCTGACCCTGAGCATCGATCGCCGCATCCAGTTCCTGGCTTATCGCGAACTGCGCAACGCGCTGATCTCCAACGGCGCGAGCAGCGGTTCGGCGGTGGTGCTGGACGTGGCCACCGGCGAAGTGCTGGCCATGGTCAACCTGCCCACTTTCAATCCCAATGCGGCGTCGCTGGGCAAGCCGGATGCGCACCGAAACCGCGCAGTGACCGACCTGTTCGAACCCGGCTCGACCGCCAAGCCCCTCACCGTCGCCGCAGGGCTCGAGAACGGCGTGATCACCCCGGCGACGCTGTTCAACACCAATCCCGGCTGGATGCCTAACGGCAGGTACCGCACCACCGACACGCACAACTATGGCGTTCTCGACACTACGGGTGTGATCCGCAAGAGCTCCAATGTGGGCGCCGCCAAGATCGCGAGCCGATTGGATAACCGGCAGTTCTACGATTTCTTCCGCAAGATGGGCTACGGCCAGAGCACGCGAAGCGGCTTTCCCGGCGAAGCCGCCGGGCTGTTCCCGGCGCCCAGCCAATGGAGCGGCACCAGCAAGCAGACCATGTCTTACGGCTATGGCCTTGCGGTCACGCCGCTCCAGGTCGCGCACGCCTACGCCACGCTGGCCAACGGCGGGCGCGCGATTCAGCCGACCTTCGTCAAAGGCGAACGCAACGAGCCGAAGCAGGTCCTCGACCCGGCCATCGCGGCCGAGGTGATGAAGATGATGCAGACCGTGACCGAGCCCGGCGGTACCGCGACCCAGGCCGCGATCCTCGGTTACCACGTCGCTGGCAAGACCGGCACTTCGCGCAAGGCGTCCGGCGGCGGTTATTCGCGCAAGTACCTGTCGTTCTTCGCCGGTGTGGTGCCGGTGGACAATCCTCGTTTCGCGATGGCCGTGGTCGTGAATGATCCGACCAATGGCTCGTACTACGGCGGCCTGGTCGCCGGACCGGTGTTCCACAACGTCATGGAAGGCGCACTGCGCCTGATGGATGTGGCGCCGGACGATATCGAGACCTGGATCGCGGCTCAGGAAAAGGCCGACGGCAAGCGCGCGCCGGCGGCTTTGCCGGTGGCTGCCGTTCCGGTCGACGTACATGCCGCGCTACCCGTGTCGCTGCCGGGCGATGTGCAATGAGGCGCGCCATGGCCCTGGCGGACTTGCTGCCGGACGTTGAGATTCCGCGCGACATCGTGATCCGCGGACTGGTGCTCGACAGCCGCCATATCGAGCCGGGCGACGCATTCGTCGCCATCGCCGGCTTCGGCGCGCACGGATTGGGTTTCGTCGAGCAGGCGCAGGCCGCGGGCGCCAGCGCAATCCTGTTCGAACCGCCGGCGCCGATCGAGTTCCAGGTTCCGGCCGATGCGATCGCCGTTCCCGGACTGCGTGCGCGGATGGGCGACATGGCGGATCGTTTCCACGCGCGTCCTTCGCGCGATATGTCGATGGTGGGGGTGACCGGCACCAACGGCAAAACGTCCACGGTGCAGCTGTTGGCTCAGGCCTGGCATTTGCGCGGCATCCGCGCAGGCAGCATCGGCACCTTGGGCGCGGGCCTGTACGGCGAGGTGGTGGCGACCGGCTTCACCACGCCGCTGGTACTGCAGATGCATGCCTTGCTCGCGCAGTTGCGCGACGCCGGCGCCAAGGCGGTGGCGATGGAAGTGAGTTCGCACGCGCTCGACCAGGGCCGCGTCGATAACGTGCATTTCGACGTCGCGGTGTTCACCAATCTCACCCGCGACCATCTCGACTATCACGGCGACATGGCCGGTTACGGCGCAGCGAAGGCGCGCCTGTTCGCGTGGCCGGAGTTGAAGGCGGCGGTGATCAACCTGGACGACGCCTTCGGTCGCGAGCTGTCCGGCCGGTTGTCGCAGGAAGTGCGAGGCATCGGCCTGAGTTCGCGGGGCGAGGAAAACGCGGCGTTACGCGCGGAAAACCTGAACCTCGACGGCAGCGGCATCGCCTTCGACCTGCTGATCGAAGGCCATGCCTATGGCGTGCAATCCAAGCTGCTGGGGCGCTTCAACGTGGACAACCTGCTAGCGGTGGCCGGCGCGCTGCATGCGCTCGGGGATGCGCCGACCGATATCGCGCGCACGCTTTCCCGGCTGCAGCCGATCCACGGACGCATGAACCGTCTCGGCGGCGACGGCGAACGTCCGCTGGTCGTCATCGACTACGCGCACACGCCCGATGCGCTGGAACAGGCGCTGACCAGTCTGCGCGACCACGCGCCGGCACGGTTGATCTGCGTATTCGGTTGCGGCGGCGAACGCGATGCCGGCAAGCGGCCGCAGATGGCGGCGAGCGCCGAACGCCTGGCCGACGTGGTGATAGTCACCGACGACAATCCGCGCGCGGAGAACGGCGATGCCATCGTCGCCGACATCGTCGCCGGTTTCGCCAAGCCCGACTCCGTCGTCGTACAGCGCGACCGCGCCAAAGCCATCGCCCGCGCGATCGGCGAGGCCGGCCCGAACGATATCGTGCTGATCGCCGGCAAGGGTCACGAGCCTTACCAGGAAGTCGCCGGCGTCAGGCACCCATTCGACGATACGACCGTCGCGCGCCAGTACCTGGAGGAGCGAGCATGAAGCGTCTCCCGCTTTCATTGCTAGCGCACTGGGCCAGTGGCGAACTGCGCGGCGAGGACCTCCTGGTCGACACGCTAACCAACGATACCCGCAGCCTGATGCCGGGCAGCCTGTATGTGGCGATTCGCGGCGAACGCTTCGACGGCCACGATTTCGCCTACGACGCGGCCATGCGCAGCGCAAACGCGCTGTTGGTGGATCACGCGGTGGAAGTGGATCTTCCGCAGATCGTCGTGGCCGATACGCAAGTCGCCCTGGGGCGCATCGCCGCCAATTTGCAGCTGGATCGCGGCGGCAAGGTGGTCGCAATCACCGGCAGCAACGGCAAGACCAGCGTCAAGACCCTGACCCAGGCGATCCTGCGGCGCGCCGGCAACAGCTATTTCAATCCCGGCAACCGCAACAACGAGATCGGCCTGCCGCTGGCGGTGATCGATGCGCCGGACGACGCGGATTTCGCCATCTACGAAATGGGTGCGGGCAAGCTGGGCGACATCGCCTACCTGACCGACATCGTCACGCCCGACGTGGCGCTGGTGAACAACGTCGCTTCGGCGCACCTGGAACGCATGGGCAGCCTGCTGGGCGTGGCCGAGACCAAGGGCGCGATCTATTCCGCGCTGCCCGCCGATGGCGTGGCGGTGATCAACGCCGACGACGCCTTCGCCGAATACTTCGCAGGCCTTGCGGCGGGCAAGCGCATCCTCCGCTTCGGGCTGGACGCCAGCGCGGAGGTCACCGCGCGCGACATCAGCGCCAGTGCGGAAGGTTCGCAGTTCGTGCTGGTCACGCCGCAGGGCGAGGCTACGGTCGATCTGTCCTTGCCCGGTCGCCACAACGTGCTCAACGCCCTGGCCGCCGCCGCGCTGGCGCTGGCCTGCGGGGTCGCACCGACGACGATCGCCGAAGGCCTGGCGGACAGCAAGCCGGTGCCTGGACGGCAGGTCGCGCGCACGCTGCCGAACGGCGCGGTGCTGATCGACGACAGCTACAACGCCAATCCGGGTTCGCTGGTCGCCGCTATCGATACCTTGGCCGCCGCGGGCGGCGAGGCGTGGCTGGTGCTGGGCGACATGCGCGAACTCGGCGCCGAAGGCGAGGCGCTGCATGCCGACGTCGGTCGCAAGGCCAAGTCCGCGGGGATCCGACGCTTGTACACGCTGGGCCCGCTGAGCGCGGCCGCGGCCTTGGCTTTCGGCGAAGGTGCGCGCAGTTTCGAATCGCACGCCGCCTTGACCGACGCATTGCGCGCCGATCTGCAGCAGTTCGCGCAGCCGCAGACATTGCGCTGCCTGGTGAAGGGATCGAGGGGAAGCGCGATGGATCGCATCGTGACCGCATTGCTGTCCACCGGGGAGGGCGCATCGCATGCTGCTTGAATTGACACGCTGGCTGCAGCAACTGGAAAGCCTGTTCGGGCTGTTCGGTTATCTGACTTTCCGCGGAATCCTGGCGGCGCTGACGTCGCTATTCCTGTCGCTATGGCTGGGCCCGGCGGTAATCCGTCGCCTCGCGCAGTTCAAGGGCGGTCAGCCGATCCGCCAGGACGGTCCGCAGACCCATTTCACCAAGGCCGGTACGCCGACCATGGGCGGTGCGCTCATCCTGATGACCGTGCTGCTATCGGTGTTGCTGTGGGGCGATCTGCGCAACCGCTACGTCTGGGTGGTGCTGCTGGTGATGCTGGCCTTCGGTGCGATCGGCTGGTACGACGACTGGATCAAGATCGTCAAACGCGATCCCAACGGTTTGAAGTCCCGCTGGAAGTACCTGCTGCAGTCGATCTTCGGGCTGGCCGCGGGCATTTTCCTGTTCATGACCGCCGACCCGTCGGTTCCCGCGTCGACCACGTTCTACATCCCGATGATCAAAAGCGTCGCCTTGCCGCTGGCGGGCATCGGCTTCATCGCCATCGCCTACTTCTGGATCGTCGGCTTCTCCAATGCGGTGAACCTGACCGACGGCCTCGACGGCCTGGCGATCATGCCCACGGTCCTGGTCGCCTGCGCGCTCGGCGTGTTCGCCTACGCTTCGGGCAATGCGGTGTTTTCCGCCTACTTGCAGATCCCGCAGGTGCCCGGCGCCGGCGAACTGGTGATCATCTGCGCGGCCATCGCCGGCGCGGGACTCGGGTTCCTGTGGTTCAACACCTATCCGGCCATGGTGTTCATGGGCGATATCGGCGCGTTGGCGCTGGGCGCGGTGCTGGGAACGGTCGCGGTGATTGTGCGCCAGGAGCTGGTGCTGGTGATCATGGGCGGCATCTTTGTCATCGAGACCTTGTCGGTGATGATCCAGGTGGCGTCGTTCAAGCTGACCGGCAAGCGCGTGTTCCGCATGGCGCCCATCCATCACCACTTCGAACTAAAGGGCTGGCCCGAGCCGCGCGTGATCGTGCGTTTCTGGATCATCTCGGTGGTGCTGGTCCTCGTTGGTCTGGCCACGTTGAAGGTGCGCTGATGAACGACACCCCACGCCAAGCGACGCGACTCGAAGCGATCGGCGGCCGCTACGATCCGTGGTTGCTCGCGGTGGTGCTGGCGCTGGCGGCGTTGGGCGTGGTGATGGTCGCGTCCAGCTCGATCGCCATGGACAGCAATCCGTTCTATTACCTCACCCGTCATGTGATCTTCCTGGGCCTGGGCATCGGCCTGGCGTACGTGGCGATGCGCACCGAACTCAAGGCCGTCGAACACTACAACCAATGGTTGCTGCTCGCGTGCTTCGTGCTGCTCGCCGCCGTATTCGTTCCGGGCCTGGGCAGCAGCGTCAACGGCGCCAAACGCTGGATCAACCTGGGCATTTCCAGGTTCCAGGTCGTGGAAGCGGTGAAGGTGCTCTACATCGTGTGGCTGTCCAGCTACCTGGTGCGCTTCCGCGACGAAGTCAACGCCACTTGGCCGGCGATGCTCAAGCCGCTCGGCGTGGCGGTGGCCTTGGTCGGCATGCTGCTGCTGCAGCCCGACTTCGGTTCTTCCACGCTGCTGCTGGCGATCACCGCCGGCATGCTGGTGCTCGGCGGCGTGAACCTGCCGCGCATGTCCGCGCCGATCGTGATCGGCCTGCCCATTTTCGCCTTCATCGCGATCCTCGAGCCGTACCGCATGCGGCGCATCACGTCCTTCATGAATCCGTGGGAAGACCAGCTCGGCTCCGGCTATCAGCTGAGCAACGCATTGATGGCGGTCGGCCGCGGCGAGTGGTGGGGGGTGGGGCTGGGCGGCTCCGTGCAGAAGTTGAACTATCTGCCCGAGGCGCATACCGACTTCATCTTCTCCGTCATCGGCGAAGAGCTCGGTTTCGTCGGGGTCTGCGCCGTGATCGCGTTGTACGCGGTGCTGGCCGGCCGCGCTTTCCATCTCGGTCTGCGCTGCGTGGAAATGCGTCGGCACTTCGCCGGCTACTGTGCGTTCGGCATCGCGCTGTGGATCAGCATGCAGAGCTTCGTTTCGATCGGGGTCAATCTGGGTCTGCTGCCGACCAAGGGCCTGACCCTGCCGCTGATTTCTTCCGGCGGCTCCAGCGTGATGATGACCTGCGTGGCGATGGGATTGCTGTTGCGGGTTTCCTACGAGCTGAATCGCGCCGAGCGCCAGGTCGCTTTGCTGCGCGGCGAAGCGGCACCGGTCGCGGAGGCGCCGGCAACGGCTGCGCCCGCCGCCGCGCCGCAAGCGCCGATGCGCGGCACCAGCCGCCTGAACTCGCGGGTCGAACCCACCTTCGAGAGGATCGCATGAGCGCACGCAGCGACGCGCCGGTCACGCCGCTTCGCCTTGGCGATGCGGCTCCGGTAATGATCCTTGCGGGAGGCACCGGCGGCCACATCTTCCCGGCGCTGGCGGTGGCCAAGGTGCTGCGCGCGCGCGGCGTGCCGGTGACCTGGCTGGGCGCCGAAGGCGCAATGGAAACCCGGCTGGTGCCCCAGCACGGCATTCCGTTGGACACCATCGCCATTTCCGGCGTGCGCGGCAAAGGCGGGCTCGCCTTGCTGGGCGCGCCATTGCGCGTCTTCAAGGCGATCCGCCGTGCGGGTTCGGTATTGCGCCAGCGCTCGCCGCGTGCGGTGGTCAGCTTCGGTGGTTTCGCCGCAGGCCCCGGCGGCATGGCCGCGCGTCTGCAGGGCCGTCCATTACTGGTGCACGAACAGAATCGCGCGCCCGGCTTCACCAACCGCGTGCTGGCGAAGTTCGCGCGACGCATCCTCGCCGGTTTTCCCGGCAGCTTCCCGGCCCGCGAAGAAGCGGTGGGCAATCCGGTGCGCGACGAGATCGCTGGGTTGCCGACGCCCGCGCAACGTTTCGCCGGACGGGCGGAGCCGTTGCGATTGCTGGTGCTGGGCGGCAGCCAGGGCGCGCGCGCCTTGAATCTCGCGCTGCCGCAAGCGCTCTCGGCGTTGTCCGGCTTCCGCATCGAAGTGCGCCATCAGTGCGGCGAAAAGATGCGCGAGGAAGCGATGCGCGCCTATGCCGAGACCAATGTGATCGCCAGCGTGGAGAGCTTCATCGTCGACATGGCCGAAGCCTATGCCTGGGCCGATCTGGTGGTCTGCCGCGCGGGCGCGTCCACGCTCGCCGAGCTGTGCGCCGCCGGCATCGGCAGCGTGCTGGTTCCCTTCGCCGCTGCCGTCGACGACCACCAGACCAAGAACGCGATGTACCTGGTCGAACACGGCGCCGCGGTATTGCTGAAGCAGGACGACCAGCTAGCGTCGCGCCTGCAGCAGGTCCTGGGCGAGCTCGCCGCCGATCCGGTCCGCCGCCTGGCGATGGCCGACGCCGCTCGCTCGCTGGCCAAGCCCGATGCGGCCGAACGCATCGCCGACATCATTCTTGAAGAATCCGAACTGGAACGCGCCGCATGATGATGGCCGCCGCACGCGAACGCCGCTTGCAACACACGGGCAACCTGGCCCAGGAATTCCGCCGCGTGCATTTCGTGGGCATAGGCGGCTCCGGCATGAGCGGAATAGCGGAGGTGCTGTGCACGCTCGGCTACGAAGTCTCCGGTTCGGACAACGCCGACAACGCCGCCACGCGCCGTTTGGTGTCGCTGGGCGCGCGGGTGATGCGCGGGCACAACGCGTCCAACGTGCTAGGTACGGACTGCGTGGTGGTGTCCAGCGCGATCAAGCACGACAACCCGGAACTGATGGAAGCGCGTTCGCAGCGCATTCCGATCGTGCCGCGCGCGGCGATGCTGGCCGAGCTGATGCGTTTCCGCCGCGGCATCGCGGTGGCCGGTACCCACGGCAAGACCACCACTACGAGTTTGACGGCAGCGGTGTTGAGCGAAGGCGGACTGGATCCGACCTTCGTCATCGGCGGCCAACTGCTCGCGGCGGGCGCCAACGCCAAGCTCGGCGATGGCCAGTGGCTGGTCGCGGAGGCGGACGAAAGCGACGGCAGTTTCCTGCGCCTGAATCCGCTGATGGCGGTGATCACCAACATCGATTCGGACCATCTGGAAAACTACGACAACGATTTCTCGAAAGTCCAGGCCGCGTTCGCCGAATTTCTGCAACGCCTGCCGTTCTATGGGCTGGCGGTGCTGTGCATCGACGACCCCGAAGTGGCCGCCCTGGCGGCCGACACGCCGCGTCACGTGATGAGCTACGGCTTCGCCGAGAACGCCGACGTACGCGCCGAGAACGTGACCCAGGAAGCCGGCTGCATGCGCTTCACCCTGCGCCTGCCCGAAGACAGCCAGGTGCAGGTCAAGCTCGCCTTGCCGGGCCGCCACAACGTGCAGAACGCGCTCGCCGCAGCGTGCATAGGTTGGCAGCTGGGCGTGACGCCGCAGGACATCGCCAATGCGTTGGAGAAATTCTCGGGCATCGGCCGACGCTTCAACGACCTGGGCGAAATCACCACGCCCAATGGCGCGCGGGTAAGGCTGGTCGACGACTACGGCCACCATCCGCGCGAACTCGCCGCGGTCTTCGCCGCAGCGCGTGGCGGATGGCCGGACAAGCGTCTTGTCGTCGCCTTCCAGCCGCATCGCTACAGCCGTACGCGCGACCAGTTCGACGCCTTCGCCGCGGTGCTGTCCGAAGTGGACGCGCTGGTCTTGAGCGAAGTTTATCCCGCAGGCGAAGCTCCGATCGCCGGTGCGGACGCCAAATCGCTGGCCCGCGCCATCCGTGCGCGCGGCCGCAACGAGCCGGTGGTGGTCAGCCAGGTGTCCGAACTCGCCGGCGTGTTGCCCGACGTGCTGCAGGACGGCGATCTGCTGCTGCTGATGGGCGCGGGCGATATCGGCCATGTCGCCCAGGACATCGCTGCCCAGGGTTTTGGAGGAAGCAAGTCAGAATGAGCAAGTACGCAATCCCCGCGCAGACCGTCACCGACCCGAAGGCATTCGGTCGGGTCGCCGTGCTGCTGGGCGGCACCTCCAGCGAGCGCGAAGTGTCGCTGGACTCCGGCCGCAACGTGCTCGAGGCGCTGCTCGCGCGCGGCGTCGACGCGACCGCCGTCGACGGCGTGTCTGCGCTGACCGAAGCGCTGTCGCAGAAGAAGTTCGACCGCGTCTTCAACATCCTGCATGGCGGCGAAGGCGAGAATGGCGTGCTGCAGGGCCTGCTGGAAGCGCTGGGCGTTCCGTACACCGGTTCCGGCGTACTGGGCTCCGCGCTGGCGCTCGACAAGATCCGTTGCAAGCAGGTGTGGATGTCGGTCGGTTTGCCCACGCCCGCCTATCGTCGGTTGGCGAAAGGCGACGACGTGCATGTCGCCGCCAGCGCCATCGGCCTGCCGTTGATCGTCAAACCCTCGTGCGAAGGTTCCAGCGTCGGCATTTCGCGCGTGGTCGATGAAGCCGACCTGCAGGCGGCATTGGATCTGGCGGCGCGCTATCCGGGCGAACTGCTGATGGAGCAGATGGTCATCGGCGACGAGCTCACTGTGCCGATTCTCGGCGGCGTGGCATTGCCTTCCATCCGCATCGTGCCGAAAGGGCTTTGGTACGACTACCACGCCAAGTACGTCGCCGACGATACGCAGTATCTGTGTCCGGGCCTGGAAGGCGCCGATGAAACCGAGATCGGACGGATCGCGGTCGAAGCATTCAACGCAGTGGACTGCCGTGGCTGGGGCCGCGTCGATGTGATGCGCGACCGCGCCAGCGGCAACTTCTATCTGCTGGAGGTGAACACCGCGCCGGGCATGACCAGTCATTCGCTGGTGCCCAAGGCAGCGCAGCAGGCCGGTATCGGTTTCGAAGAGCTGTGCTGGCGGATCCTGGAAGCCACGCTGCCGGAGGTGGCCGGCCGATGAACGCCGCGCTGCGCATCTTCACCTGGCTGCTGGCATTGGCGCTGGTCGTGCTGCCGGTGGTCGCGGTCATGAACGGCTGGATCGGCGCCGAGCGCTGGCCGCTGACCAAACTGCGCGTGCATGGCGAGTTCGAGCGTGTCGATCCTGTCCAGTTGCGGGCGGTGGTCCTGCCTTACGCCAAGCCCGGCTTCTTCGCCGCGCGTTTGCAGGGCGCGCAGGATGCGGTGGAAAAGCTGCCCTGGGTCGAACGTGCCGAAGTACGCAAACGCTGGCCGGACGTGTTGGAGATCGAGGTCGTCGAACACAAGCCGTTCGCGCGCTGGGGCAAGGATCGACTGCTGTCGGAGCAGGGGCGGCTGTTCCCGGTGCCGAAGGACATGCGGTCGGATGCGCTGCCGCAGCTCGGCGGTCCCGATTCGCAGGTGCAGGAAGTGGTGAAGCTCTACAACGAATCGCGCGAACTGTTCGCTCCGATCGGCTTCAAGGTCGACAGCCTGGTGATGGACCGTCGCGGCAGCTGGTCGCTGGCCCTGAGCAACGGCACACAGGTCGTGGTGGGCCGCGCCGATGCGCGCCCGCGCCTGGGCCGGTTCGCGCGCATGTTGCCGCAATTGCTGGCGCGCAATGCGTTGCCGCTGCAGCGCGCCGACCTTCGCTACACCAATGGTTTCGCTTTGAGCTGGGCCGACAAGCCCGCTACCGCGGAAACGCTCTCACCCCAACCCTCTCCCGCGAACGGGACAGGGGGCATTACCCAGCAGGCAAGCACATGAATCGCAAGGGCGACAAATCGCTGATCGTCGGTCTCGACATCGGCACTTCCAAGGTCACCGCGTTGGTCGGCGAATATTCGCCGGGCAATCCCATCGAAGTGATCGGCATCGGTTCGCACGAATCGCGCGGACTCAAGCGCGGCGTGGTGGTGGACATCGAGTCCACCGTGCAGTCGATCCAGCGCGCGGTGGAAGAAGCCGAACTGATGGCGGGCTGCGAAATCCGTTCGGTCTACGCCTCCATCTCCGGCGCGCACGTGCAGTGCAAGAATTCGCCCGGCATCGTGCCGATCCGCGATGGCGAAGTGACCTGGGGCGACCTGGATCGCGTGCTGGAGGCCGCCAAGGCCGTGGCCATCCCCGCCGACCAGAAGATCCTGCACGCTATCCCGCGCGAATACGTACTGGACGATTCGCAGGAAGGCATCCGTAATCCGGTCGGCATGACCGGCGTGCGCCTGGAAGTACACGCGCACTTGGTGGTGTGCGCGCAGTCGGCCGCGGCCAACATCAGCAAGTGCGTGCAGCGCTGCGGTCTGCAGATCGACGATCTGATTCTTTCTTCGTTGGCCTCCAGTGTCGCCGTGCTGACCAGCGACGAGCGCGAGCTCGGCGTGGTGCTGGTCGACATGGGCGCGGGTACTACCGATCTGGCCGTGTTCGTGCAGGGCGCGATCTGCCACACCGCTTCTTTGCCCATCGCTGGCGACCACGTCACCAACGACATCGCGCACATGTTGCGCACGCCCACGCCTGAAGCCGAGCAGATCAAGGTGCGTTACGCCTGCGCACTGGCGCAACTGGCCACCGCCGAGGAAAGCATCCAGGTGCCCAGCGTCGGCGACCGCCCGCCGCGCCGCCTGCCGCGCCATTCGCTGGCGCAGGCGGTGCAGGGCCGTTACGAGGAAATCTTCGAAATGGTGCAGGCCGAACTGCGCCGCTCCGGATTCGAAGAGCTGGTGCGGGCCGGCATGGTGCTGACCGGCGGCGCTTCGAAGATGGAAGGCGTGGTCGAACTGGCCGAGGAAATGCTGCAGATGCCGGTGCGCATCGGCATTCCGCAGCACGTCACCGGTCTGGGCGAAGTGGTCGGCAACCCGGTGCACGCCACCGGCGTGGGCCTGCTGCTGATGGGCAGCCAGATCGAGCATCCGCGGCGTCCGTCCTTGCCCCTGGGCAAGACCGGAAGCCTATTCAACAAATTGAAGAACTGGTACCGCGGCGAGTTCTGAGGCCGCGCAGGAGTTTGGCGCAACCGCGAGGGCGCGGAGGCGTGAGGCGGGAAGGAAAAACGGGAATTGAGCAACAACCCGATTGATTCGATACACAACATAACTATTACGAGGACATGGACATGGCACATTTCGAACTGGTTGAAAGAATGGCACCGAATGCGGTGATTAAAGTCATCGGCGTCGGCGGCGGCGGCGGCAACGCGGTCGCGCACATGGTCAGCAGCAGCGTGGAAGGCGTTGAATTCGTCACCGCCAACACCGACTCGCAGGCCATCAACAACTGCGGCGCCAAGACCCAGCTGCAGCTGGGCGGCAACGTCACCAAGGGTCTGGGTGCGGGCGCCAATCCCGAAGTCGGCCGCCAGGCCGCGCTCGAGGATCGCGAACGCATCATCGCCGCGCTGGAAGGCGCCGACATGGTGTTCATCACCGCCGGCATGGGCGGCGGTACCGGCACCGGCGCAGCGCCGGTCGTGGCGCAACTCGCCAAGGAGATGGGCATCCTGACCGTTGCCGTGGTCACCAAGCCTTTCCCGTTCGAAGGCCGCCGCCGCATGCAGGTCGCGTTGAAGGGCATCGAAGAACTCAGCCACCACTGCGATTCGCTGATCACCATTCCCAACGAAAAGCTGATCACCGTGCTGGGCCGCAACGCGACCATGATCCAGGCGTTCCGTGCCGCCAACGACGTGCTGCTGGGCGCCGTGCAGGGCATCGCCGACCTGATCGTGCGCCCGGGCCTGATCAACGTCGACTTCGCCGACGTGCGTACCGTGATGAGCGAAATGGGCCTGGCCATGATGGGCACCGGTTCGGCACGCGGCGACGACCGCGCGCAGGCGGCGGCTGAGGCGGCGATCCAGAATCCGCTACTGGACGACGTCAACCTGTCCGGCGCCAACGGCATCCTGGTCAATATCACCGCCGGCCCGGATTTCACCATGGCCGAGTTCGACGAAGTGGGCCGCACCATCGAAGGCTTCGCCGCCGAGGACGCCACCGTGGTCCTGGGCACCGTGCTGGACCCGGACATGCAGGACGAAGTCCGCGTCACCGTGGTCGCTACCGGCCTCAATCGCACCGCCGCCGTGCGCCAGCCGCTGGGCCGTGGCGAAAGCAACAGCCTGCGCGAACCGATGCGCGCGCCGATCAAGCTGGTCCGCGACGCCACCACGGGCATGGCTTACGACGCCAACGCCATGATGGATCCGGTGGCCAATGCGGTCAGCGGGCTGGGCCTGCGCCGCGGCAGCGCCGAACCGGCTTCCCTGCCGGCCGCCGCTCCGGCGACCGCCGACCTGCCGGGCGATTACCTGGATATCCCGGCGTTCCTGCGCCGCCAGGCGGATTGATTCAAGCCCTCTCCGGATGGGAGAGGGAAGCAAGGAGTGGGTCGCGGATACCCTAGGGCGTCCGCGATGGAAGACTGTCCTGTCCCCTTCGCTGCCGGGCTTGTCCGGCCCGGCAGCTTTTTCCCCCTGAGCCCCCGCCGCTTGGCATCGTTTCAGGCGTGGGACAGATCGATTCTTCCGTTAGGATTCAGGCACCTGCGTGCTATTCTCGCCGACTGTTCGACACTCGCTTCAGCCTCGCCCTTATGACCCAGCAGCGCACCCTCAAGAATGTGATCCGCGCCACAGGCGTGGGGTTGCATAGCGGGGAAAAGGTCTACATGACCCTGCGTCCTGCTCCGGTCGACAACGGCATCGTGTTTCGCCGCGTGGATCTGGACCCGGTGGTGGAGATTCCCGCCAACGCCGAGCTGGTCAGCGAGACCACCCTGTGCACGGGCCTGAGCCGCGATGGCGCCAAGGTCATGACCGTCGAGCACCTGATGTCGGCAATGGCCGGCCTGGGCGTCGACAACGCCTATGTGGAACTGTCTTCGGCCGAGTTGCCGATCATGGACGGCTCCGCCGGTCCGTTCGTGTTCCTGTTGCAGTCCGCCGGCGTGGTCGAGCAGAACGCGGCCAAACGTTTCCTGCGCATCCTGCATCCGGTGGAAGTGCGCGACGGCGACAAGATCGCGCGCTTCGTGCCCTACGACGGCTTCAAGGTCGGCTTCACCGTGGAGTTCGATCATCCGATGATCCCCGCTTCGCAGTCGCGCGCGGAGATCGATTTCTCCACCGCCGCCTATACCAAGGAAGTCGCGCGCGCGCGCACCTTCGGTTTCATGCGCGACCTGGAATACATGCGTGAGCGCAACCTGGGCCTGGGCGGCTCGATGGACAACGCCATCGTGCTGGACGAATTCCGCGTGCTCAACGACGACGGCCTGCGCTACGCCGACGAATTCGTGCGCCACAAGATTCTGGACGCCATCGGCGATCTGTACCTGGCCGGACACCCCATCCTGGGCGCATACGAAGGCTTCAAGTCCGGTCATGCGCTCAACAATAAGCTGGTGCGGGCGCTGATGGCCGAACGCTCGGCCTGGGAAGAAGTGACTTTCGAGGTCCCGGCCAGCCCTGCGCCCGTGGCCTACGGCAGCCCCGCGCTCGCTGTCTGAACAACCGCCCCCGGCGGACGGCCCGATTTGGCCGGAACTGTGAACCGGCAACGTTCCCTGGCCGTGAATTCACAATAATTTAACTATTCGATAACGAACGCATTGCCTTTGCTGGGTACCATGCTTCGGCCTGTGCGCGCCGGATTCAACGTTTGGCCCGGCCGCCCCGGTGTTCAGGAATGGGGTCCTTGCCCTCATTGGATCCGGCGGAGTCCGGATCGTCCAGGGATGCCAAGGCGGCTTTGAGCGCACTGCGCGAAGCTTCCGACATGGGTTTGACCGCAAGTCCGGCCGGCTCAGGCCGCTGGAAGGGCGCAGTCGTAGTTTTCGCAACCACTTCGGTGGCTGCAAACCCGATGGATCGGGCCAAGTTGATCAATTCGGGTGCGGCAAGTCGCAGTTTGGCGTGCCACACGGGGGAATCGACAATAAAAACGAGTTTTCCGCCGGCCACGTTCCCCAGTTTGCAGTGTGGGGCGAGGGCAGGCGGTAGACAGGGGCGAAGTTGCTGTTCCAGCGCGTCGAGCCACAAGGCTCTGCGCACCGGGTCGGTGGCGGCATCCGACATCGCAGCCTGCAAAGCAGGCTGTGGGGATGAAGCGCGACGCGGTTGGGACTTCGAATCAGACATCGGTATCTATGACCTTTCAATCCATCGTAAACAATTCACGCGTCGGCATGGCCCATCTCTTGGCCAGCAAGTCCCATCAGGCCCGTGTCTTCATGTACTCCCGCCCACTCGCCAGCGTCGGCATTCTGCTCGCCGCAGGCCTTTTGCTGGGTTTCGGCGGCCGTAGCGCCGCCGGCATGGCCCAGGTCTCGCTGCTGCAGGCCAAGGCCGACAAGCAGCAGGCCGAGTTGGAGCAGGTCCGCCGCGGCGCCCAGCAGGAAGTCAACGCCATGGCCGCGCGCCTGGGCGAGCTGCAGGCCCAGGCCAACCGCCTCAATGCGCTGGGCGAACGCCTGACCCGCGTCGGCCAGCTGCAGGATGGCGAATTCGACTTCGACAAGCCGGTCGGTGTCGGCGGCAACGACCAGACCTTCGACATGGAGCCCAAGGCGCTGAACGTCGGCGTGACCCAGCTGGAACGCCAGTTCGCCGCTTCCGGCAAGCAGCTGTCGGTGTTGGAAGCGCTGCTGTTCAACCGCGAGCTGGACAAGAACGCCATGCCTTCGCGCATGCCGATCGCCAACAGCTACATCACCTCCGGTTTCGGTGGCCGTGCGGACCCCTTGGGCGGTGGCAGCCAGTATCACAAGGGCATCGATTTCGAAGCCGACGTGGGCGATCCGGTGCTGAGCGTGGCCGACGGCGTGGTCAGCTTCGCCGGCGTCAAGAGCGGCTACGGCAACGTGGTCGACGTGGACCACGGCAACGGCTACGTGACCCGTTATGCGCATAACTCGCGGCTGGTAGTGCGGGTGGGCGACCTGGTGCGCGTAGGCCAGGAGATCGCCAAGGCCGGCTCCACCGGCCGTTCCACCGGCGCGCACGTGCATTTCGAAGTCTGGGAAAACGGCCGAGTCGTCAATCCGCGCAAGTTCCTGGGCGAAGGCCCGACCCCGGTAGGGCAGGTCAAGCGCGGCTGAATCCGCTGCTTGATTCCCCAGGGTCCGCCCCAAGCTACAATGGTGTGTTGCCAACAGGGCGCATTGCGCCCTGTTTCGTTTTGGGCGGCAGGAAGCGGGCTCCGAGCCGCCGATTGCGCCCGACGCTCCTTTCAACTCCGGTTCCCTACATGATCAACAGCCTGCTTACCCGTGTCTTTGGTAGTCGCAACGAACGCCTGCTCAAGCAACTCCAACGTAGCGTCACCAAGATCAATGCGCTGGAGCCGGAGCTGGAAAAGCTCTCCGACGAAGCCCTGAAGGCCAAGACCCCGGAGTTCCAGAAACGCATCGCCGACGGCGAATCGCTGGACAAGGTTCTGCCCGAAGCCTTCGCCGTCTGCCGCGAAGCCTCGCGCCGCGTGTTGGGCATGCGCCATTACGACGTGCAGCTGATCGGCGGCATGGTGTTGCATCTGGGCAAGATCGCCGAGATGCGTACCGGCGAAGGCAAGACCCTGGTCGCCACGCTGCCCGTGTACTTGAACGCGCTGGAAGGCAAGGGCGTCCACGTCATCACCGTGAACGATTACCTGGCGCGCCGCGACGCGGCGTGGATGGGCAAGCTGTACGGCTGGTTGGGCTTGACCGTGGGCGTGGTCTATCCCGGCATGCCGCATTCGGACAAGCGCGAAGCGTACGCGAGCGACATCACCTACGGCACCAACAACGAATTCGGCTTCGACTACCTGCGCGACAACATGGCGATGTCGCGCGACGACCGCTACCAGCGCGGCCTGCACTACGCCATCGTCGACGAGGTGGACTCGATCCTGATCGACGAAGCGCGCACCCCGCTGATCATTTCCGGTCCCGCCGACGAATCGCCGGAGCTGTACATCCGCGTCAACCGCATCGTGCCCAAGCTGATCAAGCAGGAAACCGAGGAAGGCGAGGGCGACTTCTGGGTCGACGAGAAAGGCAAGCAAGTGCACCTGTCCGAGGCGGGCATGCAGCACGCCGAAGAGCTGCTGCGCGAAGCCGGCATCCTGAAGGACGAAGAAGACAGCCTGTACGGCGCCAACAACCTCAGCGTCGTGCATCACCTCAACGCGGCGATGCGCGCCAACGCCATCTACCAGCGCGACGTGGATTACATCGTGCGCGACGGCGAAGTGGTGATCGTCGACGAATTCACCGGCCGCACGCTGACCGGCCGTCGCTGGTCCGACGGCCTGCACCAGGCGGTCGAGGCGAAGGAAGGCGTGCCGGTCCAACGCGAGAACCAGACCCTGGCCAGCATCACCTTCCAGAATCTGTTCCGCATGTACAAGAAGCTGTCCGGCATGACCGGCACGGCCGATACCGAAGCCTACGAATTCCAGAGCATCTACGGTCTGGAAGTGATCGTCATTCCGACCAACCGCCCGACCGTGCGCAAGGATTCGTCCGACCAGGTGTTCCTCAACCGCAACGGCAAGTTCAACGCGGTGCTGGTCGACATCCAGGATTGCTACGCGCGCGGCCAGCCGGCGCTGGTGGGCACCACCTCGATCGAGACCTCGGAGCTGCTGTCCGAGCACCTGCGCAAGGCCGGCGTGCCGCACGAAGTGCTCAACGCCAAGCAGCACGAACGCGAAGCGCAGATCGTCGCCCAGGCGGGCCGTCCCAAAGCCATCACCATCGCCACCAATATGGCCGGCCGCGGTACCGACATCGTGCTGGGCGGTTCGCTGGAAGCCGAATACGAGCAACTGCCCGAAGACGCCACCGATGCCGACCGCGCACGGGTCAAGGCCGAGTGGCAGAAGCGCCATGACGAAGTGAAGGCCGCCGGCGGCCTGCATATCGTCGGCACCGAACGCCACGAATCGCGCCGCATCGACAACCAGCTGCGCGGCCGTTCCGGCCGTCAAGGCGACCCGGGTTCCTCGCGTTTCTACCTGTCGCTCGAAGACAATCTGATGCGTATCTTCGCCTCCGACTGGGTGCAGAAGGCGATGAAGCTGATCGGCATGAAGGAGGACGACGTCATCGAGGATCGTCTGGTCAGCCGCCAGATCGAGAAGGCGCAGCGCAAGGTGGAAGCGCACAACTTCGACATCCGCAAGAACCTGCTGGACTTCGACGACGTCAACAACGACCAGCGCAAGGTGATCTACAACCAGCGCGACGAACTGCTGGACGCCGAGTCGGTGAAGGAAAACATCGAAGGCATCCGCGGCGACGTGGTCGAGGACATGGTCGCCAAGTTCGTGCCGCCCAATTCGGTGGACGAGCAATGGGACCTGCAAGGTCTGGAGCAGGAGCTGGCGGTGGAAGCCGGCCTGCCGCTGCCGGTCACGCGCTGGCCGCAGGAAGCCGAAGAACTGGACGCCGAACGCATCGCCCAGCGCGTGCAGGAGGCCATGGCCGCGCACTTCGAGGAGAAAGAAGCGCAATTGGGTCCTGAAACCATGCGCTCGCTCGAGAAGCACATCATGCTGACCGTGCTCGACAAGAACTGGAAGGAGCATCTGGCCAGCATGGATTACCTGCGCCAGGGCATCCATCTGCGCGGCTACGCGCAGAAGCAGCCGAAGCAGGAATACAAGAAGGAAGCGTTCGAGCTTTTCTCCGACATGCTGGAGAAGGTCAAGCGCGAAGTCGTCACCATCCTGGCGCGCGTGCGCATCCGCAGCGAAGAGGAAGTCGCCGCATTGGAAGCCGAGGAACGCCGCGTGGCCGCCGCCCGCGAGCAGCAGCTGCAGTTCCAGCATCAGGAAGCGGGCGGCTACGGCGCCGACGAGGAAGCCGCCGACGTTGAGGCCGCGCAGCTGGGTTTCTCGCCCATTACCCGCGACGGCCCCAAGGTCGGCCGCAACGATCCCTGCCCGTGCGGCAGCGGCAAGAAGTTCAAGCACTGCCACGGCCAGTTGAGCTGAAGCAGTACAACAGGGGCGCCGGAAGGCGCCCTTGTCATTTGCGTTCCCCGCACGATTCCCGGCAAGCTCCGGGTCATGCCTTCTTCTTTGCGCTTCATCCATGTCGCCGCCGCGGTCATCACCGATGTGCGCGGCCGCATCCTGCTTGCGCGCCGTACCGACGGCCGCGACCTGGCCGGCCTGTGGGAGTTCCCGGGCGGCAAGCGCGAACCGGGCGAATCGCTGGAGCACGCGCTGATCCGCGAATTGCAGGAAGAGCTCGGCATCACCGTGCAGGTGGGCGCAGCGCTGATCAGCGTGCCGCAGCAGTATCCCGACAAACGCCTGCGCCTGGACGTGCGCCAGGTGACCGCGTGGCAGGGCATTCCGCGAGGCGTCGAAGGACAGGCGCTGGCCTGGGTCGCGCCGGAAAAGCTCCCCCGCTACCCCATGCCGCCCGCCGACCGGCCGGTGGTGGCCGCGCTGCTGCAACCGGATCGCTATCTGGTCACGCCCGAGCCTGGCGATGACGATGCCGTTTGGCTCGCCTCTCTCTCCGCCGCGTTGGCCTCAGGCCTTCGGCGCGTGCAGCTGCGCGCGCGCGCGATCGATCTGCAACCGCGTTGGCGGGAACTCGCTGCCGCCGGGGCGGCGCTCTGCCGTAAGGCCGGCGCCGAGGCTCTAGTCAACGGCGACATCGACCTTGCGCTGGAGTTGGGCATCGGTGTGCATCTGCGCTCGTCGCAGCTGGCCGGTCTTTCTTCGCGCCCCTTGCCGGAAAGCCTGCCTGTCGCCGCCTCCTGCCATACTGCCGAATCTCTGCAGCTCGCCCAGGCCCTGGGCTGCGACTTCGCCGTGCTCGGCAGCGTGCTGCCGACCGCTACCCATCCGGAGGCGAGTCCTTTGGGTTGGGAAGGCTTCGCCAAGCTCCGTGAATCGGTCTCGCTGCCGATCTACGCCATCGGCGGCCTCTCGCCGGCCGATTTGCCGGAAGCGCGCCAGCACGGCGCCCAGGGCATCGCGGCCATCCGTTCCCTCTGGTCCCCCTTGTCTTCGTAGGGAAGTGGACCGGGTAGGCCGCTGCCCGAAGATCGAGGTCGGAATTACAGCCTTGTGGACAGCGCGCGATAGCGGGTGTCGAGTTCTGCGACGGCCGCGCGCAGATGCGAAAGGTCGCCATCGTTGACCACGATATCGTCGGCGATGGCCAGCCGCTGGGCGCGCGTCGCTTGGGCGGCGATCATCTTTTCGGCCAGGACGTCGTCGATGCCGTCGCGCTGTCTCAGGCGCGCTTTCTGCGTGGCGGGCAGGGCGTCCACCACCAGGATCCGATCCAGCCACGGGTAGGCGTTGCGGCCGCCGCCTTCGGTCAGCAGCGGGATCGCGGCGATCGCGTACGTGCTGGCGGCGGCGCGGCATTGCTGATGCAACTGCGCGCGGATGATCGGATGCAGGATCGCTTCCAGCGCGCGCCGTGCCGGCTCGTCGTCGAACACAAGCGCACGCAAACCCGCGCGGTCCAGCCGCCCGTCCGTTGTCAGCACGGATGCGCCGAAATGATCCACTACCGCGCCCAGCGCCGCTTGGCCCGGCTCCACGATCTGGCGCGCGATCAGATCGGCATCGGCAACGAATATCCCGCGCGCGACGAATTCCCGCTCCAGCGCGCTTTTGCCCGAGGCGATGCCGCCGGTGAGTCCGATGAGATAGTCGCTCATGCGCCCATTATGTAGGAGCGCGCTGCGGATCCCGCAGAGGGCTCAGGCGAGGCCGGAGACCTTCATGTAGGCGTCGACCATCTGTTTGCCCCAGAAGAACACGATCCAGCCGGCGATGGCCAGGTACGGGCCGAAGGGAATGGGCGTGGCGCGGTCGCGGCCTTTCATGGCCAGCCACACCGAGCCGATGACGGCGCCCACGACGGAGGAAAGCAGGATGATGGGAAGGATGCCTTTCAAGCCCACCCAGGCGCCCAGCGCTGCCAGCAGCTTGAAATCGCCGTGGCCCATGCCTTCCTTGCCGGTCAGTTGCTTGAACAGCCACCACACCGTCCATAGCGAAACGTAGCCGGCGATGGCGCCCAGCACCGCCGGCTTGGCCGGCATGTACAGGTTGTCCAGGCTGGCGATCAGCCCTAGCCACATCAGCGGCAGGGTCAGCTGGTCGGGCAGCAGCTGGGTGCGCAGGTCGATGCCGGACAGCGCAATCAGGAAGCAGCTCAGCAGAATCGCACCGAAACCCTGCCAGCCGAAACCGAAGTGCCAGACCGATACCAATGCCAGTATCGCGGTCAGCAATTCGACCGCCGGGTACTGAACCGAGATCGGCGCATGGCAATGGCGGCACTTGCCGCGCAGCGCCAGCCAGCTGAACACCGGAATGTTCTCGTACCACGACAGCTTGTGCTTGCAGTGGGGGCAGTGGGAGGGTTCGATCACGATGCCCGGCGGCGGCGGATCGTAGATCTCCGGCTGCTCCAGGATCTCGGTCGCGTCGCGCTTCCACTGCCATTCCAGCCGCCGCGGCAGGCGCAGAATCACCACGTTGAGGAAACTGCCCACCAGCAGGCCCAGACCGGCCGCGAGGGGATACCCCAGCGCGGGGTTCTGGTCGAGGAATGCCATGCAGTCAGCTGATCGTCATCGCCAGCTTGAAGATGGGCAGGTACATGCCGATCACCATGCCGCCGACCAGGATGCCGATCACCACCATGATCATCGGTTCGATCAGGCTGGCTAGCGCGTCCACCGCGTTGTTCACTTCCTGCTCGTAGTATTCGGCCACTTTGAACAACATGGCGTCAAGCGCGCCGGCCTCTTCGCCGATGGCGGTCATCTGGATGACCATGTGCGGGAACAGGTTGGTCTGCTTCAGCGCCACGTTGACCGGGTAACCCACGGCCACGTCTTCGCGCACGCGGAACACGGCCTTCTCGTACACCGTGTTGCCGGTGGCACCGGCAACAGTCTCCAGCGCTTCCACCAGCGGTACGCCGGCCTTGAAGGTCACCGCCAGCGTACGCGCGAAACGCGCGATGGCCGAGTTGTGCATGATTTCGCCTACTACCGGCACTTTCAGGATCATGCGGTCGAGGAAGTGCTGCAGCGCCAAGGAGCGCTTCTTGAAAAAGATGAATGCCGAGATCGCGCCGATGATTGCGATAAGAATCGGCAGCCACCACGAAACTAGGAAACGCGAGGCATTGACGATCAGTTGTGTGAAAGCGGGCAAGTCCGCGCCGAAGCTCTTGAAGGTTTCCTCGAACTGCGGCACCACGAACACCAGCAGGATGCCACTGACGATGATCGCCACCGCGATGGTCATGGCGGGGTAGAACAAGGCCTTCTTTATTTTTCCCTTCAGGGTCTCCAGGTTTTCCTTGTAGTCGGCGATGGTCGCCAGTACTTCTTCCAGTACACCTGCGCCTTCGCCGGCGCGTACCAGGTTGCGATACAGCTCATCGAACTGCACCGGATGCTTCAGGATCGCTTCGTAAAGCGAGGAGCCGCCTTCGATATCGGCGCGCAGTTCGCCCACCATTTTCTTCATGCGCGCGTTCTTGTGGCCGTCGCCAATGATCTCCAGCGATTGCACGATCGGCACGCCGGATTTCATCATCGTCGCCATCTGACGGCTGAAGAACGCGATTTCCTTCGCGGTGATGGTTTTGCCCGCAGCACCGAACAGCGGCTTGGGCTTGGGCTTGACCACTGTCGGGGTAATGCCGAGCTTGCGCAGTTCGGCGCGGAGCAGATTGGCGCTCTTGGACTGCTGCTCGCCCTTCATCTTGACGCCGCGCTTGTCGTTGCCTTCCCAGACGAACACCGACATCTGGCTGGTGCCGCGGTCCACGACGACGGACTTCTTTGCAGCGCTACGGGTTACGGCCATCTCTTATCCCCTATATCCGGCATCCCCACGCCGGGCAATGATGACCGCATGGTAGCGTTTTCCGGCGTTCAGGGGTATTTGCCACTGTGACGGCTTGCCGGGTTTACAAAACCCGTAGGCGCGGCTTTTCCGCGACCCTTTGATGTGGGACGTCCTCTGTAGGAGCGGGCCCTGCCCGCGACGCTCTTGCCGGACACATGTGAAAAGCGTCGCGGGCAGGGCCCGCTCCTACAGAGGGTCAGTCCTTGGTGACGCGGTTGATCTCGGCCAGACTGGTCACGCCGTGGCGCACCTTCATCAGGGCGGACTGGCGCAGGTCGCGCACGCCGGCCTTCTTGGCGGCTTCCGCGATCTGCATCGCGTTGCCGCCCTCCAGCACGATGGCGGCGATCGCATCGCTCATCGGCATGACCTGGTAGATGCCGGTGCGGCCCTTGTAGCCGCTCGTACATTCATCGCAGCCCACGGCTTCGTACACGGTGAAGCCGGTCTTGACCTCTTCTTCGGTGAAACCCTCGGCCAGCAAGGCGTGTTCGGGCAGTTCGACCTTGCGCTTGCAGTTGTTGCACAGGCGACGGGCCAGGCGCTGAGCGATGACCAGGGTTACCGAGCTGGTGATGTTGTACGGGGCGATGCCCATGTTCATCAGGCGGGCGATGGTCTGCGGCGCGTCGTTGGTGTGCAGGGTGCTGAGCACCATGTGGCCGGTCTGCGCGGCCTTGATGCCGATCTCGGCGGTTTCCAGGTCGCGGATTTCGCCGACCATGATCACATCCGGGTCCTGGCGCAGGAAGCTGCGCAGGGCGGCGGCGAAGGTCATGCCGCGCTTCACGTTCATCTGCACCTGGTTGATGCCGGGTACGCGGATTTCCACCGGGTCCTCGACCGTGCTGATGTTGCGCACGTCGTCGTTGAGGATATTCAGGGCCGTGTACAACGACACAGTCTTGCCGCTGCCGGTCGGGCCGGTGACCAGGACCATGCCGTAGGGCTTCTGCACCGCATTCACGAACAGGTCGCGCTGGTCGTCCTCGTAGCCCAGTTTCTCGATGCCCAGCTTGGCCGCGCTACCGTCCAGGATACGCAGCACGATCTTCTCGCCGAACAGCGTGGGCAGCGTGCTCATGCGGAAGTCGATCTGCTTGGTCTTGCTGAGGTTGAGCTTGATGCGGCCGTCCTGCGGCACGCGCTTTTCGGCGATGTCCAGCTGGGCCATCACCTTCAGGCGCGCAGCGATGCGCGGGTTCAGCTTCACCGGCGCCTTGGCCACCTGCTTGAGGATGCCGTCGATGCGCAGGCGTACGCGGTAGTCGTTCTCGTAGGGTTCGAAATGGATGTCCGACGCGCCCTTCTTGATCGCGTCGATCAGCACCTTGTTGACGAACTTGACCACCGGGGTATCGTCGCCCTTGGCGTCGATACCGCTATCGGACTGGTTCATGTCCTCGTCGGTGCCGATCTCCAGGTTGTCCAGACCTTCGTCGTCCTCGCCGAATCCGGTCATCGTGTCCGATGCGCTGCCCCATTGCTCCAGCGCACGGCGCAAGGACTCGTCATCCACCAGGATCGGTTCGACCACCAGGTTGGTGTGGAACTTGATTTCGTCCAGCGCGTGGGTCTTGGTCGGGTCGGACACGCCCACGAACAGGCGGTTGCCGCGCTTGAACAGCGGCAGCACCTGGTGTTTCTGCAGCAATTCGTCGCTGACCAGCTTGATCGCACTCTGGTTCGGGTCGAAAGCGGTGACATCGAGCAGCGGCATGCCGAACTCGATGGCATTGGCCGCGGCCAACTGCGGGGAGGTCACCAGTCGTTTATTGGATATCCACTGGGCCAAAGGCAGCTTGGCGCTGGCGGCCTCGGCCATGGCGTTGCGGGCCGTGGCTTCGTCCATCGAGCCGTCCTGCACCAGACGTCGGGCGATGCCGGTGATACCGACCAGATTGACGTTGTTGGCGACTACAGCGTTCATGAATCTTCCTGTCTAGAGCCTATTTTGGCGCGCTCGCACCATGGGGTGAGCGCGAGCAAGAACCATGCCACGTTTAACATGTTTTCGGGGGTGGCTGAAGTGTAGGGTCCACGGCAGTTCGCTTTCGCGACCCTCACCCCGCTTCGCACCTGCGAAGCTATCGAACTGACGCATTGGGTCCAAATTGAACTGGATCGGACAGCCGTCTTCTGGCCGTTGCCAACATTGGAGGTGCATGTATTCGTTCCAGGGCCTTCGGCTGCGGGGTGAACCCGTGGCCGGTTAGCGGCTACCATGTTCCCTCACAGGGTGCTCCGGGGAAAAGCATTGTCCAGTCTCAGCATTGTCCTGCCTGCCAAGAACGAGGCCGAGGGACTGCGCCGTACCTTGCCCGCTTTACGCCAACAAGTGCCCGATGCCCAGATCATCGTCGTGGACGATGGCTCCACCGATGAAACCGCCGCCGTTGCCGCAGAATATGGCGCCACGGTGCTGGTTGCGCCGTACTCGATGGGCAACGGCGCGGCGATCAAGCGCGGCGCGCGCGCGGCCTCGGGCCAGGTGATCGTGTTCATGGACGCCGACGGCCAGCACGACCCGGCCTGCATCCCGCAGTTGCTGGCGCGGCTGGAGCAGGGCTACGACATGGTGGTCGGTGCGCGCAACTGGTCGGGCCAAGCCGGCATGCACCGCGGCGCCGCCAACGCCTTCTACAACTGGCTGGCCACACGCATGACCGGGTTCGAGGTGAAGGATCTGACCTCGGGGTTCCGGGTGGTGCGTGCAGACAAGTTCCGCGAGTTCCTGCACTTGCTGCCGAACGGGTTCTCGTATCCGACCACCAGCACCATGGCGTTCTTTCGCAGCGCCTACGCGGTGGCCTACGAGCCGATCCCGGTGGCCAAGCGCATTGGTAAGAGCCATATCCGTCCGTTGCGCGACGGCGTGCGCTTCCTGCTGATCATCTTCAAGATCGCCACGCTGTATTCGCCGTTGAAGCTGTTTGCGCCGACGGCCATCCTGTTTTTTCTGATCGGTCTGGGTTACTACGCCTACACTTTCGTCACTCAAGGCCGCTTCACCAACATGAGCGTCCTGCTGTTTAGTGCCGCAGTGATCGTGTTCCTGATCGGGTTGATTTCCGAACAGATCACGTCGCTGACGTACAGGCGCGATGCCTGATCTAAGGCATCGCTGATAACGCGGGGCTGTCGAGCAAGGCTTCCTCGCAGGCCTGGTCGGCGAGATTGAACCAGTGCTGCACAAAGTACATCCGCAGCATCCGCTTCAGACCCACCGGAGGGCGACCGTTCCCCGCCTTCGGGTAGTGCGGCTCGATCCACCGCGCACAACGCTGCCAAGGGCACGAGCTGCTCCATCGTCGAAAGAAACACATCCCGACGCGTCGGACGACGGTACTGTTCGAAACCCGCTTCCTGATCCGCCGCCACTGCCAAGCTCTGCTGCTTCATCGATCCACACCTGATAGTCCGATCACGCATGTATTTTCTCAGAATCGGAGGACTTGATCAGCGTTGCCCTAAATCGGCTGGCGCGTGATTTGCTCCAGTGCGGGTTCAACGGCGTTCGCGTGGCTCGCTGACCTTCCGATCCGGCGATGGGGGTCGTCGTGCAGGCAATGCTGCGCCGCTATTCGGATTTTTCGTATGTGACGTCGTAGTTGATGGTCATGGAATTCTTGCGATCCAACTGATCGAAAAGCAATGCCAATGCGCCAGTGAGTAGTTTGATCGGATAAAGCAGCAGGTAGATCACGTAGCGTGGCGCGGTTTGCCTTCGGAACGGAAGCATCTCCCAGAGTGCAGCCCATGCCAGTGTTTCGACTGCAATGACGCTGCCGCCATGCGGCTCGATAGAAACGAGGCGAAAACCATGCTTTTCGCCCAATAACGCGTAACCGTAACGCGTATATCGTAAGAAATCGTGAGGTTGCTGGTGCTCGCCGGCAAGCAAAGGGGCGGAAAGATAGATCCGGCCATGTGGTTTCAGTATGCGGCTGAATTCCTGAAATGCACGGTCAGGTGAATCCAGATGTTCCAGTACCTGTATGCAGAGTGCGGCATCGAAACTGCCGGTTTCTACCGGAATATCATAGGCCGAAGAAACGATGTCGATGCCCGCGTAGTTCCAGTCACCGTCTCCGATACACAAATCGTTGCTGATGTAGTGGCAGTGCGCGAAATGCGGCTTGTATTTAAGCTCCCCGGCACCTACGTCGATGATGCTCTGGTCCGCCTGTATCCCGGCGGCCGTTCGGCGAACGAACTTGAGCAGGCGCCACTGGTGGTATTCGGTCAGCGGGTTGAAGGCGAGCTTCTTCAGCCATAGATTGGCATAAAGGAACTTGATTATGTGTTTGCGGATTCCCATTGTGCCCTCATGAAATGCCGTTAGAGGATGATGCCATGCGGCGCCAGTGCCACGACGCGAGCCATGCCAACATGTCGGCGACCAGCACGACCGGCCGATAGCTTCCGATCAGCCAGAGCGCTTCAGCCTTGTTCTGCAACGGGAAGATCGCGTATTGCATTGCGAGTTCGAACACGCCCATGCCTTGCGGCGCGAAGAATGCCATCGCTCCGAGCATCCACGAGACCAGGTAGCTTGACGCGATTCGTAACGGACCGGCTTGCGTCAATCCGCCCAGCCACAGATAGCAGGTGAATGCGCTGGCCAGAAGGCTCCAGCCGATGACATACACGGCGCAAACCCTGGACGAGCGCGCTGCGTTGATCAGCCGCACGAGGTCTGGCTTGAACATGCGAGCCAGCACTGTCGCAACGATGCCTCCGGCCAGCAACGCGCACGCTGCAGCGATTGCCGCGATCGGGACCTTCCCGTTGAAGGCCAGACCGGCAAGCAGGAAGCCCAAGAATCCGGCCCACCATATAGCCAGCAATTGTTCGACGAGCAGCGTTTGTATCACGGTACGCGTTGGAATTCCGATTCCTACAAGATCGGCGCCGCGCCCGATGCTTTGCCAGATGCCGCCGGGCAGGTATTTGGCCGGCAGGCGCTGCAGGTGAATGCGCAAGAATGTCGCATAGTGTAGGGGGTACCCGTTGGCAGAGAAAAGCAATTGGGCCATGGCGGCCGCAAGGAAATGACTGCACGTGTAGATGCCGATGGACAGGCACAGCGTCGATGGCGATATTCGCTGCACAACGGTCCGCATATCCTCCCAATGTCGGATGCCGTAGAAGACGAAGGCGGCGATCAGAAGCAATTCGAACGCCAGCTTCCAGAACGGCAGCATCTTGCGCAGAAGGATCCTGTGGCGCTCAGTCATGCGGGTAATGCTCATTGCACGTCGGGGATGCCATGCCGCCATACGGCGCGCAGCTTTTGCGGGAGCGGCGTGATCAGGCCCAGCCAGCGTCGGATGGGGAAAGCGCCGAATGACGCTTGCATCCTGCGGCGCTCACCGCAAACGACCCTGCGCAATTTCCACGCGGAAGCGATCGCCGCCAACACAACTTCGCGCAGGAACCGAGTATCTCGTTTCACCAGCGACATGGCGATGCCTTCGACGATTAGTTCACTAGTCTGGATCAGCAGTGCCAGCGGTAGCAACAAGGGCGGACAGAATATGGCAAGCACGCAAATCCGATTGCGTTCGCTCAGGAAGCGGCGGCGCGTGGTGGTGCTCAACTTTCCAGCAACGGCCTTGCCGCCGCCGAAGCTGAGGCCGACCACGTGGTCGTAGCCTGTACCATCGATGACGTGGACCCTGACGCCCGCCTGCCACGCGCCAAGGCAGAGGAACGTATCTTCGCCGATGGAGGCGATCCATTCCGGGAAGCCGCCGATTCGTTCCCAAAGGCGTTTCGGAATCCACAAGCACGACCCCATTACGGTGACCGGACGATGCGGGTCGGAAGCCGTAACTGGAATCGGCATCAGCAAGCAGTCCAGTCGGCACCCGCGATCCAGCAATTGACCCGTGGAGGCCTGATATTGCGGAACGCTTAGGATGCCATCGGAACCGGAAGTGGCCGCATCGCACATCGCCTGCAGAGCGCCGTTGCGCAGCATGGCGTCGTTGTTCAGGAGGAGCAGGTACTCGCCCTCGGCAATGGCGGCCATGCGGTTGTTGCTTATGCAGAATCCGACGTTCTCATCGCTGAAGATGATTCGAATATCTGGATGGGTGTCAGCCAGCGCCTTGGCGGAGCCATCCGTAGAAGCGTCATCGTGGACGATGACTTCCACGTCGGCCTCGCATTCTTGCCGCAAGACCGAATCGATGCAGGAGTGGATGACCTCTGCACCATTGTAATTGGCGATGCATACCGAAATGCGAGGACGGTGGGTCATTCTCTCGCCTGCATGGCATGCCAGCGCCAAGTACGCTCCAGCCCTGTTGCGAGAGGAGTTGTTGGCCTCCAATCCATGCTGTCGCGAGCGGCACTGATATCAAGGGAAATGCTGCGTATGTCGGAACTTCGCATCGCGTTGTAGCTGCGCGGCACGGGTGTTCCGGTGATTGCGTCTATGTTGTCCAAAAGCGCATTCAGGGTTATGGGCTCCCCGTTGGCCACATTGAATGTATGCGTGCCTGTTCCTATCGATTTGACCAGCGCCAGCCTGCACGCATGCAGCAGGTCATCGATATACAAATAGTCGCGAACGGATGCGCCGTCGCCCCAGATCGTCAGGGTGGTCCTGTTCAGGGCGCAATCGAAAGCTGCGGGAATGATGCCGAATCCGGCGCGGGCAACCTGGCCTGGGCCGTAGACGTTCGAAGGTCTCAGGACGATCGCGGTGCCATCATACTGCGACGTCCACGCGTGTATGAAATGTTCGGAAGCGGCCTTGCCGGCTCCGTGGTAGGAGCGAGGCAGCAACTGATCGCTTTCGATGACTGGCTTCTCGCGATCGCCATAAAGCGTGCCGCCAGAAGACAAAAACAGCAGGCGGCGTGACGGGAATTTCTGCAATGCCTCTATCAAGGCAAGCGTTGTCCTCAAGTTGCCGTCCAGTTGGGGCTGGGTGGCACTGCTGCCTGGGGTACTGGAAGAAGCCGCATGGATAATATGCGTGCAGTCTTCAAGCAGTTCCGCAAAGTCGTTACGTGTGGAGAAGGCGGAAACGACATTGGCTATCAGTGGGTTTGCGAAACCTTCAGGACGGCGTGTCGCTGCTATGACCCTCCGTCCATCGGACGCAAGGCTTTCAGCCAAATGGCGGCCGATGAAACCACCCGCCCCCAGGATCAGTACGGCATCGCTCACTGCTCTTCTCCAGTCAGCAGCGTGCGATACAAGGCGCAATAGCGCGCGGCGCAGTCGTCCCAGTCTCCTGTCTCGCTGCGACACCACTCGCGAGCGCGGGAACCTATCATCGAGTTGTATGCCAGGTCTTCCCCTGCATCCAGGCAGGAGGATACGGTTGTCGAATCGTCACACAGCCAACCTGTGATGGAGTGCGAAACGATGTCTTCGTGCGCGGGCAGACGGGATGCCAGGATCGGCAAGCCGGCCGCCATCGCTTCCAGCATTACTTGCGGCCGTCCTTCGGCATGGCGGCTGAGCGTGATCAATCCGGTCGCGCGCGGGAACCATTCTTCGCGAAGCTGTTCCGGAGTGGCCGCTCCGTGGTAGTGCACCCAATCAGGCACCGTGATCTGTTCCTGCATCGGGCCGAACAGGTGCAGTTCTCGCTCGCGGCCGGAGAAGTGAGGCGCACACCATTCGAACAACGGCCCCAGCTTCCCAGATGTAAGCCTGCTCACGCAGATCCACCGATGAATGCCATCGGGGGCGGGTGATCGTTCAATCCGGAACCATGCGGAATCTATGCCCAAAGGCACGTAGCGGATATCTGCTACGTCGCCGAATGCATTGGCCAGCGGCGCCACCATCCAAGCGGCATTCGGGCAAAGTACGGTGCGGCGTGCGGCAAATTTGCGAAGCAGCAGACTTCGCATCAGTGGCAGCCGCAGCAATTGCATGTCGGTGCCTAGTGCAGTAACAAGCAGCGGGCGCCGGTCGTTTGGCAGCGTGAGCACATTCTGCAGCCAGTTCAGATGAAATAGCGAAGCGTCGCTGGATGCGTATGAGCGGCGAAGTCGCCACATCAGGCCAAGGGCCGTCTTCAGCCCCAGTAACGGATTCTTGCGAAGCAGATGGGCAATGCCGCCACGTTCCATCAGGCGCAGCAGCCAGCGTGCATCGTCATCGATCCATGCCGTGCGTACGTTCGCGGGCATTGGCCCGGGCGGGCACCATGTATGCAGGCGTATATCCTCGCGACGAGCGAGGGATTCCACCATCTGCCGGATGAAGATCCCCTTCCAGTCGCCGTGGGTAGTGGGGTAGGACGTGCCGACGAGCATGACAGGGATCGGAGACAGGGCCGGGGCGGCGGCGAAAGGCCCCGCGTGATCAGTCGAATCCACGATGGCATCGGTGGTCATCTTCGTTCTTTCCCTGCCTGCGGTTCGGATTCTCTCTGGGACATGATCGGGTCGCGCAGTCAGGGATTATGCCGTTGCCGGCTTTCGTCCGCGGAATATGCGGCGTCGATTTGATCCCTTAGTTGTTCAAGGCCGTTCTTTTCCGATGCGTTCGATGTATCTGCGCGCCGTTCCGCCTCAGCCAGCACTTGCCTGGCCTGTTCGACTTGGCCCGTCGAAAGATAACTCTGCACCAGGGGGGCGGCAAAGAAGGATGGCGCGCCCGGTATCCAGGCAAGTTTCCCCTGTTCCCGGGCCGCGGCCCAATCCCGCGCACGCGCGAAGAAGGCGGCGGACTGGTACCGGATCAAGTGGGTACCTTTCTGACCGGCCTCGTTCTCCGCGCGGTCGGCCAGGCGGCGCAGCACGGAGCCGACGCCATCGTCCTGCAATCCGCTGCACTTGCCGGCGCCCATGAGCATGTAGAGCTTGAAGAACGGTTGGGTTCCCGGAATGGTGACGGGCATCGGCGTCGTCTCCAGGAAGCTTTCCAGATCGTCATGGTTGGCACGGCCATGCAGGACGCAGCCAGCGTAGGCACGGTACAGATAGCCCAGCGAGCGATTGCGTGGGCGCTGGGAAGCGATCATGCCGGCGACGATGCGGTCGGCGGCTTCGGCGTCGTTGACGGCAATGGTGTTGGCCAGCACGTATGACGTGGCGTTGATCGATTCCGGATGGGACAGCAGGCTGGAGGCCGCGATGGTGATCGGGCTTTTCCAGACCTTGGCGCGGCCATGCGTGACGATGGCGAACACCAGCAGCGTGCCGGCCAGCGCGACCTTGGCGATACGGCCCCCGTTGACGTCCCGTTCCTGCAGGCATCTGGCGAGTAGAACGAACAGCGCGACCACGGCAGTCAGCAGGCCCACCGATGGCAGGTAGTTGCGATGCTCGTAGTACAACTCCAGCGGAACGAAGGAGGCTTCCATCGCGTGGGCGCCGAGGAAGAACGCCCAGCCGAAGGCGATGCTGGGCGAGCGCCGGCGCAGGCGCCATGCCAGCACGCTGGCGGCCGCCAGGGCCGCGAACGCCAGCGCGGTGGTCGGCGGCGACAGCCAGCCGGTGGAGATGGCGAAGTCGTCGGTGAACACGCCCATCCGCGTGGGGTTGGGCAACAGCAGCTGGAACACGTAATCGCACAGCGCCCGGCCCTGGCTGAGCAGGCGCTGGTACATATCGAAATCGCGCCCGGCATACGCACCTAGGAAACGTTCGGATTTCGCGGACAACAGAACCGCGCCGGCGAAGAAGGGCGCCACGCCAAAGACCCACAGGAAGCCCTTGACGGGCTTGGGGCGTTGGCCGCGCTGGAAATACGCCAGTTCCACGATGCAGCAAAGCAGTGGCAGCAACGCACCGTTCTCCTTGGCCAGGAAGGCCAGCGCGGTTAGTGCCGGAATGCCCAGAAACAGGCCCGCGATGGCGGCACGGCTGCCGGGCGATTCGGCAATCTTCTGCCGTAGTGTCAGGTAAAGCCACAAGCCCAGCAGCACGATCAGCGCCGACCACTGCGCCATGCGCTGGACCGCATATAGCACTGTGCTGGCGTGCAGCGGGTGCAGCAGCCAGAGGGCCGTTATCGTGGCTGCCAGCCAGGCGGCGCGCGGGCGCAATAGGGCGTCGAGCAGCAGCAGGCGGCGAAGCAGCGCGAAAATCGTTGCGCCAATGACGAGGTGCAGCGCCAGGTTGACCAGCTTGAACGCAAACGGCGTGTAGCCCAGAAGCTTGGCATTGAGCGCGAAACTGGCCATCGAGACCGGCCGGCCAAAGGCGCCGCCGCCGCGTTCGAACAACAGCGTGGACAAGCCCAGCCTGCCCTGCAGCCAATCGGGGATGGAGCGGAAATTGGCGTAATCGTCGAAGACGAAGGGGCCGCCCAGCCCGACCCAGTACGCCAGTACAGCGGTGGCGGCGACCAGTGCGAGCAACTTAAAGGGGGCAGGTTCGAATTTGATCATGGGTACGTACCGTCGCATAAAAAAACCCCGGGGTCGCCCCCGGGGTTCCTGATTGCAAATGCAGTGGAGCTTATTCGCCAGCCTGAGTGGTATTGCACGCGGCAGGCTTCTGGGCGGCGGTCGCCGTCGTACCATCGTAGGTAGCGGTGCAGTGCCAAATGATGCGGCCACCATCGTTCTGCGGGAATACCGGCTGCAGGGTGATGGTGGCGTCCTGGTAAGAGCCCGACAGAATGCCGCTGCCGGAGCAGATCGTGGCGAGGGTGCCGGTGCACACGTCCGCTTCGCTCGCGCCGTAGTTTTCGCCGACCTTGATCTTCTCGCCCGCCACCGAGCCGATGGCGTTGGTGATTTTGGCCTTGATGGTGTAGTCGCGGTAAGCCGGCAGCGCGATGGCGGCCAGGATGGCGATGATAGCGACAACGATCATCAGTTCGATGAGGGTGAAGCCCTGCATGTTCTTCTTCATGGATAAATCCCCTTGGTAAGGTTTGGCTTGATTGGTATGGGACACAAGCCCAGTGTCCCATAGTGATATGGACCGTGGGCGCCGTGGTGAAACGTGCCACGTGCTTGGGGAATAACGCAGGAAACGTGCCAACCATAGGTTCTGACCGCTGGCACATCCAAAAAGAGCCGCCGGTTCCGTTCTCCCCCGAAACAGGCTTCCAAAACACTGATGCAGTGACTCCCTGCGTCAGTTAGTGACCCGGAAGGTCGCTTTTACCGGCCGGTAACAGGCCATTTCCGACGACGGTCACATTCTTCGATGCGATCCGCCGACTTCATTCCATCCCCAGTTTCTTCAACTTGTAGCGCAGCGCCCGGAAGGTGATGCCCAGCTGCGCAGCCGCCTTGGTCTTGTTCCAGCGGTTGTCCTCCAGCGCTTTCTGGATCGCCGCGCGCTCCAACTGCTCGATATAAGAGGGCAGCGCGCCCGCACCCGGATCGATGCCGGCCAGCGGCGCCTCGTCGGCCAGGGCAGGCACTTCGACCGGCGCGCCGCGGCTGCCATGACCGTTCCCCTGTGGCAGATGCAGGTCGACAGCGTCGATCCGGTCGCCGTCGGCCATGGCCATGGCGCGTTCCAGGATGTTTTCCAGTTCGCGCACGTTACCGGGAAAGCCATAGGCCGCCAGGGCTTCGATAGCCCCGGCGGTCGGCTGCGGGGCGCTGCGGCCATGAGTGCCGGCCAGCCGTGCCAGGATGGCGGCGGTCAGTTGCGGCAGGTCGCCGGTCCGTTCGCGCAGGGGCGGCACGCGCAGCTCGATCACATTGATGCGGTAATAGAGGTCGTGACGGAAGCGGCCATCGTTGGCCAGGTCGCCCAGATCCTTGTGGGTGGCCGAGAGGATGCGCACGTCGACCGGCACTTCAGTGGAGGCGCCGACCGGACGCACCGACTTTTCCTGGATCGCGCGCAGCAGTTTCACCTGCATGGGCAGGGGCAGCTCTGCTACCTCGTCGAGGAACAAGGTGCCGCCGTTGGCCGCCTGGAACAGGCCGGGCTTGTCGGCATGGGCGCCGGTGAAGCTGCCTTTCTTGTGGCCGAAGAACTCGCTTTCCATCAGCTCGGCCGGAATGGCGCCGCAATTGACCGGCACGAACGGACCGGCGGCGCGTGCGCCCTGCTCGTGGATGGTGCGGGCGACCAGCTCTTTACCCACGCCCGATTCACCTAGTATGTAGACCGGCGCCTGGCTGCGGGCCACCTTGGCGATGGTGTCGCGGAGCACGCCCATCGGCGCCGAATTGCCGAGCAGGCGGCTGGCCTGTTCCGGCGGCGGGGGCGGTGCGGGCGCGCGTTCGGTGTTGTTGAGTTCCAGCGCGTGCTTGACCAGGCCGCGCAGTACGCTGATATCCACCGGCTTGCTGACGAAATCGAAGGCGCCGGCCTTGAGCGCCTCCACCGCCAGCTCGACGTTGCCGAAGGCGGTGATCATGGCGACCGGGGTGCGCGGGTACAGGCGGCTGATGTCGCCGACCAGCTCGATGCCGTTGCCGTCGGGCAGGTTCATGTCGGTGAAGCAGAGGTCGTAGGTATTGCGGGACAGGTGCTCGCGCGCCTCGCCCAGGTTGGCGGCGGTGTCGATGCGCAGGCCCATGCGGCCCAGAGTCAGTGTCAACAGTTCGCGGATGTCGCGCTCGTCATCGACGATCAGGGCGCTGCGGTTTTCGCTCATTCGTATCCCTCACGATTCCCTGTGTGAGAAGTGTAACTGTTCAATGCCCAGGTAGGAGCGCCCATGGGCGCGAGCTTCCGGCGGGATGGCGGATCAAACGAGGGCTCGCGCCCATAGGACACTCCTACGTTGCTGCTCACGCGGGCAGCAGCGAATGCGGGCCGGGCAAGGTGACGCGGAAGCAGCTGCCGCCGCCGGGCACCGCCACGAATTCCAGCGAGGCCTGGTTGGCGCGGCACAGCTCGCGGGCGATATACAGGCCCAGCCCGGTGCCGTGTTCGGAGGTGGTGAAGAACGGGCGGAACAACTGGGCCGCCACGGCTTCCGGGATGCCTGGGCCGCGATCCAGCACATCGATTATGGGCCGGTTGTCCGCCTGGAACACCCGCAGCCGCACCCGGGCGGGCTCGCCGGGCAAGCGGCCGTAGTTCAGGGCGTTGTGCACCAGCACGGTCAGGATCTGCTGCAGGTGGCGCAGGTCGACCAAAGCGGGTACGGCACGCGCACCTATCACCGTCTCCAGACTGTCGGTCTCGATGGACATGTTCTGCTGGTATTCGTCGACGAAACGGCGCACGTAGCCGTTGAGGTCCACATGCTCGGGACTGGCGCGTTCGCGGCGGGCCAGGCCCAGTACGCTTTCCACGATGCCGTTGGTGCGCTGGCATTGCTGATGGATGATCTGCAGCAGGCGGCGGTCGCCGTCGATGATGCTCTTGGATTCCTCCAGCAACTGGACCGCGTAGTTGATCGCCGCCAGCGGATTGCGGATTTCGTGGGCCAGGCTGGCCGAGAACCGTCCCAGGGCGCTGAGGGTCAGCGACTCGGCGCGCCGCGAGACCACGCTGGCATCGTCCAGGAACACCAGCGACAACTCGCTGCCGGCCAGCAGACGGGCGAAGCGCGGCTGTACCTCCGGCTGGTCGGGCGAGAGCTGCAGTGGAGTCTCGTCGTTCTTCCAGCCGTTGCGCCATTGCTGCAGGCGGCGGGCCAATTCCGGGGCGACTTGCGGCAGATGGATGCCGTGACTGTCGTTCTCGCCTTCGCTGCCGTCGCCCAGCAACAGCGAAGCGGCTTCGTTGGCCAGTTTGATGCGGTTGTCGGCGTCCACCACCAATACGCCGGTGCGCATGCGGCGAATGATCAGTTCGTTGACTTCGAACAGGTTGGCAACTTCCACGCCGCGCTGGTCGGCCAGGGCCTGGCTGGAACGCGCGCGCTGCCCGGCCTGGCTAGCCAGCAGCCCTACGGCCAGGTAGGTGACAGCGAACATGATGATCTCGGCCACCGGTCGGTCGGTCGGCGTAGAACCCACAGTCTCGACCACGAACTCGACACCCATAGCCAGAGTCGCGAGCAGGGCCACGCCCAGTCCCAGTCTGCGCGGCAACAGCAGCGCGGCCGCGGCCACGTTGAACAGCAACAGCATGGCGATCCCGGCAGTCGCGTTGGGTACCGCATAAGTCGCCAGCGAGGCCACGGCGATGTCCACCACCACGCCAGTCAGCACCAGCGGCACCAGCCACTGTTCCCGGCGGCCCAGGAACAGCATGAACATGGCGAACACCAGGTAGCCGATGGTGACCACGGTACCCAGCAGGGGGTCTCGCTGCTCGCCGAGCATGCCGGACAACGGGCTGAACAGCAGTCCGGCCAGGATGCCGGCCTCCAGCACGCGATAGAGGGCGAAGTAGTACAGATCGCGCCCGGGGGCGGACTCGAAGTGGGCGATGATCGAAGGGCGCTGCGTCAAGCGGGGGATTCCCGACGGCGAAGAGGACAGTATAGGGAGTGGCGGTTCTCCGCAGGAGGCCGGACTCTACGGCTAAGGTCGGTTTTGCACCGCAGCACGGGGTGGGAGACAATAGGCGGCCCATCCGCGCCCTCCGGCCAGCCCGGACCCCTGCGCGCGATGCGTTCTGTTCCTCCCTCAAGGTGATGCATGAACTTCCACGAATACCAGGCGAAGCAGTTGTTTGCCGAATACGGCATTGCAGTGCCGGCAGGGCGCATCGCGCGCGCGCCGGATGAAGCGGTCGAGGCCGCGAAAGCCATTCCCGGCGACCTCTGGGTGGTCAAGGCCCAGATCCACGCGGGCGGCCGCGGCAAGGCCGGCGGCGTCAAACTCGCCAAGACCCTGGACGAAGTGAAGCAGTACGCCGCGGCCATGCTGGGCACGAAGATGGAGACCTACCAGTCCGGCGGCGTGGCCCTGCCCATCGACACCGTGCTGATCTCCGAAGGTACCGACATCGCCAAGGAACTCTACCTCTCGGTGCTGGTCGACCGCGCCAGCCAGGCCATCACCTTCATCACTTCCAGCGAGGGCGGCGTCGACATCGAGACCGTCGCCAGGGAAACCCCCGAGAAGATCCAGACCCTGGACGTGAACTTCGTGCAGGGCCTGCAGCCCTACCAGACCCGCGAAGTCGGCTTCGCCCTGGGCCTGGACGCCAAGCAGGTGAACCAGCTGAGCAAGATCATGCTGGGCCTGTACAAGCTGTTCAACGAGAAAGACTTGGCGTTGGTGGAACTCAACCCGCTGGCCATCCTCACCAACGGCAACCTGGCCGTGCTCGACGGCAAGGTCAATTCCGACGACAACGCCAGCTTCCGCCACGCCGATCTGGTGGCCATGCGCGACAAGTCGCAGGAAGACGAGACCGAAGTGCTGGCCAGCGAGAACGATCTGAACTACGTGACCATGGACGGCAACATCGGCTGCATGGTCAACGGCGCGGGCCTTGCCATGGCCACCATGGACGTGATCAAGCTCAGCGGCGGCGAACCGGCCAACTTCCTGGATGTCGGCGGCGGCGCCACCAAGGAACGCGTGACCACCGCGTTCAAGCTGATCCTATCCAGCGACAAGGTGAAGGCGATCTTCGTCAACATCTTCGGCGGCATCGTCCGCTGCGACATGATCGCCGAAGGCATCATCGCCGCGGTCAAGGACGTTGGCGTCAAAGTGCCGGTAATCGTCCGTTTGGAAGGCACGAATGTCGAAGCCGGCAAGGCGCTGCTGCGCGAATCCGGCCTGGCCATCATCACCGCCGATGACATCAACGATGGCGCCAAGAAGGCCGTTGCGGCCGTCGCTGCCTGAGCCACGAGACTAGGAATAATCCATGAGCGTTTTGGTCAACAAGAACACCAAGGTCATCGTGCAAGGCTTCACCGGCCAGCAGGGCACCTTCCACGCCACCCAGATGGTCGAATACGGCACCCAGGTCGTGGGCGGCGTGACCCCGGGCAAGGGCGGCACCACCCATATCGAACTGCCGGTGTTCAACACCGTGCGCGAAGCGGTGGCTTCCACTGGCGCCGACGCGTCGGTGATCTACGTGCCGCCGCCGTTCGCGGCCGACGCGATCCTGGAAGCGGCCGACGCCGGCATCCGGGTGATCGTCTGCATCACCGAAGGCATCCCGGTGCTGGACATGCTGCGGGTCAAGAACACGCTGAAGGGCTACCCGAACACCACCCTGATCGGCCCCAACTGCCCCGGCATCATCACTCCGGGCGAGTGCAAGATCGGCATCATGCCGGGCCACATCCACTTGCCTGGCAAGATCGGCATCGTCTCGCGTTCGGGCACGCTGACCTATGAAGCGGTCAAGCAGACCACCGACGTGGGCCTGGGCCAGAGCACCTGCATCGGCATCGGCGGCGACCCGATCAACGGCGTCAACTTCGTCGACGCGCTGAAGCTGTTCAACGAAGATCCGCAGACCGAAGGCATCATCATGGTCGGCGAGATCGGCGGTTCGGCCGAGGAAGAAGGCGCCGAATACATCGCCAAGTATGTCAAGAAGCCGGTGGTCGGCTTCATCGCCGGCGCCTCGGCCCCGGCCGGTAAGCGCATGGGCCACGCCGGTGCGATCGCGTCTGGCGGCAAGGGCACGGCCGAGGGCAAGTTCGCGGCAATGGAAGCGGCCGGCGTCGTGACGGTGCGTTCGCCGGGCGACTTGGGCGCGGCGATAGCCAAGCTGGTGAAGAAGTAGAATCGCGTCCAGTACGCGCTTACGAAAGGCCGCCGCGTGCGGCCTTTCGTTTATCCGGAGTCCGCATGAGCAAGAAGCTACGCATCGCACTGGCCCAGTTCGATTTCCCGGTCGGCGCCGTCTACCAGAACGCCGAACGCATCTCGGCGATGATCGCTGAGGCGCGCGATGCGCATGGCGCGGACCTGGTGCTGTTTCCCGAGCTGGCGATCAGCGGCTATCCGCCGGAAGACCTGTTGATGCGTCCCGGATTCCTGCGCGATTGCGAGGCTGCGTTGCAGCAGGTGGCCGCTTCCACGCAGGGGATCGTCGCCGTGGTCGGCTGGCCGCAATCGGCGGGCAGCGTGGTCTACAACGCGGCCAGTGTATTGCGCGACGGCGGAGTGGAAACCACTTATCGCAAACGCGAGCTGCCCAACTACGCGGTGTTCGACGAACGACGCTACTTCGATGTCGATCCGGATGGCGGCGCCTGCGTATTCGAGGTGGCCGGGGTGCCGGTCGGGCTGGTGATCTGCGAGGACCTGTGGTTCGCCGAGCCGCTGGGCGAAACCCGCGACGCCGGCGCGCAGTTGGTGATGGTGCCGAACGCTTCGCCGTTCGAGCGCGACAAGCACGCGCAGCGCGACGCATTGCTGGCGCAGCGGGTCAGCGAGACCGGCGTGGCGCTGGCTTACCTCAACGTGGTCGGCGGGCAGGACGCGCTGGTGTTCGACGGCGCCTCGGTGCTGGCCGATGGCGATGGCTTGGTGCATTCGGCCGCGCGCGCGTTCGAGGATCACTGGCTGGTCGCCGACTACGATGCCGACACGCGCAAGTTCACGGCGCGGGAATGGCCGTGCGAAGGAGACGAAGGCCGCGACGGACTGGCCTGGCGTGCGGTGGTGCGCGGCACACGCGATTATTGCCTGAAGAACGGTTTCTCGAAGGCGTGGCTGGGACTCTCCGGCGGCATCGATTCGGCGCTCGTGCTGGCGATCGCGGTGGACGCGCTGGGTGCGGACAACGTCACCGCGGTGCGGCTGCCTTCGCGCTACACGGCCGATCTTTCCAACGACCTGGCGGCCGAACAGTGCGCGACGATGGGCGTGAAGCTGGAGACGATTCCGATAGAGGCGCCTTTCAAGGGTTTCATCGAGGCTTTGGCGCCCATCTTCGCGGGCCGCGAGGCCGACACCGCCGAGGAGAACCTGCAGTCGCGCAGCCGCGGCGTGATCATGATGGCGCTGTCCAACAAGCTGGGTGGGTTGCTGCTCACCACCGGCAACAAAAGCGAATACGCCGTCGGCTACGCCACCATCTACGGCGACATGTGCGGTGGTTACGCGCCGATCAAGGATCTGTACAAAACCGAGGTGTTCGCGCTCGCGCGCTGGCGCAACACGGTAGGCGGTACGCCGGTGATCCCCGAAGCGGTCATCGCCCGTCCGCCTTCGGCCGAGCTTCGCGAAAACCAGACCGACCAGGATTCCTTGCCGCCCTACGACGTGCTGGATGCGATCCTGCTGCGCTATGTGGACCAGGAGCAGTCGCGAGACGAGATCGTCGCGGCGGGATTCGAGGCGGGCGTGGTCGATCGAATGCTGCGGCTGGTGAGGATCAACGAGTGGAAACGCCATCAGGCGGCGCCCGGACCGAAGGTATCGCGGCGCGCGTTCGGACGCGAGCGGCGTTATCCGATCAGCAATAAGTATCCGGGGTGAATCGTGTTCCTTCTCCATCGGGAGAAGGTGCCCCGAAGGGGCGGATGAGGGCATGCACTTTCAGGTTGACGGATAGGTTCCGGGGGTCAGATTTCTCGCGCCCTCATCCGTCGCTTCGCGCCACCTTCTCCCAGAGGGAGAAGGGAGCAAAAAAAGGGCCTTGCGGCCCCTTTTTTCTTCAATCTTTCTTCTTCATGTCCACCGCCGATTTCTCGCCGGCGAACGGGTTGAGCTTGCGGATCGAGGAAGGGTAGTCCGGCCAGTCGCCGCTCAGCCAGGGGTGCTGCGGGTCGTTCTGCTGCAGTACGCGGCGGGCGTCGGCGGCCAGGGTTTCGTTGCCCAGATGCGTATAGGCCTCGCCAAGCACGGCGACGGCGTCGTTCTGGTATTCGCTCTGCGGATAGGTTTCCAGCAGGTACTTGGCACGGGCGGCGGCCGAAACCCAGGCGTCGCGGCGCAGGTAGTACAGCGCAGTGTCCAATTCATGGCGCGCGAACAGGTTGCGCAACGCGATCATGCGCTGGCGCGCGTCCGCGGCATAGCGGCTGTTCGGATAGTTCTCAGCCAGCTTGCTGAAGTCGTTGTAGCCCTGCAAGGGCGTGGCCAGATCGCGGCGGCTGGCGTCGAGCTTCCACACTTTCTGCAGGAACACCGTGTCGCGCCCCGAATTGGCGAGGCCGCGCAGGTAGTACATGTAAGGCACGTTGCGCTGGGTGGGATAGGTGCGGAGGAAACGGTCCACGGTGGAAACCGTATCGTCCATCTTGCCGGACTTGAATTGGGCGTACGCCGTTTCCATCAGCGCCTGCTCGGTGTAAGGACCGTACGGATATTGCGCGATCAGCTGGCGGAAAGTGATCTCGGCCCGGTCCCAGTTGCCCTTGAGCATGGAGCCGTGCGCCTTTTCGTAGATCTCCTCGACCGGCTTGCCCTCGACGGTATCCTTGTCCTTCTTGAAGAACTTGCCGCAGCCGGTACCGGTGAAGGCCACCACCAGCATTAGGGCGACGATGCGCAGAAAGGCGGGGCGGGCGGGGACGGAACGGGTCGTGGGGCGCTGGGTCATGGGCTGGCGGAAGGCCGCGGCAGGGAATTTGGAACGGCGATGATAGCCTAGGCGCTGCCCAAGCCATGAACGTGCGGCCAACGTGCCGCCTGCAAAGCATGACCGAACCCACCCAGATCGAACCCACGGACGACGTCGCCGACGAGGTTTCCACCCGAACCGCCGTGGTCCCGGCCAGCGCAGGCGGGCGGCGCTTCGACGCGGTCCTGGCCGAGCTGTTCCCCGAGTATTCGCGCACCCGCCTGTCCGAATGGATCAAGTCGGGCGCTGCCCGCCTCAACGGCGAACTGGTGCGCGGCCGCGACCCGGTGCGCGGCGGCGAGACCGCCCAACTGGAAGTGGTGCTGGACACCCAGACCCACGCCCTGCCCGAGGACATCCCGCTCGATATCCTGTACGAAGATGCCGATGTGTTCGTGCTCAACAAGCCGGCCGGGCTGGTGGTGCATCCAGGGGCCGGCAACCCGAGCGGCACCCTGGTCAACGCGTTGCTGTTCCGCGACCCGTCGCTGTCGCTGGTGCCGCGCGCGGGCATCGTCCACCGCCTGGACAAGGATACCAGCGGGGTCATGGTGGTCGCGCGCAACCTGCCGGCGCATACCGCGTTGGTGGAGCAGTTGTCCTCGCGCGAAGTGCATCGCCAGTATCTGGCGATCGTGGTCGGATCGATGGTGTCGGGCGGCACGGTCAATGCGCCGATCGACCGCCATTCGCGCGATCGCATCCGCATGTCGGTGCGTGAGGAAGGGCGTGATGCCGTTACCCACTACCGTCTGCGCGAACGCTTCCGTGCGCACACGGCTCTGGAATGCAGGCTGGAAACCGGTCGCACCCACCAGATCCGCGTGCACATGACCCATCTGAAATATCCGATCGTGGGCGATCCCTTGTACGGCGGTCCGCTGAAACTGCCCAAGCACGCCACCGAAGAACTCATCGCGGCCTTGCGCGGCTTCAAGCGCCAGGCGCTGCATGCCGAAGTCCTGGAATTCAAGCACCCGATCAGCGGCGAACCCGTGCGCGTGTCGGCGCCGGTGCCGCAGGACATGCTCAACCTGCTCGCCGCGCTGCGCGCCGATGGCGAGGCGCAGAAGCGGAGATGAAGCCGGTGGTCTACGCGGGGTGGCCGGCGCCGCCAGGCGTGCGCGCGTTCACCACGACCCGCCACGGCGCTGGCGCTTCGCTGGCGCCGTTCGACAGTTTCAATCTAGGCAATCGTTACGCGGCCGATGGAGATGATCCAGCGACGGTCGAGCGCAATCGGGCCGAACTCATCGAGCATCTCGCCCTGCCTTCCGCACCGCACTGGTTGCGACAAGTGCATGGCGTGGACGTGCTGCGTGTTTCGGCCCCTCCCCCTGCGCAGGCAGGGGGAGGTTGGGAGGGGGTTGCGTCAGCATCCCTTGAGCCTGACGGCACCCCTCCCCAGCCCTCCCCTGCTTTCGCAGAGGAGGGGGCAGAGCCTGTCGCCGACGCCTCCGTGACCTCTGTGCCAGGCGTCGTCCTGGCCATCCTCACCGCCGATTGCCTGCCGGTGATATTCACGAATGAAAAGGGCACGGAGATCGGCGCTGCACATGCCGGCTGGCGCGGACTGGCCAACGGCATTCTGGAAAACACCGTAGCCGCGATGCATTCGCCTGCTCGGGAACTGATCGCCTGGCTCGGCCCGGCCGCCGGGCCGCAGGCCTACGAGATTGGCGCAGAAGTGTTCGACGCGTTCGTTTCGCAGGACGAAAACGTAGCTTCGGCCTTCGTCGCCACGCGCCTGGGCCACTGGCGCGTCGATCTGTACGCGCTTGCACGCCAGCGCATGGCCAAGCTGGGCATCGTCCGCGTTCATGGCGGCGACCTCTGCACGATTTCGGACCCGCAGCGCTTCTATTCGCATCGCCGCGACGCACGCACCGGCCGCATGGCGACCGTGGTGTGGATGCAGGCGTGAGCGTGCCCCTATTCCAGCGCGTGCTGGGGGCGGAATTCGAAACATTACCGTTGGCCGTCAGAACCCTGCATACGGCAAGCGGCCATCGCCGCTACCAGGGCCAGGTGGAAGTCGTGCGCGGCGGCAATCCGCTGGCGCGTTTGTTCGCCTGGGCCACGCGCCTGCCGCCCGCGGGTCGAGGCGAGGTCGAGGTGGAGATCGACGCAAACGGCGAAGAAGAGAAGTGGACGCGCCATATCGGCGGTCATGCGATGCCCTCCCGCTTGTGGGAACAGGACGGACTGCTGTTCGAGCAACTCGGGCTAGCGCGTTTCGGATTCCGGCTGACGGTGGGGGAGGGCGGCATCGTCTGGCAGGTGGCCCGCGTCTCGGCGCTGGGCCTGCCTTTGCCTGCGCGCTGGTTCGGCGAAGTGCAGGCGCGCGAATTGGAACTGGACGGGCGTTATCGTTTCGACGTCGCTGCCGCACTACCTGTCGTTGGACTGCTGGTGCGCTACCGGGGCTGGTTGAACATCGAAAGCGTAGGAGCCAGGTAGGAGCGACGTGAGTCGCGATTGAAAAGGAATTCGGCGAACGCCTATCCCCGAGCCGATGGTTTCGCGACTCACGTCGCTCCTACGCGCGCCTACGTGGCTCGGCGGGCCCGGAATGGTTTCCGGGCCGGTGAAGCGCAATGGTCAAAAGGTATATCGGATCCGCGAATAGTAGTACGCGCCATTGCTGCCGATCGGCGACAGCACGTCGTAGGGCAGATTGCCGAAGTAGGCGATATCGTCGATGGAACGGTCCGGGTATTCGTCGGTCAGGTTTTGCCCGCCCAGTGCCACACTCCATTTCGGAGTGATGCGGTACTCCACTTCCGCATCCAGCTGCCATTCTGCGCCGTAGGTCTGCTTCGGCTCGAAACCGCCGCCGAAGTTGAACACGCGCGTGGCGCTGCCGTGACGGCTGACGCGGCCGAGCAGGCTCCACTTGTCGCTGTTCCAGTTGGCCGACAGCAAGGCCCGGGTACGCGGCGCGGCATCGGTCAAGGTGTTGCTTTCCTCGATGCCGAACAACACGTAATCCGGGTCCAGCGCCTGCAGTTCGGCCGGTGTCGCGGCGATGCGCTTGATCTCGGTCTTGGCGTAGCTGTAGGTGCCGCTGAGCAGCAGATCGCCGCTGCCCAGTTTCTGGCGCCAGTTGGCTACCAGTTCCGCGCCTTCGGTGCGGGTGTCGGCCGCATTGATGAAGAAATTGACGCTCTGCACGCCGGGCACTCCGAATTCGTCTTGCACGAACTCGGTCAGCGCGTCGCCGCTGATGCGCTCGGTCAACGCCACGCGGTCGTCGATGTCGATGCGGAACACGTCCAGCGACACGTCGAAGTGCTCGCCAATCCTGCTGGTGAAGCCCAGGCTGAAGTTCACCGACTTCTCCGGTTCCAGCGGCCTGGCCCCCAGCGCCTGCGCGATGGGATTGTTGACCGATAGCAGACGGCCCTGCAGCAACTGGCCGGAGGCGTCGTAGCCGGTGGAAGTGGCTTCGTAGCCGATCTGGCTCAACGACGGTGCGCGGAAATTGTTGGATACCGAGCCACGCAGGGCGAAGGCGGGCGCGAACTCGTAGCGCGCCGCCAGCTTGCCGGTGAGTTCGCCGCCGAAATCGTCGTAATGCTCGTAGCGCGCCGCGATATCCGTGGTGAGTTTCTCGCCGAACTCGCTGGACAGGCTGGCGTAGACGCTGGACACATCACGCGACAGGTGCGCCACGTCCTGCGGGGTCAACCCGCCGCCTGCCTGCGAGCCGGTCGGCCGGTCGGTAAACGGACCGGCCGCGTAGGAGGCGGGATCGCCGGCGCCGGTGTCGTATTGCTCGCGGCGGAATTCCAGCCCGGTGGCGAAAGTGTGGTGATTGTCGCCGGCATCGAAGCCGCGGCTGACGTCGAAGTTGGCCAGGGTCTGCTGGAACTCGTAGTCGCCGGTCTTGAACCGGGTGGGGCTGCTCGGGCCCAGCGAGGCGTTCAAGGAATTCTCGAGGCGATAGGTGAAGGCATTGCGGCCGTAGTTGAGGCTGGCGTCGTAATCCCAATCGCCCCATTGACCGCGCAGGCCGGCCACGCCGGACACGTCGAGGTTCTCGCCGATGGAAATCGGCCGGTAGCCGTCCGGATAGACTTCCTTCCAGTTGGCCACGCCATCGGGATAACGGAAGTAGTTGGCGCCGCGCGTATCGCTCTGGTGATAAGTGCCGAAGGCATAGAACTCCGCGTTCTCGCCCACCGGCACCGCGCTGTTGAGCCAAGCGTTGATCGCCTTGGATTCGCCATCGCCCAGGTAATAGTTGCGCTTGCCGGCCAGGGCCAGATTGTCGGGCGTCTGCTCCTCGAAAAATGGAATCTGGTCGAAACCGGCGCGATTGGTGCCTTCGCGATTCTTCAACTCCAAGCCCACGCGGAAAAAACCGCCATCGCCGATGCCGCTGCCGACCTGCGCGCTGGCGAAGCTGGTCTGGCCGTCGGTGACGGTTTGGCCGATCGGCTCGACATCCGTGTGGTGCGCGCCGAAGCTGGCTTCGTACGATCCGCCTTCGGGCGCGTCGTTGAGGATGACGTTGATGACGCCCGCGACCGCATCGGAACCGTATTGCGCGCCGGCGCCGTCGCGCAGCACTTCGATGCGCTTGATCGCACTGACCGGGATGGCGTTGAAATCGACCGGTGTGGTGCCCTTGCCGATCTTGCTGTCGGTGTTGACCAGCGCGCTGGTATGACGGCGCTTGCCGTTGACCAGCACCAGGATCTGGTTGGGACTCAGCCCGCGCAGTTGCGCCGCGCGGATATGGTCGGCGCCGCCGGAGTTGGACTGGCGCGGGAAATTGAACGAAGGCAACAACGCCTGCAGCGCGCTGCCCAATTCGCCGTTCAGTACGCCGGCCTTGCGGATGTCTTCTGCCGTCAGCACGTCGATGGGCGAAGTGGATTCCAGCACGGTGCGGTCGGTGGCGCGGGTGCCGGTGACGATGACGGTATCGAGGTTGGTGGCTTCTGCCGCGGTTTCGGCGACATCCTGCGCGAAGGCGGGGCCGGCGAGTGCCAGGGCGATGGCGACGCCAAGCGGCGTCACGTAGGGGTGGGACATGGAGACTCCTGGGGGTTTTTCGAAAGTGGGCGGCTGGTGCGACAGGGCGACGAAATACTCAGCAGCGACAGGGGTCGTGGCCGGTAGGGCAATGGGGGAAAAACGTCACGGGTAGTCGTCGCAGGCGCAAGTATCTTGGAATGCAGATACCTTAATTGCATAAGCGCGTGCGCGGCAGGGCCCTGGCATGCGCGTTGAGCATCAACTCATGCCGTACGGTTATTTCGGGTGCGGGTAAGATGAAACCAGAGTATCGGCCTGTTTTCCTGGAGCGACCCTAATGTTTGTACGCGGCATGTTGTTACGCGGCGCCTTGATCGGGCTGCTGTCGACGCTGGGCGCTTGCGCTACCCATGTGCCGGCAGGCCCTGCGGCGACGGCCGTCTCCGCCACGTTGGAGGGAGATGCGGCCCGGCCCGCGCAGGCGCAGGGTTGGGTGCGCAGCGAGCTGTACTTCGGCGTAGGCGAGGAAAGCGGCCCGGCGGACCGTCCGCAAGCCGAGCCGATCAGCGAGGCGCAGTGGCGCGCATTCCTGGACAAGGAAGTGACGCCGCGTTTTCCCGATGGCCTGACCGTGTTCAATGCGTACGGCCAGTGGCTGTTCCGTGGCGCCAAGGAGCCGAATCGTCTTGGCACCAAAGTGCTGGTGATCTTGCACGAGGACACACCGCAGCGGACTGCGGATATCGAGGCGATCCGGTTGGCGTGGAAGCAGGCGACGAAGCATCAGTCGGTGTTGTGGTCGAAGCAGGCGGCGGAAGTGTCTTTTTGAAGACGCATGGCTGAAAGCTTGCTAGGTGCCGATTGAAGAACCCTTCCCTCGCTTGCGGGGGAAGGTGCCGAAGGCGGATGGGGGCGCTCTTGGTGCGATCCATCCGATCAAAGCAAAGGCGTTTCGCGCTGACGCGCGAGTCACTTTTCTTTGAACGGCAAAGAAAAGTAACCAAAAGAAAGCCGCCCTAACGTCGCGCCCGGCGATAAAGCCGCCGGGTTCGCAAGTGACGCAGGAATTTCCGTAAGGCGCCTCCTGCGCCTCCGGAAACGGCGCACATCCTTGTGCGCCGCCCCTTCGGGGTTTGCCTGCGCCACTTGCCGCGACTCACGGGGCTTTGATGCAAGAGCAAAACCAAGAGCAAAATCAGAAACCGAATTCAACCTGCGAGCCAAGAATGTCCTCAATTACCGCACCCTCCCGCCGCTGGTTCGTAGCAGGCGACCTCAACGGCTTCTTCGGACTGGTGGTCGACAATCTGTCGATCCTCGGGTTCATCGCCATGGCATTGATCGGGATCTTCGGGTTTCCGGCCGAGGTGGTGTACCAGCGCATGTTCCCCGGCACGGCGCTGGGAGTGTTGGTGGGCAATCTGATCTACACCTGGATGGCGCGCAGGCTCGCAGCCAAGACCGGTCGCGACGACGTCACCGCGATGCCTTTGGGCTTGGACGCGCCGACCAGCATCGGCATGGCGTTGTTGGTACTGGGGCCGGCGTTCGTCGGCTTCAAGCAACAGGGATTGGATCCGCAGGCGGCGGCCATCGCCACCTGGCAGTTGGGGATGGCGTCGCTGATCGTGATGGGCGTGCTGAAGCTGGTGTTGTCGTTCTTCGGCGATGCGGTGACGCGCATCGTGCCGCGTGCCGGTCTGCTGGGCTCCATTGGTGGTGCTGCGCTGACCCTGCTCGGCTTCCTGCCGCTGATCGAAACCCTGCGCTCGCCCATCGTCGGCTTCGTCACCTTCGGCCTGTTGCTGTACGTGCTGGTCGCTAAGGGGCGACTGCCGGTAAAAATTCCAGGCGTGCTGCTCGCCTTCATCGTTGGCACGTCGCTGTACTACGGCCTGGGTCTAGCAGGGCTCGGTACGCCCGGGTTTGCGTTGCCTGCAGCGGTGCCGCTCAGCTTCACCTTGCCGCTGCCCACGCTCGGCTTCATCGATGGGCTTCCGGCCACCGTTCCTTACCTGCCCTTGTTGTTGCCGTTCGGCCTGTTGATGGTGGTCGGCGGCATCAACGTCAGCGAAAGCGCGCGTGCGGCCGGCGATGACTACCGCACCCGCGATGTGCTGCTCGCCGAAGCGGTTTCTACCCTGGTCGCCGGTTTCTGCGGCGGGGTAGCGCAGACCACACCCTATATCGGCCAGCCCGCGTACAAGCACATGGGTGCGCGCAGCGGCTACACCTTGCTGACGGGTTTGTTCATCGGCCTGGGCGGCATCCTGGGCTACGTATCGGGACTGGTGCAGTGGCTACCCCTGGCGGTGTTGGCGCCGATCATCGTTTATGTGGGTTTGGACATCACCGTACAGGCGTTCAACGAAACCCCGCGCAAGCATGCCATTGCCGTGGCGCTGGGCTTCCTGCCTTCGATCGCGTATCTGCTCAACATCAAATTCGGCAACCCGGCGTGGATTCCACCGGAGAAATTCGCTGCGCTCTACAACGGCACGGATGGGCATGGCCTGCCGGACCTGGCCACCATCGTCACCCTGGGCAACGGTTTCATCATCACCGCCATGATCTGGACCACGGCGCTGGTGGCGATGATCGACGGGCGCCTGCGCCATGCGGTGCTAGCCTTGCTGTTCGGCGCGGCGCTGACCTTGTTCGGCTTCATCCACTCGGTGGATCCGCGCGGCGGAATCTATCTGCCTTGGGATCTGGTGGATCTGCCGAAGGTCATCATGTGGCAGTTCTTCGGGGCCTATGTGGCGTTGGCGGTTCTGTTGGGACTGCTATCGCTGCAGAAGGAAGTGGAGCCTGCCGCACCCTAAGCGTAGGGCGGGGCATTGTCCGCCGGCTCTGTTGTCGTGGCGCGAAGAGCGGCGGGCAATGCCCGCCCTACGTGGCTTGAGCTTGCTTCAAGGACTCGACGTAGATCGCCTCCAGCCTCTTTTTTGCAAAGGGGGAGGGTCAATGCTCCCTGTGTCTGACTTGCTGAGGGCCTAACGGGTTTTGCCGGCCGGCTTGAATCACTCGGCTTTCAACCGCATCTGGATAGCATTGCCGGCACGCCGGCCACCCCTTTCCCGAGGTAATCCCGATGCGGATGGACAAGCTCACTTCGCGCTTCCAGCAGGCGCTGGCCGATGCGCAATCGCTGGCCGTAGGCCGCGACCACAACATGATCGAACCGGTGCATGTGCTTACCGCGCTGCTGGATCAGTCCGATGGCAGTACCCGGCCGTTGCTGGCCCAGGCCGGCGTCAACGTGCCGGTGCTGCGCGAGCGTCTGGCCGAGGCGCTGGACAAGCTGCCCAAGGTTTCCGGCCAGGCCGGCAACCTCTCCATCGGCAACGACCTCAACCGCCTGCTCAACGTCACCGACAAACTGGCCCAGCAGCATGGGGATCAATTCATCGCCAGCGAGTGGTTCGTGCTGGCCGCGCTCGAAGACAAGGGCGCCTTGGGCATGGCCTTGCGCGCCGCGGGCGCGGACAAGGCCAGGCTGGAGGCGGCGATCGAAAAGATCCGCGGCGGCGAGAGCGTGCAGTCCGAAAACGCCGAGGAACAACGCCAGGCGCTGGAGAAATACACCATCGACCTGACCGAGAGGGCGGAAAAAGGCAAACTGGATCCGGTGATCGGCCGCGACGAGGAGATCCGCCGCACCATCCAAGTCCTGCAGCGCCGCACCAAGAACAACCCGGTGCTGATCGGCGAACCCGGCGTGGGCAAGACCGCGATAGTGGAGGGCCTGGCCCAGCGCATCGTCAACGGCGAAGTGCCCGAAGGCCTGAAGAACCGCCGCGTGCTGTCGCTGGACATGGGCGCGCTGATCGCCGGCGCCAAGTTCCGCGGCGAGTTCGAGGAACGGCTGAAAGCGGTCCTCAACGACCTGTCCAAGACCGAAGGGCAAGTGATCCTGTTCATCGACGAACTGCACACCATGGTCGGCGCGGGCAAGGCAGAAGGCTCGATGGACGCCGGCAACATGCTCAAGCCGGCGTTGGCGCGCGGCGAGTTGCATTGCATCGGCGCGACCACCCTGGACGAATACCGCAAGTACGTGGAAAAGGATGCGGCGCTGGAACGGCGCTTCCAGAAAGTCTTCGTCGGCGAGCCGACTGTGGAGGACACCATCGCCATCCTGCGCGGATTGAAGGAACGCTATGCCGTGCACCACGGCGTGGAGATCACCGATCCGGCCATCGTCGCCGCCGCCACGCTCTCGCACCGCTATATCGCCGACCGCCAGCTGCCGGACAAGGCCATCGACCTGATGGACGAAGCGGCGTCTCGCATCCGCATGGAGATCGACTCCAAGCCCGAAGAGCTGGACCGCAAGGAGCGCCGCCTGATCCAGCTGAAGATCCAACGCGAGATGCTGAAGAAGGAAAAGGACGACGAATCGAAGAAGCGCCTGGCCGATCTGGAAGCCGATATCGAATCGCTGGAGCGCGAATTCTCCGATCTCAACGAAATATGGAAGTCGGAGAAGGCGGCGCTGCAGGGAGCTACCAAGATCAAGGAGCAGATCGAACAAGCCAAGCTCGAACTCGAGGCCGCCCAGCGCCACCAGGACTACGCCCGCATGAGCGAGATCCAGTACGGCCTGCTGCCGGAACTGGAGAAACAGCTCAAGGCCGCGCAGGAAGTGGACCAGAAGGACTTCAAGCTGGTGCAGGACCGCGTGACCGCCGAGGAGATCGCCGAAGTCGTGTCGCGCTGGACCGGCATTCCGGTCAGCAAGATGCTGGAAGGCGAACGCGAGAAGCTGCTGAAGATGGAGTCCCAGCTGCATACACGGGTTGTGGGCCAGGAAGAGGCGATCAAGGTCGTCTCCGATGCGATGCGCCGTTCCCGCGCCGGCCTGTCCGATCCGAACCGGCCGACCGGTTCGTTCCTGTTCCTCGGCCCGACCGGCGTGGGCAAGACCGAGCTGTGCAAGGCGCTGGCCGAATTCCTATTCGACAGCAGCGACGCCATGATCCGCATCGACATGAGCGAGTTCATGGAGAAACACTCGGTGGCCCGTCTGATCGGCGCGCCTCCGGGTTATGTCGGCTACGAGGAAGGCGGTTATCTGACCGAGGCGGTGCGCCGCCGTCCGTATTCGCTGATCCTGCTGGACGAAGTGGAGAAAGCGCACGGCGATGTGTTCAACATCCTGCTGCAGGTGCTGGACGACGGCCGCCTGACCGACGGGCAGGGTCGTACGGTGGATTTCCGCAATACGGTCATCGTGATGACCTCCAACCTCGGTTCGCAGATGATCCAAGAGATGTCAGGCGACGACTCGGCCGAGTCCTATACGCAGATGAAGGCCGCGATCATGGGCGTGGTGCAGAACCACTTCCGCCCTGAGTTCATCAACCGGCTGGACGACATCGTTGTGTTCCATCCGCTCGACAAGGCGCAGATCCGCGAGATCGCCAAGATCCAGTTGAAAGGATTGGAGAAGCGGCTGGGCGAACGCGGGCTGCGCATCGAGTTGGAGGACAGCGCCCTGCAGTTGCTGGGCAATGTGGGCTTCGACCCGGTGTACGGCGCGCGTCCGCTCAAACGCGCCATCCAGCAGCAGCTGGAAAATCCGCTGGCGCAGAAGATCCTGGCCGGCGAATTCAGCAGCGGTGACACGATACGGGTGGGCGCCAGTGGCGGCGGGCTTTCCTTCACGCGCAATTAATCGACGACTGCCACGATCGCGCTAGCATCGCCGGCGATCTGTAGCGGTAGTGCAGGCACATGGCCGCGAGTTCTCGCGGCCATTCCGTCAACTGCGTTCTCCTGGAGAAACACGATGCACAAGAATATTTCCGGCGTTGTACTGGCGTTGGCTCTCGCTCTGGTCGCGTCGCCCGCCGTCGCGCAGAACCTGACCTGCAAGCTCACCTTCAGCTCCTCGAGCTGGTCGATCTTCTACAAAACGACTTCCGGTACCGGCACGGTGACCTGCAGCAATGGGCAAAGGCTGGCGGTCAAGATCTCCGCCAAGGGTGGTGGATTGACCGTCGGCAAATCCAAGATCACCAACGGTTTCGGCGAATTCGCCGAAGTCAGGGAGATACACGATGTGCTGGGCAGTTACGCGGCAGCCGAGGCCCATGCCGGCACGGAAAGGTCCGCCCACGCCCAGGCCATGACTAACGGCAAAGTGTCGTTGGCGCTGGCCGGCAAAGGGGAGGGTTGGGACCTGGGTGTGGCCTTCACCAAGTTCACCTTGAGCGCGCGCTGACGCTTCTGCCGATTGCGCGCATTTGTTCCAAGGCCCGGGCAACCGGGCCTTTCTTTTTCATCAATGCCTGCCCCGTATTCGATACGGAGTCCGGGGTCGGCCTTGTCGAACGCTCTTCGTCGAATATCCCGCTCGTGGTGAGCCTGTCGAACCACGCTTTTCGGGGGGCTTGCTATTTACTGAAGCGTCTCGCCAAGGGCGTGGTTCGACGGGCTCACCACGAACGGGACTAAGCAATTGAGATTTCCCAGGACCGATGAAGATGGATCGATCCAGCGCTGGTCAGCTGGTCTTGCGCAGCGCGCGATAGGGCGGGGTGGCCATGATCATCTCCGCCAGCGAATAGGCCAGTTCGCGCTCGGCCATGATCGCGCCATCGGCGCCGTGTTCCAGCAGGTGTTTCACCTCCGCATCGCTGTGCGCGCGCGCCAGCACGGTCAACGACGGATTGATCGCGCGCAGCTTGGCGATGGCTTCGCCCGCTTCCAGCGGCTGCGGGATGGCCAGCACCGCGATCTTGGCTTTGTCGGGCTGCGCTTCGGCCAGCACGCGGTCGGAAGCGGCGCTGCCGCGTATGCCCGGGATGCCGTTGGCGTGCGCGCGTTCGATGTTGTGGCCGTTGTCGTCGATGACCACCAGCGGCACGCCGCGTTCGCGCAGCACCTGCGCCAGGATGCTGCCGACGCGGCCATAGCCGATCACGATGGCGTGGTCGGTCGGGTCCAGCGCGGGACCGGGCGGCAGCTCCGGCTCCAGCGGCACCGACGCGACGGCATCCGTCTTGGCTTGCCATCTGTCGAACCACGAGAACATGAAAGGATTGGCGATGATCGACAGCAACGCGCCGGCCAGGATCAGGTCGTGCCCGTCCTGGGGCAGGATCTTGAGCTGCAATCCCAGGCCCGCCAGGATGAAGGAGAACTCGCCGATCTGCGCCAAGCTGATCGCGATGGTCAGCGCGGTGCGCATCGGATATTTGTAAAGACGCACGATGGCGAAGGCCACCGCCGCGTTGCCCACGATGATGATCAGGAAGGTAGCCAGCACCTGCCAGGGCCGATCGATCAGGATGGTGGGATCGAACAGCATGCCCACCGAAACGAAGAACAGCACCGCGAAGGCGTCGCGCAACGGCAACGAGTCGGCGGCCGCTTTGTGGCTCAACTCCGATTCGTTCAACAGCATGCCGGCGAAGAACGCGCCCAGCGCGAATGACACGCCGAATAGCGACGCCGCGCCGAACGCGACGCCCAGCGCGATTGCGAGCACCGACAGCGTGAACAGCTCGCGCGACCCGGTGCGCGCAATGTGCTCCAGCGTCCATGGGATCACTCTGCGTCCCACCACCAGCATCACCGCCACGAACGCGCCGACCTTCAGCAGGGTCAAACCCAGCGCCGCCAGCAGCGTGCCTATGCCGCTCTCTCCGGCTTCGCGCTCGCCTGCCAGTGCGGCGGCCATTGCCGGCAACAGCACCAACGCCAACACCATGGCCAGATCCTCGACGATCAGCCAACCGATGGCGATCTTGCCGCGTTGGGTATCCAACAGGCGCCGCTCTTCCAGCGCGCGCAGCACCACCACCGTGCTGGCCACCGAGAGCGCCAGGCCGAACACCATGCTGTTGAGCAACGGCCATTGCAGGTAGTAGCCCAGTGCGGTGCCGAGCAAGGTGACGAACACGATCTGGGCCAGTGCGCCGGGGATGGCGATGGCCTTCACTTCCAGCAGGTCTTCCAGCGAGAAATGCAGACCCACGCCGAACATCAACAGCATCACGCCTATCTCGGACAGCTGAGTGGCGAGCGCCTGGTCCGCTACGAAACCGGGGCTGAAAGGCCCGATGCAGATGCCCGCGATGAGATAGCCGACCAAGGGCGACAGGCGCAGCTTATTGGCGATGGCGCCGAGCACGAAGGCGACGGCCAGACCCACCGCAATGATGTCGATCAGGTCGGTGTCATGGGGCATCCAAATTCCAGCATCGGTCTGAGTGGACCAGTGTCGCCGATGCGGTGTTTCGGGGCAAACCGGAGCTGACCGCGGTGTTCATCGCGACAGCGCAAGACAAAAAAATGCCCCGGCGAGGGCCGGGGCATCGGGGCGTTGCATGCCGTTAGGCGCGTCAGCGGACTACCATTTGTAGCCGATCTTGGCGTACATATAGGCGCCGTTGAACCCGTTCGGCGAGCTGGCGCTGTAGACGATCTGGCCGTTGGTGGAATTGGCGAATAGCACTTCGTCCGGATACGAGTCCAGCACGTTGTCGCCACCCAGGGTGAAGTTCCAGTTGGCGAGTTTGTAGGTGGCCGAGAGATCGAGCACCCACTGCGCGTCGTAGTACTCATCGCGGGCGGTGACGGCCGGGTCGTTGCCGAACAGCACGCTGAACTCGCCGTAGCGGGTCGCGAAGGCATTGAAGGCCCAGTTGCTCACGTTCCAGGTGCCGCCGAGCAGGATCTTGTCGCGCGGCGAACCATCGGTGAAGCGGTTCAGTTCCACGCGGCCGAAGCGCAATGCGGTGGGGTCGATAAGGGTCAGGCTGGCCGGGTTTTCCGCGATGCGGGTAACCTTGGTCTTGTTGTAGTTGTAGCCCAGGAGCAGATCGAGACTGCTGTTGTCGAGCTTCCAGTTGTAGGTACCCACCACATCGATGCCGTCGGTGGTGGTGTCGATGGCGTTGGTGAAATAGCGGCCGCCACCGACGCCGGTGAGTCCTACTGCCGGAGAGTTCAGGTAGTTGCGCACCGCAGCGGAAGTCAGGTTTTCCGACAGTACGACACGGTCGTCGATCTCGATGCGGTAGGCGTCGACGGTGATGTACAGGCCGTCCACGGGCTGCAACACCAGGCCAAGGCTGTAGTTGGTGGATTCCTCCGCTTTCAGCGGCTCGGCGCCCAGTGCGATAGCGGCCGGATCATTGACGCGGAAGGTGAAAATCTCGAAGGGGTTTCCGCCAATGAAATTGGTGGCCGTGGACTGGAAATACTGTTGCTGCAGCGAAGGCGCGCGGAATCCGGTCGAGACTGTGCCGCGCAGGGCCACCTTGTCGGTAAAAGCGTAACGGGCCGACAGCTTGCCGGAAGTGGTGGTGCCGAAGTCGCTGTAATCTTCGTGGCGACCCGCGATGCCGGCGGAGAACTTGTCGGTGATGTCCGCTTCCAGGCCGGCGTAGAAAGAATAGCTGTGGCGATCGAACTGGCCCGCATTGCTTGGCTTGAAGCCGGCGAAGACCTGCGAGCCGGGTACCGGCGCCGCTGCGCCAGGCGCCACTACGCCACCGTTGATGTATGAAGCCACTTCGCCCGGCGATTCGTTGAACTTCTCGCCGCGCCATTCCGCGCCCCAGGACGCGGTGACCGGATAGGCCAGGCCCCAATCCAACTGCTTGTTGAAATCCAGGTTCAGCACGTTCTGGGTGACTTCCAGCGCACCGGCATAGAACTCGGTCTGCACCGGCGTGATCGTGGTGCCAAGACTGCGGTTGAGGCTGTTGCGCACATCGAAGGTCAGATGGTTCTGGCCGTAGTTATAGCTGATGTCGATATTGGTGCCGCCGGCAGTGGAGGTCTTGAAGCCGCCCACCCAAGTCACGTCTTTGCTGACGTTGAATATGCCCGGTAGGAAGCCATCCGGGTATACCGATGGGATGTTGCGCGCGTCGGCGGCGGTACGGAAGAAGCCGTTGGACAGGGCTTCGCGCTTGCTGACGATGCCATGGGAATAGAAGGTCAGATAATCGGTAGGGCTGTATTCGCCGTTGTAGGAGAACGCACCCGAATCCACTTCGGGATCGCCCTGACGCTGCACGACCTTGCCCATGGGCGGTGCGGTGACCGGCCAGACGGTGACGCCAGGCGAAAGCGTGTAAGGACGCGCGCGGTCGGTCTGGTCCTGATGGCCGCCTTGCACGGCGAAATGGATGGCGCCGTTCTCGCCCAGCTTGAAACCGACATCGCCGCCCAAGTTCCACTGCTCGCCGTCGCCGGCGCTGTACTTACCGAAGGTGGCGTCGATACTGCCGCCTTCACCGCTACCTTTGAGGACGATGTTGATCACGCCGGCGATGGCGTCGGAACCGTATTGCGCCGAGGCGCCGTCGCGCAGCACTTCCACCCGCTCGATGGCCGAAACCGGGATCGAGTTCAAATCCGCCGGCGAGGAGCCGCGACCCTGGGTGCCGTTGAGGTTGATCAGGGCGGTGCTGTGATAGCGCTTGCCATTGACCAGCACCAGTACCTGGTCGGGGGACAGGCCGCGCAGCTGCGCCGGACGCACCGCGTCGGAACCGTCGCTGATGGCCGGGCGTGGGAAGTTGAGCGAAGGCACGGCACGCGACAGAGCGGTGGCCAACTCAGTGGTGCCGGTGGCTTGCAGCGCTTCGGAGGTAATGATGTCGATGGGCGCCTGCGATTCGGCCACGGTCCGGTCCGCGACGCGGGTACCGGTGACGATCAGAGTGTCCAGGGTCTTGGCTTCTTCAGGAGTCTCCTGGGCCAGGACGGGAGAGGCGACCAGCGCCAGAAAGATTGCGGCGGCGAGCGGAGAGGGCTTGCGGTGGGTCATGGCTACTCCAAATGATTTTCAGGGTTCAAGAGACTTCTAGGGCGGCTCGTTCTTGTCGCTGGATCCGCCGCGCAGGAGCTGCTGCGACGCATCAAAGTCCGGATTACAGGCATATGACATCCATGTCAATGATTTTTTAACAAACGTGAGACCGACGGTAATAGTTAAACTATGCGACGCGATTCCGTTAATAACCCTGGCTCATCCCGTGATTTCCTTACGTAATTTCGCCCTGCGCAGGGGCGAACGCCTGCTCCTGTCCGATGTCGACCTGACCATGCACGCCGGTTACCGGGTGGGCGTGGTCGGCCGCAACGGCACCGGCAAGTCCAGCCTGTTCGCCGCGATCCGCAACGAAATCGAAGCGGACAAGGGCGATATCGACCTGCCCGGCAAGGTCCGCATCGCCAGCGTCGCCCAGGAAACCCCGTCGCTGCCGGACCCGGCCATCGAATTCGTGCTGTCCGGCGATGTGGAAGTGGCCGCCGCCCTGCGTGCCGAAGCCAAGGCCCTGGCCGACGAGGACTGGGAAGCGGTGGCAATGGCTCACCATCGGCTGGAAGAGGTCAACGGCTACGACGCCTCGGCGCGTGCCGGCAAGCTGCTGCATGGATTGGGGTTTCCTGGCGATACCCACCAGCGTGCGGTGTCGTCGTTCTCCGGCGGCTGGCGCGTACGCCTGAACCTGGCCCGCGCGCTGATGACTCCCAGCGACCTGCTGCTGCTGGATGAACCCACCAACCACTTGGATCTGGATGCGGTGCTGTGGCTGGAGCAATGGCTGCTGAAATATCCCGGCACCCTGCTGCTGATCTCGCACGACCGCGAGTTCCTGGACAACGTCACCACCCATACCCTGCATCTGCACGGCGGCAAGGCCAAGCTCTACACCGGCGACTACACCGCGTTCGAGCGCCAGCGTTCCGAGCAACTGCGCCTGCAGCAGATCACCCATGAAAAGAGCATGGCCGAGCGCGCCCATCTGCAGAGCTTCATCGACCGATTCAGCGCCAGCGCCGCCAAGGCCAAGCAGGCGCAATCGCGGGTCAAGCGCCTAGCCAAGATGGCCGGTACCGAAGCCGTGCGTGCCGAGCGCGAACTGGTGATCGAATTCGCCCAGCCCGCGCGCCTGCCGTTTTCGTTGATCCGACTCAACCATGTCGATGCCGGTTATGGCGACACGGTGATCCTGAAAGACGTCGCCTTCGGTCTCGAAGCCGGCGACCGCATCGGCCTGCTGGGCGTCAACGGCGCGGGTAAGTCGACGCTGGTTAAGACGCTGGTCGGCGACCTGGAACCGATCCATGGCGACCGCAGCTGCCATCCCGATGTGCGCATCGGCTACTTCGCCCAGCACACGGTGGAATCGCTGAAGCCCGCGCAATCGCCCATCGATCATCTGCGCGACCTGTCGCCGGACGCGCCGACCCAGTCGTTCCGCGATTTCCTTGGTAAGTGGAATTTCCCCGGCGACCGCGCTTTCGAAAGCGTCGATGGTTTCTCCGGCGGCGAACGCGCGCGCCTGGCCTTGGCGCTGATCGCCTGGCGCCAGCCGAACGTACTGTTGCTTGACGAACCCACCAACCATCTAGACCTGGAGATGCGCGAGGCCTTGGCCGAAGCGCTGAGCCTGTTCGAGGGCGCCATCGTCATGGTGTCCCACGATCGGCATTTGATCGGTCTGGTCTGCGAAACCTATTGGCGCGTCGCCGACGGGGTAGTGGAGCCTTTCGCCGGCGATCTGGACGAATACGCCGCCTGGTTGCGCAGCCGCGCCACCGCGCAGGGCAACAAGCCGCCCAAGATCCCCGAAACTCCGCTGCCTTCGGTACCCGCGGCCAAACCGGCGGCTGGGGCGAAAAAGGTCAATCCGCACAAGCTGGCCCAGGTAGAGGCACGTGTGGCCGAGCTGGAGGGCAAGCTGGCTGCGTTGGAAACCGAGTTGGCCGATCCCAAGGTTTATACGCAGGGTGGCGCCCGGATCGCCGAGATCGGCCGCCAGCAAACCCAGCTGCGCGACGCGCTCGCCACCGCCGAGGCCGAGTGGTCGGCGCTTTACGACTAGACTCAACCGACCGGCGCCCTTGCTTCGCCGGCCGCCTGCCCCCAGAAACAAGCCACCGCACTCAACCGACGTCGTCCATGCCTATCTATGCTTTCCAGTGCGCCGAATGCGGCCACAGTTTCGACCGCCTGCAGAAAATGTCCGATCCGGACCCGGAAACCTGCCCGTCCTGCGGTGCGCACCAGGTCAAGCGCCAGCTGACCGCCCCTTCGTTCCGTCTGTCCGGCAGCGGCTGGTACGAGACCGATTTCAAGAAAGACGGCGACAAGAAGCGCAACCTCGTCGATGGCAGCGAAGGCGCCGGCAAGACCGAGACCAAAACAGGCGGCGACGCCAAGCCGTCGGCCGCCGAAACGGCGAGCGTACCGAAGATCGAGAGCAAGACCGAAGCCAAGCCCGCTGCGCCAGCCGCTGCGCCTTCGACTTCCTCTTCGACGTAGAGCAGATTTCTCCGGCGCACGGGAAATAAAGATCGTCATTCCCGCGAAGGCGGGAACCCAGCGACTTTCGCTTGTGCGACCAGCTCGCTATCGCAGTCTTATCAGCACGTAATTAAAGAATCGCATTTGCTCAAACCAGACCACTTCAAGCTCTGTGGAAAAAGAGCAAAGTCGCTGGGTTCCCGCCTTCGCGGGAATGACGATTAATTTTTTTGGCTTGAGGGAAGGTTTGCCTAACCGACGCCACCACCGGCATGGGGCGCATCGCCCCGATGAAAAAACGCCGCCCCATGGACGGCGTTTTTCAGAACGGCTTGCGCGGATCAGCGAGCGCCGAAGCGCGCGCGGCAGCCGCGGTCCACCCAGATCTGGTCGCCCTGATAGCCCCAGGTAGAACCTTCGCGACAACTGTTGGAGGACAGCTGTTGTATCAATACCGGACGGCCATAACGGCTGTTCCACGCGCAGGTCCTGCGACGGTTGTCTTCGCTGCTGCAGGTGACGTTGTAGCCGCTGTTGCCGCCTCCCGGATTCCAGTTGCCGCCACCGGCGCTGAACTCGGCACGGCAACCGCGGTCGACCCACACCGTGCCGTTGCGCTGGCCCCAGGTGTCGCCCTCGGTGCACCGCGCGTCCGACAGTTTGCGGGTCAGCACTGCATTGCCGCGGAAGCCGGTCGGGCATTCGCGGTAGCGGTTGTTGGCGCTCTCGCATCGCACCGTCCCTCCGACGCCGCCGCCGATCGAGCCCTGGACGAAGCGCCCACGGCAGCCACGGTCGACCCAGACCACGCCGTTGCCGCTACCCCAGTTCTGGCCTTCGATGCAACGAGTCTTAGAGAGATTCTGGCTGAGCGCGGCGCGACCGCGGAAACCGGTGTTGCAAGTGCTGCGGCGGTTGTCCTTGCTTTCGCACAAAACCGAGCCGCCTGGCGACGGTCCGGGGTTCCAGCCGCCGCCGCCCAGCGAGGTGGCGATGTCCTGCTTGATCCGGCTGAAGGTCCAGTTGGAGCGGTTGACTTGGTCCAGGTAGAAACGCAGCTGGTCGTCGGGGATGCGGCGGCCGCGCGACTGTTCCGAATATTCAATGCTGATGACCCTTTCCTGGTCCGGACGCGACAGGCTGCGCAGGTTTTCCGGCGCGTAGGCCTTGGTCTGGATCTGCGCCTGGGCCGGGGAGGGGACTGCGATGAGCAAACCGAGCACTACGAGCATGGCTGACAACGTGCGCAACATGGCAGTCTCCAAGGGCGGCAGGGATGGTGCGCGGGAATATACACCTGGCTTATTCAGGCCCGATGACGGCGCGGATTTGCCCGGGCCGGGCCACGGCCTCAAAATAGCGGGCTTTCCGGCCCTGATTGCCGGAACCGTCTTCCGGAGCCTCCATGCGTACCCATTTCTGCGGCCTCATCGATGAGGCCCTGACCGGCCAGTCCGTCACTCTGTGCGGCTGGACCGACGTCGCCCGCAACCTAGGCGGGGTCTGCTTCATCGACCTGCGCGACCACCACGGTATCGTGCAGGTGCTGGTGGAGCCGGAGCAGGTCGAAGTGTTCAAGGTCGCCGCCAGCCTGGGCTACGAGGACGTGCTGCAGGTCGAAGGCGTGGTGCGCGCGCGCCAAAGCGTCAACGACAAGCTCAAAAGCGGGCAAGTGGAAGTGGTCGCCACCCGCATCACCGTCCTCAACAAGGCGCAGCCGCTGCCGTTCCACGCCCATGAGAACGCCGGCGAGGAAACCCGCCTGAAGTACCGCTATCTGGACCTGCGCCGCCCCGAGATGCAGCGCATGATGCGCACCCGCACCAAGCTGGTCGCGGCGTTGCGGCAGTGGCTGGACGCGCGCGATTTCCAGGACATCGAAACTCCCATCCTGACCAAGGCCACTCCCGAGGGCGCGCGCGACTTCCTGGTGCCCGCACGCATGCATCCGGGCGAGTTCTACGCGCTGCCGCAATCGCCGCAGTTGTTCAAGCAGATCCTGATGGTGGCCGGCTTCGACCGCTACTACCAGATCGCGCGCTGCTTCCGCGACGAAGCGCTGCGCGCCGATCGTCAGTTGGAATTCACCCAGCTGGACATGGAGTTCGCCTTCGTCAAGGAACGCGATGTGCAGGACACCACCGAAGAGATGATCCGCACGGTATTCCGCGAAGTGATGCAGGTCGAACTGGCCGCCGAATTCCCGCGCATGACTTATGCCGAAGCGATGCGCCGCTACGGTTCGGACAAGCCCGACCTGCGCAATCCGCTGGAATTGGTCGACGTCGCGTCGTTGGTGAAGGACTGCGAGTTCAAAGTCTTCACCGACTGGGCCTCGAACCCGGAAGGCCGCGTCGCGGCGCTGCGTATTCCGGGCGGCGCGGTGCTTTCGCGCAAGCAGATCGACGATCTGGGCGCGCACGCGGCCAAGTACGGCGCCAAGGGGCTGGCCTACATCAAGCTGGGCGAGAACGGCGAAGTCTCTTCGCCCATCGCCAAGTTCTTCGCGCAAGGCCCGTTTGCTGAGCTGATCGAGGCCACGGGTCTGAAGAATGGCGACCTGGTGTTCTTCGGCGCCGGCAAATACAACACGGTCAGCGATTTCATGGGCGCGCTGCGCCTGAAGGTCGGCAAAGATTTGGGTCTGGTGGAAGACCGCTGGGCGCCATTGTGGGTCACCGACTTCCCGATGTTCGAGTGGGACGAGGAAGCGCAGCGTTACGTGGCCCTGCACCATCCCTTTACCGCGCCCGCGGTGGATGACATCACTGACTTGCGCGCCAATGCCAAGACCGCCGTGTCGCGCGGCTACGACATGGTGCTCAACGGCAACGAGATCGGCGGCGGTTCGATCCGCATCCATCGCCCGGACATGCAGAGCGCGGTGTTCGAACTGCTGGGCATCGGCGCGGAAGAAGCCGAGGCCAAGTTCGGCTTCCTGCTGGACGCGCTGAAGTACGGCGCGCCGCCGCACGGCGGCATCGCCTTCGGTATCGATCGCATCGCCGCCTTGATGGCCGGCACCGAATCGATCCGCGACGTCATCGCCTTCCCCAAGACCACGACCGCGCAATGCCTGATGACCGGCGCGCCGTCGCCGATCCCGGACGCGCAACTGGCGGAAGTGCACATCTCCGTGCGTCCGAAGCAACCGTGAGCGACGATTTCGCCATACGCCGGGCTACGCCGGACGATGCGGAGGCGATGTCGCGGATCGCCACGGATACCTTCGTCGAGACCTTCGGCGCGCTGTATCCACCCGAAGATCTTGCGTATTTCCTGCTGAACTCCTACTCGCCGGCGGCGCAGCGGGAGATGCTGGAGAAGGAGTCGGTGGCGATGTGGTTGCTCGAGCGTGACGGCGTGCCGGTAGGGCATGCCTGCGCGGGCAGCTGCGGGTTGCCGCATCCCGATGTCCGGCCGGAAGATGGCGAGCTCAAGCGGCTCTATGTGCTGCGCGAAGCCCACAACGGAGGCTGGGGATCGAAGCTGTTCGAAACCGCGCTGGAGTGGCTGGAACGGGACGGTCCGCGCACGCTGTGGATCGGCGTGTGGTCGGAGAATCTGGGTGCGCAACGGTTCTACGGACGCTACGGTTTCCATCGTGTCGGCGAATACAAATTCCCGGTAGGTAATACGCTGGACGATGAATTCATCCTGCGGCGCACGCCCATCGCCTGATCCGGGCGAACCGCCATGACCCAACGCGTCCTGCTCCTGCATGGCATCTGGAACGCCAAGGCCTGGCTCGGTCCATTGGCGGCGCGGTTGCGCGCGGTCGGCTTCGGTGTCGAGATATTCGGGTATCCCAGCGTGTTCGGTGGGCCGGAAGTGGCGATTCCGCATTTGATCGCCCGATTGCGGGACAGCGAGCCGGTGGCGTTGCTGGGCCACAGCCTGGGTGGGCTGATCGCACTGGAAGCCCTCAATCGCGAGCCGAACCTGCCGGTGACGCGGGTGGTCTGCCTGGGTTCTCCTTTGCGCGGCAGCCATGCGGCGCGCGGACTGGCGGGGCGGGTCTGGACTTCGCCGGCGCTGGGCCGTAGCGCCGGCCTGCTGCAGCGCGGATTCGAGCGATGGGAAGGCAAGCAGCAAGTGGGCATGGTCGCGGGCAATGTGCCGCATGGCTTGGGGCGCTATTTCGCCCGTTTCGAGGACCAGTCCGACGGAACGGTTGCCCTCGAGGAGACCCGCCTTCCGGGGCTGACCGACCACTGTGTGGTGGCTTCCAGCCATAGCGGGCTGGTCTTCTCCGCCGCCGCGGCCTTGCAGGCCGCGCATTTCCTGCGCGAAGGGCGATTCCAGCATCCGACGTGAGGGTTGCCGCGCCGGTATAATTCGCGGCTTAGCCAAGCAATAGTCCGGAATACCTATGGGTCGTGGACCATCCATCGAAGGCCGCAAGAACGCCACCGACGCCAAGCGCGGCAAGATCTTCACCAAGATCATCCGCGAGATCGGCGTGGCCGCGCGCGCCGGCGGCGGCGACATGGCCAACAATCCGCGCCTGCGTACGGCGGTGGATAAAGGCCTGTCGGCGAACATGTCCAAGGACGTGATCGAACGCGCCATCAAAAAAGCCACCGGCGAGCTGGAAGGCGTGGAGTTCGAGGAAATCCGCTATGAAGGCTATGCGCCCGGCGGCGTCGCCGTGATCGTCGACTGCCTGACCGACAACCGCGTGCGCACCGTGGCCGAGGTGCGCCATGCTTTCGGCAAATGCGGCGGCAACATGGGCGCCGAAGGTTCGGTCGCCTTCATGTTCCGCAAGCTGGGCGTGCTGAGTTTCGCCGCCGGCGCCGATGAAGATGCGATCACCGAAGCGGCCATCGAAGCCGGCGCCGACGATGTGGTGGTGTATCCGGAGGACGGCGCCATCGACGTGCTGACTTCGCCGGACGCATTCCTTGCGGTGAAGGAAGCGATGGAGGCCGCGGGCATCGCCGCCGACCACGCGGAGATCACGATGCGCGCCGACAACGACATCGCCGTGGAAGGCGACACCGCCCTGCAGGTGGTCAAGCTGTTGGACATGCTGGAAGACCTGGACGACGTGCAGAGCGTCTATTCCAACGCCGACCTGGGCCAGGACGCTTACGCGTAGACTCCGGCAGTGACCCGCATCCTCGGCACCCTTCGGCTTCGGCCGCTTCGCGTCCTGCGCTCAGGGCGTTCGGAAAGCCCTTCCTCCGGGATTGCTTCATGACCCGCATATTGGGGATAGATCCCGGCTCCCAGCGCACCGGCGTCGGCATCATCGATGTCGATGCGGCGGGCAAGACCACCCATGTCTACCACGCGCCGCTGCTGCTGCTGGGCGAAGGCGATTTCGCCCAGCGCCTCAAGCGCCTGCTGATGGGATTGGCGGAAGTGATGGAAACCTATCGTCCCGACGAGGTCGCCATCGAGCAGGTGTTCATGGCCCGCAATCCCGATTCGGCGTTGAAGCTGGGCCACGCGCGCGGTGCGGCGATCTGCGCGGTGGTTTTGCGCGACCTGCCCGTGCACGAGTACGCGGCCAAGGAAGTGAAATTGGCGGTGGTGGGCAAGGGCAGCGCGGACAAGGTGCAGATCCAGCACATGGTCGGCATCATGCTCAACCTCAAGGGCAAATTGCAGGCCGACGCGGCCGACGCCCTGGCCGTGGCGATCACCCACGCGCACGTGCGCGCGACGGCGAATAGACTTGGCGTCAATGTTCGCGAAGCCTGGGGAAGGAAATAATGATCGGACGTCTGCGCGGCATCCTCGCCTACAAGCAACCGCCGTGGCTGGTGATCGATGTGGGCGGGGTGGGCTATGAGCTGGAAGCGCCCATGAGCACCTTCTACGATCTGCCCGACGTCGGCCGTGAAGTGATCCTGTTCACCCACCATGCGCAGCGCGAAGACAGCGTGTCGCTGTACGGTTTCTTGCGCGAGAGCGAACGCAGGCTGTTCCGCGACGTGCAGAAAGTCAGCGGCATCGGCGCCAAGATCGCGCTAGCGGTGCTTTCGGGGGTGTCGGTGGACGAGTTCGCGCGGCAGGTGCAGACCGGCGACGTCGCCGCGCTGACGCGTATCCCTGGCATCGGCAAGAAGACCGCCGAGCGCATGGTGGTGGAATTGCGCGACCGCGTGGTCGATTTGGGCAGCAACCCACTGGGTTCGCCCAGTCTGCCCAACGATCCACAGTCCGAAGCCACCATCGCCCTGCAGCAGCTGGGCTACAAGCCGGCCGAGGCGGTGCGCATGGCGCGCGAGGCCGTAGCGCCCGGCGACGATGCCGCCATGATCATCCGCAAGGCTTTGCAATCGGCACTGCGCTGAACGCCGGTCCGGTTTCCTAGAGCTTCTCCTCACATTCCTCGCGCTACGCTTAGGCAGCCATGTCAGCTACTTCTTCTCCACAGGCCGGTCATTCCGGGGAACACGGTCATGGCAAGGCAGGCCTCGTTGCGTTGGTGGCCGGGGCCGTGGGCGTGGTGTTCGGCGACATCGGCACCAGCCCGCTCTACACCATCAAGGAAATGTTCCATCCGCATTTCGGCCTGAAGCCGGACGCGAGCACGGTGCTGGGACTGCTTTCGCTGGGTTTCTGGTCGTTGATCCTGATCGTGACGTTGAAGTATGTGATCGTGATCATGCGTGCCGACAACGAAGGCGAGGGCGGCATCATGGCCCTGACCGCGCTGGCTCAGCGCAGCCTGAAAAAAGGCTCGCGCATGAGTTATGCGGTCGGCATCCTGGGCATTTTCGGCGCCTCGCTGTTCTTCGGCGACGGCATGATCACTCCGCCCATCACCGTGCTCGGCGCGGTGGAAGGCCTGAGCGTGATTTCCGCCGGACTGACGCGGTGGGTGGTTCCGATAAGTTTGGTGATCCTGGTGGGCCTGTTCGCCTTCCAGCGTTTCGGTACGGCCAGGGTGGGCAAGATCTTCGGCCCGGTGATGATCACCTGGTTCGTGGTGCTGGCGGTGATCGGCGCGCACAACATCAGCGGTTTTCCCAGCGTGCTGCGCGCGCTGAATCCGTACTGGGCCTGGGAATTCTTCATGACCCACGACTGGCACGCGCTTTTCATTCTGGGCGCGGTGGTGCTGACCGTGACCGGCGGCGAGGCGTTGTACGCCGACATGGGCCATTTCGGCAAGAAGCCTATCCGCTGGGCCTGGTTCGGCTTCGTGCTGCCGGCATTGGTGCTGAACTATTTCGGGCAGGGGGCGGTGCTGCTGGAACATCCCGAAGCGGTTGAAAACCCGTTCTTCATGTCGATACCCGAGTGGGGGCGGATCCCGATGACGGTGCTGGCCACCGTCGCGGCGGCGATCGCCTCACAAGCCGTGATCACCGGCGCGTTCTCGGTCACCCGCCAGGCCATCCAGCTCGGTTACCTGCCGCGGCTGTCGATCAAGTACACCTCCAAGGACACCATCGGCCAGATCTATGTGCCCTCGATCAACCTGATGCTGCTGCTGGCGGTGATCGTGCTGGTGCTGGTGTTCCGCAGTTCCACCGCGTTGGCGACGGCCTACGGGCTGTCGGTCACCGGCACCATGTTGATCGATACCCTGCTACTGGCCATGGTGGCGTATACGCGCTGGCCGGATTCGCGCAAGTGGGTCTTGCCGCTGTGCGCGTTGTTCCTGCTGATCGACCTGGCGTTCCTGATCGCCAACGGGGCCAAGCTGTTCTCGGGCATCGGCGCCTGGGTGCCGCTGTTCATCGGCATCGTGGCGTTCCTGTTGATGCGCACCTGGCGCCGCGGCCGCGAACTGCTGCATGCCGAGGTGCAGAAGGAGGGCATCAAGCTGGACAGCTTCCTGCCCGGTCTGATGCTGGCTCCGCCGACCCGGGTGCCCGGCACCGCGATCTTCATGACCGCCGACCAGGGCGTGGTGCCGCACGCCTTGCTGCACAATCTCAAGCACAACAAGGTGCTGCACGAACGCAATGTTTTCCTGACCGTGGAAACGCTCAACGTGCCGCATGCGCCCAAGGAAAAACGCCTGAAGATGTACGCCATCGGCGACGATTTCTATCGCGTGGTGATCAGCTATGGCTTCACCGAGACGCCGGACGTGCCGCAATCGCTGATGGGGTCCTGCGACAAGGGCGGCATCTACTTCGACCCGATGGAGACCACTTATTTCGCCAGCCGCGAAACCATCGTCGCCAGCGCCCACCGCGGGATGCCGGTCTGGCGCGACAAGCTGTTCGCGGTCATGCACCGGAATGCGGCGCCGGCGACCGGGTTCTTCCGTATTCCCGGCAACAGGCTGGTGGAATTAGGTGCGCAGGTAGAGATTTGAGGACAGACCCCCGCCCGTCATCCCAGCGAAAGCTGGGATCCATTTTGCCCCTGCCTTTGATAGGGGCCGAAAAGCAACCGCACAATCAAGATGGATCCCAGCTTTCGCTGGGATGACGATCGAAAGGCCTTGAGCTTTCCCGCTTCCCGCATAATGCCCGCATGACCGAAGACCGCATCCTCACCGCCGCGGCCACCCGCGAAGACGACGTACTGGAAGCCAGCATCAGGCCCCGGAAGCTGGACGAATACCTGGGACAGAAGCCAGTCCGCGACCAGCTTTCGATCTACATCGAGGCCGCTCGGGGCCGTGGCGAAGCCATGGACCATGTGCTGATCTTCGGGCCGCCGGGCCTGGGCAAGACCACGCTCAGCCACGTCATCGCCAACGAATTGGGCGTCAATCTGCGCGTCACTTCCGGCCCGGTGATCGAGAAGGCCGGCGATCTGGCCGCGCTGCTGACCAATCTGCAACCGCACGACGTGCTCTTCATCGACGAGATCCACCGTCTCTCGCCGGTGGTGGAAGAAGTGCTGTATCCGGCGATGGAGGATTTCCAGATCGACATCATGATCGGCGACGGTCCGGCTGCGCGTTCGATCAAGCTGGACCTGCCGCCGTTCACCCTGATCGGCGCCACCACCCGCGCGGGGCTGCTCACCGCGCCCTTGCGCGACCGTTTCGGCATCGTGCAGAGGCTGGAGTTCTACAACGTGCAGGAACTGACCCAGATCGTGCGGCGCTCGGCGAAGATCCTCAACATCGATTGCGTGGCCGAAGGGGCGGCGGAGATCGCCAACCGTTCGCGGGGCACTCCGCGCATCGCCAACCGCCTGCTCCGCCGTGTGCGCGATTTCGCCCAGGTCAGGGCGCAGGGCCATATCGACCACGAGGTGGCCAAGGCGGCGATGGTCATGTTGAACGTCGATCCGGAAGGCTTCGACGAACTCGATCGCCGCCTGCTGCGGTTGATCATCGAGAACTTCGACGGCGGCCCGGTCGGGGTGGAATCGGTGGCGGCCGCCTTGTCGGAAGAGCGGGGCACGCTGGAAGACGTGATCGAGCCCTACCTCATCCAGCAGGGTTTCCTGGTACGCACCGCACGTGGCCGTATGGCTACGCCCAAAGCCTACCGGCATCTGGGTTTGAAGCCCCTCAAGCCGGGTCCGGATCTGTTCGTGGAGAACGACGATGCGGGCTGATTCGCAGGCCGGCGACCTGCGGTTCAGTTGGCCGACACGCGTGTATTGGGAAGATACCGACGCAGGTGGCGTGGTCTACCACGCGCAGTACGTTGCTTTCCTGGAACGCGCACGCACCGAATGGCTGCGTTTCCGCGGTCACGGTCAGGAACAATTGCGCCACGATCACGACCTGGTCTTCGCGGTCCGCGCGATGCAATTGGACTTCCTGCGCCCGGCGCGGCTGGACGATCTGCTGACCGTTACCGTAGAAATCCGCGCCTGCAAGCGGGCCAGCGTTGTGTTCACGCAATCCATCCTGCGTGGCGATGAGGTGCTGCTAACCGCCGAAGTGCGGGTTGCGGTGCTGACCGCGAGCGGTTTCAGACCCAAAGCCGCACCCGATGCGTTGTACGAAGAATTCAAGGCGCTGGAAGTGCCCAACACCTGATGTGCCGCCCCTGACTTGCCGAACGTGTTGCCCAGCTAGACCCACCCCCGAATCGGAAATTTGAGGAAATACCGGATGATTGCACTGCTCCTGGCCCTGCAGGAAACCGTGGTTGAAGCCCTGCCCGAAGACGTCGCCAGCGCCGCTGCGCAGGCGACCGCCGAGGCCACCCACAGCAGCATCAACTACCTCGACCTGATGATCAAAGCCAGCCTGCCGGTGAAACTGATCGTGCTGCTGCTGCTGGTCGGATCGCTGATCAGCTGGGTCATCATCTTCCGCAAGGCGCGCATCTTCAGTCGCGCCAACCGCGATGCGGACGAATTCGAAGGCCGGTTCTGGTCCGGCGCCGATCTCAACAAGCTGTACTCGGCCGCGGTCGACCGCAACCGCGTGGTGACTGGGCTGGAAGCGGTGTTCGAGGCCGGATTCCGCGAATTCGCCCGTTTGCGCGACAAACGCAAGCTCGACAGCCGCGCGCAGCTCGAAGGCGCGCAGGGCGCCATGCGTGTGGCCTATACCCGCGAAATCGACAAGCTGGAACGCAATCTGGAGCTGCTTGCCAACATAGGCTCGACCGCGCCGTACGTGGGTTTGGTCGGCACCGTGTTCGGCATCATGGTGACCATGCACGACATGCTCAACAGCGGCGAACAGGCCGGCATCGCCGCGGTGGCGCCGGGCATTTCCGAAGCCTTGTTCGCCACCGCCATCGGCCTGTTCGTGGCCATTCCCGCGGTGTGGGCCTACAACCGCTACACCACCCGGGTGGAACGTCTTTCCGTGCGATACGAATCCTTCGCCGAGGAATTCAGTTCCATCCTGCAACGCCAAACCCCATCCGAAGAATGACACGCCATCCATAGAGCCGGGAGTCCGCCATGGCCACCGCCATTTTTCGTCGCAAGCGCCGCAAGCTCAAATCCGAGATCAACGTCGTTCCCTATATCGACGTGATGCTGGTGCTGCTGATCATCTTCATGGTCACCGCGCCGCTGCTCACCCTCAGCGTCGATGTCACCCTGCCCAAGGCCAATGCCAAGGCGGTGGACAGCAAGGAAGATCCCATCGTCGTGGTGGCTTATCCCGACGGTCGCATGGGGCTGAAGCTGCCGGACGCGGAGATCGAGGTATTGGATACCGCTGCTTTCGAAGCCAAGCTGGCGCCCATCGTCGCCCAGCAGGGCGGCGAGATGCGGGTAATGGTCGCTGCGGAAGGCAATGCGCCGTACCAGGTGGTGCTGACCGCCATGGACGTGCTGAAAAAAGCGAAAGTGAAGAATGTCAGCCTGTTGACCGAATCCGGTAATGCACGCTGAGGTTGCCCCGCGTAGTGCGGTCTTGCCTGAGGACGGTTACGGAAAGGCCGTCGCCTATGCCATCGGCCTGCATGTTCTGCTGGCCTTGCTGCTCTGGTTCTCGTCCTGGTTCACCTGGAATCACGAATCGTCTTCCGCCGCCGGCTTGCCGGTGATGGATGCTTCGCTGGACGCTTCGGCCGCCGATATCCGTGCCGCCGAGCGCGCCCTGCAGCACGTGCCAGAACCGCTGCCGCAGCCGGTCGAAGAGGTGGCGGAAGAAGAGACGGTGCCGCCGCCGCAGCCGATCCTCGAGCAGCGTCCGCAGGATTCTCCTACGCCGCAGCAGCAGGTGGCGCAGGAACGCATTCCCGTTCCCGACACCCAGGACCAGGACGAAGCCAGCCGCCTGGCGCTTTCGCAGGAAAAGGCCTTGCGCGAGCAGGAAGAGAAGCGTCGCCAGGAGCAGATCGACCTGACCGAACAGAAGCGGGTGGAAGAAGCGCAGAAGCAGCAACGTCTTGCCAAACAGCAGGAAGAGTTGGACAAGCAGAATCAGCTCGCAGAGATCCGGCGCCAGCGCGCAGAGCTTGAGCGGCAGAAGAAGCTGGCAGAGCAGAAACTTCGTCAGATAGCCGAAGCGCGCGCGCAAAGCGCTACTTCGGCCAATACCGCGCAATACGGCGCCGCTCAGTCTGCGCCGGCCGGCAACAATGGTGTGGACGATGGCCTGTTGGCCAAATACATCGCAGCCATCCAGCAGGAGGTCAGCGGCCAGTGGACCCGGCCGGAGTCGGTGCCGCTGGGCACGCGTTGCCGCGTCGTCATCAAGCAGCTTCCCGGCGGGCAGGTGATGAGCGCCGAGGTACAGCCAGGGTGCGCCATGGACCAGGCCGGCCAGGATTCGCTGGAGCGCGCGGTCCTGAAAGCGCAGCCGTTGCCCTACCGGGGCTTCGAAAGCGTGTTCAACCGGACCCTGAACTTCAATTTCACAGCCCAGGACCGATAGTCCCGTTCACGATTGCGAAAACATTCACGTTCGGGCTGCTATCCCTCTCCCACCCCAAATTTCGATGTGCCCATGAAAACACTGCCGTACTGGCTAGCCGTACTCGCGCTCCTGATCTTGCCGTTCGCCGCCTCGGCGCAGCAGCAGGGCCTGGAAATCGACATCGTCGGCGGCAACGCCTCCGCGTTGCCGATCACCGTGGTCCCAATGCCTTACCAGGGCTCGACGGCGGCGCCGGGGACCGATGTGGCATCGGTGGTGCGCGCGGACCTGGAGCGCTCCGGCGCCTTCCGCGCGTTGCCTGAGGCCAGCATCGTCGAACGTCCGACCCGCGGCGGCGAAGTGCAGTACCCGACTTGGCGCGCGCTGAAGCAGGATTACCTGGTGGTCGGCCGGGTGGTCGATGCCGGCGCCGGCAGCTACCGGGTGGAGTACGAACTGTTCGACGTGGCCAAACAGGAACGCCTGCTGGGCCTGGCCCTGACCGCCCGTTCCAACGCCATGCGCGATGTCGCCCACCAGATGGCCGACGCCATCTACGAGAAGATCCTGGGCATACGCGGCGCGTTCTGGACCCGCATCGCCTATATCACCCAGACCGGACTCGGCAAGCAGGCGCGCTATGCGCTGATGGTCGCCGATTCGGACGGCTTCAATCCGCAGACCGTGGTCCGCTCCGCCGAACCGCTGCTGTCGCCTTCGTGGAGCCCGGACGGCAGCAAGCTGGCCTACGTGAGCTTCGAGCGCGGCAATTCCTCGATCTACATCCAGAACATCTCCACCGGTGCTCGCGAACTGGTGACCAGCTTCCGCGGCATCAACGGCGCCCCGACGTTTTCGCCGGACGGCCGTCGTCTCGCACTGACACTGTCGCGCAGCGGCAATCCCGAGATCTATGTGATGGACCTCGGCAGCAAGCAGCTGACCCAGCTCACCAATCAATTCGGCATCGATACGGAACCGACCTGGAGCGCGGACGGTTCCACCATCTATTTCACCTCCGATCGCGGCGGCCGCCCGCAGATCTATCGGGTGGCTTCCAGTGGCGGCAGCGCCTCGCGGGTCACCTTCCAGGGCAACTACAACGCCACCGCCACCGTGTCCTACGACGACAAGAAGATCGCCGTGGCCCAGGGCAGCGGCAACAATTACCGCATCGCGATGATGGACAGCAGTTTGGGCTCCCCGCGCTGGACCACGCTGTCGCCGGGTTCGCTGGACGAATCGCCGAGCTTCGCGCCCAACGCCAGCATGGTGCTTTACGCCGCCCGCGAAGGCCGTCGAGGTGTGCTCTACGCCGTATCGGCCGACGCCCGCGTGCGCCAACGGCTGGTTCTGGCCGATGGCGACGTGCGCGAGCCGGCTTGGTCCCCTTACCGCTCGCCGCGCTGATACCCTCCGTCGAAACCGGTTCCACTGTTAATATTACGAACCAAGCCTTCCACCCCGCGCCAAGCCCGAGGAACCCCCGATGAAGAACACCACCCGCGTTGTACTGATCTCCCTCCTTTCCGTTGCAGTCCTGGCCGGCTGCAAAAAGACCGTCAAGGAAACCCCGCCCGCCGACACCGGCGCCGGCACTACTGCTCCGGTAACCGACACCACCACCACTGCGGGCGCCTACGGTCCGAACGACCTGGATACCGACGCCTGCCTGCGTCAGCGCGTGGTCTACTTCGACCTGGACCAGGATGCCCTGAAGCCGGAATTCCAGGCCATCATCGGCTGCCACGCCAAGTACCTGCGCGACCGCCCGTCCTCGCGCATGAACCTGGAAGGCAACGCCGACGAGCGCGGCAGCCGCGAATACAACCTGGGTCTGGGCGAACGCCGCGGCAATGCCGTGTCCTCGGCCCTGCAGGCGCAGGGCGGCTCCGGCAGCCAGATCTCGGTGGTCAGCTATGGCGAAGAGCGTCCGGTCTGCACCGAGTCCAACGAGGATTGCTGGGCCCGTAACCGTCGCGTCGAAATCGTCTACACGGCCAAGTAAGCGCAAGACGGAAGCACGTAAGTGAAGCGACTCCTGATCAGTACGATCATCGCGGCGGCCTTGATGGCCGCCGCACCTGTTCATGCCCAGCGCCAGAGCCTGGCCGATCGCGTGGCGGCTCTGGAGACGAAAGCCGCCAACGATCGCGGCAACACCGACCTGTTGAATCAGATGGCGCAGCTGCGTACCGAACTGCAGCAGATGCGCGCGTTGGTCGAGCAATTGCAGAACGAGAACGAGCAACTCAAGCAGACCAGCAAGGACCAGTACCTGGATCTGGACGGCCGCTTGAACCGTATCGAAGGGGGAGCCGCTCCCGCAGTACCGGCGCCGACTTCACCGCCAGTCGCGCCTCCCGCCACCGGCGCAGTCGCGCCGGCGACGGAGCGGGCGCCATCGGTGCATGGCGATGTCGGAGCTATGGCCCAGTCCGGCGACGAGCGTGCGGCCTACAACGTCGCCTTCGATGCATTGAAGGGCGGCAACTACGCCGATGCGGCGCAGCTGTTCCTCAGTTTCCTCGAGCTGTATCCGAACGGCGCCTACACTCCTAACGCGCTGTACTGGCTCGGCGAAAGCTACTACGTTACTCAGAACTATCAGCTGGCCGCGCAGCAGTTCCGCACCCTGTTGGAGCGTTACCCGACCCACGACAAGGCATCCGGTTCGCTGCTCAAGCTTGGCCTTTCCGAATACGGTCTGGGCAAGGTCGACGAAGCCGAGCGCACCTTGAACGATGTGGTCACCCGTTATCCCGGCACCGACGTCGCCCGGACCGCCGACGATCGGCTGAAATCCATGCAACTGGGCCGCAGCATCCGCTGACGTTTCTCCTTCTCCCACCGGGAGAAGGTGCCCGTAGGGCGGATGAGGGCGAGAGAATGACGTGTCACATAACGTCCATTACGATCTGAAAGTCCGCGCCCTCATCCGGCGCTACGCGCCACCTTCTCCCGGTGGGAGAAGGAAGCAAGCCTCATGAACGCCGCCGTTCCCAGCGATATCGTCCAGTCCACCACGGACCGCCTGAAGATCACCGAGATTTTCCTGTCCCTGCAGGGGGAAGCTGCCAGCGTGGGTTGGCCCACCGTGTTCGTGCGCCTTACCGGCTGCCCGTTGCGCTGCCAGTACTGCGATACCGCTTATGCCTTCCATGGCGGCGACTGGTGGGATATCGCCGATATCGTGGCTGAAGTGGCCAAGCACGGCGTGCGCCATGTCTGCGTCACCGGTGGCGAGCCGCTGTCCCAGAAGCGTTGCCTGATCCTGCTGCGCGCGCTTTGCGATGCGGGCTACGACGTTTCGCTGGAGACTTCCGGCGCGATCGATATCGCCGACGTCGATCCGCGCGTTTCCCGGGTATTGGACATCAAGACCCCAGCTTCGGCCGAAGTCGCGCGCAACCGCTGGGAGAACCTGCCGTTGCTCACCGCGCGCGATCAGGTCAAATTCGTGTTGTGCGGACGCGACGACTACGAATGGGCGCGCGACATCGTTTCGACGCACAAGCTGAGCGAACGCTGCGATGTGCTGTTTTCCCCGAGCAAATCGGAACTGTCCCCGCGCGACCTGGCCGACTGGATCGTCGCCGACCGCCTGCCGGTGCGCTTCCAGATGCAGCTGCACAAGCTGCTGTGGAACGACGAACCGGGGCGCTGATACTCTTGCCGTCGTTGCTGGGCGGCGACCCGGACCCACGGCTCCGATAAAATACCGAGTCTTGGATCGATGGCCGCGGCTTACGCGGACCCCACCGTCACGTACCCGGAAACGCACATGAAAAACGCAGTCGTCCTCGTCTCCGGCGGCATGGATTCCGCCGTCGTCCTCGCCCTTGCGCGCGAGGAAGGCTTTTCCGCCTACGCGCTCAGCGTGAGCTACGGCCAGCGTCATACTTCCGAACTGCAGGCGGCCGACCGCGTCTCGCAGGCGCTGGGCGCAGTTGCGCACAAGACCGTCAATGTCGACCTGCGGTCCATCGGGGGTTCCGCCTTGACCGACGCCGACATCGAAGTGCCCGAAGCGGGCGGCGCGGGTATCCCGGTCACCTACGTGCCGGCGCGCAACACCATCATGTTGTCGGTAGCGCTGGGCTGGGCCGAAGTACTGGGCGCAACCGACATCTTCTGCGGCGTCAACGCAGTGGATTACTCGGGCTATCCCGATTGCAGGCCCGAGTTCATCGCGGCGTTCGAGAGCCTGGCCAACCTGGCCACCAAGGCCGGGGTGGAAGGCGCGGGCCTGCGCATCCGCGCGCCGTTGCTGAAGATGAGCAAGGCCGACATCGTGCGCGAGGGCGTCCGCCTGAGCGTGGACTTCGGCCAGACGGTTTCCTGCTACCGCGCCGACGCCCAGGGCCGCGCCTGCGGCCACTGCGATGCCTGCCGCCTGCGCGCGGCCGGCTTCGCCGATGCCGGAGTGCCGGACCCCACGCATTACGCCTGATTTCTCAGCGGGCGCCCGGTGCGCTAGAATGTGTCCCCCGGCGCAATGCCGGGGGTTTCATGTGGGCCGTTAGCTCAGTTGGTAGAGCAGAAGACTTTTAATCTTTTGGTCGATGGTTCGAATCCATCACGGCCCACCATCTGCGTCAATCCTCTGCGGAATTTCCCGACTCTTGAAAAGTCGGCAGGCGCGATCCCGGGAGTCTTCTCGAATCGAAGGTCCGTCGTACCGATGCCTCATCTTCGATGTGAACCATTGCCGTATAGCTGCGCTTTTTAAGCGAATGGAATTCACAAACCAACGAGCAAAATGAATTCCAGCTGGTGCAGGGGCGCTGCCTTTCACGGCGCCTTCGCAACAGCGTGCCAACAATGATTTACGGTGGGATCGTTGGTCGTGGCCTGGGTGTACTGCGGGTCCGGAATTCATGGCGGGTTTGAACTCGGCCGTGATAGTCCTATATCGTTGGGTCGTAATGGAGAAGATCGACTGGCGCATGCCAGCGCGGCTGCGGAACATGATTGATCAATACCGCCAGGGTTGGGCAAGTTGCCGGCGTTAGTCAGGCCGGCCATTGAATACGTTGGCCCCGAATCCAGAGGTGGCATGTGAGCAGAATCGATCGAGCGGTTGGAGTGGTGTTGTTTTGTCTGCTGGCGCTGTGCGCGTGCAGTAGCCGTGCGCCCATGCGCGATCTGCCGCCGGCCGATCCGGTAGGGCAGGCGCTTGGACGGCCCGAATACCGGCTGGGCCCGGGCGATTTGGTCAAGCTGCAGGTGTTCCAGCTCCCCGACCTGGACCGTGAAGTGCGGGTCGACAATGCCGGCCGGATCACCTTGCCGCTGATAGGCGCGGTGGACGCGGCTGGCTCCAGTATCAGTCAGATAGAAAGCCAGGTGGCTTCGCGCTATCGGGACCGCTATCTGCAGAATCCGCAAGTGACCCTGTCCTTGCTGCAATCGCCCAACCAGCAGGTCACGGTCGGTGGCGCGGTGGAGCAGACCGGGATCTACCCGATGGGCGCGCCCTACCTGACCCTGCAGCAGGCGGTCGCACTGGCCAAGGGCGTCAGCAACGTCGCCGACCGGCGCAACGTCATCGTCTTCCGCACCGTCAACGGCGAACGCGTATTCGCCAGGTTCGACCTGGTGCAGATCCAGCAGGGGAAACTCAAGGATCCGGATATCTATGGCGGCGACATCGTCATTGTCGATCGCTCCGGCGCTCAGTTGCTGCTACGGACTTTGATCGAACTCACTCCTTTCGTCGGCGTATGGCGGGCCTACCGATGAGAACCGACGCACGTAACGATTTCCGACATGCCGATGTCCACGACGGGCCGGCCGGCAGCAGCTTGGGAGAATATGCGTATGCCTTGCTGCGCAGTTGGTGGTTGATCCTGCTCATCGCCGCATTGGTGGTAGGAGCGGCGCTGGCGGCGACTCTGATGATGACGCCGCAGTACCGGGCCACCACTACGCTGCAGATCGAGCGCGAAGCGATGAAAGTGGTGGAAATGGAGGACTTGATCCCCAGCGAATCGCCGATGGATCGCGATTTCTACCAGACCCAGTACGAGTTGCTGATGAGCCGTTCCCTGGCCAGGCGGGTGATCGCCAAGGCCGGCTTGGCCGACCATCCGGTCTACCGGGAACAGGTAGAGGCGGCGTTGGCGAAGCTCGGACCGGCAGCGCAAGGCCAGCCCGCGGCGGCGTCGCGACGCTTAGCGATCGAGCGCGCGCTTACCGATAGCGTGCTGGCTTCGCTGGAAGTCGAACCGGTGCGCCAATCGCGCCTGGTCAAAGTGCATTTCGATTCGCCCGACCCGGAATTGTCGGCACGGGTAGCCAACACCTACGCCAGCGAGTTTATCGCCAGCGGCCTGGAGCACCGGTTGCAGGCGTCGTCTTTCGCCACCAAGTATCTTTCGGAACGGCTCACCCAGATCAAGCAGCGCCTGCAGGACTCGGAGAAGAAATTCGTGGACTTCGCGGGTCAGGAAAAGATCGTCTCGGTGGGCGAAGACAAGCCATCGCTGCCGGCTCAGAACCTCGAGGAACTCAATGCTCTGCTTGCGTCGGCTCAGGACGCGCGGATCAAGAGCGAAGCGGCCTGGCGCCAGGCCAGGTACGGCAGCGGCCTGGCTTTGCCGCAGGTCGTCTCCAACCCGCTGATCCAGAATCTGATGCAGACGCGCGCCCAGCTTTCCGCCGAATACCAGCAGAAGCTTTCGACCTTCAAGCCGGATTACCCGGAGATGCTGCGCCTGAACAGCCAGATGAGCGAGGTCGGCCGGCAGATCAACACCCAGATCGCCAATATTCGCGATTCCATCAAGGCGCAATACGACGCGGCCAGCACGCAAGAGCAGATGCTGGAAGCGCGCATAGAACAGCTTAAGGGCGACGAGCTGGACCTGCAGGACCGCAGCATCCGCTACAACATGTTCAAGCGCGAAGTGGACACCAACCGGCAGCTCTACGATGGCCTGCTGCAGCGCTTCAAGGAAATCGGCGTGGCCGGCAACGTAGGGGCCAACAATGTTTCGGTGGTGGATACGGCCGACGCGCCCAGCGCGCCGAGTTCGCCGCGGCTGGCGTTCAATCTGGCGCTGGCAGCGATCTTCGGCCTGTTCGCCGGCGTGGTTGCCGCCTTGTTGTTGCATGCGATGCGCTCGTCTCGAGAAACGAGTTCGCGGTAGTTGGATCGCCACGACCGTTCGTCGGAAACGCTCGCTGCGGAGTTTTTTGTTATGGGTACGACGCGCGGCGAATGCATGGCCCCGCGTCGGTTCGTCTCAGAGCGATTCGCTATTTCTCGTGTGATCCAAATCACGGGTTCGTCCGCGATTGGAAAATTTTTGCGAAATCTGTCGCGTTTACTTAGCTGACTTACCTGTACGGAAACATTCAAGCTCACAACCGATTCAGAAGATCTTCGATAATTTGCCGACCCTCAAGAACTAAGCGCATATGCACGCGGCCTTCACAATTTGATGCTATGTTGCAGTGCAACGAAAACGATTTCCCCGCGGTAGAAACAGCCTTTTGCCCCATAAGTCCGCTTTCCTTATTCGAGGTGCCTGAAATCTTCCAATCAGCAAGGACGCTGCTTCTTCCAACCAGTAAGTGAGGCTTGTCGTTCGCCTGGGGTCGGCGCTGGAGGGCGCCGGTAAAGGCATCGGCAAGATGATTAACAGCACGGCTCGCGTCCGACGTCCCCCCGCGTCGAACCGCACCGGGCATGTTAGGGAATACTCAAGATGCTCCTGGCAAATCTGAGCGCCGATACGTCGGCATCGTCTCCCCGTTTGTTGTCGAAGTACTCCGCCGCCGCCGATCTCTGTCTGCGGGCCGCGGATCTAGCGGTGGTCCTGGTTTCAGCGCTGGTCGCTTATCGCTTGTGTTTCGATGCCTGGGTGCCTGCCATCGGATACCGCATCCCGATCAGCACTTCGATCCTGTTCGCGGCCCTGTGCTTCAACGCATTCCCGCTGTATCGCAGCTGGCGCGGCCGTGCGGTGCTGCGTGAGGTATGGATGCTGGGCCTGGCCTGGACCGGCGTGTTGGCGCTGATCTCGGCGCACACCTGGATGCTGGATCTGGGCCTGCACACTTCGCTGCTGTGGCTGGGCCTGTGGTACGCGATCGGATTCGCGCTGCTCGGCTTTTCGCGCTTCGTGGTGCGCGGCGTACTCAGCTGGATGCGTAGCCTGGGTATCGACGTGCGCCGGGTGGTCGTAGTGGGCATGCGCCCGCCGGTGGTCAGGATCCATCGTTATCTGAATCAGAACGCATGGGTCGGCATGCAGATCGTCGGCTATTTCAGCACCCGCGACGACATCAGCATCGCCGACAGCACCGACTTGCATTGCCTGGGCACGGTGGAACAGCTGCCGGCATTCCTAACCGGGGACAGCATCGAGGAAGTATGGATTTCGCTGCCCATGGGCAAACTGGGGCGGATCAAGTCGGTACTGGCGATGCTGGACAAGACGCCGGTCAAGGTGAAGCTGATTCCCGACATTTCCGATCTCGCCGCGCTCAACCAGTCCAGCGAACAGGTCGGCAGCGTGCCGGTGATCAACCTGCGCCAGGGCAGCGACGCGCCGAACAATGCGTTCTTCCTGACCAAAGCGATGATGGACCGCGCGCTCGCGTTGGTCGCACTGCTGTTGTTGTCGCCGCTCATGCTGGGCATCGCGGTCGCGGTGAAGCTCAGCTCGCCCGGTCCGGTGCTATTCCGACAGAAACGCCATGGGCGCGCCGGCAGGGAATTCTCCATGCTCAAGTTCCGCTCGATGCGCACCGATCAAGAGACGGGCGCCGAGGTCAAGCAGGCGACACGCAGCGATCCGCGGGTGACGCCGCTGGGCGCGTTCCTGAGACGCACCAGCCTGGACGAATTGCCGCAGCTGTTCAACGTGCTCAACGGCAGCATGTCCCTGGTCGGGCCGCGCCCGCACGCGATCCAGCACAACAGCTACTACGGGATGCTGATCGACCGCTACATGCAGCGGCACTACGTCAAGCCCGGGATCACGGGCTGGGCGCAGGTCAACGGTTTTCGTGGAGAAACGCCGATGCTGCGCGACATGAAGAAGCGCGTGCAGTACGACATGGACTACATACGCCGATGGTCGCCGTGGCTGGACATGAAGATCATGGCCCTGACGGTGGTGAAGGTCCTCGGCCAGAAACAGGCGTACTGAAGTGGCGACGTCATGTTCCGCCATGCCGCCACTGCGCGCGATCCGCTTGCGATGACCACGGCGATCGCCAGAGAACGTCGCGACAACCTGGCCGTGGCGACACTGCTGGTGCTGGCGATCGGCTACAACTTCCTGCTGGCGATGTTCAATGCCTCGATCCATCCGGTCGGCGCGTCGTCCGCTTATGCGGTGGAATTGGTCATCTATGCGGGCTGTTTCCTGTTCGGCTTGCGCTCGCTGGGTCGCGACGGCCAACTGCTGGTATTCACCGGTCTGGGCTTGGTGCTCGCCTTCAACTTGGTGCGGTTCCTGGAAACCTGGAGCTTCGATCTGAAGCTGGTGCGCGATGCGATCATTCCGTTCGCGTTCCTGACCCTCGGCACGGCGTACCGCGGCCGTTTTCACAAGCTCGTGCTATGGCTGGCGGTGATCGTCGTACTGGTGGCGGTGTTCGAGATGGCGTTTCCCAACGTGTACGGCGATCTGGTCGACCCGCGCGCCTATTTCGTGAATACGCGCGGCAACAGCGAAGACGATTTCTGGAACGAGGCGAGCAAGCTCTACGTCAGCGCCACTCGCCCGGGCGAACGCAACTGGCTAGGGGGCTTCGAGTTGCCGCGGGTGTCCTCGATCTTCGTGGAGCCGGTGACGATGGGCAACTTCATCATCTTCTTCTGCGCGGTGGCCATCACTTTCTGGCGTTCGCTGCGGGTTGTGGGCGTGGCGTTCTCGCTGACGCTCATCCTGTTCCTGCTGATCGCTTCGGACGGCCGCCTGGCCAGCGCGACCTGTCTGTTGATGCTGCTGTTGGCGCCCCTGCTGCGGCGGGTGGACCAGACGCTGGCCGGCTTCCTCTTCATCGGCGTACTGCTGGTCGGCTGGCTCGCGGTCGGTGCGCTTGGGGTGAGCGCCTACGAAGACACCATGCTGGGTCGGGTATTCGTATCGGTCGATGCGATCAACCAGATGAGCCCGCGCGAGTGGTTCGGAATGGATCTGGCCGCGCCTTACCGCTATTCCGACAGCGGTATCGCCTACTTCATCGCCGGGCAGTCGATCGTGGTAGTGCTCGTGTTCCTGATCGCCTATTCGTTCCTGCTCAAGATGCCTACCAGCAACGGGCAGTTGTTCAAGAACCTGTTCGTGGTGGCCTTCGCACTGAGCCTGCTGGTTTCCAATGCGTATTTCTCGATCAAGACCGCGGGCCTGTGGTGGTTCGCCTGCGGCTACTTCTGGCGGCTCCCCATTCCGCGGACGATGCCGGCCGTGCAAAGCCGTCCGGATGCGCGCGCCGCGCCGACGTTCGACGCCCCGCAGGCCACGGCATCCTCATGAACAAGACCGGAGCAGCGAATGGCAGCAGCGACAGGGTTGGCCCCGCAACATCTGCGCGCAGGCGTAGCCGAGGCGACGGTCCGCGATACGCGGATCGATGCGGCCAAGGGCGTGGCGATCGCGCTGGTGGTGTTGGGCCACGCCAAGGGCATACCGACGGGATTCACGGTGCTGGTCTACAGCTTCCACGTACCGCTGTTCTTCCTGTTGTCCGGCTGGCTGTCTCATCGCCGCAATGCGCAGACCGCGGCGCAGGCCTTGGCGACGCTGAGCCGTACGTTGCTGGTGCCTTACGTATTCTTTTTCTTCGCGGCTTACGGGTACTGGCTGATCACACGCCACATAGGCGAGAAAGCGTTGCGCTGGGGGCAGATGCCCTGGTGGGAACCGCTCGGTGGGCTGCTGACCGGAATCGGACCGCAGTTGTACGTGCATCCAGCGCTGTGGTTCCTGCCCGCGCTATTCGTGACGGCGTTGACGTATTACTTCCTCGGCAGGCGATTGCAGCCGTGGATCGTCGCAGTACTGATGCTGCCCTTGACGATGCTCTGGATCATGACTTTTCCGACGCTGGGCCTGCGCTTGCCGTTCGCGCTGGACGTCTTGCCGGTCGCGCTTTTTTTCTACGCATGCGGAGCGCTGGCCGGCCGTGCGGTTTCCCTGCCGCAGTCGGCGCTGAGAGGCTGCGCGTTGGCTGCGTTGCTGCTGGTGCCGTGGCTGCTGCTGGCGTGGAGCAACGGGCGCGTGGATATCAACCAGTTGCGCTTCGGAGCTTCGGCGTGGAAGTTCATCCTCGCCGCCTTGCTGGGAACTTCGGTGGTGCTGCTCGCCAGTCCTCTGGCGGCGCGATCGGCGGCGTTGCGCTGGATGGGCCGCAATACGCTGCTGATCCTATGCACCCATATCCTCGTTTTCTTCGTGCTGTCCGGCGTTGCCGCCGTGCTCGGCCTGTTTCCGGCAGGAAGCAAGCCAGGCCTGGCATGGGCGCTGTGCGTTTCGGGCATCTCGATCGCCTTGTGCGTACCGTTGCGGGTTCTGTTCATGCGCTACGCGCCGTGGACGCTGGGACTGCGCCGCGCCACCACCCAGGCTACGGCATGAGCGGGGTTGTTCCGCACGATGCGGTGGACGCCGCGATGTTCGGGTGGACGCCATGAAAGTCGTGCATGTGGTCCGACAGTTCCATCCTTCGGTCGGCGGAATGGAGGAGGTGGTGCTGAACATCGCGCGTCGCCACCTGGCCGCTGGCGGCGAGGCGGAAGTAGTGACGCTGGATCGTGTCTTCCATGACGGTACGCAGCGCCTGCCCGCGCACGAACAGCATCAGGGCGTGCCGGTGCGGCGCCTGTCCTATACCGGATCCACGCGCTATCCGCTGTGTCCGCAAGTGCTGGGCGCATTGCGCGGCGCCGATGTCGTCCATGTGCACGGTATCGATTTTTTCTACGACTATCTGGCGTTGACCGGCGCGGTGCACGGCAAGCCGATGATCGCGTCCACCCACGGCGGCTTCTTCCACACCGCCTATGCCTCGCGCCTCAAGCGGCTATGGTTCAACAGCGTCACCCGCGCCTCCGCGCGCGCCTACCGGCGCATCGTTGCCACCAGCCGCAACGACGGGGAGATGTTCGCCCCGGTAACGGCGGCGGGGCGCCTGCGAGTGATCGAGAACGGGGTAGACATCGGCAAGTTCGCCGGCATGGGTTCGTCTGTTTCCGGCAAGACCCTGGTCAGTTTCGGCCGCTGGTCGGTGAACAAGGGCATCCCGGAAACGCTGGATCTGCTCCGCCATCTGGTCGCCGGCGATGGCGATTGGCGTCTGATCCTGGCGGGCCGCGAGTTCGACTTGAAACGCGCGGATCTCGAACGCGGCATCAACTCGCGCGGGTTGCAGGCGCATGTCGAGATCGTCGATGCGCCATCGCAGGAACAATTGGGCGGGTTGCTGTCGCGCGCGCAATATTTCGTTTCCCTGTCGCGGCACGAAGGCTTCGGCATCGCCGCGATCGAGGCGATGAGCGCCGGCCTGGTTCCCATACTCAGCGACATTCCGCCCTATGCGAAGCTGCAGGCCGAATCGAAACTGGGCCTGCTGGTCGATGCGCAAGCGCCCGAGGCTGCAGCGCGGGCGGTTCGGCAACTGGCCAACGTGGATGAGGAAACCTTCGAAGCGCGCCGACGGCATGCCTTGGCCTATGTCACGCGCTACGACTGGGATGCGGTCGTCGACCGCTATCGGAACGAATACCGCCAGGCGCTCGCCGAAAGCGGGAGGAAAACGCAATGAACGCCGCGCATACTCCTTGGACGTCGGCGTCGTCCGTCCGTCGTTTCGTCGTGCTGCAGTCCACCGGCAAGCCGGACGACACCACCAACCCCTACCTGGTGCAGCTGCTGAACGCGCTGCCGGAGAACGTCGAGGTGCGATATTTCTCGGTGCGCGATGCGTTGTTCTCGCGCTACGACCTGTTCCATGTCCACTGGCCAGAGTACCTGCTGCGGCACCGCACGCCGCTCACTACACTGGCCAAGCAGGCATGCGCGTTCCTGCTGCTGCTGCGGTTGTGGGCAACGCGCGTGCCGGTAGTGCGCACGCTGCACAACGTGAAGCCGCACGAGCAGGGCGGAATGATCGAACGGCTGCTGTTGCGCTGGCTGGACCGCCTGACCACGCGCAGGATCAGGATCAATGCGGTCGAGCGGGACGCGGACACGGCTACCGATACCATCCTGCACGGCCATTACCGCGACTGGTTCGCGGCGCGGCATGTCCCCTCGAGCGTGAGCGGGCGTCTGCTCTGTTTCGGATTGATACGGCCTTATAAAGGCGTCGAGACCCTGATCGCGGCCTTCCACGAGTTGTCTGATGCCAGCGCCAGCTTGCGCATCGTCGGCAAGCCGGTCAGCCCCGATATGCGCCAAACGGTGGAAGACGCATGTGCGGCCGATGCGAGGACCAGCGCGCGGCTCGAATACGTGGGCGACGAGGTGCTGGCGCAGGAGATCGGCGAAGCGCAGTGCGTGGTGCTGCCGTACCGGGACATGCAGAACTCGGGTGCGCTGTTGCTGGCGCTGTCGCTGGCGCGCCCGGTGCTGGTCCCACGCAGCGAGGCCAATGCCGTCCTCGCCGCCGAAGTCGGCGAAGAGTGGGTGCGGCTGTACGACGGCGCGCTCGACGCGCGCGCGCTCGCCGACGCCTTGCGCGCCCAAGCCGGCCCACGTCGCCAGACCGCGCCGGATTTGTCGCGGCGCGACTGGCCGCGGCTCGGCATGCAGCACCACACCACTTATATGGCCGCCTTGGCTGCGACGGGAGGGCGAGCGCCATGAGTGCAGGAAAACCTTCCTTGGAAGCATTGCCTATCGTTCCTTCTCTGGGCCGCCTTGCGGCCAGTGGCGCGCTGGTGACGATGGGAAGCCAGGTGCTGAAGATCGCGGTGCAGTTCGGTGGGATCGTCTTGCTTGCGCGTCTGTTGACGCCGCGCGACTACGGACTGGTGGCGATGGTGGTGGCGATCGTCGGGGTAGGCGAAGTGCTGCGCGATTTCGGCCTGTCCTCGGCCGCCATCCAGGCCAAACATCTCAGTCGCGGGCAACGCGACAACCTGTTCTGGATCAACTCCGGCATCGGCTTCGTGCTGGCGGCCATCGTGTTCCTGTCCGCCGACGCGATCGCCGTTTTCTACCACGAGCCGTTGCTGCGTCCGGTCGCGCAAGCGATTTCCGCGACCTTGCTGCTCAACGGCCTGACTACGCAGTTCCGCGCCCACCTCAATCGCGAAATGCGCTTCGGACAATTGGCGTTCGCCGACGTGAGCGGCCAGCTGCTTGGACTGGGCGCGGCGGTGGGCGCCGCGCTGCTCGGATGGGGTTATTGGGCGCTGGTGGTGCAGGCGTTGGTGCAGGCATCGACCCTGCTGACCTTGATGATGCTGGCGACGCGCTGGCTGCCCGGCTTGCCGAAGCGGGACGTGGAAATGGGCGGGCTGCTCCGTTTCGGCGGCAACCTGGTGGCGTCTCAGCTGCTCATCTACTTCAGCACCAATCTCGGCCAGATACTCATCGGCAACCGCCTGGGTCCGGTGCCGCTGGGACACTACAACCGCGCGTTCGCGCTGCTGATGATGCCGCTGACCCAGCTCAATGCGCCGGCCACCACCGTCGCCTTGCCGGTGCTGTCCCGCCTGCAGGGAGATCCCGCGCGCTATTCGGCATTCCTGCTGCGCGGGCAGGCCACGCTGATGCATTTCATCATCGCGATTTTCGTCTTCGCTTGCGTGCAAGCGGGTCCGTTGATCCATCTGGTGCTGGGCGACCGCTGGGCGATGACGGTGCCGATCTTCCAGATACTGGTGGTGGGAGGCATGTTCCAGGCAGCGGGCTATGCGGCTTACTGGGTATTCCTTTCCAAGGGTCTGACCGGCCCGCAACTGCGGTATTCGATCGTCAGCCGTACGCTGGTGATCGCCTTCATCGCGATCGGCTCGCAGTGGGGCGTGTTGGGCGTCGCCACCGGATACGCTTGCGGTCTGGCGGTGTCGTGGCCGCTGGTCTTGTGGTGGCTGCACCGCACCTCCGATGCGCCGGTGCGCGGCATGCTGTTCAGCGGACTGCGCGCGATAACCGGCTACGGCTTGTGCGGACTCGCTTCGTACGCGGCGTCCCAGCGCTTCGCCGGTGCGGCGTTGTCGCTGCCGCTGCAATTGCTGATCGGAATAGCTGCGCTAGGCGTTGCGTTCGCGCTGCTATGCCTGCTCTGGCCCGCCTTCCGTCGCGACGTGGCCGGCATCCTGCACACCCGTACCTTGTTGCGAAGCGCATGACGCGGCGCGATGTCACCTTTCCATTGGAGGATTCGGCTTTGTTCCGAACTGAAGCGATGACCGAGCAGGCGCCTACAGACATGTCCGATACGACCCGCACACGCGATCCCGCCGCGCCCGGAAGATTTCTGGTGCTTTCGGCGCACGACTACCGCACGCCACGCCGGGCCAACATCCATTTCATCAGCGACGAGCTGGCGACGCGTGGACATACCCGATTTTTCTCCCTTCGCTACAGCGCGCTGTCGCGATGGAAGAACGACATAAGGCTGCCGCTGGACGCCCGCGCCAACGCCGTCGAGGAACACAACGGCGTCGAATGCTTCCTGTGGAAGGCCGCGCTGCATCCGTTCAATACCCGCCGGCGCTGGTTGCGGCCGCTCGAGAATCTGATGTTCCGCTGGTACGTGCGGTCTCCGCCGCCGGTGCTGGTGGCCTGGTTGCGAGAGGCCGAAGTGATCATTTTCGAAAGCGGCACGGCGGTGGTGTTCGCGGAGCTGGCCAAGAAACTCAATCCTTCGGCCCGTCTCATCTATCGCGCTTCCGACAGCCTGAGCGCGATCGACAGCGCGCATTACGTGGAGCGCGCCTTCGCCGAGGCGGCAGCCGATATGGATGCGATCGCCCTGGTGTCGCCTGCGATGGCCGGCGAAGTCGCCAGCCAGCACAACGTCTACCACATCGGTCATGGCATCGACCCGGAGATCGAACAGCTGGCCGATCCGTCGCCTTACGCTTCCGGCCTGCACGCCGTCGCGGTCGGGTCGATGCTGTTCGATCCCTCTGCGATCGCAGCGGCCAGTCATGCTTTCCCTGAAGTGACCTTCCATGTGATCGGATCGGGCCACGGGCGCATGCCGGGATACGGAGAGAACGTCGTGGTGTACGGCGAAATGCCGCATGCGCAGACCCTGCGCTACATCAAGCACGCTACTTTCGGCCTCGCCCCGTACGCGTCCGCCCAGTTGCCCGCCTACCTGGCCGACAGCTCGCTCAAGTTGCTGCAATACGATTTCTTCGCCCTGCCGGCCATCTGCCCGCACGCTATCGTCGGGCGTTACGCGTCGCGTTTCGGCTACACGCCGGGCGATGCGGAATCCATCGCCGAGGCGATCCGAGGCGCGTTGCAGGCGCCTCGGGTCCGTTCCCGCGAATGCCTCGATTGGCCCGCAACCGTGGACCGTCTGCTCGAACCGGAGCTCTATCCGGAACTGCGGGTAGCGCCGTTCGACAGTTCGCCGCATCCGCTGCCGTTCGCGACGCCGCAGGAGCCTTCCCGTGTCCCTGCTTGAAACCTGGCTCGAGCGCCGGCAACGCAGCGCACTGTACTGGTGGCAGCCGAAGAGCGGCGGGGTCAACGTTGGCGACCATCTGTCCAAGGTGATCGTGGAAGCGATGCTTGCGCTGCGCGATCAGGATCTCCTGCACAAACGCGACCGGACGCGGCGGTTGTTCGCGATCGGTTCGGTGCTGCACAACGCGCGCGATGGGGAGACGGTGTGGGGCAGCGGCATCAACGCCAAGATTCCCGATACGCAGCACCGCTTCCGTCGACTCGACGTGCGCGCGGTGCGCGGGCCGCTGACCCGAAAGTGGTTGATGGACCGCGGCATGCCCGTCCCCGAGGTGTACGGCGATCCGGCGTTGCTGATGCCGGAGTTCTATGCCAGGGAGCTGATCGGCGCTTCGGCGAAGACGCCTTTTCTGGTGATCCCGCATTTCAACGAACCTCCCGCGAAATACGATGCCTACCGTGACCGGCTGCTGTTGCCGAACATAAAACCGCTGGCTTTCGTGCGGGCGTTGCTGGGGGCGGAAAGAGTGGTGTCCAGTTCGTTGCATGGCGTGATCCTGGCCGAGGCCTACGGCATTCCGGCCACCTACCTGGACAGCGGCAACGGCGAGAACCGCTTCAAGTACGACGACTACTACGCGGGGACAGGCCGCACGAGCTGGCATTCGGGCCGCACGGTCGAGGAATGCCTGGATCTTGGCGGGAACGGGCCGTTCGATCTGCACGGTATCCAGGTCGCGTTGCGGAGGGCATTTCCGTATGACCTGTGGTGATGCCTACGCCAGCGACCGGCGGTGCCTGCAGCGGAGTTGGAGAGGGGCTGCCGCATGATCGCCACCGATGAAGGAAGGCCGCGCGCGGATCCGATGCCTGCAACACCGCAATCGGTTTGGTTGGGCGGCTACCGTATGCGATCGGTCACCCGCCAACGGTTGGCGGAGGAAGTGCTGGGAGCTTTGAACACCGGCCATAAGCGCCAGGTTTTCTTCGCCAACACCAACTTCGTGGTGCAATGCCGTGCGCTTCGCACGCGCCTGCAAGCGCGGTCGGCATGCGTGGTCAACGATGGAATCGGCATGGACCTGGCGTCCTTGTTGATCCATCGGCGCCGTTTCGCCGAAAACCTCAACGGCACCGATTTCATTCCCTACTTGTGCACGCAAAGCGAACGTCCGCTGCGCTTCTTCTTGCTCGGCTCGCGACCGGGCGTGGCGGTACAGGCGGCCCGGCATCTGGTCGAGAAGCTGGGGCAGCGGGTCGTAGGTACCTGCGACGGTTACGCCGAATACGCCGAAGCCGGCGACGGGTTGGTGGAAAGAATCAATGCGTCAGGTGCGGAGGTGGTGCTCGTCGCCTTCGGCAATCCGGGACAGGAAGCCTGGATCCTGGACCATTGCGCCGCCTGCGATGCGCCGGCGATGTTCGGAGTCGGCGCGCTGTTGGATTTCCTTTCCGGCAACGCCAGACGCGCGCCGTCCTGGGTGCGCACGCTGCATCTGGAGTGGCTGTTCCGGCTGAGCCTGGAGCCCAGGCGCTTGCTGAAGCGCTATACCTGGGACATGATCGGGTTCTTCTGGATTTGTCTGCGCGCTGGGAAGCAGTCATAAGCTCAGTTAGGGGAATGGGTAGCACCACCTGATCACACCGGGCAGCGTCAGGCTGTGCCCGGCAACGTGGTCGCAGCCGCCAGACCGATCGCAGGAGAATCCCTCCCATTACCTGCCGGAGAACACCATGCTTGGTCTGACCCCAATGGGCATCGTCCATACCGCCATCAGTCTTGTCGCCGTCGCGGCGGCGCTCATCGCTTTCTTCCGGGACAAAGGAATCGATCCCCGCAACGGTCTGGGAAAGACCTATGTGATTACGACGGTTTTGACTTGCGTGACCGGTTTCTTCATTTTCCAGCATGGCGGGTTCGGTAAGCCCCATGCCTTGGGAATCATCACCTTGCTGGTGCTTGCCGTTGCCTGGGTGGCCGGCAACAAAAAAGTGTTCGGCCGCGCAGGTCCGTACGTGGAAACGGTGCTCTATTCGCTCACCGTGTTCTTCCACATGATTCCGGCGTTCACCGAAACCTCCACGCGGCTGCCGGTTGGCGCGCCTTGGGCCTCGGGCCCGGACGATCCCAATCTGCAGAAGGCGGTCGGTATCGCCTTCCTGGTTTTCCTCATCGGTGCCACCGCGCAAATCATCCGCTTGCGACGGCTGCGCCGCGCTCTGCCGGCTGCAGGCGCGCAGACGGCATGAGCTGAGAAATCCGTAGGGCGGGCAGTGCCCGCCACCATGTAGGTTTCGAACATTCGGCGGGCAGTGCCCGCCACCATGTAGCTTTCAAGCATTCGGCGGGCAGTGCCCGCCCTAAGGCGCAGGTGCGGTGCAGAAAACGCATTGGCGTTTGCATGCCTGTAACCATCGCTGCACTACCTTGGCAAGACCTTATGTAGGGCGGGCAATGCCCGCCGCCGCCGTAAACCGTTCGAGCAACTTCCCCCCACCCGAATCCAGAGGAAAACCCATGGCTACTTTCACCACCAAAGACGGCACCCAGCTCTACTACAAGGACTGGGGCGCCGGCCCCATCGTCACTTTCAGCCATGGCTGGCCGTTGAGCGCCGATGCCTGGGAAGCGCAGATGTTCTTCCTGGCCTCCAACGGCTTCCGCTGCATCGCCCATGACCGCCGCGGCCACGGACGCTCCAGTCAGCCCTGGAACGGCAACGACATGGACACCTATGCCGACGACATGGCGGAACTGTTCGCGCATCTCGACGTCAAGGACGCGACGCTGATCGGCCATTCCACCGGCGGCGGCGAAGTGGCGCGTTATATCGGCCGCCATGGCAGCAAGCGGGTGAAGAAGGCCGTGCTGATGGGCGCGGTGCCGCCGATCATGCTCAAGACCGAGGCCAATCCCGGCGGCTTGCCTATCGAAGTCTTCGACGGCTTCCGCACGGCTTATCTGGCCGACCGCTCGCAGTTCTTCCTCGACGTGGCCAGCGGCCCCTTCTTCGGTTTCAACCGGCCCGGGGCGAAAGTTTCCCAGGGCCTGATCCAATCGTGGTGGATGCAGGGCATGCTGTCCGGGCACAAGAACGCCTACGACTGCATCAAGGCCTTCTCGGAAACCGACTTCACCGAGGATCTGAAGAAGTTCGACGTGCCCACGCTGATCATCCACGGCGACGACGACCAGATCGTGCCGATCGGCGCCTCGGCGATGCTGTCGTCGAAGCTGGTCAAGAATTCCGTGCTGAAAATCTACCCTGGCGGCACCCATAGCCTCGGCGACACCAGCAAGGACAAGCTCAACGCGGACCTGCTGGAGTTCGCGCGCAGCTGACCGGGCCGAATGGCTTCTCGCAACCCTCCGCATCGCTCGCGGAGGGTTGTGCGCTTCCGACCCCAGGCTGCTTGCGCACCTCGGAGGAAATCCGGAGTGGTAGATTGGCGGAATGAGCCAGTCCGCCAATCCTCCCGAATCAGCTACGACTGCAAGCGGAGCGGAAAAGCTTCCCGCACTCAATGGTCTGGTGCTGACCGGCGGCGCGAGTACGCGGATGGGAAAAGACAAGGCGCTGCTCGATCGAGGGGGAGAGCCGCAGCTGCTTGCGACCTTCCGCCTGTTGAGTGGGCACGTGCAATCCTGTTTCGTCTCTTTGCGGCGGGATCAGCGCGGGGAATCGGTACGTGCGGGGCTCCCCGGTATTTTCGACGAGGTGGATGGAATCGGGCCGGCGGCCGGGCTGCTCGCCGCGCATGGCGCCTACCCCGATACGGCTTGGCTGGTGCTGGCCTGCGATCTGCCGCTGTTGCGGCCATCCACCTTGCTCGGGCTGATCCGCGCGCGCGACGGACGGCACGCCGCCATCGCCTATCGCAGTGCCGTCGACGATCTGCCCGAGCCCCTGTGCGCACTATGGGAACCGGCGGCGCTGGCCGGTCTGTCGCGGCAGGCGCAGGCCGGACGATATCGATTGCGCGACATACTGGAATCCGACGACACCCTGCTGCTGCCGACGCCCAGTGACGATGCGCTGGAAAACATCAATACGCCCCAAGATCTGCAGCGGCTGCGCGGGCCGGTGGGGCAGGGCACGCCGCCATGATTCCCTATGCGGATGCGTTGAAACTCCTGCTGGCGCAATCGCGCGCGTTGGAAGACGAATGGTGCCGTTCTTCGGATGCATCTTCACGCTTTCTCGCCGAGCCCGTGCACGCGCTGCGCGCGTTGCCTCCCTTCACCAATGCTGCGATGGACGGCTATGCGTTCGCGAGCGAAGGGAACGTACTGACGGCAGGCAGCGAATACCAAGTCGGCGGACTGATTGCGGCCGGCGCGCCGCCGCCGGCCAATGCTGAAGCGAAAGTATGGGAAATCACCACCGGCGCCGCTTTGCCGGCGGGACTGGACTGCATCGTCCCGCTGGAGCGCGTGGAGCGACTGGAAGCAGGGCGCATCCGCCTGCGCGAAGCGCTGATCGGCGGGCAGAACGTACGCCAGCGCGGCAGCGATGTCGCGATCGGCACGCAAGTGGGCGCGGCGGGCCAGCGCGTCGATCCGGCGTTGCGCATGATGTTGGCCGCCTTAGGCGTCGATCGGATCAAGGTCCGCCGTAAACCGCGAGTGGCCTTGTTGAGCACCGGCGCCGAGCTGATCGCCAATCCCTCGTTACCGCTGGGCGAGGGACAGATCTACGCCGCCAACGCGCCTTATTTGGAAGCGTCGTTGCGCGCCATGGGCGCCGAAGTGATCGCGAACACGACGTTGGGCGACGATGCGCAAACCTTCGCCGCGCAAATGCGCGAGGTCGCGGCCCGCGTCGATGTCGTCGTCAGCACCGGCGCGGTGTCGATGGGTCGGCATGACTTCATACCCGCCAGCTTAAGGGCGGCGGACGCGCGGCTGTTGTTCCATAAAGTGGCGATCCGGCCCGGCAAGCCTCTGCTCGCCGCGTCCTTGCGGGAAGGTCCGTTGTTCATAGGTTTGCCGGGGAATCCCATCGCCGCCGCGGTCGGTTTCCGTTTCTTCGTGGTTCCCGTGCTGCGCGCGATGCTGGGCATGCCGCTGGAAACGCCATTGCGGGTGCCGCTGTCGGAATCCGTTCGTGTAGCCGCCGGACTTCGGCGTTTCCTCAAGGCGCGCCTGCGCTACAGCCCCTCTTCGGGCATCGGTCTGGAATTGTTGGAAGGGCAGGAGTCCTATCGTATTGGCTCATTGCTGCAGGCCAATGCCTGGGCGGTGCTGCATGAGGACACCAATGAATTGCCGGCCGGCACGCTAGTCGACGCGCTACCGCGCGACGCGGGTGGCGGCTGGTTTATCGATTGAGTTCGATCGCCACAATATTTGGATGTCCAAAATCAGGAGCTTGTTGGACGCTCTTAGCATTACTCTGCCGCGTCTTGCCCGCGATCTGGCGCCGTAGGAGCGACGTGAGTCGCGACTGAGACGTCTTCGGATGGATTGCCGGCAAGAGATTCGGTCGCGACTGACGTCGCTCCTACGGGGGAAGTCGGCAACCGATGCGGATGGCTGTAGATCACCTGGCGCCCGGGTCTTACGAAGCCAACGAGGGTCAGGCCGCAGTCATGGGCCAGATCGACGGCGAGTGCGGTCGGCGCGGAAATGGCGGCAAGCAGGCCGATGCCCGCCACGGCGGCCTTGGTCACCATCTCGTAGCTGGCGCGACTGGTCACCAGTGCGAAACCCAGCGCCGGATCGATCCCGTCGCGCACCATCGCGCCGATCAGTTTGTCCAATGCGTTATGCCGGCCCACATCCTCGCGCACCAGCATCAGCGTGCCGTCGGGCGAAGCCCAGGCCGCGGCATGCGTCGCGCCGGTCGCGACATTCAGCGGTTGCCGATCCTGCAGCGCCGCCAATGCGGCTTCGAGCGCGGCCACTTCTATCGCCACGCCATCGCTGACAGGCGCAGGGCGCTTCACCACATCTTCCAGCATCCGATTGCCGCAGATGCCGCAGCCGCTGCGTCCTGGCAGCAGCCGTTCCGGAATAGCGCCTGCTGGAACAGGATTGCGCGTGCGAATATCCAGCAACAGACCTTCGAGCACGGTCCGCACCTCGATATCCACAATATCGGCCGGATTCGCTCTGCCCTCGGTCAGCGAGAAACCGTAGGCGAAATCCTCCAGGTCTCCGGGCGAGGCCATCATCACCGCGAATGGTTCGCCGTCGTAGTGCACGGCGACCGGCACTTCTTCCGCCAGCAGGTCCGAGGCCGTCCGGGCGATGCCTGCGCTTATCTGCGTGACCGGACGGCGTGCACGACCGTTGCCCGCTTCGCCGGGATCAGACACTTTCCGCAGCTTCCTGCGAAGCGCGGATCAGCACCGGAATGGACTTGTACGCGGGCGTGCCGGACTTCGGGTCGTGGCTGTCCAGCGGCACCAGACAATTGCCTTCCGGGTAGTACATGGCGGTCGAGCCGCGCGGGATGTCGTATTCCACTGCGATGAAGCCCCGCAAATTTTGGCTTGTCGCCTCCGTGCCGCCGGTTCCCATGCGCGATTCGATATCGATGCGGTCGCCGTGCTTCAGTCCGCGCGCCCGCAGATCCGCGGCGTTCATGAATACGACATCCCGCCGTCCGTTGACGCCGCGATAGCGGTCGTTGAAGCCGTAGATGCTGGTGTTGTATTGGTCGTGCGAACGGATCGTGGTCATGGTCAGCGCATCCGAGCGGTCGTCGCGCGGATCCTCGTTGAGGCCGGGGGCGACCAGGAAATTCGCCTTTCTGCCCGGACCGCCCCAGTCGCGGACCGAGGCGCCGATATACAAGCGGAAGCCGCCGGGTTCGCGCACGCGCCGGTTGTAGTCCGCGAAGAAGGGGAAAACCGATTCGATGCCGTCGCGGATGCGGTCGTAATCGTCCACCAGCGACTGCCAATCCACCTTGCTGCCGGGCAAGGTCGCTTTGGCGATGCCGGCGACGATCGCCGGCTCGGAAAGCAGATGTTCCGATGCCGGCTTCAATCCGCCTTGCGAGGCATGCACCATCGACATCGAATCCTCCACCGTCACCGACTGCACGCCGCTGGCCTGCACATCCAGTTCGGTCCGGCCCAGGCACGGCAGCAGAAAAGCCTGTTTGGCCGGAATCAGATGCGAGCGGTTGAGCTTGGTGGCCACATGCACCACCAGATCGAGTTTGCGCATCGCCGGGAAAGTGGTTTCGGGGTCGGAGATCGCCACCGCCAGATTGCCGCCCAGGCAGACCAGCGCCTTGGAGCGGCCGTCGCGGATCGCGCGCACCGCCTCCACCGCATCGTGGCCGTGGGTGAGGGGAAATTCGAAACCGTAGCTGCGCTTGATCGCATCCACCAGGGTCTGGGTGGGTTTCTCGGTGATGCCGACGGTGCGATCGCCCTGTACGTTGGAATGGCCCCGGATCGGCGCGATGCCGGCGCCGACGCGACCGATATTTCCGCGCAACAGCATCAGGTTGGCCATCTGCTGCACGTTCTGCGTGCCGAAGCGGTGCTGGGTCATGCCCATGCCGTAGCAGAGGATTACGCGCTCGGCCTTGGCGTAGACCTGCGCGGCCGCTTCGATGTCGGCGCGCGACAGCCCCGAGATCTCCACGAGGTCGTCCCAGCGCGTGCCTTCGATGTCTTCCCGCAAGGCTTGCAGGCCGCTGGTATGTTCGGCGATGAAGGCATGATCCAGCACTCCGCCGCCGCCCGCGGCCAGATCGGCCGCATCGGCTTCGAACAGCCATTTCATCATGCCCTTCAGCAGTGCGACATCGCCGCCGATCTTCACCTGGTAGTAGGTCTGAGCGATGGGCGTGGAGCTGTTGGTGAGCATCTCGCCCGGATCCTGCGGCGAGGTGAAGCGTTCCAGGCCGCGTTCGCGCAGCGGATTCACCGCGATGATCGGTGCGCCGCGTTTCGAGATGGCGCGCAGGGTCGAAAGCATGCGCGGGTGGTTGGTGCCGGGATTGTGGCCGAAGCTGAAGAGCGCGTCGCAATGATCGAAATCTTCCAACGTCACCGTGCCCTTGCCGACGCCTATCGATTCCGGCAGGCCGACGCTGGTGGCCTCGTGGCACATGTTGGAGCAGTCGGGAAAATTATTGGTGCCGAACTCGCGCACCATCAGTTGATAGAGGAAGGCCGCTTCGTTCGAGGTTCGGCCCGAAGTGTAGAACTCGGCCATGTCCGGGTGCGGCAACTCGCGCAACGCGGCGCCGATGCGGACGAACGCGTCTTCCCAGCTTATTGGTTGGTAGCGATCGCTGGTCGCGTCGTAGGCCATCGGCTGGGTCAGCCGGCCCGCGTCTTCCAGCGCATGGTCGCTCCACCCCCATAAATCCGAAACCGTGTGCGCAGCGAAGAGTTCGGGCGTCACGCGCTTGCCGGTGGCTTCCCACGACACCGCCTTGGCGCCGTTCTCGCAGAACTCGAAGGAGGAAGTGTGTTTCGGATCGGGCCAGGCGCAGCCGGGACAATCGAAGCCGGTCGGCTGGTTCACCCGCCGCAGCGCCGCGGCTTCGCGGCCAACCGCCATTTGGTTCTTCAGCACGCGAGCCACCGCACCCAGCGAAGCCCATCCACCCGCCGCGCCCTGGAAATTCTCTACGCCTGGAACCTTGCGTTCAGCCATGTGGATTCAATGCCGGTCAGCGGCGCTACGATTGACCGGAGTTTGCCACGATTGACCGGCGCCCGCTGTCTATCCTGCGGGTATTGGGCTCGCGATCGAAGCGACCCGTTCATCGATGCCGCCACTGCCGCCATCACTCGCCGCGCGTCTCCAGCTTCAAGACGCGCGCTATCGATTCCCACGGCACGTATTTGTAGTTCTGGTTCTCTACCGGCATCACGTTGCGGCCGTCCTGGGCGATCATGGCGCCGTGTTCGAAGCCCGGACCCAGGTTGCGGCTGGTGATTTCCAAGCCGTCGGTTTCCGAAATGCCGTCGATGCCGCGCAGCGGGTCGGCGACCACCGCGAACGATCCCAGATATTCCTGTTTTCCCTCGCGGCGATACACCGCGTACGTGTCGTTGCCTTGGCTGGAGACGACGATGTAGCCGCGGCCATTGCCCAGGTCGTAGATGCCAAGGCCCTCGAAGTCGTTCTTCACCGCGGGATTGTCGGCGATCTTCTGCACCGCGGTCCTGCTCTCGGCACCGTCCGCACTGGCGGACATGCGCCACAGCGCGACATCCTCTTCGTCCACGTACAGCGCGCCGGTTTCGTCGTCGGCCACGCAGCCCTCGGTCTGCGAATCGAAGGCCATGTCGCGCACCAGCTTCGCGCGCACGCGGCCGTTGGCGGTGGCCACCAGTTCCCACTGGCGTTTGCGGGTGTCGTCGCCGTTGATGAAGACGTAAGTACGCCGATCCTTCGGGCTGCGGTACATGCACACGCCATAGGGATCGTCCAGCCCGGTCGGCTGCACGCCGTCGGCGACATCGACGAGTTCGCGCTTTTCAGTGTCCAGCGTGTAGATGGCGATGGAGTCATCGGTACGATTGCTGGCGACCACCAGCACCACCTTCTTTCCGCCCAGTTCGAAATCCTCGCGCAGGTCGACATTGTTCATCTTGCCGTCGGCAAGGAACTGCACGACCTTACCCTGCATGTCGTAGAGGTAAAGACCGGCTTTCTTGTCCGTGGCCACCACCAAACTCTTGGAAGGATCGACAGGATTCGCCCAGATCGCCGGATCGTCGGCCGCATCGCCATAGCTGTTGGCAGGCGTGGTTTCCACCAGCGCCGTCACCGCGACCGCCTTGGGCGTTGCAGACTTGTCCTGCACCGGCTTGCCGCCTATTTCCAGATCGAGCGCCTTGGCCACTTCCTCCATCGCTACGGCCTTGTAGTTGGAGCCGTCTTCATCGGTCACCAACAGCATGCCCATCGGAAAAGAAGGGTAGGCGGCGCCGGTGGCGAACAGCGGACCCGGCTCAGCGATGGCTCCGACGCTGCCCGGCGCTGCGAGCTTGAATGCGCCCAGGAATGCATCCTTCTTGGACCGGTCGTAGACATTGATCCGACCCGCCGCAATATCGGAAGCGATCAACCATTCCCGGTCGCCGCCGTCGTACAGCGCCACGCCGCCGCTTTCGTCTTCCAGATGTCCCAGCCTGGGCGCATCGACGATACGGGCCGAGACGTCGGCCTCCGGATCGGCATTGAAACGCCACACGCCGACCCCTTCTTCCGATACGTAGACATGTCCCCGACTGTCGGCGGCGCATTGCTTGAGCGTGGAGGGCAGGTTGATGCGGCGCATCTGCCGTGCGTCCAGTTTTCCGTCAGCCGTCGCAAACAGGATCTGCTGGTCGACCTCGCCGCCGTCGCCGACGATGAAGGCGTACAGGGCGTTGTCCAGCGAATTGCGAAACAGGCAGACGCCCTCCGCGGCGAATCCCAGCGGCAGCGGACGCGCGCCGACTTCCTGCAGTCGCGGACCTTTCATCGAAAACAGGCGCAGGCTGTTGGTGGTGGTGTCGATCGCAGCCAGCACCGTCGCCTTGCGATTGCCCAATGCGACGCCGTAGGCGACATCCACTGCGGCCACTTCTCCCGAAGGCCTGGTGCCTACGCGCTTGCCAGTCAAGTCGTAGACCTCGAGCCCGCCGAGCGCCGCCGTGGCGACGATATGGCTGCGACTGGGATTGGCGGCGTCGCGCACCAACACCGCGGCATTGGCCTCCTTGCTGGCGGTCGCCTGGGTCTGCAGCTTCGCCGCGACCAAGGGGACGGTTGCCGGGTCGGATTCGCGCGCATTGGCCACGCCGCTGCACAGGACCAGTGCGATGGCCGTTGCCAGGACGGAAAAAAGCGAAGGTTTCATTGCTTCCCCATGGGCGATGATTTCCCGTTCATGATTGTAGTAAGCCTTTCGCACGCGGTGCGCCGTAGTCCCCGCTGGGACTACCACTCCCGCAAGATCGTGGACCCAACCCTCAATGCTGGGGGACGCCTGTTACCGCCATGTGTCCAAGTGATGCGGTGGGCGCGCCGTCCCGCTACGATCCCTACTATCAGGAGTGCGGCGGCGGGATTCGGTCGCCGTCGCATCTCCCGGAATGATCCTGCGCGCGCATTGGCGGCTTTGTGCGTAAGCGTAGGTAACTCGAACATTTTCAGGGACATGCACATGCGCAACATCGAGCATTTCATCGGCGGCCAGTCGGTCGTAGGCACCTCCGGCCACTACGGCGAGGTCTTCGATCCCAACAAGGGTCAGGTGCAGGCGCGCGTGTCGCTGGCCTCGGCGTCCGAACTCGATCGTGCGGTCGCCAATGCCGCCGAAGCGCAGAAGGGTTGGGCGCAAGCCAACCCGCAGCGGCGGGCGCGGGTGATGTTCGAGTTCAAGCGCTTGCTGGAAGCGCATATGGACGAACTGGCCCATCTGCTGTCCAGCGAACACGGCAAGGTGATCGCAGATTCGAAGGGCGACCTTCAACGCGGTTTGGAGGTCATCGAATTCGCCTGCGGCATTCCGCATTTGTTGAAAGGCGAGTACACGCAGGGGGCCGGTCCCGGCATCGATGTGTACTCGGCACGGCAGGCACTCGGAGTGGTCGCCGGTATCACTCCGTTCAATTTCCCGGCCATGATCCCGATGTGGATGTTCGGTCCGGCCATCGCCTGCGGCAACGCATTTATCCTGAAGCCGTCCGAGCGCGATCCTTCGGTCTCGGTGCGCTTGGCGGAACTGATGATCGAAGCCGGCCTGCCGCCGGGCGTGCTCAACGTCGTGCATGGCGATAAGGACACGGTCGAAGCGATCCTGAAGCATCCGACGATCAAGGCCGTCAGTTTCGTCGGCTCGTCCGACATCGCCCAGTCGGTGTATTCGCTGGGCGCGCAGCATGGCAAGCGCGTGCAGGCGATGGGCGGGGCCAAGAATCACGGCATCGTGCTGGCGGACGCCGATCTGGATCAGACCGTCGCCGACCTGGTGGGCGCGGCCTACGGATCGGCGGGGGAGCGCTGCATGGCGCTGCCCGTGGTCGTGCCGGTGGGCAAGGAAACCGCCGAGGCCTTGCGCGAAAAGCTGGTCGCGGCGGTGAAAGATCTGCGCATCGGCGTTTCCACCGATCCGCAGGCGCACTTCGGTCCGCTGATCAACGCCGCGCACCGGGCCAAGGTCGAGACCTATCTGCAGATCGGCGTCGACGAGGGCGCCGAGCTGGTGCTCGATGGCCGGGGCTTTTCATTGCCGGGCCACGAGCAAGGGTTCTTCCTGGGACCCAGCCTGTTCGATCATGTCACCGCGGAGATGAAAACCTACCGAGAAGAGATTTTCGGGCCGGTGTTGCAGATCGTACGTGCGGATACGTTCGAGGAAGCGCTGGAACTGCCGTCGAAGCACCAGTACGGCAACGGCGTGGCCATCTTCACCCGCAACGGCGATGCGGCGCGCGAGTTCGCCGATCGGGTGGAAGTGGGCATGGTCGGCATCAACGTGCCGATTCCGGTGCCGGTGGCGTATCACAGCTTCGGCGGCTGGAAGCGTTCGGGCTTCGGCGACCTCAACCAGTACGGCATGGACGGGGTGCGTTTCTACACGCGCACCAAGACCGTCACCCAGCGCTGGCCGAAAGGCGGACCGGTTTCCGATCAGAGCTTCGTCATCCCGACCATGCGCTGACGCACTGCCGCCTCACCCTTGGGCACGGATGGTTTCCAGCACCTGCGGGCCATAACGCTCTAGCTTGGTCCCGCCGATGCCGCCGACCTGGGCCAGCTCGCCCAGGCTGCCGGGGCGTTGTTCGGCGATGTTGCGCAGGGTGCTGTCGTGGAAAATCACGTAGGCCGGCACGTTCTGTTCGCGCGCCAGCTGCGCGCGCAGGTCGCGCAAGGCGCCGAACAAGGGCAGATCCTGCGGCTGCACCGACACGCCGGTGCGCGGGCCGCGGTCGCGCTCGCGTTGTTTCTTTCCCGGCAGTTCCTTGCGCAGCACCACGGCCTGTTTGCCGGTGAGGACCGCGCGGCTCGAATCCGTCAGGCGCAGGCCACCGAAGGCTTCGGCGTCGACCTCCAGCAACCCCGCGGCGACCAATTGCCGGAACACGCCCCGCCACGACTTCGCATCGAGGTCCTTGCCGATGCCGTAGGTGCTGAGCTTGTCGTGGCCGAACTGCTGGATGCGCTCGCCTTCGCCGCCGCGCAGCACCTCGATCAAATGCACCACGCCGAAACGCTGGCCGGTGCGGTAGACGCAGCTCAAGGCCTTCTGCGCGGCCAGCGTCGCATCCCAGCTGGCGGCGGGCTGCAGGCAGTTGTCGCAGTTGCCGCAGGGGTTCGGATAGGTTTCGCCGAATCCCGCCAGCAGCACCTGACGCCGGCACTGCATGGATTCGCAATAGCCCAGCAACTGATCCAGTTTGCGACGTTCCAGTTGCTTGCGCTCCTCGCCGGCCTCGGACTGCTCGATCATCTGCTTGAGCAGCACCATGTCGCCCAGGCCGTAGCAAAGCCAAGCTTCGGCGGGTTCGCCATCGCGACCGGCGCGTCCGGTTTCCTGGTAATAGCCTTCCAGCGATTTCGGCAAGTCCATATGGGCGACGAAACGCACGTCGGGTTTGTCGATGCCCATGCCGAAGGCGATGGTGGCCACCATCACCACCCCATCCTCGCGCAGGAATCGGCGCTGGTTGGTGGCGCGCACCTCCGCATCGAGCCCGGCGTGGTAGGGCAGGGCCTTGTAGCCCAGCTCGGCCAGGGCTTCGGCGGTCTGGTCGACCTTGCGTCGCGACAGGCAGTAGACGATGCCGGCCTCGCCACGGTGCGCATCCAGGAACTCCAGCAGCTGACGCTTGCCGTTTTCTTTCTGCGCCACGTTGTAGCGGATGTTGGGACGGTCGAAGGAGCTGACGAACCACTGCGCTTCGTCCAACTGCAGGCGTTCGGCGATCTCGCGCTGGGTGGGCGGGTCGGCGGTGGCGGTCAGCGCGATGCGCGGTACTTGCGGCCAGCGTTCGTGCAATACGGTGAGTTCGCGGTACTCGCGGCGGAAATCGTGGCCCCATTGCGAGACGCAATGCGCTTCGTCGATGGCGAACAGGGCGATGGGCGAGCGGTCCAGCAGCGACAGGAAGCGCGGCGTCAGTAGGCGTTCCGGGGCAACGTACAACAGGTCCAGCTCCCCGGCCAGCAGCGCCCGTTCGACGCGTGCCGCGGATTCGCCGTCGAGCGTGGAGTTGAGGAATTCGGCGCGCACGCCCAGCTGGCGCAGCGCTTCCACCTGGTCCTGCATCAGCGCAATCAGCGGCGAAATGACCACGCCCACTCCCGGCCGCAACAGCGCCGGCACCTGGTAGCACAGCGACTTGCCGCCACCGGTGGGCATCAGCACCAGCGCGTCGCCGCCGGCGGTTATGTGCTCGATGATGGCTTGCTGCGGGCCGCGGAAATCGGCATGGCCGAAGATGCGGTGCAACAGTTGCTGTGGGGATTCCTGCATGGGTCTAGGTTAACAGCGGGGTCAAGCGGGGAGGCTAAGAAAAACGCCTAGCTCATGCTAGGCGTTGGTGCGCGGCGTTGTCGGACGATGCCTACAAGGCCAGGTAGGGCGGGCATTGCCCGCCCTACGCTGCGATTACTGCAGCAGCGAGCGCAGCATCCAGGCGTATTTCTCGTGGGTCTGCAGGCGCTGGGTCAGCAGGTCCACCGACGGATCGTCGCCGGCGTTGTCGGCGGTCTTGAGCGCCTTGCGCGCGGTGCGGCATACGGCCTCGTTGCCGACCACCAGCTGGCGCACCATTTCGTGCCAGTCGGCGCTATCGGTCAGGCCGGGCTCCTCGGCGATCGACGACAGGGCCACGAATTCGCGGTAGGAACCGGGTGCGTTGAAGCCCAGTGCGCGGATGCGTTCTGCGATCTCGTCCAGCGCGGTCCACTGTTCGGTGTACTGCGTCATGAACATGTTGTGCAGCGAATTGAACATCGGGCCGGTGACGTTCCAGTGGAAGTTGTGGGTCTTCAGGTACAGCGTGTAGCTGTCGGCGAGGAAGCCCGACAGGCCGTCGGCGATCTTCTTGCGATCCCCGGCGCCGATCCCGATATCGATATTGGGCGCGGTAGGCGCGGCGGCGGCCAGCTTGGCGGCGGCCGGCGAAGTCGGGGCGCTGCGCTTGTCCGGCTTGCTGGGCTTGCTGCTGCTCTTGGGCTTGCTGCTCTTGGTCTTGGCCATGCGGACGCTCCTTAAGGTGGGATAAGCGACAATAAACGACAATAAACAAGTTAACCGATGTTGCGTAATCAAAATATTCACGCTTGCTGATCGATGGGTGCTATCGAAACCGAAAACAAGGACCTGCCCGCCGCGCGCCGTGCCATCGACGGAGCGCTGACGCGCGACCGTGGGCGTCTGCATGGCCTGTGGTCGCGCTGGCAGGCCAAGCCAGCGGATCCGGCCGCCCGCGCCGCTTTCGAGCAGGCGCTGGCGGTTTCCAGCGCGAAGATCGCCGCCCGCGTCGCTTCCGCACCAACGGTCACGCTGGACGAAGCGCTGCCCATCGCGCGCGAAGCCGAAAAAATCGTCGAGCTGATCCGCGCCCACCCGGTGGTGGTGATCGCGGGCGAAACCGGATCCGGTAAAACCACCCAGCTGCCCAAGCTGTGCCTGGCCGCCGGGCGTGGCGTGGCCGGCATGATCGGCTGCACCCAGCCGCGCCGGATCGCGGCCCGGGCGGTGGCGCGGCGCGTGGCGGAAGAACTCAAGACCCCGGTCGGCGGCGCAGTCGGTTTCCAGGTCCGTTTCAACGACCAGGTCGGCGACGACACCCGCATCAAGTTCATGACCGACGGCATTCTGCTGGCGGAAATCGCCTCGGACCGCTGGCTTTCGGCCTACGACACGATCATCGTCGACGAGGCCCACGAACGCAGCCTCAATATCGATTTCCTGCTCGGCTACCTGAAGCAGCTGCTGCGCAAGCGCCGCGACCTCAAGGTCATCGTCACCTCGGCGACCATCGACACCGAACGGTTCTCGCGCCATTTCGACGATGCGCCGGTGATCGATGTGGAAGGACGCACCTTTCCGGTCGAGGTCCGCTACCGGCCGCTGGAAGGCGGGGGCGACGGGCATGCCGATGGGCGCGATTCCGAGGAATCGCGCCGCGGCGAACGCACCGTCAACGACGCCATCGTCGCCGCCATCGACGAGATCACTCGCCAGGATCCGCGTGGCGACGTGCTGATGTTCCTGCCGGGCGAACGCGAAATCCGCGACGCGCACCAGGCGCTGGAACGGCGCAAATACCGCGAGACCGAGGTCACGCCGCTGTATGCGCGCCTGTCGGCGCGCGATCAGGACAAGGTCTTCAACCCCGGCCCGAAGCGCCGCCTGGTGCTGGCGACCAACGTGGCCGAAACTTCGCTGACCGTGCCGCGCATCAAGTACGTGGTCGATCCCGGTTACGCGCGCATCAAACGCTACAGCCCGCGGCAGAAGCTGGACCGCCTGCATATCGAACCGGTGTCGCAAGCCAGCGCCAACCAGCGCAAGGGACGTTGCGGACGCATTTCCGATGGCATCTGCTATCGCTTGTATGCCGAGGCCGATTTCGAGTCGCGTTCGGAGTTCACCGATCCCGAGATACGCCGTTCCAGTCTGTCCGGGGTGATCCTGCGCATGCTGTCGCTGGGCCTGGGCCGCATCGAGGATTTTCCGTTCCTCGAACCGCCGGACGAACGCGCGATCGCCGACGGCTGGCAGCAGCTCGGCGAACTCGGCGCAGTGGACAAAGATCGGAAACTGACGGCGATCGGCAGGCAAATGTCGCGTCTTCCGGTCGACGTGAAGCTGGCGCGCATGCTGGTGGCCGCGCACGGCAATGCGTCGCTGCGCGAGATGACGGTGATCGCCTCGTTCCTGGGCATCCAGGATCCGCGCGAGCGGCCGCCGGAGGCGCGCGAGGCCGCCGACAACGCGCACGCGAAATTCGCCGATCCCAAATCCGAATTCATCGGCATCCTCAAGCTGTGGCAGGCGTATCGCGATGCCCACGAGGAACTGACCCAGTCCAAACTGCGCGACTGGTGCGAACGCCACTTCCTCGGCTTCCTGCGCATGCGCGAATGGCGGGAACTGCATCGGCAGCTGCTGTTGTTGTGCGAGGAACTGGGCTGGAGTCTCAACGAGAAGGAAGCGGAGTACGTACCGCTGCACCGCGCCTTGCTCGCGGGCCTGCCGACGCAGGTGGGTCACAAGACCGAGAAAGGGGATTTCCTGGCCCCACGCCAGCGTCGCTACCACTTGTTCCCCGGCTCCAATCTGGCTAAGAAACCGCCTGCTTGGGTGCTCAGCGCCACTTTGCTGGATACGGCACGTGTGTGGGGCATGACCAATGCCGCGATAGAGCCGGATTGGGTGATCGCCGAGCTGCCGCACCTGCTGGCGCGCAAGCACTTCGATCCGCACTGGTCGCGCGCGCAGGGCCATGTGCTGGCCTCCGAGCAGATCAGCCTGTTCGGCCTGGTGCTGGCGCCGAAGAAGCCGGTGCACTACGGCCGCATCGCGCCGCTGGAGGCGCACGACATCTTCGTGCGCCAAGGGCTGGTCACCGGCGAAATCAACACGCGCGCGGGTTTCGTCGCCGATAACCTGAAGACGCTCGAACAGGCGCGTGAGGAAGAAGCCAAGCTGCGACGCGCCGGGATCGTCGCCGACGAGGACTGGCAGGCGCGCTGGTACCTGGATCGCATTCCTTCCGACCTGCATTCGGCCGCCGGACTCGATGTCTGGTACAAGAAGCTGACGCCGGAAGCGCGCCGCACGCTGCATTGGTCGCTCACCGACCTGCTGCCGGGCGAAGGCAGCGAAGAGGACCGTTTTCCGAAATATTTCCCGCTCGGCGATGCGCGTCTTGCGCTGCACTACAAATTCGAACCCGGCGCGACCGACGACGGCGTGACCCTGGAAGTGCCCGTGCACCTGCTCAACGCACTGGAGGCGGTGCGTTTGTCATGGTTGGCGCCGGGATTCGTCGCCGACAAAGCTGCCGGCCTGATCCGCACCCTGCCCAAGGCGATGCGGCGCAACTACGTGCCAGCGCCGGATTTCGGCCGCGCCTTCGCCGAGGCTTTCCCGAAACCGGGCGCCGACGATATCCGTGGCGAACTGGCGCGCTTCCTTACCCGCGCCACCGGCGCGCCGGTGGCCGCGTTGGATTTCGATGACGCCGCGCTGGAGCCTCATTTGCGCATGAACCTGCGTCTGCGCGCCGACGACGGCAAGGTGCTGGCCGAATCACGCGATCTGGAGGTTCTGCGAGCGCGCTTCGGCGAACGCGCCGGGCAGGCCTTCGCCGCGCGTGCCGGACGCGAGATGGCGGCGCAGGGTTTGCGGGAATTCCCTTCCGCGCCGATCCCGCTGCAGGTGCCCGGCGAAGCGGGCGTGCCCGCTTATCCGGCCTTGGTGGACGAAGGCGAGAGCGTCGCTTTGCGCGTCTTCGCCGATCGCGCCGAAGCCGGAGCCGCGCATCCGTGCGGCGTGCGCCGCCTGCTGGAAATCGCGTTGGCGGAAAAGGTCAAGCAGGCGCGCAAACAACTGCCCGTCTCCCCCAAGACCGGCCTGTTGTACGCCGCAATCGAATCGCAGGAGCGCTTGCGTGGCGACCTGGTCGAAGCTGCGCTCAATGCGTTGCTGGCCGAAGGATTGGACGGCATCCGCGATATCGACGTTTTCGAGAAGCGCCGCGAGGAAACGGGTCGGCAGCTGTTTTCCGAAGCGATGGAGCGCTTGAAGCTCGCCGAATCCATTCTGGGCGCCGTGGCCGAACTCAAGCCGCAGTTGGAGTCGACGCTGATGGGCTGGGCCAGCGGCAACCTGGACGACCTGCGCAGGCAGCTCGCTTCGCTGATCCATGCGGGCTTCCTGCGCGACACGCCTGCCGATGCATTGGCGCAGTTTCCGCGCTATCTCAAGGCGATGCGGCTGCGTGCCGAACGCGCCCTGCGCGATCCCACCCGCGATCAGGCGCGTATGCTGGAACTGCGGCCCTTCCTCGATGCGCTGGAGCAGGCGGCCGCCGCAGGACCGGAACGCAGCGAAGCGTGGCAGGCGCTGCGCTGGGATCTGGAAGAGCTGCGGGTCTCGCTGTTCGCCCAGGAACTTGGCGCGCGTGCGGGGATTTCGCCGAAGAAGCTCGCCCAACGGCTGGCGGCGCTGCGGTGAACGCGCTCAGCATGCATCGGTATGCCAGCCCCATGCGGCCGGCGATCCGCGAACCAGCGGGCTATTCGACGCGCCGAACCTTGGCCATGGTGTTGTAGCCGTCGAGTTTCATGTACCAGTTGTTGAAAAGTCCTGGGGTTATCCTGACCTTGGGGTTGGTCTTGCGTACACCGGCCAGGGAAGCGGGTTCTATCTGTTCCCAGACCTGGCCATTCTCGAGCGTATACCTGCGGCCCTTGGCGAAGCCGTTGAATTCGCCGGCGATCGAACTGACGATCGGTTCGGCAGAACCGAAGTCGAAGAAGCCGCGGTTCTTTTCCTTCACTTCCTTGCGGCCTTCTTCCTTCGCCGTTTCCGCCACCTTCGCCGTTTCCTGCGCGACCTTGCGCTGCAACCAGGCATTCAATGCGGCCAGTTCCTGTGCGCTCAGCTTGTCCAGGCCGGCGGCTTTGAATTCGTCGGCGCTCATCTGCTGCTCGACGTTGGCGGTCTGCAGGGGCGTCTGGCTCCAGGCCGCGGTTGCCAGGGCAAGCAGGATCAGGGCAAAGGGGATGCGAAGCGATTTCATGGCGGCTTTCATTGGGTGTTCTCCTCCGGGCGCAAGGCCGTTAGTGTAGTCATATCTTCCGCAAAACCATTACTGCGAGCACCGTGACCTTCGCTGCACTGCAAACCTGGCTGCAGTCCCGTTCAGCCGATGGCTTGACGCCCGAAATGCGGGGCGCCATTGCGAACGCCGCAGAGCTGCCCGACGTCGAGTCGGGTATGCCCGATGCCTGGCCCGTGCTGGCCGATACGCTCGAGGCGTTGGCGGGTTTGTCGGCCGAAAGCGACGTGCTGGTCGCGGCCTTGCTGTTCGGCATCCCCAGCCTGCAGGTCGGCCTGAAATCACAACTGGCGAAACAGCCCGGCATCGCCGGTCTGGTGGACGGACAGAATGCAGCGGCGCAGGTATGGGCGCTACATGCCGAGCGCGTGGTCGCAGGCAATAGCGAAGGCTTGCGCCGGCTGCTGCTTTCCATCGTCCACGATCTGCGCGTGGTGCCGATTCTGCTGGCCCGGCAACTGGCGCGGATGCGGGTCGCCGGCAAACTGCCCGCTGCCGACAGGCGTGTGCTGGCGCAGCTGACCCGCGATATCCACGCGCCCTTGGCCAATCGTCTAGGCATCTGGCAGTTGAAGTGGGAGCTGGAAGACCTGGCCTTCCGCCACCTGGAGCCGGAAACCTATCGCCAACTGGTGCAGCAGCTGGACGAAAAACGCGCCGGGCGCGAACGCTATATCGAGGGGGTGAAGACCACCTTGCGCACGGCGCTGGCCGAGCAGGGAATCGCCGCCGAGATCAGCGGGCGTCCGAAGCACATCTACAGCATTTGGCGGAAGATGCAGAAGAAGCAGGTGTCGATGGAGGAACTCTACGACCTGCGCGCGGTGAGGGTTGCGGTGGACGATGTCGCCGCCTGCTACGCCGCGCTGGGCGTGGTCCATGCGTTGTGGCTGCCGGTACCCAGCGAGTTCGACGACTACATCGCCCGCCCCAAGCCCAACGACTACCGCTCGCTGCACACGGCGGTGATCGGACCGGAGGGGCGCACGTTGGAAGTGCAGATCCGCACCCACGAAATGCATGCGCAGGCCGAACTCGGCGTGGCCGCGCATTGGCGCTACAAGGAAGGCAAAGGCGGCGACAAGGCTTTCGACCGCAAGATCGCCTGGATGCGGCAACTGCTGGAGCAGAGCGGCGAAGGCGGACGCGACGAGGCCGAAGGCCTTGCCGGCGAACTCGACGCCCAGCTCGCCGAAGAACGCATCTACACGCTGACGCCGAAGGGCGAGGTCATCGACCTGCCGCTCGGCGGCACCGTGCTCGACTTCGCGTATCACGTGCACACCATGGTCGGGCACCGCACGCGCGGCGCCAAAGTCAACGGCCGCATCGTGCCGCTCAACCACCGGCTGCGCAGCGGAGACCGCGTGGAGATCATGACCGCTAAGACCGGCGAACCGCGCCGCGACTGGTTGCTGGCGACCAACGGATTCCTGGCCAGCGGCCGCGCGCGCGACAAGGTCCGCGCCTGGTTCCACAAACTCGATCGCACGCGCAACGTCCAGGCCGGCCGTGAAGTGCTGGAGAAGGAACTCAAGCGCCTGGGACTGCACCACGCCGACCTGACCTCCATGGCGAAGAAATTCCATGCCGAGGGCATCGACGATCTGTACATACAGGTTGCCCTGGGCGATGTCGGCCCCAGCCAGATCGGCCGTGCGCTGCACGAGGAACAACGTGCGGCAAGCGAACCGGCGCCTGCGGCTTCGGTCCGACGTCTGCCCAAACGCGCGCCGACGCCTTCTAAATCCAAGTTCACCGTGCAGGGCGTGGGCAACCTGCTGGTCCAACTGGCGCGTTGCTGCCAGCCGGTGCCGGGCGAACCCATCGCTGGCTATCTGACCCGCGGACGCGGGGTCACCGTGCATCGCGCCAACTGCCCCTCCTTGCTGCGCCTGGCGGCCGCCAGTCCGCAACGAGTGTTGCCGGTGGAGTGGGGCGTGGCCGGCGGCGGCTACGAGGTCGACGTGCAGATCCGCGCCCTGGACCGCAAGGGTTTGCTCAAGGACATCACCACGCTGATCGCGCAGGAAGACGCCAATGTCACCGATATCCAAAGCGACAACGTGCGCGGCAGCGGCCAGGTGGCGCTGCGCCTGCGCCTGAAAGTCGCCGACTACGGCCAGCTTTCGATGCTGCTGGGCAAGCTGGATGCGCTGCCCGGGGTAGAGGAAGCGCGGCGTTCAGGCTGACTGGCGGCTTGACTGAGTATCCTGCGGCCGTGATCCGCAACCCCGACAAGCCGCCACGCAGCAGGATCGAACCAGTGGCCGACTGGCTGCAGGAAGTGCGGTTCCGCCGCCCTACCGAAAAACCTGAGGCGCCGACCTGGCAGGACCGTCGTCTGTGGCGCTGGGCCGCAGTGGCTATCGTGCTGCTGGCACTGTCGGTAGTGGTCTTCAGACAGCCCCTGGCCAATCTGATCTGGCCCGACACGCGCGTGCAACGCCTGCTGGATGAAGCCGAGCAAGCCTTGCGGCAAGGCAGGCTGAGCGCCGCCGACGGCACTGGCGCCCGCCAGCGTTTCGAAGCAGCGCAGGCGCTGGATTCCGACCGCAGCGAAGCCCGCGATGGCCTCGCCCGAGTCGCACAAGCCGCCGTCGCGCAGGCACGCGGCTACGTACAGGACAATCGTTTCGAACAGGCGCGGCAATCGCTCGTCCTGGCGCGTGAATTGCAGGTGCCGCGCGCCGACGCCGACGCGGTGGCCAACCAATTGCGCGAGCGCGAATCCGCGCGTGCAGGGTTGGATGAACTGATGCGGCAGGCCGGCAGCGCGAAAGCGAGCGGGAAACTGGAAGCCGCACTGCCGCTGTACCAGCGCGTGCTTGCGCTGCAGCCGACCCATACCGCCGCGCTGGAGGGACGTGAGGACGCGCTGTCGGAATTGTTGCAACAGGCGCGACAGGCGATCGACGAAGGCGATCTGGCGAAAGGGTCCGGGTTGATCGGGCAGGCGCGCGAATACGATGCCGGCCATGTGGATTTGCCCGACGCGCAGGCGCAGCTTGCGCGCGCTGTGGAAACGCGCCGCCGCGCCGCCGATGGCGATCTGCGCCGGAAGCGGCTGGAACAGGCGCTGGCCGGCTATCGGCTGGTGCTGGCCGCTTCGGCCACCGACGCCGCCGCGCAGCAAGGCATCGAACGCATCGCGATGGCCTATGCGCAGCGATCGGCGCGGGAGGCCTCGGATTTCGACTTTCCCGCGGCCCAGGCCTCCCTGCGGCTGGCGCGTGAGCTCAGCCCACGCGCCACCGTGATCAGGGAAGCCGAACAGGCCTTGGCCCGCGCGCGGCAATCGCAATCGCGGCTGGCGCAATCGCGACTGAGCGGGGCGCTGCCTCCGGGCGAAAGGAAGCGGCGCGTGCAGAGCTTGCTGACGGCAATGGAGCAGGCCGAAGCGCGGGGCGAATGGATCGCGCCACCCGGCGAAAGCGCCTACGACAAATTGCGCGCCGCGCAGGCGCTCGCCCCGGACGATGCTGCGGTCAAGCGCGCGGCCGCGCGCGTGCTGCGGGCGACGCGCGTGTGCTTCGAGGACGAACTACGCGGCAATCGGGTACGCCGCGCGCGCGCCTGCTACGACGCCTGGCAAACCCTGGAGACGCGCGATGCCGACCTGGCCGATGCCCGCCGGCGCCTGTCGTTGAAGTGGATCGCGGTAGGCGACGAGCGCCTGGGCTCGGGCGACGTCGAGTTCGCGGCGCAGGCCCTGCAGGAAGCGCGCGCACTGGACGGGAATGCGCCGGGACTGGCCGAATTCAGTGCGCGGGTACGCAGCGCGCAAACAGGCGGTCGCTAACCTTCCCCAAGAAAGACCCTGCGCACGACGTCGCGCGCGGCCTCCATCGAGAAATGGCGCGCAACGTTTTCCAGCCCGTTGCGCGACAGCCGGTTCCACAGGTCTTCGTCGTCGTACAGACGCGCGACCGCGTCGGCGAACGCCTGCGCCTCGTCCGCCACCAGTACGTCGATTCCCTCCTGCAGATGCATTCCCTCCACCGCGCAACCTGTGGCGACAACGGGTTGCCCGTGCGCCATGCTCAGATTGATCTTGCCTTTGACGCCCGCGCCGAAACGCAGCGGGGCGACGGCGATGCGCATGCCGTCCATGGCCGAATCCAGGTTCGGCACGTGGCCGTGGACGACGACTCCTTCCTGCTTTCCGAGCGCGGCGATCGAGTCCGGAACATCGCCGCCGATGCAGTGGAAAGCGACATCCGGCAAACGCTGCCGCACGCGGGGGAACACTTCCTGCACGAACCAGCGCACCGCATCCACATTGGGCGTGTGGCGGAAACCGCCGACGAACACCAGGTCTCGGCGCTGTAGGAACGGCAGCCCGGGTCCCGCCACTTCGTGCAGGTTGGAAAGCACGTCCACTTTGGAGGCGGGTGCGTCCTTGGCCAGCACGTCGCGCTCCATTCCGCTCACCACCAGGGTGAGGTCGGCGTCGGAAATCACCGCAAGCTCGCGCTGACGCGTCCGCAACGCGGATTTCGCCAGTGCCTCGTTGCCCGCCAGCTGGGCGGCACGGGATTCGCGCAGGTAATGCAGATCGATGGTGTCCAGCACGAAGCTGGCCTGCGGCGAATGCTTCCTGGCCAGGGGCATGATCTTGCTCGCCAAGTAATAGCGGCAGGCGAGGATCACCGAGAAACGCTTGCCGTGTTCGGCCAGCCAGGCAGGCGGACTTGAGCAGAACGGCGGATACCAGACCTCTATCCCCATGTTTTGCAGGTTGCGGAGAGCTTGCTGCTCGGGCGCCTGCTGCTCGGGCGCATGTTCGGTGGCCAGGAAAACCACGTGCGCGTTCGCCTGGCGCAGCATTTTCATCAGGTTGAACATGCGCAGGGAGGCCGAATCGCGATCGGGCTGAGGAATGGCTTCATCGACGATCAGGATCTGCCGCTGATGCGCGTGGAGCGTCGCCGGCATCGGCGACAGGCCGGGCGCGGGGAAGGCGGAGAGCGCATCGCGCCATTTCCGTTCGAACAACTCCCGGTTCCGCACCTGATAGGCCTTGACGCCTTGATTGAGATCGGTGCCGGAGGTGATTCCTTCCAGATGCACGACGCGCGCCGCGGGCTGATAAAGCACGCGCTTGCCTGCCGCGCGCACCGAAAACGCAAGGTCGGTGTCTTCGTAATAAGCGGGCGCATAGCGCGTATCGAAGCCTCCCAGCGACGCGAACAGCGCGCGGGGAACGGCGATTGCCGCACCGGAACAGTAATCCGCGTCGCGCAGGCTGGCGTAGCGCGGATCTTCGGGCGATTCGAAACGTCCGTAATTCCAGGCCGAACCATCGGAGAACACTACGCCACCGGCTTCCTGCAGGCGTCCGTCCGGATACAGCAATTGGGCGCCGACCAGACCCGCCTCGGGCTGGGCGCGGAAGGTGTCCAGCAAGGCGTCCAGCCAGCCGGGTTGCGGCACGGTGTCGTTGTTGAGGAACACCAGGAACTCGCCACGCGCCTGCGCGGCTCCATCGTTGCAGGCGGCGATGAAACCGCCGTTTTGCGCGCGACGATGGAAATGCAGACCTTGCACTTGGCTCATCCAGAGTTGGGTCTGATCGCTGGAGCCGTCGTCGACGACCAGGATCTCGCACGCGGCCAGCGGCGGATGCGCAGCCAACGCGCGCAGGCAGGCCAGGGTGTGGGCGACCTGGTTGTAGACCGGCACGATGACGCTGGCGCGTGGCCTGTCGCTGTCGGGGACGGCGAACGGAGCGAACGGCGTTTCGGCGGGAAGATAGAGTTTGGCGCGTTGGGAAGGCGGCACGCGGCGCAGCTGGCGCTGCACCCGCTGCCACGTGGCCTGCCAGCCGCGCGCGCGCAGGCTGGTCATGCCACGACGGATCAGCCCCAGCGCGCGTTGCCATTGGAAGCGCACCTCGGCCAGGGAAATCGACATTGCGGTGCAACTCCAGCTGAGCGGAAGGTATCTCCGGCAGTCGCAGCACGGCGGGCTGCGCTAGACTCGCCGGACTCCATATTGTCGCATCCCTGTGCCGCGCTACGACTACGACGACCAAGACGAAGACTACGACGATCACGAGGACGCGCATCCCTGGCGGCAGCGGCTGATCACCTGGGCACTGGCGGCATTGGGGCTGGGCCTGGGCTTCCTGATTCCGTACACGCTGTACCTGAACCACCAGGTCACCCAGCGTTTCGGCGCGCTGCAATGGCAGATTCCGACCCGCGTCTATGCACGTCCGCTGCAATTGGCGCCCGGCGTGGCGATGGATGCGCAGACACTCAAGACCGAGCTAGACGCCGCGTCCTATCGCGACGACGGCGCGGGCGAACATCCCGGCACCTACGCCCGCGAAGGCGGCCGTTTCACCATCTCGAGCCGTGGCTTCACCGATGTGGACGCCAAGATACCGGCCGGCCGGCTGCAGGTCTCGCTGTCTGGTGGGCGTGTCGCCAGCGTGCGTGATCTGGTCCGTAAGCAAAACCTGAAGGCCGCGAGGCTGGATCCGGCCCGCATCGCCACGCTGTACGGCCAGAAACAGGAAGAACGCCGGCTGGTGCGTCTGGAGGAGGTGCCGGAGTTGCTGGTCACCGGCCTGCAGGCGGTGGAAGACCGCGATTTCAGCACCCACCACGGCATCGACCTGAGCGGCATGGTGCGTGCGCTCTGGGTCGCGGTGCGTTCCGGCGGCGAGAGCAAGCAGGGCGCCAGCACGCTGACCCAGCAGCTGGCGCGCAGCGGCCTGCTGGGCATCGGCAAGGAAGTCACCCTGAGCCGCAAGTTCAACGAGATCCTGTTCGCCTTGATCCTGGAGGCGCGTTACGACAAACGCACCATCCTCGAGGCGTACATGAACCAGGTGTACATGGGCCAGCGCGGCAGCCAGGCCATCCACGGCGTCGCCGCGGCGTCGGAATTCTGGTTCGGGCGCGAACTCGACTCGCTGACCACCGAACAGATCGCGCTGCTGATCGGTATCGTCAAGGGGCCTTCGCATTACGACCCGCGCCGCAATCCCGAGCGCGCGCTGGATCGCCGCAACCTCGCCTTGAACAAACTGCACGAAACCGGCCTGATCAAGGACGACGAATGGAAGCGCGCCCTGGCCGCGCCGCTGGGCGTCACCAAGACGCCAGGCATGGCCGCCGCCAACCGTTTTCCCGCCTATGTCGATCTGGTGCGCCGGCAACTGGCGCGCGACTATCCGGAAAGCGCGCTGCAAGGCGCCGGCCTGAGCGTGCTCACGGGTATGTCGCCTTCGGCGCAGGCCTACGCGGAAGGCGCAGTGGCGCGCACGCTGAAGTCGGTGGAGAACAAGCGGCGTCCGCCGCTGCAGGCCGGACTGGTGCTGACCGACGTGCATGACGGCGATGTGCTGGCGGTGGTCGGCAGCCGCAACGTGTCGCAGCCCGGCTTCAATCGTGCGGTGGAAGCGCAGCGGCCGGTGGGTTCGCTGTTGAAGCCTTTCGTCTATCTGCTGGCGCTGGCCCAGCCCGACAAGTATTCGCTGGCCAGCTACGTCGACGATTCTCCGGTCACCGTGCAGCTGGGCAAGGGCAAGCGCTGGACGCCCGGCAATTCCGACAACCGCAGCCATGGCTCGGTGCGGCTGGTCGACGCGCTGGCGCATTCCTACAATCAGGCCACCGTGCGCATCGGCATGAAGGTCGATCCTGAGCGTCTTTCCGGCCTGATCCGCGTGCTGGCCGGCATCAAATCCGACACGAATCCTTCCTTGATCCTGGGCGCCACCGACCAGAGTCCGTACGCGATGGCGCAGCTGTACCAGTTCCTGGCCTCGGGCGGCGAAATCCAGCCGTTGCATGCGGTGCGCGGCGTGCTCGATCCTTCCGGCAAGTTGCTCAAGCGCTACGACAAGACACCCGCACCCGCGCAGGAAGGCGACTCCATCGCCGCGCATCTGATCAGCATCGCTTTGCAGCAGGTAGTCAGCAACGGCACCGGCCGCCAGCTGCTCGGCGACGGCCTGGGCCGTCTGCAATCGGCGGGCAAGACCGGCACCAGCAACGACGGACGCGACAGCTGGTATGCCGGCTACACCGGCGACCATCTGGCGGTGGTGTGGATGGGCAACGACCAGAACGAACAGACCGGCCTGTACGGCGCTACCGGTGCGATGCGCGTGTGGTCCGGCATTTTCTCGCGCCTGCCCAGCGCGCCGCTGAAGGTGTCGGGCAAGGGTCTGGACTGGCAATGGGTCTCCGGCGCCAACACCACCGACGCTAGTTGCCCTGGCGCACGGCAGATTCCGTTCGTGGCCGGTTTCGCGCCCGAGTACGCCCCTTGCGTGATCGAATCCGTGCCCGAGGAGCCGGGCGCAGAAGAGGGCGGCGGTTGGCGCAGCTGGTTCGGGCTGGACAAAAAACCGGAAGAACAATCCGAGCCGCCTCCCGAACCCGCACCTGCCCCCGAACAGTGATGGGCGAATTGTGATGAGAATGATGCTGTCGCCAAGCACGCTGCTGATTGCCTCGCTGGTTTCGCTGGCCGCATGCAGCACCATGCCGAGTTTGCCTGCGCCGCCACCGGTGCCGAAAGTGGCGCCCGAACAACGCTTGGCCGCCGCCATCGCCGCATCGAAGGGCGCGGACGATCGCGAGCTCGCCGTACAACCCCTGCGCGACCCGCAAGTGCAGGATCTGCGCGATGCGGCCACCGCGGCGATCGCGGCGCGCAACTATGGGGCCGCCGCCGATGCCTTGAACCAGGCGCTGCTGATCGTTCCGGACGATCCGGCGGTGCTGCAGGAACGCGCGGAGGTCGCGTTGCTGCAAACGGACAACGAACGCGCCGAGACCCTGGCCAAGCGCGCCTTCGAGCTGGGTTCCAAGGTCGGCCCGCTCTGCCGCCGGCACTGGGCCACCATCGAACAGGCGCGACTGGCGCGCGGCCTGGCGCAGGATGCCGCGTCGGCGCACGGGCAGATCGAAAGCTGCACCGTCGCCGGCTTGAATAGAATGTAGGGATGTCCCAACTCGCCCAAGCCAGTCGCGACGCGCTCAGCGCCGGCGGCGCGCTCGCCGCCCAGCTCGACAACTTCGTCCCCCGTGAAGCGCAGCAACGCCTGTCCACGGCGATCGCCGAAGCCTTCGAGGGCCGCGAAGTGCTGCTCGCCGAAGCCGGCACCGGCACCGGCAAGACCTTCGCCTATCTGGTACCCGCGCTGTTGTCGGGTCTGAAGACCATCATCTCCACCGGCACCCGCGCGCTGCAGGATCAGCTCTACCACCGCGACCTGCCGCGCGTGCGCAATGCGCTGGGAACGGGCCTGAAGTCCGCGCTGCTGAAAGGCCGCGCCAACTATCTGTGCAAGTACCGGCTGGAACAGGCCAAGGGCGAACCGCGCTTCACCACTCGCGAACAGATTTCGCAATTCCAGCGCATCGTGTCCTGGGGCGGCCGCACCCAGTACGGCGATATCGCCGAGCTGGATGCGCTACCCGACGACTCGCCGCTGCTGCCGATGGTGACTTCCACCAACGACAACTGCCTGGGCACCGACTGCCCGTTCTGGAGCGACTGCTTCGTGGTGCAGGCGCGGCAGCGCGCGCAGTCGGCCGACATCGTGGTGGTCAACCATCATCTGCTGCTCGCCGACCTGGCCTTGAAACAGGAAGGCTTCGGCGAAATCCTGCCTGGCGCGCAGGCGTTCGTGATCGACGAAGCGCACCAGCTGCCGGAGCTCGCCGCGAATTTCTTCGGCGAAAGTTTCGGCATGCGCCCGATCCAGGACCTGGCGCGCGACTGTCTTGCCGAATGCAAGGACATTCCCGGCGCGCTGGCCAGCTTGCAGGTGCCGGTGCGCGCGCTGGAGCAGGCCTTGCGCGAGCTGCGAGCGGGCATGGAAGGATTGCCGACGCGCGGCACCCGCTTCCGCGCGTTGGCCAAACCGGAAGTGCGGGCCGGATTCGATGCGCTGACCGAGTCGCTGGCGCATCTGATCGAAGCGGTGGTGGCGATGGCCGATGCGTCGCTGGGCCTGGATGCCTGCGCCTCGCGCGCCAAGGATTCGGCCACGCGTCTGGCGCGATGGCTGGAAGACGGTACCACTTCCGGCGAAAGCCACGTGGTCGATTTGGAAGACGGCGCCCCGCTGCCCACCAGCGATGTGCTCTGGTACGAATTGACCCAGCGCGGATTCCGTTGCCAGCGCACGCCGTTGGATGTGTCGGGGCCGCTGCGCGAACACCGGGAGAAATCCCATGCGTCCTGGGTGTTCACCTCGGCCACGCTGGCGGTCAGCGGCGGTTTCGATCACATCGCCACGCGTCTTGGGTTGGAAGATCCGCCCACGCTGTTGCAGCCCAGTCCGTTCGATTGGCCGAAACAGGCGCTGTGTTACCTGCCGCAGAATCTGCCAGAACCCAATACGCGCGGTTTCGGTACCGCGCTGATCGCGGCTTTGTATCCGGTATTGCAGGCTTCCAATGGCCGCGCCTTCCTGCTGTTCGCTTCGCACCGTGCGTTGCGCGAGGCGGCCGAAACCCTGCGCGACGCGCCGTGGCCGCTGTTCGTGCAGGGCGAGGCGCCGCGCGCCACGTTGCTGCAGCGCTTCCGCGAATCGGGCAACGGCGTGCTGTTGGGCGCGGCGAGTTTCCGCGAAGGCGTGGATGTGGTCGGCGATGCGCTGTCGGTGGTGGTGATCGATAAGTTGCCGTTCGCCGCGCCGGACGATCCGGTGTTCGAAGCGCGGCTGGAGGCGATCCGCCGCGACGGCGGCAATCCGTTCCGCGACGAGCAACTGCCGCAGGCGGTGATCGCGCTCAAGCAGGGCGTGGGCCGGCTGATCCGCAGCGAGACCGACCGCGGCGTGCTGGTATTGTGCGATCCGCGCCTGACCGGCAAGCCCTATGGCCGTGTGTTCCTGGATTCGCTGCCGCCGTTCGCGCGCACACGCGAGGTGGCGGAAGTGCAGCGGTTCTTCGGAGTCGCGCCCACTCTTCCCGATGCAACGCAGGATTCCGAACAGGACTGGTATGAAGCTGCTCGCTTTTGAAACCGCCACCGAAGCCTGCTCCGTCGCGCTGTATCTGGACGGAGAAATCATCGAGCGCCATGAAGTCGCGCCGCGCCTGCATGCGGAGTACGCGTTGCCTTGGGCCGAGGAGCTTCTCACGCAAGCGGGGATCAAACGCTCGCAGTTGGATGCCATTGCGATCAGTCGTGGTCCGGGCGCTTTCACCGGCGTGCGCCTTGCCATCGCGCTGGGGCAGGGCATCGCACTGGCGCTGGGAAAACCCATGATCGGGGTGTCGACTTTGATGGCGATAGCCGCCTCGCTGAAGGGTGAGGGGCAGAAGCAACGCATCCTCGCCGCGATCGACGCACGCATGGGCGAGGTCTATGTGGGTGCGTTCGAGCGCGATGGCGACGAACTCATCGCCATTTCAACCGAAGTCGTCGCGGCACCGGACAAGGTCGTATTGCCGGACGATCAAGGCGGCTGGCATGCGGTGGGAACCGGCTTTTCAGCCGTCGACAACGCGCTTCAATCGCATCTGGGATCGCAACTTCTCAGCGTGGACACCAGCGTCCTGCCGCACGCCGCCGATGTCGCACGGCTGGCGGTCGCCGCCTACGCGCGCGGCGAGGCGATGGCGCCGGAACGGGTGGAGCCGGCCTATCTTCGCAACAACGTGGCGCTGACGCTGGAAGAGCAGAAGGCACTGCGCGCGTTGCGGTAATTCCGGTGCTTCTCGATACCGCCTAATTCGCGCAAGTGCCGGCGACCGTTAATTTGTATATGCCGGCGAATCCAGTACAGATAGGCCTGTTCCATACGCAAACTGTAGTGCTTCGCCCGCAATCCGCATCGAACTTCATCGAACAGCCTGAGCCTTGGCGAGGCAGACCCTGAATTGCTTATGACCGCGAGATCTTCCGCAGTAGATATTAGACGGTCTTCGCGCCGGTAAACACCGGCAATGTTGCATGCACTGCGAACCCGCGATATTGCGGTAACTCCTTGTGTCGTCTAGACAAAGTCCGATTGACGGGCCTCCCAGGCCGCACTCACAATCCGCGCTACACCCCACTTTGGGGTCTAATCGTAGTTAGCGCTCAGAACATGCTCCGCACCATACTCATTAGCGCCGCTGGCCCGGTTGCTTTCGCCTTACTGGCGGGATTGTTTATGTGGGCTCGGAAGCAGGAGATTGACTCGAGCGGTCGCCCGAGGCTCCGATACGTGGCCGCCCCTTACCTCATGCTCGCATGCGCTCTTGCTTTCCTGGCCGTCGCGATCTATCAGTGGCTTGATCCTGTTAATCACCGCTACTCGGGCAATTTGATCCTGTTGTCCTACATACCCGCGACCATTGGAATCTTCGCACTCTGCATGGCCGTCTACTTATTAACGTACCGCGCCACGCTGACTCCAAATGCTATTGAGATCTATCGGTGGCCTTTTGGCCACAAAACTTACCGTTTAAGCGATCTGGAGCGCATCGAGATCAGAGAGGCAGGCACGACCCTTCACTTTAGAGACCTTAGACGCTTTACGGTCTACCACCACTACTCTGGAGGTGCTCATTTCTTGACTGCCTTGAGCGCTAACAGTTCATTCAAGCCGAACCCGCATCAGGGCGGCGCCTAAGTGCCCGCCTTCGGCTATATTTGCACCCAGTCGCCGCCCGGCTGCGGGTCGGCTTAGTTCAGGCGTTAGGCCTCACAGGAACCAGTTGCGGCACTCCACAGCCGTGAACAGCCAGTGCGATCCTCAACCTTGACAGCCAAAACCCGCAATGCGGCCTGATTGGGAAATCGATGGGTTTGGATCCAATATGGACAGATTGAAATCAAAAATGCAGCTCGTCGGCCGACTTTTTCAAGTACAACGAATAGTCATTTTCGCCCTAGCTGGTCTTCTAATTTTCTACCACACGTACACTCTCTACGATTTGTACCTTGGCTCAGGCACTGACTTGTACGAAGGCGAGAGCACTAACACACACGCCCTATTTGAGCACGTGCAATCTATTCTTCGCGTCACAATTGTTTTCAGCCTGGTTCTCGTGGCTATGAATAAGCGATTTGCGCTGTATGGAATGTGGACTGCAATTTCCGCGCTGGTAGCGACGCATTACTGGGCACTCTTCTTTGACCTCCCATTTCGCTTCTTAGACGGTAGGCATCCGCTCTCATATCTAAAGGGATTTATTATTCCTACGGCAATTACGCTTTTGTATCTATCGATAAATTCCCAGCGCAATTCTCACAAACGTGCGGCCTAACAGGGTGTCCAAGGGGCGCGCAACGGCATGGCACCCCGGCGGTCCGGCCGCCTTTGTCTATCATCGGTCGCACGGCCGGGGTGCCATGCCGCCGCGCGCCCCTTAACTCTGCGTTAGGTGCCACGCATGGTTCCATATGGTTTGAATCAAGAGCAGTTTGTCTCGATGTATCAGCGCAAACTGGATCGTCTTTCAGACCAAGTTATCAGCGCACTCAGAGATCTATTGGCCGTGCCGCTCGGCCACGGCATAGACGAGGCGCACTTGGAAGTATTCCCAGACGATTACGGTGGAGCTCCGAGTATCTGGGCCTACTGGCGCGGCAAGAACAACAAGGTCGATCACGGAGATCAAAGCCTATTCCCCGGAAGGTCCCTTGAGCTTGACCTCGACCTCAGAGACCTCGCAGAGATTGACGAGCAGTACTTTGTTGAGCCTGACAAGTTCCCTGGCCTTCAACTGACAGCCGATCTACTTTCGCGCTGGCTCGCAGAGTCATGGTGGAAAGCTGGTGGTTGGACTTATCCTGTGCCGGTAACTCTGGCCGTCCATGATTTTGGGTCGTATGGGTGGGTGCAGCTGTCCAAGGGCGGCACCTAACAATTCATTCAAGCCGAACCCGCGTCGCGGGTCGGCTGTGTCAGGCGTTAGGCCGCTTGCTAAGGTTCTCGCAAATGGAACTTCGTATTGCCGAGCGATCTGACATCCACGCCCTAGACGAGCTCATTGAGCTCTCCGGACGCGCCCTCAGCACTGGCTTCTATTCGCCGGAGCAAGCTGACGCGATCACTCGCTACGTATTCGGCGTCGACACCCAGCTAATTGATGATCAGACCTACTTCGTCATTGAGCACGACAGCCAAATCGTTGCCTGCGGTGGCTGGAGCAAACGGGGTACGCTCTTCGGCGGGGACCAAATCAAGACTGGACCGGATCCACTGCTTGACCCGGCCACAGACCCAGCCCGCATTCGCGCGTTCTTTGTCCATCCGTCTATGGCACGTCGTGGCTTGGGGCGCCAGCTCATGGCAGCGTGCATAGACGCGTCAAAACAGGCTGGCTTTAGCTCGCTCGAGCTGGTTTCAACTATGCCAGGTGAGCCGCTCTATTTGGCGTCTGGATTTGTCGTCCTGGAGCGTTTTGACTTGGATCTAACGGGCGGCATCCAAGTTCCAGTCTCTCGTATGAGAATGGCAATATAGGTTACTGGTCGTGGCAGTCGGTCCGTGGCCTAGGCGTTATCGGGCGCGCACGCCGGACTCTCGACGCTTACAGTGCGTAAATTTGAAGACATAAGGCGTTGGAGCGTGAGGAAGCATCATGCCAGCTGAGAGTCAAACGATCTTGTGGTTCATTGGTCGCCTGCTACTGGGCGGGCTGTTCGTTGTTGGTGGGATTCACCACTTCTTCATTCTGCCTGGCATCACTCAAGCGCTCGCGGCGCGTGGCGTGCCTGCGGCAAAACTGGTGCTGCTGTCTGGCTCGGTGTTTCAGATCTTGGCCGGCCTTGCGCTGATCTGCGGTTTCTACCCGGCGTGGGCCGCCCTAGGCTTGGTCGCCTTCACCGCCGCGGCCTCTGTATTGCTGGTCAACTTTTGGGATATGGAGGGCCCGGCGCGCGCCAATGCCATCACTACCTGGCAGTCCAACCTCGCCATCATCGGCGGGCTGCTTGTGGCCGCAGCGTATTCGCTTTAGCCGTGCGGGCTCGGTCTAACTTCATTCAAGCCGAACCCGCTTCGTGATTCGGCATAGTTCCGGCGTTAGATTGCTTCCATATACCTCCACAATCTTTACGAAGAGGAATATTCGATGCGGTACCTTTTGGTGGTCTTTACAGCGGCTCTTCTCGGCATACTCTCTCCGCTGAGCCATGCGCAGCACTCTCCTGGTCAATTCGCCCGCCTTGTGGTTCTGAAACCAAAGCCCGGCCTCTCATCCGAATTCACCGCGGGCTATCAGCGCCATCTCATCTGGCACAAAAACAACAAAGATCCATGGATATGGCGTGGCTGGACCTTCGTGCTCGGCGAACGCGTCGGGCAGTTCATGGATGGAACCTTTGGCCACGCAATCGCCGATTTCGACCAGGCAGTCGATCCGGCCGCAGACTCAGCGGACAACAACTTGAATGTCACCCCCTATGCGGACTTCGTCAGTCATGGCATCTATGAGCGGCTGGAGACCGCGAGCACGGGAGCCCTGCTTCCTGATGCTTCCCCATTCATGGCGCTTAACACCTATACGGTTATTCCCGGACAGGAATCGTCGTTCGAGTCTGCCATCACCAACTTGGCGAGGCTTCCTAAAAATCAGCATCTGTCGTGGTACAAGTTGCGCATAGGCGGGCAACTTTCCCAGTACGTGCTCATGCGCCCTGTTCAAACGTTTTCTGGTGGCGGCACTCTTTCTGAAATCGAGCTGCCTGTGGGTCTGGTCCAGCATGCGCAAAGCGAGCTTTTAAGATATCAGCCGACACTTAGCTATGAGCCATAAGCAACCTGGCAATTCATTTGAGCTGGACCCGATCGGCGGGTTGGCTTAACTCAGGCGTTACGCTGCAGGAGCAGATATGCGTAATCTTCTCGCAACGGCATTCGTGGCCTTACTGGCGGCGAGCGGCAGCGTCCACTCTCGCGAGCCGGTAGTTGGCTTGCCTTGCGAGGGATGCGAGGCTGTGTTTGAGGGGTTGCCGCAGAGCATCCCAGCGCGCTCGCGCATCGCCCCGCTAGGCGAGCCAGGACAGCCCATGACCGTTACAGGTCGCGTGTACGGTGCCGACGGAAAACCCAGGTCGGGGGTCGTCATCTATGCGTATCAGACCAATGCTCGTGGCATTTATCCAGTTCCTGCAAGATCCAGCGGGCAAGCCTCTAGCCGGCACGGTTCGCTGCGCGGCTGGGTGCGAACCGGTGCCGATGGACGCTACACCTTCGACACTATCCGCCCGGGGAGCTATCCCACTCGGGACGTTCCTGCGCACATACACATGCACGTCATCGAGCCGCGCTGCGCGACCTACTACATCGGCGACATCATGTTCACCGACGATCCGCTGCTCACTCCTGGCGAGAGGAACCGCAAGACTGGGCGTGCCGGCAATGGCATCGCAACGCCGACTCGCAGCAATGGTCGATGGCAGGTTGCGCGCGACATCCGGCTTGGCAAGAATATTCCCGGTTATCCTGGATGCGGCGCCGGGCGAGCTTCGACCTGATAATTCATTCGAGCCGAACCCACTCCGCGGGTTGGCTTAGTTCAGACATTGGACCTATCGAATAACTAGGGGAGATTCGAGTAAATGAAGCAATTGCTGGTAACGCTCACAATGCTCGCGGCCGGCGTCGTGGCTTCCGCCGCGAATGCAGAAAAAATGGCGCCAAGGCTCGAAGAAGCGGAGAAGCTGGTAGGGCTCGTCAAACCGCACGAACAGGAGGCCCAGGCGATCCGCTTCATGATTGCGGTCGCTCCTATCGATATGCCGGCCGGATTGGCGGACTGCACCGTAAAGGACGCGATGCCCGCCATGCGCTCGTATTTTGCGTCGCAGGTGATGGCAAACCTGAGCGAAATAGAGGTGCAGCAGGCCATTGAGTTCTTCCAAAGTCCTGCCGGACAAGCTGTTGTGGCTTTTCGCCTGCGGCATGAGCAGGCCCTTCTGGATGCCGCAACGAGAAAGGAACAGGTTGCCGACGAGCAAGTGCATTATCCGGCGCCATTGCAGAAGGAGCTTGAGGCCTTTGGCTCGACGCCGGCTGGGAAATTCTTTGTCGGAGACGAGCTCTTGGCGCGCGAGGAGATCAGAGGGCGCATCTCCGACTTGCGTTCTGAAGCTATGGCCAAGTGTTTGGCGGCGGCCAAATAGCAGATCCAGCGGATCATCCAAGCCGAGCCCGCTTCGCGGCTCGGCTTGGATTAGGCGTTAGGTCACGACTTACTCTTCCCGCCGCGTCGACACCAGCCGCAGGAACGCTTCGTGCTGGTAGCGGCTCATCCGCAGCTGCTGGCCGGTGTCCATCGTGACCACGTGATGCCCGTTGAACCACGGGTGGATGGCCTTCACCCGGCGGACGTTGATGATCGCCGAGCGGTGGACGCGGGCGAAGTGGCGCGGATCCAGGCGGGTGACCAGCGTGGCCATGGTCTCGCGGAGTTCGTGCACCTTGTCGGCCAGGTGGATCTGCACCGTGTTGCGGCTGGCCCGGATCCAGACGATGTCGTCGACGGCGACGAAGACCACGTGCTCGTCCACGCGCACCGGAACGCGGTCCAAATAGTCGTCGCGCTGGCGCAACGCATCCAGCGCCTGCAGGATGCGCGCAGAAGACTGCGGCCCGACGGCTTCGCCGGCGGATAGCCGCGCCTTCGCGCGCTGCAAGGTGCCGGCGAAGCGTTCGCGGCTGAACGGCTTGACCAGATAGTCCACTGCGTTCGCTTCGAAGGCGCGCACCGCGTACTGCTCGTAGGCGGTGACGAAGACCGTCGCCGGCATGCGTTCGGCGCCGATGGTGGTGATGACGTCCAAACCGTTGATAGCGGGCATCTGGATATCCAGGAACACCAGGTCCGGCGACTGGCTGCGGATCGCCGCTACCGCCGACACGCCATCGCCGCACTCGCCCAGCACCTCGATGTCAGGATCGTCGCGCAGCAGCCGAACGATCGCGTGCCGCGCGATCGGCTCGTCGTCCACCACCAGCGCGCCGATGCTCATGCAGGCGCCAACTCCGGAGAGAATTCCGGCGCGTCATCCGGCCCTTCGAGTTCGCGGAACGGTATGCGGATGCGGCAGGCCACGCCCTCGGGCCAGATCATGTCCAGGCGCACCTCGGCGGCGTCGCCATACAGTTCCTTGAGCCGCAACCGCGTATTCGACAGGCCGATGCCGTGCCCGGCCGAGTCGGCCGGCCCGGCCGCCAGGGTGCTGTTGCGGTTGCGCACATCGATGCATAGCGCATCGCCCTCGCGCCGGCTTTCGATCTCGATGTTGTCGCTGCCGACGCGCTGGCCGATGCCATGGCGGATCGCGTTCTCGACGATGGGTTGCAGGATCAGACTGGGCACCGCGCAGTCCAGCGTGTCAGGCGCGATGTAGATCTGCGTGGTCAGCCGATCCTTGAACCGCGTGCGCTGGATGCCCAGATAGAGTTCGATCAAGGTCAGTTCCTGGCGCAGGCTGATCTCCTGGCCATCGTAGTCTTCCAGGAAAGCGCGCAACAGGTCGCTCAAACGCAGCAGCATGTCCTCGGCCGAGACCTTGTCTTCGTCGAGCAGGGTCACGATGGCGTGCAGCGTATTGAACAGGAAATGCGGTTGCAGCTGCGACTTCAGCGCCAGCAGTCGCGACTGCGCCAGCTCGGTGGCCAGCCGGCTGGCCTCGACTTCGCGGCGGGTTTTTTCGGCGTAGAAATGCATCGCCTGATGGATGGCGAACAACGCCCAGTAGGTCAGCAGTCCGGTCGCGAAATGCTGGGCAAGGAAAAACCACAATTGTTCGGCGAAACCGCTGGGCTCGAACAGCGTGGAAACCAAGGCCCCGGCCACCATCGCCACGAAGGTGACGCACACGCTGGCCAGCAGTTGCGCGCCGAGTCCGCGCAGCCATAGTGGAGCGCGCACCGGGTAGCGCTCGGCCAGGCGGAACACTGTCGGCGCCAGCGCGGCCCAGGTGTACCACTGGACCATCGACCAGCGCAGATAGGTGAATATGCCGAAGCTGGGGCGGTCGCCCAATCCACCGGTCAGAGAGCTTTGGATGGCGAATACCACCGCCACCAGCGTCCAGAGGGCGAGGTAACGCCAGAAACCTATTTCCGTACTGCCGAGACGAATCTTCATTGCAAGTGTCCAAGGTGCTCCGGGGGCCGGGGCAGCGCCATCCTAGGCGTGGGGAGCGGCGCTGCAAAGCGCGGCGACGCGCCACTACGATTCGCCACCGCATAACGACGATTCGTCCCGGATCGATTGCCGGCTTGCCGCCGTCTGGGCCTTGATGCATGCGCCGACTCCCGCAATGCGCCGTCGGCATCCATCCATCCGACCGGAGATCCTCGTCATGCGCCCGACCCTTCCCGCCGTTCTCGCCACTCTCTTGTTCGCCACCGCTGCGCACGCCGGCGCTGGCAAGGACACCCGCTACTTGGACCTCATCAATCGCGCGTACGACAGCGTGACCTCTCTCGAAGTCGCGCCGGCAGGAAGCGATGCGTTCCAGGAAAAGCCGCTGGGCGCGCCCCTGCGCGGCGGCGGCGACTCGACCACGATAGAAATCGCAAGCGAGGGCTGCCTGTACGATTTCCGTTTCAAGTTCCGCAACGGCAGGACGTTGATCTACAGGGATGTGGATATCTGCAGCGGCGGAAAATTGGCGATTCGCCAATTGCCTTCCAGGGACGCAAGCCGGTTGGTTCGATCAGAAACGCCGGCTAAGCAATACGCTGAGGGCAATAGCCCATGACGCCCATCGCGCTCATGGATCGGCGTTAGGTATTTCCTCGAGCGAGTAGTACACCGCCTTGCTGTTCTGCCGGGCTAGGTCGACCATTTCGTCGGCGCCCGCCGATGGTCCGCCGATGCGCAGGCAGCCGTCGCACTTGGCGACCAGGCGGCGCGAGACGGGGTGGAATATCTCGTTGAAGACAGAGTCGCCAACGCCGGTGGAACCGGCGTGTTCGATCAGCGGCAGGGCATACCACTCGCCCAGCACGGGTAGGTGCCCGGCGCGAAACAGGCGAAGCGATGCCTCCGTCATCGCCTCCACGTTCTTCGCGATAAGGACGGGGTCGTCATTGGTGCCGGAACGGTACGGGCCGGCGACCAGGATCATTTGAGGTTTCACGGATACTCCCAACATAGGGTTCTGAGGTCTGGGGCAAGCCGAGTCGCGAAGCGGATCTGGCTTGTGTGAACTGCCGCGCATCATTATCGGTCTGCCTGGCGGATGGGACCGCTTTCGACCGGAAGCGGACATTGCGCGCGGTGCAGTAGTGATGCCGGGAGAGGCTATGTCGACCGCCTAGAGGCATTGGAGGGACCGGTACAGCTTTCCTTGCTGATGAATTGGGAGGAGTCGAAGAAGTCTCTGAAGATAAGTCGGTGCAAAACGGCTCGCCTATTAAGGTCTATTGTTCGCCTTGGGTGGGGATCGGTGATTGCGGATAAGGTTGTGATAGTCGATCGAATGCTGCGAGTTTTCGTGGAGATTGATGGATTAAAGCCGGAGCTCTTACTGGTTGCCACATCTTCACAATCCATCTACGTATCCCAATTTCAGCTGAAGGCGGGTCATGACTCCGGCCAAAAGACCGCTATATTCCCAACTCCCCAGACGAAGGAGAGATTGGAATGTTTCTGACCAAGCAACATTTGGTGATGGCGCGTACGCTCGGCGTGGCGATCGTCGCCAGCGTGGGCCTTGCTTCCTGCGCAACCTATAAAGACGAGTTTGCAGGGATCAATTCACGCCTCGATCAACTCGACACGAAGGTGCAGGGCGCGGCCCAGAGCGCCGAATCCGCCAATCAGTCCGCGCAGCAGGCCAACCAACGGCTGGATCAAATAGAAAGCCGCGTCCAGAAGCTCGAAACGGCGCCGCGCCGCGTGCCGCGCGGTTAATCGCTCTCGCTCAATTCGCGACGAACGGCCTGAAGCGTGATCCGGTGGCCTTTGCTGGCCACCGGTCTCTTTATCTACACCCCAGTCTTCATTCCAAGGAACCCTCCCATCCGTACGTACACATTCCCTGCGGTCCGGGCCGTTTATGGTGCGCTGGCGCTGGCGCTGCTGTTCGCGAGCGGCGTGGCCAGCGCCAAGGATGCCGCCGCGCAACCGGTCGCCGCCGTCGACCAGCTTCCGCCAGGCCAAGAGGTGTCCGACACGGTGATTGAGCTCGCGGGCTGGGTGGTCGCCGCCAAGGACAGCCAAGGCTATCCGTTCGCAGTCATCGACAAGGCCGCCGCACAGATCTTGGTGTTCGGCGGCGACGGCCGTCTTCGTGGCGCGGCACCTGGGCTCTTTGGCTCGGCGATCAGCGATCACACGGCCCCCGGCGTCGCCGGTCTCGCGCTTCGCGAGATTCCAGGCCGGGATCGCACCACGCCTGCGGGTCGCTTTGTGGGCGGTTTCGGTCCGTCAATCGACGCTGGGCGCGTGCTGTGGGTGGACTACGATTCTGGGGTCTCCATCCACCCTACCGCTACCGGCGTCCCGGCCGAGAGACGCGTCGAACGCCTTGCCTCGCCTTCGCCGGACGACAACCGCATCACTCATGGCTGCATCAACGTCTCGCCCGAGTTTTACGAGCAGATCATCCGTCCGACGTTCGAGCGGGGCGGGGTGTTCTACATCTTGCCGGATACGGTGCCGATAGCGGAGATCTTCCCGGAGTTCGCGCAAAGTCGCGCGACTACGCAACGCAACGATGGAAGACGCGCACGGCGCGCCCGCTAGTGAAACACGCGTCGGCGTGTTGCCTTTGTTGTGCGAGGCAGCGCAACGGATGACGCTGCTCGTGTTCCGGCCTCAAGCGGACCTGTTAGTACCACTTGACCTAGCCTGTCCACAAAAACGCTCCGCCAGCCACCCGCGTTGAAACGCGTGAAGCACGCCAGGTTCAATGACCCACCGCACGTCGCCACTGCGAGTCCGCGCGCTGGAACAGAACGCGTTCGGGGCGGTGCAGGGCGAAGCCCTGGCCGTAGTCCACACCCAGCGAATTCAGCGCCTTCGACATGTGGCCGGCGCTGACCCATTCGGCCACCACTTTCAATCCGCGCTGGTGGCCGATCTGGGTGATGGCGCTGATGATGGTGCGGCTCATCGGATCGGTGTCCAGGTCGCGGACGAAGCTGCCGTCGATCTTGATCATGTCCACCGGCAGGTTCTTCAGGTAGCCGAACGAGGACATGCCGGCGCCGAAATCGTCCAGCGCGATCAGACAACCCGCCTGGCGCAGGCGTTCGATCATATGCACCACCTTGAGCAGGTTGCGCACGGCCACGGTTTCGGTGATCTCGAAGCAGAGTTTGTGCGCCGGCACTCCGTACTGGGCCATGAGACCAAGAATGAAGTCGGCCAGTCCCTCGTCCTCGATGCTGGCGCCGGACAGATTGATGGCGCACGTGCCCAGGCGCGCGCCGGCCGGATGCAGCTCGGAAAAATGCGCCAGCGCATTGCGGATCACCCAGCGGTCGATGGCCGGCATCAATCCGTAGCGTTCGGCCGCCTGCAGGAACGTACCGGGCAGCACGATGCCGTCTTCCTCGTCGCGCAGCCGCAGCAGCAGTTCGATAGTGGGCGCATCGGCCTTCACCCCGCCGAGCGGCACGATTTCCTGGTAGTCCAGCAGCAGGCGGTCCTGCTCGACCGCCCAGCGCACGCGGTTGGCCCATTCCATTTCGCTCTGGCGGCGCGTGGTTTCGTCGTCCTCACGATAGACGTGCACGCGGTTGCGGCCGTTCTCCTTGGCCAGATAGCAGGCGGTGTCGGCCCAGGCCAGCAGATCCTTGAGTGTCGGCTCGCCATGATCCACCACCACCACGCCGATGCTGGCGCTGATCGTGTAGGTATGCGTCTGCCAGGTGAACATCAACGCTTCGATGCATTCGCGCAGACGCTCGGCCAGGACGAGCGCGCCCTCGGCGTCCACATTGAACGCCAGCAGTCCGAATTCGTCGCCACCCAATCGTGCCAGCACGTCGCCGAGGCGCTGCTGCTGGCGCATGGCCAACGCCAGTTGCGCCAGTAGCTGATCGCCGGCCATGTGGCCGGAGACGTCGTTGATCAGCTTGAATTGGTCCAGGTCGATGTACAGCAGCGCGCAAGGCAGGGAGTCGGGATGGAGCTTGCGTTCGGCCAGCGCCAGTTCGACCTGCTGCTCGAACTCGCGGCGATTGCATAGTTCGGTCAGCGCGTCGTGGCTCGCCTGGTAGATCAGACGCTCGGTCAGCTCGCGGTGTTCGGAAATGTCGGTCGCCACCATCAGCAAGTGCGGGACGCCGTCCATGTCCACCTGCGCGATCGATGCGTTGACCCAGAAAGGTTCGCCGCCATGGCCCAGTAGCGCCGCGTCCATGCTGCTCCAGTCCTCACCCAACGTCGCCGGATCGCTGGCGCGCCGCCGCAACAACGGGTCGGCGAACAGATCAGCCAGCAACGGCCGCACGGCTTCGCCCAAGCGCAGGCGCGCGGCCTGATTGGCATAGACGATTCGTCCGTCGCTGCCGTCGGCCAGCAGTACCAGGGCCGGCAGCAGCTCGTTGAGCGTGCGGAAGCGGGCTTCGCTCTCGCGGAAGCGTTCGCTCATCCGATGGCCCATTTTGACCGCGCGGCGGCGGGTGGTGGACAGCGACCAGAGCAGCAGCGACAACAGCAGGCTGATGGTCACGCCCGCGCCGATGACGGTGCGCACGCGGGTTACGTCCAACACGTGCACCCGCGGCCGCAGTTGCATTTGCCAATGACGGCCACCGAAGTCCAGCGTCCGCGTATGCACCGCCGCATCCGCAATGAAGGGGGTGCCGGAGTCGAAAAAGTCTTCGGCCTGAGGCGCATCGAGGTCGCGGATACGCACTTGGAAACGGTCCAGCACCGAGCTGCCCAGAGCTTCGTACACCAACGGTTCCAGCCGCAGGCTGATCGCCAGCGCGCCGATTTCCCGGCTGCGCCGTTCGGCCACATCGGTCGGAATGCGTCCACGGGAGTACACGGGCAGGCGCACCGTCACCCCGAGCGCGGCCGGACCGGCGTACTGCTCGAACTGCCGCAGCGCGAACGGTGCGGAAATCACCGGAGCGTCCGTATCCCGCGCGCGCTCCAGCGCCAGCAGGTTCGGTTTCTGCGCGGCGATGTCGAAGCCGATCAGCGATTCGTTGCCGCGCAAGGGGGCGGCCAGTTCGTAGGGATAGGCCACGCGCTGCGGATCGTTCGGGTCGGACTGGCGGCGCGCGAAGACGGTGGCGACGTAGCCGGGATGCTTGGCCGAGATGCGCAGGTTTTCGGTGTATTGCTCGAACTTGCGCTGGTCCATCTGGTCGTTGGACAGGAACACCGTCTGCATCGCGCGCAGCACGGCGGCGGCCTTCTCCAACGGTGCCCGCAGACGCGCTGCGCTGCCGTCGGCCAGCGCAGCGTACGCGGCCTGGGTACGTTCGCGCTCGTCCAGCCATACACGGTGCGCCACCCAGGCCGTGAACAGCAGGCCGGCGACCAGTACGGCCAAGGCCCAGACCGCAGGCGGCGGACCCAGGCGCCGGGGCATGTCGTCCGCCGGCGTGGCGCCGGCCAATGGTTGCGGCGAGGGAGAGACGGCATTCACTGCGATACCTGAACTCCTTTGGCCGGATGAAGATGAATAAGAGACGATCCGTGCCCGCAGGTCAGACCTCAGTTGACCCTTGACGCATGCATGCTGCATGCCAAGCCCTTGCGGTGGCGTGATGCAGCGCGTAGATCCAGCAGTATCCCGTCTAGTCGCAGCAGTGTGGGCGGATATCGCCCAGATGCGCCAGCGTCAGCTTTGGTCCCGCAGCGTCGGTCCCGGCCCCGCATCAGCGCTTGGGCAGAGAGATAGCCTGTCCATCGACAAGCCGTTGGACTGCACGCCGCCGCCGAAACCCGGGCGTCCCGGCTATTGGTCGCGCACTTCGCCGCCCGGCAGGAACTGCCAGGTGCGGGTGACGTGCAGGATGTCGATGTTCTCGTCGGTCTTAGGCAACGGCGGGAACGGCACCGACAGCTGCACGATGCGCAGCGCGGTGGAATCGAGCAGCGGAATGCCGCTGGACTGGATGATGCGGGTGTTCTCTACCGATCCGTCGCGGCGCACGGCCACGCTGATCACCAATTGCCCTTTCAGGCGTTTGCGTCGCGCCTCGTCGGGGTAATTAAGATTACCCACGCGCTCGGCACGGTCCACCCACGCGCGCAGGTAGTTGGCGTAGGCGTATTCCTTGGTACTGGCGGAAACGAATTTGCGTTTCGGCCGCTTGGCGTAAAGATCGGAGCGCAGGTGGATTTCCGCAGCCAGGCGGGCCATCTCCGCGTCCCGGTCGATCTTCAGATCGCCGCGCGGCAGCTCCGGCCGATCGGGTTCGGGCCGGGTTTGCGCGGGCGGCACCGTGGTTTCGCTGTTTCTCGAGCTGACCACGCGCGTTTCCGGCGGCGGAGCGACATCGGGCGATTGCGCGCGCAAGGGTTGCGGCGCTACCCCGGTCTGCGTTTGCGGCACCCAGCCGGCCTGGCTATCGCGCGGGCGCTGGGCTTTGTCGTGGTCGCCGCCGCCCTGCTGGTTGGCCGCGGCCAGGAAGTCGGCCTGCTTGGGCGTGAGGGGGGTCTGAGTCTGGCTGAGGATCACATCCAGCGTGGGCACCACCGGCGCCGCATCGTCCAGGGCGAAACCCAGGCCTAGCACCAACATGCCGTGAACGACCAACGACAGCGCCAGGGTGGCGGTGAGGCGTTCGTTGGAACCTATCTTGGGCGGGGCGACTACAGCGGACATCACCGTCCCCGTAAAAATGCCGTCGTCATCCCCGCGAAGGCGGGGACCCAGTGACTTATCGCCGATAGAAACAAAGTCGCTGGGTTCCCGCCTTCGCGGGAATGACGATCAAAAACCAAATGCGCCGAACCTTGCATCAAAGTTGCACCCGCTTCTCGATCGCATCAAACAACATCCCCGCGATATTCAACCCGAACTGCGCATCCAGTTCGCGCACGCAGGTGGGGCTGGTGACGTTGACTTCGGTCAGGTAGTCGCCGATCACGTCCAGCCCCACGAACAGCATGCCGCGGCGCTTCATTTCCGGCGCCACTTGTTCGGCGATCCAGCGGTCGCGGTCGGAGATCGGGCGGCCTTCGCCACGACCGCCGGCGGCCAAATTGCCGCGGAACTCATCGCCTTGCGGGATCCGCGCCAGCACGTAATCCACCGGCACGCCGTCGACCAGCAGCACGCGTTTGTCGCCGTCCTTGATGCCCGGGATGAAACGCTGGGCCAGGGTCAGGTTGCCGCGGCCGACCAGAGTCTCCAGGATCACGTTGAGATTGGAGTCGCCGGCGCGGGCGCGGAAGATCGAGCGGCCGCCCATGCCGTCGAGGGGCTTGAGCACGGCCTCGCCATGTTCGGCCACGAAGGCCTTGAGCGCCGCGGGGTCGCGGCTGACCAGGGTCGGCGGGCAGCATTGGGGGAACAGTAGAGCTGCCAGCTTCTCGTTGAAGTCGCGCAGGCCCTGCGGATCGTTGACCACCAGCGCACCGGCAGCCTGGGCGATGCTGAGGATATGGGTGTCGTAGAGGAACTGGTCGTCGAACGGCGGGTCCTTGCGCATCAGCACCGCTTGGCCCGGACCGAAGGCCAGTTCCGCCGTCTCGCCCAGGGTGAACCAGCCCGCCTTGTCGTCCTTCACCGCCAGCGGCGCGGCCTGCGCCACCGCCTTGCCGTCGCGCAACGACAGCCCGCCGGGCTGCACGTAGTGCAGGCGGTGGCCGCGACGCTGGGCTTCCAGCAACATGGCGAAAGTGGTGTCTTTGGCGATCTTGATGGACCCGATGGGGTCCATCACCACGACGACATCGAGGGGCATAGAAGGCAATCCGGGGGGTATTTCGTCGGTAAGATGTTAGCAGGCGCAAAATGAGACGGAGTTCGCATCGCGGCGTTCAGCTTCACTCCGATTTGAAGCTCAACTTGACAGTCTGCGCTGGTGCTGGGATATAAGATGCTTCGCAGCGGTGCCGATTAGAAGCGCCGCGCTTGGGGAAAGAAGGTAATGACAGAGCATGACAACCCGGCCGGGGGGTTCAGCGGCCTCCGGGTGATGGTGATTGACGACTCCAAAACTATTCGTCGCACTGCTGAAACCCTGCTTAAGCGGGAAGGCTGTGAAGTGGTCACGGCAACGGACGGCTTTGAAGCGCTCGCCAAGATCGCCGACCAGCAGCCGCAGATCATCTTCGTGGACATCATGATGCCGCGTCTGGATGGCTATCAGACCTGCGCGCTGATCAAGAACAACCAAGTCTTCAAGAGCACGCCGGTGATCATGCTGTCCTCCAAGGACGGCCTGTTCGACAAGGCGCGCGGCCGCATCGTCGGCTCCGAGCAATACCTGACCAAACCCTTCACCCGCGAAGAGCTGCTCGACGCGATCCGCACCCATGTCGGCTAACGGGAAGGAATGACGCCATGAGCCGCACTCCCTTCGACATCCTGGCCGAGTACGAGCGCCGCAGCCTGGCCCACGCCGTGGCCCTGCCTGCGCGCGAAGCGGTCGCCGAGCAATGGCGCGGCGTCGGTTACCGGGTCGGCCAGCGCCGTCTGGTCTCGGGCTTCGAGGACGTGGTCGAAATCGTGCCGTTGCCTCCGACCACGCCGGTGCCGGGCGCGCAGCCGTGGCTGCTAGGCATCGGCAACCTGCGCGGCAACCTGTTTCCGGTGATCGACCTCAAGCATTTCCTCGAAGGCGAGCGCACCGTATTGCACGAGGGCCAGCGCGTGCTGGTCGTGCGCCAGGCCGGCGGCGACGTCGCCCTGACCATCGACGAGCTGTATGGCCAGCGTAGTTTCACCGAAGACCAGGGTGTGGACCCTGGCGCGCTGGCGGAAGGGCGTTACGGCCATTTCGTGGAGCGTGCGTTCCATGGCGACGAGCATGACTGGGGAGTCTTTGCGTTGTCGCTATTGGCGCGTACACCGGAATTCCGCCAGGCCGCGCTATAACGCGAAGGTGTCGGCGGAAGTGGGTACAAGGGCTGTTGGAAAAAGCCCATTACAGGCCGCCAGGAGGGCGGCGACAGGGATCCGGCGCATAGATGCGGGGTTCGTGAGAAAAGGTCCGGAACCGACGGATCGCGTATCCGACAACGCACGGGGAGTGCGTAACCGGATAGAAATGAACCATTGCTGCACTTTGTCCAATTTCCAGGGGTTTGAAAGATGAGCACTGCACCGGATTCTCCCAAAGCCAGCAAACTCGGCAGCCTGGGAAGCAGCTTCTGGCTGGTCCTGCTGGCACTGTCGGTGATCCTGTTCGGCGCCAACACCGGCGTGGCCACTTACACCGGCAGTCGTCTGTCCGGCGCCTCCACCGGCGCGGCGGACTTGCAGGTGCTTTCGCAGCAGCTGGCCAACCAGGGCCGTGAAGCGGTGGAAGGCGACGCGGAAGCGTTCAAGTCGTTCAAGGCCACCAAGGCGCAGATCGAATCGACCGTTGCCACTACCAATAGCCGTTACGGCTCCGAGACCACCGTGTCGGGTCCGCTGAGCCAGCTGACCACCACCTGGGCGCCGCTGGACAAAAGTGCCGACCAGTTGATCAACAGCGAGCCCGCAGTGCTGGCATTGGCCGGCAACGCCGACCGCTTCACCTCCCAGGTGCCGCAGCTGCAGGCTCAATTGAACGAAGTGGTTCGCGCGATGTCAGCGGGCGGCGCGCAGTCCTCGCAGATCTACAACGCCCTGCAGCAGGTCGTGGTCGCGGGCACCATGGCCCGCCGCGTGACTGAAATGCGTGCCGGCGGCAGCGGTGCGGCGATGGCCGGCGACGCGCTGGTCCGCGACGCGGTGGTCTTCGGCCAGGTACTGGAAGGCCTGCGCAACGGCAACGCCGACCTAGGCATCGCGCCGCTGCGCAACGCCGACGCGCTGTCGGCGTTGACCCAGTCGCAGACGCTGTGGACGACGATGAAAAAGGACTTGGACGCCATCACCGGCAGCTCCAAGAACCTGTTCGCCGCGCAATCCGCGGCCGCAGCCATCACCAATGGTTCGGGCAAGATGCTCGAGGACAGCAAGAAGCTGTTCGACGCCTTCTCCTCGTTCGGCTCGGCGCGCGACACGCGCCTGTTCCCGAACTTCTGGCTCGGCATCATTTCCGGTATCGCCGCGCTGGTTTCCATCGTCGGTTTGCTCTGGTCGCTGTACCGCAACCGCCAGCGCGAGCAGGAAATGCGTTACCAGACGCAGGTGGAATACAACAGCCGCAACCAACAGGCCATCATGCGGCTGCTGGACGAAATCAGCTCGCTCGGTGAAGGCGATCTGACCGTGAAGGCGACGGTGACCGAGGACATGACCGGCGCCATCGCCGACGCTATCAACTACGCCGTCGACGAACTGCGCCACCTGGTCACCACCATCAACGACACCACCGTGCAGGTGGCCGCGTCCACCCAGGAAACCCAGGCCACCGCGCTACAGCTGGCGGAAGCGGCCGGGCATCAGTCCGACCAGATCAACAGCGCTTCCGAGCGCATCAACGAAATCGCGGTCAGCATCGATCAGGTCTCGCGCAACTCGACCGAGTCGGCCGAAGTGGCGCAGCGCTCGGTGCAGATCGCCACCGAAGGCGCGGGCGTGGTCCGCGAAACCATCCGCGGCATGGACCAGATCCGCGACCAGATCCAGGAAACCTCCAAGCGCATCAAGCGCCTGGGCGAGTCCTCGCAGGAAATCGGATCGGTGGTGGAACTGATCAACGACATTTCCGAACAGACCAATATCCTGGCCTTGAACGCGGCCGTGCAGGCGGCCTCGGCCGGTGAAGCGGGCCGCGGTTTCGCGGTGGTGGCCGACGAAGTGCAGCGTCTCGCCGAACGCACTTCCGGTGCGACCCGACGCATCGAATCGCTGGTGCAGACGATTCAGGCCGATACCAACGAGGCGGTCAGCTCGATGGAACAGACCACGTCCGAAGTGGTGTCCGGTGCAAGGCTGGCCGAAGACGCCGGTACCGCGCTGGGCGAGATCGAGCGCGTGTCGAGCGACCTCAACGAACTCATCAAGAGCATCTCCGGCGCGGCGCAGAAGCAGTCGTCCGCCGCGACCGACATCACCCAGACCATGGGCGTGATCCGTCAGATCACCTCGCAGACCTCGCTGGGCGCCGGGCAGACCGCCGAATCCATCGGCCATCTGACCGAACTGGCGGCCGAACTGCGCCGCTCGGTCGCCGACTTCAAGTTGCCGGGTTGAGGGCAGGAAACACACGAATGGAAGTCAGGAATTCCCGAGGGGCATCACCATTGCGCGGCCCGCGTGCCGCCGTCGTGGAGGCGCGACTATGAGCGCGTTGCGTGATGCCATGAGCCATGCGGTGCTGGGCTGGGTGAAACCCGAGCTGGACGAAACCCTGCGCCTGGCGCGGTCGGAAGTGGAGTTCTTCGCGGAAGATCCCGCCGACACGTCGCGCATGCATTTCTGCGCCGGCTACCTGCACCAAGTGCAGGGCACCCTGCGCATGGTCGAGCTGTACGCACCGGCGATGGTGGCCGAAGAGCTCGAACTGCTGGCGCGCGCGCTGCAGGAAAAAACCACGGTCGACCAGGACGAAGCCTGCGGCGCGCTGATGCGCGGCACCGTATTGCTTCCCGATTATCTGGAGCGCCTGCAAGGCGGCCACCGCGACATCCCGATCGTGCTGCTGCCGTTGCTCAACGACATCCGCGCGGCGCGCGGCGCGCCGGGCCTGAGCGAAAGCGTGCTGTTCGCGCCGGACCTGGAACAGCCGTTGCCGCAGGAGCTACCATTGCCGGAAGTGCTTTCCTGGCAAGCGCGCCAAGCGCGGGTCGGCGAGGCGCAGGAACAACTGGACCAAGCGCTTTCGGCTTGGCCGGAAGAGGGCGCGCCAGCCGATGCCGGTGCGCTCGCAAGGGCGGTCAACCGCTTGCTGGAAAGCGTCGAGCACATCGCCACCCGACGCATGCTTTGGGTGGCTTCTTCGGTAGCCGAGGCCTTGCGCGAAGGCGTACTGCCGTCGTCGCCGGCGATACGCCAGGCCTATGCGGGGGTAAGCCGCGCGGTGCGCGCCTCGCAACAGGAAGGCGCCGCAGGCGCGGCCACGCCCAGCAGCCAGGAGCCGACCCGCCAGTTGCTCTATCTGGTGTCCCAATCGCCGGTGCAACATGCGGCGTTGGATCAGCTGCGCGAAGCCTTCGCCCTGGATGCCGAATCGCCTAGCGAAGCGGAAATCGATCATGCGCGCGGCAGCGTCAGCGGACGCAACCGCGCGCTGCTGGATACCGTCGGCGGCGCGGTCAAAGAAGAATTGCTGCGCATCAAGGATGCGCTCGACCTGCATCTGCGCACCGGTGCTGAGGTAGGCGCGCTGCAGACCCAGGTCAATGAACTGGGCAACGTCGCCGATACGCTGGGCATGGTGGGCTTGGGCGTGGCGCGCGGAGTCGTCGTGCAGCAACGCGACGTCTTGCGCGAGATAGTGCAGGGCGAACGCCTGGCCGATGAAAGCGCACTGCTCGATATCGCGGGCGCGTTGCTGTACGTGGATGCGTCGCTGGACGATCAGGTCGCCCGTCTCGGCGAAGCGGCAGGCGGAGCGGGCGATTCGGCCAGTTCCGAATCGCAGCGCACGGTCGAAGTGCTGGCGCAGGAAGCCATGCACAACTTCTCCGCCGCGCGCGAAGGCTTCGTGGCCTTCATCGAAACCAACTGGGACCACGCCGAACTGGCGCAGGTGCCGCGCCTGCTGTCCGAAGTCGCCGGCGCGTTGCGCATGCTGGAACTGCCCGAACCGGCCGATTACCTGCTGGGCGTGCGGCAATATGTCGCGGTAGAGCTGATCGGCAAGCGGCGCGTGCCCGGCGGCCAGCAGCTGGACACGCTCGCCGACGCCATGGCCAGCCTCGAGTACTACCTCGAAGCCCTGCGCGAACGCCGGCCCAACCGCGACGAAATCCTGGATATCACCCGCAGCAGCCTGGAGAAACTGCGCTATTGGCCGGTGCCGGCCGATGAGCCGGTTGTGCAGGAACCGGTGGTGTTCGCAGAACCGGAACCGCCTGTCGCGGCTCTGGAAGAACCCGAATCCGCCTCTTTCGACGCGCCGCTGGAAATCGCTGCCGACGCGATCGAACTCGATCAGCCGACGGTCGCCGCCGTGGCGATGGACGAGGAGGCCGCTGCGGCTCCTTCGCTGGATACCGTAGCGCTGGATACTGCAGCGCTAGAAGCGCTTGAGGTAGAAGAAGCGCTGCAGGCGCTCGAACTGGAAGCCGCTTCCTTGGCCGAGCAAGACGAGGCGCTGGAAGACGAGGCGATCCTGGAGAGGGATGCCGGCATCACCGAGTCGACTCCGGTCGTGCAGACGGATACCGTCGCCGCCACCGAGCCGGCACCCACTGCATCCGCTCCTCAGACGCCCGCTCTGGGTGGTTTCGAAACCGCCGCCAGCGACATCGACGACGATATCCGCGAAGTGTTCATGGAAGAGTTCGACGAGGAAATCGTCAATCTCAACCAGCTGCTGCCGGCATGGAGCGTCGCTCCCGACAATATGGAGCGTTTGCGTTCCATTCGCCGCGTTTTCCATACGCTCAAGGGCAGCGGCCGCCTCGTAGGCGCCAAGCTGCTGGGCGAGTTCGCCTGGAAAGTCGAGAACATGCTCAACCGCGTGCTGGAAGGCACGCGTCCGCCCTCCGCCGCGGTGATCGCGTTGCTGGAGCATTCCACGCAAGTGCTGCCGCAGCTCAACGCCGCTTTGCGCGGGCAGGGCCGCGTCACCGCGGACCTGATCGGTCTGCAGGAACTCAGCGACCGCATCGCCGCAGGCGAAGAGGCGTTCTACAAAGCGCCGACCGAGACGAACGCCGCTCCTGCCTATCAGGAAACCGAAAGCGAAGTTCCGGCGCAGTTCGAACCCGAAACCGAAGGCACGCCCGCTTCGGTGGACGGGGTATTGCGCGAGATCCTGGAAACGGAAGTCGGCGCGCATCTGGAAACCGTCGACCAATGGCTGGCACGTGCGCAGGCCGCACCTACCCAGGCCGACGAGTCGCTGTTGCGCGCGTTCCACACCATGAACGGCGCGTTCGCCATGGCCGACGTGCCGGAGATCACCGACGTCACCGCTGCCGCCGAGCAGTACGTGAAGCGTCTCTCGTCCGCCAGGGAAGCCGCATCCACCGAAGGCGTGGCCGCATTGGCCGACAGCGCCCATGCGATCCGGCGCAGCATCGCCGCCTTGCAGGCGACTTCGCCGCGCATCCCGGTCTTCGCCGCACTTGCGGCACAGCTCATCGGCCTGCGCGACAGCCTGCCGGAAGCCAGGCCGACCGCGGTCACCGTCGACGACTCGGCGCAAGGCACCTACACCGAAGCGATGCCCAGCATCGCGCCGCCGGTATCGCCCAGCGACGTCGAGCTCTCGGCGCACGATCTGTCCGCCTATTTCGGTCACGAAGTTCACCTTAGCGCCGAAACCGAAACCAGCGCTGAAACCACGGAACTGGAAAACAGCGAACTCGCCATCGAGCCGAGCGACGAAATTGTGTTCGACGATCAGGCGATCGTGCTGGAAACCGAAGCGCCGAAGTCCCAGCAGCCGGCAGTCACGTTCTACGATGTGGAACTGACCTACGTGCGCGAACCGGTCGCCAAGCCGCTCGTGCCCACGCCCGAAATCGCCGACGGCGACACTGCGACTCAGCCCGAAGAAGCCGCGGACGAAATGGCAATCGGCGAAGCGGATGTGCCGGAAGCGACGATCTCCGAAGAGGCCTTGCCCGAAGTCGAGGAAGTCGTTCTCGAGAGCGCGCAGGAAGAAGAGCCCGCGTTCGAGGAACCCGTGGCGGCCGAAGAAGACGTGGAAGCCAGCGCGGTGGAGGACGTTGTGGTCGAGGCGGTTGTCCTTGAGGAGCCCGCAGCCGACGAAGTGGAATTCGAAGCGCCCGTCGAGGCGCTACCGGCCGAAGAGGTCGAGATCGAAGAGATCGAGAGCGGAATCGTGGAGCCCGAAGTGGTCGAAGCGGTTTCCGTCGAATCCGATGTGGATGTGGTGGAAGCAGTCATCGATACCGTCGAGCCCCCGAGCGACGTCGTGCCGGAACAGCCGGCAGTAGAGGCAGGGGTGCAGGAAATGATAGATACCGTGGCGACAGAATCCGACGAACCCGTCGAAACCAGCGATACGTCGCCGGTCGAGGATGCGCCAGTCGAGGATGCGCCGGAAGAGCACGCTGGAGAAGAGCCGGAAACGGCGGCCACCGCCTATGCGGCTGCGCCCGCGCTGCCCGACGACGCGCTGGACTTCACCGAGCTGGACCGGGATCTGGTGGACATTTTCGTCGAAGAAGGCAACGACCTGCTCGACCACTCCGACGGCTTGCTGGCCAAGCTCCGCGAAACCCCGGACGACCGTTCGCTGGTGACCGGTCTGCAACGCGATCTGCACACCATCAAGGGTGGCGCGCGCATGGCCGGCATCAACGCCATCGGCGACCTGGGCCATGCGATCGAATCGCTACTGGAACAAGTGGCCGCGCAGCGCATGGACCTGGACGGCGACAGCGTGCGTCTGCTCGAGCGCGGTTTCGATGGTTTGCATGGCCTGGTGACCAAGGTCGGCGCGCATCGCAAGGCGCCGATGCCGACCGATCTGATCGCCGAGTTCGAACGGCGCGCCCGTCCGCAAGAGGTCGCTACCCTCGACGCCTCGGGCGAAGGCGCGACTGCGATGCCGACGGTCGCCCTGGCGCCGCTTTCCGCGCCTATCGACACCGCCTTCCCCGGCGACGACGAGGCGATGCCGTACGCCGCGCAGGAGCAGGTACGCGTTCGCGCCGACCTGCTCGACCGTCTGGTCAACCACGCCGGCGAAGTGGCGATCTACCGCTCGCGCCTGGAACAGCAATTGGGTGCGTTCCGCGGGGCGATGTCCGAATTGGACCGCACCAACATCCGTCTGCACGATCAGTTGCGGCGTCTGGACCTGGAAACCGAAGCGCAGATCGTCGCGCGCTACCAGCGCGAGCAGGACAAGCGCGATCCGACTTTCGATCCGCTCGAGCTCGACCGTTTCTCCACGCTGCAGCAGCTCAGCCGCGGTCTGGCCGAATCGGCGGCCGACATCACCGGTCTGCAGGGCGTGCTCGACGATCTGGCCCGCCAGTACGACACCTTGCTGCAGCAACAGTCGCGCGTGAGTTCGGAACTGCAAGACGGTTTGATGCGCGCGCGCATGGTGCCGTTCGACGGTCTGGTCCCGCGTCTGCGCCGCGTGCTGCGCCAGGCCGCCACCGATACCGGCAAGCAGGTCAAGTTGCATCTCGATGGCGCCCATGGCGAGCTCGATCGCAACGTGCTGGAGCGCATGACCGCCCCGTTGGAGCACTTGCTGCGCAATGCCGTGGCGCATGGCTTGGAATCGCCCAAACAACGCCGCAAGAAGAACAAGCCCGAGGAAGGCACGGTGCAGATCGCACTGCGTCGCGAAGGCGCGGAAATGGTGTTCCAGGTGTCCGACGACGGCGCCGGCATCGATCACGCCGCGATCCGCCGCCGTGCCGAACAACGCGGCATGGTGCAGTCCGATGTGCATCTGAGCGACGCCGACCTCGAGCGCCTGATCCTGGAATCCGGCTTCAGCACCTCCGACAGCATCAGCCAGCTCGCTGGCCGCGGCGTCGGCATGGACGTGGTCTATAGCGAAGTCCGCCAGCTTGGCGGCTCCTTGGAAATCGCGTCCGAATCAGGCAAGGGCACCACCTTCACCCTGCGTCTGCCGCAGACCCTGGCGGTCACCCAAGCGGTGTTCGTGCAGATCGGCGAAACCCAGTTCGCGGTGCCGGTCGCGGCCGTGGGCGGCGTGGGCCGCATCTCGCGCGATCGTTTCGAAACCGCGGGTGCGGTCTACGTCTACGGTGGCGAGGAATACGTGCTGCACGATCTCGGCGCGCTGATCGGCCAGCCTCCGGCGCGTGCCGAAGGCCAGCCTCAGGTGCCGTTGCTGCTGGTGCGCGCCGGCGACTTGCGCGCGGCGGTGGCGGTGGATCAGGTGCTGGGCAACCGCGAAATCGTGGTCAAGCCGGTCGGTCCGCAGATCGCCTCGGTGCCCGGTATCTACGGCGCCACCATCACCGGCGACGGACGCATCGTGGTGATCCTGGACGTGGCCCCGCTGGTGCGTCGCCACATCCTGCAGCCGAACCTGTTCGTCAGCGATACGCCAGCGCCGGAAGAGCGCCGCGTGCCGCTGGTGATGGTGGTCGACGATTCGCTGACCATGCGCAAGGTCACCGGCCGCGTGCTGGAGCGCCACAACTTCGAAGTGGCCGTCGCCCGCGACGGCGTCGAAGCGCTGGAGCGCCTGGAAGAACGCGTGCCGGACCTGATGCTGCTCGATATCGAAATGCCGCGCATGGACGGCTACGAACTGGCGACGGCGATGAAAGCCGATCCGCGCTTCAAGGACGTGCCCATCGTGATGATCACCTCGCGTACCGGCGACAAGCATCGCCAGCGCGCCATGGAGATCGGCGTGCAGCGCTACATGGGCAAGCCCTATCAAGAGCTGGACCTGATGCGCAACGTCTACGACCTGCTGGGAATCGCCCGTGTCCGCGAATGATTCCTTTCAAGGTGGCGCGATGACCGGAAACACCAGACGCGTCGCCCTGCTGGCCCGTGCCGGCGCCGCGCGCGAGCAATTGCGCGCGGCATTGCATGAGGCGGGCGCAGAAATCGTGCTGGAAGACGACCCCAACGCCATCGATGGCCAGACCCTGGGCGACGCTTCGCCGCAGGTGGTGCTGGTGGCGCTGGAAGCGGCGATCGAAGACAGCCTTTCGCGCTTCGATGCGGTACTGCACGATCCGGCGGTGGCGGTGATTTTCGACGAAGCCGAGCTGGCCGCACGTCGCGAAGGCTGGGAAGCCAAACGCTGGGCGCGGCATCTGGCCGCCAAATTGAACGGCCATGCGGATGTATTGCCGCCCGGCGGCGAAATCGACGATACCCATCCCGAACCGGGCCTGCCGCGCACGCCGGCGCAGATCCACGCCCACGCCGATATCGAACCGCATCTGCAGGAAGCGCAGGGAGTCGCGTTCGAGTTGCCGCGCGGCGGACTGGAACTGGTGGAAATCGAAGAGTCCGGTTCCAGCCAGTCCTTCGATCCCGAAACCTGGAAGCCGACCGCAGCCCCATCGCACGATCTGCCTTTGCAGGATGGCTTCGAACAGGTTCCGGCTCCCGCACCGGCGGAGCCGATGCCTGTTTCCTCACCGCCGCCGCTGCCGTCATCGGCGCCGGCGCCGACCAAAACCAGCGGACTCGCGCTGGAGCTGGAATCGATCCATGCCGTCACCGCCGCTTCGACCGGCTCGACCGGTTCGGTAGTTCGCGGCGCGGCGCTGCTGTTCGCAGGCATCGGTGGTCCGGATGCGGTGCGCAAGGTACTGGCCGATCTGCCCCCGGACCTGTCGCGTCCGGTACTGGTGCAACTGCGCCTGGACGGTGGGCGCTACGACAACTTGGTCAAGCAGATGGAACGCGTCTCCACGCTGCCCGTTCTCTTGGCCAAGGCTGGCGAGGTCGCGCATGGCGCGCATGTTTACGTGCTGCCCAACGACGTGGTGGTGAACGTGGTGGAAGGCGTAATCCATTTCGGCGAAGGCGCGCTGCAGTCCGATACGTTGATCGCTTCGCTGCCCGCGGCCGAGAGCGCGGTGCTGCTGTTGAGCGGCAGCGATCCGGCGCAGGTGGAGGCAGCGCTGGCGTTGGCGGCGCAGGGCGGCTTTGCGGCGGGCCAATCGCCGCAGGGCTGCTACGACCCGGCGGCTGCCAAGGCATTGGCGGCACGCGGAGGAATGGTGGCCGCCCCGGGCGAACTCGCAACGCTTCTGGCTTCGCATTGGCCCGAGTGACGGAATGATGATCGGAATGATGATCGGAACGACTAAAGGACACACAGATGGCTAGTTCCAACGACGAAATCCGCGGGGTATTGGTGCAGGTAGGCGAAGAGCGCTTGCTGTTGCCCAACGCGACCGTGGCCGAAGTGCTGGCCCGGGTGCCGGTGGAATCCATCGCCGACGCGCCGGCGTGGCTGCCCGGTCAGATCCTCTGGCACGGCTGGCAGGTGCCGTTGGTTTCGTTCCCACGCATGACCGGTCAGGGCCAGGAAAGCGTGGTGGCCAGCAGCAAGATCGTGGTGCTCAAATCGCTGAGCGGCGGCGAAGCCATGCCGTATTTCGCGTTGTTGACGCAATCGTTCCCGCGGCTGATTTCCGTGCCGCGCGACGGCCTGCTGGCCGATGCCACTGAGGAACAGCTGCCAGCGGGCGTGCAGATGCGCGTCCTGCTGGGCGATGAGGCGGCCCTGCTGCCCGACCTGGAAAGCATCGAAGTCATGATCGGCAACGCCCTGGCGCAAGCCGCCTGAAACACTCGGCTCTACGACAAGCCTAGAGCGGTTTCGGTTCAAGTAGAGACGAAATGCCTTCGCCATCCCAGCGAAAGCTGGGATCCATTTTGCTTTTTGCTTTATGCACCAAGTCGAAGATCAAGATGGATGACCAGCCATTCGGCTGTTGAGGAGCACTTCCAGCTTTTGCTGGGATGACAAATTTTGTATCGGCCTGAATGTATCGGCCTGAATCAAAATCTCTCTAGAGATCGCCGAAACGCGCTTGCAAGGCTGCGATGGCGGCGAGGCCTGCAGTCTCGGTACGCAACACGCGCGGGCCCAAGCGCAAACCGGTGTAGCCCGCGGCTCGCAAGGTCTCGCGGTCGCGCGGCGACCAGCCGCCCTCGGGGCCGATGGCCAGCGTAGCGGAGGAGGCGGACGCGGGCAGCGATGCGAGCGTGTGTTCGCCGGCCGGATCGAGCGTCAGCTTCAGTGAATCCGCGCTCGCCCGGGCCGCATCGGCCAAAGCGGCGGGTGCCGTAAGCCGCGGGATGATCGCGCGGCCGCTTTGTTCGCAGGCCGACACGATCACGCTGCGCCAATGCGCCACGCGTTTCTCCGTGCGTTCGGCATCCAGCTTCACTTCGGTGCGCTCGGCCAGCACCGGCGCGATGGCGGCCGCACCGAGTTCGGTCGCCTTCTGCAGGATCAGGTCCATTTTCTCGCCGCGCGCGATGCCTTGCAGCAACGTGATGCGGAACGGCGATTCGTTGTCGACCGGAGCGATGCTAAGGATCTCGACGATAACCTCGCGCTTGCCAGCGGTCACGATGCGGGCCGCGCAGTCGTTGCCGTCGCCGTTGAACAGCACGCACCCATCGCCCTCGCGCAGGCGCAGGACGCGTACCAGGTGGGCGGCGGCCGATTCGGGCAGCACGATTCTGGAGCCGACCGGCAACGGCAGATCGACATGGCAGCGGGTCACCCTCATGCGGTGGCCTCGTCGATGGCGATCCGGGTGACCGTGGACAGCAGTCTCAGTTGCTCGTCATCCACGCAATAGGGCGGCATCCAATACAGCACATCGCCGAGCGGACGCAGGACCACGCCATGCTCCAGCGCGGTACGGTACGCCTTCAATCCGACCCGCTGCTGCGCAGGGAAAGGGGTGCGTTTGTCGCCGTCGCGGGTGAGTTCGAAGGCCACGATCATTCCCGCTTGGCGCACGTCTGCGACCTGCGAATGCGAGGCGAAATCGGCCGCCAGCCCGCTCATCGTGGCGGCGGTCGCCTGGTTGCGAGCGAGCACGCCGTCGCTTTCGAAAATATCCAAGGTCGCCAGCGCAGCTGCGCACGCCAGCGGGTTGCCGGTGTAGCTGTGCGAATGCAGGAACGCGCGTTCGCGCGAATCGTCCAGGAAGGCGTCGTAGATTTCCTGTGTCGCCAGCACCGCCGCCAGCGGCAGAAAGCCGCCGGTCAGGCCTTTCGACAAGCACATCAGGTCGGGCATCACGCCGCTTTCCTGGCTGGCGAACATCGGCCCGGTGCGGCCGAATCCGACCGCGATCTCGTCGGCGATCAGGAATACGCCATGAGCATCGCACAGCTGGCGTACCCGCGCCAGATACGAGGGGTCGTGCATGCGCATGCCGCCCGCGCACTGCACACGCGGCTCCAGGATCACCGCGCAGATCTCGCCAGGATGCAGATCGAACAAATCGGCCATCGCGTCCGCGGCGCGGCGGGCGCAGGCGGCCGCCGATTCGCCGGGCTCGGCGAGGTAGGCGTCGGGCGAAGGCGCGAACAGCGCTTCGCTCAACAGCGGCGCGTAGACGCGCCGGTACAGCGGAATATCGCCCACCGCCAGCGCGCCGATGGTTTCGCCGTGGTAGCCGTTTTCCAGGGCGATGAACTTGGTCCGCCGGTGTTCGCCGCGGTTGTGGAAATAGTGGAACGCCATCTTCAGGGCGACTTCAACGCCGGCCGAGCCGTTGTCGGCGTAGAACACCTTGGCCAGCGGCTTGCGGTCCGCCTGCCGCGGCGCCAGCCTCAACAAGCGTTCGGCCAGCTCCACGGCCGGCGCATGCGAAAAGCCGGCGAGCATCACCTGTTCCAGCGTCTGCGCCTGCCGCGAAATCGCAGCTGCGATGCGCGGCTCGCTATGGCCGAACAAGTTGGTCCACCAGCTGCTCACCGCATCGAGGTATCGGCGCCCGTCATAACCCACCAGCCAGGCGCCTACACCACATGCGATCGGGACCAGCGGCAGGGTATCCGGGTGCTCCCGCATCTGCGTACACGGATGCCACAACACCGACAGGTCGCGCGAACGCCATTGGCCGGCCTCCGTTAGCCCGGCCTCTGTTAGCATTCCGTCTTCATGATCTTTTTCCTGCATTCGCACATCATATCGGCCGCCGCCAACCCTCGCACAGGAGTTGGCCGATGAGCCGCCGCCTGCCTGTCATCCATTCCATCACCGAGCGCGCCGAAGGTCCCTCCGACCGCACCGTGGAAGTGCTGGACCTGGAATTCAGCAACGGCGAGCGCCGGCGTTTCCACCGGCAGAAGCCGCATGGCCACGGTGCCGTAGTGGTGGTGCCCATGCTGGACGACGAAACCGTGTTGCTGGTGCGCGAATACGCCGCGGGCGTGCATCGCTACGAGCTGGGACTGGTCAAGGGCCGCATCGACGCCGGAGAGACTCCGGCGCAGGCCGCCGATCGCGAGTTGAAGGAAGAGGCCGGCTACGGTTCGCGCCGGATCGACGTGCTGCGGGCCATGAGCCTGGCCCCGACCTATATGAGCCATCAGTCGTGGCTGGTACTGGCACGCGATCTCTATCCCGAGCGCCTGCCTGGCGACGAGCCGGAAGAACTGGAAGTGGTGCCCTGGAAGCTGGACGAACTGGATCAGCTGATGCTGCGCGAGGACTTTTCCGAAGGACGCTCGCTAGCGGCATTGTTCATCGCGCGCGAATGGCTGAGGAATCCGACATGAATTTGGTCACCATCGATCTGCAGGAGGCGGTGATCGCCATCGCGCGCGAAGCCGCCGCGGCGATCCTGCAGGTCTATGAGCATGCGTTCGAGGTCGAACAAAAATCCGATGCTAGTCCGCTGACCGCCGCGGATATGGCCGCGCACCATGCCATCGTCGGCGGCCTGGAAAAGCTGACTCCCGATTGGCCCATCCTGTCCGAAGAAGCCGCGGATATTCCCTGGGAAACGCGCCGCCAGTGGACGCGTTACTGGCTGGTGGATCCGTTGGACGGCACGCGCGAATTCGTCAAGCGCAACGGAGAATTCACCGTGAACATCGCGCTGATCGACCACGGCGTCGCAGTGTTCGGAGTGGTCCTGGCCCCCGTCGGCGGCGCCCTGTGGCACGGCGTGCTAGGCCAGCAGGCCTACCGGCGCGACGGCGAAGTCGATGTGGAGCTGCGCACGCGCGCGCCTGCAACCGGAACGCTGCGGGTGGCCGCCAGCCGTTCGCATCGCGATGCGCGCACCGATGCGCTGCTGGCCCGTATCGGCGATACCGAAACGCTGGGCCTGGGCTCCTCGCTCAAGTTCTGCCGTATCGCCGAAGGCAGCCTGGATGTGTATCCGCGTTTCGGTCCGACTTCCGAGTGGGATACGGCGGCGGCGCAATGCGTGCTCGAGGCCGCGGGCGGCGTGGTCATCGCGCCGGACGGCAGGTCGTTCCGCTACAACCAGCGCCCCACCTTGCTCAATGGCGATTTCCTCGCGCTAGGCGATCCGGGTTTGCCGTGGAAGTCGTGGCTCTAGGCTTTTGCTTTTCTGTTTAGACCCGTGAGACGCGGCAAGCGGGGCAGGTAAACCCCGCAGGGGCGGCGCACAAGGATGTGCGCCGTTTTTGGAGCAGCAGGATGCTGCTTCCAAAAATTCCTGCCCCGCTTGCGAACCCGGCGGCTTCATCGCCGGGCGCGACGCTAGGGCGGCTTTCTTTTGGTTACTTTTCTTTGCCGTTCAAAGAAAAGTGACTCGCGCGTAGCGCGAAACGCTTTTGCTTCCGATTTTAAGAAGGCAAAAGCAAGATCAAGATGGATGACCAGCCATTCGGCTGTTGAGGAGCACTTCCAGCTTTCGCTGGGATGACATCATGGGTTGTTGATAGACCTTTTCTGCCTTCGTTAACAGCCTTCCAGACACTATCCGAGCAATTGCCCTCGATGAATGCGCCAGACATCAATGACCTCCTCACCATCATGTCCCGCCTGCGCGACCGGCAGAACGGCTGTCCCTGGGACATCGAGCAGGATTTCGCCAGCATTGCGCCCTATACCATCGAGGAAGCCTACGAGGTCGCCGATGCCATCGACCGCAACAATCTCGAGGATCTGAAGGACGAACTGGGCGATCTGCTGCTGCAGGTGGTGTTCCACGCGCAGATGGCGCAGGAGCAGGGCGCATTCGATTTCAACGATGTGGTGGCGGCGATCTGCGACAAGATGACGCGCCGGCATCCGCACGTGTTCGCCGACGCCAGCGTCGAGGACGCGGAAGCGCAGACCCGCGAATGGGAAGCGCAGAAACGCCGCGAACGCGAGGCGGCGGGCGATGCGGATGCTTCCGCGCTCGCCGGAGTGTCGCGCGGCATGCCGGAATGGCAGCGCGCTGCCAAACTGCAGTCGCGGGCGGCGCGCGTGGGCTTCGACTGGCCCGGCCCGGATCCGGTGATCGCCAAACTGCACGAGGAAATAGAGGAAGTGCGCATGGAGTTCGCGCGAGGCGATGTGGAGGCCAACCGCGAACGCCTTCAGGACGAGATCGGCGATGTGCTGTTCGTCTGCGCCAATCTCGCGCGGCACGCCAAGGTCGACGCGGGCGCCGCACTTCGACATGCCAACCTCAAGTTCGAGCGGCGTTTCCGATCGATGGAGTCTCTGGCGGCCGACGACAGCGTCCACCTGTCCCGGTTGTCCCTGGATCAGCAGGAGGCCTACTGGAATCGTGCCAAGCGCATGGAGCGCGGGCAGGAATGACATAAAAAGGTCTGAACGGATAATCCGTTCGTGGTGAGCCTGTCGAACCACGCCTTTCGAGGGGAAAACAAGTCATCGTGCACTGGAACAGGCCGCACAGAGCGTGGTTCGACAGGCTCACCACGAACGGTTCTCCGGGTGCTGGCCACCCCGCGGTCTTGCGGAGGGCTCGATAGGTCGGGCTACGCCTTCGAGGTTCATTGCCGAGCCGTCGATGAGGTGTTGTACTCATCGGTGGACACCCGCATCATCCGCTGATGCCAACGCCCCCGGTGCGAGCCATGAGCCGTTTCGCCAGCTTCCGCGAGTTCTACCCGTTCTACCTCGAAGAACACCGCAACCTTATTTCGCGCCGGCTGCATTTCATCGGCAGTTGCGGGGTGCTGGTGTTGCTGGCGACGGCGCTGTTCACCGGCAACCCATGGTGGGCGCTGGGTGCGTTGTTCTGCGGCTACGGATTCGCGTGGGTCGGGCACTTCTTCTTCGAGAAGAACCGCCCGGCGACCTTCAAGCATCCGTTCTATTCGTTCGCCGGCGACTGGGTGATGTTCAAGGACATATTGACCGGCAAGCTCAAACTGTAGCGGCGCCCGGCTCGTAGAACATCAGGAAGGCCGCGCCCACGATCAGCGCAAACGCGGCGTAGTGGTTCCACTTCAGCGGCTGCCCCAGATACCAGGTCGAGAATCCTGCGAACACCACCAGGGTGAGGATTTCCTGGATGGTCTTCAGCTGCACGACCGTGTACACGCTGCTGCCCAGCCGGTTGGCCGGCACCATCAGGGTGTACTCGAAGAAGGCGATGCCCCAGCTAGCCATGATGGCCACGATCAGGGGCGAGCTCTTGTACTTCAGATGCCCGTACCAGGCGAAGGTCATGAAGATATTCGAGCCGAGCAGCAACAGCAGGGGCAGGAGGCGGGCGGTCATGGTGGCCTGGCGAGCGAGGGGAGGCGGCTAGCCTACCGTCTGAGTCGGTCCGGGCGCCGCCTTCACATGGCGTCAACTTGCAAGCGGTTAGCTTCACAAACCTGAAGCGATAAGGAGACGGCATGCGTCATACACAGGAAACGGCCGGGCTGGTACTTGTGGTGGAGGACAACCGCAACATCTCGGAGATGATCGGGGAATACCTGGAAGGTCGCGGATTCGAGGTGGATTACGCCACCGACGGCCTGGATGGCTATCGGCTTGCGGTCGAGAACAGCTACGACGTGCTGGTGCTGGACCTGATGCTGCCGCGCATGGACGGCATGGAAGTCTGCCGCCGGCTGCGCAACGAGGCCCGGAAATCCACTCCCGTATTGATGCTGACCGCACGCGACACCTTGGACGACAAACTGACCGGGCTCGGTTCGGGTGCGGACGACTACCTGACCAAGCCTTTCGCCATCCAGGAACTCGAAGCACGCCTGCGCGCGCTGATCCGGCGCGAGCGCCGCCAGGTGGGCGCCGAGGTCCTGAAGGTCGCCGATCTGGTGCTGGATCCGGTGAGCATGCGGGCCACACGCGGCGGCTCCGAGCTGATGCTGTCGCCGATCGGCCTGCGTCTGCTCACCATCCTGATGCGCGAGTCGCCGCGCGTCGTCACCCGCCAGGAAATCGAACGGGAGATATGGGGCAATGGCCTGCCCGATTCGGATACCTTGCGCAGCCACCTGTACAACTTGCGCAAGGTGATCGACAAACCCTTCGACAAACCGCTGCTGCATACGGTGCAGAGCGCAGGCTATCGCATCGCCGATATCGCCTGATCGCGACCGCAGCCGCAGAACAGCGTGCCCAGCCGCACACTAACGGAACCGAAAATGCCGCAGGGGTTACCACGCAAGATTCGGATCGCTTTCATCGTGCAGGTAGCGCTGGCCAGTCTGGCGATCGTATTGGGGGTTTTCCTGGTTTCCGTGGTGATCAAGCAGAGCCTGATCAACACCGCCTTGCAGGAAGAAGCGGCGCACTACTGGGATCTGTACGGCGCATCCGAAGCCCAACCGCCGCCCAATACCTACAACATGCGTGGTTACCTGGTGCTGCGCGGGCGCTCCAATCTGCTGCTTCCGGAAAACCTGCGCACGCTAAAACCCGGCTTCCACGAATTGAAAGACGACGACCTGCTGGTGCTGGTCGACGAGAAGCCCGCAGGCCGTCTGTACTTGGTGTTCCTGCGTTCGCAAGCCGCGCGCCTGGCGTTCTATTTCGGCACGCTGCCCATCATCCTGACCCTGATCACCATCTATTTCGTTTCCTGGCTGACCTACCGCGCCTCCAAACGCCTGATCTCGCCGGTCACCTGGTTGGCCCGTCAGGTCACGCAATGGGACCCGCGCCACCCGGACGTGAGCATGCTGGCGCCCGACCGACTGCCGCCCGATGTGCAGGGCGAAGCGCGCCAGCTCGCATCGGCGTTGCACGGCCTTGCCCATCGCGTATCGGCGCACGTGGCGCGCGAGCGCGACTTCACCCGCGACGCCAGCCATGAGCTGCGCACGCCTCTGACCGTGATCCGCGTGGCCAGCGACATGGCCATGGCCGAAGAGTCTTCGCCGCGGGTGGCGCGTTCGCTGCAACGCATCCAGCGCGCCGGACGCGACATGGAGGCGGTGATCGACGCCTTCCTGATCCTGGCCCGCGAGAACGAGGTGGAGCCGCAGAGCGAAGATTTCGAACTGGCCGACATCGTGCTGGACGAGGCCGACAATGCGCGTGCGCTGCTGGTCGGCAAGCATGTGGATCTGGAAGTCACCTGCAACGCCAAGCCGCGTCTGCATGCGCCGCCGCGGGTGATGCAGGTGGTGATCAGCAACCTGCTGCGCAATGCATGCAGCTATACCGACCGGGGGCGTATCGACGTGATCCTGGAGCAGGATCGGGTCATCGTTCGCGATACCGGCATCGGCATGAGCGGGGATTCGATGGCGCGCGCTTTCGAGCCGTTCTACCGGGCCGATCCCTCGCGTCCGCAGGGGACCGGCCTGGGCCTGTCGATCGTGCGGCGCCTGTGCGATCGCTTCGGCTGGAAGATAGAGCTGGAAAGCACGATGGGCGCCGGCACCACCGCGACCATCCGCTTCGCTTAAGTCGCGGTGAACGCGGCACGCATCGGGAACTGCAAGCCTGCTCATGCTGTCAACGATGACCGCAGCCGTGCGTTCATTGCCCGAATCCCCACTTCCCCAGGTCCGACTTCCGCATGAGCCAGCAGCGACGTAGCGTTCCCAACTCCAAAAAGCTGGTTTCCCGGATCGTGCTTGCCATAGCGGCGCTGGCTCTGCTCGGAGCGGGCGGGTGGTACTGGAACAATCGTGAAAGCGAGGCTGCCGAGGGCGCGTACCGGACCACGCCGGTCGAGCGCGGCGGCATCCGGGTGGCGATCTCGGCGACCGGCACCCTGAGCGCCATTTCCACGGTCACCGTGGGCAGCCAGATCTCCGGCCAGGTCACCGACGTGCTGGTCGACTTCAACAGCAAGGTAAAAAAAGGCGACGTGCTGGCGCGTATCGACCCCAGCACGTACGAGGCGCAGATCGAACAGGGCACGGCGCAGATCGCCAGCGCCAGCGCCTCCCTGGCGCAGGCACGGGCGACGCTTCGCAACGCAGAATTGGATTACCAGCGCAAGGCGGACCTGGGCACACAGAAGCTGGTCGCCCAGAGCGACGTCGACCTGGCCCGCTCGGCGCTGGATCAGGCGCGCGCGCAGGTCAATTCCTCGCAGGCGCAGATCCGACAGCAGACCGCCTCCACCCAGACCACGCGCGTCAACCTGCAGCGGACGGTGATCACTTCGCCGGTGGATGGCGTGGTGCTGACCCGCACGATCGAGCCCGGCCAGACCGTGGCCGCCAATTTCTCCGCTCCGGAGCTGTTCACCATCGCCGAGGATCTGAGCAAGATGAAGATCGAGCTGGCTGTGGACGAATCCGATATCGGTCAGGTCAAAGTGGGGCAAGTGGTTTCCTTCACCGCCGATGCGTTCGCCGACCGCCAGTTCAAGGGCACGGTGGAGCAGGTGCGGCTGGCGGCTACCACCACCAATAATGTGGTGACTTATCCGGTGGTCGTCACCGTGGACAACAGCGACGGTACGCTGCTTCCGGGTCTGACCGTCAACGCGGAGATCGAGGTCAGCAAGCGCGACAAGGTGCTGAAGGTTTCCAACGCCGCGCTGCGCTACAAGCCGGCAGCAAACGGTACCGGCGCGACCCAGGCGCCTGCGCAGGGCGCGCAACGCGCCGGCGGCAGCGGCATCACCGACGACCTGGCCCGCACGGTCGCCGATCTCAAGGTCAATCCGCAACAGCAGGTGGCCTTCGATGCGGCGGTGGCTTCGGTCCGCCAACGCCAGGCCGCACGTCAGGCACAAGCGGTGCAGGGTGGCAACAGCATGTTCGGTGGCGGCCGCGGCGGGCCGCCGGGCATGGTGGTGATGGGCGGCAGTGGCTCCGGCAACATGCAGGCCCAGGTCCGCCAGCGCATGGCCGAACGCTTCCAGCAGGATTTCGCGGCGTTCCGCGCCGGCCTCGACGACGCGCAGAAACAGAAGTGGGATGCCGCGCTGGGCGCGTTGCTCAACGCCAAGCGCGCGTCGATCTACCGATTGGTCGATGGCAAGCCCGAACCGGTGATGGTGCGCATCGGCGCCAGCGATGGCACCGCCACCGAAGTCTCTGGCGGCGGCGTGAAGGAAGGCGACGAGATCATCACCGGCGAGCGCGCCAAGGAATGAGCGCGTCATCCTCTGTGAAGGCCGCCGACACGCCGGTCATCCTGACCCGCGCGCTTTCCAAGATCTATTCGCCCGGCACCGAAGCCGAGGTCGCCGCCCTGCGAGGCGTGGATCTGCGCATCGGCCGCGGCGATTTCGTGGCCATCATGGGTCCGTCGGGTTCAGGCAAATCCACCCTGATGAATCTGATCGGCTGCCTGGACACGCCTACTTCCGGCACCTACGAATGCGATGGCGTGGACGTGTCCACGCTGGATGCCGAAGCGCTAGCGGAGCTGCGCCGCGACAAGATCGGCTTCGTGTTCCAGGGCTTCAACCTGCTGCCGCGGATGAATGCGGTGGAAAACGTCGCCATGCCGCTGGGCTACGCGCAAGTGCCGCCGGCCGAACGCATGAGGCGCGCGCAGGAAGCGTTGGCGTCGGTGGGGCTGGGCGAACGCTCGTCGCATCGGCCCAGCGAGCTGTCCGGCGGCCAGCAGCAGCGCGTCGCCATCGCCCGCGCATTGATCAACCGCCCACCTATCCTGCTGGCCGACGAACCCACCGGCGCGCTGGACAGCAAGACCGGCGAGGAAATCCTCGCGCTGTTCAAGCAGCTGCGCGACGACGACCACACCGTGGTGCTGATCACCCACGACGCGGAAGTAGCGGCGCACGCCGATCACATCTTTGTGATGCACGACGGCGAGCTCTTCCATGACGGCGAGCACAGGCAGGGAACGGTATGAACTTCACCGACATCCTACGTACCGCCATCCATGCGTTGCGCGGCAACTGGATGCGCAGCGCGCTGACTTCGCTGGGCGTGATCATCGGCATCGCGGCGGTCATCGTGATGGTGTCGGTGGGGCAGGGCACCCAGGCCGAGATCGACAAGATGGTGTCCGGGCTGGGCTCGCAGCGCCTGGATATCTCGCCGGGCGCGGGTCGTGGTGGCGGTGGCGCGCGCATGAGCTCCAGTAGTTTCTTCACCCTCAATGAAGGCGATGCGGAAGCGATCCGTAGCGAGATTCCCGAGGTGCAGTACGTGGCCGGCGCGCTGCGCGGCAACACGCAGGTCGTGTACGCCGAAAACAACGCCTCCACCAGTTGGCAGGGCGTGCAGACCGACTTCTTCGATATCAACGGCTGGTCCATCGCCAATGGCCAAGGCTTCGATGCGCAGGACTACACCAGCGCCGGCAAAGTGGTGATCCTGGGCGAAACCGTGCGCCGCACGCTGTTCGGCGACGATCCGGGCGTAGGCCAGACCATTCGCCTGGGGCGGGTGCCGTTCACCGTGGTCGGCACGCTCAAGCCGAAAGGACAAGGCGGCTTCGGTCAGGATCAGGACGACGTGGTCATGGTTCCGCTGGAAACCGCGCGTCGCCGCCTGATGGGCGCCATGGGCCTGCCGTCGGGCGCGGTGATGCAGATCGCATTGACCGTGACCAGCGCCAAGGACCTGACCTACGCGCAGGGCGAAGTGGAAGCGCTGCTGCGCCAGCGCCACAAGATCGCGCCCGGCGAGGACGACGATTTCAACGTGCGCAACATTTCCGAGATCGTCGCTACGCGCACCGCCACCACCAACCTGATGTCGAAATTGCTGGGCGCGGTCGCCACTATCTGCCTGATCATCGGCGGCATAGGCATCATGAACATCATGCTGGTGTCGGTGACCGAGCGTATCCGCGAGATCGGCCTGCGCATGGCGGTGGGCGCAGGGCCTTCCGACGTGCGCAGGCAGTTCCTGGCCGAGGCCATGCTGATCTCGCTGATCGGCGGGGTGATCGGCATCGTCATCGGCGTGGTGGGCGCGTTGCTGGTGGGGAAGTTCAGCGAACTGCCCATCGTGCTCAACGGACAGGTGGTGGCGCTGGCGGCGGCGTTCTCCATCGCCACGGGCCTGTTCTTCGGCTATTACCCGGCAAGAAAAGCCTCGCAGCTGGATCCGATCGAGGCGCTGCGACAGCAGTAATGCCTTTTTCCTTCTCCCAGAGGGAGAAGGGAAGCAGGTATCCTGCGCACTTTCCTACCTCGCATTCACATGAAGCCCAGCAGCCAACCCTTCGCCCTCGTCATCCACGGCGGCGCCGGCGTAATCGAGCGAGACCAGCTGTCCGCGGACGAGGAACGATCGATCCGCGTCGATCTGGACGCCGCGCTCGAAGCCGGGCGCCGCATTCTCGCCAGTGGCGGCAGCGCGCTCGATGCGGTCGAAGCGGCGGTCGTTGCCCTGGAGGAATCCCCGCGTTTCAACGCCGGCAAAGGTTCGGTCTACAACGCCGAGGGCAGGCACGAACTGGACGCTTCCATCATGGAAGGGAAGACCCGTCGTGCGGGTGCGGTAGCAGGCGTGGAAACCATCCGCAATCCGGTGCGGCTCGCACGCGCGGTGATGGAGCGGTCGCCGCATGTGATGATGATCAGCGCGGGCGCGGAACGGTTCGCCGACACCCAGCCGCAAATCGAACGCGTTAGCAACGGCTGGTTCGATACGGATGCTCGCCGCGCGCAGCTCGACCAGGAACAGGCGCGAGAACGCAGCGAGCCCGGCGACGAAAGCCTGCGCGGAAAGTACTTCGGCACCGTCGGCGCTGTCGCGCTGGATTCGCAAGGCAATCTTGCCGCCGCTACCTCTACCGGCGGCATGACCAACAAACGCTACGGACGCGTCGGCGATTCGCCGCTGATCGGGTCCGGCACCTGGGCCGACGAACGCTGTGCGGTATCGGGTACAGGCTGGGGAGAATTCTTCATCCGTAATGCGGTCGCGCACGACATCGCCGCGCGTATGGCGTACGGCGGCAACACTCTGGTGGTGGCGGCCGAATCAGTGATCCTGCAGCGCGTGCCGGAGTTCGGCGGCGACGGCGGCGCCATCGCGGTGGATCTCGACGGCAACATCGCCATGCCGTTCAGTACGGCGGGCATGTATCGCGGGTGGATCGCGATGGACGGCTCACGCGGCATTGCAATTTTTCGCGATTGACCGTGCGGCGTCAAAAGGGGGAAAGGTATTTTTGATTTTCTCCTCTCCCCTTGTGGGAGAGGATGCCTGGAGGGCAGGAGAGGGGTCGCGAGCGTAGCGATGCGTGCTTTTTTGCTCTGCTTCACCTGATGCAAGACTAGCGATTCATTGCAATCGGCTCCGGCCCACCCCTCTCCCGGCCTTCGGCCACCCTCTCCCACAAGGGGAGAGGGGAAAAGAGAACGCTAGCCACCCGCTTGAGTCTTGCTCCATTCGGCCATGCGTTTCTGCATTTCCTCGGGGCTCACTTCTTCCAGATGAGTGGTCAGCGACCACTTGTGGCCGAACGGATCGATCACGGTGCCGATGCGGTCGCCCCAGAATTCGTTCTTCAATGGCCGATCCGCCTTGGCGCCCGCCTTGACGGCTCTGTCGTAGGCCGTATCCGCGTCGGGTACGTAGATCACGAAGCTGGCGGTCGCGCCGCCGCGTTTGTTCGGTCCCAACGCGTCCATGTCGGGAAACTCATCGGCCAGCATCAGGTGGGTGTCGCCGATCATGATCTCGGCGTGTCCGATCTTGTCGCCCATCGGCAGGCGGTACAGTTCTTCGGCGCCGAAGGCTTGGCGGTAGAAGTCGAGCGCCTTGGCGGCATCGTCCACCATCAGATAGGCGGTGACGGTGTGGTAGCCATCGGGAATGTAGTTAACGGCCATGGGCAGGGTTCCGCTGGACAGTTGCCGCGAAATCTATCCCGAGCAGGGTTACGGCTACGTTATCGGCGAACCCTTTCAATGGCGGACTAGATAGGGCGCGACCTTTTGCCGCCACAGTGCGTACCCGGCACGATTCATATGAAGACGGTCTTCGACGAAGAGTTCTCCGCGCGGCTGGCCGTTCGCATCGAGCATGGGCGTGAAAACGTCGATGTAATCGACGTGCAATCGTCCCGCTTCGGTCTTAATGAGAGCGTTGGCCCGCCGTTGCGCCTCCAGCAACCCTGCGCGCAAGGGGCTGGGTTTGTTGGAGATGTAGGCGATGCGCACCCTGGGCAGATCGCGGCGCACGCGCTCGACGAAAGTGCGGAAATCGGCCACCACCTGCTGCGGCGTGCGGCCCATCTGAAGATCGTTCTCGCCCGCGTAGAGCACGATCTGCCTGGGCGCATACGGAATCACGATGCGGTCGGCATAGAAAGTGCTGTCGCGGAGTTCCGATCCGCCGAAACCGCGGTTGATCACCGGTACGCCGGGGAAATCCTCCGCCAGCGTCTCCCACAGCCGGATCGACGAACTGCCGACGAAAAGCACGCCATGCCGCGGCGGCGGGGATGCGGCATCCAGGGCCGCGAAACGCTGCATGTCCTGTTCCCAGTCTGCGCGAGAGACCTGTTCGGGAATGCGCGGTGGCCCTTGCTGCGCGGGCGGAGCGCTGGCACAGGCGGTCAACAGGGTCAGCAGGCTGGCGAGAACAAGATGGCGCAGTAGCAGCATCAGAGGTGGACCCTATGGTTTTCGCTAGTGAAACAGCCCGCGCCGAGCGGCGCAAATCGGGTGGCGGCAGCCGCCTTGTGGCAAAATCGACGCCTCACCCGCGAATTCCTCCCAGCCCATGCCCATTTCCGCTGAGCTTTTTCAACATGGCCGATGAAAAAGGGCATCTGCCGCGCGGGCCGGGCAGGATACTGAAGGCGACGGTCTGGTCGTTCCAGGGCCTGCGGGCGGCCTGGCTGCACGAATCCTCGTTTCGCCTGGAATGCTACCTGCTGGTGGTGTTGGGGCCGCTGGCGATCTGGTTGGGCCAAAGCGGCATCGAGCGCGCGCTGCTGATCGGCAGCTGCCTGCTGGTGCTGTCGGCCGAGCTGCTCAATTCGGCGGTGGAAGCGGTGATCGAGCGCTACGGCCCCGAGTTCCACGAGCTGGCCGGGCGCGCCAAGGACATGGGCTCGGCCGCCGTGTTCGTGCTGATGATGAACGTATTGCTGTGCTGGGGCCTGATCCTGGGCCCACGACTTTTTTCGCTTTGAAGGATTGATTGACGATGAGTTTCGAATTTCTCGCCGACCCCAATGTCTGGCTTACTCTGGTCACCCTGAGTGCGCTGGAAATCGTGCTGGGTATCGACAACCTGGTGTTCATTTCCATCGCCGTCGGCAAATTGCCGGAACATCAACGCGACGTGGCCCGCAAGTTCGGTATCGCCGTGGCCTGCATCACCCGCATCGCGTTGCTGATATCGCTGGCGTTCCTGGCGCGCATGCAGCACGACCTGTTCAGCGTATTCGGCATGGGCATTTCGGTGCGCGACCTGGTGTTGATCCTGGGCGGCATCTTCCTGCTGGTGAAGGGCAGCATGGAAATCCGCGAGCTGATCACCGGCGGCCACGACGAAGATCCCAACACCACCAGAGCCTCGGGCGTGTTCGCGATGGTGATCCTGCAGATCGCCGTCATCGACATCGTGTTCTCGCTGGATTCGGTGATCACCGCGGTGGGCATGGCGCAGCACATTCCGGTGATGGTGGCTGCGATCCTGCTGGCGGTGGCGGTGATGCTGCTGGCCGCCAATCCGCTGGGCCGCTTCATCGATGCCAATCCCACCATCAAGATGCTGGCGTTGGCGTTCATCGTGCTGATCGGCGTGGTCCTGATCCTCGACGGCCTCGAGGTGCACGTGCCCAAGCCGTACATCTACTTCGCCATGGGTTTCTCGGTGATGGTGGAATGGCTGAACCTGCTGATGCGCCGCCGCGGCGCGCAGCACCAGCATCCGATCGTGCCGTAACGGGTTTCTTACGGGCTTCTCATGGGCCGGGTTCGCCCGGCTCGACGGGGCGCAGCCCCGGCAGTTGCGCTGGAGTCGGCGCGGTGCTGCAATGCCCGCAATCCAATCGGAAGGACTTCCGCCATGCGCCTGCTTTCGCGTTCGCTCCTGATTTTCGGCCTGGTCGCGCTGCTTGCTGGCTGCGGCTATAACACCATCCAGCAGAAGGACGAAGCGGTCAAAGCCGGCTGGTCGGAAGTGCTGAACCAGTACAAGCGCCGCGCCGACCTGATTCCCAATCTGGTCAAGACCGTGCAGGGCTACGCGCAGCACGAAGCCAAGGTGCTGACCGACGTGACCAATGCGCGCGCGAAGGTCGGCCAGATCCAGGTCAACGCCGACGACGCCGCTTCGCTACAGCAATTCCAGGCCGCGCAGGGCGAACTGTCCAGCGCGCTGTCGCGCCTGCTGGTGGTCACCGAGAACTATCCGAACCTGAAATCCGACCAGTCGTTCCGCGATTTGCAGGCGCAGTTGGAAGGCACCGAGAACCGCATCACCGTCGCGCGCGGCCGGTATATCGAAACCGTGCAGGGTTACAACACCTACGTGCGTTCGTTCCCGCAGAACCTCACCGCCAAGCTGTTCGGCTACAAGGAAAAGCCCAACTTCACCGTGGAGAACGAGGCGCAAATCTCCGAAGCGCCCGCGGTGGATTTCGGCAACACGCCGCCGCCGGCTCCACCCGCACCGCCACCGCCGCCCGCGCCCGGCAACTGATCGGTGGCGGATAGCTGATCGACATGCTGCGACGCGCGCTGGCGCTCGCCTTCCTGCTGTTCGCCTGCCTGCCCGTGTGGGCGCAGCAGGTGGCGGCGGGGGCGGGGGCAATCCCGGCGCTGACCTCGCCGGTGGTGGATACCACCGGTACGCTCAGTGCGGAACAGAAACAGCAGCTGGAACAACAAGCGTTGGCCCTGCAGCAACGCAAGGGCAGCCAACTGCAGGTGCTGATGATTTCCAGCACGCAACCGGAAACCATCGAGCAATACACGCAGCGCGCGTTCGACCAATGGAAGCTGGGCCGCGAAGGCGTGGACGATGCGGTGATCCTGGTCGTGGCCAAGGACGACCGCCGCGTGCGCATCCAGCCCGGTTACGGGTTGGAGGGAGCCATTCCCGACGCCATCGCCAATCGCATCATCCAGGAGTACCTGGTGCCCAAATTCCGCGCGGGTGATTTCGGTGGCGGGATTCTGGAGGCGACCGCGCAGCTTGGCCGGCTGATCGAGGGCGAGCAGCTGCCCGCGCCGGTGAGCGACCACCGCAGCGCTGATGGTCGACGCGGAGGCGGGGACTGGCTGTTCGCCCTGTTCGCCGCCTTCATCGCGGCCACCCTGGTGCGCGGCGTATTCGGCAAGGCACCCAAGGGCTTGCGCAGCCTGTTCACCGGCGGTGCGGCCGGCGGAGTCGCCTGGTTGTTGTCTTCGATCATTCCGCTGGCGGGCGTTGCCGGGGTGTTCGGGTTGATTTACGGGCTGATGTCGGTTTCGGCCGGCCGCTATGCCAGCCAGGGCGGTTGGGGCGGATTCGGTGGAGGCGGCTGGGGCGGCGGTGGTGGAGGCGGTTGGGGCAGCGGCGGTGGCGGTGGCTGGTCCGGCGGTGGCGGCATGTCCGGCGGCGGCGGTGCCTCGGGGAGCTGGTGATGCGACTTCTCCGCCATCTCTTTGCGCGTTCGGCCCGACATCTGTTTCCCGAGGACAGCCTGCACCGGATCGCCGATGCCATCGCCGCAGGCGAACTGCGGCACCGCGGCGAAATCCTGTTCGCGGTGGAATCGGAGCTTTCTCCCGGCATGGTGCTGCGCGGAGTGCAGGCGCGTGCGCGCGCCGAAGCTGCCTTTGCACGCCTTCGCGCCTGGGATACCGAAGTCAACAACGGCGTGTTGATCTATCTGTTGCTGGCCGATCACCGCATCGAGATCGTGGCCGACCGCGGCCTGAACGGCCTGGTCAGCGCGGAGCAATGGCGCGGCGTCTGCCAGTTGATGGAGGAACGCATGCAGGCGGGCGAGCCGGAACAGGCGGTTGTGCGCGGTATCCAGGCGGTTTCGGACCTGCTTGCCCAGCATTTCCCCCAGATCGACGGCACCCCGGACCGCGACGAACTGCCGAACCTGCCGCTGATCCTGGATTGATTTTCTCCTTCCCCTTGAAGGGGAGGGCTAAAGCGGCCGTAGTCGGGCAAAATAGAGTCTTGCCCAATCCATCGCAGGCCGCATGACTTACCTCCACCAGATCGACCCGATCGCGCTTTCCCTCGGCCCGCTCAAGATCCACTGGTACGGCCTGATGTATCTGCTGGCCTTCGCCAGCGCATGGTGGCTGGGGCGCCAACGCATCCGCGCCGGCCGCTTGCCGGGCGTGGACATGAACGGGCTGTCGGATCTGGCGTTCTACGGCATGCTGGGAGTGGTGCTGGGCGGCCGCATCGGCTACATCCTGTTCTATTCGTTTGGTGCGTTCCTCGACAACCCCTTGATGATCTTCAAGGTGTGGGAAGGCGGCATGAGTTTCCACGGCGGCCTGTTGGGCGTGATGGCGGCGGCGTTGTGGTGGACGCGCAAACAGAAGATCCATTTCTTCGACACCATGGATTTCGTGGCGCCGCTGGTACCGGCGGGGCTGGGTTTCGGGCGCATCGGCAATTTCATCGGCGCCGAGCTGTGGGGCAAGTACACACAGGCGGGCTGGGGCGTCATTTTTCCCAGCACCGATCCCAACGTACTCAAGCTGCGCTTGGACGCCGCTCAGCTGCAGGCCCAGTACGCGGCCGGTGCGCTGGATAAATTCGCGCGGCATCCGTCGCAGCTCTATCAGGCGTTCCTGGAAGGCCTGGTGATGTTCTGCGTGTTGTGGTGGTTCTCGCGCAAGCCGCGTCCGCGCTATGCGGTATCGGGAATGTTCGCGCTGCTCTACGGTGTGTTCCGTTTCCTGGTGGAATTCGTGCGCGTGCCCGACGAAGGCATCGGTTATCTTGCCTTCGGCTGGCTGACCATGGGCCAGCTGCTGAGCCTGCCGCTGATCGCGCTGGGCCTTTTCCTGTTCTGGCTATCGCGTCGTTCGCCGACACTACAGCCGGTCGTTGCTGTTGAGGAGACCGCATGAAGCAATACCTCGATTTGCTGCGCCATGTGCTCGACCACGGCACGGAAAAATCGGACCGCACCGGCACCGGCACGCGCAGCGTTTTCGGTTGGCAGATGCGCTTCGACCTCAACCAGGGCTTTCCGCTGGTCACCACCAAGAAGCTGCACTTGCGCTCCATCGTGCACGAGCTGCTGTGGTTCCTGAAAGGCGAAACCAATATCGCCTATCTGAAGGACAACAAGGTCGGCATCTGGGACGAGTGGGCCGATGCGAACGGCGAGCTCGGCCCGGTCTACGGCAAACAGTGGCGACGCTGGGCCACCGCCAATGGCGGCGAGATCGACCAGATCAAGTGGGTCGTCGACGAGATCAAACGCAATCCCGATTCGCGCCGTTTGATCGTCTCGGCCTGGAATGTGGCCGACCTTCCGAAGATGGCGTTGATGCCCTGCCACACGCTGTTCCAGTTCTATGTGGTCGAAGGCAAGCTCAGCTGCCAGTTGTACCAGCGCAGCGGCGACATCTTCCTGGGCGTGCCGTTCAATATCGCCAGCTACGCCTTGCTCACGCACATGGTGGCGCAGGCCTGCGGCCTGGGTGTGGGCGACTTCGTGCACACGCTGGGCGACGCGCACCTGTATTCGAACCATTACGAGCAGGCGCGCGAACAGCTGTCGCGCGAACCGCGTGCGTTGCCGGAATTGCGGTTGAATCCTGAGGTAACCGACCTGTTCGCCTTCACCTACGACGACATCGAGATCCACGGCTACGACGCGGCGCCGGCGATCAAGGCGCCGGTGGCGGTCTGATTGGATATAACAGTTAGGCAACGAAAGGGGTTCGGCATTGCCTTGGATGAGGACGCCTTGTGGAGCAGGCGCGAATATCATCCGGCGGAGCGCGCCCAGCCAGTGTTGGGCATCCTTCTGTTGGCCGGCACAGTCATATGGATGACAAAGAAGGATCCAGAGGGCATAAGCATTTTCTTTGTCGTGTTTGTTTTCGGTTGGAGTCTTTTGCTGATAGCCCGCTATCCCGCCATGAGCATAATTCGGATTGTGCAACTTGCCTGGCCTTATCTACGCAAGCCAATGGATCAGGTAATTTCGTTTCACGACTATGGTTGTTCGATGCGAATCGAAGATTCCATAACATGGAATTTTCGCTGGAATAATTTGAAAGAAGTTGTGTTTGGAGATAAGGGTATCGGCATCCGGTGTCTGAGTAGCGATGCGGAAGGCGCGATTCAGTATCTTTACGTGGCAAAGGCATCATTCGCGCCCGGATCGTCAGAGTACGCAGAACTGGAGTCATTCCTTCGGGCGTTGCAGAATTCCCGGTTTGCCGCCGCGGAGACGGTCCGATGATCATGTCTTTGATAGCCGCGATGGATGTCAATGGTGCTATCGGAAAGGACAACGACCTTCCCTGGCGTCTGCCGGACGACCTGAAGCGCTTCAAGTCGCTGACGCTGGGTAAGCCGATTCTGATGGGCCGCAAGACCGCAGAATCATTGGGTCGTGCGCTTCCAGACCGCTCGAACCTGGTGCTGACGCGCTCCGATCGTGTGCCGTTCGAGGGCATGCAGGCGGTGGCCTCGGTCGACGAAGCGCTGGCCGTTGCGCGCGCGCAGGGCGCTGAAGAGCTCTGCGTGATCGGCGGCGCGGAAATCTATGCATTGACGCTGCCTTTGGCGGACAGGCTGTACCTGACGCACGTGGATACGAAAGTAGAAGACGCTGATGCGTTCTTTCCGCAGTTCGATCGCCATCACTGGAAAATCGTATCGCGCCAGTCGCACCCCGCCGACGCGCGGCACGCATTCGGACTCGAGTTCGTGGACTACGACCGGGCGTAAGGGTTCATCGTTATAGCGTTGGACGATAATGTCCAATGATCGTATGCGCGAACAAAATATCGTCTTCCACCACGCCACTGCCGATGTTGTGCACGATCAATGGCGTACCAGTGCGTGTCTTGCGGTCGGACACGATGCCGATATGCAGCAGACCACTACCAGTGAGCTTCCAAGCGGCGATGTCGCCGCCAACGTAGTCGTCCGCGTTCGTAGTGATCGGCTGCGACCAGCCTTTGCGTTCGAACCAGCGCATCTGGTTGGGTACGCGGCGATGGTCGATATGGGGGTTCGGCGCCTTCAGGCCCCACTTCCGCGGATACGCGGCGAAGTGCGTGCGCATGTCCTCGTGGATCGCGCGTTGCAGGTCCAGGCCCTGGGTGCGCAGCGCGCGCACGGTCACGTCGGTGCACACGCCGCGCTCGGCGGGCACGTCGCCACCGGGATAGGGCATTTCGACGTAGGCCGAATCGTATAGACGCGTGACGCCGATCTGCTGGCGCGCGGCAGCTACCAAAGGCGGGGATGGCGGCGCGGGTGCGGCAACGCGCGTTGCGGACTCGCGCGCCGCGGGCGGTCTTGTCGAGGTTGAAGAGTCGCAGGCAGCAAGCAGTGCTAACAACAGCACTCCGCTGGCGTGGATCGGCTTCACCCGGGCGGCGTCACATCGCGCCCGGCCACCTGCACGATGCGCAATTCGTCCGTGTCCAACTGCAGTGCAGTCAGTTTTCCGCCCCACACCGCGCCGGTATCGATGGCGTGGACGCCATGGCCGATCATCAGGCCCAGCGTTGACCAGTGTCCGCATACGATCTTCAAGTCGCGTTCGGCCCGTCCCGGCACTTCGTACCAGGGATAGAGGCCTTGGGCCTGTGTCCCCGGACCGCCTTTCTCCTCGATCGCCATACGCCCGCGCGGCGTGCAATAGCGCATGCGGGTGAGCACATTGATGATCGCGCGTGAGCGGTCGTAGCCGCCCAACTGCGGCGACCAGTTGGGCTTGTCGCCGTACATGTTGCGAAACAGCTTGCGGTAACCGTCGCCGTGCAGCTGCTTCTCGACTTCCCGCGCGTGCTTCTCGGCCAGGGTCGTGGTCCACTTCGGCGCCAGGCCGGCATGGACCATCATCCAGCCCAGCTCGCGATCCACATGGGCAAGCTCCTGCGTGCGCAGCCACGTGAGCAGTTGGTCGCGATCATCGGCCAGCACGATGCGCTGCAGGTCCAGGTTGACCTTGCGCTGTTCGTCAGGCGTGCGTTCGCCGATGGCCAGCAGCGAAAGGTCGTGGTTGCCCAGCACCGCCACGCTGTTGGCGCGCAGCGAATGCACCAGCCGCAGGGTTTCCAGCGACTGGCCGCCGCGGTTGACCAGATCGCCGCAGAACCACAGCTTGTCGACGGCCGGATCGAAGCGCAGACGCTCCAGCAGGCGCTGAGTGGCGTCGTAGCATCCTTGCAGGTCGCCGATGGCCCAGACGCTCACGCGGCGGTTCCTCAGTGCACCGTGCGCGGAACGGACAGGGTGAAGGCCGCGATGGGCGCGTCGAAGCGGGTACCGTCGTCGGCCAGCATGTCGTAACTGCCTTGCATGGTGCCCAATGCGGTTTCCAGCACCGCGCCCGAGGTGTATTCGAAGTCGTCGCCGGGACGCAGCCAGGGCTGCTCGCCGACCACGCCTTCGCCGCGCACTTCCTGGATCTTCCCGTTCGCGTCGGTGATGATCCAATGGCGCCCCAGCAGCCGCGCCGGCACCTTGCCGTGGTTGCGGATATGGATGGTGTAGGAGAAAACGAAGCGCCCGTCCTCGGGTACGGATTGGTCGTCGAGGAAGCGGGTGGCTACGTCGATGGCGATGGCGTAGTCGGAAGGGCTCATGCCCACAGTGTATGCAAAGCCGGCTTAAGGTTCGACCCGTTCGGCAGAGGGCAGGTTGGCCAGGCGCACGAAACCCGCGACTTCCACCTGTTCGGCGCGCGCATCGGGGCGTAGCCCGGCGGCTTCGATCTGTTCGCTAGTGGCCACGCCCATGAGCGCGTTGCGCAGGGTCTTGCGGCGTTGGCCGAAGGCGGCGCGGACGACGTCGGCGAACCGCTTCGGGTCATCCACGCCGATGGTTTCCGGCGTGCGTGGCACTAGCCGCACGACCGCCGAATCCACTTTTGGCGGCGGCCGGAATGCGGCTGGCGGAACATCGAACAAAGGCGTGACCGAGCAATAAGCCTGCAGCATGACGCTCAGGCGTCCATAGACCTTGCTGCCGGGGCCGGCTGCCATGCGGTCCACGACCTCTTTCTGCAACATGAAGTGCATGTCCCGCACCGCCGCGGCGTGGTCCAGCGCATGGAACAGGATCGGCGAGGACAGGTTATAGGGCAGGTTGCCGACCAGGCGCAGTTTTTCCTCGCCGGCCATACGGGTGAAGTCCACTTCCAGCACGTCCTTGTGGATCACCGTCAGCTGGCCTACGCCATGCGCGGCCTGCGACAGCGGAACCACCAGATCGCGGTCGAACTCGATGGCGGTCAGTTGGCCATGCTTGCGCAACAGGGGCAGGGTGATCGCACCCTGACCGGGGCCTATTTCCACCAGCAGATCGCCGGGCTGCGGATTCACCGCCAACACGATCATCTCGATCATGCCGCGGTCGGTCAGGAAGTGTTGGCCCAGGGATTTCTTGGGCGGAGCTTTGAAATTCATCCGGCGAGTTTACGTTGCGCCGCGATGCGTGCGCAGGTTTCCACCGCGGCGAACAAGCTGGAAGGATCGGCGACGCCTTTGCCGGCCAGGTCCAGCGCGGTGCCGTGGTCCACTGCGACGCGCGGATAGGGCAAGCCCAGGGTCAGGTTCACCGCGCGCTCGAAACCGCTGTACTTGAGCACCGGCAGACCCTGATCGTGGTACATCGCCAGCACGGCATCGAAGCCGGTCAGCTTCTGCGGGAGGAAGGCGGTGTCTGCAGGCAGCGGGCCCACGAGCCGGAGACCTTCTTCGCGCAACGTTTCCAGCACGGGCTCGATCACCTCGATCTCCTCGCGCCCCAGGTGTCCTGACTCGCCGGCATGCGGATTCAGCCCCAGCACGGCGATGACCGGCCTGGCGATTCCGAAATCGTTGCGCAGCGCCTGTTCGGTGATGCGCAGCACGCGAAGCAAGGTGTTCCTGTCGATCGCGTCGGCTACGGCCCGCAGCGGAAGATGGGTGGTGGCCAGCGCCACGCGCACGACGTCGTTGGCCAGCATCATTACTACGTCGCAACCGGCGCGTTCGGCCAATAGCTCGGTGGTGCCGGTGTAGGCGATACCGCCGGCGTTGATCGCGGCCTTGTGCACCGGGCCGGTGACCAGACCATCCAGTTCGCCGCGCAGACAGGCATCGGATGCGGCGTTCAGCGCATCGATGACCGCACGGGCATTGCCCGGATTGGTGCTGCCGAAAAGATTGGAGACCGCGTTGGGAACCGGCCGCAGGCGCAGATCGCCGGGAAGGTTTGCGGTATCGCTCGCTTCCAGCAGGCGTAGCGGCAAATCCAGGGCGCGCGCGGCGGCTTGCAGGGTGTCGGCGTCGCCAAAGGCCAGCAGCTCGCAATCCGACCGCGGCTGCTGCGCCAGGCGCACGCACAATTCCGGACCTATGCCGGCCGGCTCGCCTGGAACCAGCGCGAGCGCGGGTTTCACTCAGCCGCCGTCGGTGGCGGCCGCTTTGTCGCCGTCGCCGTTGCGGACGTTGACGTAGGCTTCGCCACGCAGTTCCTGCAGGTAGCGGTTGTACTCGTCTTCCAGCTTGCGGCGGCCGATGGTCTCGCGCACCTGCGCGCGCTGGGTGGTGCTGGTGACGTCGGTCTGGCGCTCGCCGATGCGCTGCACGATATGCCAGCCCGCCTCGGTGCGGAACGGCGCCGAAATTCCGCCATCGGCGGTGCCGGTGATTTCCTTGCCGAAGGCCGGGCCGAATGCGTTGGCCTCGAACCAGCCCAGGTCTCCGCCCTCGCTCTTGCTGTTGGCGTCTTCGGAGGATTCCTTGGCGACTTCGACGAAATCGGCGCCGCCGGCGATGCGCGCGCGCAGGGTGTCGATCTTGGCCTTGGCGGCCGCGGCATCCTGCACCGGAGTGACGCGGACCAGGATATGGCGCGCATGGTATTCGGTGACGGTCTTGGCTGCCGCCTGGCTGCCATCACGAACTTCCACCAGCTTCAACAGCTGGAAGCCGCTGGGACCGCGGATCGGGCCGACTACCTGACCCGGAGTCATGGTCTTGAGCATCTCGGCGAAGGCGGCCGGAATCTCATCCAGGCTACGCCAACCCAGGTCGCCGCCTTCCAGGGCGTTGGGGCTGTCCGAATAACGCACGGCGGCGGCGGGGAAATCGAGTTCGTTCCTGTCAACCAGGCCTTTGACGCCTTCGATCTTCTTCTGCCCGGTGGCGATCTGCTCGGCGGTAGCGCCTTCGGGCAGGCCGACCAGGATATGGGCCAAGTGGTATTGGCTGCTGTTGGCCTGCGCAGCGATCGCTGCATCGACCTCGGCCTCGCTCACCTGGATGCGGCTCTGCGCGAAGCTCTGGCGCAGGCGCTGCACGGTGATCTCGTCGCGGATCGAGCTGCGGAAATCGGTGAAGGAAACCCCTTCTCCCGCCAGGCGTTGGCGCAATGCGTCGACCGAAACGCCGTTCTGCTGGGCGACGGCGGCGACGGCATTATTCAGCTCGTCGTCGCTGACCCGGATACCGGTTTCAGCGGCGCGTGCGACCTGCAGCTTCACCAGCACCAGGCGTTCGAGCACTTGGCGCTCCAATACCTCGCGCGGGGGCAGCTGTCCGGGCTGGCTGGCGTACTGCGCGGTGACGTTCTTCACGGCACGGTCGAGTTCGCTCTGCAGGATCACGTCTTCATTGACCACGGCGGCAATGCGGTCCAGCGGTTGCAGGTTCTGGGCGGCCACGGGAGTGGATGCCGTCAGCGCGGCAAGCACGCCGGCGAGGAGCAGTCGGATAGTCATAGTCTTCATGGAGTTCATTCCGGTCCGGAATCGTTGTCGTCGGGGTCCGGCGTAGTGTTGCTTGGCGGGACGAGATAGAGGTCGTCGCGGTAGTAGCCGAGAATAGCACGGCGCAAGGTGCGCTCCGTGTTCTGGCCAGCCGAGCCGAGACCCTTGAGTACGAATTCGACCTGGAACGCATTGTTGAGGTCGCCTTCGCGATTGCGCACGTAGCGGCGCACGACAGCGCGTACGGCCAGACAGCAACTGTCCCATTGCACGCCGGCAAGGGCTTCCAGCGGCTTCTTGTCCAGGATCGAATAGTAGTAGCGGCCGACTACGCTCCAGGTGGGCGTGATGGGGTACAGGAACGAGAAATCGGCCTGCTCCAGCAGATCGGCGCCGTTGGAGACGTTGCGGCGATAGCGGTAGCCGAGGTTGATCACGCCGTCATCGGGAAGTAGATAGCGCGCACGCAAGCTGGCCAGATCCTCGCGCCGGAACTTGGGATTCCATTGGTAGGAGGCGCCGATGGTCCAGCGGTCGGTGGGCGCGTAGTTGACGTCCGCGACCCAGGCCGACTTGCCGCTTTCCACCGGCACTTCGCCGGGCGCGGTGACGCGAGATTCGTCGAAATAGAAAATCTGCCCGAGGCTTGCGGCCAGTTTTTCGTGACCATCGGCTTGACGGAGCAAACGGCTGGTCAAGGCCAGCGTCAGCTGGTTGGCATCGACCTGGCGATCGGGACCCGAGTACCGGTTGTCCCGAAACAGCTGGCCCCAGCTGAAGGTGAGCGGACGGGTATCGAAGATTGGCAGGCCGCTTTGGTCGCGATAAGGGGCATTCAGATAGAAAAGCCGTGGTTCCAACGTATGCAGGTAGCGCTCGCCCTTGATCTCGGTATCGCGATCGAAAAACAGGCCGGCATCGAGCGAGGCGATCGGTAGGCTGCGCGAGGGGCTGGTGTCCGTGAACGCTGGATTAGAGGCGAATTCCTCGTCGAGCTTATAGCTGGTGTAGCGCCAGGCGAGCGTGGGCGTGATGTACCAGGAGGCGCCTTGCAGAGGCATCGACACGAAAGGTTTAAGGTCCAGGCGGCTACCGCCCGGCCTGGTGTTCAGGCCATTGGCATTGAGCACCTGGTTGTGCTGGAAGCGGACGGCCTCCGCATCGACGCCCGCAGTAAACCAGCGCCCGAACGGCTGTTCCCAATTGAAGTAGACGCGCGGCAAGCGGTTATAGGGCAACGAGCCTTCAGTCAGTGTGTAGTCCGACAGTTGCCAGACATCGGCCATGGCGCCGGCCGTCCAATAACGGCCGCGGCCGTAGAGTCCGAGCGTGCTGACCAGCGAAGTGGCCGACAGCCCGTAGAGCGAATTGCTGAAATCTTCGACGTAGCGCGAATCGCTGACCCAGGCCAGGTTTGCACGCGCCTGCCATTCGCTGTTGAGGTTATGGAAACCGCTGTAGCGGAACATGCCGCGGTTGTCTTTGCGCAGCGGATCGCCATAGGGATCGGGTTCGCCGTTGGCGTAATCGCGCTCGCGCTCTTCGACCAAATCGTCGTTGGGCATCCAGTTGAGGTCGAACGTGCCGCGCCCGTCTTCGTAGAGGTAGCGGAACTGCCCGCCTAGCGACAAACCGCGGTCGCTCATGTAGCGGGGGGTGATGGTGGCGTCGTAATTCGGCGCAAGATTCAGGTAGATCGGCTGTCGGTAATCGAAGCCGTTGCGTCCGGACATGCTGATGGCCGGATACAACAGGCCGGTATGGCGGCGGTCGTCGATCGGAAATTTGATCCACGGGACATACAGCACCGGCACCTTGCCGATGCGGATAGTGGCGCCACGGGCCACGCCCCAACCTTCGTCGGTGTCCACGTCGATGCGGTTGGAGCGAAGCTCCCACACGCGCTGCTGTGGATCGCAAGTGGAGTAGGTGGAACCGTTCAGGCGGCCCTTGGCGCCGGTGAGGTCGATGCTTTCGGCGCCACCGTTGCCGCGCCGCGAGACCAGTTGGTACTGCACGTCTTCGATCTTGTGGGTGTCGGTGTTCTGGTCGCCGCGCGCACGCGCGGCGATGACGCGCATGGTGCCGTCCTGGTAGCGCACGTTGCCGTCGGCCACATAGGTGTCGGTTTCCTGGTCGTACTTCAGGTTATCGGCATTGAGGAACTGATCGCCACGGCGCAACACGACGTTGCCTTCGTATTCCAGCTTCTGCTCGGTGCCGCCTAGCTTGTTGCCCTCGATCGCCGTCGGCTGCTCCGCCCGCTGCTGGCGCGCTTGGGCTGGGCTGACCCCGGGTTTGGGCGGCTCGGCCTGATCGAATGCCGGTATGGCGTCGGTGATCGGGCACAAGTCCCAGTTGTCGGGTTTGTCCTCGGCCAGCGCCGGCAGGCACAAAGCGATACTGAACGGCAGCGGTAGCAGGCGAAGGACTGGGCGCACGCGGTGTAAGGCTCGTCGGAAGGAGGTCAAAAGCGGCCGCTAGCTTGCCGTATCCCCAGCATACGGGCAATGAAAGCCCGCGGAAGGTTTCGGGCGAGGTTCATCATGCGCTCCGGGTATCTGGCCGCCAAGCCGGCGTCAGCGCAGCTCATTGACATGGGCAACGCTGCACTCGCGCAGCGCTTGCAGGTCGTATCCGCCCTCCAGCAGGGACACGATCCGTCCCGAAGCGTGGCGATCGGCGATGGCCCGCAATTCGCGGGTCAGCCAGGCGAAATCTTCGGTTTCCAGCATCAGATCAGCCAGCGGATCGCGCATGTGCGCGTCGAACCCGGCCGAGATGAGCAGCAGCTGCGGGCGGAAATCGTCCAGAACCGGCAGCAGGGTGTCCGCCCATACGTTGCGGAAGCGGAAGCCGCCCGTGCCCGGCGGCAGCAAGGCGTTGAAGACGTTGCCGACGCCACGCTCGCGCGGCGTGCCGCTATTCGGATAAATCCCCGACTCGTGGGTGCTGAAATAGTCCACCCGCGGCTCTTCATAGAAGATGTCCTGCGTGCCGTTGCCGTGGTGCACATCGAAATCGACGATGGCGACCCGCTCGAGCCCGTGTCGGTCGCAGGCATGGGCCGCGGCTACCGCCACATTGTTGAGCAGGCAGAAACCCATGGCGGTGTTGCCGGTGGCATGGTGGCCGGGCGGGCGGACCGCGCAGAACGCGGTTCGGCTGTCGCCAAGCATGACCGCGTCCACCGCCGCCACCGCGGCTCCGGCGGCGCGTAGCGCGGCGGCGCGCGAATGCGGGCAGGTCACCGTATCCGGATCCAACATGCGGTAACCGTCGAAATCGCTGTCCAACACCTCCCGCAGCAATGCCTCGGTATGCACGCGCCGCAGGTCGCCGAGCTTGGCTGGTGGGGCTTCGCGCCAGTCCAGGTCGCCGTGTTCGGCACGCAGTCCGGCCAGCACCGCTTCCAGCCGCGCCGGTCGCTCCGGGTGTTCCGGGCCCGGGTCGTGCGCCAGGCAGGCGGGGTGGGTGTAGATGATCATGGCGCTGGGCGAAGTCGCTAGGTGGAGTGCCGGTTAAGAGCCGCGACTCAGGAGTGGCGGCGTTCGTGGTTCCACAACACTTCCCCCTGGCCATCTGCGCGGGCCAGCACTCGCGCCAGGACGAACAACAGGTCCGAGAGCCGGTTGAGGTAGCGGATGGCTTCCGGCCGTACGGCGTCGTGCCGTGCCAGAGTCACGGTCTCGCGTTCGGCGCGGCGGACGATGGTGCGCGCAAGGTGACAGCGCGCAGCGGCTTCGCCGCCGGCGGGCAGGATGAAATCCTTGAGCGGGGGCAAGGCTTCGTTGTACTGGTCCAGTTGGCGTTCCAGCGCGTCCACATCTTCGGCATTGATGGCCGCATGCCCGGGAATGCAGAGCTCGCCGCCAAGGTCGAACAGCTGGTGCTGCACCGTGGTCAAAAGTTTGCGGATGTCGTCCGGCACCTGCGCCGCCAGCACCACGCCGATGCTGGAATTGGCTTCGTCCACCGTGCCGTAAGCGTTGACCCGCGCCGAGTCCTTGCCGACGCGGGTGCCGTCTCCCAATCCGGTGCTGCCGTCGTCGCCGGTGCGCGTGTAGATCTTGGAGAGGCGGTTACCCATGGCAGGGCCTCATCCGCGGCTCAGCGCGGCGCTTTGGCCTGCGCCTGCAAGCGCGCCGCCTGAGTCACGCCAACGTGGGCGATAACCGCCAGGCCGACATAGATCGCGGCGGTGCGCAGATAGGGGACGAACCAGTCGCTGTAGTTCTTCCACCAGCCGGCAAAGGTCGGATTGGCGACGCTGTCGCTGATCCAGTAGAAGCTGCCTTGGCTCAGCAGGTGGCAAAGCACCACCGAACCGAACAGGCTTGCGGCCAGTACGGCCAGCGCCTTGCCATTGGCCTCTTTGTAGAAGCGGCGGGTCAGCATTCCGCCGAACCAGAGCGCGAAGTAGGCCGGCACCAGGAACCAGTAGGCGGCCGACATGCAGTAATGGGCGAAGAAATCCATGCCCTGCCCGCTGATCACCACATAGTCCACCAGGACCGCCAGCGCCATGAACACCGGGAACGCCCAGCGTGTCCACGTGCGCAGATAGAAGCCGCCCAGGAAGAACGCGGCCCACGACGCATCCGGCACCGGCCCGAAATGGGTCAGGGACGTCGGCAGGTTCAGCCGTGTCGCGACCATCAGCGAGAGGATCAGGGTGAAGACGACGGCGCGCTGGAGTTTGCTGTTCATGGAAGGCCTTCCGGGAAGCTCAGGCGCCCATTCTAACGGAGAGCCCGACGCAGCGGGCTTATCATAGGCGCATGACCGAAACACACGATGTATCCACACACGATGTACTCATCGTCGGCGGCGGCCTGGTCGGCGCCAGCCTGGCCATCGCGCTCGATCGCCTGGGGCTGGACATCGGCTTGGTGGAAGCCACGCCCGCCGGCGTCATGCCCGCGGTCTTCGACCAGCGCAACCTCAGCTTCGCCGGCGCCACCGTCAACGCGCTGACCGCGCTGGGAGTGATGGCGAAGCTGCGCGCGCCCACCGGCCAGATTCGACGCATCCATGTCAGCCGACAGGGCGACTTCGGCAGGACCAGGCTAGAGGCCGCCGACTACGGGCGCGAGACTTTCGGGCAGGTTGTGATCGCACGCGATTTCGGCGAGGCGCTGGAAGCGCGATTATCGGAACTGCAGCGGCTCACCCGATATCGTCCGGCGCGCTTCATCGGGTTGGGCGAATTGCGGGAAGGATCGCGCAGTCTGCGCATCTCCGACGACCAGGGCGAACGCGAACTCTCCGCACGCCTGCTGGTCGCTGCCGATGGCACCCGCAGCGGCCTGCGCGAGGCACTGGGGATCGGCGCCAGCGAGCACGACTACCGGCAGACCCTGTTCGTCGCCCGCATGCGCGCGGAGCAGGCCCCGGACGGCACCGCCTACGAGCGTTTCGGCGAACACGGCCCGACCGCGCTGCTACCGCGTGGCGACCGTCATTTCGGCGTGGTCCATGGGGTGGCGAGCGAGCGTGCGGAGGAAGTTGCTTCGCTCGACGCTGCGGCGTGGATCGACCGCATCCAGAACGTCTTCGGCTGGCGCGTGGGTCGCTTCCTTTCCACCGGCGAGCGCAGCGTCTATCCGATCATCCAGGTGGTGGCCGAACGCACGATCGCCGCGCGCGCGGTGTTGCTCGGGAACGCCGCGCAGACCATCCATCCCATCGGCGCGCAGGGCTTCAATCTGGGCTTGCGCGATGCGCTGACGCTTGCCGAGTTGATCGAGCAGGCGCAGGACCCCGGCGCTTCGGCGTTGCTGGACAGCTACGCAGAACGGCGTCGCGAGGACCGGCGGCGCACGCTGGAATTCTCCGATGGACTGGCGCGCATTACCGGCAATGCATCGCCATTGGCGCGTCCGTTGCGCAGTCTCGGTTTGCTGGCGGCCGACAATTCGACGGCACTGCAGTCGATGTTGGTGGGCGGCGCGATGGGGTTTCGCGGCAACGTCCCGGCGTTATGCCGCGAGGCAGTGCGATGAATCGACGCGCTCGCCTCGATATCGCGATAGTCGGTGGTGGCGTGGTGGGAGCGGCTTGTGCGCTGTCGTTGGCCAAACTCGGCCTGGAGGTCGCGCTGATCGAAGGGCGCGAACCTGCGCACTGGTCCGCCGGCACTCCGGACCTGCGGGTCTACGCCTTCGCGCCGGATAATGCGGCGCTGCTCGACGGTTTGGGCGTTTGGGATTCCGTTCGCAGCGCTCGCGCCCAGGCCTACCGGCGCATGCGCGTATGGGACGCGTCGGGCGGCGGCGAGCTGTCGTTCGATGCCGACATGCTGGGGCGCGACCAGTTGGGCTGGATCGTCGAGAACAACCTGCTGGCCGAGCGTCTGTGGGCAGCGCTGCCGGCAGCGGGTGTGCGGCTGCATTGTCCGGCGCGGGTCGAATCGATGGAACAGGACCCTTCGACAAGCTCAGGGCAGGCTCCTTCGACAAGCTCAGGGCAGGCTCCTTCGACAAGCTCAGGGCAGGCTGGCGGCGTGCGTCTGCGGTTGGACGACGGCACGCGTGTGGAGGCGCGGCTCGCCATCGCCGCCGACGGCGCCGATTCCACGCTGCGTCGGCTGGCGGGCCTGCAGGTGTCTTCGCACGACTATCAGCAGCGTGGCGTGGTGGCATTCGTCGAAACCGAAAAGTCTCACGAGTTGACCGCATGGCAGCGGTTCTTGCCGGCCGGCCCGCTCGCCTTCCTGCCGTTCGTGGACGGCCGCAGTTCCATCGTCTGGACCTTGCCGAACGAGGAGGCGGATCGGGTGCTGGCGCTGAAGGACGAGGCTTTCGATCGCGAACTGACCGGCGCTTTCGAAGCGCGGCTAGGCCAAGCGCGCGTGGTCTCCGCTCGTGCGGCCTTCCCTCTGCGCCGTCAGCTGGCCGACGCTTACGTCTCCGGCAAGGTGCTGCTGGTGGGCGATGCGGCGCACGTGGTGCATCCGCTAGCCGGGCAGGGCGTCAACCTGGGGTTGCGCGACGTCGCCAGGTTGCGGGACGCCATCGCCGACGCGCAGTCGCGGCGCGTGGATTGGTCCTCGGCGCATCGCCTGGCGCGCTGGTCGCGCGAATGCCGCAGCGAGAATGCCGCCGCGGCTTATGCGTTCGACGGCATCAACCGCGTGTTCTCGAACGACGAGATGCACGCCACGCTGTTGCGTGGATTCGCGCTGGGGCTCGCCGGGAAACTGCCGCCGCTGGCGAATCTGTTCTGGCGCAAGGCCTCGGGCTTGTAGCGCTCCTTACCCTGCGCGTCCTCAAGGAGGAGTCCTACAGGGCGCAGGGAGGGAAGACAGGGAAGAGTGCTTTTCGCGATAAACCTTCAGTCGTCATCCCCGCGAAGGCGGGGATCCAGCGACTTGAGGCTGTGAAGAGCAAAGGCGCTGGGTTCCCGCCTTCGCGGGGCTCTCAACAGCCGAATGGCTGGTCATGACGATCTAAATTTTCATCCGGGAATGAAGGGAAACACGATCTTCAACAGCCCCTTGAGGCCGCCTTCAGCGGTACTCACGATCGCCTTCGCACCCAGGCTGTTGAGCGCGTTGCGCACTTCCTGCCAGCGCAACTTGGTCACGTCTTTCTTCAGCAGGTCGGCGACTTCTTCCGCGGCGGGCGCCAGCTTGTTCAACTCGTCGGTGATCGCCTTGGGATCGGGCTGCAGGTAGCCCCACTTCTCGGCGATTTTTAGCAGGGTGTCGAAACGCACCGCCATCACGTCGCGGTTGCGTTCGTATACCGGCAATGCACCCACATCCAGGATCGCCTGCTCGAATTGCTGCTGGTCGTCGGGATGCTCCACGCGGATCGCCAGGAAGCCTTCCTTCTTGCTGCGTTCGCTGACGTGCTTGGCGCCCGAGCGCAGGTTGTCTTCGGTCAGCACGCTGGCCACGATCCGTTGCAGGGCCGCGTCGCTTTCCTCGGGCACCAGCGCCCGCCAACGGGCGTAACCATCACGACGCAAGGCCTTGACCTTGGCTGGGGTCACCCGCAAGCGCAATGCGGCGGCCGCATTGGAATCGCTGCGCTGGATGGCGCCGTCGCGTTCCAGCAGCACGAAGATCAGCAGTTCCAGATCGCGTTTGGTCAGCGACTGGAAACCCTGCAGCAGGGTCAGTCGCAGGAATTCGTTGGCGAACCCGGCGGGGTCCTTGAGTTCTATGGGTTGCATGCTGGCTTTCCTCGTCAGGGGAGTAGCTTGCCACGCCGGGATTGCAGGGGATGAGACCGCACCCTTGCCGAAGGGCGGGTTCAGCGCGTCAGGGCGTACGCGGCCAAGGCAAAAGCAAGAATTGCGACGGTGGTCGCGATCAAGGTCAGCTGGCTGGCGCGGCGCAATCGACGCTCGGCCTGGTCCGCGCCTACCTGCAGAACCTCGATGGTCTTCTGCATGTCGGTGGCCAGCTTCTTGATCGAGTCTGCGTTCTGCGTGGCCGCATCCTGCAACTGGGCGATCTGCTCGTCGAGCAAATCCATTCGCGTCTGATGGCTATTGTCCACCTGCGGCGTGCGGGTGAACAGCGGGCGCGCCATGCGGATGATTTCAGGCAGCGAGGAAGCGGCGATGGTGATCCAGGTGGCGGCCATGGCTCAGGCCTTTTTCAGGAAGCAGGTCTTCAGCACCAGGTCCTTGATCTTCTCGACCTTGCATTCGATCTCTTCCTCGTCGTCGGTCAGGTGGATGCCCTTGATCAGGGTGCCGCGTTTGATCGTCAGCGAAGTGCCCTTGACCTTGAGATCCTTGATGACGGTGACCGAATCGCCCTCGCTGAGCGGGGTGCCGTTGCTGTCTCTTACGTTCATGGCGTGTTCCTGGGATGTTCTTCTACGAAGTTCGAATTATCGCTGGCTGGTGGCGAACACTGTGATTTCTTCGCGGTCGTGATACAGCTGCTTGGCGCGCACCATGACCGGTTTCTCCGATTGTTCGACGAAAAGATCCAGACACAGCTGCGTCTCGTCCCAGCGTTTCTTCATCGGCAGTTTCAAGTTGAAGACCGCATGCCTGCACCAGCCTTCGCGGAACCAGGTGGCCATGCGCTCGGCCACGCGCCGCGGTTGCTCCACCATGTCGCAGACCATCCAGTCCAGCGCTTGCGAGGGCTTCCATTGAAAGCCGTCCGCACGCAGGTGCTCCACCAGTCCGCTGTCCATCACGTTCTGGCGCAGTGGTCCGTTGTCCACGCTGATCACGCGAAGGTGATGACGGGTGAGGATCCAGGTCCAACCGCCCGGCGCGGCGCCCAGATCGGCGGCGCTCATGCCGGGCTTCAACAGTGCTTCGCGTTCGCCCGCATCGAGCAGGGTCAGCAGGGCTTCTTCCAGTTTCAGCGCCGAACGCGAGGGCGCGTCCGACAGCAGCTTCAGGCGCGGAATGCCGAGCGGCCACGGGGAGCTGTCCAACGGATCGGCAACCGCCAGGAATGCATGGTCGCCGTCCACGAAAACCACGTGCAGTCGCGGAAACCTCGGATTTTCCTTGTCCGTCATCAAGCCCGCCTTGCGCAGCGCGGGACGCAAGGCATTGCCGAAGCTGCGGGCCAGGCCGGCCAGCGGCTTGGAGGTATCCGAATCGGGATGCTCGACCCACAGGTCGCCGAAACGCGATTGCCCCGCGAGCGCCACGAGCATGGGCGTGATGCGGTCTTTCGGATCGAGTCCGCGAAGTTCGGCGATCAATCGGAGTTTCTGTCGCGCATAAATCAGTTCGCGCCAGGGCAACGCTTTCGAAAGCGCCCCGCCATCGTCGCAAATGAAAACCACGTGGGCGCTATTGCGTTCGGTACGCGCGTAACCGGGATGGCCGGCCAATGCCGCTCGCTCGCTCAGTTCGGCGGCCAGTTCCGGTTCAAACCCCTGCCGGCAGTAGCAGACCAGACCGGTCATGCGTCATGCCCCGTAGGAGCGACGTGAGTCGCGAAGGAATGCCTTCCGGGCTCGACGCCGTCATCGAAAGAGCACACGGCGCGATAGTCGCGACTCACGTCGCTCCTACGGAAGCGTGGTGCGTCAATAACGGTCGCCGCCGCGTTCGCCGTACGTACGCAGCACCTCGCGTGCGGCATCGCGATTGAGGTCGCGGACCACTTCGATGCCGCGCTTGTTCAGTTCGCCGATCCAGTCGGCGGGAAGCGGGCCTTCGTCGAACTCGGTCAGCTCCATCACGTCTTCGGCGCGCGCGCCGATCAGCAGGCGGTCGATGCCGGCCCACACGGTGGCGCCGTAGCACTGGCAGCACGGTTGCGAGGAAGTGGCCAGGGTCACCGCGCCGCCCACGCGCTCGTTCAGGCGCGCGGTTTGCAGGCGTTGCTGGGCCAGCATGTAGGCCATGTTCTCGGCATGGGCGAGCGAGGTGTTCTGCGGGAGAACGCGATTGACGCCGACCGAGATGATGCGGTCGTCCGGCCCGAAGACCACGGCGCCGAAGGGCCCGCCGGTGTTCGCATCGATATTGACGCGCGAAAGTTCGATAGCCAGCGCCACCTTGTCGGCATCGCTGGCGTACAACGCCGAGGCATCGACGGTTTCATGCACCCAGGCCGGCAGAGTGAGATGGACTTGCGCGTAGAGCATCATTGGACCTGCGGCGTCGCGCCACCAGCAGGCGCGCATTGACCGTCGTCGCACTGGCAGGCGCTGATCTCTTGGAAGCCGCAGACGCTCATCATTCCCTTCGCCGCGCACTGCGCCTGCACGGCGGCAGGATCGGTCGGGCTGTCCTTGTTGACGCAGGCCGGCATCGCGCCGCAGCAGTTGCCGACGTTCTTCACCGCGCAATCGGCGTTGGTCTTGCAACTGGTGACGACGGCGACCTCCGGTTTGACCTTGCGTGGCGGCGTGGGCGAGGACATCGGCGGAGCCGCACGCGGCGGAGGCGCCGCCGGTGGTGCGGGTGGTGGCGGAGGTGTGCTCCCGGCCAGGTTGCCAGTAGCCGGTTCGGTGGTGTTGGGCGCTGCGCAGGAAGTCAGCGAAAGCGCGATGACTAGCGGGACCAGTATTGAGGCGATGAGGCGCATGGCGTATCTCCTGTAATCAGATAAATTCAGTCGTCGTCCCCGCGAAGGCGGGGATCCAGCGACTTGAATTCTGAAAGGTAAAGTCACTGGGTTCCCGCCTTCGCGGGGCTCTCAACAGCCGAATGGCTGGTCATGACGGTCGAATTGTTACTGCAACCACTCGCATTACCTGCGCTAGCTGCCCTTGTTACGCAGCGAGCGACTGACAACATCAGCTTTTCGCCGCCCAGGTATCGCGCAGCGTCACGCTGCGGTTGAACACCGGTGCATCGCTACGGTGGTCTCGGCGGTCGGCGACGAAATAACCGATGCGTTCGAACTGGAACGACTGCTCCGGCGCAGCGTCGGCGGCCGCGGGCTCCACATAGCCCCGCACCGACTTGCGCGATTCCGGATTCAGGTAGTCCTGGTAGGTCTTGCCTTCCGACTCGTCGTCCGGATCGGGCACCGTGAACAGACGGTCGTACAGGCGGAACTCGGTCGGCACGGCGTGCTTGGCGCTGACCCAGTGGATGGTTCCCTTGATCTTGCGTTCGGCGCCTTGCATGCCGGGGCGCGATTCCGGATCCAGCCAGCCGCGCAGTTCGACGATCTCGCCGGTCTCGTTCTTGACCACTTCATCGCAACGCACGATACCGGCGCCGCGCAGGCGCACTTCGCCGCCGAGGATCAAGCGCTTGAAGCCCTTGGGCGGGACTTCGGCGAAATCCTCGCGTTCGATCCACAATTCGCGGGAGAACGGAATCTGGCGCTTGCCGAAGGATTCGTCTTTCGGATGGTTGGAAAACGTCAGCGTCTCGTCGTGGTCTTTCGGCAGATTCGCCAATACCAGCTTGACCGGCTCCACCACCGCCATGCGGCGCGGCGCGGCAGCGTCCAAGTCGTCGCGCAGGCAGCCTTCGAGCACGCTGAAATCCAGCAGCGAATTCTGCTTGCTGATGCCGACGCGGTCGATCAGCAGGCGCAGCGCGGCCGGCGTGTAGCCGCGGCGGCGCAAGCCCTGCAAGGTCGGCATGCGCGGATCGTCCCAGCCGTCGACGAGCTTATCGCCCACCAGCGTGGTCAGCTTGCGCTTGCTCATTACCGTGTAGTTGATGTTGAGGCGCGAGAATTCGATCTGGCGCGGCTTGGCGGCTTCCTTCGGCAGTCCGCGATCCAGCAGCGGTTGCAGCAGTTCGGGGTGGCCGGTCAGATCCACCTTGTCCACGCACCAGTCGTACAGCGGCCGGTGGTCCTCGAACTCCAGTGTGCAAAGCGAGTGAGTGATGCCCTCGATCGCATCGCCCAAGGCGTGGGCGAAGTCGTACATCGGGTAGATCGGCCAGGCGTTGCCGGTATTTTGGTGTTCGACGTGTTTGATGCGGTACAGCGCGGGGTCGCGCAGGTTCATGTTGCCGCTGCCCATGTCGATCTTGGCGCGCAGGGTGCGCGCGCCATCGGGGAATTCGCCTGCGCGCATGCGCTTGAACAGGTCGAGATTCTCTTCCACCGTACGGGCCCGGAACGGCGACTCGCGCCCGGGCGCGGTCAAAGTGCCGCGGTACTCGCGCATGGCCTGCGCGTCCAGATCGTCCACATAGGCCAGGCCGTCGCGGATGAGTTTTTCGGCGGCCAGGTAGTACACGTCGAAATAATCCGAGGCATGGCGCAGCTGCGCCCACTCATACCCCAGCCAACGCACGTCGTCCTGGATGGCGGCGACGAATTCGGGGTCTTCCTTGGCCGGATTGGTGTCGTCGAAGCGCAGGTTGCAGATGCCGCTGAACTCGCTGGCGATGCCGAAGTTCAGGCAGATCGCCTTGGCATGGCCGATGTGCAGGTAGCCGTTGGGCTCGGGCGGGAAACGGGTATGGATGACCGTGTGCTTGCCGCTGGCCAGGTCGTCGCGGACGATCTGGCGGATGAAGTCGTTCTTCTCGCCGGGCGCCGGAGTTGCGTGGGCATCGTGGGGCGAGGAGGGATCGGTAGAGACAGCGGACATGCGTTGAGGAAACCTGGCGTTCGGGGTCACAGTTTAGCCGACGCACCCGTACAGTTCCTGCGAGCGGGCCATGGTTTTCGCCAGAACTGGGGTTACTCTGGGTCGGTGTCCGGGAGTCGCCGTGCAAGTCGTCTATCGCGCAAACAACCTGATCGAAGCCCATCTGCCCAAGCACGCGCTGGAAGGCATGGATATTCCGGTGTTCATTTTTGGCGAATCCCTACTGGGAGGCGCGGGCGAGCTGCCGCTGTTCGGCGTCTTGCGGGTCTGCGTTCCGGACCCTTATCTCGACGAGGCCACGAGCTGTCTGCAAGCGCTGCATCTGGAGCAGGCACGCGACCACCACGGTGAGGAGGATCCGGGTGCGCTACCTGCCACGGGGTAATCCGCGGTGGCGCATGCAGGGCAGTGGCCTGCGCTTGCTGGCATGGGGTCTGTTGGTCCTGTCCGCGACTGTGGCCTGGGAGGGCATTGCGCGCGCTGCGCAAACCTCGGCAGCGCCCGCGCTGGAAGTCCCCGTGAGCTTGCAATTGCTGGATGCGCAGCCGCGGGCCCACCTCAGCGTCGACGGCGACGGGGTGGTGCTTCCGCCGGAGGGAAGTCCGGCGCGGTTCCGCTTGAGTTTCGACCTGCCCAGCCGCAATCCGGACGGATCGCCCTGGCAGCTGCGGTTCAACCGGATCGAACTGAAGGAACTGCAACTCCAGGCCCCAGGCTGGCACCCGCCGGCGCAGGATTTCTTCCGTCCCCAGCCTCACGACGGACTGTTGCCGATGGCTTTTTCACAAACGTTGCCCGCCCACTGGCGAGGACCGGTCAGTGTCGATGTGACCGCCAGTACCGAACTGGCGCGCACTTTGCGCCCACAAGTCGTACGCATGGCGCTGGGAGCCGAGCAGGACAAGCGGTCGCTGGCGGTCGCGATCGCCTTGTACGCCTGCCTGCTGGTGCTGGCCATTGTCGCGGTATCGCTTTGCCTGGGTGCGCGCGAGCTCGCGTTCCTGAGCTTTCTGGCTTTCGTGAGCGCCTCGCTCCTACTGATGTTGGTGGTCAACGGGCACGCCTACACCGTTCCATTCCTGGCCTGGCTGAAACCGTTGGGAGGACAGGGCACCAATATCGCCATGCTGCTGGTGAGCGCGTCGGGGATCTGCACGGCACGCGACTTCGCCGGCCGGCGCCCGGACAACCTCTGGCTGCGCTGGACGCCCGTCGCGGGCGCGTCGGCGATGGTCGCGCTGGCCGCGGCCGGATTGTGCGGCTTCGCCTTCGCGCCGGAGACCATGCAGATACTGGTGATCATCGGCTGGGCGGCGGCGGCCGTGCTCGCGATGCTCGCCTTCTTCAGCGCGATCCTGCGCAAGGCGTGGCTGGGCTGGCCGCTGCTGACCGCACTGATCATGCTCGGCATCAGTTGCACGCTATTCGAACTGAGCGTGCGCGGAATGGCGGATCCGTTCTGGGGCAGGTTCGGTTACCAGATCGGATTGGTGCTGGTGGCGGTGGTGCTGGTGGTCGCGTTGATCGGCCGCATCGCGGATTTCCGCCTCAAGCACGAACAGGAGCGCATGGCCCGCAAGGCCAGCGAACAGCGGTTGCGGCAACAGCAGGCCTACACCGACCTGGCCGATCTGCTGCGCAAGCGCCTGCAGGACGTCGCCAGCAAGGATCTGGAGTGGTATGCGGTTCAAATGGCGATGGAAAGCCTGTTGCCCTGGCTGCAGTTGAATTCGGCCACTATCATTCTTTCCCGCCCTGGCTACGACCAGACCCGGATCACCGAGCCGGTCACCCACACCTCGCGCCTGTCCGCGTTGATCGACGTCAACGATGCGACCCTGCGCGCGGTGGCGCAGCGGAAGTTGCCGATGGCCGAGCTGATCATGAATCCGGTGCCGGGAAGCACGCGGGCACGCGCGGCGAGCATGGCCTATGCGGCGGTGCCGCTGACCACGGGCAAGGGCGATGTGGGCGTGGCGCTGCTGGAACGGGTGGGTCCGCAGGCGTTCAGCGCGGAAGAACTCGCGCTGGTCGATCAGTTCGGGCAACTGGTGTTGCAGCAGACCGCGGAAGCCCGGGAGACGCAAAAGCTGCGCCGTTCGGCCGAACTGGACGCGCTGACCGGCATGCTCAATCGCAACGCGATCGACCTGGCGCTGAGCCATGCGTTCATCGAAGCCCACAAGAATGACAAAACCCTTGCGGTGCTGTTTATCGACGTGGACGGTTTCAAGCTGGTCAACGACACCTATGGCCATGCCTGTGGCGATCAATGCCTCAGGCATCTGGCCGATGTCCTGAGCCGGGCCTTGCGGCCGGGAGATCTGTTGGGACGGTACGGTGGAGAGGAGTTCCTGGTCTTGCTGCCTACTCCCGGGGACGATCAGGCGCGGGAAATCGGCGAGCGGATCCGTCTGCAGATCGAGGAGTCGGCAGTGGAATGGCAAGACCAGAAGGTGAAATTGACGGTCAGTGTGGGTGTGGCGACGCGCCTCGTACACGAACAGACCCCGACCCAGGCGCTGGAACGGGCCGATCGGGCGCTTTATTCAGCCAAGCACGAAGGCCGCAATCGGGTAGTCCTGGCAGCGCGGAAACCTTGAGAATCGCGCGATGGATGCCGGATGCGATCCGGCGGCACGATCAAAGCCGCGTGATGCCGCAGACGTAGACTACCTCGCAGGCGCCTCCGCCGGTGTCGTCCCGCGTGGTCGAACTGCGCCAGCGCCAGCCGTCCGGGGCTTTGGCTTCCACCAGCCAGCCATCGATGCGCACGTTATCGCCCTTGCCGATGTCCGCAAGCGCGTCGGCTACCGCATCGCTGGCGGGGATCATGTGCATGTTGGCGCTGTTGCGCGCGATTTCCCCGGGCGGCAGCGGTGGCTGATCTTTCCAGCGATAGTTGTACCAACGCGAGGATTGGCTGATGTCCAGTTGCGACAACACGGCTTCCTCGCGCATGGTTCGCCAACCCAGCGCCAGATCGGTGGGCGAAAGATCGGCTTCCCGCCCCAGGCTGTAGTCTTCGCGCGAAAGCACCCGCGCTTCGATGCTGAAACCCGCCAAAGGCTGAAGCGTCGCGGCGGTCAGTGCGAACGGCCGCATCGAGGCAGGCACATCGCTCTGCAACGGCGCTTCGCCTCTGTCGACCAGGGGTGGCAGCGGACATCCGGAATTCGTGGACACGCCCTCCGGCGCGCTCGCCTTGCGTGGCGAGTGCGAGGAATACCACCAACCCAGTGCGCCAAGCACCAGGCAGGCGATCAGGAAGTTGCGCAGGTTCACGCGGCGGCGGACAAGCGCTCGGCGATGGTCTGACGCAGGCCCACCAGGTCCTTGGCGAAGGCGGCGATGCCGTCGCGCAATTTCTCGGTCGCCATGGGATCGTCCGCCAGATCCTTGGCCAAGCGCTCGGCGTCGATGGGCGCATGCGTGTTCGCTTCGGCCTTGACGGGCGAGAGCTTGCGCGGCAACTCACCGGTTTCCGCTTCCAGTTTCTCCAGCAGGTCCGGCGAGATGGTCAGGCGGTCGCAGCCCGCCAGCGCCTCGATCTGCGCGGTGGAGCGGAACGAGGCGCCCATCACGACGGTCGACGAGCCGCGGCGCTTGAATTCGTCGTACACGCCGCGCACGAACACCACGCCCGGATCCGCATCGATGTTCGACGGCGCTTCACCACGCGCCACATACCAGTCCAGGATGCGGCCCACGAAGGGCGAAATCAGGAACGCGCCCGCTTCCGAACAGGCCAGCGCCTGGGTGCGGTTGAAGATCAGGGTCAGATTGCAGTCGATGCCGGCGCGCTGCAGCTGGCGCGCCGCTTCCACGCCTTCCCAAGTGGCGGCGACCTTGATCAGCACGCGTTCGCGGCCGATGCCGCCCGCGGCGTACATGTCGATGAACTTGTGCGCTTTCTTCACCGTGGCTTCGGTGTCGTGGGCCAGGTCGGCGTCGACTTCGGTGGAAACGCGGCCAGGCACCAGGCCTGCCAGCGCGGAGCCGACCGCAATGGTAAGGCGATCCACCACTTCTTCGACCACCGCTTGTTTGTCGCCCGATTGGGTGCGCGCCCAGGCCAGTTCCTTGTCGATGGCTTCGGCGTAGACCGGCAGATCCAGCGCCTTGCGCACCAGGGTCGGATTGGTGGTGCAGTCGACCGGGCGCAGGCGTTTGACCGCATCGAAGTCGCCGGTATCGGCGACCACGACGGAGAGTTCGCGGAGTTGTTGCAGTTTCGATACTGAGGTCATGGTGTTCTTGGTTGTCCTGAGGTGGGGGCTTCAGTGGGGGCTTTAGTGGCGTTTGCTGCCGGCGGATTTCCTGCCAAGAGCTTGGGGCGGCTGCAGACCGATTTCCGGAGTGGGCGAGAACAACTCCGTCGGCAACTCGGAGAATACCTTCGACAGCTCCAGCAGGAACTCGGCCATCGCCGAGCTCCTGCGCCATAGCATCGCAATCTGGCGGCTGGGATGCGAGTCGCTGAAGCCTAGCAAATGTATGTTCTGTGATCGCGCTACCGGCGGCTTGATCGCCAGCGTGGGCAGCAAGGTGATGCCGACGTTGGCGGCGACCATCTGCCGTAGCGTTTCCAGGCTGGTCGCGCGGAATTCCGATTTTTCGTTCGCGCCCGACAGCCGGCAGACTTCCAACGCTTGCTCGCGCAGGCAATGGCCGTCTTCCAGCAGCAGCAATTTCTGGTCGGATAGTTCGCTGAGGCTCAATGAATCGCGCTGGGCCAGCGGATGGTTCTCCGGCACGGCCAGCAGGAACGGCTCCTCGAACAGGAACTCGCTGTGCAACTGGTCGTCGTGCACCGGCAGCGCGAGCAGGGCCGCGTCCAGCTTGCCGTCGTGCAGGCGCGACTGCAGCACGTCGCTCTTTTCCTCGATCAGCAGCAGCTCCAGATTCGGAAAACGTTCGCGAATGCGCGGGATCACATGCGGCAGCAAGTAAGGTCCCAGGGTCGGGAAGATGCCCAGCCGCACGGTGCCGGCTTCCGGATCCTGGCTGCGGCGCGCGCCTTCCTTCATCTGCTCCACTTCGGCGACGATGCGGCGCGCGCGTTCGGCGGCGTCGCGTCCCGCCGGGGTCAGCATCACCTTGCGCGGCGCGCGCTCGACCAGGGACACGCCCAGTTCCTCTTCCAGCTTTCTGATCTGCGTGGACAGCGTGGGCTGGCTGACGAAGCACGCCGCCGCCGCGCGACCGAAATGCTTGTGGTCGGCGAGCGCCAGCAGGTATTTGAGGTCGCGCAGGTTCATGAAGGTTTCTCCTTCCCCTTCAAGGGGAAGGCCGGGATGGGGATGGTTTTCCGGTCAGGTGTGATTGACGTGCGGCACAAGCTACACCATCCCCACCCAACCCCGGATCCAGTCCGGGGCAGGCTCCTCCCCTTGAAGGGGAGGGCTTGAACATCACGCCGCCTCAACTTCCGCTTCTTCGACAGGCGCCGAAGTGCGGATCAGATGGTCGAAGGCGCTGAGCGCGGCCTTGGAGCCTTCGCCCATGGCGATCACGATCTGCTTGTACGGCACCGTGGTCACGTCGCCCGCGGCGAACACGCCAGGCAGCGAGGTCTGGCCGCGTTCGTCGACGATGATCTCGCCGCGCGGCGACAGCGCCACCGTGCCCTTGAGCCATTCGGTGTTCGGCAGCAAGCCGATCTGCACGAAGATGCCCTCCAGCGCCAGCGTGTGCTTCTCGTTGTTGCCACGGTCTTGGTAGACCAGTCCATCGACCTTCTGGCCGTCGCCGGTGACTTCCGTAGTCATCGCCGAAGTGATCACCTTCACGTTCGGCAGGCTGTGCAGCTTGCGCTGCAGCACCGCGTCGGCGCGCAACTGGTGGTCGAACTCGATCAGGGTCACATGGCTGACGATGCCGGCCAGGTCGATGGCCGCTTCCACGCCGGAGTTGCCGCCGCCGATCACCGCCACGCGCTTGCCCTTGAACAGCGGGCCGTCGCAATGCGGGCAATAGGCCACGCCTTTATTGCGGTATTCGTTCTCGCCTGGCACGTTCATCTGCCGCCAGCGCGCGCCGGTGGACAGGATCACGGTCTTGCTCTTCAGCGACGCGCCGTTGGCCAGCTCGATCTCGATCACGCCGTTGCCCGAAGTGAGTTTCTCGGCGCGCTGCAGATTCATGATGTCCACTTCGTACTGGCGCACATGCTGTTCCAGTTGCGCGACCATCTTCGGACCTTCGGTTTCCGAAACCGAGATGAAGTTCTCGATGGCCATGGTGTCCAACACCTGCCCGCCGAAGCGTTCGGCGACTACGCCGGTGGCGATGCCCTTGCGCGCGGCATAGATGGCCGCCGCAGCGCCGGCCGGGCCGCCGCCGACGATGAGGACGTCGAACGGCGCCTTGGCCGCGAGCTTCTTGGCATCGCGCGCCGCTGCGCCGGTGTCCAGCTTGGCGACGATTTCTTCCACGCCCATGCGGCCCTGGCCGAAGACTTCGCCGTTGAGGTAGATGGTCGGAACCGACATCACCTGCCGTGCTTCGACTTCGTCCTGGAAAAGCGCGCCGTCGATGGCGACGTGCTGGATGTTGGGATTCAGCACCGCCATCAGGTTCAGCGCCTGGACCACGTCCGGGCAGTTTTGGCAGCTGAGCGAGAAATAGGTTTCGAACTTGAGAACGCCGTCAGGGGCGGGACCCTCCAGTTCCTTGATCTGTTCGATCACGTCCTGCGCGGTGCGCGACGGGTGGCCGCCGACCTGCAGCAACGCCAGGACGAGCGAAGTGAATTCATGGCCCATCGGAATGCCCGCGAAACGCAGGTGGATGTCGTGGCCGGGGCTGTTCAACGCGAAAGAGGGCGTATGCGCGTCGGCATCGCGGCGTTCGACCAGGGTGATCTTGTCGGACAGCAACACGATTTCGCCGAGCAGCTCTTCCATCTCGCGGGATTTGGGGCTGTCGTCCAGCGACGCCACGATCTCGATCGGACGCGTCACCTTCTGGAGGTAGGCCTGCAGCTGGGTTTTCAGATCGGACTCAAGCATGGGGGACTCGCGTAGGGGTTGCATAAAGCCCTCCCCCGCGTGCGGGGGAGGGGATCGCCTCTTTGGGGGAGGAGCGTTGTTGCGGGCAATTCGTTGTGAAGAGGGGGCGTTTAGATCTTGCCGACCAGGTCCAGCGACGGCGCCAGGGTCTTCTCGCCTTCCTTCCACTTGGCCGGGCACACTTCACCCGGGTGGCTGGCGACGTAACGCGCGGCCTTGAGCTTGCGCAGGGTTTCGCTGATGTCGCGGGCAATGGCGTTGTCGTGGATTTCCGCGGTCTTGATCACGCCTTCCGGATTGATGATGAAGGTGCCGCGCAGGGCCAGGCCTTCTTCGTCGATATGCACGTCGAACGCGCGGGTCAGCTGATGGGTCGGGTCGCCGATCAACGGGAACTGCGCCTTGCCGACCGCTGGCGAGGTTTCATGCCAGACCTTGTGCGAGAAATGGGTGTCGGTGGTGACGATGTAGACCTCGGCGCCCGCCTTCTGGAACTCGGCGTAATGCGTGGCGGCGTCTTCGACTTCGGTGGGGCAGTTGAAGGTGAAGGCGGCCGGCATGAAGATCAGCACGGACCAGTTGCCTTTCAGGTCGGCGTCGGAAACCTGGACGAACTTGCCGTTGTGGAAGGCATTGGCGGTGAAGGGCTTCACATGGGTATTGATCAGGGACATCTATGCTTCCTTCGTTGGTGGGGTGATTGATAGGGACGGTGAATACTAGTATCGATCGATTGATATCTCTAATCGATTGGTAGCATCATATTGATAGTCAATGACTATTGCGTGACTCGGCTGCTGCTTCTGGGACTCGCAAACGCGCCGCCGCAGATACGATGTCGCCGATGAATACGAGTCCACAGCCCCGACTGGATGCGGTTTTGCGCCAGGCCAGTGAACGTATCGAAGTGGCCGATGCCAGGCCGCTGCTTGCCCATGCCCTGGGCAAGCCGGTGTCCTGGTTGTTCGCGCATGGCGACGAAACCATCGAGATTTCCGCTTTGCAACGTTTCCGCGTGCTGCTCGAGGCACGCGAATCGGGCCGGCCCGTCGCCTATCTCACCGGACGGCGCGGCTTCTGGACGCTGGACCTGGCGGTCACCGCCGATACGCTGATTCCCCGGCCGGAAACCGAACTGCTGGTGGAGCTGGCGATCGCAAGGCTTCCGGTTTCGTCTCCTTCGCGAGCCGCCGATCTGGGTACGGGCAGTGGCGCCATCGCGCTGGCCATCGCGAAAGAGCGTCCGGAATGCCGGGTCATCGCCACGGACGCAAGCGAGGGCGCGCTGGACATCGCCATCGGCAACGGCGAAGGCAATGGCATCCGGAATGTCGAATTCCGCATGGGCAGCTGGTTCTCACCGCTCATGGGCGAGCGCTTCGACCTCATCGCCAGCAATCCGCCTTACATCGCCGAGGGCGACCCGCACCTCGACGAGGGGGATCTACGGTTCGAGCCCGCTGCGGCACTGTCGTCTGGTGCCGACGGGCTGGATGCGATTCGGGAAATTGTTTCCGGAGCGGGTACCCATCTCGTGGCGGGCGCCTGGTTGCTGCTGGAGCATGGCCTGGAGCAGGGCGCTGCGATTCGGGAGCTGTTTGAAGCGGCAGGATTCGTCGATGTCGCCACCGAACGCGACCTGGAGTCGCGCGACAGGGTGACGCTGGGGCGCAGCCCTGGCTAGTTCCTGCTCTCTTTAAGCCGTCATCCCAGCGAACGCTGGGATCCATTTTGATCTTGATCGGCGAAGGTCCAGGCAAAAGTCAAAGTGGATGACCAGCCTCGCTGTTGAAAGGCGCTTCCAGCTTGATCAGTTTCGCTGTTTGAAGACGCTGGGATGACGACGTCGAGGTTCTGAGCACCGAGCTGCGGTGTCGAAAGGGAAGACAGTTCCCGCTGCGTTAAACTTCCCGCCCCGAACCGCGGGCCGCAACCATGCGCCAGCTTTACCCCGAAATAGAACCCTTCGACACCGGCACGCTCAAGGTCGACGACCGCCACACCCTGTATTACGAGCAGTGCGGCAATCCGAACGGCAAGCCGGTGGTCCTGCTGCACGGAGGTCCGGGCGCCGGTTGCAGTCCGAAGATGCGGCGGTTCCATGATCCGGCCAAATACCGCATCGTGCTGTTCGACCAGCGCGGTTCCGGCCGCTCCAGGCCGCACGCCGACCTGGTAGACAACACGACCTGGCACCTGGTTGCGGATATCGAGCAACTGCGCGAAAAGCTGGGCGTGGAGCAGTGGCAGGTGTTCGGCGGCAGTTGGGGTTCCACCCTGGCGCTGGCCTACGCGCAGAAACACCCTCAGCGCGTGACCGAACTGGTTCTGCGCGGCATCTTCATGCTGCGCCGCTGGGAACTGGAGTGGTTCTATCAGGAAGGTTGCTCGCGCCTGTTCCCGGACGCGTGGGAGCATTTCCTCGAACCCATCCCGGTCGTCGAACGCCACGATCTGATTTCCTCCTTCCATCGCCGGCTGACCAGCGACGATGAAGCCACGCGCTTGGCCGCGGCGCGCGCATGGAGCGTGTGGGAAGGCGCCACCAGTTTCCTGCGCGTGGACCACGACTTCGTCAGCGGCCACGAAGACGCGGCTTTCGCGCTGGCCTTCGCGCGGATCGAAAACCATTACTTCGTCAACGGCGGTTTCTTCGAGGTCGAAGAGCAGCTGCTGCGCGACGCGCACAAGATCGCGCACATCCCCGGCGTCATCGTGCACGGCCGCTACGATGTGGTCTGTCCGATGGCCAACGCCTGGGACCTGCATAAGGCCTGGCCGAAGGCCGAGCTGTTGATTTCTCCGGTATCCGGGCACTCGGCCTTCGAGGCCGAGCATGTGGATGCGCTAGTGGGCGCGACGGACAAATTCGCTTGAGCTGCTTTCCTTCTCCCGAATGGAGAAGGAAAAGCGTTTCACCTGGGAATCAACGCTTCCACGAAGGTTTCCTCCGACCACACCTCGAACCGCTCCAGCGTGTTCGGACCGAAGGTATTGCTGATCGCCACGTCCGCCGCATCGCGCCCGCGCGCGATCAGCACACGGCCGATGCGCGGGAAGTTGTGGCGCGCATCGAAGGTGTACCACTGCCCGTCCAGGAAGGCTTCGAACCAAGCCGAGAAATCCATCGGCGCGGTGCTGGGCGGCACGCCGAAGTCGCCGATGTAGCCGGTGCAATAGCGCGCCGGAATATTCATGCAGCGGCACAAGGCCACTGCCGAATGGGCGAAATCGCGGCACACCCCGCGGCCTTCCTCCAGCGCCTGCGCGGCGCCTTTGGTGGCGTTCGCGAATTCGTAGCCGAACTGGATGCGGTCGTGCACGTAGTCGCAGATGGCCTGCACGCGCGCCCAGCCGGTCGGCGTGTGGCCGAACAGATCCCAGGCTTTCTCCACAAGCTTGTCCGTCTCGCAGTAGCGGCTGCCGAGCAGATAGAGCAGGGTTTCCTCCGGCAATTGGTAGACCGGTATCTGTTGCGCCGTCGGCACCACGGCATCGGTCCAGCCGGTGTCGCGCACCACCATGTCCGAAGATACGGTGAAGGATCCGGCGGGCGAAACCAGCCGAGTGCAGACATTCCCGAAGCCATCGTGATACTGCTGCAGGGGAACGGCGGGCGAGGTTTGCAGTTCCTTGGCGATGGCGATATCCGCGCGCCGTGAGTCGTGCAGATTCAACGTCAACAGCATCGGGGTGGGTTCCGGGAAGCTGTGGGTGATTTCGAAACCGAGGCGTATCAGCACGTGGAACTCCGGACAGGGAGCCGCCAGCACTGGGTCGCACCGTGCTGGTGCATCCGGGCGAGAGCGGTGCTGGAAGCGTGGGGTAGCACCGTTGTAGCAGAAGCGGATCAGCCGTGCGTCAAATCCGGCAACAGTCCGGGCAGGAGTCCAGGCAAAAGCCGGGCGAGCCGCTCCGCCCATTCTTCCTGACCCGCCGCATCGGCGATCAGGTCCTGGCGGATTTCCAGCTCCACGTGCAGCAGTCCGCGCTGTTCGCCGTGGACCGGAATGGCGAAATCGGTGGCGTCGCTGACCGCATAGGGTTCGTTGTCGCCGACTTCCAATCCCGGTTCTGCGCGCAACGAGGCGAGCAGGGCGTGTGCTAACCGCGTATCGCGGTGATAAAGGATTCCGGCGTGCCATGGCCGCACGAACTCCGCGAATACCGGAGTGAAGCTGTGCAGCGAGATCAACACCGGCGCGGGGGATTGTTCGCTGCGGCGATCCAGTTCCTGGGTGATGCGCGCGTGGTAGGGCGCGAAGATCTCCAGTGCGCGTGCGGTCTTCGCATCGTCGTCCAGGCTTTCGTTGCCTGGGATCGAAGTTCCATCGCTGACCTCGACAATGGAGCCGGGCGCTTCCAGCGGGCGGTTGCAGTCGATCACCAGCCGCGAGTAGGTCTGCAGGATCGCGAAGGCGTCGAGCTTCTCGGACAGGCGTTCGGCCAGGCTGGCGATGCCGATGTCCCAGCCGATATGGCGGTCGAGTTCCGCCTGCGACAGACCCAGATCGCCGAGGCGCGTGGGAATCCTTTGTCCGGCATGGTCGGCGATCAGGACGAAGGGCGAATCGCCGTGCGCACGGTGGACCGTGAAGGGCGCCGGATCCTCCGCATCCAACAGCGTCGCTGGCTTATCCACGCGGCGTGCCATCCAGGTGGTGGTCGATCATCCACAAGCCGGCCCACAATTTGGCGTCCAGTTCGTAGCCTTCGGTCATTTTCTGCACCAGCCACGCTGCGGCACGGGTGCGCGGAATCTCGTGGACGGTGATGTTCTCGTCGCCATCGCCACCCCCTGCGCCGATCCGCTTGAGACCGGTGGCTCTGACGAAGGCGATCTTCTCGCTGGCCATGCCTGAGGAGGTCGGGCCGATCATCAGCACGTCGGCGTGGGCGGCGGTCCAGCCGGTCTCTTCTTCCAGCTCGCGGATCGCGGAGATCTCGATGGATTCGTCGGCATGGACGTCGCCCACCAGTCCCGCCGGCATCTCGATGGTCGCTGCCTGCAGCGGTACGCGGAACTGTTCGACGAAAAGCACGTTGTCCTCCGGCGTCACCGCGATGATGATCGCGGCCAGTCCGCTGGCGTGGGTGCGTTCCACATATTCCCAGGCGCCGCGCTCGATCATGCGCAGGTATTTGCCTTCGTAGACGGTCTTGGGCGGTGCGGTCTTGTCGTTCATGCGGACATGCTATTCGGAATGCGTTGCTTATTAGTAGTTGGTGTTGTCGCCCAGTCCGGCGGCGCTGCGTAGACGGCGGCGCGTCATCGGGCCGAAACGCAGCGATTCGGAAAGCGCTTCGAGCATGCCGGCGTCGACACTGGCGCGAATGAAGTCGGGCTCCGCGTTGTCGACAGGCGCATCCAGCGCGATGGTCGAGAGCTGCCGCCACAGCAGCGCGTGTTCACGCTGTTCGCGCAGGCGCACGGCCATCTGCGCAGCGCCGCGCATGCGCAGGAAGGCCACTTCGTCGATGCGCGTAAGCAAAACATCCAGGCTGCCGAAATGCGCCAGCAGGATCGCCGCCGACTTCGCGCCGATCCCGGTAACGCCGGGAATGTTGTCGACCGCATCGCCGGTGAGCGCCAGGTAGTCGGCGATCTGCGTGGCTTCCACGCCGTGCCGGGCCTTGACCCCGGCCATGCCCCAGCGTTGCCCGCGCGCGAAGTCCCACTGCTCGTCCGCCTCCCACAGCAGTTGCGACATGTCCTTGTCCGCCGACACGATCACACCGCGGAAGCCACGCGGCCGGGCGGAATGCAGGGCGCTGCCGATCAGGTCGTCCGCCTCGTATTCGCTATGCGCCAGCACATTGAGGCCAAGAGCCGCGCAGAGCGCCTTGCAGTGGGTGAACTGGCGCTTGAGCTCCTCCGGCGCCGGATCGCGATTGGCTTTGTAGGCCGGATACAGTTTGTTGCGGAAGCAGCTGTCCAAGGCCTCGTCGAAAGCGATGGCGATGTGTTGCGGGCGTTCCTGCTCCAGCAGTTCCAACACGAAGCGCGCGAAGCCGTGCACCGCGTTGGTCGGCCAGCCGTCGGCGTCGTGAAACTGGTCCGGCATGGAGTGCCAGGCACGGAACACGTACAGACTGGCGTCCACCAGGTACAGCGGCGACTTCAACGTGGGAGCGGCCGTCGCTTCAGGCATGGTTCGGCGGGCTCACCACCGGCGGATTCCAATCGCTCAGCAATGCGGCCGCGTCGGGGCGCTCGCGTTCGGGCGCCTCCAACTTGGGCGTTCCGATATGGATGAAGCCGACCACTTTTTCGTGCGCCTGCAGGCCGAGCGTGTTCCCGATCGCTTCGTCGTAGGCCGCCCAGCCGGTAAGCCATTGCGCGCCGAAACCCAGCGCCTGCGCCGATTGCAATAGGGCGAAGCAAACGCAGCCGGCACTGAGCAGTTGCTCCTGTTCCGGCACCTTGTGGTCCGGAGTCAGTCGCGCGATCACGGCGATGATCAGCGGCGCGTGCGAAAAACGCATGCGTTCCTTTTCGATCGCCGCCGCGGGCGCATCAGGATCGCGCTGCAAAGTGCGGGCGACCAGGGTCCGACCCAGCGCATGGCGCGCATCGCCTTCGATGCGAAGGAAGCGGAACGGCACCATTTTGCCGTGGTCGGGAACACGCACCGCCGCCGTCAACATACGCAACAGGGTCGAGGGATCGGGGCCGGGAGCGTCGAGCTGCTTGGAGGGAACGGACCGGCGTAAGTCGAGGAACTGCAGGGGATCGGATGCGCGCATGGACACAGTTTAAACATGGACAGGATGTTGCACAGCATCAAACTGCCTAACGGGTCACGGTTGCGGCGGGTTCAGATTCCCTAAGCTGTCGAGGCGGAACTGGGGCCGCTTTCTTCCTCTTGCTTTTTCGCCTGCCAAGGCGGGGAACCTTGCGCATGTCCAGCAGCTATCACAACGCCGAACGCTACGGTCGCGACCCGCGACTGCTGGGCCAGGCGCGGGAAACGGCGGTGCCGCCTCTGGTGGATACCTTCGCCGTGGCGCTGGGCCGTTTCGACGATGCGTTGTTCGACCGCGCCGAGCGCGCCGGCAACTCGCAGATGGCTTTCCTGGATGCGATGCGCGAATTGCGCCGCCGCCGCGAGGAAGTCATCCGCCGCTTCCGCGCCCACCTGGACAAGGCCTGGCAATCGCTGGAGGCCGGAGAGCCGCAGTCCGCGGAAAGCGCACTGGCCGAGCCCACCAGCGCGCTCACCTTGATCTCCGATCAGGAACTGGAATCCCGTCTGGCCGCGCGCAACCTGGCCAGCGTGATTCTGCGCGACTGCAAGACCGTTCTCGTGCGCCTGGATCGCCGGCTGGGCTGGATCGCCGGGAATCTGGTGCTGGACGTCGACCACAACCCCATCGGTCCCGAACATATCGGTGTCGCCATCCATGAGGCCTTCGCGACCTGCGAGCTGACCCTGGAAGTGCGTCTGGTGGTGATCAAGCTGTGCGAGCGCGATCTGGTGCCCGGCATCGGCCGCATCTACGAAGCGCTGGACCAGAGGCTGGCGCAAGCGGGAGTGATGCCCGAGATGCCCGCTACCCGTTCGCCGGCACGCCAGGCACCGCGCGCGCCGGAGCCGATGGCCGACGAAGACGAGGCCAGCGCACCGGCCTGGGCGGCCCGTTTCACCCACCGCATGGCCGGAATGAAGGGCGGCATGCAGGCGTCGATGGGACAACACAATTTCGCCGACGGCCCTGCGGAATATGCCGGAGGCGCGCAGGGCGTGCTGCTGGAAGCATTGCACCATTTGCTGCAGGAATCGCGAGGCAATCGCGAGGCCCCCGAGCCTTCGCGCTCTTCCTCCAGCGACAATCGCCCGCTGTCGCAACGCGAAATGCTTTCGGTGCTCTCCCTGCTGCAAAGCACGCCCAGCGCCACGCTGCGCGCGGCCATCGGCGATACCGGCGAATCGCTGGCCCAGCGCCTGAAGAGCGAAGTGATCAGCGGCGCCACCCAATTGGGCGTGGATCCCTCGACCGCGCGCCTGGCGCCGGTGGATGAGGACGCCATCGATCTGGTCGGCATGCTTTTCGACGTCATGCTGGACGAACGCGACCTGGAAGGCCGCCCGCGCGAGCTGATCGGCCGGCTGGTGGTTCCCTTCGTCAAGGTCGCGTTGCTGGACCGGCGCATGTTCGTGCAGAAGACCCATCCGGCGCGGCGCCTGCTCAACGTGCTGGCCGAGGCGTGCGAGGGCAACAACGGCGAGAGCGCTGCCGAGCGCACGCTGATGACTAAGGTGGAGGAGGTGGTGGATCGCCTGACCGCCGAATTCAACGAAAACCTCGCCATCTTCCTGACCTTGGAAGAGGAATTCCGCGATTTTCTGGGCCAGCACAAGCGACGCATCGAGATCGCCGAACGCCGCGCCGCGGAAATACAGAGCGGCCAGGAGCGTCTGGAAACCGCGCGCGTGCGCATGGCGCTGGAACTGTCCACCCGCCTGGACGGCCGCCATGTACCGCAGGCCATAGACGATTTCATGCGCCAGCCCTGGGCCCACCACGTCACCATGACCGTGCTGCGCGAGGGCGAGGACAGCGACGGCTTGCGCGATGCGCTGGCCCTGGCCGATGGGCTGATGGAAGAACTCACCGAAGCCCAGCGCCAGATCATCGGCAAGCCGTGGCTGCAGGCCTGGCGGCCGTCCCTGCAGAAGGTGTTCGCCAGCGTCGGCATGAACCCCGACGGCGCCAGTTCCGCGGTCGATGCCCTCCACGATACCTTGCAGGCGGTGGCAGCCTCGCGCCCGGATCTGGAAAGGCAGCTTCCGGAGCTGCCGCAGGTCGTGCTGCCGAAGGTGGCGGAGGACGATTCGGTTTCCATCCAGTTAGTCGGCGGCACCGACACGCTGGATTTCGACAGCACCGATGCCGACCACTTCCGCTCGCTGGCGATCGGCACGTGGCTGGACTTCGTGGACAAGGACAATAAGGTGCAGGCGGGCAAGTTGTCGTGGGTCAGTCCGATTTCCTCGCGTCTGTTGTTCGTCAATCGCCGCGGCGTGCGTTTCTGCGTGGCCTCGCCGGAAGAACTGGCGATGATGGTGCGGATGGGGCGGCTGCGCACACACGAGGATGAGGATGCGTTCGATAGTGCGATGCAGGGCGTGATCGAGCGGTTGGACCCGGAAAAGGCGGCGGTCGGCGCCTGATTCTCCAGAATCGTTATCCCAAAGTTCTCCAGAATCGCCATCCCCGCGAAGACGGGGACTCCCGCGACTTACGTGCAGGCCCCAAAAAAAATAAGCCGTCATCCCAGCGAACGCTGGAAGTGCTCCTCAACAGCCGAATGGCTGGTCATCCATTTTGATTTTGCTCCTGCTCCTGCATTTGCTCCTGCTTCTGCCTCCTCCCTTGCGCGCAGCGCAGGGGAGGATTGAGGAGGGGTGCTCTTGATCTTGTTCTTTAGCTCTTCCTTCAAAGCAAAAGCGTTTCGCGCTTTGCGCGAGTCACTTTCTTTGCTTGTGCAAAGAAAGTAACCAAAGAAACACACCCTAACGTCGCGCCCCACGATGAAGCCGTCGGGTCCGCAAGCGGGCCGGGAATTTCCGTAAGGCGCCTCCTGCGCCTCCGGAAACGGCGCACATCCTTGTGCGCCGCCCCTGCGGGGTTTGTCCCGGCCCGCTTGCCGCGCCTCACGGGGATGGTTGGCAAGAGCCAAAGCCAAAGCCAAAGCAGTCAGGCCTAACTTTGTCTTCCAGATCGGCCTTCTTCCCCGCGCTTTGCTAGCATCCGCAGTCTGGAATCGGACGGGTGAGGAAAACATGGCGATTGAAGTGCTGGTGTTGAAGGAGGCGGCGCCCGGTGAGCGTCGCGTGGCCGCCACCCCGGAAACGGTGAAGAAGCTCGTGGCCGCCGGCGCCAGCATCAAGGTCGAACCCGGCGCCGGGCTGGGCGCCGGGTTCGTCGACCAGGCTTATATCGATGCGGGCGCGCAAATGGCCACGCACGACACGCCGGCCCAGGCCGACCTGGTGCTTTGCGTGCAGTCGCCCGATCCCGCCGCGATCGGACAATTGAAGCAGGGCGCGACGTTGGTCGGCATGCTGCAGCCGCAGGCCGATGCGGCACGCGGCGACGCGCTTAAGGCGCGCGGCATCCTCTCGTTCCCGCTGGAAAAGCTGCCGCGCACCACCCGCGCGCAGGCGATGGATGTGCTCAGTTCGCAGGCCGGCATGGCCGGCTACAAGGCCGTGTTGATCGCCGCGCAGCTGGCGCCGCGCTTCTTCCCGATGCTGACCACCGCCGCCGGCACCATTCGTCCATCGAAGGTGTTGATCGTCGGCGCCGGCGTGGCCGGATTGCAGGCCATCGCCACCGCTAAGCGCTTGGGTGCGCAGGTGGAAGGCTTCGATGTGCGCCCGGAAACGCGCGAACAGATCGAATCGCTGGGCGGCAAGTTCCTGGATCTTGGCGTCAGTGCGGCGGGCGAGGGCGGTTATGCGCGCCAGCTCACCGACGAGGAACGCGCCGAGCAGCAGCGGCGGCTGGCCGAGCACCTGAAGGGTATCGATGTAGTGGTCTGCACCGCCGCGGTGCCGGGCCGTCCCGCGCCCAAGATCATCACCATGCCCATGGTGGAGGCGATGAAACCCGGCAGCGTGATCGTGGACCTGGCCGCCGAAACCGGCGGCAATTGCGAGGCGACCAAGCCGGGCCAAACCATCGAACTCAACGGCGTCACCGTGGCCGGCCCCTTGAACCTGGCCAGCATGGGCGCAGTGCACGCCAGCGAGATGTATTCGCGCAACGTGTTCAATTTCGTTTCCTTGTTCGTCAAGGAAGGCGCGATTAATTTCGACTGGAACGACGAACTGCTGGCGAAGACGCGGTGGCCGGAAGTGGTTGCGGCGGAGTAAAGAAGTCGCTGGATCCCCGCCTTCGCGGGGATGACGAATCCTTTATCTGCGCACTGCTAGGACCGGCACCGGTCCTCAATCCGATTTACCGGGGTGGCAATGGCGGCAACGGCGGCGGCGCCTGCCTCGAATCCTGCGGCGCATTCTTTTGTATCCACGCGCGGCGCTGTTCCGGAGTCATGGCCTTCCAATCATCGCGCAACTTCTTGCGCTGCTCCGGCGGTAGGTCCTTCATGCGCAAGAACAGCACGCGTGCCTCTTCGCGCTGGTGGGGGTTCATGCCTTCGAAGCGGCGCATGCCCTTGCGCGCCTGCCGGCGTTGTTCGGGGGTCATGCTCTTCCAGCGCTGTGCGTGCTCCAGCATGCGCGGACGGTCATCGGGATCGCTGTTCCAACGCTCGCGTACCGGTGCGATCAATGCGTCGCGCTGTTGCGGAGTCAATTTCTCCCATTCGGGAAGCGATTGCGCAGGCGTCGACTGCGCCAGCGCGTTGCCGGCCAGCAGCAACAGGCCCAGCGCCAGGGAACGGGAAAGAGCGGTTTTCATTTCGATTACTCCATTGCCAGCGGTTCGGCTTCGGAAGAAGCCAGCCACATGTACAGGTCGGGGTTTTCATCCAGCGCGCTCACGCTGTCCGCATAAACGTCATCGCTGACGAGGGTCGCGACGACAGGTTGAGCGGCGGGCGTGGAGTTCGGCTTCGGCAGCAGTTGCAGCCCGATGGTCACCGCCAGCACGGCGGAGAACGCGGTCGCGGTCGCCCAGCGCCAGGCGTGTCCGCGTCGCGGTGCCGACGTCTGCGCTTGTTGGCGCGCGTTGCGCAGCCGTGCCAGCGTCTGTGGCGAAAGCTCGGTCACGGCCGCGGCATGCAGTTGGCGCATGCGGCCATCGAAGGACTCGCTGGTGCCGATTGTTTTCTCGTTGCCGATTCCCGGGTTCATCGGAAATCCTCCAGTTGTTTTTGCAAAGCATCGCGCGCGCGCGACAGGTGGGTCTTGACCGAGCCTTCCGAACAACCCATGGCCTTGGCCGTATCGGCCACGTCCAATTCTTCCAGCACGCGCAGGGTGAAGGCTTCGCGCTGGCGCGCCGGCAGCTTGCGCAAGGCCAGGGTCAGCTTGGCATAGGCTTCGCGCTGGTCGTGGGCCTGGGCAGGCCCTGCAGCCGGGTCGGCCCAGTCGATCACGCTATCCTCGCCGCGTTCGCTGGCCGGGGCGAAGAAACGCAGACGGAAATTACCGCGCCGCTGCACGTCCACGATCTTGCGCCGCAGGATGCTCCAGAACAACGGCGTCCATTCGGCGGCGGGACGCTCGCGGTATCCCAGCATCTTCATCATCGCGTCCTGCACCGCATCCAACGCGTCGTCGCGACTGCGCAGGCCGGCCTCCGCGAAGCGGAACGCACGGGTGCCGATACCGGCCAGGAACAATTCCAGCGTCGCTGCTGGCGGACGCGCGGCGTTCTCGGGTTTCTGGTCGAAGCCTGCCTGGCTGATGTCGGCACTCACCAGCACAGCTTAGTGCCTGCGATCCCAACGGTAGTCGAAGCGGTCGCCGCGGCGGTCCAGGCGGTTGGCCGCAAGCTGGCCTTTGCGGTCCAGCCGGCGGTCGATATGGCTGCCGCGGGCTTCCAGGCGATCGGCTGCGCGTGGATGGCCGTGGTTGTCAGCCCGGGCCGCGCGCTGGTCGTAGCGGGTTTCGATGCGGTCGCCCTTGAGGTCGAGTCGCTGTTCCACCCGGTCGCCTCTGCGATCCAGACGGTGGTCGACACGGTCGCCGACATCGCCGGCAAGCGCGTCGCGGGCAGAGGCGGCGCCAGCGACGCCCAACAACAATGCAGCGAGCGCCAACAGGGGCTTGTACTTCATCATCGCGGTCGTCCTCATGGCTTGGCGGGTTGGATATGGGGAAGGAAACGCAGTCGCGGGCCAAGGGTTGACCTTGCTGCCAACGGATTCAGGGGCCGGTTATGATGCGGGCAGGGCGCAGTGCCCGAGGAGAGAGTGGATGAGCGACGGTTTCGTGGCCCTGTACATCTTCATGCTGGCGGCCATCGCCGGGCACGTGATCATTTCGCGGGTGCCGGTGATCCTGCATACCCCGCTGATGTCGGGCTCCAACTTCATCCACGGCATCGTGCTGATCGGCGCCATGATCGTCCTGGGGCATGCCGATACCACGCTGGAGAAGGTGATCGGCTTCGTCGCCGTGCTGCTGGGCGCGGGCAATGCCGCTGGCGGCTACGTGGTGACCGAGCGCATGCTGGACATGTTCAAGTCCTCCAAGAAGCCGGAGGCCAAGCCATGAGCTGGGTCACTCCGGAACTGCTGTCGACCTTCGTCAAACTGAGCTATCTGGTCGCCGCCACGCTGTTCCTGCTCGGCCTGCAGCGCATGGCCTCGCCGATGACCGCGCGCAGTGGCATCCGTTGGGCCGGGTTGGGCATGCTGATCGCCACCGCAGCGACCTTCCTGCTGCCGGAGTTGGATAACCATCTGCTGATCTTCACCGCAGTGGCCATCGGCACCGCGGCGGCGTGGATTTCCGCCAACCGCGTGGCCATCACCGACATGCCGCAGATGGTGGCGTTGTACAACGGCATGGGCGGCGGCTCGGCCGCCGCGATCGGCGCGGTGGAACTGCTGCGCTATTCGTCGCAGGGCGGATCTCCCTCCAAGGTGACCCTGCTGCTTGCGGTGATCGGCGCGCTGATCGGCGCGGTATCGCTGTCCGGTTCCATCATCGCCTGGGCGAAACTGGACGGGCGCATGGACAAGCGTTACACCTTCCCCGGTCAGCAGGTATTCAACGCGCTGGTCGCCGTGGTCGCGGTGGCGCTGGGCGGCCTGGCCATGTGGACGCTGGGCGTGCCGTGGATCATCGCTTTCTTCGTCGCGGCGCTGGCGCTGGGCATCCTGATGACCCTGCCCATCGGCGGCGCGGATATGCCGGTGGTGATCTCGCTCTATAACGCGTTCACCGGTCTGGCGGTCGCCTTCGAAGGCTATGTGCTGGGCATCGAGACGCTGATCATCGCCGGCATGATGGTGGGCGCGGCCGGCATCCTGCTGACGCGACTGATGGCCAAGGCCATGAACCGCCCGATCAGCGGCGTGCTGTTTTCCAATTTCGGCGGCGGCGGCGGTGAAATGCAGGAAATCACCGGCTCGCAAAAGCCCATCGAGGCCGGCGACGTTGCGGCGATGATGGCTTTCGCCGAGCGGGTGGTGATCGTGCCCGGCTACGGCCTGGCGGTGGCCCAGGCCCAGCATAAGATCTGGGAACTGGCGCAGAAGCTGATGGAGCGCGGCGTGAAGGTGAAGTTCGCCATCCATCCGGTCGCCGGCCGTATGCCCGGGCACATGAACGTACTGTTGGCCGAAGCGGGCGTTCCCTACGATCTGATCGCGGACATGGACGACGTCAACCCCGAGTTTCCCAACACCGATGTGTCGCTGGTGATCGGCGCCAACGATGTGGTCAACCCGGTGGCCAAGACCGATCCGGCGTCGCCGATCTACGGCATGCCGATCCTGGACGTGGTCAATTCGAAGAACACCATTGTCATCAAGCGCGGCAAGGGCACCGGTTTCGCCGGTATCGAGAATGCGCTGTTCTACGCCGACAACACCCGCATGTTGTATGGCGACGGTGCGGAGATGGCATCGGCGTTGGTGAGCGAACTCAAGGCGCTGGACGGCGGACACTGAGCCCGACGTCGGCATGCTTCAACGTGCAGCGACAGCTGCGGCCACCAGTGCAACCGCCATCCAGATCCGGTCGGCGGTTTGGTTGGCCAGTTGGAATAGCGTCCAGGCGTAGCCCATACCTAGCTTGAGCGCCGAATCCCACGGATTCAGTCCCATGGCGAAACCGATCTGCGTGGCTGCGGTGCCCCAGTTCACCAGCGCAATGATCGCCAGTGTCGCCAGCACCGCCAGCAGCGTGCGCCCCGCCCCGCCCCGCATTCCGCCCAAACGCAGCATCACAGCGGCATCCAGGGCACCCAGCACAGCCATCCAGCCGCAGGGTTTGCCCAGATAGACCGCCAGCATGATCCAGATCACGGCGAAGCAGAGTCCGCCCAATAACAGCATCACCAGCGCAAGCCAGCGTATGGGGCGGTGGGTCAGGGTGGTTTCTTGCATCATGGCTCCAGCGTGACGGCATAGGATACTGTGCCGCGTGCCGTAGCCCCGCGCGCCGTTGCGATCAGCGAGCATTGGCGCCCGATAGCCTTGGGGGAGAGATCCAGAAGCTGCTTTACGCAGTCCTCGGCCGTGCAGTCCACGGTCCGGAACACACAGTTGCCCGCGCTTTATGGCCGCCAACGGGTCGCAGGGCGACGTAGGGCGTAAAATGTCGACTTGCGCCAGCCGGCGCGGCCCCCATCTGGTTGTCATGTATTCCCGCAGCAGCGAACCTGTCCAATTCGAGCGCGATTGCGCCGCCGTCCTCGTGCCGCAGGGCGATAGCGTCACCCTGCCTGCGGGCAGCTTCGGCTACATCACCCAGGCGCTGGGCGGGAGCTATACGGTATTCGTGGAAGGCAATCTGTTCCGCATCGCCGGACAGGATGGCGATGCCATCGGCAAGGAGCCGGCCGAGTCGCTGAGCCTGCCCGAGAACGCCAGCGACGAGGAAGTCGAACAGCTGATCTGGAAGCAGCTGCGCACCTGTTTCGATCCGGAGATCCCGTTCAACATCGTGGACCTGGGCCTGGTCTATGAAGCCAACCTGCGTCACCGCGACGACGGCCAGCGCGAAGTGGAAGTAAAGATGACCCTGACCGCGCCCGGTTGCGGCATGGGCGAGATCCTGGTCGACGACGTGCGCAACAAGTTGGAACTCATTCCGACGGTGGTCGAGGCCGACGTCGAACTGGTATTCGACCCACCTTGGGGCCGGCACATGATGTCGGAAGCGGCCAAGCTGGAAACGGGAATGCTCTGATCCAAGAGGGCCGCGCAACGCGGCACCGTGACGCAGCATGCAAACGATTCCAGTAGTAGCCAACCTTCACGCGGCCGTCACATCGACAGGGCCGTTAGTATCATTTGAAACCGGTTACCGTCACATTTAACGATATCTGTACCCCATTCCGTGAGATTCCTCACTGGAATATCTTGTGCGCATGCCGCACGCCCGGTTAGGTTCGGCTCAGGATGCGTCGTTCGACGCATCCCCAGCGGAAGCGGCCGTCACCACCCCTTGTTCCAAGTCACGGCCGTTCCCGAACAGCCGCATCAGCGGCATCACTACTATGTAGAGGGAACTTCAATGTCGGATGTCTCAAAGCGTCGTCTGCGTTTGCACGTATTGGCGAGTGCCACCGCTATCGCTATCTCCTCGATGTGCGCAATGCCCGCCATGGCGGCAGGCCGCATCGACCTCAGTGGTCTGCAATCCCCCGAGCAGAAGAACTTCGATCGCTTCATCGTCAAGTACCGCGACGGCAGCACCGAGCGCGCGAGTACGGCTTCGCTGGACAGTGCGTTGCGATCCGCAACCCGCGCTATTCCGGCTAAAGCGGGCCGCGCGCTCGAAGTCAGGCAACTGCGCCGCCTGGCCGTAGGCGCTGACGTCGTCCGTTCCGACCGCAAGCTGGATCGCGTAGAAGCCGAATCGCTGATGCGTCAGCTGGCTTCGAATCCGAATGTCGAATATGTGGAAGTCGACAAACTCAACAAACCTCTCCTGACCCCCAACGATCCCCGCTTCAGCGAACAATGGGGCTATGGCACCGGCGCGGGCGGCATTCGCGCTACCGAAGCCTGGGATACCACCAACGGCGCCGGCTCCGTCGTCGCCATCCTGGACACCGGCATCACCACTCACAGCGACCTCAACGCCAACATCCTGCCGGGTTACGACTTCATCATCGACACCGCGGTTTCGGTGGACGGCGATGGGCGTGATTCCAACCCGGCCGATCCGGGCGACGGCTACAACGCCAACGAATGCGGAGCGGGCATACCGGCTTCCAATTCCAGCTGGCATGGCACCCATGTCGCCGGCACGGTAGCGGCAGTGACCAACAACGGCGTGGGCGTTGCGGGCGTGGCCTATGGCGCCAAGATCGTTCCCGTACGCGTGCTGGGTAAGTGCGGCGGCTACGATTCGGATATCGCCGACGCCATCATCTGGGCGTCCGGCGGCACCGTCAGCGGTGTGCCGGCCAATGCCAATCCGGCCGAAGTCATCAACCTCAGCCTCGGCGGTAGCGGCGCTTGCGGCGCCACCACGCAGACGGCGATCAACGGCGCGGTCGGCCGCGGCACGACGCTGGTCATCGCGGCGGGCAACGACAACACCAACGTGTCCAACGCCTCGCCGGCCAACTGCAACAACGTGGTCGCGGTGGGTTCCATCACCAGCACGGGCGCGCGCTCCAGTTTCTCCAACTATGGCGCGCTGGTGGATGTCGCGGCTCCGGGTTCGAGCATCCTCTCCACCTTGAACGCAGGTGCGCGTACTCCCGGCGCGGAAACCTACGCGTCCTACAGCGGCACCTCGATGGCGACACCGCATGTCGCCGGCGTGGTGGCACTGATACAGGCGGTTTCGGCCACGCCCAAGACGCCCGCACAGGTGGAAGCGTTGCTGAAGAGCAGCGCGCGCGCGTTCCCGTCCACGCCTTCGCAACCGATCGGCGCGGGTATCGTCAACGCCAAGGCGGCGGTGGATGCGGCAGGCGGTGGCGGCGGCAACGTCGCTCCGGTGGCCAACTTCACTTCCTCGGCCAGCGGACTCACCGTCAGCTTCACCGACACTTCCACCGATAGCGATGGCAGCATCGCCTCGCGCAGCTGGAATTTCGGCGACGGCACCACGTCCACGGCTACCAATCCGAGCAAGACCTACTCGGCGGCGGGTACTTACACCGTCACCCTGACGGTCACCGACAACGGCGGCGCCACCAACACCAAGACCAGTTCGGTCACGGTGAGCTCGGGCGGTGGCGGCACGGTGTTGAGCAACGGTGTGCCGGTGACGGGCCTGTCCGCGGCCACGGGTGCCTCGCTGAATTACACCATGGTCGTGCCGGCAGGGGCTTCCAACCTGACCTTCACCACCTCGGGTGGTACCGGCGACATGGACATGTACGTCAAGTCCGGCAGCGCTCCGACGGACACGGTGTACGACTGCCGGCCGTACGTGAACGGCAACGCCGAAACCTGCACTTTCGCAGCTCCCACCGCAGGCACTTACTACGTGCGCCTGAAAGCCTATTCCGCTTTCTCCGGCGTCAGCCTGACCGGTAGCTACACCACCGGCGGCGGTGGCGGTACGCAGACGTACACCAATGGCACCGACGTGGCCATCGGCGACAACACCACGGTCAACAGCCCCATCACCGTGTCCGGTCGCAGCGGCAGCGGCCTGGCCAGCACTTCGGTGGCGGTGAACATCGTGCACACCTACATCGGCGACCTGAAGGTGGACCTGGTGGCGCCGGATGGCAGCGTGTACGTGTTGCACAACCGCAGCGGCGGCAGCGCCGACAACATCAACTCGACCTATACCGTGAACCTGTCGAGCGAAGCGTTGAACGGTACCTGGAACCTGCGCGTGAACGACAACGCGGGCGGCGACACTGGCTACATCAACAGCTGGAGCGTCACCTTCTGATCGAAGGCCGCCAGGACGGCGAGTGGAAACCCCGGCGCAAGCCGGGGTTTCTTTTTGTCTGCCGGAAGAGTCTGTTCTGTTGCCCTTGACGTCGCTCCTCTCCCCATGTGGGAGAGGATGCCCGTAGGGCAGGAGAGGGGAGCGTGAGCGCAGCGAGCGTGTTTTCGCTTCCGTCTCCGAGGTTTTGAGTACAAGCCGGAAGATCAAAAGCCGACCCCCTCTCCCGGCCTTCGGCCACCCTCTCCCACAAGGGGAGAGGAGAAGGAAGCTGCGGCACCCCCTACTAAAATCAGGATGTTCTCGCTTTATTCTCGGCGTATCAGTCGGCGGCTTCGAAACGATTCGCGGACACGTTCTTGCGCACTTTCGCCGGGTCCCAGATGCGTCCGTTCATGGCGATGTAGACGCCGGCCGGCAGCGACTGCACCGCACCCACCGCGCAGCCGATGTTGAACTCGGCATCGGAACCGCGGAAACGCGCCGGATTCAGCGCGCCGGTCAGGACGATGGTCTTGCCTTCGATGCTGGACAGCACCTTGGCCGTCGCGACCATGCTGTCGGTGCCGTGCGTGATCAGCACGTGCCGCGCGGCCTGCGCGGCGATGGTGTCGCGCACCAGTTCGCGGTCGGCGTCGCTGATATGCAGCGAATCCTTGCGGATGATGGGGATCACATTGAAACGGAACGCCACCCCTAGCTCCTGCAGGATGCGGCCGATCTGCGGATCGCCGACCTGGAAGTCGGACTTGTCGTCGAAGTAGATCTTGTCGATGGTGCCGCCGGTGGTGACGATCAGTAGTTCTTCCATTTCGCTTACTCCTGCGCGCTCCCGGCCGCTTCGGCCGCGCTCGCTTCTTCGGGTGTGGTGAGGCGATAGTCGCCGTAGAGTTCGCACAGCTGCAGCCATTCGCGGCCGGGTGGACGCATGACTTGGCGCGCGCCCTCGATGCTGCGGCTGAAAGTGCAGCGCGCCGGCGCATTTTCTTCTTCGCTGTCGAGGTCGGCGCCTACTTCGACCATGAAATCCATGTTGTCGTAGTCCAGCGTGCCGGTGCTGCCGTGCAGGCGGTAGGCATGGTATTCCCACGAACAGCAGCTGGCGCGGCCGGCCTCGACCAGATAGCCATCGATCACCGACAGGTCGGAATAGCCGCCACTGAAGAAAAGTTCCAATTTTCCGCTGCTGCGATCGATGCGGTAAAGCTGGCCTTCGCAGTTGGGCCCGGCCCCGCACATGCCACGCACTTCGACTTCGTGATAGCCGTCGCCGTCGATATCGACCAGGCTGGCGCTGCCCATGGTCGTGTACTCGGTCTCCACTTCCACGGTTTTCTGGTCGATCCGGCCGTCCTTGGTTCCGGCGCGCATCCGGTAGCTGCGGATTCCCTCTTTGTCGCAGACCGTGGCCACCGACAGCGTCGATTGATCTGCGTTGGTAGCCATTTGTTCGGCGACCGGTTCGCAGTTCTCGTCGGCGCGGACCTGCGGGGCGAAAATCAACAGGGCAAGGACCGCTAAAGCAGCGACAACGCGCGCAGAAGCGATCATGTGTCGCCTGCCGTTTTCTTCTTGCCGAACCGCGCGCTGACGCCCGGCCAATTGCCGGCCATGATGATCATGATCGCCAATACGACCTCGGTGAGGGCATAGGCGCGTTCGGCGGGCAAGGTATAGGCTTCCATCACCCCATGGCTGAACCAGAACAGGCCCAGTACGCCGGCCCAGAACACGGCCTTGGCGTTGCCGCGCAGCACGCCGACCAGCAGCAGCAACGGCGGCAATGTGAAGAAGATCATCGCGGCCACACGCAGCTTGCTGTCGTGGAACCACAGAGAGAACAGCACCGACAACGCGAACAGCGACAAAGCCAGGACCACGCGCGACGCCTTCATGCCGCCGTCCCCAGACGCCTGGCGATCTCGGCCACGCGCCGGCCCAACGAACGGGCCAGGATCGCTTCTTCCTCGCTCAGCTGCGGATCGTCCGCTACGCCGGACACATGGCTGGCGCCGTAAGGCGTACCGCCGCCGCGTGTCGTGCTCAGGGCCGGCTCGGTATACGGCAGGCCGACGATCACGCAACCGTGATGCAGCAACGGGAGCTGCATCGAAAGCAGCGTCGACTCCTGACCGCCATGCTGGGTGGCGGTGGAGGTGAAGACCCCCGCAGGCTTGTTCACCAGAGTTCCGCTGGCCCACTCGGCACCCAGGCCATCGATGAAGTGCTTCAGCGGAGCGGCCATATTGCCGAATCGGGTAGGGCTTCCGATCACCAGCCCGACGCATTCCGCCAGGTCGCGCGTGTGCACATACGGGGCGCCTTCGTCCGGTTCCGGCGGCGAAGCCTGCTGCGTCACCGCGGCCACAGGCGGCACCGTGCGCAAGCGCGCGCTCATGCCCGCGATTTCGCCCACACCGCGGGCGACCTGCTTCGCCAGCCGGGCCACCGAGCCGCCACGGCTGTAATAGAGCACCAAAATTTCCGGCATCGCCCCGCCCAATCGTTCCAATGGTGCCTAGTATCGGCGATGTCGCAGGCTCCGCGCATCGGGTACCCTTCCGCCAATGGAACCGCTGGATTCATTGAATCGCTGGACCGAACGCATGCGCGACCGCGCGCGGATGGGTACCTTCGCGCGTTTCCTGGCCAAGCGCTTCCTCGACGACCGTCTGTTCCAGGCCGCCGCCGCGCTGGCCTACACCACGGTCTTCGCGCTGGTGCCGCTGGCGATGGTGGTGTTCGGGGTGCTGTCGGCATTCCCTGTGTTCAGTGAATGGAGCGATCAGCTCAGCGATTACATTTTCTCCAATTTCGTGCCCAGCGCCGCGAGCTCGGTGTCGGGGTACCTCAAGCAGTTCTCGGCCAGCGCCGGCAAGTTGACCATCGCCGGCGTCATAGCCCTGGTGGTGTCGCTGCTGATCACCTTGAATAGCGTGGAGGCCACCTTCAATCGGATCTGGCGGGTAGGCACGACCCGCCCGCAGCTCAGCCGCTTCCTGGTGTATTGGACGGTGCTCACCTTGGGCGCGTTGGTGGCGGCGGCCTCGCTGGCGATCTCCGTGCGCTTCTTCGCGTTGCCGGTTTTCGCGACCAGCGGCGGCAAGGTCCTGCAGACGCTGAGCCTGACCCTTGCGCCGGTGTTGATCGAATTCGGCGCCATCGCCGCGATCTACCGCGTGGTGCCCCACCGCACCATCAAGCTGCGTTACGCGGTGGCCGGCGCACTGATGGCGACGATTCTGCTGGAGATCATCAAATGGGCGCTGGGCGTCTATCTGGGCAGCTTCAATTCGTACCAGAACATCTATGGCCCGCTGGCCGTGCTGCCGATCCTGCTGCTGTGGATCTATTTGGGCTGGGCCGCGATCCTGCTCGGCGCCTCGTTTGCCTCGGCGATCGCGGCGTTCCGCTACCAGCCGGCGTCGATGCGGTTGCCGCTGGGGTACGAGTTCTATGCATTGCTTCGCCTGCTAGGACGCTTCCATGAAGCACGCGCCGAAGGCAGGGGCATGCACAGCGATCAGATATTGAACTTGGAACCGATTCTGACCGATTCTCTGGCGCAGCAGTTGCTGTGCCAGCTAGGCGACATCAACCTGTTGCGCCGCGACGAACATGGCGAGTGGCTGCTGGCGCGCGACCTGGACGACATGACCCTCGCCGAGCTGTATGAGGCTTGCCAGCTGAGGGTTCCGGTGGCCGAGGCGCACCTGCCTTGCCATGACGACATGCTGGGTGTCGCAGCCCGCAACGCGCTCGACGAACTGCGTATCCCACTGCGTGTGCTGCTGAAGCGCAGGGTCAGCGACCTCTATACGAACAAAGGCAACAGCGGAATATGAAATACAGAGCAATGCTTTACGGCGCGTTTTTCCTGCTTGCCCTGGCGGCGTGCAAACGCGATGCGGTGGCTACTCCGGTTGCGGCAACGCCACCAGTGGTGCCGGACGCCACCGCGCCGGATGCCGCCTCCAACCAGGCGACCGCGGAGATCCCGGTGTTGAAAGTCGGGACGGTGGACGGACCCGCCTACGAACTCGCGGCGCATCGCGGCAAATGGGTGGTGGTCAACTTCTGGGCTACCTGGTGCGCGCCCTGCATCAAGGAGATGCCCGAGCTGTCGGCGCTGGACAAACAAAGAGACGATATCGAAGTCGTAGGCCTGGCCTACGAGGAGATAGAGCCGCAGGCCATGCGCGAATTCCTCAAAGCGCGCCCGGTGGGCTATCCCATTGCCATTCTCGATGTGTACGACCCACCCAAGGATTTCGCCACGCCACGCGGGTTGCCCATGACCTATCTGATCGCACCGGAGGGAAAAGTAGCCAAGCAATTCCTGGGCCCGGTCACCGCCAAAGAGATCGAAGCGGCGGTCGCTTCCGCCGGTACGGCAAAAGCGGGAACGTGATGCCGGCGTCGCGGTTCTGGGTCAGCGGCAAGGTGCAGGGAGTGTTTTTCCGTGCGTCCACCCGCGAACAGGCATTACGTCTGGGCCTGTCGGGCAGCGCGCGAAATCTCGACGACGGTCGGGTGGAAGTGATCGCTGCGGGCGACGGCCAGTCGTTAGAAAGCCTGGCGCGCTGGCTACAGGAAGGTCCACCTGCAGCGGAAGTTGCGGAGGTCGTGCGCGAGGACTGGGAAGGGCCGGTACCGCAGGGTTTTCATGTCGCCTGAGTGCCGTAGGGCGGGCATTGCCCGCCGCGTTTCCGTGCCGCGCAAAAAGAGCCGGCGGGCAGTGCCCGCCCTACGATTTTCAAAAATGTTAGGGACGCCACATAAAAACAGGGCGCCCTTCCGGCGCCCTGTTCCTGCTTCCAGACTTCTGCTGCCTTACTGCAACCCGTTGCCGACCGTCTTGGCCAGGGTGCCTTGAGCGTCGTCGCCGCTGAATTCCCAGAAGAACGCGCCGCCCAGGTTCTGGACCTTCACGTAGTTCATCTTCTCGGTGACCATCGCCGGAGTGTCGTAGCTCCAGAACGTGTTGCCGTCGTACTTCCAAGTCGCACGCGCATTGGCGTCGGTGTAGATCGTGCCCGGCCGGTCCTTCAGCACCTTGTAGTCCTCGTTGCCCGCCTCGTACGTGCCCGGCGCTGCGCTGCCGGTCTGGTACAGGCCGTTGTTGACGTTGGCCACGTTGGTCCAGCCACGGCCATAGAAGCCGATGCCCAGGTTCAACTTGCTGGCGGGTACGCCGAGCGCCAGGAACGCCTCTATCGCATCGTTGCTGTTGTAGAACTTCACATTGCCCGTGGACGGATCGTTGGGCGAAGCGAACAGCGCCGAGTGGTGGTTGGTGCGGGGTTCGAACGCGCCATGGAAGTCGTAGGTCATCACGTTGATGAAATCCAGGTACTGGTGGTACTGGCCCGGATCGGTGGCGGCGATCTTGTCGACGCCCGCGCCTGGTGCGATGGTCAGCAGCAGGCCCGGACGCACCAGGTTGAGCTGACGGCGGAACTCGGCCAGCAAGGCGGTGAAGTTGGCGCGATCTTCGGCGCCGCCGCATTGCAGGCCGCAGGCGTTGGGGTATTCCCAATCGATGTCGATGCCATCGAACACGCCAGCCGCCGCACCGGTACCGCCCGCGCCGTCGGTGACCGGCAAGTTGCCACGGATGTACGCATTGACGCAGGAGCTCACGAACGCCACCCGATTCTCAGGACGCGCCGCGCTGGCGAAGCCGCGCGACCAGGTCCAACCGCCCAGCGAGATCAGCACCTTGATATTGGGATACTTGGCCTTGAGCTGCTTGAGCTGGTTCCAGTTGCCGCGCAGGGGCTGGTCCCAGGTATCGGCGGCGCCGCTGACGCTTTCTGCCGCGCTGAAGGCCTTGGTGTAATCGGCGAACGCATCGCCACCGGCGCCAGTGGCTTCATTCGAGGGAATGGTGAGGCCCACTTCGCAAATGTTGTTGCGCACGTTACCGAACGCATAGTTGATATGCGTGAGCTTGGCCGCCGAGCCGCTGGTGTCGATGTTCTTGACCCGGTAGTTGCGTCCGTAGATGCCCCATTGGGTGAAGTACCCAAGCACGCGCTTGCCGCCACCGCCACCACCCGAGTTGGTCATCGCGCTGATCTGCGTGCCCTGTGCGGACGCATTGCCGGCATTGTCGCGGGCGCGTACCCGGTAGCTGTAAGCCGTGGCGGCGCTGAGTCCGCTGTCGGTATATCCGACGCCGGTGGGCGAGCCGACCAGACTGCCGTTGCGATAGACATCGTATCCCGCAATCCCACTGCCACCCGCGTTATCGGTCGATGCCGTCCAGGTCAGGGTAACGCTGGAAGAAGTCACCGATGATGCTGCGAGTCCGGTCGGTGCGCTGGGTGCGGTGGTGTCGGGGGTGGTGACCGGATTGACGGTGATGTTGACCAGCGCGGAAGTGCCGGTGGCACCGGCGTTGTCGGTCGCCACGGCTTTCAGCGCGTAACTGCCGGCGGCGGCGTTGGTCCAGCTGACGCTGTAGGGAGCGCTGGTGTCGATGCCCAGCGAAGTAGTGCCGCGGAAGAATTGCACCTGCGTCACCGTGCCATCGCTATCGGCGGCGTTGGCCGAGACGGCGATCGTGGCGCCTGCGCTATAGGTCGCGTTGTTGGCCGGGGAAGTCAGTGCGACCGTCGGCGACTGGTTACCGCCGCCGGTGCTGCAGGTGCCCAGATCCAGATACCAGCCGCAGCTGGGGCAATGGGTAGGGGGCGCATTCCAGATAGCGGTCTGCGCCTGATAGAGCTTGCCCTGATAAACGAGCTTGTCGCCGGGGTTGTAGATGGTGGATGCGTTCCATTGAGCCACGCCGGTGCAGCTGACGCTTTGCGCCTGTGCGGGCGCCATCCACGCCGCCAGCAGGCAGGCGGACAGCAAGGCCTTCGTTATTCTCATGCTCATAGTGCGTTCTCCAGATACCTGACGGTGAGGATCGACGCAGACGCAACGGCGTCTGCGATTCGCTTGCGCGCGGCGATGCGGCTGCGGCGCGTTTGTTCCCTCAGGCAAGAACGACAAAGGTGCAGTTGGATGTTGCGAGGCCGTGAACGTTACGCCTGCATGCGATGTGCGGCGCTGTTGGGCGGGTCCGACACTGGTGGGCAACGGTAATCGTGTCAAGGCATCGCATGCGCATATTGCAGCGATCGTCACACTAAGGAATGCAGTGCGCGATGCGGATGTCCGCATGCTGCCGAAACAAGGCTAAGCAGGTGTCGTGCCGCGTCTTTGGATTGTCCCGCATCGGTCAGAAAGAGCCATGAATGGACAGCGTGAGCAACGCGCGAACGCATGCCGGACACTTAAAGTCATCGGCGAAATGTCTTTTCGTCGTGACATCGCGACACGACCGTCATCCGACGAGCCAAGCAAGCGCATCCCACCGGTCAGTCGTTGGCGTCGTAGCCGGTAATGGGCTTGACCACGCCGAAGCGTTCCTTCAGCGGCTTGGACTTCAACGGTGGAAAGTCGAGCTCCGCATCCGGCACCTGCGTGTCCGGTAGCCGGTGCAGCAGGTCGCCAATGAGAGTGAGCCGCCCACGCCGCTGGTCGTTGAAATCCACCAGCGTCCAGGGGGCGATCTTGGTATGCGTCGCTTTCAGCATGGCTTCGCGTGCTTTGGTGTAGTCCGCGTACTTGGCGCGCGCCTGAACATCGATGGACGACAGCTTCCATCGCTTGAGCGGATCTTGCAGGCGTTCGGCGAAACGTTCCTCCTGTTCGGACTGGTCCACCGTCAGCCAGTACTTGAATAGCAGAATGCCGTCGTCGACCAGCAGCTGTTCGAACACGGGCGCCTGCTTCAGGAAAGCCCGGTACTGGTCGTCGTTGCAGAAACCCATTACCTTCTCGACGCCGGCGCGGTTGTACCAGCTGCGATCCAGCAAAAGAATCTCGCCGGCCGCTGGTAGATATGGCACATAACGCTGGAAGTACCACTGTGTGTTCTCGCGTTCGCTCGGTTTGGACAGCGCCACGACATGGCATTGGCGTGGATTGAGATGCTCGGAGATCGCGTTTATGACGCCGCCCTTGCCGGCGGTGTCGCGACCTTCGATCACCACCACTATGCGTTTTCCGCTGTGCTGCAACCACCGCGACATGTCCACCAGTTCAAGCTGCAGCGGCTCGAGCAGCTTCTCGTATTCCTTGCGCTTGAGCTTATTCATTTCTTCGCTTTCCTGCGGCTGACGGCATGCGTATCGGCCATGGTGCGCACCACTTCCAGCACTGCGCCCTGCTGCTTCGTGTTGAGCGAGCGGTAGGCGGCCAGAAGATCGTGTTCGCCCTTGGTGCGGGCCGGATCGAAGGTGCTGGCCAGTTCCGACAGCAAAGCGCCCGCAGGCACGCCGAACGTGCGCGCCAGCGCGTTGACCTGTTCCTTGCCCGGAAGCTTGTCGCCGCTCAGCCAGGCTTTGACCGTGGCCACGCCAGCGCGTGGAATCGCCGTGGCGATGTCGGTGGCGGTGAGGCCGCTGGCCTTGGCCAGCAGTTGCAGCGTGTTGAGCGGCATGCGCTTACTCCTTCAAGCGGGGTCGCAAGGTGGCGAGGTTGCAGGGTTTGGTGCGCGCATCCAATTGCGCGCGGATGATCTTTTCCCAGGCGGTGGTGCAGGCCGAGGTCGAGCCGGGCAGGCAGAACACGAACGTGCCGTTGGCCAGACCGGCGAAGGCGCGCGACTGCAGCGACGAAGTGCCGATCTCCTCGAAGCTGATCGCGCGGAACAGTTCGCCGAAACCCGGCATTTCCTTGTCCAACAGCGGCAGCAGCGCTTCGGGCGTGGAATCGCGGCCGGTGAAGCCGGTGCCGCCGGTGACCAGCACGCCATCGATGCTGTCGTCGGCGATCCATTTGGAAACCAGTGCGCGAAGCCGGTAGCGGTCGTCCGGCAGCAGGGCGCGTTCGGCCAGCGCGTGTCCTTCCGCTCCGAGCGCGCCGATCAGGTAGTCGCCCGACTTGTCGTCGGCGAGCGTGCGCGAATCGGACACGGTCAGCACGCACAGGTGCAAGGGAATGAAATGGGTATTGGCGCTCATAGCGGTCAGCCTACCGCATCGAGGAGCTCAGCCGAAGGCCTGCGGCGGTAGTCCCTGGTGGGCGCGCTCCGCCATTCTTCGTGCCGCGCCCAGGAAGTCCCGGGCGAAGCCGACCATGTCGAACAATCCCCGCTGCCCACGCGCATGCGCCAACGCGGTCCGTACGCGTGACAACTCCATTGGATCGCGGATCAGCGCTATCGCCTTGCGTACGAAGGCGTCGTCGCTGTCGACGTTCATTTCTGTAAGCCCGAGGTGATGATTGAGGCTGCCGGCCACGCGCGATGCGAAGGTCGACCCCGGTCGGGTCAGCACCGGGCACCCGGCCCACAGTGCATCGGAGGCGGTGGTGTGGGCGTTGTAGGGATCGGTGTCCAAGAATAAGTCGGCATGCCCGTACAACGACAGGTACTGGTCGTGCGGTAGCTTGCGCGTGAATACCAACCGCTGCGGATCCACACCTTGTGCTTGCGCAGCCTGGCGCAAGCGCCGGTCCGAGAGGCCCGGCCCGGAGAGCAGCCACAACGTGCTGCCGGGTGTGCCTGCAAGGACCCGCATCATTCGCTGAAAACTCGCTGGGTTGATCTTATAGCTGTTGTTGAAGCAGGCCAGGATCGCGCCCTCATGAGGCAGGCCATAGTGTTCGCGCGCCAGGGGAGGCCGGACTTCGCGCTGGATGTCCGAAGGCTGAAAGCAGCGCGGCAACCACGCGACCTGTTCGGAAAAGTAATTCGCCAGCGAGGGCGGCAGCACGAAGCGGTCGGCCAATACGTAATCGATCCAAGGTGCGCCCGAGGTGCCGGGATAGGCGAGCCAGTTGACCTGCACCGGCGCGGGCCTGCGCGCCAGTACTTCGGGTGTGCCGCCGCCGCCCCAACCGCGCAGGTCGTAGAGAACGTCGATGTTCGATTGGCGGATCCGCTGGGCGACGGCGTCATGGGCCTGGCCGGCGACTTCATGCAGGACTGCCGTCCGTGCGAGCCGCTGCCGGATGGCGCTTCCATCGTCGGCACGGGTAGCGAACAGATGGACGACCACTCCGGGCATCGCCGCCAGCGATTCGATAAACGCGACGATCAGCGCGCCGGTCGGGTGCGCGCCGAAGCCATTGGAAAGCATGCCCAGGCGTAGTGTGGTATCGGCGATGGTCGTTGCCGGCGCCATCGGCTGCAGTTGTCGCGCGACCATCGCAGCGCGCGTCCTGGCGCAGGCCAGTTGTTCGTCTGGCGAGGCGGATTCGCTTAGAAAAGCGAACGGTTCTACGGCTCCCTCATGCCGGGTCACCGAACGTCGGGTTTGCAGCGAAAGCGCATCCAAATCTCGCCAGTCGCACAGTTTGCGTCGCCAATGCAGCAGATGCGCCGCCAAGGCGGGGTTATCCGGCATGAGCCCATGCGCGCGGGCATAGGCATCCGCTGCGCCTTCCGCATCTCCGGCGTCTTCCAGCGCATGGCCCAGCCAAAGTGCGATGCCCGGATGCTGCGGCGCCGCCGCCGATGCCGCATGCAACGCCACCGCCGCTTCGCCATAGCGTTGACTTGCCCATAGCGACCGTCCGATCCGCGCCTGAGCTTCGGGATGGCCCGGTCGCAGGGCGAGCGCTCGTTCTGCGGCCGCTTGGCCAGCGGCCAGGTTGCCTTCGTCGAGCTCGGCATCGGCCAGCATGACCCAGGCAATGAAATCGCCCGGATTCTGGCGCACCTGCTCGCGCAGCAGGGAGGGCGTTTCCTGGAACATCGTTCCGGCCATCAGTCCAGATGCAGCCGAAAGCGCAGCGTGCCCTCGTAAGGCTCCCAGCCCATGTGCCGATAAAGCGCCTGGGCGCTGCGGTTGTCCGGGTCGGTTTCCAGCTCCAGCCGGATCGCGCCGTCGGCCCTGGCGAAGTCGGCCGCCGCCTGCAACAAGGCGCGAGCGATGCCGGTGCGGCGTGCGGAAGCCTGCACGTAAAGATCGTTGAGGATCCAGGAACGCCCAGCACGCACGGAAGAGAAGGAAGGGAACAACTGGGTGAAGGCGACCGCCTCGCCATCGAGTTCGGCCAACAGGATCACCGACTGTGCGTGCTGCAGCCGCTCGCCGATGAAACGACGAGCCAGCGCCAGGTCCGAGGGCTGTTGGTAGAACACGCGGTAGAGATCGAACAGCGGTGCGATGGCCTCCGCATCCTCCACGCTGGCACGACGAATCTCGATACTCATGCAGTCTCCTCTTGCTGTTGGACGGGGCTACGTCCCCGACGCCGGACGCCACGTGGTCGGGGACGTAGCCCCGACCTACGCGGCTTCCGTCAACCGTGCCAGTTCGTCGGCCTGATGTTCGCGGCTCAGGCGTTCCAGCAATTCATCCAGGCCGCCCTGCAGGATGTTGGGCAGATCGTACAGGGTGAGACCTTCCACGCGATGGTCGGTGATGCGTCCCTGGGGAAAATTGTAGGTGCGGATGCGCTGGCTGCGGTCGCCGCTGCCGACCTGCAGCTTGCGCGACTCGGCCTGCGCCGCCGCCTGCTTGCTGCGCTCGGCTTCCAGCAGCTGCGCCTTCAGTCGCTTCATCGCGTGTTCGCGGTTGGCGTGCTGCGAGCGCGCGGTCTGGTTCTCGACCACCAGGCCGCTGGGAATATGGGTGATGCGGATCGCCGATTCGGTCTTGTTGACGTGCTGGCCGCCGGCGCCGGATGAGCGGAAAGTATCCACTTTCAGGTCGGCCGGATTGATCACGATCTCTTCCACCGCATCGTCGTCGGGAATGATGGCGACGGTCGCGGCCGAGGTATGGATGCGGCCTTGCGATTCGGTTTCCGGCACGCGCTGCACGCGATGGGTGCCCGACTCGAACTTGAAACGGGAGAACGCGCCGCGTCCGCTGATCTTGGCCACGATCTCCTTGTAGCCGCCGTGCTCGCCGGGGCTCTCGGATTCGACTTCCACTTTCCAACCCTGGCGTTCGGCATAGCGCGCGTACATGCGGAACAGGTCGCCGGCGAAGATCGCCGCTTCGTCGCCGCCGGTGCCCGCGCGCACTTCCAGGAACAGGTCGGAGTCGTCGCGCGGATCCTTGGGCACCAGCAGCAGGGCAAGCTCGTCTTCCAGCTGCAGCAGGCGCGCCTGCGCGCTGGCGATTTCTTCTTCGGCCAGTTCGCGCATTTCGGAATCGTCGCGCAGGGCCTCGGCGGCGGCGAGGTCGCGTTTGGCCTTGGCTTCTTCGGTCAGCGCGATCGTCACCGGTTCCAGCTGCGAGAACTCGCGCGAGTACTTGCGGAAACGGTCGTTGTCGGCGACCACGCCAGGGTCGGACAGCAGTCGTTCGAGTTCTTCGCGGCGTTCGGCCAGCGCTTCGAGTTTACGGCGCAGGGTCGGCGTCATCTTCTTTCTTGAGGTGCGAGTAAGGAGCCTGGGCGGGAAACAGCTTGTCCGCGGCGCGCGCCAGTTCGGCATCGCCGGACAGCGCCGCCTCGCGCAGGGCGGCGGTCGGCGGATGGAGCAGGCGATTGGTCAGGGTATGCGCCAGGAAGTCGAGCACTTCTTCGGCGTTGCGGCCATTGGCCAGTTGCTGGCGCGCCTTGGCCAGCACGTCTTCGCGCGCGGCATCGCCGTGCGCACGCAGGCGCTTGAGCGGTTCCTGGCGCGAGCTGGCGTGCAGATTCTCGACGTAGCGCGCGACCTGCAGTTCGATGATCACTTCGGCGGCATCGGCGGCTTCGCGACGGCCGCGACGGTTGTCCTCGACCGCACGCTCAAGGTCGTCGACGGTATAGAGATAGGCGTCGTCCAACTCGGCCACGCCGGGCTCGATATCGCGCGGTACCGCCAGGTCGAACAGCAGCATCGGCTTGTGCTTGCGTCGGGCCAACGCGGCGGCGACCTGGGCATGGGTGACCACGGGTTCGCGGCTCGCCGTCGCGGAGAACACCACATCGGCTTCCGCCAGATGCCGATCCAGTTCGGTGAGGGGCAGCGCGTAGCCGCCGTGGCGTGTGGCCAGTTCCTGCGCGTGCGAGAGGGTGCGGTTGGCGATAAGCAGGCGTCTTACCTTGCCTTCGCTCAGATGACGCGCGGCCAGTTCGATGGTTTCGCCAGCGCCGATCAGCAGCACGGTGGATTCGTCGAGGCGGGCGAACGAATTCTGCGCCAGTCTCACCGCGGTGGAGGCCACCGAAACCGGGTTGGCGCCGACGCGCGTATCGGTGCGCGCGCGTTTGGCCACGGCGAAAGTCTGCTGGAACAGCCGGTCCAGTCCATTGCCCAGCGCGCCATGTTCGCGCGCGGCGACCCAGGCTTCCTTCACCTGGCCCAGGATCTGCGGTTCGCCCAGGACCATCGAATCCAAGCCGGTGGCCACCCGGAACAGATGGCGGACGGCGTCCGCGTCGCTATGCCGGTACAGGTAACCGTCCAGGCCCTCGGCATGCGTGGCCAGCCAGGCGCTGAGCGCCTGGCCGTCCTCGGCGATGGCGTACAGCTCGGTGCGGTTACAGGTGGACAGCACCGCGGCCTCGGACACATCGGGCAAGGCGCGCAAGGACGCCAGCGCAGCGGGCAGGGCGGCAGCATCGAACGCGACGCGCTCGCGCAAGCCGACCGGCGCGGTCTGGTGGTTGAGTCCTAGTACCCACAACGTCATCGTTCAGGTGCTTGCGCTAAGCTTCTGGCCATTCGAAGGCCGCCATTTTACGGCCCGGCTGGTCTACATGCCCGCAATGATTCGTATCACCGTTGGCGTACTGCTGTTCCTCTCCATGGCTTGCCCCCTGCTGGCCGCTCCCGCGACCCCTAAATCCCCGGATGCGCTGACCCCGGTCATGGCCGGCGAATTCGCTCTGCAGGCCGGCCAGTTGCCCGAGGCCTCGCGCTGGTATCTGCAGGCCGCCCAGGCGGACGATGACGCCGGCCTGGCCGAGCGCGCCACCCGCATCGCCCTGCTGGCCAATGACGACGCCAGTGCGACCCAGGCGCTGAAGCTCTGGCGGCAGCGTGCCCCGCAGTCGCTGGCCATGCGTGCGGCCGAGGCCGCACTGGCGCTGCGCAAGAACGACGCCCCCAGCGCGCAGCGCGAACTGGACGCGCTGCTGCGCGACAAGGAAGACATGGGCTGGCGCTACGCGCTGACCGTGCTGGGCAGCGGCGGCCGCGATCCGGCGTTGTCGGCGCGGCTGCTGGATGGCTTCGTCGACGCCGGCGCGATTCCCTCGAATTTGCAGGCCTGGCTGGCCTTCGGCGGACTGGCGCAGTCGCTGGAGCAGCCGAAGCTGGCCGAACGTATTGTGGGCGAAGCGGTGAAACGCTTTCCGAGCGAGCCGCGGGTCGCCTTGCTGCATGCCAGCCAGCTTCGCCAAGCCGGCGACACCGAGCAGGCGCGCAAGATCTTGGCCGGGTTGTCGAGCGCGGCCGTACTGACGCCGGAAATGCGGTTGGCCATCGCCGCCGAATACGACGCGATGAGCGATCCGAAGCAGGCGGCGGCCACCTTGGCCCGCGGCCCGCAGGACAACCAGACTTACGGTTTGCGCGCTTCGCTGCTGGCCAAGGCCGAAGACACCATGACGCTGACCGTGCTGTACGACGAACTGCGCAAGGAGGGAAGCAACCCGGATCCCGAGCGTCGCCTGCTGATCGGACAGATCGCTCAGTTTCTCAAGCGCCCGCAGGAAGCGCTGGATTGGTACCGGGGAGTTCCCGGTGGCCCCCAGCGCACCGAGGCCCGTTTGCGCATCGCCAATGTCTTGTTCGAACTGGGCCACAAGGAAGAAGCCTTCGCCGATGCCCGCGCGCTGCAGGGCGATGCCGGTGCCGACGACGAGGCGCGGCGCGGCGCCTACCTGCTGGAAGCGGAATTAAAACAAAAAGACGATGACGATGCGGGCGAACTGGACGTGCTGGCGCGCGGGCTTGCCGCCTACCCGGACGACAATGCGCTTCTCTATGCGCGTGGCCTGGCCTGGGAGCGGCGCGACCGCATCGACCGCGCCGAAGCCGATCTGCGCAAGATCCTGGTCACCGACCCGGAAAACGTCGCTGCGCTCAATGCGCTCGGCTACACCCTGGCCGACCGCACCACGCGCTATCAGGAAGCGCTTGAGCTGATCGACCGCGCCCGTGCGGCCGAGCCCGACGAAGCCGCGATCATCGACAGCTACGGCTGGGTCCTCTACCGCCTGGGCCGCAACGCCGAGGCGCTGGTCGAATTGCGCCGCGCTTTCACCTTGCAGAAGGACGCGGAAATCGCAGCGCACATAGCCGAGGTACTGTGGTTCACCGGTAAGCGGGAGGAGGCGCGCAAGTTCTTCGAGGAATCGCGCAAACTGGACGCCGAAAACCGCTCGCTGCAGCGCGCGCTGGAGAAGACCGGCGCATGACCTCTCTTCCACGCTTCATGGCGGTCGGCGTTTCGCTGTTGCTGGCGGCATGCGCGACGCGAGCGCCGCAGGCCTCCCTGCCACCCCCGTTATCCGAGCCGGAAGCGATACAGGCAGCGAAAGAAACCCAGGCCCGGCGCGCGACCTGGCTCGATAGCCATCCGCAATGGTCGTTCGAAGGCCGCGTGGCCATCAACAACGCCGGCAAAGGCGGTAACGGCAGGATCGACTGGCAGCAGGACGGACCGCGCTATGTGGTTTCGCTGAGCGCCCCGGTCACCCGCCAGAGCTGGCGGTTGATCGGCGATACGCATTCCGAAGCCGGACGGCTGGAAGGTCTGGAGGGCGGCGTGCGTGAAGGCGAGGACGCCGAGGCCTTATTGCTGGAAGCCACCGGCTGGGACATACCGGTCAACGCCTTGGCCCGCTGGGTCCAGGGCCTGTCCGCCGAAGGCATGCCTGGCGAGAACCAGTCCTTTTCCACCGCAGGCCGCCTGCAGACGGTCGAACAGGCCGGTTGGCGCATCGATTACACGGAATGGTTCGATGCGGCAGGCGAGCAACCGCCGCTGCCGCGCAGGATAGACGCCCGGCGCGACCGGGCGACGGTTCGGCTGATCGTGGATCGCTGGGATTTCCTACCGCAATGAGTCGGTTTGCCCTTGAGGACGGCTGGTCCGAATGGCCGGCGCCCGCCAAATTGAACCTGTTCCTGCAGATCACCGGGCGCCGTCAGGACGATTACCACCAGCTGCAGACCGTGTTCCGGCTGTTGGATTGGGGAGACACCTTGTATCTGCGCGTTCGTGGCGATGGCCAAATCGTCCGGCACGGGGAGTCGGTCAAAGGTGTGGCCGAGGCCGACGACCTGGTCGTCAGGGCGGCTCGTTTGCTGCAATCGGAAGCCAAAATCGGCCAAGGTACCGACATCTCCGTCGAAAAGCGCATTCCTGCCGGCGGAGGTTTCGGTGGCGGGTCCTCGGATGCCGCTACCGTGCTGGTGGGCCTGAACCAGTTATGGGGTCTGGGTCTGAGTTTGGACCGGTTGGCTGCCCTGGGCTTGCAACTCGGCGCGGACGTCCCCGTCTTCGTGCGTGGTGAGAACGCCTGGGCCGAGGGAGTGGGGGAGGAATTGACCCCGATTCGGCTTCCTCCTGCCTGGTATGTGCTGGCCGACCCCGGAATCCACGTCCCTACCAAGGACTTGTTCCAAGCCCCTGATTTGACGCGCAATGCTGCACCCGCGAAAATAGCCGACTTCGTTTCGGGAAATTTGCTCGGTAATGCGTTCGAGCCAATCCTGCGTCGTCGCGAACCCGCCATCGAGGCCGCGTTCGCAACACTTTCGCAGATCGGTACGCCACGCCTCACCGGGTCCGGTAGCGGTTGTTTCGTCGAGTTCACCGATCGCGCTTCCGCCGAAGCCGCGCTAGCTGGCTTGCCGGAAGGATTGCGCGCCTGGATCGCGGCTGGCGTGGATCGCTCGCTGTTGCACGAGGCCCTGCCGAAGAAGCGTTAGAACATTGGGGCGTCGCCAAGTGGTTAAGGCACCGGGTTTTGATCCCGGCATTCGTAGGTTCGAATCCTTCCGCCCCAGCCAATTTTCCGGGAACGGAGAATGGGATCGGAAATAGTCAAGCTCCGAAGCCTGACCATTCTCTGTTCCCTATTTCCATTCCCATCACCGGACCCACGACATGCAAGACGAACGCAACCTGCTTGTCTTTTCCGGCAACGCCAACCAGCCGTTGGCCGCCAGCATCTGCCGCGAACTCGGCATACGCCAGGGCAAGGCGATGGTGTCGCGCTTCTCCGATGGCGAAGTGCAGGTGGAGATCGAGGAAAACGTGCGCCGGCAGGAGGTGTTCGTGATCCAGCCGACCTGCGCGCCCAGCGCGGAAAATCTGGTCGAGTTGCTGGTGCTGGTGGATGCGCTGAAGCGCGCCTCGGCCGCCAGCGTCACCGCAGTGGTGCCTTACTTCGGTTATGCGCGCCAGGATCGCCGTCCGCGTTCGTCGCGGGTGCCGATCACGGCCAAGGTGGCGGCGAAGATGTTCACCGCCGTCAATGCGGACCGGGTGCTGACCGTGGATCTGCACGCTGATCAGATCCAGGGCTTTTTCGACATGCCGGTCGATAACGTTTACGCGTCGCCGCTGCTGCTCGCCGATATCTGGCGCGCCTACGGCACGGAAAACCTGATCGTGGTATCGCCGGACGTCGGCGGCGTGGTGCGCGCGCGGGCCGTGGCCAAGCGTCTGGACGACGCCGATCTGGCCATCATCGACAAGCGCCGTCCGCGCGCCAACGTGTCCACGGTGATGAACATCATCGGCGACGTCGAAGGCAAGACCTGCGTGTTGGTGGACGACATCGTCGACACCGCCGGCACCTTGTGCGCAGCGGCCGCCGCGCTGAAGGCGCAAGGCGCGTTGAAGGTGGCGGCCTACTGCACCCACCCGGTGCTGTCGGGTCCGGCGGTGGACAACGTCAACGCGTCGGAACTCGACGAGTTGGTGGTCACCGACACCATTCCGCTGTCCGCCGCCGCACGCGGCTGCAGCAAGATCCGCCAGCTCAGCGTGGCCGAGCTGCTGGCGGAAACCATTCGCCGGATCGCCTTTGGCGAATCGGTCAGTTCGCTCTACGTGGACTGAAGCAATCGGCAGGCAGCCATTCCGGCTGTCGGCCAAACCAGCTCACCTGGTCGCGGGTGAGCTTCCAAAACCGCCGCGAGGCGGTTCATTCAACCGAAGGTAGTAAAGAAAATGGCAATCACACATGAAATCAAGGTGCAGCGCCGCGAAGACGAGGGTAAGGGTGCGAGCCGCCGCCTGCGTCGCGCCGGTACCGTGCCGGCCATCGTTTACGGTGGCGAACTCAAGCCGGTCAGCATCCAGCTGAACCACAACGACGTCTGGCTCGCCAGCCAGAACGACTGGTTCTACGCGTCGATCCTGGACCTGAGCCTCAGCGGCGACGTGCAGAAGGTCCTGCTGCGCGACATGCAACGCCACCCGTTCAAGCAGCAGATCCTGCACCTGGATTTCCAGCGCGTGAACGAAAACGAAGCGCTGCGCGTCTCGGTGCCGTTGCACTTCCTCAATGAAGACAAGTCGCCGGCCGGCAAGGCCGCCGAAGTCGTGGTCACCCACGAATTGAACGAAGTGGAAATCAGCTGCCTGCCGAAGGACCTGCCGGAGTTCATCGAGATCGACCTTTCCGCGTTGGAAGTCGGCACCGTGATCCACTTGTCCGATCTGAAGCTGCCGAACGGCGTCGAAATCCCCGAGCTGAAGCTGGGCAAGGAACACGACGTGGCCGTGGTGATCGCCAAGTACGGCCAGGAAGAAGCGGAAGAGGTCGATGCGGCCGCTGTCGCCGAAGTGCCTGCCGCCAAGGTCACCAAGAAGGAAGAGCCGAAGAAGTGATCGCCTGACGGTACGCCCGCTGCGGCGGGCGTACCGGCGATTTTCGCGATGGCAGGATTACGTCTCATCGTCGGACTGGGCAATCCCGGTCCCGAACACGCGCGAACCCGGCATAACGCCGGGTTCCGCTTTGTCGACACGCTCGCCGAAAGGGAAGGCGTGCGCTTCGGCCTGGAAAGCAAATTGTTCGGCGAAACCGCGAAGATCCATATCGGCGGCGAGCCGATCTGGCTGTTGAAGCCTTCCACCTACATGAATCTCAGCGGCAAGTCGGTGACCGCCGCGTTGCGCTATTGGAAGATCGCGCCGGAGGAAGCGTTGCTGGCGCACGACGAGCTGGACCTCGCACCAGGCATCGCGCGGCTCAAGTTCGACGGCGGCCATGGGGGCCAGAACGGATTGCGCGACACCATGCAGCTGCTGGGAAACGGCAAGTTCCACCGGATGCGCATCGGTATCGGCCATCCTGGCCACAAGGACAAGGTGACGGGCTGGGTGTTGGGCAAGCCGGGCAAGGACGATGAAATACTGATCGGCCGCGCCATAGACGATGCGATCGATGTGTTGCCGCTCGCGGTTGCCGGCAATTTCATGGATGCGATGACGCGATTGCATACAAGTCGGGATTAGGGATTAGGGATTAGGGATTGGGGATTCGGGATTTGGGAGAGCAGGCGCTTTTCCGAATCCCGAATCCCGAATCTCCATTCACGGATCCACCCATGGGCATCAAATGCGGCATCGTCGGCCTGCCTAACGTCGGCAAATCGACCCTCTTCAACGCACTGACCAAGGCGGGCATCGCCGCGGCCAACTTCCCGTTCTGCACCATCGAGCCGAATGTGGGCGTAGTGCCGGTGCCGGACCTGCGCCTGAACCAGCTGGCCGAGATCGTGAAGCCGCAGAAAGTGCTGCCGACCGCGGTCGAGTTCGTCGACATCGCCGGTCTGGTCGCCGGCGCGGCCAGCGGCGAAGGTCTGGGCAATAAGTTTCTGGCCCACATCCGCGAAGTGGACGCGATCACCCACGTGGTGCGCTGCTTCGAGAACGACGACGTCATCCACGTCAACAACAAGGTCGACCCGCTTTCCGACATCGACACCATCGACACCGAGCTGGCCCTGGCCGATCTGGACAGCGTGGAAAAGGCGCTGAACCGCGCCGAACGTTCGGCCAAGCAAGGCGAAAAGGACGCCATCGCGCGCAAGCCGGTGCTGGCCAAGCTGCAGGCCGCGCTCAACGACGGCAAGCCCGGCAGGACGGTCGGCCTGGATGAGGAAGAGCTCGCGCTGGTGCGCGACATGTTCCTGCTCACGCTCAAGCCCGTGCTGTACATCGCCAACGTGCTGGAGGACGGTTTCGACAACAACCCGCATCTGGATGCGGTGCGCGCGCGCGCCGCGGCCGAAGGCGCCGAAGTGGTGCCGGTGTCCGCCGCGATCGAGGAAGAGCTCTCGCAGATGGACGACGCCGACCGCGACACCTTCCTCACCGACATGGGCCTGGACGAGCCCGGTCTGAACCGGGTGATCCGTGCGGCCTACAAACTGCTGGGCCTGCAGACCTATTTCACCGCCGGGGTGAAGGAAGTGCGGGCCTGGACGGTGAAGGCCGGTTCCACCGCACCGCAGGCCGCCGCCGTGATCCACACCGATTTCGAGAAGGGCTTCATCCGCGCCGAAACCATCTCCTTCGACGACTTCATCAAGTACAAGGGCGAAACGGGAGCCAAGGAAGCCGGCCGCCTGCGTCTGGAAGGCAAGGAATACCGCGTGCAGGAAGGCGACGTGCTGCATTTCCGTTTCAACGTCTGACGGCGCGTTGGTCCGCCGCCTGCTTGTAGAAGTGAGTGGAGAGGAGCGAGGCGTGAGGAGTGAGTGGAGAGGAGTGAGGAGTGAGTGGAGAGGAGTGAGGAGTGAGTATAAGAAGTGCAGGTAGCAAATCCCTCACTTCTCACTCCTCTCAGCTCACTCCTAAAAAAACCCGCCGAATGGCGGGTTTTTTCGTTCTGCACCTTATCGGCAGCGAGACGCTTACAGCCCTTCGCCACCCAGCTTCCAAGTGATCTGCATGTAATAGCTACGTCCCATGGAGTCGAACCACGAGGTGTCGTAGTACGGGTAGTTCGCCCAGGTCGCGTCCCTTGGCGGCATTTTGTCCAGCAGGTTGTTGACGGTCAGCGAAACGCGCAGGTGGTCGTTGATGTCGTAGCGGGCGCCGGCATTGAAACGCCAGCTGGCTCGGGTCCACGCATCGTTGTCGTAGTTGGCGACGCGGCCGACGTAGGTGCCGAACAGGCTGGCGCCCCAGGCATTCCGGTCCCAGCTCACGCCGACATTGCCCTTGGTCCGCGGTAGCGTGGTGGCGGCGAAGCTGACATCCAGCATGTCCTCGGTCGGATCGCCCGGGTACTGCTGACGGGTGTGCTTGTGGGCCCAGTTGTAGTTGGCGTTGAAATTGAACTTGCCGGCAGCGGCGGTTTGCAGGCGATAGTTGGCGGTCACATCGATTCCCGACGTTTCTTCGTTGGCGATGTTGATGGGGGCGAAGTGGACGCTGGTGATGGTGCCGTCTTCGTCGCGGATGACGCGGGCAAGCGTGTCGACGCAGGTCGGCGAAGTTATGTCGACCGGATCGCCATCGTTGGTGACGCCAAGCCGGCAATTGGCTTCGTCGATGCGCAGCTGCTCCCTGCTCTGGGCCTGTACCTGGTTCGACACGCTGATCTTGTAGTAATCCACCGCCAGGTCGAAATTGGCGCTCGGCGACCAGACCAAGCCCGCGGTGAACGATTTGCTGGTTTCCACGTCCAGCTCCATGTTGCCGGCGTAGACGTCGAACGTGTTGGTGTCCCAACTTCCGTCGTCGTAGCAATCGCCGTCGCTCATGCCCGGTTCGTCGGTGCGGCACTGATAGTAATCGGTCGAGACCGTGCGGTAGAAGTCCTCGCCCGCGAACAGGTAGTGCATGTCCGGCGCGCGGAAGCCGGTGCCATAGGAACCGCGCACCAACAGCGTGTCCAGCGGACGCCACTCAAGGCCCAGGCTGTAGGTGAACTTGCCCGGGTCCTTGCTGCCATAGCTATAGCGATCATAGCGACCGGCAAAGCTGGCCTGCAGGGAGCTCAGCAGGGGCACGCGCAACTCGCCCGCCGCGCTCCAGTGGTCGCGGCTGCCATGGCCATCGCCGTAGCGCGGGCCGTAGTAGGCGTCGGCGGTCAGGGCGAGGGGATCGGGGTTGATGCGGTAGGACTGGTCGCCGTATTCGATCGCGCCCGCGAAGCCGACGTCGCCGGCCGGCATGGAGAACAGGGCGGTGGTATCGAACGTAAAGCTGAGATTGTCGTTCTTGGCTACCGGGTGCCAGACGGACATCACGCCGAAGGTGGCGAACTCCGCGGGCGTCAGCGGGGTGAACAGGCGCGCCGGATCCGGGCTGTAGATCGCGTAGCCATCGGCGTCGTAGCCTAGCCGCTCGCCCAGGAAAAAGCGGTTGGCGACATCGGCCTTGATGCGCGGCATCTTCACGTCTGCCTTGTACTGGGAGTGGTTGTAGGCCGCTTCCCAGTTCCAGTCCTCGCCGAATTTGCCGCTGAAGCCGGTGGTCACCGCCAGCGTCTTCTGCACGGTCTCGTTCATGCGGTTTTCCAGTCCGCCGACTTCTTCGGGTGAGAACTGCCGCGACCAGATTTCATAATGGCCGGTGGCGGCGTTGTAGAAGATCTTGTCGTTGTTGTCGGTGGAGTTCGGGTCGTGGAATTCCCAGGCCATGTGGTCGCTGGTCACATCGTTGCCGTTGGTGCCGGTGAGCAGCTTGACCGTCTGGCGCCCAAGCTGGACATCGGCGAACCAAGACAGCGCGTCGGAAAAGCGGTATTCGAACGAACCGTAGAGATTGGCGCCTTTGCGTTCGTTCTGGATCGTGCGGTAGGCGATGGCCCGTTCGCTGCCGCAATAGGGCTCGCCGAACCTGTCTTCCGCAAGCGCAGTGGTGCCTTCGTTCAATCCCGCCAACGCCGCGCAATCGTCGGCCGGCGCGATATTGACGTCGTCGTCCCAGTCGTAGAGTTGGGCGATGAGTCGGGGTAGGCGCCGACGCGAGGTGGGTGCGTCGAGGGTGGAGTCCTGGACGTTGCGGTCGGTACCCCACAGCGGGCGCTTGTTCAGCAGTTCCAGGCCGACGATGCCGCTGAAGTTGTCCCGTTCGAAGCCGGTAGTGAGCGACAGGCGGTGGGATTCGCCGCCGCCGCGCTCGGTGTCGCCGTAGCGGTAGTCGACGATGGTGCCATCGGTGGATTTCTTGAGGATGAAGTTGATCACGCCGGCCATGGCATCCGAGCCGTAAACGGCCGAGGCGCTGCCGGTCAGCACTTCGACTCGGTCGATCATCCCCAACGGGATGTTGCCGATGTCGGTGAAGTTGCTGCGGCTGTTCAGCGGCAGCGGAAAGTCAGCGATGCGGCGACCGTTGATGAGCACCAGGGTATGGTTGGGTCCCAGGCCGCGCAGGTCGACCGCTTGGGCGCCCGGTGTGGATTGCGCGTTGGTGGTGTTCTGCTGGCCATAGACGCTGCCGCTGTTCTGGCTCAGCGAGCGCAACAGATCCGGGACGGACGTAAGGCCGGCCGCCTGGATCTGTTCGGCGGTGATCAGAGTGATCGGTGCAGGGCCTTCGAGCTGCGCGCGCGGAATGCGCGAACCGGTGACCTGGATGGTTTCGAGTTCCTGCACCGCCGGCGGCGCTTCTTCGGGCGCGGCCGGCGCCTGCTGGGCCATGGAGACCTGGCGGACCGTCCGTGGTTTGGCCGGCGCGGTGCGCTTGACGATGACCATTGCGCCGGAAGCGTCGCGCTGGGCGACGAATTGGCTGCCCCGCAGCAGGCGGTCGACGGCCTCCTGCGGCGACCTGGCGCCCTGCACACCGGAAGTACGCAAGCCCTGGAGTTGGTCGGCGCGATAGACGAATTGCGCCCCGGATTGGCGGGCCAGCGCATCCAGCGCGGTAACCAGGTCGCCGGCCGGGAGGTTGATGGGGGACGATGCGGAGGTTTGCGCCTGGGAGGCCAGGGCGGTCAGGGAGACAGAACAGGCCAGACTCAACAGCAGCACACGGAACGGACGACGTAGCATCTTTTTCCCCATTGGCGCACGGGACTGCGCCCACGACTAACATGGACGAACGAACTCGAGAAATCCCCCCGTCGACATTCGCGGCGGGGGGTGGGTCAGTTGTTATGCAGAACGATGCGGTCCGGGTGGCGTTCGGCCCGGATCGGGAACCCCTGCTCGAGCAGACGCACGAACGCTTCGGTATTGGACCAGCGGAAGTTGCCGCCCACCCGCATGGCCGCCACCTCCGTATCGCCCATGACGATCTTGCGCGCGTTGTAGCGGTTGAATTCGGCCGCCGCGGCTTCCAATGGCGTGTCGCGGAAGGTGACGTAACCGCTGCGCCAGTCCAGATCCCGTTCGGCTTCTTCCACCGAACCCGTGCGCACCGACACGCCACGACTGCTGACCAGCGCCACGTTGCCGGCGTGAAGCAGGGTGATCGGCATCCGTCGCGGACCGGCATCGCCTTCGGATTGCAGGCGTACCGTGCCTTCGGTCACCACCACCCGCAGATCCGCGCCATCCCGGCGAACCGCGAAGCGGGTGCCCACCGCCACTACTTGCCGTCCGCCGGCGCTGACCACGAACGGCCGGCCCGGATCCTTGGCTACTTCGAAAAACGCTTCCCCTTGCTGCAGATCGATGCGGCGTTCGCCATTGGAGAGCGACACCTGCATCCTGCTGTCGCTGCTCATGGTGGCGTTGGAGCCATCGGACAGCGGTACGTGGCGCAAATCGCCTAACGCGGTGAGATAGGACGCCTGTTCCACCGAGGCATGGCGTTGCCAGCCCCAGCCCAGCGCCACCGCCAGGACTACCGCCATTGCGGTGCCCGCATATCCGACCACGCGCGAACTGCGCTGCGGCTTGCGTGGGGCGAACGCCAGCTCGCGCAGGTCGGGCGGCCCCTTTGTCGCGTCCGTCTGCGGCGCGTCCTCGTCGCTGGCGGCACGGCGTTCGTGCATATCGAACGAAGCGCGTGCCCATTGTCCGCGCGCGGGTATCTCGCCGGCCGGGACGCCGGCTCCCAGCGCCTTCAACCGTCCCCCGTGCGCCCATGCCGCCTCGAGCCGCAGAAAAGCCACCCGGTGCGCGGTGGCCTCGGCAAGCCAGGCCTCCAGCTCGGCCTGAGCCTGCTTGTCCCAACCGTCGCCGTCGCGCCGGGCGAGCCAGGCGGCCGCGATTTGTTCAATCTGTCTGCTGCTGGCCATGTTCGCTTCCATTTTCGGCCTGTGCGCGTTCTTGCCGCGCGTCCGCAACGGGCGCGCCACCGCCGTAGAAATGCTCGGCGAGCAGGCGCACGCCCTTGGCGACGTGCTTTTCCACGGTTTTCTCGCTGATACCCAGGCGCATGGCAACTTCCTTTTGCGGGAGTTCTTCGACCCGCCGCAGCCAGACCACTTCCCGGCAACGCTCGGGAAGACGGTCGAAGGCTTCGGCCAGCCGCTTGAGGATCTGACGCCCGCTCGACCAGCGCTCGGGCGTCACCTCCTCTATCAAGACGTTCAAGGACTCGAAATCACCCACTGCCTCGATCGACACCACCCGGCTGCGACGCACCCGGTCGGCCATCAGATGACGCGCCGTAGCGAACAGGAAAGCCTTGGGGTTGGTTGGAAGCGCCTTGCCCGCGGCCTCGTAGACGCGGACATAGACCTCTTGGCGCAGGTCGTGGAGCTCGTCGCGATGCGGCCAGCAACGGCGCAGGAAGTAGCTCAGCGCCTGTTCGTGCACCAGGATCTCGCTGGCGAACCAGGCGTCGAGCGATTCGTTCATGTGCCGACCTTAACCCAATCGGCGGCCGCTCCGTAGGCGACGAGCGGGAGTAGGGAAATGGCGCTCCCATTCGTCAGTATCGGCAATCCGCTTTCCAGGTCGACGACATGAGCCAGCCGCAAACCGCCTTCGGGCGATCCAGAAACACAGGTCTGGTCTGGCTTTGGTTTTGTGCGGCGGCGTTGGCTATGTGCGTCGGCCCCGCCGCAGCGCAGACGGCGGGCGACAGCGCCCAGCGCGACGGCTACCGCTACTACGAAATAGGCGACATGACTGCGCCGCGCCCCGAAAAGACGCAGCCGGGCTTGATGCTGGTCGGTGGCGGCGAATGGCCCTACCAGGCGTTCCGCTGGATGATAGGCAAGGCCGGCCATGGCCGTATCGTGATCCTGCGGGCCTCCGGCTCCATCGAAGCGCAAGACGAATTCTTCAAGGATATCGGTGGCATCACTTCGGCGCAGACGTTGGTGTTCGAAGACCGGCGCGCCGCCAGCGATCCGGCGGTGCTGGAAATCGTGCGCAAGGCCGACGGCATCTTCATCGCCGGCGGCGACCAGTCCAACTATGTGCGCTACTGGAAGGGCACTCCGCTCAACGACGCCATCAACCAGCATGTCCGCGACGGCAAGCCGCTGGGCGGCACCAGCGCCGGGCTGGCCATCATGGGCGCTTTCAGCTACGGCGCGATGGACGGCGGCAGCCTGACCTCAGAAGACGCATTGAAGGATCCGATGGGCCCGGCGGTCACTCTGGTCGACGATTTCCTGCAACTGCCCCCACTGCCGGCGCATCGGGTCATCACCGACAGCCATTTCGGCGCCCGCGACCGCCTGGGGCGGCTGCTGACCTTCGTCGCCCGCCTGTCCAAAGAGCAGGCCACCTCCGAGATCAGGGGGTTGGGGGTGGACGAAAACACGGCGCTATGCATCGACGGCGACGGGACCGGCCAGGTCTTCACCGATACAGGCGGCAAGGTCTGGCTGGTACTGCCGCAGACGTTAATGGAGCTGACTGCCAAGGATGGCCCTCAGTCCTACCGAGAATTCATGGAAGGGCGGGTACAGACAGGGCAGGCCCTTGATTTTCCTGGCTTCATGATCACCGGCATCGGTTCCGGCAGCCGATTGGTGCTGCCGGCCTTCACCGTCGAGAACCCGGCCTTCCAATCCGAAGCCGATGTGGTGAAGGGCCGTTTGGTAGTCCGCCAGTTAGACTGAAATCCTTCCCAGCCCACGAAAAACCGGAAATCCCGATGAAAAAACTGCGTCTTTGCGCTGCTTTGCTGGTCCTGCTTGGTCCTACCGTCCAGGCTGCGCAGCCCGACGACAGCGTGCTACTGATCCATGGCGGCGCCGGCGTAGTGCGCAGCGACATGACTCCGGCCGACGAGGCCGCGGTGCGGGCGGCGCTGGAGCTGGCGCTGCGCAAGGGCCACGAACAACTGGCGGTCGGCAAACCCGCGCTGGACGCGGTGACCGCGGCGATCACCGTGCTGGAGGACGATCCCCATTTCAACGCCGGCAAGGGCGCGGTCTTCACCCACGATGGCAAGAACGAGCTGGATTCCTCGCTGATGGACGGCGCCACCCGCAAGGCGGGCGCGGTGGCCGGGGTGCACACGGTCAAGAACCCGATCCTGCTGGCGCGCGCGGTGATGGAAAAGTCCGAGCACGTGATGATGGTCGGGCAGGGGGCGGAAATATTCGCTAAGGAACAAGGAGTTACGCTGGTCGACCCGTCCTATTTCCGTACCGAGAAGCGCTGGCAGCAGCTGCAGAAAGCGCTGAAGGAAGAAGCCTCCGGGCAGGCCCACACCGATCTGGAGACCGCCAAGCACTTCGGCACCGTCGGTGCGGTGGCATTGGACCGGCAGGGCCATCTGGCCGCCGGCACCTCTACCGGAGGCATGACCAACAAGCGTTACGGCCGGGTCGGCGATTCGCCCATCATCGGCGCCGGCACCTATGCCGATGCCGGCTGTGCGGTCTCCGGGACCGGTTGGGGCGAGTTCTACATCCGCGCCGCCGCCGCCCACGACATCTGTGCGCGCATGGCTTACCTGAAGGAAACCCCGCAGCAGGCCGGCGAAACCGTCATCAACCAGATCATTCCCAAGCTGGGCGGGGATGGCGGGGCCATCGTACTGGGCGCCGATGGCGCCATCGGCACGCCTTTCAACACCGAAGGCATGTATCGCGGCTGGATCGGCGCCGACGGCGTGCCGCACGTGGCCTTGTATTCGGACGAGACGCTGCCATCTCATCCGCCTGCCGCTGCGGCCAAGCCCTAAGCATCAACGTCGGAGTGGCGTGGGAGCGGCGTCCCGCCGCGAGCTCTTGCGGTACAAATCCAAGAGCAAGAGCTCGCGGCGGGACGCCGCTCCCACGCTATCCCGTCCGAGTCAGCCTGAACGGGAGTGACCCTGAAGCGCTCTTGCGCCATCCCAGGATCATTTATCTGGAGATCGGAGTGAATGTCCGGTTGACAGTGCCTGGACTACAGGCGAAAATCTCCGGCTGTTTCACTCCGGTTTGATTTGGCCGGCTGGGCTTTATCGAATCTACGCAATCCGGAGGGATACCCAAGCGGCCAACGGGGGCAGACTGTAAATCTGCTGGCTTACGCCTTCGGTGGTTCGAATCCACCTCCCTCCACCAGTTTCATGTGTCACAGCAGTTTCCCGGCGCGGGAGTAGTTCAATGGTAGAACCTCAGCCTTCCAAGCTGATGGTGCGGGTTCGATCCCCGTCTCCCGCTCCAACGAACGCAGCGCGCTTTAGAGAATCGGCAAAAAACTTAAGCGGCATGTTCATTTAGAAGCATGCTCACGTAGCTCAGTCGGTAGAGCACCTCCTTGGTAAGGAGGAGGTCGAAGGTTCGATTCCTTTCGTGAGCACCACCTTGCAAAGCTCCAAGCAAAACACCATCCATCCAACGATCTACTCGAGAAGAAGCAGCCATGGCAAAGGGTAAATTCGAACGCACCAAGCCGCACGTGAACGTGGGCACGATTGGTCACGTTGACCACGGCAAGACGACGCTGACGGCGGCGCTGACGAAGATCGGTGCGGAACGTTTCGGTGGCGAGTTCAAGGGTTACGACCAGATTGACGCGGCGCCGGAAGAGAAGGCGCGCGGCATCACGATTTCGACGGCGCACGTGGAATACGAGTCGGCCAATCGCCACTACGCCCACGTCGATTGCCCGGGCCACGCCGACTATGTGAAGAACATGATCACCGGTGCGGCGCAGATGGACGGTGCGATTCTGGTGTGCTCGGCCGCCGACGGCCCGAT
>NZ_JAVDTT010000004.1:0-341307 GCF_031455975.1 Pseudoxanthomonas sacheonensis | reverse complement strand
AAGGATTTGATGCCATGCGTGGCCGCCCTGCTGGGCACAGCCCAGGTTTCGGACGTGATGTCGGTGGAAAGCAGCCACACCTTCAAGCGCCCGATTTACGCCGGCAACGCCATCATCACCGTCGAAGCCCCCACCGAGCATCCGGTGGTCGCGACCGTACGCACCGCCTCCTGGCCCGAAGCGGCCAAGGGCGGCAACGCGACCGTCGAAGCCGCTTCAGTCGACGCCCCCCTGCCCGCCCACACCCGCTTCATCGGTCTGGCCGCCGGCAAATCCGACCGTCCCGACCTGCAGAGCGCCAAGCGCGTGGTCTCCGGCGGCCGTGGTGTGGGTTCGGAAGAGAACTTCAAGATCATTTACGCCTTCGCCGACAAGCTGGGCGCGGCGGTAGGCGCCTCGCGTGCCGCCGTCGACGCCGGCTACTGCCCGAACGAAATGCAGGTGGGGCAGACCGGCAAGATCATCGCACCCGAGCTCTACGTCGCCATCGGTATTAGCGGCGCGATTCAGCACCTGACTGGCATAAAGGACGCTGGCACTATCGTAGCGATCAACAAAGACGCCGAAGCGCCGATATTTGAGATCGCTGATATCGGACTGGTCGGAGACTTGTTCAAGTTGTTGCCAGAACTGGATGCGGCGCTCGGTTGAGTCCGTCCGACCTGTTGTCGTTCATAGAAGGAATGCAATGCCTTTGCCAAGCTTCAAAGCCTATGACATTCGCGGCCGTGTGCCCGACGAACTGAATCCGGCACTGGCCCGTCGAATCGGCATGGGCATGTCACGCCTGCTGAATGCCGGACCTGTGGTTCTGGGCCGCGATGTACGCCTGAGCAGTCCCAACCTGCAGAATGCGTTGGAAGACGGCTTTCGCCATGCCGGCCGCGAGATCATCGATATCGGCTTGTGCGGCACCGAGGAAGTCTACTTCCAGACCGCGCATCGGGGTGCAGCTGGCGGAGTAATGGTCACTGCCAGCCATAACCCGATGGACTACAACGGCATGAAACTGGTGCGCGAAGGAGCACGGCCGATCAGCGGCGACACCGGTCTATTCGAAATCCGTGATTTTGTTGCAGGCAGTGAAAGCCCGGCAGCAGTCGCAGACCCTGGCCGTCATGAGTCGACCGATAAGACGGCCTACATCGAGCACTTGCTGTCGTACATCGATCAAACTGCATTGAAGCCATTGAGAATCGTGGTTAATGCCGGCAACGGCGGCGCGGGTCTCATTATTGACCAGCTTGCGCCGCACCTTCCATTCGAATTCATTCGGATTCAGCACGAACCCGATGGCCGCTTTCCCAACGGCATCCCTAATCCGTTGCTGCCGGAAAATCGCGCAGCGACCGGCGACGCAGTACGCGAGCACGGCGCAGATTTTGGCGTTGCATGGGACGGCGACTTCGACCGTTGCTTCTTCTTCGACGCCGATGGCAGCTTCATCGAAGGCTATTATCTGGTGGGCCTGCTCGCCACGGCGCTGCTGGCACGTGAGCCGGGCGGCAAGATCATCCACGACCCCCGCCTGACCTGGAGCACCGTCGAGATGGTGCAGCAAGCGGGAGGTATCCCGGTGATGAGCAAGACAGGCCATGCTTTCATCAAAGAGCGTATGCGCGCGGAAGACGCCATCTATGGCGGTGAAATGAGCGCACACCACTATTTCCGCGACTTCTCTTATTGCGACTCGGGGATGATTCCTTGGCTGCTGATCGCCGATCTGGTTTCGCGTACCGGCGTGCCGCTGGGCAAGCTGGTCGCTGATCGCATGCGCGCGTTCCCCTGCAGCGGTGAGATCAACTTCCGTGTCGACGACGCCAAGGCCACCGTGGCCCGCATCATCGAACACTACTCAGGGCAATCGCCGGTCCTCGACCATACCGATGGCGTCAGCGCCGACTTCAGCGACTGGCGATTCAATTTGCGCAGCTCCAACACAGAGCCGCTACTCCGGCTAAACATCGAAACACGGGCTAACCCGGCCTTGCTGCAGGTTCGCACCGAAGAGCTTTCCGCCCTGATCGGCGGCGCGACTTTCCCCCACTGATATAGGACTGCCCCATGCTGCCTATCCTTCCCGTCATCCTGTCCGGCGGTTCCGGCACCCGACTGTGGCCGCTCTCGCGCGAGGCGTACCCCAAGCAATTCCTCCCGCTTGTAGGGGACGACACTATGCTGCAGGCCACCTGGAAACGGGTAGCGCCTGTAGCAAGCGCAGCCCCGATCGTGGTGGCCAATCAGGAACATCGATTCATGGCTGCGGAGCAGCTCCGCGGGTGCGACGTGACGCCGGCAGCCCTCATCCTCGAGCCTATCGGCCGCAATACCGCCCCTGCCATTGCCATTGCGGCTCTGCAGGCCCTTTCAGCGGGCGAAGACGCTCTGCTGCTGGTCCTTCCCTCGGACCATGTAGTGCGTAACGACGGTGCGTTTCATGCTGCCGTCCGTGAAGCTGCGGTCGCTGCCGATGTCGGCAAACTGGTTACCTTCGGAATTGTTCCGACCGCCCCGGAAACCGGCTACGGCTATATCAAGGCAGGCGCGGGTGTAGGCGTTGGTGTACGCGCTGTTGACCGCTTCGTTGAAAAGCCAAACCAGGCGACGGCGCAAGAATACCTGGCTTCCGGGGAGTATTTTTGGAACAGCGGAATGTTCCTGTTCAAGGCCTCACGGTACCTGGAGGAACTGAAGACTCTTCAGCCAGACATGCTGAGCGCATGCGAACAGGCCTTGTCCAAAGCCACTCATGACCCCGATTTCATTCGCCTTGATGCCGATGCGTTTGCCGAATCTCCGAGCGATTCGATCGATTACGCGGTCATGGAGAAGACCGCCGACGCGGTGATGGTACCGCTCGATGCGGGCTGGAGCGACGTCGGTTCATGGGCCGCACTGTGGGAGGTCTCCGACAAGGACGCTTCCGGCAACGCCCATCATGGTGACGTGATCGAAATCGATTGTCGCGACACTTATGCCTATGGCAGCCGTTTGATTGCCATGGTGGGTCTGCAAGACATAGTCGTGGTCGAAACCGACGATGCCATCATGGTTGGGCACCGGGATCGCGTACAGGACGTGAAGGAAGTAGTTGCGCGGATTAAGCGCGACGGCCGCAGCGAAGCCGCCGCCCATCGGAAAGTTTACCGTCCGTGGGGGGCTTATGATTCGATCGACAATGGCGGCCGTTTCCAGGTCAAGCGCATCACGGTCAAGCCCGGTGCCAGCCTGAGCCTACAGATGCATCACCACCGCGCCGAACATTGGATCGTGGTCAGTGGTACGGCTCTGGTGACGCGCGGAGAAGAAACGATTCTCCTGGCAGAGAATCAGAGTACTTACATACCATTGGGTGTTACCCACCGCCTTGAGAATCCTGGCAAGCTGCCGCTCGAACTCATCGAAGTACAATCGGGCAGTTATCTCGGCGAAGACGATATCGTACGTTTCGACGATGTTTATGGCCGGGCCAAATAAGTCGCCAATGGCCAGGCATTGACCGCCTCGATAGCGTCACGCATGCACTAATGGGATTACATACAGAATGAAGCTCATCATCCAGATCCCATGCCTGAACGAATCAGGCACTCTTGCAATTGCCATTAATGCACTGCCTCGAGAAGTGCCGGGTTTTGACCGTGTTGAATGGCTCGTAGTGGACGACGGTTCGACTGACAACACCGCCGAACTGGCGACGAAACTGGGCGTGGACCATGTCGTCAGGCATCCTGTCAACCGCGGGCTGGCAACTGCCTTCATGACCGGTTTGGACGCATGCCTGCGCCGTGGTGCGGACGTGATCGTCAACACAGACGCCGATAACCAGTACGAGGCTGGCGATATTCCGTTACTTACTTCACCCATCATGGCCGGCGAGGCGGACATGGTAATCGGCGCACGGCCCATCGACGAAACCGAGCATTTCTCCTGGATAAAACGCAAACTGCAACGGCTAGGCAGCTGGGCGGTGCGCATGGCAAGCAAGACCGATGTCGCAGATGCACCGAGCGGATTTCGTGCATTTTCGCGTGACACCGCAATGCGGCTCAACGTCTTCAACGCATACACCTACACATTAGAAACTATCATCCAGGCGGGCGTCAGCAATTTGCGCATCGCCTCAGTTCCAATTCGCACCAACGCGGATCTTCGACCCTCCCGACTGGTCAAGAGCATATCGAGTTATGTACGGAGATCCCTGATCACGATCTTCAGGGTTCTGGTGATATACCGACCTTTCTTCGTATTCTCGATCACTGGTTCGGCATTTATCTTTCTGGGTACCATCGCTGGAATCAGATACCTTTACTTCTTGCTAGTTGGCCAGGGTGGCGGACACATCCAGTCTGTTGTGTTCTCCGCGTTATGCCTCATTCTTGGCTTTTTGTTCCTGGTACTAGGCTTACTCGCCGACATGTTATCGGTAAATCGCAAGCTCCTGGAACGTATCAGCTTCAGGTTGCAGGCTATCGAGTACAAACTTGAAAATGAAACCGACACTCCATCGGTCAACGCCTGACGATCTTGTAGCCTTTCACCCTTGTGTCCGCCCCGGGCGGGACAAGGATGCGAATTTCAAAATCGCGTATCGAACGCGGGACATCGAATTCAAGTTCCGCGAGCTCTCCATTGATCGAGGATTGCGCTTTGATGTATTGCCTCGACCCCAAAACGCGCTTCCCATTCATGGCGGCTGCGTCAACAACAAACGACGTTGACGAGTCACCTAACAACAAAACCTTATATTTGCCGGGTCCAATGGCGCTATACGGGCCGTACATGAGGTAACCCGCTTCGCCCTTGGATGTTATTAGCCCACCTTTCTTGAAGCCGACAACGCTTGAAACACGCTCATCGTTTATGGATATGTCGAGAACAATATCCCCTGACGCACCCGCCTGCAGGTCGGGCAGGCCAAATGGCAGTTCTGCGAGATCAATGTTTTCGCCGCAATCGTGGACGACGCTGATCTGCTGAATCGTATCGATCTCGCATTGCACTTTCGCTTTCTTGATGTCCTCAAGGAACCTGTCTCGTTCAGTTCGACTCTCGGGACGATTGAGATTGAACAAGAAGGCTTCCGTTGGTTCGAATTGCTCGTCCGACACAAATCCATAGGCACCGGGAATATAATCGCTCTTGAACCACGCGATCCTTCCTTGGCTGGCAAACGTGACCCGCCCCCCGGTCCAGACATCCGTGTACACGCCATCGATATGGCGTTTTTCAAGAAAAGTAGCGAGGTCATTCAAGGGCGTATACATCGGGTGAGAGAAGCCATGCTTATTCTTTTCTACATAGGAGTAATTAGCCCACGTATTGAACGTCAGCCACAAAGCCATGAACAAGACCGTGAGCGCCCGGGATTTTGAAAGCGCCTGCGCCGTGAGTAGGAAATAGGGTACGTACAGCAACAGCAGCCTGCGGGGTTCCAGCTGAAAGTTTCCCCACGTGGAGAAGACATTCGCGCCGATGACTGCGACGGCTGTTGCGACCAAGAGTAGCCCGATCGTTACTTGACGGCTCCTAATGAATGCGAGCACCGCAGTGATCGCCGAAATGGCCGCCGGCACGACCAGCAGAATATAAATGGTGCGCGCGATCGGCGGATACAGCGTCCAATCATTGCTCCACTGCTCTTTTAGACCCAGTAGCCTGGGAATCCCACCGGATAGGATTTCCTTGAATCTCCCCATATGACCAAGATCAGCGCCCGCAATCAATTCACCAGCGTCGATGACCTTGAACGTGTTGAAATTGAACAGGAAGTTCAACAAGATCAACGGCATCATGCCGACGGCCAATCCAAACAGCAGAATGGGAACCGTCTTTATTGGACGCGTCGGGCCTTGCTTGAAGTCCACCGCTAGCAGGTAAGCGACGACGGCTAACCCCCATACAAACGCGATCGGTTGAGACCATGCAGCCAGTCCTATCACTATAGCCAGGCATAGATTTGCTAGCTGACTCGTACCCGCAGCGCCCCGCCGGGAACAAACCCAGATACAGAAAGCGAGTGCGAAAATATTCTCAATGAATCCGCCCCTGTTCTTCATCGCCCAAATCTGTGTGACCGGTGGTCCCAACGCGAAAAGAACGACTGGAACCAGCGCAAACCCGCGCGCCTCTTTGCCGAAGAGATTCCGCGCAGTCAGGTAGACGAACGCCAATGCGGCGAAAAAGAAAACCAAGTTCGGAAACTTGATCGCGAAAACAGAGAATCCGAACGCCTTTAGCGACAAAGCGGTAGTTATTGGTGCGGTGCCGTAGAGTCGCGTTGCCGCTATGTCCGAGAGATGGCTGTTACCGGCCACCAGCGCCATGGAAGCCAATGGAAGCTCTTCGACGTTATATGCACTTTCAGCGGTTTCAAAATAAATCCATTTGATAGCAACGGCCGCGATTACCACGAGCAAAACCATTGCGATGTGGATCCAGTTGCGCTTGGCGGCATCGAATGTGGATTGGAGCGATCCCTTCATGGTCTGCAGTCCGTTCTTGTTGTGCATGCCGCCAGCTTGCGACGTCTTATGCTTCGTACATCCATTTGAGCATGCCGTCCATCGAAAAACCCGGCAATCCACCAAGCTTTCGCGCGAGCAGATTAGGATCGCCGATCAAACGCCTGACCTCATTTGTCCTTACGAAATCCGGGTTTACTCTGACTTCCATTTTGTAGCCCGCGATCTGCTCCATCGCAGAAATTATCTGTCGTAGAGAGTATTCCTGTCCCGTGCAGATGTTGAATACTTCCCAACGATCTTGCCCAAGCATAAGTTGAGAGTAGATCTCGGCCACACTCCTAACATCGTTGAAATCCCTAGAAACGTCGATATTACCCAGTTCGATAACCCGCTCTCCGCGCTTGAAATGGGAGACGATCTTGGGGATCAGGAATTTTTCGGACTGGCCAACTCCTGAATAGTTAAATGGGCGGGCGATGGTGATCGGAAACGAATCGCTCCATAGCTTTGACATGTATTCCATGGCCATCTTACTGACGGCATAGTCGTTCTGGGGCGACAATACCGAGCTCTCATCGACCACCCCCTCCCTATTGCCATAGACGTTGGCACTGCTGGCGATCAGGACGCGCGACGGACGTTTGTGCAGAAGACTAAGACCCTCTAGTAGGTTCCGCGTGCCGATAACGTTGGTGCGGTAGATATCCTCGATTTCGCCATGAGCCACGAAAGAAATAGCCGCAAGATGGATGACGAAATCCGGGGCGAGATCGCGCAGTTCTCGACGCACGGCGCTTCGATCAGTAAGGTCAATCACCGAAACCCCCGCCCGGCCGCTAACCCCATGAGACCAAGCTGTGACGCCGTAGCCAGTGCGGACAAGCGTCTCCGCCACGTACTTTCCGGTAAAACCCTCGGCACCGGTGATTAGGACGGTTTTCTGGGCCATCGTCAGAAGGAGAAACCAGATTTATTACGGCGAAGATCGGCTTCCACCATCATTGAACATAGTTCCTCGAGTGAGGTTTTCGGTGACCAGCCCAGTTTCGCGGTCGCTTTGCTCGGATCGCCGATCAGAAGTTCCACCTCGGCCGGCCGGTGAAATTTCGGGTTAATGCGCAGAACTGTTTTCCCGTTTGCGGTGTCGATAGCGGTTTCGTCTAGATCGGCGCCGACAAACTCTAATTCGATGCCCGCGCACTTGAAAGCCATCCTTACGAACTCGCGAACCGTGACCGTGCGATTGGTCGCAAGAACGAATGTGTCCGCCTCTTCGGCTTGGAGCATCCGCCACATTCCGTCAACGTATTCTTTGGCGAAGCCCCAATCACGTTTGGCATCGAGATTTCCGAGCTCCAGCACGTCCTGTTTGTCAAGCTTGATTCTTGCTACCGTATCCGTGATCTTGCGAGTCACGAACTCGCGTCCGCGAAGAGGGCTCTCATGATTGAACAGGATTCCACTCGACGCATGGATGTCATAGCTCTCGCGGTAGTTGACCGTCATCCAGTGTGCATACAGCTTCGCTACCCCGTATGGGCTACGCGGATAGAAGGCCGTTTCTTCCGTCTGCGGAATCGCCTGTACCTTGCCGAACATTTCAGACGTGGATGCTTGATAAAAACGTATGCGTCGGTTGACCAGACGAATAGCTTCAAGCAGGTTCAGTGCGCCCAAACCGGTTATCTTCGCTGTCGTGGTTGGCTGCTCAAAACTAACCCCTACAAAGCTCTGAGCGGCAAGATTGTAAATCTCATCCGGCTTCACGCTCTGGACAAGGGCAATGCTTGTACCTAGATCGGTCAGGTCGTATTCCACGAGGTTCAAGTTCGCGTGCGCCTGGACGCCCAACTCTTCCAGGCGCCAAAAATTCACCGAACTAGTTCGACGATATGTTCCGTACACCGCATAGCCTTTTTCCAGCAGCAGCTGCGCAAGGTAGGCTCCATCTTGGCCGGTGATACCGGTGACTATGGCTTTCTTCACTTCACTTCCTTTCAATGTTGATCCTGAGTTGCCGCGGTACGCTCGATCGACTCATCGCGTGACGATCTTGTAGCCCACGACCTTGGCGTCCGATCCTTCGGGGATCAGAATCCTGACCTCCAGGTTCTGGACCGGAGCGGCCAGATCGAACGAAAGGGAAGCCAGCGTATCAGCGCTTTCCTGAGCAGCGAATTGCTTGCGGCCGTGGACCTGCTTGCCGATATTGGACACCACGTCGAGGGAGAACGGTTTCGAAGCGCTGCCCTGTAGCGATACCAAATATCTTCCCGCCGGCAATGGCTGATAGGGACCGAATGCGAGCACACCGGCTTTGCCGGTGGAAACCAATGCGCCGGCTTCCTTTACGCCGACCTGGGTCCTTACTTTCGGATCGGCCGCCGCAAGCTCCAGTACTGTTTTACCGGATGCCGTCGGGGCGGACGGGGCGGAAACGGAAACGGCGGCTTCCTCAGGTGCCTGGGTAGAAGGCTTGCAGCCCGAAACAACCAGCATGGACACTGCGAGAAAAGCCGCAAGTGCGCTATTTTTTTGATTAAGCATGTTTTGTGTCCTTATCCGGTTGTGATGCACTAATGTTGGGACAGATAGTACCCGCGGAGCACCATGCGAGCCGCGGAATCGGTCCAGATCCTGATTTCCAGGCCTTTTACCGCTTTGTCGAGCTGGAACGTATTTTCGGCCAGGCAGTATGAACTGCCGTCCAGTACGCCATCGCCGATGACGGTCCGGCCCTTGTCGGCGACTATTTCATATCGGGCCACGCCAGGCGTTTTCTCACTTCCCAAGGAGCCAAGGATCCTCAAAGTATATTCGCCCGCTTTGAGCACGGCGTAAGGCCCGTAGACCAGAAATCCTTCCTTCTCCTGGCTAAGGTAGAAACCATCCGACAACACCCCGCTTTCAGTCAGCAATGCCTTGTCTGAGGCAGGCCATGCATGGACGGCGGCAGGTTGAAATCCCAGAACTTGCCAGCCGTCGTTTGCTCCACGCTCGATCAACCGCATGGCGCTGGCGAGCGTTGCCTCGCTGCCGGGCGCGGGATACAGCACCGATGGCAAGCGCGATCCGAAAGCCTTGCCGAACAGCGCAAGCTGGTCGTTGATCAGCTGGGCCGCACCTTCGCTCTCGACAATCGCACCGTCCACGTAAGGCAAGATACGCTCCAATCGCGAGCTGACGCGCTGGAAGCCATGGGCCGCCAGATCCTCGGCTAGGGACGGCCAGCATAGCCAGAGCTTGGCGCCGCTCAGCCTAGCGTCCCGCAGCAGCCTGTCCCAACCGGTCGCCTCGGCCGACTCTCCCGCGCCCCACTCGATTCCTGGCCCCAGTAAGCATACATCGCTTGATGCCAAGTCAAATTCGAGATCATCGAGGCGTAGTGCGTCGCCGCCCAAGAAACGACTGGTGGTATCAATCGCATTGACGTATTGCGTTCGCTCGATGCGGAAGAGTTCGGTGCGCAGAGGCTGGGCTTTGGAGACCAACCATTGGCGCAGCAAAACCTTTCCTTCGGCGTCCAGTCCCGGCAACAAGGATTCATCGACATAAAGGTGGCGTCGTGTCGCATAGCGCGGAAAATTAGCGATCGTTGCCGAAGCCGCACCTTCCACATCGTAGGCAACCGGCGTCACCGGACTATCGATTCCGCCTAACTGGTCGGCCACTGCATCGCGAAGGGCGATGGGAGTGGAACGATCGAAGTGCTCGATCGCATCCCGATACCGGCACGCAACCGTCGAAGGGTCGCACTCCCGTCTTAGATACGCTTCGCCAGCCGCCCTCAACCGCGTCAGACGGTCCTCGTCCACAAGAAGCCCGTCGAACGCCTGGACCAGCATCTCATCGTCGAACTCGGCGGGGATCTTGACTACCGCATCGTCGGGGATCTGGGAGAAGGCACCGTTGTCGTTGATCACCAGAGCTACCCGGTTGGCCAAGCAATCGAGAGCGGCGGCGGAGGTCTCGCCTCGGCTTACACCCCTGAGCTGCACCGCTGCATCGGCCGCTGCCAAGTAGAGAGCGTAATCGGAATCAGACACGAAACCGGTAAAGCTGACCCTCCCGCCGCTCTGGGACACGATCCGCGCGATCTCCGCGCCGTAATCGCCATCGGCGTTCTGGCCAACCAATACCAACCGCGCGTCGCCGGATGCATAGAGCGAGGATCGAACGAAAGCCTCGGCCAACCTCAGGCTGTGCTTGGTGGAATGGATGAAACCGAACGAGCAGATGAGAGGAGCCGAAGGCGAAAGGCCCAGTTTCAGCTTTACTGCCGGTTTGTCAGCCTCGGGAACCATGGCTTTCAGGCTGTTAATAAGGCAGACATCCTTGAGCAGCCCTTCGCCATACCAGCTTGCCATCAAACTGGCGCTGTAGCTGGAGTGGACGATAACGCCGACTGACGACGCGATGATGCGAAGATTGCATGGGTATTCGTTCACCACTGGAATATCGTGCCCTCCCCCTCTTCTACGGCTGAGGGCAGGCCAGCCATGCGAGAAATGGAGATGTTCATCCCAGATGGTGGGCTCGTTCTGGTAGAGCTGGATGTACTCCAACACGTTGCTCATCCAGAAATCATGAAGAACCACCGTGCCCGGGACAGACTCAAGCAGCCGGAACATGTAATCGTGGTGGTCAGAGTTGCCGAATTGATAAAGCACGCGGTCGAATTGTCTGGCGTTGTCGCGAAGCCACTCCGGCGTCCTGACCGGGAAGTTCGCTTCGAGGTAATCGTCGGAAACCTGGCCCGATTTGCAAATGAGCGTTATCCGATAATGCTTGTCCAGGAACGGAAGCAGCTGGGCCGAATAGCCGGCAATGCCTGACTTGCTGGGGGGAAGCGGAGAAACGAAAGCCAGCTTCGGTCGAAGGCTCGCCACTGGAACCTGGACCTTCGAGGAAGCGGAATCCCGTTCGTGCGACTGCTCCATCGCGGCCAAGGCGATCGCTGCGGATTTGTCCCAGGTAAACTTCCTCGCCTGCGATAGCCCGTGTTCACGGAGCCGCTCGCGAAAGCCCCGATCCTCCAAAGCGAACTCCATCTTCGCAGCGATGTCTTCGATAGAGTGGGGATCGAATAGCGCGTCCTGGAAACCGACCACTTCGGGAAGACTGGAAGTGCCAGCCGCGATCACAGGTGCGCCGCATTGCATCGCTTCCAGTGCAGGCAGTCCGAATCCCTCGCACCACGATGGGAAAACGAACAAGTCGCACAGGTTGTAGAAATTGACCAAGTCGTCATCACTGACATATCCGGTCATAACCAGGCGATCCGACGCCAACCCTTCCGCGGCTGCCAGCCGCAGCAAGGCTTCGCGCTGATACGGCTGCACCGTGCACACGATCAGCAGCTGGAACTCCTGCACAAGTCGCTCAGGCAAGCGGGCGTAGGCTCTGATGAGTCGCTCGATATTCTTACGATGGTCTATGCCGCCGGTGTACATGATGAACTTCTTGAGCTCATGACGTGCCAACAACCCTTCACTGACTTGGGACGGCACTACGACGGGATGGAATCGATCGTCCGCAGCGCCAGCGATGTTGAAAATGCGTCCCGGATCCACGCCCAGCCGCTCAACGGCCTCACGGCGGGAATATTCGGATATCGCCAGCAGGAGATCTGCCTTTCTAAGTTCCTGGATCTTTCGCAAATAGGATATCCGCATGGGCGGCTCGGCCAGATAGATGTCCGAGAACACATAGGGAATGAGGTCGTAGAGCGTCACTGCGTGAGACGCGGTGTTTCCGACTTGTCCCCACGACGTGGAGGAGTCGTCCATCGGGCTTTCGAACAGGCTCGTGCAATGCACGAAATCGAACTGCTGCGATGCGATGAAGGACTCACGAAGGTACTCGGAAGCCTTGTGGCGCCAAGCGTCTTGGGGGTACCAATCAGTGGAGTTGGGGAGGGTCTGGTAGATTTTGATCCTCGGATCGTCACGGTCCAGATTGAAATCGGCTCTAACCTTGTCGATCGTGCGATCGAATACGCCATTCAGGAGTATCGAGAAGTCGTGACTGCTTCCGTTTCGCAGCATTGCCATTGCCAGCGACAGCGAATAGCGGCCTATGCCGCGCTCGCGGCTTCCCGCTGTCTGTCTGGACTGCATGTCCAATGCGATCTTCATTTTAGCCGCTCCATGTGGCGCCGCTCGTCGCGGATCCGGCTCGCCATCCTGTTGAACAAGCGACTCCTTTCGGCGCTCGCCCCGTCGTACGTTTCGAGTTGCGCACGGGTCGCGGACGACACCTCGTGGCTCGTGTCGGTCCGCACCCTGGCTACCAGGAAGCGCCTGGCCCGACCGTGCTCGGGAAGCAGCCGCTCCGCAATGCGCCGCAATGCCGGCACCTGAGCCAAGTTACGCAGCGTCTCTCTGAAATAGGACGACGATTCGCTCTTGCTTCCGCGCGCGATCGCAGATAGGAATCTCAAAGGCGCCGTCACTTTCCACGAGGTGCTATTCAGTGTTTCCTTCACTTGCCCCTCGACGGCGGCGAGCGCGGATTCCAGGCTGCCGATCCGGAGCGACGACGCCCGTAGGTTAGCCATAAGCGTGCCCTGCTCAGCCTTCAATGCCTCGGCTTCCGCCTTTGACATGGAGAGTTGATGCACATGCCGGCTGAGGGATTCCTGCGCTTGGTTCCTGTCCTGGATGAGACTACGGTATTCGGAAAGCGTCTCTATCATCCTATTGCGAAGCTGCTTGCTTTCGTTTTCCGCAAGCTCGAACCCCGCATGCAGCGACGTGTTGGCTCGCTGGCTTTCCTCCAACTGCGTCCAAGTGGACGCGATGATCTTCTGCTGTTCCGCCTCGCGCTCGTAGAACTTTCTTTCTGCAAGCTCACGCTGCTCGATGCTCTGCGTAAGCTCGTCCCGGCTCTCCGAGAGCTCGGCAGCCATCGTCGAAAGGTTTTCCGCAGCCACCAATGCCTTGTGATTCACGATCGCGCAGAACGTGGAAGTCGCCGTCCCGCTGAGGCAAAAGCGGTCGAAGACATTCGGACCAACCTGAAATGCATCCAGCAGGTCGAGATGGCTTTCGGAGACGAAGTACCGGTTTAACCCATCGAAGAACGCAAAGCGATACCCCTTGTCTAGCAAAATCGATTCCCAGCCCGCGTGCGATTCGACGTGGGTCGATGGCAACACGCTTTCGACGACCACGACCCAAGGATGGACAGTCGAGGTCTTCCAACCCCGCAGCACCTGCTGCTCGGCGCCCTCCACGTCGATCTTCATCCAATGCACTTCGGGCGTCGAAACATCCTGTAGCAGGTCGTCCAGGGTAATGACGGGAACCATCGTCTCGCTAACCTGGAAGCCGGCTTGCGCGTGCTTGTCGGCAACTTCCTTCAGCAGGGTGCTGAGGCCGGTTTCCGCAATATCGTAGAACTTCAGCACTCCCCGGTCATCGGAAATTGCCGCATGGAGATTGACGTCCTTCTCGCGGTTGTCATGCAATTCCTGGACAAATTTCAGGGACGGCTCTACGTTGATTCCGGTCCACCCGTTCTCGTAGAAGGCAAGACTCACCGAATCGATGATCGGACTGTTGGCTCCTATGTCGATGTAGAAACCTGACTCGATGTGTTTCAACGCGCGCCAGAGCAGTACATCCTCGAAATTCTGTGCGTATGAGATGAAGGTGCTCATTCGAGTTCTCCCGCAGCCCGGGTTCTGGACACGCTGAACTCGGCGTCGAGCCAATTTGTGCCGATGAACACGGGATGGTCGAAATTAACGACATCGAAGACCAACATGTTGTCCGTCCACTCGTAGTTATTGTCCAGATGAGTATCGGAACTGACCAGAGCCGGCGATATGGAATAGGAACCCGGCCCCAGGGTGCATTTGAATTTCAGGGTGTAGATCACACGATCCCCGGCGGTCAGCCCATTCACCACCTGGTTGGTATGCCATGTGTTGGTTCCCCACACCACATGCCCCTGCTTGTCGCGGATCATGTATCCCAGTACAAGGCGTGGCACTTCGCCGCGCACCTCGGCCTCGAGCACAAGGTCCACTTCGTTGCCGACCTGCAGGATGCCCAGCTTCTTGCCGTCCTTGGGATCGTGGAAGCCAAGGCTGGCCACCGTGACCTCGAACGTCCCGCTTCGCGTGGTAACCCAGCCCTCTCTGGAGCGTGATTGCTCGATGGTGTGCTGCGCGTTCTCTTTCTCCGCCACCAATGCGTTGTAGTAGTCGACCACCGCATCCGGCGGGCCATCCTTGAGCACCTCGCCGCGTTCGATGAGGATCACCCGATCGCACAACGACTTGACGTCCGCCAGACTGTGGGACACCAGCATGATGGACGTGCCCTGCTCACGAAAACGGCGCATCCGTTCGAAGCTCTTGTGCTGGAAGTAGCTGTCGCCCACCGATAGCGCTTCGTCGACGATGAGTAGATCCGGCGTGAACGCCGTCGCCACCGCGAACGCAACCCGCACTTGCATGCCGCTGGAGTAGGTCCTCACCGGCAGGTCGAAATATTCCCCGATCTCCGAAAACGCCTCGATCTCCGGCATGGCTGCTTCGATTTCCTGCTGCGAATAACCCATCAGTCCCGCCGAATGGAACGCATTCTGGCGACCCGTCAGGTCCGGATTGAAGCCCATGCCCAGTTCGAGGATGGCGGCGATCCGCCCGGTCCGCACGACATGGCCTTCATTTGGCCTGACCGTACCCGTGATGATCTTCAGAAGCGTGCTTTTGCCGGCTCCGTTCTGGCCGATCACCCCGACGGCTTCGCCTGGCTGGATAGCGAAGTTGATGTTCCTCAATACCCAGTTCTCCTCGGAGGGCTTTACCGGCATTCCGAGCCACGACGCCACCCGCAGCCATTCGCTTTCCCAGCGCCGGTAGGATTTCCCCACGCCTTGGACAAACAAAGTGCCGCTCACAGGGCATCTACCATTTCGGGACTCGCCCGTCGGAACACGACAAGCGCGGAAAAAAGAATGAGTACGGATGCGCCCGCGAGCATCGTCAGCCCCCCCCACATGGGTTGAGTGTCGAACACCAAAATATTCTGGTAGCTGGAAACCAGCGGGTACAAAGGATTGTACTTGAACCAGTGCTGCAGGCTCTTGGGAAGTATGTCGAGCCTATAGACGATGGGAGTTAGCCAGAATAATGCCTGGAGGATTACAGGTACGATCTGTCCGATGTCCCGCATGAAGACATTCATCGTTCCAAGCAGGAGACCGATGCCCATCGCCAGCATCATCGTCACTACCAAGAGAACAGGAAGCCACAAGGCCTGGGGGCCGGGAAAATGACCAAGAACCGCAAACACTGTGAACACCGCGGCCAGCAATAACACGTTGTTGACCAGCATGGTGCCGGCCGCGATCAACGGAAGGCATATCCTTGGGAACGCCATTTTCTTCATCAGGTTCCCGTTGTCGATGAAAAGCGTCAGGCATTTGGAGACGGTTTCGGAAAACAGCGTCCAGCACAGAGTGCCGGCCATCAAGTAGAGGGCGTACGCGTACTTGTTGTCGGTCCCGGGCAACTTGGCCGAAAGCACTTCGGAAAGTATCAGCGCGAAGATCAGCACCTGCATCAATGGATGGATGACGATCCATAAAGTGCCAAGCTTGCTTTGAATGAAGCGCACACGCAGGTCATTCTTTATGGACGATAGGATGAACAAGCGGTAGTTGAATACAGCGTGGAATAGTTCTTTCATGCGTTTGCCGCCTGTGTGGCACTCATCGATTTCAAGACATTCTTCTTTCTGGATGCGGACGAGGGCGATCCAGCCAAGCGCCTATCGTTCCGCACACGACGGCCGGAGACAGTTTTTCTTTCACCACCAAGGCCTTGACGCTGAGCTTGCTTGCGAAATACGGTTCGTCAACCAGCTTGACCATAGCCGCCGCCGCCGAATTCTCGTCGGGGTCCGCCCAACGACCGCCTTCGGAATGCGGGTAATCTCCCGGCGCAATCGGCGACAACGCATAGTCGACGGGAACGCTGTTTTCCACGTCCATGAAGTCCATGTTTCCCGACCAGCCGGTCGCGATCACGGGCTTGCCCAAGGCCATGCATTCGGCGATTCCCAGGCCGAAACCCTCTGCGCGATGAAGCGAGACATAGGCATCGCAGCACCGCTGCAATGCCTGCACGTGAGCCCTGGCGATGAGGTCGTCGCGAACCAAAATGCGAGGGTCGTCCGCGACGGCGTCCAGCAGGCGCCCCAGCTGTTCCGGCGCTTGCTCGCCGCCGCTGGACTTGATGAGCAGGCGAACGTCGTCGCGCCCGCCCGGAAACGCCAGCTTGAAGGCAGCGATGGCACCGAAAGGATTCTTCCGCTCGATCGAGGAATGGAAGTCGAACGTGCACAGGAAGATGAACTTTCCTGCCTCCAGACCGAAATCCCGACGCTGGAGACCGCTATCGGGAACGGACCAGAGCGGCAGCGGCACACGAAGTATCGGTTTGTCCGTCACTTTGCGGAACGCCGTCTCGACGAAGGTAGAGGCCACGATGATCTCGTCGACCATGTCGAACACAGGAAGCCAAGCTTGGGGGATGGTTTCAAGTTCCCAGAACCAACAGGCGATAATCCGGTGACCTGCGAGACGCTCCGAGCCGATCTTTTCCAGCACAGGCGCAAGGAAATCCGGGTTCACAAAGATGATCGTGTTCGAGTAGGGAGCCTGGTCGGTTATCCAGGGATCCATGCTGCGGTCGTTCCATCCGTGGGCGACTTCAAGGTTGATATCGTTCAGGGCGATCTTGAAGCCGCCTTGGATAAGCGCGCGCGAGTACAGGCGTGCACCCTCGGCGAGTCCGAACTCGCCTCGCAGAAAACCGAAGAGATTCACCCCAGGACCTTGCGAGCCTTCAACTGCCGACGATTGCTCGACTGGCCCATTGGCTTCGGCATGGTGGCTCCAAGCCGGGGTTCTTTCGAAACGAAGCGACCCCCTTGCCACCGACAACGCCTTGTTCAAGGCGGCGGCACGCCAAACCTTTGGAACCAATCTGTACACGGGCGTCAGCCACCCGCGCCCGCGCACCCATGTAGCAATGTCGAGCAATGTCCGATCCAATCGAAGAGCTGGCATGGCGCGACTACTGGCCTGTAGTGTCTTGAGCACTCTCAAGCGCCGAATTCAGATCGTTTTTCAAATCACCTTCGCTCTCAATGCCTACGCTCAACCTCACCAGGCCATCGACGATGCCCAATTGCTGCCTTCGCTCCAGGGGAATGGACGCATGGGTCATCACCGCGGGGTGGTTAATCAGACTTTCGACACCGCCTAATGATTCGGCGAGCGTAAACAGTTGCGTGTTTTCGCAAAAGCGCCTGGCTGATTCGAAGCCGCCTTTCAGCACCATAGAGATGATGCCACCGAATCCGTCCATCTGACGCTTTGCGAGTGCACGGTGCGCGTGGGAAGCGAGTCCCGGATAAATCACTTTCTCGATCGCTGGATGGGTTTCCATCCATTCGGCCAAGGCCTGCGCATTCGCGCAATGCGCCTTCATCCGCAAATGCAACGTCTTCAATCCGCGCAGAGCAAGGAAACTGTCGAACGGCCCCTGCACCGCGCCGATCGAGTTCTGCAGGAACGCCATCTGCTCGGCCAGCTCGGCGTCATTACCCACCACCACCATGCCGCCGACCATGTCCGAATGGCCGTTGAGGTACTTGGTGGCCGAGTGCATGACGATGTCGGCGCCGAGTTGCAGCGGTCGCTGCAGAATGGGCGAGGCGAAGGTGTTGTCCACCACCACGCGCAGGCCGTGCTTGCGGGCGATCGCGCAGACCGCTTCGATGTCGACGATCTTCAGCATCGGATTGGTCGGGGTTTCTACCCAGACCATTTTCGTTTCGGGGCGGATGGCGGCCTCGAACGCGGATAGGTCGGTCAGGTCGACGAAGCTGAAGTCCAGGCCGGCGCTGCGTTTGCGCACCCGCTCGAACAGGCGGTAGGTGCCGCCGTAGATGTCGTCCATGGCGATGACGTGGTCGCCGCTGTCGAGCAACTCCAGGACGGTCGACGTGGCCGCCATGCCCGAAGCGAAGGCGAAGCCGCGGCTGCCGCCTTCCAATGCGGCCAAGCAGCGCTCGTAGGCGAAGCGGGTGGGATTATGGGTGCGCGAGTACTCGAAGCCCTGGTGCACACCGGGGCTGCTCTGGGCATAGGTGGAGGTGGCGTAGATGGGCGGCATGACCGCGCCGGTGCTCGGATCGGGGGACTGCCCGCCATGGATGGCCAACGTGCCCAAGGCAAGGGTTCCGCCAGCGGCGGGATGAGTGGGGGATGCCGACATGGCCTAATCCTTTTGGACAGCCGGTGATTTTAGCAGCTGGGCCTTAACCAATCGTCCATATGGCGAAAAGGTGACACGGCCGTCTCAATTCGGCTTGCGACTTACTGGACCCTACGCCGCAGGAAGTTCAGCAGGTCGATGCGGGTAATCAGGCCCAAGAACGCGTCCCCGTCGGTGACGATGGCGACCTGCCCGCGGTCGAAGACCGGCAAAAGGGCCTCGATAGGCGATTTCATGTCCAGCCGATCCAGCTTGCTGACCATGGCGGTGGAGACCGGATCGCGAAAACGGGCTTCATCGCCATAGACGTGCAGCAACACGTCGCTTTCGTCGACGATGCCGACCAATTTTTCGCCTCCCATCACCGGCAATTGCGAGACGTCATACAACTTCATGCGCTGGTAGGCGGTGGTCAGCAGGTCGGTCGGGCTGACCACCACGGTGTCCTTCTGGCTGTAGGGACGAAGGATCAGGTCGCGTAGATCGCCATGCTGCGCGCGCTCGATGAAGCCGTTGTCCAGCATCCAGTAGTCGTTGTACATCTTCGACAGGTATTTGTTGCCGGTATCGCAGACGAACACCAACACCTTCTTCGGCGTGGTCTGCTCCTTGCAATATTTCAATGCCGCCGCCAGCAGGGTGCCGGTAGAGGAGCCGCCCAGGACGCCCTCCTTGGCCAGCAATTCGCGTGCGGTCAGGAAGCTTTCCTTATCGCTGATGGAATAAGCCTTCTTTACCCGGGTGAAGTCCGAGATCTGCGGCAGGAAATCCTCGCCGATGCCTTCCACCATCCAGCTGCCCGACTTCTCGCTGAGCGTGCCTTCGTTGATGTACTGAGTGAGGATGGAGCCGACCGGGTCGGCCAGTATCAGTTCCACATTCTGGGCATGCTCGGCGAAGGCGCGCGACAGGCCGGTCATGGTGCCGGAGCTGCCGCAACCGAACACGATCGCATCCAACTGTCCATCCATTTGCCGCAGGATCTCCGGACCCGTGCCGAACTCGTGCGCGGCCGGATTGTCGGGATTGCCGAACTGGTTGATGAAGTAGGCGCCCGGAGTTTCGCTGGCGATGCGCGCGGCCAGGTCCTGGTAGTACTCGGGATGGCCCTTGGCCACGTCCGAACGGGTCAGGATGACCTCCGCGCCCATGGCCTTGAGATTGAAGATCTTCTCCCGGCTCATCTTGTCCGGTACCACCAGCACTAGCTTGTAGCCCTTCTGCTGCGCCACCAGGGCCAGGCCGATGCCGGTATTGCCAGCGGTGCCTTCCACCAGGGTCGCGCCGGGCTTCAGGTCACCGCGCTGTTCGGCCGCTTCGATCATGGACATGCCGATGCGGTCCTTGATGGAGCCACCCGGGTTGGCGCTTTCCAGCTTCAGGTACAGCTCGCACACGCCGGTATCCAGGCGCTGGGCCTTGACGATGGGCGTCTCGCCGATGAGTTCCAGGACAGAAGAATGGATGGCCATGCGGAAAGGCGCTCGTGTGCGGCTTGGAGAGGAGGGGGATTATCGCATTGCCGGCCTCTTAAGGCTTTGGCTCCGATACCCCGTGAGACGCGGCAAGTGGGCTGGGTAAACCCCGAAGGGGCGGCGCACAAGGATGTGCGCCGTTTTCGGAAGGGGCAGGATGCCCCGTCCGAAAATTCCCGGCCCGCTTGCGGACCCAACGGCTCCATCGTTGGGCGCGACGTTAGGGTGTGCTTTCTTTGGTTACTTTCTTTGCACAAGCAAAGAAAGTGACTCGCGCAACGCGCGAAACGCTCTTGATCCCGTCGGGGAAAAAGAGCTCCTGGGTCCATGTCTACGTGGGAATGACGAGCAAGATCAAAATGGATCCCAGCTTTCGCTGGGATGACGATGACGGCGATGGTTTGCTCGAAAGCTCTTTCATTCGACAAAAAAGCCCGCGAATCGCTTCGCGGGCTTTCATGTTTCGAGTGGCGCGGACGGCGACAGCCGACGAGGAGGCTGTCGCCGCCCGCGACAATGGAACAGGGGGAGACGTCAGTGGGGTATGGCGTCGTAGATTCGTATAAGTCGTTCTTTCGCAGCGAGTTTCTCGCGTTTCATCTGACCCAGAGTGGTGTCGTCGATAGGCAGGACGCCCAGCTCGGCGTCGGTCACCTTCTTGTTCAGTTCGCGGTGTCGCTGGTAAAGCTGCTTGAACTCGGGGTCGGCCTTCATAAGTGCGTCGATTTCGGTTTGCGGTTGTCCTTCGAACATTTCGTAACCTCCTTCAGCGGAAATACGAACGCCCCGACCTCTGCAGGCACGGGGCGTTGGCTTGGGAGCGGAATATCGGGTTGCGGCGGGCTGCGCATTTCCCGGAATCACCCGCACTGACCTGTCGGCCTGGCGTGGGGTCCTCTGGGTTGTGGGTCAGCGTCATCGGCTCGATTCTCCGGTGAGCCAAGCGACGGGGGTCGCCTGGGTATACGACCCTACTCTTCGAAATCGAACCCGGCAACCCTCTTTCCAAGTGCTTGATCGGATTGAAAAAGACAGGCGGCCGGGCGCGTCGCGCGGGAGCCCTGGAACGCAGAAGAACAGGTGCAAATCATTGTTTTTGAACAATTTTCTACTGCGCGATCACCACGTCCACAGCACGACTCTTGCTGCCCTCGCCCTTTCCTGCGGACTGGAGCCTCGCCTTGGGGATGCCAGCCGCCAGCAGCGCGTCGCGAACCGCGTCGGCACGGCGCTGACCAGGCGTCTGCTTGTCGCCGAAACCTTCGATCCTGGCCTTGGCCTTGGGATTGGCCTGCAGGTAGGCGGCCAGCGCGGAAACGCTCGCCGAGCCACTGCTGGAAAGCTTCGCTTGACCGGCATTGAAAGCGGAACTGGCCAAGGTGAACACCTCGCCCCGGTCCTCGAATTTGGAAGCCGGCAGTTTGGCCCCGGACATCAATTCGGCTTCCTGACGGGCCAGTTGCGCTTCCTTCTGGCGTGCGGCGCTGAGCTTGGCGGTCTGCTGGCCAGCGATCGAGCCCAGCATGTCTTCGGCGTCCTGGCGGGCCAGGGTCTCGGCTTCGGCGGCCATCCGCAGGCGCTCGGCTTCTTCAGCCTGGATCTGCGCCTGTACGCGCAAGCGCTCGCTTTCCTGGCGCGCGCGCGCGGCATCGCGGCGACTGGCTTCCACCAGCAACTCGCTACGGGTGCGGTCCAGCCGGTCGGCTTCGCGCCGTGCCGCCTCGGCGCGCGCGGCGGTCTCGGCGATCTCGACACGACGGTCGGCCAGATACAAGGCGCCATCGCGTTGCTTGCCGCGCGCCTTGGCCAGCACGGCCACGGCCTGTTGCGCCTGTAGTTTTTCGTAGGCTGCGAATTCGACCAGCTGCGGGTCGGATTGCAAGGCAACCAGCCGCTGGTTCAGGGCGATCACTTCGGGGCGTTCGGCCGCCAGCGCCGACAGCGAAACCAGCAACAGCGCGCAGGTGAGTGTCCTGATGCTTATCGTATGGATGCTCATCGTGTGGGGGCTCATCGCGCGGGCTCCTCGCCCAGCGTGCGCTGGAGTTCGCTGATTTCCTGGCGCCTTTGCTGCAGCTGCGCTTTAGCCACCGCCTCATTGCTGCGCGCACGGGCCAGGTCGGCATCGGCCGTGGCGCGCGCGGCAAGCTCGGGGGCCAGTTTGCGATCGCGGCGCGTGGCGGCGGCCGATTGCGCCTGGGCCAATGCGCTGCGCGCGGAATTCAACAGATCGGGAGCGTACTGATCCGCGTCGGCCTGGTCGGCGCGATTGACCGCCTGCTGCGCGGCGGCCAGTTCCGGCATGGCCGCCACTTGGGCCTGTAACGGCGCAGCGAGTCCGGCCAGCAGCATGAATACGCCAACCATCACACACAGGGATCGGCGGAATTGTGCGAAGCTACGATGCATAGGAGTGCCGTGGCGTTAGGGGAATGCGCGGCCATTGTCGGAAGCCTGCGTCGCACTTGCAACGGTGCGACGCCAATGTTGGGGAACATCGCACATGGATATCGGCTACTTCCTGAAGCTGATGACGGAAAAGAACGCCTCGGACATGTTCCTGACCACCGGGGCGCCGGTCTACATCAAGATCGAAGGCAAGCTGTATCCGCTCGGCAATACCGGCCTGCCCGCCGGCATGGTGAAGAAGATCGCTTATTCGCTGATGGACGAAGGCCAGGTGCCGATCTTCGAGCGCGAATTGGAACTGAACATGGCCCTGGCCCTGCAGGACGCCGGCCGCTTCCGCATCAACGTGTTCAAGCAGCGCGGCGAAGTGGGTATGGTGATCCGCGCGATCCGCAGCGTGATCCCGTCCATCGAAGAGCTGAACCTGCCGCAAGTGCTGAAGGACATCATCATGACCCCGCGCGGGCTGGTGTTGCTGGTCGGCTCCACCGGCTCGGGCAAGTCCACCTCGCTGGCGTCGATGATCGACCATCGCAACAGCACCACCACCGGGCATATCCTCACCATCGAGGATCCCATCGAGTACCTACACAAGCACAAGCAGTCGATCGTCAACCAGCGCGAAGTCGGCCTGGATACCCACGCCTTCCACAACGCGCTGAAGAACGCGATGCGCGAAGCGCCGGACGTGATCCTGATCGGCGAAATCCTGGACGCCACCACCATGGAAGCGGCCATCGCCTTCGCCGAAACCGGTCACCTGTGCCTAGCCACCCTGCACTCCAACAACGCCGACCAGACCATCGAGCGCATCCTCAACTTCTTCCCCGAGACCGCGCACAAGAACGTGCTGATGAACCTGGCGCTGAACCTGCGCGCGGTGGTGTCGCAGCGTCTGGTCAAGGGCGTGGACGGCCGCCGCCTGCCTGCAGCCGAGGTATTGATCAACACGCCGATGATCCGCGACCTGCTGCGCCGCGGGCAGGTGCACGAGATCAAGGCCGCGATGGAGGCCTCGCTGGAGGACGGCATGGAATCCTTCGACCAGTGCCTGTTCCGGATGGTCAAGGAAGGCCGTATCGAGCAAGAAGAAGCGCTGCGTGCGGCCGACTCCCGCGACGGCCTGGCGCTGAAATTCCGCTTGTCCGAGGGCAGCAGCGGAGAACACGATCCCTATGCGGATTACGACTCGGCATCGACCGGCAGCTCGCCGCGGATCACCCAAGGTTTCGGCTGAGGTCTGTAGGGCACGCTTGCTTTGCCCCCTTTGAAAAAGGGCGAAGCTGCAAATGCAGCAAATACGGAATTACCACGCTCGACTGATCTGCTAGACGGCTTGCAGTTGCGCATCCGGCTGTTTGTCCGGCCGCGCTTCGCTGAAGGCAGGCAGCTCCAGACAGGCTTTCTCTATACGGGCGATGGTCGGGAATGCCGCCATGTCCACGCCGAAGCGGCGCGCATTGAACACCTGCGGAATCAGGCAGCAATCCGCCAGACCCGGCGTCTGTCCGTGGCAGTACGTGCCTGTCGCCGGGTCACCTTCCAGCAACGCCTCCATCGCGATGAAACCTTCAGCGATCCAGTGCTTGACCCAGTCGTCGCGCTCGGACTGCGGCACCCGCCAGGTGTGTTCGAAATAACGCAGGACGCGCAGGTTGTTGAGCGGATGGATGTCGCAGGCCACCAGTTGCGCCAGACTGCGCACACGGGCGCGGTCGCGTGCGGTCATCGGCAATAGGCGCGGCGAAGGCCAGGCTTCATCCAGGTATTCCAGGATCGCCAGCGACTGGCGGATCACGCGCACGCCGTGCATCAGCGTGGGCACCAGCTGCTGCGGATTCATCGCCACGTAGTCGGGTTGATGCTGTTCGCCGCCGTCGCGGACCAGGTGCACCGGCAAGGTCTCGTAATGCAGGCCTTTCAGATTCAGGCCGATGCGCACGCGATACGCAGCGCTGGACCGCCAGTAGGAATAGAGACGCAGCTGTTCGCTCATCCGCGGCGGACCCCGTGGTTCAAGGCAATGGATGAGGTGCGTTGCTGCATGCGTTCAAACCTGCGGGACCGCCGTGTCCACATTTGCGCCCTCGCCGGCGTTCAGGGCAAGGGCTGCTGTTCGATCCGCTGCTCGATCGCACCGAATATGTGACTGCCATCACTATTTTTCATTTCGATGCGGACCACGTCGCCGAATTTCATGAAGGGCGTGCTGGGTTTGCCGTCGCGCAGGGTTTCCACCGTGCGCTTCTCCGCGAAGCAGGAGGCGCCCTTGGAAGTGTCCTCATTGGCGATGGTGCCCGATCCGACGATCGTGCCTGCCGACAGCGGCCGGGTCTTGGCCGCATGCGCCACTAGCTGCGAGAAGTCGAACTGCATGTCGACCCCGGCTTCGGGCGCGCCGAACCATTCGCCATTGATGTGCGTGAGCAGCGGCAGGTGCACTTTGTTGTCGCGCCAGCTGGCGCCCAGTTCGTCGGGAGTGACGAAGACCGGCGACAAGGCCGAACGCGGTTTGGACTGCAGAAAACCGAAGCCTTTGTTCAATTCCCCCGGGATCAGGTTGCGCAGCGATACGTCGTTGACCAGGCCGATCAGCTGGATGTGCGCAGCGGCCTGCGCCGGCGTCACCGCCATCGGCACGTCGTCGGTAATCACCACGATCTCGGCTTCCAGGTCGATGCCGTAGTCCTCGCTGACCACGCGCACCGCATCGCGCGGACCGTAGAAGGCGGCGCTGGTGGCCTGGTACATGAGCGGATCGGTGTAGAAGCTTTCCGGCACGTCCGCCCCTCGCGCCCGGCGCACGCGTTCGACATGCGGAAGATAGGCGCTGCCGTCGACGAACTCGTAGGCGCGCGGGAGCGGCGCCGCCAGCACGTTGAAATCCAGATCGAACACGCCGTCGGCATCGCCACTGTTGAGCGACTCGGACAAGGCGTTGAGGCGCGGCGCGAGGTTGGACCAGTCTTCCAGAGCGACCTGCAGCGTGGCGGCGATGCCGGTGGCGCGGACGGCGCGGGTCAGGTCGCGTGATACGACGATCAAGGTGCCGTCGCGGCCGCCTTCCTTCAAAGATCCCAGCTTCATCCCAACCTCCAGTGATCGCGCTGACTATATTGTTTCAATTGTAACTAAACTTGCGCGACTCGGCTCTCAGAGAGTTACTCGTCGCCCTGGAAATTGCCGGCGCGATAGGTCAGGACCAGGGTATCGCGGTAACCATAGTCGCCCAACGGCTGGATCGGCGTGGATTCATGGATCACGCGCGCGTCGTCGAGCAACATCAGCGTCCAGGGCTCGGTCAGGGTGAAGCGCTGGCCGTCGGGGCCGGTGGCGGCGAAAACGCGGGTTTCGCCCCCACTGATTTCATGACGCCCCACCAGCAGCACGGCCACGAAATCCACGCCATCGCGATGCGCGCCTTCCGGGGTGGGACGGCCGATGCCGTCGGCGGTATCGATGCGGAACTGATGCGCCTCCACGAACCAGGGTTGCCCGCCCTTCAATGCGGTGCAGACTTCGGCCAGACCCTGCAGCAACTTGATCCAGGCCGGGTGCGCGACCGTGTCGGACCGCATCGGCTCGAACCAGCGGCGCATGCCGCCATGCAGCGCGTTGTATTCCTCGGACTGCCAGTGCGCACGATGCGGCGCCTGGGTAAGGCGCCCATGCTCGGACACGAAACAGGAATGACGGCGTTTGCGATAGCTGCCGCCATCCTTGAGATAGCGGTCCGGCTGCAGGTCATCCCAGCTCGGCTTCAGTTCATCCAGCACGCCGACGTCGAAGCCGCAGAGCGCACCCACGCTCGCCGGCGCCAGCACCGCATAGCCGCGGTCGCGCAGCTGTGGCAGCAGCGCGTCGGGTTCGACGAAAGGGGGAAGGAAGGTGGCGACCATCTTTCAATTCACTCCGTGCGGATCACTGGCCGGTCGGACTTTGGCTAAAAACGCAAAAACCCGCACGGGGCGGGCTTTTGCTGCTGGGGCGTAGTGTCTGCTCCAGCGATTGCTTGCGACTTTGATGTGGCTGCCCCGGATGGATTCGAACCACCGAATGCCTGAGTCAGAGTCAGGTGCCTTACCGCTTGGCGACGGGGCAATATTACTTTTGCGATTAGCGCTTCGAGAACTGGGTGGCGCGGCGTGCCTTGTGCAGACCGACCTTCTTGCGCTCGACTTCGCGGGCGTCGCGGGTCATGAAACCGGCCTTGCGCAGCTCCGTCTTCAGGGTCTCATCGTACTCCACCAGCGCGCGGGCGATGCCCAGACGGATGGCGCCGGCCTGGCCGGTGGTGCCGCCGCCAGCGGCGGTGACCTTGATGTCGAAGCTTTCGGTGTTCTTGGTCAGCTCCAGCGGCTGGCGCACGATCATGCGAGCGGTTTCACGGCCGAAGAACTCGTCCAGCGGACGGTCGTTGACGGTGATGTTGCCGGTGCCCTTGCGCAGGAACACGCGGGCGGTGGAGGACTTGCGACGGCCAGTGCCGTAATTCTGGGTAATTGCCATGATCAGATATCCAGGACTTGCGGCTGCTGGGCGGCGTGCGGGTGATTGGGGCCTGCGTAGACCTTGAGCTTGCGGTACATCTCGCGGCCCAGGGTGTTCTTCGGCAGCATGCCCTTGACGGCGATCTCGATCACGCGCTCGGGGTGACGCTCCAGCGCCTGCGCCAGGGTTTCGGTCTTCAGGTTGCCGATGTAGCCGGTGAAGCGGTGATACTTCTTGTCGGCCAGCTTGTTGCCGGTCACGTGGATCTTCTCGGCGTTGATCACCACCAGGTAATCGCCGGTATCGACGTGCGGGGTGTAGACGGGCTTGTGCTTGCCGCGGAGGCGGCGGGCCAGCTCGGTAGACAGGCGACCCAGAGTCTTGCCTGCTGCGTCGACGACGTACCAGTCACGCTGGACGGTCTCGGACTTGGCGCTAAACGTATTCATGAAGGAGCTCGATGTTGTTTGGTCGGGCGGATTGCGCGGAGGGAAATCCCCCTGCGGAACTTTGCCACGCGTTGTAAGGGTGGAACGAAAGAGGCGGGATTGTACGTACCGCCGTGCTGCATTGCAACCTCGTAGGTCGGGGCTACGTCCCCGACGCTTGCACGTCCCGCACCCCGAACGCCCGGCGCGTCGGGGCCACGTAGAGCCTGCCCCGTACTTGATACGGGGCCGACCTACCGCCCCAGGGGCAAGCCCGGCACAATGGGGCATATGACTTCCCGAGCCCTTTCCCCCCTGGACCTGCTGCTGGTCGATGCCCAGAACGCCCTCGGAACCTTGGCCGGCAGGCCCGTCGCACGCCGCCCCAACCCGGCCGCCGACACGGCCGATGTGGAGCTTGACGCCAGCGAACGCCGTCATGCCGCCGGCCTGATGCGCATCAACCACGTCGGCGAGGTCTGCGCCCAAGGCCTTTATTTCGGCCAGGCCGCGGTCGCCCGCGACCCGCAGACCCGGGAACACCTGCTGGAAGCCGCGCAGGAAGAGACCGACCACCTGGCCTGGTGCGCGGACCGGCTGGAGGAACTGGACAGCCGCCCCAGCCTGTTCAACCCCTTCTGGTACGCCGGCAGCTACTCATTGGGCGTACTGGCAGGCCTGCGCGGCGATGGCTGGAATCTGGGTTTCGTGGTGGAAACCGAACACCAGGTCGAGGCCCACCTGGACGAGCATCTGGAGAGCTTGCCGGAAGCGGACCTGCGCAGCAGAGAGATCATCAAAGTGATGAAGGCCGACGAGGCCCGCCATGCCGATCACGCCGAACAAGCGGGCGCGCGGGTTCTGCCGCAGCCTATCCCGGCGTTGATGACCGCTGCCTCCAACTTCATGAAAGCCGTGGCTTACCGCCTCTGAGCTGAGTCGTAGGAGCGCGTAGGAGCGACGTCAGTCGCGAATGCAATCCACGGATTCTCCAGTCCATGGACATCCCCATTCGCGTGAAGCGCCCGGATCCTGTCGAATGTGTTCGCGACTGACGTCGCCCCTACGCCCGCGTTTTTAGGCTGCCGAAGTCAGCTTCAGGCCGATCACGCCGGCCACGATCACGGCGATGCATGCCAGCCGCGCCGGCGAAGCGCTTTCCGAAAACAGGGCGATGCCCAGAACCGCAACGCCCACTGCGCCGATACCGGTCCAGATCGCATAGGCCGTGCCGACCGGAATCGCACGCAGCGCCTGGGTCAGCAGCCACAGGCTGATCGCTGCGGATACCACGGTGCCGACGCTGGGCCACAGGCGGGTGAAGCCTTCGGTGTACTTCAAGCCGATGGCGAAGCCGATCTCGAAAACGCCGGCAAGCAGCAGATAGATCCAGGGCATGTTGTTCTCCTCGAACGGATGCATGAAACGAAAAACGGCCCGGGGCTTCCGCCACGGACCGCCGTCGGTCTTGGTAACGCAGGGAATGGATTCCTGCGCGCGGGCCGTCCCGCCTTTGTCTGATGCCACTCAGGATAGCGGGGAATTCCCGAATCCCGTGTAACCCGGGGCTTATTCGACCAAGTTGCGCCCGTGGAACAGCTCCTCGATCTCGCGCTTCAGCAGCGCTTCGATCTTCATGCGTTCCTTGAACGAGAGGTTCTTGGCCTTCTCCTCGAACAGGTACTGATCCAGGTCGAAGTCCTTCAGATGCATCTTGGTGTGGAAGATGTTTTCCTGATAGACGTTGACGTCGAACATCTCGTAGCGCGACTTGATGTTCTTGGCCAGGAAGTCCTGGATCGAATTGATCTTGTGGTCGATGTAGTGCTTCTTGCCCTTCACGTCGCGGGTGAAGCCGCGCACGCGGTAGTCGGCCACCACGATGTCGGACTCGAAGCTCTCGATCAGGTAATTCAACGCCTTCAGCGGCGAGATCACGCCGCAGGTGGCCACGTCGATATCGGCGCGGAAGGTGGCGATGCCGTGCTGGGGGTGCGTTTCCGGGTAGGTATGGACGGTGATGTGGCTCTTGTCCAAGTGCGCGACCACGGCATCGGAAATGATCTCCTTGCCGGCCAGCTTCTTGTCGATCACCGGTTCCTCGGAGATCAGGATGGTCACCGACGCACCCTGAGGATCGTAGTCCTGGCGGGCCACGTTGAGGATGTTGGCGCCGATGATTTCGGCCACATCGGTCAGGATCTGGGTCAGGCGATCGGCGTTGTATTCCTCGTCGATATAGGCGATATAACGCTGGCGCTCCTCTTCCGAGACCGCGTAGCAGACGTCATAAATATTGAAACTCAGCGCCTTGGTAAGGTTGTTGAAACCCTGGAGCCTGAGACGCGGGAGTGGTTTGACCACAGCGGTGATCCCTCTGGGGGAAGCGGCGAGGGGCGCGATTATGAGGCAAACCGGGTGACAGCGAAATGTCGGCCTGACCGGGGTTTGCCGTTGCGCACATATTCAGACTAAGCTTGCTGAACTCACATTTGAATTCCCCCGAATGAGCCTAGGTACACCGATTTCCAACCCTGCGCGTATCGCGGCCAGCCCCCTGACGCCCGATGCCGCCACCATTGAACGCTTCCTGGCCCACTGCCATCGCCGCCGCTACCCGGCACGGGCGGACGTATTCCGCCCGGGCGACCCTGCCGGCACCTTGTATTACGTGGTCAGCGGCTCGGTCAGCATCATCACCGAGGAAGAAGACGACCGCGAGCTGGTGCTGGGCTATTTCGGCGCCGGCGAATTCGTCGGCGAGATGGGCCTGTTCATCGAATCCGACCGCCGCGAAGTGATCCTGCGTACCCGCACCCAGTGCGAACTAGCCGAAATCAGCTACGAGCGCCTGCACCAGCTGTTTTCCGGCACCCTGGTCGCCGACGCGCCGCGCCTGCTCTACTCCATCGGCAGCCAGCTCTCGCGCCGGCTGCTGGACACCAGCCGCAAGGCCAGCCGCCTGGCTTTCCTCGACGTCACCGACCGCATCGTCCGCACCCTGCATGACCTGGCCCGCGAGCCCGAAGCCATGAGCCATCCGCAAGGCACCCAGCTGCGCGTCTCCCGCCAGGAGCTGGCCCGCCTGGTCGGCTGCTCGCGCGAGATGGCCGGCCGTGTGCTGAAGAAGCAGCAGGCCGACGGCGTGCTGCATGCTCGCGGCAAGACCGTGGTTCTGTACGGCACCCGCTGATTCCACCGCATTGGGGAGACCGGGAAGGCGGGCACTGCCCGCCTTCTCTTTGTCCGCCGAATGCCCCGCGCCCGCGCTACTCTTTGGCTCAACCACCGATTCCGAGGCCGCCGCATGCAATGCCCCAAGTGCTCGAACGAAATGACCGAACTGCCCAATCTGCCGGCCCAGGCGCTCCGCTGCACGCATTGCAATGGGATGTGGTTCGAGATGCTGGCGCACGAGCAGTTGGTGCCTTTCGTCCAGCAAATCGACACCGGCAGCGTCGAACAAGGCCGGGAATACAACCGAATCGACCGCATTCACTGCCCGGCCTGCGTCGGCGAACAGGACCTTATCCGCATGGTCGATTCGAAGCAGCCGCACATCTGGTTCGAGAGCTGTCAGAGCTGCTTCGGTCGTTTCTACGACGCCGGCGAATACACGGACTACACCAAGCACAGCTTCGCCGAATGGCTCGAAGATCTCGACGCCCCGGCGCGGCCGCTTTAAAGCCGCCTAGGTAACCGGCTGGCCCGCCCGGCCCGCGCATCCCCAGTTGAGGATCGGCGTGCCCGGCGGCAGCAGCCGGCGGAACATCTCCACCCGCTTGGCCTTGGGATTCACCACCACCGGCGCGCGCGCCGCCAGCAACAGCGGCAAATCGGCGCTGCTGTCGGAATACGCCGCAGCGATCTCGCCATAACCGCGTTCCCGCAGCATCCGCACCTTCTCTTCATTGTGGCAATGGCGCCGTGCGCCCATCGCCCCAAAGCGAGGACCGACCGCGGTGCCGATCACCGGCACGTCCTGATGGGCGACGAAGGCCAGGATCGCGCGCGCCAGCTCCGGCGGCGCGCCGGTGGCGATGACCACACGGTCGCCGGCAGCGCGATGGCCGCGCAGGACTTCCAGCGCCACCGGCAACAGGCGCCGACGGATCTCGTCCTGATGCGTGGCCACGTACAGATCGAGCATGGCGTCGAAGCTGCGGCGTCCATGCAGGCCGAAGGTGCCGATCCACACATAGCCGGAAATGCCGCGACGGCGGGTCGGCAGGAAAGCGACCATCGGCCCCAGCAACGGTGTGGCGGCCAAGGCCACCAGCGTTCGCAAGGGATTTCGCTTCAGCAGCCAGCCCAGCACATGGCCGAAGGAATCGCCGTCGTACAGGGTGTGGTCGAAATCGAAAACCACCACCGGCGCATCGGCTCGCGGCGCGGGGAAAAGTTGTGCGGGAGAATCGATCTCACTCATACGGAAAGAATAACTGACGCAACGCCTCGCCCGGCTCATCCGCACGCATGAAGGTTTCGCCGACTAGGAACGCATGCACGCCCGCCGCCCGCATCCTGGCGATATCGTCGGCCACCACGATGCCGCTTTCGGTGACCAGCAGGCGGTCCTTCGGCACCGCATCCTTCATCGCCAGGGTGTTCTCCAGCGACACTTCGAAGGTGCGCAGGTTGCGGTTGTTGATGCCGATCAGCGGCACCGGCACCTGCAACGCGCGTTCCAACTCGTCGATATCGTGCACTTCCACCAGCACGTCCATCTCCAGCTGCATGGCCAGTCCGGAAAGGTCGACCAGTTGGCCGTCGTCCAACGCGGCGACGATCAACAGGATGCAGTCGGCGCCCAGCGCGCGCGCTTCGTACACCTGGTAGGGATCGATGGTGAAATCCTTGCGCAGCACCGGTAAGGTGCAGGCATCGCGCGCCTGCTGCAGGTAGGCGTCGGCGCCCTGGAAGAAATCCACGTCGGTCAGCACCGACAGGCAGGCCGCGCCGCCGAATTCGTAGCTCATGGCGATCTCGGCGGGGCGGAAATCCTGCCGGATCACGCCCTTGGACGGGCTGGCCTTCTTGATTTCGGCGATCACCGCCGCGTCGCCGGTGCCGATGCGTTCGTGCAAGGCATCGGCGAAGCCGCGCACGGGCGAGGCGTCGTTGGCGCGCGCTATCACTTCGGCCAACGGCGCACGGGCGCTGCGTTCGGCGATTTCCTCGGCCTTGCGGGCGAGGATGGTGTTGAGGATGTCGCTCATTGCGGCCTTGTGGGGTGGCTTTGCAGCCCTGTTGTGCGGAATTCTAGGTCATTCAGGCGACTCGCCCTATAAACCCGTTCGTGGTGAGGTTGTCGGAGATCCCGCTCGTGGTGAGCTTGTCGAACCACGCTTTTAGCTGTGAAAGCGCGTTGCAGGTATGTCGGGGTCAGTGCAAAGAGCGTGGTTCGACAGGCTCACCACGAACGGATCATGGATTGTCTCATCGCAAGAAAAGAACTGCTGTCTATTTCTTATCCCACCCATATGCCCGTTCGACTTTCGCCACACGCAACTCGAAATGCTGGTACCAGTCGCTGCGTCCACGTTCGCGCGCGGCGGTGTGCTCGGCATGCCGGCGCCAGGCCAGAATGGATTCCTCGCTTTCCCAATAAGCCACGGTGATGCCGAAGCCATCGGCGCCGCGTGTGGACTCCACGCCAAGGAACCCGGGCTGCTCTTGCGCGAGCTCGACCATGCGCTGCGCGGTGCTTCCGTAGCCAGCTTCGTCGTGTTCGTTGCGCTGAGAAGAGAAGATTACGGCGTAGTAAGGCGGTTTTGGTAATTTTGCGAACCCGTCATTCATGCGTATACCCCCAGTCGTCATTCCCGCGAAGGCGGGAACCCAGCGACTCTGCTCCTGCCTTTGAGATTGATCGCGAAGAGCGAAAGTCGCTGGGTTCCCGCCTTCGCGGGAATGACGATCTGAAAAACTGCGCCTGCGCTTTGTTCACTGAGCCAGCCTCCTGGTCGCTGCCACGAATTCCTCGAGCTTGGCCAACGCCGCGCCGGTAGTGATGGCTTCACGCGACATCTCGATGCCCGCCTCGATGGAATCGGCGACACCGGCGACATATAGCGCGGCGCCTGCGTTCAACACGACGATCTCGCGCGCTGGGCCTGGCCGGTTGTCCAGCACGCCGAGCAGCATCGCCTTGGATTCGGCGGCATCGGAGACGCGCAGATTGCGGCTGGCCGACATGGCGATGCCGAAATCCTCCGGATGCAGTTCGTACTCGGTGACCACGCCATCGCGCAGCTCGCCGACCAGGGTGGCCGCGCCCAGCGAGAGTTCGTCCATCCCATCGCGGCCCCACACCACCAGTGCGCGCTCGGCACCGAGTTCCTGCAGCACGCGCGCCTGGATGCCGACCAGATCGGGATGGAACACGCCCATCAGGATGTTCGGCGCGCCGGCCGGATTGGTCAGCGGGCCCAGGATGTTGAAGATGGTGCGCACGCCCATCTCGCGCCGCACCGGTGCGACCACTTTCATCGCCGGGTGGTGCACGGGAGCGAACATGAAGCCGATGCCGGTGTCGGCGATGGATTGGGCCACCTGCTCAGGCTGCAATTCGATGCTCGCGCCCAGCGCTTCCAGCACGTCGGCGCTGCCGGATTTGGAAGACACACTGCGGTTGCCGTGCTTGGCGATGCGCGCGCCAGCGGCGGCGGCCACGAACATGGAGGCGGTGGAGATGTTGAAGGTATGCGAGCCGTCGCCGCCGGTACCGACGATGTCGACCAGGTGGGTCTTGTCGGCCACGTCCACGGTGCGGGAGAACTCGCGCATGACCGTGGCGGCGCCGGCGATCTCGCCGATGGTTTCCTTCTTCACCCGCAAGCCGGACAGGATAGCGCCGGTCATGGTCGGCGAGACTTCGCCGCGCATGACCTGGCGCATCAGATCGACCATTTCGTCGTGGAAGATCTCGCGATGCTCGATGGTGCGTTGCAGGGCTTCTTGTGGGGTGATGGGCATAGAGGATTCCGTCAGAAAACCGATATCAACGAATCTTGTCATCCCGAGCGCAGCGAGGGATCTGCTTCGTCGTTCTTCGCATAAGCAGCAAAAGCAGATCCCTCGCTGCGCTCGGGATGACAGTGTGGGGATTATTGCTCAAGGAAGTTCTTCAGCAGCGCATGCCCGTGTTCGGTCAGGATCGACTCGGGGTGGAACTGCACGCCCTGCACCGGGAACTGCTTGTGGCGCAAACCCATGATTTCCTCGAAGGAGCCGTCCTCCAGCTCGGTCCAGGCGGTGATCTCCAAACTATCGGGTAAGGTGCCGCGATCCACCACCAACGAGTGATAACGCGTGGCCTCGTAGGCGTCGGGCAAATGAGCGAACACGCCCTTGCCTTGGTGGCGGATACGCGAAGTCTTGCCGTGCATGATGGTCTTGGCGCGGATGACGTCGCCGCCATAGGCCTGGCCGATGCTCTGGTGACCCAGGCACACGCCAAGGATCGGCGTACGCTGGCCGAGGCGCTCGATCAGCTCCAGCGACACGCCCGCTTCGTTGGGCGTGCACGGACCGGGCGAAATGACGATGCGTTCGGGGGCGAGCTTTTCGATCTCGTCCACCGTCAGCGCATCGTTGCGCACCACCTTCACCTCGGCGCCCAGCGATTGCAGGTATTGCACGAGGTTGTAGGTGAAGCTGTCGTAGTTGTCGAGCATCAGGAGCATGGGTTAATCCGCAAGCAGGAATACGGTGTAGATCTTGTCCTGGAACGTTACGTAGCCGGTTTGCAGGGAAGTGGCAGCGTTTGGGGCCGCCTCACGGGCACCGGCGACCTGGATGCGGTCGAGCGTCCTGCCTCTTTCACCGAAGGTATCGATCCAGTCGAATGTCTGCGGCCATGTCCCGGCGCGAATCCCGTAATCGAACTGCGGCGCGACATCCGAGACGCTGTATATGCCACTGATCCGCGCACCATACGCTTTGGCGATGACGTCTGCTTTCTCGCGCGAGGAGGCGATGGTCTTCTCCCTGAGGGCGGCACGCAACGCGGGTTCGTCGCTCAGCTGGGTGCTGACGTCGGAAATAGTCAACTCCCTAGATGTCTTGATTCCTGCCAGGAATGTTTCCAGTTCCTTCTGGCTCGAGAAACGAGCAGTCAGCGTCCTTGAGACTTCTGTGCCCACAAAGACCTCCTCCTCGGTCTTTTCGTCGTAGCGCTCCTTGCTATCGATGCTCAACGACGTAGCGACGATCTCATTGTCAGGAACACCTGCGGATCGAAGCTGTTCCAGAACTTTCTGCACGTTGGCTTCGACGCTCCGGCGCGCGGCATCCGGATCCAGGTTGACCGATTCGAAGTTCAGCGTGATTTTGAAACGGTCTGGGATAGCGCGCGCCTGCGCATCTCCATAGACCAGAATATGGCGCGTTGGCGGTAGCGCATTGACCTGGGCAACTGCGTCGCCGACTGCGATCGAGGCGAGAAGGAAAAGGAACGTCCTGGCTTTCATCGTGATCTCCTGTTTGAGGGCATGGAAAGAACGGCGTGCGTTGCATACCGTCCTCGTGCAACGTCCCACACCAACTCCCGGGGTTGATGCATACGCATTCACAGCCCCTTCGCCGCTTCCGCGACCGCACGGAACAACGCCCTGCCCTTGTTCATCGTCTCGTCCCATTCTTTCTGCGGGTCCGAGTCGTAGACGATTCCCGCCCCCGCCTGTACATGCAGCCGCCCATCCTTGATGACGGCGGTGCGGATGGCGATGGCGGTGTCCGCATCGCCGTGCCAGCCGATGTAGCCGATGCTGCCGGCGTAGACGTTGCGCTTGATCGGTTCCAGCTCGCGGATCACTTCCAGCGCCCGGATCTTGGGCGCTCCACTGACCGTGCCGGCCGGGAAAGTCGCCCGCAGCACGTCGGCATAGCTCAAGCCCGGCAACAGCTTGCCGGTGACCTCGCTGACGATGTGCATCACATGGCTGTAGCGTTCGATCACGAATTGCTCGCCCACCTGCACCGTGCCCGCTTCCGACACCCGGCCCGCATCGTTGCGGCCCAGATCGATCAGCATCAGGTGCTCGGCGCGCTCCTTGGGGTCGGCCAGCAATTCCGCTTCCATCGCCAGGTCTTCCGCATGCGTGTGGCCGCGCGGGCGCGTGCCGGCGATGGGACGCACGGTGACTTCGCTCTCGCCTTTATCGTTATGTTCAAGACGCACCAGGATTTCTGGCGAGGAGCCGACCACCTGCACATCGCCCACGTCCAGGAAATACATGTATGGCGACGGATTGAGCGCGCGCAGCGCGCGGTACACATCCACCGGACGCGCGTGGAACGGCACGCTGAGACGCTGCGACAGCACCACCTGGAAGATATCGCCGGCGCGGATGTATTCCTTGGATTGCTCCACTGCGGCGATGAAGCCCTCGCGGGTGAAGCCGGAAACGAAATGGCTTTCGTCCAGCACGTTGCTGGTGATCGGCGCCGGATACGAGCCGGGCTGGCGCAGCTTGGCGGTCAGCGCATCCAGCCGCGATTGCGCGTTCTCCCATGCATCGGTTTCGCGCGGGTCGGCGTGCACGATCAGGTACAGACGGCCTTTGAGGTTGTCGAAGACGGCAAGCTCTTCGGACAGCATCAACAGGATATCGGGCGTATCCAGCTCATCGGGCTTGTCGTCGCCGGCGAGGCGCGGCTCGATGTAGCCGATGCACTCGAAGCCGAACCAGCCCACCAGCCCACCGGTGAATCCCGGCAGACCTTCCAGCTTGGGCACCGAATGCTCGGCGCGCAGGGCTTCGACTTCGGCGAACGGATCGGCGACTTCGCGGCTCTCCACCACCTGCCCGTTGTCGCGGATTTCCATGGTGTGGGCGCGGAAAGTGACCACGCGCCTGGCCGGCAGGCCGATGATGGAATAGCGGCCGAAACGTTCCCCGCCTTCCACCGATTCCAGCAGGTAGGTGTGCGGCGCATCGGCGAGTTTCAGGTAGACCGACAGCGGCGTGTCCAGATCGGACAGCACTTCGCGCACCACCGGGATGCGGGTATGGCCTAGCTCAGCGTGTTGCAGGAATTGCGGGTGCGTGATCAAAACGGGTTTCCTTCCGGATCGCGGGGGTCGGGCAGACGATGGCAACAGGCCACCATCGCCAACTGCGAGCGGAAGGAACGGCGCGGGAGAGCGTCTGCGTAATCACAGGGCTACTTTAGCGTGAAAGCGCCCGCGCGCGCATCCGCCGGCCGCTCTGCGGACGCTCCTTTATGATGCCGGACCGCCAGGACCTTGAGATCGCCCACGGCATGAATGCCGCCTCCTTCCCGATGCCCGCTGGCCAACGACGGCTGATCGCACTGCTTTTGCTGGCCGCCGCCGCCTTCGCCGTTGCCGGCCTGGCGGCCATGTTCGCGCTATCGCCCAAGGTGCTGTACGCCGATCCATGGCGATTCATCGCCCATTTCCTGACCGCCCCCTGGCCCTGGAACGTGCTGGAAGCGGACAACGGGCACCGCGAGCTCTTCCCCAACCTGGTGCGCGTGCTGGAGCTGGATTGGCTGCAAGCCAACCAGTGGCTGCAGATCACAGTCGGCGCCGCGCTGGCCTGCGCCACGGCAGCGGTGCTGGCGTGGGGCGTCCGTCGCGAACCGGTCGGCGCCGCGGCCAAAGCGGCGGCCTTGCTCTTCGCCATGCTCGGTATTTTCTGGCTGGGCAATGAAAGGTCGCTGGCCCATGGCAACGAATCGGTGCATGTCTACCTGGTGACGCTGTGCCTGGCGCTGGGCTGCTGGCTGCTGTCGGACCGGTCCGCCGACGCTTCGCCGAAACGGCTGGCGATCGTGGTGTTGCTAGGAACGATGGCCGCGTTTTCCTTCGGCAGCGGCATCGCCTGTTTCGCTGGCTACGTCATGGTGCTGCTGTTGCGTCGCGCGCCTTGGTCAAGCGTCGGCGCGATCGCGGCAGGCGCGGTCGTGGCCGCGGCGCTGCATCTTTCGCTCGGCAATACGGGACTGGGCAACGCTGGCGGAGGTCCGTCTCTCCAGTTGGTCCCACAACTATTGCGCTGGTTGTCGGCCCCTTTCGTGTACGCGGCCTGGCCGCTGCTGGACAGCAATGCCGCCGCGCAGATTCCAGTCGCGCCGGCGCGTGACGCCTGCCTGCTTCTGGCACGGGGATTCGAGGGTCTTTTCGGACAGGTGCGGACGGCGGTATGGCCGAACGCGTTGCTGGCAATAGGCGGGATGGGCTGGTTGCTGCTGTCGAGTCGCGCAACGTGGCGGCAGCCGGCCGCCGGGCGCATGGAGCGGGTGGCGTTGGGAATGGCGTGGTTCGCGCTGACGGTGGGCGTGCTGGTCTGCGTCTCGCGCGCCGGCTATTTCGTCCAGTATCCGCAACAGGTGGTCGCGCCGCGTTACCTGCCCTGGTCCAGTCTGTTCTGGAGCGGCCTGGCGATGACGACCGTGCTGCGCTGGCGACCTTCGAAGCCTGGCTATTGCATGGCGTGGGCCCTGCTGGCGGCCGTGCTGCTGGTGCCCAGCCAAGCGTGGATGGCGATGCTGGCGTATCGCACCCAGTCGCTGGCGGAACTCAACGCGGTAGGCGCCGCGGTGGGCGTGATCGGCGCGAATGCGGAGCTGGGCGAGAACGTTCCCTCTGAAATTGCTACTGCGCTGCCTCTATTGCGGCGATCGGGCACGGCCATGTTCGCCTGGCCCGAAACCCGCGCCATGGGCGAATCCCTGCCCGCCGACGCGCAGACGGTAGTGGTGGAGAATCTGCGACTCGCGCCCGTAGCCAATCGTCTGGGTTCACCGGGCTATGCGGTTGCGTTTGAACTGGAAACGTCCGCATGTCCACGGCTGGTGTTGGTCGGCGAGGCGGGCAAGATTATCGGCATGGCCGTGCGCCGTGGCCGCAGCGCCTATTGGCAGGGCTGGGCGCGGCAGGAATCAGGACCGAAGGCGCGAGTTTTCGCGATATGCGAATCCCAGATCACGCCTCCCGAAGCCGGCGACTCGAGGGAAGTGAACAAATAATCTGTTCGTGGTGAGCCTATCGAAGATCCCGTTCGTGGTGAGCTTGTCGAACCACGCTCTGTGCGGTCTATTTCAGGATGCGATGGCTTGTTTTCCCCTCGAAAAGCGTGGTTCGACAAGCTCACCACGAACGGTGTTGCGGGGTCGGATCCGTTTATGAGGCTAGTCAGCGGCTCCCGGACAACCGATTCCCTATCGGAAGCCTCCGGTGTAACGATCGCGTCACATCCAGCGCCTAGCATCAGAGTCCATAGCAGGGACGACTGGCGGAGGCAGGATAAGCCTCCAATTTTCCGGGGGACGGGGCGCAGGCTTCCGTCCCTTTTCAATGGGAAGGGTTTTACCTGCCCGCGGCAGCGACCGCGGCACGCATCCTGGCGATCACATCCTCATAGTCCGGCGCATTGAAGATCGCCGAGCCGGCCACGAAGGTATCCGCGCCGGCCGCCGCGATTTCGCCGATGTTGTCGGCCTTCACCCCGCCGTCGATTTCCAGACGGATGGATTTCCCGCTCGCGTCGATCTTCTTGCGTACTGCGCGCAGCTTGTCCAGCGCCGAGGGAATGAAAGCCTGGCCGCCGAAGCCGGGGTTCACCGACATCAGCAGCACCATGTCCAGGTCTTCCAGCACCCAGTCCAGCGCATCGACCGGCGTGGCCGGATTCAGCACCAGTCCGGCCTTGCAGCCATGCGATTTGATCAGCTGGATGGTGCGGTGCACGTGGTTGCTGGCTTCCGGGTGGAAGCTGATCAGGGTGGCGCCGGCTTCGGCGAAATCGGGAACGATGCGGTCCACCGGCTTCACCATCAGGTGCACGTCGATCGGCGCGGTCACTCCATGCTTGCGCAGCGCGCTGCAGACCAGCGGGCCGATGGTCAGGTTGGGCACGTAATGGTTGTCCATCACGTCGAAGTGCACCCAGTCGGCGCCTGCCTTCAATACGTTGTCCACTTCCTCGCCCAGGCGGGCGAAATCGGCCGAAAGGATGGAAGGGGCGATGATGCAGTCGGACATGGAGGGAGTTCCGTTGTGGATCAGCCGTTGTGGATCAGCTGTTGTGGGGTGTGGAGGCCGGTGTCGAAAATCAGCGCTTGCGCAGTTTTCTGATGCGGTCGTAGGCGGCGTTGATTTCGCCGGCCTTCTTCTCGGCCTGGCGGCGCAGGTCGTCGGCCGCCCCGCTCATCTTGTCGGGGTGGTACTGGGAAATCAGCCGGCGATAGGCCTGATCGATTTCCGCGTCGCTGGCCTCGCTGGTCAGATTGAAGACGCGATATGGGTTGTCGCGGCTCAGTTTGAACCAGTCCTGGTCGAAGGCGTGGCCGATGATCAGGCCTATCAACGCACCGAAAACGGGATTCGGGCGGAACAACAGCGCGCCCGCGATCAGGCCCAATAATTTTCCGTACCAGCGGTTCATCGGCGGCCCTGTTCCCTTATTGCCTGCATTTTACGGCACGGCAGCGTCCGCGCGCCGTAAACTAGGCGGCCTGCTCCCTTTCATCCGGCGGACCCAGGCTCCATGCCCACGACCCTGCTTCAATCCGATCTGCCCGGCCTGACGCTGCGCCATCGCGGCAAGGTACGGGACGTCTTCGACCTGCCACGCGAGCGTCTGCCCGCCCATGCGCCCTCCGGTGCGGCTTTAACCGGAGATTTCCTGCTGATGGTGGCCACCGACCGCCTGAGCGCGTTCGACGTGGTCTTGCCCGACCCCATTCCCGGCAAGGGCGAGATGCTCTGCCAGATCTCCAATTTCTGGTTCGAGAAGACTGCGCACCTGTTGCCCAATCACCTGACCGGCATCGATGTGGCTTCGGTATTGCCCGAAGGCGTGGATCCGGCGTTGTACGCCAAACGCAGCGTGGTGACCAAGCGCCTGAAGCCGGTGCCGGTGGAAGCCATCGCGCGCGGCTACCTGATCGGCAGCGGCTGGAAGGACTACCAGCGCACCGGCGCGGTCAGCGGCATCGCCCTTCCCGACGGTTTGCGCCAGGCGGAGAAACTGCCGGAACCGATCTTCACGCCTTCGACCAAAGCGGCAGTGGGCGATCACGACGAGAACATCGACTTCGACACCATGGTCAAGGCCGTAGGGCCGGAGCTGGCCGAACGCGTGCGCGATGCGACCTTACGCATCTACGCCTTCGCCGCCGACTACGCCGCGCAACGCGGCATCCTGCTGGCCGACACCAAGTTCGAGTTCGGCACCGATGCCGACGGCCGCCTGTACGTGATGGACGAAATGCTGACGCCCGATTCGTCGCGCTACTGGCCGGCGGACGAATACGAAGTGGGCACCAGCCCGCCGAGTTACGACAAGCAGTTCGTGCGCGATTACCTGGAGACGTTGGACTGGGGCAAGACCGCGCCCGGACCGGCGCTGCCGGCCGAAGTGATCGAACGTACGCGCGCGAAATACGCCGAAGCGCTGCAGAAACTGGCCGGTATCGTGGTGGAATGAAAACACCATGCGGCGCCGGATTCCGTTTGCGTGGAACATTCGGAATCACAGCGATACACACTGCACAATGAATTTAGACCGACGAACGGACTTTGCATTTCCGTCGACGTCGCTATACTGACTCCGCATCCTCTGCCGTGAACGACGGCGTGCAAAACATTCGCCTTGTCCCTTAAATACGACCACGGGAAGGGAACGGAAGCCGGGAGTGCATGTCCGCCTCGCAGCGGAAAGCCCGATGGCCCCCAACTCTTCCCACTTGAACCCCGGGTTCAAGGTCGTTTCGCAAGCATCGTCATGGCGGAGGATGTATTTTTTCCGCGCTCGCAGCAGCGCCCCGATGCATCGGCCCTGTTCATCGAGCTCGATCCTGAATTTCCCGTCGCGTCGACGCGACGTAATTCCCCTTATCCGACCTTTCCGCCACGCCATTCGGCCGTTCGGCCCTGCTTGGCTTAGCCCGCTTGGATTAGAATCCCGCACATGAAATTTCCTGCGCGGCTTCCCATGATTCCGGTCTCCCCATGATTCCGGACCGCGCCAGCCTGCGCAGCGGATTGCGCTCGCAGCGTCGCGCCATACCCGCGCCGCAACGTATCGCTGCGGCCGACGCGCTGGCCAATCGCCTGCTCTCCCTGGCTTTCGCGCCCGAATCCGGCTATGTCGCCGGCTACTGGGCGATGGACGGCGAGATCGCACTGCATAGCTGGCAGCTGCGCCTTCCGCGCGCACTGATTTATTGCCTGCCGGTGCTGTACCACGAGAACCAGTTGCGTTTCGCGCCATGGCGGCCGGGCGATGCGCTGGTGACCAATCGTTTCGGCATTCCGGAACCGGAGGTGGAAGCCGATTCCGCGCTCGCCCCCGAAGCCATGTCGATGGTGGTCATGCCCCTTGTCGGGTTCGATGGCGCCGGCCGCCGTCTCGGCATGGGGGGCGGCTGGTACGATCGCAGTTTCGCGTTCCGCAATGCCTCGATGCCGCCGCCCTGGCTGGTGGGCGTGGGCTTCGATGCGCAACGGGTCGACACGCTCGCTTCCGAAGCGTGGGACGTAGTGCCCGACGCGATCTGCACCGAAAGCCAAACCCTGCTGTCCGAGCCCCATGAGTACGAGCCCCGTGAGTACGAGCCCCGTGAGTAGCCGCAAACGCTATTGGCTGATGAAGTCCGAACCGGACGCCTTCTCCATCGACGATCTGCAGAAGGTGGGCGTGGAACCCTGGAACGGCGTGCGCAACTACCAGGCGCGCAACCATATGCGCCAGATGCAGGTCGGCGACGGCGTGCTGTTCTACCACTCCAGCTGCGCGATACCCGCCATCGTCGGCATCGCCAAGGTGGCGAGCGTGGCGTATCCCGACCCTACCCAGTTCGATCCCAAGTCGGACTACTTCGATGCCAAGAGCACGCACGAGGAACCCCGCTGGTCGCTGGTCGATGTCGCTTTCGAGCGCAAGCTCAAGCGCGCGATTCCGCTGGAAGAGATCAAGCAACACGCCGATGCGCTGGGCGAAGGCTTCGCGCTGACCCAGCGCGGCTCGCGCCTGTCGGTATCGCCGGTCAGCGCGGCGCAGTGGAAGCTGCTGTTGTCCCTCGAATAACTCAACTCCCGGAACCAACCCCGTGTCGCAGAACGAAGCAAAACGCCTGGCCGCCGAAAAAGCCATCGAGTACGTGGAAGACGGCATGATCGTCGGCGTCGGCACCGGTTCCACCGTGGCCTTCTTCATCGACGCGCTGGCCAGGATCAAGCACCGCATCGCCGGCACCGTGTCCAGCTCCGACCAGAGCACCGAACGCCTGCGCGCGCACGGCATCGAGGTGATGGAACTCAACAACACCGGCGACCTGGCCCTGTACGTCGACGGCGCCGACGAATGCGATCCGCACAAACGCCTTATCAAGGGCGGCGGCGCGGCGCTGACCCGCGAGAAGATCATCGCCGAGGCCAGCGAGAAGTTCGTCTGCATCATCGATCCGGCCAAGCTGGTGCCGGTGCTGGGCAAGTTCCCGCTGCCGGTGGAAGTGATCCCGATGGCGCGCAGCCTGGCCGCGCGCCAGATCCTGGCCTTCACCGGCGGACAGCCGGTCTGGCGCGATGGCGTGGTCACCGACAACGGCAACGTGATCATCGACGTGCACGGACTGTCGATCACCGACCCGGTGGCGATGGAACGCGAGCTGTCGCAGATTCCGGGCGTGGTTTCGGTGGGCCTGTTCGCGCGCCGCCCGGCGGATGTGGTGATCATCGGCGGCGAACCGCCGCGGTTGCTGTAAGCGCGGATGCTGTAGGTCGGGGCTACGCCCCCGACGCGCACCGACCCTCCAGAGCGTCGGCCACCTAGCCCCCGCCGGTATTTGATGCGGGGGCCGATCTATCTCAACCGGCGGACAGGGCCTTCACCAGTTCGCCCACCAGCTCGCGCCGTTTGGGCGGAAGCGCCAGGAACGCCTCGATCACATGCCGTTCGCGGACGCCCGCGCCCGCCGGCCATACCGCCTGGGTCTCGGCCACCTTGTTCTTCTGCGCTCCGCCGAAACGCAAGACGTGCGGCGGCACGCCGAACACGTCCGCCAGTACCTGCAGCTTGTCCTGCTCCGGCATGGAGCGCCCGTTCAACCACCGCGACGTGGTTTGGAAACTCACCGACCGGCCGCGGTATTTGGCATTGAACAGACGGAAAAGCACGGCCGGGCGCGGCTCATAGCCGAGTGTCCGCATCGCCGCCGCCAACCGTTGGGAAAATTCGTAACGCTCGTCGCTCATGACCCGGGAAGTTACTGGCGCGCATGACCCCCTGATTCACTATTAATGTTCATTGACATGAACTTATGTGGTTCATAGAGTGATTTCAAAGGCTGTCCCGCAAGGAGTGGACACCGGACGCCTTCCTGCCGGAACGCCTTGTCGCGATGCCGGTCGGCATCGTTTTTCATGACATGGAGAGATTGCCAATGAGCCTGTCGTTGCCGGGTGAACCGGAACAAGAAACCCCCGAAGAAGCATCGCCGCCGAGCGCCGCATTCTCCGCCGATCCGCATACCAGCCTTGAGCGCCTGGTCCACCTGTTGCAGGGCAGCCCCGAACCGAGCCTGGCCGATGTCGGCATCACCCCGCTACCCTATGCCCAGCTCGACCGGCTTTCCAGCAGCGCCAGACAGGAAGCCGAGCTTTGCCAGGACCGCTTGGAACTGTTGCTGGAACTACTGGAATGCTGCGTGGACAACAACGCCATGCCGGAACCGGACACGCTGATGCGCATGACCCAGCAGCTGTTGCGATTGGCGCGCGATCAGCGCCGCTGGCAAGATCTGGCCGACAACGCGGCCTACTACCGCGACAACGCGCAGGTCGCCGCCCGCATCTCCCACTACCTGTCGGGCCGCCAGCCGATCAGCGAATAACGCCAGCACGATGCGGAACTGCGCAAGCCTGCGGCCTCTTGACGCCACCCGCCGCTTGCCGGAAGGTGCGGCATCTTCATCGGGAACCGCTCCATGCTCTTTCTTCGCGCCGGCCTCCTCATGCTTTTATCGTTGCTCGGCGGCTGCGCCAGCGCCGGCAGCTGGGTGGAACTGGGCGGCCAGCGCTACCGGGTCGAGATAGCCGACGACGACGCCGAACGCGCCCGCGGGCTGATGTTCCGCGACGAACTGGCCACCGGTACCGGCATGATCTTCCTGCACGACCGCGAGGAACCGCAGGCGTATTGGATGAAGAACACCAAGATTCCGTTGGACATCCTGTACTTCGACAACGCGCGCAAGCTGGTGGCGCAGCAGCGCGACGTGCCTCCCTGCACCGCCGGCAACGCCTGTCCGTCGTATCCCAGCAATGCGCCAGCGCGCTACGTGCTGGAACTGAACGCGGGCGAAGCAGCGAAACTGAAACTGCAGAACGGCGCCGAGCTGAAATTCAGCAACGATATTCCCAAGCTGCCGTGACACGTGGGAGCGGCTTCCAGCCGCGAGCCCTTGTCCGCTGCCATACGAGCATCATTCGAGCAAAGCGCGCGGCGGGAAGCCGCTCCCACCAAAGCGCATCCCAGGGCTTGATTGTCGCGGCGATTGACGCCAATCTTGGGCCATGGGGGTACGACTGACATTGCCGGACTGGAGTTCGCTGGCGGCGCAGGCTGACGATACCGTGCCCCTGCTGGAAACCGCGCTGCTGATCGCGCGCGACGAATACCCCAACCTCGACGCCGACCTCTACGACACTCTGGCGCAAAGCCACGCCGAGCACCTGCGCCCGGAGATCGAGGCCATCGACGCCTGGCCGCTGAAGATGGCGGCCATCAACCGGCACCTGTTCGACGAACTGGGCTATACCGGCAACCACGACGAGTACTACGACCCACGCAACAGCTATCTGAACGAAGTGTTCGAGCGCAGGCTGGGCAATCCGATTTCATTGGCGATGGTGCAGATCGAAGTCGCGCGCCGCCTGGGCGTGCCGTTGGATGGCGTGTCTTTCCCTGGCCATTTCCTGGTGCGCCTGCCAGTGGACGACGGCATCCTGGTGATGGACCCGTTCAACGGCGGCCGCCCGCTGGGCGCGGACGAACTGCGCGAACGCGCCAAGCCACATCTGGGTGGCGACATTCCCGACGACAACGCGCTGATGCATATCCTGGACCCGGCTTCGCACCGCGCCATCCTGATCCGCATGCTGCGCAACCTGCACGGCGTGTACGCCGAACGCGACGAGTGGGATCGCGCCGCGCGCAGCGCGGACCGTGTGCTCAAACTGTCGCCGGAACAACCGGAAGCCTTGCGCGACCGCGGGCTGGCCTATCTGAAGATGGACTACAAACAGGGGGCGCGGCACGACCTGGCGCGTTACCTGCACGTGGCGCCGGAAGCGGCCGACGCGCACGCCTTGCGCGAGCGCCTGGTGGAACTGAACACCAGCAAATCGCGGATGCATTGATCCGTTTTTTGTAGGAGCGCCCCATGGGCGCGAGCTCTTAACGCAGGCCCGCACAAAAGCTCGCGCCCATGGGGCGCTCCTACGTGGATTGTTCAGTCGACTTCGACCATCTCGAAATCGTCTTTGGTCACGCCGCAATCCGGGCAGGTCCAGGTGTCGGGAATGTCCTTCCAGCGCGTGCCCGGCGCCAGACCTTCTTCCGGCAGGCCCTTGGCTTCGTCGTAGATAAAACCGCAGACGACGCACATCCAGGTCTGATAGCGGGTGTCGACGGTATCGGTCATCGGGGGATAATGGCGGGGAAGCGGGCGTCTATTGTCCCACTCCCCACCCCGCACCGGAAGTTTGCCGATGAATTCCCGCTGGCCGCAGCTTGGCCCCGCGCCCTCAGGGCCGGCTGTTGTAGGGCCGGCTGTTGTAGGGCTCTACCTGATTACGCCTGACGAAGCCGACACCGCGAGTCTGCTGGCGCGCACGGCGCCGCTATTGACGGCGGGCGCGACCTGGTTGCAATACCGCAACAAGACGGCGGGCGATGCGCTGCGGCACGAACAGGCGACCGCATTGCAGTCGCTATGCCGGCAGGCTGGCGTCCCGCTGATCGTCAATGACGACGTGCGCCTGGCCAAGGCAGTCGGCGCAGCCGGGGTTCATCTGGGCGAAGACGATGGCGACATCGCCGCAGCGCGGGTTCTGCTGGGTGCGGAGGCGATCATCGGCGCGTCCTGCTACGACCGCTTGGATTTGGCCGCAGCCGCGGTGGCGGCGGGCGCGAACTACGTGGCTTTCGGCGCCTTCTTTCCCACCCGCAGCAAGACCGGTACGCGCCAGGCCACGGGGGATCTCTTGTCGCAGGCCGCCTCGCTAGGCGTGCCGCGGGTGGCGATAGGCGGGATTACCCCGGACAATGCACGCAGTCTGATCGACGCCGGTGCGGATCTGGTGGCGGTGATTTCCGGCGTTTACGACGCAGCCGATCCGGTCGCCGCGGTCCACGCCTACCTCCAATGCTTCGCCCGCTGATCCGCGCTTCGTAGGAGCGACGTAAGTCGCGAAGCGGCTTGCCGGTAAGACTCAATCGCGACTCACGTCGCTCCTACGACGAATACGAAATCCCTTCCCGAATCGACGATCCCATGAACCACGAAAAATCCCACGCTCTGTTCGCCCGCGCTCAGGAACTTCTGCCCGGCGGCGTCAATTCGCCGGTGCGCGCCTTCAAGTCGGTGGGCGGCGAACCGTTCTTCGTGCAGCGCGCGGACGGCCCCTATCTGTTCGACGTGGACGGCAACCGCTACATCGACTACGTCGGCTCATGGGGCCCGATGGTCGTCGGCCACAACCACCCGCAGGTGCGCGACGCCGTCCAGCGCGCGATCCAGGACGGCCTGTCGTTCGGCGCGCCCTGCCCGGCCGAAGTGACCATGGCCGAGACCCTCACCCGGCTGGTGCCGTCCTGCGAAATGGTGCGCATGGTGAACTCCGGCACCGAGGCCACCCTGTCGGCGATCCGCCTGGCGCGTGGCGCGACCGGCCGCATGCGCATCGTCAAGTTCGAAGGCTGCTACCACGGCCATGGCGACTCGTTCCTGGTCAAGGCCGGCTCCGGCATGTTGACGCTGGGTGTGCCGACTTCGCCCGGCGTGCCCAAGGCATTGGCCGACCTGACTCTGACCCTGAGTTACAACGATTTCGACGGCGCCACCGAATTGTTCGACTCGCTGGGCGGCGAAATCGCCTGCGTGATCGTGGAACCGGTGGTCGGCAACGCCAACTGCCTGCCGCCGCGCGAAGGCTATCTGCAGCACTTGCGCGAGCTTTGCAGCAAGCACGGCGCGTTGCTGATCTTCGACGAAGTGATGACCGGTTTCCGTGTCGCGCTCGGCGGCGCGCAAGCGCATTACGGCATCGCGCCCGACCTCACCACCTTCGGCAAGATCATCGGCGGCGGCATGCCGGTGGGCGCCTATGGCGGACGTCGCGACCTGATGACGCAGATCGCGCCCAGCGGCCCGATCTATCAGGCCGGTACGCTCAGCGGCAATCCGGTGGCGATGGCGGCGGGTCTGGCGATGCTGGAACTGGTGCAGGCGCCGGGATTCCACGACAGCTTGAGCGCGGCCACTCACGCGTTGTGCGATGGACTGGAAGCGGCTGCACGGGAAGCCGGCGTCGCCGTCACCACCAACCGCGTCGGCGGCATGTTCGGCCTGTTCTTCACCACCGAGAAGGTGGACACCTACGCGCAGGCCATCGCCTGCGACACGGCCGCCTTCAACCGCTTCTTCCATGCCATGCTGGAACGCGGCGTTTATCTGGCGCCTTCGGCGTACGAAGCCGGATTCATGTCCAGCGCGCACGATGAAGCGATCATCGCGCAGACCGTCGCCGCAGCGCGCGAAGCCTTCAAGGCGGTTCGCGCGGGCTGAGCACCTTCCCCACCTCTCCCATCGGAAGCCAGACCATGCGTCTTGAAACCCTCGCCATCCACGCCGGCGGCGAAAGCGACCGCGAAACCGGCGCGTTGACGCCGCCGATCCACCTGGCCACCACCTTCAAGCACGGGCCTGCGGGCGAACGCATCGCGGGCTACGAATACCAGCGCGAGAGCAATCCGACCAACGAGCGTCTGCGCGCAGCGATCGCCGCGCTGGAGGGCGGCGAAGCCGCGCTCACTTTCGCATCGGGCATGGCCGCGGTCACCACCCTGCTGGAATCCCTGCCGTCCGGTGCGCGTCTCCTGCTCCCCGACGACTGCTATTCCGGCGTGCGTATGCTGGCGACCGAATTCCTGCCCGAACGCGGCATCGCGGTGCAGCGCCTGGACATGGCCGATCTGGCGGCCGTGCGCAGCGCCTGCGCCGGCGGCGTCGATCTGATCTGGGCGGAGACGCCTTCCAATCCGCTGATGAAAGTCACCGACATCGCCGCCCTGGCCGCGCTGGCGCACGAACACGGCGCGCTGCTGGTCTGCGACAACACTTTCGCCTCGCCAGTCCTGCAGCAGCCGCTGGCGTTGGGCGCGGACATCGTCATGCATTCCACCACCAAATACTTCGGCGGCCACAGCGACGTGCTGGGCGGCGCGCTGGCGTTCAAGCACGACGACGAATTCTGCAAACGCATCGCCCATCGGCTGCACATCACCGGCGCGGTGCTGGCTCCGTTCAGCGCCTGGCTCACGCTGCGCGGCTGCCGTTCGCTGCCGGCGCGCATGGCCATGCATTGCGCCAACGCGCGCAAGGTCGCCGAATTCCTCGCGGCGCAGCCGCAGGTGGAACGGGTGAACTATCCGGGCCTGCCTTCGCACCCGGGCCATGAACTGGCGGCGCGCCAGATGCGCGATTTCGGCGGCATGCTCAGCGTGCAGTTCCGTGGCGGCCGCGAGACAGCGTTGGCCGTGGCCGGCAAGCTGCGACTGTTCACCAACGCGACTTCGCTGGGCGGTTGCGAATCGCTGGTGGAGCACCGCGGTTCCACCGAAGGGCCGCATACGACCACGCCGCAGAACCTGCTGCGGATCTCGGTGGGGTTGGAGCATGCGGACGATTTGATTGCGGATCTTGCGCAGGCGTTGCGGGAAGCTTGATGCACGCGTTGTCTCAACCCTTCTCCCACCGGGAGAAGGTGGCGCGCAGCGCCGGATGAGGGTACGGCGGAGTTACGTTGGTTCAACCGCCGAAGGTTTCGCCGCACCCTCACCCCAACCCCTCTCCCGCCGGAGAGGGGCTTTAGCTGGAGAGGGGCTTCAGGTCGATGGAATCTTCTTCGCGAAACTCGACAGAGCCGAACGCAGGCGCGCTAAACCGTCAGCAACTTCGACGTCGGTGATGTTCAGCGCCGGCACGAACCGCAACACGTCCGGCCCTGCTTGCAGCAACAACAGCCCGTTGGCGGCGGCATGATCGAGAATCTCGCCGGCGCGTCCGGCGTACGCCGGCTTCAACACCGCGCCGAGCATCAGCCCGCGACCGCGTATCTCTGAGAACAGTTCGAATTCCGTACCCAGCGCCGACAATCCCTCGCGCAGCGCCCCGGATTGCTTGCGCACATTGGCGGCGATTTCCGGAGAACCCAGTTTCCGCAACGCCACCCGCGCCACCGCCGCCGCCAGCGGATTGCCGCCGAAGGTGGTGCCGTGCGCGCCGAACTGCATGATCTCGGCGACTTTGGGGCCGGCGAGCATCGCGCCGATCGGGAAACCACCGCCCAGCGCCTTGGCCAAAGTGACGATGTCGGGCGTGACGCCTTCCTGCCAATGCGCGAACAGCGTGCCGGTGCGGCCCATGCCGCACTGGATTTCGTCCAGCGCCAGCAATGCCCCATGGCGGTCGCAGAGTTCGCGCACGCCGCGCAGGAAACCTTCCGCCGCCGGCATCACGCCGCCTTCGCCCTGGATCGGCTCCACCAATACCGCGGCGACATCGCCTGCGGCCATCGCGTTGTCCAGTTGCGCCAGATCGTTGAAATCGACGTAACGGAAACCGCCCGGCAACGGCTCGTAGCCCTCCTGGTATTTCGGCTGCGCGGTGGCGGTGACCGTGGCCAGGGTGCGGCCGTGGAAACTGCCGCGGAAGGTGACGATGACCCGGCGGTCCGGCGCGCGGCCCTGCGCCGTGGCCCACTTGCGGATCAACTTGATCGCGGCCTCGTTGGCCTCGGCGCCGGAGTTGCACAGGAAGACGCGCGCAGCGAAACGCGAAGCGGTGACCAGCTCCTCGGCCAACCGCAGCGGCGGTTCGCTGTAGAACACATTGCTGGTATGCCACAGCTTGCCGGCCTGCTCGGTCAGCGCGGCGACCAGATCGGGATCGTTGTGGCCGAGCCCGCACACGGCGATGCCAGCCGACAAATCGACGTATTCGTTGCCGTCGCGATCCCAGACGCGCGCGCCCTGGCCGCGCTCCAGGATCACTTCGCGCGGACGGTAGACCGGAAGGTAGTAGTGCTGGCCGGCAGCGAGCAGGTCGGCGGTATCGGACATTCGAGGTGGATCCTGGAAGGGATGGATCAGGAGGTTGGATCAGGAGGCGAAGCGGATCTGCTCCGCCGGCACGGCTTCGATCACCGGGCCGAAACTGCTGATGTCCGGCAAGGTCGCGTTGTGGTGGAGGCGGATCTGCGCGGCGCTGGCATGCGCCTTGTCCTGGGTGGTGTGCGCATCGGCGGCCAGGATCACCGCGTAGCCGTGCGCGGCCGCGCTGCGGGTGGTGGTATCCACGCAGAATTCGGTGGCGTAGCCGCAAATCACCACCTGCTCGACGCCGGAGAACGCGAGCACCTCGTCCAGACCCGTGCGCAGGAAGGAATCGGGCGTGGTCTTGCGGATGCGATGGTCGGCGGGCTCGACTTGCAGGCGCGAGTCCAGCTGCCATCCCGGCGAACCGTGCTGAAGCTGGGTGCCTGGCACTTCGTGCTGCACCAGGATCACCGGCACGTCGCTGGCGCGCGCACGCGCGGACAAGGCATTGATGCGTTCGATCACCGCATCGGCATCGGCCGGTGCGGGGGTTTCGTCGAACAATCCCTGCTGCACATCAATGATCACCAACGCATTTTTCATCGCTTATCCATAGTTTGAGGAAGAAGAACTCACCACACGCCCGTGTTGGGCATGGACAGCCACGGTTCCTGCGGCGGCAGACGCCCGCCTTTCTGCAGCAACTCGATGGAAATCAGATCTGGCGAACGCACGAACGCCATGCGCCCGTCGCGCGGCGGCCGGTTGATCAGGACGCCCCGCGATTGCAGGTGCGCGCAGGTGGCGTAGATGTCGTCCACCTCGAAGGCCAGATGGCCGAAGTTGCGCGCGCTGCCGTAGTCCTCGGCCGGCGAGCCGTCCGCGGCGGGCCAGTTGTAGGTCAACTCGATCTCCGCTTCCGGATTGGCCGGCGCGCCGAAGTAGACCAGCGTGAACCTGCCCGCCTCGTTGTCGATGCGGCGGGTTTCGCTCAGGCCGAGGCCTTCGGTGAAGAACTTGCCGGTCGCGTCCAGGTCGTGGACGCGGATCATGGCGTGCAGGTATTTCATCGTCGTGGGGGACTCCGATGGCGGGTCGATGAAGTATGGATCAATCGAGAAACAGATCCGGATAGAGTGGTTGCGAAGGATCCACTGCGTAACCCGAGAGATCGGTGACGCCGGCTTCGGCCAGTACTTCGTCGTCGATCAGGAAATTGCCGGAAAATCCCTCCGCTGCGCGGGTGAGCACGGCATGCGCCGCATCGGCCATGATTTCCGGTTTGCGACCATTGGCGGCATCGACGCCGGGAATCATGTTCAAGGCCTCGGTGGCGATCAGCGTGCGCGGCCAGAGCGCGTTGACGGCCACGCCCCGCGGGCCGAATTCCGCGGCGAGCCCCAGGGTGACGAAGCTCATGCCCATTTTCGCCAGCGTATAGCCGGTATGCGGCGCCCACCATTTCGGATCCAGCGACGGCGGTGGCGCCAGGGTCAGGAGGTGCGGGTTGGGCGCCTGCAGCAGGTATGGCAAGCAGGCCTGCGCGCACAGGAAACTGCCGCGCGAGTTGACCTGGCTCATCAGGTCGAAGCGCTTCATCGGCGTTTCCAGCGCACCGCGCAGCCAGATGGCACTGGCGTTGTTGACCAGGATGTCGATGCCGCCGAACAGGTCCACGGTCGCCGCCACTGCGGCTTTCACTTCGTCCTCGTCGCGGATGTCGCATTTCAGCGCAAGCCCTTGGCCGCCCGCCGCGGTGACTGCATCGGCGGCGGTATAGATCGTTCCCGGCAATTTCGGATTAGGCACCGCGGACTTCGCCGCGATGGCCACGTTGGCCCCATCGCGCGCAGCGCGCAGGGCGATGGCCAGGCCGATACCGCGCGAGGCGCCGGTGATGAATAGGGTCTTGCCTGCGAGGGTGGTCATGGGTGATTCCGGAAATGCAACGCTTGATAGTAGACAGGATAGAGGCGGCCTACTCGTCATCCCAACGAAAGCTGGGATCCATTTTGCTCTTGCCTTTGCCCGAATTCTGCGGAAGCAAAATCAAGGGCAGGATCAAGATGGATCCCAGCTTTCGCTGGGATGACGGACAAAGCTCCGCGAGATGCAGACGATTCACGGCTTCGGTCCCTGCCCTTCATTGTCTTCCCACTTCAATATCCTGCGGGTGACGAAACGGTAAACCGGCTTGCCTGTGCGGAACCACAGATCGCGCATCCACGAGGTCCGTTTCAGCAGGCGCCACTCCACCGGGGTGAGCTTGTCGCGGCAGTACATGCGTTTATGTTTGAGCAGATGGCGCAGGTCCTCTCGCGCCAGCAGGCGCATCCAGCGCGAACGCGGATCGCCGAGCACCGCAAGTTGGAAATCGATCAGGGCCGGGCTGCCGTCGGCGCGCACCAACCAGTTCGCCTCCTTGGCCAGGTCGTTGTGGGCGACGCCGCGGCGATGGACCTGCTGCAGCAAGCGCCGCGCCGCATGGAAATACGCAAGATCGCCGCGCGGCGGATTCTTGTACATGGCCACGCCGTCCAGGAAACTGCGGTCCAAGTGGGTTCCGTTCCAGTTCAATAGCTGCGGCGTCTGCGCCTGCCCCACCAGCCGGCGCAAGGCCAGCGCTTCGCGGCGCGCCAGCCGCCAGGCGGGAAAGCGCAGCCACCACGGCGACGCGGAAAGATCGCGGCGCACGAACAAGCCCCGCGCATCGCGCATCAGGGCGATACGGCCGAAACTGTCGGCCTTGAGCGCTTCTACTTCGATGGCCGGTTCGTCGATGGCTGTCTTCTCAATGACATGTTCGCGGTTCATGGCGGCAGTTTAAACCGTCTGCCCTTCCGCGCCGCCTGTGCGCGCACTCTATAATCGGGCGCTAATGAATCCTTCCTGGTTCGACAACCTGCTGGCCTGGATCACTGCGCATCCCGTGGCCGCGGGCGCCGTGATCTTCGCCATCGCCTTTTGCGACGCATTGATCGTGCTGGGCGCGATCGTGCCGGCGCTGCCGTTGTTGTTCGCCGTGGGCATGCTGATCGGCCTGGGCGAACTGTCCGGGCCGTACGCCTTAGTGTCGGCCGCGCTGGGCGCTTTCGTGGGCGACGCGATCAGCTTCCAGATCGGCAGGCGCTGGGGGCCGCAGCTGCGCAACCACTGGCCGTTCCGCAAGTATCCGCAGCTGCTGGATCGTGGCGAGACGATGTTCCGCCGCAATGGGCTCAAGAGCATCCTGATCGCACGCTATGTGGGCCCGATCCGCCCTTTCGTGCCTGCGATCGCGGGAATGCTGAAGATGCCCTGGCGTCGCTACGTCCCGGCCAGCCTGATCGCCGCGGTGAGCTGGGCGGTGCTGTTCCTTGCCCCCGGATGGGTGCTGGGCGAGGCCTACGATGCGGTGGCCGCGGTCGCGGGACGGTTGGCGCTGGTGCTGGCGCTGGTGCTGGCGGTGATGGCCTTGGCCTGGGCGGGAGTGCTGTACACCTATCGCTGGTTCGCCGCGCACGCCGATTCCCTGTTGGCGCGCGTATTGGCGTGGTCGCACGCGCATCCGGTGCTGGGGCGTTATTCGATCGCCGTCTTCGATCCGCAGCGGCGCGAATCGGTGCCGTTGGCCTTGCTGGCGGTGATGCTGCTGGCCATCGGCTGGATCTGGTTCGCGTTCCTGGCCTTGGTGCTCGGACACGGCGAACCCCTGGGCGTCGATCTGGCCATCCACCAGGCGATGCAGGCTCTGCGCAATCCGTTGGCCGATTACCCGATGGCCGCGCTCGCTTCGCTGGGCGACGTGGAAGTGCTGGCGCCGGCCGCTGGGCTGGTGTTGCTGTACCTGGCCTGGCGCAAGCGCTGGATGGCGGCCGCGCACTGGCTGGCGGCGCTGGCCTTCGGCCTTGCCCTGACTGCGTGGTTGGGCATATCGGTGGATTTTCCGCGCCCGCCTGCGGTGAGTAGCGGTTTCAGCTTTCCGTCGATCACCATCACCATGGCCACGATCACCTTCGGCTTCTTCGCCGTGCTGATCGCGCGCGAACTGCCGGGCCGCCGGCGCATCTGGCCTTATCTGGTATCGGGCATGGTGGTGGCGTTGATAGGCTTCGCCCGCATCTACCTGGGCGCGCACTGGTTGAGCGACGTCATCGGCGGAATGCTGTTCGGCATCTTCTGGCTGCTGGTCTTGGGCATCGCCTACCGCCGCCGCACCATCCGCTCGCTATGGATGAAGCCGTTGGCGTGGTTGTTCTATGGATCCATCGCCGTGGCGGCGCTCTGGCATGCGCCGCGCAACATCGCGCCCTTGCTCGCGCAGTTCGAAGTCATACAGTTCACCACCTCGACTCCGCTGGAAGACTGGTGGGAAAACGAATGGCAACAGCAGCCCGCGCGGCGCAACGAGTTCGACGACGAACAGCGTTGGCCGCTGGATGTGCAGGTCGCCGGCCCGCTGGCGCCGTTGCGCGCGCAGCTGCAGGCCAAGGGCTGGCGGATTCAGGAGGAGGCCGGCTGGGAGCAGGCCCTGAACCTGCTGGATAACGATCTGCCCGAGCAGCGGCAGCCGGTGCTTCCCGCCACCCTGGATACCCGGGCGGAAAGCCTGCTGATGCTGCGCGACGGACCGCAGCCCGGCGAGATGCTCGCATTGCGGCTATGGGCCGCGCCGGTCCGCCTGCAGCCCGGCGATGTGCCGCTGTGGATCGGTAGCGTGCAGACGCTGCAGCACCAGCGCGCCTTCGAATTCGTCGGCATGTGGCGGCCGTTGCGCGAAGCCGGCTCGTCGCTGGAGGCGTTGACCGAAGCGACCGAAGCGCTGGAGCATCGGGTCGCCTTGCATCCGGAGTCGCAGGTGCCTGTGTTGCGGATCCGGACGGATCGTCCTGCGAAGTAGAAGTATTTGCGGTATTTCTGATGGGCCTTCAGAAGGCGGGCATCTTTCAGATCGCCTTGCTTAGGATTTTGCTGTTGCTGTTGCTGTTGCCATCAAACCCCGTGAGGCGCGGCAAGCAGGACGGGATAAACCCCGCAGGGGCGGCGCACACGGATGTGCGCCGTTTCCGGAGGCGCAGGAGGCGCCTTCCGGAAATTCCCGGCCTGCTTGCGAACCTGCGCAAAGCGCAGGCGCGCCGTTAGGGCGGCTTTCTTTTGGTTACTTTTCTTTGCCGTTCAAAGAAAAGTGACTCGCGCGTAGCGCGAAACGCTCTTGCTTTGATCGGATGAATCGCGCCAAGAGCCCCCCATCCGCCTTCGGCACCTTCCCCCGCAAGCAGGGGAAGGGTTCACTAATCTGACCGGCCTAACTCCGAAATCAATAAGTCGCTGTCGCGTTGCGCAAACACTCAAGGCATCAACCGCAGCAGCATTTCCAAGCGTTCATGCGGATCGTCTTCCTGCAGCACCGACAATCGCTGCGCATCGTCGAGCGGCAGGAATTCGGCCAGCCGCCACCCCACCCACGCCGCATCGTCGAAACGCGCGTTGCTGACCTTGCTGTGTTCGCCGCCGATCTTTTCCAGGAAGTGCTGCAGCACCGTGGCCAGCAGCGCATGCTCCGGGCGCAGGGAATCGTCCAGGTCGGCTTCGCGCCATTCCACTTCGCCCATGATCAGGCCGTTGTCGCGCACGCGGGTGCGATTCACGTGGAAACGCCGCGCGCCGCGCACCTGCAAGGTCAGCAATCCGTCGTCGCCGGTGCCGAAATCCTCGATCAGCGCCTCGGTGCCGAAGGCGGCGGGCGTGGCGGGCAGGCCCGCCTCGTTGCCGTCCAGGATCATGCACACACCGAAGCCGTGACCGTTGCGGCCGCAATCGCGCACCATGTCCAGGTAACGCCGTTCGAACAGACGCAAGCCCAATGACGCGCCGGGCAAGAGCACGGTATGCAGCGGAAACAGTGCGAGCGGCGCGCCAGTGGGCATGCGATCGGGATACTCAGCCGTTCAGTGCCGCCAGGAAACGGCGCGGCGCGCCGTCGAAGCCGCCGTTGGACATGAACACCACATGGTCGCCCGCGCGCGCGACCGATCTCAGCGCGCCGATCAGCGCCTCCACGTCCGGCACCGTGCGCGCGTCGCCGCGGATCGCCGCCACTACCTTGCCCGCATCCCAAGCCAGCTCGGGGCGGTGCAGGAAGACCACCGCATCGGCCCCGGCCAGCGAGGGCGCCAGCGCATCGGAATGCGCGCCCAGGCGCATGGAATTGCTGCGCGGTTCCATCGCAACAATAATCCTCCGCGCGCCGCCGACTTTCGCGCGCAAGCCCTGCAGCGTGGTCTGGATGGCGGTGGGGTGATGGGCGAAATCGTCGTAGATGGTGATTCCGTCGGCCTGTCCGATGACTTCCAGGCGACGCTTGACGCTGCGGAAATCCGCCAGGGCCGGGATTACGCTTGCGATATCGACGCCCACCGCGTTCACCGCCGCCAGCGCCGCCAGTCCGTTCAAGACATTGTGCCGGCCCAGCATCGGCCAGCGCACCACACCGATCTCGGTACCGTTGTGGAGCACGGCGAATGCGCTGCCGTCTTCGTCGATCAGGCGCGCGCTCCATTCCAGCGATGCATCGTCCACGCTGTCTTCAAGCCCAAACCGTTCTACCGGCGTCCAGTACCCCATCGCCAGCACTTCGGCCAGGCGCGGGTCCTCGCCGTTGACGATCAGGCGTCCGCGCGCCGGCACCGTACGCACCAGGTGGTGGAACTGGCGCTGGATCGAAGCGATGTCCGGAAAGATGTCGGCGTGGTCGTATTCCAGGTTGTTGAGGATCGCCACCAGCGGCCGGTAGTGCACGAACTTGCTGCGCTTATCGAAGAAGGCGGTGTCGTATTCGTCGGCTTCGACCACGAATTCGCGCCCGCTGCCGGCGCGCGCGGAAACGCCGAAATCCTCGGCCACGCCGCCGATCAAGAAGCCAGGGTTACGACCTGCGGCTTCAAGCAGATAGCTGAGGATGGTGGTGGTGGTGGTCTTGCCGTGCGTTCCCGCCACCGCCAGGGTGTCGCGCCCCGGCAGCACGTTCTCGGCCAGCCATTGCGCGCCGGAGGTGTACTTGCGACCTTCGTCGAGTACCGCTTCGACCGCCGCATTGCCGCGCGAAAGCGCGTTGCCGACCACGATCTCGTCGCAATCCAGAGAAATGTTCTGCGGCAAGTAACCTTGCGAGAAGGGAATCCCCAGCGTTTCCAACTGAGTGGACATGGGCGGATAGATGGCTTGGTCGCTGCCCTCCACCGAATGGCCCAGCTCTCGCGCCAATGCGGCCACGCCGCCCATGAAAGTGCCGGCGATGCCGAGGATATGGAGTTTGCTCATAGGGCAATTGTCCCTGATTTGCGGCTGCTTTTTGCGTTTGCTTCATGGGGCCCCTAAGGCAGGGCAGTCGCCGTGGGCAAACCCGCAGGGCGGCGCACAGGTATGTGCGCCGTTTTCGGAGCAGCATGGATGCTGCTTCCGAAAATTCCCATGGCGACTGCGGACCCCGCGCGAAGCGTGGGGCCTGCCGCCGGGGTGTGCTTTCTTTTACTCCGGGCATTCTGCCCTACGCCCTTCGGGCCGGCTTCGCCGTTCGCGCCGCTACGCAGCGCAGTGGTTACTTTTCTTTGCACAAGCAAAGAAAAGTGACTCGCGCGTCAGCGCGAAACGTTCTTGAAGTTGGTCCGGAGCGCTCGTCGGTTCGTCGGCCCGGCGCGAAAAACCCCTCATCCGCCCCCGTATCAAGTACGGGGCAGGCTCTTCGGGCACCTTCTCCCGCATACGGGAGAAGGGTTACGCGATGATCAGCCGACTTCTTTGGCCGGCGACAACGCCTCGATCAGGCGGCTGAACACGTCGTCCAGCGAGCCCACGCCGTTCACCACGGTCAGCTGACCGTGCTGGCGGTAGTAATCGATCACCGGCGCGGTCTGGTTGTCGTAAACCTTGAGGCGCGTACGCACCGATTCCGGAGTGTCGTCGGCGCGTCCCTCGGCCGCGGCGCGGCCGGCGATGCGTTCCACCAGCAGTTCGGTAGGCACTTCCAGCTGCACGGCGTAGTCCATGGGCTTGCCCATCTTCTGCAACAGCATGCCCAGCGCATCTGCCTGGGCCTGGTTGCGCGGATAGCCGTCCAGGATGAAGCCGTTGGCGGTGTCGGCACGGCTGAAGCGCGATTCCAGCATGCCCAGCAGGATGTCGTCGCTGACCAGATCGCCCCGGGCCATGACTTCTTTGGCCTGAAGGCCCAGTGCGCTACCGGCGGCTACTTCGGCCCGCAGCAGGTCGCCGGTGGAGATATGGGGGACCTGCAGATATTCCTTGAGGCGCGCCGCTTGCGTGCCCTTGCCCGACCCGGGCGGGCCCAGTAGAACCAATCGCATTGCTGACTCCAAACCAAAAATGACCGGATGGCGGGCGGCGGCGCTAGACTTTGCCTGCGCCAGCGCGGCACCGCGCTATGGGCCAAGCTTACCGCATCCCACCAATCCGGAACGAACCCGACCATGGTTGCAGGCACCCTCCTTTACGCTCAGTCCGGCGGCGTCACCGCCGTCATCAACGCCTCCGCTTCGGCCGTCATCAGCGAAGCCCGCGCCCGCAAGGTCAAGGTTCTGGCCGCCCGCAACGGCATCCTGGGCGCCCTGCGCGAGGACCTGATCGACACCAGCAAGGAGTCCGCCGCCGCGATCCGCGCCCTGGCCCATACCCCGGGCGGAGCGTTCGGTTCCTGCCGCTACAAGCTCAAATCGCTGGAAGCCGACAGCGCCAAGTACGAACGACTGCTGGAAGTATTCAAGGCCCACGACGTGCGCTACTTCCTCTACAACGGCGGCAACGACTCGGCCGACACCGCCCTGAAGGTTTCGCAGCTGGCCAAGGCCTACGACTATCCGCTGACCTGCATCGGCGTGCCCAAGACCATCGACAACGACTTGGCGGTCACCGACACCTGCCCCGGCTTCGGCTCGGCGGCCAAATACACCGCCGTATCGATACGCGAGGCGGCGCTGGACGTGGCCGCGATGGCCGAGACCTCGACCAAGGTGTTCGTCTACGAAGCCATGGGCCGGCATGCGGGCTGGCTGGCTGCAGCCGCGGGCTTGGCGGGAAAAAATCCGGACGATGCGCCGCAGATCATCCTGTTCCCGGAGCGGGCCTATGACGAGGCCGCGTTCCTGGCCCAGGTCAAGAAAGTGGTCGCCAAGGTCGGCTGGTGCGTGGTGGTGGCCAGCGAAGGCATCCAGTATGCCGACGGCCGCTTCGTGGCCGACGCGGGTGGCGGCAAGGATTCCTTCGGCCACACGCAGCTCGGCGGGGTGGCTTCGTATCTCGCCGGCCGGGTGAAGAACGAACTGGGCATGAAGGTGCACTGGACCCTGCCCGATTACCTGCAGCGCTCCGCGCGCCACATCGCCAGCAAGAGCGACTGGGATCAGGCCCAGGCCGCGGGCAAGGCGGCGGTGCAGTTCGCCTTGAAAGGCCAGAACGCGGTGATGCCGGTGATCGTGCGCACTTCGGATTCGCCGTACAAGTGGAAGATCGAAGCGGCGCCGCTGACCAAGGTGGCCAACCACGAGAAGAAGATGCCAAACAACTTCCTGCGCAAGGACGGTTACGGCATCACCTCCACCGCGCGCGCTTACCTGGAGCCGCTGATCCGCGGCGAAGCCTACCCGCCGTACGGGCGCGATGGCCTGCCGGCGTACGTGTCGTTGAAGAATGTGGCGGTGAAGAAGAAGCTGCCGAAGTGGGAAGGCTGATCGCAGAAATCCAGTAGGGTCCCGGTCTCACACCGTTGTCATCCCGAGCGCAGCGAGGGATCTGCTTGCCGGCGGCAGAAGCAGATCCCTCGCTGCACTCGGGATGACAGACCTTAGAAAAACCAGCCTGCATTTTTTTACAAGACGGCGCGCATTGCGCCGTCGATCATGGCCGCTCCCATCAGGAGCGAATCATGGCCGTGCACGAACTGTTTCCCTATCTCTGCGTAAGCGATACCGCCAAGGCGATCGATTTCTATCGTGAGGTCTTCGGCGCCACCGAACTGTTTCGCCTGGATGAGCCCGGCGGCCGCATCGGCCATGCCGAACTGGATTTCGGCGGCACCACGCTGATGCTCTGCGACGAGTATCCGGAGCACGGCATCGTCCGTCCCGATTCGGCGGCGGGCACCAGCGTCAGCTTGCATATACACGTCGACAACGCCGATGAAGTCATAGAACGCGGATTGGCCGCCGGATCCACCCTGCTGCGTCCCGCCACCGACGCGTTCTACGGAGAGCGCTCGGGCGTGATCCGCGATCCGTTCGGGCACCGCTGGAATATCGGGCACAGCATCGAGGAAGTCACGCCGGAGGAAATGCAGCGACGCTACGACAAGATCGGCGATCCGTGCTAACCGGCAGCCTTGTCGGCGCAATGGGCTCGGCATAGCCCGCGACCGTCGTCAATCAACTCACAAACCGCGCCCCTCGTCACACGCCTATTGGAACCATGTCTAGATTCGGTTAGCCTCGCATCCAGGGGAAATGGCAGGGATGCGTTCTATGTTCAAGTCGGGGGGCTTGCTGCTCGTGTTGGCCGCGTCGCCATGCTGCGTTGCGCAGGACATTGCGCCGTCCATGCCCGACAACACCACCGTCGCGACGCTGCGGCCGGAATCTTCGACCGCGATTCCCTGCTGCCGCATCGCCGATGGCACCGCCGTAGTGCTGGAGATCCTCGATCCGTTGGCTTCCGGCTTGGTCAAGCGGGGCGACAAGTTCCGCATCCGCCTCGCCGAACCAGTATCGGTGGAAGGAAAAATCGTCCTGCCCTCGGGCATCGAAGGGCAGGGAGAAATCGTCCATGCCGCAAAATCGCGTGGCGGCGGCAAAGCCGGCGAGTTGCTTATCGCGGCACGATACCTGCAGCGGGACGAAGCTATCCAGATTCGCTTGCGCGGAATGAAACTGGGCGGACACGGCCAGGACAAGTCGGCACTGGCGGTCGGCCTGAGCGTCGCGGTGGGCGTCTTCGCGTTCTTCGTACAGGGCGACGAGATCTTCATCCCAGCGGGCACGTTGGCGCAAGCCAAGATCGCTCAAGACATGGATCTCATACCCGCTGCCGTAGAGCCGCCTACGCCGCCTGCGGCAATCGCCGAGCAGGCGATTCCCGCGCCGCCACCGGCTATCGAGGACATGCCCCCAGCCCCGCAGCCCTCCATAACCACCACGCAACGAGGCGTCTCCGCGAATACAGCGGCGGCGGCGCCGACACACGGATCCAACCAAACCGATGAGGAGTAACACTATGCGTCCAATGTTGCATCGTTCCCTGTTGTGCCTGGCACTGGCCTGCCCGGCTTTCGCGCAGGCGCAGACGGCTGCCGAGCCCGCTCCCGCGGATTCCACCGCCCCCGCAGACACGGCGACACCCGCGCAGGAAGCCAGCGAAGCGGTCGCCGCAACTCAGGGCAAGATCGCGCCGCCACCGGCAGGCAAGGGACAGATCGTTTTCTTCCGCGAGAAGAAGTTCGCTGGCTCCGCAATCCGCTACAAAGTGCGCGAAGGCGAAGCGGAACTGGGCAAGTTGAGCAGCGGCACGTACTTCGTGCATGCCACGGATCCTGGCGCGCACGAATACACCGTGCATTCCGAAGCCAAGGACATCCTGAACATGGAAGTGGAAGCAGGCGAGACCTACTACGTGATCGGTGGCGTCACCATGGGCCTGTTCGCCGGCCACCCCAATCTGTCGCCTTCGGACCAGGCCGTATTCGACGGCATGGCTGAAAAACTCAAACCCGCCAAAGCGCTGGAATAAAAACAACCCTGGCGTCTGGTAGAAAAAAGGCCGCATTCGCGGCCTTTTTTTCTTGCTCAGTTGCAGCCCTTCCCTTCCACCTTCATCTCCGCCGCATACATCGTTATTGGCGGCAATTTCCCAGCAGCGGCGGTTTCCTTGGATTCCTGCAGGTACACCCGCGCGCTGCCCTGCCCGTCCAGCTTGGGCGTGTTGTCGGCAGGCAGCCGCCAGACGCGCACCACGGCCTGCTGCGAGGAGCAGGCGGCGTTGGGTACGCGGATCACATCGTTCAATTTCCAACCGCCCGCCGACGAAGGCCTGGCCTTGGCGAAGTCGACGAAGCGCGCGCGCGGCTGGCATTGCGGGCTGGTGCGCACGACCGCGTATTTGTACGGCTGCGCCGCATCGGCGGTGAACATGCCTTCCAAACGCGCGCAGGCCTCGGGAATGGTGCGCAGCGTATGCGCCGCGCCCACCGCCTGCGCGGTGCCGAGCGGACGCTGGATCTCGGGTGCCGGATCGGCCGCGAAGACGGACGAAGAGGCCACGACAAAGCCAGCGGCCAGCAGGGTCGGAATCAATCGCATGCGGGTTCTCCACGCTCTACAAAGAGCGCAGGCTGCCATGTGGCGGCTGAACCTGGCCCGGGCGTCTGGCGGCTGCGGGGCCATCCGGTCATACTCGGGGGGCTCCAGGGATTGCTGAACACACCGCGACACGGGCTGCCAGAACACTGAATCGTTTCGGCAGTCGCCAAGTCCGCTGCCTAGTTCGAGTGACTTGCCCCGTTGTTGCGTTGACGTTCCTCAAGCGGTTCGCTGGATTGCATCCACCAACCTTGGGAGGGGTCATGCTGGAACAACATGGTTTTCTGGAAGCTTGGGGTTTGACGTTGGCGCTGGTCTGCGCCGCGATTGCGATTCTCTACGGCATCATTTCCGCACGCTGGATCCTGAAACAACCTGCTGGCAACGCACGCATGCAGGAGATCGCCGCGGCGATCCAGGAAGGCGCCAGCGCTTATCTCAACCGGCAGTACACCACTATCGCCATCGCCGGCGTGGTGCTGTTCGTGCTGATCGGATTCTTCCTTAGCTGGCCTGCGGCGATCGGTTTCCTGATCGGTGCGGTGCTGTCGGGCGCCGCCGGCTATATCGGCATGAACGTCTCGGTGCGCGCCAACGTGCGTACCGCCGAAGCGGCGCGCAAAGGCATCGGCGCGGCCATGGACGTCGCCTTCCGCGGCGGCGCGATCACCGGCATGCTGGTGGTGGGCCTGGGCCTGCTGGGCGTGGCCGGCTATTACGTAGTGCTGGGACGCATGGGCATCACCGGTGAACCCGCGCTGCACGCGCTGGTCGGCCTGGCCTTCGGTTCGTCGCTGATCTCGATCTTCGCCCGTCTGGGCGGCGGCATCTTCACCAAGGGCGCCGACGTGGGCGCCGACCTGGTGGGCAAGGTGGAAGCCGGCATTCCCGAGGACGATCCCCGCAATCCGGCGGTGATCGCCGACAACGTGGGCGACAACGTGGGCGATTGCGCCGGCATGGCCGCCGACCTGTTCGAAACCTATGCGGTCACCATCATCGCCACCATGTTGCTGGGCGGCCTGATGGTCGATCAGGTGGGCCGCAACGCGGTGCTGTATCCGCTGGTGCTGGGCGGAGCTTCGATCGTCGCGTCCATCATCGGCGCGTTCTTCGTCAAGGTGAAACAAACTGATGGAAAGCTGGGCGGCTCGATCATGGGCGCGCTGTACAAGGGCGTGATCGTATCGGCGGTGTTGTCGGCGATCGCGTTCTACCCCATCACCACGCAACTGATGGCCGACAACAGCTATGGCGCGATGAGCCTGTACGGCTGCGCGCTGATCGGGCTGGTGTTGACCGGCCTGATCGTGTGGATCACCGAGTACTACACCGGCACCCAGTTCAAGCCGGTGCAGCACATCGCTGCGGCCTCGACCACCGGCCACGGCACCAACATCATCGCGGGCCTCGGCATTTCCATGAAGTCGACCGCGCTGCCGGTGCTGGTGGTGTGCGTGGCGATCTGGGGCGCGCACGCGCTGGGCGGGCTGTACGGCATCGCCATCGCCGCCACCGCGATGCTGTCGATGGCCGGCATGATCGTCGCGCTGGACGCCTACGGCCCGATCACCGACAACGCCGGCGGCATCGCCGAAATGGCCGAACTGCCGCCGGAGATCCGCAACATCACCGATCCGCTGGACGCGGTGGGCAATACCACCAAGGCGGTGACCAAGGGCTACGCGATCGGTTCGGCGGCGCTGGCCGCACTGGTGCTGTTCGCCGACTACACCCATAACCTGGACACGATCGGCGCCGCCAAGGCCGCCGCCGCAGGGATGCCCTATACCGCCACGACCTTCGATCTTTCCAATCACATGGTGATCATCGGTTTGTTGATCGGTGGATTGATCCCGTTCCTGTTCGGCGCGATGGCGATGGAAGCGGTGGGCCGCGCGGCCGGTTCGGTGGTGGAAGAAGTGCGCCGCCAATTCCGCGAGATTCCGGGAATCATGGAAGGCACCGGCAAGCCCGACTACAGCAAGGCGGTGGACATGCTGACCAAGTCGGCGATCAAGGAAATGGTGGTGCCGTCCTTGCTGCCGGTCGCCGTACCGGTGGTGGTGGGCTTGCTGCTGGGCCCGCAAGCTTTGGGCGGATTGCTGATCGGCACCATCGTCACCGGCCTGTTCGTGGCCATCTCCATGACCACCGGCGGCGGCGCCTGGGACAATGCCAAGAAGTACATCGAGGACGGTCATCACGGCGGCAAGGGTTCCGAGGCGCACAAGGCCGCGGTCACCGGCGACACCGTGGGCGATCCGTACAAGGACACCGCCGGCCCGGCCATCAACCCGCTGATCAAGATCATCAACATCGTGGCCTTGCTGCTGGTGCCGGTGTTGCCCGTCAATGGCTGGCTGGGCGGTTTGGACACGAACGGAGCGCACGCCGCGTCGATCAGCGCCGTCGCCGACGACGCGCATCTGGCCAAACTGTATTTCGACGTCGGCGCCACCAGCCCCTCGAACACCGAAGCCACCCTTGGGCGCGTAATCGCCACGTTGCAGGCCGATCCGGGCACCAAGGCCAGGATCTCGGGCTACCACGACGCCACCGGCGGCGCGGCTACCAATGAGGAAATCGCCAAGGCCCGGGCCCTGACCGTACAGGAACTGCTGCTGGCCAATGGCATCGCGCAGGACCGCATCGTGCTGGATAAGCCGGTGCTGACTACCGGCGACGGCAATCCGGACGAGGCGCGAAGGGTCGAAATTCGGGTCGAATAAGCCTTTACTCCAGGCTTCGAAATCGAAAAAGGCGGCTCAGGCCGCCTTTTTCGTTGCCCCAAGCCCTGCTGCGGCGCAACACGCAAGCGGTTAGAATGCCCGCCCCCGTATTCGCAAGTTGGAGCAAGGCATGGGCCTGGACCACGTTTCCACCGGCAAGAACCCACCCGACGAAATCAACGTCGTCATCGAAATCCCCAAGGATTCCGAGCCGGTGAAGTACGAAGTGGACAAGGAAAGCGGCGCGATCTTCGTCGACCGCATCCTCTCCACGCCCATGCGCTACCCCTGCAACTACGGCTATGTGCCCCATACCCTGTGCGGCGACGGCGATCCGGCCGACGTGCTGGTGGTGCTGCCGCTGTCGCTGATCCCCGGGTCGGTGATCCGCTGCCGTCCGGTCGGCGTGCTGCGCATGACCGACGAAGCCGGCAGCGACGAGAAGATCCTGGCCGTGCCCGCCACCAAGGTGTTCAACGGTTACGCCCACATCGAAGACATCGGCCAGGTCTCGCCGCATTGGCTGGAGCGCATCGGCCACTTCTTCGAGCACTACAAGGATTTGGAGAAGGGCAAGTGGGTCAAGCTTGACGGCTGGGGCGGCGCGGAAGAAGCCAAGCAAATCCTGCGCGAGTCGATGACCCGCTATGAAGCGAGCGCGGAAAAGCCCAAGTTCTGAAGAACCCCATTCACACGGTTCGGCGCTGGAGCAGGCCCTGGGCGAGCGCGCGTCGCGCGCGCTCCATGGTCGGCGCTAGCTGCGGCAGCATCGGCTCGATGACCGCCGCGTGCTTCCGCCATTTATCCGGTGCGGGCTGGGTGAGGGTATAGCGCGACAACGGCAACGTATCGCCGAACTGCTCGTCCGCCGCGATGTCCAACGCCGCGCAAAGCGCCCCTAGTTCCCGCTTCGGCTGGTCCAGAAGCGCCGCGTAATCCATCGCGCACCATTGTTCCGGCCGCAACGATTCCAACGCATCGAGCAGGCATTCCGTCGTGGTCTGCCACTGCGCTGCGACCACTTCGTGCAGCGGTTTTTCGGCAAGCTCCCGCCAGCCGGGGACCAGCAGCAGCGACCAGGGAATTTGCCGCCATTCCGGCAATCCGGGATAGGTGCGGAAGCGTCCCGACTGCCAGGCATCGATCATGCTTCCGATCGTTTCGCGCGCGTCGCGATGGAGGAAAACGAAACGTCCTTCGGGAAATACCGCGTTGAGGAATTTCACGCGCAGGGCGTTCTTCGGCGTTTTCTCCAGCATGCGCACCGGCATCGTTCGCGGCGGCCGCCCATCGCGATCCCGCAATGCGACCTGGAAATGGCTGCGCAACTGCTGCACGCACGCGGGCGACGCATCCGTTGCGTCGAGCGCGTTGGAATCGAAACCGCGATCGCGCGGACTCAGTCCGCGGACCTGCTCGATCATCTGGTGGCTCTCGCCGCCGATCGTGTAGACGGCCGGAGCCCGCGTCAGCGTTTCGAACAGCAGGGTGGAACCGGATCGCGGCGGGGAGATTATGAATACAGGCCGATCGAAAACAGGATCTCGCCGGACCACGGCGCCCGCCTGACCGTCCGACGATTGCTGCATCATCCCATGTAACCCGGAAACAATACGCCGGCAGTGCCCTGCGCGGACTGCGGCCTGCGCGCCAGGCTGTTGCCGGGCCCGGCAGCCTGGTCGTTGTCCACTACCGCAGCGCTGGCGATCATCACGGTGAGCGCGTCCCACATCGGCAGGTCGTTGCGCAGGATCGCCACGCTCGCCAACGGCTGGACCTTGATCAGGAAATTCTTCATGAGACGTTGATACTCGGGCTTGGCCTCGCTAGCGTCCGCATACTGCGCCCAGACCGCTCGCCATGCCCGGAACAGCGCATCGATCTGCCGACCGATCGTCGCCACGGCGGGCGATGGCTTCATCTCGCCCACCAGGAAGTCGAGGCGATGCTTCAATTCCCAGGGCGACATGATCGGCGGTACGTTGTACGCCTCGAAACGAATCTCAGGCGTCGCGCCTTCCTGGAAGTCGAACCGCTTCGGCTGCCAGCCGGCGGGCTCCGCCTCGCCGCCCACGGGCCGACCGGCCGCCACCATATTCCAGAACGCTTCTCCGCCCACGGTGTCGCAGACCAGATGGATGCGCGAACGATCGTCTTCGTTGAGCACCCGGTGCAGGCGCCAGGTATCGAATATCCAGCATTCGCCCGCCGCCATGTTCACCGCAGAGTCTCCGCACTCGAAGCGGACCCCCGGCTGGGTGACGATGGGTACATGCACCCGCACGCGGTCGGTCCAGTAATAGCCCTGGTCGACATGCCGGGTGACCTCCGCGCCGCCGGAAAGCCGCATCAGGCGGGTGCGCCCCGCGGTGACGCCGAGCGAGGCCAGCACCTGCTGCATGTAGGCGCATCGCGCGAGCTCGGGAGTGGGCAGCATGGGCCCGTTGAAACTTTCGTTGCCCGCATCGCCATCCACCGCCACCAACGGGAGCATGGAATTGCCGGCGAAATTCTGGGGATGGGGACGCCAGGACACCTCGCCCAACGCCGATATCTCATCGGCCAGCCGCTGCGCATCGAAGCTGATCGGCAGCTGCACGAAGGGCGAAGGGAGTTTCATAGGTCTCACCGCAAGAGTGGGTGGCAGGCAGTCGCCGTGCCGCATTCTGCGGATTTTAGACCATACGTCCGACCCTCGCGAACGGACGGAAAACTCTGGAATCGTAGATTCCGCCCCGGAAAGACGAATCCCCGGCCAGGCCGGGGATTCGCTTCTACGCTTCTTGCCGCGGCTGGCCTCAGTTGAACGAGTACTTCGCGCCTATCGTGTAGTAGCGGCCGATGGCACCGCTGAAATCCAGCGGGTTGTAGTTGATGGCGCCGTAGGTCAAAGGATCCAGGGGTGCGATCCGATCGGTCACGTTGGCGACGGAACCGAAGATTTCCCAAGCGTCGGTGGGCCTCCAGCGAGCCGACAGGTCGATCGTGTAGAACGACTTCAGCTCGCAGCCGTTCGGCGCATCGGTTCCATCGGCGAAGTGGTTGGCGCAGTCTGTATCGGCCTCTTCCGAGACGTTCTTGATGCTGTCGCGCCAGTTCACTACGCTGCTCACGCTGAAGCTGCCGATGTCCCAGGTCGCACCGAAATTGACCCGGTTCTTCGGTGTGCCGATGCAGTTGGTGACGTCGCAGTTGCCGTGGGTACCGGCGAATTCGTGCCGGGTGCCATCCACGTCCTCGCGCTCGAAGGAATTGATGCGGGTCCATTGCAGGTCAAGCGACAGCTTCCCGGCGTTGCCCAGATCGAAGCGCTGGCGCGCGTCGAAATCGAAGCCCTCGACCGTGGTGGAGCTGGCGTTCTCGTAACCGACCAGCACCGCCAGGATCGTGCCGCTGTTGGGCGTACCCGGAATATCGTTGGTGCCGCGGATCACGTTGGCGCCGCCTGCGGCGATCGCCGCGTCCGAGCTGCCGCCGAAAATCTCGTCCGTGCGCTTGATCCGGAAAGCATCGAGCGTGAGCGAGGTGGTGGGCGTAGGATCCAGCACCAGGCCGACGGTATAGCTCTTGGACTTCTCGGGCTTGAGGTCCGGATTGGGCGAAGTGATGAGCGCGATCGGGCCGGCATCGCAATCCTGCGGTTCGTGACCCGGGGCGGCGCAGCGGACAGGATCGTTTGCGGTACTGAAGGCGGCCAGGCCGCCGGTTCCGTTTTCCGCCGGGTTCGGCGCGCGGAAGCCCTCTGCATAGGTACCACGCAACGCGATCCAATCCGCCGGCTTCCACTTGACGCCGAATTTCGGCGTGGTAGAGGTTTCGCCGCCCTTGTAGCTATCCACGCGCACGGCGGCGTTGAGTTCCAGCGACTCGAGCACCGGCGCCACCAATTCGGCGTAGGCGCTGCCGACTTCCTCGGTGCCCGCGTAAGCCGAATAGCCCAAGCCGATGATGTCGCCGACATCGGTGAAGGTCTGCGGCGTCAGCGATACCGATTGCTTGCGCCATTCCAGACCCACGGCCAGGCCCATCGCGCCGCCGGCCATATCCATCAGCGAGCGCGAAGCTTTGGCGTCGAAGATATCCAGCTTGGTTTCGCCCTTGGCCATGATGGTCGGCGAGATGTAGTCGTACAGAGCTTGGCTGTTCAGGCCGGAGTCGTCACCGATACGCCAGTAACCGACCGGGCTGTTCGGATCGCTCAATGCGGTCAGCACATGGCTGTACTGCAAGAACCCTTTGCGGCTATTGGTCAGGCTGGTTTCCGAATGCAACAAGCCGACATCGTAATCCCAGGCGCCTGCGGTTCCCTTGACCCCGACCAGGAAGCGCACCAGATCGCTCTCGTTGTTGACGGTACGTGGGCCAACGTCGAACGCCGTATACCGCAGTCTGACGGCTTCACCGAACGGATTGTCGGGATGGCCGGCGCCGAGCATGGTGGCCCCGGGTCCCGGATCGTTGGCGTTGACCGGTCCGCCGGGATAGCCCCATGCGCCGGAAACGCCCGACGGCGTGTTGTGGAATACGGTTTTCTTCTTCGAATAGCTGAATTCGGTGTACAGCTCGGCGTTGTCGTTGAAAGCGAAGGTGCCGCGCGAGAAGAAATTGAGGTACTCCTCCTGCGGCGATAGATCGCGGAATTTGCCCACGTCCCAGAGGCAGCCGCCTGCCGCATCCTGCGGCGTCACGTCGGAAAGCGCCGCGCAACCCGGAAGCGACTCGAACAGACCGGTGTTGGGGTTTTCGACCGCGCCGCTCGGTCCGCCGCCCGCGCCGGTACCGCCGCCGGTGATTCGTCCGGGCAGGTTGGTACCCACGGCGTATCCCCAGGGACGCGTGTCGCCGGTTCCGATCCACTTGCGGTTGCGGCGGTCGCTAACACCGATGGAATCGGTCTTGGATGCTTCGAGGCTAGCGAAGAAGTTGTAACCATCCTCGGCCAGATCGCCGATACCGGCGGTGATCGATCCCTTGCGCTGATTGCCGTCGCTGTCTCCAGAGGTGCCGTAAGAGCCCTTCACCACCACGCCGGTGAAATCCTTGCGCAGGATGACATTGACCACGCCGGCGATCGCATCCGAACCATAGATGGCCGAAGCGCCGTCCTTGAGCACGTCGATGCGCTCGACGGCTTCCAACGGGATGGTGCTCAGATCGGTGAAGACCTTCTGGCCGTCATCAGCCAGGCCGAAGGGCGCCAGGCGCCGACCGTTCAACAGCACCAGCGTGGAACCTGCGCCCAGGCCGCGGAGCGAGACGCCCGCGCCGCCGCCGGCGAAGCCGTTGCCGAAGCTCTTGGGAATGGAACCGGCGCCATCGGCAGTGATGGTTTGCAGGTATTCGGCGACCGTGTTCTTGCCGGTGCGGTCGATTTCCTGGCGGGTAATCACCTGCACGGGCGACGCGGTTTCAGTGCTGGTACGGGGAATGTTCGAGCCCGTGACCACTATCTTGTCCAGTGTGGTCGCGTCTTCTGCGGGTGCCGCTTCCTGGGCCTGTGCCGCAAATGGCGATGCCAGGATGAGGGCGATGCCCGCCGGCAACGACGCGCGCCGTAGCTTGCTGTAGATCATTCTTGTTCTCCGGGTTTCGTTACGAGTGTGTTAACGCCCGACGAAGTTACGTACCGAACGCGAGGGCTGCTTTGCCCTCGCTGCCGCGTAACTGTGCGGAGTCTGTCGTTACGCTCCGTGCCTTCAGCCGATAGAGCGAGGGCGGCGTGCCATAACGCTCGCGGAAAGCGCGCGAGAAGCTGCAGTTGTTCTCGAACCCGCAGACGGCGCCGATCTCGCTGACCGACAGCGTGGTGTCGCCCAGCAGTCTGGCGGCCTGTCCCAAGCGCAGGCGCGCAGCCATGGCCTGCGGCCCTTCGCCATACAGGGCGTGGAATATCTTGGTGAAGTACCAGGTGGAGACGTTGCTGAGTTCGGCCAACTCGGCCAGCCGCACGTTGCGGTCCACGTTGCCTTCCAGGAACAGCCGCGCGCGCTGCATGCGGTCGAATACCTGGCTCTTGCGCCGCATCGAGCGGCCCGGGCAGTGATCGATCATGCGTCTGAAGTCGTACTGCACGTTGCAGACGTGGCGCAGCAACGGCACCAGCGGGTTCACTTCATCGCTCGCCATCGGTCGACCGCTCTTTCCGAACAGCCCCGTCTGCCGCCAGAGCCGCAGACATTGGCGAATCTCGCCGCGGTCCAGCTGACCGCGGCCGGTATGCAGGTCCAGGTGCGTGAACTGTCGGATCCGCTGGCGCATGGCCTGGGGCATGGCAACGCCCAGCACCAAACTGGACCGGCTGGCGTACACGGTGGGGCGTGAGTCCGATTCCAGCACGACCCATTCACCCGCGCGCAGGTGGAAACGGCCCTCTCGCGCCTCGAGGTCGGCGCTGCCGCGCACTACCAGCCAGAACGACACCAGCGGCGCCTGCACCGCGATGCTGCCGGTGCGACTGACGGCCAACACGCTCACCAGTTCAGCTGAAGTGAAATCGACGCCGGCGTCTAGCAGTTGATTACGGTCTATCCACGCGGTTTGCATCTTCATGGCCGTTTCCTGTTGGGGGATTGGCCATTGGTTTGATGCAGCTGGCTCCGAATCTCAGGAAATCACGCCGAAATTTTTCCGATATCTTTCTAAATCCCCGCAACTCCCTTGCGTTTCAACGGCTTGCGCGAGCGTAGTCGCGCGATCAATCGCCCGCGTGTTTCGCGATCGCTGTGCCGGAAGTCATGGAAGAAATGTCGGCCAGACCGATGTCCGCGTTGTTGGAGACGTCAAGGGTGAGGAAAATATTCTTGCCCGTGCGATCCATGGTGGGCGGCAGCGCCCAGGCCTCGACCTCATGGTCCAGGCAGTACGCCGGCTGCTTCTCCGGCGCGCCCATCTTGATCCAACCGGTGGCGCAGTCTTCGCTCCAATCCATGTAGTACACGCCGTCCGGCCCGATCGCCCAGCGCTTGTATTCCTTGGCCATGCGCGGCCGGTACGCATCCAGCACCTGCAGATCGCCCAGCATCGGGCTTGCGCTCCAGATACCGGGCTTGGTCACGCGGGTGAAGTAGATGCGGTCCTTGGGAGCATCGAAACGCACCAACGCCACGTCCTGCAGGCTCGATATCTCGCGCCAAGGGGTCTTGGACCGGTCGTACAGGACCACGCGCAATCGGCCCTCGCCGCTGTCCGACCCCACCAGCAACAAATTCGGATCCGACGTGTATGCGGCGTAGATCGGGCTGGGCGCCGGCACCGGCAACAGATGGATGCGCCCGCTTTCCGCTTCGACTTCGTGAAGCGTTTGCTGGTCGTCCCGCTTGGCGATCACCAGCATCCGGCTGCCATCCTCGGACCAGACCGGAACATGGCGTGGAATCGGCATGATGCCTTGCACCGGCCGCGCGCTATCGGGCTTGTCCAGTTCGCCCAGCCACAGTTCCAGGCGCGAACTGCGATCGGAAATGAAGGCCAGGGTGCGGCCGTCGGGCGAGATCGCCGGCAGCATGTCGGAGCGGCTGGACGGAAACACGCGTTCCTTGACTACTTTTCCATCGGGAGTCGAAGGCAGCGTCAGGCGGAAGATGCCCGAAGTGGATTGATCGACGGTGAACGCCATCACCGGGGAATTGCGGGCCACGTCCGGAAAGACCGCGAAGCCCTCCATTTTCAGGTGAGTCACTGCTCCGCTGGCCATGTCGTAGCGGAACATGCCGATTTCGTTGCCAATGTAACTGAAGACTAGGCCGCTGCCATCCGGTAGCCAGTCCCAGCCGCGGATGTCGCTCTTCACGTGGGTCAGGCGTTGCGGCGTACCGCCCGTGGCCGGCATCTTCCACAGATCCGACAGCGAGATGGCCCGACGGAACACGATCCATTTCCCATCCGGCGAATAACGCGGGTCGATGTCGATGTCGCCTTCGGAAATCGCATAATCCAGCGCTTTCCATTGCCCGCTGGCGATATCCAGCAAGCGCAAGGGGCTGCTGCGTTCGCCGGGCAATTTGGTTTCCAGGCCCATCAGCAGGCCGCTGCCGTCGGGCGTCCAGTCGTAACTCGAAGCGCTGCCCGCGAAGCAATCGGCGATCTTGCGTTCGTTGCCGCCGCTGGCGGCGATGAGCATGATCTGGCAGCGGCTGCTCGCATCGAAGCGGGCGAAAGCGATGGTGCGTCCGTCCGGAGACCACACCGGCATGGTGTCGCTGTATCCGGCAGGCGTCGAAGTCAGCGGACGCGGCGGCACATGCACCGTGGTCTGCAGCACGATGGTGCTGTGGCCCTTCTCGTCGATCTGCGCATAGGCAACCATGGAGCCGTCGGGCGACAGATTGGCGTCGACTTCGCGCCCTGGCCTGGAGGTGATGGTCACGAAAGGCAGTGCGGGTTCGGTCGCGGCGCGATCGGCGACGGGCGCCGCTTGCGCAGCATCCGACGCACGATGGGTGATCTGCCAAATAACCGCGAAGGCAACGAGAGTCACTGCGATAGCCACGGCCATCCAGAGCGGTTTGCGGCCGCGGGACGGCGGTGGCGGCGCAACGGGTACGGAAAGAGCGGGCTGTTCGTTCTCCTCCATGGCCGCGACCGGTATGTGCGGTGGAGCGCTGTCCAGCCATTCCACCGGCGCCAGCAGGCGATAGCCGCCCTTGGAAATGGTCTCGAGATAACGCGGCGACTCCCGATCGTCGCCGAACGCTTTGCGCAACTGGCCGATGGCCTGGGTCAGCACATCGTCGGTGGGCAGGGTGTCGGGCCAGACCCATTCGAGCAACGCCTCGCGGCTCACCACCTTGCCGTGCTGGCCGGCCAGCGCCAGCAGCACATGCAGGGATTTGATCGTCAGCCGGGTCGGTTCGTGTCCGTTGGCCGCCACCACTTCCCGACGCGGCACGTCGACCACGAATTCGCCGACGCGCAAGCGGTCGGATTCCTGGTAAATCGGCTGGGAGCGGGGATTGAGCATGGGTGTCTTGGATTCCGGATGAATAGTGTGCACAACGATCGGGTCGAAACACGTCCAGGCAATCAGCCGGACAAGCTTCGCAAAGCGGGCGTCGGCACGCCGAATAACACATTGCCTGACGGGCCATTAAATTTGTGGCTACAAGATCCCCTGTATCGAGCCGCAGGCGCCCTCTCTCTCGTCTGCGATGGCTCTCTTCTCTAATTGCGCCGGTCGGCGCAATTTTTTTATACGGTGGCTTCGGCCCATTCATGCGGACATGGCGCTTGCATCGCAGCATCTTGCCACCACCGCCGTACTGCATGTGCCGTTGGTATCGAATACGGCTTGCAAGTGTGGCCCGGTTCAATGTTCCATGGACGAAATGATCCCGCGCAACCGCATGAAAGCGCGCGCTCCGGCACTGGGCGCGCACCTGTGAACGCCTCCGATAACGCCGCATGGGCGGAAGCGCAGCGGCATGTCGCCGCACGGCGTTGGGAGCAAGCCGCCGCGCAACTGCAGGACCTGCTGCGCAAACATGCCGACGCAGCCCCGGCGCGGTTGCTGCTGGCCGGGGTGATGCTGGCCCAAGGCGGTGTCCGCGGTGCGGCCGAACAACTGATAGCCACGCTGTCCTCGTTGCCTGCGGACATGCACTTGATCTGCCGCGTGTCCCAGTCGCTCGCCAAAATCGGCGAGACGGCCGCCACGCTTCAATGCCTGGCGCATCCGGAAATCGCGCGTAGCCGCTCGGGGCCGGCCTTGCTGGCCCTGGCTCACGTACGCCAGGGCCTAGGCCAGCATGAACAGGCGTTGGCGCTGATGGAACGCGCGCGCGAAGCGGGCCTGAATGATGCCGATTTCCTCTATTTCCATGCGCTGCAGCTGCAATTCAACGGGCGCATCGCCGAAGCAGAAGGCGAACTGGAATCCTGTTTGGCCAAAGGCCCCAGTTTCGGTCGCGCTTCACTGACCCTGGCCCGCATCCGCCGCCAGACAGCGGACAGCAACCACCTCGATGCGCTGCACCGGCGTTTGGCGGTGGTGCCGCACGGCAGCGAAGATCACGCCGCCGTCGAATTCGCGTTGCACAAGGAGTTCGACGACATCGGCCGCTACGAACAGGCCTGGGAGGCGCTGCAACGCGGAAATGGAATCATGCACAGGCGCCTGGGCTACGACACGGCCGCCGAGGAAGCGGTGTTCGATGCGTTGATTGAACGCTTTCCGCAGTCGCTGAACACAGCCCCCGATGCGCCGGTCGGCGGCCCGCAACCGATCTTCATCGTAGGCATGCCGCGCTCGGGCACGACCCTGCTCGAACGCATCGTCGGCAACCACTCGCAGGTCATGCCGGCCGGCGAGCTGGCCGATCTGCCGAAACAATTGCGCTGGACCGCCGATCGCCACGGCCACCCGCTGATGGACCTGCCTTTGCTCGAGGCTACGCGAACGCTTGATCCGGCCCTGCTGGGCAGGCGCTATCTGCAGCAGAGCCAGTGGCGCGCCGCGGGTCGCCGTTATTACGTGGACAAGCTGCCGCCCAACTTCATGCTGGTGGGTTTCATACGCCAGGCTCTGCCGCAGGCGAAGATCCTGCACATGATCCGCGAACCGATGGAGATCTGCTTCTCCAATTACCGAGCGCTGTTTGGCGACGCCTACGCCTACAGCTACGGCCTGGACTCGCTGGCCCATCACTACCGCCAGTACCGGCGGCTGATGGCGCACTGGCATGCGGTCGCACCCGGTTTCGTGCTGGATGTCGCTTACGATGCGCTGGTGCAGGACACCGTTTCGACCGCGCGGCGCGTGCTCGATTTCTGCGGACTTGCGTTCGAAGCCGAGTGTCTGGACATCGCAGGCAACCGTGCGCCGGTGGCGACGCTCAGCAGCGCCCAGGTGCGCGCACCGATCCACCAGCGTGCGCTGGGCGAGTGGCGTCGTTACGCCGAACCGCTGCAGCCCCTGTGCCGCGCCCTTGCCGCGACGGATTGAAGGAAGGCCGCATGAGCGGCCTTCCTGTTGACCTCAGTTGTTCGTTCCGAAGTCGATCCGATACTGGACCCAGAACGCCCGCCCATAACCGTTGTAGGCGAAGATGTTGTAGAACGGCGGCGCAAAACCCTGCGAGCCGTCGTAGGTGGGGTCGAACGGCGGTTTGGTGTTCAGCACGTTGTTCACGGTCAGACTGAGCGCGCTCTTTTCGGTCAAGTCGTAGCTCACGCTCATGTTGTAGAGCATGTGCGGACCGACCCTGCCCTGGCTGGTGCCTGGCGTGGTGTCCACGCCGAACTGCGCGGCATAGTTGGGGGTGGAGCCGTAGCGGATCCCATGCACGTTCGCCGACCAGTCGCCCTTCTGCCAGCTGATGTCGCCGGTGAGCACACTCTTGAATTCCGCACTCAGCGCCTGCTGCGGGGATAGCAGATCCGTCTCCGGATCGCCCGGGAAAGTCACCGTGGTGTGGTCCAGCGTCAGGTTGTAGTCCAGTCCGAAACCGAATTCGCCCCAGCGGCCCCAGTCGAAGCGCGCGCTGCCGCCGGCGGTGATGCCGCTGATCTGCTCTTCGGCGATGTTGATCGCCTTGATCGTCACCAGCTGCACCGATTCGCTGAGCAGAGGATTGGCGTTGAGCGGCCCGCGTTGGATGCGCGACAGCGCGTCCACGCAGGTAGGCGAGTTGATATCCAGCCGTCCCTGGCGGCACTCGTTCTCGTCGAACAGCGTGCGCGAGAACGACTGCGGCAGCACTTCGTCTTCGATACGCACGTTGTAATAGTCCGCGCGCAGTTCGTAGCGATCGCTGGGCGACCAGACGAAGCCGAAGCCGTAGGATTTGGCGGTGATCGACTTCAGGTCCGGGTTCGCCACCTGCACCCCTTCCAGCGACAGCCCTTCGAACGGGCAATCGGGGTTCGGCCCATAGGTTTCGCATTTGTAGTAATCGGTCTGCGAGGAGAAGAAGCCGTTGCCGCCGGTAAACACATAGCCCATGTCCGGGGCACGGAACGCGGTGGCGTAGTTGGCGCGCAACAGCAGGCTGTCGATCGGCCGGAACTCCAGGCCCAGCTTGTAGGTTGCCTTGGCGTCGGAACCGGCGCGGATGTTCTTGTAGGAATCGTAGCGACCGGAAACGCTGGCGGTCAGGGACTTCAGCAACGGAATACTGAACTCCACGCCGACCGCACGGTTGGCGCGGTTGCCGCTGCCGCTGGTACCGCTGAGACCGAAGTAGTCGTCGCCGCTGACCCCCGGATCGACCGGATTGTCCCAGTGCTGATATCCCAATTGGAACACGCCGGCCACGCCGACCGAACCGGCGGGCAGCTGGAACAGGTCCGGATTGGTCAGCTGCACGTTGAAGTTGTGCGTCCAGGTGGACGAGGTGTTGCGCAGGTTGCCGGAGAACGCGCGGAACTGTTCCGGCGTGATCGATTGGTAGAACGCCGGCTTGTTCGGTTCGTACACCGGATAGCCGTAGTAGGTTCCCAGTTGCGGACCCAGGAACTGTTCCTGGAAGAAGGCGTCCATTTCGTCCACCAGCGGCCACAGCTGGTCGGACTTCACCTCATAACCGGAACGGCTGTAGTAGACGTCGTAGTCCCAGTTCGAGTCGGCGATGGTGCCGTTGACCCCGAGCGCGATGTTGTAGGAAGTCGAATCGGTGGTGAAGTTGGTGATGCCCTGCTCTTCCGGCGAGAAGATGTGCTGGTAGGTCTCCAGGGTCTGCTCGGTCTGGTTCCAGATATAGCCGTCGGTGCCGTCGTTGTAGTTGGGGATCCAGAAGCGTGAGCCGGAATCGTTCTTCGCCTCGTTCTTTCCGTACAGCACGCTGGCGTAGAAATTGGCGTTGTCGCCCATCCTGTAATTGGAATTGAAGTACGCCGATATTCCCTTTTCTTCGTTCAGCAGGGTGGCGTAGCCGGGCTGGGCGCGGCTGCCGCAGAAGAAGCCGCGGCCGGGACGGAAATCGCGCTGGGTGGTGCCGTCGAAATTGGCGGCCACATTGTCGCAACCGGCGCCTGGATCGTCGTACTGGCCGGTGAAACCGTTGAGAATGATGAAAGTGCGACTGCCGTAACGCAGGCCGGGGTTGGGATTGTCGTCGGTGGTATCGGTGAAATCCCGCTGTCGCATGTAGATGGGATCCTGATGGCTGTACTGCAGGCCATAGGTGATGTCCAGGTTGTCCCAGGCCTTGCCGCCGGTCAGCTGCAGGCGCTCGTTGTCGCCGCCGCCGTCCGAGTAGCCACCGACGCGCGCGTCCAGCTGCATGCCGTCCAGTCGTTTCTTCAGGATGATGTTGACCACGCCGGCGATCGCCGCCGAACCGTAGATCGAGGACTGGTTGCCTGGCAGGATCTCGATCCGCTCGACCATCGCGGTCGGAATGCTGGTCAGGTCGGTGAAGTTGCTCTGGCCGTTGTAGAGCAGCGGATAGTCGGCCAGCGGCCGACCGTCCATCAGGATCAGGGTGAAGCTGGGCGACAGGCCGAGCAGGCTGATCGTGGTGGCATTGGAAGTGAAGCTGCCGGCGTACTGGTTGTCCTGCACCGCGCCGGTCGCCAGCGGCTGCGCGCGCAGCACATCGGAAACGTTGCGGAAACCCTGGCGCTGAATGTCCTCGGCGGTGATCGTGATCACCGGCGAGGCGGTCTCCAACTGCGCGCGCGGGATGCGCGAACCGGTGACCAGCACGCGATCGAGTTCGGTGGCGTCGTCGTCGGCCTTGGCCTCCGTACTGGCGACCTCCTGCGCGCGTACGGCGGTGGCGGCCAGCGACCACGCCAATGCGGCGCAGATGGCGGTGGCCAGGAGTTTGCGGTCCATGTTGTTTCCCCTTACCTGATCGATCGAATCGCACGGTGTGCGTGTTCGTACGATGGCACGCAGGCAGGGAGCCGCAGTTGATCCGCGTTGTTGTTGTGGTTGACGCGGATTGTCGCGATTGCCGGAGATTTAACGCATACGGTGCGATCCGCCCCGGCGGCGGTTTCGCGCGATTAGTGCGGACCGTCGTCCCGCCTTGCCGTCCGCAAGGTGGTCAGGCCTATCAACCGCGACACCACCAGTGCGATGTACATCACGCCGGCGAAGGATTCGAACATCACCAGCGCGCGCGCCTCGGGCCGCACCGGGACGATATCGCTGAGGCCGACGCTGGACAGCACGCTGAAGCTCAGGAACAGCAGTTCCATCCAGGTTCGCGGATCCTGCGGATTGATCGCGGCGATGAAGCTGCCCGGATACCACTGTTGGCATACCGAATAAGCGAAAGCGAACGCCCAGGCCAGCAGGGTGAAGGTGGCGCCCGCCGCATACAGCTCGTCGCGGGTGACCCGGTGGTCCTGCAGCATGTAGGCGGTGAGGCTTGCGGCCGTGTAGAAGTACAGCGCGCCTTCCAGCAAATGCGCATAGACCAGCAGTCCCGGCATCTGCGCCCATACCGAAAGCAGCGACAACACCACTGCCGGAACCGCGATGCACCAGGCGATCCAGTTGATGGACGCGCTGCGGTTGACCACCCACAGCGCCAGCGCCAGCACCAGGATACCGAAAGCGCCGAACAAGGCGCGACCGGCCTGGGTGTCCTCCATTGCCGGGTACAACAACACGCCGCCGAGCTGCACCAACAGCAGGAAGGCGGACGGATGTCTGCGCGCGGTGACCAGCCAGCGTAGCCAGGCCGACGGCAGGGTCATGCGCGGCGCTTCATTTGAAGTGGCGCCTCATTTGAAGTGATATACCAGCGCGTAGTACACCACGTAGACCCACGACAGCAGACCGTGAATCACCGCCCACAACAGCGACTTGTTCGCGCTCCATGAAATGGTGATCGCCAGCGCCGTGCCGAAGCCGATCCCGGCCTTGGCGACCGTGCTGCCTCCGCTCATGGCCGCACCGCCGCAGCGGCGCTGCCTGCGCGATACGGGTAGCGGGCGAAGATTTCGGCCACGGTCGAATCGATCCGTGCGGCGCGCTGTTCGGGCTTGAGCTTGGCGATCCTGCCGACGGCGATGCCCTCCCAGACCAGCCGGTTCTTGCGGCGATCGACCAGGTCGACATTGAGCGTGCCTTCAGTGTACTGGCGCACATGGGTCTCGTCGTGCCAGAACGGCACCGCGAAATAACTGCGCGCGCGATAGCTGTAGTAGTAGTTGTAGTCGACGGTCGGGAACGAAGTGACGTCAGTGCGTTTCTGCATGTACGCGTTGAGGTTCACCCACAGATCGGGCTGTTCCGGCGTGTAGACATAACCGCGCGATTCGAGCTGGGCCCGAGCCGCCGCTTTGATCCGGTCGGTGGTAGGCGTGGCGTAGCCTTCCTTTTCCAGCGCCAGCGGCGCGTAGAAACCGAAGGTCCGGTAGCCGCCGAAGTCGGCTTCGGGGTCGGCCTCGCTGGTGATCTGCGGCCCGGTGGCGCACCCGGCCAGCAGCAATACGCAGATCCCCAACACCCAACCGCTGAAACGTCTCGAAAACTGCATGACCGGTCTCCTGGATTTCATGATGGACAAGAACCTATCACCGGTTCATTCGTCCTTGGTGAAGGTACGCAGGAGGCCGGGGAAGAGTCGCAACCCTTCCCCCGCTCTGTTAAGCCCTGCGTTCAGCCCTGGCGGTAGACCTGTGCGCCTTGCGCCCGGAATTCCGCCGACTTCTCCGCCATGCCTTCCTCCAGCGCCGCCGTTTCCTCGACCCCGTGTTCGGCCGCATAGTCGCGTACGTCCTGGGTGATCTTCATCGAACAGAAGTGCGGGCCGCACATCGAGCAGAAGTGGGCCAGTTTGTGCGCGTCCTTGGGCAGGGTCTCGTCGTGGAATTCCTTGGCCTTCTCCGGATCCAGGCCCAGATGGAACTGGTCCTCCCAGCGGAACTCGAAACGCGCCTTGCTCAGCGCGTTGTCGCGCACCTGCGCGCCGGGATGGCCCTTGGCCAGGTCCGCCGCATGCGCGGCGATCTTGTAGGCCATGATGCCGTCGCGCACGTCCTGGCGATTGGGCAGGCCTAAATGCTCCTTCGGCGTCACGTAGCAGAGCATCGCGGTGCCGAACCAGCCGATCATCGCCGCGCCGATCGCCGAGGTGATGTGGTCGTAGCCCGGCGCGATATCGGTGGTCAGCGGCCCCAACGTGTAGAACGGCGCCTCGCCGCATTCGGCCAGCTGCTTGTCCATGTTCTCCTTGATCATCTGCATCGGCACATGGCCGGGGCCTTCGATCATGGTCTGCACATCGTGCTTCCAGGCAATCTTGGTCAGCTCGCCCAGCGTTTCCAGCTCGCCGAACTGGGCCGCGTCGTTGGCGTCGGCGATGCAGCCCGGACGCAGACCGTCGCCCAGCGAGAAGGCCACGTCGTAGGCCTTCATGATTTCGCAGATGTCCTCGAAATGCGTGTAGAGGAAATTCTCCTTGTGGTGGGCCAGGCACCACTTGGCCAGGATCGACCCGCCGCGCGAGACGATACCGGTGACGCGCTTGGCGGTCAGCGGCACGTAGCGCAGCAGCACGCCGGCGTGGATGGTGAAATAGTCCACGCCCTGCTCGGCCTGTTCGATCAGGGTGTCGCGGAAGATTTCCCAGGTCAGCTCTTCGGCGCGGCCGTCGACTTTTTCCAGCGCCTGGTAGATCGGCACGGTGCCGATCGGCACCGGCGAATTGCGGATGATCCACTCGCGGGTTTCGTGGATGTGCTTGCCGGTGGACAGATCCATGACCGTGTCGCCGCCCCAGCGGATCGACCATACCAGCTTCTCCACTTCCTCGGCGATTCCCGAACTCACCGCGCTGTTGCCGATATTCGCGTTGATCTTGGTCAGGAAGTTGCGGCCGATGATCATCGGCTCGCTTTCGGGGTGGTTGATGTTGTTGGGCAGGATGGCGCGGCCGCGGGCGATCTCGTCGCGCACGAATTCCGGAGTGATGAACTTCTGGATGCTGGCGCCGAACGACTCGCCCGCGTGCTGTTTCAGCAGCAGCGCATCGCGCACCGCGTCCAGGCGCTGGTTCTCGCGGATGGCGACGTATTCCATTTCCGGGGTGACGATGCCCTTGCGCGCGTAATGCATCTGGCTGACGTTGGCGCCCGCTTTGGCCACGCGCGGCAGCGTGCGGCCGGGGAAACGCACCGCGTCCAGGCGCGCATTGGTCTCGCGGCCGCGGCCGAATTCGGAACTCAGTTGCGGCAGCAGCTCGGTATCGCCGCGTTCTTCGATCCACTTCGCACGCAAAGCGGGCAGGCCGGTCGACAGATCGATGCGCGCGTCCGGATCGGTGTAGGGACCGGAAGGGTCGTAGACGGTAATCGGCGGATTGTCTTCGCCGCCGAACAGAGTCGGCGTCTGCGATTGCACGATTTCGCGCATCGCGACCTGCAGGTCCGGGCGCGAACCCTGCACGAAGATCTTGCGCGACCCGGGAATAGGCCGGGTCACGGATTCGGAAAGCTGGTCGGTCTGCTGCAACAGCGAGGAAGGCACTGCGTTCATGGCGTTCGTCCAAAGGAATGCGGGACGAAGCGGCGGCGCATGGACGGCAGGCGATCGCGGGGATCATGGGCGTCCTGCGAAGCTTCCCTACGCCGGTCTTAACCGGATCAGGTTCGAAGGGTCTGTCTCAACCGCCGCACCCGTCGGGCCGGCGATACCCCCGCTTCGAGGCGAATTAGACCACAAACCGGCAGCCATGCGGCGGGCTGGAGCCCGCCCTATGCCTAGGCAACGACCTTGCCCTGCGGCGACAATCGGCCTTACTTCCTCTCTCGGGCAACTCGCCTTCCGCTATGTCCGCACCCACCCGCATCACTTGGCGCGACCGCCTGCGTTATCGCTTCGAAAACACGTTGTCCCGGGGAACCATCGCCATCATCGGTTGGCTGGCGCTTATTTCTCTGAGCATCGTGCTGTTGGCCGCCATCGTCCTGGCGCTGTTGGGTGTCGGCGCGGATCCAGGCGATCCCGGCAGCCGGCTGGGCCTGGTCGAAGGCGGCTGGCAGAGCCTGATGCGCACCCTGGATCCGGGCACGATGTCCGGCGACGAGGGTTGGACCCTGCGCATCATGATGCTGCTGGTGACCCTGGGCGGCATCTTCATCGTCAGCATGCTGATCGGCACCATCACCTCCGGTTTGGAATCCCGGCTGGGCGAGCTGCGCAAGGGCCGCTCGCGCGTCGTCGAATCCAACCACACGCTGATCCTGGGTTGGTCCAGCAAAGTGTTCTCGATCATCGGCGAACTGATCATCGCCAACGAGAACCAGAAGAACCCGCGCATCGTGATCCTGGCCGACCGCGACAAAGTGGAGATGGAGGACGATATCCGGGCCAAGTTCCCCAACACCAAGAATACCCGCGTCATCTGCCGCAGCGGCGACCCGCTGGACATGGACGACCTGGCCGTCGTCGATCCGCATGCGGCGCGCTCCATCATCGTGCTGGCGCCGGCCACCGACAATCCCGACATCCACGTGATCAAGTCGGTGCTGGCCATCACCAACAATCCGCACCGGCGCGAAAGCAGCTACCACATCGTCGCCGAAATCCGCGAACCGCATAACCTGGAAGCGGCCCATCTGGTGGGCGGCGACGAAGCGGTTTTCGTACAGGGCTCCGACCTGATCGCGCGCGTCACCGCGCAGACCTGCCGGCAGTCGGGTCTTAGCGTGGTGTACACGGAACTGCTGGATTTCGACGGCGCCGAGATCTATTTCACCGAGGCGGCCGGACTGGGCGGCAGGACCTATCGCGAAGCGCTGTCGAACTACGAGGATTCGGCCGTGATCGGGGTGATGCGCACCCACGGCAAGGTGCTGATCAATCCGCCGATGAACACCATCCTGGCCCGCAACGACAAGATCATCGCCATCAGCGAAGACGACGACACCCTGATCCAGTCAACGTCGCCCCCGCCCAAACCGGATGCGAGCGCCATCGCCGACAAGGAGAAAGCGGAAGCTTCCCCGGAACGCACCCTGATCCTGGGCTGGAACGACAAGACCGCCGCGGTGATACGCGAGCTGGATAACTACGTCGCGCCCGGTTCCGAAGTGACCGTCGTGCGCCGCTCCGATATCGGCGAGCCGGACTGGCAGGCACTGGCGGCGGAACTGCAGCGCCAGCGCCTGCAGGTGATCGAAGGCGACATCGCCAGCCGCGCCATGCTGGACGCCGTGCGGGTCGCCCAGTACCACCACATCATCGTCATGAGCTACAACCAGCTGCCGATCCAGGAAGCCGACGCCCAGACCCTGATCAGCCTGCTGCATCTGCGCAACATCGCCGAAGCCAGCGGAAAACCGCTCAACATCGTCAGCGAGATGATGGACCTGCGCAATCGCGCGCTGGCCCAAGTCGCACGCGCCGACGATTTCATCGTCAGCGATTCGCTGGTCAGCCTGATGCTGTCGCAGCTTTCGGAGAACAAGCATCTGGACAGCGTCTTCCGCCAGCTGTTCAGCGCCGAGGGCTCGGAGATCTATATCCGTCCCGCCAGCGAATATGTGCTGCCGGGCAGACCCGTGGATTTCTATACCGTGATCGAGGCCGCGGCGCGGCGCGGCGAAACCGCGATCGGCTATCGCCTGGCCGCGCATAGCGACGATCCCGGCCGCGGCTTCGGCGTCACCGTGAACCCGACGAAATCGCAGCGGGTCGGTTTCTCCGAACACGACAAGATCATCGTGCTGGCCGAGGATTGACCGACTAGGGATGAGGCCCGCACGGCGCTGCGGCATCGATGCGGTTTTATGCTGCACCGCAACACGCAAAACAGCGGCAGCGCGCACGGAACGGGCTATGCGAAGCGCATAGCGTAGCCATGCGGCATCGCTCGCCTTCGCATTCCGATTTCGGCTTACCGACACGGTTCCCCGTGTGTAAGCGGCTCTTGTGGGTCTACGAAGCAGGCGCTTTGCGGAGCGGAGGGAAGCCGCGATTGAAATCCATAACTGAAGTCATGGGTCCAACATCAACAAGGAGAGTAGCTATGCAGCAGAATGACGACGTCATTTCGGGTTGGCTCAACGGTTCGGACAGCATCGATGGCCTGGATAATCCGGCCGGACCGCTCTATATCGAAGGCCAAGCGGCCACCGAAGCGGCGCTGACCGATCTCGGCATGCGTGCGACCGTTCTGGGTTGCGCCACCTTCGTGGGTGGAACCACCTGCAGTTACAGCGGCGGTTGCCTCTGTTGCTGATCGGTGCGGCAACGACGCGCAGCCGGAATGCGCTGCGCGCCGTTGCATTGAAGGCCCCTGCAAGCTGGATAAGTAACGGCCCAGAATGAGCGAACCCGGCGCACCGGATGCATTCATCCGCATCATCGACCACTTCACCGCTCCCGCACGCGCCCGACTCGCCGGATCCTTGTCGGGACTTGGCCGCGAGGAAGCGGCGCTGGCCCAGGCGGTAGCCGACGAAGCGCTACGGCATAGCGCGCGTCTCAAATTGAACCGCGTATTGCTGCTGGAGCTGCACGCGGCCGCGCGCGCGGGCGAACTCACCGCCGAAGACGATGCCGGACGCTTCGCCCAGTTCATCGAACGCTCGCTGCGTCCGGAATTCGTCGAACACCTCGATCGGCGTTACCCACCGCTGCTGCGACGCCTGCGACGGGCGCTCGACCAGCAGCGCGGCGCGATCGAAGCGCTGCTGACCCGCTTCGTCGCCGACCGCGAAGCGTTGGAGCACCTGCTTGGCCGCCCTGCCGGGCGCCTGATCGGGCTGTCTCTCGGCCAAGGCGATCTGCACGCCGGCGGTCAGACCGTGGCGCGCCTGGCGCTCGAAGGCGGCACGGTGATGTACAAACCTCGTTCGCTGCGTATCGACACCGTGCTCGATTCGTTTCTCGCCAGGGTGTTCGGCGATGGCCCCGACCGGGTCCGGGTCCCCCCGGTCATCGACCGTGGCGATTACGGTTGGGCGGCCTTCGTCGCTCATCGCTACTGCGATGGAGAAGCGGAACTCCAAACCTTCTATCGCGGACTCGGCCATTGGCTCGCCGTGCTGCGCCTGCTTGGCGGCACCGACATCCATTTGGAGAACTTGATCGCGGTCGGTCCGGTGCCGGTGATCATCGACGTGGAAAGCCTGTTCGAGGCCGCGTACGAATCGGCGCCGTCGCCTCATGGCCGGGCCTACGACTCGGCCCTGATGCTGATCCGCAACTCCGTACTGCGCACGGGCATCGTGCCGTTTCGCACGCCTGCGCTCGGCCTGGATGGCGTGGATATTTCCGCGGCAGGCGCGTTGCCCGACCAGCAACCGCAAGTGCATGCGCCGGTGATCGTCGACGAGGGCACCATGCGAGCGCGGCTTGAGGTGGTGAATGTGGATGTCGCGATGGCGCAGAACCATCCCGGCCCCAACCCCGATGTCTCGTTGTACTGGGATCAGATCAGCGAAGGGTTCCTCGACGCCACCGCGCGGCTGCGCGCACTGAACGACGACGATCGCCTCGCGTCTTCGCTCGCCGCGTTCGAGGGATGCCGCGTGCGCGAGATCCGCCGTGCGACCAAGGCCTATGTGGAGATCGGCCGCATGCTCTGGCACCCGGCATCGCTGCACGACGAGGCGGCGGCGATCGAACGCGCCCGCGACCTACTGTCGCGCAACGCCGCCGCGTTCGCCGGCGCGCCCTCCGCCGCCGCCGAGATCATGGCCGAGATCGACGACTTGCGTCATGGCGATGTGCCGATCTTCGCCATGCCGTTGAGCCGGGCGCGGATAGACGCGGTTTTCGCCGATTGGCGGGCCATGCGCATCGATCTGGAGGAACTCACCATCCGCAGTTCCCTGGTTGCGACCGATCTCAACCAGCGCATGCGCGACCGAGAACAAGAACGCAGCGGGCATCTGTACGCCGCACGCAATCCGCATGCGGACCGGTTGGAGGCGCGTCGTCGCAAGCTCGCCGCCGATGCGGTGGCGCGCTTGCTGCGGCTGGCGATCAGAGGAGACGACGGCACCACGACCTGGATCACGCCGGAAATCAATCGCAGCGGCTGGCTCGTCCAGCCGGTGCAGCCCGACCTCTATTTCGGCCTTGGCGGCATCGCGGTCGTGCTTGCCGGATATTCGAGCGAAGTAGAGAGCGGTCGTGCCGATGCGGTCGACGGCGTAGAGGAAGCGCTTGCGGGAGCATTGCGGGTGTTGCGGACGATGGCGGCAGCCGAGAAACCGGCGACCGTCGGCGGATTCTCTGGCTACGGCTCGCAAATATGGACCTGGCTGGCGCTGCACGATCTGCGCCACGAACCGGACATGCTGGCCTGTGCGATCCGGCACGCCGAGGCGTTGGAGCGCGAAGGCTTCGAGGGCGACGATCGATTCGACATCGTCGACGGCGCCAGCGGCGCGATCGTTCCGCTGCTCGGGCTCGCCGAAGCCACGGGGGACGCACGCTGGCTAGCGCTCGCTTCGCGCGCGGCGCAGCGGCTAGAACAGGCCGCGATCGTGGACGCGAAGGGCGCGCGCTGGCCGACGGCGGGCTCGGATGAACCCTCAAGCGGATTCGCGCATGGCGCCACCGGCGTGGCGTGGTCGCTGGCCCGGCTGGTGCTATCGGGCGCCGGCGCCGAAACCGATCGCGCGCGCTGGCAGGCGCTATCCGACGCCGCGTTCGCGTTCCAGGAGCGCTTCTACGACGAAGCGCTGGGCAACTGGCTCGACGCCCGCAATGAAGACCGGGAAGCCAGCTTCCACACCTGGTGCCACGGCAGCGTCGGCATCGGTCTTGCCGCAGGCGACCTGTATGCGCATACGCGCCATCCGCGCCATCTGTTGACCTTGCGCAGGTCGGTGGCTACCGCGCGGGGCATGTGGGGATCCAGCCACACGCTTTGCCATGGCGACATGTCCTTGCGGGAACTGTTCGCGCGCGCTGCGTCGCTGGACCCGGAGGGCTGCGCATCCGACCCTGACGAACCGACCGCCCAGATCGTTTCCTCCATCGAAGAACACCGCGGCATGGTGGGTGGCCTGACTCGCGCCGCCTTCACTCCAGGGCTGATGACCGGGCTGGCCGGTGCAATCCACGGTCTCAACCGTATGCATCCGGACTGCAAGCTCGCATCGCCACTGTTGCTCGAACGACGCCGCCGAGCGGCGTAGGCGGCGCCGAACGATGTTCCTCACCATCGCCGATGGGAATCGCAGTTGGCTTTAATTCGTTGCCGATGAAACCTTCTGATACCCATCGGCCGCCTAGAACCTGGCGATTCGCGACCTAGGAAAACAGTTGCACGCGAAACAGTCGCCTGATGCTTGACAGCCCCAGACAGGCATGTTTTCCTGCGTCCCATGTTGCAGCGCCACACACCCATGAATCACGACCTGACCGCACCCCGAGGCGCAGCGGCCTCGATTCTCGTACTCGTGCTTATTACCTCACACCAAGGTGCGGGACGAACCGGCGCGTAACTAGAAACAAGCCAGATTCGACGAAACCCCGCACTGAAAAGTGCGGGGTTTTTTGTTTTCAGAAGGTCAGAAGCCCAGCCACAGGATCCAGCGACGCATGCAAGACGACGGCAACCCAGCGAAGCGACGCAATAGCGATGCCATCAAGAGCGGCGTCGCCCACGCCCCGGCGCGCGCGATGCTGCGCGCCACTGGCTTGGACGATGCGGCCATCGCCAAACCGATGATTGCGGTGGTGCACACGTGGTCCAACGTGTCGCCGTGCAATCTGACCTTGCGCGAGTTGGCGCAACATGCCGGTGAGGGCATCCGCGCTTCCGGCGGCACGCCGATCGAGTTCAACACCATCGCCATCACCGACGGCATCGCCATGGGCAGCAGCGGCATGCGCGCTTCCCTGGCCTCGCGCGAAGTGATCGCCGATTCCATCGAACTGGCGGTCAGCGGCCATTGCCTGGACGGCGTGGTGTTGCTGTGCGGCTGCGACAAGACCATTCCGGCCGCGGCCATGGCGCTGGCGCGCTTGAACGTGCCCGGCGTGATCCTGTACGGCGGCACCATCATGCCCGGCAAGTGCAAGGGTAAGGCGGTCACCATCCAGGATGTGTTCGAAGCAGTCGGCGCGCATTCGGCCGGCAAGATCGACGATGCCGAATTGGCCGAAGTCGAAAAGGCCGCCTGCCCCGGCGCCGGCGCCTGCGGCGGCCAGTTCACCGCCAATACCATGGCCATGGTGCTGACCTTCCTGGGCGTGTCGCCGCTGGGATTGAACGATATCCCCGCCACCCACGCCGACAAGAACAAAGCCGCCTTCCAGTGCGGCCAAATGGTGATGCAGCGCCTGCAGGAAGGCGGCCCGCTGCCGCGCGACATCATTACCGCGCGCGCGCTGCGCAACGCCGCGCATGCGGTGTCGGCGACCGCCGGTTCCACCAACGCCGCGATGCATTTGCTGGCGATCGCGCACGAAGCCGGCGTGGCCTTCGACCTGGAGGAATTCCAGGCGGCCTCCTCCACCCCGGTGATCGCCGATCTGAAACCGGGCGGCCGCTACACAGCGGCGGAAATGTTCGAGCAAGGCGGCACCGCATTGGTGGCGCGCGAACTGAAAGCGGCCGGTTTGATCGAGGATATCCCCACGGTCACCGGCCGCAGCTTTTTCCAGGAGGTCGATGCCGCCGCCTATCCCGCGCAGCAGGATGTGGTGCGTCCGCTGTCCAACCCGATCAAGCCGCAAGGCGGCTATTCCATCCTGTACGGCGATCTGGCGCCGGAAGGCTGCATCCTGAAACTGGCCGGTCATGGCCGCAATCACTTCAGCGGCCCGGCCCGCGTGTTCGATTCCGAAGAAGCCTGCTACGCCGCCGTCGATGCGCGCCGCATCAATGCCGGTGACGTGGTGGTGATCCGCTTCGAAGGGCCGGTCGGCGGCCCCGGCATGCGCGAAATGCTGGCGGTCACCGCCGCGCTGGTCGGCCAGGGCTTGGGCGACGACGTGGCGCTGATCACCGACGGACGTTTCTCCGGCGCCACCCGCGGCTTCATGGTCGGCCACATTTCGCCGGAAGCGGCGCTGGGCGGTCCGCTGGCGAAGCTGCGCGAGGGCGACATCGTCAGCATCGACGCCGCCGGACGCACGATAGACGTCGCTGCCGACCTGTCGCAGCGCGAACCCGCGCGCATGGCGCCGCGCATCACCACCGGTGCGTTGGCCAAGTACGCGCGTAGCGTGGGCTCGGCATCGAAAGGCGCGGTCACCGCGCCCGGCCCGCTGGACGGCAAGACCATTCCCTCGATCACCACGACCACGTCGCGCGACGACCTGATCCTGGTCTGATTCTCTTTCGGCCTTTCGCTTTTCAACTTCAACTAAACCTCCGGGATACAAACGACATGACCACGCAGACCCTTCCGAACACCAAGATCGCCATCGTCGGCTACGGCAGCCAGGGCCGCGCGCACGCGCTGAATCTGCGCGAATCCGGTTTCGACGTCACTGTCGGCCTGCGCCCGGGCGGCCCGACCGAAGCCAAGGCCCAAGCCGACGGCTTCGTGGTGAAGACGCCCGCCGAGGCGGTGAAGGATGCCGACCTGGTCGCGGTGCTGACCCCCGACATGGTCCAGCGCAAGCTCTACGACGAAGTGCTGAAGGACAACATCAAGCCGGGCGCCTGCCTGCTGTTCGCGCACGGTTTGAACGTGCACTTCGACCTGATCAAGCCGCGCGAGGACATCGACGTGGTGTTGGTCGCGCCGAAGGGCCCGGGCGCGCTGGTCCGTCGCGAATACGAAATCGGCCGCGGCGTGCCCTGCATCTACGCCGTGTACCAGGACAAGAGCGGCAACGCCGAAGCGCTGGCGCTGGCCTACGCCGCCGGTCTGGGCGGCGCGCGCGCCAACATCATCAAGACCACCTTCAAGGAAGAGACCGAGACCGATCTGTTCGGCGAGCAGGCCGTGCTGTGCGGCGGCGCATCGTCGCTGGTGCAGGCCGGCTTCGAGACCCTGGTGGAAGCCGGCTACCAGCCGGAGATCGCCTACTACGAAGTGCTGCACGAACTGAAGCTGATCGTCGACCTGTTCTACGAAGGCGGCATCACCCGCATGCTGGAATTCATCTCCGAAACCGCGCAGTACGGCGACTACGTCAGCGGCCCGCGGGTGATCGACGCGGCCACCAAGGCGCGCATGAAGGACATCCTGACCGACATCCAGGACGGCACCTTCACCAAGAACTGGATCGCCGAGTACGAAGCGGGCCTGCCGAACTACAACCGCTTCAAGAAAGCCGACATGGAGCACCCGATCGAAGTCGTGGGCAAGAAGCTGCGCGCCAAGATGGTGTGGCTGTCGGCCAACGCCTCGCAGCCGGACGCCGATGACGCCACTTCGACAGAGAAGGCCGCCGCCGCATGAACGCAACCGTCGCCGCTGCCCCACGCAATGGCGCCCGCTGGCTGACCCAGGCGCTGGAGGCCGAAGGCGTGGAGACGCTGTTCGGTTATCCCGGCGGCACCATCATGCCGTTCTACGACGCGCTGGTGGATTCGAAACTGAAACATATCCTGGTGCGCCACGAACAGGGCGCGGCGCTGGCGGCGAACGGCTACGCGCGCGCCAGCGGCCGGGTCGGCGTGTGTGTCGCGACCTCCGGCCCCGGCGCTTCCAATCTGGTCACCGGCATTGCGGATGCGATGCTGGATTCGGTGCCGATGGTGTGCCTGACCGGACAGGTCGCCACCCATCTGATGGGCACCGATGCGTTCCAGGAACTGGACGTATTCGGCCTGACCCTGCCCATCGTCAAGCACAGCTACATCGTCCGGCGCGTGGACGATCTGCCGGAAATCGTGCGCGAAGCCTTCCGCATCGCACGCGAAGGCCGGCCCGGTCCGGTGCTGATCGATCTGCCCAAGGATGTGCAGGTCGCCGATGCCTCGCATCTGCCCGATCACGTGCCGGCCGCAGTCGAACCGCCGCCGGCGCCGGCGGATGCGGCGCTGGCCGAAGCATTGGCCGCGATCGCCGGCGCCGAGAAGCCGGTGATCTACGGCGGCGGCGGCATCGGTCTGGCCGGTGCGGTGGACGTGTTCCGCGAATTCGTCGAAGCCACCCAGATCCCCACCGTGCTGACCCTGCGCGGACTGGGTGCTTTGCCCGGCGGCCATCCCAGCTACCTGGGCATGCTGGGCATGCACGGCACTCGCGCGGCGAACATGGCCGTGCAGGAATCGGATCTGCTGATCGTGGTCGGCGCGCGTTTCGACGACCGCGCCACCGGCAAGCTGGCGGAATTCGCACCGTTCGCGCGCGTCATCCATCTGGATGCCGACGCCTACGAAATCTCCAAGCTGCGCACCGCCAACATCGCCCTGCCCGGCGATGTGGCCGCCGGCCTGCGCGCATTGGTCGGCGCGCGCAGCACCTGCGACGAGTGGCGCAAGCGCTGCCGCATGCTGGGCGAAAAGCACGGCTTCCGTTACGACGCGCCGGGCACCGACATCTATGCGCCTGCATTGTTGAAGCGCATGACCGAGCTGGCGCCGGACGATGCCATCGTCGCCTGCGATGTCGGCCAGCACCAGATGTGGGTGGCGCAGCACTGCAAGTTCAACCATCCGCGCAACCACCTGACCAGCGGCGCATTGGGCACCATGGGTTTCGGCCTGCCGGCGGCGATGGGCGCGCAATTCGCCTGCCCCGACCGCACCGTGCTGCTGGTCAGCGGCGACGGCAGTTTCATGATGAACGTGCAGGAACTGGTGACCATCGCCCGCTGCAAGTTGCCGGTGAAGATCGTGCTGCTGGACAACAGTTCGCTGGGCATGGTGCGGCAGTGGCAGGAACTGTTCTTCGCCAAGCGCTATAGCGAGATCGACCTGTCCGACAACCCGGACTTCGCGGCATTGGCCGAAGTGTTCGGCATTCCCGCCAAGCGCATCGACCGCCGCGACCAGGTGGAAGACGCACTGGCCGATCTGCTGGCCCAACCCGGTCCGGCGCTGCTGCACGTGGCCATCGACGTCAAGGCCAACGTATGGCCGCTGGTGCCGCCCAACACCGCCAACAGCACCATGCTGGACAGCAACCCGGCCGATCAGAGCGCGGCCGAATCCAATGCAACAGAGCCGCGAACGGAGTCCTCGCATGCGCTACCGGCTTGACCTGGTGCTGAAGCCCGCCGAAGGCGCGTTGACGCGCGTGATCGGCATGGCCGAGCGTCGCGGTTTCACCCCGTACTCCATCAACGGCGAACCGGCCAGCGAAGATGGCCGCTGGCGTCTGCAACTGGTGGTCGACGGACAGCGTCCGGCCGAAACCCTGCGCCTGCAGATGCTGAAGGTGTACGACTGCGTGTCGGTCGAGATCACCCCCGTCGAAACGACTGTACCTGTCGAGGCGCTGTCATGAACGGTCTGTCCGTGCATGCCGTGCATCGCCAGGTTCGGAGGCGTCTTCTTCAACCTCGGCCAATCGCGTGCGTCGATGCCTGACAGCAACCGCGCCAATGCCAGCAACGAACCGGACGTAGGCGACGTAGTCGTCACCGTGGCCGACGTGCTGGCGGCGCAGGCGCGTTTGCGGCGTTATCTGCCGCCGACGCCGATGCACCACGCCGAACGTTTCGGCGTGATGCTGAAACTGGAGAACTTGCAGCGCACCGGCTCCTACAAGGTGCGCGGCGCGTTGAACGCCTTGCTGGCCGCGCGCGAACGCGGCGACCAGCGCCCGGTGATCGCCGCTTCGGCCGGCAATCATGCGCAGGGACTGGCCTGGGCCGCCTATCGACTGGGCGTGCAGGCGATCACGGTGATGCCGCATGGCGCGCCGGAGAACAAGATCGCCGGCGTCGCCCACTGGGGCGCCACCGTGCGCCAGCACGGCAACAGCTACGACGAGGCCTATGCCTTCGCCCGCGAACTGGCCGCGCAGAACGATTACCGCTTCCTGTCCGCGTTCGACGATCCGGACGTGATCGCCGGCCAGGGCACGGTCGGCATCGAGATCGCGCCGCATGCGCCGGATGTGGTCATCGTGCCCATCGGCGGCGGCGGTCTGGCTTCCGGCGTGGCGCTGGCGTTGAAATCGCAGGGCGTGCGCGTGGTCGGCGCGCAGGTCGAGGGCGTCGATTCGATGGCGCGCGCCTTGAAGGGCGACAGCCGGCTGATCGATCCGGTGGCCAGTCTGGCCGACGGCGTGCGCGTCAAAGTCCCCGGCTTCCTGACCCGCCGCCTATGCGCCAGCCTGCTGGACGACGTGGTCATCGTGCGCGAGGCCGAACTGCGCGAAACCCTGGTGCGCCTGGCCCTGGAAGAGAACATCATCGCCGAGGGCGCCGGCGCGCTGGCCCTGGCCGCTGGCCGTCGCGTCTCCGGCAAGCGAAAATGCGCCGTGGTCTCCGGCGGCAACATCGACGCCACCGTGCTGGCCGGCCTGCTTTCCGACGTGCGTCCACGCGCGCCGCGCAAGCCGCGCCGGCGCACGCAGGAACTGCATCCGGTCGAACCGGGGCATTCCAAGGTCGAGTTCGCCCCCGTTGTCGAGCTACCCAACCCCATTACCGTCGACGCGCCCGTAGCGCGTCACACCGTCATTGAAGAGGAGTACACCTGGTGAGCGACATTCCCGTAACCCCCCCGGCCCAGGTCCCGGCTCAGGTCAGAATATTCGACACCACCCTGCGCGACGGCGAGCAGTCCCCCGGCTGCAGCATGTCGCCTTCGCAGAAACTGGTCATGGCGCGCGCGCTGGCCGAGTTGGGCGTGGACGTGATCGAGACCGGCTTCCCCGCCAGCTCGCAATCCGACCGTGAAGCGGCGGCGCTGATCTCGCGCGAACTGCGCGACACCACCCTGTGCGTGTTGTCGCGCTGCCTGCCGGGCGACATCGAAGCCTCGGCGCGCGCGCTGGACGGCACCGCGCGCCCACGCATCCACCTGTTCCTGTCCACCAGCCCGCTGCATCGCGAACACAAACTGCGCATGAGCCGCGAACAGGTGCTGGAAGCGGTGACCCGCAGCGTGACGGCGGCGCGTGGCTTCGTCGACGACGTCGAGTTCTCCGCCGAGGACGCTCTGCGCACCGAAGAGGATTTCCTGGCCGAGACGATCGCCGCGGCGATCGCCGCCGGCGCCGGCACCATCAACCTGCCCGATACCGTTGGCTACACCACGCCGACCGAGATCCGCGGCCTGTTCGAACGCATGATCGCCAACGTACCGGGCGCGCGCGAGGTCATTTTCAGCACCCACTGCCACAACGACCTGGGTCTGGCCGTGGCCAATTCGCTGGCGGCCATCGAAGGCGGCGCGCGGCAGGTGGAGTGCAGCGTCAACGGCATCGGCGAGCGCGCCGGCAACGCCGCGCTGGAAGAAGTGGTGATGAGCCTGAAGGTGCGCGGCGCGTACTTCAGCGCGGATACCCGCATCGACACCAACCGCATCGTGCCCACCTCGCAATTGCTGCAGCGCCTGGTCGGCATGCCGGTCCAGCGCAACAAGGCCGTGGTCGGCGCCAACGCGTTCGCGCACGAGGCCGGCATCCACCAGCACGGCATGCTGCGCCATCGCGGCACCTACGAAATCATGCGCCCGGAAGACGTGGGCTGGCCGTCCTCGCAGATGGTGCTGGGCCGCCACAGCGGCCGCGCCGCGGTGGAGCAGCGCCTGCGCGCGCTGGGCTATCTGCTGGAGGAGCCGGAACTGGATCTGGTCTTCGCCTCGTTCAAGGCCTTGTGCGAGAAGCAGCGCGTGGTCCACGACAACGACCTGCAGACGCTGATGCAGGACGGCGCGGACAGCGAGGGCTACCGTCTTTCGTCGATGACCGTCAGCGATGCCGGCCATCGCGCGCGCGCGACCGTTGAGTTGTCCGACCCCGATGGCGATCGCGTGTTCGAAACCGCCGAGGGAGACGGCCCGGTCGACGCGCTGTTCGCGGCGCTGGCCATGGCCACCGGCGTCGACCTGGTGCTGGAAAGCTACCAGGTGCACAGCGTCGGCCTGGGCCGCGATGCGCGCGGTGAGGCCAACCTGAGCGTGCGCTACGAGGGCGAGGAATACGACGGCACCGGTACCAGCAAGGACATCATCGAAGCTAGTGCGCTGGCCTGGCTGGACGTGGCCAACCGCCTGCTGCGCACGCGCGGCAAGGCGAAGGCGAAATCCAAGTCGGAAATGGCGGCGGCGTGATGTCGTTCATCGCTCCGAACGTTTTCGATGTCATCCCAGCGGCTTTCAACAGCAAAGCTGGTCAAGCTGGGATCCATCTTGATCTTGCTTTCGATTGGAAGGCAGGACAGCAACGGCAAAGTCAAAATGGATCCCAGCTTTCGCTGGGATGACGAATACTTTCAGATGCCGTCGCAAGACTTCAACCGATCGCAGCTCCAACGGAAAAACAAAGCATGAGCTCCACTCCCCGCACTCTCTTCGACAAACTCTGGGACGCGCATGTCGTCGTTCCGGAAACCGACGCCGCGCCCGCGGTGCTGTACATCGATCTGCACCTGATCCACGAAGTCACCTCGCCGCAGGCCTTCACCGAACTGCGCGCGCGCGGCATCGCACCGCGCCGGCCGGACCTGACCAAGGCGACCATGGATCACTCCACGCCGACCACGCCTGCCGACGCGCAGGGCAAATTCCACTACTACACCCAAGCCTCCGAGAGCCAGGTCGACACGCTCGCCAGCAACTGCGCCGAGTACGGCATCGAACTGTTCGACATGCGCTCGGCCGAACGCGGCATCGTCCACGTGATCGCGCCGGAACTGGGCCTGACCCAGCCCGGCATGACCATCGTCTGCGGCGACAGCCACACCTCCACCCACGGCGCGTTCGGTTCGCTGGCCTTCGGCATCGGCACCAGCGAGGTCGGCCACGTGCTGGCCACGCAATGCCTGCTGCAGCGCAAGGCCAAGACCATGGCGATCACCGTCGACGGTCCGTTGGCGCCGGGCGTCGGCGCCAAGGACGTGATCCTGCACATCATCGGCGTGATCGGCGTCAACGGCGGCACCGGCCACGTGCTGGAATACCGCGGCTCCACCATCCGCGCGATGGACATGGAGCAGCGCATGACCCTGTGCAACATGTCCATCGAAGCCGGCGCGCGCGCCGGCATGGTCGCGCCGGACGAGGTCACCTACGCGTGGATGGCGAACACGCCGCGCGCGCCCAAAGGCGCTGCATTCGAGCAGGCCAAGGCGCGCTGGTCGCAGTTCAGCAGCGACGAAGGCGCGCGCTTCGACCAGGAAGTGAGCATCGATGCGCGCGACATCCGCCCCACCCTGACCTGGGGCACGCATCCGGGCACCGCGATCGCGGTGGACCGGCCTATTCCCGCTGCGAAAGACACCGCCGCGCAGAAGTCGCTGGACTACATGCACTTCGATTCCGGCCATTCTCTGGAAGGCACGCCGGTGGATGTGGTCTTCGTCGGCTCCTGCACCAACGGCCGTCTCAGCGATATGCGCGAAGTGGCCACCGTGCTGCGCGACCGCCGCGTCGACCCGCGTGTGCGCATGCTGGTGGTGCCGGGCTCGGAACTGGTCAAGCGCCAGGCCGAGGCCGAAGGCATCGACAAGATCGTGCGGGCCGCCGGCGCCGAATGGCGCGAGCCGGGCTGCTCGATGTGCATCGCCATGAACGGCGACCTGGTCGCGCCCGGGCAACTGGCGGTCAGCACCAGCAACCGCAATTTCGAAGGCCGCCAGGGCCCGGGTTCGCGCACGCTGCTGGCTTCGCCGATGACTGCGGCGTGGGCGGCGGTGAACGGCAAGGTTTCCGATCCGCGCGAACTGTTCGCACACCGGGAGGTGGCGTGATGTCCGCCTTCGCCGCCCTCACCTCGCGCAGCGTGGTACTGCGCCAGAGCAACATCGACACCGACCAGATTATCCCCGCGCGGTTCCTGTCGACGACCGAGCGCGCTGGCCTGGGCAAGCACGCCTTCAACGACTGGCGCTGGCAGGCCGACGGCTCGCCCAATCCGGACTTCGCCTTCAACCGGCCGGAGAACGCCGGCCGCGCCATCTTGCTGGCCGGCGCCAACTTCGGCTGCGGCTCCTCGCGCGAGCACGCGCCATGGGCGCTGACCGACCTGGGCCTGCGCGCCATCGTCAGCAGCGAGATCGCCGACATCTTCCGCAACAACTCGCTGAAGAACGGCCTGCTGCCCATCGTGCTGGACGAGGAGATCGTGCAGTCGCTGATGCAGCGCCCCGACGACGAACTCACCGTCGACATCGCCGCGCGCGAACTGCGCACGCCCGCCGGCGACGTACATCCCTTCCCGCTCGACGCCTTCGCCCGCACCTGCCTGATGGAAGGCGTGGACGAACTGGGCTATCTGCTACTGCGCGACCCGCAGATCACAAAGTACGAGGAACGTTTCCATGCAAGCTGAAATCGTAGTCCTGCCCGGCGACGGCATCGGTCCCGAAGTCACCGCCGCCGCCCTGTCGGTGCTGAAGACCGTGGCGCGCCGCTACGGCCACCAGTTCACCTTCAGCGAGCACGACATCGGCGGCATCGCCATCGACAAGCACGGCGACCCTCTGCCCGCTTCCACCCTGGCCGCCTGCAAGAGCGCCGACGCGGTGCTGCTGGGCGCGGTGGGCGGACCGAAGTGGTCCGATCCCAACTCCAAGGTGCGTCCCGAACAAGGCCTGCTGGCGCTGCGCAAAGGCATGGGCCTGTACGCCAACCTGCGCCCGGTGCGCCCGCATCCGGCCGCGTTGAACGCCTCGCCGATCAAGCCGCACCTGCTCACCGGGGTGGACATCATGGTGGTGCGCGAACTCACCGGCGGCATCTATTTCGGCGAGAAGACCCGCACCGCCGATAGCGCCAGCGACCTGTGCACCTATTCGACGGCGGAAATCGAACGCGTGGTGCGCAGCGCGTTCAAGCTGGCGCGCCAGCGCCGCAGCTACGTGGTGTCGGTGGACAAGGCCAATGTGCTGGAGACCTCGCGCTTGTGGCGCGACGTCACCGCGCGCATCGGCCGCGACGAGTTCCCCGACGTGAAGCTGGAGCACGTGCTGGTGGACGCGATGGCCATGCACCTGCTGGCGCATCCGCGCGAGTACGACGTGATCGTCACCGAGAACATGTTCGGCGACATCCTCACCGACGAGGCCTCGATGCTGGCCGGTTCGCTGGGCCTGCTGCCGTCCGCTTCGCTGGGCGACGGCAAGGCCGGCGTGTACGAACCCATCCACGGCTCGGCCCCGGACATCGCCGGCAAGGGCATCGCCAATCCTTACGCGACCATCCTCAGCGCGGCGATGCTGCTGCGCCATTCGCTGGGCCTGTTCGATGAAGCCGACTGCATCGAGCGCTCGGTCGACGGCGCGCTGAACTCGCACGCCTTCACCGCCGACCTGGCCAACAACGGCCGCAGCATCTCCACCGCCGCCGCCGCGCAGGCCGTGATCGAGCAGATGCAGGCCAATTGCTACGTGGCCGAGCTGCGCGACTGACCCTTCTCCAATAGGCGACGTGGGCGATCTGGGGGCGGCGTAGGAGCGACGTCCCCCAAGGGGACTTCCTTCGGGGCGTAAGTCGCGAAACGACGCTTTCAGCGTACCGGCTCCAGAGGCACATGGGGTTGGCCTTCGCGACTCACGTCGCTCCTACGCGCAGGCTGGCGCGGCCGTAACATATGGGGCCTGCGAATCCGCTCGCCACCAAGGAATCCAATGGGACGGCACCTGCTGCAACTGGCTCTCGTCTTTGCGTTCCTGATCCCTGCAAAGGCGGCCACTCCCCTACGCGAATCATTCGACCTGCAAATCCCTACCTTGCCCACACCTGTCGTGATCGAAGGCAGCCGGCAGTTGAGCTACGAACTACACCTGACCAACTTCACTAGCGAACCGCTATCGCCCGTCAGCGTCGAAGTGCTTGATGAAAAAGATCGCGTGCTCGCCAGCTTCAGCGGCACGGCGCTGACTTCGCGTCTTGCCCAAGGGGGCGGAGCCGCAGGCGCCACGATCGCGCCGGGCATGCGTGGCTTGATCTATCTGGAACTGGCGCTCCCTACTGACGCGCCACCACAGGCGTTGTCGCACCGAATTAAGTACCGCACTGCCGACAGCGGCCCCTTCGTCGTCGAAGGAGGAATCGTCTCGATCAACCAGGCCGCACCCCTGGTGCTGGGCGCACCGTTGCGCGGCGGCCCCTGGGCAGCGATCCATTCGCCAGACTGGCCACGCGGACACCGTCGCGTCCTCTACACCGTCGACGGACGCGCACGCATCCCCGGCCGCTTCGCCATCGACTGGGTGAAGCTGGACGACAGCGGCCGCACGGCGAACGGCGATGCCGACGTGGTCGGCAACGCCTACGGCTATGGCGCCGAGGTGCTGGCGGTCGCCGACGCGGTGGTGGCGGCCACGCGCGACGATATTCCGGAAAGCACCACGGTCGCCGCCCATCCCAAGCACGCCATCGGCGACGCCACCGGCAACTACGTCGCTCTCGACCTGGGCGATGGTCGCTACGCCTTCTACGAACATCTCAAGCCCGGCAGCCTGCGGGTGAAACCGGGACAGCGCGTCAAGCGTGGAAACATCATCGCCGCGCTCGGCTTCACCGGCGACTCCACCGGCCCGCATCTGCATTTCCATGTCGCCGACGCGAATTCGCCGTTGGGCGCGGAAGGCGTGCCGTTCGTATTCGAACGGTTCGAAGTGCTGGGTAGCTATCGGGATATCGGCGAGTTGGGTTCAAAGCCCTGGCTCCCGCGCGCGCCTAGTCAGACTTCGCGACGCGACGACGAAATGCCGGCCTCCAATGTAATAGTGCGATTCGAATAAACCCTTCTCCAGGCGGGAGAAGGTGCCCGAAGGGCGGATGAGGGGCAAACGAAGACACACTCTTCAAATATCCTCATCCAACAACAGGCGCGTTAGCGAATGTGGTGGCTGAGCCGCGCTTCCTACACACCTTCGTCGTTCGCCCCTCACCCGCCGCGCAAGCGCGTCGACCTCTCCCGCTGGGAGAGGTGAAAATCCTCGCTGCATCGCAATAACACTGACCCGCTAAGATTGCCCTCTAGTCCGTCTGCGGCAGATCCCAGCATGGTCAAACCCTATCTCCTCGCCATAGACCAAGGCACCACCAGCTCCCGAGCGATGCTGTTCGACCGCAGCGGCGCGGTGGTGGGGATGGCGCAACGGGAATTCGAGCAGTTGTTCCCGCAGCCGGGCTGGGTGGAGCACGATCCGCGCGAGATCCTCGGCAACGTGCAGAGCACGGTGGTGGAAGCGATGACGCGGGCGCACATCAGCGCGTCGGAGATCGCCGGCATCGGCATCACCAACCAGCGCGAGACCACGGTGGTGTGGGACCGCAAGACCGGCCAGGCCATTCACAACGCCATCGTCTGGCAGTCGCGGCAAACGGCAGAGATCTGCGAGCAGCTGAAAGCCGACGGCTATGCGGAACTGGTGCGCGAACGCACGGGTCTGCTGATCGATGCGTATTTCTCCGGCACCAAGGTCAAGTGGATCCTCGACCACGTTCCCGGCGCGCGCGCACGCGCCGAACGCGGCGAACTGCTGTTCGGCACCATCGACAGCTGGCTGTTGTGGAATCTTTCCGAAGACCGCACCCACGCCACCGACTACAGCAATGCCTCGCGCACGCTGATGTACGACATCCACAAGCGTCAATGGTGCCCGGACCTGTTGCGCATGCTGGAGGTGCCGGCGGCGATGCTGCCGGAGGTGCGTTCCAGTAGCGAGGTATACGCGCACACCGGGGCGCAGACGGTGTTCGGGCATCGGGTGCCGATCAGCGGCATGGCCGGCGATCAGCAGGCGGCGCTGTTCGGGCATGCGTGTTTCGAGCCGGGTATGGCCAAGAACACTTATGGCACCGGCTGCTTTCTGCTGATGAACACCGGCGACCAGGCGGTGCAGTCGAACAACGGTCTGCTGACCACGATCGCCTGGGGCATCGACGGCAAAGTGGAATATGCGCTGGAAGGCAGCGTGTTCGCAGCGGGTTCGGCGATCCAGTGGCTGCGCGATGGCTTGCGCATGCTGGGCAAGGCCAGCGATACGCAGGCTTATGCGGAACGGGCGCAGTCGACCGACGGGGTGTATTTCGTGCCGGCGTTCGTGGGCCTGGGCGCGCCGTACTGGCGCAGCGATGTGCGCGGGGCGATGTTCGGGCTGACGCGGGGGACGAACAAAGAGCATTTCATCCGCGCGGTGCTGGAGTCGCTGGCCTATCAGACGCGCGATGTGCTGACGGCGATGCAGGCCGATGCGGATCTGGTGCTGAAGGCGTTGCGGGTGGACGGCGGCGCGATCGCCAACGATTTCACCGCGCAGTTCCAGGCCGATCTGTTGGATATCGCGGTGGAGCGGCCGCAGGTGAAGGAATCGACGGCGCTGGGGGCGGCGTATCTGGCGGGACTAGCGGTGGGTTTCTGGGAGAGCCGGGAGCAGATCGCGCAGCAGCGGCAGGTGGAGCGGACGTTCGTGCCGGAGATGGGCGCCGAGCGCAGGGAGAAGTTGTACGCGGGATGGAAGCGGGCGGTGGAGGCCACCATGGTGTTTGGCGTAGGCGTAGGCTGATACCGCAGTCCTCAACACTATGGAGCGTGGTGAGCAACACGAACCACATCAACCCACTATCACCAGCTTCAGTACCCAACGACGCGAACGATACGGTGCGTCTGCAGCTTACTCCGTCTTACGGATGTCTCATCTGTGACGAACCATGATTCCGGCCGAAGTCGTGATATGCCCTGCCAGTAGTAGTTTCATGTGAGGTAGTGCATACGGAGGCACATCGACATGATGGTCGACCAGGTGCGTGTTCGGGCTGACTACAAACGGCATAGGCTGGTGGCCCAGTGATCGCAGGCGTTCGATCAACTCTTCGAAATCCCGGCGCCGATACAACACGGTGGGACCATCAGTCAGCGTTTCATCATTTGATGCCACGTTGTACTCAGTCGTATGCACCGCTATCCCGCCCGGTCGTAAGCGCTCGACGCTATTCACAACGAAATCCATGCCGGCCTGCAGGGACCCCAAGTGTTCGAAGCAGCACGACGACCACGTGAAATCGAACCTCGTCAAATCCGACGGTATGGCGTTCATGTCCGCGGGACGATGGGTTACCAGCCGATCGAAGTCTTCGTCCGAGACGATCCATGGCGCACGCAACTGGTCCCTGGAACTGCTGTGTTCGTTGGTTTCCCTCCATCCCATCTCGTCGCCGGGCGCGTCAGTCGCGACGACTTCGGCGCCGAAACTTGCGAACAAGGCGGGAAGCTGTTCGCGGCCAACGCCGAATCCAAGCCCGCGACTGCCCGGCACGACCAATCCGGATGCTAATAGATGATGGATGATGAACACCCACTCCCATTGCTTGCGATGCCATCGCGGGGTTTCATGCAGCATGTCGCAAATTTCGAGGTAACGCGGATGCGTCAAATCCACCGCCGCGCAAGTCGAATGCTCCATAAAGGGAGCATCCGAAGGTAGGCTGGGTCCTGTGGGTGGGACACGCCAACCTTGATCCCCCGCACGCACGTTCAGAGTGTCCAACTCCCGCTGGATATCTGCTCTGAGCTCCAGTCGTAGCTTGGCAGCAAGCACAGGTTCGATTTGGGCGAGCATTCTATTCCTGGCCGCTCGCCAGATCAGTCGCAACGGATTCTTTATCATTCCCGCACACTAGGGCATGTAGCAATCCTGATCAATCACCATTGCTTCTAGCGTCACAGATGGGCTCCGCTCTTTGCGAGCTAGGCCTCCGAATGGCTGGATAGCCGAATCCGTTTTTTTATCCCTGGGAGCACCTTCGGGTCAGTAAAGAGGCAGTGAACAGAGCGAACCGCATCGACCGCCAAGCCAATCGCCCCACGCGAGCGACGCGGTCAACTTTCATCTACCGCTTCCTACGGGTTTCAGCGCCCTGCCGGCTTCGCATTACGGCGAAGCCGGCTGGAACGCCCATCCAGCCCCTCGACTTCGAGTGCGTCGACCGCGCGCTTGCCGTCCCGCGCGAAAGTCAGGCGCAGGGTGGGATCGGCGGCGACGGTGAAGACATCGCCGCCCAGCGGCAGCAACACCACGGCAGGCCTGCGGCCGCGCTTGATCACCAGTCGGCCATTGTCTTCGGCAATGGTCATCGAACCGAAACCGCCGACGTAGTCGGCGGGGTTGCCGCTCTGCCGTGGCTGCGCTTCGGCGCGCAAGCCATCCAGCGCCCAGCGCGCTTCGGTGGTTTCGTTCGCCGGCCGCTCGGCTACGATCTTTTCCAATGCCAGTCCGCGCGCGGTCTCCAGCGCCTGCGACGAGGCGACTTGCACGTCGGGGATCACGCCGTCGCCTTCCCAGTTCTTGCCGGTGATCGGGCTGATCGGCGTGCCATTGGAAACGAACACGCGGAAGCCGTTGCCCGCGTCCACTTCGCCGCCCGGATTGGCGGCGCCGGCGCTAGCCTCGCCGACGATGGTGGCGCGCTTGGCGTTCTTCACGGTATAGGCGAAGGCCTCGGCCGCCGAGCCTGTGCGTGCGCTCTCCAGTACGTACAGCGGCACTTGCAGTCTGGGCGAGGCGAACCAGTCGGTAGGCGCTTCGCTATCGGTGCCTTGGCGTCGGTGGAAGGTGTTGTAGATGTCGGCGCCTTTGGGGGTGAAGGCACTGGTCAGATAGCCGACCATCGCCGGCGAGCCGCCGCCGTTGGCTCGTAGGTCGACGATCACGGCGTCGGTGCCGGCGATGAGCTGCAGTGCGGCTTCGATAGCTTGGCGCGCGGGTTGATCGGGTTTTCCGAATTCGAAATCGGCGAACTGGCGCAAGTCGATATAGCCGATATTGCCGGGCAGGATTTCGACGCGGCGAATGCCGTGCTGGGTGCCCTGCGTCGGAGGAGGTCCGCGCTGCGGCCGGCGGTCGCCTTCTTTCTTATCGTCCTTGGCGGTCGGCGGCGACCATTGGACATTGAAATGCGTGTCCAGCGGTTTCAGGCGGTCGGTCAGCGCGGCGGCCAGTTCGCGGTTGTCGTTGTAGGTATCGAAATCGCCTTTGGCGGCGGAAGCGCGCAGGTCGTTGGCGATGCTTTTGCCGCGGGTGACGTCGTAGAAGTTGTCTTCTATGGCCTTGGCGACGGCGTCGGTATCGGTGCGCGGCGAGGCCGATGCGTGGCCCGCGAGGACGAGTGAGAGAGCCAGGCTCAAGGCGCAGGCCAATGCGTAGGGGAATCGTGCGGTCATTGGCGTCTCGCGTTGTCGAGCAAATGGGGAACCCGAGCTGGCCCGGATTGTGGCGAGCATAGGGAGGGGTGCTTAGGCCACCATGTGCCGGAAGTCAGCGCCTGTAACGCAGAAAGTAGGTTTCCGGTAAAGCCGGGAGCAAGTCGCGCAGCGGTGGCAGGCGGAGCGGACGTTCGCATCAGGGGTGGGCAGTCCAAGACAGTTGTAGTACTGAATGGCCCAAGTACTTCGTCCAACAAAGTCCGGCAATCCACTACGCGTGTTTTGCGCAAATACGGCACCTGACACGGTCAGTAATGCAGTCATCGTTGCGGCTGACGTTTTTCAACAAAACTTCGTTTGTGCTATTTATTAAATACATTCCGTGCTTTTTTTCTTTCTGTTTCAATTACTTACAATATATTTGTGTAATTGCACAACTAAATATGTTGGTCTAGATCAATTTTGAAATTATTCTGCGCAGGCTTGACAGGCCGAAAAAGGCGCCCCATGCTGCGTGGCAAATGGGGCACAGAGGCAAAACTCATGGCTGGCCAGACAGAACAGAAAGTGGTCACTCCTCCGTACGTTACGTATCGGACGTTCATTAACTCGCTAATAAAACTTAAAGAGCGAGGTGTTCCCGCACGTATCGACTCGAGCGTTTTCTCCGGCCAGTCGAATTCAGGTATAGCTGCGTTGCTTGCTGCCTATAAGTACTTGGGCTTGATGAAAGACAACGCTGCTCCATCCGACACTTTGCATCAGCTTGTAGCCGCGGACGACACGAATCGAGGGGCGCTAATAAAGGCGCTGTTGGAATCGCGATATTCGTTTCTACAATCACCGCAGCTCGACCTAGCCAACGCCACAACACAGCAAGTGGAAAGTGCGTTCCGTGAGCAAGGCATTAAAGGCAGCACCATCACGAAAGCAGTGTCTTTCTTTCTAGCAGCCGCAGGCGACGCAGGCATAGGCGTCTCGGGACACATAAAAACTCCCGCAGCTAAGCGCAGCGGACCGGCGCGCACGAAACGCAATGGGAGAGGAAGTGGAAAAGGAAGCGGAGGTAGTGAGAGTGGAAATACCGGGGCTGGCACTGGTGCACCCCCACCAGCAGCAAAAACAGCTGCCGAACAATTGCTAGGCAAGTTTCCAGACTTCGACCCGACGTGGCCGGAAGAAATAAAGACAAAGTGGTTTGAATCGTTCGCATCGCTTCGCGGTGCAATGCTTAAAGAGGAACCGAAATGAGGAGAGCATGAGCCTGCATACACCCCCACCGACCCGAGTGACCGGGCTTCCGTGTACGCAGGCCAAAACGAAGCGACCCCCGACTGGACTAGAGTCGAGGGTCGCATGGAACGCAAGTCACTCACCTTGTTTCACACCAAACGACAGCTGACGTAGGTACGTAGCCCATTAAGTGCCTCCATAATTCTAGCACTCGCAAGGCGTAGTTACTAGCCAAGCAATAGAACTGTGAACTCGCTCACGTGGGCGCGTATTGGCGTCGTGTTGTCAATCAATTTGCAAGACAACTGCGAGGCTTTACTTATGTATTTCTATATTTTCAAAAGCGACGTCAACAATCAGTGGTACTTCAACATCCGTAGTGCAAACCATGAGCGAATCGCCAGCTCTGAGGGTTACCACAACAAGCAGGATGCACTGAGCACTATCAATGTGATCAAAGCAGGCGCAGCTGGTGCGCCGATCTACGATGCCTCACTATCAAAGTGGGCGGCGTAAGTGACCTTGGGCGGCGAGGTAATTCTCGCCGCCTTTCTAGTCATGTTTTGGAGGATTTATGCCTAACAAGATGACTGGCCCTAAAGCGGCCGCAGCAGCAGCAAAGGTACTGAACTCTTCGAGCACCGGTAGCAACTCTAAGACTGCAGCCGGCAGCGCGTTGACTCAGAGTCGTACACGCGGGGAAACCACCTCACCGCGTGCAGCCACGGCAGCGTCGCAGGTGATGCGTGACGGCCGTACTTCCGCGGCATCGAAGTCAGCCGCCGCAAGTGCATTGTCACAAGCACGTGGCAAGAAGTAAGGCGTAAATGATGTGGGGCCGCTTTTTGGCGGCCCCACATTCTTGTCCAGCCCGCGTAGGGCGGAACCCGCACATTCGCGACTCACGTCGCTCCTACGCGCGAACGATGCTGTGCGCAGCGGCTCGTCGCATCTCTGAAATGACGTAGCGCGGGTAGAGCCGCAGGCGAAACCCGGGGCTCTCTCCGCATCGTGTTGAAAGGCCCTGGATTTCGCTACGCTCTACCCAGGCTACGTGCTCTACAACTCAATTCGGCGACAATCCTTCTACTTCTCCGATGACTTTCGAGATGGAAAACCTCCCCGACATCTGCAGACAGGCGAATCTGGCCTTGCTGCCGCTGGCCGATCCCGCGCGCGCGCCGGCGATGAAGGCGTATATGAAGCAGCGCTACGACTTCTTGGGCATCGCCACCCCAGCGCGGCGATTGGCTTTGAAACCGCTGCTGGCGACGCTGAAGACGGCCGACGCCGATGTCTTGCTGACGGCCGCCGAGCAGTTGTGGGCGATGCCCGAACGCGAGTTCCAGTACGCGGCCATCGACATCCTCGCGAAATTTTCCCGCAAGCTGGAGCTGGACCATGTGCCGGCCATGCTGGAACTGGCGCAACAAAAATCCTGGTGGGACACGGTCGACGGCCTGGCCGGCGTGATCGGCGACATTTTGTATCGCTGGCGCCATTCGCGGGAGATGGAAGAACTGGTTGAAGCCGCGCTGATCCATCCCGACCTGTGGATACGCCGCATCGCCATGCTGCACCAGCTGCGATGGAAGTCGGATACCGACGCCGCGCGCCTGTTCCGCTTCGCCACGACCCTGGCACCGGAAAGCGATTTCTTCATCCGCAAAGCCATAGGCTGGGCACTGCGCGACTACAGCTGGCACCAGCCGCAGGCAGTCAGGGAATTCGTCGACCGCATGGCCGACAAGCTGTCGCCGTTGTCGCGCCGGGAAGCCTTGCGCGCGATACAGACTTCATAGGGTGGGCTCAAGCCCACCGCATGTGTTTGGAGAACGTCTGACTTGCACATGGCGGTGGGCCATGGCCCACCCTATGCTGTTCTCCGTTCTTGGCGAGCTACCGGGCCACGTGAAGACTTTTGCAAACCAACGGAGATCGACGTGAAAACCATCGGCCTGATCGGCGGCATGAGCTGGGAATCGACTATTCCCTACTACCGCCAGATCAACGAACTGACCAAGCAACGCCTGGGCGGATTGCACTCGGCGCGCATCGTCCTGTACAGCGTCGACTTCCACGACATCGAACGGCTGCAGCACGCTGGCGACTGGGATGCCGCGGGCGCGGTGCTGGCCGATGCCGCGCGCGCCTTGCAGGCGGCCGGCGCGGATTTCGTGGTCGTGTGCACCAACACCATGCACAAGGTCGCCGCCCATATCGAAGCGGCCGTATCGATCCCGCTGCTGCATATCGCCGACCCGACCGCCGCTGCCATCAAAGACGCCGGACATACCGTCGTCGGCCTGATCGGCACCCGTTTCACCATGGAAGAGGCCTTCTACCGCGGACGCCTGCGCGAACGCCATGGCCTGCGCGTCATCGTCCCCGAAGCCGCCGACCGCGAGCTGATACACCGCGTCATCTACGAAGAACTGTGCCTAGGCGACGTGCTGCCGGCCTCCCGCGCCGAATACCGCGGGATCATGGCCGCCCTGGTAGCCCAAGGCGCGCAGGCCATCATCCTGGGCTGCACAGAAATCTCGCTGCTGGTGGACGCCTCCGACGCCTCGGTGCCGTTGTTCGACACCACCGCACTGCATGCGGCAGCGGCAGTAGAGACCGCACTGATCGGTTCACCCGCGTAGCCCGCTCGCGCGGCGGATTCCGCCTTACGGCGCTACGAATAACCTAGCCCGGTACGCCGCGTCGCTGCTCCGGAATCCAGACGAAATCGGCTCCTTGCTTGCGCACGCGTCCGAGACCCGGGAAGGGGAAATGAACGGCGTAAACCCGCAGGTCCTCATCGGCGGCTTTTTGCAGCATCGCCCGACGGGCGGCTTGGGCTTTCGGCGCATCCTCGTCGAAAGCGATCTTCCAATCCGGCCGTTGCACAGAAATGATCGAATGATGGGCCGTGTCGCCGATATAGAGCAGTCGCTCCCCTTGCGACACGATCTCGGCTCCGGAGTGACCGGACGTATGGCCGTAGATGGCCACGGCCGTGACCCCAGGCGCGATGCTTTCTCCGGGTTGGAAAGCCGCCACCTTGGGTGCGATCGCGTGCACCAGTGAGGCTTGTTCGGCGTTGCTCTTCATCGATGCCCATTCGACGGCCGAGACATGGATCGTCGCATTCGGGAAGACCAGCGCGCCCTTGGCGTCGACCAGTCCGCCCACATGATCCGGATGGCTATGCGAAATAAAGATGTCGGTCACTTCCGCGGGATCGACCTCCGCCGCGCGCAGGGAAGCGACCAATCGGCCGGCGACGGCGAAGTCCGCCTTGCCCGCGCCGGTATCGAACAGCACGATGCGGTTTCCGGTACGGACCAGCAGCGGCTGTATGCTGAATTCGACCTTGTCGGTAGGTTGCCCTGCCGCGGCCAACAGGGCCGAGACCGCCGCAGGCGGCTGTCCGACGCCTACGGTCTTGCCGTCGTTGGGGACGGTGATATCGCCGTCCTTCAAAGCGATGGCGTCCAGTGCCCCGATCTTGAACCGATGGACATCGGTGCTGACGGGCGCAGGGGCTGCCGGCGCGGCCGCTGGTTCAGTCGCAGGCTCAGCCGGAGTCGTCGTGGAGGGCGGCGAGCAAGCCACCAGCGAAAGCGCCGCAGCCGCGAGGATGAGTCGTAGTTTCATGGTTGAGCTCCTGAGCAGGAATCAAAGTCCTCCCCTCCGGCCTCCATCATCGCACCCCCGCGTTGTCGTTCTGTAGACATCGACCCTGTCATGCCGGTCAAACCCTGCTTAGATTCCGCAGGGCGGGCTTTCAGCATGTCGCTTTTCTGTCCCGACGCTAGCGCAACCTGAAACGTGGCGATGATGGGCCAACGTCCACCCTACGTGGCTCGTCGAATCGGCTACCCTTCGGTTCCCCGCCCATGGGTCTCTTCCGTATGCGCTGCAAGAAATTCCTGGCCGTCGCAATACTCGCGGCTCTAGCGCCGATGGCCGCGGCGCAAGTCGTCGGCGTCGCCCTCGACCCCAAAGCCGTGCTGGTGGAAGGCGAATTGCAGATCGTCGACTCGCCACCCGCCGATTCCGTCGTGTTCTTCGAATTCTCGGGCGCCCGGGCGAAACGGCTCGGCCAGGTACGCGCGCCGACGAGTTTCCAAGGCCCGCCGTCTTCGGTCGCCATCACCGCCGACGGCAAGTTGGCGCTGGCGACCGCGTCCCTGCGCATCGACCCCATCAATCCGAAAGAGCTGGCACCAAACAACAAACTGACGGTGATCGATCTTTCCGCTTCGCCCGTACGCGTCGTGCAGACGATCGAATTGGGCGCGTCGCCTTCCTCGGTCGCGATCGATTCCACCGGCACCCTGGCGCTCGCGGTGCACAACGCCGATGACAGCGTAACGGTGCTGGCGCTGGCGGACGGCCACGCCAGGATCGTGGAGAAACTGCCGCTGGGCAAAGGCGCCGGCCCCCTCGCGGCAGCGTTCGCGCCCGATGGCAAACGACTGCTCATCTCTTTTCCCGATCGAGGACGGATCGGCGTGTTCGCGGTGGAGAACGGACGCCTGAACGTACCGGCGATCCGGGAGTTGAGCGCCGGCATCTACCCGACCGCGTTGTCGTATTGCGGTCGCAGCGGGCTGGCCGTGGTCGGCAACTACGGCAAAGTCACCGGCGATATCGACACGATCAGTCTGCTCGACGTGGGCGCCGCTACGCCGCGTGTGATCGATACGGTCAGCGTAGGACCCGCGCCCGAGGGCGTGGCGTGCTCTCCGGATGGACGTTATGCCGCCGCCTCGCTGCAGAACATGAGCACGCTGCCCAGGACAAACCCGTTCTATTCGCCCTCCAGCCGCGTGGTGCTGTTGAAGATCGACGGCAAGCGCCTGCACCGCATCGCCGAAGCGCCGTTCGGCGCCTGGGCGCAGGGCGTCGGTTTTCTCGACGATTCCCGCACCCTGTTCGCGCAGAGCATGGGCGACCGCTCGCTGCACCTGTTCCGCATCGAAGGCGAAACGCTCGAGATCGCCGCGCCGCCCATCGTCTTCGAGGACGGCGCACCGGTGTCCTACGGCATTTCCGGACGCTGACCGCGGAAGCGTGATGAGCGACGCCCCTACGGTGGGCTTCAGCCCACCGCCAGCGACATGTTTGAGAACTTCGAACTTCTAGCTCGCCTTCAGAATCTCAGACCGAAATTTCCGGCTGCGCCTGAAGATCATATGGTTGCGAACCAATTGCTCCAGAAGACGCTGCGCTTCCGGCGCTTCGGACATCGCCTCCAGGACCGGCGGCCACACGCCATCATCGGTCCAGCGGCAGAACCGGACATAGACGTTGTGGATTTTGGAGTGGCTCAGCGGCAGGTCCGACCATGGGATTCCGGATTCGGCTTTCAGCAGCACCAGATCCAGGAACTGCCGGGTACCTTCATTCCCTGCCCCGCGCTTGGTAAGCGAGCCCTGTAGCGACGCGTGGATCCTCGCCCATGTCGAAGCGTCGAAATACTCCTTGAGCGGGGTTTCCATTTTTGTCGCGGCATCGAAGCCGTCATTGCTGTCCATGTCCTCACAGTAAGAAATTCCGCTTCGACGTAATGACGATTTACGCGAACCTAACGTTCTTAGATTGAGAACCAACCGGGCAAGGCCCATAGCGCGAGACTCTAGGCGGCCCCTCCGCATCTTCCCGAATCGGCGCGATAGACGAAGTCCGAGTCTCCGTTTTAACCCCACGCATGCAGACCCGGCGCTAACCTCGCCTCTCTTCTGGATTGCGACCAAAAAGGAGACGGCCATGGCGAGCATCCATCATCAACTGGCGATCCGGACGCCCATCGCGCAGGTGTATGCCGCGCTGTCCGAACCGGAGGGGATCGGTACCTGGTGGGACCAGCAGACGGCGGTGCAGACCGACGCCGGCCTGGTGCTGGAGCACAACCCTGGCGAACAACACGGCGTCGTCCGCCTGAAAGTGCTGCAACGCCTGCCCAACCGGCGCGTGGAATGGGAATGCATCAGCGAACATCCCCCGACCAGTCCGGCGTCGGCATGGACCGGCACCCACTTCGTCTTCGAACTGTCCGAAGGACCCAGCGCAGCGGCCGACATCGAACGCGACTGCGCCGAAGACGATGCCAAGGACAATCCGATCACCACCCTGGATTTTCGGCAGACGCATTACGACGATGCCAGCCCTTTCGCCGGCTTCAACAACTTCGCCTGGGGCCAGGTGCTGGCCAACCTCAAGCAAGTGTGCGAGTCGCGCAAGGACTGAGCGAGGCCGTAGGTTGGGCAATGAATCCAACTCTTCCCGCCGAGGAGAGTGCGACGACCGCCCTTTCGAACTACAACCCTGCGACGAAGAAGGCCACCAGGCCCAGATAGAAGAAAACCGCCACGCCTGCGACGACCGCTTGCGCCGGGCTCGATCCGAAGCGGAACTTCGTGCGATGGCCGATCGCCATGCGCAGGATCAAGGATGGCGCACCAATGACCAAGGTGAACAACACAGCCCCAGTGAGCCAGACCGGCCAGACGAGGGTAGCCAGGAAAATCAGCATTCCGGCGATCGTCATGCAGCAGCTCGCAATCAGCGCCCACAAAGAGGCGCCGCTCCAATTCAATTTTCCCGCTTGCATCCCCGTCCCCAAAAGTAGCGCACGCCAGGTGCGCGATCCCCGACACCGAATTTGCGGGTTGGTGCACTGCACATCAAGCATCCAGGCTGTCGGCGGATAACCATTCGTCCGATGGTCGGTAGGGACGGTTCCGATCGGTTTGCGGAAAAAGGCGGTTCGCCGGGATCGCGCCGCTGGCGATTGACGGCGCGACTCCCTGGCCCTATCAAGGTCTACTGCCATCGTCAGGTTCCGCCATGGTCGCCGCCACCCACTCAAGACACCCCATCGACTGGAAACAAGCCGTGTACGGCGGCCTGTTGATCGCCGTGGCCGACGCCCTCTTCGCCATCGCGGTCTGGTTCGAATGGACCGCGAAAGGCGTGACCCAGGTGTTCCAGAGCATCGCCGTCGGCGTACTCGGCAAGGCCAGTTACGAGGGCGGTACGGCAACGGCCCTGCTGGGCGCGGGACTGCATGCGGCCATGGCCATCGCCTTCGTCGTGATCTGCATCGCGCTCAGCTCCCGCTTCCGCCTGCTGGTGGAAAAGCCGGTGGTCGCCGGCCTGCTCTACGGCGTGGGGTTGTATGTGGTAATGAACTTCGTGGTGATGCCGCTGTCGCGCGTAGGCGCGTCGCCGTCATTCAAGCATCTCGATACGATGGCGATGAGCGTGGTGGCGCATATGGTGTTCGGCGTGGTGTGCACGCTGTTCGCAAGGCGGGCGCGGCGCGGGGGTTGAGCACCAACTCCTAAAAAGCCGTCATCCCGACGAATGCCGGGACCCAACTTTCCGACATCGGCGGGCTGGATCCCGGCGTTCGCCGGGATGACGAACTTATTTTTCCTGGCTTCGCTGCGTGCGCCCTCAGGCCGTTCCGCGCTCTTCCGGCTTCACCTTGAACCACGCCGCGTACAGCGCCGGCAGGAACAGCAGCGTCAGCGCCGTGGCCACGGTCAGGCCGCCCATGATGGCCACCGCCATCGGGCCGAAGAAGGCGCTGCGCGACAGCGGGATCATCGCCAGCACGGCGGCGAGCGCGGTCAGCACGATGGGGCGGAAGCGGCGCACGGTAGCGTCGATGATCGCGTGCCAGCGGTCGTGGCCGGCATCGATGTCCTGCTGGATCTGATCGACCAGGATCACCGAGTTGCGCATGATCATGCCCGACAGCGCGATGGTGCCGAGCATGGCCACGAAGCCGAACGGCACGCGGAACACCAGCAGCGCGAAGGTCACGCCGATCAGGCCCAGCGGCGCGGTCAGCATCACCAGCGCCATGCGCGAGAAGCTGCGCAGCTGCAGCATCAGCAGCGTGGCCACCGCCAGCAGGAACAGCGGCAGGCCGGCCTTGATCGAGTTCTGTCCGCGCCCCGAATCCTCCACCGTGCCGCCTGTTTCCAGCAGGTAGCCCTGCGGCAGCTCGCTGCGGATCTTTTCCAGGGTGGGCAGGATCTGCTCGACCACCGTCGGCGGAGTGAGACCGTCGCGGATGTCGGCGCGCACGGTGACCGTGGGCAGGCGGTTGCGGTGCCAGATGATGCCGTCCTCGAACGCGTATTCGATATCGGCGATCTGCGACAGCGGCACACTGCCGTTGGTGGTGGGCACGGCCAGACTGCCGAGCATGTCCAGGCGCACGCGTTCGTCCTCCGGACCGCGCAGCAGGATCTCGACCAGTTCGTTGCCTTCCCGATAGGTGCTGACGCGCAGACCCGAGAGCGATCCGGTGAGGAAATGCGACACGTCGGCGGTGCTGACGCCCAGCGTGCGCGCGCGGTCCTGGTCGATCTTCAAGCGCACGACCTTGCTGGGCTCGTCCCAGTCCAGATTGACGTTGGTGACGTTGGGATTGGCGCGCACCTTGTCGGCGACCTGATGGGCCAGCGCCTGCACGCGATCGATGTGCTCGCCGGCGATGCGGAACTGGATGGGATAGCCGACCGGCGGACCGTTTTCCAACCGCGTCACGCGGAACTGCAATTCGGGGAACTGCGGACCTACCTCCTTGATCAGCCACTCGCGCATCGATTCGCGCGCCTCGATGTCCTTGGTCAAGACCACGAACTGGGCGAAGTTGGCCTGCGGCAGCTGCTGGTCCAGCGGCAGGTAGAAGCGCGGCGAACCGGTGCCCACGTAAGCCACGTAGTTGTCCACGCCTTCGCGCTTGGCCAGCATTTTTTCCAGTTTCTCGGCCTGGACCTGGGTGGAACGCAGCGAACTGCCTTCGGCCAGCTCCATGTCCACCATCAGTTCCGGCCGCACCGAGTCGGGGAAGAACTGCTGCGGCACGAACCGGAACAGCGCGATCGACAGTACGAACGCCAGCACGGTCACCCCGATCACCAACCAGCGATGGCGCAGGCAGGCGTCGAGTAGTTTGCGGTAGCGCTGGTAGAAGGCGGTCTGGTAGGGATCGTGCTCGTGACCGTCGTGGACCTTGGGCGCGAGCACGCTGGAGAACGCGGGGAGGCGGCCGGCCAGGCGCGCGCGGAAATCGTGCCAACGCGCCGCCAGCGAACCGGGCTTCGGCGGCTTGGGCTGATGCAGATCCGGCAGCATCTTGTCGCCCAGGTAGGGAATGAACAGCACCGCCGCGATCCACGACACGATCAGCGCGATGGTGACCACCTGGAATAGCGAGCGCGTGTATTCGCCGGTGCCCGAGGCCGCGGTGGCGATGGGCAGGAAGCCGGCCGCGGTGACCAGGGTGCCGGTGAGCATGGGGAAGGCGGTAGAGGTGTAGGCGAAGCTGGCCGCGCGCATGCGGTCGAAGCCCTGCTCCATCTTGATGGCCATCATCTCCACCGCGATGATCGCGTCGTCCACCAGCAGCCCCAGCGCCAGCACCAGCGCGCCCAGCGAGATCTTGTGCAGGCCGATATTGAAGTAGTGCATGACCGCGAAGGTCATCGCCAGCACCAGCGGGATGGTCACCGCCACCACCAGACCGGTGCGCAGGCCCAACGAGAAGAAGCTGACTAGCAGCACGATGACCACCGCTTCGGTCAGCACGCGCACGAATTCGCCGACCGAATCCTGCACCGCGTGCGGCTGGTCGGAAACCTTGCGCAGCTCCATGCCGGTGGGAATGGTTTTCTGCAGGCGTTCGAATTCCGCGTCCAGGGTCTTGCCCAGGCGGATGATGTCGCCGCCGTTCTTCATCGCCACCGCCAGGCCTATCGCGTCCTGGCCCATGAAACGCATCTTCGGCGCGGAAGGATCGGCGAAGCCGCGATGCACCTCAGCGATGTCGCCCAGCCGCAGCGTGCGGCCGCCGGCCTGGATCGGGAAGTCGCGGATGTCCTTGACCGAATCGAAGGCGCCGCTGACGCGCAACTGCACGCGGTCGCTGGTGGTCTCGAAGAAGCCGGCCGAGGTCACCGCGTTCTGCTGGTCCAGCGCCTGCTGCACCTGGCTGAGCGGAATTCCCAGCGTGGCCAGCTTGGTGTTGGACAGCTCTATCCAGACCTTCTCGTCCTGCAGCCCGATCAGTTCTACCTTGCCCACGTCGGCGACCCGCTGCAGCTCCAGCTGGATGCGCTCGGCGTAGTCCTTCATCACCGCGTAATCGAAGCCAGGACCGGTGAGCGCGTAGATATTGCCGAAGGTGTCGCCGAATTCGTCGTTGAAGAAAGGACCGACCACGCCCTCGGGCAGGGTGGCCTTGATGTCGCCGACTTTCTTGCGCGCCTGGTACCAGAGCTCGGGCACTTCATCGGAGTGCATGGAGTCGCGTGCGATGAACATCACCTGCGATTCGCCGGGGCGCGAATACGAGCGGATGAACTCGTAGTTGCCGGTGGTCATCAGCGCCTTTTCGATGCGCTCGGTGACCTGTTTGGCGACTTCATCGGCCGGCGCGCCCGGCCACACGGTGCGCACCACCATCACCTTGAAGGTGAAGGGCGGGTCTTCGGACTGGCCCAGGTGCCGGTACGACCAGGCGCCGATCAGGGCGAGCACGATCATCGCGTACAGCACCAACGCGCGATGCGTCAGCGCCCATTCGGAAAGATTGAAGCGCTTCATGGGTCAGTCCGCCTTGGGAGTGGCGGCGACGACTTTCTTCGACAGCAGGGGACGATTGTCGCGGTCCACCGGCGTGACCGGCTGGCCTTCGCGCAGCAGATGCCCGCCGGCGCCGACCACCCAGTCGCTGGCCTTGAGGCCGCCGAGCACGGGCACGTCGGTTTCGCCATATCGGCCCAACTGCACCGGCTGCGATTTCACCTTGCCGCTCTGCGGATCGACCACCCAGACCGCCGTCGCGCCCTTGGCGCCGCGCTGCACCGCCGAAAGCGGCACGCTGAGCGCGGCCTCCGGTCCGGTTTCCTGCACGTAGACGCGGGCGCTCTGGCCCAGTTCGACTGCTTTGGCTGCGGCGCCGACCAGATTGACGCGCGCGGCGTAGGTGCGGGTTTGCGCATCGGCGGCGGGGGAAATTTCGCGGATCAAACCGGGCAAACGCTCGCCCGGCGCGTTCCACAGTTCCACCAGCACCGGCTGGCCGACCGTGAAGTCGCGGATGCGGCCTTCGGGCAGCGAGATCGCCACTTCGCGGCCGTCGTCGGCGGCCAGGGTAAAGATGGTCTGGCCGGCGGCGACCACCTGCCCGGCTTCGGCCTGGCGGGTGGCGATGACACCGTCGTGCGGCGCGCGCAGTTGCGAATAGGCGGCCTGGTTGCGGGCCACATCGAGCTGGGCGCGGGCCGCGCGGGCCTGGCCTTCGGCGGCTTTGTAGGCCGCGTTCTGCGCATCGTAGGTGGATTGGCTGACAAGTTTGTCGCCCACCAGCTTGGCGTAGCGGTCGCGGTCGCCGCGGGCGCGGACCAGATCGGCTTCGGCGGCGGCCAGCTGGGCTTGCGCGGCCTGCGCCTGCAGGGAAAGGTCGTCGGCGTCCAGCACGGCCAGGACTTGGCCCTGTTTGACCTGGGTGCCGGCATCCACGTTGCGGCGGATCAGGTTGCCGCCGACCCGGAACGAGAGCGGGCTTTCTTCGCGGGCGCGCACTTCGCCGGCATAGGCGGACAGCGCGGCCTGCGCACCACCGCCCGGATGCACCACCAGGACCGGGCGCGCGACTTCGGCCGATTCGGACTGGCCGCCACAGGCAGAGAGCCCCAGCAATAGAAGGAGCAGAATTCCGTAGCTGCGCGCATTGCGCATGGACACACTGCACATAGGGAGAACACTCCGTCTTGTTCATCAATAAATGGACTTGACGGTATAGTATAAATATCGAACCGATTAGTCTAGTATTGAGAAATGGTCAGTAACCCCTCCCCCGCCAGCCGTCAAAAAACGGCCCCCAGGCTTTCGGGCCCCGGCCGGCCCAAGGACCTGGCCAAGCGCGACGCCATCCTGGAGGCGGCCAAGCGTCTGTTCTCCGGCGATGGCTACGCCGGCGTCAGCATGGACCAGATCGCGGCCGAGGCCGGCGTCTCCAAGCTCACTGTTTACAGCCATTTCGGCGACAAGGAAGCGCTGTTCGCGGCCGCCGTGCGCGCCAAGTGCGAGGAAATGCTGCCGGACGACCTGTTCGCCCAGGAGCTGAAAGGTCCGTTGCGCGCGCAGCTCAAGGCGATCGCCAGCGGCTTCTTCGCCCTGATCAGCAGCGACGAGGCGATCAGCACGCATCGCATGATGATCACCCCGGGCAACGCCGACGATCCGCTGCGCAAGTTGTTCTGGGAAGCCGGTCCGCAGCGCACCCATCAGGCCTTCGGCGCTTTCCTGCAGTCGCGGGTGGAGGCCGGCGAGCTGGACATCGTCGATGTGCAGCGCGCGTCGGAGCAGTTCTTCGCCCTGATCAAGGGCGAGCTGCACGGCCGGATGATGTGCGGCATTGGCGCCCGACCCGCACGGGGCGACGTCAACGCCCATCTGGATGCCAGCGTGGACATGTTCCTGCGCGCCTATGCCAAGTCTTGAAAAACCAAGGCGATCGATCATGACGGAGGTCGCGGTGACTTCCGGCACTGCGTATCGGTGTGGTAGTACGGCCATGCTGCTCCGCACCGCACGACCCTAAAAACGCGCCGCGACCCGCTAAACTGCGCGTCCCCCGCGCCGGATCACCACCCATGACGATCGATTACAACCAAGCCCGCGAAATGATGGTCGAGCAGCAGGTGCGCCCCTGGGAGGTCCTGGACGCGCGCGTGCTGGGTGTGTTGGCGACCCTGCCGCGGGAGAAGTTCGTACCCGAGATCCACCGCGCACTGGCCTATGCCGACGTGGAGATTCCGCTGGGCCATGGCCAGAAGATGATGAAGCCCGTGGTCGAGGGCCGCGCCCTGCAAGCGCTGTTGCTGCAGGAAGGCGACGAGGTGCTGGAGATCGGCACCGGCGGCGGCTATCTGGCCGCATGCATGGGTGCGCTGGCCCGCGAAGTGGTCAGCCTGGAGATCCAACCCGAACTCGCCGACCGCGCGCGCCAGCAGCTGGACGCCAGCGGCTACGGCAACAACGTGCGCATCGAAACCGCCGACGCCCTGCACTACGCCACCGAGCGCCGCTTCGATGCGATCTGCGTGACCGCGGCGATGACGGAAGTGCCGTCACATTTTTTGCAGTGGCTGCGTCCGGGAGGCCGGTTGTTCGTGGTCCGCGGCCATTCGCCGGTGATGGAAGCGGTGCTGGTGCACAACGACGTCAACGGCCCCCGCATAGAATCGTTGTTTGAGACCGACGTTCCGTATCTTGTCGGCGCCGCCCCGGTGCCGCAATTCGTCTTTTGATTTTCAGAAAGGAAACCGCATGAGTCGCCGCCCCCTCGTTCTCGCGCTCGCCCTGGCCCTGCCAACATCCCTATTGGGTGCTGGAGCAAACGCCACGGATCTGATGCAGACCTATGAACTCGCACGTACCGGCGATCCGCAACTGGCCGCCGCCGAATCCGGACGCCTGGCGCAGAAGGAAGGCGCCGTGCAGGCGCGCGCCGCGCTGTTGCCGCAGGTCAACGGCACCGCCTCGCTCAGCCGCAGCCGTAATGAACTGGACGCCGTGCCGGGTTCCACCACCAACACCAGCCGCAGCTACGGCGTCAGCGTCAACCAGTCGGTGCTCGACTTCAGCCGCTACTCCACCCTGCGCGGACAGCGCGCGCTGAGCCAGGCCGCCGATTTCGACCTGGAAGCGGCCAACGACGCGTTGATCACCCGCACCTCGGCGGCTTACTTCAATGTGCTGGTCGCGATCGAAACGCTGGCCGCGGCCGAAGCCCAGCAGACCGCGTTGCAGAAGCAGTTCGACTACGCGCAGAAGCGTCTGGACGTGGGCCTGGCTCCGATCACCGACGTGCACGAAGCCCGCGCCCAGTACGACAGCGCGCGCGCCAGCGTGATCACCAGCCGCAACGCCCTGAAGGATGCGTACGAAGCGCTGACCGAGATCACCGGCCAGCCGATCGCCAACCTGAAGGCGCTGCCGGACGATTTCCGTCCCGTACTGCCGACCGATTACGACGCCGAAGGCTGGGTCAACACCGCGGTGAGCACCAACCCATCGCTGAAGTCGCTTGAATATCAGGTGCAATCGGCCGAAGCCGGAGTTTCCACCGCACGCGCCGGCCATCTGCCCACCCTGTCGCTGGGCGCCAATTGGGGCAAGGACGCGGCGTGGGGCGATACCACCGGTGCCAACGGCGACGGTACCGGCACCACCATCGGCCTGACCTTGAGCGTGCCGATCTTCTCCGGCGGCGCCACCCAGTCGCGGGTGCGCGAGGCGCTAGCCAATCGCGATGCGGCGCAGGACGGCTACGAGCAGCAGAAGCGCGCCATCGTGCGCAATACGCGCAATGCCTACCAGACCCTGGAAGCGGGCATCAGCGAGATCGAGGCGCGCCGCCTGGCGTTGGTGTCGGCCAAGGCCGCCTACGAAGCCTCGCAGGTCGGATTGGAAGTCGGTACCCGCACCGTGCTGGACGTGTTGATCAACCAGCAGAACCTGTTCCTGGCCCAGCAGAACTACGCATTGGCCAAGTACAACTACCTGCAGAACCGACTGCTGCTGGACCAGGCAGCCGGCACCCTGGACGCCGACGACGTGCAGGACGTGAACCGTCTGCTGACCGCCGATGCGCAAGCGCAGCTCGCGCCCGGCGATGGTCAGTAACGACGCCTAAGGTCTTTGCGAGGCGGCACTTCGATTACGGCGGACTTCGGTTCGCCGTAATCGTTTGTGTAGGTCGGGGCCACGCCCCGACGCTACCCGCACCGTCGAGATATCACGCGTCGGGGACGTAGCCCCGACCTACGAATCCCCGTGCACCGGAAGATCGGCATCGATCATCTGCAAGGTTTTGGCCAGTGCGCCGCGTCCCTGTTCCACCAAGATGCGTCCCGCTTCGACGCATTTCCGGCGCGCCTCGGGATCGCCTAGCAATTCGGCGAGCGCGACCCCGACGCCGTGCGCATCCTCGGCGATCAGCAAGGCGCCGGCTTCCTTCAGCCGCTTGGAAATCTCGGCGAAGTTGTGCAGGTGGGGCCCGGTCACCATGGCCGTGCCCACCGCCGCCGGCTCGAGCAGGTTATGCCCGCCGATCGGTTGCAGGCTGCCGCCGACGAAGGCGACCTCGGCGCAGGCGTAGAACGACATCAGTTCGCCCAGCGTATCGATCACGAAGACATCGTCGCCGGCATTGGGCCAAGTCGATTTGCGGCGGGTAGCGACTTTCCAGCCGGCCGTTTGCGCTTGCTCGGCGACCCGGGGGAAACGTTCGGGGTGACGCGGCGCCCACAGCAGCAACAGGTCCGGCCATCGCTGCCTCAGCTCGCGGTGCAGGGCGATGACCGCCGCTTCCTCGTCCTCATGGGTGCTGGCCGCGATCCATACCGGCCGCTGCCCCGCCTGGTCGCCGAAAGCGCGCACGAAATCGGCGAGACCTTCCGGCGCGGCGATGTCGAACTTGAGATTGCCCGTGTCCACCACCCCGCCAGGCATCGCACCTAGAGCGACGAAACGCTTGCCGTCGAGCGTGGATTGCGCGCCGATCCGCTTGAGCGTGCGCACCACCCGTGAAATCAGCGGCGCCAGCACGCGGTAGCCGCGCAGCGAACGCGCCGACAGACGTGCGTTGAGGATATAAGTAGGAATGCCCTGGTCGCGGCAACCGAACAGCAAGTTGGGCCACAGCTCGGTTTCCATCACCAATGCCAGCCGCGGGCGATAGTGGCGCAGGAAACGCGATATCGCGCCTGGCAGGTCATAGGGCACATAGACGTGCTCGACTCCCTCGCCCCACAGGGCGCGCACGCGCTCGGAGCCGGTGGGAGTGATGGTGGTCACCAGCCAGCGCAGGTCCGGGTGCGCGCGGCGCAGCGCGTCGACCACGGGCACCGCGGCGTTGACCTCGCCCACCGATACCGCGTGCAGCCATACATCGATTCGCCGCTGCGGCTGCCCGTAGGAGGCGTAGCGTTCGTTCCAGCGCTGGAAATATTCGCGGAAACGAAAACCGCGCCAGACCAGGTGGTAGACCGTGACCGGCGTCAGTACATAGAGCACAGCCGAATACAGGCCACGCAGGAAACGCTCGGTCAGGTCCATCCGCATCGCGGAAGGATAACCAACTGAACCGTTAGAATCGCTGTATGGCCGAACTTGACCGCGTTGAAAGCCCTCGCCACGACAACGACCCGGCGCCGAAGGGCGTCCGCCAGTGGCCGGCATGGCTCGGCATCGGTCTGGCCGCCTTGCTGGCGCGCCTGCCGTGGCCACTGCAACGCGGCTTGGGCAGGTTGGCGGGCAGGTTCCTGCATGCAGTACTGCGCAGCCGGCGCCACATCGCCGAACGCAACATCGCCCTGTGTTTCCCGGAGTTGGACGCGGCACAGCAGGCATCCCTGGTGTACAGGAGTTTTTCCGAACTCGGCATCGGCCTGTTCGAATTCGCGCGCGCCTGGTGGGGCAGCGTGGAGCCGATGCGCCGCGATCTGCGCGTGGAGGGACTGGAGCATCTCGAAGCGGCGCGCGCAGGCGGGCGTGGCGTAATCGTGATTTCCGGCCACTTCACCACCCTGGAGATCTCCGCGCGGCTGATGTGCGATTACGCCCCGCTCGCCGGCATGTACCGTCCGCACGACCAGGGCGCGATGGAATGGGCGGTAAAGCACGGACGCCTGCGCTATGCGGCGCAGATGTTCACCCGCGAAGAGCTGCGGCCTGCGCTGAAGCACCTGAAACAGGGTGGGCTGCTGTGGTTCGCGCCGGACCAGGACACGCGCCGCGGCGAAAGCGTATTCGTGCCGTTCTTCGGCCTGCCCGCCTACAGCCTGACCTCCACCCACCAGCTCTCGCGGTTGTCCGGCGCCAGCGTGATCGCCTTCGCGCACGAGCGCCGCGCCGATGGAGGCTACACCCTGCGGCTGTCGCCGGCCTTCGAGGAATTCCCTTCCAAAGACGCCACCGCCGATACCGCGCGTGTGATGGCGGCGATCGAAGCGATGGTGCGCAAGGCGCCGGCGCAGTACTTGTGGATCCACCGCCGCTTCAAGCGCCAGCCGGATGGGCGTGGGAAACTTTACGAATGACGACGTAGGTCGGGGCTACGTCCCCGACATCACGTGCACCGTCTGGGGTTCATGCGTCGGGGGCGTGGCCCCGACCTACCGGTAGACGCTGGCTTCGCCCGGCGGTCGCGTCTTGAAACGCCGGTGCACCCAGAGATATTGCTCGGGATGTTGGCGCACGACCTGTTCCAGTTCGCTCATGTAGCGTGCGGCGTCGGCAGCGGGATCACCGCTGGGCCAACCGTTCCATTGCGCCTCGATGCGCAGACGGTAGCGGCCATCGTCGCCGCGATGGAACCAGAACGGCAGCACTGCCGCCTTGCCGCGCCGCGCCAGATCCGGCGTGGCGGTCAGCGTGGCCGCGGCCACGCCGAAGAACGGCACGAAGGCGTTCTGGTAGGTGAAGTTCTGGTCGGCCGAATACGCCACCACTCCACCTTGCGACAGCGTGCGCAGCAGGCCTCGCACATCCTTCTTGGCGATGGTGCCGGCGAACGCGCGACGACGGGCGCCATCGAACATCGCTTCCAGGCAGCGGTTGTTGTTGCGGCGTACCACCACGTGCACCGGTTGTCCTGAGACCTGCTGCAAGAGGCGCGCGGCCAGTTCGGAATGGGTGAAATGGCCGCCGAACAACAACACGCCGCGGCCCGATGCGGTGGCCGCGCGAAGATGTTCGAGTCCTTCGACTTCGGCCAGACCTTCCAACACCGACGTCGGCGCGTACCAGGCACGCAACAGTTCCAGCGCGCCGGTGGCGGTGGCGCGTACGTTTTCGCGCAACAGACGGCGTCGTTGCGCGCCGTCCAGCCCGGGGAAACACAAGGCCAGATTGATGCGCGCGTAGCGCCGCCGCTTACCCAGCAGCGGCCACATCAGAACGCCGAGCAAGCTTCCCAGGCCCAGCAGCAAGGACTGCGGCAACCGTGCGATGCCGGCGGCCAACAGATCGAGCGGCGCGATGAACCAGCAACGCGCCTTTCCGGTCTCAGTCGCGCTGGTTTCGGTCATGTTCCCTGGCCAACAGGCTGCCCGAATACAGCGCCGCCAGCATCAACGCCAGCCCGCCCCAGAAGGTGGAATAGAACGCCAGATGGGTGTTGAACGGAAACACGGTGACGCCCAACGCCAGCATCGCCGGGCGCGCGCGTTCCCGCGCTTCGGGTGTCGCGTAGCGCCAGGCGCGCCAGGCCAGCGCCGCGCCGGCCAACCACAGCAGCAGGCCGATGACGCCGGTTTCGGCCAGTATTTCCAGCACGATTTGGTGAGCGTGATGCGCAGGCCCGGCACCCCAGGCCGGTTGCGTGCCGGGAGACGGATCGCAGGCCGGGTATTCCTCGCGGAAATTGCGCGTGCCCACACCGTTGATCGGATGTTGTCCGATCATGCAGGTGGCCGCCCGCCAGATCTGCGCGCGCCCGGAGAGGGCTACATCGACTCCGCTTTCGTCGGCGGCCAGGGCTTGCGTGGTGCGCTGGATGCGCTCGCGGAACTGCGGCGACACCAGATTCAACACGATCAGCGACAACGCGCCGAACGCGAACACAGCCAGCAGTTTCTTCCAGCCGAGCAAGCGCCAACCGGAGAAAACCAGCACCAGCCCGTAAGTCAGCCATGCGGCGCGCGCGCCCGCCAGCAGGATCACCAGACCGATCGCAGCCGACGCCAGCACCCAGCCGAGCATGCCGAAACGCTTGCCGAGTGCGAACAACGCGAACGGCGACAGGCTGGCCAGGACCACGCCAAGTTTCAGGTTGCAGGGACCCAGGAAGCCACTGAGACGGTCCAGCGCAAGCGTGTCTTCGGCGGTGCACATGCCGTGGCCGCTGATGAGCTGCTTGAGCTGGTCCAGCCCCCAGAACAACGGACTGGTGCCGAAGGCGACCTGCAGCAACGCATCGACCGTCCACACCGTGACGATGACCGCCAGACCGCCGAAGGTGGTGCGCCGGCCCTTTTCATTGGCGACCGCGGCCGCCACCAGCCACAGGAACGGCAGATAGCGCAGGCCGGTGCCCACTTTGTAGAACGCATGCGAAGGATCGGTGGCATCGAATGCGGAAACGAGTTGCGGCACCCAATAGGCCAGGAACAAGGCGCTGGTCAGCGCCCACGCCGGTCCGCTGAGCAGACGCATGCCGCCGCGAAAACGCACCAGCAGCAGGCGCGCGATCGCGGCCAGCGCGCCCAACACCATCACCCCTTCGGCCACGCCGGAAGCGGGCCACAAGGCGACGAAGGTCAGGACCCAGGCGGGCGCCCAGCGCCAGCCATGGCCAGCGGCAGGAGCGGTGTCGTCAACGGGAAGCGCGTTCGGATTCATCAGCGAGTTCTTGGTAAAGATCCAGCGTGGCGTCCTGCATCGCACGCAGGGTATAGGGCATCGTAGCCAATGGCGACGGCGGATGGGTCAACAGCGCGTTGGCCTGCGCGAGCAGTGCGGCTTCGTCGAAAGGCGGCACCGCGCCTTGCGGCTGCAGCTCGGCCAGCAATTCGCCCACGCCGCCATGCGCCCAGCCCAGCACCGGGCGGCCCACCGACAGCGCTTCGATCACGGTACGCCCGAAGGATTCGGGTTTGCGCGACAGCTGCAGCACCAGGTCGCAGGCGGCGTAGGCATCGGCGATGCGCGAAGTGGCGGCGGTGAAGGCCGTTGCCTCCGCGATACCCAGTTTCGCGGCCTCGGCTTCCATCTCGGCGATATAGTCCTCGCGCCCTGCTTCGCGCGCGCCGGGCAGCCAAAGGCGTGCGTCGCTACCGTCGCGACGCAGAGCCGCGAGCAGGCGCAATGCATCGATGTGGCCCTTCAAGCGGGTACCGCGCCCGGGCAACAGCAACAAGGGCGCTTCGCCCGCGAGCTGCGGATACTGCTTCGCGAATTCGGACCGCAATGTCCGCTCGGGCCACGCCGCGCGAGGAAACTGGGCGGTGTCTATGCCACGCGGTATCACCCGCAATTTATCCGCATCCGTTTGCGGATAGTGCTGCAGCACGTAGCGACGCACCGTGTCGGAAACGCAGATGACGCGCTCGCCGTAGGTCATGACCGCGCTGTAGCGGCCGGGCGAATTGAGCCCGTGCATGGTGGTGACGAAACGCGGGCGCTGCGCTTGCGCGATGCCCTGCACCGCCTTCAAGCCCAGCCACGCCGGCAGACGCGAACGTGCGTGCACGATATCCGCGCGTTCGCGAACCAGCAGTTTCCGCAGCGTGGGCAGGTGTCGGAAGGTAAACAACGATTTGCGCCCGATATCCAGCGCAACATGCTCGGCGCCGGTCTTCTGCAAGGCCGGCAACAGGCGGCCGCCTGCGGAAACGACGATGGCGCGATGGCCGGCTTCGACCAGGGCCTGGGAAATTTCGAGGGTGGAACGCTCCACACCGCCGGATTCGAGCGCGGGAAGCAGCTGTACGACCGTCAGGCGACGCATCGGCGCAGGGCCTGTGCGTGCGGGATCAACACGCCGAATCAATCAGCAAGAACGAAATGCGAGCCGCAGTAAGGGCATTGCACGTCCTTGTTCGGCGCCTCTTCGATGGCCAGGTACACGCGCGGATGCGAGTTCCACAGCGCCATCGACGGCAACGGACAGCTAAGCGGCAGGTCGCTGCGATGCACGGTGTAGCGCTTCTCGGCATTGGCGGGCGCGGTGGCGGTCTGGCTCATGGGGATTCAGTCGGTCGGTGCGAGACGCCAGTCTAACAGCCGGCTAGATACCGCAAAAGGGAAAGGGGTATGGCTTGAAGCTCTTGCTTATGCTCTTCAATGCTCCGTGAGGCGCGGCAAAAGGGGCGGGCAAACCCCGCAGGGGCGGCGCACAAGGATGTGCGCCGTTTCCGGAGGCGCAGGATGCGCCTTCCGGAAATTCCCGCCCCTTTTGCGGACCCAGCGGCTTTATCGCTGGGCGCGGCGTAGAGCCTGCCCCGTACTTGATACGGGGGCGGCTTTCTTTTGGTTACTTTTCTTTGCCGTTCAAAGAAAAGTGACTCGCGCAAAGCGCGAAACGCTTTTTCTTCGAAGCAAGGATAAAGACCAAAGCAAGATCAAGAGCACCCCTCCTCAATCCTCCCCTGCGCTGCGCGCAAGGGAGGAGGCAAAAGCAGAAAAGCAAAACGCCGGCCGCGGTGACCGCGGCCGGCGCTTCGTACAGCGTTTCGCTTGCGAGAATTACTCGGCCTTGGGCACGATCGCCTCGGTGGTGATGCGCAGCGATACGTCGTCGCTCACGTTCGGCACGTACTTGCCCAGGCCGAACTCGCTGCGCTTGACCGTCGCGGTAGCGTCGAAACCGACCGCGGCGCGCTTGGCCATCGGCTGCTCGCCTGCCTTGTTCAATTTCACTTCCAGCACCACCGGCTTGGTCACGCCCTTCACGGTCAGGTCGCCGGTGACTTTCAGCTTGCCCTCGCCCGCGGCTTCCACCTTGGTGCTCTTGAAGGTGGCGGCCGGATACTTGGCCGCATCGAACCAATCGGCGCTGGTCAAATGGTCGTAGAAATCAGTAGCCAGCGCGCTCAACCCGGTCAACGGCAGCGTGACCTGCACGCTGGAGGCGGAAACCTTGTCCGCGTCGTAAACGATGGTGCCGTCGGCATTGCCGAAATTGACGCTCGGGTTGGAGAAGCCGAAGTGGCTCCAGCTGGCGATGACGTTGGTGTGGTTGGGATCGATCTTGTAGGTGATGGCACCACTGGTACCAGCGGGCGCGGCGAAAGCGGAACCGGCGAACGCGAACAGGGCGGCAACGAGCAGGGTCTTGCGCATGACGTGACTCCTTGGTGTTTAGGATTGATGGAAACAGAAAGCGGGTTGGGGCTAAGTGAACTATTCGATGCGCGCCGCTTCGTCGAAGGACAGCCGCGGCGAACGCGGGAACAGGCCGGCAGAATCGCCATAACCCAGATTTACGAGAAAGTTGGACTTGACGGTGGTGCCGGCGAAGAACGCCGCATCGACCTTGGCGTTGTCGAAACCGGACATCGGGCCTGCGCCCAGGCCCAGCGAACGGGCCGCCAGGATCAGGTAGGCGCCCTGCAGGCTGCTATTGCGGAAGGCGGCGTCATGGCGATTCTCGCGCGGGCCGTCGAACCAGGCCTTGGCATCGGTATGCGGAAACAAATACGGCAGCTTTTCGTGGAAGTCCTCGTCGTAGGCCACGATTACGGTCACCGGCGCGGCCATGGTTTTGGCCAGGTTGCCTTCGGACAGGGCGGGCCTGAGCTTTTCCTTGGCCGCGGGCGACTTCACGAACACGAAGCGCGCCGGCGACATATTGGCCGAGGTCGGGCCCCACTTCAGCAAGTCGTACAGCGCACGCAGCTGCGCGTCCTCGATCGGGCGGTCCTGGTAGGTGTTCTGGGTGCGCGCGGTACGGAACAACTGGTCCAGCGCGTTGTCGTTCAAGACGTCTGACATGTCACATCCTTGGAGGGATCAAGTGATTCGAAGGATTCGCGAGGCAGCGCAAACCGAGGCGCGCAGTGTAGAGTGTCCCGGCAATGGCAACATCAAGCCAGTTCGGAACGGATTGTTTTAGTTTCTGGAACAAAGCCCCGCAGATCCCATGGATTCGACACAGCTCTGGACCCTCACCGACGGTCATGCAGGAAACCGCCGCCAGGCCGATGCGCTGGCCGCGGCGTTGGATTGCGGACCCGCCAAGGACTGGCTGCTGGAACCGCGCCTGCCCTGGAACATGCTCGCACCGCGCAGCTTCCCTGGCGCCGACCATGCCTTCGGATCGGCGTTCGCACTGGCGCTGGCGCAGCCGCCGCGACTGGCCATCGGTTGCGGTCGCCAGGCCGCGCTGGCCACGCGCCTGCTGCATGAGCGCGGCGGCAAGGTGGTGCAGATCCTCGATCCGCGCATCGACACCCGATACTGGGATCTGGTGGTCGCTCCCGAACACGATCTGCTTGCAGGCGACAACGTCATCACCCTGCTCGGCAGCCTGAATCCTGTCGACGAGGCCTGGCTCGCACGGGCGCGCGAGGCTTTCGCGGTATTCGCCGAACTGCCGCAACCCCGCACTGCCGTCCTGTTGGGAGGCTCCAGTTCGCACGCACGCTTCGATCGCAGCGCCTTCGAGGTGCTGGCCTCGAAACTGGAAGTCGCGCTGGCGCGCGAGGGCGGCAGCGTGTTGATCACGACTTCGCGCCGCACCCCTGCCGACCTGATCGCCGCCTTGCGCCATCGCTACGTGGAGACGCCCGGCGTGGTTTGGTGCGGAGAAACCGATGGGGCCAATCCTTACGAAGGGTTGTTGGCGTGGGCCGACCGCATCGTGTGCTCGCCGGATTCGGTGAACATGGTGTCCGAAGCCTGCGCGACGGAGGCGCCGGTCTTCGTCTTCGATCCTGCGCGCGTCAGCGGCAGGCCGCGCAGGTTCCTGGATTCGTTGCTGGCGCATGGCCGCATCCGCGCGATGGATACGCAGTTGGCGCCGTTCGAGGTGAAACCGCTGCGGGAAACCGCGCGCGTGGCGGCGCTGGTGCGCGAACGTCTGTCCCTCTAATTGCTCTCTTTATTCCGTTCGTGGTGAGCCTGTCGAACCACGCTCTTGGCGCATGGTTTCAGTTCGTAGCAAGCCATTTGCTCCGCGAAAAGCGTGGTTCGACAGGCTCACCACGAACGGATTATTGAATCGGTTGGCTGTCCGCTGCCAAGTCGAACCCCAAGCCATGGCGCGACACCTCCTCTCGCACCACCGCGCGCGCGGAAAGAGTGGCCTCGCCCTCAGGCAGTAGCCGCGGACGCCGGTCCAGCGTGCAATTCAGGCCTTCGGACACGAAATATCCGTGGACGCACAACAACGACTGCGCCTGCGTTTCGTCCAGCGTGCCGGCCGCCCGCAGCGCGTCGATCAATCCCTGCGTGTCGCGCGGCTCCAGCAAGGCGGCATGCGAGGAAGAATCCCGCAGCACCAGGAACTGCAGCAGGAACTCCAGATCGACCAGTCCGCCGGCGCCCTGTTTGAGATCGAACCTCGCCGCATCGCTGCGATCCAGTTCGGCGCGCATCTTCAGGCGCATGCTGCCGACTTCTTCCTGCAGCTTTCGCGCATCGCGCGGTTGCGACAGAGTCCGTTCGCGGATCGCGTCGAATTCGGACAGCAGCGAGGCGTCGCCGGCGACGCCTCGTGCCCGTACCAGCGCCTGGTGCTCCCAGGTCCAGGCGCGTTCGAGCTGATAGTCGCGGTAACTGGACACCGACGACACCAGCAAACCTTTGGCGCCGTCGGGCCGCAGGCGCACGTCCACGTCGTACAGACGCCCCGCGCCGGTGGCCGCACCCAGCAAGGCCACCAACTTCTGGGCCAGACGCGCATACCAGCGCCCCGCTTCCAACGAACGCGTGCCGCTGGAGATAGCAGAAGGATCGGCATCGAACAGGAACACCAGGTCCAAGTCGGAACCGAAACCGAGCTCCTCGCCTCCGAGGCTGCCGTAACCGATCACCGCGAAGCGCCCACCAGCGACTTCGCCATGCGCGGCGACCACTTCGGCATGCACCATGCGCAACACCACGCGCACCACTTCTTCGGCCAGCCACGCCAGCTGCCGCATGCTGTCGCGCGCGGACTGGCGGCCGTCCAGCGCAGCGAGCGCGATGCGGAAGCTCAGCGCGAGGCGCTTCTCGTTGAGCGCGCGCAAAGCGGTTTCGGGATCGTCCTCGTGCAGGGCCGGCTCGCATTCGCGACGCATGACCTCGCGGTCCGGCATGGGTCCGCCGACGCGCGTATCAAGCAGTTCGTCCAGCAGCAGCGGATACAGCGCCAGGCGTTCGGCCAGCAAGGCGCTGCGCGCCACCACGTCCACCAGGCGATTCAGGGCGCTGGGCTGTTCGTCGAGCAAGGCCAGATAACTGGCGCGGCGAAGGATCGCGCGCAGCAGGACCAGCAGCCGTTTGATCGCCGCATCCGGTTGCGAGGATCGCGCCGCGCCCTCCAGCAAGGCCGGCAGGACGCGATCCAATCGCGCGCGCGCGCCATCGGAAAGACCGAGCACGCCGCCGGAATTGGCGAAATCGCGCAAGGCCGCATCGGCGCTGGCCGGATCGCCGAATCCCGCGGTCGCCAGCGCTTCCGCGTTACCCGAGTTCGGCAGCGCGCGCCAATAGCCGCTCAGCACGCCCGGTGTAACGTCGCGTTGCCGCGGCGCCAGCAGTTCGCCGAACTCCGCCGCGACCCGCGCGCGCTGCGCTGCCAACGCCGCGTCCAACGCGCCCCAGTCCGGATAGCCGAGGCACTGGGCGATGCGCGCACGGTCCAACGGATTTTCCGGCAGTGCATGGGTCTGCGCGTCGCGCAGCATCTGCAGCCGGTTCTCGAGCTTGCGCAGGAAGCGGTAGGCGTGGATCAGCGCATCGCCGTCTTCCTGCGATATCTGCCGTGTTCGCATAAGAGCGTCCAGCGCAGGAAGCAGGCGGCGCTCGCGCAGCGTGGCTTCGCGCCCGCCGTGGATCAGTTGCAGCGCCTGGGCCAGGAACTCGATCTCGCGAATGCCGCCCGGACCGCGCTTGATGTCGTCGGCAAGCTCGCGACGCGCGACTTCGGCGGCGATGGCGGCTTTCATCTCGCGCAGGCCATCCAGCGCAGTGAAGTCCAGGTAGCGGCGATACACGAACGGACGCAACGTCTGCAGCCATTGTTCGCCCGCTTCGATATCGCCGGCCACCGCGCGCGCTTTCAGCCAGGCGTAGCGCTCCCAGTCGCGGCCTTCGCGCTGGAAGTACTGATCCATGCCGGCGAAGGAAAGCGCCACCCTGCCCGCGTTGCCGAACGGCCGCAGGCGCAGATCGACGCGATGGCTGAATCCATCGACGGTCGGTTCGTCCAGCAGTTTGGCCAGGCGTTGGCCCAGGCGCGCGAAGTAGTCCTCCGCCGCCAACGAACGCGCGCCATCGGACTCGCCGCCCTGCGGATAGGTATAGACCAGATCGATATCGGAAGAGAAATTGAGTTCGCCGCCGCCCAGCTTCCCCAATCCGAACACGACCAGCCTTTGCGCGCTGCCGTCGGCGGCGCGCACCACGCCATGCCGTTGGGCGAATTCGGTTTCCAACGCCTCCAGCGCGGTGCGCAGGCAGTTCTCCGCCAGCCGCGTGCTGCCGGCCAGAATCGCATCGACCTCATCGAGACCCAGCACGTCGCGCCAGACCAGGCGGGTCGATTCGGCGGCACGGTAGCTGCGCAATTGCTCCGGCCATTGCGTCGATCGTTCCGCCGATAGCACGGGTGGGGCGAACGCTTCAGCGCCTTCATCGCGCTTGAGCGTCGCCAGCAACCCAGGCTGCTTGCGCAACGTCTCCAGCGCGAAATCGCTGGCGGCGATCACCTTGCCCACGCGTTCGGCGAAGGTCGCGTCCTCCAGCAATGCGGCCGCTTCGGCCGAACGCGCGCGCAGGCCAGCCAGGCCGCGCTCGACCAGTGCCCCGATCAACGCTGTGGTCGCGTCGTTTCCCATGACCGGCGATTGTGTCATGCGCTGCGTCCGGCATCGGCGAACACTTCCACCAGCCAGTCGATGAACACACGCACGCGCGGAGAGAGCTGGCGGTTGCGCGGATACAGCAGCGATACCGGCGAAGGCGCGGGCGGATGATCGGGCAACACCTCCACCAGCGTGCCGCGCTCGAGATCCGCTTCCAGGTTGTAGCGCGGCGCCTGGATCAGCCCCAGTCCCAGCCGTGCGGCTGCGGAATAGGTCTCGGCGCCGGTGACGGAAAGTTTGGTCGGCAAGGTCACGTTGCGGGCAACGCCGTCCTTGATGAATTCCAGAGGCAGCAATGCGCCGGTGGCCGAAGAACGGAAGCCGACCATGCGATGGCCCTGCAAGGTCTCGATGCTGGTCGGCACGCCGAATTCGGCCAGGTAGGCCGGCGACGCGCAGGTCACTTCCGCCAGCATCGCCACGCGCCGCGCCACCATGTCGGTGTCCCGCGGTTCGCCGACGCGCAGTACGCAATCGACCCCTTCGCGCACCAGATCCACCCAGCGATCGCCCTCGCCCATGAACAATTCGAGATCCGGGTAGCGGGCCAGGAACATGGGCAGCCCCGGCAACACGAACCGGCGCGCCAGCGTGCCCTGCACGTCGACGCGCAGCAGTCCGCGCGGCTTGGCCCCGGCGAACGCGGCTTCCGCGTCTTCGATATCGCCCAGGATGACCAGGCATCGGCGGTAATACGCCTCGCCGTCCAGGGTCGGGCTGACCGTACGCGTAGTCCGCTGCAGCAAGCGCACGCCCAGACGGGTTTCCAGCTGTTTGATGGCGTCGGTGGCGGTGGAACGCGGCAAACCCAGGTCCTGCGCCGCCTGGGTGAAGCTGCGCTGCTCGACCACCCGAATGAAGACCCGCATCGTGTCGAATCGATCCATAGATTGTTCGCTATATCCGACAGATGATTCCGGATTTTGGTGGATTATCCGCAGGAAGGAAAGGCGCATCTTTCCCTCACCGGCTGCTGCCGGCCTTCCCCTTCCCGAGGACACCCCATGAGCACCACCACTTCCCGCATCGCCCTGGTCACCGGCGCCTCCCGCGGTATCGGCGCCGCCATCGCCCAGCGCCTAGCCCGCGACGGTCATGCCGTCATCGTCAATTACTCCGGCAATGCCGCAGCCGCCGAGCAGGTCGTCCGCAATATCGAGAGCGGCGGCGGCAAGGCCCTGGCCGCACAGGCCGATGTGGCCGACGCGACCGCGGTGGCGCGCATGTTCGATTCGGCCGAAGCGGCTTTCGGCGGCATCGACGTGCTGGTCAACAACGCCGGTATCCTGAAGCTGGGCGCGATCGGCGCCAGCGACGATGCGCTGTTCGACACCCAGATCGCCGTCAACCTGAAAGGCACTTTCAACACCTTGCGCGAAGCTTCCAGGCGCCTGCGCGACGGCGGTCGCATCGTCAACTTCTCCACCAGCGTGGTCGGTACGAAGATGGAGAACTACGGCGTGTATGCCGCGACCAAGGCCGCGGTGGAAACGCTCACCGCGATCCAATCCAAGGAACTGCGCGGCCGCAACATCACCGTCAATGCGGTAGCCCCCGGTCCGACCGCGACCGATCTGTTCCTGGACGGCAAGCCCGACGAGCTGGTGCAGCGCATGGCGAAGATGAATCCGCTGGAACGCCTGGGCACGCCGGAGGACATCGCCGCCGTTGTGGCCTTCCTGGTCGGCCCGGATGGCGGTTGGATCAACGGCCAGGTGCTGCGCGCCAATGGCGGCATGGTCTGACCTTCCGGCGCGATATCGCCTCCCCTAACGAATTCCCTAGCAAATCCGCTCGCTTCCTCAACCAGGCGCGTCCGTGATGGATGCGCCGATACCGGAGAACTGCCATGAACAACGCAAAAGTCATCGTCATCACCGGCGCATCCAGCGGCTTCGGCGCGCTCACCGCCCGCGCCCTGGCCCGCGCCGGCCATACCGTCTACGCCGGCATCCGCGACACCGCTTCGCGCAATGCGCCGCAGGTCGTTGCCGCGCGGCAATTCGCACGCGAGCACGAGGTGGATTTGCGGACGGTAGAACTGGACGTGCAATCGGACGCATCGGTCGAGGCCGGCATCGCGCAGGTCATCGCTGAAACGGGCAGGATCGATGTGATCGTGCACAACGCCGGCCACATGTCCTACGGCCCGGCCGAAGCGTTCACGCCGGAACAGTTCGCCCAGCTTTACGACATCAACGTGCTCAGCGCGCAACGCGTCAACCGCGCCGCATTGCCGCAGTTGCGCGCACAGCGCCAGGGACTGGTGGTGTGGGTATCGTCGAGCAGCGTGCGCGGCGGCACCCCGCCGTTCCTGTCGCCGTACTTCGCGGCCAAGGCGGCGATGGATTCGCTGGCCGTGTCCTACGCCGGTGAGCTGGCGCGCTGGGGCATCGAAACCAGCATCGTCATGCCCGGCGCCTTCACCAAGGGCACCAACCACTTCGCCCATTCCGGCAAGCCCGACGACACGGCGCGCTCGGCCGAATACGACAGCGGTCCCTATGCCGGCCTTTCCGAGCAGTCGCTGAAGGCATTGGCTTCGCTGGAGCCGGCCGATGCGGATGCCGCCTCGGTGGCCGAGGGAATCGTACGGGTGGTGGACACGGAGTTCGGCCAGCGTCCGTTCCGCGTGCATATCGATCCCTCGCGCGACGGTTGCGAGGAAGTCAGCGAGGTGGGCGATCGGATCCGGGTGGAATTCCTGCAACGCATCGGGCTGCAGGATCTGTTGCTGCCGCGGGTCGAAGGCTGACCTGGACTCACGCTTTCCTCTTGCTTCTCCACTCCCGCGAAAGCGGGAATGGAGAAGTCGTGTCGGAAACGCTAATCACTCGTCGAAAGCGGAGAGGAAACGCGCGGTATTCAAAGCACCATCGCGATATCGCTGAGCGTGCGCAGATGTTCGGCGAGCCGCATGCTCAGGGCGACGATGGTGAAGGTCGGAAACGCCCAACCTCCGGTCGGAAACACCGAACTTCCGACCACGTAGAGATTGTCGACGCCGTGCACCCGGCATTGGCGATCGACCACGCCAAGATTCGGATCATCGGACATGCGTGTCGTCCCCAGATGATGCGCGGTGCCGCGAAGCTGCGGAACCGCTTCGTTGCCTTCCTGCAGCCACGGTTCGAGTTGGAATTTTCCTCCGCACGAATTCGCGAGCTCGGCGCCGAACAGGCCGGCGGCGGTCCGATAGGTGTGCCAATCGAGTGCGGTAAGTCGCCAGTCGACACAGACCTTGCGTTGCCCCAGCGCATCGACTTCATCGCCCAGCATGACCCGGCTATCGGGATTGGGCGCCTGCTCGAAGTATCCGATCACGTCGACGTAATCGCTCTTGACCGTAGGCTTGTCGGTCAGCTTGCGCCAGACTGCTTGCGCGATGTCCCAGGTGCCCATGCCCACGCGCAACCCCAGCTTGCCGATCCCCTCCTTGGCCTGCCCATCGTCGTCGCCTGACGCATCGCTTTTCCGCGCGGCCCGCATCATCCCTTCCAGGGCCAGGCTCTCGTCCCGCACGGGAAAAAGCGCATTCTTCAGATCGCGCAGCGCCTGTATTCCCTTCGGCGTGGGAGCTTCCACGGCAACGGGACGGACGCGTCCGCTGAGCAGTTGATGCGCCTGCACTGCCTGATCCGACAGACATAGCTCGGGAAACGAAGGCGCCGGACCTTTGCCACCGCTGCGATCGTAGGGTCGCGTGAGCGGATCTGGTGCGTCGGTGAATAAAGTGCCGAGTTTGCCGCTGGGGTGATCCATGAAATAGCGCCCCACCAGGTCCCGGTCGTTGCCCAATCCGTTCGGCGCCACGGAGTTGGATAACAGCAGGAGCCGCGCATTCTCGATACCCCCGCACGCAAGTACGTAGCGCCGAGCATGGATCAAACCCCTGCGCCCATCCAGCGCGCCGATGCGGGCCTGACGAACGGAAGCTCCAGCGGGTGCGGCCTCGAACTCAAGCAGGTTGGCGTGCAGCAGGACGGTAATGTTCGCGGCCCGTTCGAGTTCGGACCGATACGCGTCGCCGAAGAAGACCGGGCTGAGCACGAAGTTCTGGTTGACCAGCTTGTTGGTGTCGAAAGCAACCGGCGGCCGGGCGGGCGGGGTAAGGAACGTGCCGTCGGCGAAATCGTGCGACTCGATACCGCAGACCGCCTGCGCACGCCGGTAATACGGTTCGATTTCGTCGTAGGAAAGCGGCCAGCCGCTATGCGGAACCCAATCGCGCGGTCCTAGATCCAGAGTGCTCAACGGAACGCAACCACCGCCCCATACGTTGCAGCTGCCTCCGAACGCACGCATCCGCGAAGTCGCTGGATCCAGTTCGAGGGATCCGACGGAAGTGCCTTCGTACAGTTCCTGGTTCCGGTCTTCGCCGGCAAGGCCGCCGCTTTCGACCAGGCATACGTTGAGCGAAGTTCCGATGAAGCTGCGAGCGATCGAGATTCCCGCAGGGCCGGCGCCGATGATGCAAATATCCGCAAAAAAATCGTCCGGACCAGACCTGTCAAGGTAGTCGATGATCATCGCCACTCCTGGAAGCGCGCATTCGCGCGCAGAGCCCACTAGTGCAAGCTAACGAACATCGACACCTTTCCCGGCCATAAACGATAGCCAGGAACGTCTGCCGCGGTCTTCGGCGCTCAGTGTCCGCTGGACAGGAATCGTGGACGCACTCCCAGCCTCGTGGCGATATATCTTGGGTTTGCGGCCTCGTGACCCTGCAGTCGGCACGGCGCAGCCGCATGGCGAGCAGCGTGACTCCTTGCCGGTCAGCGGCACCGGCTCTGCCCGGATGCTGCACCGCAAATTCGGCGTAAAGTTCGGCTCTGCTCGTGCGGGCACGTACCCGTCACACGACTTTTCATCCGGAGTACTACTCGATATGGCCATGAAAAAATCGGTGCCCGCTGCCAATCCCGACGCCTATGTGGCGAGCCTCGACGGCTGGCAACGCGGATGCGTCGAGGATTTGCGTGCGGCGGTGCGTTCCGCGGCGACGCTGGAGGAAGTCGTGAAATGGGGCCACCTGGTCTATCTGTCCAACGGTCCGGCGCTGCTCATACGCGCCGAGGAACAGCGGGTGTTGTTCGGATTCTGGCGGGGACAGCGACTGCGCGAGATCGAGCCGGGACTCAAGCCTGGCGGGAAATACGAGATGGCCACACTGGAATTGCGCGAAGGAATGAACGTCAGTGCCGCGACCGTGCGCCGTCTGACCAAGGAAGCGGTGACGCTCAACAAAACGCTTGGGGATCCTACGCGCTTGACCAAGTGATGCGGATTTACGATCCGCTCAGCGCTTGCGGAGGACCAGCCCGGAGATTTCAGGCCTTGCGGGCGTTCTGCGAAGCTGGCGCGTCATCCGCCCCGGTATCGACTTCATGGAATACCGGCGCGGCGAAGGGATCCGGGCCCGGCGTGCGGCCGAACTTGATCGGACGGGTAACGCCGCGGTAGCGGCCGATGACGGGGTGTTCGATGTCGCCCACCATTTCTTCGGCCAGCACCTGCGGATGATCGAACATGTCCTCGACCCGCAGCGCGGCGGCGCAAGGCACCTCGTCGCCGAACAGCGCTTCCCATTCCAGCGCGCTGTGCCGGGTCAGCGCGGCGTGCAGGTGCGGGACGATCTCGTTAGCATGGTCGGCGCGCTTGCGCACCGTGTCGTAGCGTTCGTTCTGCTCCAGCATGTGCAGACCGGTTTTTTCGCACAACGCCTTCCAGAAGCGCGGCGTGTTGGCGGAGATGTAGATATGGCCTTCGCGCGTGGGATGGATGCCGGTGACGCCGCCGGAGCGCATGTCGCGGCCGATATCCAGCGATTCGCCCTCGGCCCAGATCATCCGCGCAGACTGCATGGTCAGCGCGCTGCGTAGCAGCGACACGCCGACGAACTGGCCCAGTCCGCTACGTTCGCGTTCGTACAGGGCGGATGAAACGCCGGCGGCCAGCAACGCGGCCGCGTAATAGTCGACGACCGAACCGTAGATGATTTCCGGCGCGCCGCCGCGCTTGCCCTGCAGCGCGCACATGCCGGTCATGGTCTGCAGCACCTGATCGTAGCCGGCCTTGTCCTTCATCGGTCCGGTCTCGCCGTAGCCGGTGACGGCGCAGTAGACCAGGCGTGGATTGATGAAGCTCAGTTGCTCGTAGCTGATGCCCAGGCGCTTGGGCACGCTGGGGCGGAAGTTGTGCACCAGCACGTCCGCCTCGCGCACCAGCTTCAGCAGCGTGGCGAAACCCTGCGGTTTCTTCAGGTCCAGGGTCATGCCCTGCTTGCTGCGGTTGACGCCCAGGAAAGCGCGGCTTTCGGCCTGCAGCGTGGACGGATATTTGCGCAGGTTGTCGCCATCCGGCGGCTCGATCTTGAGCACGTCGGCGCCCTGGTCGGCCAACAGCGTGCAGCCGTACGGACCGGCGATGTAGGCGCTGAGATCGAGCACGCGCACGCCGCTCAAAGGACCGGCGGCGCCGGTGCGGCCTGCGAACGCGAACGGGGATTCAGTCGCCATACGATCCTTTCCCTCTACCTCATCCAATAATGCTGGCGAAAAGTCTGCTTCATGATCGTCCGCTTTAACAGGTTGGCTTGCTAGCTTCTGACGGCACAATTTCTTGCTTGAGGGGCCGTGCTCAGTCCGGTGGAGGCGACGCTTGTCCGGGCGCGAGCGAGAACCAGGTCAGCCGCCAAGCGCCATGTTCGCGGCCGCCGGCCCGGTAATACGGCACCAGCGTCAACGGCGCACGGCCCAGACCGTGCAGGTGGATCATCGGGCCCTCGCGACTTTCCCCAGGCGCCTGGTGCAGCCATTCGTCGATCGGGGCATCGGCAAGGCGCAGCGTTTCCTCGGTCTTGAAGCCGTCGATCAGATCGCTGGCGTAGACCAAAGGTCCGCGTGTTATCGCCAGGTATTGGTAATGCATCACCTGCTGGCGCACCGGCGAGCCATCAGGCGCGCGCGATTCCTGGATGTTCTGCTGCACGCGTCGATGCGCGACAGGCGGCATCGGTAACTCGAGAGCCGCGACATCGCCCGACCGCCATTCGCGCTCGATGACGGCATAGGCGCCGGACGCCGCCTGCATAGGCGGGCTGCCATCGTTGATGGCGACGGTCGCGTCTTCGGCCCATTGCGGGATGCGTATGGAAATGGCGAAACGCGCCGAATGTTCGCAGGACACCTGCAGCTCGATGCCGCCTTCGAATGGATACGCAGTTACCTGCGTCAGTGTGACCTTGCCGGCCTGCGGATGGGAGAAGACAGCTTCGCCCGGGCCGAGTAGATTGACCGTGAGGTCACCGGTCCGTGATTTCGTGTAAGCAAGCCCGGGCAGTTCCTCGATCGCCATCGCTCCGCTGGACTTGCAGCAACGCCAATAAGTCGTATGCACGCGGCGGCCGTTGGGGAAGGAGTAGTAGCACCAGTCCTGGCCGTCGGGCGCCATCGCGCCGAGCAGATCGTTGTAGGCCGTGCGTTCTATCTCCTCGGCGTATTTCGCTTCGCCGGTGATCGCCAGCAGTTCGCGATTGAGCTGCACCCAGGCCAGAATGGAACAGGTTTCCACATAGCCTTGCGGACTGAACACCCCGGCCGGATTGAACACCTCGCGCGAGCGATGCGCCACCCCGCCCCACGGACCGCCCCCCAGCGTGAGGTGATGGGCGCGGATGCTTTCCCACACGTGGTCGACCGCCTCGCGATAAGAAGCGATGCCGGTGGCCTTGTGCAGTTTCGCCAACCCCACCAGGTTCCAGGCCAGCTGGTAGGCCTTGCCGGTGGCGATCTCCGATGCATCGGCGCCGGCGAGCACGCGCTGCAGCAGAGCCAGGTCCGGATTGCTGTCGGCCTGCTCCAGCACCAGCTGCGCGAGGGCCAGGTAACGCGGTTCGCCGGTGGCAAGGTACAGCTCCACCGCCGGATCCATCAGCACGGTGGCCGACATGCCGTGATGATTGCCCAGTTCGGTGATGTCGATGCCTTGTTCGGCGAGCGTGCGCCAGCACAGGTCGCCGATCTTGCGCGCAGCCTGCAGGTATTGCGGTTTGGGGAAATGCTTGTGCACTTCCAGCAGACCGAGGATCAGATAGCTGTGCGTCCAGATGTCCCAGGTGCGCACGCTGGGCGCGCCGTCCCAGGTGCCCGGCTTGGGCGGCTGCTTGCGCATGAAGCGGTGATCTGGCGCGTAGGTGCCCAGATAGCCATCGGCTTCCTGCACGCCGACCAGATAGTCGGCGACGCGCAGCAGGTTGGCGACCAGGCGCGCATCGCCATCGCGTGCGGCCGACTTGGCGGCGGCATAGAGCCACTTGCCGGCGTGTTCGCCGTACCAGTCTCCTTCTTCGTTCTTCGCGGCGCGTGCCGGATCGAAGATCTCTATGGCCGGACTGGTTTCATCGACGATGAAATGCGACAGACGCCCCGACTGGTTCGCGGCAAGCGCCTCGCCCAGCAGTCCGCCCAGCCGTACCTGCGCAGAAGACGGCGAAGCCATCGCGTTGTTCGGACTCAGGTTCATTCCGCATCCACGACGCAACGGAAACCCACGCCACCCGAGCGATCCTTGCCCGGCGACATCAACAGGTATTTGCCATGCTGGTCGAGCCGGTAAGCCTGCGGAAAATACCAGTGCGAGGTCTGCGGACGGTAGGAGCTGCCGCCACGCAGCGCCGCGGCACGGGTGTGTTCGTCGAAATATTCGTCGGTCCATTGCCAGACATTGCCGACCAGATCCAGGACCCCGAAAGGACTGGCGCCCTCGGGATGCGCATCGACATCGGCAGGCGAGCGCAACCGGCGTTCGCGATTCGCAGCGGGTACCGCCGCGGCATTCCAGGCATCGCCCCAGGGATAGACGCGTCCGTCGCTGCCCTGAGCGGCGTACTGCCATTCCCACTCATGCGGCAGGCGCTTGCCGGCCCATTGCGCGTAGGCGCGCGCGTCCTCGATCGACACCCAGGTCACCGGCTTATTCTCCCAACCCGCCGCCGGTGCGCCTTCGATCCAGTCGCGCAGGAAGTTGTGGGCGTCGCGCGGCCGGTAGCCGCTGTCGTCGACGAAGCGCTTGAACTGCGCATTGCTGACCGGAGTGCGGTCGATGTGGAACGAGCGCATCCGCATCAGTTTGCGATGCCCGCGGCGCGCGCTGTTTTCCCAGGGGTATTGGAAGTCGACGCCGTCCCAGGTCTGGCCTTCGATCTCGATGCCGCCGACCACGAAGTCGAATTCGCCAGCGGGGATCGTGACCATGCCTTCCGCGGCTTCGGCCACGGGCGCGGTGCGCGCGATATCGACCAGGGTCTGCGGGATCGACTTCCACTGATTGGACAGCGATTGCAACGGGGTTTTGGCGAAGCCCTTCATCAGCTCGAGGAAGGCCTCGAGGTCCGCATCCTGCACGCCCGCCTCCAACGCCAGCAAGGCGCCGTAACCCTTCCCTTCCAGCGTCATCGCCAGCGTTGCCTTGCCATCGGCCAGGCGCGGCTGCAACGGCACGCCATTCCACGCGTCGAAGTAACGCGTGCCTTCCGCATGCGGAACGGCGATCTGCTCGCCGCGCACTTCGTACTCGTTGCGGTTGACGATATTCCACAGGGTCCTGCCTTCGCCCGGAAAGCGGCTGGCGAACACGCCGGCCTGCAGGGTGGCGGCGTACGGTTGCCAGTCCATGCTGACCATCAGCGGCGCGAACTTGCGCTCGACCGTGGCGATGCGACGCAAAGTGGCGGCGTCGCGCGGGGTGAACTGGTTCCAAATGCCCCAGACGTTCTCCCATGCGTTGTAGCCCACGCCGTTGAAGAAGATGTACTGCAGATCGTTGCTGCGGTCGCGGCCCCAGCGGTTCTCGTAATTGATCATGTGGCGCGGTTCCAGCCACTTGAACTTGGCCACCGACGGAATCACATCCGTCGGCACCTTCTTGCCCCAGCTCTGCACGTTCCAGATCAGGTGCTCCTCGGCGCTGATCGTCGATTCGGGCTGCACCACCACCGGACAACCGAGCGCGTCGCAGGCGTCGAAAAAGGCGCGCGGAACGCCGTTGTAGGTGTCGCCGTTGATGCCGTCCGCACCGGTTTGCTTGACCAGCCGCGCGATCGCGAGCCAGTCCGGTTCGCCCTGCTCGCGGGTGCCGTTGTCCCACGGCATGGTCGGCAGGAACACCTTCACCCCGCGTCGGTGGAAATCGGCGACCACGCCGCGGATGCCTTCCACGCCGCCCGGCAGATCGTGGATGAGATCGAACTGGTTGCGATCGTCGATGCCGATGTTGGGGTAGATGTACCAGAGCAACACGCTGTCCAGACCGCCGAAGCGTTCCTCCAGATCGTCGAGATAACGGTCGACGGTGTATTTCCCCATCGCCGGATCGTAGAAGTAGCGGTCCTCGATCATCATCTGCGCATGCACGAAGTTGCGCTGCGCCCATTGCAGTTCCGGGCGCCGGTAGTTGGCGTCGTCGTAGCCGATACGGGTGAGATGTTCGCGGCGCCAATCGGTCAGTTCGCGGATCCAGTCGCCAGCGGTGCCGTTGACGTCCATCTTCCAGTGGCCGATCTCGGCGAACGGCCAGCCCGGCGCCTTGCCCGGCGTGGGCAGGTAGCGCTGGGTGGTGACGTGGGAGAACTTGTATTCGGTCCTGATCTCCGGCCGTTCCTCGCGGTCGCGATCGTCTGGCAATGGCGCTGTGTTTTCCGGGCTTGCGGTCATGGGCTTAGTGATTTCTGATTCTGTTGGAAGCGAGCGATTGGAAGCGAGCGATTGGAAGCGAGTGTCACACAAGGCCGCAATAGGCGGCGAGGGCGCGGTTGGCGATTGGCGCGTGGCGGTCGTTCGAACGCAGCATCGTTTCCACTTCGATACGTTGCGGAATGCTGGATTGTGCGCCCAATCGCGTGCAGGCCAACGCCGAGGCCGCGCATGCATAGCGCAGGGCCGCGGGTAGCGCATCGCCCAGGTTCAGCGCGGCGACAAGAGCGCCGCAAAAGGTGTCTCCGGCGGCGGTGGTATCGACCGCCTGCACCTTGAAGCCGGACTGCAGGAAGAATTGCGCATCCTGTCGCGCGCAGCAGCCGCGTGCGCCCAGAGTCACGACGACGCAGGGAACATCCAATTGCTCCAGGCATTCGGCCACGCTGCCGTGATGCCCAGTGATCGCCGCCAGTTCGCCCTCGTTGACGATCAGCACATCCACCGACCGCAGCAGTTCGGTCGGCAAGGCTCGTGCGGGGGCGGCATTCAGGACCACGCGCACGCCGGCTTCGCGCGCGGACAGGGCGAAAGCGGTCACGGCTTCGATGGGCGTCTCCAGCTGCAGCAGCAGGTGGCTCACGTCCTGTAGCGACGACAGTTCGTCGCCGCGCAACGCGCCATTGGCGCCGGGCGCGACGGTGATCGCGTTCTCGGCATCGTCGGACAGGCAGATGAAGGCGGTGCCGGTGGGCTGCGCACTGCGCACCACCTGCAGGGTTACCCCCGCATCGGTCAGCGAATTTTCGATGGTGCTGGCAAAGGGATCATCGCCCAATGCCAGCAACATGCGGGTGTCGACGCCACCGGCGCGTGCGCAGGCCACCGCTTGATTGGCGCCCTTGCCGCCCGGAAACGTCGCGAACTCGCGGCCGAGCACCGTTTCTCCCGGCGCCGGCACGTGCGAGGCGCGCACCACGAAATCCAGGTTGGCCGAGCCCGCCACCAACAACGTGCTGCGTGCGCTTGCGCTCATGGCAGCAGCGCCTGGTGGACCAGGTTGTAGAACCGGGTGCTGATCCGCGGTAAGTCGTTGGCCGCGTCGTTGGGCAGGTGCTGCAGCAGCAATATCGAAATCATCCGTTGCTTGGGGTCGATGGAAAAATAAGTGGAAGCCGCCCCCGACCAGCCAAACTGTCCGGCCGGACCCAGGCGACCCTTGCCTGCGGGATCGAGCAGCACGGACCCGCCCAGTCCGAAGCCTTCCGCATCGCTGAACTGGGTCACAGGTGGATTCAGGAAGGTCAGCTGGTTGGCCATCATCCGCTCTACCGTCTTGCGGTCGAGGATCCGCACGCCGTCCAGCGCGCCGCCGTCGAGCAGCATGCGGCACAGGCGCATGAAGTCCGGCGCGGTGGAATACAGTCCACCGGCGCCGCTGGGATAAGGATTGAGCCTCTCGCCCGGGCGCGTTGCGCTGGGACCCGCATCCAGCCTCAGTTTTCCATCCGCTCCCATGACCGTGATGTCGACGATGCGGCCGCGTTTCTCGGCGGGCACGCTGAAGCCCGTGTCGGCCAGGCGCAACGGATCGAATATGCGTTGCTGCAGGAAGTCGTCGAAACGCTGCCCGCTCACCACTTCCACTATCCGCGCCGCTACTTCCATCTGGGTGCCGTCGTAGCGGAACACCGTGCCGGGCTCGGCGGCCAGCGGTATTTTCGACAGGCGTCGCGAGAACTCCTCCAAGTCCGCCGAACCGTGCAGATCGGCGCGTTCGAGCAGCTTGGTCGCTTGTTCGATGCCTTTGCCACCGGTGGCGAAGCCAGCGCTGTGGGTCAGCAACTGATGCACTGTGAGTTTGCGGTTTGCGGGCCGCAACTCCGGCAGGTCGGCGGTGCCGCCGGCGAATACCTGCATGCCGGAGAATTCCGGCAGGTACTTTTCGACCGGATCGTCGAGATTCAACTTGCCTTCTTCCATCAGCATCAGCACGGCGACCGTGGTCACCGTCTTGGTCATGGAGTAGATGCGGAAGATGGAATCCCTCTGCATGGGCAAGCTGCGGGACAGATCGCGGTATCCGTAGGCTTGCGACTGCACCACCCGGTCGTCCGCCACCACCAGGCTCACCGCGCCCAGATATCCCCGCGCGTCGGTGGCCTTGGCCAGGAAATCATCCAACCGCTGCAGGCGGTCCGCCGAGAATCGGGAGGGCCCGGCTTCCGTGCCTGCAGCGGCCGATGACGAAGACGATGGCGGCGATGCGGCGGCGGCAACCGAAGCCAGGCAGAGCGTTATTCCGCACACCATAGGCAGCAAGCGCGCTGCCGGCCGCAACGCCGCAGCCGACAGCGGCCACCTGCCGTCGGGCAAGCCCAGCTTGAACCCGACGTGCAAGCAGACGTAAGCAAGCGACAACTCAGCGATCAAAACTTTCTCTGCGTGGACGAGAGCATGCGGCTCAGAACGTGTACTCGTAGGTGAATGAGACCATACGGCCACGGCCGGCGAAGTAGTTCTTGAAGAAGTCCACCTGCGACCAGCTCAGGATGTACTGCTTGTCGAACAGGTTCTCGACGCCCACGGTGAAACGTCCGACGTTCTCGATCCGGTAGTTCACGCTCAAGTCGAACAGAGTGTAGCCGTTGGTATGCTCCTCGAATTCGTACTCCTCGCCATCGAATTCGCGCACGTCCTCACCGGACAAATCGCGCGACATCAACTTGGTCGCGTTGAGCGTGACATCGCCGTTGGGATTGAACTTCCAGGTGACCGAAGCGCCGATCTTGTCCGGATTGATATCCGACACGCCAATCGGCTTGTTCAAACCTCCGGCCGGGTAATCTCCGTTCAAAGCCGCATTCCAGAACGCTGTCTTGCCGCGGATGCGCGAGTACAGCGCACTGGCCTTCCATTGATCGTTGAACCTCCATTCTCCGCTCAGTTCGACGCCCTTGATGCGGGTCGGCGCGCGATTGAGGACGTAGTCGTTGGTCTCCGGGTCCACCGACAAGGAGGTGCCGAAAGGCGACCTGGAATCGTAGTACGAACCGCCGAACGAGCCGCGATCGCCGCGCCAGTTGAAACCATACTCGCGGTTGTCGACGATGATGGGCTGGATATCGCGAATGCGGTCCACCGACTGGCCGGGCACGTTGATGTTGCGCAGCGGGATGCCGATGTTGGGCAGGCTGAATCCTTCGCCGTAGGAGGCGAATACCGACCATTCGTCGGTGATGCGCCAGATGGTGCCGAAATTAAGCAGGTTCTCCGTGTATTCCACGCCGCCGCCTTGCACGAACACGCTATTGCGGAATGCCGTGGTGGTGTAGCTGTCGACCTTGAGCTCACCGTCTTCGCGCCGGAAACCTCCGCTGAACGTAACCGGACCCAGGTCGTAGCTCAATTGCGCGTAGGGAGCGGTGCTGGTGTATTCCATCGGCGGCACCCACACGCGGTTGGTCAAAGCCAGCCTTTGTTGCGCCTCGTCCCGTACGAAATCGATGCCGGTGCGTAGTTCGAGTCCTTCCACGCCGAATAGCGAGGAGCGGGTCCACGACGGACGAAAGCCGTACTTCTTGCTGTCGATCTCGGACTGGTCGTAGATGCGGTCGGCTTCGTCGAAGTCGTCGTCCACCTTCACCAGTTGCTTGTCGTCGCCGTTCTCCGGCAGGTAACGCATCGCCTGGTCGGCCCAGTACGCGTTCATCAACAGCGTTCCACCGAGGAAATCGCCATCCGAATAGAGGACGTTCAACTGCTCGAAATCGTTGAACTCGGCCTTGCTGCCGAAGATGTGCCCGCGTTCGGAAGTGTTGGTGACCGGATTCTCGCAGGTGCCGGGTCGGCAACCCTCGACCTGGATGTAGTCGCCATTGCCCTCGATCTTGAAATGGCTGTAACTGGCCTGCAACCGCTGCATCCCGTCTTCGCCGAAATTGATGCCGCCTTTCAGGAACAGGTTCTGGGCCATGGAGTCGGAGACGGAACCGCTGGTGTTCATACCGACGCGACGGCCGTCGGCGTCGTAGGAAATGCCGCGGTCGATAGCGGAAACGCCGACCACGAAGTCGTAGTTTTCCTGCTTGTGCAGCCAGTTCGCGCCCACCTTCCAACCGCTGCTATCGTTGCCGAACTGGGTCGAATAGCGGGTAAGGATGCGGAACTCGTTGCCCTCCTTCTGCGGCACGCTGGAGATGTAGTTGATGATGCCGCCTGCTGCGCCGATGCCTTCCGACGCGGAAGGACCATTGATGACCTCGATGCGATCCACGATGCCCATGTCGGTGAAAGTCGCATTGCGGTTGCCCTCGCGCAGCGGGGAACCCTGCGGAACGCCGTCGAACAAACGCAGTGCGATGCGGCCGCGCAGGGTTTCGCCCGAGTTGCTCATGGCCTGCGAAGATTCGGCGTAACCGGGCACGGTGCGCGCCAGCACGGCGGTGGCGTCCTCGGTCACTGCCAGGGTGTTTTTGATTTCCTCTTTCGAGACCAGCGTGATCGCACCCGGAATTTTGTCGATCGCCTTGGGGCTGCGCGAGCCGGTGACGATCACCGCATCCAGGTTTGTTGCGTCCTGACTATCGGCTGCGGGAGTTGGTTCGGCCACTTCGGCCGCCTGTTGCGCGTGGACGCTGGCGCTGACGGCAGCCGCCAGCAGGAAAACGCCGAATGTGGCCGGTACGTGCTTCATGTGTGTGGTCTCTCGGTTTTTTATGCTTGTTAAGAGACGCGTGGATCGCGGCTCCCCCGTTATGCGTATGCGCGTCGGCAGTTCGCATGCGATGCGATCTGCGTGCCAAGCATCCCCTCCAAGACGCTTACGTACAGCCCCGACAGTGGACGGGAGACTATGCGTTGGTCGACGGGAATAGAACCGGGGCGAACTATGTTCAGAGTCTAGTTTTTGTTGCTTACCGAATACGCGATTTATGACGCGTTGCAGCATGGATGCGCTGGCGAATCGATATCCGGGATCGTCATCCCAGCGAAAGCTGGGATCCATCTTGATTTTTACTTTCGTGTGGAAGCGGTTTCGTCGCAAGGCAAGAGCAAAATGGATCCCAGCTTTCGCTGGGATGACGTCCCGGGCGACGGGAATGATCCCTTGGACTCAGCCGTTGACCACTTTCATCGCCGCCCTGCTCTCTTCCAGGAACACGGTGACCAGACGAATGCGGATCGTCGAGCGCGACCAGACGATGCCTATCTGCCGCGGCACGCTTTCTTCCGGCAGCGGCAAGCGCACCAGCTTCAGTCCCTCCGGCCACGGCCTGGCCCAGTCCGGCACCAGCGAAACCCCCAGCCCGCGGTCGACCATCACCGCGATCGCATTGAGCGCATTGAGTTCGAAGCGTTCGTGCGGGGTGATGCCCATGCGCTGCAGGTATTCCTCGGCCTGGCGTCCGCCCCAGTGGTTGCGGTCGTAGCGGATCAAGGGCTGCGTAGCGAGCAGCTCGTGCGGATCGCGGCCGGCCATGCTCTCGGGGGCCAGCACCACCAGCGGTTCCTCGCGCAGCAGCTGCCAGTTGCAAGTCTTGGGCAAGGTATACGGCGCGTGCAGCACGATGGCCGCGTCCAACTCGCCGCCTTCCACCGCGCGGTAGAGATCGGCCGAATAACCCGGCTTGATGAAGACATTGATCTCGGGAAACTTGTCCACCATCCGCGCCAGGATGTCCGGCAGCATGCCCGCCAGCGCCGTGGGACAGGCGCCCAGGCGCAATTCTCCGGAAACCGCGTTGTCGTTGGCCAGGCTGCGCAGATCGGCCACGTCGCGCAAAAGATCGCGGCTGCGCTGCAGGATGCGCGAGCCTTCCTCGGTCACGCTGACCGTGCGCCCCACCCGCGCGATCAGCGGCGCGCCGATTTCGCGCTCCAGCGTGCGGATCTGCTGCGCCACCGCCGCCGGGGTGATGTTGAGCAAGCGCGCGGCCGCGGCCATCGAACCGCGGTCTACCACTGCCACGAAGGTCTTGAGGAATTGGGTATCCACGTCTCGTCTCTGCAGCAGGCCTGAACAAGAATCCGTTCGTGGTGAGCCTGTCGAACCACGCTGTCGGCGTCATGCCGCACGTTTACGATAACCCGAATTCTGCGCTAAAGGCGTGGCTCGACAAGTTCATCGATGTCGTCATCCCTGCGGAGGGGGATCCAGGGGACTCTACTTCTACGCCAAGAGCGTGGTTCGACAGGCTCACCACGAACGGGATCTCCGACACGCTCGCCACGAACGAAGCTTCCGGCAAGCCACTGCAGAACAGCTACTCCACAGTTCCCCGCAACAAGCGCTATTGGCGGGCAGGTTCCGGCTTGACGTAGTTGCTATCCGACTTCACCCAGATGGTCAGCCCGTCCAGATCACGGGTCGGCGCCGGAAACAGCAGGCTGGCCAAATAGCCGATCACGATGCACAGCATGATCGAGATGGCCAAATAGAAGTACGGATGCACCAGGTCCATCGACCAGGCCAGCAGAGTGAGTCCGATGCTGGAGGCCACGCCGATCGCCACGCCGGCCGAATTGGCGCGGCGCGTGAACATGCCCAGCGTATAGGCACCGGCGAAACCGCCGCCCAGCAAGCCGGCCAGCTCGATGGACACGTCGAATAACGAATGGATGTCGAAACGCGACAGCAGCAGGGCCACGCCGATGCCGAGCAGGCCGGTGGCCACCGTGGCGATCTCGGCGAACAGCACGCTCTTCTTGGGAGTGGGGTTCTTCGCAAGCTTCTCGTAGAAGTCGACGGAAGCCAACGTGGCCACGCTGTTCATGATGCTGGAAAGCGTGGCCATGGCTGCTGCGAAGATGCCGGCGATGATCAGTCCGGTCACGCCCATCGGCAGCTCCGCGGCGATGAACAGCGGAAAGGTCGCATCGATCGGCAGCAGCGGGTTCATGCGTTCCGGATTGTTCTTGTAGTAGACGAACAGCGCAGTGCCGATGGAATAGAAGATGAAACCGCCGGGTATCATGATCAGCGCGAAGGCCCAGATCGAGCGCCCCGCTTCCTTGTCGGATTTGGTCGACAGCGTGCGCTGCATCAGCACCTGGTCCTTGGGAAAGGTCAGCACCACGTCGAACAGGACCAGGAAAATGAAGCCCCATACCGTGGCCTTGGTCAGGTCGAAGCTGAAGTCCAGCAGTTTCGTCTTGTCCGCCGCTTGCGCGATCTGGTGGAATTCGCCGAAGCCGCCTTTCAGCGTCCAGATGATGAAGAGGATGGCGAAGATGGCGCCGCCCATCTTGACGATGACCTGCACGAAGTCGGTCCAGATCACCGCCTTCATGCCGCCCATGGCGGTGTAGATGATGGTGAAGCCGCCCATCATCAGGATGCTCCACTCCACCCGGATGCCGGTGATGGTGGCGATGGCCAGCGCGGGCAGGAACAGCACCACGCTCATGCGGCTGCCGATCTGCATGATGATGCACAGCGCGCTGGCCAGCATGCGGATGGTGGGATGGAAGCGGGTCTCCAGATAGGAGAACACCGACATCAGGTTGAGGCGGCGCAGCAACGGCACGATCCACACCGCCACGAACATCAGGCCCAGCACCGCGACCAGGTTATTGGTGAGGTACTGCCAGTTGGTTTCGAACGCTTTGGCCGGGATGGCGATGAAGCTGATGGAGCTGGTGTTGGCCGCATACAGGCTGACGCCCGCCGCCCAGAAAGGGATGCTGCGCCCGCCGACGAAGAAGTCGGAAGTCGAGTTGCGCTTCTCGCGGATGTAGAAATAGAAACCCATCCCCAGCATCGCGCCCAGATAGACCACGATCACGATCCAATCCAGCCAGCGCAACAGCAGTTTCCCCGATTCGATCTGGGTGGATTCGAAGTCGATGCGCTTGCTGTCGGCGCCGGCCCGGGCCCACAGCACGCCATTGTCGAAAGCGGCCGCGGCGAAGACGCCCGTCGCGCTCGAATCGGGCAGCGTCGCCCACGAACCGGTGATGGTGTGGAAGGTCATCATCTGCGGCGCCGCACCCGAACTGGCCACCAGATAGATCACGTGCGCCTGGCCGATGGCCCGCGCCGAACCCGGCACGACCGCACCGGGCACCGCACCTTTGTCCTGCCAGCCCTTGTCGGCGGACCAACGCAGGATGCGTTCGCCGCTGGCGCCCGGCACGGTCGCGAACACGGCAGAGGTCTGCGCTACCAGGGAGGTCGGCGGCGAGTTGCCCGGCCAACCCGACTGCAGCTGCCATTCGGGCTTGGCCGCGCCTGGCAAGAGGGAAAGCAGCGTGGCTTTTCCCGTTGCGTCGATTCCAGCCAGATAGAGGTTGTCGGCGTTGACTGCTGCGCGCGCTTCGTTCAATGCCAGGGGAAGCACCGGCAACTGCTTGCTGGAAAGCCGGCCGTTGACGAATGCGATCTGCTCGACGGAAGCCGTACCGGTTCCTTCGGCTGGACCGCGCAGCAGGAACGCCAGTTGCCCGTTGCCGACCGCACTTTTCAGCATGCCGGCCGCAACATCGGGTTGCCAGGGCGAGAGCTCCCATTTCTTGCCTTCGGCATCCAGTACCCAGGCCCGATCGGCGGTGAACGCGATCGGCCGGCCCTCCACCGCCACCAACCCTATCAAGGGCTGGTCTACGGCCAGCGCGGGCAGCGAAGTGGTTTTCACCGATGACAGGCTTGCGGCGGTGGCGGGCAACGTCAGGCAGCACAGCAGCAGGAAAGCCGCTGCGAGAAAAGCGCGCATCGTGGAAAGAGGCTGGGGCATCAAGACGCGCTCGTGCTGGAATCGAGCGAAGCCAGGATCGCCTCGGCGCGCTTCAGGAAAGGAAGGTCGATCATGCGGCCGTCCACCACGAAGGCGCCGCGCCCTTGCGCGCCGGCCTCGCGTGCGGCGGCGACGATACGTCGTGCCGCGGCGATTTCCTGCGCGTCCGGCTGGAAGACTTCGTTGGCCAACGCCACCTGCTTCGGATGGACGCAACTCTTGCCGAGGTAACCCAGGCGACGCGCCATCGACGCCTCGGCACGGAAGCCCTCCGCATCTTCGAGATCGGCGAAAGCGGCATCCCAGGCGAAGACGCCCGCCTCCGCCGCGGCCATACGCATCGCGAACAACGTGGCATGTACGTTGGCGGCATCGCCGCGGTCGATACCGAAGGGCTGGAAAAGATCCGCCAACCCCAATTGCAGTCCCGCCACGCGCGGATGCGCGCCCGCGATGTCGGCCGCGCGGCGCAAACCACGTGGAGTTTCGATGGTGGCCAGCAGGCGTATCGGCCGATCGATGCCGCTGCCGGCTTCGACTCGCTCCAGCACCGCCACCGCGGCGCGGATGTCTTCGGCCGATTCCACCTTGGGCAGGTTCAGCAACGCGACTGCGGACTGCGCTACCGCCTGTACGTCCGCCTCGAAGTGCGGCGTATCCAATGCATTGAGCCGCACTACGATGACTTTGGCCGCTGCGCGTACCGCAGGCGATCGCAGGAATTCGGCGACGCTGGCGCGCGCTTCGGCCTTGCGTGTTTCGGGAACCGAGTCCTCCAGGTCGAAGCTCAGCGCATCGGCATCGCCCGCCAACGCCTTGGCGAACAATTCAGGACGCGCTCCCGGGACGAACAGCTTGCTACGCATCGACCGTGCTCTTCATGACGCGCAGTGTGCGGGAAACGGAAGCAAAGAAAAGTCTCCGCCGCCATATTCAGAAGAAACATTTCGTTGCTTGGGGGCCGCCACGCCAACGCCGTGGCCTCGCCTGAGATAGCACGACCGTGGGAACGAGCGATCCAGGCACTTCCACGTTTGAGTCGTCATCCTACGAAGGCGCCGGAATCCAGTGACTTGCGCGCAGCAACCATGGCGTCATCCCAGCGCCAGCTGGGATCCATCTTGATCTTGCTCTACTGTTTTTGATGTCGCACAAGAAAAAGCAACCGGGAAGCCTGGCTCATTCACTCAGACCCGTCATCCCCGCGAAGGCGGGGACCCAGTGACTTTCTGCCGGTAGCCGGAGTGCTTGGCTTCGCTAGGAAAGACGGCGAACGGCAGGATCAAAATGGATCCCAGCTTGCGCTGGGATGACGTCATGGTCGTTGTCTGGTTGCCGTGCAAGTCATTGAGTTCCCGCCTTCGCGAGAATGACGGAATCAAAATCCGAGGCAGTTCAACGGCGCACGTCGAACCCACCCTCTCCCAGAAACGCGCTGATCTCCCCCACCCCCAGAAGGTTGAAGTCGCCGGATATCGAATGCTTCAGACAGGCCGCACCCAAGCCAAAACGCAGTCCGTCCACGTCGTCCATGCCGGTCATTACGCCATGCAGCACGCCCGCGGCGAATGCGTCCCCGGTGCCGATGCGGTCGACGATCGGGGCTATCTCATAGGCAGAAGTGGTGTGGCTGGTTCCGTCACGCACCGCATCGATGGCGGACAGGGCGTGATGGTCGACGCTGCGCTGCACGCGGATGGTCGCGGCCATGCGCCGCAGCTGCGGGAAGGCGGCGAACGCCGCCTGCGCGCCGGCGAGGAAGCGCTCTTCGGAAGTGGGTTGGGCGAAGGATTGGCCCAGCACGACCTGGATATCGCGATGGCTGGCGAACAGCAGATCGGCTTCGGCCATGATTTCGCGCAGGATCGCCGCTGCGTCGCCCTGCCACGCCTCCCAGAGTTTGGGACGGAAATTACCGTCGAAGGACACCTTGACCCCAGCCGCGCGTGCCGCGCGCACCGCTCCTAGGGTGCGATCCGCCGCCAGTTGCCCCAGCGCCGGACTGACCCCGGATACATGCAGCCAGTCCGCGCCTGCGAGCAAGCCAGCCCAGTCGTGCTCTCCACCGCCCGCGCGCGCGAAGGCGGAGTCGGCCCGGTCGTAGAGCACCTCGCTGGGGCGTTGAATGGCTCCCGGTGTCAGAAAGTACAGACCCATCCGTCCCGGCGCCCGCTGGACACCCCGCGTGTCCACGCCATGACGGCGCAATTCGCCGGTCGCCGCTTCGCCCAGGGTGTTGTCGGCGACCACGCCGACCATGTCCGCACGATGGCCAAACTTGGCCAGCGAAACGGCGACATTGGCCTCCGCACCGCCCGTATAGACCTCGAGATGGGGCGACTGCAGCAATAGCTGCCGGCCCGGCGCGCCCAGGCGCAGCAGCAGTTCCCCGAAACAAACCACGTGTCCCCGCATTCCGCCGCTCCCTTATCGTCTCTCCGCCGGCCTGATGGACTGCGGCAATGATTGTCCCGGGACATACCTTAGCGCCCCGGAAAGAATAGTTGTTGTTGCACCGCACACTCTGTTACGGTTTTTTTGACCAGCGGTGTCATTTTACCTCTGGAAAGCATCTCGAGGTGACAAAACCCGATTCGTTTCATCGCTAAAAGCCGCCATAGAGCGATACATGTGCCCTTGAGGAGGGGAACCCATGCAAACTCGTAACAACCGCCGGAAGACACCGGTTACCGTACTCGCACTGTCGATCGGATTCGCACTGCAGATGAATGCCATGTCCGCATTCGCTCAGGAAGCCAACCCGGCCGATACAAGCCCCGCCACGTCCGCCACGTCCGAATCCGAGGACGTGGATACGCTGGGCACCATCACCGTTACAGGTTACCGGGCCAGCCTGGAAAAAGCGCTGGATATCAAGCGCGGCGAAGCCGGTGTGGTGGACGCCATCGTCGCCGAGGATATCGGCAAGTTCCCCGACCTGAATCTGGCCGAATCGCTGCAGCGCATCCCGGGCGTGGTCATCACCCGCGATGCCGGCGAAGGCCGCAACATTTCCGTACGCGGCCTGGGGCCGGACTTCACCCGCGTGCGCATCAACGGCATGGAAGCCCTGACCACTGTCGGCGCATCGGACCAGTCCGGTGGCTCAAACCGCGGCCGCGGATTCGATTTCAATGTGTTCGCCTCGGACCTGTTCTCGCAACTGATCGTGCGCAAGACCGCATCGGCGGAAGTGGAAGAAGGCTCGCTGGGCGCTACCGTCGACCTTCGCACATCGCGTCCATTCGACTACGACGGCTTCACCATGGTCACCAATACCCAGGCCAGCTACGGCGACATGGCCGGAAAGACCGATCCCCGGATGGCTGCGCTGATCTCCAACACCTGGGCCGATGGCAAGTTCGGCGCATTGTTGTCGGTTGCCTATTCCGAACGCCGAACCCTTGAGGAAGGCACTGGCAGCGGCCGTTGGGCAGGCGGCACCAGCAATGGCGGCTTCAATGCCGCTTCGCCTTTCACACCAGCACTGTCCGCCGACACCTTCCATCCGCGCTTCCCGCGTTATACGTTAATGGAGCACGACCAGAAACGCATAGGCGTTACCGCTGCGCTGCAGTTCAAGCCGACCGACCGTACGCAGTTCGCACTGGATGCGCTGTATTCGAAGATCGACGCAACTCGCGACGAAAGCTACATCGAAGCCATCTCTTTCAGTCGCGGCGCCTCGCAGGGCGGCAAGCCGCAAACCATCGTCCGCGATGGCGTCGTCGATCCAAACGGGGCGTTGGTCTATGGCCTCTTCGATGATGTGGACGTGCGCTCCGAAAGCCGCCATGACGAATGGAACACGGTGTTCAAGCAGATCGGCCTAGAGGGCCAGCACGAATTCACCGACAACTTCAAGATCTCCGGCAAAGTCGGCACCTCAAGTTCTGAGCATGAGAATCCGATCCAGACGACGATCATCATGGACAAGTTGAACGTCGACGGTTACAGCTACGACTATCGCGGCGACATGTATAAACCGGTCATCGACTACGGCATCGATCCGACCGACGGCACCGGCTGGACGTTGGCCGAAATCCGCATTCGTCCACAATGGGTGAAGAACGACTTCGACACAGCCCAATTGGACTTCAACTGGAACATCAGCCCCAGTTTCCGCCTGAAGGGCGGCGTGCAGGCTAAGGACTACAAGTTCGCCACCAAGGAATGGCGTCGCGCCTCCGAAACCAGTACCGCTTCCATACCGACCTTCGCTGACGGCACTCGCGTCGTTCCGGAGGATCTGACCGAACTCGCCCGCCTCAGGGGTGTATCCGGCTCTCCCGGCACCTGGATCATCCCGGACTACGACGGGGTGGCCAACCTTTTCGACATCTATAGCAACAGCGGCATTTTCGCGTTGACCGAGCGTGCGGTGAACACCCGCAGCGTCGAGGAAGAGGATCGCGGCGTTTACCTGCAGGGCGAGTTCTCCACCGAACTTGGATCCGTCCCGCTGTCCGGCAACTTCGGCGTGCGCTACGTGCGCACCAAACAATCGTCCACCGGCATCGCGACCGCGAGCGGCACGCCCGTAGCCACCACTGTTTCACGCGAATACAGCGATACGCTGCCATCAATGAACCTGGTAGCGGAGATCACGCCGGACTTCCTGATCCGGCTGGGCGCCGCCAAGGTCATGTCGCGTCCCGGCCTGGGCAGTCTGACGCCGGGCGTCACCGTCAATGTCAGTGGTGGCGCACGCACGGTCAGTGGCGGCAATCCGAATTTGGATCCGATCCGCGCCAAGACTGTCGACCTGGGCTTCGAGTGGTACTTCCAGGAAGGCGCCATGCTCGGCCTGGGCCTGTTCTACAAGGACATCGAAAGTTTCGTGCAGACCACGCGCGTCGTGCTGCCCTATTCCTCCAGCGGTCTGCCTGCTAGCCTGCTTGACGGTACCGGTGCCGGCGTCAACGACGACTTCGTCTTTAGCGTCCCGCTCAACACGCCTGGCGGCGAACTGACCGGGCTCGAGGCGAACTATACCCAGCCATTCACGTTCCTGCCCGGCAAGTGGGCCAACCTCGGTGTGCAGTTGAACTACACCTACGTCGATTCCCAGATTCAATACCTGACCTCGACGGGCGCTAACTCGTTCAAGACTGACCTCACTGGGCTGTCCAAGCACTCTTGGAACGCCACGCTGTTCTACGAAGGCAAGAGGTTCTCCGGTCGCATTTCGGCCACCAATCGCGACGACTTCCTGCTGCAGGTGCCCGCCACCGAAGCAGGCTTCGATGTGCACGGCCAAACCGGGACTACCACAGTGGATGCGTCGATCCGCTGGAAAATCGACGATCAATGGGAAGTGAGCCTAGAAGGTATCAACCTGACCGACGAGGTGCAGGAGTCGTGGGTTGCCAACTCCGGCGGCCAGCTGCCGCTGGACTACAGCGAAACCGGTCGCCAGTACCTGCTGGGCCTGCGCTACAAGTTCTGAGCAATTAGCAACACCGGCCGATAGCCGGTCCGCAGCAGCCCTCGGCTGTTGCGGACCGGAACCGGGATCCGATCCCACACGCGGTTTCCCCCACCCGTAATTCCGTCGACGCGGGCCCGCGAGCGATTTGTATTCCGCCGCCCTCACCACGTTTCCAAGCATCACCCGGTACCCGTCGTTCTTCCACGTGGCTTTTCCGGAGACTACCGATGAGAAACGCAACCACGATCCTGCTTTCCGGTGCGCTGCTATGCGCGTTGGCCAGTGCCGCCCAGGCAGCCGACCTTGGCCGCCAAGTGCTGCCTGCCGGCGATGGCTGGGCCTCTCTGCCTACCGCAACGCTGCCCAACGGAACCACCGGCGGTTCCGCCGCCGCACCCGCGCGCGTGCACCGTGTGCACAACCGCAACGAACTGGTCGCCGCACTGGCCTTCCCCGACGCCACGCCGAAGATCATCGAGATCGAAGGCATCGTCGATGCCAACGTCGACATCGACAACCAGCCGCTGAGCTGCGCCGACTACCAGCGCAACGACCCGCAGACCGGCACTCCCTATTCGCTGGAGGCCTTCCTGCAGGAATACGATCCCGCCACCTGGGGCCGGGTGAATCCGAGCGGCCCGCTGGAACGCGCCCGCGCGGCTTCGGCAGCGGCGCAGCAATCAAGGGTACGCATCCGCATTCCCGCCAACACCACGATCGTCGGCGTGGGCCGCCACGCGCGCGTGCTGGGCGCCTGGTTCGACGTGCGTCCCAGCAGCACCAGCGGCAACACGCCGATGAACGTGATCATCCGCAATCTGGCGTTCGAGGACACCTACGACTGCTTCCCGCAATGGGCGCCGAACGACGGCAGCACCGGCAACTGGAACTCGTTGTACGACGTCATTTCGGTGCGCAATGCCACCCATGTCTGGATAGACCACAACAGCTTCGGCGACATCGCCACCGCCAACGAAACGCTGCCTACCTATTTCGGACGCCTGTATGAAGTGCACGACGGCCTGTTGGACGTGACCAACGAATCGGACCTGATCACCATTTCCTGGAACCGTTTCAGCAACCACGACAAAACCATGCTGGTCGGTTCGTCCGACAGCGCCGTAGCGGACCGCGGCAAACTCCGTCTCACCCTGCACCACAATCTCTTCCAGGACGTCGGCCAGCGCGTGCCGCGGGTGCGCTATGGCCAGGTGCATTTGTACAGCAATCATTACAAGCTGAGCGACGAAGGGGCGAGGCGCTACGGCTACAGCTGGGGCGTTGGCGTCGAATCGCAGATCTATGCCGAACAGAACCATTTCCGCGTCGGCGATACGGTGACGCCCGACCTGTTCATCGAGCGACTCAACGGCACCCGCATCTTCGCCACCAGCACTCTGCTCAATGGAGTTTCGCAGAACAGCGCAGTCGATGTGGTCGCATCCTACAACGCGGTCAACGGCAACGGTCTGATCGGAAATGTGGACTGGATACCGAGCTTGCATGGCCCCATCACTCCGGCGTCAAAAGTACCCCCCTTGGTGATCCAGGGCGCCGGGCCGTTCAAATAAGCGTGCTGTCCGTTCTGACCGAAGCGGTGTAGATCCCTCCATCCGCACCGTCACTTCGGAACACTTTGAAGCCCGGGTCTCCGGGCTTTTTTACAGGGTACCGCGCTGAATGAAAGGTGCGCGCTGGTAGAGCCTGCGTTCGCCGCCACGCGGATCGTTCTCCATGCGCGACGTAACGTCGAACACCATCGTCTCGCGCGCTTCTAGTGCGTAGGGGCGCCAACGCGGCAGGCCGGCATGATTGGGATCGCCCTGCCGCGCGAAAGCCAGCAGAGCTCGGCTCATCTGATCGGCAACCCGCTGCGCCTGCGCTCCGCTGCCGGCACGCGAACCGGGTTGGGCGATGTTGTCGAACACCAGCGGAATATCCAGAGCATGGAAGGCGCCGAACTTGCCGCCGTCCAACGGCGAACCCCAATCGAGCTGATAAACCCACGCCGGCGAACCCTGGCGCGCACGCGCCTCGGCCTCTTCCACCGCGCCGCGCCAGGAACGTCCAGCGGTTGTCGCAGCGAAGAACACCTGCGACGGCGTGTAATCCGGGTACATCCGCCGATACTCGTCGATGACCACTTCCGGAAGTATGTCCGCGTACTGCTGGGCCTGCAGTTTCTTCGGCAATTGCTCCCAGCTCAGGGTGAAGTTGTCCGGGTCGTTGCCCAGGAAGGCGCGCGTCTCGTCGCGAGTATTGCCGATGATCATGGGAATGCCCGCAGACTGCGGCGGCGCATCGGGATAGAACGGATGCCGGTGCAGGCTGCGGGCATCCATTACCGGACCCAGATACAAACTGGTGTCCTCGATCCGCGAAGGATCGCGGGTGCGCGCCGCCTCCAGGATTTTCTCCATCGACACGGCGCGCAGCCGATCGATTTCGTGCGGGGCGATCTTCAGCGCCTCCAGCAGCAACTGCGTACGCTGCGTAGCGGCGCGTGGTCCAGCCGCAGTGACCTGCTGGCCGCTCATGGTCCAGGCACGGTGGAACAAGCCGCGCGCCGCCGGCATCGCCATCAGCGTGGCGATCTTGGCGCCGCCGCCGGACTGGCCGAATACGGTGACATTGCCGGCGTCCCCGCCGAATTCCTGCGCATGCTCGCGGACCCAACGCAGCGCCTGCACCAGATCCAGCTGGCCGACATTGCCCGAGTGTCGGAAATCCTCGCCGCCGAGTTCGGCCAGATACAGATAGCCGAAGGCATTGAGGCGATGGTTGACCGTGACCACGACCACATCGCCGCGCCGGCACAGGCGCACACCGTCGTAGAGCGGGTTGCTGCCCGACCCGTTGTTGTAGCCGCCGCCGTGGATGTAGAACAGGATCGGCCGCTTGCCGCCGTCGCGCAGGCCCGGCGTACAGACGTTGAGAAACAAACAATCCTCGCTGCCCGGTCCGTCGCTGCCGTTCTGTGGCGCGCTGGCGCCAGGTTGCACAGCGTCGCGCACGCCGCGCCAGGCGGATTCCTGCAGTGCCGGCCTGAACCGACGCGGCGCGGTGTCCGCGCCGTAGGGAATGCCCTTGAACACATGCACGCCCTGGTCGCGATAGCCGGCGACGCGGCCACTGCGCGTTTTCGCCAGTGTGGTCGCTTCTCCCGCGGTGGCGAGCAACAGCGGCGCGCCGGTCGCTGCGCCGACCAGCGCGGCCCGTTGTAGAAAAACCCGTCGAGCTGCGTCCACGCCGCTTATTTCAGCGGCTCGCGTCGCTGCAACGGTTTCAATGGTTCCATCGTACCCAGGTCCCAGTCGGCTTCGACGAAGGCCTGGCGGGTTTCTTTCTGCTTGGGATAACCGCCGACTTCGCTTTCGTTGTCGATGATGCCGCCCCGCCCTTCGATGGTATCGGCCACGATGCGGCGATCGACGTCGTCCCGATCCCAGGGCCGCGCGCCGGCGTTGGCGATCACCGCGTCCTGTACCTGCGCCGAAGCCAGCAGGTTCACGCCCAACGGCAATTCCGGCGCGCGCTTGAGCGCATTCACCTTGACCGGCGCGTTGGTATAGCTGCCTTCGGCGTCGATCTTGTGCCGGCCCACGCGGTCGACCAGCAGGTTGTCCTGCGCGAACAGGTCGATATCGCCGGAGCCGCCGATCATGAAGAACGCCAGATCCTGGGTGGAAGGTCCGGCGCGCATCACGTTGCCGCGCAACACCATCTGCCCGGTTTCATAATCGTGACCCTGCCATTCTTCGGCGATCAGGTTGTAATGCGCCGCGCGCTGGCCGGGGTTGTAGATCAGGTTGTTGATCACCTGTCCGCGCACGCCGCCCTTGAACAGCGGATTGCGTTCGTAATTGTGCGCGTACAGGTTGCCGACGATGAGGATATCGCGCACATGGTCGTGGATCAGCGAACCCTTGGAGTGCTCGCCCTTGGCGTGGGTGGAATGGGCCAGGCCCTCGGCGATGATGTTGTTGCTGAAGGTGATCCGGTGCGAAGTGGCGGCGGCGTTTTCCTCGGCATCGTTGCCGGCGAAACGCTTGCCGGAGGCGGACAGGTTTTCGTCGGTGGCCCAGGTCAGGGTGCAGTGATCGACGATCACGTCGTGCGCGCCCACCGTGGAAATGGCGTCGAAATCGAGGCCGGCCATGCGCGCCGCGCCGGTGGAACCGGGGCGCACGCGGATATGGCGCACGATGATGTTGCTGGCGGCGATGTCGATGCCGCCGCGGATCAGAGTGATGCCGGGCGAAGGCGCGGTCTGGCCGGCGATGGTCAGGTCCGGTTCGACGATGCGCAAGGTTTTCGCGCCCAAGTCGATGACGCCCGCCACTTCGAACACCACGATGCGCGGCCCTTCGCTATTGACCGCTTCGGCGAACGAGCCGGGACCGCTTGCCGCCAGCGTGGTCACACGGAGGATCTTGCCGCCGCGGCCGCCAGTGGCGTGCGCCGCCCAGCCCTGGGCACCGGGGAAGGCCAACGCTGCGTCGGCTGGCGCCGCACTGGCGCCCACCGGCGGCATGAGCAACGCGGCGGCGATCGCGGCGACGGCAAAGGGGCGGCACAGGGCCATGCGCATGGCGCGGGTGGATTTCATTCGGCTCCCTCCCAGGAGTGGATTATTGCCCTCGGCCGTTCGGCTTTGCGGCACTGCGTATTGTAAATGACACCGGTTTACCATATACAAGCCATCGATCCGCTGTCCATCGGCAGTGCAACAAAAACAACACCATTCCATTGGGAGAGGCCGCTTGAGTACCGGCGACAGCATTCAGGAAACGACACCCGGATCCCCGGATCTGGCAAGGATCGCCGACCGCTTCGTCGAAGCGCGTGGGCGAGGAGCCTCTTTACCAGACTTTCCCGGCAGTATTCCTGCCGACCTGGTCGAGGCCTACCGAGTGCAAGACCTCGCCATCGCCCGTTGGCCGGACCGGGTGGTGGGCTGGAAGGTCGGCTTCATCGCCGCCGAACGACGCGACAGCTCCGGCGACGACCGTCTGCTGGGTCCCATCTTCTCCGCCGGGTTGCTGGATGCCACCGGTGGCAATGTGGCATTTCCCGTGTTTTCCGGCGGATTCGCCGCGGTCGAAGCCGAGTACGTACTGCGCCTTCAGGCCGATGCGCCCATCGGCAAAACCGACTGGACGACCAAGGAGGCCGCTGGCGTGCCGGCGACACTGCATATTGGCGTCGAGATCGCCAGCAGTCCGCTGGCGACCATCAACCTATTGGGCCCCCGCGTGGTCGTCTCCGATTTCGGCAACAACAACGGTTTGATCCTGGGGCCGGAGATTCCTGGCTGGCTGGCGATACCCGAAACCGAACTCACCTGCCATACCTTCATCGAAGAGCGGCTGGTGGGAAGCGGCGGCGCGACCACCCTGCCCGGCGGATTGCGGACGGCGTTCGCGTTCGCGTTGTCGCGTTCGGCCAAGCGCGGCCGTCCTTTGAAGGCCGGCGACCTGATCGCCACCGGCAACGCGACCGGCATCCACGACATCGCCGTGGGCCAGTCGGCGCGCATCAGCTTCAGCGGTTTCGGCGACATCACCTGCCGCGCACGGGCCGCCAGGCCGGTCGATGCGAACGATGCAGGGAACGAACATCCATGATAGACCGTCGCAAATTCCTTGCCGCCGGCGTTGGCGTCGGCGTTACCGCATTGACCGCAGGCTGCAAGCCGACGACCGCCGCCACCGCATCGCAACAGGTGCTGCGCGCGGCGGACGTCCACGTGGATGGCTATCCGACCGTGGAAGCGGTGCGCTGGATCGGCCGTTATCTGAGCGAACGCACCGATGGGCGTTTGAACACGATGGTTTATCACTCCGGCCAGTTGGGTCGGGAAACGGTCACCGTCGACCTGGTGCGCTTCAACGCCCTGGCCTTGGCCCGCGTCTATCTGGCCACGATGAACGATTCCGTGCCTGCCACTCGGATCCTGTCGTTGCCGTTCCTGATCGATTCCACGCCGCATCTGCGGCGCACGCTGGACGGCGAGCTGGGCAAATCGCTGCTGGGCAGTTTCGAACGTCGCGATCTGGTCGGATTGGCCTTCTACGATTCCGGCTCGCGCAGCATCTACAACACCAAACGGCCGATCCATACGCCCGATGACCTGCGCGGCCTCAAGCTGCGCGTACCGGTGTCCGAGATATTCGTCCGTCTTATCCATGCGCTGGGCGCCAATGCCACCCCGCTGCCGTACGGCGAAGTTTTTTCCGCGCTGCAGACGCACCTGATCGACGGCGCCGAGAACAACATCAAGAGCTTCCATTCGAGCCGTCAGTTCGAGGCGGCGCATTACTGGTCCGAGTCCCAGCACACCTTCACGCCCGATGTGCTGTTGATGTCGCGCACCGCCTACGAGCGGCTGGCGCCGAAAGATCGCGAGCTGATCCGCGAGGCGGCGTCGGCTTCGGTGCCTTACGCGCGAGGCCTGTGGGATAGCTCCGAGAACAAGGCGCGCGAGGCGATCGTCGCCGGCGGGGTGAAAGTGAACGCCGTGGACCGCGAGTCCATGCGCGCCGCCACCGCCGGCATCACCCGCGAATACCTGCGCGAACCGGAGTTGGCGCGTCTCTACGAATACGTGCGCGCCACGGCGTGATCGCATGCAAATCCTTCTGAAACACTATCGACCGAAGCAGCGCCTACATCGCCGGGAGAGCCGATGAGCGACACAGAAAATATTTCTTCGGGCTGGCTGGACAAGCTGGCGCGCATCACCACCTGGATAGCCGGGATCGCGCTGGTCAGCATGGCCGCGGTACAGGCATGGCAGGTATTCGCGCGCTACGTGCTCAACGCCTCTCCGGACTGGACCGAACCGGTGGCATTGCTGCTGCTCAACACGGCGATGATGTTCGGCGCCGCGGTCGGCGTACGCGCCGAATCGCACTTCGGCTTCTTCATCGCCCGCGATGCGGCGCCGCCGCGCGTGGCGCGGGTGATGCACGGTTTCAGCCGCCTGGTGGTCGCGGCCGTCGGCGCGCTGCTGGCCTGGTGGGGGGCCCTCCTGGCCGCCGATAGCTGGGAAGTCCCGATGGCGGGCGCACGCATTCCCGAAGGGACGTTCTACCTGCCGCTGTGCCTGGGCGGCGCTTTGATCGCGGTGTTCTCCCTCAACCATCTGTTCGCCGGCAACGCCGCCGCGGAGCGGAGCGAATAATGGCTATCGCGATTCTCTTTTTCGTATTCCTCGGCTTGCTGATCATGGGCGTGCCGGTGGCGTTCTCCCTGTTCACCGCCTCCCTGTCCACGCTGATCTACCTGGGACTGCCGGCGATCGTGGTGGCGCAGCAGACCGCCACCGGTGCGGCGTCCGCGTCGCTGCTGGCGATACCGCTCTTCATATTCGCCGGCGAGATCATGCTGCGCGGCGGAATATCCGAGCGCTTGATAGGACTGGCCTCTTCTTTGGTCGGACATGTACGCGGCGGACTGGGACAGGTCAGCGTGTTGTCGTCGCTGTTCTTCGGCGGGGTTTCCGGCTCCGCCATCGCCGACGTGTCGGCGGTAGGCGGCGCCATGATTCCGCAGATGGTGAAGCGCGGCTTCGACCGCGATTTCGCGGTCAACGTGACCATGACCGCGGCGTTGGTGGCCTTGCTGGTGCCGCCCTCGCACAACCTGATCCTGTACTCGGCCTCGGCCGGTGGCAGCATTTCCATCGCCGATCTGTTCGCGGCGGGCATCTTCCCCGCGTTGCTGATGACGCTCACGCTGATGGGCGCCACCTACGTCATCGCCAAGCGCCGCGGTTATGCGGTGGAACTCTTCCCGGGCTTCGGTGTGGTGTTGCGCCGCTTCGTCTCCGCGCTACCGGGCCTGTTGCTGGTGGCGCTGATTTTCGTCGGCATCAAGGCCGGCATCTTCACCGCGGTGGAAAGCGCGGCGATCGCGGTGGTCTACGCGCTGTTCGTTACCGCGGTGATCTACCGCAACCTGACCTGGCAGGATTTCGTCGGCACCATGGGCCATGCCGCGCGCACCACCGGCATGATCCTGCTGGTGATCGCCTCGGCCGCCACGTTCGGCTGGCTGCTGGCCTACCTGCAAGTGCCGACCGCGGCGGTCGAATTGCTCACCGGCCTGACCACCGACAAGAACCTGATGCTGCTGCTGATGATCCTGATCCTGCTGGTATTGGGCACCTTCATGGATCTGGCGCCGATGATCATCATCTGCACGCCGATCTTCCTGCCGCTGGCCAAGGCCATCGGCATCGATCCCATCCATTTCGGCGTGATCCTGATCCTGAAGGGCGGCATCAGCCTGATCACGCCACCGCTGGGATCGGTATTGTTCGTCGGCACGGCCATCGGCAAGATCAGCATCGGCGAATGCCTGCGCACCATCTGGCCATTCTGGCTGTCGGCGCTGGCTGTGTTGCTGGTGGTCGCGTTCGTCCCGGAGCTGTCGTTGTGGCTGCCGTCGGTGCTGAAGTCATGAGTCCGCCGAGACTGCGAGCGATGCTGGCCACGCTGCTGTTGCTCGCCCCGCTCGCGATGGCATCCGAGACGAACGAGCCGCAATGGAAGCGCGGCATCGAAAACCAGCGCCAGCCCGACCTGGGCAACGGCAGCTTCCTCAATCCGGTGCTGTCCGGCGACCACCCGGACCCGTCGGTGCTGCGCGATGGCGAGGACTATTACCTGACGCTGTCCTCCTTCGAAGCCTATCCCGGCCTGCCGATCTGGCATTCGCGCGACCTGGTCAACTGGCAGCCGATCGGGCATGGCATCAAGACCAATGTCGGATCGATCTGGGCGCCCGACCTGGTCAAGCACAAGGGGCGCTACTACCTCTATTTCCCCGCGCGCCGCGGCGGCACCGAAGGCAGCACGCGCAGCAACTTCGTGGTCTGGGCCGACGACATCCACGGGCCCTGGAGCGAACCCATCGATATCGGCCTGCCCGGCCACATCGATCCCGGCCACGCCGTGGGCGAAGACGGCAAGCGCTACCTGTTCCTCAGCGGCGGCGACTATGTGCGCTTGGCCGACGATGGCCTGAGCACCGTCGGCGAGATCAAGCACGTCTACGACGGCTGGAAGTACCCCGAAACATGGGACGTGGAGGGCTACGCCCAGGAAGGCCCCAAGATCACCCGCCACAACGGCTGGTACTACATGATCACCGCGGTCGGGGGCACCGCAGGTCCGCCGACCGGACACATGGTCATCGTCGCGCGCTCGCGCTCGATCCATGGCCCCTGGCAGAACGCACCCAACAATCCGGTCGTGCGCACCGAATCCAGGGACGAGTACTGGTGGTCGCGCGGTCACGCCACCCTGGTGGAGGATGTCGCGGGCCAATGGTGGATGATCTACCACGGCTACGAACACGGCTTCTGGACACTGGGCAGGCAGGCGTTGCTGGAACCCATCGAATGGACCGACGACGGCTGGTTCGTGGCCAAGGGCGGAGACCTGAGCCGGCCGATCCGCAAGCCCGCGGGTACCGCGTTGGGGCCGCACGGCATGCCGCTGTCGGACGACTTCTCCAGCGGCAAGCTCGGTCCGCAGTGGGCCTTCTTCAAGCCGGCGGCCGACGAATACGCGCGCCTGGGTTTTGGCGACGGCGCCATGACGATCCGTGGAAAGGGAACCTCTCCGCGCGACAGTTCACCGCTGGGCTTCATCGCTGGCGATCTGGCCTACCAGTTCGAAGTCGAAATGGAGATCGAGCCCGGCGCGCAGGGCGGCGCCCTGCTGTTCTACAACGACAAGCTGTATGTGGGCGTGGGCAGCAATGGCGAGAAGTTCATCATGCACCGCTATGGGACCGAACGCCCGGCGACGCTCGCCGCCAGCGCCAAAGGCGGCCGGCTATGGCTGCGGGTCACCAACAACCGCCACGTGGTCACCATTCACAGCAGTACCGACGGCGTCGCCTGGACCAAGTACCCGGTGCAGATGGAAGTTTCCGGCTACCACCACAACGTCGCCGGCGGCTTCCTGGCCCTGAAACCGTCGCTGTACGCGGCGGGCAACGGCGCAGTGAAATTCCGCCATTTCCGCTACCGTGCGCTGGACTGACGGCGCGCGGGTAGAATCCAAGCCGATCCTTTCCTCCAGACAGCGACGTCCATGCCCGCGCGCAAGAAGCCCGAAACGCCCGCCAAACCCACCGTATCCGGCAAGGCGTCGACGATCAACGACATCGCGCGGCTGTCCGGAGTTTCGAAGAAAACCGTATCGCGCATCATCAACCACTCGCCATTGGTGCGTAAGGACACGCGCGAGAAGGTGGAAGCGCTGATGCGCGAGGTGGGCTATTCGCCCGACCCGATGGCGCGCGGACTCGCGTTCCGCAAATCGTTCCTGATCGGCATGGTCTACGACAATCCGACCGCGCAGTACATCGTCAACATGCAGTACGGCGCGCTGGACGCGATCCGCGATTCGGGGTTCGAACTGGTGGTGCATCCCTGCGACAGCCGCAGCCCCAACTACATCGACGGCGTGCGCCGCTTCGCCCAGCAGCAGAAACTGCACGGCGTCATGCTGGTGCCGCGCGTCTCCGAAGATCAGGCCCTGGCCGATATGCTGCTGGAAATCGGCTGCCGCTACGTGCGCATCGCGCCGGTGGCGATGGACGATATGTCGCGCATGGTGGTCACCCACGACCGCGACGGCGCCGCCGAAGCGGCCGATTATCTGTACATGCTCGGCCATCGCGACATTGCGCTGATCACCGGCCCCAACAACTACCGTTCGGCGCTGGAACGCACCGCCGGTTTCGTCGAAGGACTCGGCCGCTACGGCTTGGAGCTGCCGAAGGCGCGGATCGTGGAAGCCGGCTACACCTTCGAATCGGGCGTGTCCGCGGCCGAAAAACTGCTGGCCGGCAAGCAACGCCCCACCGCCATCTTCACCGGCAACGACGAGATGGCCGCCGGCGTGTACAAGGTCGCCATGCGCTCGGGCATCAGCATCCCGCAGCAGCTGTCGGTAGTGGGTTTCGACGACAGTCCGCTGGCCTCGCGTCTGTGGCCTTCGCTGACTTCCGTACGTCGCCCCACTCGCGATACCGGGCGCCTGGCCGCGTCCATGCTGGTGCAGCCGGATGCCATGGCCACGTTGTCCTCGGCCAGCGTGCGCCCGCATCTGGTGATCCGCGACTCCTGCCAACCCCCCGAGAACTGAGCCCTGCGCCCGCCGACCACCCATCGTGCGGCGCGCAATGACACCGGTTACCAAACGCTCTAGAATCCAGCTTTCCCCTCCCGGCGCGCTTCCTCTGCCGCCGCTTCCCGCACGGAGCCGACCATGTACTGCAAGACCTACCACGCCACCCACCCCGACATGATGGACGGCGCCAGCAACGACCAGCTGCGCGACCGTTACCTGATCAGCGGCCTGTTCGTGGCCGATACGGTGCAGCTCAACTACTCGCACAACGAGCGCTTCGTGATCGGCGGCGCCGCGCCCGTTTCCAAAGCAGTCGAACTGCCGCGCCAGACCGAACCGGCCTCGGCCGCGGGCAAGCCGTTCCTGGAGCGCCGCGAGCTGGGCGTGATCAACGTCGGCGCGGGTACCGGCAAGGTCACCGTGGACGGCACGGTCTATACGCTGGGACCGAAGGACGGCTTGTATGTGGCCATGGGCAGCGCCGATGTCTCCTTCGCCTCCGACGATGCGGCCAACCCGGCCCGCTATTACCTGACCTCGACGCCGGCGCATGCGCGTTTCGAAACCAAGCCGCTGGCCATCGCCAACGCGGTCTCGCTGGAGCGCGGCTCGCTGGAAACCAGCAACGAACGCACCATCTACCAGTACATCGTGCCGGCCACCTGCCAGTCTTCGCAGCTGCTGCTGGGCCTGACCGTGCTCAAGACCGGCAGCGTCTGGAACACCATGCCCCCGCACTTGCACGACCGCCGCAGCGAGGTCTATTTCTACTTCGACCTGGGCGACAACGACCGCATCTACCACTTCATGGGCGAACCCGATGCGCAGCGCCACATCGTGGTCGCCGACGGCGAAGCGGTGGTGTCGCCGCCCTGGTCGATCCACATGGGCTCGGGTACCAGCAACTATTGCTTCATCTGGGCGATGGGCGGCGAAAACCTGGACTACACCGACATGAACGTGCTCGACATCTGTCAGCTCAAGTAGCCGCACCGACGCGAGCGGATTCGTCCGCTCGCCATTCCTAGACCAGCAACTCCTAGATCAGCAACTCCTAGATCAGCAGCTCCTAGACCAGCAACTCCTAGACCAGCAACCACCATTCAACCGAGGGGAAACACATGGCAAGCAATCCATTCAGTCTGGAAGGCAAGGTCGCGCTGGTCACTGGCGCCAACACCGGTCTTGGCCAAGGCATCGCATTGGCGCTTGCCGAAGCGGGCGCCGACATCGCCGGCGCCGGCATCGTGGCCGCTACCGAGACCGAGGAAAAAGTGAAGGCGCTGGGACGTCGCTTCCTCAACATCGAAGCCAACCTCAGCAGCATCGAGCCGGTCGAACGCATCGTCGCCGAAACCGTGACCGGCCTGGGCGGACTGGACATCCTGGTCAACAACGCCGGCCTGATTCGCCGCGCCGATGCGGTGGAGTTCAGCGAGAAGGATTGGGACGACGTGATGAACGTCAACATCAAGGGCGCGTTCTTCATGTCGCAGGCGGCGGGCAGGCATTTCATCGCCCAAGGCAGCGGCAAGATCATCAACATCGCCTCCATGCTGTCGTTCCAGGGCGGCATACGCGTGCCGTCCTACACCGCCAGCAAGTCCGGCATCGCTGGCATCACCCGCCTGCTGGCCAACGAATGGGCCGCCAAGGGCATCAACATCAACGCCATCGCGCCCGGCTACATGGCCACCGACAACACCGCGCAGCTGCGCGCCGACGCCGATCGCAACAAGGCCATCCTGGAGCGCATTCCGGCCAGCCGCTGGGGCGAACCGGCCGATCTGGGCGGCACCGCCGTGTTCCTGGCCTCGCGCGCTTCGGACTACGTCAACGGCGCGGTGATCCCGGTCGATGGCGGCTGGCTGGCGCGCTAACGATAACGAATGGGTGGGAGCGGCCTCCGGCCGCGAGCTCTTCCAACAGAAAGTCCGAAAGCTCGCGGCCAGAGGCCGCTCCCACACCTGACTCATCTCCTGATTCAAATCTAGAGGCGAATCGATATGTTGAGGTGGATGTTATTTCTGGTCTTCATGGCAGTGGCAATTCCCGCTGCTGCAGGCTCGCCAGTCCGCCAAGTCTTCATCGCCGGCGATTCCACCGCCAGCGAATACGGCCCGGAACGCGCGCCGCGCACTGGCTGGGGCCAGGTGCTGCAGACTTACCTCGACGCCGACACATGGAAAGTGCGCAACCACGCGCAGAGCGGGCGCAGCGCACGCAGCTTCATCGATCAGGGCTGGTTCGACGGCATCGCCAAGGATCTGCGCAAGGGCGACGTACTGCTGATCCAGTTCGGCCACAACGACGAGAAGATCGAGGATCCCGCGCGCTACAACGAGCCGTTGCAGGCCTATCCGCAATGGCTGATGCGCTATGTGGCGCTGGCCCGCGAACGCGGCGCCACGCCGATCCTGATCACGCCGGTGGCGCGGCGCAAGTTCGATCACGGCCAACTGCTCGATACGCACGGAGCCTATTCGCAAGCGGTGCGCGATCTGGCCAAGCGCGAGCAAGTCGGCCTGATCGACCTGGGCGCGACCAGCATGGACTGGCTGCGTGCGTTGGGCGATGAACCGTCCAAGGCCTTCTACATGCACGTGCCCGAACAGGGCCAAGCCGACGACACCCACTTCCAGCGCCGTGGCGCTTTCGCCGTGGCCTGCCTGGTGGTTGGAGGCTGGGAAAAACTGGATCCCGCGCTGAAGCAGCACCTGGTTCGCGATACAGATTGCGGAGCGCGCCCGACCGCGCTCATCGATCGGTCCTCGCAGCCGCATCCCTCCCTCGTTGCGCACGAACGCGACATAGCAGTGACGCAACCCGGGCCCCACGGCGGCGCGGGCGAAACCACGGCGTATCCGTTCTTCAAGGACGCGCCGGGCATGTCGTTCGAGTTCCGCAAGCGCGCCTTGCAGCGAGGTGCCGGTATCGGCCTGCACCAGCACGACCATGACGAGATCTATTACGTAGTCAGCGGAACCGGCGTCTATACATTGGACGGCAAGGAACACCCGGTCGGTCCCGGCAACGCCATGCTGACCCGTCCCGGCAGTACCCACACCATCCGCCAAACCGGCGACGAAGACCTGGTCCTGCTGATCACCTACCGCAAGAAAGGCGCCCAGTAATCGACCACGGCGCGCCGTTACTTCGCTAGCGGCCGTGCCCAGCGCGCGTAGGTTTGCTCGATGTCCTTGCTCAGTTCGCGGTAGGGCGCAGTGCCGGGTTTGGCCTGCAGGCGCGTGGCAACGCCCGCCCAACCGTCGGCATGATCGCGGGACCACTCGCGCACCACGGCCCGGCAAGGTTGCGCGATCCGCTGAGCCAGCGCGCAGGCCATGAAGATGTCGCCTGGCTCCCAGGTGGGCTGTTGCTGCATGGCTTCCACATAGTCGCGCGGTACCGAATAGTAACGCGCCACTTCATCGGCGAAGCTGCGCGGATAGCGTGCGGCGTAGCGGTTGATATCCGTAAGCTGCCGGTCTACCCACGCGTCGCCGCTGCGCGGCTGGTAGGCGGGCTCTTCGACAGGCTGTGCGAAAACCCGCACGGCCATGCCCAGCAACAACGCGACGATCAGCAGGCGGAGGACCGGATAGGTCATGGCTTGGTTGCCGCGACGGACAGCCGCGAAAGCGCATCGGGAAGATCACCGGCGGTTCCGACCTGCAGCATGCGCGGCTCTCCTTCCTCAATCGCATGCTCGGCCTCATGCGCCCAAGTGATGTGGTACGGCATATAGATGCCCCACCCTCCCAGCGCGACCACCGGTTCGATATCCGAACGCAAGGAGTTTCCGATCATCGCGAACTGGGCAGCGGGCACATCCAGCTCGCGGAGCACGCGTGCGTAGGTCTTCGTGTCTTTTTCGGACACCACCTCGATACGATGGAACACATCGGCCAGTCCGGACTGTTCGATCTTGGATTCCTGGTGGAACAGGTCCCCTTTGGTGATCAACACGATCTCGTACCGCGCGGCGATAGTGTCCACCGCCTCCCGGATGCCATCGATCAGGACCACCGGGTGCTGCAGTGTGCTGCGGCCGATTTCGATCACGCGGTGAATGTCGCGTGCGCTTATGCGCTCTCCGGTCAGCTGTACGGCCGACTCGATCATCGACAAGGTCATGCCCTTGGCGCCGTAGCCGAATATGCGCAGGTTGCGGCGCTCCACTTCCAGCAGGTGCTGCAGGGTGCGCGCATCGGTCAGGTCGATGTACTGGCCGATGATTTCCTCGAAGGCCAATTCCGCGGCACGATAGTAGTCCTCGCTCTTCCACAGAGTGTCGTCGCCGTCGAACCCGACCCAACTGATCCCACCCGCCATTCGCCGCCTCCTGTAACGCACCGCGTCAGGATAACAGCGACGGCCACACGCGAAGGGCGGCCTGAGCCGCCCTTCGCTGTTGTCCGGAGCAAGTTCGTTCCGTCCTCTCGGAACCGAAATATCTCCGGTCAGTTTTTCGGAGGGGAATCGCTATCGCTCGGAGTCGGCGCTGTCGCCGGTTCCGACGGCGGCGTAGCCGGATCGGTCGGCGGCGGAGTGGTCGAATCCGTGGGGGCCGGTGCGGCCGGATCGGTGGCTGGGGGGGTTTCAGCCGGTGGCGGCGCCTCGGCCGGCGGCGTGGCTTCCGCGGCGGGCGGCGCCTGTTCTTCGGCCGGCTTGTTGCAGCCGGAGATCAGAACAGAGGCGGACAACGCCGCGACCAACACCAGCGCCATGCGCACTGGCGAGTTCTCACGTGGTTCTGTGAAGTCTTGCATTTTCATTAGCTTTCTCCTCTCGAGTGTCTTGTCGTGTGTTTGTCTCGTTGTGTTGAAGTTTCGACGTCCAAAAAAAGGAAAAGGGGCGGCTTGCGCCGCCCCCTTCCACCGATGCCGACACGCAAGTGCCGGTTTTGCAGCCAACCTCTGTTTTACGGTTGTGTGTTGCTTATTTCTTCGATTCGGGCTCGCCGTAATTCTTGCTCACGAACGCCTTGTACTCGTCGGGGGTCAGTTTGCCGTCGGTGTCGGCATCGGCCTTGTCGAAGATCTGGGAAAGACCGGCGTTGGAAGAAGCTTCGCTCTTGCTGATGGCGCCGTCCTTATCGGTGTCCACATCGTTCCAGCCCTGCTTGCCGCCGCTCGAGGCAGCCCCAGTGGCCTGCTCGGTCGGCTGCGTGGCCGCGCCCTGCGCGCTGTCGGTCGGGGTTGCGGATTCGGTGGGAGTCGGCTGCTCGGCCTGCGGCTGCGCGGCTTCTTCGGTCTGCGATTGCGCATAGGCCATCGGCATCGCCAGAGCGGCGGACAGGGCGATCAGACCAAGCGTGGATTTGGTGTTCTTCATCGTCGTTACTCCGTAGGTGTGGGTGCTATTCGTCGCACGACCACACCATGCACAAACGCTGCTGAATCAAACAGGCAGGCAAATTCGCCGCTGCACACTGCGTTAACCACAAGGCCGACTGAAGCGGTTACCCACTTCGTTAGCGAGTCGTGAACGGCTAGTAAGCCCAGCGTTTCGTTTGTGATGAAATCGTTCTATCAATCGGGCTTATCGGGATTTTCGTCGCTTTTGGGAACGTTATTTTCACGAAATCCGCCGCTGAACAATTGCCAACCGAGCGCAACACCGGCCAGCGCGCCCGCCGCTTCGCATACCACCCGTGCGCCCAGCGATTCAGCATCGTGGATTCCCTGCAAGGCCAGACGCGCATAGAGAGGCGACTCCAGCTTCACGATGCCCAGATAAAAGAGATTCCACGCGTCGATGCCTCCGGCCACCACCGCTGCGGTCACGCAGGCCCAGCCGATCGCGTGACCGACGCTTGCGCCCGCTCGCCGCATCAGCCAACTCCACAGGCCATACGAAAGTATTCCGACCAGCAGAGCGATCAAGCCGGCTTCTATCGCGCCCAGGAACCCGAGATGCAGCGGCAAGTTCATGGAAGGCGCACCGGATTTGACGGAGTATTGGCGATGACGTTGTGCACGCAGAAATCCAGAGGAAAGGTGATCGTCGGTTTCGAAAGGGTCACACGTCGTTTTCCGCGCGCGCTACTACGTTCACCTCACCCTCGTCGCCCGTCGTCACCAACACATTGATCGGACGGCAGCAGACCTGGCAGTCCTCGACATATTGCTGATGGTCGACCGAGTCATCGATGAACAGATCGATCGGCTCCCCGCAGTAGGGGCACAGGATGGATTCGAAGGGAAGCATGGTTGTCCGTGGACCTGCCGCTGAAGGCAACAGTTTCCCACCTTCGGCCGTGCTTTATCCGTCACGCATGGCTAACCCGGTTGGGGAGGTAATGGGTATGGTTTCAAGACGGAGGCCATAGTCATGAAGACCCGCCATGTATTCAGCGTCCCCGACCTGGCTGCCGCCCAGGATGCCCTCAATGTTGCGCGCGAGGCCGGCCTTACCGACGACAACCTATCCCTGATCGCGCGCGCCGACATAGAACTGGACTCGATCCAGGACCGGCACAAGGATGCGGCCACGGATTTCATGCCGGCCGCTTTGCGCGGCGCGGCCACCGGAGGCGCCGTCGGCCTAGTGGCCGGGCTGGTTGCCATCGCATTCCCGCCGCTGGGAGTAACGCTGGCCGGTGCGGCATTGCTGACCGTAGGCGGCGCAGCGGTCGGCACCTGGGTATCGGCGTTGTTGGGATCGACGGTGGACGATCCGGTCAGGCGCAAGTTCGAGGGAGAAATAAAGGCCGGCCGCATCCTGGTGGTGCTCGACGCCGAGGATCCGCAACTGCCTGCAGCCGAAGCGGCCCTACTCAGACTTGGGGCGACGCGATTGCCCTACGAGGGCACCACCGCGTTGACCTGAGCTGTAGCCTGCCGGAATCCGCTCGCTCTCAGGCTCGGCGAGCGACGTAGTATCGATAGCGATACGGGCCTAGTCGCTCGGGGTCTGCGCCGGTGCCAGTTGGCGCATGCGCAGCAACAATCCGCTGGTGTAGACCAGCGAATAGGCGATCAGCGTTGCCGCGATGCCTAGGGTCAGCGGATTAGCCTGTTGCGCGGCCTGGGCGGAGCCGCCAGCCAGGGCGCCCTGACTCCAACGCCAGGCCAGGCGCCCGAGCAACAGTAGGCTGAGTCCGCCGCCGATCCAGGGGTTGGGCGTGTAGAAACGTTGTCCGTCGGTCACTTGGGCATGGGTGTACTTCAGCGCGAATACGCCCAGTACGCCCCCCAATACCGAGCCGATGCCGATGCTTACGCCCACGTGCGGCAGGAACACCGCTGCGCCTATCAGACTGACCGCCACCAGCGACACCAGCAGCAAACGGGCGAGGGTGCGCTTCGGCTGCCAACGCTGGCGACCGAAACTGCGCCGGATGCGGCGGTAATAGAGCCAGCCGATGCCGGCGGTGGCGAGATAGGGAGTCAGGGCTGGGAGGACGGCGGCGGGCATGGCAAGGTCTCGCGTTGGCTCGATCCAGAATATGCCCTGCGTACCCGCAATCTAGGTGCCAGAGGTCATTCGTTGCGTCCTGGGACAGGAAGGCAAAACGTGGCCTTTACGGCACTCGTGCCATAACCCCCTCAACCTTTTCGGAGAATTCCCATGCCCCGCAACCTGCTTACCGCCGCCTGCGCGACTGCGATGCTCGCCCTCTTTGCGACCGGCTGCGCCGCCCAGGAAAAGACACGACTGCCGTTCCAGTCCACCCCGATGGGCCAGTTCAAGGAGCCGTGGGCGATGACTTTCCTGCCCGACGGACGGCTGCTGGTCAGCGAGAAGAAAGGCGCGTTGAAACTGGTCGCCTTGGGCGCGACGCCTGCCGGAAACAAGGTCGGCGATATCAGCGGAGTCCCGGCGGTGGCCTACGGGGGTCAGGGCGGCTTCGGCGATGTCGTGCTGCATCCGCAATTCGCCAGCAACGGCTGGGTGTATCTCAGCTATGCCGAGGCCGGCGAAGACGACACGCGCGGCGGCGCGGTGGCTCGCGCCAAGCTGATCCTGGACGAAAAAGGCGGCGGTGCGCTGTCCGATCTGTCGGTGATCTGGCGTCAGGTGCCGAAGGTTTCCGGCAACGGGCATTACGGTCATCGCATCGCTTTCGGTCCCGACGGCAAGTTGTGGATCACCTCGAGCGAGCGCCAGAAATTCACCCCGGCGCAGGACATGAAATCCAACCTGGGCAAGATCATCCGCCTCAACGACGACGGCAGCGTGCCGGCCGACAACCCCTTCGCCAAGCAGGGCGGCGTCGCCGCGCAGGTGTGGTCGCTGGGTCATCGCAATGCGCTGGGCATCGCTTTCGATTCGCAGGGGCGCCTGTGGGAACAGGAGATGGGGCCGAAGGGTGGCGACGAGTTGAACCTGATCGAACGCGGCAGGAACTACGGCTATCCCATCGTCTCCAATGGCGACCACTACGATGGCCGCGACATTCCCGATCATCCGACCCGCCCGGAATTCGAAGCGCCGAAGGTCAGTTGGAATCCGGTGATCTCTCCCGCCGGCCTGCTGATCTATTCCGGCAAGGCATTCCCGGACTGGAACGGCGATGCCTTCATCGGCGGGCTTTCGTCCAAGTCGCTGGTGCGCATCGAGTTCGAGGGAACCCGGGCGCGCGAGGCGGCGCGTTACGACATGGGGCAGCGCATTCGCGAAGTCGAACAAGGCCCGGATGGAAACCTGTGGCTATTAGAGGATGAAAAGGAAGGCTCGGGCGGAAGATTGCTGAAACTCAGCCCGGTGGGCTGAGATCAGTGTCGTAGGAGCGACGCGAGTCGCGAAGATCGGATGCTCTCAGAGCATCGCGACTCACGTCGCTCCTACGGCATTCCTACGGCGAGGACTTGAGCTTTTGCTGGGTCGCATCGGCCGGCTTCAGCTGCGCAGGACCCAGCGCCTGCAGGTAGCGCTGGTGCAGCGCTTGCACCTTCTCCACATAGGCCTGGGTTTCCGCGTACGGCGGCACGCCTTTGTAGCGCGTGACCGCACCGATGCCCGCGTTGTAGGCGGCCGCGACCAGGGTCAGATCGTTCTTGTAGCGCTTCAGCAGCCCCTTCAGATGCTTGGCGCCGGCATTGATCGATTGCACCGAGGAGTAGGGATCCACCACACCGTATTGCTTCGACACTTCCGGCATCAGCTGCATCACGCCCTGCGCGCCCTTGGGCGAAAGCGCGTTCGCATCGAAGCCGCTTTCGGCATGGGCGATGGAACGCAACCACGCATCCTCCACGCCCGTGGATTTCGAGGCGGCTTTGAACTGTTTGGCGTACATGTCCAGGCGCGGCTTGCCCACCTTGCCCAGGCCGGGATGCGCGGGTTCGCCGGGCGGCGTTTCCACGGTGAACTTCAGGTAGACGGTGGCACCCGGCAGTTTGCGGGTGCCGTAGACCAGCTGCCCCTCTTGCTCGCGCTGGTACAGCGTACCGCTGAACACGCCCATCGACCCCCACAGGTTGGGGACCTTGGCCGTATCGTCCTCGACCTGCTTGGCTTCGCACTTGGAACCCGGCTCCGGCGCGGTCGACAGGCTGACCGTGCCGTTGCGCACGCAGCGGTACACCGTGCGCGCTTCCACAGACGGTGGAACCAGCGCGAAAAGGCCGATCAGCAAGGCGGCCAGCAGGGTGCGGGGCGAAAACATGCGCGGATCGTAAACGTTCGTGGGCCAACCGACGCATAACCGGCTGGCGGATCCGATACCCGTCAGCCGGAACCGCCCGGCTGGATGGCCACCACCTTGACCTCGAACTCGCTGCAATCGGCGCTGCCCTTCTTGCAGATGCCGTTGATCCAGGTCTCGCCGCTGCCGAACATCACACCCTTGCCGTTGACCATCAGCTCGGAATATTTCTGCGCCTCGATCACGCTCGCAATGGCCGGGGTGACGATCTTGTCGTAGTTTTCCACGAAGCCCGCTGCGTTCTTGATCGAGGTCCGTTTTCCATCGATGCTGGCGAAGAAGGGATAGTCGATCAGCGCGGCAACCGCATCCTTGTCGCGCTGGGCAACGGCTTTCTGGTAAGCGTTGATCACCTCCTGGTACCTGGCGTGATCGCCCAGCAGCGTATCGATGGCATCGTCGACAGCTTTGTCGCCGACTTCGGCGGACGCGACGCTTGTTTCCGGTTCCGGTGCCTGCGCGGGCGGCGCGTTCGTATCGCTTGCCGGCGTGGCCGATGCTTCCTGGGTGGACGCTTCGGAGGCAGGCGTATCGGCAGGCTTGTTGCAGGCGCCGAGGAGGATCGCCAATGCGGTGCCGAGGAGAAGTTTGCTCATTGGATTGTCTCGCTATGGACGCATGAACCAGGAAGATTGCGGCGGCCGATCGCCTCGCGATCACGAAGCGACCGCAATAACTCAGCTGATCCAGCCGCGGGCAAGGGACCTGCGTGCGAACCACACCAGGAACAGCGCGATCAGCACCAACAGCGCCGGCAGGATGGCGCCGCTCGCACCGTAAACGCGGAACGCCGGCGTCATCAGATAGGTATAGCCCATCTGCACCACTACGCCGAGCAGCGACAAGGCCAACAGGGGCAGCGCAAGACGCTTCCTCATCAACAACATCGCGCTGCCAAGCGCGCCGCCGAATACCGCGACCGCGAATGCGCCATTGACCCAGACAGGCGTGGATTCGTACAGCGCGCGCTGTTCTGCCGGCATTGCGGCCAGCGCCTCGGGGGGCATGTTGATCTGCATGAAGAAGATGGCCATGCCCACCAAGTTCCACAGCAGGGCGAGCACCGAAACGATCCAGAAACCAAGCGGACGCGGGGCAGCGACGTTCATGTTCCCTCCCAGGACTGAGGCCGGCGGCAAGCGCAGGATACGCCTCTGCGCCCGGACCGCCATGGCCCTGGCGCCCCGTCCGTCCGTAAGCCCTGCTAAGCTCGACGCAGGGATTGCTTGAATCGCAATGGGGATCCAACGATGAGCAACAAGCTCAAGGCCGGTTCCATGGAGCTGGAGGCCGCCTTCATCGAATGGCTGCGCACGCAGGGCTACAACCCCGCCGACGGCATCGATCCCTTTTTCCGCGCCTCGGACTTCGTCCGTTCGCAGATGCTGATGATCCACGAGAGCGAGAAGGAGCAGTTGGCCGAAGAAGCGCGCCTGCACCTGGAACGCCGTTGCGGCGATGCGACTTTCGCCGGCCAATTCCCCCTGGTCTACCACTGCCTGGACGATGACGGCCAGGACATGCGCTATACCGTCACGCTGACCTTGTCGGACGAGGGCGCCGAATGGTTGGGCCGGGTATGGAGCAGCGATGCCTATCTGGGAGAGGTCCAGGGATCGGGCAGCGGACCGCACACCCATTACCTGGACCTGGCGCGCATGCACATCGAATCGCAAATCAAGCGCGCAAGCGCGGTCAGGCGCCAAGAGCGCTGACCGCCGTTGGCCACTACAATCGCGCGGTCAGCGCGGCGACCATCTTCAAGATCGCGACGAAGGCGTTCAACCGCGTCTTCAGCAAGAGGGACGACAGAGCTTTCATGCAATCGCCTCCCGCACAGGTGATGGTGCGCAGCATGCCCGTTCGCAGCGCCGCATCGGCGATGACGGCCCAGCCCTTCCACGGGCATTAGACTAGGCAGGCGGTATCGACCGCCGTGCGATCGGAGCAGGCAGTTGCAACGGATCCTCAATGTGGCGCTGGTGGGTTACGGCTTCGTCGGCAAGGTATTCCACGCGCCGCTGATCGCGCATACGCCCGGGCTGCGCCTGCGCAGCGTGGTTTCCAGCGACGCCGGCAAGGTACACGCCGATCATGCGGAGGTGCGCGTGATCGGCGATGCCGAAGTCGCTTTTGCCGACCCGGACATCGATCTGGTCGTCATCGCCGCACCCAATACCGCGCATGCACCGCTCGCCGAGGCTGCGCTCGCTCAGGGCAAGCACGTGGTGGTGGACAAGCCTTTCACGGTGACCCTGGAGGAGGCGCGACAGATCGTCGCCCACGCCGCTCGGGCGCAACGCATCGTCAGCGTGTTCCAGAACCGGCGTTGGGACGCCGACTTTCTCACTGTGCAGAAACTGATCGTGCAGAACGCGCTGGGCGAAGTGGCTGAATTCCATTCGCATTTCGATCGTTATCGCCCGGTCGTGGCCGACCGCTGGCGCGAACGCGACCAGCCCGGTTCGGGCGTGTGGTACGACCTGGGTCCGCATCTGCTGGATCAGGCCTTGCAGCTGTTCGGCATGCCCGAGGCGATCAGCGCCGACATCGCCTTGCAGCGCGACGGAGCGCAGACGGCCGATTATTTCCACGTGTTGCTGCGTTATCCGACGCTTCGCGTGGTGCTGCACGCCGGCGCGCTGGTCGCGGCGCACGGCCCGCGGTTCGCCGTGCATGGCACGCGCGGCAGTTATATAAAACACGGAATGGATCCGCAGGAAGAGGCTTTGCGCAGCGGACAAGTGCCCGGACAGGCAGCCTGGGGAAAAGATCCGCAACCGGGAACGCTGCGCCTGGGGACTCAGGAGGAGGCGCGCGCCGAAGTCGTGGAAAGCGTCCGGGGCGACTACCTGCGCTATTACGCGCTGCTGCGCGATGCGATATTGCAGGGCAACGCGCCTCCGGTGACCACGGCGCAGGCGCTGCAAGTCATGTCGATGCTGGAATTTGGAATGCGCAGTTCGGCCGAACGGCGCGAGATCGCCTGCACGCCGATTGATTAGGACCGTCGCAGCGCGGCGCTAATCGCTGCCAAGAGGAAAGATATCGGTCACCTGATCGAGCCAGATGTGGTGGGTTCTTTCGGGATCATGCAGATCGTCCAATCGCAGCAGCGCATTGACCCCTTCGTTGCCATCCCCATCGCGGAACGTCTGCACGCTGGGACGCACCGTCACTACCCCTTTCAGTTTCCGTCCATCGGACAGACTCAACTCGACGACGGACGCATCGTTCAATTCGACGATACGCGATTCGATCAGGGCGATTTCTCCCTGGTCGGTATGCACTCGTTCGGCGATTTTCGTCATCCCCGTTCTCCAGCCAGTGGGGAGCGCAGGTTAGACCGCCGATCGTAGCGCGATGTGAAACGCGTACCTCGCCATCACATATTGCGGAACAGGGTCATGAACGGCTGGCTGACCGTAAGCGTCTCCGGTCGCGATTTCAGTTTCACCGTGCCCTTGCCGGTGTCGTCGCGCGCGATGGAGGCGATGGCCTTCAGGTTGACGATGGTGGAGCGGTGGATCTGCTTGAAGATGGTCGGATCCAGCACCTCCAGCAGCTCGCGGATCGGCTTGCGCAACAGCGACTCGCCTTCGGCGGTCATCACCACGGTGTATTTGTGGTCGGCCTGGAAGTAGGCCACATCGTCGACCATGATCAATCGCGTGTCCTTGCCCGCGCTGGCGGTGATCCAGACCAGCGGCTCGGCCGTTGCCGGCTGCAGGCGTGCGCCCAATTGCTTGACCAGCGCGGCAAGCGCATCGGCGTCGGGATTGCCTTGTGCGATGCGCGTCTGCAGGCGTTGCACCGTCGCGGCCAGGCGTTCGGGCGCGATGGGCTTGAGCAGGTAGTCGACTGCGCCTTTGTCGAAGGCGTCGATCGCGTACTGGTCGTAGGCGGTCACGAATACGATCTGGGTATTCGGACTGGCTTCGGCGGCCGCGGCCGCGACTTCCAGGCCGGTCAGGCCGGGCATGCGGATGTCGAGGAAGGCGACTTCCGGCTGCTGTTCGGCGATGGCTTCGAGCGCCGCGCCGCCGTCTTCGCACTCGGCGACGATGCGCAGCTCGGGCCAGGCTTCGGAGATGAGTTTCGACAGCTCGTTGCGAAGCAGCTCTTCGTCTTCGGCGATGACGCACTTAAGCATGATCGTCTCCCTTGGTGGCGTCGTTGGGAATGTTGATGGTCGCGGCTACCCCACTGGGGAAGTTGGCGACGATGGCGAACGACGCCGCGACGCCATAGGCCAGGCGCAGGCGTTCGCGCACGTTCTTCAAACCGATGCCGGTGCCGCTGCTTCCCGCGTTGAAGCCCTGCCCGTCGTCGGCCACGGTGACCGCCAGCGTGTCGTCGATAGTGCGGGCGATGATCCAGACGGTGCCGCCTCCCGACTTCGGTTCCAGGCCGTGCTTGATCGCGTTTTCGACCAGCGTCTGCAGCATCATCGCCGGGAACGGAATGGACTTCAGCGCCTCCGGCACTTCGATCTGCAGATTGAGGCGCGCGCCCATGCGGATCTTGAGAATTTCCAGGTAGGCGCGGGCGCGTTCCAGTTCCTCTCCCAGCGTGGACAGCGAATCTTCCGTACGCGGCAGCGAATGGCGTAGGTAAGTGATTAAGTTGCCCAGCATCTCGTCGGCGCGCGCCGGGTCGCTGCGGGTCAGGTATTGCGCGCTGGCCAGGGTGTTGTAGAGGAAGTGCGGCTCCACCTGCGCGTGCAGCAGGCTCAGCTTGGCGACGGTCAGTTCCTTCTCGGTGACGGTCTGCTGCGCGGCGGCTTGCTCGTTGCGTCGGTGTTCGGCCACGCGGCGGGTGATGGCGCGCGTAATCGCTTCGGCGTTTTCGAGGTTGGTGCCGTCGTCCACCTTGAACCAGTCGCTCCACGCGCCGCTTTCCGGTTCGCATACCAGGCTTACGCTGCTGGTGCCGTCGCGTGGCGTCACCGTGGCCAGGATCTGGTTGCGCTTGATGTGGATCCAGTACAGCGGATTGAAGCGGCCCGGGCTCTTGTTGCTGTAAGGATTGACGCGGGTGACCTTCGAACGCACCTGCAAGCTGTCGCGCGCGCTTTCGATCTCTTCGGAACGCGGCAACTCGCGAATGGCGGCATCGACCAGATCGAATGCCTCGCCGGCCTCCAGCGGAATTTCCACCTGGCGGGAGTGGCGATTGGCCAACGTGCCCGGGTCGATGCGGCCGGCGATGAGGCGGATACGGCGGATATGCGAGATCGCCCCGGCAATCACGAACCCCAACGTTATGACGAACAGCAGGAAAAACAGACCCTCAGGCGGGCTGCCGTCGAATACCCCATTCCACACCATTATCAGCAACAGGAACGCTGCGAACCAGGCGGCGGCGAGACGGAAGACGAAGAAGATGCTGGTTTTCACGAAGGCTTTCCGGGGTACTGGGTTGCGATGGAGATTAGCCTTCCGCAAGCATTGGGTGGTGGGCGCGGCGATGGAACCGGGATTCCGGCGACGAAACCCGTGAAAATGGCCTCTTCGGGCATCCCGGCAGCGCATCCTCAAGATGGATGCGCGCGCTGGCGGCACGCGGGCCGCTTGCCGGCCTACTCGGCCTTGATCTTGTGCCCGCCGAATTCGTTGCGCATCGCCGCCAGCAGCTTGTCCGCGAAAGAGTCGCCGTCGCGCGAGCGCAAGCGTTCCAGCAGCGACAGGGTAATGACCGGTGCGGAAACATTGAGATCGATGGCTTCGGCTGCAGTCCAGCGGCCTTCGCCCGAGTCTTCCACGTAAGGCGCGATGCCGGCCAGCTTCGGATTCTTACCCAAGGCATCGGCGGTCAGGTCGAGCAGCCAGGAGCGCACCACGCTGCCTTCGCGCCAGATCTCGGCGACCTGATGGAGGTCGAGCGCGAAATCGGTCTTGTGCTGCATGATCGCAAAACCCTCGGCGTAGGCCTGCATCAGTCCGTATTCGATGCCGTTATGGACCATCTTGGTGAAGTGCCCGGCGCCGCCGGGCCCTACCCTGCCCCAGCCGCGGTCGGGAGCCGGTGCTAGCGTGGCGAAGATAGGCCGCAGCCGCTCCACCGCGGTGGTTTCGCCGCCGATCATCAGGCTGTAGCCCTCGGCCAGCCCCCACACGCCGCCGCTGGTGCCGCAATCGACGTAATGCACGCCCTGCTCTGCCAGCATCTGGCCACGGCGCATCGTGTCCTTGTAGAAGGAATTGCCTCCGTCCACCACCACGTCATCGCGCGAAAGCAGCGGCAGCAATTCCGCCAGGGTGTCGTCGACGATCTTGCCGGCCGGCACCATCAACCAGAGCACGCGTGGCGCGGGAAGCCGATCGATCAGCTCGGCCAGCGATGCCGCGGGTGAAATGCCTTTGCTCGACGCCAGGCCGCGCGCTTCCGGGCTGGGGTCAAAACCCACCACGGTATGGCCGCCGCGCACCAGCCGTTCGGCCATGTTGGCGCCCATGCGACCCAGGCCGATCATTCCCAATTGCATATGCATTCCTTCAATCCGGCGATTGCCGCATAGCTTCGCATGCCTGCCGCCTGAAGATCACGCATCGCTGGGCGCTCTGGTGAAACGGTGAATGCCGGCTTCAGGCTGCTCGCGGAAAGGCCGCTCCGCTGTTGCAGTACCCGTCGCGTACGAATCCAGGGCCTTCGGGTACACCGGACCCGGCGACGCCTTCTATTTCTCAATCGCGTACGAGAGTAACCAGCGCGCCCGAATCCAGGATCTGGAAAGTGTCGCTGTCGATACGCCGCAGCGGCCTGCCGTCATCCAGTGCGTAAGCGGCGGCGCGCTTGCTGGCATCGCCACCGCCCTCGTGTTCGCCGGAATGCCGAACCACATGAACCCGCTGCAGGCCGCCGGCCTGATCCTGCGCGAAAAAATAGTCGTTGTTCATCTCATGCTCCCGTATCAGGGAGCCCAACCCTACCCCCGCGACCTTCAGCGCGGGGTGAAAATACCATCACTCCAACGTAACGCCGGAGTCAGCCGTGCCGCACCCGCATGACGGTATCGCCCTGACCCACATCGACCAGCACCCCTGTCGAGTGGCCGGTCAGTACGTAGCGGGTCTGCGCGAGGGTATTGGCGGAAGCGACCGCATCCTCCAAATGCTCGAACCAGTCACGGTTTCGCAACTCGTCGCGCACCTGCCAGCCGTTGTAGCTGGACGTGATGGTGAACAGTACTCTTTGCATGTTTCTTCTCCCACAACGAACGCGCAAGCGCAGGCATCGCGGCTTGCGTTGGGAATGGTGGCGCGCGGTTGTTGCAGCGGCATGTCCGTCCGTTCGTCGGCCGGCAGCGGGATTTGGCCGCTGTCTGCGCTATTTCCGTTTTGTAAAATACAGGGGGGATCGTGGATATCACGATGTCTGCACAAAATCCTCGAAAACAACTAAGGGGACGAGTGCGCACGTGAAGGAGAGATCATGGATCCGTTCCTCGACACGCACGCAGCTCCGCAACAGGTAGCCCTGAATATTGAAGTGGAGCTCGAGTACTGGCGTTGCTGCTACCGCAGAATGCCGTTCCACCGCCAGGGGCTTGCGTACGAAGCTTATGTACCCGCGATCAAGTTCGCGTACGACTGTTATTTGTATCACCACCGCGACGACCTGAAAATGTTGTTCCCCGCGTTGAAAGAACGCTATCAGCGGCAATTTCCGTTGCCGCAGCGCACGGAATGGCGCGTCGTGGAGAGGATCGTCAAGGCGGTGTGGCAACGGATACAGTCCGGAGAACCCTGCATTGCGCCGCGCAAAGTGGCGGCCGCGAGCCCGCCGCCGCGCAACCTGGAGATGCGCAAGGTCCGCAACGTGGCGCATGCCTGATCGATGCGGGGACCTCGGTCCTGATATCTTGGCGGGAAACCCGCGACCGGCAGGTCGCGCGCCCCTGTTTTCCTGCCCGGAGGATGCCATGTCTCTTTCCATGTACCGCCTGTCGATCCCTGCGTTCGTGCGCGGCTTCGGCGTGCTTTCCGCCTATCTGGACAAGGCCGATGCGCATGCGCAGGCCAGCGGATTGGATCCTGAGATATTGGTGCAGGCACGTCTGTCTCCGGACATGCTGCCCTTGGCCGGCCAGATACAACGCGCCAGCGATACTTCCAAGAATGCGGTGGTGCGCCTGACCGGCATCGAAGCGCCTAGTTTCCCCGATACCGAAACCACCTTCACAGAACTGCGGCAGCGCATCCGCAATACCCTGGATTTCTTCTCAAGCGTGGAGCCTGACCAGTTCGAGGGCAGCGCAGCGCGCGAGATCACCCTGAAATTCGGCAAGATGCAGGCCACACTCACGGGTGAGGAATATCTGCTGACCTTCGCCCTGCCCAACTTCTATTTCCACCTGGCTACCGCCCACGGCATCTTGCGCCATCAAGGCGTACCGGTCGGCAAGCTGGATTATCTGGGACCGTTCGGCTGACGCGGACGGAAGTCCCCTTCGCTATCAAGGTTTGGTGGGCACCGGCTGGGATGACGAGGTCAGCCGCCAGATCGTGTTGCCCACATCGTCGGCGATCAGGATCGCACCCGCCTTGTCCTCAGCCACGCCGACCGGACGCCCTTGCGCTTCGCCTTTGTCGTTTAGGAATCCCTCCAGCACGGTTTCTATCGGTCCGGACGGTACGCCTTCATTGAAAGGCACGAACACCACTTTGTAGCCGCTGAACGGCTTGCGGTTCCAGGAACCGTGCAGGCCGATGAAAGCCCCATTGCGGAAACGCGGCGGCAGCGCTTGGCCCGTGTAGAACGCCAGGCCCAACGGCGCGACATGGGAACCCAATGCGTAGTCCGGAGCGATGGCCTTGGCGACCAACGCAGGATCCTGCGGTTTCACCCGCATGTCCACATGCTGGCCGTAATAGCTGTAGGGAAACCCGTAGAACGCGCCGTCGCGCACCGAAGTCAGGTAGTCGGGCACCAGATCGTCGCCCAGTTCGTCGCGCTCGTTGACCACCGCCCACAATTTTCCGTCCTGCGGTTGCCAGGCTAACGCCGTAGGATTGCGCAAACCGCTTGCGAATACGCGACGCGCGCCGGTGGCGGCGTCGATCTCCAACACGGCCGCGCGATCGACTTCCTTGTCCATGCCGTTCTCGCCGATGTTGCTGTTGGAGCCTACGCCGACATACAAGCGTTTGCCGTCGGCGCTGGCGACCAGGCACTTGGTCCAGTGATGGTTGAGGGTGCCTGCAGGCAGATCCGCGACTTTCGTCGGCGCGGCGGCGATCGCTGTATCTCCCTTGCGGTAGGGGAAACTCACCACCGCATCGGTATTGGCCACATACAGGGTTCCGCCGACCAGGGCGATGCCGAACGGGGAATTCAGATTCTGCAGGAACGCACTGCGCGTTTCCGCCACGCCATCGCCATCGGCATCGCGCAGCAGGGTGATGCGGTTGGCGCTGGGCACACCGGCGCCCGCTTTTTTCATGACCGATTTCATCACCGCGCCCTTGATGCCCTTGCCGTCGTCGGGCTTGGGCGGCGCGTTAGTTTCGGCGACCAGCACATCGCCGTTGGGCAGCACGTACACCGTGCGCGGATGATCCAGGCCGCTGGCGAACGCGTTGACGGCGAAATCCTGGGCCGCTACGGGCTTGCCCTGCGCCGGCCAGCCCACGGCCGGGGCGATATCCACAGTGGGAATCAACGAGGTTTTGGGTTCGGCCAGCACCGGCGAGGGGCCCGTATCCTGCCCGGCCGCTGTTTGGGTATGGCCGTTGCTGCAGGCCGACAGCAGCGTCAACGCGGAGAGACAGACGGCACAGCACGCATGTTTCATGGTCGGCGTCCGTTGCGACGGTGACGGGAGTTTGCGACCCGAAAGGTCAATCCGGCGTGAGTGTGGGCTTGGGGAATGCGAAAACAGCAACGCTACGGTTTAGCATCGTCTGCCGCCCTAACGGACCTTCCGATGTCTTCCTGGCAAACGCTGTTGCGCGATGTTCCCGACTTCCCCAGGCCCGGCATCCTGTTCAAGGACATCACGCCGGTGCTGGCCGACGCCGATGCGTTCGCTGCCGCGATCGGGGAAATGGCCGCGCCATGGCGTGGAGAAAATCTGGATGCCGTCGTCGGCATCGAATCGCGCGGCTTCATCCTCGGCGCCGCTTTGGCGCTGGAGTTGGGCACCGGATTCGTGCCGGCGCGCAAACCCGGAAAATTGCCGGCGCGCACGCTGTCGCTGGAATACGCACTGGAGTACGGCAGCGACCGTTTGCACATCCACATCGACGCGTTGCCGCCCGGCGCGCGCGTGATCGTGGTCGACGACGTACTGGCCACCGGCGGCACGCTGAAAGCGGCGCTCGCCTTGACCCGGCAACAAGGCGCCGAAGTCGTTGGTGCGGCCGTGTTGCTGGAGCTCGGTTTCCTCGGCGCGCGCAAGGACTGGGCCGATCCGGCGCCGCTACGCGCGGCGGCGGTGTTCTGAATCCGTCCGCAAGCCTCGGCTTCCGCCGAGGTCAGCTTCCACCAAGATAAGCCGCCTTGCCCAGCGGCACGCCCGCATGGCGCATGATCGCGTAAGCGGTGGCGACGTGGAAATACAGGTTGGGGGTGACGAAGCTGAGCAGATAGGTGCGGCCATCGAAGCTGAGCGGCTCCTTGTTGCGGCGCGGCACCGAGATCGGCCGTGCTTCGCTGCCCGCGAACTGATCGGGTGTGAAAGTGCCCAGATACTCGATGGCGCGATCCAGCCGATCGTAAAGCTGGGCGAAGGTGGTTTCGTCGTCTTCGAAACGCAGCGCCTCCACGCCCGTCAGCCGAGCGGCGGCGTTCTTGGCGCCGTCGGTGGCGATCTGTACCTGGCGTAGCAGCGGGAACATGTCCGGATACAGCCGCGTCTGCAGCAACACATTGGGATCATAGCCCTGCGCCTGCGCGTGGGACTCGCCCTTGACCAGCAACTGGCGCAGATTGCGCAGCGCGCGCTGGCTGACCGGTACGGTGGCCTGGTACATGGAAAGGGTATCGCTCATGGGATTGCCGCCGAAGGAATGAAGGCGGCAAGTCTACGCAGCGCGGCCTTATCGGATTAGCCCGGATTCGCGGGAGAGTGCATCCCGCAACAATGCGATTCGGCTTTCACGGAACCTTGTCGGTCCCTGCGCGTCCAATGTCCCATGCGCATTTTCTTCCTGCCGCTGTCGTTGCTGCCGGCCGTGTGCCTGGCAGCCACGGAGTCGCGCGTGCTGCAGGCCGGCGATACGCGCCTGCGCGTGGAGATCGTGGAGGTGGACGATCCTGCGCGCGTGCGAATGCTGCAACGCTGGATCCAAGAAGCCGCCGAGGCCACCAAAACCCAATCGGGCCGTTATCCGTTGCCCGACGCCTATGTGCGCATAGAGGAAACCGACCGCGACGACGACAGTCCCGTGCCCTGGGGACAGACGCGCCGTCGCGGCGAAACCGGCGTACTGCTTTACGTGCGCCGCGACGCGAGCTACGAACAACTGCGCGCGGACTGGACAGCGGTGCACGAACTCTCGCACCTGTTCCATCCCTATCTGGGCGATAGCGGACGCTGGCTGGCGGAAGGGCTGGCGAGCTATTACCAGAACGTTTCGCGCGCCCGCGCGGGCATGCTGGATGCGGAAGAGGCCTGGCGACGCCTGGATGCCGGCTTCCGCCGGGGCGAGGCCGCCTCCACCGGCGCGCGGCTGGATGCGATGGGTCGCGAACGCGGCGGCACCATGCGCGTGTACTGGGCCGGCGCCGCGTATTGGCTGGAAGCCGATCTGGCCTTGCGCCGCGACTCCGGCACCACCCTCGATGCCGTTCTCGACCGTTATGCCGACTGCTGCCTGCACGGCACCGATTCGTTGGCGCCGCAGGACTTCGTCTCGGCGCTGGATCGCGCGGCGGGCAACGACACTTTCTCGGCGCTGTATCGGCGCTATGCCGCGACCCGCGTGTTCCCTTCGCTAGCCGATGCTTATGCGCAACTCGGCATCAGCAGAGACGGCGATGGACTCGCATTCGCCCGCACCGCAAAAACCACGCAACTGCGCGACGCCATCATGGCCTCGCAGCGGTCGCCGTCTACGCGGTCGGCAGCGCCTGCATCATCACCCAGTCGTCCTTGACGTCATCGCCTACCCTGAAGAGGGAGCTTCCCATGATTTCGAAACCGTGCTTCTGGTAGAAGCGGATCGCTTGTGCCGCTTCCTGCCACACGTTGAGCCACACCGAGCGCGAACCGCGCAGGCTGGCGGCCGCCAGCAGATTGGAGACCAGTTGCGCGGCCAGGCCGCGGCCATGGAAGGCCGAGTCCAGATAGATGCGGCCCAGTTCCACCGTCGGCAGCAGGCTCACCACCGGCGGTGGCGTGGTTCCCCAGCGCAGCTGCGCGAAGCCGGCCCATTGCCCGTCCTGCTCCACGATCACCGTGAGCGTATCCGGATCGCGTATCTCACGCGCTTGCAGTTCCGGCGTATACGCTGCATCCAGGAAACCGGCCACGTTCTCCGGGCTGCTGCAATGGCCATTGGCCGCGATGAAAGTCCGGCGCATCAGCGCCGACAGGTCGGCAGCATCGGCCAGGCGGGCCGGACGGATCACAGCGTTGGTTTTCATGGCAGCTTGCATATCGGCAGCATTACCTTAACGCAAACGCAAATCCGTTGCGGGCCAGGCCACGCGCCCCCCACGCGCTATGCTTCAAAAGCGGAGCGTGGGAACGTTCACCTTGGGCATCAGGCGCTGGGTGAAATAGCTGTCCTGGTAGTACTTGATCTTGTCGCATTTCACCGGGTGCGGGATTCCTTCGTACAGGAACACTTCCTTGTCGAATCCCATCGCCTTCAGTTCCTGCGGCAGCATCAGCGCCCTGCGCTCCTCCGACTCGCTGAAAGACACGCTGCCCTGCGCGCCGTGCGACTGCGAGCGGTTGCGTTTGCGCACCGTGGTGTAGCCCAGCATGTCGGAATAGTCGTTGGCGTCCTGCTGTTCGCGCGGCGCGTAAATGATCTGCAGCGCGTGGTTGGTGATGATGGTGCGCGAGACATCCTTGCCGTAGGTGGCATCGAGCTGCGACATGCTCTGGATGATGGGCAGCAGGCGGATGTTGTAGCCGGCCATATAGGAAACCGCCGAGGCGATGATCTCCACCTTGCCGATGGCGGTGAACTCGTCCATCAGCAGCAGGCACTGATGCTTGAGTTCGGGATTGCTCTGCGGCAGTTCCTTGGTATTGAGGTTGATGATCTGGTTGAAGAACAGGTTCACGATGAGCCGGCTTTCGGCCAGCTTGTTCGGTTGGATGCCGATATAAATCGTCATCTTGCGCTTGCGCACGTCGGTCAACAGGAAATCGTTGGCGCTGGTAGCCGCATCCAGCACTGGATTGATGAAGGCGTTGAGCGGTTCCTTGAAGGTGCCCAGGATGGAAGCGAAGGTTTCCTCCGCCTGCGACAGCAGGTTGGCGAAAGCGGTTTTGGCATGGTTGCTGAGGAACGGTTGCTTCGACAGATTCTGCAGATAGGCCTTCAACTCGCTGCCGTCGCCGGAGGACAATCGGTAGATGCCGCCCAGCGTCGGAAACGACAGGAATTCCTTGGGATATCCCTGCCCGTGCTGCTCGTCGAAATTCTCGAACAGATACAGGGCGAAGGCGGTGAATGCGTTGCGCGCCTGGCTGACCCAGAATTTCTGGTCGTCCGAGCCATCGGGATACAGCATGGCGGCGATGCTCTGCAGATCGGAGATACGGAACGCCGGATCCTGCGACACGTAGCTCAGCGGATTCCAGCGATGCGTGCGGCGATCTTCGGCGAAGGGATTGAACAGATAGATTTCCTGGCCCTGGCTGGCGCGCCAACCGCTGGTCAGGTCGAAGTTCTCCTGCTTGATGTCCAGCACCACCATCGATTCCTGGTAGTCCAGCAGGTTGGGAATGACGATGCCCACGCCCTTGCCGGAGCGCGTGGGCGCGGCCAGGATCACGAACTGCTGCCCGCTCAAGCGCACCAGCTTGCCGTTGAACTTGCCGACCACGATGCCGTTGGCGGACTGCTTGAACAGGCCATGCTTGGCCAGGTCGCCCGCGCCGGCGAAACGCGCATCGCCATGCATCGATTGCTTAGCCGGCTTGAAAATGAGGACCAGCAGTGCCAGCCACACCAACAGGGACGAACCGAAACCCAGGTAGCCGGCCACTTTGATCTTGCCCGCGTAACGCTGCACCTGGGGCAGGTCCAATGCCTTCCAGTAGTCGAGGTAGGTGTTCCACTTCAACAGGCCCGTATCCAGCTTGAGCAGCAGCAGCGCCAAATAGCCGGACAGGTACAGCCCGGCCAGCAGGAGTGCCAGCGAGACGACCAACGCGAAAACGAGCTTTTTACTGTCCACCTGCAACTCCTTGTCGTGTTCTTTCTTCCTTGGGCCCGCGAACTTAGCGCCGGCGCTTGACCGGTTTGACCGAAGCCGGCGGATCGCTGCGCTGCGCGCTTTCTTCCTCGATCAGCCGGTCCGCCCAATCGCGTGCGTCTTCAAGACTCAATTCGTGCCGCAGCTTGGCGCCTGCCGACGACAACACGGCGTAGCCGGTCACCTCCGCCGGATCGAACTGCGCTTCATCGGTAAGGGCGACGATCTGATAGCGTCCCCGGACGAGTAGCGTATGGCTGTATTCCGTCATGGCCTGGCCTCCTGGCTTCTGCTCCGATCATAGTACGTACTGCCCGCCCAATTGAAGTCCCGGCTCGAAGTCCATGCGGACAGCGAAAGCCCCGCAGACGATCAGGCCGCCGACTGCAGCCGCGATTCGGTCGCTGCGATGGCCTGTTCCACCAGAGTCCAGTCCGCGCCATTGCGATGCGCGCCTTCGCTCAGCACCTGGCGGAATGCGCGGCCGCCGGGTTGTCCATGGAACAATCCCAACAGATGCCGCGCGATGTGCTTCAGCGCCAGGCCCTGATCGAGCCTGCTTTCCACGTAAGGACGCATGGCGCGCAGCAGCTGTGCGCGCGGCAGCGTTTCCCCGCCGGACAGGGCCGCGTCCAGGCGATGCAGCAGATAGGGATCGTGATACGCGGCGCGGCCCAGCATCACCCCATCGGTGTGCTGCAGATGCAGCAGCGAATCTTCCACGGTCGCGATGCCGCCATTGACCGCGATGATGAGATCCGGTCGTTCGCGCTTAATCCGGTACGCCCAGTCGTAGCGCAGCGGCGGCACTTCGCGGTTTTGCTTGGGCGAAAGGCCCTTCAGCCACGCGTTGCGCGCGTGCACGAAGAAGATCCGGCAGCCCGCGCTGGCCACGGTATCGATGAAACCGGCGAAACGGTCGTAGTCGTTTTCCTCGTCCACGCCCAACCGGCACTTCACGGTGACCGGAATGTCCACGGCCGCGACCATGGCCGAGACGCTGTCGGCCACCAGCGTGGGCTCCTTCATCAAGCAGGCGCCGAAGCGGCCGGCCTGCACGCGGTCGGAGGGGCAGCCGACGTTGAGGTTGATCTCGTCGAACCCATGCTCCTGCCCCACTCGCGCCGCGCCCGCCAGCAAGGCAGGGTCGCTGCCGCCCAATTGCAGGGCCACCGGGTTTTCGACCGGATCGCGCGCCAGCAGCCGTGCGCGATCGCCCTGCAGCACCGCATTGGCATGCACCATCTCGGTATACAGACGCGCACGCGGCGCCAGCAGCCGATGGAACACGCGGCAGTGGCTGTCGGTCCAGTCCATCATCGGGGCGACGGACAGGCGCAGGGAATCGATGGAAAGAGGCGCGACGGGCATGCGCCTATTGTAAAGGCAGGCCGGTCACGAGGCTCCCGCAGGTCGGCGATGGACTCTGCAGCGCCTGAAGAACCAAGGGCTGACGCCCCTCAGCTCACCAGCGCATCGCTCTTGGCATGCGCGAAAACGACCTGGTTGCCGTCCTGATCCTGCACGATCGCCACGTCCACCAGATCGGATCTGGATTTCTCGCCGATACGGATGCCTTTGGATTCCAGGCCGGCGATTTCGCGATCCAGATCCTCCACCACCAGCGTCACCGACGACAAGCCTGCGCGACTGCCGTCCTCGAAGACCTGGACGCATCCGCCATTGGGAAGCTGCCATTCGGCGACCTCGTCCATCGGACGCGACGCCGGCCCCAGTATCTGTTCGTACCAGACCACGGCCGCATCGATGTCCTTGACCGCGATTCCAGCCAATGCGTTGACGATGGACATGGCACTCACCTTCCGCTTGAGATAGTGCCTGGATACAGAAGACGCGGTTACTGGGTAGTGAAACCCATGCTACAGGTCATGTCCGGGCGTGGTTTGTCCCGGAAACATGAACGGGCGTTTATGCCGCCAGCGACAGGTCCGGCAGTTCCGCCTCGGTCCGCAGTCGAAGCCCGAACTGTCGGGCCAGATTCTCCAGCAGCACCGGTTTGACCGCGTCCATGCCGGACGGCCCGCCCAGATCGGACAGGGTGGTGACTTCCTGACCCTGGTAGCCGCAGGGATTGATGCGGTGGAACGGCTCCAGGTCCATGCCGATGTTGAATGCCAGGCCATGGAAGGTGCATCCACGGCGCACGCGGATGCCGAGCGCCGCGACTTTGGCGCCGGCGACGTAGACCCCGGGCGCGCCTTCCTTGCGCTCTGCGTGGATGTTCCATTCGGCCGCGGTGTCGATGATGGCCTGTTCGATCCGGTGGACGTATTCGCGCACGCCGACCTTCATGCGTTTCAGGTCGAACAGCGGATAGGCCACTATCTGCCCGGGTCCGTGGTAGGTCACTTGGCCGCCGCGGTCCACATGGATGACGGGGATATCGCCGGCGGCCAGCACGTGCTCCGGCTTACCGGCCTGGCCCAGGGTAAACACCGGTTCGTGTTCCACCAGCCAGATCTCGTCGTCGGTGGTTTCGCCGCGCGCATCGGTGAAGCGCTGCATCGCGCGCCATACCGGTTCGTAGGATTGGCGGCCGAGCTCGCGCACGCGGGCCGGCAACGCGGTCATATCGTCCACTTCACTTCCGGATGCGCGCGCAACGCGTGATGGGCGGCGTCGTACTGGGCGCGATCCTCGGCACGGAAGCCGATGCGCACCGAAACGTATTTGCCGTTGGAGGAATGCTTCCAGCTGATGCTTTCCTCCAGCACTTCGATACCGGCAGCGACCAGCAGGCGCGGCAGTTCGGTTTCCAGGCCGCCGTCGGCCGAACCCATGGCGCTGAGCTCGAACGTGCCGGGGAACTGGAAGCCGTGGTCGGGGTTGTCAGATTTGATTTCCATGACGGTGACTTATGGCACAAAAGCGAAAATTCAAGTATGCAGGATTGCGGAGGGCACCGGGAACTCTATATGGTTGGAAACGTACGGCGGGCAAAGAAATGTGAGGTCCGGGAAAACATCACAGTTCTGTTTGAATATATTCGCGAATATCGCATTTACTACACCACCAAGGAGCCGTAGTCAGCCAAGCCTGAAATTCAAACCGCATCGGCATTTCCAGATCACGTCGTACCGCGCGCAAAAAAGTATTCACCCTAATTAAGGAAGGAATTATTAAATGAATGGAAATTACGCAGCCTCTCTCTGCAAACGCTTGCCCATCCTGTTCGCCGTATTCTTTGGCTTGGCGATCGCCAGTCCGTTGATCAATGCCAAAGAGCCCAGCGTTGCTCAGAAATACGATCGCCAGTACGTTCGGGCAAACCTTGTAAAAGGCAAGACCACGCCAGATGAAGTCAAGCAGAAATTTGGCAAGCCTCATGAAGTAGAGACTCGCACCAATGAAGACGGGGATTATGAAGATTGGATCTATATACGAAGTGAGGAAGGCGCAAGAGGTCTCTTCAATAAAGCCAGAAACAAGCTGTCGGCGGTGTCAGGGCTAAGTGGAGGCCGTGGTGGTACGAGCACCGCCGATAACGCACTCGAAACAACGGAAACCAAGGCAAATATTGCGGGGGATCTGGCCAACTCCGAAAAGAATGGTTCTGGGCGGCCGGCAGAGAAGTTGTACATTCATTTCAAAGATGGCGTTTTGAGCAGTTTTACCCTGCAATAGGCTCAGCCCATACCAGGCATGATCCATGCGCTATCGCTTTTTGATAGATGTTTAAAAAAAGGTCGGCAAAATGCCGACCTTTTTCATGCGCATGTATCGAAATGCGATGTGCTTAAGTTCCGCCGCGCTACGGATCGTACTATCGCGGGCAATTCGACCTGTGCGATTCACCGTACAAACCTGACAAGCCAATCACCAGCGGTCGTCGACGAACGCGGCAAGCGGATCCTCCGTTCCATCGCTTCCAGAAGCTGTCTTGTGTGCGGCCGGAGAAACCGTCTTCTTCCACCTCGTTCAGCGCGAGAGCTCGGTCATGGTGGAATTGACCCAGCCCTTGTTGCCCAGCTCGTCTTCCACTTCCCACATCAGACCGTCCTTGTTGCCGGTCGGGTACAGCATCATGCCCGGGTCCAGCGTGCGCACGGCTTTGCCGGTGCCTTTGGGATTGGCCAGCAGGCGTGCGGCCCTGGTTACCGTGAGCGCCTGGGTGACGTTGGCTGCGGATGCGTTGTCCGGCAAGCCGCCCAGCTGGCCGATGATGTCGGTGTAGGCTTGCAGATAAGCCAGAGTGATGACCTGGCCCAGCTCGGTGTTCGCGTATCCGGAAGCGCCCGCCTCGCCCCACCCGCTGCCGCCGAACAGGCCGGCGCTGGCGCCCCAGCCGATGTCGGTCTTCTTCGCGTTGCCCTCGGCCATAGCCACCTGCTCGGACGAGCGCACATCGGTGACGGTCAGGACCACGTCGGCGGTCTTTTTCTTGAAATTCAAGCCGCCCGCGATTCGGCCGACATCGCCGCCGATCAGGCCGCCGAGCAATCCGCCGATCGCGTTGCCGCCGGCGTTGCTGTTCTGCGCGATCAGGTCCGGCACCAGCACATAGTCGGCCGCCTTGATCTGGCCTTTGCCTATGTTGGAGCGGCCACGCAATTCGCCGCTCGAGGCCAGCGCGCGTTCGCCCATGGCCGCGTTCATGCCAGCGCCGCGGTCGACCAGGGTGAAGCAGCGCGACTTGGTGACGAAAACCTTGATCAGCTTGGACGGCGCAGGCAACTGCTGGCCGCTCCACCAATTGGTCGCATCCTCCGGTTCGATCACCGAGATGGTGCCGAGGCGTTTGGCGCAGGTCGGAATCTGCGCGGTCTGTTCCTTGCGCTGCTCCTGCGCGCTCTGGCGTTGCGCCAGCGCCGGCGCCGAAGCGGCGGCCAGGGCCAAACCGAACACGCCTGCCGCCAGGGCCGCGTGCGTGGAAATATTGATAGTCATCGAACCTTCCCCAAAAAAAGAATGCATGAACGCCGGAGCCGGCGCTGCGGACGCCCGCGCCGGACATCGGTCCGTAATCGGCAACCGGAACAGTCGTAGGAACGCGGGTTCCCGGCCACCCCGGCCATTGCGCGGAAAAGCGTGGCCCTAGAAACGAAAAAGCCGGCTTGCGCCGGCTTTCCAAGGGTCATGGCAGGCGGATTACTCCGATTCCCACCACATCCAGAAGCTGTCCCACAGGCGGCGGAAGAATCCGCCTTCTTCCACTTCGTTGAGCGCGACCAGCGGCGCCTGCGCCACCAGCTTGCCGTCCAGGCTGACTTTGACCGTGCCGACGGCCTGGCCTTTCTTGAACGGCGCCACCAATACCTTGGGCACGTCCATGGAAGGCTTCAGGTCCGCATAGCGGCCGCGCGGCACGCCCACCAGCAACGGTTGCGCCACGCCCAGTTGCACCTGCTTGGTGGTGCCTTTCCAGACGCGCTGCTGGGCGATGACTTTGCCCGATTCGTACAGGCGATGGGTTTCGAAGAAGCGGAAACCCCAGTTCAACAGCGCCATGCTGTCGTCGGCGCGCTGTTTTTCCGAAGTGGAACCCATCACCACCGCGATCAGTCGCTGGTCGCCGCGCTTGGCCGAGCTCATCAAGCAATAGCCGGCGCCCGAATGGTGGCCGGTCTTGATGCCGTCCACCGCCGGATCCCGCCACAGCAGCAGGTTGCGGTTGGGCTGCGGATTCATCGCGCCGACCTTGAATTCCTTGATTTTGTTGTAGGCGTAGGTATCCGGGTAATCCCGAATCAAGGCCTGGCCCAGCAGCGCCAAGTCGTGCGCGGTCGAATAATGGTCGGTCGCCGACAGACCGTGCGCGTTGACGAAGTGCGAGCCTTTCATGCCGATCTTGGCGGCGTAGTTGTTCATCAATGCCGCGAAGGCTTCCTCGCTGCCCGCGGCATGCTCGGCCAGCGCGATGGCGGCATCGTTGCCGGATTGCACGGCCATGCCTTTTTCCATCTCCACCAGCGGCGCGGTCTTGTTCAACTCGAAGCCGCTGTAGCTGCCATCGGTACCGGCGCCGCCCTCGCGCCAGGCGCGCTCGCTCAGCATGACCTGATCGTCGGGCTTGATCTTGCCGTTCTTCTGTTCGGCGGCGAGCACATACGACGTCATCACCTTGGTGATGCTGGCCGGCTCCACACGCTCATCGTAATTCTCGCCGGCAAGTATCTGGCCGGTGGTGTAGTCCATCAGCACCCAGGCGGTGCCCGCGGGCTTGGGTGCGGGCGGGATGGCCACTGCCGCCGCCGGTGCGGCAGGTTGCGGCACGGGCTGGGGCGCGGGAGTCTGGGCGAAAGCCAGGCCGACCGAAACGGTGGCCAACGCGGCGATTGCGAAACGGAACTTCATTTGCTGCTAACTCCAGGAAGGCCGGGGCCGATGTAAAGAAGGAAATTGTACGGGTTGACGCTTGAAGTGTCGGTACTGGGTAGGCGGTCCGCAGCAGCGAACACGCCCGTTTGGACGGCTATTCGCGAACTACCTGCGGCTGGCCGAACCCCAGGCCTGCGATACGACCGGCGAGTTCCGTGGCGGCGGCCTGGTCGGCGGCGTCTACGCGCAGACGCCAGAGAGTACGGCCATTGCTGGCGACATCGCTCAAGCTGGCGCGGGCGATGCCGGCGGCGCTCAATCTCGCCAGCGCACGGTCGGCGTTCTCGCGACTGGCGAAGCTGGCGACCTGCAGCTGCACGTCGCCATCGGAACGCGTCGGCGTCGAGGTTGGGCGAGCGGCGGCCGGCGGCGCGGCACGTGCGACTTCCACCACAGCGGGCGCGGCGGATGCGGGCCGGCTCTCCACCGCAGCGGGCTTGCCGGTGGCGACGCGCACGCCGCGCGAGCTCATCCAGGCGTCGAATTCGTCGGCAGTGGGTTTTTTGTCCAGCTGCGGGGTGACGTGGTAACGCCAGGGCTGCGAAGGATCGGACGACGCACCGGCATCGGTTGCGATCGCCTTCGTCGCCGTCGTGGTCGCCGGTGTTTGCTTGGGCAGATTACCGACCAGTTCATCCATCGGCGTCGGTTTGCCGGTGGCGATGCGCGTGGGTATGCCGGTGGCGATGGTGGTCTTCACCGCAGCGGGAGCGGACGCCAGCAGGCTGCCCTGATCGGTGCTGGTCAGCGCGCGCACTTCCACATTGCCCGTTCCCCGCTGGGTGATGCCCAGCTTGACCGCAGCGGCGTAGCTGAGGTCGATGACGCGGCCTTCGTGGAAGGGTCCGCGATCGTTGACGCGCACCACCACCGATTTGCCGTTGTCCAGGTTGGTAACGCGCGCGAAGCTCGGCAGCGGCAGGGTTTTGTGCGCGGCGGTGAAGGCATACATGTCGTACACCTCCTGGTTGGAAGTGCGGCGGCCGTGGAACTTGTTGCCGTAGTACGACGCGGTGCCGCGCTCCACGTAACCGTCGACACGCTGCATCACTTCGTACTTCTTGCCCAGCACGCTGTAGGGAGAGCGGTTGCCGATGGCAGAACGCGGCTCGCTGGTGACCAGCGGCTCGGCGATGCAATCCACATCGGGAACGTGGTCGGGCGTGGTATCGGGGACATGCGGCGCATACAGCCCGCCGGCCTGGTAGTCGCCGCGCTTGCTCAGGTCTTCCTGCGCCGGCGAGTATTTCTGCGTGCAGCCCGCAGCGCTCGCTTGCGTCGGCATCGGGGGTTGCGCGCGCCGGCCGGCGTCGGCCGACGAGGGCGGAGGAGAAGACTTCTTCGGTGCGCTGCTGCAAGCCGCAAGCGTGAGCGCCATCAACGGCAGCGCCAGCCACTTCATGCCGGTGGAATCTCTTTGCCGGCGATGGCTTGCGACAGCTGGTAGACGGCCATCGCGTACATCTTGGAATTGTTGTAGCGGGTGATGGCGTAATAGTTCTGGAAGCCCAGCCAGTATTGCTTGCCGGCACTGCCTTCCAGCGAGACCAGGGTGGCGGTGGCATCGGGCGCAACCGGATCCAGCGGACGGTATCCGCGCTGGGCCAGGTCGGCCAGCGTGTAGTCGGGCGTCCAGGTCTCGGGATTGAACTCCGCGTAACCCGGCTGCAGTTCCGCCCGTGCGACGATCGCGCCATCGCGCACCCAGCCGCCGCGTTCGCCGCCCTTCTTCAGGAAATAGTTGGCGATGGAGGAAAACACGTCGTCGTAACTGTTGAACAGGTCGCGGCGGCCGTCGCCATTGCCGTCCACCGCGAATTCGCGATAGCTGGAGGGCATGAACTGGCCAAGGCCCATCGCGCCGGCGTAGCTGCCGGTCAGGCTGGCGATATCCAGGTTCTCCTCGCGGCCCAGCGCGAACAGCTGCGCCAGTTCGTCGCGGAAGAACTGCTCGCGCTTGTATTCGTAGGCCGCGCGCGCGGGGTTGCCGCTGCGCGGATAGCGGAACGCGAGCGTGTACAGCGCATCGATCACCCGCGTGTTGCCGGTGAATCCGCCGTAGCTGGTTTCCACGCCGATGATGGAGACGATGATCTGGGCAGGCACGCCGGTGCGCGCCTGCACGCGCTGCAATTCATCGCGATGGGTGGCGAGAAAGGCGCGCCCGCCCTCGATGCGCGATTCGGTAATGAAATTGGGGCGGTATTCGGCCCAAGTCTTGGTCCGCTCGGCCGGTCGCGACATCAACGACACCACGCTGTCGAGGAACTGCGCCCGCGACAGGGTCGCTTCGATCACCGCCGGCGCGATGGCGTATTTGGCCGCGGTATCGCGCACGAAATTGGCGCGCGCGACCTCGAACGGAACAGGAGCCAGATCGATAGGCGCGTCGGCCGGCAAGGCTTCCACGGAAGCTTCCGCGGGGCCTTTCGCGGATTTTGGCGTCGCCGGCTCGGCGGCCGTTTGCTGCGCCGGAGTCGGGGACTTCACCGGCGTCGCGCATGCCACGAGGCCAAGGGTAAACAGGCAGAAAAGAGCGGTTCGGGTCATCGGCGCCGAGGGTAGCATGCGTAAAGCGGTGAAGAGTGAATAGTGAATGGCAAAGGGTTAGAGCAAGAACGCCGCTTTGGGTTTCACCCTTTGCTATTTACTCTTCACTATTCACCACACTAATACCCATGCACCGGACGATGCGCGCGGACCGACATCACCAACCCCAACCCGGCCAGCAGCGATACCGCCGAGGTTCCGCCGTAACTCAGCAACGGCATCGGCACGCCCACGACCGGCAACAGGCCGGAAATCATGCCGCCGTTCACGATCACGTAGACGAAGAACGAAAGCCCGATCGTGCCGGCGATCAAGCGCGAATAGGTATCCCGCGCATCGATGGCGATCCATAGGCAACGGCCGATCACGAACAGGTACAGCGCCAGCACTACGGCCACGCCGATCCAGCCGAACTCCTCGGACAGCACCGCGAAGATGAAGTCGGTGGTGTGCTCGGGCAGGAAGTTGAGGTGCGACTGGGTGCCCTCGCCCCAGCCCTTGCCGGTCATGCCGCCGCCGCCGATGGCGATCTTGGATTGGATGATGTTCCAACCGGTGCCCAGCGGGTCGTTCTCGGGATTGAGGAAGGTCAGGATGCGATCTTTCTGATAGGGGCGCAGGAACCACAGCCACGCCACCGGTGCCGCCGCCGATACGCCGCCTACCGCCACGCCCACCCACCACCATGGCAGCCCGGCGAGCAGCAGCGCGAACACGCCGCTGGCCGCGACCAACATGCCGGTGCCGAAATCGGGCTGCAGCAGGATCAGTCCGGTCGGCAGGCCGACCAGCACGCCTGCCGCCAACACGGTACGCAGACGCGGCGGCAACGGTTCGCGATGCAGGAACCAGGCCATCATCATCGGCAGACTGAGCTTCATCAGTTCCGAAGGCTGGAAATAGAACAGCTTCAGGTCGATCCAGTGGTTGCCGTGCTTGCCGCTGCCGATGAACAGCACCAGGATCAATGGCAGCAGCGAGACCAGAAAAATGCCTGGCGTCCATGCGCGCAAGCGCGTCGGCGTCACCCGCGACAGGCCCCACATCGCCGCCAAGCCGACCACAAAACGCGCACCCTGCGCCAACATCAGCCGCATGCCCTGCGTTTCGCCGCCGGCGCTGTACAGCACGGCCAGACCGATACCCATCAACGCGCTGAGCGCCAACAACAGCGGCCAGTCCAGCGTCCGCAGGAAATAACGGACCAGGTCCGTCAGCCAGCGCAGGATCTCGCTCATGGGCTGCGCTCCTGCGGTTTGGGTTTAAGCCCCTCTCCCGGCGGGAGAGGGGTTGGGGTGAGGGTACGGTTTACACGTGGGGCAGCAGATTGCTCCGCATTGGCGCTTTCGGATGCGGGCGATGCTGGTTCAACGCCAGCGCCAGCACTGGTCTCACCCCGTACCCTCGCCCCAACCCCTCTCCCGTCGGGAGAGGGGCTCAAAGCGCCAGCGATCGGCTTTTCAGACCCAGGCACTTCCGGCACGTCCGGCATCTTGCCCAGCAACCACGCGTCGAAGACCTTGCGCGCGATCGGCGCGGCGGTGGATGCGCCATAACCGCCGCCTTCCACCGCCACCGCCACCGCAATGGTTGGGTTCTCGGCCGGCGCATAGCCGACGTACAGCGCACGGTGGCGCTTCCATAGCGGCAACGATTTCGGGTTGACCGCGACGGTGCTGCGGTTGACCACCTGCGCGGTACCGGTCTTGCCGGCCGAACGATAGGCCGAACCGCGGAATACGCTGGCCGCGGTGCCGATGGCGACGGTCATTTCCATACCTTCCTGGACCACACGGACGTGGTCGGCACGGTCGCTGATGCGTAGCGGCGCCGGCTGCGGCAACGGCTGCCACGGCGCATCGAAGCCGGCGCGCTGTTCGGCCGCCAAGTGCGGGCGTCGCATCAGCCCACCGTCGGCGATCGCTGCGGTGCCGCGCGCCAGCTGCAGCAGGGTCGCTTTCCACAGGCCCTGACCAATCGCCGAATTGACCAGATCGCCGGGGTACCAGCGTTCCTTGGCGTATTTCCGCTTGCTTTCCGGGGAGGGCACGATGCCTTCGATTTCGCCCATTAGGTCGATGCCGGTCTTCTGGCCGAAACCATACCTGGCCATGTATTCGTCGTAGCGCTGCACGCCCATGTCCAGCGCCAGTCGGTAGTAGTAGGTGTTGACTGATTCGTAGATCGACTTGCGCGCGTCGGTCCAACCATGACCGCCGCGATGCGAATCGCCCCAGCCGCGCCCGGTCATCCCGGGCAGGCGGAACATGCCGGTGGAAAGGACCCGGTCCTCGGGTTTGCGCAGGCCGCTGTCCATGCCGGCCAGCGCGGTCAACGGCTTGACTGTCGAACCCGGGGCCACGCCGCCGAGCACCAGCCGATTGAATTGCGGACGCGAAGGATTGCTGTTGAGCGCGTTGAAATCGGCATGCGAAATGCCGTTGACGAACAGATTGGGGTCGTAGCTGGGCAGGCTGACCATGGCCAGCACTTCGCCGGTACGCGGGTCCAGGGCCACCGCCGAGCCTTCCAGGTCGCCGAAAGCCTGCACCATGGCCAGTTGCAAATTGGCATCCACGCTCAACCGCAGATCCAAACCGGCCTGGGCCGGCACCCGTCCCACCGTGCGCAGGGCACGGCCCTCGACGTTGGTTTCGACCTGCTCGTAGCCGATCTTGCCGCGCAGCGTCTCTTCGTAATAGCGCTCCAGGCCGGTCTTGCCGATATGGGTCAGCGCTGCGTTGCCTTCGCCCAGGGTTTCCAGGTCCTTGTCGTCGATTCGCGACACGTAACCCACGATGTGCGCGAACAGATCGCCGTACGGGTAACGGCGGGTCAGATAAGGCTCAAGCTCGACACCGGGGAAGCGCCAGCGATCCACCGCGAAACGCGCCATCTCTTCTTCGCTGACCCGCAGTTTCAGCGCGATTGGCCGGAATCCCCGGGTCGCCTTGCGGGTGGCCTCGAAACGCTCGATGTCTTCCGGCGTGAGAACGAAAATCTTGCCCAGCTCGGCGACCAGCTTTTTCGGATCGCCGGCCTTCTCCGGCATCACCTCCAGCCGGAAGGCTGGCACGTTTTCCGCCAGCAGTCGGCCCTTGCGGTCAAAGATGGTGCCGCGGCCGGGCACCACCGGTTTGGGTTTGATGCGATTGGCCTCGGATAGCGTCGCGTATTCGGTGTGGTCGACCACCTGCAACTTGAAGTACCACCCGGCCAGTCCCAGCAACGCGACCGCGACCATGACGAAACCGAGCGCCGCGCGGCGGCGGAACTGTTCGGCTTCCGCATGCGGATTCTTCGACGGTCGGCGGGCGGGCCGCATGGCTATTGGCGCTTGCCCAGGCGCAGCGCGTCCAGCATCACGAACAGCGGCGGCCATAGCAGCATGCCCAACACCGGCGCCCACCAGTAGTTCCAGGGTAACGCCGGCTCCCCCAGCGCCAGATGCACGGCGCCGGTCACCACCCGATCGTTGAGCAGCAGCACCCCGATCGCCAGCGCCTGCTGCGACATCGGGAAGAAGCGCAGACGCGCGCGGAACCGCTGCAGGATGAAGGTCATGATCACCATCCGCAGCGCCTGTTCGCCGAGCAATGAGCCGAACATCAGGTCGGCGATGATCCCGACCGTGAAGGCGAAACCCAGCCCGGCGCTATCCGGCGCTTCGATGACCCAGTAAGCCATGATCAGCGCCAGCCAGTAAGGGCGCAGCGGCTGCAACAGGCCGGGCAAAGGCAACAGGCCCAGCAGCAGCGCGATGATGATGCTCACCGGCATGATCCAGCCTCGGCGTGGCCGGCTCACGGGCGGGGCTCCAGTGGGGTCGCGGAGGTTTGGTTTGCGGCAGGTTTTGCAGGAGCAGTTTCAAGCCCCTCTCCCTCCGGGAGAGGGGTTGGGGTGAGGGTACGGTTTACAGGTGGAGCAACAGATTGCTCCGCATTGGCACTTTCGGATGCGGGCGATGCTGGTTCAACGCCAGCGCCAGCATTCGCCTCACCCCGGACCCTCTCCCCAACCCCTCTCCCGCCGGGAGAGGGGCTCGACGCGGCGGCTTCGCCCATTCCCGATTCCCCATTCCCGATTCTCGTAAGCGCCTTCGGCGCCGAACGCAACAGCAGCACGTCGCGGCCGCGATTCAACTGCGCAGCGGGCCTGAGCTCGCCGACCAGGAACGCGCGACTGTCGTCGGGACGCAGGCCGGTCACCGTTCCCACCGGAAACCCGGCCGGAAACCGTCCGCCCAGCCCGGAGCTGACGATGACATCCCCGATCTTCACGTCGGTATTGAGCGGCACATCGGACAGCTCCAGATGATCGCCACGGCCATACACGATCAGGCGTACGCCATTACGCACCACCACTACGGGCACCGCGTGGTCGGGATCGGTCAGCAGCAGCACGGTGGAATGGGACGGGGTCGCTTCGATGACCTGTCCCATCAAACCGCCGGCGTCGATCACCGCCTGGCCCACATGCACGCCATCGCTGCTGCCCGCATCCAGCACCAGACGCTGGCGGGTCGGGTCGAGATCGATGTTGAGGATCGGTGCGAGCTGCACGTCCAGGCCGCGGCTTTCGGCCGCGCCCAGCAGCGCACGCAGTTGCGCATTGTCGGCGGCGGCCGTCTGCAGCCGGGTCAGGCGCGCATTGGCGATCAGCAGCTCATTGCGCAGATTGCGGTTTTCGGTGGTCAGGCGGGTGCGGGTGCCGGCATCGTCCTGCATGCGCGTGCCCAGCCGTCCGGGCAGCCCCGCCAGCCACCACAGCGGCTGGGTGGCGACGTTGGCCTGCACGCGGAACTGCGAAAGCCAGCCGCCACGGTGATCGAAGATGACCAGCGCGATGGCCAACGCCAGGTATCCCAATAGCCTGAGCGTGCTGGCGACTTCGCCTGGACGGGCAGTGACGGGAGGACCGGCGTAGGAGGGCACTAGGGAGCCGTGAAGAGTGAAGTCGACGGCTACGCCGTCTGCGAAGAGTAAAGAGTACAGCCACTAGAAACCTGGCGGGGTCGCGCAGTACGCAGTATTCCGACTGACAGCGCACAACGTGCGCGACTTCACCATTGCCAGCCCACGACGCGGGCGGCTTTACGCTTATTCGGGGGCGAAGAACTCGTTGCCGTGCATGTCCACCAGTTCCAGCGCACGACCGCCACCGCGGGCCACGCAGGTCAGCGGATCGTCGGCCACCTGCACGTGCAGGCCGGTTTCCTCGGAGATCAGGCGGTCCATGTCGCGCAGCAGCGCGCCGCCGCCGGTGAGCACGATGCCGCGCTCGGCCACGTCGGCGCACAGCTCCGGCGGGGTCTGCTCCAAGGCCAGTTTGACCGCGCTGACGATGCCGGCCAGCGGTTCGTGCAGCGCTTCGAGCACCTCGTTGGAAGTGATCTTGATCATCTTCGGCACGCCTTCGGCCAGGTTGCGGCCGGAGATCTCAAGCTCCTGCACTTCCGGCTGCGGATAGGCGCAGCCGATCTGCAGCTTGATGCGTTCGGCCGTGGCTTCGCCGATCAGCATGCCGTGGTTGCGGCGCACGTAATTGGTGATGGCCTCGTCAAAGCGGTCGCCGCCGATGCGCACCGACTGCGAGTAGACGATGCCGTTCAGCGAGATCACCGCCACTTCGGTGGTGCCGCCGCCGATGTCGATGACCATGGAGCCGCGCGCCTCGGTCACCGGCATGCCGGCGCCGATGGCCGCCGCCATGGGTTCTTCGATCAGGTAGACGTCGCGGGCGCCGGCTTCTTCGGCCGACTCCTTGATCGCCCTGCGCTCCACCTGGGTGGAACCGGCCGGCACGCACACCAGCACGCGCGGGCTGGGGCGCAGGAAGCGCGACTTGTGCACCTTCTTGATGAAGTACTTCAGCATCGCCTCGGTATAGGTGAAGTCGGCGATGACGCCGTCCTTCATCGGGCGGATGGTGGTGATGTTGCCCGGAGTGCGGCCCAGCATCTGCTTGGCCTCGGCGCCGACGGCGGCCACGGTGCGGGTGCCCCCGAAAGCGCGGTCCTGGCGCACGGCGACTACCGAAGGTTCGTTGAGGACGATGCCCTGTCCGCGTACGTAGATCAGGGTATTGGCCGTGCCCAGGTCGATGGACAGGTCGTTGGAGAACATGCCGCGGAGTTTCTTGAAGAACATCGAGGGAAGAGTCCTGCTGTGCCGACGCGGCGCAAAGTCCGCGCGGTGGGGAATTCGGGGGTTCGCTAGACTAACAACCGCCCCGGGGTGCGGCAAGGGAAAATCTGGGGAAAACCGTACTATTTCCAGCGTTTCGCGACATCCGCCGCGATCGTTCATCCGCCTTGCAGTTCGCGCGCGCTGGCCTGCACCTGTCCCAGCCGTTACCCTTTGCGCCGCCAAGGTGCCGACGCCTGGCCGTTACCCGGCCCGCCGGGAGCGACTTTCCTCATTGAAGAGACTGCCCGATGTCCGCACTGATCTGTGGTTCCCTCGCCTACGACACCATCATGGTGTTCCCGGACCAGTTCAAGAACCACATCCTCCCGGACAAGGTCCACATCCTCAACGTGTCGTTCCTGGTGCCGCGCATGCGCCGCGAATTCGGCGGCTGCGCCGGCAACATCGCCTACAACCTCAAGCTGCTGGGCGGCGAGCCGATCCCGATGGCGACCGTAGGCCAGGATTTCGGCCCCTACCGCGAATGGTTCGTGGAACAGGGCATCGACATGAGCCAAGTCAAGGTGATCGACGAGCTGTTCACCCCGCAGGCCTTCATCACCACCGATCTGGACAACAACCAGATCACCGCCTTCCACCCCGGGGCGATGATGCGCAGTTACGAGAACCACGTGAAGAACGTGCCCGGCGTCAGCTTCGGCATCGTCAGCCCCGACGGGCGCGAAGGCATGCTGCAGAACGCGACCGAATTCGCCGAAGCCGGCATACCGTTCATCTTCGATCCCGGACAGGCCATGCCGCTGTTCAACGGCGCCGAACTGCGCCATTTCATAGAACAGGCCGACTACGTCACCGTCAACGACTACGAATCCAACCTGCTGCAGGAACGCACCGGCTGGAGCGAGAACGAGATCATGCAGCGGGTCAAGGCCTACATCACTACCCGCGGCCCGCACGGTTCGCAGATCCACACCCCGGAAAAGACCTTCGAAATCCCACCGGCGCACGAACGCCGCGTCACCGACCCCACCGGCTGCGGCGACGCGTTCCGCGCCGGCCTGATCTTCGGCATCGAGAAAGGCTACGACTGGCTGACCATCGGCCGCATGGGCAATCTTATGGGCGCGCTGAAAGTCGAACACCCCGGCACCCAGAACCAGCGCTTCGATTACGCCGAATTCGCCGAGCAGTTCAAGCAGCAGTTCGGGTATTCGCTGTAAGCCGACTCCACCACGTGGGAGCGCCGTCCCGGCGCGAGCTTTTTGCGTCTACCTTGAAAAGCTCGCGCCGGGACGGCGCTCCCACTTACAGCGGGTTACATCACGTGCGCCAGCCACAGCAATTCGGGCTGCGCCAGGCGTTCGAATTCGCTGTAGGGCATGCGCACCACATCCGTGTGCGAGCCGGCGTTGAAGGCGATTTCGGCTTGTCCGGTCAGGCGCGAATCGACATAAACCGGCATGCCGTAGAGATTGCCGAACGGAGGCATCGCGCCCAGTTCGCAATCCGGGAACGCATCGCGGAATTCGTCTTCCTGCGCGAGTTCCACCAAATTGCCGCCCATCGCGCGCGACAGGCGCAACAGGTCGACCCGGTAGGTGGCGGGCATCACCATCATCGCTAGTTTGCCGTCGACCTTGAGCATCACGGTCTTGGCGAAATGCCGGCTGCCTATGTTCGCCGCGGCCGCGGTCTGGTCCGCGGTGATGGTGCGTTCGTGGGTGAGCGCGGTGTAGTGGCCGTGGCGCTCGTCTAGGAAGTGGTGCAGTCGTGGGGAGAGCATGGTCGCCTCCGCGTGGCGCAGGCCTGCCGTCCAATGCGGCGCTGCGTCGCAGATGTACCTGGCGCGAGCTTCCGGCGTCGCGTCACCTTGGCGGACGGATCCGGTACGGACACACGCACGCCATGCGGTGGAGCTTACTCCTCTCACCGAAGCATGGCGTGATGCCGCACAACTGCAGCCCGGACGTCCTCACGCGAGGATCCGCGCGAGATATCTCAATCCCATCCCGGCATCTGCGAACCATCCAGGCCGCCTACCTCGAACGTCGCGGTGCGCGTGCCGCCGCCCTTCACCGGGAACTCGATGGAAACGACCTTGGTCTTGTGCAGCAGGCGCCAAAGCGATTTGTAGTCGGTGACGAACATCGCGATCGCCTCGTCTGTATCGGGACGCCAGGCGGCCATCGACTTCGCAGCGGCGCCATCGGCCACGACTTTCACGTTGCAACCCCCGACGCAACGGAAATCGCTGGCCTGCAACACCAGGTAGGCGCTGCGCTTCCATTTGGGGTGGTCGCGGAACACCAGTTGCACCGGCCTTGCGCCGCTGCCGTCCAGATCGATCGGATCCTTGCTGTAGATCATCGCCGAACGCTGGGTGCCGCCCGCCGCGGAAACCTGCGCGTAATTCCACAACGCAGCGAGCCGGCGTTGCTCGCGCGCCGCTTCGCCCTTGGCCTTCACTTCTTCGTAGCCGGCTTTCATCTTCGCAGCCGCCTGGCTGTCGGGATACTGCGAGAGCAAGGCCGAACCGTGCACGCGCGCCATGTCCCAGTTTTGGCCGGTAACGGCGTTGTCGTACTCGCGCGCCAAGGCGGCGGCCGCTTCTTCCTGGGCGGCCGCCTGCGCCTGTGCGGCGGCTCGCTGTTCGGCTTCGCGATCGCCGCAGGCGCCCAATGCAAGCGCGCAAAAGAGCAGGAAAGCGCCGTTCTTCGTCTTGCCTGTCTTCATTGGATTGATTTTCATCGGGCTGCTTTTCATCGGGCGGCTTCTCATCGGGGTGCTCCCTTGTTGATCAGGTACTCGACCGCGGCCGCGACCTCGTCCGGTTTTTCCACTATCGACATATGCCCGCACCCGTCAAGCAGCACCTTGCTGGCCTGCGGCATCTGCGCGGCATAAAGATCCATGGCGCTGAAATCGATCACCGCATCCTGCCTGCACCACAACAGCAACGCGGGCTGACGGATATACGCGGCGGCTTCGCCCGGCAAAAAGCGTTCGTCGCTGCGCCCTATCCTGTCCAGCACGCTTTGTTCGAACTGGGCCTGCTGCTTGCGCCAATCGATCACCGCGCGCGACGCCGGCCACGGGATCGAGGGCTTGGCGGCATCGAGATGGAACACCGTGTCGAGATAGCGCTTGAGCGACGCCTCGTCTTCCACACTGAACGGGTTCTTGCCCGCCAGCACCTCGGTGCCGAACCGGTTGTCCTTGAAACGCACGCCGGCGGCATCGAACAACCCCACGCGCGCCACGCTTTGCGGGCGATCGGCGGCGGTCAGGGCGACGATGCCCCCGCCCATCGAATGGCCGAGCAATACGACGTCGCTGCCCGGCCGTTTGGCGATCTCATCGACGAAGGCCGCGACCCTTTCGCTTTGCGCCACGAACCCGTAGTCCTGTCCTTTGATGCGCTCGCTATCGCCCCAGCCCGGCAGATCCGGGATCAGCAGGCGATAGCGGCCGCGCAGCCTCTCGGCCAGCGGATACCAGTTCTCCTTGCTGCCGGTGAAGCCATGGATCATCACCACGGTGGGCGCATCGGCCTGGTCCGCTTCGCGCACCGCGTAGACCCAGCGGTGGCCGGCTACCTGCGCCTGGCGCAGGGACAGTCCTGCGACCCAGCGTTGCCGCGCGAACTCCGCATGGACCAACGCCAGCGGATCGCGCCACAACCACACCGCCATCGCGCAAACGAAAACGGCCGCCAGCAAGGCGACCGTTTTCAGGGTGCGGCGTCGGGAACGCATCGCTTACTTGCCGGCTTCCGTCTTGGCCAGCAGCGCTTCGACCGATCCGGTGGTGATCGGGTGGTAGCCCGGACGCGCCTTGGCGAAGACTTCCTTGGCGAAGGCCAGGCCTTCGGGCGTCTTCACCAGCTCTTCGTAGATCGGCATGATCAGCTTGCGGCGGCCCACCCGCTCCAGGAATGCGCCGATCGCCGGCTGCGCTTCGGCATAGCCGCTGCGTACGGCCAGCGGATACCAGCGCATCGCGATTTCGCCGTTCTGGGTGCCGGTGAACTTGTAGGCGTCATCGAGCTGCTTCAGCTGCTCGGCGCCGAGCTTGTCGCCCAGACCGTCGATGAAATGCACCCACTGCTGCGTGGTCCACGCCGAGGTGATCTGCGCGTTCGGCAGGGTCTTGCTGCCCAACCAGGCGATGCGCGCGGTGTCGACGATGGCGAAGCCGCGCGACTGCGCTTTCGGTGCGAAGGCGGGAATACCGGGTTCGTTGAGCCAGGTGTTCAGCTCAGCCTCGGTGACCGCGGTCGGGTTCTTGGGCAGCAGGTTCTTGCGCAGGTAGGCGACGAACTGGTCGCTGTTGACGCTCTGGAAAGCGTGGTCGTCGAACCAACCGCGAAGGAACGGATCGAACACTTCGCGGCCGAAACGCTGTTCCAGGAACTGCAGGAACCAGGCGCCCTTGTTGTACGGGATGCCGGACAAGGCCTCGTCCGGGTCGCGACCGGTCAGCGGCGCCAGCACCAGCAGCTGGTCGGCCGGAGCGGCGGTCTTGATCTCTTCGGCCAGGTCGGCCTGGTCGATCTGGCGCTCCATCTCGGCCGCTTCCTGCCCGTACACCGCCTCGGTGATGCGCGACTGCACGTAAGTGGTGAAGCCTTCGTTCAACCACATGTCCTTGGAGCTGGCGTTGGTCACCAGGTTGCCGGACCAGCTGTGCGCCAGCTCATGCGCGATCAGCGACACCAACGATTTGTCGCCGACGATCACCGTAGGCGTGACGAAAGTCAGGCGCGGATTCTCCATGCCGCCGAACGGGAACGACGGCGGCAGCACCAGCATGTCGTAACGTCCCCAGCGGTAGGGGCCGTACAGCGCCTCGGTGGTGGCGATCATCTTCTCGGTGTCTTCGAATTCCTTGGCGGCTTTGTCGACCATGGTCGGTTCCGCCCATACGCCGCTGCGCGCGGAAATGGGCTTGAACACCAGATCGCCCGCGGCGATGGCCAGCAGGTACGACGGAATGGGATTGGGCATCTTGAAGCTGTAGTCGCCATCGCGCGGCGCGGCCGGGTCGTTGTCGGCGCTCATCAGCACCATCACGTCCGGGCGGCTGGTGACGTGGGCGCTGTAGGTGAAGCGCACGCTGGGCGTGTCCTGCAGCGGCACCCAGCTGCGCGCGTGGATCGCCTGCGACTGGCTGAACATGAAGGGCAACTGCTTGCCTTCGGTCATCGACGGCTCCAGCCATTGCAGGCCGGAAGCCTCGGGCGAGGTCTGGTAAGCGATGCGTACGTTCGGGTTGCGCGCCGGCGTTTCGATGGTCAGCTTGCTGCCGAAGATCTTGTCGTTGGCGGCCAGCGCGTATTTCAGCGGCGTCCAGTTGCCCTTGCCATCGTCGCCTTCCACCTTGGAGAGGGTCAGCGCGCGCGTATCCAGCACCAGCTGGGTGGCGGATTTGTCCTTCCAGTCTAGCTTGTAGGTAGCGGTGCCGCCGATCGTCTTCTTGTCGAAATCGATGGCCAGGTCCAGCGCCAGATCGGTGATGGCGACCTTGCCTGGCTCGGCGTAGGAGCTTTCGTCCTGGCTGCGATCCACTTTCACGGCGACGGGCTTGGGTTTGGCGGGAGCGGCCTCGGGGGCGGGGGCGGCGTCGCGGGAACAACCGGCCGCCATCACGGCGGCGCAGGACAGCAACAGGAAAACAGAACGCATCGGGCATATCCGGCTACGGGGGATAGCCCAGTTTACCTCCTACCGCACAAGCGAGTCCCAAACAGCGTGGGAGCGGCGTCCCGCCGCGAGCTTTTGGGCTCAGGCGAAAGCCAGCGAAGAGCTCGCGGCGGGACGCCGCTCCCACGAGATCTCTCTTTCACTGAACCCTGCTGCAGCGGACGCCCGCTAGCTCAGAGCTCTCGTACCCAAATATTCCGGAAGCTGATGGGCTCGCTCGGATCTCCATGGTCCTGGAGTTTGATGGGCGCAGGACCATGCTTCTTGTAAGACGGTTTGCCGATGTAAACGGTAGCGCCTTGCAGCTCGGCATTGTTCTGCACCAGCACGCCGTTGATGAAGGCGGTAACCCTTGCCGGACTCTTCAGCGATCCGTCATCGTTGAATCGTGGAGCGGTCCAGACCACGTCATAGGTTTGCCATTTCCCTGGCTTCTTATTGGCATTGGCCAAGGGAATATGCTGCTTGTAAATCGCGCCAGCCTGGCCGTTGGAATAGGTCCGGTTGTTATAGGAATCCAGAATCTGGATTTCGTAACCTTCGTCTCCAGGACCGGTGGAGGCCAGGAACAAGCCGCTATTCCCACGCGCCTGCCCTTCTCCCGTGATGTTCTCCGGAATGCGCCATTCGAGGTGCAACTGGTAGTCGGCGAACGAGCGTTTGGTCTGAATGTTTCCGGCGCCTTTCTTTACCGTGACCACGCCGTCGGAAACCGTCCATTCCGCGGGAGCGTCCGGCTTGTCGACCGATGTCCATTCCTCCAGATTCGTTCCGTCGAACAGAACGATGGCATCGGCCGACGGCGCCGCAATGCCTACCGTGCCGGGGGTTACGATTTTAGGCTCAGGTTCCCAAACCTCGGTCGCTTTTGGGTCCTTTATTTCCTGCGCGAACGCGGCTTTCGCATTCAGGATAACGAAAGCAACCATCAGAAGTTTCCTCATGATTGTTTTTCCATTATTCATCCATAGCCGCCAGTATCAGACCTTGTAGCCCGTATGCACCGCCACGATGCCGGCCGACAGGTTTTTGTAGCTGCAGCGCTCGAAGCCGGCTTCCTGCATCATCGTCTTCAGCTCTTCCTGCGGCGGATGTTTGCGGATGCTTTCGGCCAGATACTGGTAGCTGCCGGCGTCCTTGGCGAACAGCTGGCCCAGCTTCGGCAGGATCTTGAACGAATGGAAGTCGTAAACGGGCTTGAACCAGTCGAGGGTCACTTCCGAGAACTCCAGCACCCGCGCCTGCCCGCCCACTTTGAGCACGCGGAACATCTCCCGCAGGCCCGCATCCTTGTCGGTGACGTTGCGCAGACCGAAAGCGATCGTGACCAGGTCGAAACTGTTATCGGGGAACGGCAGCGACTCGGCATTGCATTGCACATAGTCCAGGCCGTTGACCAGCCCGCGATTGGTCATGCGGTCGCGGCCGACCGAGAGCATGCCGGCGTTGATGTCGCCCAATACCACGCGTCCATCAGAATCAGCGCCCTCTTCGCCCACCCGTTCCTTGAGCAGCGCAGCGATGTCGCCGGTGCCGCCCGCGAGATCCAATACGCGGTCGCCGCGCTTCACCTGCGCGGTGCCGACGAAATAGCGCTTCCACACGCGATGCACGCCCAGACTCATCAGGTCGTTCATCAGGTCGTAGTTGCCCGCGACCGAGGAGAACACTTCGCCGACCAGCTTCTGCTTGTCCTTGGCGGCGACGTCCTTGAAGCCGAAGTGGGTGGTGCCGGATTTGTAGGGGGATTCGCTCATGCCGCCATTATCGCATTGCCGGCGCGTCGGTCACCCGCGAGCCGCGCAACCCGTAAAACAGGATGAACAGGTAGCACAGGGCCGGCAGCAGGAACGCGTGTTGGACGCCGATGCTGTCGGCCAGGAAGCCCATCGCCAGCGGCACCACCGCGCCACCCACGATCGCCATGATCAGCAGACTGGACGCCTTGTTGGTCATCGGTCCCAGCCGCGCCACACCCAGGGTGAAGATGGTGGGGAACATGATGGAGTTGAACAGGCCGATGGCGACCACGCTGTAGACGGCCGTCATGCCGCTGGTGGTCATGGTGATCAGCAACAGGCCGACCACGATGGCCGCGAAGATTGCCAGCAACTTGCCCGGATCGACGCGCAGCATCAGCGCCGAACCGATGAAACGGCCGACCATCGCGCCGGTCCAGTACGCGGACACGTAGGTCGTGGCGCTTTGCTCGGTCATGGCGCCGATATCCGGCTGCGACAGGTAGTTCACCAGGAAACTACCGATGGAAACTTCGGCGCCCACGTAGAAGAAGATGCCCATCACCCCGAGCAACACGTGGCGATAGCGCAACGGTTCGAACAGACCATGGTGTTGCCCGTCTTTCGCGTCGGTCGATGCGCGAATAGCCGGCAACCGGAACAGCCAGATGATGATCGCCAGCAGGAACAGCAAGCCGGCCAGCACCAGGTACGGCAACTGCACCGATTGGGCTTCCATGCTGCGATAGACAAGGGCCTCGGCCACCGGCATCGCGGAAAGTTCCGCGGCGGTCTTCGGCGCGGCGGCCAGGATCAGCATACCGCCGAAGATCGGCGCTATCGCCGTGCCCAGCGAATTCAACGCCTGCGCCAGGGTCAAACGGCTGGAAGCGGTGCGCTCCGGACCCAGCAGGGCGACATAGGGATTGGCTGCGACCTGCAGCAGGGTGATGCCGGTGGCCAGCACGAACAAGGCGCCCAGGAACACGTTGTAGCTATGCATTTCCGCTGCCGGCCAGAACAATGCCGCGCCGATGCCGGCGATGGCCAGGCCCACCACGATGCCGTACTTGTAGCCCAGCTTGCCCACCACCCAACCCGCGGGCAGCGACATCAGGAAGTAGGCGCCGAAGAAAGTGAACTGAATCAGCATCGCGCGCGCGTAGTTCAGTTCGAACGCGGCCTTCAGGTGCGGAATCAGGATGTCGTTGAGGCAGGTGAGGAAGCCCCACATGAAGAAGATCGAGGTCACCACCACCAGTGCCAGCCGATTCGTGCTGGCAGGTTGGTCGGCGGATGAGGAAGGCGGGGATGCGAGATCCATGTTCACTCCAAAGGCGGCGGATGCGCGGGCCATGCGGCCCATCTCCGCCGATTATGGCATCCGCGCTTGATCCAGATGACCGATCCAGGCAGGAAACGGCCGCGTGCCACGCTGAGCGCGCGCAGATAACGGAGTTGGGCGGGCTATTGGAGACGCTTGTTGCAACGCCACTGCGCGAAGAGGTCGCTGCGCTCAGTCACGCATTCATTCACCTGACTGGGCCTGCGATTGGCGGGCGTCGATAGCACCGTCGGCTGCGAGGCGCTGGTGGTGCCGCCGGTCGAACGTCGCATCGGCGCGGGACCGCTCATGAAACGCGGCTGCGGACCCAAGGACACCACGAAGCCCGTGATGGTTTCCGACTCCACCGTGACCCAATAAGCGTTGTAAGGCGATACCCAGGTTTCCCCGACCTTGAACATCGATCCCTCGTTGTTCGAGACATTGGCGGGCGGCACGGTCGCATCCACGCTGTGGGCCATGCCGTCGTTCACCACGCGGTGGATGATGACCGCATCGCCGGCCAGGTTGGCTTCGTAGCTGCCCGCGCGCTTCCGGGCTTCCAGCGTGTAGAGCACCCCTGGTTCTTGCGGAATCGTGAACACGACCATCTGCGTGTTCAAGGAAACCGCACGGCTGGCCGTATCCAGGATGACCGTAATCCTTGGCCCACCCGCCGTTACCGTCCGCTTGCGGGCGGCGTCCACCCAGCCCAGGCGGTCGCGCTGGTAGATGTTGATGTGTTTGGGCAGGCTGCCGTAGGTCGCATTGGCGACGGCATTCCGCCATCCATCGCTCATTACATCCCAGGGATTGTCGTAGGGATCGTCGTCGCCATCGGAATTGTCGGAATGCGGCAAGCCGTAGCCATGTCCCATTTCATGCGCCAGCGGCGCCAGGTTGTTGAACGCCCAGGGTGGATTCCAGGTATTGCGGATGCAACGGTTCGCCACACCCTCAAGCGGTCCGCAGGCGCCGCCGCCCCAGGCAAAACCGTCCAGGTCGCCGTTGAACATCATGTTGATGCCCTGCACGACGGCGAAATCCACCGTGGGATCGGCAGCGGCGGCGCAGTCTTCGAACAACTTGTCCAGATTGGCTTTTCCATCGCCTTCGCCCGTGATGTAGAACGAACGCGGCTGCGGCAAGGTGAACCAGCCGTAGGCATCGCTGCCGGTCAATGAGACTTTTCCATAGGACACTTCAGGCCAGTAATGGCCCAGCTGGCCAGGTAGCGCGCCGTACTGGCCGCGAAAGAATTCCACCGTCTTCTGCTCGGTATCGATATCGGAGAACTTGCAGGCCACCGTCACCCAGCGCGTGGGACCTGCAATCGCCTTGGCCACCGGTCCGGTCTTCAGGGGAACGGCTGGATCGTAATCCTGGCCAAGGTCGTCGGCGGGAACGATGGCTTCTACTTTCCTGCGCGCGGCGCTGCGCGGGTCAGCGCCGAACTCGATCGCCACCCGGCGATTGGCCAGCGCATAGAGATCGCCGGCGGCGATCCGTGCCTGCGCCGGGTCCAGCGCCTGGCGCTTGCCTTCATCCGTCACCAGCGTGACCAGGAATTTCCCGGGTCGTTTCGCCTGCCCGACACCGCCGCGTGGATCGCCCCACTGCAGCTGCAGCTGCCCCTCGACGATCTGCGCCTGCGCGGCGCTGGTCGTCAGCGCCCACGCCAACCCGCATGCGAGCACCGCTCGCATGCCGATTGCAAACGATGCGCTTCCCCTCACTGCCACTTCAGTCCCCTCGTTCTGGCGAAGGCGACGAAGCGCCTCCAATTCCTGTCATGACTAGATAAACGACAACCGCCTATGCCGAAGTGACCTGGGCCGCATTTCCTGATTTGCCTTGACGCATGCCACCATCTTCTTCGCCCGCCCCTTCCCGGACCCTCCATGGCCCACACCATCGACTATCGCTCCCTGCTGGAAACCGCCGTCGCAGAAGCCCGCCAGGGCCTGGCCGAAGGCGGCATTCCCATCGGCGCCGCTCTTTTCAATAACGACGGCAACCTGCTGGGCTGCGGCCACAATCGCCGCATCCAGGAAAACGACCCCTCGGTTCACGGCGAAACCGACGCTTTCCGCAAGGCCGGCCGCCAGCGCCGCTACCGCGACACCATCATGGTCACCACCCTGGCGCCGTGCTGGTACTGCAGCGGGTTGGTGCGCCAGTTCAACATCGGCACGGTGGTGGTCGGGGAATCGGTCAACTTCAGCGGCGGCATCGACTGGCTGCGCGAGAACGGCGTCACCGTCATCGACCTGCACGACGAGGAATGCATCGCCATGCTGGGCGACTACATCGCCGCCAATCCGGAAGTGTGGAACGAGGACATCGGCGAGGATTGAATGCTTCGTTTCAGCCCGGTTTCATCACCATCAGCCAGAAGATCGCCACTACACTGATGAAAGCCGGCCAGCCCAGCCAGAACCACCAGCGCATGGTGCGGTAATAAGCCGCCGGCAAGGGCTCTCCGCCGGCGCTCGCCTGCATCGCCAGATTGCGGGCCCGCACCTGTAGCCACAGTACGGGCAGCCAGCAACAGCCGACCAGTACGAACAGGATCAGCGCGACCTTGATCCAATAGTGGGTGAGCGGTATCCCCATGATGCGGGTCAGCCAGAGCCCGGTCAGCAGTTGCACCACCACCGCCGGCGCAGTGAAGCAGGCATCTGCGATCACCACCGTCCGCGCAGTGGCCGCGATCACCTTTGCATCGCCGCGCAGGTGCGCCACCCACATGAAGAATGCGATGCCGAGCCCGGTGCCCATGAGCAGCGTCGAGGACAGGATGTGTATCCATTTGACCCAAAGGTAAAGCAAGCTCATCTCCTCTCGGAAAGCACCCAGAGCACGGCAAGCGCCGGAAGGATCACCAGGTTCTTTGCCAGTCCGCCCAAGGGATCCAGCCAAAGCGTGGGCAATGCGATGCCGAACGCCAGCGTATAGGCCAGCACCATGATCATCATCGCTGCGACCGCCACGCGCAAACGCAATCCCGTCAGCAGCCAAAGCCCGAAGATCAGATCGAGCGTGGCGGCCACACGTGCAACCACGACCGGCGCCAGCGCTCCGAGAACCGAGTCTCCGGCCAACCGTTCTATTTCCGATGTCTGCGTTGCCCATCCGACCCAGGCGGAAACCAGCCAAAGTGCAGCGACGCCCAAGCGTAGCGTTGGCGCAAGAAAGTAAAGCTGCGCCTGCCATCGGTCCTGCACCTGACTGGGATGCGAGGCGAGCACCTCCCGCAAAGGTCGCGGAGCGATTCCGAACTCATTGCGCAAGCGCACGGTCGTGCCGTTGGCGGTGATATTCCCGCGTTTAAGCATGCGCCACATCGTTTCGCCTACCGGGCCGCTGCCGATGATTTCCCAGAAGCGAACCAACAGCGCCACCAAAAGCGCAGGAACGAAAATGGCGCGACGACCAGGAATACGCAGCCATTCGCGCCAAATGCTCTGATATTCGCGCAAGGTCATGGGCTCCGGACCACCGACTTCGTGGACGCCGTTCGCTTTCGATTCCAGCGCGCGCGCAACCAGATCGGCCAGATCCTCCACGGCAACGGGCTGGATCGGCCAGCGCCCGTCACCCGGCAAAAGCAGGGCGCCCGGAAACGCAGCCAGCGCACGCAGCAGCGAGGTTCCGCCATAAGAACCGGAAACCCCATAGACCACCGAAGGTCTCAATATCACGCTGCGCAACGGAAGCTCCATCAGAGCTTCGTCGAAGCGATGTTTGGAGGCGATGAACTCGCCATCCTCAGGCATGCCCAATGCCGATATCTGCACGAAGCACTGCACGCCCCGCTTGACACAAGCATAGGCCAAAGCGATCGGCGCATCGAAATGGACTACTGCGAAAGTCTGTCCCTGCTCTTCACGCAGTATGCCGGCGACATTGATCACAGCATCAATGCCCACCAATAACGGCAACCAGCTTTCGGCGGACAGAAGTTGTTGCAGGTCGCATTCGCGTTCGTCGGCCTCCAACTCCCGGCCTCGGGCGCGCACGCCCCGCAGTACGCGCCAGCCACGTTCCCGCAACCTCGCAACTAGGTACCCGCCCAGGAATCCCGCCGCACCGACTACCAGCACCGTCCTGTTGGGTTCTATTTCACTATCCATCGCGATATTCGGCCCTCTGTCCGCTTGCAAGGCTAGCAGACGCCTGTGGGCCTGACATTGGATACTGTTGGCTCCCTTCCAGTCATGCGAGCAGCAACATGTCCGAACACAAAACCACCCTCCAATGGAACCGCGACGGCAAGCCGTTCACGCCCGAGGGCTATAGCCGCGACCACGCATGGATCTTCGAACGCGGGCAACGGCTCACCGGTTCCGCCGCGCCGGCGTACGGCGGCAGCGAACAGGGCGTGGACCCGGAAGAAGCTTTGGTGGTGGCGCTGTCGTCGTGCCACATGCTGACCCTGCTGGCGATCGCGGCCAAGAAGGGCTGGGTGATCGACAGTTACGCCGACGAAGCGGTGGGCATGCTGGGCAAGAACGAGGCCGGCAAGATCGCACTGACCCGCGTCACCTTGCGTCCCAGGATCGTGTTCGCTGAAGGCAACGCGCCCGATGCCGAAGGACTGCAACGCCTGCACCATTCGGCGCACGAGCATTGCTTCATCGCCAATTCGGTGAAGACCGAGGTCGCCATCGAACCGCGATGACCTGAATTTGTAGGAGCGGGCCCTGCCCGCGACGCTGTTGGTAATTCGTCGCGGGCAGGGCCCGCTCCTACAAGAGACTCAGAGGATGTAGCGGCTCAGGTCCGGATCCTGCACCAGTTCGCCCAGATGCGTGTCGACATAGGCTTTGTCGATGCTGACCTTCTGCCCGTCGCGATCGGGCGCTTCGTAGCTCAGTGTGTCCAGCAAGCGTTCCAGCACCGTGTGCAGACGGCGCGCGCCGATGTTCTCCTGGCGTTCGTTGACCTGCGCGGCGATCTCCGCGAGGCGTTCGACCGCGTCCACCGTGAACTCCACGGTCACGCCCTCGGTCTGCAACAGCGCCTCGTACTGACGGGTCAGCGCGGCCTTGGGTTCGGTGAGGATGCGCACGAAATCATCTTTCGACAGCGCCGAGAGTTCCACCCGGATCGGGAAACGACCTTGCAATTCCGGGATCAGGTCGCTGGGCTTGGCCAAGTGGAACGCACCCGAGGCGATGAACAGAATGTGGTCGGTCTTGACCGTGCCGTACTTGGTGCTGACGTTGGAGCCTTCCACCAGCGGCAGCAAGTCGCGCTGCACGCCTTCGCGGCTTACGTCGCCCCCGCTCATGTTGCCGCCACGCTTGGCGACTTTGTCGATCTCGTCGATGAACACGATGCCGTTCTGCTCGCAGGCCTCGATCGCCGCGACGCGGATATCGTCTTCGTTGACCAGCTTGGCCGCCTCCTCTTCCACCAGCTGCGGGCGCGCGGCCTTGACGGTCAGCGTGCGCGTATGCGACTTGGCGCTGCCCATGCTGGAGAACATCTGCCGCAACTGCTGGCCCATTTCCTCCATGCCCGGCGGAGTCATGATGTCCATGCTGACGTTGGCGGAGAGTTCCAGCTCGATCTCGCGGTCGTCCAGCTCGCCGGCACGCAGCATCTTGCGGAACTTGGTGCGGGTATCGCCGTCGTGCGCCGAGGGTTCGTTGCGGGCGGCCTCGGCATCGAAACCGATGCCGGCACTGCGCCGCGGCAACAGCGCGTCCAGGATGCGGTCCTCCGCGCGCTCTTCGGCCTGGGTGCGCACGCGTATTTTCGCCTGCTCGCGATACATCTTGACGGCAGTGTCGGCCAGATCGCGCACGATCTGCTCCACGTCCTTGCCGACATAGCCGACCTCGGTGAAGCGCGTGGCCTCGACCTTCACGAACGGCGCGTTGGCCAGCGTGGCCAGGCGACGGGCGATCTCGGTCTTGCCCACACCGGTCGGTCCGATCATCAGGATGTTCTTCGGCATCACTTCGTCGCGCAGGTCCGGTTGCAGCTGCATGCGGCGCCAGCGGTTGCGGAGCGCGATGGCGACCGCGCGCTTGGCCGCGTGCTGGCCGACGATGTGGCGGTCGAGTTCCTGCACGATTTCTCGCGGAGTCATGGTGGCGCTGATGTTCTCGGGTTTGGCGGACATAGGTGTGCTCTTGGTACTGTCATCCCGAACGTAGTGAGGGATCTGCTGTTTGGTTACCGGGCAGGTGAAGCAGATTCCTCACTGCGTTCGGAATGGCAAAGGAATGCGCTCGGAAGGGCAAAGGAATTTTGACGAGGCTTACAGTTCTTCGACGACGATGTTGCGATTGGTATAGATGCAGATGTCGCCGGCGATGTTCAGCGACTCGACCGCGATGGATTTCGCGTCCATCTCGGTATGCGCCATCAACGCCCGTGCCGCCGACAGGGCATAGGAACCGCCGGAACCGATGGCGATGAGGCCGTCTTCGGGCTCGATCACATCGCCGGTGCCGCTGATGATCAGCGAGGTGTCCTTGTCGGCCACGGCGAGAAGGGCTTCGAGCTTGCCCAGGCGGCGTTCGGTACGCCAGTCCTTGGCCAGCTCGACTGCGGCGCGCTGCAGCTGGCCGTGCTTTTCGAGTTTGGCTTCGAACAGTTCGAACAGGGTGAACGCATCGGCCGCCGCGCCGGCGAAACCGGCCAGCACCTGACCGTCGCGGCCGAGCCTGCGCACCTTGCGGGCGTTGCCTTTCATCACCGTATTGCCGAGCGTGACCTGCCCGTCGCCGGCCACGGCGACGCGACCGTTGCGCCGCACCGACAGGATGGTGGTGGCGTGGAAAACATTCGGGTTCTGACTGGGGTCCATGCGGCCTCCGTGGTGTTAACTAGTGAGGTGGGGACGACCCGGGCGGGTTCAAGCATGACCAAAGACATGCCGTGGGGAGTGGTGGTGGGAGCGGCGTCCCGCCGCGAGCTCTTGGCGTGGAATCCAAAGCAGGCAAGCACACTCTGCCCTTAAAGGCGGAGAGCTCGCGGCGGGACGCCGCTCCCACGGAATCAGGTCTTGCGCTTGGCGCGCGGATGCGCGGCATCGTAGACCTTGGCCAGGTGCTGGAAGTCCAGGTGCGTATAGATCTGCGTGGTGGCGATGTCGGCGTGCCCCAGCAGTTCCTGCACTCCGCGCAGGTCGCCCGAGGATTCCAGGATATGGCTGGCGAAACTGTGCCGCAGCATGTGCGGATGCACGTTCTTGAACATGCCTTGCTTCTGCGCCAGCAGCTTCATGCGGATCTGCACGGCGCGCTGCGAAATCGGGCCGCCATTGCGTCCCGGGAACACGGGCGCATCGCCCGCAGGCTTCTGTTCGTCGCGCCATGCTTGCAATGCCTTGCGCGCGTGCGAACCGACCGGCACCTTGCGCTGTTTGTTGCCTTTGCCGAGCACGGTCACGAAACCGCTAGCCAGATCCAGATCGTTCCAGCGCAACCCGCACAGCTCGCTCAGACGCAGGCCCGAGGAATAGAACAGTTCCAGCAAGGCGCGATCGCGGAATCCCAGCGGCACGTCAGTCGGCACTTCCACCAGGCGCGAGGCCTCGTCGGCATCCAGGACCTGCGGCAACTTGCGCGGCGACTTCGGCGCGCGCAAAGCGGCGGCGGGACTGGCTGCGATGCGACTATGCCGGAGCAACCAGTTGAAATAGCTGCGGCAGGCGGAGAGCCGGCGTTGCAGGCTTTTCGGAGACAGGCCGCGGCGGTGTTCGGCGGCGACGAAGGCGCGCAGCTGTTCGGTATCGAGTTCGGCGAGGTTGGCCGTGCCTTGCTCGGTGGCCCAATCGCCCAGCGCTGTCAGGTCGCGACGATAGGCATCGAGCGTATGCGCCGACATGCGGCGTTCGACCTGGAGATGGGAGAGAAAGTCCTCGAAACTCCCCCGCTCGTCATCCTGGCGAACGCCAGAGGTGTCTTTCAACGGCGCTAGCCGGTCATCCATTTTGACTTTCGCTTTCACGAGTCAACGCAAAAGCAAAATGGGTTCCAGCTTACGCTGGAATGACGACCTGAAAATTGACGGTCAATCCCCATACCGCTTCATCGCAACCGCCAGCGCTTCGCCCATCATGCGCAGGAACAGCGTGCCCATGCCCGGGTAAAAACGGTTGCCGTCGCGGCTGCCCACCGCGACCAAGCCCAGGCCGGGCAAAGGCAGCAGCGCCGACGACTGCACTTCCTCGGCACGTGCGCCGTAAAGAACCGCGTTCTTCTCAGGCTGCAGGCGGCCGCATAGAGGCTCGCCGTCCTTCAGGCAATCGCGGAACGAATTCAGGTGCGAGCTGTTTTCCGCCACGACCTGCAGCCACTCGGCGTCGTCCAGGCCGGGAATCGGCTCGAACAGCACGACGCGCACCAGGTCGCCGTTGAAATCCTCCGCCAGCGAGGCGGCCATCGCACGCAAGGTGTCCTGCGCGGTGTTCTGCTTCAACAGCGAAAGGGTCAACTGGTGGGTACGGACCGCGAGGCGCTCGTTTTCCTGCGCGTTGGCGAACAGGTCGTTGAGGCGCTTGGACAGCTCGCGGTTCTTGTCGCGCAGCACTTCCAGCTGGTAGCTGGCCAGGGAAGCAGTGGGGCCTTCCTCGCGCGGCACGATCAGGGTGAGCGCCAGATCGGGGAACTGCTTGAGGAAGGTCGGGTGCCGGCGCAGCCAGGCCGCGATCTCGTGGGCGCCCAGCTTTTCTTGTGCTTCGCTCATTGCTTCCATTCCCCTTCGAATACGAATGCCGCCGGTCCGGACATGATGACCTCGGCGGCGTCATCGGGCCAGCTTATCTGCAGATCGCCGCCGGGCAGCGAGACGGTCGCCGCGCGGTCCAATTTTCCTCGCCGCATCAGCACTGCCGCCGCCGCGCAGGCGCCGCTGCCGCAGGCCAGCGTTTCGCCGACACCGCGCTCGAATACGCGCAGGCGCAACCGGTCGCGCGCAACGACCTGGGCGAAGCCGATATTGGCCGATTGCGGGAACGCGGCGCTGGACTGCAGCGCAGGACCGAGCGTCGCGATGGGCGCAGCGTCGATGTCCTGCACTTCGATCACAGCGTGCGGATTGCCCATCGACGCCGCACCGAAGCTGATGGCTTTCCCGTCGAGCGCGATTTCGTAGCCGTCCTGTCCGGAAGCGAATCCCGCCAGCGGGATCTTGGCCGGATCGAACTCCGGCACGCCCATTGCGATGGCATAGCGATCGCCTGGCAGACGCTCGACGTCATGCGTCGCCAGTGGACTGTCGACGCGAAAACGGTTGCCTTGGGCCACGCCATCGCGCACCAGCCAGGCCGCGACGCAACGCGCGCCGTTGCCGCATTGCTGCGAGGTCGATCCGTCGGAATTCCAGATGCGGTAGGACGCCACCGCCCCGGCGCTGCGCGGTTTCTCGATGGTCAGGATCTGATCGCAACCGACGCCGAAGTGGCGGTCCGCCAGCTGCGAAGCCAGCGCCGAATCCGGCGGAGGCGTGCCGTTGCGCAGATCGATGACGACGAAATCGTTGCCGGCGCCGTGCATCTTGGAGAAACGCAACACTGGCGTGCCCGGGGCAGCCTGGTCAGTCATTCTCAGCCGGCGTTGCGGGATCGTCGACCGCGTCTTCCGCCTGCTGGTCGGCGGGAGTGGTCGTGTTGTCGGTGGGCACGGGCGTTTCCGGGACCGTTTCCGCAGGCACCTCGATCGGTGCCGCCTTCTCCGGCAGGATCAGCGGGCCTTTGGCGCCGCAGCCCGACAGGGCAGCGCAGAGGGACAGGAATAATGCGATGCGGAGTGATTTATTCATGGCCGAAGTATAGCCAGATGGGCATGAACCGACAGGGTCAGGCCGGGGGTTCGGGACGCGTCCACAGCCAAGCCGAAACCAGTGCCATGCAAGCGATCGGCAACGCCGCCATCCACCAGCGGTGCGAGGCCACGCTGACCATGATCGCCAGCAGCACCCCGGCGCAGGCCAGCATGGTCAGTGTGGCGGCCCACTTCGCGCGACGCGATACCGCGCCATGGGCCTGCCAGTCGCGGATCATCGGGCCGAAGCGCGAGTGCGTTTGCAGATAGTGGTGCAGACGGTCGGATCCGCGCGAGGCCGCGTAGGCGGCCACCAGGATGAATACGGTGGTCGGCAGACCCGGAACGAAGATACCGACGATGCCGACACCCAGGCTGGCGTAGGCCAACAGCCACCAGGCCCAGCGGAAGCGGGAGCTACGCCTGGTACCGGAATCCGTTGATGAAGGGGACGGAGGCGGGGAATTCACGACCTTATGTTTTACCAGAGTCGAGCGTGTCGCTGAGATTTTGCGTGGGAGCGGCCTCTGGCCGCGAGCTTTTCAAGTCAGAGGCCGCTCCCACGACAAGTGGATCAGTGGCTACCGGGTTCGGCCACACCCAGCTGATCCAGCACGAAGGCGTAATACTCGGCTGCCTCGCGATAGCGGCGGAAGCGACCGGACTTGCCGCCATGACCGGCTTCCATGTTGATGCGGAACAGCAGCGGCAGCGTGCCGGTGTTGTCGTCGCGCAACTTGGCCACGTACTTGGCCGGCTCCCAGTACTGCACCTGCGAATCCCACAGACCGGTACCCACGAAGATCGCCGGATAGGCCTGCTTGCTGATGTTGTCGTAAGGCGAATAGGTAAGGATGTAGTCGTAGAACTCCTTCTTCTCCGGATTGCCCCACTCGTCGTATTCGTTGGTGGTCAGCGGGATGCTCGGATCCAGCATGGTGGTGACCACGTCCACGAACGGCACCTGCGACACGATCACGCGGTATTTTTCCGGCGCCATGTTGGCGATCGCGCCCATCAGCAGGCCGCCGGCGCTGCCGCCTGACGCGGCGACGCGGTCCGGCGCGGCATAGCCTTGCTTGACCAGCGTGTCGGTGACGTCGATGAAATCGGTGAAGGTGTTCTTCTTGTGCAGCAACTTGCCGTTGTCGTACCAGTCGCGGCCCATTTCCTGGCCGCCGCGGATGTGGGCGATGGCGTAGACCACGCCACGGTCCAACAGACTGACGATGGTCGAATTGAAACCCGGATCGGTCGAGGAACCGTAGCTGCCATAGGCGTACTGGAACAGCGTGGCCTTGCCGTTCTTCTCGAAACCCTTTTTGTAGACCAGCGATACCGGCACCTTGGTGCCGTCGCGGGCGGTCGCCCACAGACGTTCGGTGGCGTATTTGCTCGCGTCGTAACCGATCACCGGCTGCTGCTTGAGCTGCTTGCGCTCGCCGGTTTCCACGTTGAGTTCGTAGGTGGTGGCGGGCGTGGTCATCGAGGTGTAGCTGTAGCGCAGCCACGGCGTGTCGTGTTCGGAGTTCACGTCCAGGCCCATCGAGTACGCCGGCTCGTCGGCCTTGACGTATTCCTCCTTGCCGTTGGCGCGCAGCAGGCGCAGGCGTTCCAACCCGTTGGAGCGTTCACTGATGGCGGTGAAACCGTCGAACAGTTCGAAACCTTCGATGTAGACCTCGTCGCTGTGCGCCACCCAGTCCTTCCATTCCTCGCGCGAAGTGGAGGCGGAAGGCGCGGTCATGATGCGGAAGTTCTTCGCCTTCCAGTTGGTGCGGATCACCCAGCGTCCGTCCAGGTGGTCGGCGCTGTATTCCACGTCGCGTTCGCGCGGCGCCAATACCGTGAACCGCGACGGATCGCCCGCCGGTGCGCAGCGCTGTTCGGAGGACACCGTGCTTTCCACCGAGATGCAGATGAACTTGTCGTCGCGGCTGCGGCCGATGCCCATGTAGAAGCTGTCGTCCTTTTCCTCGTACACCAGCTTGTCGGCCGAGGCCGGCGTACCGAGCACGTGCGACTTGACGCGTACGGTCAGCAGCGTTTCCGGATCGTTCTCGACGTAGAACAGGGTCTTGTTGTCGTCCGCCCAGACCAGGTTGGCGGACACGCCGCCGATCGTGTCGGGATAGGTCTCGCCGGTCTCCAGGTTCTTGAAACGGATCACGTACTGGCGGCGGCCCACGGCATCGTCGGCCCAGGCCAGCAGCTTGTTGTCCTGGCTGACTTGCGCATCGCCAACGCTGAAATAGCCCTTGCCTTCAGCCATCGCGTTGACGTCCAGCAGGATTTCCTCCGGCGCGTCCATGCTGCCTTTGCGGCGCGCCTGGATGGGGTAGTCCTTGCCGGTCTCGAAGCGCGTGTAGTACCAGTAACCGCGCTCGCGGTAGGGCACGCTGGCGTCGTCCTGCTTGATGCGGCCGACGATCTCGTTATAGAGCTTCTCCTGCAGCGGCTTGGTCGGCGCCAGCACCGCGTCGGTGTAGGCGTTCTCCGCATTGAGGTAGGCGAGCATCTCCGGACTCTTGCGATCGTCGTCGCGCAGCCAGTAATAATCATCGTTGCGCGTGGCGCCGAAAGGAGCCTTGACTTCATGCGGCTTCTTGGCGGCATCCGGCGCAGTGGCGACCGGCGAGAGGGCGGAGCTGGGGAAGGTAGTCATTAGGAGAGTGGCCGCGAGCAGGAAATAGATTGGTTTCATTACAAGTGTGTCCTTGTTGGGCACTGCGCAATGGTTGGGAGCGATCTTGAACTATCGGCCGTCGTTCCGCGATAGGGGGAAACAGCCTGGAGGAACGACGTGTGCTCTAGCTCTGGCTCTGGCTCCCTCCCGTGAGGCGCGGCAAGCAGGACGGGATAAACCCCGAAGGGGGCGGCGCACATGGATGTGCGCCGTTTCCGGAGGCGCAGAGCCTGCCCCGTACTTGATACGGGGATGCGCCTTACGGAAATTCCCGACCTGCTTGCGGACCCGGCGGCTTTATCGCCGGGCGCGACGCTAGGGCGACTTTCTTTTACTCCGGGCATCCTGCCCTACGCCCTTCGGGCCGGCTGCGCCGTTCGCGCCGCTCCTGCGGCGCAGTGGTTACTTTTCTTTGCCGTTCAAAGAAAAGCATGTCCTGAGCTTGTCGAAGGGTGACTCGCGCATCGCGCGAAACGCTTTTTCTTCAATGGAAAGTTAAAAGCCAGAGCAAGATCAAGATGGATCCCAGCTTGCGCTGGGATGACGTCATGATTGTTTTGTTGCAAAGGTGAAAAGTCGCTGGGTTCCCGCCTTCGCGGGGATGACGCCATTGAGCTTACTTGCTGAGCTGCTGCCAAAGGAACGTATAAGCCAGCGCGCTCATGTGCGCCGACTGCTTGTTGTTGGCCGCGCCGCCGTGGCCGCCTTCGATGTTCTCGAAGTAGCGCACGTCCTTGCCCGCCTCCAGCATCTTGGCCGCCATCTTGCGCGCATGGCCCGGATGCACGCGGTCGTCGCGGGTGGAGGTCATGAACAAGGTGGGCGGATAGGTCTTGGACGGATCGAACAAGTGATAGGGCGAGAATTTCCGGATGAACTCCCAATCGGCGGTGTCCGGATTGCCGTACTCGGCCATCCACGAAGCGCCCGCCAGCAGGTGGCTGTAGCGCTTCATGTCCAGCAACGGCACCTGCACCACCACGGCGCCGAACAGCTGCGGATACTGCATCAGCATGTTGCCGGTCAGCAGTCCGCCGTTGCTGCCGCCCTGGATGCCCAGGCGCGCGGGCGAGGTGATCTTGCGCGCGATCATGTCCTGCGCCACCGCCGCGAAATCCTCGTAGGCCTTGTGGCGGTTCTGCTTCAGCGCGGCTTGGTGCCAGCGCGGACCGTATTCGCCGCCGCCGCGGATATTGGCCACGGCGTAGACGCCGCCCTTCTCCAGCCAGCCCATGCCCACGCCGCCGGAATAGGCCGGCGTCAACGAGATCTCAAAACCGCCGTAGCCGTACAGCAACGTCGGCGCGCTGCCGTCGTACTTCAGATCCTTGGGCCGCACCAGGAAGTAAGGCACCTTGGTACCGTCCTTGGAAGTGGCGAAGTGCTGTTCCACCGTTTCCTTGGAGCTGTCGAAGAAGGCGGGCATGGTCTTGAGCGCTTCCACCGCCGACGCCGGGCCGCCGGCTTCGGCCAGCATCAGCGTGGTCGGAGTCAGGTAATCGGTGACGGTCATCCACACCGAGTCGCTTTCGTCGCTGTCTACCGCGCTGACGCCGATGGTGCCCAGCGCGGGAGCGCCGGCGAATTCGCTCTTCTTCCAGCCCGTGGCGGAAGGCGTAAGTACGCTGAGTTTGTTCTTCACATCATCGAGGACATTCAGGACCAGGTGGTTGCGGGTCCAAGCGAAGCTTGCCAACGACGTCTTTTCGGTGGGTTCAAAAAGAACTTCGAAATCGCGACCGCCGGCCAGGAAGTCGTCGAGGCGTATTGCCAACAACGAACCTGCTTTATAGGTGCGGCTGCTTTGCAGGCTGGTCGTCCACGGCTCCCGCAACTCCAACGTCAGCCACTCACGATTTACGCCTTTGTTGGCCGAGTTCGGCGCATCGATCTTGGTTAGCTTGCCGTCGCTGCCACGCAGATAGAGTTCGTCGTTGTAGAAGGCGATGGTGCGGCTGACGAAGTCGCGCTCGAAACCGGGCGTGGCGTCGTGATAGGCCGCGATGTACATGTCTTTGTTGGTGCCTTCGTACACCACGCTGGCGGCGCTGAGCGGCGTGCCGCGCTTCCATTCCTTGACGATGCGCGGGTAACCGGAGGGCGTCATGCTGCCGGGACCGAAGTCGGTGTAGACGTAGACGGTATCGGCGTCTTTCCAGCCCAGCGCGCCCTTGGCTTCGGGACGGAAGAAGCCGTCCTTGATCCATTGCTTGGTGGTGAGATCGAACTCGCGGGTGACGTCGGCGTCGGAGCCGCCACGCGACAGCGCGATCAGGCAACGCGTGTAGTCGGGCTTGCGGCAGTCGGCGCCATGCCAGACCCATTTCTTCTCGTCCTGCAGGCCTTCGGCCGCATTCAGCGCATCCAGGTCGATGACTGTTTCCCACAGGGGCTGCGGCTTGCGGTATTCCTCCAGCGTGGTCCGGCGCCAGAGACCGCGCTCGTGGTTCTTGTCTTTCCAGAAGTTGTAGTAGTAGTCGCCGATCTTTTCCACGCCCGGAATCTTGGCGTCGGAATCGAGCATCGTGAGGATCTTGCCCTCCAATTGCTTGAACTCGGGAGTGGCGGCGATTTCGGCTTCGGACTTGGCGTTTTGCGCCCTGACCCATTCCAGCGGCTTCTGCCCTTCCACTTCTTCCAGCCAGGCGTATTTGTCATCGGTCACTGCGGCGGGCTCCTGGGCGAAAGTGCTGCCGGCGGCAGCGGCAAGACCCGCGGCGATGACGATTGTCTGGCAGGCATGGGTGAGTTTGGGCATGGATACTCCGGTTTCCGGATCAATTCTCCACGCTAGCACAGCCGTCAACCCACCCCTCCTGCCGAAGGTCAGGCGGCCCGGGGCAGACGCTTCAGGACGGGTAGGACGGGTATCGCCCGGCGCCGCGCCTGCGCGCCCGGACGGCGGCGACGCGAGGGCTGCAAGGTCTCGTTGCCTGAGGCGGCCTTGCGCAACGGCAGCCGGAAGCGGTGCAGCGACCAGAGCGCCACCGCGGGCATTCCCACCAGCCACATCGGCAGCCAGCCCAGCCAGTCGCTCTGCCCGCGCGCCGCCGGCAGCAACAGGACCAGGGCCAATCCGGTCAGCAGCAACAGGCGCAGGGTGCGCTCGAGTTGCGGATCGGCGGTAACGGCGGCGTCCTTACGGGGTACGAGCTTTGGCATGACGTTGGCTCCTTGTGGCGAGGAGGCCAGCGTGGCGCAGCTTGATCTCAGAGACTGCGACCATCTCCCGGCACGTCGGCCATACCTTGATGGGCGAGCGCAGCGCAATACACCGACTGACCTTCAAGGCGTTTTTGCGCAGATGCCACATTGACCGGCAGCGCCGCATGAGTGACGCCGCCGGTTTTACATGTCGTTACTGGCCGCTCAAGGCCAACTGATCTTGCACGACCTTGGCCAGCGGCGTGGTCGGCCGACCGATGAGTTGGCTCAGCGCATGTCCGTCGTCAAACAGGCCGCCTTTAGCCGCACCGGCATCGGAATCGGACAGCAAATCGGCCACTGGCGACGGCAGGCCAATCTGTTCCAGCGCTGCGCGGTAATCGGCCTGCGGCAGATCGCGGTATACGACCGACTTACCCGACTGCACCGCGATCTCGGCCGCGAATTCCGCCAACGTATAGGCGCTGTCCCCAGCCAGTTCATAGACCCGGCCGGCCTGCGGCTGGGCGCTGACGAGCACGGCAGCAGCAGCGTCGGCGTAGTCAGCACGCGCTGCGGAAGCGATCCGTCCGTCGCCGGCGCTGCCCAGCACGGCACCATGCTCGAGCGCCGACGGTATGGTCTGCGCGTAATTTTCGGTGTACCAGCCATTGCGCAGCAGCGCCACTGGCAGGCCGGATGCCGCCAGCGCCGCTTCGGTCTGCACGTGCTCGTGGGCCAGAGCCAACGGCGAGCTGTCCGCATGCAACAGGCTGGTATAGGCAAGCAAAGCTACGTCAGCGCGCTTGGCGGCGTCGATCACGGCTTGGTGTTGGGAGGCACGCTGACCGACTTCGCTAGAGGAAATCAGCAGCACTTTCTCGGCGCCGGCAAAGGCGCCGTCGAGCGTCTCAGGCTGGCTGTAATCGGCCTTGCGCACCTGCACGCCGCGGGCGGCCAAGTCGGCGGCCTTGTCGGGACTACGCACAGCGGCAACGATCTGCGCCGCAGGCTGCGTGCGCAGCAGCGCATCGATTACAAGGCGGCCAAGCTGGCCGGTGGCACCAGTGACAACGATCATGGAAAGACTCCTCGAGGGATGGGAAAACCCCAGCCTAGGCCTTAAACTAACTTTTAGTAAGTACGTACCTGGAGGTTAGTCCCATGCCCGTTCAGTCATCCGCACAGGCCGCACGCGCAGCTGCCGTGCCGGTCATCGAACTGATGCGCCGCGGCCAGGTCTTCGCGGCCGACTGCCCTTCGCGTGGGGTGCTTAACCACGTCACCAGTCGTTGGGGCACGTTGGTGCTGGTCGCATTGTTGGATGGCACGCTGCGCTTCAGCGAGCTGCGACGCCGGATCGGCGGCGTCAGCGAAAAGATGCTGGCCCAGACTCTGCAGGCGCTGGAAAGCGATGGCTTCGTACAGCGGATGAAATATCCGGTGGTGCCGCCGCACGTGGACTACCGCCTGACCCCCATGGGACAGCAGGTGGCGGTGCATGTGCAGACCCTAGTCGACTGGGTTGAAACCCGACTACCGGACATCCTGCAGGCCCGCGACCAGCAAGCCGATGCGACCGCTCAACGCTCGTAGTTGCTCAGCGCCAGTTCCAGCAACGACTTGGCCTGCTCGCGCAGCACCGGCGGCTCGATGATTTCCGCATCCGCGCCGTAATGCAGGATATCCATCAACAATTCGCGCGAGACGCTGTAGGGCACTTTCAATTCGTAGCGGCCATCGGGCAGGAAACGGCCCTCCTGTTTCGAGTGCCATTGCTCGTCGGCGACCCAGCGCGCGGTCTTGGCGCTGAACACGATGGTGGCCCAGCCCTTGGGTTCTCCGGAGAAGATGCCGTAGCTCGAAGCCAGATGCTGGTTTAACTCGCTGTCGGGCAGATCGCGCGCCGCCCCCTCCAACACTTTCGCGTTGCTGATGCGATCCACGGCGAAGCTGCGCAGGCCATCGCGTTCGTGATCCCACGCGTCCAGGTACCAGTTGTCGCGGTAGTGGGTGATGCGTTGCGGGGAAACCGTACGCCGCGTGCGTTCGTCGGTGGAGCGCGCCCGGTATTCGAAATTGAGCTGCTTGCGCTCCAGCACCGCCGAGGCCACGCTGCGGAAACTGGCTTCGTCCAGCCGGCGTCCGCGGTGCGGAATCACCCGCACCCGCTCCACCGGCCAGTGGTCGACGCCAGCATGGTCGGCCAGCAGGCCTTCGATGCGTTTCTGCAGCGGCGCCAACGCGCCGGCCAGCACGCCGCCGCCGGTACGCATCAGCAACTGCTGCGCGGCCAGCAGCGAATAAAGCTCTTCCGAACTCAGCCACAGGCCCGGCAACTCGAAACGTTCGCTTTCGCCGGCCTGGTAGCGGAAACCGGCTTCGCCGTCGCCCTCGATCGGCGCCATCAACGCATCGCGCAGATAGGCCAGGTCGCGGTAGGCGGTGGCGCGCGAGCAGCCCAGTTCCTCCTGCAGGCGCTTGACCGTGACCGGATAGCGTGCGGCCTTGAGGATGCGGTGCAGGGCGGTGATGCGTTCGATCTTGTCCATGCGCCGATTATGGCCGAGCCGTGGCCGTTTTCGTGCTGAAGTTGTCGTTGGATCGTATATGGACCCGCTGCCCGGCAGCTTGGGCCCGTGCGGTGCCGGATACCGCTGCGCATCTATCGCGCGCAGCGACCCCCAACGCGCGGACCCAAGCTGCCGTCGTTTGCGGTTCCGGAACCGATTGCTCCTAATGCGCTTCCCAACCTGTGCCCAAGCCCTGGAGTTCCGCATGACCCTTCGTTCGATCGCGCTTGGCTGTCTGGTCCTGGCTGTGGCCGCCTGCAAACCCTCCACACCGGCCGAGCCCGCAACCGCCGCCGCTCCCGCCAACGTCGTGGCCGATACCGCCGCCGCGCTCAATCCGTTGCCCAGTCCGGAGGACGAGGTGAAGGCTTCGATGGACAAGTTCCTGAAAGCCAAATCCTTCCATGCGGTGATGACCATGGAAGGCGCACGCGGGATGACCAATGAAATGGACTTCGTCGCTCCCGACCGTTACCGCATGAAGATGCCGGTGGGGACCCAGGTGATCATCGGCGACACCATGTATATGCAGGCCGACGGCCGCTCGATGAAGGTGCCGCTGCCGAAGGGCACGCTGAGCCAATGGCGCGATCCGCTTAAGATCGAAGAGAACAAGGCCGGACTGAGCGTCGAGGCGCTGGGCAGCGACAGCGTCGAGGGCCAGGCGGCGAAGAAGTACCTGGTCAGGAACACGCAGCCCGAGCCCGGCCAGCCCGGACCCAATGAGTTCACTTTCTGGATCGCCGACGATGGGTTGCCGCTGCAATTGCTGCACCAGGGACAGGCGCAGGGCAAACCGTATTCGATGACCCTGCGTTATTCGCGCTTCGATGACCCGACGATAACCATCGATGCGCCGCAATGAATTCCTAACCGCCGTTTAACCTGCGCCAACGGAGGCAGACCGCCAGACTTTTCGCGACACAGGCGGGGGTCAGGATGGGATCCGAAGGGAAGCAGGGGTATGCCGCGCAGATCGCTGCGTGGCTCGGGGTGATGGCGGTGCATGTGGGGTTGTTCTGGGTCCTGACCTATCAGGACCGCGAATCGCGGCCGCTGGAAAACAGCGCGCGTTTGCGCCTGTTGTTCATCGATCCGGTGCCTCGACCCACTCCCCCTTCCCCGCCGACACCGTCTGCCGTGCCGCAAGCGCAGATCCGGCAGTCGGCTTCGATGGCAAATAGGCCCGCGGTCGTGCTCTCTCCTCCCCCGACGATTGCAAATCCCACCTCGGACCTTCCGATTACGGCAGCCGAATTGCTGGAGCAGGGCCGAGAGCAGGCGCGCGAACAGGCGCCGCCCTCTTTCGCCGCGGATCCGCTTCGCAGTCGTCGCCCGCAATTGCCGGGTGGCGAGCGCCGGGGAAGCTTCCGCATGCGTGAGCCGCTCAGTGCGGCAAAAGTGGTCGGCTTCATAGGCAAGGCTTTCGGCGACCCCGGACCGCCCTGTCCGCGCATCCAGGCTCGAATTTCCGGTCTGCTCACCGCCACTTCCGACCGCGAACGCGAGTTGCTGGACGAGGAACTTCGTCGCGATCGCGAATACTGCCGACCCTGAACAGACAATGGCCAACCGGTCACAAACACCATTTGGAACAAGCACTTGAACTGGTATCGACCGAATATCGCAGGTATGCTGTAAACGATTTCATCGCCTCGCATTAATACCCCGACCTCCTTCCAGGCCCACCCATGCCCCACTACGCCTTGCCGACTCTTCTCTTGCTGACCTCGCTGGCGCCCGCTGCCTGGGCGAACCCGGACGCCGACTGCAAGTGCGACGGCAAGGAGGAATCGGCCGAGGTTTCGCACTGGACCGGCGGCGGCGAGCTGGGCTTCGCCTCGGCCCGCGGCAACAGCATCAACGAAAGCCTCAATGGCCGTTTCAATCTGCAGTACACCCAGGGCGACTGGATCCACAGCATGGATCTGTTCGGTCTGCGCGCCCGCGCCGAGTACCGTGTGGAAGACGAGAACGGCGGCGTGACCCGCAGGGCCGAGACCACGGCCAACCGCTACACCTTCGGCACCAACAGCGCGCTCAAGCTAGGCGAACACCGCCAGTTCACCACGGCCCTGCGCCTGGAACAGGACGACTTCGCCACCTACGACTGGCAGCAGAGCGCCAGCGTGGGCTACGGCACGCGGATGATGGATGGCGAACGCACCAAGCTGGACGTGCAGATAGGTCCGGGTTTCCGGCGCGCGCATAACACTCAGGACAACCAGACCGAGAGCGGGCTGATCGGCCGCGGTTTCGTCGGCCTGAAATTCGACCTGACCGAGAACACCGAGCTGGAGAACAAGCTGTTGGTCGAATCGGGCAAGTACAACACCTATACCCAGAACGACCTGGGCGTTTCGGTGGCGATGAATTCGCACCTTGCGTTGAAGGCAGGCCTGCAAGCACGCCGCAACAGCGAAGTCGAGGCCGACCGCAAAAAGACCGACACGCTGACCACCATGAACGTCGTGTATCGCTTCAAGTAGCCGCTCGAACTGTCGCGCTCGCCTTCTCCGACCCACCAACCCTTAGAGAAAGTCGCCCGCTCCCTGCGCTAGCAGCTCACGAGCCACCGCCTGCCCCAGCGCTTCCGGCGCGTCGCTTGCCGCCTCGTCCTGCGCGCGCACCAGGCGGCCGTCGCTGGCCGAACCCACCAGTCCATCCAGGTGCAGGCGGCCCAGGCGAAATTGCGCATAGGCCGCCACCGGCACGTGACAGCTCCCGTGCAAAGCTCGGTTCATGGCCCGCTCCGCTTCCACGCAGGTGCGGGTGGGGCCATGTTCCAGCACCGTCAGCAGGGACTGCAGCTCCCTATCTTCGGCGCGGCATTCGACGGCGATCGCCCCTTGCGCCGGCGCGGGCAGCCAGTCGGGTGCGGCAAGACGCACCCGGATGCGTTGTTCGAATCCAAGGCGATCCAGACCCGCGCAGGCCAGCACGATCGCCTCGTAGTCGCCCGCATCCAGCTTGGCCAGCCGGGTGTTGACGTTGCCGCGCAGATCGAGCAGTTGCAGGTCGGGCCGGCGCGCGCGCAGCTGCGCTTGCCGCCGCAACGAGGACGTGCCCACCCGCGCGCCTTGCGGCAAGGCATCCAGCGAAGGGTAGAGATTGCTGATGAAGGCATCGGCTGGATCGGCGCGCTCCAGGACCGCCGACAATGCGAACGGCGCGTCCAGCTCCATCGGCACGTCCTTTAGCGAATGCACCGCGCAATCGGCCTCGCGTCTCAGCATGGCCAGCTCCAGCTCTTTCAGGAACAGGCCCTTGCCGCCGATCGCGGCCAGCGAGCGATCCAGCACGTCGTCGCCGCGAGTGCTCATCGGCACCAGGCCGACTTCGATTCCGGGATGCGCGGCGCGGAGCAGCGCGGCCACGTGTTCGGTCTGCCAGAGGGCGAGCGGGCTCTTGCGGGTGGCGATGCGGATCAGCTTCATTGGCCCATTATGAAGCCGGTGCAAGGGGCTGAATAGGCAACTCAATATCCTGTTTCAATATTCCGTTCGTGGTGAGCCTGTCGAACCACGCTTTCTGCGGGATGCGTAAATTGCCGCAAGCTGGAAGATTCCACTAAGAGCGTGGTTCGACAGGCTCACCACGAACGGGTACAGGCTCACCACGAACGGGTTTTGTAGTTGCGGGCGCCGCTAGAGGTTCTTGACCGTATCGCGCAGACCCGCCACACAACGGCGGCTGACTTCAAGCGGTTCCTTGCCGTGGCGAAGCACGGCCTGCACGCGGCCGTCGCCGATACGCTTGAGTTCGGTGATTTCGTGCCGCGCCACCAGGCAGTTGCGATGGATGCGCACGAAGCGTCCGTTGAATTCGTCCTCCAGCGAGCGCAGCGATTCCTCGATCAGGTCTTCGCCGCGCGCGTGGTGGACCACGACGTATTTCTCTTCCGCCTGCAGGTAGTGCACGTCCTCCACCGGAATCAGGCGCAGGCTGCCGCGCATGCGCGCGCACAGGTGGCTGCGCGGGGTTCGGCCCGGCAGCGCCGGCCCCTGCGTTTCGCGGCCGGCGATGAAAGTGCGCGCGCGCTCCAGCGCTATCGAGAGCCGTTCGGCGCGCACCGGTTTCATCAGGTAATCGATAGCCGCCGCATCGAATGCCGACAGCGCGTGTTCGTCGTAGGCCGTGCAGAACACCACGGCCGGCCGCGGATCGAACGCGGTGAGATGGCGGGCGGCTTCCAGACCATCGACGCCCGGCATGGCGATGTCCAGCAGCACCAGGTCGGGCCGGAATTCGGCGCAGGCTTGCAAGGCGCTAAGCCCGTTGTCCGCCTCGGCGACGATTTCCACGCCGGCGTGCTCGGCCAACAGCGCACGCAGGCGCTCGCGAGCCAGGGGTTCGTCGTCGGCGATGACCACCTTCACGGTGCCTGCTTCCTCGGTTCTGCGTAGAAGACGCTACCCATGGTAGCGACGGTTCCGGTCAGCGTCACTCTGCGACGCGGCGCACACTTAGGCGTGTGCGAACCGTTGCGCCATCCAGTCGCCCAGGTCGCTAATTTCCTCGGCGCAGACTTGGTGCGCCATCGGGTAGCGATGCCATTCCACTTCGAAACCGAACGACCGCAGCAGCTGTCCGCTGCGCTCGGCATACGTTATCGGAATTACCGGATCGGCTGCGCCATGGGCCATGAAGACCGGTTGGGTGGCCGCGCCGTCGGCCATGGACTCGCCCGCGGCTTCGGCGCCGGGCAGATAGGTCGACAGGGCGATCAATCCCCCAAGCGGAGTTTTCCGCCGCAGGCCCGCCGCCAGCGCGATGGCGCCGCCCTGGGAGAAGCCGGCCAGCAGAATCCGCTGCGGGTCGATGCCGCGCGCGTGTTCGCGGTCGATCAATGCGCCGGTCTGCAGGATGGATTGGTCCACGCCCTCGCTGTCGGCGCGGGTCGGGAAGTCCATGCCGACGATGTCGTACCACGCGCGCATGCGCACGCCGTTGTTGATGGTGACCGCGCGCACCGGCGCATGCGGAAACACGAAGCGCAGCGAAGGCCAGTCCGGGCGCACCAGTTCCGGCACCAGCGGCGCGAAGTCGTGGCCGTCGGCGCCCAGGCCATGCAGCCAGATGACCGCCCACTGCGGCGACGGGCCGGTTTCCTGTTCTACGGTTTCAAGCAGATCGGTGGCGTTGTCCATAGCCTATTGTGGCCGATAGGCCGCGATCTCACCAACTGCGGAGAGCGCCCGACCGCAACGCTGCGCGACACGTCCGAGGACGCGTATTCATTCGCCTTCCCCAACCTATCTGCGATAAAAGAGACCCCGGCATTGCCGGGGTCTGGTGTTGCGCCATGCGATAAACCGAACGATCAGAACTTCTGCGAGAAGCGGACGCCGAACGTGCGCGGCTGGTTGGTGATGGTGTAGACCTGTCCGTTGGGATACTCGGGCACCACGCCCGAGGCACCGCAGACCGACTCCGCACAGTTCGTGAACCTGGAAATCGTCGCGCGTTCGTCGAAGGCATTGCTCACGAAGAGGTCCAGCGCCCAGCTGTCCTTGGCGATGCCGGCGGAGAAATCGACGGTGGTGTAGGACGGCAGATCGCCGAGGATCTCGCGCTCGGCGATGCGCAGGTCGGACTTGCGATCCCCCACGTGCACCCCGGCGCCCTGCACATAGGCCTGGAAAGCGCCGATGTCGAAGACGTAGCGAGCGATCAGGTTGCCCTTGAACTTCGGGGTGACCGGCAATTGCGTGCCGTCCGGTGCTTCTGGATCCGCGCAGTCGGTGACTGGAACTCCTGCATCATCGGTGAAGCCGCAATAGTTAGCCGTCAACTTGGCGTCATAAAACGACGCGCCGGCACTCAAATGCAGGTTGTAGGTCGCGGCCCAGTTCAGCTCCATTTCCAAACCGTCGATGCTGGCCTGGTTGGCGTTCTTGATCTCGGTGAGACCGTTCGCGCCGAGGATGCTGAACTGGAAGTCCTTCCATTCCTGATGGAACACCGAGCCATTGAAGGTCACCCGGTTGTCGGCCCAGCTGGTCTTCCAGCCAAGCTCGTAGTTGGTCAGGTAATCCGATAGATACGGCGGCAAGGTGCCGCGTCGGTTGAGGCCACCGGGGCGGTAGCCCTCGGACCAGGTGGCATAGACCATCTTGGTGGGCGTGATCTGCCAGGTCAGGTTGGCCTTGCCGAGGTTGCCGCTTTCCTTGACGTTCTTGTCGAAGACCGTGCAAGGGGCGCCGTTGAACGCCGGCCACGCTGCGGGATCCGCGCCGAACTGGGAGACGCAGTAGGCCTCGCCATAGGTAGAACTGGGAGCCCAGCCGGCGCTGAAGCCGAAGAAGCCCTTCAAACTGTTGTCGGAGCGGAAATGGCGACCGCCGATGGTGCCGGTCAGCACGTCGGGAATGAAGTCGTACGACAGTTCGCCGAACACCGCTTCGTCGTGGTCCTCGCGCTCCTGCTTGGTGAGCCAGATGGTATCGGGCCAGCCGGTGATCGAATACTGCGGACCGAAACCGTCGATCTTGTAGCGCTGCTGGATATCGTGCTTCTGGGTCATCCAGAACAGGCCCGCCACGAAGCGCAGCCGGTTCTCGCTGGGCGAGGCGAGGCGCAACTCGTGGCTGTCCTTCTTGTAACCGTCTTTGCCCTGGATGTACTGCGACGGATTGATCAGATTGTCGTCGGCGTCGTACGCGTTGTAGGAGTACAGCGTGTCGTACCAGAACCCGTAGTCGTTGTAATCCGAATCGACATCGACGTCGCGCTTGAGGTGCGCGAAGTTGTAGGTCAGGTCGAAGTTGCCGATCTTGCCTTCCACGGTCAACGCGGCCTGCCACCAGCGGTCGTCGGAGCGCTCCTTGTAGAAGTGGTTCAGGGCCAGGTCGCCGACGTTCTCGTCGAAGGCGAAGTTGCCGTTGGACACCTGGTTCTGACCCATGATGGTCGGGGTAATCGACCAGTTCTCGTTGAGGTCCACCTTCAATGCCAGGCGCGCGCCCGTGGTCTCGACGTCGTTGTAGTCGTCCTTCGCGCGACCAGTGCAGACGAGCAGGTCGGTGGAGGTGCAGTTGCGGTTGGTGAGCACGCCGCCCCAGCTCGTCTGGGTGTCGTCGCTGGGATCGGCCGGGGTTCCACCGTCGTCGATGCGGACCGGGAACTGTCGGTCGCCCGCCTTGTTGTCGATGTAGCCCGCGTCCTTCTTCTGCCAGCCGACCAGGCGGATGGCGGCGTTGTCGGCGAGCGGGATGTTGACGAAGCCCTCCGCCACGTAGCCCGTGCCGCCATGACTGACGCTGTTGGCTTCCAGGCCGTAGCCGGCTTCGAATCCACTCGGATCGGGCTTGTTGGTGATGATGCGCAAGGCGCCCGCCTGCGCGCTGGCGCCGTACAGCGTGCCTTGCGGACCGGCCAGCGACTCCACCCGGGAGATGTCGTAGATGTGCAGGTCGAGCGGACCCTGGATGGTGGTGATGGGCTGCTCGTCCAGGTACACGCCCACACTGGGCAGCGAACCGGAATGGTTGCCATCGCCGCCGCTGGCCACGCCGCGCATGTAGATCTGCGCGAAGCCCGGACCGAAGGTCTGGTAGGAGACGCTCGGGAGGAATTTCACGTAGTCGTCGAAGTCGGTGACGTTGAGCTCGTCGAGTTTCTGCTCACCCAGTACCTGCAGGCTGATCGGCACCTTCTGCAGGTTCTCGGTGCGCTTCTGCGCGGTCACCGTGATGGTATCCAGAGTGGCCGCTTCTCGTTCCGCAGCAGGCGTCGGCACAGGCGTGGCTTCCTGCGCGAAGGCCGCCGACCCGACCGCAAGGTAGATGGCGGCCGTCAGCGGCAATCTGGCAAAAGACGACGGGGGTTTTCTTCGTTCGCTTCGTTTCGTTTCGTGTCTGCTCATCTGCGTCACTCTCTCCAGTGATGGTTGTCGGTGCTTGGATAACTACCTTGCCAACGGAAACTCCGGCACTGCCGGATAACTGTCCAAGACCGGACCCAACGCCTGCTTCAGCGGTCCCAGCCATGGATCGTAATTTCGCCAATGGTCCACGCCCTCGCGATAGATCGGCTTGCGCACCTGTTCGGAGCTTGCGGTGCGCACGGCGCGTTTGTTCTCGAAAAAGCGCAGGCAACCGTCTTCGAACGGAAGCCCGCAGTATTCGAGCAGGCGGCGCACCTGGGTTTCGGTGTCGTCCACCATGTCCTCGTAGAAAACCCGGTGCACCCGGCCCGGCAGAGCGTCGTCGAAATGCGCCATCAGTTCGACGTAATCCGCGTAGTAGCGGCCGATGTCTTCCAGACTATAGGTGAAGCTCTGTCCGCGCGCGAAATGCTGCTTGTAGCCCGAGAAACAGCAGGCCAGCGGATGCCGGCGCGCATCGACGATCTTCGCCTTGGGCAGCATCAGCTGGATCAGGCCGATGTGCAGGAAATTGTTCGGCATCTTGTCGATGAAGAACGGCGCTTCGGTCTTGCGCTGGATGCGGGTGTGCTCGAGATAGCGCTCGCCGAGCCGGCGCAGCGCGTCCGCCCCCAGCGATTCGACCACGTCGTGGTACGGCATCGTCTGGCCGGCGTCGCCCTGGCCGCGCAGTTCGCGAGTGATCGAAGTGATCTCCGGCAGCTCCATCGTTCCTTCCACCGCGGAATGGCTGGAGAGGATCTGCTCGATCAGGGTGGAGCCGGCGCGCGGCAAGCCGACGATGAAGATCGGATCCGGCGCATCGCTGCCGGAGCCGGCACGCTGCGCGAAGAACTCCCGGGTGTAGCCGCGCACGATGCGCGCCACCCGCTTGGTGGTGTCGCCGGCACGGTACTGCAGGACCTCGCGGCGCAGGTCATTTCCGCGCTGGTAATGCCGAAAGGAAGCTTCGAATTCGCTCGCATCCTCCAACGCCTTGCCAATGGCGAATTCCAGGTGCTGGCGGTGCTCGGTTTCCATACCGGGCTTGTCCAGCTGGCCGCGCATGATCGCCAGATCTTCGGCGGAAAAGCGGACGGTCTTGAGATTGGCCAGGCTCCACCACACTTCGCCGAAGCCGGGATTCAGTTGCAAGCTCCTCCGATACGCCTCGATCGCGCGATCCTGGTGGCCGGCGGTCTTCAGCGCATGGCCATAGCTCATCCAGATTCTGGCGTGGCGGGGATAGTCTTCGAGGATCGCCGCATACAGCTCGAGTGCCGGTTCGTAGTCGCCGATACGGCACAGCACCACCGCCTTGAGGTTGCGATAGCCGGCGTTGTCCGGCTCCACCGCGAGCAGCGTTTCGACTTCCGCCAGCGCCCGGGCCGGCTTGTTGGCCCGATGCAGCGCCAGGGCGTAGTTCTGGCGCGCGGCGTGGAACCCGGGGGCGAGTTCCAGGCAACGGGCGAGCAGGTGCTCGGCGTCCTCGTTGCGGCCCAGGCGCACGGCGAGTTCGGCCAGCATGCGGATCGCAACGACGTCGGTCGGCGAACGCTTCAGGTGCGCGCGCAGCAGTGCCTCGGCTTCCGGGATGCGCTGTTCGTGCAAGGCATTGGCGGCGGCCAGCAGTTGCGGGTCGCGGGTGGAGTAGCGAACGTGGTTGGCGTAAGCCGCGTCGGCGCCTTCGGCATCGTCCATCGCCATCAAGTGGTCGCCCAACGCGAGCCAGGCCTGCGGCAGATCGGGCTTCAGCTTCACCGCACGGCGCAATGCCGCGACCGCCTCGTCGCCCTGCCGCGCGCGACCCAGCGCGATGCCCAGTTCCAGCTGAGCCATGGCCGAATTCGGTTGCGCGGTCGCCAATGGTTGCAGGATTCCCAGCGCGCCGTCGATGTCGCCCCGGGCGCGGCGCGAAACGCCCAACACCAGCAAGGCCATGGGATGGTCGCCGACGGCCTTGATGATTTCCGTCGCCTGTTCGCCAGCCAGCGCCGGATCCGTCGCCAGCAGACGCGAGGCGTGGGCCAATGCGGTTTCCAGTGTCGCAACGGGCCCGGCCGCAGCGTTCAAGCCGGCGCACCCGCGGGATTCGCACAGCGCCAAGCAGCCTGAATGGCTTCGCCTCTCCGTGTTTTTTCGATTTCGCGCTTCACTGCAACACTCCGACGATGGGGCAGTCCGCCTCTACAGCGCTTTCAGCAATCTATAGTTGAATTGCAGCGATTGATAGTAGGACTTCACCAGAATGCGTTCGTCCTGGCCATGGGCGCGGTCGTCGTCCACATCGTAGGGCATGCCGTTGAATACGTAGACCGGCATCCCGGCTGCGCGCAGGAATACGCTGTCGGTGGCGCCCGCAGACATGTAGGGTGAAACCGGGATTTCACTCCATACGCCCTTCGCCGCTTCGGCGATACGGGCGAACAATTCCGCATTGACCGGCGAAGGCGGGCTGGGTTTGGGTTCGGCCACGCGGGCCAGCTCGATGCCCGGATCGGCGAGCGCCTGCTTGAGGGCGAGATCGACCCCGGCCAGGTCTTCATCGGGCAACACGCGGCAGTTCACCGTGGCCTGCGCCATCTGCGGCAGGGCGTTTTCGGCATGCCCGCCTTTCAGCAAGGTGGGGATGCAGGTCGTGCGCAGTTGCGCGTTGTTGTAGCTGGAAGTCGCCGCCAACCGGGCCAGCGCCGCCGGATCCTGCGGTTCGCGCGAAGCGGCCAGCATCGCGGCGCCGGCATCTCCGGAATACAACTGGGCCAGACCGGCGTAGTAACCGCGCGTGGCCGAGTTGGTGTGCAGCGGGAACTGCAACGCCGACAGTTTGGCCAGCCCATGCGCCAGCCGGTAGATGGCGTTGTCCGGCGTGGGCAGGGAGCTGTGGCCGCCCGGATTGCGCACGGTGAGGGTGAAGCTGAGGTAGACCTTTTCCGCGGTTTCCACCGACAGCACCGCCGGCTTGCCGTTGCGGATCTCGGGACCGCCGCCATCGACATTGAGCGAATACTGCGCCTTGATCAGTTCGGGACGGTGCGCCAGCAACCATTCCACGCCGTTGTCGCCGCCGTCCTCTTCGCCTGCGGTCAGCGCCAGCACATAGTCCCCGCGCGGCACGATGCCTTCCTGGCGCAGGCGCAACAGCGCGGCGACCAGACCGGCGGCGCCGCCTTTGATGTCCGACGTGCCGCGGCCGTAGAAGTAGCCGCCGTCCTCGGTCAACCGGTAAGGATCGTAGTGCCAGTCCTCGCGCTTGGCTTCCACCACGTCCAGGTGGGCGAGCAGCAGGATCGGTTCGCGCTCCCCGCGCCCGCGCAGTCGCACCACCAGATTGCGTTTCAGCGGATTGTCGCCGACCACTTGCACATCGGCCGGGTCGAAGCCCGCAGCCAGGAAGCGCTTGGCCATGGCCTGCGCCGCCGCAGTGGTGCTGCCATGATCGGGCGTAGTGTCGATGTCGATCAGCTCTTGCAGCAGCTCGCGGCCGAGCGCCTGATGGGCGGCCGGCGCCTGCTCGGCCGCCGGCGCTGCGAAAGGCAGCAACAGCAAGGCCGCCGAAACGGTCGCGCGCATTTTCTTCGAACTCCGATGTTTCATTCCTGTTCCTGTGCCGGTGCTTTCGAGCGAGTGCTCCTCGAGCGGGTGCTCATGGAGCTTCCAATGCGAGCGCCAATCCCTGGCCGACCCCGACGCACAGACTGACCAAGGCGCGTTGTTGCCGGTGGCGGCGCATCGCGTAGGCCGCGGTCATGGCCAGGCGCGCGCCGCTGGCGCCCAGGGGATGGCCCAGGGCGATGGCGCCGCCGTTGCCGTTGACGTGCTCGGCGTCGTCCGCCAATCCCAGCGCGCGGGTGCAGGCCAGCACCTGCGCGGCGAAGGCTTCGTTGATCTCGATACGGTCGAAGTCGGCAAGGTCCAGGCCCATGCGCGCGCGCAGTTTGTGGATGGCGGGCACCGGACCGATGCCCATGACCCGCGGCGCTACACCTGCCGAGGCCATGCCGGTGATCCGCGCCAACGGTTGCAATCCGTGTTTCTCGATCGCCGCCGGCGAGGCCAGCAGCACGGCCGCGGCGCCATCGTTCATGCCGCAGGCGTTGCCGGCGGTGATGGTTTCCATCCCCGGCAATGGCTCCAATGCGGCGAGGCGATCGAGGCGGGCGTCCGGCCGCGGGTGTTCGTCTTGGGAAAAATCGATCGGCTCGTTCCTTTCCACCGTCCGGACCGGAGTGATCTCTTCGGCCAACCAGCCCTGCCGCTGGGCTTCGGCGGCGCGCTGCTGGCTGCGTAACGCATAGGCGTCCTGGTCGGCGCGGGCGATGCCGTGTTCGCGCGCCAGGTTCTCCGCGGTGCTGGCCATCGAATCGACGCCGTAGTCGGCCTGCATGCGCGGATTGACCAAGCGCCAGCCCAGCGTGGTGTCGGCCAGCTGCTGATCGCGCGCATGCGCGCCGCCGGCCTTGCCCATGACATAGGGCGCCCGGGTCATGCTCTCGACGCCGCCGGCGATGACCAGCTCCGCTTCGCCGCAGACGATCGCACGCGCGCCCTGCCCGATCGCTTCCAGACCGGACGCGCACAATCGATTGACCGTCACCGCCGACACGCTTTCCGGCAGCCCCGACAGCAGCGTGGCCATGCGTGCGACATTGCGGTTGTCTTCGCCGGCCTGGTTGGCGCAACCCAGGATCACCTCATCCAATGCCGCCCAGTCCAGCGCCGGGTGGCGTTTCATCAATGCGATCAGCGGCAGGGCGGCCAGGTCGTCGCAGCGCACCCCACCGAGCGCGCCGCCGTAACGCCCGAATGGCGTTCGCGTCGCATCGACGAGGTAGGCGCAGGTCACAGGCCCTGTCTCCTGTAAACGTGCGGGTCCCAGCCGCCCTGCCGGATCGCTTGCTCAATTTCGGGTTGCGCCGCGCGCAAGGCGGGCAGGATTTCCTTCACGGCGCGGCCTTGCGCCTTGTCGGAGTACTGCATGCTGACGTTGAGGCCGGCGACCACGCAGCCGTTGGCGGCGCGGATCGGCACGGCGATGGAACACAGACCCAGCTCCAGTTCCTGCGAGACCATCGCATAGCCTTGCTTGCGTACCGCCAGCAGTTCGCTCTTCAGCGCGCGCGCGTTGCGCAGCGTCTTCGGCGTGTAGGCCTGGAATTTGTTTCCCTGCATCCAGACGTCCAGTTCGGCGTCCGGCAGATCGGCCAGCATCACCCGCCCCATCGAAGCGGCGAAAGCGGGCAGCCTCGCTCCCACGCCCAGCGCGATGCTCATCACCCGCCGCACCGGAACGCGCAGCACATAGACGATGTCGTTGCCGTCGAGCACCGCCAGCGAGCACGACTCGCCGACTTTCTGCGCCAGCTGTTCCATGGTCTGCTGCGCCAGCTCGTTGAGATCCAGCGAGGACAGGTAGCTGTAGCCCAGTTCCAGCACCCGCGGGGTGAGGAAGAAACTGCGTCCGCGCGCGCCCACGTAACCCAGGTGCTGCAAGGTCAGCAGGATGCGCCGCACCACCGCGCGCGACAGGCCGGTGCTTACCGCGATCTCGGACAGGCTGGGACTGGGCAGGTCGTGTCCGAACGCGCGCAGCACCTGCAGGCTGCGCGCCAGCGATTGCACATAGTCCGGACTTTCTTCGAAGTGATTCGCTGCCATGCGCAACCGCGTGTGGATTGACAGCCCGAGCGTAGAAGGTTTCCAATGGGTTCGCAATACGAATTAGTGTTCGATTACCGCACAAATACACAAACTCTGGGCCGGGATGGATTGTGACGAGTGAGCGCGAGAACGTGCTGCACAGTTGGTGCGTGCAGTCGGAATGGCGGGCGCCGACCATTGTCGGCGGCCAGGGCGCACGCCTGCGTGACGAGGCGGGACGCGAATACCTGGACATGAGCAGTCTGGCCGAATGCAGCAATCTCGGTCACCAACATCCGCATGTCGTTGCGGCCATCCGCGCACAGGCCGAACACCTGTGTTTCGTGACTTCGGCCTGGGGTGCGCAGCCGCGCGCGGATCTGGCCGAGATGCTGTTGGAGAAATCCGGCTTCGACGGCGGCCGCGTGTTCTTTACCCTGGGCGGCGCCGACGCCAACGAGCACGCGGTCAAGTTCGCGCGCCAGGCGCGCCGTTTGCCGCGCGGCATGGTGATCGCCCGCGACCGTTCCTATCATGGCGCCAGCTATGCGGGCATGGCCTTGTCGGGCGACTCGCGCACGCGCCTGCAAGTCGATCCCGAAGCCTTCCATGTATTGCATGTTCCGCCGCCGTACGCCTATCGCTGCCCCTTCGGCAGCGACAGCGACGAACAATGCGGCGCGCGCGCCGTCGCCGCGGTTGCCGAAACCGTCGACCAGCACGGTGCGCAGAACATCGCCGCGGTGATGATGGAACCCAACGCCGGCACCAACGGCATCGTCGCGCCCGACAACTATTGGCCAGGGCTGTGGGAGCTGACCCGCGAATGCGGCATCCCGCTGATCGCCGACGAAGTGATGAGCGGCTTCGGCCGTTGCGGCGAATGGTTCGCCTGGCAGCGTCATGGCGATGCCGCCAGGCCGGATCTGATGACCCTGGCGAAAGGCCTGACCGGCGCGCACCTGCCGCTCGGCGCGGTAGTCGTGTCCGCGGGCATCGCCGCATTGTTGGAGCACGAAATGCTCTACACCGGCCTGACCTACTGCGGTCACCCGTTGTCCTGCGCCGCCGGCGTGGCGGCGCTGCAGGCCTATGAGGACGAGAAGCTGATCGAGCGCTCGCGCGTGCTCGGCGGGCGGATGTTCGCGTCGTTGCGGCACATGCAGTCGCGCCATCCGGCGATCGGCGACGTGCGTGGCGGCCATGGCTTGTTCGCGGTGATAGAACTGGTTTCCGATCGCGCCAGCCGCACCCCGTTGGCCCCGTGGCCGCAGATGGCGCCGCCGCTGAAAGCGCTGCTGGACGAAGCGCTTGCGCAGGGCGTGTCGTTCGCCGCACGCGGCAATCTGATCCTCCTGGCGCCGCCACTGGTGATCGCCGAGGACGAACTGGCCGACGCGCTGGACCTGCTGGACCGCCTGATCGGCGCGATGACGAATGTGGTGGCGGAGCCCGCATGAGCTACAAGCTGACCTACGCGACGATGTTCGATCCGCCGGCGGACCTGCACGTCCGCTTCGATGCCGCGTTGGCCGGGATCGAAGCGGGACTGGGCGCAGCGCATACCCTTCATATCGATGGAAAGGATTGCGCGGGCGCCGATTCGGAGCAACGCCGCAGTCCTATCGACCAGCGTCGGGTACTGGGCCAATTCGCCCTGGCGAACGTGGCGCAAGCCAATCAGGCGATGGAAGCGGCGCAGGCCGCCTTCGCCGGCTGGCGCGCGACCTCCTTGGCCGAGCGCGTACGCCTGCTCAAGCGCGTCGCCGCGCTGATCGAGGAACGCGTCTACTCCATCGCGGCCGCGCTGACCCTGGAAGTCGGCAAGAACCGCATGGAAGCCTTGGGCGAAGTGCAGGAGACGGCGGACTTCTTCCGCCACTACGCCGAGGATTTCGAACGCCAGCAAGGCTACGACCACGTGTTGCCGGACGATCCGCTGCCGGGTTTCCGTTCGCGCAACCGCAGCGTGATGCGGCCCTACGGCGTCTGGGTGGTGATCGCGCCGTTCAATTTCCCGTTCGCCCTGGCCGGCGGCCCGGTCGCCGCGGCCTTGGTCACCGGCAATACCGTGGTGTTCAAGAGCGCCAGCGATACGCCCTGGTCGGGCCGCCTGCTGGCCGACTGTCTGCGCGACGCCGGATTTCCGCCGGGTGCTTTCAATTACCTCAATGGCAATGGCAGCGAGATCGGGCAGACGCTAGTCGATCATCCGCGTACCGCCGGCGTTACTTTCACCGGTTCCTTCGATGTGGGCATGCGCATCTATCGGGCGATGGCCGCTGGCGCCTATCCACGGCCGTGCATCGCCGAAATGGGCGGAAAGAACGCCTGCGTGGTCACCGCAAACGCGGATCTGGAACGCGCTGCCACCGGCATCGTGCGTTCGGCGTTCGGCATGGGTGGGCAGAAATGCTCGGCGCTTTCGCGCGTCTACGCGGACGCAACGATCGCCGATGCGCTGATCGAGAACCTGCTGGCGAAAATACAGGCGCTGCGCATCGGCGATCCCAGCTTGAAAGAGAACTGGCTGGGACCGGTCGCCACCCCCAACGCACTGACGAACTACGGGCGCTATTCGACCCTGCTCGCGCAGTACGGCGGACGGGTGCTGGCCGGCGCGCGGCGCCTCGACGACGGCGAGCTGGCCCACGGCTATTTCGTCGCACCGACCCTGGTCGAAGCGCCGGCCGATCACCCCTTGTTCCGCGAAGAGATGTTCTTGCCCATCGTCATGCTGTGCCGGGTGAAGGATCGCGAGGAAGCGCTGCGGCTGGCCAACGACTCTCCGCTGGGTCTGACCGCCGGCTGCTATGGCAGCGACGACGATCTGGAGTATTTTTTCGAACATATCGAAGCCGGCGTCACCTACGCCAACCGGCCGCAGGGCGCCACCACCGGGGCATGGCCGGGCTACCAGCCATTCGGTGGCTGGAAGGGTTCCGGCTCCACCGGCAAGGCCATCGCATCGTTCTATTACCTGGCGCAGTACCTGCGGGAACAATCGCGCACGGTGGTGGAATGAGCGCGCGCTTCCTCACCCTGGCCGACGCGATCGCCGAGCACGTGCACGACGGCGCCTGCGTCGCGCTGGAAGGGTTCACCCATCTCATTCCCTTCGCCGCCGGCCACGAGATCATCCGCCAGCGCCGCCACGATCTGCACCTGGTGCGGATGACGCCGGATCTCATCTACGACCAGATGATCGGCATGGGCTGCGCGCGCAAGCTGACTTTCTCCTGGGGCGGCAATCCCGGGGTCGGCTCCCTGCACCGCCTGCGCGATGCGGTGGAGCAGCGCTGGCCCGCACCGCTGCAGTTGGACGAACACAGTCACGCCGGCATGGCGGCCGCCTATTGCGCCGGTGCGGCGCGATTGCCGTTCGGCGTGCTGCGCGGCTATCTGGATACCGACCTGCCGGCGCACAATCCCGGCATCCGCAGCGTGCAGTGTCCGTACACCGGAGAAACGCTGGCCGCGGTGCCGGCGATCAACCCGGATGTGACCATCCTGCATGCGCAATGCGCCGATCGCCAGGGCAACATCGCCCTGCACGGCATCGTCGGCGCGGCGCGCGAAGCGGCGCTGGCGGCCAAGACGCTGGTGGTCACGGTGGAGGAACTGGTCGAGAATCTCGCCCCCGCCATGAACGCCATCCTGCTGCCTCATTGGATCGTGAGCGCGGTCGCGCACTGCCCTGGCGGCGCCTATCCGTCCTATGCGCAGGGTCATTACGAACGCGACAACGCTTTCTATCTGCATTGGGACGCCATCTCGCGCGACCGCGAAAGCTTCCTGGCATGGATGGACGCGCACGTGCTGCGCAGCGCCGACCACCGCGATTTCCTCGGCGGCCTGTTGGAAGACGCGGCATGACCGCCTGCACGCGCGAAGAATGGATGACGATCGCCGCCTCGCGGTTGCTGTGGGATGGTTGTGTCTGCTTCGTCGGTATCGGCTTGCCCAGCGCCGCCTGCAACCTGGCCCGCCTCACTCATGCGCCGGAGATCGTGCTGATCTACGAGTCGGGCACTCTCGGCACGCGTCCCGACGTGCTGCCGCTGTCCATCGGCGACGGCGAACTCGCCCGTACCGCCGCCTGCGTGGTCCCGCTGCCGGAAATCTTCAGCTACTACCTGCAGGCCGGACGCGTGGACGTGGGTTTTCTGGGCGCGGCGCAGATCGATCGCTACGGCAATCTCAACAGCACCGTGATCGGTTCCTACGACGTGCCGCATGCGCGCCTGCCCGGCGCCGGGGGCGCACCGGAAATAGCCGCCCACGCCAGGCAGACCTTCGTCATGCTGAAAGCTTCGCCGCGCAGCTTCGTGACCAGCCTGGATTTCCGCACCACCGCCGGCTATCTGCAGGGCTCGGGCGCGCGGGCGCGGAGCGGCGCTCCGGGACGCGGGCCGTGTTCGGTGATCACCGACTTCGGCATGCTGGCGCCGCATCCGCAGACACAGGAATTGCAGTTGTGCGCTTTGTTCTGCGGAGTGCATGTGGAGGAAGCCCGCGCCGCTGTGGGCTGGCCGCTGGCGCTGGCCGACCATGTCGGCATCATCGATGCGCCCGAGGTCAGGGAACTGGAGATCCTGCGCGATCTGCATGCGCGGACGCGGGCCGCGCATGCGCAGCCCGTCGCGCTTCCCTTGTAGTAATGCGCTGCCGCAAACGCGATCCCACGAACCGATCCAGAGACCTTCCATGAGCCATCCGCACCTCAAGACCGCGCTTCCCGGCCCCAAGGCCAGCGCCATGATCGCGCGCGACGCGGAAGTCATTTCCCCTTCCTATCCGCGCGACTATCCGTTCGTGATGTCGCATGGACGGGGCACCCAGGTCTGGGACGTGGACGGCAACCGCTTCCTCGATTTCGCCGCGGGCATCGCGGTATGCGCCACCGGGCACGCGCATCCGCAGGTAGTGAGCGCAGTGAAAGCGGCGGCGGACGATTTCCTGCATATCTCCAGCGACTACTGGCACGAAGGCATGACCACTCTGGGCGAGCGCCTGGCCGCCATCGCGCCCATGCGGACGATTGCCGACGAACCCGCGATGAGCTTCCTGTGCCAGTCCGGCACCGAAGCGGTGGAAGGCGCATTGAAACTGGCGCGCTATGTGACCCGGCGTCCGCGCTTCATCGGCTTTCTGGGCGGCTTCCATGGCCGCACCATGGGTTCGCTGTCTTTCACTTCCAGCAAATACACCCAGCAACTCGGCTTCGCACCGACCATGCCGGGCGTCACCCATGTGCCCTACCCCAATCCTTACCGCCCGCTGTTCGCCGGCGACGACCAGGGCAAGGCCGTGCTCGATTATTTGCGCATGCTGTTCGAGCGCAACGTGCCCGCCGCCGAAGTCGCGGCCATCCTGGTGGAACCGCTGCAGGGCGAAGGTGGCTACGTGGTTCCGCCGGACGGATTCCTGGCCGGCCTGCGCGCGTTGTGCGATGAGCACGGCATCCTGTTGATCTTCGATGAAGTGCAATCGGGCGTCGGACGCACCGGCAAGATGTTCGCCTGCGAACACGCTGGCGTGGCGCCCGACATCATGACCCTGGCCAAAGGCCTGGGCTCAGGCCTTCCCATCGGCGCGGTGGTAGCCAGGAAATCGTTGATGTCGCAGTGGAAACGGGGCGCCCACGGCAATACCTATGGCGGCAATCCGCTGGCCTGCGCGGCCGCCAATGCGACGCTGGACCTGGTCCGTGGCGGACTGATGGACAACGCGGCGACCGTCGGTGCGCGCTTCATGGCCAGGTTGCGCGAACTGGCGCAGTCGTATCCCTGTATCGGCGAAGTGCGCGGCCAGGGACTGATGATCGGCATGGAGCTGATCGAGGACGATGGTGCGAAGACGCCCGCACGCAACCTCTGCGACGACATCGTCACCCGCGCCTTCCACAACGGCCTGCTGCTGCTTTCCTGCGGCGCGAGCACGGTGCGGTTCATGCCGCCGTTGAACGTGAGTGCGGAAGAAGTCGACGAGGCGATAGAGATGCTCAGGAAAAGCATTGATGAATCCCTAAAATCTGGCGCTTGACCTATGCAGACTGCGCATGGCCCAGATTCGGTTCGGCTACTGCCTCTCAATCCGTTCGTGGTGAGCTTGTCGAACCACGCTTTTCGCGGCCAGGATGGACAATCATGATTCGCCGGCATCGCGCCAAGAGCGTGGTTCGACAAGCTCACCACGAACGGAATACAAAGACGCGTCACAAACGTAGTTTGTCGCTTATCGCGCTGATTGTTCTTCCCGCGCTTGCCTACCCCGCTGTTTCGCTGCCGCACGACAACCGCTTTCTTCCTTCCGACCTGGCGCGGCTGGCCGACGTGGCCGAACCGGAATTCGCGCCCGACGGGCAAACGCTGGTCTATACGGTCAGTACCGCCAATCCGGCCGAGGACAAGGCCCAGTCCGATCTGTGGCGCGTAGGTTTCGATGGCGGCGGCAGAACCCAACTGACCCACACCCCCGACAGCAGCGAATCGCGTCCGCAATGGTCGGCGGACGGACGGCAGATCGCCTTCCTCTCCGATCAAAAGCTCAAAAAAGAAAAAGAGAAAGAGAATGCGATCACGCAGGTCTGGACGATTCCTGCGCAAGGCGGCAGCGCGCGCAGGCTCACCGCCTTCGCCGATGGCGTGGAAGATTTCGTCTGGTCGCCGGACGGCAAACGGCTTGCGGTGATCGCGCTCGATCCGGAGTTTCCCACAGGAACGCCCAAGCCGAAGAACCCGCCGCCGATCGTCACCGAGCGCTACCAGTTCAAGGAAGACGGCGCCGATTACCTGGGTTCGCGGCGCAAGCATCTGTATCTGTTGGACATCGCCAGCGGCGAGGTCCAGCAACTGACTTCAGGTGCGCACGACGAGCAGCTTCCCGCGTGGTCGCCGGATGGACAACTGATCGCCTATGTCAGCAAGCGCGGAAACGACCCGGACCGTCACCTCAACTTCGATCTCTACGTCATCGAACCCAGGGCCGGGGCCAGCGAGCGCCAGGTCACCACGTTCCCAGGCTCCGACCTCGATCCCTACTGGGAAACCCGGCCGGCGTGGAGTCCCGACAGCACACGCATCGCCTACCTGCAAAGCGGCGAGGACAAGTGGATCTATTACGCGCCTTGGCAGCTCGCCGTCGTGGACGTGGCCACCGGCCAGGCTACGATTCCGGCGCCGATCGACCGCTGCTTCTACAAGCCGCGCTGGTCCGCGGACGGAAAGAGCGTCTATGCGCTGATAGAGCAAAGCCTGGTCACCCATCTCTCGCGCATCGACCTGGCCGACGGCAAGGTCACCGAACTGACCCACGGCGACCGCTTCGACTACGACCTGGACGTCGCCGCCAACGATCGCATCGTGGTGCTCGGCGGCGACGATCATCATCCCTATGAGATCTCGGCATTGGAGGGCGACGGTCTTCGCGCGTTGGGGAAACACAACGAATGGCTGGCGCAGAAGCAACTGGCCGAGGTGGAGAAGATCGGCTTCAAGAATGACGACGGCGACACGATCGAAGGCATGTTGGTCAAGCCGGTCGGTTACCAGAGCGGCAAGCGCTACCCCACCCTGCTGCGCCTCCACGGCGGTCCGGTGTACGAATACAGCCACGAATTCATGGCCGACTGGCAGGTCTATGCGGCGCATGGCTACGCCGTCGTCGCGCTTAATCCACGCGGCAGTTCCGGCAAGGGCTTCGATTTCGCGAAAGAGATCTATGCCGACTGGGGCAACAAGGACGTGCAGGACGTGCTGGCCGGCGTGGACCACGTGATCAAGATGGGTATCGCCGACCCGGAACGCCTGGGTATCGGCGGCTGGAGCTACGGTTCCATCCTGACCAACGCCGTAATCGCGCGCGACGCCCGCTTCAAGGCGGCGGTCAGCGGCGCGGGCGCATCCAACATGTACGCCATGTACGGCCATGACCAGTACATCCGCGAATACGAGCTTGAGCTGGGCACACCCTGGAACAATCGCAAGCTGTACGATCAAGCCAGTTATCCGTTCCTGCATGCCGACCGCATCAAGACACCGACCTTGTTCCAGTGCGCGGAGAAGGACTTCAACGTGCCGTGTCTGGGTGCCGAGCAGATGTACCAGGCGCTGCGCTCGTTGAATGTGCCCACGCAGCTGGTGATCTATCCCGGCGAGAATCACGGCCTGACCGTGCCTAGCTACCTGCGCGACCGGCTGGAGCGGAATCTGGCGTGGTACGACAAGTACCTGAAGCCTTGATCCACATAATGTACGACTTAAGCAAGATCAATAATCTTTGTCATCCCGAACGCAGTGAGGGATCTGTTTGTCTGCGGCCGGACAAAAGCAAAAGCAGATCCCTCACTGCGTTCGGGATGACAAATTTATATTCTGCTGTGAACTCATTCCGTGGCGTGTACCTTCTGAATCACTTCAACCGCCCCACCGATTCAAGATGCGGGATCGCATCGACGCGCCCGTCGTTGTCCTGCATATCGCACGTGGCAGCGGACGCCGGCGCGCAGAACGCGCACAATGCGGCTGCGGCGGGGGAACGGATCATGCGACGCCCCGCAAACAGAGCCGGGCGGCAATGATGCTTACAACCACGGGAGGACGCGATGCGGGCAGTTGATGCGGCAAAGAAACTGGAGCTGGCGAGCGCCTTGCCGGCGCGCTATTACTTCGGCGAGGACATGCTGGCGATGGAACATCGCTCGGTGTTCGCACGCAGCTGGCAACTGGTGGCGCGCCACGATCAGCTGGCCGAGCTGGGCGACCATGTGGTCGAGAAGATCGGTGAAGTTCCCGTGATCGTGATCCGCGGACAGGACGGCGTGCTGCGCGCCTTCCCCAATGTCTGCCGCCATCGCGCCGGCCCGCTGGCGCTGTGCAACGGCAAGGGCGCGCGCGCCTTGCATTGCAAGTACCACGGCTGGACCTACACGCTGGAAGGCCAGCTGCGCAGCGCGCCGGAAATGCAGGCCGCCGCCGACTTCAACGTGGCCGACATCCGCCTGCCGCCGTTGCGCGTGCACGAATGGCAGGGTCTGGTGTTCGTGGCCCTGAGCGACGACGTGCCGGCCTTCGAAGAAGTCTATGGCGGCATCGTCGAACGGATCGCCCCGATCGACCTGTCGGCGATGCGCTACCTGCGCCGGGATTCCTACGACATAGACTGCAATTGGAAGGTCTACATCGACAATTTCCTGGAAGGCTACCACCTGCCGCACGTGCATCCCGGCCTGTCCAAGGTGTTGGACTACCGCGCCTACGGCACCGAGATCTTTCCGTGGTATTCGCTGCAATCCTCGCCGCTGCGCGATGGCGGCGAGTTCTATGGCGAAGGCGAGGCGTTCTACTACCACGTCTATCCCAACGTGATGCTCAACATCATGCCGGGGCGCTTGCAGACCAACCGCATCCTGCCGCTGGGTCCGGGACGCTGCCGCGTGGAGTTCGACTATTACTACGCGCAGGACGACAAAGCCATGTCGCGCATCGCCGCCGACCAGGCCTTCAGCGACGAAGTGCAGATCGAGGACGTGACCATCTGCGAAGCGGTGCAGAAAGGGCTGGCCTCCGGTTTCTACGAAGCCGGCCGGCTTTGCCCCAAACGCGAAAGCGGCGTCTGGCATTTTCAGAATCTGTTGCGCGCGGCCTATGCCGACGACGCTGGAGCATCCGCATGACCCTTCGCGCTTCCCTGTTGGTAGCCGCATTCTCGCTTTGCGCATTCGCTGCCGATGCGGGCTGCGCGGAACATACCGTCGTCCGCGCCGGACATCTGCTGGAGGTCGAGACGGGAAAAGTGCTGACGGACCAGGCCATCGGCATCGAAGACGGAAAGATCGTTTCCATAACGCCCTGGAACGCCGCTGCCGCCGGCACGCAGGTTCTCGACTGGTCGGCCTACACCGTCGTTCCCGGCTTGATGGACATGCACACCCACCTGGCCGACGAAGGCCAGTCCGCCGATCCCGCCACGCCGCTGAAAAGCAATCCCGGGCGCGACGCCTTCATCGGCGCGAAGAATGCGCGGGACACGCTGCGCGCCGGCTTCACCACCGTGCGCGACGTCGGCGTATTCCGCGGCCTGGCCGACGTGACCCTGCGCGATGCGATCAATGCGGGCCTGGTGCCGGGACCGCGCATGTTCGTGGCCGGCGCCTACATCACCATCAGCGGCGGCGGCGGCGAGATCACCGGTCTGCCTGCGGGAACGGTGGTGCCGCCTGAATTCCGTCTGGGCGTCTCCAACAACGAACAGGAGATCCGCGAGCACGTCGATTATCTGCTGGACCATGGCGCCGACTTCATCAAAGTCATCGCCACCGGCGCGGTGCTGGCGGCGGGCACGGAACCGGGCCAATCGGAATACACCGAAGCCCAGATCCGCGCGGCGGTCGAGGAAGCGAAGAAACACGGCACCTTCGTCGCCGCTCATGCCCATGGCGCCGAGGGCATCAAGCGCGCGGTGCGCGCGGGTGTCCGTTCGATCGAACACGGCTCGCTGATGGACGACGAATCCATCGCTCTGATGAAGCGGTATGGGACCTGGCTGGACGCGGACATCTACAACGGCGACTACATCGATACTGTCGGCCGCCAGGCCGGCTGGTCCGAGGAGATCATGCGCAAGAACCTGGAAACCACCGATGCGCAGCGCCAAGGGTTCAGAAAAGCGGTCAAGGCCGGCGTCAACATTTCCTACGGCACCGATGCCGGGGTCTATCCGCACGGCGACAACGCGCGCCAGTTCGCCTACATGGTGAAGTACGGAATGACCCCGCTGCAGGCGATCCAGTCGGCGACGATCGGTTCGGCCACCTTGCTTGGAAAGGAGAAGGAGCTGGGCTCGATTACCGTGGGCAAGTTCGCGGATTTGGTCGCGGTGGAATGCGATCCGCTGCGGGACGTGGAATGCCTGCGCGAGGTGCGTGGAGTAGTGAAGGCTGGACAACTGGTGTCGATGGATTGAGTTTCGGCGAACGAAGATGACCACTATTCGCTTCGCTGAACGCACCACCTCTCCCCTTGTGGGAGAGGTCGACGCGCCTTGCGCGGCGGGAGAGGGGTCGCCGAAGTCGGTGACACTTGGGCGTTCATTCTCTGTCCGAAGCCGAACTGGCGAGGTTGCGGCGTTAGATCCGTCCCCTTGCTCCAATGCAGACGTTCTCCGGCAACCCCTCATCCGGCGCTACGCGCCACCTTCTCCCACAAGGGGAGAAGGGAACAATCCATCCTCTCCTTGCATGGCCAGCGCATCGCAACCCGGAGCAGCATGAACGATACCAAGAAGATCGGCTTCTGGACCTGCACCGCACTGGTAGTAGGCAACACCATCGGCATGGGCATCTTCCTGTTGCCAGCCTCGCTGGCGCCCTACGGCTACAACGCGATGATCGGCTGGGGCATCACCGTCGTCGGTTGCATTGCGCTGGCGCGGGTGTTCGCGCGGCTGGCGCGCGAACTGGCGCATGCCGACGGCCCTTATGGTTATGTGCGCAGCACCCTGGGTGACTTGCCCGCCTATATCGCGCTGTGGTGCTACTGGGTTTCGGTATGGATCACCAATGCGGCGCTGGCCACCGGTGTGGTCGCCTACATCACCGCGGTCGTTCCGGAACTCGGACAACTGCAACCTTCGCTGTTCGCGCTCGGCCTGCTGTGGACGTTCGTTGCCATCAACTTGTTCGGCGTGCGCACCGGCGGCGGCGTGCAGATCGTGACCACGACCCTGAAGCTGCTGCCGATGCTGGCCATCGCCCTGCTGGGCGCCTGGATGCTGCTCAGGTCGCCGCAGGCTTACGTGGCGCATCTGCCCACCAAACCGATCGCGCTAAGCGATGCGATGGCGGCTTCGACCATCGCCCTGTTCGCGATGCTGGGCATAGAGTCGGCCACGGTGCCGGCGGCCAAGGTCGAGAATCCGGGGCGCACGATTCCGCGCGCGACCATCGTCGGCACCTTGCTCACCGCGATGATCTACCTCATCGTCTCGACGGTGCCGCTGCTGCTGATTCCCTCGCAGGAACTGGCAGCCGCGCCCGCCCCGTTCGCGCTGCTGATGGACCGATTCGTCGGCGATGGCTTCGGGCGCTGGCTGGCCTTGTTCGTGGTGATCAGCGGCCTGGGTGCGCTGAATGGCTGGACCTTGCTGGTCGGCGAGCTGACCCGCACCATGGCCGACAACGGCGTGCTGCCCACGTTTCTGTCGCGCAATAACCGCCGCGGCGCGCCGGCATTCGCCCTGCTGGTCACCGCTGCGCTGGCCAGCATCATGATCTTGATGAGTTACAGCAAATCGCTGGTGTCGGGCTTCACCTTCCTCAGCACGGTGGTGACCGCCGCCAATCTTCCGTTGTACCTGTGCTGCTCGCTCGCCTTGGGCATTTTGTGGTGGCGCGGCAAGAAGATGACTGGTCAAGGCATTCGCGACATGCTGGTGATCGCGATCATGGGAACGGCCTACGTGTTGTTCGCCTTCGTCGGGCTGGGTCACGAGCCTTTCCTGCTGGCGTTGGGACTGGGGGCCGCCGGCCTCCCCCTCTATCTCTTCATGCGCCTGCGCCCGAAAACGGTCTGAACCATGGCCCGCGATCCACGCTACGACCTGCTGTTCACGCCGGTGCGGATCGGCCCGGTGACCGCCAAGAACCGTTTCTTCCAGGTGCCGCATTGCAACGGCATGGGCCACGCCATGCCGCTGGCGCATGCGGCGATGCGCGAGGTGAAGGCCGAAGGCGGCTGGGCGGTGATCTCGACCGAAGAATGCGAGATCCACCCCAGCAGCGACCTGACCCCGTACGTCGAAGCGCGCCTGTGGGACGACCGCGACATTCCCGCGCTGGCGCTGATGAGCGACAAAGTGCACGCGCACGGCGCGCTGGCGGCGCTGGAGTTGTCGCATAACGGGCCGACCGCTTCCAATCTGTATTCGCGCGAAGTGCTGATAGCCCCTTCGCACCAGCCCACCAAGTACGGCTACCCGGCGCAGGCGCGGGCCATGGACCTGCACGACATCCGCGAATACCGTCGCTGGCACCGCGAGGCGGCCATCCGCGGCAAACGCGCGGGCATGGACATCATCTACGTCTACGCCGGGCACGACCTGTCGCTGGCGATGCATTTCCTGCAACGCCGCCGCAACCAGCGCACCGACGAGTACGGCGGTTCGCTGGAGAACCGCGTGCGCCTGTTGCGCGAAGTGCTGCAGGACACGAAGGACGCGGTCGGCGATACCTGCGGCGTCGCCCTCCGTTTCGCCACCGAAGAGTTGCTTGGACCCGGCGGCATGGAGTTGAACGAAGCGCGCGACATCGTGGGCATGCTGGCGGAGATTCCGGATCTGTGGGACGTGAACGTCGCCGCCTGGTACAACGATTCCCTGCCCTCCCGCTTCGCGGCCGAAGGGGCGCAAGAGCCCTTCATCGATTTCGTCAAGAAGACCACCAGCAAGCCGGTGGTCGGCGTGGGCCGTTTCACTTCGCCCGACACCATGGTCTCGCAGATCAAGCGCGGGGTGCTGGACCTGATCGGCGCCGCACGCCCGTCCATCGCCGATCCCTTCCTGCCGAAGAAGATCGAGGAAGGCCGTATCGACGACATCCGCGAGTGCATCGGCTGCAATATCTGCGTGTCGGGCGACATGACCGTGTCGCCGATCCGCTGCACGCAGAATCCGACCATGGGCGAAGAGTGGCGCAAGGACTGGCATCCGGAGAAGATCCCCGTACGTCGATCCGAATCGCGCGTGCTGGTGGTCGGTGCCGGACCGGCCGGTCTTGAAGCCGCGCGCGCACTGGGACAGCGCGGCTACGAGGTGAATGTGGCCGAAGCACGCAAGGAACTCGGCGGCCGCGTCACCCGCGAATCACGACTGCCCGGCCTGTCCGAGTGGGCGCGCGTACGCGACTGGCGCGTGAGCCAGATCGGCAAGCTGCAGAACGTGAGCGTCTATCAGGATTCGCAACTGACGGCGCAGGACGTTCTCGACTTCGGCGCCGAGCACGTGGTGCTGGCCACCGGCTGCCACTGGCGCCGCGATGGCTATGGGCGCAGCAACGGATTGGGGATCGCAGGCTTCGCCGATAGCGACCGCATCTTCACGCCCGACGACATCATGGACGGCCGCCTGCCGCAGGGCCGGGTGGTCATTTTCGACGACGACTATTTCTATCTGGGCAGCGTGATCGCCGAAGCGCTACGCAAACACGGCTGCGAGGTGGTCTACCTCACCGCCGACGACACCATCGCCTCGTGGAGCGTGCATACGCTGGACTACCGGCATATCCAGGTCCGTATGGCGGAACTCGAGGTCGACCAGGTGGTGTCGCACAACATCGTCGGTCTCGAGGGTACGACGCTGTCGCTCGAACACGTCTGGAGCGGAAAGCCGCGCACGCTGGAATGCGATGCGGTGGTCGCTATCACCGCGCGCCTGCCCGACGACGCGCTCTACCAGTCGCTGCTGTCGCGCCAGCAAGAATGGACCGACGCCGGCATCCGCTCCGCGCGCTGCATCGGCGATGCGCTGGCCCCGGGGCTCATCGCGCATGCGGTCTATGAAGGCCATCGTTATGCGCGCGAACTGGATGCGGATCCGACCGGCGACGTCGTGTTCAAGCGCCACTTCCATACGGACTAGCCGACCACCGCGGCCAATAGCGGACATCGGCACAACCCTCAGCCAAGTCCATGCGCTTCGCTGGCAGCCTCTTCGATCTTCACCGCGGTACCGCTGACCCAGATACCCGTGCGCATGTCCTGGGGCACGGATACGGTGAGCCGGCTGGGGCGGCCCATGTCCTCGCCCTGATGGATAGTGAAGGTCCGCTGGGCAGGCAATGCGTCGCGGGCTGCGAGGTAGGCGCCGAGCGCCGCCGCGGCGGCTCCGGTGGCAGGATCCTCCACCACGCCGCCAGGAGGAAACGGATTGCGGGCGTGGAACGTCGCCGCGCTTTCGCGCCACACCAGATTCAACGTCGTCCAGTTGCGCCGTGCCATGAGCTCGGCGAGCGCATCGAAGGCATAGTCCAACTGCGCCAGGCGCGCCCGCGTGGCCACGGCGATGACCGGATGCCAAGCCCCCGCATACGCGATGGCGGGCGGCAGCGCCGGGTCGAGTTCGTCGCTGCGCCAATGCAGCGCGGCCAGGATCAGATCGAGATCGCCCGCATCGAGCGCTGCCACCTGCGGTTCGACGCTGATCAGCGTAGCCGCCAACGTGTCGTCGACGCAGACCCGCACCCGCCCGGCCCGTGTGTGCAGCACCCTTTCGCCAAGGCCGTTGCGCTCGGCGTGCGCCACGATCGCCGCAATGGTGGCGTGCCCGCAAAAACTGACTTCCGCGCGCGGGCTGAAGTAGCGGACATCGAATTCGCCGTCCGCTCGCGGCAGCAGGAAGGCGGTCTCGGAGTAGCCCACTTGAGCGGCGATACGCTGCATCTCGGCTTCCGGGATGCCGCGCGCATCGAGCACCACGCCGGCCGGGTTGCCGCCTGCCGGATCGGCGGTGAAGGCGCTGTAACGCAGAACGACGGGGTTCATCGGGCCTCCTCGGCCAACGCGCTGCGGAGGGGCGGGTCCAGCCGCACCACCAGATAGCGCAGGAAAAACTGCGTCAGCGGACCGACACCAAGCGCGAACACCACCGTGCCGACACCGACGATGCCGCCCAGCAACACACCGATGACCAGCACCGTGATCTCGATGACGGTACGGACCCAGCGGATGGACCATCCGGTCCGGCGCGCTAGCCCGGTCATCAGGCCGTCGCGCGGCCCCGGCCCCAACTGGGCGCCAACGTACAGGGCCGTGGCAAACGCGCAGACCACCACGCCGCCCAGCAGGTAGGCCCACCGCAGCAGCAGGCTATCCGGCGTGGCGAGCAGGGTCAGATTGAGGTCCGCGAACGGACCCAGCAAGAGGGTGTTGGCCACCGTGCCCAGGCCCGGCATCTGACGCAGAGGAACCCAGGCCAGCAGGACACCAACCGCCGTGACAATCATGATCGTGCCGAAGGACAACGGCACGTGCAGCGAAACGCCCAGGTGGAAGATGTCCCACGGCGAGGCGCCGACGGCGCCCTCGATCATCAACGCGATGGCCAGGCCGTAAAGCCACAGGCCGACCAGGAGCCGCAGCAGGCGTTCCGGAAGTCGCCCGGCCTTGAGTTGCGTGAGGGGACCCAGATTGGCCAGGCCGGAAAGGGAAGTGGTTGTTTTCATGCCGCCACGATCGCGTCAATTGGCTCTTTTATATAGAGCCAATCGTGCGATAGTGGCCTCATGAACCGATCCCTGGCCCCAGATCGCCTCGCCGCGCTCGTCGGCGACTTCAATCGTTCGCCTGCCTATCGCGGCCTGCGTCAAGCGCTACAGGAACTGATCGGCGATGGACGGATCCCCGTCGGCACCCGCCTTCCCAGCGAACGTGCCGTCACCGAAGCGCTCGGCGTTTCCCGCAACACGGTTACCCGCGCGTACGCGGACCTGATCGCGGCCGGCTTCGCCGCCGCCCGGCAGGGATCGGGGACCTATGCGGCCGCCCCGTTGGATCGCCGACGCGCGCATGACCATGCCCTGCACTCCTTGGGCGCGACGCAGTCGTTCGAAGGTGCGATTGACCTGAACTGCGCGGCCGGCGCGGCGACGCCGGGAGTCGCCGCGGCGTACGAGCGCGCCCTCGCCGCCCTGCCTGCCTATCTGGCCAGCGACGGCTACCTGCCGTCGGGATTGCCAGGGCTACGGACCCTCATCGCCGAGTCGTATGTGCGACGTGGGCTGCCCACGACCGCCGAACAGATCGTGATCACCTCCGGCGCACTGTCGGGCATCGCCATCATCGCCCGCGCACTCTCCCGTCCCGGCGACCGCGTCATGATCGAGTCGCCGGTTTACTCCAATGCGATCGAGGCTCTGCGGCTCGGCGGCGGCCGCTTGATCAGCTCGCCGTTGTCGGATGCGCTGGGTGACGAAGGCTGGGATATGGACGGCATCGAAGCCACCTTGCGGCAGACCTCGCCGCATCTTGCGTATCTGATTCCCGATTTCCAAAACCCCACCGGCTTTCTGATGAGCGACGCTGCCCGGGCGCGATACGCCGACGCGCTGCGGGCGGCGCGGACCATCGCCATCGTCGACGAGACGCTGCAGCCGACTCGTCTGTCCGACGATCCGATGCCCGCTCCCTTCGCCGCCTATGCGCCCGACGCCATCACCGTCGGCAGCGCATCGAAGATGTACTGGGGCGGCTTGCGCGTGGGATGGATCAGGGCCCCGCATCACCTTGTCAGCCGCATCATCGCGGCACGCGTGCAGATCGACCTGGGCAGCTCGCTGTTCGATCAATTGGTGGCCACCGAATTGCTCGGCGCCGTCGACCTCCTCGCTACCCGGCGCGACCAGTTGCGGCAACGCCGCGATGCACTGGCACGGGCTTTGCGCGAGCACCTGCCAAGCTGGCGCTTCAGGCTGCCGGACGGCGGCCTGACGCTATGGATGCAGATGCCCCATGGCAGCGCGACGCGACTGGCTGCCGATATGGAACGCGCGGGCGTGTATCTGGCTCCCGGCCCTGTCTTCAGCGTTGAAGGCGGATCCGACAGCTGGCTGCGGATTCCGTACGCCAAGCCGGAGGAGGAGTTGGTGCAGGCCGTCAGGCGCATCGCCGACGCCTGGCCAGCCGGCCCGCTCGAATCGAGGAACCGCCGCGAGACATCGAGGTTCCTGATTGCTTAATCCAGCCGGTGCGCATTCGGACGCATCGCCAAGGGCGGCCCGAACAGAGGATCGCCGGACCAGCCGCCTACCGGTCGCACGCGGACTCCACTTCGAAACCTCGAGCGGAATCAGCCGAAGCCAAATCAACAAGACATCATTAATGGCACCCGCAGGGCGGGTTTGTTTGCGGAGCGTTGGCGGTTAGCGGCCCACCAACCCCGCCAGGTGCGGCGGATAGCGATCGCCCTCGACCTTGATGCTCGATAGGGCGGTCTCGATTTCGCGGAGTTCATCGGCTGTCAGCTGCACTTCCGCTCCGCCCACGTTCTCCTTCAGGCGATGCAGCTTGGTGGTGCCCGGAATCGGAACGATCCACGGCTTGCAGGCCAACAGCCAGGCGAGCGCGATCTGCGCTGGCGTCACCTCTTTTTCCTTGGCGATCTGCCCGATAAGGTCCACAAGAGCTTGGTTGGCCTTGCGGGATTCTGTAGAGAAACGCGGAACGACGTTGCGGAAGTCGGAACTGTCGAAGGTCGTGTCCGCGCTGATGGCGCCGGTCAGGAAGCCTTTGCCCAAAGGACTGAAGGGCACGAAGCCGATGCCGAGTTCCTCTAGCGTCGGCAGGATTTCCTCCTCCGGTTGCCGCCACCACAGGGAGTATTCGCTTTGCACCGCCGTGATCGGCTGGACCGCATGGGCACGCCGGATGGTCTGCGCACCGGGCTCGGACAGGCCGAAGTGCCGGACCTTGCCTTCGGCGATCAATTCCTTGACTGCGCCTGCCACGTCTTCGATCGGCACGTTCGGATCGACCCGGTGCTGGTAGAACAAATCGATAAAGTCGGTTTTCAGTCGCTTGAGCGATGCTTCGGCGACCTGCTTGATATGCTCCGGTCGACTATCCAGGCCGCGTTGTTTGCCATCGGCCGGATCGATATCGAAACCGAACTTGGTGGCGATGACCACCTGCTCGCGGAATGGAGTGAGGGCTTCGCCCACGAGTTCTTCGTTCGCGAAAGGACCATAGACCTCGGCCGTGTCGAAAAAGGTGACGCCCAGTTCGTAGGCGGAACGGATAAGGTCGATCGCTTGCTGCTTGTCGGTCGCCGGTCCGTAGCCGTAGCTCAGACCCATGCATCCGAGTCCGAGGGCCGAGACTTCCAGGCCGCTGTTGCCCAAGGCGCGCTTTTTCATTTCTTTGCTCCTGTCGGATCAGGGAACAAGTCTGGCTCGGCGCTCCTGACTTGATTAGACAGGACAATTCGAATGGACTTATGCTTCCTGCTCATCAATTCGGTCGATCGATCCGATGGCGCGCGAGAACTACAACGACTTGCTCGCGTTTCTCGCGGTAGCTCGCGAGCGCAGCTTCACCCGCGCCGCAGCGCAACTCGGCGTGTCGCAGTCCGCTCTCAGCCACACCATCCACTCGCTCGAAAAACGGCTGGGCCTGCGCCTTCTTACCCGCACCACCCGCAACGTTTCCCCCACCGAAGCAGGCGAGCGCCTGTCGCGCGAACTCGGGCCGCACTTCCAGGACATCGATGTGGCCGTGGCCGCGCTGGGAGAACTGCGCGACAAGCCCAGCGGCACCATACGGATCACCACCAGCGAACACGCCGCCATCACCCTGCTATGGCCAGTGCTGGAAAAATTCCTGCCGGAGTACCCGGATGTCAGCGTCGAAGTGGTCACCGATGCGAGGCTGACCGACATCGTGGCCGAACGCTTCGACGCCGGGATCCGCCTGGGCGAATCGATAGCCAAGGACATGGTGGCCGTGCCGATCGGGCCACCGATGCGCCTGGTAGTGGTCGGCACGCCCGCCTATCTGGATTCGCGGCCTGCGGTCGGGACGCCGCGCGACCTTACCCATCACGACTGCATCAACATCCGCTTCCTGACCCATGGCGGGCTGTATACGTGGGAGTTCGAGAAAGGCGATTCCGTGCTCAATGTGCGGGTCGAAGGACGCCTCACCTTCAACGGCATCGCGCAGATCCTCACCGCCGTGCGCGCCGGCTTCGGGCTTGCCTACCTGCCGGAGGATATGGTCGAAGCCGACATCGCGGCCGGAAGATTGCGACAAGTGCTGGACGACTGGTGTCCGCTGTTTGCCGGCTACCACCTCTACTATCCCAGCCGCCGCCAGCACTCGCCGGCGTTTTCCCTGCTGGTCGACGCTCTGCGTTATCGGGCATGACCTACTACGGACAGATCTAGTTCGTCTGTGGTCGCCTAAGGTCTGCCGTCGTTTCGATACGCAGAAGTCGCAGACCGAACAAGGCACTGGTTCGCCGTTCGGCGGCGGCGACCAACTTGATCGTGACGCCTCGCCGAACAGCGGCTTGAGCGAGGTCCTCAGGCAACGCGATCTTGCGCTCGACGAACGCGTCCTTCGCATCGCCCTGCAGCCTGATCGTCGTCAGGCGACGTCCCTCGACCAACAGATCGAAGCCCCCGTTGTGGTCTCCGCCGTAGAAGCTAAGCATCAGCTCGAGGCCGGTCGTTGGATCGGTGCCGTCCCGTGCTTTCAGCCGATAGGAAATCCACTTGCCGGTATCGCGCCAGTGGCGCCCCATGCGGGTGCCGGTGCTGCTGCCCTCGCCCTGATACTGATGGTCGATCTCGGGCTGCTGTTCGCCAGGAACCACCTGGTCCAGAGTGCGGTCCTCCAGCGCCTGTCGCTGACGTTCGTCGGCCTCGATCTGGCGGACCACGGCGGGATAAGCGGAGGCAGTGGCGGTACGCCAGTACACGACGTAGCGCGCGTCATGCACACGGAACAGCGGCTCCAACTGGAGTGCGTTGAACGCGGTAGGTCGGATCAGTCCACCGGCCTCGAAGGTGAGCGGGCGTCCCGGTACCGGCCTGATCCGCGTAGCCAGCGCTTTCCGATCGCCGACCAGCATCGGCGCACGGTCCAATGGCAGGTACGGGCCCGGGGCGACGTGGCTACCGCGGCCATCGTCGGCGATCAATCCGTCCAGGTTCTCGGTACCGGTGCGGGCGGCCAGCACGATCGGGCCATGCATCAATGCCACGTAGTCCGAACCGTCCGGCAATCCTTCGGCGCGGGTACGCATGGGCAAGTCGATCTCGACGGTATCCCCGTTGACCCACTCGCGCTCGATGCTGGCATAAGAGGAAGGCGTCGACTGCAGCGGCCAGTGCTTGCCGTTGACGCGTACGTTGAACGGTCCTTCCAACCAGTGCGGGTGGCGCAGACGCAGGCGGAAGCGTTGCGGCTTGCGCAGCTGCAAGGACAACCGGCTCGATTCCTCGTCCGGGAAACGCGTGTCCTGGCGCAATACCAAGTTGCGCTCGCGCCATTGCAATTGTGAAGCCATGTACAAGTTGACGGTCAGCGAGTGCGCGTCATGGGCGTAGGCGAACGAACCATGGCGACCGTGGTTCTCGATGCCGGTGCCGACGCAGCACCAGAAGCATTCCTGCGGTTGCGAATAGACCCGGTAATGGCGTGGACGGATCGGGGTGAAGTAGACCAGGCCACCGTGCTGCGGATGCTGGCTGGAGAGAATGTGGTTGAAAAGCGTGCGCTCGTAGAAATCGGCGTAGCGCGGCTGCGGATCCAGCCGATACAGCTGCGTGCTCAGCCGCAACATGTTGTAGCTGTTGCAAGTCTCAGGCCCTTCCGGCGATCCCACCATCGCGCTGAAGTCGCCGACGGGATTGAAATGCTCGCGCACGCTGTTGCCGCCGAAGGCGATGCTGCGCCGCCGGGTGACCGTCTCCCAGAAGAAGGCGGCCGCGTCGATCCAGGCCTGATCGTTGTCCAGTTCGCCGATGCGGGCAAAGCCGATGACTTTGGGAATCTGGGTATTGGCATGCAGACCGTCCAGCGTGTCTTCGCGGCGCAGCAGCGGCTCGAGCAGGGCGCGATGGGAGAAGCGCCGGGCCAAGGCCAGATAGCGCCGGTCGCCGGTGATGGCGTAGACGTCGGCCAGCACCTCGTTCATGCCGCCATGTTCGGTGGCGAGCAGCGCCTGCATCCGCGGTTCGTCGAGTCCGGCCACCAGGCGATCGGCCCAACCGGCGAAGGCGATCAGCATCTCGCGGGCCTGGCGGTTGCCCGCATAGAGCCAGGCATCGCGTAGGCCGGCGAACATCTTGTGCAGGTTGTAGAACGGCACCCAGGCATTGCCCAGCGAAAAAGAGCTGGCATCGACCGTGCCCGCCGCGACGCTATTCCACAACTCGCGACCATTCGGGACGGCGCCCACATAACCGTCGCCGTTGGCCTGCTGGCAAGCGGCCAGTTCCGCCACCATGTAGTCGAGTCGTCGACGCAGTTCGTCGTCGCCCTGAGCGGTTTCCTGGGCCAAGGCCGACAAGTAGTGCCCGGCCGTATGCCCGTCCAGACCCATCGACTCCCAGTTGGGGTACTTGGATGCGCGCGGCGCCAACGCCGCTTCGATCCGATAAGGCGCGACCAAGCGGTCCACCGCCAGCGCGGCCAGATAGCGACGATTGAGCGCATGGGAGTGGGCGAACACGCCTTCGCCGAGATGGATATCGGCAAGCGCGAACATGCGGGTAGCGCCGGTTCCGACGGTGGCGGCGCTACTAGCCCATGCAAGACGCGGCACGGCCGCGGCCAAGGCCAGGGATTTGACGAAGCTGCGTCGACTGAGTCCGTTGGCGTAGTCGATGCTCATGAGGGATCGATGTGCAATGGACGGTGACGAGGCGACATCGTCACGGCTTTGACGTCGACGAGCCAGTGCTGGGAGTGAGACGGAACAGACGCGCGCCGTGCGCTGCGACCTGCGGCTTGAAAGTGCCGCTAACCGGCTTCAACTGCGCATGGCTCCACAGGTCCCGCACCTGCACCTGTCCTTGCAGTCCGAGCGTGGCCAGCTCTACCGGAATCGGGCGAGTGCCGGCTGCTGCTGCGGCAGCATCGCGGGTATCGAACACCGCCAAGTATTTGGACCTTCCGTCCGCCGCATCGGCGACCCAGGCGATCAGTCCGTCGTCGGTGCGGAACAGCTGGCGGTTGTGCGCGCTGTGTTGATTGACGGCGAGCACCTCGTCGTTGTTGAGCAAGGACAGCGTGAACGGATCGGTACGGGTCATGTCGCCGCCGTGGATCAGCGGCGAGCGCGCGATGCTCCACAAGGTCATCAGCGTGATCTGCTCGTCGCGGGTGAACTTGGTTGGGCGGTCGAACGCGACGATGCCCAGCGGCAACATGTCCGCATCCGGCCAAGCGCCGGCGATCCGGTACGGCGTCCAGTCGTGCAAGCGCTTGAACTGAGCCAGCAGCAAGTCCCAGCGATCCCAGAAATCGTCGCTGATCCGCCACATGTTGGCATGCTGGTTGACGTGCGCGCCGGCGGACAAAGCAGTCTCGCCCGGCGAGGTGCTGAACACGATGGGCCGGCCGGTCTTGTCGATCGCCTTGCGGATGGCCTCGATTTCGGCCCGGTTTTGATCGTAAGGGCGACTGAGGTCATCGACTTTGACGAAGTCCACGCCCCAATCGGCCAGCTGTTGCATCAGCGAATCGTAGTAGGCCTGCGCACACGGTTTGGACATGTCCACGCCATACATGTCCGGATTCCAGGTGCAGATGCTATTGATATCGGCGATGTCCGCGGCGCGCAGGTCAGTGCCCAGGATCGGCGTGTTCCGCTTGACCGCCTGGCGCGGAATGCCGCGCATCATGTGAATGCCGAACTTCAGCCCCTTGCCATGCACGTAGTCGGCCAGCGGCTTGAAGCCCTGGTCGCCGGCGGCCGAGGGAAACTTCTCCGGCGCCGGCACCAGGCGGCTGAAGCCGTCCATGGTCAGGATGGCGCCTTCTTCGTAACTGTGACCCTTGGAGGTGGGCTGGTACCACTGGATATCCACCGTGATGTATTGCCAGCCGTGCGCCTTGAGCTTGGCCGCCATGAAGTCGGCCTGCTGCTTGATCTGCGTTTCGGTCACCGTGGTGCCGAAGGCATCCCAGCTATTCCAGCCCATCGGTGGCGTGGCGGCCCATTGATGGAAATCGTTCGCTGGCGGCGCGGCGATTGCCGCGACAGTCGCCACGGACAGACTGCCGGTGAGCAGCAAGATGCTTAGACGTCGCAGAAAGTTCGATTGACGCATGGACCACTCCCGTACCTCTGGGCGGCCCGGACAGCAGCCACGGAAGACGCGTTGGGCCGCGTCCTGTGGGCAGGTTAGGACGGACGGCGACCGTGGGTCCAATGAAAAGATTGGCCGCTGCCATGCCAAGCTGACATGGATCTTGCGGTAACGCGAGTACGTCGGCGAGGCGGCGATCGAACGAATCGACTGCCCCATCACCAGGGCTCGCAAGGTCTCTTCACGTTCCAGCCAGTCACCTCTGCAGCGGATTGCCGGACCGGCGCGGTGCCGATGACTTTTTCTTCCTTTTCTCATCGCTGGTTCTAGCCGCAGCTCCCAACAACAAGCGACGGAACGTCGGGCATTCCAAGTGGCTGGGCGCGGGGCAGACGGCGGCGTGCCGCAAGCCATCGCGCATGGCGCCCAATCTGCGAATCGTCTCGTCCAGTTCCTTCGCCTTGGTTGCGAGCGTGTCACGATCGATCTGCGGACCGCCATTGGGCGCGAACATGCGCCCGATTTCATCGAGCGAGAAACCGGCAGCTCGCCCCAGTGCGATCAACGCCAGCCGTTCCAGCACGCCGGCGTCGAACAGGCGACGAAGGCCACGCCTGCCGACCGAGACGATCAAGCCTTTTTCGTCATAGAAACGAAGCGTCGAGGCGGGAACCCCGGACCGTTTCGCTACCTCGGCAATGTCCACCTCCCACCCCTTGACCTCAAGTCGACTTGAAGTGGCACTGTGTTGCCTGTGCCGGCTAAAGGCAAGCGATTGGAGGCGGTCTTGGTCTATTCGATATGCACCCTTCTCATCGGAGCGATGGCGACGATGGCGGTGGATCTTTGGGCGATCGCGCGCAGGCGCCTGTTCGACATCCCTCCACCGGACTATGCGCTGGTGGGCCGCTGGCTGGCCCATATGCCGCGAGGGCGCTTTCGCCATGATTCCATCAAGGCCGCGCTACCCGTGAAGGGCGAAGCTCTCATCGGCTGGACTGCGCACTACCTGATCGGCATTGCGTTTGCGGCGGTGCTGCTTGGCCTCTGTGGGCTCGCATGGATTCGTCACCCCTCGATCGGCCCCGCGCTAGCCGTGGGGATCGGCACCATCGCGGCGCCGTTTCTCGCGATGCAACCGGGCATGGGCGCCGGCATCGCCGGAAGCCGCACCCCGCGCCCTGCCGCCACTCGATTTCAAAGCCTCGTCACCCACACGATTTTCGGCCTCGGCCTCTACGCAGCGGGCTGGATTGTCGGTTCGCTATGCGCGCCATGATCGCGGTCCATCGCAATCGCGCATTCATTCACCCAACCATTTCCAACAGGACAATCCAATGCGCATTCCCGCTCGTTTCGCTCCGATCCTCTTCGGCGCTCTTCTCTCGGCCGCCATGGTCGCCATCGTCTCCGCCTTCGTTCTGGCGACTACCCAGGGGCGACGACCTGGCCCGTGGCCTTTGTCGCAGTGACCCTCCTTGCGCCTCGGGTACGCCGACTGGTTGTCCGTCTGACCGGTTAACCTAGGTTCTTATCGTCTTCCGATCGCGCATTCAGGTCATCGAATCTACGTCCGTCAGGGCTTGCCTGCGCTAGTCGGTGCTGTTGGAAAAGTGCTCTTGGGGGCTTGTACTCCGGTGGTCCGAGTACCACTCTCCCCCGCTCCTTCCAGTCGCGCGCGCACTTCAGGTCGTGGAGCATTTCTATCCAAGCATGGAACGCGATGCGTATCGGGTTGTAGGTGCGTAATGGCTTGGTCAGGCCGTAGCGCGGAGGTTCTTCCTCCCGTTGGCGGCGGAAAGTACCGAACAACCGATCGAACACGATCAGCGCGCCGCCGTAGTTGCAATCGATATACGCCGGATTGCTGGCGTGGTGCACGCGATGGTGCGCCGGGGTGTTGAACACGAACTCGATGGGGCGCGGCAGCTTGCCGATGAGTTCGGTATGCAGCCAGAACTGGTAGAGCAGGTTCACCGCCAGCGCGCCGATCACGTACGGCACCGGAAAGCCCATCCACACCAGCGGCCCGAAGAAGATCGCCGCACCGATCAGCTTGCCGGTCCAGCCCAGGCGGTAGGCGGCCGAGAAGTTGTACTGATTGGAGGAGTGATGCACCGAATGGTTGAGCCAGAACCAGCGCACGCGATGGTCGGCGCGATGCATCCAGTAATAGCAGAACTCCTGCCCGACGAAGAGCAGCACCCAATGCCACCACTGGTCCATGGCGATCGTGGCGATACGGAAGTTCCAGATGCCATAAAGAACTACCCCCACCACTCCGCCCTGGATCAGCAGGTTGAATACGCCACGTCCCAACACGTCGCCCAGCGAGGCCCAGAAGCCCTTCCAGTCGTAGTCGTGGCCGCGGCGCATCAACACCCAGCCTTCGATCGCCGCGACCAGCACCAGAGACAGCGCCGGCAGCAGCAACCATTGGCGGTTGAACTCCATCGCCATGACTCAGCGGCTGCGGCTGGCGAACTTCGACGCCATTGCCCTGAATTCCTCGGGGGACAATCTGCCGTCACGGTTGGAATCCAGCTTGTCGAAGTTCTTCGCCACGCGTGGAAGTTTGGCTTCGGCTTCTGTCTTGTCGATGAAGCCGTCCTTGTTGGCATCGGCGCCCTGCAGGCGTTCGAGCGCGGCCTGCTTCTGTTCGTCGGAAATGGATTGCTGCGCGCAGGCGATGCCGGAAAACAGGATCAATGCAGCGGCGGCGGTCTTCGATAGGCGAGGAATGTTCATGGCTTTACTCGATGTTGGAGAAAAAAGCGTTGCGAAGCCGTACGAGGGGGGAACACGGAATTGGCTTCGCAACGCCAAGGGGAAGGAGCGATCAAGCAAGCGGATCAGTCCCCGCGGCAGGGAATGACTTCTCCGGCCGCATTGGTGCAGGTGCCGGTATGGGTGACGTTGCCGTCGGAGACCGTGGTAGAGCCGTCGTAGCTGTTGCCGTTCTGGCCCGTCGCGGTGGTCGAGCGGCCGCCGACGACATTGCCGTTGGCGTCCCGGGTCACACCGCCGGAGGTGGAAGCGCTGCCGCCGTTCGGCCCGGTGGCCGAGGCGCTGCCCTGGCGGCCGGCGCTGCCGTCGGCATTGCGGTAGAAGCCGCCCTGGCGGCTGGCCGAGCCGCCGTTGACGCCATCGACCGTGCCGCCGCTGGAACCGGAGGCGTTGCCCTGACCGTCGGCCTGCCACTGGCGGCCGCGCGCGTAGCTGCCATTGGCGCCGCTGCCACTGGCGTTGACCGCAGCGCTACGCACGCCGTCGACGTTGCCGGCGGTACGGCTGCGGGTGCGCTCACGCGCTTCGACGTCTACCGCAATGGTGGCGAAGGCGCCGGACAAGGTCAGCGCGGCCAACAGCAAGGGGAGTTTCGGGATGCTCATGGGGTGTCTCCTGTGGGTAGCGCGACACGGGATGCATCGCGGTGGGGACACAGTAGGGCGGCGCGGCGCGGCAGGTGTTTCGTCATTGCGAGCGGATGTTTCGGATAAGCCATCCGGAAATATCTGCTTACAAATCGCGCCTGCAGGCGTTTGCCGGTCAGGGCCGGCACCGGCGATAGTGTCGGCATGGATGAAACCACTGCTCGCCTGCTCTTGGTCGACGACGATGTGCGCCTGCGCGAGCTGCTGGTGCGTTATCTGGAAACTCAGGGGTTCGCCGTCAAGGGCGTGGGCGATGCGGTGCAGATGCGACAGGCGCTGGATCGCGGCCACTACGACCTGATCGTGCTGGACCTGATGCTGCCAGGAGAAAACGGGCTGGATATCTGCAGACGCCTGCGCGGTCAGGGCGACACGACGCCCATCGTCATGCTCACCGCCAAGGGCGACGAGATCGACCGCATCGTCGGCCTGGAGATAGGTGCTGACGACTATCTGCCCAAGCCGGTCAATCCGCGCGAACTGCTGGCGCGCATCCGCTCGGTACTACGGCGCGTTCAACCGGCCGTGGGTGCGCCGCATGCGGAAGGGGGAGAGATCGCATTCGGTCCTTTCAAGCTCGATCTGGGAAGGCGCGAGCTCACCCGCGAGGGCGCCGCGTTGAAACTCACCTCCGGCGAGTTCGCGGTGCTATCGGTGCTGTTGCGGCATCCACGCCAGCCGCTCAGCCGCGATCGTCTGATGAGCCTGGCGCGCGGTCGCGAACATGACGCCTTCGAACGCAGCATCGATGTATCCATCGCGCGCCTGCGCAAACTGCTGGAAGAAGATCCACATTCCCCGCGCCTGCTGCAGACGGTGTGGGGCGTGGGATACGTGTACGTGCCGCCTGGAGAATCCGCATGAAGTGGCGACTGCTGCCGAGCAGCGTATTCGGGCAGCTGGCGCTGGTCATCGCGCTGGTGTTGTTGGGGTCTGGCTTGCTGGCCTTGCTGCTGGGTCGCGAACTGGCCATGCGGCCGGCCAGCGAACAATTGCTGCAGGCGATGGATGGTTTCGCCAGTGTGGTAGAGGAACTCGATCAGTCCGAAGGCAGCACGAAAGTCGTGCAACAGCTTCGTGCAGCAGGGCTGGAAGTACGGCAGACGCCACCGCCAGAGCGACGGCCGCGGATCGCGCCATTTCTGCGCGAGCTGCGCGAGCGTTCCGTCACCCAACTCGGTCCCGGCCGCGAAATCCGCCTGGGACGCCAGCAGGGACGCAACGTGTTCTGGCTGAAGCTGGCCACCCGCGAACCGATCTGGGTGTCGTTCGCGCTGGAGCGACGCGGCCAAGGCGTACGCCGCTTCTCGTTGCTGATGTTGGCCGGTTGCGTGCTGCTGGTGTGGCTGGCCGCCGCCTACTTCGCGCGGCGGCTGGTACTGCCGTTGCGCCGTCTGGCGCAAGCGGCGCCCGGGATAGTGCGTGGCGATCCGCCGCAAGGCCTGGACTCCGGTCCTCGCGAAGTGGTGGAACTGGCGCAGGCGCTCACGCGTTCCAGCAACGACGTACGCACCGCCGCCGAAGAACGCGCGTTCATGCTCGCCGGCATCTCGCACGACCTGCGCACGCCGCTGACGCGCGTGCAGTTCGCGTTGGAGCTGCTGCCGCAAACCGATCCGGACCTGCGCGCCGGCATCGATCGCGACATCGGCGAAATAGACGCCATCCTCACCCAGTTCATCGCCTATGCGCGCGATGGTCGCGACGAGCCCAGCGAAGCGCTGGACCTGACGGAGATCTGCCGCAATGCATTGGCCGCCGCCGATCCGGGCTGGCGGGTATCCCTGCCCGATTCCGCACTGATGCACGGCAAGCCGATGGCCTTGCTGCGCGCCGTGGAGAACCTGCTGGTCAACGCGCAGCGGCATGGCGCGTTTCCGTTCGCGCTGAAGCTCGAGCGCCAGGGCGACGCGTGGGAGATCGAGGTGTCGGACCAGGGCCAAGGCCTTTCGGCGGAAGCCGTCGAGCGGGTGCGCCAGCCCTTCGTGCATGCAGGCGAGACTGGAGGCAGCGGGCTTGGGCTGGCCATCGTCGAACGTGTCGCGCATCAGCATCGCGGCGAGTTGCGGCTGATCGCCAATGCGCCGCAGGGACTGCGCGCAATGCTGGTATTGCGTGGCGCGTGAGCGCAGAACTTTTTTGATCGAACAGGTAAGGAATCGCTATGAATGGGAAGATCCATGGCACGCTGCTTTGTCTATGCCTGCTACTGGCGGCGGTGCGCTTCGACGCGAAAGCGTCACCCGCGCCGGACCGGCTCGAACGCCTGGCGCAACTGCGTGAAGCCAGCAAGCGCGAACGCGCGGTCGCGCTTCCCGCCGGTGCCAAGGCCGTGCGCAATGTCGCCTACGGTACCGATCCGGCGCAGCGCTTCGATGTCTACCTGCCCAAGGGCGTCCAGCGCGCGCCGGTGTTCTTCTTCGTCCATGGTGGCGGCTGGGCCAACGGCGACAAGACCAATCCAGGCATCGAGAACAAGATCGACTTCTGGCTGGCGAACGGTTACGCGGTGATCTCCGCCAACTACCGCATGCTGCCCAAGGCGGCGCCGCAGCAACAAGCTCGTGACGTGGCGCAGGCGGTGGCCGCGGCGCAGCACGGCGCGGGCGAATGGAACCTGGACCCCAAGCGTTTCGTATTGGTCGGCCACTCGGCAGGCGCGCATCTGGTCGCGCTGCTCGGCGCCGATCCGAAGAGGCTTGCCGATGCCGGCGCGCGACGTCCGCTCGGCGTGATTTCGCTGGACAGCGGCGCGTTGGATGTGCCGGCGCTGATGGGCATGCCGCGCTTGCCGAAGCTGTACCGCGACGCCTTCGGCGACGACAAGAACTACTGGGTCGCCACTTCGCCGCAGCACCAATTGGACCGCGCCGCGTTGCCGATGTTGATTGTCTGTTCCAGCGAGCGCCGGTTTCCGGCATCGCCCTGCGAAGAAGGCCGAAAACTGGCGCAAAAAGCCGCACAACTTGGCGTGCGCATGGAAGTACTGCCTGAGCCAATGTCGCATGCGGAGATCAACCGCGAGCTAGGCGTGCCGTCGGCATATACCGAGGCGGTGGCCGGATTTATCCGCTCGCTGGTTCAGTAAAACTCTTGGGGGGTGCAACCCCGACGTCCATCTCAGACGAGCAATCCGTCCAGCGGTTTCACGTCCCGGCTATCAGGGAACACGCGTGTGTCCAGAACAGACTCGGACAACTGTAGCTGCTTCGCCAGTACGCCCTTGAACAGCGCACGAAGATCGGTGGTGGCACGCAGATCGCGGCCCTCGTTGAGATCACGCGCATTCAGTCCGGGCCAGTCGCCGGCGATACGGCCGCCACGAACGCCTCCGCCGAGCAGAAACGCCACGCCGCCGGTGCCATGATCGGTACCGCCGGTGCCATTGACCGCAGCGGTGCGGCCGAATTCGGTCACCACCAGCACCGTGGTGCGCTCCCATCGCGCCGCCATCCCGTCGCGATAGGCGCGCAACGCATTGTCCAGCTCGCTCAGCTTGCGTGCCAGCACGCCGGCCTGATTGCCGTGCGTGTCCCAGCCGGAGTCTTCGACAAAACCGATCCGCGGCCCCTCCGCTTTGCTCATGAAACGCGCCGCGGCCGCCATGGTCTGCGGCAACTGCACGCCCGCACGCTTGCCTCCTTTACCTTGCATGGCCATCTCGCCCGCAGCTTCGGTCTCGATGGCGCGCGAAAACGCTTCCGCCAGAACTGGATCGGCGGCATAAAGCGGCTGCAAACTCTGCAGCAGGATCGGATTCACTTCCTGCGGCAGCGGCGGCGACCAGGTGGTGGCTTCGCCCTCTCCGCGCAGGATCAACGGCATCACCGTGGCGATCGCCAGACCGTCCGAGCCCGGCAACGCCGCCACGCAGCGGTTGAGCCAACCGGTACTTCCGCCCGGTTTGGCGGTGCCGTTCTCAAGGCAGTCCTGCGCCTCGAAATGCGAACGCTGCCGATAGGGCGGCGCCACCGCCAGCACCGGCAGCAGCTGCTTGTCGGCGTAGAGCTGGTGCATGAACTTAAGCGATGGATGCAGCGCGAAGCTGCCGTCGAGCTTGAGCGGATCGTCGGGCGCCAGCGCGCCCCGCAGACGGACGTAGGCCGGATCGGCGACCGGCGGCAGCGCATGCAGGCCATCCAGACCGCCGCGCAGCAGTACCACCAGCATGCGCGTATCGCTGCCGGAAGCGAGCGCGTTCGTGCCCGGCCAGAGCGTCAGCAACGAACTGGCCCCAAGCGCGGCGACGAACTGGCGTCGGGTCATGCTCATGTCAGGTTCTCCACTGGAAGGCGGGGCTGGCGAACAGCAGGGCCACGCCGTCGCGCGCCGATTCGGCGCGTCTGAGTGCGGTAACTGTTTCGGTATCGAGCGCGTCGCCGAACGCATCGCTCGCCAGGCGCAAGGGATCCAGCCGTTGCTCCGGTACGCGTTGCGCCAAGGCCTGTGCTGCCTGCACGCGCTTCCACAGCGCGTCCGGCCCGGTCCAATCGGCGGCGGTATCGGCGAAACCAGCGGGCGAGCGAGGGGTAAACGGCGGTTGCCCGAGTTGGCGCAGCAAAGCCACTACGGCGTCGGGTCTGACACCGGCGTCGATTCCGCTTCCGCGCATCGCCGACACCAGGAAATCGTCGGGCGTCTTGAACTTGCGCGCGTCAACGCCCCAGGCGAGATCGCTTTCGATCAGAACGCGATACACCTTACTCAAGTCGCCGCCGCTGCTGAGATAAGCCGCCGTCATGCGTTCGACCAGGACCGGCGGCGGAACGTCGGCGACAAAATGCCGCGCCAGTTTCAACGACAAATGCTTCGCCGTGGCCGGACGCCGCGCCAGATCGGCAAGAATGGCGCGGCCTTGTTCGATACCGCCTTCTGCATAGCGTGTGCCCAGCACGGTGCGCGGTCCCGGTTCGTGCGCGGTGGCCCGGAAAACGAAGGCGGAGTCTACGGTCTGGCCGGCGCTGAAATCGCGCGCCAGCGGCGTGCCCCAACCGGTGATGGCGCGCGCGAGTTCGGTGACGTCTGTTTGCGTGTAGCCGCCGTCCACGCCAAGCGTGTGCAGTTCCAGGATCTCGCGCGCCAGGTTCTCGTTGAGGCCGAGCTTGCGCTTGGGCGCGCCCTCGCCTTGCCGCTTGCGTCGCCGTCGCTCGCCGCGTGCGGCGAACATCGAGCCTTCTCCCACCGATTGCGCATTGTCGAGATAGCGCAACATGCCGGGGTGCGTTTCCGCGGCCAGCAGCAGGTCTTCGAAGCGTCCGAAGATGTGGGGTCTGATCGCCTCGCGTTCCATCGGCGCGGCATACAGCGAGGCTTGGCGCTTGTCGGCGGAGATTGCGAAATGGTTGGACCAGAAATGGACCAGGCGTTCGTTGAAGCCGGCGTCGGTGGTCGTGGCCACGCGATAACGCGCGCCTATCTCGGCCAGCAGGTCCTGGCCGAAACTTTTGCGGAAGCTCGTCTTGAATTTGTCGACGGCATCCTGCCCTCCCTCTGCCATCGCCATCCCATCGACGGCCAATTTTTCCTGTGGCTCCTTCGTCCGCCGCGACCGACGCTCCATCAGGCGTTCCCGGTTGTAGGCGATCTCGCGCTGCAAGTAGTCAAGACTCGAGGGCAGCCCCCTCATTGCCGAAGGCAGCGATCCGCGTGCTTCCAACTGTTCCAGCAGCCACGCACGCGGATTGCGAACGCTTTCAATTTCGCCGGGTTTGGCTCCCAACCCGAATCTGTTGAGAACGGAAGCGGTCCGTGGGGGAGGCATGCAGTGCTCCGAAATATCGGCTCATCTGCTTAACGCTCCGGAACTAGAACGGTTGACACGGGTCGGCTGTAGGCGAGGCCCAGTGGGGCGTTCGGCACGCAAACATCAGCGCTCGTCCGGCTCCGACGTCAGCGTTACAAGCACGACATCGTTGCTGCGCATCGGAACTTCTAACGTGTGCTCTCCAGCAGGTCCGACCTTGATCCTGCGATCGGTCTCCGGAAAGTCGCGCGTCAGGTCGCGCAACTTGCCGAGCTGACTGGCGCTCAAGGAAGCGGGCGCCCCCATCTCGATATAGGCCGAGTACGCGTCGTTGGCACGAAACCCGGTGCGCTTGACCTGAAGCCGGTACGTGCCCTCGGTGAGGTGTTTGAAGGTCAGCCGCGCCGCGGATACCGGCGAAGCGGGAACGAGCTTGGTGTAGAACGGGCGATTGCTGACGTTCTGCTGAGGCTGTTCCCAACTCCAGAGCAATGCCGAAGCGTTGGAACCCTCCGTCGCCAGCAGCGACTCAGCATCGGAGGATGGAATCTCCTTGCCGCGCAGCGCGTGCAGATATTTGTAAGCGAAGAACGCCGGCTTGCGGATGCCTTCGCGATTGAGCAGCCCAAAGCCGCCGTGAAACGGAGTGGGCGGCGGACCCGGCTCCTCGAACAGATCGGTGTAAGCCCAGTAGCTCATGCCCTGCACCAGCCCCTGCGTCGCCTTGAGCTTGCTGAGGATGTACGGCGCGCTGATATACGAGTCGTGCACGGCGTCGCGCGGCGTGTAGCTCGTGCTCCACTCCGTGAAGTAAAGCGGCAGCGACGGGAACGGCGATGCGCTGATCTGTTCCCTGACCCTGCGCACGTCGCCGGTGATGGCGTCCTGAGAAGGAGAAAGCTTGGTGTCTGCCTCGCCTTTCTCGTCCAGGAAACCACCGTCGACGCCATAAGCGTGGGTAGTCACGAAATCCACCGGCACGCCGTTCTTATGCGCATGCTCGAGAAATTCCGGGACCCATGCAGCGCCCGCGGTCGATGGGCCGCCGACCTGCAGCGTGGAATCGATCGCCTTGATTGCTCTGGCGGTGACGTCGTAGAGCTGGAAGTAAGCCTGTTGGTCGGCCCGCTCCCAGAATCCGTCGAGATTCGGCTCGTTCCAGACCTCGAAGTACCAGTGCCGCACCTCCGCCACTCCGTAGCGATCGCGTAGGTGGCGAACGAACGCATCGACGAGATCGCGCCACGGCTCCAGCTTCGGATGGGACGTATTGCCTTTCCAGTAGAAGATGGTCTGCTTGGACGTGGCCATCGCGCTGGGTGTGAATCCGAGCTCGATGAACGGCCTGATCCCTTTCGACAGCAGGTCGTCGTAGAGTTGATCGATCTTGGTCCAGTCGTACACGGTACGACCGTCGACGACCCGGACGGTGCCCAGCACATCGTGGAAGATGTCGTGGAATCGAATGTAGCGGAAGCCCAGCTCATCGACGGCGACCTTCAACTGGGCTTGGCTGTCGGAGCGTATCAACGTGCCCGGAAAATCCGAGCCGATAGACAGGTCGAAGAGCCGGTCCAGCGGCCGTTCGGCTCGCGCGAGGTCGATCGTGATCTCGCGTGGGGGAGCCTCGGCGGCGCTGACCGCACCGGGCGCGACGCTGACAGCAGCCGCTGCCCAGGCCATCAGCGGCAAGCTGACGCGCCGTAGATTCAACAAGAATGCAAACATCTCACTTCTCCAGTAAGTCCACGCCAAACGATTCAAGACGAAGCTCGCCTGTCCAGCGCTTGCCGGAAAGTACACCGGTCATCGTACCGTCGATCGCGATGCCCTTTGGTTCTCCGGTAGCGTTGACATAGAGCACCCTGCCTTCGACCAAGCGCGCGGAGACACCGTCCGGAGTCTTCGGCCCTGGCTCTATTCCCAGACTTGCGTAAAGCTGCCGGTATAGCGGCCCCATGATCTGCGGCTGCGCCGGCGTACCGACATAGATCGCACGCCCCTTGCCGAATTTGTTCAACGTGATCGACGGCGTCTTGCCTTCGACATTGGTGAAGCGCGCCAGCACCTCGGCAGTAGAGGGCTCCAGCACCTCGTAGTAACCGATATCGCCCTTGATCTCCTTGCCACCGATCTTGGTCATCACCTCGCCGGTGTTGTAGAACTCGTTGGTACGCAGGCCGAAGACGTCGGTCAGCCGCCCCGGCAGCGAGGTGTCGAACCACTGGTTGTGCTCATTAACCTTGGCCGAATACGCGGTCATGATGACGGTACCGCCTTCAGCGACGAATCTGCGCAGGTTGTCGGCCGCCGCCTTGTCCAGCAGGTACAGGCCCGGCACGATGACCAGCGAGTATCGGCTGAGGTCCTCGTGGCCGATGTTGATGACGGCGATGTCGATGTTGTCCTTGAACAGCGGCTCGTAGGCGTTGTGCGCCTGCTTCAGGTACGGGGTATTGATGTATTGCTTGACCGTGTTCGACGGCCCCTTCGGTTCGGAGGCGATGACGTTGTCGAACGCATAGGCGATCGCCACTTTCGGTTGGCCCATCCGCGGAAAACCCAGTTTCTCCAGCTTGGAGAAATCCTGGGCGATGGTGGCGAATTCATCGAGCTTCCAAGACGGCCGGTCGTCATGATCGATCAAACCGAACAGCGCCTGCTCCTCACCGCCGTGGTGGCTATGGTAAGTCCACGCCAATGCCGCCTGCGCGCCGATCAGCAATCCGAAGTGCGCCCACATGCGCGCGCGGCCCTTGGTGCCGTAATAACCGCCGCCGCCCGCGGTGAATTCGTTGAACCAAATCGGCGTCGACAGGCCGCCTTTCATCATCGTCGCCTCGAAAGCAGCGCCAAGCGGCTCGCCGGGATAGAAGCCCATCGCGCCGTAGCTCACGTAGTCGCGGTAAGTGGACAGATAGTCGAAGCCCTTGCGCCCGGCGCTATCCCAGAGGTTGGAGATGGCCGGCTTGTCGGGTGCATTTCTCCTGCGGATCGCTTCCAACTCCCTGAGCGTTCCGATGGTCACGTCGGACCAGTAGCGCCGCAGATCGAGCTGGCGCTCGAAGGGTCCGGGACCGTCCGCGTACGGCAGCCGGACCTCGTCCCAGGTGTTGAGGTGGCGCGACCAGCGCTGCGTGGCCCAGGCCTTATTCAGGGTCTCGATGCTGCCGTACTTTTTCTTCAGCCAGCCGATGAAGCGCAGACGGTCCGCTTCGGAGTACGAGATAAAGCCGTTGCCGATCTCATTGTTGTAGCCTATCGCGAACAGCGCCGGATGCTTGGCGTAGCGCTTGGTCAGCATGTCGGCCATGCGCGCAAGCAGGCGTTTGTAGTCGGGGTCGCTGATGTCGTCCATGTAGCGCTCGGCAGGGTCGAGCTGCACGCCATTCTGGGTGACGATATCGACGCCTGGATACTTGTGGTGCAGCCAAATCGGTGCTGGCTGGCCTGGGATGTCGAGGATGACCTTGAGGCCGGCGGCATGCATCTCGTCCATCATCCAGTCGAAGGTCTTGAAGTCGAACTTGCCCTCGGCGGGCTCGAAGTGGTCCCAGGACAGGTCGCCCACGCGCACGACCTTAAACCCGGCCTGCTTCATCCGCGCGATGTCGCGCTCGATCTGCTCGTTACTGCGATCCACCGACTGGTAGTTGGTGCCGACGAAGAGTTGGCCGGCGCCCGGCCAGTCGCTGCGGCCTTCTGCGCTCTGCGCCCGCGCCAGGCCGTGACACAAGAAGCTTCCGGCGACGACGCATGCGACGGCCAGTTTTGCGAGTTTCGATCTCATTCGCTCATGCCTATGCGGTTGGTTCGTTCGATCATCACCCGCATGATGCGTGCGCTCGTGGTCATGGCAGCGGTCTTCAAGCAAGTCCGGCGCCGCTTATCTTCAGCGCAACCGCGATCGCGCCGGCCAGCCCCTCCGGCAAACGCACCTCCAGACCTTTGCGACTGCGCGTGAACGGCAGACTATCGGTGGCGCCCAACGCCTCGACGCGTTCGATCGTCCCCGGCGCCAGCGCCGAGTCCTCCGCGAGCGCGGCGATGCGCAGCACGCCGCTGGTGGGCCAGCCGAGCGCGATGACGTACAGCGCACCCTGCTTGCTAGTGAAGCGGATGTCCTCGGCAGTGAAAGGCTGCGACGCGTGCTCGCTGAACATGCCGCCCGCCACGCGCGTCGGCCCTTCGCCGAAGGTGCGCCAAGGCCGCGTACCGTGGATCGCTTCGCTGTTGCGCCCCATCCAGGTAGCGATCTCACCGAGAATCTTGCGCTCGTCCGCGTCGATCGTGCCATCGCCGCGCACCGGTACGGACAGCAGCAGGTTGCCGTTCTTGGAAACGATGTCGCACAGGCGATGGATCACCATCGTCGCCGACTTGTACTGATGGTTGTCGAAGATCGAACGGTCGTAGTGCCAATCGCCCAGGCAGGTGTCGGTCTGCCAGGGCAGTGGCTCTATGCCTTCGCGGAAGCCCCGCTCCACATCCTCCACCAGGCCGGCGCGCCGTTCGGCCGGCAGCACCTTGGCGTTGATCACGGCCTCCAGCTTGCCGCCATGCCAGGCCATGCTGGCATTGTAGTAGTGGGCGGCAATGTCCAGCCCGGCCTGGCCCAGCGGCAGGCCGGAGTTGTCGAAATAGACCAGGTCCGGCCGGTAGCTGTCGATCAGGTCGCGGCAGCGCAGGAACCATTGACGCGCGAACGCGGGGTTCTGCGGTGGCGCTTTCTCGTCCCAGACACGGTCGTTCTGCTCGTGCCATTCGTTGGCTGTGCGGATGGTGGTGATGCCGTCGGGTATCACGATGTTGCGGCCGGTGTAGAGCGCCTGCGGGTCCATCCCCTGCCACCAAGTGCCACGGCCATCGGCTTTCGTCAGCCGGTATGCATCGTAGCGCTGGCCGGCCAGAGGCCCTTCCGGGTCGTAACCATATGCTGTCTGAAACCAGTGCCACGCGTGTGCCGAGTGGTTGCTCACGCCGAAGCGCAAACCGCGCGCACGCGCGAGGTTTGCCCAAGTGCCGACGATGTCGCGCTTAGGTCCCACGCGGACAGTATTCCAAGCGTGGTGTTTGGAGTCGTAGCAGTCCTGGTTGTCGTGATGATTGGCCAGTGCGACGAAGTAGCGCGCGCCGGCGCTCACGTACAGATCCATCAATGCCTCGGGGTCCCAGTTTTCCGCCTTCCAGCGGTTCTGGATTTCCATGAAGCCGACTTTGGTGGGATGGCCGTAAGTCCGCACATGATGGTCGTAGTGGCGGTGGCCCTGGAGGTACATGTGGCGGGCATACCAATCCCCCGCTTCGGGTACGCACTGCGCACTCCAGTGCGCCCAGATGCCGAACTTGGCGTCGCGGAACCAATCCGGTACCCGATAGTTGTCGACCAGCGATGACCATGACGGCGTGAACGCCGTGGACGCGGCACGCGCGTGCGGCAGGCTCAGCGCGCCGGCCGCAGCCCAAGCCGAGGTTTGGAGGAACGAGCGCCTTGTCCAGCCTGCACTCCGGGATCCGTTGTCGTCTTGCATGAACGTTTCTCTTCCAAGTATTGCCGCTGGGCGATCTCGGCCTGCCTAGCCGACAGAAATCTACGGTGCAGGCACCTCAACCACGACGATCGATTTCGGCGGCAGCTCCAGCGCAAGTCCCGACGCGCCGGCTTGCGCGGTATACGTTGCTGGCACGAGCTCGCGCGGCTGCTCGAAGGTGTTGTGCGCGTCCATCGCGGCAGCGGTCAGGATCTGCCCTTGCACCGGCTTGCCAGTCTTCAGATTCGTGGTCACGCGCGCCGGCCTCGCCGGATCGAGATTGACCAGTGCCAGGTGGACCGTGCCGTCGGCGGCGCGCGCCGCCGTGATATCCACCGCCGGAAGTTCGACATCGCCCTGCCGCCACTTCGGCGTCTGGATCGCAGTCTTCAGCGGTGTCGCGCCCATGAACGGCTGATACAGATCGAACACGTGGTAAGTCGGCGTCAGCAGCATCCGTGAGCCGTCGGTCAGCACCATCGCCTGCAGCACGTTCACCATTTGCGCGATGCTGGTCATCTTCACGCGGTCGGTGTGGCGGTGGAACGCATTGAACGACAATGCGGCCAGCAACGCGTCGCGCAAGGTGTTCTGCTGATACAGAAAGCCGGGGTTGGTGCCGGGCTCCGGGTCGTGCCAGGCGCCCCACTCGTCGACGTAAAGCGCGATGCGCTTGTCGGGATCGTGCTTGTCCATGATGGCCGAGATGGCTTTGATGCGCTGCTCGATGCTCATCGCGGCATCGAGCGTCTTGGCCCAGCGCTCCGCGTCGAAGCCAGTGGCCTGACCCTTGCTCTCCCAACCGCCGGGGATGGTGTACTGGTGCAGCGTCAGCGCGTCCATGTGCTTGCGCGAACGCTCCATCAGAATCTCGATCAGGTGGTCGTTTTGCGTACCGTCGCCGGAGGCCACGCGCAGCACCGACCCCGACAGGAAAGTGGCGTACTGGTTGTGCAGGTCGGCCTGGTACTCCGGCCGCATGTTGCCGCCGCAGCCCCACATTTCATTGCCCAGGCCGAAGTACTTCACCTTCCAAGGCTTGTCCCGACCGTTGCGCCTGCGCTCGTCGGTGAGCGTCGATTTGCCTTCGGCCGTCATGTACTCCAGCCACTGGCTCATATCGCGCGGCGTCATCGACCCCATGTTGCCGGAGACGAATACGTCGCTTCCAAGCTGTTCCACCAAGTCCATGAACTCGTGCGTGCCGACGCGGTTGTTCTCAGATACGCCGCCCCACCATCGGTTCAACCGCACCGGGCGCTGGTCCGGATCGCCGATGCCGTCGCGCCAGTAGTAGTCATCGGCGAAGCAGCCGCCGGGCCAGCGCACCACCGGCACCTTGATATGGCGCAGCGCCCCGACCACATCGTTGCGCCAGCCGCGCGTGTTGGGGATGTCGGAATCCGGGCCGACCCACAGGCCTCCATAGATGCCGGCGCCCAGATGCTCGGCGAACTGGCCGTACACCGCCGGCTCAATCCGCGGCCCGGCGGCCTCAGCGGTAACCGTCAGGCGAACGTCGACAGGCTGCTGGGCGTAGGCATTGGCAGCCATCGCGGCGGCGCACAACATCAGGCTCATCTTGCGCAGGCCGCGCATGGTCCAGGTCATCACGTGTCTGCCCCTGTTTCGGTTGGAAGAATCGCAGCGCTTTCGGGTGCGATGCAAACGCATCAACACCGGTGTTTCTCACTGTTCCTGTTTGCTGCATTGACGATCAGCGCTACAGGCGACAAACGCCAGCACAAATCGTTTCGTTCTGGCAGCCATCAGCGAGCGGAGTTTTCGGGTGTATCGAATCGGCGGCGCGATCAGCCGCACTACCGACCACAAACCAATAGAAGCGGCGATGTTCACATGCCTGTGCGAAGCTTCGTCGAATCCCACTTGCACGACAAATGAAGTATTGAGCAGGTGCCATTCCGTAAACGAATAGATGCAGTGGACCGCAGATGCGCCTGCCTCGTGCGCCGCACGTTAGCGGCGAAGAAGCGAAGCGCCACGCGATGACTATGCTGTAGCGCAACATTCGAGGGAGGCGAGTTAAAACCCGCCCTATCTGAAATTTAATCTGCCTGGGGAGGTTCTTGACTCGCCTTACGCGCGTCGCGCGGTCTTCGCGGCGACAGAGCGCAAGCCTACAGGCAAGGCGGATTACAGCGAGCTGGCGACTTCGGCCATGCGTCTCATCTTTAAAGCACCTGTGTTTGTACGAATCAGCCGATTCGATGGTCGGGCAAACGGTGGGTCGGCTTCGATCCCCACAGTGCATAGAACAGCACGTAGAGCTCGCAGGCGGCCGTCAGCAGGAAGGAGGTCTGCAGTCCGAAGCGGTCGGCAAGCCAGCCCTGCACCACCACCAATGCGCCGCCTGCGATCGCCATGATCAGCAGACCCGATCCCTCCTCGGTTAGCGGGCCAAGACCGCGAATGCCTAGGGTGAAAATCGTGGGGAACATGATCGAGTGGAACAGCCCCACCGAGATCAGCGCCCACATCGCCAGGTGGCCGGTGGTCGATGCCGCGACCAACACCACGATGAAGGCGCCGACGCTGGCGATCGCCAGCGCGCGTTCGGGCGCGATGGCGCGCATCGCGAAGCTGCCGAAGAAGCGGCCGACCATCATGCCGCCCCACAGTAGGAACAGATAATGCGACGCTTGCTCGTGGGTCAGGTTGCCGATCCGCGGCTGGGAGACGAAGTTGATGAAGAGGTTGGAGACGCCGATTTCCGCGATCAGGTAGATGAAGATCGCCGGCACGCCCAGCACCAGGTTGCGATGTTTCCACAACGAATGATGCTTGCGTTCTTCCTTGGCCGCGCGTTGGGTCGCGGCGCCCATGGCGGGCAGCGGAAAGCGGGCAATGACGATGGCGAGCACCACCAGCGTGGCCGCGACGATCAGATAAGGCAGCTGCACCGACTGCGCGTCGGCCAGGCGCTGCGCGGGAGTGATCGCGGCCGCGCCGGCCGCAGCCGTGCCCGACGCCGAACGGCCCAGGATCAGGTAGCCGCCGAAAAGCGGAGCGAGCGTCGTGCCGAGCGAATTGAACGCCTGCACCAGGTTGAGCCGCGAGGAGGCGGTTTCCGGTTTGCCGACCACCGCGACATAAGGGTTAGCGGCCACCTGCAGCAGAGTGATGCCGCTGGCGATCACGAACAGCGCCGCCAGCGTCACCCCGTAGGAGGGAAGGCGCGCCGCCAGAATCATGCCCAGCGCGCCCAGCGCCATGATGCCCAGGCCGGCGACCAGCGACTTCTGATAGCCGATCCGTTCGATCAGTTTCGCCGAGGGCAAGGAGGCGACGAAATAGGCGATGAACCAGACCGATTCGATCAGGGTCGTCTGCGTGTAGCTGAGCTCGAACACGCTGCGCAGGTGGGGCAGCAACGTGTTGTTGATGACCGTGATGAAACCCCACATGAAGAACAGTGTGGCGAGCAGAGTGAGGGCCGGACCATAGCGCACGCCCTCCTGCGCTGGCGGTACGGCGGACGTTGCGGTCGTCGTTATGGGTGAGGCCACGTATCTGTCTCCTAGAGTCATGCCCTGCCATCGAAGGCCGAACGCAAGCGTGGGTCGCGCGACATTGGATCGCTGCGCTGGTGGCGGTGCGCCAACGATCCGCGCCGCATCAGCGGAAGATCCTCTGTGCGAAGTGGTAGAGATTGTTGGCCCAGCTGTCGCCGTCGTGACCGTGGTCGTCGACGTTCCAAACGTGCGGGACGCCGTGCCGCTTCAGATACGCATGCAGATCCTGGGAGACGTTGATCAATCCGTCGCGGTTGCCGCACGACAGGTATAGCAACGCGACTCGCTCGCGCACCGCTTCGGGATCGGGCAGCAATTCCGCGGGCGGCCGGGTGTTGGGCGCCGGCGAGAAGGCGCCGACCCAGCCGAACGCATCGGGATGGCTAAGGCCGAAGTTCAGCGCCTGTCCGCCGCCCATCGAGAGCCCGGCGATCGCCCGGTGTTCGCGGTCGGCGTAAGCCGAATACTTCGCTTCCACCGCAGGTATGAGGAAATCCAGCAAGTCGTGTTCGAACTTAGCGAACCCAGCCGCGTTCCCCGGAGTGAAGACACGCTCCTCCGGCGGACTGCGGTCGTCCGGCAGCGCGCGGCCGTTGGGCATGACGACGATCATCGGCACGGCCTTACCGTCGGCGATGAGGTTGTCCAGGATCGTATGGGCGCGCACATAGCCCCGCCATTCGTCCTGGTTGCCGCCGATGCCGTGCAGAAGGTAGAGCACCGGATACTTCCGGTCGGCCGAATAGCCCGCCGGCAGATAGATCTGCGCCCGCCGAAGCGTACCGGTGATGCCCGAATCGTAGGCCAACTCCACCACTTGCCCCTGCGCAACGCCGGCGTGCACGTCCCTGAAACCGGCCGGCGCATCGGCAAACGCACGCACGTCGTCCGGGCCGAGCACGATGGGCCGGGCGAAGTTGGCGCGCGCCCGTTCGGAAGTGACCTGCTCCTTGTCCTGGCCGAACGAAGCGCCGGCGATGGAGAGCAAGAAGACACAGGCCAAAGCGCCGATCAGCCTCATGGACAGTACCGTGCGAAGGCCAACTTCCAGGCGGCGACCATCGGATACCTCGCCTTCATTGGTCCGTAAGCTCCAGGATCACGGCAGCGCCGCCGGCCGACGACAGGCGCAGCGCGAGCGTGTCGCGCGTGGTCACGATGCGCTCGCTGCGCTTGACTTGGTCGAGCGCCTCGCCGTCTTCCCACACCGTCGCGCGGTAGTTACCCGCAGGCAGGAAGCTCAACGGCACCCGCGCGGTGCGGGCTTCGTCGGCGGTCATCGCGCCCACGTACCAATCAGCGCCCGAGCGCCGTGCCAGCACGATGTCACGGCCCGGCTCGCCCGAGAGGAATCGCGTTTCGTCCCATGCCGTGGGTACGCGCCGGACGAACTCGAAACCCTCCGCGCCCTGATAGGCCTCCGGAGCGTCGGACACCATTTGCAAAGGACTGTCGTAGACCACGTACATCGCCAGTGCCTGGCCACGGGTGGTCTGGGTCAGCGGCATCACCGCGCGCACCTCGAACTTGGACGGCGCGACGTGGCGGAAGCCGCCGGGCGTGTAGTCCATCGGGCCGGCGAGCATGCGCGTGTACGGCAGCATCAGGTTGTGCCGTGGCGTGACGCGCTTGTCCATCTTGTTCCATTCGGCGCCCAGCACGCCTTCCTGGGTGATGAAGTTGGGATAGCTGCGCTGCAGCCCGGCCGGCACATAGGCGCCGTGCAGGTCCAGCAGCAGGCGACGTTGGGCGGTCGCAGCGGCGAGACGCTGGTAGAACGCGACCATCTGCTGGTCGTCGCGGTCCATAAAGTCGACCTTGACGCCCTTGATGCCCCAGCGCGCGTAGGTGTCGAGCACCTCGTCCATGCGCGGCTCCAAATGCGCCCAGTGCACCCACAGCAGCAGGCCGACGCCTTTGTCGGCGGCGTAGCGCACCAGCGCCGGCATGTCGACGCCTGCGGCGGCGCGGGTGATGTCGGTCTCCGGCCGCGCCTCGCAGCAGGGGCCGGCGCCGAGGGACCAGCCGGCGTCGATCAGATAGTAGGGAAACCCGGACTCCGCCGCGAAGTCGATGAAGCGACGGTAGGTGGCCGTGTCCGGCTTCACGCCTTCCAACGGCCCGGACCACCAGTCCCACGCCGCCTTGCCGGGCTTGACCCAATCGAAGTCGCCCTCCGGAGGCGGGTTAAGGTTGCCGATCAGGTGCGAGGCGATCATGTCGCCCGGTCGGTTGCCCAACATCACCACGCGCCAGGCGGTGCGCAGGCCGCCGTCGGAGACGAAGGCCGGCCCGGGCCGCTTCGGCACCGATGACAGCCGCACGCGCAGCGCGTCGCCTTCGCGCCGCAGCGAAGCGCCGGCATAACCCTGCAGATGCGCCTGGGCGATCGCGAACGACGCCTGGCCCGACGCAGCCGTGCACACCAGTGGCACGTCGTAGGGCTTGTCCGTCGACAGTTGCGAAACCGCCAGCCGTTCGAACAGCATCTCGTGCGAGCCGTTGACCTCGGTCGCCAGGCACTGCGGATCGCCGGCGAGCACGAAGGCGGTGCGCTCGTCCTTCAGCCGCACCGGCGCCGGATCGTCGATGCGATAACGAAAGGCGACGCCGTCGTCGTAGGCGCGCACGTCGAGGATGAGTTTTCGCTTGGGCGCGGCGGTTTCGCGGAACGTTAGCGTGGTGCCGCGGTAGTAGTCGCGCGCCACGGAGGCCTTGGTCGCGACCAGCGGGATCTCGCGATCGACCTCGGTATCTTCGCGGCGCTCGAGGGTCAGAGTGCCGAACGCTGGCGCGTCGTCGAGTTCCAGCCCCAGCGGAGAAGCGGCGACGACGGTTTCCCCGCGCCACCGCACCGAGAACCGGCTGGCATCGTCTTCGATGCGGATCTCCGCATGGCCGGCCGGCGACGGGATCGCCACCTGCCCCGCGAAGGCCGAACCTGCTGCCACCGCCCAGACCGCAACAACCATTCCCGCGAGTGCTTTCATCAGCGTTCCCTTCTGTACAAATGGAGCCGGTCGCGCGACCAAGGCTGCTGTGACGCACTGCTGGATCCTGTCTGCACGCGCACTGCGGCGCGTTCCTGCGACACCTGCGACACCTGCGGCGCGGTCACGTACAACAGGCCGCGGCCGGTGCCGCTCACGTAGATGCGTCCGTAGAGGTTCTGATCGGCCGCCATCACGCCGATGCCGCCGAACTGGTGAGCGTCGTCGTTGAAGCGAGTCCAGGTGACGCCGGCGTCATCGGAGCGGTACACGCCCCACACGCCGTTCACCACGCCCACCACGTAGACCGAGGCCGAGTACGCCACACCAGGCGCTGCCTTGCCCAATGCCACCAAGGTGGCGCCTTGGACGTCGGGCCACGGATTGCTGCCCATGATCGACGCAAACTGGCTCAGCTTCTTCCAGGTCGCTCCTGAATCCACCGAGTGGTACACGGCGTTTCCATCGGCCAGCCAGAGCTCGCCCTCGGCGTTGGGGTTGACCGCCAGTGAGGTGTTCGCGAAGTAGTTGGGGGCCAGCCCTGCGGCCACCGAGCCCTGGCTCAACGTGAATGTGTGGCCGCCATCCGTCGACACGTAGACCTTGCCCGGCGTGCCCCACCAGTGGCCGCCGGAATCGTAGGCATAGACCTTGTTCGGGTTCTTGCGATCTGCGACCAGATGATAGGCGCGGGGGAAGATGCTGTTGATCGCCGGCAGATTGGTCGGCACCCAGGTGGCGCCGTTGTCCGTGGTGTAGGACGGCACCGAATAGCCGGGCGCCCAGACCGCCTTGTTGCGCGCGGTGATGGCGATGCTCGCTTCCCCACCTTTGTTTTCCGCGACGCCCGTCGGGTAGGTGGCGAACTTCGCCCAGGTCTTGCCGCCGTCGCCGGACCACACGCCGTAGCTGGTGCTGTTGCCCAGGACGACGCCGATGGTGGCCATGTACTGCGGATCGGACCACGCCATGTCGGCGGCGAAGCCGTTGCTCCAGCCAGTGGCCGGCGTCAGCGTCGGCTTGGTCGCGAGGTTGGTGTGCACCCAGGTGCCGACGTCGCCCATAGTGTTGATCACGGTGTACGTGGCGCCGGCCGGAGGCGTGGCCACGCCCAGGACGGCGGTCTCCTCGATGCCGTCGATCGCCTCGGTCCAGCTCGGCGTGGTCGAGGAGGCGTTGCGGGTTTCCCAGATGCCACCGCCATGGACGTGCAGCACGCGGTCGGGGTTGAGCGGATCGATCTCGACATCGTCGGGCCAACCCCAGAAGGCGCCGTCGGCCGGCGTACGCGGCATGGTGGCCGCGATCTCGCGCCAGGTCTTGCCGCCATCGACGGACCACTGAATGGCCTGCTGACCGCTGTAGTTGCCCCAGGAGTTGGTCACGCCCAGTGCGATGCGGGTGCTCGTGCCGGTGCCGGAGACGGACACGCCGCCGAGGCCGAGGCCCGTCCCGGTCCCGCCGCTGTTCGGGTCCTTCAGCAAGGTCCAGTTGTTGCCGTCGAACTTGTAGAGCCGGGCAGGGCCGCCAGCGCCCGGCCCGGTCTCCTTGGTGAACACGACATAGAACACGCCGTCTGCGGCGCGCACCATGTGCGGTATGTGATAGCCGGAGATCGGGACTGAGACCGGGGTCCACGAGGCGCCGCCGTTGCTGGACTTGTACAGGTTCGAGGCCAGGCCCGCTGTCTGGACGTAGTCCGGCGCGATGGGGGCGTAGATCGTTTGGGTGGCCGTGCCGCTGCCCTTGGTGCCGGTGTCGTAGACGACCGTCTCGACGCCCATCGCGCTGCCGATGCCCAAGGCATTGACCTGGTCCTGGGTCAACTTGGCGCTCGACAGCGACGTGACCTGTGCCCAGGTGAGGCCGGAGTCAACGCTCTTCCATAGGCCGGCCGTGCGCGTGGCGTAGAACAGCGTCGACGGCTTGTTGGGATCGACCATCAGGCGTTCACCGATGGCGCGGCCGGGGTTGTTGCCGCCCAGCGGGAAAGGCAGGGTGACGTAGGTCCATTGGTCACCGCGGTCGCTGGAGAAATACAGGCGGCCGTTGCCTTCGGACGTGTACATGCCGGCGGCCATGTAGACGAGCTGGTCGTTGTTCGGATCGACGGCGATGCTTTCGACGCCGTGGTACCGGGCCTCGGCTGCACCGAAGCCCAGACCATCGGTGATGGGCGTCCAGGACGACGCGCCCTGGTTCCAGCGGTAAGCGCCACCGATGTCGGTGCGCGCGTACAGCAGGTTGGCCGTGGTCGGGTGGAAGACCAGGCCGCTGACGTAGCCGCCGCCGCCGAACTTCACGCTGTTCCAGGTCTTGTCGCCCATCCGCCTCGCTGGGAGTGGGCCTGCCATTACTCGCTGCGGCGTCGCAGCGGCTGCGGCTTTGGGCGCGGGAGCGTGAGATGACGACGTTGTGCCGCCACCGCAGGCCACCAGGCCGAACAGAACGGACAGGGCCACCATGCCCCGCAGATATTGTTGTGTCATCGCTTACTCCACTTCGGGTTCAAGAGAGGAGCAATGCTCTTGAAGAGATGGCGCCGCAGCCCTTGGCTCCCCTAAGAGAAGCGAGGCCGCCGCGACCGCGGATGGGGCAAATGGTCGACGGGCTAATTTCATGGACAGGAATCCCCTCCTGATGAAAATGCAGCTGCCCAGGCAGCTGGAACACCCTGATTCTGCGGGCTGCATAGATATGCGACAAATGCGTAAAACATCAGCATCGATATACGAATCGATATATATGTGACGCGCCCATCGCTTTTGGTTCGATTCCACAGCTGGAGAATCCATATCCGAAAAGATATCGGTATTGGCGATATTGTTATTTTTTAAGCATTGCTATGTTTTGTAGCATCAACCCCGTACAGCGCCGCCGCGCGATCGACGGATCCGGTTTCCGCAACCCCATTCCGAAGGATCGCTTCGTCCGTGGGCTCATCCGAAAAACCGCTCCGGCGCAGCCTGCTGCGATTCGGCCGCGACGGTGGGTCCCTGGTAGCAGAACTGACTTAAGGAGAAGACCCAACATGAGAACGACTGCGGCCAAGCAACGGCGCCTGGCGGCCGCACTGCTCATGGCGATGTCCGCCTCGCCGGCTTGGGCGGAAGTCCGCAACCTGTCGCAGGACTGGCTGTTCCATGCCGGCGAGGTCACGGGCGCGGAACGAAGTACTTTCGAGGACCAGACGTGGCAGCGGGTGACCGTACCGCACGACTTCTCGATCATGGACAGAGCAGACCGGAGCGGCCCCGATAGGAGCGCGCCTTTCGATTCGGACGCCATCAGCGGCCAGGATTCGGGCTATCTGCCAGGCGGCACCGGCTGGTATCGCCGCCACCTCACGCTTACGCCGACCGAGGCTTCCCGCATCGTTCGGCTGAACTTCGAAGCCGTGTACATGGACGCCGACCTCTGGGTGAACGGCGAACATCTGAAGAAGCATCGTTACGGCTATACCGCTTTTTCCGTTGATTTGACCGGCAAGGTCCGCGCCGGCAGCAATACCATCGTCGTGCGCGTCGACCACGCCGATCCATCGTCGCGCTGGTATGCCGGCTCGGGGCTCATCAGGCCGGTCGCCTTGGAGCTTCTCGATCCAGTCCACATCGAACCCGAAAGCGTATTCGTCTCCACTCCAGTGGCGACCGAAAACCGGGGCGTGGTCTCGGTCAGCGCGGCCATCGCCAACCGATCGAACAAGGCGCAGTCCGCCGAATGGGTGACCCGGATAGTGGCGGCCAGCGGCGAGACGGTCGCCGAGGCCAGGCAGACGCAGACGGTGCCCGCCGAAGCGCGCGCGGAAGGATCGCAGGAACTCATCCTGACCCAGCCGCGCCTGTGGTCTCCGGACTCCCCCAATCTCTACACCCTGGTGCAGGAAATCCGCATCGACGGGGCGACCGTCGACGAGAGGCGGACCCGCTTCGGGATCCGCACGATCTCTCTGGACGCCGCGAACGGCCTGCGCATCAACGGCCAGCGGGTGCTGCTGCGCGGCGGCAATATTCATCACGACAATTACATGATCGGCGCCGCGGGCGCGGCCGACGCGGACGCACGCAAGGTCGCCCTGATGAAAGCCGCCGGCTACAACGCCCTCCGCAGCGCACACAATCCGGCCAGCCAGGCCACGCTCGACGCGGCGGACGAACTGGGCATGCTGGTCATCGACGAAGCCTTCGATAGCTGGAACAAGAGCAAGAAGCCGCAGGACTATTCGCGCTTCTTCGCCGAAGACTGGCCGCGCGCCATCGACAGTCTGGTCGTCAGCGGCCGCAACCATCCCAGCGTGCTGTTCTGGAGCATCGGCAACGAGATTCCCGAAGACGGCACGCCCGAGGGCGTCGAAACCGGCCGCAAGCTCGCCGAGCGTGTGCGCGAGCTCGACCCGACGCGGCCGGTCACCCAAGGCATCAACGCCGACCCGCCGAAGAGCACGAACCAGGCTGTGGTACTGGACGTGGTCGGCTACAACTATCACGCCCATCTCTTCGCCAAGGAGCATGAGCGGCTTCCCAAGCTGACGATGTACACCTCCGAATCCACGTCGAAGGATCTCTTTTCCTACTGGCGCGCGGTCGAAAGCATGCCGTGGGTGATCGGCGACTTCGTCTGGACCGCGGTGGACTATCTGGGCGAATCCGGCATCGGCTGGATGGGGTACAGCCAGGACTGGCAGAAGCTGGGCCCCTACCCTTGGCACTTGGCGTACTGCGGCGAGATCGACGCGACCGGGCGCATGCGTCCGGCGGCCTACTACCGCCAGGTCGTCTGGAAGACTGGCGCATCGCCCATCTCCGCATTCGTCCGGCAGCCCAAGGGCACCGAGGACCTGCCCGACCGGCACCTGTATCCGATCACGCCGCCGCACCTCGATTGGTCGCTGGACGACGTGCATCCCAGCTGGACCTGGCCGGGACAGGAAGGCCAGCGCCAGGAAGTGGTGATCTATTCCGAATTTCCGGAAGCGGAACTGTTCCTCAACGGAAAGAGCCTGGGTCGCAAGCCGATCGGCGAGGACAGCGAATACAAGGCTGTCTACCAGGTGCCCTACGCACCGGGACGCCTGCTCGCGGTGGGCTATCGCGACGGACGCGAGGCCGGTCGCTGGGAACTGCGCACGGCGGGCCAGCCGACCGCCGCCGTCGCGACGGCGGACCGGTCGCAGCTCACGGCGAATGGCGAGGATCTGGTTTACGTCGCCGTGGAACTGCACGACGCCGACGGCACGCCGATCTATGCCGGCGACGACGACAGGCAGATACGCGTGCGCGTGCGCGGCGCAGGAACCCTGGCCGGTATCGGCAACGGCAATCCAATAGACGTTTCCAGCTTCCAGTCCGGCCAACGCAAGACCTTCCACGGACGAGTGGTCGCCGTGGTCCGCGCCGGCACCCAGGCCGGACCCATCGTGGTCGACATCGAGGCCGAAGGCTTGCCGTCCCGCCAAGTGCGATTGAACGCGGTCGCGCCGCAGTCCTTCTGAATGGATGGATCGATTCTCAGCCGCACCGCGGCGACGGGGACTTCTTAGGGAAAACAGCTGCGACGCCGGATGCCGCATGGCCCGGAGTGCGCAATTCGCGAGAGCATGCGAAGGATGCCTGCGATGGCAGCGAGCCATCGCTAGATGCGTTGGCCCACGGAATGCAAAACGAGTCCGCTGTCGCGGCGCTGGACTGCGGCGAATTGGCGCTGGACCACTGTCATTGGACTTCCCGAACGTGGGATGCAACAACGTCCGATTCGGGCAGGAAGGACATTTGCGGCGGTTCGAACACACGGCAACGAATGGCCGCTATCGGCCAGAAGCGGGACATTCCAAGAACGCTGAACTAAGTCGCACCGCAGAGCGGCGTCTGCTTGAATGAACTGTTGGGCGCTACTAGCGAGGGAACCTCAAGATTCCTCGAGTTTTCGCCGCGCTGCGACCTGCCCTGCGTGCTTGGGCCGAATAACGGACTGAGACGACATACCCTATGCTTCGACAAGCTGTCGGGGGTCGTTGCAACCCCCGGCAGCGATCCTTGCCCGGATTACTTCGCCGCTGCTTGTGCTGCTTCGACGATCACCTTGGCCACCGATTCGGGGTCGGACACCATCGGCACGTGGCTGGTTTGCAGCTCCACGGTTGTCGCGCGAATCTTCTTGGCTAACGCACGCTGCGCACCCGGGTCGATCATGCGGTCCTGAGCGGCAACGATGTACCACGAAGGCTTGCTGGTCCACGCGGCCACGGTGACGGGCTGTTCGAAGTTGGCGCCACGCACAGCGCCCTGGGTGGCGTGGATCAGGTTTGCCTCCTCGGCGCTGACGTCCTGCGCGAAGTCGCGGGCGATTGCGTCGGCGGGCAGGGTCAGGTAACCGTCGGCGTCGGCGATGAAGTGGGCGAAGCCCGGTGGAGTCGGGAAGTCTTTGGTGTCGACCACCGGCGCGGCATTGAGCGAAGGCGCGAAGGCGGCGACGTAGACCAGGGCCTTGACCTTGTCGTGACCGCCGGCCTGGGTGATGACCGAGCCACCCCAGGAATGGCCGACCAACACGACCGGGCCGGACTGCGCGTTGACGACGCGGTTGGTGAAGGTCACGTCGTCTTCCAGCGAGGTCAGCGGGTTCTGCACCGCGATCGCGTTCAAGCCTTGGGCCTGGAGCAGAGGGATGACCTTGTTCCATGACGAGCCGTCGGCAAAGGCGCCGTGGACCAGCACCACGGTCGGGCGGGTATCGGCGATCGGAGTGGGGGTGGCGGCAGACGCGGTGCCCAGGCTGAGGGCGGTAGCGAGGACCAAGGGGGCGAGGATGTTCATGGGTGGCTCCTTAAGAGTGGGTGGGCCGGGTCGTTCCCGGTGACGCTACTATCCTCGTTTCATTTGGCGTTTGCGTACTGTAAAGTCCATATAACTTATCAATGAGTCCAAGAATGACCGACCGACTTGAGGCTCTGCTGGGTCACTTCCCGGTGCGGGCATCCATCCTGCACGCCGGCGCCCTGTGCGGCATCCACGAACTGCCGCCGCGCGGAACCCTGGGCCAGTTGCACTTGGTCCGGCGCGGCACCGTGGTCGTGCACCACGCCGCGGGCAAGCCGATCACCCTCACCGAGCCCAGCCTGCTGCTGTATCCGCGGCCCTGCGCCCATCGCTTCGTGATCGACGACCCTGAGGGCGCGGAATTGGCCTGCGCCGACCTCGGCTTCGACGGCGCGGCCGAACATCCACTCGTGGCCGCGCTACCGGACTTCGTCTGCCTGCCGCTGGACAAGCTGGGCAGTGCGCGCCCGTTGCTGGACCTGCTATTCGAAGAGGCATTCGACCAGCGCTGCGGCCGTGGCGAAGTGTTGGCGCGCCTTTTCGAGTTGGTGCTGATCCAGGTGCTGCGGCATCAGATGGAAGGACAGCAGGGGCACGCAGGATTGATGTCGGGGCTAGCGCATCCGCGCCTGCGCCGCGCGATCACCACGATGCACGAGCGGCCCGGTGAAAACTGGACGCTGGAGACACTGGCCGCGACTGCCGGCATGTCGCGCAGCTCCTTCGCGCAGACGTTTCGCAGCACCGTGGGCAGCACGCCCGGCGAGTACCTGCAGCGGTGGCGGATCTTGCTGGTGCAGAAGGGGCTGCGGAGCGGCAAACCCTTGAAGCTGCTGGTGGATGAAGTGGGCTACGCGAGCGAGTCGGCCTTGTCACGGGCGTTCAAGGCGCAGGTGAGGGTTTCGCCGAGGGAATGGCGGGGACGGGCTGTTCCTTAGTTGGCCAAACTTGCGAGATTTCTCTCATAGATCGGCCAAAGCGGCCGATCTATGTAGAAACCCGAAAACTGTGGGAGTAACCATAAGTTGGCCGCCCATAGAAAAGCATAAGTTGGCCGCTTCGGCAGCTTTCGGCAGACATTGAGATCGGCGAGCCGACGGTATTGTGCACAGGAATGGCTCTAGCGACGTGGACGCGATTTCAGCCTCCGCCTCGCGTGATAACGTCGAGGTTGTGGCAGGTTGCCGCACCGCTCCCGATGCCAGTCCCGAAATGAAGGCAGCGGTATATCGCATCGGCGTCGATAGCTAATCCGACTTCGGTTTCGGGCGCGAAACCAGCAGATTCGCTGCCTCCGCCGCCCGGGTTCCGCATTCGGAATCGAACTCTGATGACGCACCGGAAACGCCAACCCCGCCGATCGCCGTACCGTCGCGGGCAAACAGCGGCACCCCGCCCTCCATGGTGGCGATCATCGGCGCAGTCGGCGTGTTCCAGGTGGCGGTGTCGCGCGTCGAACTCCGGTAGACCGCCGCGGAGCGTCCTTTCCACTGCGCCAAGGCAGCGGCAGCCGGCGAAGCGCCATGGTTGGAGAAACTCACCAGGTCGCCACTACCATCGAAAACCGCGACAGCGACCGCATGGCCGGCCTGTCCGGCATTGGCCAGGCAATGGTCGCGGATGGCGTCCGCTGTCTTGAAATCGAGGAACGGCCGCATCGTCTGCGCCTGCGATCCCGCGCTTACTAACAAGGCGGCCATAGCAATAAGGCCGGCGGAAACCATCGATGTCATCTTGCTCTCCTGTTATTGGTCCGGGGTGATGCCCGCTTTTGGCCAGTAGCGGAAAGCACTGCATTGCAGCTGGCCGGCCACGGCGTAATGTTCCTTGTCGCTGCGCTCTTTGCCAGCTCGCAAGCGCCATCGCGGCAGCTCTCGCTGCTAGGGAACGATTGCTATGAGGCGACGGGCACCCATGCCGCACCTTGTCGTGCGCTGGCCACCGCGGCCTCGATGAAGGCCATACCGCTGACGCCGTCGTCGATGCCGGGCAGATCGAGATCGTCCGGCAGCGGCTCGCCAGCGACTTCCGCGGCGATCGCACGAAAAGCTTCGCGGTACAGGTTGGCGAAGGCCTCCAGGTAGCCTTCCGGATGCCCGGCCGGGATGCGCGTCACGCGTTGCGCGCCCTCGCCGACATAACCATTGCCGCGGCGCAGGATCTCGCGCGGGCGGTCCGGGTATTTGACGACCAACTCGTTGGGATGTTCCTGCTGCCACTCCAGCGAAGCCTCGCTGCCGTACACACGCAGGCTCAACTTGTTCTCTTCGCCCACCGCGATCTGCGAGCTGTGAAGAACGCCCCGCGCGCCGCCTTCGAAGCGCAGCAGCAGATTGCCGTCATCGTCCAGGCGACGACCAGACACGAAGGTGGTGAGGTCGGCGCACAGTTCGGTGATGCGCAAGCCGGTGACGTAGCGCGCCAGGTTTTCCGCGTGCACGCCGATGTCGCCCATGCATCCGGCCGCGCCGCTGCGCGCCGGGTCGGTGCGCCAAGAGGCCTGCTTGTGGCCGCCGCTTTCGATGTCGCTCGCCAACCACCCTTGCGAATACTCCACCACCACCTTGCGCAGCGTGCCGAGCGCGCCGCCGCGCACCAGTGCGCGCGCCTGTTTCACCATCGCATTGCCGGTGTAGTTGTGGGTCAGCACGAACACCTTGCCGCTGCGCGCGACCGCCTCGCGCAAGGCGCGCGCTTCGGCCAGCGTCAGCGTGACCGGCTTGTCGCAGACCACGTTGAAGCCGTGCTCCAGGAACAACGTCGCGGCCGGGAAATGCTGGTCGTTCGGGGTGACGATCACCACGAAGTCCAGCCGCTCGCCGGACGGGCGCGCCGCCTCGGCCACCGCCATGTCGCGATAGCTGCCGTACGCGCGTTCGGCGGACACGAACAGATCGGCCGCCGAATCGCGCGAGCGCTGCGGGTCCGATGAGAAGGCGCCGGCGACGAGTTCGGCCTGCCCGTCCATCTGCGCGGCGATCCGGTGCACGGCGCCGATGAACGCGCCACGGCCGCCGCCGACCATGCCGAAGCGAAGCTTGCGTCCGGTCACCCCATCCCTCCACGGCCGCGACCCTCGAAAGCCGCATCGAACGCCACCGCGCTGGGCGGGAAATCGAGCCGGCGCACGTAGGCCGCGGCCTCGGTGGCGCCGTGCACGCGATCCATGCGCGCATCCTCCCATTCCACCGACAGCGGGCCGCGATAACCGATGTCGTTCAAGGCGACGATGATGTCCTGGAAGCGGACGTCGCCACGCCCGACCGAACGGAAGTCCCAGTGGCGGCGTGCGTCGCCGAAATCGGTATGGCCGCCGAACACGCCCACGCTGCCGTCGCCGCGCCCCCACCAGACGTCCTTCATGTGGACGTTGAAAATGCGCTCGCCGAAGGTGCGCAGGAAGCGGATGTAATCCACGCCCTGGTAGGCGAAGTGCGAAGGATCGAAGTTGAAGCCGAAGCGCGGGTGGTGGTCGACCGCTTCCAGTGCGCGCTGCGCGCTGGCGATGTCGAATGCGATCTCGGTGGGATGCACTTCCAAGGCGAAGTTCACGTCGACCGCATCGAAGGCGTCGAGAATCGGCCGCCAGCGCCGTGCGAAATCATCGAAGCCCTGCTGCAGATAAGCCTGCGAGGTCGGCGGGAAGGCGTAGACCGCATGCCAGATCGACGAGCCGGTGAAGCCGGTGACCGTCGCCGGGAAATCGATCGCCGCCGCGCCCGGCCGCGCATCGAAGAACGCGCGCGCGGCTTTGGCCGTGTCGATCATCCGCGCGGCGGCGCGCTGGCGCACGCCTTCCGGCTCGCCGTCGCCCCAGATTTCCGGCGGCAGGATCGCGCGGTGCCGCTCGTCGATCAGGTCGCAGACCGCCTGCCCGACCAGATGATTGGCGATCGCATGGCAGCACAACCCCTGCGCCTGCAGCACGCTCCAGCGCTGATGCACGTAGTCCGGCGAAGCCAGCGCGCGTTCGACATCGAAGTGATCGCCCCAGCACGCCAGCTCCAGACCGTCGTAGCCCATGGCAACGGTCTGCTTGGCGAGTTCGTCGAGCGAGAGGTCGGCCCATTGCCCGGTGAAGAGCGTGACAGGACGTGGCATAGCGAAAACTCCTAATTATTCATGCACCAACTTATTCATGCATCGACGCGTTCGATGCGATAGCCGCCGCGGGCGCGATCGACCCAATGGACGATGCCGAAGATCAATGCGATGGCGATCGGCAGCACCGCCCACATCGGCAACACGTGCGCGGCGCCGTAGGTATTGTTGATCCAGCCCATGACCGGGCCGGCCACCGCGGTCGAGAACGCGCCGGCCGCGCCGACAGCCGCCAGCGCCAGCGCGCCGCCGCGCGGGAAGCGCTCGGAGGTCAGCCCCAGCATCGTCGGCCACCAGAACGCGGTGCCCACCGCCAGCAATGCCGCGGCGGCGAACGCCAGTACCGGCGTATCGGCACGCCCGAACAGCCACAACCCGAGCGCCGCGATCGGCGCCGTCACCGCGATCAACGTCACCGGCGAGAAGCGATGCGCCAGGCCTCCGCCGAACTGCCGCAGCGCGTACATGATGCCGTTGATCCATACCAGCAGCAGTACGCCGGCCTGCAGCGTGCTGTGCATGACCTCGTTGAAGATATTGCTGACCCATTGCCCCGGGCCGAGTTCGGTGGCCGCGGTCAACCACATGCAGACGAACACCACCAGGAACAGCGGGCGCTTGAGTTCGCCATACATGGCTGCGGTGGAAACGCCCGCCGCCTTGCGTTCGGTCTCCGGAAAACGCTGGGCGAAGAACATCGTCGCGTAGATCGCCGAGGGCAGCAGCATCAGCAGCATCTTGGACTGCCAGTTCAGGCCCAGCTGGGTGAAGGCGAAGGCGAGCACGCCGCCGACCACGATGCCGCCCGGAAACCAGGCGTGCAGCTTGACCAGTCGCGCGGTCTTGTTGTCGCGGTACAGCGTGGCGATCAGCGGATTGATGCCAGCCTCGACGAAGCCGTTGGCGATGCCGATGAGCACGGTGGCCGCGAACAGCATGGTGAAATCGGTGGCGAACACGGTGAGCAACACGCCGGCGATATGCCCTACTGCCGCCAGTTTCAGCAGCCGCCCCATGCCCAGCAGATCGCACAACGTGCCGCCGAACAGGATCGACAGGCCGAAGCCCCAGAATGCGGCGCCGCTGATCCAGCCCAATTGGATCTTGTCGAGCCCAAACGCGAGTTCCAGCTCGCCCATGATGTCGCCGCGGATGGCGAACGACATCGCGGTGGCCAACAGGGCGATGCAACTGGCGACGAACAGGCGCTGCGGGTTCATACGTTTCTCCGCGAATGGCGAATGGGACGAAGGCTTCAGGGCAACATGCTTTATCGAAGCATGCTTTATGGCAGCGGGCGCACCTTGATGTTGCGGTAATGCACTTCGCTGTCCGGATCGTGCGCCTGCAGCGCGAAGGTGCCCGAGGATAGCACCCGGCCGCTCATGTCGGCCGGTCGCTCCGGGTGCTCCGGCTGCGTGTAGTCGACGATCTGTTTGTCGTCGACGAAGGTGCGGACGCGACGACCCTCGACGCGGATGCGCAGCGTGAACCAGACATCGTCCTTGGCCGGCGCCTGATAGTTGTCCTCGACCGCGTACAGGCCGCCGGTGCGCTTGGGGTCGCTCTGGCTGTTGTTGACCTGCACTTCATAGCCTTTGGCCGGCCAACCTTCGTCCTGCCAGGCGGTATGGAAATAGACGCCGGAATTGGCGCCGGGCTTGGTCATGACCTCCAGCTGCAATTCGAAGTCGCGGAAATCGTGACTCTGCACCGCGCCTACGTAGAACAGATGCGAACGCGGACCCCGCACCACGATCGCGCCGTCGCGCACTTCGAACGAACCCGGCGCCTCGCTGGCGCGCCAGCCGTCCAGCGTCTTGCCATCGAATAATGGTTGCCAGCTGTAACCTTTCGGTTTTGCAGCGTGCGCGCTCATGCAACCGACCAAGGCCAGCAGACAGGCGCCGAGCAAACGAATGTACATGCGATATCTCCTCAAGGCGGACCGGCGCACAGCCGGCAGGAATCGGCACGATGCCGCCGTCGGCGTGAACATCGTGATCATTGCGGCGCGCGACGCGTGATCGGCGGCATCAGCCCACCCCCACGAGTTTCAGAACCTCTGGCGGCGGACCGTCGAAACTGGCCAATGGCACGTTGCCGACATAGCCCAGGTATTGCCGACCTTGCGGCGAGGTGCAGAACCCGCCGATGGTCAGATCGCGATAACGGGCGAAGAACTCCGCGGCCTGCTTGAATTCGGCGCGGGTCCTGGGCAGATAGCTGATGTCGTCGCAGATCGCGCTGCGCTGGCTCGCGCTGGATTCGCCGAAGCTGCGCGAAAAGCGCTGGTCCGCCTGCGCGTCCAGCCAGTCGAATCCGACCAGTATCACTTTGCGATCGGCGACTTGTTGCGGATACGGCGCGCTGACCCATTCGTTGATGAAATCGACCACGCCGACCGCGACCGCGCCCGGCCCCTCCGCATCGGCCGGGACGATCAGGTCGCACAGCGCGGTGGCGGTGCGCCGCTGTTGTTCGCTCAGCGTCAGCGGCCAGACCGAACCGGGTCCATAGACCTTGAGCAGATCCGGGTCGGTGCCGTAGCCCACGCCCGAAGGCAGTTTCGGCGGCGGCTCGGAACTGCAGCCGGCCAGATGCATCATCGGCAGCGCTGCCGCGCTCAACATCCACTTCAGCGAAGTGCGGCGGTCCATCAAAGCTCCTTGCGGCGCATGCGCGCCAGCATGTGGTCGGAGGCGCGCCAGGCCAGCGCCATGATCGTCAACGTCGGGTTCTTGTCGGCATTGGACGCGAAGACCGCACCGTCGGTGATGTAGAGGTTGTCCACGTCCCAGGTCCGACACCACCGATCGGTGACCGAAGTCTTCGGATCGGCGCCCATGATCGCGCCGCCCAGTTCGTGGATGATCGAGCCGCCCGCATGGATGGCTTTGGCGCCGTCGGTCTCGACCTGGCCCTGCACGCGCCCACCCATCGCCTCGATGATCTCGGCGAAGGTGCGTTTCATGTGCGCGGCCTGGCGGGTTTCGTGCTCGGACCACTGCCAGTGGAAACGCAGCACCGGGATGCCCCACTTGTCCTTCACCTGCGGGTCGATCTCGCAATACGAATGCTCGTTCGGAATCATCTCGCCGCGACCGGCGAAGCCGACGAAGGACCCGTAGTAGCGGCGCATGTCTTGCTTGAACTTCTGACCGTAGCTGCCGCCGGTGAGCCATTCGAGCCCGGCGCCGGTATGCATCTCGGGCATGCGTCGGCCGCCGCCGAACTCGATGTGGTAGCCGCGCGCGAAACCGAGCTTGCCGGCCAGTTGCTCCTTGTAGAGCCACCACGGCGAATACATGTGGCCGCCGTCGGCGCCGTCCTCGTTGTGCAGCGGCAGGTTCTCCAGCAACGGTATCTGCCCGTTCAGGCTGGTGCCGACGGTGTCCATCAGATAACGGCCGACCTTGCCGCTGGAATTGGCCAGCCCATCGGGAAACGAGGTGGATTTGGAGTTGAGCAGGATCCGCGCCGATTCGCAGGCGCTGGCCGCAAGCACCACCACGCGCGCGGAGGCCGCGAATTCCTTACCGCTGGTCCTGTCGATGAAGCGCACGCCCTCGGCCTTGCCGTTCGCGCCCAGCACCACCTCGCGCACCATGGCATCGCAGACGATGTCCAGGCGGCCGGTCGCCAGCGCCGGTGGCAGGTGCACGGTGGTCGACTGGTAGTTGGCGCCGGTCGAGCAGCCGCGGCCGCAAGGCGTCGCCCACCAACAGGCGGCGCGACGCAGCATCGACTCGCGCAGGATGCGCTGCGCCTCCGGATTGCCCGGATGCAGCTTGGCCGGCAGGTTGTCCGCATCCAGGCGCCGGGTCAGCACCGCGCGATGGCCGGCAACCACCGGAACCCCCAGGCGTCCGGCGCGCTGCTGTACCAGCAGGTCGCTGACCTTGGGCTTGGGCGGCGGCAGCAATACGCCGGCAGGCGAATCGGGCGTGTTCTCCAGACCGTCGTTGTCGCCGTATACGCCGATCAGCATTTCGACCTTGTCGTAGTACGGCGCTACATCGGCGTAATCGATCGGCCAGTCGAAGCCCAGACCGTCGCGGCTATAGGGCTTGAAATCGTAAGCACCGTTGCGCAGCGAGATCCGACCCCAGTGATTGGTGCGGCCGCCCAGCATGCGCGCGCGCCACCAGTCGAACCGGCCGGCATCGTCCTGGCTTGCATTGACGTACGGTTCGCCGGGCACCTGCCAGCCGCCGTCGACGGTGGCGTCGTAGAAACCGAACGCTTTTTCCGGGGTCGACGTACCGCGCAGCGGCGCCTGTTCCGGGGTCTGGAACATCGGGGTTTCGGACTCAGGCGTGTAGTTGCGCCCGGCTTCGAGCATCAACACCCGGGCGCCGTCCATGCACAGCGTGTAGGCGGTCTGGCCCCCGGCCGCGCCGGAGCCCACCACGATCACGTCATACGTTTTCTTCTTGATGTCGCCCGCAGTTATGAAAGTCACGGCGTCACGCTTTCAGACGGCGAAGGTAGTCGAAGCTCAGCTTCACGCTTTCCAGCGGCGCCCGTTCGAAATTCTCCTGCTCCACGAAGTAATGGCGGATCCGCTGCGGATCCATGGCCGCGAACAGCTTCGGCCAGTCCACCCGGCCGTTGCCGATTTCGGTGGTCTGGGTATCGACGCGATCGACGCCCGTTTTCGCGTCCTTGCGTACGTCCTTGATGTGCAGGGACGAAATCCGGTCCGCATGGACGGTGAGTAGCCGCAGCGGATCGGCGCCGGCGGCGGCGACCCAGCCGATATCGAGCTCCATCGTCACCAGCTTCGCATCCGTCAGCCGCAACAATTCGTCATAGGCCACCACGCCGTCGTAGGAGCGGAACTCCATGTTGTGGTTGTGGTAGCCGCAGGTGATGCCGGCCTCGCGCGTGAGCTCGCCTATGCGGTTGAGCTGCTCGGCATTCCATTTCCAATCGTCCAGGGTCATGCCGGCCGCCAGCGCATTGCCGTCCTTGAAACGCTCATCCGCGGTCGACGGAAACGAAATCACGAGGTAACGCGCGCCGATTGCCTTTGCATAATCGATGCGCTGCTGCAGGTCCTTCTGCGCATCGGCCATGCCGCAGTGCATGCTGGGAGCCGCTAGGCCGTTGTCCGCCAGCATGGCGCGCACCTGCGCGGTGGTCGCTTTTGGTATGCCCGCGAACTCGACCTCGCCATACCCGATCGCACTGACCGCCTTAAGGGTGGCCAGTAGGTCCTTCGCGACCTCGTCGCGGAGCGTCCACAGTTGAAGTCCGACCGGCTTGTTCAGAGGACCTAGGCGCGGTTGCGCGGCACTCATGGCAAAAGCATCAAGGGAAGTCATCGCGGCAAGCGCCAGTGAGCTGCGTTGGAGAAATGCACGTCGAGTCAACATCGTGTTTCCCTGCCCCTTCAAAAAATATATAGGTTGATATCCATCGAGTAATGTTGCGTCGCGACAACTTCATTGCGCCGCCCATTATTTGACGCTCGTCTTGATTGGCGTTGCGATATTACCTACTTTTCGCGGTAGAGTCCTGATCGAGCGAGCTTGAGGAAGCGCATGCATGCCAGCCAACAACAATTCCTTTGACGCGATCGTGGTCGGCACCGGCATCAGCGGTGGATGGGCTGCGAAAGAGCTGACCGAGAAGGGACTGAAAACCCTGGTGCTCGATCGCGGGCGGATGGTGGAGCATGGCGAGTATCCCACCGCCACCCTGCCGCTCTGGGAATTGCCCTATGGCGGCCGTCCCACGCAAGAGGATCTCAAGAAACAATCGGTCGCCCAACGCGGCGGTGTGCTCTCGCAGGCGACCAAACACTGGTTCGTCAACGATATCGATCATCCCTACATCGAGAAGAAGCCTTTCGCCTGGGTGCGCGGCTATCACGTCGGCGGCCGTTCCATCATGTGGGGTAGGCAGTCGTACCGCTGGAGTCCGATGGACTTCGAGGCGAATGCGAAAGACGGTGTCGCGGTGGATTGGCCTATCCGCTACGAGGAGCTCGCGCCGTGGTACGACCGCGTGGAGAGTTTCATCGGCGTGAGCGGCCAGGCGGAAGGCTACGAGCAATTGCCGGACGGCAAATTCCTGCCGCCGATGGAGCTGAATTGCGTCGAGCTGCACCTGAAGCAGGCGCTTGCCGACAAAATGGGCCGCGCGCTCACCATTGGCAGGACCGCGAATCTCACCGCGCCGCTCGCGCACAGCCCGCAGCGCGGCACCTGCCAGTACCGCAATCTGTGCTGGCGCGGCTGTCCGTTCGGGGCTTACTTCAGCAGCAACTCCAGCACGCTTCCTGCGGCGGAAAAAACCGGAAACATGACGTTGCGGCCCAATTCGATCGTCTACGAGCTCATCCACGACGCGAAGAACGACAGGGCCAGCGGCGTGCGCGTGCTGGATGCGGAAACGAACGAGCAGCTAGAATTCCACGCCAAGGTGATCTTCCTGTGCGCGTCCACGTTCGGTTCCACGCAAATCCTGATGAACTCCGTCTCCAGCAGGTTTCCCGACGGTTTCGGCAACGACAGCGGCGAGCTCGGCTGCAACGTCATGGATCATCACCTGGGCGCCGGCGCCTCGGCGGTTGCCGAAGGCTTCGACGACAAGTACTACAGCGGCCAGCGGCCCAACGGCATCTACATTCCGCGTTTCGTCAATATCGGAAAGGACAAGCGCGACTACCTGCGCGGTTTCGGCTATCAGGGCGGTGCCGGGCGTTCGGGATGGACCCGACTGCTTGAAGATCCCACCCTGGGCGCGGACCTGAAAACGAAGGCCGCGGAGCCCGGGCCGTGGCACATGGGACTGACCGGTTTCGGCGAAGTCCTTCCGTATCACGACAATCGCGTCACCCTCGATCGCGCGCGCAAAGACAAGCATGGACTTCCCGTGCTGACGTTCGACGCGATGTTGCGCGAGAACGAGCTGAAGATGCGCAAGGACATGGCGGCCGAGGCCGCAACGATGCTGGAAGCCGCGGGATTCAAGGATGTCCACGAGTACGACGGCGGCGACGTACTGGGCATCGGCATCCATGAGATGGGCACCGCGCGCATGGGCCGGGATCCGGAAACGTCCGTGCTCAATGCCTGGAACCAGGTGCATGCCTGCAAGAACGTGTATGTCACCGATGGTTCCTGCATGACCTCCTCGGCATGCCAGAACCCATCGCTCACCTACATGGCGTTGACGGCGCGCGCCGCCGATCACGCCGTCCAGGAACTGAAACGGATGAACCTATGAAGACCGACATCGACCGCCGCGAGGCGATACGCCGCGTCGCCTTGATGATGGGAGGCGCCGTTTCGGCGCCGGCCATCCTTGGCATGCTCGCCGGCTGTTCGGCCGAGCCGCCGACGGATGCCGAATGGAAGCCGACGTTCCTCACCCAAGCGCAGGCCGCGCTGGTGGCGGAAGTCGCCGAAATCATGATTCCGCGCACGGATACCCCGGGCGCAAAGGATGTCGGTATTCCGGCCTTCATCGACAAAATGTTGAAGGACGTTTACCCCAAGGATGAGCAGGCGCGCTTCTTCGCCGGACTCGCGGACCTTGAAACCCAAGCCAAGCGCGAACACGGGCGCGCCTTCCTTGAGTTGGAGCCGCCGCTGCGCGCGGCGCTGGTGAAACAGGTGCATGACCCGGCGGTCGAGGTGGATCGAGCGTCGAACCTTCCCGTCGCCGAGCGGGGCCGTCCTTTCATCCTCACGATGAAAGAGCTCACGATGCTCGGCTACTTCATCTCCGAACCCGGCGCCACCCAGGTATTGCAGTACCGCCCGGTTCCCGGCGCGTATCACGCGTGTGTGCCACTGACGCAGGCGGGGAAAGGCAAGACTTGGGCCACCGAGATAAGTTATCGATTCTGATTCCTTCAACGGCGCGAAAGCGACTAACGCAGTAACCCCACATCTCAAACAGGACTGACGGGTGAATTTGCATTCCAGACTCATCACGCGCTCGCACTGCTGCGTTCTCCTTCTAGGCTCACTGTTCGCGGGCGGCGCCGCGGCGGACACCTCTGCTGAGAAGGAGGAATGGATCACGCTGTTCAACGGCCGGGATCTCAACGGGTGGACGCCGAAGATCACGGGGCACGCGCTAGGGGACAACTTCGCAAACACATTCCGTGTCGAAGACGGGCTGCTCAAGGTGCGCTACGACCAGTACGAGTCTTTCGGCAAGAAGTTTGGGCACCTCTTCTACAAGGATCCGTTTTCCTACTATCGCCTGGTGGTGGAATACCGCTTCGTCGGTGAGCAAGCGCCACATGGCCCCGGGGTCTGGGCGCTGCGCAACAGCGGCGCGATGCTGCATTCGCCGCACCCGCGCACGATGGGGCTTAATCAGGACTTCCCCATTTCCATCGAAGTGCAATTCTTAGGGGGCTTAAGCGATGGCAAAGCGCGCTCGACCATGAATCTATGCACGCCGGGAACGGATGTCGTGTATGAGGGTTCGATCTATCCCGAACATTGCCTCAACTCCGCGTCGAAGACCTTCGACGGCGACCAATGGGTCCGCGCCGAAGTACTGGTGCTGGGCAGCGGCCAGATCACCCATGTCGTCAATGGCGAAGAAGTGCTCGAGTACGCATTGCCGCAATTCGGCGGCGGCGCAGTAGCGGATTTCGATCCCGCCGACAAACCCGACGGAAAGCTGATCGAAGGCGGCTACATCTCATTGCAGAGCGAATCGCATCCCATCGAGTTCCGCAAAGTGGAACTGCTCAACCTTGCCGGCTGCATGGACCGCAGCGCAAGCAACTACAAGCGTTATCACGTCAAATCCGTGCCTGAAAGCTGTGTTTACGCGAAAGGCGCGAAGCCAGAAAAATAGCACCCGCATCTTCATGAACTGCTGATGCGCGGTGGCGGCGCCACAAGTCCGATCAGGACTCAGGATCGTCCATAATCTCGCGCACCTCCTGGGCACAACGACAGGACGAGGCTATCTTCGCCGCCCATCTCAGCGCTTCGTACCGGGATGGAACCTCGATGATAGAGAAGCCACCGATTACCGCTTTGGTCTCCGGGTACGGTCCATCGGAGACCGAGCCATCGCTGGCGATGACGCTCGCCTGCTGGTTCAGGATACCACCGCCGAAAATCCAGACCCCAGCCGCCTTGGCCTCACGCACAACTGCGTGCGACGCCTCGGCCACAGCGGGGAAATCCTCCTCGGGAAACGTCATCGATCCGTCATCGAACGAGATCAGATATCGCGTCATCTCTCCTCTCCTCTGCTCGATAGCCAGCTGCTGGTGAATCGAGCGCTTCTAGCCAATAAAGCGCAAGCCCACGCCAGGCTCCGTCGCGATGTATCTTGGCGCGGCTGCTTCCTCTCCCAGCTTCAGTCGCAGCCTCCCGACGAGAATGCGCAAGTAGTGGGTGTCATACAGATGACTCGGCCCCCATACTTCCTTCAGTAGTTGCGGCTGCGTGACTACCCGACCGGCGTGACGTAGCAGCAGCGCAAGCAACGCGTATTCCTTGCGCGTCAGCGCAACAGGCTCGCCATCCAAGTGCACTTCACGACGCGGGATGTCGATGCGCAAGTGGCCATCGTCGAAAACGGCCATGTCCTCGTGCTGGTCGGCGGCATGCAATCGCAGCAGCCCGCGCACGCGGGCCATCAGTTCCTGCACACCGAATGGCTTGGTGACGTAGTCGTTGGCGCCAGCATCCAAAGCCGCGACTTTCTCCGCTTCGTCCGCACGCACGGTAAGCATAATGACCGGCACCTGCGACCACTGGCGCAGCTCCGCCAGCACCTCATGTCCGTCCTTGTCGGGCAGGCCTATGTCCAGGACGACAAGATCGGCGCCCTGCGTGGCCAGCGACGCGAGGCCTTCCTCGCCGTTCGCCGCCAGCACCACCTGATAGCCCTGCGCGCGCAGACTGATGTCCAGGAACTTGCGGATCTGGGGTTCATCGTCGATCACCAGCACCCGCGCCGGCGGCGCGGAAATCTGGGAAATCGGATCAGTCGGGTTGGGCATCGCTCTTCTGCGGCAGCGGTTCTATGAGCGGCAGGGTAATCCGGATGGTGGTGCCGCGGCCATCATTACCCGGCAGCGCCTCCACGCTGCCGCCGTGCGCGCCGATCATGCCCTGGCTGATGGTCAGTCCCAGGCCGGTGCCATGGCGTCCGCGATCGCCACGCTCAACGCTGTAGAACATGTCGAAGATGCGCGCGCGCTCCTCTTCCGGTATGCCCGGCCCATGGTCGCGCACATCGATGCGCAGTTTGCCCTCGACCAACCGCGCGTCGACTTCAACGGGTTGGTCCGGTGGCGAGAACTTGGCCGCGTTCTCCAGTATGTTGAAGAAGGCCTGTTCCACCAGCGCCGGATGCACCCAGATCGGCTTCATGTCGGGTTCGATCTGTATCTTCAGCTTTACCTGCGGCTGATAGCGAATCAGCCGACTGGTCGCCGAGCCGATAAGTTCGTCCACGCCGATCCAGTCGCGATTCAAGGTCAGGCCGGTGTGGCCCAGCCGTGTCATGTCGAGCAAGTTCTGTATGTAGCGGTCCAGACGTTCGCCTTCCAATTGGATCGTTTCCAGCAGACTCTTGCGGTCTTCGGCAGTCATCGCCTCAGAGTAATTAGCCAGGCTGCTGGCCGATCCGATCATCGAGGACAGCGGCGAACGCAGATCGTGCGACACCGACGAAAGCAGCGCCGAACGCAAACGCTCGGTCTCGCCGCTGACGCGCGCGGTTTCCAGATCGGAGACCAGACGCGTGCGCAAAGCGGCCTGGCCGATATCGTCGGCCATGGCTTCGGCAAGGCGGCGCTGTTCGAAGGCCAGGCGCGTGTTGTCCGCGGCGAAGCGCAAACCCATCACGCCCAACGTGCCCCGATCGTTGCGCAACGGCAGGAACCACCATGGCGAACCGGCCAGCGTATCGGTGTAGCGGCCGGTGGCCTGGCCATGGCGCTGCGCCCATTCGGCGGCGCCAAAATCGGTGTCGGTAAGCTTCGCACCTTCGGAAACGGCGACGTCGTCGCCAATGCGGACCCAAGCCGGTCCGCCGAACGCCGCTTGCAAGGCGGAACGTCCGGCGGTGAGAACCTGCCCTAGGTCGGCGGCGCTGGCCAGTTGCCGTCCCAGTTCCTGCAGGGCGGTGGCATGCGTGTTCGCCGCCCGCAACGCCACCACCTGCATGCGCAGCCTGGAGGCGAGTCGTCCGGCAACCAGCGCGGCGACGAGAAACAGAAATACCGTGGTCACGCCCTGGCGCGCGCTGATGTGCAGAGTGAAGCGCGGCTCGATGAAGAAGAAGTTGTAGGCCAGAAAACATAACACGGCGGTGGCCACCGCGGCGGTCATGCGGGTGCGCGCCGCGACCAGGACCACGGCGACGATGAACACCATGGACAGATCGTCCAGCCCCACCCATCTCTCGGCCAGCCAGGAGATGGCGACGGCCAGTACGGTGGCCATCAACACGAGCGCCGAGTCGTGGCGCGTGAACGAAAGGCGCGGCGCGTGCGATTCCCGCCGTGAACGCGCGCGCGCCTCCGGCGTGTTGACGATGGTCAGCTCGAAGTGCGCGCCGCGCTGCAACAGCTGCTGGGTGAGCGTGCGATTGAACATGCGCGCCACCGGTCGTTCGCGCGTGCGCCCAAGCACGATGGCCGATACGCCGCTGCGCCCCGCGTGATCCAGCAGGGCATCGGCGATGCTGGCGCCGCGCAGCACTTCGGTGTCCGCGCCGAGCTTGCGCGCCAGGGCGAAGGCCTGGTCGAGTTCCTGCTGGCGCGCTTCGTCGATGACCCCGGTCTGCACGGTGACCACGGTCCAGGGCGCATCGCGCCGCTCGGCCAGGCGCCGGGCTACGCGCACCATGTATTCGGACTGGCCCAGACCGTCGATGGCGACCAGTACGCGGCGACGCACGTTCATGCCGGAAATTCCGCGTGCGGCCTGGGTTTCGCGCAGATCGCTGTCGACGCGGTCGGCGGCGGTCTGCATGGCCAGCTCGCGCAGCGCGATCAGGTTGGAAGGCGAGAAGAAGGTCTGCAGCGCCTGCGCCGCCTGATCCGGCACATAGACCTTGCCCTGGCGTAGGCGCTCGATCAGTTCGCGCGGCGGCAAATCGACCAGCACGATGTCGCGCAGGCGGTCGAAGACCAGATCCGGAACGGTTTCGCTGACCCGCACGCCGGTGATGCGGAACACCACATCGTTGAGGCTTTCCAGGTGCTGGATATTGATGGTGGTGTAGACGTCGATGCCGGCGTCCAGCAGTTCCACCACGTCCTGCCAGCGGCGTTCGTGGCGGCTGCCGGCGGCGTTGCGATGGGCCAGTTCGTCGACCAGAACGATCGCCGGCTTGCGCGCGAGGATCGCATCGAGGTCCATTTCCTCGAAGATGCGGTCGCGGTATTCCAGGCGCGCGCGCGGCATCAATTCCAGACCGTCGATGAGCGCCGCGGTTTCGCTGCGTCCATGGGTCTCGACGATGCCCACCACCACATCGACATTCTGTCTGCGCAGTTCGCGAGCGCGCGACAGCATCGCGTAGGTCTTGCCCACGCCCGGGGCCGCGCCCAGGAAGATGGTCAACCGCCCGCTGCCTTCGCGGCGGAGTTCGCCGATCAGGGCATCGGCCTGGTGGGTGCGGGGGTCGATCATTCGCCTATTGTGCGCCACTGCCGTTTATCTTGAAGTCGTCATTCCCACGAAGGCGGGAACCCAGTGACTTGGCCTGTAGAAGATCACAGTCGCTGGGTCCCCGCCTTCGCGGGGATGACGATCTTCTTACTTCGTGCAGCTTCATTTTTTCGCATCCAGCGCCAGGTTGATTTCCAGCACGTTCACCCGCGGCTGGCCCAAGAATCCAAACTGCGGACCCTGCGTATGCGCGGCGACCAATTCCGCAACCCGCTTCGGATCCAGGTTCCGCGCCCGCGCGACGCGTGCGATCTGCACCTGCGCGCCTGCCGGGCTGAGGTCCGGATCCAGGCCGCCGCCGGATTGGGTGACGAGTTCGCCGGGCACGTCCCGCGCGGCGACACCGTCGCGCGCGGCCACTGCGGCCGTGATTTCGGCGATGCGCTTGCGCAAGTCGGGATTGGTGCGGGCCTGGTTGCTGCCGGCCGCGGACATCGGGTCGTAACCGGCGGCGGAAGGGCGCGGCTGGAAATAGCGCGCATCGGCGAAGGGTTGCGCGATCAGCGAGGAACCGACCGCCTTGCCGTCGCGGGTGACGATGCTGCCGGTGGCCTGTTGCGGGAACAGGGAACGGCCGATCGCGGTGCTGGTCAGCGAGTACAGCAAGCCCATGCCGAAGAGGATGACCGCGGCGAAGACCAGCGATGCGCGCAAAGCGCCACGATCCTGCAGTTGCGTATTGTGGGCAAGGGAGTTCATGGTGGATTCCTTAAGCGCCGATGGTGGCGGCCAGCGCCAGGTCGATGAGCTTGATCGCGACGAACGGCAACAGTACGCCGCCCACGCCGTACATCAGCATGTTCCGGCGCAGCAGCGCGGTGGCGCTGGCGGGCTTGAAGCGAACGCCACGCAAGGCGAGCGGGATCAGTGCGGGAATGATCAGCGCGTTGAAGATCAGCGCGGCCAGTACGGCGTTGGCGGGGCTGGAAAGATGCATCACGTTCAACGCGGCCATTTGCGGAATGGCCGCCGCGAACAGCGCCGGCAGAATGGCGAAATATTTGGACACGTCGTTGGCCAGCGAAAAGGTGGTCAATGCGCCGCGGGTGATCAGCTGCTGCTTGCCCACTTCGACGACGGCGAGCAGCTTGGCCGGATCCGAATCCAGATCGACCATGTTGCCGGCTTCCTTCGCCGCCTGCGTGCCCGAATTCATCGCCAGGCCCACGTCGGCCTGCGCCAGCGCGGGCGCGTCGTTGGTGCCGTCGCCGACCATCGCCACCAGGCTGCCCTTGGCCTGTTCGCTGCGGATCCGTGCCAGCTTGTCTTCCGGCGTCGCCTCGGCGATGTAATCGTCCACGCCCGCCTCGGCGGCGATGGCCGCGGCGGTGAGCGGGTTGTCGCCAGTGATCATCACCGTGCGCACGCCCATCGCGCGCAGGCGGGCGAACTTCTCCTTCACGCCGTGCTTGACCACGTCCGAGAGTTCGACCACGCCCAGCACATGCTTGCCTTCGCTCACCACCAGCGGTGTGGCGCCGCTGCGCGCGACCTGCTCGACCCGCGCGGTAAGCTCGTTCGATACCAAGCTACCCAGCGCTTCCACATGGCGTTTGATGGCATCGCCGGCGCCCTTGCGGATCGAACGGCCGCTTTCGAGATCCACCCCGGACATGCGCGTCTGCGCGGTGAATTGCAGGTAATGCGCCCTATCCGGCTCGGGGGCGGTACAGCCCTGTTCGCGCGCCAGCCTGACGATGGACTTTCCTTCGGGAGTGGGGTCGGCCAGCGACGCCAGCAGCGCCGCTTCGCGCAGCTGCGAGGCATCGACGCCGGCCAACGGATGGAACACGGTCGCTTGCCGGTCGCCATGAGTAATCGTGCCGGTCTTGTCCAGCAGCAGTACGTCGACGTCGCCGGCGACTTCAACCGCCTTGCCGGATTTGGCCAGTACGTTCGCCGACAGCGCGCGGTTCATACCGGCGATGCCGATGGCGGGAAGCAGACCGCCGATGGTGGTGGGAATCAGGCATACCAACAGCGCGATCAGCAGCAGCGGCGCGACCTGCACGCCGACGAAGGCGCCGATGGCCGGCAGCGTGGCGACAACGATGAGGAAGGTGAGCGTCATCGCCGCCAGCAGCATGGTCAACGCGATTTCGTTGGGCGTCTTCTGCCGGTTGGCGCCTTCGACCAGCGCGATCATGCGATCCAGGAAGCTGTGGCCGGGTTCGGCGGTGATACGGACGACGATCTCGTCCGACAGCACCTTGGTGCCTCCGATCACGCCGGAGCGGTCGGTTCCCGCTTCGCGCAGCACCGGTGCGGATTCGCCGGTGACGGCGGATTCGTTGATGGTGGCGAGTCCTTGGACGATCTCGCCATCGGCGGGAATCTGGTCGCCGGCGCTGACGATGACGGTATCGCCAGGGCGCAGGTCGGCGGCGGGCACGCTGGTTTCGGCGCCATTCGCACCCTGCTTGCGCGCTACCAGATCCTTGCGCGCGCGCCGCAGCGACGAGGCCTGGCCACGGCCGCGCGCTTCGGCGATGGCTTCGGCGAAGTTGCCGAACAGCACAGTGACGAACAGGATGACGGTGACCGACCAGCCGAAGCCCGGCGCGGCCACACCTGCTGCCGTGATGACGGCCGACAGCAGCGTGCCCGCCATCACGATGGCCATCACCGGACTTCTGAGCAGGTGGCGTGGCGACAGCTTGAGGAAGGAGTCGCGCAGCGCGCTGCGCAGCGCCGCAGCATCGACCAGGGCGGGTTTGCGCGGTGGATGGCCGTGGAAAGTGGTTTCGCTCATTTCAATGCTCTCAGTGCGCCATCGCGGTCAGCGACAGGTGATCGGCGATCGGGCCCAGCACCAGCGCGGGCATGAACTGCAGCACGGTGAGGATCGCCACTACCGCGATCAGGGTCAGGGCGAAGGTCGGCGTTTCGACATGCAGGCTGCCCGTGCTTTCCGGCGCCGGACGCTTGCGCGCCATCGATGCGGCTACCGCCAGCGGCACGATCAAGGCGGGATAACGTCCCAGTGCCAGGACCACGCTGCAGCTCAGATTCCACCAGTAGGTGGCGTCGCCCAGGCCCTCGAATCCGGAACCGTTGTTGGCGTAGGCCGAGGTGTACTCGTAGAACACTTGGCTGATGCCGTGGAAGCCCGGGTTGGAGTTGCCGGTGATCGACGGAATCGCGAGCGTCAACGCAGTGAACCCCAGCACCACCAGCGGCTGCAACAGGACCAGCAACGCCAGCAGCTTGACTTCCGGCGCTTCGATCTTGCGGCCGAACAGCTCGGGTGTGCGTCCGGTCATCAGGCCGGCCAGAAACACGCTAAGCAACAAGTAGACGAGAAACTGCTGCAGCCCGCAGCCGATACCGCCCCAGATGGCGTTGACCAGCATGTTGACCAGCGTGTCCAGCCCGGTCAGCGGCGCTAGCGAATCGTGCATCGCATTGACCGATCCGTTGGAAGTCTGCGTGGTCACCGATGCCCATAGCGCGGACGCTTCCGCGCCGAAACGCACTTCCTTGCCTTCCATCAACGCAGCGTCGGAAGCAGTGGCCGAATGCGCTTCGGACCATACCGCCAGGCCGGTGGAGGCGGCCGACATCAGCAGCATGCTGCCGAAGACCATCGCGGTGAGTTTCCTGCGGCCGACCAGCGGGCCGACCATGAAGACCACGGCCAGCGGGATCAGAATGATGCCGACGACTTCCAGGAGATTGGAGAACGGGGTTGGATTCTCCAGCGGCACCGCGCTGTTGGGGCCATACCAGCCGCCGCCATTGGTCCCCAGTTGTTTGACCGCGACCATCGCCGCAACCGGTCCCAGCGGGATTTTCTGGTTCACCATCTGCGTGTTCGCCATCTGCGCGCTGGCATCGATTGGAGTTGCCGTCGGCCCTGCGGCCAGCGTCGAAGGCACGCCTTGCGAGGTCAGCAGCACAGACCACAACAGGCACAACGGCAGCATGAAGCGAACCGTGGCGCGGGTGACGTCTGCCCAGTAATTGCCGACATTGGCCTCGCCGGTGTCATGGGCATTCTTTTCCTTGCCGCCGAACAAGGCGCGTAAGGTAGCCACCACCAGCGCCAAGCCCATCATCGGCGTGACTACCTGCAGGCCGACGATGCCGACCATCTGCGACAGATAGGAAAGCTGTGCCTGACCGGAATAGTGTTGCTGATTGGTGTTGGTGAGGAACGACACCATGGTGTGCAGCGCCAGATCCCAGCGCATGTTGGGGACGGCGTCGGGATTGAGCGGCAGCCAGGCCTGGGTCATGAACAACAGCCAGACCAGTACGCCGACCGCGAGGTTGCTGAGCAGGAATGCCTTGGCATATCCGCGCCAGCTCATACCGCGCCGAGGGTCGGTGCCGAGCAACTTGTAGACCGACTTCTCGGGCCAGCCGAACAGGCGGTCGCCAGGCATGGGAGCGCCGCGCATGACCTTGGCCAGGTAGTGACCCAAGGGCCAGGCCAGGCCGATGGCAAGCGCGAAGACGAGCAGGATTTCGGTCATGTCCGTAATCCGCTCAGAACTTTTCCGGGCGCAGCACCACCAGCAGCAGATAAGCCGCCGCCAGGATCACTACGATTCCGCATAACAAAGACAACCAGCCAGGCATCAGCGTATTCCTCGGATATTCCAGGGAACGAAGTGTCGGCTTGGTGTGCGTAAAAGCTCCATTCGCAGGGAGCTATTCCGCGTAAATTCTCCGTAACAACTACAGGCTACGGCGTAGCTATCGCTGCTATTGGCCGACTTAACGGGTCTCGAATGCCTGCTTTGGTTCGGAAACTGTCACTCGCTACTCCACAAGTATCCGAGATATCCATGTCCGCTATCGCTCAAAGCGGACATGACTAGGACGGAATCGCACCGATTTGCTGCAATAACCCCAGTAAGTCCGGTTGCCCACGCTCTTCGACAAATTTCCCATCCGACAAACGATAGATGTTCATGGCCTGAACTTGAATGGATTTTCCGGTCGCGGGAACGCCAAAGAAGAGACCTTTATGCGTGCCACGCATAATGAAGCGAGCCGCGATCTTGTCATCCTCGGCGATCATCTCTTCCAGCGTCCATTGGATGTCAGAAAAGCCGGAGCGCATCATGGCGATGATCTCCAGGTAACCCTCAGGTCCCTTCACAGGATCGGCGCGCCCCGGCACATGGAAGACGGCGTCGGTAGATATGAGTTCTTGGGCAAGTGCTTCACTGGCGGTATTGATGAATTCCAGAAAGCGCGACATTACCTGCTTGTTTGATTCCGTTGTCATGGTGCACCTCGCATTGGGTGAAGATGATACCGCCGTCCGACGAAACGACGGCGGCTCGGTTTGGAGCTGATCCTTCGGATCCAAGCGGGGAAGTTGCCGTGCCCTGCCGGCATGTCAGCGGTCGATGACGGCCATGTTCCCTTCGTCGTGGCGTTCGCCGGCGGCCGGCGTGAGGTCGTTCAACCGCTCGATCTGATCGACGCTCAGCTCGACGCCGTCGGCGGCGGTGTTTTCCTCGACGCGGGCGACGCGCTTGGTGCCGGGAATCGGGGCGATGTCCTCGCCCTGCGCCAGCAGCCAGGCCAGAGCGATCTGCGCCGGTGTGGCGCCCGTCTCTGCGGCAACGGCCTTGACCTCGTCGACGATGCGCAGGTTGCGCTGGAAATTCTCGCCGCTGAAGCGCGGGTTGGTCTTGCGCCAATCGTCGTCGGAAAGATCGTCGGGCGAACGGATCTGACCGGTGAGGAAGCCATGGCCGAGCGGCGAGTACGGAACGAAACCGATGCCCAGCTCGCGCAGCAGCGGCAGCAGTTCGGCTTCCGGATCGCGGGTCCACAGGGAGTACTCGGTTTGCAGCGCGGCGACCGGATGCACGGCGTGAGCGCGGCGGATCGTGGCGGGACCGGCTTCGGACAAACCAATGTGGCGGATCTTGCCCTCGGCGACCAACTGAGCCAGCGCACCGACGGTCTCCTCGATCGGCGTGGCCGGATCGACACGATGCTGGTAATACAGGTCGATGTGATCGGTGCCCAGCCGCTTCAGAGAACCTTCGACTGCGGTCCGTACATTGGCCGGACTGCTGTCGATGATGCCGGGGCCACCGCCGGCGTGCGAGACCAAGCCGAACTTCGTCGCCAGCACGATCTGGTCGCGGCGACCCTTGAGGGCGCGACCGACGAGCTCCTCGTTGGCGAAGGGGCCGTATATTTCGGCGGTGTCGATATGGGTAACGCCCAGGTCGATGGCGCGATGGATCGTGCGAATGGATTCATCATCGCTGCCGTCGCCAATGTTGTAGTAACCGGACATCGACATGGCGCCGAGTCCTATGCGGGAGACTTGCAGTCCGCCGATAGATATTTTCTTCATGAGAGTGTCCCTTGTTGGTGCGCGCAGGAGTGAACCCGTACGCGCTGATGTCAATTAGCTGCGAAAAGCCTGGGCCCAGACTTGTCTGCGCCTGTGCAGTTACTTGGTCGGTATGGCGCATCTGTTGGAGGACGGACAGAAGGTCCAGCTGGGCGCGTCACTTGGGCTATCCATGTCGGTCTCCTTGGTTGATGGGTTAGTTTCGAGGTAAGTCAGTTTCCTCATCTGCCCCTTCAACCGTTTGCCGGAACCGCCGCGTTGTTTGCCTAAAATGACGATCCAGCGATAAAAGGCGCGCAGCTTACGTTAGTCACGCGTTAAAGTAGCTTCCGCCAGGAAATACACCGGAATCAGCCATGCGCAGCCATCTACCTCCCCTGCCATCGTCGATCGCCGCGCTGGCCCAAGCCATCTCGGGAGTTGCCCATACCGACGGCGACTACACCACCGCCATTCCTGCGCTTTCGCTCCATCGCCGTAACGCGCCCACCAAACCCTTGCATTGCATCTACACCCTGGGATTGGGAGTCGTGGCACAAGGCACCAAGCAGGTCATGCAGGGCGAGGAGGTGATGGACTACGCTCCTGGGCAGTCCATGCTGACCACTATCGATCTACTGGTCGTCTCGCATGTCACGCGGGCCAGCATCCGTGAGCCGTTTCTGGGCTTGATGCTGACGCTCGAGAGCCGCCAGATCGTCCAGATGGCCTCCGAAATGGAGCTGCCGCACCGTCTGAGGGACTCTGCCTTTCGATCGATCTCGATCGAAACCTTGGACCAGTCCATCGTCGACGCCTTGATTCGGCTGATCGGACTGCTGCACGAACCGGCACTGCTTCCCCGTCTGGCGCCGCTGATACAAGAAGAGATCACCACACGCCTAATGACGGGCCCCCATTCCCCGCACTTGCATCACCTTGCTGCAAACGGTTCGCCCAGCCAGCACATCGCCAAAACGGTCGCCTGGTTGAAGCAGAACTTTACCCAGACGTTGCAGATGGACGATCTGGCTGCTCGCGCGCACATGAGTCCCTCCACGTTCCGACAGCATTTCCGCGCCATCACCGGCACCAGCCCACTGCAGTACCAGAAGCAGTTGAGATTGCAGGAAGCGCGGCAATTGATGCTCAACCAGAATATCGACGCAGGTAACGCCGGCAGTCTTGTCGGCTATGAGAGCCCCTCGCAGTTCAGTCGCGAGTACAGCCGTCTATTCGGCGCACCGCCGCAGCAAGATGCCAGGCGCCTGCGTCTCAGCTAGTTATTCAACGGGAAGACATCGCACATTGCCTCACATGGAGCAATGTGCTTCCCGCCTCGAATCGTTAATTCGATTGGTCAACCACTTCCACCGGGGCGGCGTTTCATTCGAACGCCATGCACAACCATCTGATGCCACTCCCTTTCAGAAACCCCGCGACAAAACCAGCTCGCGCTCCAGGGTGCGGGCACGGACATTCGTCGTGGCCGACGAGTCGCTCGAGCGCAGCCGTTGTGAAAGCGTCTTGGCCGCAGTACGCAACTCCGGCACGGCGGTAATCTCCCAGAGATGCCCCCGCAGAAGCGGCCCGACGCAATAGAGATCGGGAATGCGGCTGCCATGCTGATCCAGTACTTCCAGATCGTCCGTCACATTGACGCCCAACCCCTGCGCATCGGCGCTGATCAGGCCCGCCTCGCGCAAATGCGATGCCAGCGGATGGGTGGTGCGGAGAATGTCGGTATCCAGACCGGTCGCGCGGATCACATAGTCGTACTGCTCGACCCGGTTCTGCTCCTTTCCGCGCTCGCGGATGAGCGCGTCCGCGCCGTTCGCCCGCAACCCGGCCCTGAGCAGGCGCGCGGCGCGCACCTTGAGTTGTCCCGAGACCTGCAGGCCTTCCAACAGCTCGCCCACCTCGGGGGCGACACGATGGCGAACGACTTCCCAGTAGGAACGAACATGGCGCAGGAAGCGCGCGCGTTCCTGCGCCGACAATCCGCGCCAGAACGTCTGGGTGTGTGGCCGTAGTGCGTCGACCGCACTACGCCAATCCGGTACGACATGGGACAAGGAGCGAATGGCGTCTACGAGCTGGCGGACATCGTGTTTGCGGAGCGCCTGGTGAACGCTGGGTGGCAGTTCGATCGGCGCGCCCGGCGCGGGCGTATGCGATTGCGGCAGCAACCCGTGGCGGGAGATCGCCACGATTTCCCCGCGGTGATTTCTACGCGCGAGACTCGCCGCCACGTCCGCCATGGTCAAGCCGGTGCCGATGATCAGCACGCGGGCCTGCGAATCGATCTGGCCCAGCGCATCGTCCTGCCAAGGCCATGCGATGTAGCGGGGATGCCGGGCCAGCCTGGGTCCGATGCCTATCAGCCGCTGCGGCGGCAGCGCACCCAGTGCGAGCACGACCCGATCGCTGGCGAAATAGCTTCCGTCCTCCAGGTGCACGCGAAAGCCATCGCCGAGCCGATTGATGGCGATGGCCTCCTGGCGCAGCAGGGTCAGGTTGTTGGCCCGGTCCTTCGCCTTCTGCAGGCGATCGATCAGGTATTCGCCGTAGGCCAGACGAGGTAGGAAACCTTCCCGTCCCTGCCGACCCAGATTCAACCAGTCGGCGAACTCCGCTGGATTGTCCGGATCCGCACCCAGATGCCCGGCACGGACATTCAGCACGTGCTCCGGTCGCGTTTCGCCGTAGGCCACGCCGCGCGCGAAAGTGTCTTCGACGCCGACCAGACAGACTTCCGTGGTCTCGTCTTCTGAGGCCAACAATGTCGCCAAGGTGCTGCCACTGAATCCCGCGCCGATGATCGTGATCCGCATCGCATGTCTCCCGGTAAGGCCGGACGACTTTCTAGCAATCGATCAGCGCGAAAGTGTGATGAAAAAGTTATCGCCGCTCGCTTTTCTTCTTCATTCTCGACGACAACTGCACGAACGCTTTGTTCTTCAAGGGTTGTCGGCGCCCTCCGTGGCTGATAGCCAATACTCATCTCCATATGAGCAACCGCGCGATTAGGCCACCGACGGCAGCTTCGCTAGCAACTTGTCCAAGGTGATCGGGTATTCGCGCACGCGCACGCCAGTAGCGTTGTAGATCGCGTTGGCGACGGCGGCGCCGACGCCGCAGATGCCGAGCTCGCCGACGCCCTTGGCCTTCATCGGCGAGGACATCGGGTCGGTCTCGTCCAGGAACACCACCTCCTGGTGCGGGATGTCGGCATGCACCGGCACCTCATAGCCGGCCAGATCGTGATTGACGAAGAAGCCCAGTCGTTTGTCGACCGCCAGTTCCTCCATCAACGCAGCGCCGGCTCCCATGGTCATCGCGCCGATCACCTGACTGCGCGCCGATTTTGGATTGAGGATGCGACCCGCAGCGCACACGGCGAGCATGCGCCGGATGCGTATCTCGCCGGTGGCCGCATCCACCGCCGTCTCGACGAAGTGCGAAGCGAACGTAGATTGCTGGTACTTCTTGTCGAGATCGCCGTACTCGATCAGGTCTTCGACCACGATCTCGGCCTCGCTCGCGGCCTGGCCAAGCGGCACGCTGCGGTCGCCCGAGCGGACCTTGCCATCGACGAACTCCGCGGTGGCGGCATCGAAGCCGAGCTTCTGCGCCACGGCTTCGCGCAGCTTCACGCAAGCGGCATAAACGCCGGCGGTCGAGTTGTTCGCGCCCCATTGGCCGCCCGACCCCGCTGAGACCGGGAACGCGGAATCGCCCAGACGCACGACCACTTTGTCCAGCGGCAGGCCCATCATCTCGGCGGCGGTCTGGGCGATGATCGTATAGGTGCCCGTGCCGATGTCGGTCATATCGGTTTCGACGGTGACCACGCCGCTGCGGTCCAGCCTGACGCGAGCGGCCGACTTGGCGAGCAGATTGTTGCGGAAGCCGGCGGCGACGCCCATGCCGACCAGCCAGCGTCCCTCGCGCGTGCGGCCGGGCGTGGCGCTACGCTTGTTCCATCCGAATCGCTGCGCTCCACTCCGCAGGCATTCGACCAGTTGCCGCTGCGAGAAGCGCCGCTCGGGCTTTTCGGGATCCACCTGCGTATCGTTGAGGATGCGGAACTCGATCGGATCGATACCGAGCTTCTCCGCCATTTCGTCCATTGCGATCTCGAGCGCCATCAGACCCGGCGCTTCGCCTGGCGCGCGCATCGCGTTGCCTTCGGGCAGGTCGAGCGTGGCGAGCCGCGCAGCCAGCATGCGGTTGGCGCCTGCATAGAGAAGCCGCGTTTGCGCGATCGCATTCTCGAGTCCGCCCCCGGGCAGATCGCCGGACCAGCCTTCATGGCCGATGGCGGTGATCTTGCCCTCCTTGGTCGCGCCGATGCGGATGCGCTGGATCGTCGCCGGGCGATGGGTCGTGTTGTTGAACATGAAGGGCCGCGTCAGCGCGACCTTCACCGGTCGCCCGGCGGCCCGGGCCCCCAGTGCCGCCAACAGGGCGTCGGCGCGTATCCACAGTTTTCCGCCGAAGCCGCCACCGATATAGGGCGAGACCAGGCGGACGTTTTCCTTGGGCAAGCCGAGCGTGGTCGCCATGTCGCTCTTGCTCCAGTCGATCATCTGGTTCGAGGTCCAGAGCGTCAGCTTGTCGCCTTCCCATGCGGCAATGGAGGCATGGGGCTCCATCATCGCGTGGGCATGGTCGGGCGTGGTGTAGGTCGCATCGATCTGCACGGGCGCCGCGGCGAAGGCGCCCGCAAAATCGCCCACCGCAATGTCCGCCTGTTCGCGCGTGGACGCAACCGCCGAGCTCTTGGCGCTCGCCAGGTCGAAGGCGCCCTTGCTGCGGACATAGTCGACGCGGATCAGCTGGGCGGCGGCGCGCGCCTGCTCGAAGGTTTCGGCGACGACCACCGCGATCGCCTGATGGTAGTGCTCGATCTCCGGGCCGCCGAGAAGCTTGGCGGTGTTGAACTTGCCCTTGCCCAGCTTGCCGGCATTCTTGGCCGTGACCACGGCGAGTACGCCGGGCGCGGCGCGGGCGGCGCTCGTATCGAGCGACGCGATCCGGCCCTTTGCTATGGAGGCGCCGAGCACATGCCCATAGGCCTGGTTGGGCGCTACATCGTGCCGCTCGTAGGCATAAGGTGCGGTGCCCGTGGTCTTGAGCGGACCATCGATCCGATCGGTGGACTTGCCAACGACCTTGAGCTGGTCGATCGGGTTGGTGGTCGCGGGGGTATCGAATTTCATCGCGTCAGCCCCTTGCCTGTGCCAGTACCGCACCGAGCGTGCGCTCGACCAGCGGCAGCTTGAATGCGTTGTCGTGGGTCGGTTTGGCGCCGTCGAGAAGTCCTGCCGCCACCGCCTTGGCGCCCTGCGGCAACAGCGCTTCTGCGGCCTCGACCCGCCATGGCTTGTGCGCTACGCCGCCGATCGCGACGCGTCCTGAACCATCGCGTTGAACGACCACGGCCACCGAAACCAGGGCAAAGGCATAAGAAGCCCGGTCGCGCACCTTGCGATAAATGTGCGTGCCGCCAATCGGTTTGGGCAGCGTCACCGCCGTGATCAGCTCGCCGGACTCGAGCGCCGTTTCGATGTGCGGCGTGGTACCGGGCAGCCGATGGAACTCCGCAATCGGGATTGCACGGGCCGAGCCATCGGCCTTGACCGTCTCCACCGTCGCATCGAGGGCGCGCATCGCCACCGCCATATCGCTGGGATGCGTGGCGATACAGGCATCGCTCACGCCGATCATGCCGAGCTGGCGGCTGTAGCCGCCGATCGCCGCGCAACCGCTGCCCGGCAGACGTTTGTTGCACGGCTGATTGGTGTCGTAAAAATAAGGACAGCGAGTACGCTGAAGCAGATTGCCCGCGGTCGTCGCCTTGTTGCGGAGTTGACCGGAAGCGCCGGCGAGCAACGCGCGCGAAAGCAACCCATAATTGCGCCGCACGCCACTATCCGCGGCCAGATCGGTATTGCTCACCAGCGCGCCGATGCGCAGGCCGCCGTCCGGGGTGCGTTCGATCTTGTCCAGGCCGAGGCGGTTCACGTCGATCAGATGCGTCGGCGTCTCGATTTCGAGTTTCATCAGATCGAGCAGGTTGGTGCCGCCGGCGATGAACCGCGCACCCTTGATGCGTGCGGCGGCGGCAGCGGCTTCGGCCGGCGAACCGGCGCGCTCGTAGCTGAAGGCTTTCATACGCGGCTCCCGGCGACTTCGCTGATCGCATCGACGATGTTGGAATAAGCACCGCAGCGGCAGATGTTCCCGCTCATCCGTTCGCGCAGTTCCGCCGCCGTTACCCGGGGACGGGAAGTCAGGCTGGCGCTGGCGTGGCTGGGAATTCCCGCCTTGATTTCGTCCAGCACCGCGACCGCCGAGCAGATCTGTCCAGGCGTGCAATACCCGCATTGGTAACCGTCGTGCTTGACGAAGGCGGCCTGCATCGGGTGCAGGTCTTCGGGCGTGCCGAGCCCTTCGATGGTGGTGATGGTGTCGCCCTCGTGCATCACCGCCAAAGTCAGGCAAGCGTTGATCCGGCGGCCGTCGACAATCACCGTGCACGCGCCGCACTGGCCGTGATCGCAGCCTTTCTTGGTGCCGGTCAGGTGCAGGTGCTCGCGCAAGGCATCGAGCAGCGTGGTCCGCGTATCCAGCTCGAGATCGCGAATTTTGCCATTGACGGTCAAGGAGGTCTTGGCCATCACCGGCGCCTTCGACGCCGCAGACGATGTGGCGGTCGCAGCCAATGAGCCGGCACCGGGCACGGCCGCCGCGGCCACGGATGCGGCACCGGCGATCAATACCTCGCGGCGGGTCAACTTGGGAGCGTCGGAATCATGCATAGGGAACTCCTAGAAATTACGAATCCGAATTGTCTGACGCGCTGCGCGGGTCGCACCGTTGCCCGCGAAGCCTAGTCCGAAGGTCGGGCGAACGAACCTGCTCTACCGCCATGCCGCCGTCTGTTCCATCACCGCATTGAATCCAAACCTTGTTACGTCCTGTTGAGCGAAATGAGTCTACCGGGTGCGCACGCGGGCATTGGTCGCGAATACCACATGAAGTCATGAATCAGATTCATCAATTGCGCTTGCGCGCTTCATAGCTTTCCCACCTACAAGTCGGCATGCACACTTTCTTCGCTGGCCATTAAAGGGTTGGCCGCCCTCTGCCGTGGCGAAGCACGACGCCGGCCATCCTGATCGGCCGCGTGTTAATCGACCGTCTTCGCTGCCCTGGCCTGGCAGGAACCGCCCGCTCGAGGCCATTCCTGAAGCCACTAAAACTTTTGTGAAAACGCGGGCTTCCAACGCACACGCTCTTCTTATTCCCGACTGCCTATATTCCTGCTCGCGACGGAATGCGTCGCAAGATTGAGATACGACAATGGCTAGCAAGAACCCTCCTAACCAGCAGCAGCGTAAAGACAGCAATCAAAAACAGATGGACCGGGACGACCAGCGTCAGGCCGGCCAACGCCAGCAGGGCCAGGACGATCAGCAGAAGGGGCGTCAACGCCAACAGGGCGACCAGAACCCGCAGCACCAGCGCCAGCAACAGCACTGATACCGCAGCCGATAACGCCGGCGACTCCCCCGGGCGCCGGCCTTTCCCATTCGAGGAGTTCGAGCACCATGGGCAGGACATCTAAGTACGATTCGAAGCAGTTGACCGAACTATTGCTGCAGGCGCTGGAGACCGAACGCGGCGGCATCCAGATCTACACGGCCGCGATACCGGCAGCGCAGAACGAAGAGCTGAAGGAGGAATGGCAGGAATACCTGGAAGAAACGCGAACCCACGAGGAGATTCTCGTCCGCGTGTTCAGCGCGCTGGGAATGGACACCGAACAACGGAGTCCCGGCCGTTCGATAGTCGCGCAGCAGGGCAAGTCGCTGGTCGTGGCGATCAAGATGGCGATCGAGGCCGGCGATCCCGCTGCCGCGGAGTTGGTCGCGGCCGAATGCGTCGTCCTGGCCGAAACCAAGGACCACCAGAACTGGGAGCTGATCGGCCATGTGGCCAAGCACGCGACCGGCGGCGAAGCCAAGGTGCTCAAGACCGCATTCGATGCGGTGGAAAAGGACGAGGACCATCACCTGTACCACACCAAAGGCTGGTGCCGCGAACTCTGGATCCAGTCGCTGGGTTTCCCTGCGGTGTTGCCGCCGCCCGAAGAAGTGAAGAAGGTGGAAACCGCGATCGGCGCCTCACGCGCCGAACAGGCACGCGATCGGTTGCTCTGAGCGCGACGTCGCTTCCAGCAGAAGATGGGCCTGGCCGCCCCTGGCGGCCAGGTCCCGAGGGCGGAGAACATCTTGATCACCGGCCATCGCTTAACGGTGATTTTACAAAGCATGGACGCAGCCCTGATGCGACGTTCATGAAGATGATCCGCACATCGGTTCCACTGGAGGAGGCAACAATGGGATCCGCGATTCCGCTGGGCGAATTCAAGAATGTGATGCTGGATATCGATTCGGAACTGGACTACTGGCGCCAGAACTACACGCAGGCCGCCTTCCACAGGACGTCCCGTCCGTTCGACCAGTATCTGCCCACCCTCAAGTTCGGATACGACATGTATCTGCTGAATCATGGCAGCGGACTGGAAGCGCTATTGCCCACCATGCGCGCCAGATACGAAGCGACGACGGACAGCGACCAGTGCCTGGATTGGCCGCTCGCCGAGGCCGTCATCCGCGAGACATGGAAACGCATGCGCCCGCAAATCAATCATCGGGCGAAAGGCGCCGGAGATTCGATGATCGCATCGCCCATGGCCGGGTTGCCGCATCCTGCGTACCAAGCCGTATAGCCCGGGATGCCAATCGGTTTTCCGCGCCCGGCTCCGGCTCGACGATGGACGGCTACTGCTTCGTCTATGTCTTCCCATGCGCGTGGGAAGATCACTGCAAGATAGGATTCTCGCGCGACCCGCTGTCGCGGATCCAGGCCTTGCATCGCCGCTGGTTCGAATTCTTCGATCTCGACCGCGCGGTGCTGGTGGAGACCGAGACCGTGCGCGATGCACGCGATCTGGAACTCGAGTTGCGGCGACCGCTGCGCATTCACAACGCGCCCGCGCCGCTGACCGTGCGCAAGGAAGCCGCCGGGCATACCGAATGGTTCCGCGGCGCCTCCTCGCAACTGGAGCGGGCGATCTACCTGCTGGAACAGCGTGGCCATGCCGTCCACGCGCCGCTGCGGACATGGCTGCGATCGGAGCTGCTAACGCGTAGCGATCGTTTGTACGCGTGGACCCAGACCCAACTGTCCCCGGACGAACTCGAGGGTTCTGCAGGACCGACGCCGGCGCAACGCTTCGTGCGCGACGCGCTGGACGCCTACGCTGCGCTGGGCATCGAGCTGGAGCCGCTGCTCGCGCCGGAAGTGCTTCGCTGGTACCGCAGAAGAACGCTGCCGGATTTCGATGAAAGTGCTCACAGCCTCGGCTGAACAACAAGACTGTTCTCCTTCGCTTTTGGCGAGCAGAATGCCGCCCCGCTTATGGAGATACCCGATGAAGAACTGGCTTTTTCTGGCTATTGCAATTGTCGGCGAGGTAGTGGCGACTTCGGCGCTGAAGAGTAGTGAGGGATTCACCAAACCGTTTTCTTCGGCCGTGGTTCTGGTCGGCTACGGCGTGGCCTTCTATTTCCTGTCCCTGGCCCTGAAGTCGATTCCCGTCGGCATCGCCTACGCGGTCTGGGCCGGGCTGGGGATCGTCCTGGTCGCGGCCATCGCCTGGATCTTCCACGGACAGAAGCTCGATGCGTGGGCGCTGCTCGGAATGGGCCTCATCGTCAGCGGCGTTGCGGTGCTGAATCTGCTGTCCAAGACGAGCGCCCATTGAACGGCGTTATGCGATCGGGAGATAGGCTGCTGCGGACACAGACCGTGGTCCAGCAGCAGCCCTTGTTTCACCAGAAACTCGCGTACAGCGCGCACAGGATCGCCACCACCGCGATGCTGGCGATATTGAACGACGGGCTGGTCGCATAGCTGACGTCGCCGGTCTTGATCCGGTCGCTGACCCCGGAGGCTTTGCTCGCCAGCGACACCACGATCGCGAGCACCAGGGCCAGCAGGAACACCAGGCCGACGCGATCCATGAACGGCAGCGACGGCCACGCCAGCTTCAACGCCACCGATAGCGCGAACGAGCCGATCGCCGCGGCCAGCGCGCCGGCCTCGTTGGCGCGCTTCCAGAACAGGCCCAGCACGAAAATCACCACGATGCCCGGAGTGAAGAAGCCGGTGTATTCCTGGATGTATTGGAAACCTTGATCGAAGCTGCCCAGCAACGGACGCGCGGTCAGAATGGCCAGAATGAGGGAAACCGTGGCCGCAATGCGGCCGACGCGCACCAGCTTGGTTTCATCATGGTTCTTGTGCTGCTTGGCGTAGAAGTCCAGGGTGAAAATGGTGGCGACCGAATTGATCTTGGAAGCGAGCGAAGCCACGATGGCCGCTACCAGCGCCGCGAACACCAGGCCCAGGATGCCGCTGGGCAGGATCGTCATCATGGTCGGGTAGGCCTGATCCGGACGCGGCAGATCCTTCGCCAACACCACCGCGGCGATACCCGGCAGCACCACGATCACCGGCATCAGCAGCTTGAGGAAGGCGGCGAAAACCACGCCCTTCTGCGCTTCCTTGATGTCCTTGGCCGCCAGCGCGCGCTGGATGATGTACTGGTTGAAGCCCCAGTAGCTGACATTCATGATCCACATGCCGCCGATCAACACGCTCAGTCCCGGCAGGTCCTTGTAGAAGGGACTGTCCTTGGACAGGATCATGTGGAAATGCTCGGGGTGCGCCTGCCACAGCTTGCTGAAGCCGGCCACGATGCCGGCGCCATCGCCGATCTTGCTGAGCGTCAGCGCCGACACCAGCAGGCCGCCCAACACCAGCAGCGACACTTGCACGATATCGGTCAACGCCACCGCTTTCAGTCCGCCGTACAACTGGTAGACCAGCGCGAAAATTCCGAGCAAGGCCAACGCCAGCATCTGGTCCATGCCGGTGATCTGGGCGACGGCCAGCGAACCCAGCCATAGGATCGAGGTGAGATTGACGAAGACGTACAGCCCCAGCCAGAACACGGCCATCAGCGTACGGATCTTGGTGCCGTAACGCTCCTCCAGGAACTGCGGCATCGTATAGATGCCGTTGCGCAGGAAGATGGGCAGGAAGAACTTACCCACGATGAGCAAGGTGATCGCCGCCATCCATTCGTAGGAAGCGATCGCCAGACCGATGGCGTAGCCGGAACCGGACATGCCGATGATCTGCTCGGCCGAGATGTTGGCCGCTATCAACGAAGCGCCGATCGCCCACCATGGCAGCGACTTGCTGGCCAGGAAGTAATCCTTCGCATCCTTCTGATGGCCCCCTTTTTCGCGCGAAACCCATTGCGCCAGCACGAAGATGCCGGCCAAGTAGGCCACTACGATGGCGATATCCAATGTCGACAGGCCCACGATGCTCTCCCCTTGAGTACTACCGATGATGCGGATGCCCGGTCATTGGACCGGGCAATCTGCCGTTGCTTCCGCTTCGTTCAACGCGCCCAACGCTATGCGCGAAACCGACAGATCCAGTGCCGCCGCACTCTCCAGCACCGGCACCTGGGTCAGCTTGCTCACGTCCGCGCCCGCCTTCACGAAGCACTTCAACGGCACGCCGACGACCTTCCACTGGCCTTGCGGCAGCGCTGCCAATGTCTTGTGCAGATCGACGCGGCCGCTGCAGCCTTCGCCGCAGCCCACGCCCAGCCAGACCGGTGCGGTGATCGCACTGTCGCGGCGCAGGGTCAACTGCAGTTGTACGTCGCCATTGCTCTCGCGGCTGATATCCAGTGGCGTGCCGGATGCCAGCGCCAGCTTCGCCGCAGTGGAGCCGGACCATTGCAGGCGACGCGCGTCTTCCTGCGCCTTGTAGTCCACCGCGCTCAGTTTCAGGCTGCCATCGGCCAGCGCCGCCGGCATCGTGGTCGCCGGCATGTTGGCTTGGGAAGCGCTGGACAGCTGCAACGCCAGGCCCACGGACGGCTTGCCCTTGGCGAAGAACACGCCGCTGGCCGACTGCTCGCCGGACACACCCGAATCCTCCGGCAGAGGCGCCAGGTCGCCCTTGTCCGCATAGGTCAGACCGAAGCCGAATGCGAACTGCGGATCGTAGTCTTTCTGCCCCACGTTGTTGGCGTACTGAACAGCGGTGCGCGGCCAGCTGAAGCCGAGCTTGCCCTTGAAGTCATGCTGCACGCCACCGTCGGACTTGCGCAGCAGCACATCGGCGATGCCTTCGCCCTCGGACCCAGGCAGCCAGGCGGCGACGAACGCATCGGCGGCGTTTATTTCGCGGTTCATCCACAGCGGGCGACCACTCAGGAACACCGCCACCACCGGGATTCCGTCCGCCTTCAGGCGCTTGATCAGCTCCAGGTCGGAGTCGTTGCCCGGGTTATAAAGCAGGGTGGCGATGTCGCCCTGGAATTCGGCGTAGGGATTTTCGCCGAAGACCACGATGGCGGCGTCGGGCTTCTGTTTGTACTTGCCGTCCACCGCCAGTTCGGCTTTGCCGCCGGCCGCTTTCACTTGCGCCTGCAGACCTTCCCAGATGGAATCGGCATTCGGGTAATCCGCGCGCGTGGTGCCGGTGCCCTGCCAGTTGAGGGTCCAACCGCCGGACTGCTTGCCGACGTCGTTGGCCCCATCGCCGGCCACCAGGATGTTCTTGTGCGGATCCAGCGGCAGCACGCCGCCCTGGTTCTTCAGCAGCACCAGCGATTCGCGCACCGCCTGACGCGCCACCGCGCGGTGCTCGGGCGCGCCCAGCAGTTCGAACTTGCCGCCCAGCGGCCGCTGCGAGGGCTTGCCGGCTTCGAACAGACCGAGGCGGAATTTCACCCGCAGAATGCGTCGCACCGCATCGTCCAATCGTTCCATCGGCAGCGTGCCGGCTTTCACCGCCGCCACCGCGGTTTCGTAGAAACCCTTCCAGCTGTCCGGCGCCATCGCCATGTCCAGGCCCGCCACGATCGTGGCCGGGCAGTTGTCGTTGGTGCAGCCCTTGACCTGGCCGTGGCCGTTCCAGTCGCCCACCACGAAGCCGCCGAAATTCATCCGCCCTTTCAGCACTTCGGTCAGCAGATGCCGATTGCCGTGCATCTTCTCGCCGTTGACGCTGTTGAACGAGGCCATCACGGTCTGCGCGCCCGCGGCGATCGCCGGCGGATAACCGGCGTTATGTATGCGCGCCAATTCGGCTTCGCTGATCTTGGTGTCGCCCTGGTCCTTGCCGCCGGTGGTGCCGCCATCGCCCAGAAAATGCTTCACCGACACCATGACATGAGAACCATCCAGGAAGTCCGGCGCACCGGCCTTGCCCTGCAGGCCTTCGACCATCCTGCCGGCGAAGCTGGCCACCACCTCGGGCGATTCCGAATAGCCTTCATAGGTACGTCCCCAGCGATCGTCTTGCGGCACCGCCACGGTCGGTGCGAACGCCCATTCCATGCCGGTGGTACGTGTTTCGACGGCGGTAACCTTGCCGATCTTTTCCATCAGGTCCGGATTGCGGGTCGCACCCAGACCGATGTTGTGCGGGAACAGCGTCGCGCCGACGATGTTGCTCTGGCCGTGCACCGCATCGATGCCGAACAGGATCGGGATGGCTTTGCCGCCCGTGCTCGTATCCATCGACGCTTCGTAGAACGCATCGGCCAGCGCCAGCCATTGCGCGGGAGTGGCGTTGTATTTGCCGCCGGGATCGGAATTGCCTCCGGCCAGTACCGAGCCCAGCCGGTATTTGCGCACGTCTTCCGGCGTCAGGCTGGCGATATCGCCCTGCACGATCTGGCCGACCTTTTCTTCCACCGTCATCTTCGCCATCAGCTCATCGATGCGCTTCTCGAGGGCCGGATCTTCGGCCAGCGGCCAGGCGACCGCAGGCCACGGCGAAGCGGCGTCGGTCGTAGCGGCAGCGGTGGGCTTTTCTTCGTCCCGGCAGCCCGCGGCAAGCAACGCCAACGCCACGGGAATGGCCAACAGCAAAGCGGGACGAGAGCGGAAACGAAAACAGGAAGACGCAGCGAGTGTGTTCAATGTCGTGGCTCCATCAAGCGTAAATAAGATGAGGTGCAGGCCAGCCGTACCGGCCGACCTTGCCCTGCTTCCAAACCAGGCCGAGCGGATGCGCGCAAGTCATGGTGCGACCCGACTTGCGCGGCCCGACGCCGACGCCGATAAGCGCAGCGCCGACCACGCCCCCCAAAAACCGTGTCAGCCTTCCATCTGTTCCAGTTCCCGGCCCTTGGTTTCGTACACATACTTCAGCACGAAGAACACCGAGATCACCGCGGCCACCGTGTAGATGCCATAGGCGCCGGCCAGACCGATGCTGGTCAGCAGGATCGGGAAAGTGACGGTGATGACGAAGTTCGACGTCCACTGCGCCGCGCCCGCCACCGCCAATCCGGAACCGCGGATCTGGTTGGGGAACATCTCGCCCAGCATCACCCACATCACCGGACCCCAGGACATGTTGAAGAACACCACGTAGACGTTGGCGGCCACCAGCGCGAGCATGCCCATCGAATCGGACATCGCCAGCTTGCCTTGCGCATCCAGACCGGCGCTGGCGAAGGCGTAGGTCACCAACCCCAGCGACACCGCCATGCCGGCCGAACCGATCCACAGCAACGGCTTGCGGCCGATCTTGTCGATCAACACCACCGTCACCAGGCAGGCGCCGATGCTGAGCGCGCCGGACAGCACGTTGATCAGCAAGGCGTCGCTCTCGGAGAAGCCGACCGCCTGCCACAACACCGCACCGTAGTAGAACACCACGTTGATGCCGACCAACTGCTGGAACGTGGCCAGACCGATGCCGATCCAGACGATCTTGCGGACTTTCCCGCTCGCCTTGTCGACCAGATCGGAAAGACGCGGACGATGATGGTCCGCCGACAAAGAGCCTTCGATCTCGACCAGTTTGGTCTTCGCTTCTCCTGCTCCGTACAGGCGGGTCAGCACTTTCAACGCATCTTCCTTGCGGCCCTTGACCACCAGATAGCGCGGGCTTTCCGGAATCAGCAACAGCAGCAGCAGGAAGATCAAAGAGGGAATCGCCATCATCCAGAACATCCAACGCCACGCCGCAAAACCCATCCACAGCGTTTCGGTGGAAGCGCCTGCGGTCTTCGCCAGCAGGTAGTTGCTGAGGAAGGCGCAGAACAGGCCGCCGATAATCGCGATCTGCTGCACCGTCGCCAGGCGTCCGCGGTAGCGGGCCGAGGCCACTTCGGCGATATACGCCGGCGACATCACGCTGGCCGCACCGACCGCGAAACCACCCAGTACGCGCGCGATGATGAAGACCGTCGAGGTGTTGGCCATGCCAGCGCCCAATGCGGAAAACAGGAACAGCACCGCCGAGATGATCAGCACCGCCCGCCGTCCCCAGCGATCGGCCAGACGGCCGGCGAAGAACGCGCCGACCGCGCAGCCCAGCAGCATCGAGGCCACTTCGAAACCGGTTCCGGCGGAACTGGAATGGAAGGTCTGCTTGAGTCCATCGACGGTGCCGTTGATCACACCGCTGTCGAAGCCGAACAGGAAGCCGCCGATGGTGGCCACGCAGCTGATCAGAATGATCAGCTTGGTGTTCTCGCCGCCATCTACGGATGCCTTGCTAAGGGGAATGCTATTCATAGGATGCCTTTGGTAAGTGCAACTCGAATGGGTAAGGATCTACGGGTCGGCAACGCTAATGCGACGGCGAGTGTCAGCGCAACAGATACTGGTTCAAGAGGTTTTCGTAACGCTCCTGCTTGCCGCTGATCTGCTTGGGCTCGCCGTTGTTGGCCGCCAGCGTGCGCAGATCGGCCAGGGCCAGCTTGCCCTGCTCGAA
>NZ_JAVDTT010000003.1:0-490144 GCF_031455975.1 Pseudoxanthomonas sacheonensis | reverse complement strand
CGCGGCCAGGTGCTGTGCAAGCCGGGTTCGATCAAGCCGCACACCGAGTTCGAGGCCGAGGTCTATGTCCTGTCCAAGGACGAAGGCGGCCGTCACACCCCGTTCTTCAAGGGTTACCGTCCGCAGTTCTACTTCCGGACCACCGACATCACCGGCGCCGTTGAGCTGCCGGAAGGCGTGGAGATGGTGATGCCGGGCGACAACGTGAAGATGGTGGTGACGCTGATCAACCCGGTGGCGATGGACGAAGGCCTGCGTTTTGCGATCCGCGAAGGCGGCCGTACGGTCGGCGCCGGCGTGGTGGCGAAGATCATCAAGTGACGCCCTGACCCGGTTGGGCCGTGGCCCAACCGGCTTTGTCAGGTCGTCATCCCCGCGAAAGCGGGGATCCAGACCGACGGATTGGCCCGTAGCCGCTTAGCGGCCACGGTTTTGCCAAAACCGTCATCCCCGGGTGCTCTTGTCGGGGATCCATGGTCTCAGCGGGACAAAGAAGCAGCGTCATCCCTGCGAACGCGGGGATCCACAAATAAGCCGCCGAGATGCTGGCAAAGCTCCAAAACTAAGTGTATTATTCGCGCCCGGCTTTCAGGCCGGGCGTGTTGTTGCAGTATCCGCCAGCGCCTCCTGGGAGGTCGCCGGCTACCGCGAAAAGAGGTGCAGGAAGCGCCTCGTGTTCGCCAGACAAGGAAATGTCGCGTGATTGCCAGAATTGGCGCCCCCGCTATTGACGGGGTGATTCACGCGTCTTATACTTTTCTGTCTGGGCGGGCCGGTTTACCGGGCCGCCTAGCTTTTCAGGACGAATCCCCACATTGCGGTCGCGGGTTCCAGCAGCGGCTAGCGGGGAAATAACCAGCAAGATTAACCGGGGCAAGGCATCCCAGAGGCCGCGCCCGTCGCTCTTTTAACCAAGGAACACCGTCATGGCGGACCAAAAGATCCGGATCCGGCTCAAAGCGTACGATCATCGCCTGATCGACCGTTCGGCCAGCGAGATCGTAGAAACGGCCAAGCGGACCGGCGCGCAAGTGCGCGGCCCGATCCCGCTGCCCACCAAGATCGAGCGCTACACCATCCTTACCTCGCCGCACGTCGATAAAGACGCGCGTGACCAGTACGAGACCCGCACGCACAAGCGCGTGCTCGATATCGTCGACCCCAACGACAAGACCGTGGACGCGCTGATGAAGCTCGAACTGGCTGCCGGCGTCGACGTCCAGATCAAGCTGACCTGAGGCCACTGACATGACCGCGAAGAAATATTCGTTGGGTCTGGTCGGCCGCAAGGCTGGCATGACCCGGGTGTTCACCGAAGATGGCAAGTCCATCCCGGTCACCCTGATCGAAGCAACTCCGAACCGCATCACCCAGCTCAAGACCCCCGAAACCGACGGCTACAGCGCCGTGCAGGTGGTGGTGGGGACGCGCCGTGCCGCGCTGATCAACAAGCCGGCAGCCGGTCACCTGGCCAAGGCCAAGGTCGAAGGCGGCCGTGGCTTGTGGGAACTGCGCGTCGAAGACGACAAGCTGGGCGACTTCACCGTCGGCGGCGAAATCAAGGCCGACATCTTCGAAGTGGGCCAGAAGGTCGACGTCCAGGGCGTGACCAAGGGCAAAGGCTTCCAAGGCACCATCAAGCGTTGGAACTTCACCATGGGTGACGCCACCCACGGTAACTCGTTGTCGCATCGCCAGCCGGGTTCGCTCGGTCAGCGCCAGACACCGGGCCGCGTGTTTCCGGGCAAGAAGATGTCCGGACACATGGGTGCAGTGAACCAGAGCACGCAGAATCTGGAAGTTGTGAAAGTTGATGTCGAGCGCGGACTGATCGCCATTCGTGGCGCAGTGCCGGGTGCCCCGGGTGGCGACGTGATCGTGCGTCCGTCGAGCAAGGGATAAGGGAGAACGATGATGGAACTTGCCATCACAGGCAGCGCCAACAAGTTGTCGGTTTCCGACGAAGTGTTCGGCCGCGAATTCAGTGAAGATCTGGTCCACCAGGTCGTGGTCGCGTACCGCAATGCGGGCCGCGCCGGCACCAAGGCGCAGAAGACGCGCTCGGAAGTCAATGGCACCACCAAGAAGTCCAAGAAGCAGAAGGGTGGCGGTGCACGTCACGGCGCCCTGACCGCTCCGATCTTCGTGGGCGGCGGCAGGACCTTCGCGGCCAAGCCGCGCAGCTTCGAGCAGAAAGTCAACCGCAAGATGTACCGCGCAGCGATGAAGGCCATCCTGTCGGAGCTCAACCGTCAGGGCCGTCTGATGATCGTCGACTCGTTCGACGTCGATTCGGCCAAGACCACCGGTCTGATCGCCAAGCTCAAGGGTCTGGAAGTCGGTCGTCGTCCGCTGATCGTGACCGAAGAGGCTTCCGAGCATCTGTACCTGTCCGCCCGCAATCTTCCCTATGTGGAAGTGCGCGACGTGCAGGGTCTGGACCCGGCCTCGCTGGTCGGCGCCGACACCGTCGTAATCACCGCCGATGCGGTCAAGAAGATCGAGGAGTGGCTGGCATGAGCACGACCGTTAAATTCAGCAAAGAAAAAATCTTCAGCGTGCTGCGCGCTCCTCGGGTTTCCGAGAAGACCGCTCGCCTGCAGGAAGTCTCCAACCAATACGTCTTTGAAATCTCGAGCACCGCCACCAAGGCCGAAGTCAAGGCCGCGGTCGAGCAGTTGTTCGACGTCAAGGTCGAAGGCGTCAACGTGCTGAACGTCAAGGGCAAGAACAAGTCCTTCCGTAACCGCACCGGCAGCCGCGGCAGCTGGCGCAAGGCGTATGTGCGTCTGGCCGAAGGCCAGGCCATCGACGTAACCGCCAAGGCCTGAGGAACATCCCATGCCATTAATGAAATTCAAGCCCACTTCGCCCGGTCGCCGTTCCGCGGTCCGCGTCGTGACGCCCGACCTGCACAAGGGCGCGCCGCATGCGCCGTTGCTCGAGCCGCAAAGCAAGAGCGGTGGCCGTAACCATCACGGCCGCATCACCACCCGTCACATCGGTGGTGGCCACAAGCAGCACTACCGTCTGATCGACTTCAAGCGCGACAAGGTCGGCATCCCCGCCCGCGTCGAGCGCATCGAATACGATCCGAACCGCACCGCACACATCGCGCTGCTTTGCTATGTCGACGGCGAACGCCGTTACATCATCGCGCCGAAGGGTCTGAAGGCGGGCGACCAGGTCATCGCGGGTAGCGATGCCCCGATCCGCGCCGGCAACACCCTGCCGCTGCGCAACATCCCGGTCGGCACCACGGTGCACGCCATTGAGATGAAGCCGGGCAAGGGCGCGCAAATCGCCCGTGCCGCCGGCGCCGGCGTGCAGTTGGTCGCACGCGAGCAAGGTTTCGCCACGCTGCGTCTTCGCTCCGGCGAAATGCGCAAGGTGCAGATCGAGTGCTGCGCGACCATCGGCGAAGTCGGCAACAGCGAGCACAGCCTCGAGAAGCTGGGCAAGGCCGGTGCCAAGCGTTGGCGCGGCATCAAGCCGACCGTTCGCGGCGCGGCCATGAACCCGGTCGATCACCCGCACGGTGGTGGTGAGGCCAAGGCAGGCCAGGGCAACCCGCATCCGGTCACGCCGTGGGGCGTGCCGACCAAGGGTTACAAGACGCGCCATAACAAGCGCACCCAGCAATTCATCGTCCGCGATCGTAGGGGCTAATCGACCATGGCACGTTCACTCAAGAAGGGCCCATTCGTCGACCATCACCTCATCAAGAAGGTGGAGGCCGCCGGTGGCAGCAAGCGTCCGATCAAGACCTGGTCGCGTCGTTCGATGATTCTGCCGGAGATGGTGGGTTTCACCATCGCCGTGCACAACGGCAAGAACCATATCCCGGTGCTGGTCAACGAGAACATGGTCGGCCACAAACTCGGCGAATTCGCCGTCACCCGTACCTTCAAGGGTCACGGTGGCGACAAGAAAGCCGCGCCGGGCAAGCGTTAAGGAGATGACCATGGAAGCTAAAGCCATCCTGCGCACCGCGCGCATCTCCGCACAGAAAGCCCGCCTGGTCGCCGACCAGGTGCGCGGTCTGTCAGCCGAACGCGCCGTCAACCTGCTGAAGTTCTCGGACAAGAAAGCGGCGCACATGATCAAGAAAGTGGTTGAGTCGGCGATCGCCAATGCCGAGAACAACCAGGGCGCCGATGTCGACGAACTGAAGATCGTGACCATCATGGTCGACGAAGGTCCGTCGCTGAAGCGTTTCATGGCGCGGGCCAAGGGCCGCGGCACCCGTATCCTCAAGCGCACCAGCCACATCACTGTGGTTGTGGGCGCAGGCAAGTAAAGGCGGAAGGAAAAAACGATGGGTCATAAAGTTCATCCGATCGGGTTCCGCCTGGGCATCGCCAAGGACTGGAACTCCAAGTGGTTCGCCAAGAAGGGCCTGTATGCCGAGTATCTGGCTGCCGACCTCAAGGTGCGCGAAATGCTGCGCAAGAAGCTGGCGCAGGCAGGTATCTCCAAGATCCTGATCGAGCGTCCGAACAACACCGCACGCGTGACCATCCACACCGCCCGTCCGGGCGTGGTGATCGGCAAGCGCGGTGAGGACATCGAGAAGCTGCGTAAGGAAGTGAGCGACCTGATGGGCGTCCCGGCGCACATCAACGTCACCGAAGTGCGCAAGCCGGAACTGGACGCGCAGCTCGTTGCCGAGTCGATCGCCCAGCAGCTCGAGCGCCGCATCATGTTCCGTCGCGCGATGAAGCGCGCCGTCGGCAACGCGATCCGCCTTGGCGCCCTGGGCATCAAGGTCAACGTCGCCGGCCGTTTGAACGGTGCGGAAATCGCCCGTTCGGAGTGGTACCGCGAAGGTCGCGTGCCGCTGCACACGCTGCGCGCCGACATCGACTACGGTTTTGCCGAGGCGAAGACCACCTACGGCATCATCGGAATCAAAGTGTGGGTTTACAAGGGTGAAGTGTTCGACTTCTCCCAGATTGGCCAGGAAAAGCAGGACGAAGCGCGCCCCGAGCGCAGCGAACGTCCGTCGCGTCCGGCCCGTGACCGTGACGCGAGGTAATCGGCCATGTTGCAACCAAAACGTACCAAGTACCGCAAGCAGCACAAGGGCCGCAACGACGGCCTGAGCTGGAGCGGCAATCTCGTCAGTTTCGGCGAGTACGGCCTGAAGGCCACCGCGCACGGCCAATTGACCGCGCGCCAGATCGAGGCCGCGCGCCGTTCCATCAGTCGTTACGTCAAGCGTGGCGGCAAGATGTGGATCCGCGTGTTCCCCGACAAGCCCATCACCAAGAAGCCGATCGAGGTCCGCATGGGCTCCGGTAAGGGCAACGTGGAATACTGGGTGGCGCAGATCCAGCCGGGCCGCATGATTTATGAAATCGAAGGCGTCACCGAAGAAATCGCACGCGAGGCGTTCCGCCTGGCTGCGGCCAAGCTGTCCGTGACCACCACTTTCGTTACCCGGACGGTGCGCTAATGGAACTCAAACAACTCCGTGAGAAGTCGGCCGACCAGCTGAACGAACATCTGACCGACCTGCGCAAGGAGCAGTTCTCCCTGCGCATGCAACAGGTCACCGGTCAGCTGCCTAAGACCCATGAAACCCGGCGGGTTCGTCGCGAGATCGCTCGCGTCAAGACCCTGCTCGGCAGCAAGAAGTAAGGACCGCCGTGATGAGCGACAACAAAGAAAAATCGCAGCGCACGGTCGAAGGCCGTGTCGTGAGCAACAAGATGGACAAGACCGTCACCGTGCTGGTGGAGCGTCAGGTCAAGCATGCGCTGTATGGCAAGTACATCCGCCGTTCCAGCAAGCTGCACGCCCACGACGCCGACAACGCCTGCAACGAAGGCGACGTGGTGCGCGTGGTCGAAATCGCCCCGCTGTCCAAGACCAAGAACTGGCGCGTGGTGGAAATCGTCACCCGTGCGGCCGTCTAACAAGGAAACCTGAATCATGATCCAGATGCAGAGCTACCTTGACGCGGCCGACAACTCCGGCGCCAAGGAACTGATGTGTATCAAAGTGCTGGGCGGCTCCAAGCGCCGCTACGCGCACATTGGCGACATCATCAAGGTGACCGTCAAGGACGCCATCCCGCGTGGCAAAGTCAAGAAAGGCGAAGTCTACGACGCCGTCGTGGTACGTACCCGCAAGGGTGTGCGCCGTCCCGATGGTTCGCTGATCCGCTTCGACGGCAACGCCGCCGTATTGCTCAACAACAAGCAGGAACCGATCGGTACCCGCATCTTCGGGCCAGTGACCCGCGAGCTGCGTTCCGAGAAGTTCATGAAGATTGTTTCGCTCGCGCCTGAAGTGCTCTGAGCCGAGGACATATATATGAACCGTATCAAGAAGGGCGACCAGGTGGTCGTCATCGCCGGCAAGGACAAGGGCAAGCGTGGTGACGTAGTGCGTGTGGACGGCGATCGCGTGATCGTGTCCAACGTCAATATCATCAAGCGCCACACCAAGCCGAATCCGCAGGCGGGTGTCGCCGGCGGCGTGGTCGAGCGTGAAGCTTCGATGCACATCTCCAATATCGCGCTGTTCAACCCGGCTTCCGGCAAGGGCGAGCGTATCGGTTTCAAGGTGCTGGAGGATGGACGCAAATTGCGTGTGTTCCGCTCCAGCGGTGAGGCGCTCGACGCCTAAGGAATGAAGTCATGACCACCCGTCTCGAAAAGTTCTACAAGGAACAGGTTGTTCCCAGCCTGACCGAGAAATTCGGCTACTCCAATCCGATGGAAGTGCCGAAGATCACCAAGATCACCATCAATATGGGCGTGGGCGAAGCCGCGACCAATAAGAAGATCCTGGAAAACGCGGTCGCCGACCTGGCCAAGATCACCGGCCAGAAGCCGATCACGACCAAGTCGCGCGTTTCGGTGGCGTCGTTCAAGATCCGCGACGGCTGGCCGATCGGTTGCAAGGTCACCCTGCGCCGCGCGCGGATGTACGAATTCTTCGATCGCCTGGTCAACGTCTCGCTGCCGCGCGTGCGCGACTTCCGCGGCGTGTCCGGCCGCTCGTTCGACGGCCGTGGCAACTACAACATGGGCGTGAAGGAACAGATCATCTTTCCGGAAATCGACTTCGACCAGGTCGACGCGATCCGCGGCATGGATATCGCCATCACCACCACCGCCAAGACCGACGCCGAAGCAAAGGCGCTGCTCGAAGCTTTCAAATTCCCGTTCCGCAACTGATTCGCAAGGAAACCTGAGCAATGGCAAAGACCTCAATGGTTAACCGCGATCTGAAGCGGGCCAAACTGTCCAAGAAGTACGCCGCCAAGCGCGAAGCGCTGAAGAAGACCATCTCCAGCCAGAGCGCGTCGTACGAAGAAAAGATGGAAGCCGTGACCAAGCTGCAGAAGCTGCCGCGCGATTCGTCGCCGAGCCGCGAACGCAACCGTTGCGCACTGTCCGGCCGCTCGCGCGGCGTCTACAGCAAGTTCGGCCTGGGCCGCAACATGCTGCGCAAGGCGACAATGAACGGCGACGTTCCCGGCCTGCGCAAGGCCAGCTGGTAAAATTCAACCAACCTAAGATTTTCGCGAAAGCGGATATCGGTGCTACTCAAAGGGTAATACGCAATGAGCATGACTGATCCCATCGCCGACATGCTGGTCCGCATCAAGAATGCGGCCGCTGTAGGCAAGCCGACGGTGAAGATGCCGTCCTCCAACATCAAGGTCGCCATCGCCGGCGTGCTGAAGGCCGAAGGCTATATCGCCGATTCGCGCGTCAACACCGTCGACAACAAGCCGCAGCTTGAGATCGTGCTGAAGTACTTCGAAGGCAAGCCGGTGATCGAGCGCCTGACCCGCGTTTCGCGTTCGGGCCTGCGCAAGTACAGCGGCAAGGCCGACCTGCCCAAGGTGCTCGACGGCCTGGGCGTCGCCATCATTTCCACCTCCAAGGGCATCATGACCGACTCGCAGGCGCGCCAGCATGGCGTCGGCGGTGAAGTCCTGTGCTTCGTGGCTTAAGGGAGTAAACGTATGTCCCGTGTAGCCAAACTGCCGATCACCCTGCCCAAGGGCGTCGAATTCAACAACCAGACCGACACGCTGAGCGTCAAGGGCCCGAAGGGCACGCTGTCGCTGATCAAGCCGTCGGGCGTCGAGATCAAAGTGGAAGACGGCAGCCTCAACCTGTCGCCGACCACTCCTGCCGATGACGCGATCACCGGCACCATCCGCGCGATCCTGGCCAACATGGTCAAGGGCGTTTCGGAAGGCTTCGAGCGCAAGCTTGAGCTGGTGGGCGTCGGTTACCGCGCCGCCATGGCTGGCAAGGATCTGAACTTGTCGCTGGGTTTTTCGCACCCGGTGCTGTTCAAGACCCCCGAAGGCATCACCATTTCCACCCCCACCCAGACCGAAATCCTGGTGCAGGGCTCGGACAAGCAGCGCGTCGGTGAAGTGGCCGCCAAGATTCGCGGTTTCCGTCCGCCGGAGCCTTACAAGGGCAAGGGCGTGAAGTACTCCGACGAAGTCATCATTCGCAAGGAAGCCAAGAAGGCCTAAGGCCTATCCGCTTCCCAAGGATCAAGATCATGAGCATCAAGAACACCGCCCGTCTCCGTCGCGCCAAGAGCACCCGCGCCCACATCCGTGTGCTCGGCGTGCCCCGCCTGTCGGTGCTGCGCACTGGCCAGCACTTGTACGCGCAGCTGTTCAGCGCCGACGGCTCCAAGGTCATCGCCGCCGCCAACACGCTGCAGGCCGATGTGAAAGAAGGCCTGAAGAACGGCAAGAACAGCGACGCCGCCGCCCGCGTGGGCAAGGTCATCGCCGAGCGCGCCGTGGCCGCCGGCATCCTGAAGATCGCCTTCGACCGTTCCGGCTACCGCTACCACGGCCGCATCAAGGCCCTGGCCGATGCGGCCCGCGAAGCCGGTCTGCAGTTCTGATTGACGCACGCATATTGAAACAGGTGGGGCCCGTCCCCACGCTTTAACCCGCCGTCAGGGGATTCTGCCGGACGCACCGCGACTTCTGTTCGCGGCTGCGGTTCACCGCAACATTCCACAACTATAAGCGGCTCAGCCGTAATCACTTACTTAATCAAGGAATCTGGAAATGGCTGAAGAACGTGCACCGCGGGGTCGTGATCGCGACCGCAACCGCGAAGAGAAAGTAGACGACGGCATGATCGAGAAGCTGGTCGCGGTCAACCGCGTCAGCAAGACGGTCAAGGGCGGTCGCCAGTTCACCTTCACCGCGTTGACGGTGGTGGGCGACGGCAACGGCAAGATCGGTTTCGGTTACGGCAAGGCGCGCGAAGTGCCGGTCGCCATCCAGAAGTCGATGGAATATGCGCGCAAGGGCATGCTCAACGTCGACCTGAACAACGGCACCTTGTGGCACCCGGTCAAGGCCGGCCACGGCGCGGCGCGCGTGTACATGCAGCCGGCCTCCGAAGGTACCGGCGTGATCGCTGGCGGCGCCATGCGCGCCGTGCTGGAAGCGGTGGGCGTGAAGAACGTGCTGGCCAAGGCCGTCGGCTCGCGCAACCCGATCAACCTGGTGCGCGCCACGCTGAAGGGTCTGGGCGACATGCAGTCGCCGGCCCGCATCGCGGCCAAGCGCGGCAAGAAAATCGAGGAACTCAATTATGGCAAGTGAGTCCAACAAGACCGGTACGGTCAAGGTCCGCCTGGTGCGCGGCCTGCGTGGTTCCCAGGGCATCCACCGTTTGTCGGTGAAGGCGCTGGGCCTGAACAAGCTCAACGATGTGCGTGAACTGAAGGACAGCCCGCAGGTACGCGGCCTGATCAATAAGGTTCACTACCTCGTGCGCGTCGAGGAGTAATCGATATGCATCTCAATACACTCAAGCCTGGCGAAGGCGCCCGCACCGACCGCAAGCGCGTCGGCCGCGGTATCGGCTCCGGCCTGGGCAAGACCTGCGGCCGCGGCCACAAGGGTTCGTTCGCGCGTTCGGGCAAGGGCAAGATCAAGGCCAAGTTCGAAGGCGGCCAGATGCCCCTGATCAAGCGCCTGCCGAAGGTCGGTTTCCGCTCCAAGCTGAAGCTGGACTGCGCCGAAGTGCTGTCCTACCAGTTGGACAAGCTCGAGGCCGGCGAGATCGATTTCGCCGCCCTGCGTGCCGCCAAGCTGGTGCCGACCTCGGCCAAGCGCGCCAAGATCGTCAAGAAGGGCGACCTGACCAAGAAGTTCGTGCTCAAGGGCATCACCGCCACGGCCGGTGCCAAGGCGGCTATCGAAGCCGCCGGCGGCAGCGTGCAGGAGTAATCGCAGAATGGCGCAAGGCAACGCAGGCGGCGTAGGCGGGTTGGGCAAGTTCACTGAACTGCGCCAGCGTCTGCTGTTCGTGGTCGGTGCGCTGATCGTCTACCGCATCGGTTGCTTCATTCCGGTTCCCGGCGTGAACCCCGATGCGATGCTGGCGATGATGCAGGCGCAGGGCGGCGGCATCGTGGACATGTTCAACATGTTCTCGGGCGGCGCCTTGCACCGTTTCAGCATCTTCGCGCTTAACGTGATGCCTTATATCTCGGCGTCCATCGTGTTCCAGCTGGCTGTGCACATCTTTCCGTCGCTGAAAGCGATGCAGAAGGAAGGCGAATCCGGCCGCCGCAAGATCACCCAGTATTCGCGCATGGGCGCGGTGTTGCTGGCGGTGGTGCAGGGCGGCAGTATCGCGGGGGCCCTGCAGAACCAGGTCGCGCCGGGCGGCATGCCGGTGGTGTACAGCCCGGGCATGGGTTTCGTGCTGACCGCCGTGGTGGCATTGACCGCGGGCACCATCTTCCTGATGTGGGTGGGCGAGCAGGTGACCGAGCGCGGCGTCGGCAACGGCGTATCGCTGATCATCTTCGCGGGCATCGTGGCCGGCTTGCCGGTGGCGGTGATCAACACGATCGAGGGTTTCCGCAACGGCACCATCAGCGCCATCGCCTTGATCCTGATTGCGCTGACCGTCGCTGCGTTCACCTACTTCGTGGTGTTCGTGGAGCGTGGACAACGACGGATCACGGTCAATTACGCGCGCCGCCAGGGCGGACGCAATGCGTACATGAACCAGACCTCGTTCCTGCCGCTCAAGCTCAACATGGCCGGTGTGATCCCGCCGATCTTCGCTTCCAGCATTCTGGCCTTCCCGGCCACGCTGGCGCTGTGGTCCGGCCAGTCCTCCTCGACCGTGTGGCTGCAGCGCATCTCCCAGGCGCTGGCGCCGGGCGAACCGCTGCACATGATCGTGTTCGCGGCGATGATCATCGGCTTCGCGTTCTTCTATACGGCGCTGGTGTTCAATTCGCAGGAAACGGCCGACAACCTGAAGAAGTCGGGCGCGCTGATCCCGGGCATCCGCCCAGGCAAGGCGACCGCCGATTACGTGGATGCGGTCCTGACCCGTCTGACCGCGGTGGGTTCGCTGTATCTGGTCGCGGTCTGTCTGCTGCCGGAAATCATGCGTACCCAACTGGGCACCTCGTTCTACTTTGGCGGCACCTCGCTGCTGATCGTGGTGGTGGTGGTGATGGATTTCATCGCCCAGGTCCAGGCGCATCTGATGTCGCACCAGTACGAAAGCCTGTTGAAGAAGGCGAACCTGAAAGGCGGCTCGCGCGGCGGTTTGGCGCGGGGCTGAGGCGATACCCAGGCCGGCCCGCATGGCGTTACGCCTGCGGCCAGCCACAACTTAGATGGGCGGCCTGTGCAGCGATCTCGTGCGCAGGTGAGAATCAGCCGGTCCCTGCGCAAGAGTAGCGCGGGGCGGGACGGGACGAAGAAGGCGAAAGCTGGAAGCGACCCGCACCAGGCAGATTCCGGCGCCGGAGCATGGGCACACTCCCCATGCCGTGGTCCCGGCAAGCTTCGGCTTGCCAGGGCTTCCCAGAAACCCGAGATCTTGTTAAAATTCGTAGTTCACTCCGCCGGCTTGCACTGAATCCTCACGGATTTGCCTGCAATCGGGCCATCAAACACAGTTGGAGAATCGCGTCATGGCGCGTATCGCAGGTGTCAACCTGCCTGCCCAGAAGCACGTCTGGGTCGGGTTGCAGAGCATTTACGGCATTGGCCGTACCCGGTCGAAGAAGGTCTGCGAAACCGCAGGCGTCACTTCCACCACCAAGATCCGTGACCTGTCCGAGCCGGAAGTCGAGCGCCTGCGCGCCGAAATCGGCAAGTTCATCGTCGAAGGCGACCTCCGTCGCGAAGTGGGTATGGCGATCAAGCGCCTGATGGACCTGGGCTGCTACCGCGGCCTGCGCCATCGCCGTGGCTTGCCGCTGCGTGGCCAGCGCACCCGTACCAATGCACGCACCCGTAAGGGTCCGCGCAAAGCCATCAAGAAGTAAGGGGCGCGAATCATGGCCAAACCAGCAGCAGCAAAAGTAAAGAAGAAGATCAAGCGCGTCGTCACCGACGGCGTCGCCCACGTCCACGCTTCTTTCAACAACACCATCGTCACCATCACCGATCGCCAGGGCAATGCGCTGTCGTGGGCCACTTCGGGCGGCGCGGGTTTCCGCGGTTCCCGCAAGTCCACGCCGTTCGCCGCACAGGTCGCCGCCGAAAAGGCCGGCCGTGCCGCACTGGACTACGGTCTGAAGTCGTTGGAAGTACGCATCAAGGGCCCCGGCCCGGGCCGCGAGTCCGCGGTGCGTTCGCTCAACAACGTTGGTTACAAAATCACCAACATCATCGACGTTACGCCTATCCCGCATAACGGTTGCCGCCCGCCCAAAAAGCGTCGCGTCTGAGGAGCTGAAGAGAAATGGCTCGTTATATTGGTCCTACCTGTAAGCTCGCCCGCCGCGAAGGCGCCGATCTTTCCCTTAAAAGCCCGGCGCGCGCGCTGGATTCCAAGTGCAAGCTGGAGCAGAAGCCCGGCCAGCACGGCGCTACCGCCCGTAAGGGCAAGCTGTCCGACTACGCCACCCAGCTGCGCGAAAAGCAGAAGGTCAAGCGTATCTACGGCCTGCTGGAGCGTCAGTTCCGCAACTACTACAAGAAGGCCTCGACCAAGAAGGGCAACACCGGCGAGAACCTGCTGCAGTTGCTGGAAACCCGTCTGGACAACGTCGTCTACCGCATGGGCTTCGCCATCACCCGCCCGTCCGCGCGCCAGTTGGTGTCGCATCGTGGCGTGCTGGTCAACGGCAAGTCGGTCAATCTGCCGTCCTACCAGATCAAGGCCGGCGACGCGATCGAACTGTCCGAGAAAGCCCAGAAACAGCTGCGCGTGCAGGAATCCCTGACCGTTTCGGCGCAGATGGATCTCAGCCCCTCGTGGGTTGAAGTGGACTCGAAGAAGTTCAGCGGCGTGTTCAAGGCCGTGCCGGATCGTGCAGATCTGCCTGCCGACATCAACGAAGCGCTGATCGTCGAGTTGTACTCGAAGTAATCCCATCACGAATCCCCGGATCAGCCGGGGATTTGCAGGAGACCAAGCAACATGACGGTTACCACACAGCAGGTGCTGCGCCCCCGCGGCCCGCAAATCGAACGCCTTGGCGACAATCGCGCCAAAGTAGTGATCGAGCCGCTGGAACGCGGCTACGGCCACACCCTGGGCAATGCGCTGCGTCGCGTGCTGCTCTCGTCCATCCCCGGCTTCGCCATCACGGAAGTCGAGATCGACGGCGTTCTGCACGAATACAGCACCATCGAAGGCCTGCAGGAAGACGTGCTTGAAGTCCTGTTGAACCTGAAAGACGTCGCTATCCGCATCCACACCGGCGACAGCTCCACCCTGACCCTCGCCAAGCAGGGCCCGGGCGTCGTTACCGCAGCCGATATCAAGACCGACCACAACGTCGAGATCCTGAATCCGGAATTGGTCATCTGCAATCTGACCAAGGACACGGCGATCAATATGCGCCTGAAGATCGAGCGCGGTTTCGGCTACCAGCCGGCCGCTGCCCGTCGCCGTCCGGACGAAGAAACCCGTGCCATCGGCCGTCTGATGCTGGACGCTTCGTTCTCGCCGGTCCGCCGCGTCGCTTATGCGGTGGAAGCCGCACGCGTCGAGCAGCGTACCGACCTGGACAAGCTGGTTCTGGAAATCGAAACCAACGGCACCATCGACGCCGAGGAAGCCGTGCGCACCGCCGCCGACATCCTTAGCGATCAGCTGTCGGTGTTCGGCGACTTCACCCACCGCGATCGTGGCGCCGCCAAGCCGGCAGCCAGCGGCGTGGACCCGGTGCTGCTGCGTCCGATCGACGACCTGGAACTGACCGTACGTTCGGCCAACTGCCTCAAGGCCGAGAGCATCTACTACATCGGCGATCTGATCCAGAAAACCGAAGTCGAGCTGCTGAAGACTCCGAACCTCGGCAAGAAGTCGTTGACCGAGATCAAGGAAGTCCTCGCCCAGCGCGGCCTTTCGCTCGGCATGAAGTTGGAAAACTGGCCGCCGGCCGGCGTTTCCCAGCACGGCATGCTCGGCTGATCAAGTCGTAAAGGAAACCCGCAGCGACTGCGGGTTTCCCGTTGAACATGCAACATTAAGCACGCAACACAACGCCGACGCGCCTGAAGGTGCGCGGCGATGCCCGATCAGGACGAACGGGCTCGGGCCATCCGCAGTCCAAGTACCAACGCCATGATGGCGACAGCGAACTCCAACAGCATCAACATTCACTAGGAATCAAGACCATGCGCCACCAGAAAGCCGGCCGCAAATTCAGCCGCACCAGCGCCCATCGCCAGGCGATGTTCAGCAACATGGCCGCCTCGCTGATCAAGCACGGCCTGATCCGCACCACCCTGCCGAAGGCCAAGGAACTGCGCCGCGTCGCGGAACCGCTGATCACCCTCGGCAAGATCGATGGCGTCGCCAACCGCCGCCTTGCCTTCGCGCGTCTGCGCGACAAGGAAGCGGTCGGTACGTTGTTCACCACCCTGGGCCCGCGCTACCAGTCGCGTCCGGGCGGCTACTTGCGCATCCTCAAGTGCGGTTTCCGCGCTGGCGACAATGCGCCGATGGCCTACGTCGAACTGCTGGACCGTCCGGAAGCGGCGGCACTGTCGGCTGAGTAATCCAAGCCTGCAGCAAGCGATACACAGACCCCGGCCTAGCCGGGGTTTTGTTTTTCCGGCCGTCGGCATGGGTTAGCCGGCCAACCGGCACTTGTGGCATGTGACGATGCGGGCTTGCGCAGAGATAATGGCCGCCATCGTTTTTGAGCAGGCTTGTCATGAACCCATTCCGCTGGTCGTTCCGCGCCCAATTCCTGACAGGGTTCGCCCTCTGTGTGGCGCTGCTGGGATTCGCTTTCTACTCCCAGTACCAGTTGGGCCTGAATCCATGTCCGTTGTGCACATTCCAACGCGGGGCATTCTTGCTGCTGGCGGTGGTGTTCCTGATCGGCGGCTTGCACTCGCCTAAGGGCGTCGGCGGTCGTGGCGCGTATGGCGGTCTGGCTCTGGTGGCCTCAGCCCTGGGCTTGGCGGTGGCCGGCCGCCATGTTTGGCTGCAGCATCTGCCCGCCGACAAGGTCCCTGCCTGCGGCCCGGACCTGGCGTACATGATGGAAGCGTTCCCTTTCGCCGATGTGCTGCGCAAGGTGTTCACCGGGTCGGGCGAGTGCGCGGTGGTCGACTGGACCTTCCTGGGCTTGTCGATGCCTGAATGGAGTCTTGCCTGGTTCCTGGCCTTGCTCGCTTGGGCATTGTTTGCCGCATTCCGCCGGCGTAAGTTGCAAGCGTAACGACATTTTGACGCGGCGCATCAATCTGGCAACATGGTGATCCGCTGAGGGCATCACCATGAGTAGCAACACCATGAGCAATACCGACCGCAATCTCCGTGCCGTGAATCTTCCCACCGACTGGGCGCCCGCCACCTGGCGTTCGCGCACGGCGGTGCAGATGCCCACGTATCCGGACGCGGAGGCGTTGGAGTCGGCACTGGGCGAACTGCGCCAGCTGCCGCCGCTGGTGACCTCTTGGGAAATCTTCGCGCTGAAGAAGCAGCTGGCCGAGGCGCAGGAAGGCAAGCGCTTCCTGTTGCAGGGCGGCGATTGCGCGGAGAGTTTCAGCGACTGCGAATCCGGCCTGATTTCCAACCGCCTCAAGGTTCTTCTGCAGATGAGCCTGGTGCTGGTGCACGGCCTGCGGTTGCCGGTGGTGCGCGTGGGCCGCTTCGCCGGCCAGTACGCCAAGCCGCGTTCGACCGATACCGAAACCCGCGATGGCGTGACTCTGCCCAGCTACCGCGGCGATCTGGTCAACCAGCCCGAATTCACCGCCGAAGCGCGCATCCCCGACCCGCGCCGCATGATCAAGGCGCATGCGCGCTCGGCGATGACCATGAATTTCGTGCGCGCACTGATCGACGGCGGTTTCGCCGACCTGCATCACCCCGAATACTGGAACCTCAACTGGGTGGGCTATTCGCCCAACGCCAACGAATACCAGCAGATGGCGACTTCGATCGGCGATGCGGTGCGTTTCATGGAAACGCTGGCCGGTTCGGAAGTGCACAACCTCAACCGCATCGATTTCTACACTTCGCACGAAGCGCTGTTGCTGCCGTACGAAGAAGCGCTGACCCGCGAAGTGCCGCGCCAGTGGGGCTGGTTCAACCTGAGCACGCATTACCCGTGGATCGGCATGCGCACCGCGGCGGTCGATGGCGCGCACGTGGAATACCTGCGCGGCGTGCGCAACCCGATCGCGTTGAAGGTCGGGCCTTCGGTGAATCCGGACCAGCTGTTGCGCCTGATCGACATCCTCAATCCGGAAGACGAGCCGGGACGCCTGACCTTCATCCATCGCATGGGGGCCGCGCAGATCGTCGAAAAGCTGCCGCCGCTGCTGGATGCGGTGCGCCGCGACGGCCGTCGTGTGTTGTGGGTGTGCGATCCGATGCACGGCAATACCGAAAGCACGTCGAATGGTTACAAGACGCGCCGCTTCGACAATATCCGTGGCGAAGTGGAGCAGTCGTTCGATCTGCATGCGGCCGCAGGCACGCGTCTGGGCGGCGTGCACCTGGAGCTCACTGGCGAGGATGTGACCGAATGCACCGGCGGCGCGCGCGAACTCACCGACATCGATCTTGAACGCGCCTACCGCTCCACCGTGGATCCGCGTCTGAACTACGAGCAGTCGCTGGAGATCGCGATGTCGATCGTGCGCAAGCAGAACCAGCTGGCTGCGCCCGCGGCGCGATAGATTCGCACGCGAGCTCGTTGCCCTTCTGAGGGAGGAGGACGGAGGCGGATCGTCGCTGTTGGGTCAGCGCGCGGATTTGCGGGCGGCGGAGCTCGTCAGGCTGGGCAAGTACTGCGGCGGCATGCGCGCACGCGTGAGTTGCTCGTAGGCGTAGCCCAGTTCGATCAGCCGCGGTTCGCTCCAGGCGGCGCCCATGAAGACGATACCCAATGGCAATCCATTGCTGCTGCCCATCGGAATGGTCAGGCTGGGATAACCGGCCACGGCCGCTGCGCCGTAACCGGCGCCGGGGAAGTGGTCGCCGGTCAGCGGGTCGGTCACCCAGGCAGGGCCGGTGGCGGGGGCGATCAATGCATCCAGCTGTTGCGCCTTGAGTGCGGCGTCGATGCCTTCGGGGCCGGCGAGGCGGCGTGCGCGCGATCTGGCGCTGATGTATTCCATCTCGCCCAGCCCGCCCTTGGCGTTGGCCTGTTCGAACAGCTCTTGTCCGAAGAACGGCATTTCCGAAGTGGGATATTGCTGGTTGTAGCCGATCAACTGCGACAGGGTCTTCAGCGGCGCATTTTGTTTCTGCAGGTAGCGTTCCAGGCCGGCCTTGAATTCGTACAGCAACAGCGTGTTTTCGTCGTCCGACCATTGGTCATCGGTCGGAATCTCGGCATCAACGACGGTGGCGCCGGCTTCGCGCATGGTGCTGATCGCCACTTCCATCGCGGCGGCGGCGTCTGGATGGATCGACAGCTTGCTGCGCATCACGCCGATGCGCGCGCCTTTCAATCCGTCCGCCTTCAAATGCGAGTGGTAGTCCAGGGTGGTGTTCCAGGCGGTATTGGCGGTCGCCGGGTCGGCGTTGTCGCGACCGGCCAGTACGGTCAGCAGATAGGCGGCGTCGGAGACGTTGCGGGTCATCGGTCCCGCGGTGTCCTGGCTGAAAGAAATGGGGATGATGCCCTCGCGGCTCACCAGGCCAACGGTGGGTTTCAATCCCACCAGCCCGTTCATCGCAGCGGGGCAGATGATGCTGCCGTCGGTCTCGGTGCCGATCGCCGCCACCACAAGATTCGCCGACACCGCCACCGCGCTGCCGGAGCTGGAACCGCAGGGATTACGATCCAAGGCATAAGGACTCCGTGTCTGCCCGCCACGGGCGCTCCAGCCGGAAGTGGAGCGGGTGGAACGGAAATTGGCCCACTCGCTAAGGTTGGTCTTGCCTAGAATCACAGCGCCCGCTTCGCGAAGCCTCCGCACCAGGAAAGCGTCGTTCGCGGGGCGGAAATCCTTCAGCGCCAGCGAGCCGGCGGAGTTGGCCATGGGCGTGGCGCCGATGTTGTCCTTGAGCAGGATCGGGATGCCGTGCAGAGGTCCGCGAACGGAATTGGTCTTGCGTTCGACATCGCGTAGGGCGGCTTCCTTCAGCGCGTCGGGGTTGATCTCCATCACCGCATTGAGGGTCGGCCCGGCCTTGTCGATGGCGGCGATGCGGTCCAGGTAGGCCTGGGTCAGCGTGCGGCTGTCCAGTTCGCCTCTCTGCATGCGGGTCTGCAGGTCGTTGATGTCGATTTCGGCGAAGATGAAATCGGTCGGTTCGGTCCCCGCCGGCGGAACGCCGTCAGGCGCCTTGGAATCGCATGCGCCAAGCGCAAGCATGAAGGCCAGCAAAAACGGTATGCGCCGCATTGAGTTCCACCCTTGCAAGGAGCTGCGCAGGACAGGCTACTCAGCGTCCGCGGAACGCGCAATCCAGGGCCTGTTAACGCTATTGGGAGGGTCACGTTGCTTGTCCCAGGCCGCCAGGCGTTCGTGCGTGGTGCCGCGACAGGCTGGCCGCCTGTTCAAGCCGCGCGCGGGCGTCTGGCGGCCTGGGACAAGCAACCCGCAGGGCCACCGCTGAGTGCACGCGGGGCGGCGTCCTCATTCGGTCGTGTATCGACATACACTTCCTCATTCCTCCTTGCCCCACGCGCACTCAGCGGCGGCGTGACCCTCCCAATAGCGTTAACAGGCCCTAGCTTGCGGACGCATGCCGCTTGACCAGGTCGCGTGCCAGCACCGCCACCACGATCAGGTTGAGCACCAGCACCGTCCAGGTGTGCCAGCCGTGGTGGCGGTACAGCGCGTACACGTCCAGCGGCAGGTAGGCTGCGGTGCCCACGCAGCCAAGCCAGGACGCCCAAGCCTTGGCCCGCCACAAGCCCCAGGCTTCGATCAGGCGCCAGACGGCATAAAGCGACACCACCGCCACCGCCAGATGCACGGCGCCGGGGTTGATGGCGTCCAGCAGCGAGGGCAGGGTGCCATGAACCGGATTGAGGTTGAATTTGGCGATCAGTACGGCGATCAGGTGCCGCAACGGCTGCGGCCCCAGCACTTCCAGGCTGGCGGCCGCAATCAGGGCCAGCAGACCCTTAAGGCCCTCGAACAGGGCCAGCACATGCAGACCCGGATGCGCTTGCGGGGCCGGGTTGTAAGGCGTTTCCGTCACCGTCGCTACGACGTGCTGATCCAGCGAGATCGATCAGGCGGCGCGTGAGGCGCGCTTGCGGTCGCTTTCGCTGAGGAACTTCTTGCGCAGGCGGATTTCCTTCGGGGTGACTTCGACCAGCTCGTCGTCCTCGATGAAGTCCAGCGCCTGTTCCAGCGTGTACTTGATCGCCGGCGTCAGCTTGATGGCGTCGTCCTTGCCCGAAGCGCGCATGTTGGTCAGCGGCTTGGTCTTGATGGCGTTGACGGTCAGGTCGTTGTCCTTGGAATGGATGCCGATCAGCTGGCCTTCGTAGACGTTGTCGCCTTCGGCTGCGAACAGCTTGCCGCGCTCTTCCAGCGGTCCGAGCGAGTAGGCCGGGGTGGCGCCGGGCGCATTGGCGATCATCACGCCGTTCTGGCGCTTGGCGATGGCGCCCTGTTCCTTCGGGCCGTAGTGGTCGAATACATGGAACAGCAAACCCGAGCCCTGGGTCAGGGTGCGGAATTCGTTCTGGAACCCGATCAGGCCGCGGGCCGGGATCATGTAATCCAGGCGCACGCGCCCCTTGCCGTCGGACTCCATGTTCTTCAGCTGGCCCTTGCGGATGCCCAGCTTTTCCATGACGCCGCCCTGGTGCTGTTCTTCGATGTCGACCACCAGCTGCTCGACCGGCTCCATCTGCTTACCGTCGATTTCCTTGATGATGACTTCCGGACGCGACACGGCCAGTTCGAAACCTTCGCGGCGCATGGTTTCGATCAGTACCGACAGGTGCAGCTCGCCGCGGCCCGAAACCAGGAACTTGTCCGGATCGGAACCTTCCTCGACCTTCAGCGCCACGTTGTGCAGGGTCTCGCGTTCCAGGCGCTCGCGGATCTGGCGGCTGGTGATGAACTTGCCGCCGCTGTGTTCCTTGCTGCCGGCGAACGGCGAATTGTTGACCTGGAAGGTCATCGAGATGGTCGGCTCGTCGACGGTCAGCGCCGGCAGCGCTTCCGGCGTATCCAGCGCGCACAGGGTGTCGGAGATGCTGAGGTCGGCCACGCCGGAGATGGCGACGATGTCGCCCGCTTCGGCTTCCTCCACTTCGATGCGCTCAAGGCCCATGAAGCCGAGCACCTGCAGCACCTTGCCCTGGCGCTTCTTGCCGTGGCGGTCGATCACGCTGACCGGCATGTTGGTGCGGACCTTGCCGCGCTGGATGCGGCCGACGCCGATCAGGCCGACGAAGTTGTTGTAGTCCAACTGGCTGATGCGCATCTGGAACGGACCTTCGCGATCCACGTCCGGCGGCGAAACGTGCTTCATGATCGCTTCGTACAGCGGGGTCATGTCGCCTTCGCGGGCGGCGTCGTCCAGGCTGGCGTAACCATGCAGCGCCGAGGCGTAGACGATCGGGAAGTCGAGCTGCTCGTTGGTCGCGCCAAGCTTGTCGAACAGGTCGAACACCTGGTCGATCACCCAGTCCGGACGCGCGCCCGGACGGTCGATCTTGTTGACCACCACGATCGGCTTGAAGCCCATCGCGAACGCCTTCTGGGTGACGAAGCGGGTCTGCGGCATCGGGCCGTCCATCGCGTCGACCAGGATCAGCACCGAATCCACCATCGACAGCACGCGCTCCACTTCGCCGCCGAAGTCGGCGTGTCCGGGGGTGTCGACGATATTGATGCGGTTGCCCTGCCAATTGATGGCGGTGTTCTTGGACAGGATCGTGATGCCACGTTCCTTTTCCTGGTCGTTGCTGTCCATCATCCGCTCGGTGGTGACCGTGCGTTCGCTGAACGTGCCCGACTGCTTGAGCAGGCAGTCGACGAGGGTGGTCTTGCCGTGGTCGACGTGGGCGACGATGGCGATATTGCGGAGGTTCTGAATGGACATGACGAAAGGCGCGATTTTGGAGCCGCGCTCGGGGCAGGGAAGGAAGCCGCGTATTATAGCGGGTTACGGTTGCGCTTTAGCTCCAGATCGACACGGATAGGCATCTAAATCCGCCGAATCCGGCCGCCCCAGGCGGTTTTGATCGGCAAATTCGCCCCAATTCATCCGAAATCCCCCTCATTCCTACAACCACGGAGTCCCCAATGTCCCTGACCGCCACCTTCGACACCGCCCGCGGCCCCATCAAGATCGAGCTGTATCCCGACAAGGCCCCGTTGACGGTGGCTAATTTCGTCAACCTGGCCCAGCGCGGCTTTTACGACGGCCTGAACTTCCACCGGGTCATCCCCGATTTCATGATCCAGGGCGGCTGCCCGGAAGGTTCCGGCCGCGGCGGCCCGGGCTACCGTTTCGAGGATGAAACCAACAACGGCGTGCGCCACGACCGCGGCGTGCTGTCCATGGCCAATGCCGGCCCCAACACCAACGGCAGCCAGTTCTTCATCACCCACGTGCCGACCCCGTGGCTGGATGGCAAGCACACCGTGTTCGGCAAGGTCATCGAAGGCCTGGACGTGGTCGACAGCGTCGCCGGCGGCGACGCCATCGCTTCGGTGAAGATCGAGGGCGACGCCTCCGCCGTGCTGGCAGCCAACGCCGAGCGCGTGGCCGAGTGGAACCGCCACCTGAGTGCCTGAAGCGCCAGGCTGGGGCGGGAGGGGTTTTTAGACCCCTCCCGCAACGGCAAACCGACTGGCGGGCCATGCTAAAATTTTGCGCCGCAATAAACGGTCCGCGGCAGCCAGTCTGCCCCTAGCAAGTCTGTTCCTCACCCCACGAGGTTTTCGCAATGCTCCAGTTAGCAGGACGCATGGGCCGCGCCAAGCCCAGCGCGATCATGGCGGTCGCCGAAAAGGCCAAGAAGCTCAAGGCCGCCGGTCGCGACATCATCAGTTTCTCTATCGGCGTTCCCAATTTCCTGCCCGGCGAACACGTCTACCAGGCTGCGCGCGATGCGCTGGCCAAGGATTCGGGCCAGTACGGTTCCAATCGCGGCGCCGACGCGCTGCTGGATGCGTTCCTCAAACACATGGAAGACCTTGGGCTGACCGGTTACACCCGCGCGAATCTGTCCACCGGCATCGGCGCCAAGCATGTGCTCTACAGCCTGGCCGAAGCGTTGCTGGACGAGGGCGACACCATCGCCTTCCCGGCGCCGTACTGGACCACCTACGTCGACATCGCCGAGATCGTCAACGCGAAGATCCTGGAACTGCCGTGCCCGGCCAGCCAGGACTACAAGCTGACCGTCGCCCAGCTCGACGCCGCGCTGGCCACAAAGCCGAAGGTGTTCCTGTTCAACAATCCTTCCAACCCGACCGGCATGGTCTACACGAAGGAAGAAATCATCGCCCTGGCCGAAGTGCTGGTGAAGTATCCGGAGACCTGGATCATCACCGACGACATCTACAACCGCATGCTGTTCGACGGGCTGGAGTACTACAACTTCGTGCAGGCGCGCCCGGAACTGCGCGAGCGCACCGTGTTCGTCGATTCGCTGTCCAAGACCTATGGCATGCCGGGCTGGCGCGTCGGCTTCATGGCCGGTCCCGAGGCCATCGCGCAGGCGGTGACCACGCTCAATTCCAACCACATCACCAACATCCCCGAAGTGACCACGGCCGCGGCGATCGCCGCGCTGTCGGGCCCGCAGGACGTGACCGAAGCCAAGAACGTGGAATTCCAGGGCAAGCGCGACCTGGTCATGGCCGCGCTCGCCGAAATACCGGGCGTGGTCTGCCCGCGTCCCCAGGGTGCGTTCTACGTGTTTCCGGATATCAGCGTCGCCTTCGGCAAATCGCACGACGGCAAAGTGATCGGCAACGACATCGATTTCTGCAACGCGTTGCTGGAAGCCAAGGGCGTGGCCTGCGTGCCGGGTTCGGCATTCGGCGAGCCGCGCGCGCTGCGGATCAGCTACACCTGCCCGACGCCGCAACTGGCGCCCGGTATGCAGCGGATCCAGGAATTCTTCGCCGAGTTGAAGTAACCCGCCGGGCGCCCGTTGCCCGCCACAACATTTTTGAGGATTCGCACCATGAAGACCCCCGTTCGAGTTGCCGTCACCGGCGCCGCCGGCCAGATCGGTTACGCCTTGCTGTTCCGCATCGCTTCCGGCGAAATGCTGGGCAAGGACCAGCCGGTGATCCTGCAGTTGCTGGAGCTGCCGATCGACAAGGCCCAGGCCGCGCTGAAGGGCGTGATCATGGAGCTGGAAGACTGCGCGTTCCCACTGCTGGCCGGCGTGGTCGGCACCGACGATCCGGAAGTGGCGTTCAAGGACGTCGACGTGGCCATGCTGGTGGGCGCGCGTCCGCGCGGCCCGGGCATGGAACGCAAGGATCTGTTGCTGGAGAACGCCAAGATCTTCACCGCTCAGGGCGCGGCGCTGAACAAAGTCGCCAGCCGCAACGTGAAGGTGCTGGTGGTCGGCAACCCGGCCAACACCAACGCCTATATCGCCATGAAGTCGGCGCCGGACCTGCCCGCCAAGAACTTCACCGCGATGTTGCGCCTGGACCACAACCGCGCGTTGTCGCAGCTGGCCAACAAGGCCGGCGTTGCGGTGGGCGACATCGAGAACCTGATCGTGTGGGGTAACCACAGCCCGACCATGTATCCGGACTATCGCTTCGCCACCGTCAATGGCGCTTCGTTGAAGGACAAGATCAACGATGCGGCCTGGAATAGCGATGCGTTCATCCCGCAGGTGGGCAAGCGCGGCGCAGCGATCATCGAAGCGCGCGGTCTGTCGTCGGCCGCTTCGGCCGCCAACGCCGCCATCGACCACATCCATGATTGGGTGCTGGGCAGCAACGGCAAATGGGTCACCATGGGCGTACCGTCCGATGGCAGCTACGGCATTCCCGAAGGCGTGATGTACGGCGTGCCGGTGATCACCGCCAATGGCGAGTACACCCGCGTGGAAGGCCTGGAAATCGACGCCTTCAGCCGCGCGGCCATGGACAAGACCCTGGCCGAACTGGAAGAAGAGCGCGCCGGCGTGGCGCATCTGCTGGGCTGAGTTAGACCGCTCCGTCAAGATAAAACGCCGGGCAAACCCCGGCGTTTTTCGTTCACGAGTTTCGCCGCGCCCGCAGTTGGGAACCAAGGAGCAATGATTTGATCGTTCCACAGTATTGGGCCGAAGCACGGCTGCAACATCGTGCGCGCGGCAAGCAGATCACCGTCCGTCGTTTCGGATGGTCCGATAGCAGCATGGAGGATGCGCAAATCCATGCCGATACACGTGTGCGCGAAGCATTCGATCGCATACTGGCAGGCGAAAAACTGCAGCGTCGCGAACACAAGCAGTCCTACAACGGTGCCGAGGGCTTGCCTATCCGGGAAGAAGTCATTGCCCGACACGGCGACAGCGTAATCACGCGAAATTCCTACGGCGCCTTGTGCCTGAACACGCCGAATGCGCTGTTTGTGGACATCGATTTTGACGAAAGAATCGACGTTCGTCTGGACAGCTGGATCAGGTGGCTGCTGTTTGCCGCTGCGATTACAGCTGGCTTCTGGAGTGGAAGGTGGGGGATCGGATTGCTCGTCCTTGTCCTCGGATGGATGGTTGCCCGCTGGAACGTAAAACGCATCCAGAAGGCCAAGTTGAAGAAAGAAGGTGGCGTGGAAGGTCGCGCAAACCGGCGCATAGATGCCTTTGTGGAAAGCCATCCGGATTGGAACTTGCGTCAATACCGCACGCCTGCCGGTTTCCGCTTACTGGCGATGCATCGCGCCTTCGATCCCCGCGAACCTGAAGTCGAAGCCTGCTTCAGCTCGCTCCAGACTGATCCTATCTATGCGCTGATGTGCGTGCGCCAGCATTGCTTCCGTGCGCGGGTCAGCCCTAAGCCCTGGCGGATTGGCATCTCGCAGCATCTGCGGCCACGCCCTGGCGTGTGGCCGATCAATCCGGAGCGCATGCCAGACCGTCAGCGGTGGGTGGCGGAATACGAGCGCCTGGCGGCGAATTTCGCATCCTGCAGCTATATGCGTTCGCTTGGCAGGGGCGGCGTGGACCCGGTGGTTGAACAGGTGCGCGAACTGCACGACAGCCTGGCGCAAGCGGAGCGTGTGCTTCCGCTCGCTTAGGCTGCGCTTGCGGGGCGGTGCAAATCAGCAAGCCGGAAACTTACCGGGTCTCTTGCGCGACGGGTTGGGCCATGCGACCAAGGTCGGACGGCTCACGACCAGCGTTCGGACTATGCTGGGGGACCGGAATTGCTCTGGGGGTTCGCATGCGCTACGAAGAGGTCTACCGCCAGTCGATCGAACAACCCGAGCTTTTCTGGGCGGAGGAAGCAAAGGCGATTCACTGGCACAAATCGCCGCAGAAAATACTCGACTACTCCAATCCGCCGTTCCGCAAGTGGTTCGTCGGCGGCGAGACTAACCTCTGCTACAACGCGGTCGATCGTCACCTGGCCGAGCGCGCGGACCAGTTGGCCCTGGTCGCCATTTCCACAGAAACCAACGTCACTCGCGAAATCACTTATGCGGAGTTGTACCGCGAAGTGAACGCCTTCGCCGCGATCCTGCGGAAACTGGAAGTGGGCCGTGGCGACCGGGTGGTCATCTACATGCCCAACATGGCCGAAGCGGTGTTCGCGATGCTGGCTTGCGCTCGTATCGGCGCAGTGCATTCGGTGGTGTTCGGCGGGTTCGCCGCGCACAACCTGGCGCTGCGCATCGACGATGCCGCGCCGAAACTGCTGATCGCCGCCGACGCAGGCATGCGCGGAGGCAAGGTGATCCCGTACAAGACGCTGGTGGACCAAGCCTGCGCCGAATCGGCCGCGCCGCCGCCCAAGGTTCTGATCGTATCGCGCGGATTGGATGCGGCCCTGCCTAAAGTGGAAGGGCGCGATGTGGACTACGCCACCCTGCGCGCCGAAGTGGGCGACGCCGAGGTGCCGGTGGAATGGTTGGAGTCCAATGAACCCAGCTACCTGCTCTACACCTCCGGCACCACCGGCAAGCCCAAGGGCGTGCAGCGCGACGTGGGCGGGTATGCGGTGGCATTGGCGCTGTCGATGCGCACCGTGTTCGATGTCGCACCGGGTCAAGCGATGTTTTCTACTTCCGATGTCGGCTGGGCGGTGGGGCATTCCTACAACGTCTACGGGCCGCTGATCGGCGGCGCGACTTCATTGCTTTACGAAGGATTACCGTTCAATCCCGATGCCGGCATCTGGTGGTCGTTGTGCGAAAAGTACGGGGTGCGGACGATGTTCTCATCGCCTACCGCTATCCGCGTATTGAAGAAGTACGACGCCAGCTTCATCCGCAACCACGATCTTTCGAAACTGCAATACCTGTTTCTCGCCGGCGAGCCGTTGGACGAGCCCACCGCGCACTGGATCCACGACGCGCTGCGCAAGCCGATCATCGACAACTACTGGCAGACCGAAACCGGCTGGCCGGCGATCACGCTGCTGCCGGGATTGGACATGAAACCGGTCAAATTCGGTTCGCCTGGTTTCGCCAATCTCGGCTATAAGATGAAGGTCATCGACGAGAGCAGCGGCATAGAAGTCGCCGCCGATCAGAAAGGGGTGCTGGTGATCGAGCCGCCGTTGCCGCCCGGTTGCATGACCACGATCTGGAACGACGACGCGCGTTTCGTCAGCAGCTACTTCAGCCATTTCAAAGAATTGCTGTACAGCTCGCTGGATTGGGCGATCCGCGACGAAGACGGCTATACCTTCATCCTGGGGCGCACCGACGACGTGATCAACGTAGCCGGGCATAGGTTGGGTACGCGCGAGATCGAGGAATCCGTTTCCGGCTACGGCGGGGTCGCCGAGGCGGCGGTTATCGGTGTTTACGACGAACTGAAGGGACAAGTGCCGGTGGTGTTCGCCACCTTGCGGAAAAATACCGAAGAGCCGCACGAGCGTGTTGCCGCCGCCCATGGCATGCGTCGTGCAGTGGAGCACGACCTGGGCGCGGTTGCGCGCCCGGCACGCGTTTACATCGTCAATGCCTTGCCCAAGACGCGCTCGGGAAAATTGCTGCGACGCTCGCTGCAGGCATTGGCGCAGGGCACCGATCCCGGCGACCTGTCCACGCTGGACGATCCCAACTCGCTGGAAGAGATCAGGAAGGCGCTGCTGCGCGGACCGGAAGTGGGTAGCTGAAACGCACGACGACAGCGCCGGGTGCGGGTCGCCGTGTTGCATGGCCTTCAAAAATGGGTATTTGAACTCAACGAACGTGCATTATTGAAGTCGTCATCCCGGCGAATGCCGGGACCCATCCTTCAGATCGGACGCACTTGCCGAACGCCGTCTCAATCGAACGCTGGGCTGCCAACTGCTGCGGAATTGTCCGAGCAGCCGAAGATGGGTCCCGGCATTCGCCGGGATGACGGTCGATAGAGAACGGAGCGCTGACGACAAGCAGAACGTCGAGGCATATGCGAGGTGCGGCTCGGCAAAGCCTCACTCACTCCTCCAACGACGGAGTCACTCCTGTGTAACTGGCGCGAGGACGGATCAGCCTTCCCAGCGCCTGTTGCTCAAGCGCATGCGCAAGCCAGCCGGCCAGGCGTCCGGCGGCGAACATCACCAGCGCCGGCGTGGCCGGCAATCCATGGACCTGGCAGATCGAGGCCAGCAGGAGATCGATGTTCGGGCGTTGACCGCTGATTTCCTCGGCGACCGCGATGATTTCCTCCAGCCGCGACATCATCGGCGAGTCGGTCTGCGTTTCGCGGAGACGGGCGAGGATCTCGGCGGCGCGCGGATCGCCGTGCGGATACAGCGCGTGGCCGAAGCCCGGCAAGTCGTCGCCGCGCTGCCAGCGGGTGGCGATGAAATCGCGCACCGACGGCGCCTCGCCCGCATCGGCGATCAGGGCATGCGCGCGCGCCGTTGCGCCGCCGTGACGTGGACCCGAAAGCGCCGCCAAGCCGCTGCATACCGTGCCGTGCAGATGCGCGCCGGTGGACGCGACCACGCGCGCGGCGAAGGCCGAGACGTTCAGTTCGTGATCGGCGCAGACCACCAGTGCGGCGCGGACCAATTCCGCGAAAACTTCGTCGTCCGGTCTCCAGCACTGCGCAAGCAGACGATGCACCGGTCCGGCGAAAGGAGCCTGCGAGACCAGCAGCGCCGCGTTGTGCCGCAGCAACGTGGCCGCGATCTCGTGGCGCACGCGCGGCGCGGAATTGAAGGAGTGGCGCACTTCCAGCGCCAGCAGCGGGATCGCGGACATGGCGCGCTCCAGCGGTGGCAGGCGTGCATCGCCAGCGATCGCCGCCACCGTCGCCGGCCAGTGCGGATCGATTTCCACGGCGAACGGATCCTGTTCGCCGCAATCCCAGAGCAGGCGTGCGATGTCTTCCAGGGTGGCGCCGTCGTGCACGGCAGCGATCGCGGACTTGCCTCGGTAGTACGGCCCGTCGGGCCGGATCAACGAAATCCGCGTCTCCAACACCGGCAGGCCGCGATCCAGGCTCTGCGCAGCGCCGCGTGCCGCGCCGCGCCCAGCCTGCTTGCGCTGCGCCAGCCGTTCCACGTCCTGCCGTGAATACAGGCGGCTGCGGTGGTCCGGGCCGGGGCGCGATTCCAGCAGGCCCCGGCTGACATAGGCATACAGCGTGGCCTGGTTGATGCCGAGGATCTCGCAGGTATCGCGGGCGGAGAGCAGGTCAGTGCGCGTCGGGTCAGGGTGCATGGGTATATATTGATTGAATTAATCAAGATTGATCAATGCTCTGGATGATGCCAGATTCGCAGCCCGAGGAGGGGCGTACCATTCGCGCACCTCAACCGTCCGGCGCTCCGCGCTGCGGCGGACAAGACGACCCAAAAGGAGTCCTGCCGCAATGAGCAACCCGTCCGCTGGCGCCCCTGCTTCACCGGGAGTGAAGTTCCGCGCCGCGCTGGGCACCGAATCGCCCCTCCAGGTGATCGGCGCCATCAACGCCAACCATGCGCTGCTGGCCAAGCGCGCTGGGTATCGCGCCATCTATCTGTCGGGTGGCGGTGTCGCCGCCGGTTCACTGGGGTTGCCCGATCTGGGCATCAACACGCTCGACGACGTGCTGGTCGACGTACGCCGCATCACCGACGTCTGCGATTTGCCGCTGCTGGTGGACATCGATACCGGTTTCGGCCCCAGCGCGTTCAACATCGCGCGCACGGTGAAATCGCTGATCAAGGCCGGCGCCGCCGCCTGCCATATCGAAGACCAGGTAGGCGCCAAGCGTTGCGGTCACCGTCCCGGCAAGGAAATCGTCACCGCCGGGGAAATGGCCGATCGCGTGAAAGCCGCGGCCGACGCCAAGACCGATGCGGACTTCTTCCTGATCGCGCGCACCGACGCCATCCAGGTCGACGGCGTGGATGCGGCCATCGAGCGCGCCATCGCCTGCGTCGAAGCCGGCGCCGATGGCATCTTCGCCGAAGCCGCCTACGACCTGCCGACCTACCGCCGCTTCGTCGATGCGGTGAAGGTGCCGGTGTTGGCCAACATCACCGAGTTCGGCAAGACGCCGTTGTTCACCCGCGAGGAATTGGCCTCGGTTGGTGTGGCTATCCAGCTTTATCCGTTGTCGGCATTCCGTGCCATGAACAAGGCCGCCGAAGCCGTATACACCGCGATCCGTCGCGATGGCCACCAGAAGAATGTGGTGGACCTCATGCAGACGCGCGAGGAATTGTACGAGCGCATCGGCTATCACGAGTTCGAGCAGAAGTTGGATGCGCTGTTTGCCGCCAAGAAATAGCTTTTCCCTTCTCCCCTCGGGAGAAGGTGCCCAAAGGGCGGATGAGGGACGAACGCAGTCATGAGGCCGGAATCAACTGGACTCCATAGCCCCTCACCCCAACCCCTCTCCCGACGGGAGAGGGGCTTCCATCACATCGAGGAGTTGAGATGACCGAAGCAGTCCCCTTCAAGCCCAAGAAGTCCGTCGCCCTCAGCGGCACCGCCGCCGGCAACACCGCGCTGTGCACGGTGGGCCGCAGCGGCAACGATCTGCATTACCGCGGCTACGACATCCTGGATATCGCCCGGGCCTCCGAGTTCGAAGAGATCGCCCACCTGCTTGTGCACGGCAAGCTGCCCAACCGCGCCGAATTGGCCAGCTACAAGGCCAAGCTGAAATCGCTGCGCGGCGTGCCGGCGGCGGTGAAAGCGGCGTTGGAACAATTGCCCGCATCGGCGCATCCCATGGACGTGATGCGCACCGGTGTCTCCGTGCTGGGCTGCGTATCCCCCGAGAAGGACGATCACAACCATCCGGGCGCGCGCGACATCGCCGACAAGCTGATGGCCTCGCTGGGGCCGATGCTGCTGTACTGGTACCACTGGAGCCATAACGGCAAGCGCATCGACACCGATACCGATGACGACAGCATCGGCGGCCACTTCCTGCACCTGCTGCATGGCGAGAAGCCGCGCGACTCGTGGGTGCAGGCGATGCACACTTCGCTGATCCTGTACGCGGAGCACGAGTTCAACGCCTCCACTTTCGCCTGCCGCGTCATCGCCGGTACCGGCAGCGACATGTACAGCGCCATCGCCGGCGGCATCGGCGCGTTGCGCGGCCCCAAGCACGGCGGCGCCAACGAAGTCGCGTTCGAGGTGCAGAAGCGCTACGAATCGCCCGACGAAGCCGAGCAGGACATCAAGGCGCGTGTCGAGCGCAAGGAAGTCGTGATCGGCTTCGGCCACCCGGTCTACACCACCGGCGATCCGCGCAACCAGGTGATCAAGGAAGTGGCGCGCGAATTGTCGGACGAGCAGGGCAGCCGCAAGATGTACGACATCGCCGAACGCCTGGAGACGGTGATGTGGGACATAAAGAGGATGTTCCCCAACCTGGATTGGTTCAGCGCGGTCAGCTACCACATGATGGGCGTGCCCACGGCGATGTTCACGCCGCTGTTCGTGATCGCCCGCACCAGCGGCTGGAGCGCGCACGTGATCGAGCAGCGCATCGACGGCAAGATCATCCGTCCCAGCGCGAATTACACCGGACCGGAAGATCTGGCTTTCGTGCCGCTCGACAAGCGCTGAACCGCTGCGGCGGGCGCGTCTTCCTCGCGCCTTCTGCAGTTTTGCTCTTCTGCGCCAGTCGGCCAGCCAATCTCTTTCGGATCGCCAGCCATGAATCAGCAATACCGCAAACCTTTGCCCGGCGCCTCGCTGGATTATTTCGATGCGCGCGAAGCGGTCGAATCCATCCAGTCCGGCGCCTACGACAAACTGCCTTACACCTCGCGGGTGCTGGCTGAGAATCTGGTCCGCCGTTGCGATCCGGCCGCATTGACCGCGTCGCTGCGGCAACTGATCGAACGCAAGCGCGACCTGGATTTTCCCTGGTTTCCGGCACGGGTGGTTTGCCACGACATCCTCGGCCAGACCGCGCTGGTCGATCTTGCGGGTCTGCGCGATGCAATCGCAGAGCAGGGCGGCGATCCGGCCCAGGTCAATCCGGTCGTGCCGGTGCAGTTGATCGTCGATCACTCGCTAGCGGTGGAATGCGGCGGCTACGACCCGGATGCGTTCGCCAAGAATCGCGCGATCGAGGATCGCCGCAACGAGGATCGTTTCCATTTCATCGAATGGACCCGACAAGCTTTCAAGAACATGGAAGTGATCCCGCCGGGCAACGGGATCATGCATCAGATCAATCTGGAGAAGATGTCGCCGGTGGTGCAGGCGCGCGACGGCGTCGCCTTCCCGGACACTTGCGTGGGCACCGACAGCCACACCCCGCATGTCGACGCGCTGGGCGTACTCGCCATCGGCGTGGGCGGATTGGAGGCCGAGAACGTGATGCTCGGCCGCGCCTCGTGGATGCGCCTGCCGGATATCGTGGGCGTGGAACTGGCGGGCAAGCCGCAACCCGGCATCACCGCTACCGACATCGTGCTGGCGCTGACCGAGTTCCTGCGCAAGTCCAAGGTGGTGGGTGCCTATCTGGAGTTCTTCGGCGAGGGCGCGGCCGCACTGACCCTGGGCGATCGCGCCACCATTTCCAACATGGCGCCGGAATACGGCGCCACCGCGGCGATGTTCTCCATCGACCAGCAGACCCTCGACTACCTGCGGATCACCGGCCGCGAAGACGCGCAGGTGCGGCTGGTGGAAACCTACGCGAAGCACGTCGGGCTATGGTCCGACAGCTTGAAGAACGTCGAATACGAGCGCGCGCTGCATTTCGACCTTTCCAGCGTGGTACGCAACATGGCCGGGCCGTCCAACCCGCATGCGCGCGTCGCGACCAGCGACCTGGCGGCCAAAGGCATCGCCGGCGCCTGGGAAGAAGTGCCCGGACTGATGCCGGACGGCGCGGTGATCATCGCTGCGATCACCAGCTGCACCAACACCAGCAATCCGCGCAACGTGATCGCAGCGGCGCTGTTGGCGCGCAATGCCAACCGGCTGGGACTGAGCCGCAAGCCCTGGGTGAAATCCTCGCTCGCGCCCGGCTCCAAGGCGGTAGCGCTGTATCTGCAGGAAGGCGGCTTGCTGCCGGAGCTGGAGAAACTGGGTTTCGGCATCGTGGCTTTCGCCTGCACCACTTGCAACGGCATGTCCGGCGCGCTGGATCCGGCGATCCAGCAGGAAATTATCGACCGCGATCTGTACGCCACCGCGGTGCTGTCGGGTAACCGCAACTTCGATGGACGCATCCATCCCTACGCCAAGCAGGCGTTCCTGGCGTCGCCGGCGCTGGTGGTGGCTTATGCCATCGCCGGCACCATCCGTTTCGATATCGAAAAAGATGTGCTGGGCGTGGTCGAGGGCAGGGAAATCCGCTTGAAGGATCTCTGGCCGAGCGACGAAGAGGTCGATGCGGTGGTCAAGGCATCGGTGAAGCCGGAGCAGTTCCGCAGCGTCTACAACCCGATGTTCGCGCTGCGGGTGGAACACGGCCCGAAAGTGGAGCCGTTGTACGACTGGCGTCCGCAGAGCACCTACATCCGTCGTCCGCCGTATTGGGAGGGCGCGCTGGCCGGCGAACGCACGCTGCTCGGCTTGCGGCCGCTGGCGGTGCTGCCGGACAACATCACCACCGATCACTTGTCGCCGTCCAATGCGATCATGCTGGACAGCGCCGCCGGCGAATATCTGGAAAAAATGGGTCTTCCGGAAGAGGACTTCAATTCCTACGCGACCCATCGCGGCGATCATCTCACCGCGCAGCGCGCCACCTTCGCCAATCCCAAGCTGTTCAACGAAATGGTGCGCAATCCGGACGGGAGCGTAAAACAAGGCTCGCTGGCCCGGGTGGAGCCGGAAGGCAAGGTCATGCGCATGTGGGAGGCCATCGAAACCTACATGGAACGCAAGCAGCCGCTGATCATCATCGCCGGCGCCGACTACGGTCAGGGTTCTTCGCGCGACTGGGCCGCGAAGGGCGTGCGTCTTGCCGGTGTTGAAGCTATCGCAGCGGAAGGCTTCGAGCGCATCCACCGCACGAATCTGATCGGCATGGGTGTGCTGCCGCTGGAATTCAAGCCAGGCACGACACGCAAGACGCTGGCCATTGATGGCACCGAAACCTTCGACGTGATCGGCGCACGCACGCCGCGCACCGACCTGATGCTGGTGATCCATCGCACGAACGGCGAGCGCGTCGAAGTGCCGGTGACCTGCCGGCTGGACAGCGACGAAGAAGTATCGATCTACGAAGCGGGTGGCGTGCTGCAGCGTTTCGCGCAGGACTTCCTGGAATCATCCAAGGCACTGTGAAGGAACCCTTCTCAGCCTTGCACATCCTACGGGCGCCGCAAGCGAGAGAGGGGTTCAAATGAAATTACTCCAACTAGGTCGCTCACATGTCTCAGGTTCCGCAAATCCGCATCCCCGCCACCTACCTGCGCGGCGGCACTAGCAAAGGCGTGTTCTTCCGCCTTGAAGATCTTCCGCCCGCGGCGCAGGTGCCGGGCAAGGCGCGCGACGCGTTGCTGTTGCGAGTGATCGGCTCGCCGGATCCGTACGGCAAGCACACCGACGGCATGGGCGGGGCGACGTCCAGCACCAGCAAGATCGTCATCCTCTCTAAGAGCAAGCAGCCAGGCCACGACGTCGATTATCTGTACGGACAGGTTCCGATCAACGACAGCTTCATCGACTGGAGCGGCAACTGCGGCAATCTGTCTTCGGCAGTCGGCCCGTTCGCGATCACCAACGGCCTGCTCGACCCGGCACGCGTCCCGCGCGACGGCCTCTGCACGGTGCGCATCTGGCAGGCGAACATCGACAAGACCATCGTCGCGCACGTGCCGATCAGCAATGGCGAGGTGCAGGAAACCGGAGACTTCGAGCTCGACGGCGTGACCTTCCCGGCCGCCGAAGTGCGACTGGAGTTCCTGGATCCCGCCGATGAAGGCGAGGGCGAGGGTGGCGGCGCGATGTTCCCTACAGGCAACCTGATGGACTCTCTCGAGGTGCCCGGAGTAGGGACGTTCAAAGCCACCATGATCAACGCAGGCGTGCCGACCATTTTCGTCGACGCCGCCGAGTTGGGCTATGACGGCACCGAACTGCAGGGTGCGATCAACGAAGACAAGGCCGCCTTGGCCAAACTGGAGGCGATCCGCGCCCACGGTGCCGTGCGCATGGGATTGATCGGCGACGTGGCCCAGGCCGCGGGACGTCCGCTGACGCCGAAGGTAGCGTTCGTCGCATCGCCGAAGGACTACGTCTCCTCCAGCGGCAAGCTCGTGCCTGCGGCCGACATCGACCTGCTGGCCCGTGCGATGTCCATGGGAAAGTTGCACCACGCGATGATGGGCACGGCTTCGGTGGCGATCGCCGCCGCCGCCGCGGTGCCGGGGACGCTGGTCAACGCGGCGGCCGGCGGCGGCACTCGCGAGGTAATCACGTTCGGCCATCCGTCCGGAACCCTGCGGGTGGGTGCGGAAGCGGAGCAGGTCGATGGACAATGGACGGTCACCAAAGCGGTCATGAGCCGCAGCGCACGGGTGCTGATGGAAGGCGCGGTACGGGTGCCGGGCGACGCGTTCTGATTCCTGCCGGGAGTCGTAGGCCCGGTCCCGCTCCGACCAACGCCATATCGACCGCGGGTGGGACTCTAGACGGGGAAGGGGACTCCGACCGCACGGCGTGTGGCCGTGGCCTTTCTGTGACTTCCATAACGGACCGTCAGCACCTTCTCTGCAACCCTATACTTGGGGAAATATCCGTAATGGGACGACCGTGCGCAACGCCGGTCTGGGGGAATAAGAGTGGGCGAGTTGTATTACAAGACCGATGCGGGCAAGCAGGAAATCCAGGATCGCGGCCGCAAGTTGCCCGCGTCGCTGCGTTCGCTGTTGTTGATGGTCGATGGACAGCGCGACCAGGCACAGCTGCGCGACCTGATGACCGGATTGCGTGCGCCCGAGGATGCATTGGAACAGTTGCTGGTCATGGGGCTGGTCAAGCGCAATGATCCGGCCGTACCTCCAGCGCCCGCCGCGCCGCCTGCCTCTCCCGCGCCTCCCGTTGCGCCGACCCCGACCCCGACATCGGCGACGCTAGCCGAACTGGCTGCGGCCGCAGGCCCCTTGCCTGGCGAGGTCCAGCTACCGGCCGACTTCGGTCGCTATCGGCGGCTGTACGAAATCGTGACCGACACCGTGCGGAGGCACTTGGGCCTGAAGGGATATTTCCTGCAGCTCAAGGTGGAGAAATGCGCCGACGTGGACGCTTTGCTTGCGCTGCTTCCGGAGATCGCCACCGCGCTCACCAAAGCCAAGGACCATACCTTCGCCACCGAGTGGCTGACGCGCACGCGCGCCGAAGTCCAGGCCTGATCGAAGACGCGGTACGTCACCGCGTCTCGACGCAGCACTACAAGCCTTCGGCCTGCATCGCCGCGGCCACGCCGTCATCGCTGCGCATGCGGACGAAGAAGCGTTCCAGATTATCCAGGCCTGACAGGTCCACCTGCGTGCTCCTGGCCCAGCGCAGTGTCACGAACAAATAGGGATCGGCGATGGAGCGCGTGCCGGTAAGCCAGTCCTTGCCCTGCAGCTGCGCATCCAGACGTTCGAACAAGCCACGCAGTTTCTGCCGTGCGTTGTTCTTGCTCAGTTCGATGAGCGACTCATCGCCCAGGTAGCGCGTCGATCCGAATATGGGGTGGAAAGAGGGGTGCACATCGGCATTGAGGAAGGCGAGCCAGCGATTGATTTCCGCGCGGCTCCGCAAGGTGCCGTCGCCGCCGAGTCCCGATTCCGGAAAACTGTCGGCGAGGAAATTCAGGATCGCCGCGTTCTGCGTCAATGCCCATCCATCGACCTCGAGCACAGGCACGGCGCCGGCTGGATTGAGCTTCAGGTATTCCGCCGTTTTCATTCCCACGCCGTCCATTACCTGCAGGTCGAACGGCTTGCCGATCCAACGTAATGTGATGTGGTCGGCGAGCGAACACGCGCCCGGTTTGGTGTAAAGCTTCATGCGTGTCTCCAAGTGAAAACGGACCGGGAGTTTCCCAGTCCGTTTCGACGTTGTCGATGACGAGCGTCAATGCTTCGTCGGAGACTTCGTTACGAGCGCGGCTTGAGCTTCTGCACGCGCAGGAAAGTGTGGTCGCCGATGGTCGCTACCTGATAGGCGTTGCGCCAACTGGGACTGGCGATGTTGTGCGCCATGAAGTGGCTGGCGCCGGGGACGATTTCCTTGCGCTGACCGGGCGGCAGCGCCCAGTTGCGTTCGGCGCCCAGGGCCACGTTGATCGAGGCGGCCCACGCATCCGAATTCTGCAAGCGAGTGCCGGGGGCGACCAGGGTGGGGGCGAACTGCTTGCGGGCGGTGACCACCTCGCACATCGAGTCGCCCCACAGGCCGCTGTCGAGGCGGCGCAGGGCGACCTCGGCCACGGCCTGCTGGCCGCGGAGGGTCTGGTCGCGGGCTTCCAGGTAGACGGTGGTGCTGAGGCAGAGCGAGTCTGCGGCAGGCTGCGGCAACATGTGCGACAGCCAGAGGATCCAGGCCAGTTTCACTAATCGAACTCCTTGCTCCGTCTTGGCAGCGTCCACGCGCCTCCTTTGGGGAAGGTGCGTTTGGATAGACACGGCGTCAGGGCGTCATGGGGAGGCAGCTGCTGCGACAAGCTGCCCAGGACCGGCCAGAAAGGTGGATCAGGGCCGGGATGGCTCGCCAGTTGAAACGGGGGCGGGCCGAAAAAGTTGGCGCAAGGTAAGGGCCGAAGACCTAACCTGGCCTGAACCCGTGAGCTTGACAATCAGGCTAAGTGCTTGATTGGAAATGGAGTCTTTACTCTGGACCCGGGTCAGCTTCGACCGCAAGCACGTAGGGCGGGCATTGCCCGCCGCCTCCAAATGCCAGCAAAAAGCGGCGGGCAGTGCCCGCCCTACAGGGCGGCTGCCAGTCGACTTCCCTGGTCGATCGCGCGCTTGGCGTCCAGCTCCGCCGCTACGTCGGCGCCGCCGATCAGGTGGGGAGAAATGCCAGCCGCTTCCAGCTCGACCTGCAGCTCGCGGCGGGGCTCCTGGCCGGCGCAGATGACGACGTGGTCCACCGGCAAGGCCTGTTCGACGCCGTCGATCCGGACTTTCAGGCCGGCGTCGTCCACCCCCAGGTATTCCACCCCGCCCAGCATCTGCACTTTCTTGGCCTTCAGAGTGGCCCGGTGCACCCAGCCGCTGGTCTTGCCCAGACGGGCTCCGGGCTTGCCGGGCGAGCGCTGCAGCAGCCAGACCTCGCGCGAGGGGGGCTCCGGTCTAGGCGGCACCAGGCTGCCGCGCGCTTCGAAGGTCGGGTCCACCCCCCATTCGGCCATCCAGCGTGCCGGGTCCAGAGTGGGTGAGCCTTGGTCGGAATGCGGGCTTTCGTGCACCAGGTACTCGGCCACGTCGAAACCGATACCGCCAGCGCCGATGATCGCCGCACGTCCGCCGACCTTGACCCGGCCGCTGAGGACATCCAGATAGCTGATCACCTTGGCGTGATCGGAACCGGGAAATTCCACCTGACGCGGAAGGATGCCGGTGGCCAGCACCACTTCATCGAAACCAGAAAGATCCTGCGCGGTCGCAAGCACGCCCAATTTCACTTCCACGCCGGTTTCCTCCAGCTTGTGGGTGAAGTAGCGGAGGGTTTCGTGGAATTCCTCCTTGCCGGGAATTTTTTTCGCGTAGTTGAACTGCCCGCCTATCTCACCGGAGGCGTCGAACAGGGTCACGCGATGGCCGCGCTCGGCGGCGACCGTCGCGCACGCCAGGCCGGCAGGCCCGGCTCCGACTACCGCCACGCGTTTCGGCGCGAAGGTCTTGTGGTAGTTCAACTCCGTCTCGGCGCAGGCGCGCGGGTTCAACAGGCAGCTGGCGTGCTTGTTTTCGAACACGTGATCCAAACAAGCCTGATTGCAGGCGATGCAGGTGTTGATGGAATTCGGTTTGCCGGCGCGCGACTTGTTGGCCCAGTCCGGATCGGCCAACAGCGGCCGCGCCAGCGACACCATGTCGGCGATGCCGTCGGCGAGGATGCGTTCGGCGACCTCCGGCATATTGATGCGGTTGGTCGCGATCAGCGGCAACGCCACGTGCGGGCGCAATTTCGCGGTGACGTTGACGAAGGCCGCGCGCGGCACGGAAGTGACGATAGTGGGAATGCGCGCTTCATGCCAACCGATGCCGGAATTGATGATCGTCGCGCCCGCCGCTTCGATGGCCTTGGCCTGCGCCACGATCTCTTCCCACTGGTTGCCGTCTTCCACCAGGTCCAACAACGAAAGCCGGTAGATGATGATGAAGTCCGGACCGCAGGCCTCGCGCACGCGGCGCACGATCTCCACCGCGAAGCGCATGCGCTTCTCCGGCGTGCCGCCCCAAGCGTCGGTGCGTTTGTTGGTGCGCGGGGCGGTGAACTCGTTGATGAAATAGCCTTCCGAGCCCATCACCTCTACCCCGTCGTAACCGGCTTCGCGCGCGCGGCGCGCGGCGTCAGCATAGGCGGTGATCTGCCGCTCCACGCCACGCGCGGAAAGCTGGCGCGGAGTGAACGGATTGATCGGCGCCTTGAGCTTGGACGGCGCGACCGAAAAGGGGTGGTAGGCGTAACGCCCGGCGTGCAGCAGCTGCAGGCAGATCTTGCTGCCGTTGTCGTGCACGGCTTGGGTGACGAACTTGTGCGGACGCACTTCCCACGGCCAGGACAACTTTCCGCCGAAGGGCTTGAGCCAACCGACCAGGTTCGGCGAGAAACCGCCGGTCACCATCAGACCCACCCCGCCCCGGGCGCGTTCGGCGAAGTAGGCGGCCAGTTTGGGGAAATCGCTGGCGCGGTCCTCCAGCCCGGTATGGATGGAACCCATCAGTACCCGGTTGCGGATCCGGGTGAAACCCAGGTCCAGCGGCGCGAACAGGTGCGGGTAATGCGGGTTGGCGGCTTCCGTCGTGGACGGCAGCGGGCTGGGCGAAGGCGTCATGCAGCGGATACGTGTGCGTACGGAAGCATGCACGATGCCGGTTATCCCCGCCTCCGGCAAGGCTGGCGTGCGTGCTCAGCTTTCCTGCGGTGCGGCTTCGGCGACGACATCGCCGGCCAGCGCGCGCGGTTTGGCCGCGAACCAGCGCATCGTGACCGCGCACAGCGGGCCGATGGAGAGGGCGAATACCAGCGTTCCCCAACCCGCATCGCCGCCCATCGCCCAGCCTGCGAGCAGGACGGACGCTTCAATCAACGTGCGCACCCGACCGATCGGCCAGCCGGTGCGCCGGTGCAGGCCGGTCATCAGGCCGTCGCGCGGGCCGGGACCGAAATTCGCGCCGATATACATGCCAGTGGCCAGCGCTAGAACCAACAATCCAGCGACGAAGGCCGGCACCTGTTGCCAGAGTCCCTGGAACTCGGGGAACAGCCAGAGTCCCAACTGCGCACTGGGTCCGATCAGCAGCACGTTGAGCACGGTGCCCAGCCCGGGTTTCTGGCGAATCGGGATCCACAGCAGAAGCACCACCAGGCCGATCACGTTGGTCAGCGCGCCGAACGACCAGCCTGTCTGTTCGGATAGACCCTGGGTCAACACGTCCCACGGCGCGATGCCCACGCTGGCGCGCACCATCAGGCTGATGCCGATTCCATAGAGGAAGAGGCCTAGGAGGAGTTGAGCGAAACGGCGTACGAACAGGGGAGGAAGAGCCATGCGTGCTATCCGGTGCGGAAAACGATTCTATCGGCCGCACGCAGCGCATGCCTGCGACGCTCAGTTCCAGTCGGCGCTGCCTTCTTCCGCATGTCGGTGTTTTCGGCGCTACTCAGGCCGCGTGATTGTTGCGCAGGCGCAGCAAACCGACGCCGAGGACCACGAACATCGCTCCGGACAGGCGATTGAACAACCGCGCACGGGCGCTGCTGGCGAACCAGCGGCCCATGCCACGTACCAACCCGACATAGCAGAGATGCGAGATCACCGTGCAGGCCGCGAAGGTCAAGGTCAGCACCAGGAACTGACGCATCACTGGTACTTCGCTGCTCATGAACTGCGGAAGCAGCGCGGTGAAGAACAGGATGCTCTTGGGATTGGTCGTTGCCACCAGCAACCCTTGCAGGAACAGCCGTGCGATCGGCTGCGCCCTCGCTCCCACTGCATGCGATGCCGCGTCGAAGACGCTGGTCCGGTTGCGCCATTGCCGAATACCCAGATAGATCAGGTAGACCGCACCCGCCAGCTTGAGCGCGCCGAACAGCCATGCGGACGTCTTCAACAGCGCGCCCAGACCCAGCATCGCGGTCGCCGACACCAGAACGACTCCGGCCGCATTGCCGGCCGAACTGACCAGCGCCCGACGCATGCCCAGCGTCGCTGCATTGGATACCGCCAATAGAACGGCGGGGCCGGGGCTGAACGCGGTGATCAGCGATAAAGCGCAGAACAGCGACCATGCGGACAAGCTCATCCACCGTATCCTCGGTTGTCGAAAGGAAGGAATCCCATGCGCCTACCAGCCCGCCAGCACCAGCTTGCCGATGGTGGTTCCGGATTCCAGTCGGCGGTGCGTTTTGCGCAGATTGGCGGCGTTGATGGCGCCGATGGTTTCGGTGTGCGTGGTCCGCAGTTCGCCTGCGTCGATCAGGCTCGCCACGCGGTTGAGCAGGCGATGTTGTTCGATCATGTCCGGTGTCTTGAAGCGCGCGCGGGCGAACATCATTTCCCAATGGATGCCGATGCATTTGGCCTTGTAGGGATCGCCGATCTTCAACAAGCCGCTAGGCTCCACGATTAGGCCCACGTGGCCCTGCGGGGCGATGATTTCGCCGACGGTCTCCCAATAGCGGTCGGTATCGGCCAGGTTGAGCACCACATCGACCTGCGCGTATCCCAACGCCGCGAGTTGCGGCGCAAGCGGTTGCCGGTGGTCGATGACGTGATGAGCGCCTAGCGACTCGCACCAGTCGATGGTTTCCTTGCGCGAGGCAGTGGCGATCACGGTGAAGCCGGCATGCCGGGCCAGCTGGATGGCGATGGAACCGACACCGCCAGCGCCGGCGATGATCAGCAGTGAACGCGTGTTGCCTTCCATATCGATGGGGGCGGTATCGATCGAGAAGGGCATGCGCTCGAACAACAATTCCCAGGCGGTGATGGCGGTCAGCGGCAGGGCGGCCGCTTGGGCGAAATCCAGCGTCGCCGGCTTGCGGCCGATCAAGCGCTCGTCCACCAGTTGGAACTGCGCATTGCTGCCGCTGCGGGTGACGTCGCCGGCGTAGTAGACCTCGTCGCCGGGTTTGAACAGAGTGACGTTTTCGCCCACGGCTTCGACGACGCCCGCGGCGTCATAGCCCAGCACCTTCGGCTGCGCTTCCACCTGCGGCTTGGGCGAACGGATCTTGGTGTCGACGGGATTGACCGAAACCGCTTCGACGCGAACCAGCACGTCATGGCCGCTGGCGATCGGTTCCGGCAGTTCGACGTCCTGCAGCGATTCCGGATCGCTGATCGGCAGGTAGCGGGTCAATGCGATGGCTTTCATGTGGGGGTCTCCAGGTTCGGCGTGGGGTTTCAGACCGGGGTCGGGTTGCGTTCGGAGAACTGGCCACGCCAGTACGGGTAGTAAGGATAGGGCGGGGTGACCGCGCTGGCCGCGTCCAACTTCGCTACTTGTTCCGACGAAAGATTCCAGCCCACCGCACCCAGGTTCTGGCGCAACTGCTCCTCGTTGCGCGCGCCGATCAGTACGGTGGAAACCGTGGGCCGTTGCAGCAGCCAGTTCAATGCGATCTGCGGAATGGTCTTGCCGGTTTCCTTGGCGACTTCATCCATCGCATCGATGACGCGGTACAGGCGTTCGTCGTCGACGGGTGGCGCGAAATCCACGGTGTCGTGCAGACGGCTGTTTTCCGGCAACGGTTGGCCGCGGCGGATCTTGCCGGTCAGGCGGCCCCAGCCCAGCGGGCTCCACACCACCGCGCCCACGCCCTGGTCCTGGCCCAGCGGCATCAGTTCCCATTCGTAATCGCGGCCGATCAAAGAGTAATAAGTCTGGTTGGCCACGTAGCGCGAATAACCGCGCTGATCGGCCACGGCCTGCGACTTCATCAGGTGCCAGCCGGAGAAGTTGGAAACGCCCAGATAACGCACCTTGCCGGCGCGCACCAGACCGTCGAGCGTCGACAGGGTTTCCTCGACCGGCGTCATCGCATCGAAGGCGTGCAATTGCAGCAGATCGATGTAGTCGGTGCCCAGGCGCCGCAAGGCCTTGTCCACGGCTTGCAGCAGATGGAAGCGCGAAGCGCCGGCGTCGTTCGGTCCGTCGCCCGCCCGCAGTCCCGTTTTCGTCGAAAGGATCACCTGGTCGCGCCGGCCCTTGATGGCCGCGCCCAGGATCGACTCGGAGGCGCCATCGGAATACACGTCGGCGGTATCGAAGAAGTTGAGGCCGGCCTCCAGGCTGATGTCGATCAGTCGCGTGGCTTGCGCGTCGTCGGTGTTGCCCCAGGCACTGAACAGCGGTCCTTTGCCGCCGAACGTGCCCGCGCCGAAGCCCAGGACGGGCACCTTGAATCCGGAGTTGCCTAGATAGCGGGTTTCCATGGGATTGTTTCCGTATTGAAGGGAGGAGATGTTCAGGAGCACTGGGTCTGTTCGACCAATGCGAAGCGGTTGTGCCTGCGCTCCAACGCAATCGCCCACAGCGCAACGAGGAACGCCGAGAACGGCACCAGCGCCGCGACCCACGGCAACGCGACGAGGCCAGGGCCATGCATGATCACCACGCCGCCCAGCCATGCGCCGAATGCGTTGCCCAGATTGAAGGCGCCGATGTTCAAACTGGACGCCAGACTTTGCGCGCCGGTCGCTTTCTGCAGCACCCACAACTGCAAAGGAGAAACGGTGGCGAACGCCGCCGCGCCCAGCAGACCGACGAACAACACCATCGCCCACTGGCTGTGCAGGACGAAACTCATCAGGCCCATCACTGCGGTCAGCGCGATCAACGTGCCCAGCAGCGCGGGCAGCAAACGGCGGTCGGCGAATTTTCCGCCCAGCAGGTTGCCCACGATCATGCCCACGCCGAAAACCAGCAGGATCGGCGACACGGCCGCGTCGGCGAAGCCGGCGACTTCGGTGAGCAGCGGTTGGATATAGGTGTAGACGGTGAACATGCCGCCGAAACCCAACACCGTCATCAGCAAACCCAACAGCACCTGTGGACGGGCAACGGCCTTGAGCTCTTCACGGAAGGCCATCGGAGGAGCGTCGCCGCGATCTTTCGGCACCAGCGTCGCGATGACGATCGTGGCGATCACGCCGATAGCGGTGACCGCCCAGAAGGTCGAACGCCAGCCGTAGTGCAGGCCCAACCAGGCGCCTGCGGGCACGCCTAGCAACGTGGCCACGGTCAGGCCGGTGAACATGATGGAGATCGCCGAAGCTTTCCTGTCTTCGGCGACCAATCCGGTCGCGACCACGGCGCCGACGCCGAAGAAGGTGCCGTGCGCCAGCGAGGTGATCACGCGCGCGATCATCAGCACGGTGTAGTTGGGCGCCAGCGCACAGGCCAGATTGCCCAAGGTGAAGACCACCATCAGCGCCACCAGCACCGCCTTGCGCGGCATGCGGCCGGTGGCGGCGGTGAGCAGCGGCGCACCGACGAACACGCCCAGTGCGTATCCGGAAATCAGCAGGCCGGCGGCGGCGATGGACACCTGGAGGTCGGTGGCGACCTGCATCAGCAGGCCCATGATCACGAACTCGGTGGTGCCGATACCGAAGGCGCCGGCGGTCAATGCATACAGCGCAAGTGGGAATCGTTTGGAGGACGCGGGGGCGGTGGCGTTCAAGAAGGGTGCTCGGATTCGACTGGCCGCCAGCTTGGGACTTTCGCTGAATATAAAAAACAGCGAATATGGCTAATCACTCTCAATTATTCGTTGATAATGGATCGAGTAGGCGACCTGACCCTATTCCTGCGCGTACTGGACTTGGGCTCCATCACCGCGGCGGCTCATAGCCTGGATCTGTCGGTGGCGGTCGCCAGCCAGCGCCTGAAACGGCTGGAGCGCGATCTGGGTGTGCGTCTGCTGCATCGGACCACGCGCCGCCTGCATCCCACGCCGGAAGGGGCGGCGCTCGCCCAGCAGGGGCGCGTGTTGGTCGAAGACCTGGAGTCGCTAGGAACGGGTCTGCGCGAAACCGCCACCGAGGTCGCCGGGACCCTGCGGGTCACGCTGTCCGCTTCCTTCGGCCGCCAGTACGTGTCGCCGTTGCTGCCCGCTTTCCTGGCCCGGCATCCCAAGCTGCGGATCAGCGTGCATCTCAGCGATCAGGTAGTGGACCTGATCAGCGAAGGCTTCGATCTGGCGATACGCATCGGTGCGCTCGAAGATTCCAGCCTGGTGGCTCGCCACATTGCTCCCAACCGGCGCGTGCTATGCGCGTCGCCCGACTATCTGAAACGCCGAGGCGATCCGCGTTCGCCCAAGGACCTGATGGAACATGACTGTCTGCTGCTATTCGGCAGCAGCGGACGCCAGGACGTCTGGCGCCTGCACGACGCGCAGGGCGAAGAACATGCGATCCGCGTGCAGGGTCGGTTCGAAAGCAATTATGGCGAGCTGCTGCGCGATGCTTCCGTGGCGGGCGAAGGCATCGCCACTCATTCCCTGTGGCATATCGCCGACGATCTGCGCGCCGGCCGCTTGCGCGTGGTGCTGCCCAACTGTCGCCTTGCCACCACCGCGATCAGCGCGGTCATGCCGCAACGTCGGCTGGTGCCGCCGCGGGTGGGTGCGTTCGTCGATTTCCTGATCTCGCGGTTCGGCGACGCGCCCTGGGAACATGGGTTAAAGGTCTGAGTTTTCAGGCCGCCTGGTCGAAGGCGAACGCATCCAGCGCCATGCCGCCCATCTGTACGGCATGGTGCAGGCGTGTGGCCTGCGCGCCCGCACCACCTGCGCCCAGGGCGACATACAAAGGATAGAGATGCTCGGTAGTGGGATGGTTGCGTCGCGCCTCGGGCAATGACTGCCAGTCCAACGCGCCTTGCACGTCGCCCGAGAGCAACTTCGCACTGAGCGCATCCGTAAAGGCTTTCACCCACGGATACATCTGGGAGTTAGCGTGCTGCCAGTCCAGCTCACGGAGATTATGCGAGTAGCCGCCGGAGCCGATCACCAGCACGCCTTCGTCGCGCAGGGGAGCCAATGCACGCCCTAGCTGGTAATGCCAGGCCGCGGTCTGTGCGGGGTTCACGGACAAGGCCACGACGGGAATATCGGCCTGCGGATACATGCGCCGCAGCGGCACCCAGGTGCCATGGTCGATGCCGGTGTGGTCGTCCAGTACCGGTTCGAAGCCGGCTGCGGTCAGGTGTCGCACCACTTCCCCGGCCAGGGCGGGCGCGCCGTGTGCCGGGTACTGGATTTCGTACAGCGGCTTGGGAAAGCCGCCGAAGTCATGAATGGTTCGCGGCGAGGACGTGGCGGTAACGGTGGGCGCAGACGCCATGAAATGCGCCGAAGCCATCACCACGGCGCGCGGCCGCGGCAGCGAGGCGCCCAGCTGGTCGAGGAAATGGGCGGTCGGGGAGTCCTCGAGCGCCATCATCGGCGAACCGTGCGAAACGAAAAGGGAGGGCAAGCGTGTGGTTTTCATATCCACAGGATCGGGCCGCGCATGCGTTTCACCAAGGGCCACCGCCAACTCGGTGTGTTGCAGCAATGGTCCGGAATTGCTGCCGCTTCGGTTGCAAAACACGGCGACGGGGGCGCTGGTCAGGCAACATAAGCGAGGTTTCCGCTGGCCGAGGTTCGCATGAGCCACCACGACACCCGTTCCGCGGTCCGTCCAGATCCCGACCAAGCCATGGTCGATATCGCCGATTACGTCGTCGATTACCGGATCGAATCGCAGGAGGCCTACGACACCGCGCGCTACATGCTGCTGGATTCCCTGGCCTGCGCGATGTTGGCGATGAAATTCCCGGATTGCGTCAAGCACCTGGGGCCGGTGGTTCCCGGCGCGACCCTGCAGGGTGGTGTGCGTGTTCCCGGCACCAGTCACGAGCTCGATCCCGTACAGGGCGCTTTCGCCATCGGCACGCAGATCCGCTGGCTGGATTTCAACGACACCTGGCTGGCCGCCGAATGGGGCCATCCGTCCGACAATTTGGGCGCCATCCTGTCGGTTGCCGACTACCTGAGCCGTAAGGCCAACCGCGAAGGCGGCAAGCCGCTGACCGTGCGCGATGTGCTGACCGCGGCGATCAAGGCCCATGAAATCCAGGGCGGCTATGCGCTGCTGAACTCGTTCAACCGGGTTGGCCTGGACCACGTGATCCTGGTCCGGCTCGCCTCTACCGCCTTAGCCACGCAAATGCTGGGCGGCGGCAAAGAACAGATCGTCAACGCGGTTTCGCACAGCTGGATCGACAACGGCGTGCTGCGCACCTACCGCCATGCCCCCAATACCGGCCCGCGCAAGAGTTGGGCCGCCGGCGACGCCTGCCGTCGCGCGGTCATTCACGCATTGAATGCGGTCAACGGCGAAGTCGGCTATCCCAGCGCCCTGAGCGTGAGGACCTGGGGATTCTATGACATCGCCTTCCAGGGCAAGCCGTTCCAGTTCGAGCGCCCGTTCGGCAGCTATGTGATGGAGAACGTGCTGTTCAAGATCAGCTTCCCGGCCGAGTTCCACGCCCAGACCGCCGTCGAGTGCGCCATGCTCCTGCATCCGCAGGTCAAGGACCGGATCGGCGAGATCGAGAGGATCCTCCTGGAAACCCAGGAAGCCGGCATCCGCATCATCGACAAGACCGGTCCGCTGGCGAACTACGCCGACCGCGACCATTGCCTGCAGTACATGGTCGCCGTGCCGCTGATCTTCGGCCGTCTGACTGCCGACGACTACCGCGATGGTGTGGCTGCCGATCCTCGGATCGATGCCCTGCGCGGCCTGATGGAGGTCAAGGAGAACCCGCAGTTCACCCAGGACTATTTCGATCCCGACAAGCGCTACATCGGCAATTCAGTGCAGGTGCTCTTCAAGGACGGGACCTCCACCGACCGGATTTCGGTTGATTTCCCCATCGGCCACCGCAAGCGTCGGGCCGAAGGCATTCCGATGCTGATGGCCAAGTGCGAGGCAGCCCTGCGAGCCCACCTGTCGGCCGGGCAAGTCGATCGGATCATTGCCCTGGCAGCCGATCCTTCCAGGCTCGAAGCTCTTCCCATTGACATGTTCATGAACATGTACAGCGCCTAGAGATATGAGATAGTGCGGTCATTGGCCCGGCTGACTTGTTATGGTACCGTTAACACAGCCTTCACATCGACACGCATAATCTGGACGAGATGGCGTGCAGACATGGCCGTCTGAACCACTTACAAAAGCTGGACCCTTTAACGAAAGTACTCCGGTTTTCTCTTACATCTTGATTTTTTAAGGAGCTGCAAATGAACAAGAAACTTCTCTGTGCCGCATTGCTGGCCGGTCTGGGCGTGGCGCAGGCCGCTTCCGCTCAGGAGTTCGATGACCGTTGGTATTTGACGGGTTCGGCAGGTTTCAACCTGCAGGACGAAGATCGCCGCACCGATAACGTTCCGTTCGTGACCCTGGGCCTGGGCAAGTTCATCAGCCCGAACTGGTCGCTCGATGGCGAACTGAATTATCAGAATCCGAACTTCGACGGCAGCATCGTTCCCGATGGCGACAATCTGAATTGGAGCCAGTACGGCGTGTCGATCGACCTGCGTCGTCATTTCATCTCCGAAGGCCGCGGTTGGAATCCCTACGTTCTGGCTGGCCTGGGCTATCAGCGCTCCGAAGAAGAGTTCGATAATGTCCCGAGCCCGAATTCCCCGGGCGAGCGCGAAGACGGCAATCTGTCCGCTAAGCTCGGCGTCGGCCTGCAGACCACCTTCGACAAGCGCGTCGCTATCCGTGCCGAAGTGGCTTATCGCGCCGACTTCGACGACAGCAGCTTCGCCGCCGAGGGTGGCCCGGATTGGGGCGGTTACCCGCACCAGCAGGAAGAAAGCTTCTTCAGCGATGTGCTGGCCTCGGTCGGTGTCGTGATCCCGCTCGGCCCGGCGCCGTCGGCTCCGGTTCCGGTTGCTCCGGAAGTGGCCCCGAATTGCGCGGACCTGGATGACGACGGCGACGGCGTCAACAACTGCAACGACAAGTGCCCGGGTTCGCAGGCTGGCCAGACCATCGGTCCGGACGGCTGCCCGGTGGCCGTGGCGATCGACCTGAAGGGCGTGAACTTCGACTTCGACAAGTCGAAGCTGCGTCCTGACGCGGTGGCGATCCTGAGCGAAGCCACCGAAATCCTGAAGCGTTACCCGGATCTGCGCGTTGAAGTGGCCGGCCATACCGACCAGTGCGGTAAGGACGCCTACAACCAGAGCCTGTCCGAGCGTCGCGCCAAGGCGGTGTACGACTACTTGACCACGAACGGCGTCGACGCCGGCCGTCTGGTGGGTCCGAACGGCTACGGCGAAAGCCGTCCGCTGGAAGACCTGGGCCAGGCCTTCCCGGCTTGCAAGAGCGAGAAGAACCGTCGCACCGAGCTGAACGTCCAGAACTAATCGGACACAGCTTCAAGCAAGACCAGAAGCCCGGCCTAGTGCCGGGCTTCTTTTTTGCGTGCGGCTTGTGTTGTATCGCATGGGTTATCCGCGATGGTTGCGCGCATATCCGTTGCGTTGCCGCTGCCTGCGCGTGCGGCGAGACTTTCCTTGATATTGGCTGCTGCGCTTCCTACACTCTGGTACACCTACCGCCCGGGTTTTCCAATGCGCCGTTTCGTCGTCTCCAGCCTGTTTGCCTTCGCCGCGATTCCGGGCGCCAACGCGCTGCCCAATTGCGCGAGCGGCGGCGTATCGCCACCGCTTTCCTCGACGCAGACGTTGCTGGCGCCGGTCGCGCCCGAACTGGCCACCAACACCACGCCTCTGGGTGCGCCCAGCGGCGTCCTGGCGCATGCGTACGATGAAGCGCAGTCGGTCGACCGCGTGTTGCTCCGGTTGCGGGTCCAGGCCTGCCAGAACGTGGCGATGGCAATGCCCGTTCAGAGCGTCACCGACCCCAATGATCCGGCCGCCTACAAGCCGAAGACGGCGTTCGACAACACGCCTTGGCGTTTCGATATGACCCAGAACGGCAAGCGCATGACCGCCGATGAGTTCGATGCCTGGATGAAGTCGCGCGGCGTGCGCGTGGTCAAGGGCGTGCCGCCCGCGGCAGCGCCTGTACCGGTTGCGGCCCCGGCTGCCGAGCCGGTAAAGAAGTAATCGGGCGCTCCGTCGCGTTAGGCGCGGCGCGCAATCCGTAGCCTGTGGCCTCCGCGAACACCTTCAGGTCAGCGCCTGCCGCAAGACACGGGCTAGCGCGCACGTTATCCAAGCTGGGAGTCTGCTCACGTACCGAGGCCGCCGCCTGGATATCCGCGGGGCGGGTATCGGTGGATGGGCGGGTCGTGAAGAACGTCGAATTTCCGGTGGTCCGCGGCCTGCATCGCATCGCGGTGGATGGCAACGAAATCGGCCAAAGCCTGCGCCACTATCTGGCGCTCAATAAACCGCGCGGGCTGGTGACCACGGCCAAGGACGAGCAGGGCCGCGATACGGTTTACCGATGCTTCGACGGCGCCGGCCTGGGCTGGATCGCGCCCGTCGGTCGCCTGGACAAGGCCAGTGAAGGGCTACTGCTCTTCAGCAACGATCCCGAGTGGGCCGCATCCATTACCGATCCGGAAACCGGACCGCTTAAGACCTACCACGTACAGGTCGATTGTATTCCCGATGCAGCTTTGCTGACGGGCTTGTCGACCGGCGTAGTGGTCGATGGCGCGCCGCTCGGCGCGAGCTCCGTGACGATGCTGCGCCACGGCGAGAAGAATGCGTGGCTGGAGATCGTGTTGGACGAAGGGCGAAATCGGCAGATACGCCGGCTGCTGGCGGCGTTCGATATCGGCGTGCTGCGCCTGATCCGCGTCGCGATCGGCGGCCTGGTGTTGGGAGAATTGCCGAAAGGACAGTGGCGCAGCCTGTCGCCGGAAGAAGCGGCAGCGCTGTCGCCGATACCGTCATCATCGTCGTAGGAGCGATGTGAGTCGCGATGGAGCTTTAACCATAGAGCTCCATCGCGACTCACGTCGCTCCTACGTCAATCCTGCAAACTTAATCAGGCTTTGATGACGCCCAGTTCGCGACCGATTCTGGTGAATGCATCGATCGCGCGATCCAGGTGCTCGCGCGAATGCGCGGCGCTCATTTGCGTGCGGATGCGGGCCTGGCCTTTGGCCACTACCGGGAAGAAGAAACCGATCGCATAAATGCCTTCTTCCAGCAGCCGCTCGGCGAAGCGCTGCGCCAGCGGCGCGTCGTACAACATCACCGGGCTGATCGGATGCACGCCGGGACGGATGTCGAAACCGATGGCAGTCATTTTCTCGCGGAAATAGCGCGTGTTCTCCGCCAGCTTTTCGCGCAGATCGCCTGCCGACGAAAGCATGTCGAAGGCCTTGATGCCGGCCGCGACCACATGCGGCGGCAGCGAATTGGAAAAAAGATAAGGGCGCGAGCGCTGGCGCAACAGTTCGATCACTTCCTTCTTTGCGGTAGTGAATCCGCCCAGCGCGCCGCCCATGGCCTTGCCCAGGGTGCCGGTGATGATGTCGATGCGGTCCAGTACGCCTTTGACTTCCGCCGAGCCGCGGCCGGTGGCGCCGAGGAAACCAGTGGCATGGCATTCGTCGATATGCACCAGCGCGTTGTACTTCTTGGCCAGCGCGGTGATCTGGTCCAATGGTGCGATGAAGCCATCCATGGAGAACACGCCGTCGGTGGTGATCAGCTTGGTCTTGCAGCCCGCCGCATCGGCCGCCTGCAGCTGCGCTTCCAGGTCCGCCATGTCGCAGTTGGCGTAGCGGAAGCGCTTGGCTTTGCACAAGCGCACGCCATCGATGATCGAGGCGTGGTTCAGCGCGTCGGAAATGACCGCGTCCTCTTCGCCCAGCAGCGGCTCGAACAGGCCGCCGTTGGCGTCGAAGCAGGCGGCGTAGAGGATAGTGTCCTCGGTGCCGAAGAATTCCGCGATCTTGGCCTCCAACTGCTTGTGCAGGTCCTGGGTGCCGCAGATGAAGCGCACGCTGGCCATGCCGAAGCCGTGCGTGTCCAGCGCGTCCTTGGCGGCCTGGATGATGTCCGGGTGGTCGGCCAGGCCCAGGTAGTTGTTGGCGCAGAAATTCAGCACCTTGCGGCCGTCGGCCAGTTCGATTTCGGCGGACTGCGGGCTGGTGATGATGCGCTCGGCCTTGAACAGGCCCTGGGCACGGATGGATTCCAGTTCGGCAGCGTAATGCTCAGTGAGGGCAGGCCCAGTGAGGGCAGGCTCGGTGCGGGCAGAAGAGGTCATGGCGCTCGGCGGTCGGGAAAGGCGGGCAGTTTAACAATTGCCCGCCTGGACACGTTTTGCTGCTTGTTCATGCCAATCGGATATAAGCGGCAGCCCTCTATTCATTTCCCCCGGACATTGTGCATGCGCAGCATCTGCGTTCCGGCCCGGATGGGTCAACCGAGGGGAGCCAGGCAATGCGAACGCGATCGGAACGGACCAAGGGCAAAGGGCAGGGTGCTGTCTTGCTGGGCGTTCTGGCCTGTTCGCTGTCCGCCCCGTTGCTGGCGCAGGAAAAACTGACGGTCGAGCAGTTGCAGCAGCGCCTGGAGGCGCTGGAACGCCGCGTCGGCGGTAGCGCGGCCAGCGAATCCGGAGAAACCCCGGCCGAGTCCGGCCTCGCCGACCTGGACCAGCGCCTGCGCATCCTGGAGCGCAAGCTGGAACTGCAGCAGGAAGAGCAGGTGGCCAAAGCCAAGGAAGCGCCGGTGATCGCGGTCAACGACAAGGGCGCTTCCTTCAAGTCGGCCAATGGCGACTACGAAATCAAGATCCGCGGGCTGCTGCAAGGCGACGGCCGCTTCTTCCTGGATGGGGCGCCGGCGGGCAACAACGACACCTTCCTGTTGCGTACCGCGCGACCGATCATCGAAGGCTCCCTGGGCAAGCTGGTGGGCTTCCGCTTCACGCCGGAGTTCGCTGGCGACAGCGCCACCATCGTTGATGCCTACGTGGATCTTCGCTTCAATCCGGCTTACACGGTGCGCGCGGGCAAGTTCACTTCGCCGGTGGGGCTGGAGCGTCTGCAGTCTTCGTCGGCGCTGTCCGAGGTGGAACGCGCGCTGCCTAGCGAACTGGCGCCCAATCGCGATATCGGCGTGCAGCTGCAGGGCGACGTGGCCGAAGGCCGTTTCGGCTACGCGATCGGCGTATTCAACGGCACCGTCGACGGCCGCGACGCGGTCACCACCAATCCCGACAATGAGTTTGAATATGCCGGGCGCGTGTTCTTCGAACCGTTCAAGAACGACGCCAACGCGCTGTCCGGCCTGGGATTCGGCATCGGCGCCAGCGTCGGCGACAAGCGAGGCAGCGGCAACAATTTCCTGCCGCGTTACCGCACGCCAGGGCAAGTGCAGTTCTTCAATTACCGTGCCGCCGCGCTGGCCGATGGACAGCAGAGCCGCATTTCGCCGCAGGGTTACTACTATCGCAATGCCTTCGGATTGCTTGCCGAGTACATCGTGTCCAAGCAGGAAGTCAGCATCGGCGGCGTGCGCGAAGAACTATCGAACAAGGCCTGGCAGGCGACCGCCAGTTACGTGTTGACCGGCGAGGACGCCAGCTACCGTGGCGTGGTCAAGCCGTCGCACCCGTTCAGCCCCGGCACGGGCGGATGGGGTGCGTTCGAAGTGGTCGGCCGTTATGGTGTGCTGGAAGTGGACGACGACGCGTTCCCGTTGTTCGCCGATCCCGCGGTATCGGCAAGCGAAGCCGCCTCCTGGACTGTGGGCCTGAACTGGTACCTCAACAGCAATCTCAAGCTGGTGTTGAATTACTTGCATACCAGCCTGGAGGGCGGAGCGGCGAGCGGCGCCGATCGCGAAGATGAAAAAGCCGTGTTCACACGCCTGCAAGTAGCCTTCTGAGAAAACCGGAGCCTCCCCATGAAAATCTCCTCCCTTCCACTGCCTCTCCGGACCCTGTTGCTCGCCTTCGGCCTGACCGTGGCGGCCGGCGCGGTCGCGAAAGACGTGGAACTGCTCAATGTTTCCTACGATCCCACGCGCGAGCTCTATCGCGATTTCAATGCCGCCTTCGCCAAGGACTGGCTGCAGAAGAAAGGGCAGAAGGTGCAGATCGAAACTTCGCATGGCGGTTCCGGCAAACAGGCGCGTGCGGTGATCGATGGCCTGGAAGCGGACGTGGTGACGCTGGCGCTGGCCTACGATGTGGATACCATCGCCCAGCGCGCCAAACTTTTTCCGGCCAACTGGCAGAAGCGCCTGCCCGAAAACAGCGCGCCGTACACTTCCACCATCGTATTCCTGGTGCGCAAGGGCAACCCGAAAAAGATCAAGGACTGGCCCGACCTGCTGCGTCCCGGCGTTTCGGTGATCACGCCCAATCCCAAGACTTCCGGCGGCGCGCGCTGGAATTATCTCGCCGCGTGGGCTTATGGCCTGAAGATCTTCAAGGGAGACGAGGCGAAGACCCGCAACATGGTGCGTGCACTGTTCCGCAACGTGCCGGTGCTGGATACCGGCGCGCGCGGTTCCACCACCACGTTCGTGCAGAACGGAATAGGCGATGTGCTGTTGGCCTGGGAGAACGAGGCGTTCCTGTCCGTCGAGGAGCTGGGTCCCGACAAGTTCGAGATCGTGGTGCCGAAGCTCTCGATCCTGGCCGAGCCGCCGGTGGCCCTGGTGGACAAGAATGTGGACAAGCACGGCACCCGCGAAGTGGCGCAGGCCTATCTGCAATATCTGTATTCGCCCGAGGGACAGAAGATCGCCGCCAGACACTACTATCGTCCACGTTTCCCGCAGTATGCGGACCCGGCCGACATCGCGCGTTTCCCCAAGGTGGAACTGGTGACGATAGACCAGGTATTCGGCTCGTGGGCCAAGGCCCAGGCCACCCATTTCGCCGAGGGCGGCGTATTCGACCAGATACAAGCGGAAAAATAGTTGATGGCGGCGGAATCAGCATCGATCGGGCGCCTCCGGCGCAGGCGCGTCTTGCCGGGGTTTGGCTTGAGCCTGGGCTATACGCTGGCCTGGCTGGGCCTGATCGTGCTGATTCCGCTGGCCGGTCTTTTCATCAAGGCAGGTGGCCTGGGCTGGCAGGGATTGTGGAATATATGGACCGAGCCGCGAGTGCTGTCGGCGCTGAAGCTAAGTTTCGGCACCGCGCTGGCCGCGGCCGCGTTCAACGCGCTGATGGGCACGCTGGTGGCATGGGTGTTCGTGCGCTACCGATTCCCGGGCAAGCGGATCTTCGACGCGATGATCGACCTGCCGTTCGCGCTGCCGACCGCAGTGGCGGGCATCGCTCTGACCTCGTTGTACGGCCCGTCGGGTTGGATCGGGCGTTGGTTTGAAGCGATAGGCGTCAAGGTGGCGTACACGCCACTGGGAATCACCGTGGCGCTGATCTTCGTCGGCCTGCCTTTCGTGGTGCGCGTGGTGCAGCCGGTGCTGGCCGAAGTGGAGCGCGAGTTGGAGGAAGCGTCGGCCACGCTTGGCGCAGACCGCTGGCAAACGGTGATGCGGGTGGTGCTGCCAGCGTTGTGGCCGGCGATCCTGGCGGGTTTCGGTTTGGCGTTCGCGCGCGGCGTGGGCGAGTACGGCTCGGTGATCTTCATCGCCGGCAACCTGCCTGGATTCACGGAAATCGCGCCGCTGCTGATCACTTTCCGCCTGGATGAGTACGACTACGCCAGCGCCACCGCCATCGCGCTGGCGATGCTGCTGCTGTCGTTCCTGACCTTGTTTGCGATCAACACGCTGCAGTCGAAGCTGACGCGGCGGGGGCGTTAAGATGAGCGAAGCCATTTCCGCCGTCATCGCGTTCCCTTCGGAGAATCCGCAGCTGTACACCGAGCATGCCCGCGAGAGTGCCCACAAGCGGCGCGCCGTCGCCTCGACCACCGAACCGCGCTGGGTCCAGGTGCTGTTGATCGCGGTCGCCCTGCTTTTCCTGCTCGGCTTCCTGCTGTTGCCGCTGGTACTGGTATTCGTGGAAGCGCTGAGCGGCGGCGTGCAAGCGTTCGTCTCCGCGATCACCGAAGCCGATGCGTTGGCCGCGATCAGGCTGACCTTGCTCGTCACCGCCATCGTGGTGCCCCTGAACCTGGTATTCGGCATCGCTGCAGCATGGGTGGTCAGCAAGCATGATTTCCGCGGCAAGCGTTTGCTGGTGAGCCTGATAGATCTACCCTTCGCGGTTTCGCCGGTGGTGGCCGGCCTGGTGTTCGTGCTGATCTTCGGTGCGCAGGGCTGGGCCTGGCCGCTGATCAACGAGGGCTGGCATTTCGCCTTGCCCTGGCTGGGGGAATTCACCCTGCAATTGCCGAAAATAATCTTTTCCACGCCAGGCATCGTGCTCGCCACGACTTTCGTGACTTTTCCCTTCATCGCGCGCGAGTTGATGCCGCTAATGGAGCAGCAAGGCACCGATGAAGAGCTCGCCGCGCTCAGCTTGGGCGCCAGTGGCTGGCAGACTTTCTGGCGGGTGACTCTGCCCAATATCCGCTGGGCGTTGTTGTATGGCGTGCTGTTGTGCAGCGCGCGCGCGATGGGCGAATTCGGTGCGGTGTCGGTGGTATCCGGTCACATCCGCGGGCGCACCAACACGTTGCCGTTGCACGTGGAAATCCTCTACAACGACATCGGACAGAACTATGGCGCCGCGTTCGCGGTGGCCTCTTTGCTCGCGCTTAGCGCGCTGGTCACCCTGATCCTGAAGGCTTACCTGGAATGGCGGCATGGCGAATCGCTAGCCGCCAACCACCGCCACTGAGACTGCATCCATGAGCATACGCATCGAAAACCTGAGCAAGCGCTATGGAGAGTTCACCGCGCTGGACGACATCAGCCTCAACGTGCGCGAAGGCGAACTGCTGGCGCTGCTGGGCCCGTCCGGTTCCGGCAAGACCACATTATTGCGGGCGATCGCGGGCCTGGAGCCCGCCGATGCCGGGCGCGTGCTGCTGACCGGCGAAGACGCCTCGCAGCTGAGCGTGCAGGCGCGCAGGGTGGGTTTCGTGTTCCAGCATTACGCCCTGTTCCGGCATATGAACATCCGCGAGAACATCGCCTTCGGCTTGCGCGTGCGCCGCGGCGAAGCGCGTTGGCCGGAGGCGCGCATCCGCGAACGGGTGAGCGAGCTGCTTTCGCTGGTACAGCTGGAAGGGCTGGAATCGCGTTATCCCTCGCAACTCTCCGGCGGCCAACGCCAGCGCGTGGCCCTGGCGCGCGCGTTGGCCATCGAGCCGCGCGTGCTGTTGCTCGACGAGCCCTTTGGCGCGCTCGATGCGCAAGTGCGCCGTGATCTGCGCCGCTGGTTGCGCGAGCTGCACGATCGCACCGGACTGACCACCGTCTTCGTCACCCACGATCAGGAAGAGGCGCTGGAACTGGCCGACCGCGTTGCGATCCTCAACCAGGGCCGCATCGAGCAGCTCGGCACGCCGGCGGAAACTTACGACCAGCCGGCCAGCCCCTTCGTGTATTCCTTCGTCGGCGCGGTCAATCGCCTGCCGGGCCAATGGCGCGATGGGCGCTTGCAGGTGGCCGGACTGGATCTGGCCGGGCCGGCCGGCGATTCGGGCAATGGCGCCGTGGAGCTTTACGTAAGGCCCGAGCACTTGCAGCTCACGCAGGCAGGAGAGGGATGGACTGCGACCGTGCTGGGCAGCCAACGCAGCGGACCCCGCCAGAGATTGTGGGCACGGCTGCATGACGGCGATGCTGAAGTGGAAGTGGAGCTGCCCGCAGGGCCTGCGGCGCCGGTCCATATCGCCGGTACCGAAGTCAGGCTGGCGCCGGTCCAATACGGAGTTTTCCCCGGCTGATTCAGGTAAGGCGGGCCAGTCGGGAATTTTTATCCCAACTTTATGCGCCAGGTACTTGACGGAGCTAATGTTGCGTCGCAATATCGAATCGGTTAAAAAACCGTGAATTTGCGATTGCGGGCTCGTGACACTGGGCTCGGACTGCAAGCCCCCAACCAGGAGAACCCGGATGAAGTCAGTCAAGCTCAGTATTGCTCTCGCGGCCGCATTGTTGGCGACGCCGTTTGTGTCGTTTGCCCAGGAAGCCGCAGCGCCCGCAGCCGAAGAGGAAGCTTCGTCGCCATGGGCCATCTCGCTGGCCGCCACCACCGACTACGTATTCCGCGGCGTGTCGCAGACCGACAACGGCCCGGCCTTCCAGGCGGGCGTCACCTATAGCGCGCCGTTCGGTCTGTATGCGGGCGTTTGGGGTTCCAACGTTGATTTCGGCGGTACCGGCGGCTTTGAGACGGACTATTACGTCGGCTGGAACAAGGATCTCAGCGACAGCTGGAATCTCGACCTCGGCGCCACCCGTTACACCTATTCGGGTGACGGTGGCTTTAGCGGCGACTACGACGAAATCATCGGCAAGGTCACCTGGAGTGGCCCGGTCACTGTTACCGGCCTGGTGGCTTATGCCCCCGATTACGGCGACTACACTCCGAAGGCGAAGGAAAGCTATGCCAGTCTGGCGGCTTCCTACGACATCGGCGAAACCGGCTTCAGCGTCGGTGCGTCGGTCGGCTATACCTCGGTCGATTACGGCGACGAAACCATCGAAGGCGAAAAGGTCGATTATGGCGTCACAGACTACTTCGACGGTTCGGTTTCCGTGTCGAAGGGTTTCGGTCCCGCCACCGCAACCTTGGGCTACTACGACACCTTCCGTTCGGATGCCGACGAACTGCGCGACAACGGCACCGACAACTACAAGCCGGGCGTTGTGCTGACCGTATCGGTCGCGTTGCCGTAAACCATTTGAACCATTTGAAAAAAAGGGGCGCCGCAAGGCGCCCCTTTTTCTTTGACGATTTGCAATGCCGGGTTTGCTCGGATTTTTTTGCGTCGACAAGGCACAAGTGGCGCTGAGCAAGCTCGGCACGACAGGGCTCGAATCAATTCCAGCTCAATACCACCTTGCCCGCCTTGCCCGCTTCCATCAGGTCGAAGCCCTTCTGGAAATCGTCGATCGGCATCTGGTGGGTCAGCACCTTGCCCAACGGGAAACCGCCCAGCACCAGCTGCGTCATCTTGTACCAGGTCTCGTACATCCTGCGGCCGTAGATGCCTTGCACGGTGAGACCCTTGAAGATGATGCGGTCCCAGTCCACGCCCGCGCCCTTGGGCAGGATGCCGAGCAGCGCGATCTTGCCGCCGTGGTACATGCAGTCGAGCATGTCGTTGAACGCGGTGGGATTGCCGCTCATTTCCAAGCCCACGTCGAAGCCTTCCATATGCAAGTCGGCCATCACGTCCTTCAGCGACTGCTGGGCCACGTTGACCACGCGGGTGGCGCCCATGTCGGCGGCGAGCTTCAGGCGGAAATCGTTGACGTCGGTGACCACCACGTTGCGCGCGCCGATGTGCTTGCAGATGCCGGCGGCGATCACGCCGATCGGGCCGGCGCCGGTGATCAGTACGTCCTCGCCGACCACGTCGAATTCCAGCGCGCAGTGCGCGGCGTTGCCGTACGGATCGAAGAACGCTGCGAGTTCGCTGGGGATCTGGTCGGGAATCGGCCACAGGTTGCTGGCCGGCATCACCATGTATTCGGCGAAGGCGCCGTCGCGGTTTACGCCGATGCCCACGGTGTGCGGACACAGGTGCGGCCGGCCACCGCGGCAATTGCGGCAATGGCCGCAAACGATGTGCCCTTCGGCGGAAACGCGCTGGCCCAGCGCATAGCCGCTGACGCCCGGGCCCATCTCCACGATGCGGCCGACGAATTCGTGGCCGATCACCAGCCCCGGCTTGATCGTGCGTTGGCTCCAGTCGTCCCACAGGTAGATGTGGAGGTCGGTGCCGCAGATCGCGGTCTTCTCCAGCTTGATCAGCACTTCGTTGGGGCCGGGCTGGGGCACGGGCACCTGTTCCATCCAGATCCCCTTGCCCGCTTCCCGCTTGACCAGTGCTTTCATCGTTTGCGCCATGACGGTGCGGGCCCTGCCTTGAGAGAGGGCGCGAATTATACGCCGCCGCCCGTGGCGGTCCGTTGGCCCTCCCTGCCATAAGTCATGGAGCTGGCGGCGGACGGGCTGGCTACAATCCAAAGCCCATGATCTGCAAGGAATTGCCTGTGCGTTGGAACCTGCTCGCTGTTTCGCTCGCCGCCACCGTCGCGATTCAAACGGGCGTGGCCCGGGCCGCAGAAGGCATGTGGGTGCCGCAACAGCTTCCCGAGATCTCCGGGCCGTTGAAGAAGGCGGGCCTCAAGCTCAGTCCCAAACAGCTGGCCGATCTGACCGGCGACCCGATGGGCGCGGTGGTGGCGTTGGGCGGCTGCACCGCCAGCTTCGTCTCCCCGCGTGGGCTGGTGGTCACCAACCACCATTGCGCGTACGGCGCCATCCAGTTGAATTCGACCGCCGAGAAGAACCTGATCAAGCTGGGCTTCAATGCAACCGTCCCAGGCGCTGAAGTCAGCGCGGGCCCTAATGCGCGCATCTTCGTCCTGGATTCCATCAAAGAAGTCACCGCCGACGCCAAGGCCGCCATCGCGTCGGCCGGCGGAGACCCGCTGGCGCGGACCCGCGCACTGGAAGCGTTCGAGAAAAAGCTCATCGCCGAATGCGAAGCCGAGGCCGGCTTCCGCTGCCGTCTCTTCAGTTTTTCAGGTGGCAACGCCTACCGCCTGTTCCGCAACCTGGAAATCAAGGACGTGCGCCTGGCTTATGCGCCGCCGAGCGGAGTGGGCAAGTACGGCGGCGACATCGATAACTGGATGTGGCCGCGCCACACCGGCGATTTCGCCTTCTACCGCGCCTACGTGGGCAAGGACGGCAAGCCGGCCGCGTATTCGGTCGACAACGTGCCCTACCAGCCCAAGCGCTGGCTCAAATTCGCCGACAAGCCGTTGGGTACGGGCGACTTCGTGATGGTGGCCGGCTACCCCGGATCGACCAACCGCTATGCGCTGGCCAGCGAATTCGACAGCACAGCCAGCTGGACGTATCCGACTATCGGCAAGCACTACAAGAATCTGATCGAGATGGTGGATGCGGCAGGCAAGAAGAATCCCGATATCCAGGTGAAGTACGCCAGCACCAGGGCCGGCTGGAGCAACACCAGCAAGAACTACGAAGGCCAGTTGGCCGGCTTCGAGCGTATCGATGCCGCCTGGCAAAAACATGCCGATGAAGAAGCGGTACTGGCCTGGCTGCGCAGCCGCGGCGGGCAGGGGAGCGCGGCGCTGTCGGCGCACGACGAGCTGATCGAATTGGGCGAAAAAACCAAAGCCACGCGGGAACGCGATTATGTCGTCGGTCAGCTCAACAGCACCGCGATGCTCGGCACCGCGGTCCAGCTGTATCGCCTGTCCATCGAACGCGAAAAGCCCGATGCCGAGCGCGAAGCCGGTTACCAGCAGCGCGACTATCCCTCCATCGAAGGCGCACAGAAGCAGCTCGAACGCCGCTACGTGCCCGCAATGGACCGGCAGCTGCAGCAATACTGGCTGCGTCAGTATGCGCAGTTGCCGGCCAAGCAGAGACTGGCCCCGATCGACAAGTTCCTGGCCGGCAGCAAGGAACAAAACCTCACCCGCGCGCTGGATCGCCTGGCCAAGACCAGGTTGGGTAGCACCGACGAGCGCATGAAGTGGTTCAAGGCCGACCGCAAGGCTTTCGAATCCAGCACCGATCCGGCCATCCAGTACGCCGTCGCGGTGATGCCCGCGCTGCTCAAGCTGGAGGAGGAGCGCAAGACGCGCGCCGGCGAGGCCCTGCTGGCGCGGCCGATCTATCTGCAGGCAGTGGCCGACTACCGCAAGAGCAAGGGCGAGTTCGTCTATCCCGACGCCAACCTGTCGCTGCGCATCACTTTCGGCAACGTCACCGGCTACCAGCCCAAGGACGGAGTGGAGTACACGCCGTTCACCACCGTCGAAGGCGTCGCCGCCAAGGCCACCGGCGTAGAACCGTTCGACGCGCCGCAGGCTTTGCTCGATGCGGTCAAGGCCAAGCGCTACGGCGGTCTGGAAGACAAACGCCTGGGCACCGTACCGGTGGATTATCTGTCCAATCTGGACATCACCGGCGGCAACTCCGGTTCTCCGGTGCTGGATGCGCAAGGCAAGCTGGTGGGCCTGGCTTTCGACGGCAACTGGGAGTCGGTGAGCTCCAACTGGGTGTTCGACCCGAAGATGACGCGCATGATCTCGGTCGATGGCCGCTACTTGCGCTGGATCATGCAGGAGGTCTATCCGGCGCCGCAGTTGCTGAAGGAAATGGGCGTGGCGCGCTGACTGGCACGGGCATCGTCCCGCCCGCGGCGGCACCCCTGGGGTTGACTGCTGTGGGCTTGTCGGCGCGCTGCGGCGCGTTCCGATGTCACGGCGCTTTGGGCTAGTCGCGGCGCGGTATCATTCGCTCCCGTCGTCGTTTCGGTCTCCGCAACGCCCGGCTTCACCTCACCTGGATCCCCCTCCCGCATGCGCATCCTGCTTGCCCGCCACGGCGAAACGCCGTGGAACGCCGAAGGCCGTTACCAAGGCCAGATCGATATCCCACTGTCGCCCATCGGCGAATCGCAAGCCGCTGCGCTGGGTGTCCGCCTCGCAGACGTGAACCTTACCCGTGCGGTGGCCTCGCCGCTGTCGCGTGCGCGCCGCACCGCCGAATTGGCGCTGGGCGAAGCGCGCCTGCCGATGCTGACCCTCGATCCCGACCTGCAGGAAATCGCACACGGCGAATGGGAAGGCCTGCTGGCCAGCGAAATCGACGACAAGGATCCCGCCCGCCTGCGTGCCTGGCGCGAGGAACCCGAAACCGTGCTGATGCCCGGCGGCGAATCCCTGCGTCAGGTGCTGGACCGTTCCTGGCAGGGTCTGGCCCGCGCGGCCGAAGGTCTGGGCGACGGAGACACGCTGCTGGTCGTCGCCCACGATGCGGTCAATCGCGTGATCCTGTGCCGCATTCTCGGTCTGCCGTTGTCCAAACTCTGGAGCTTCCGCCAGGCGCCGACCACGCTCAATCTGCTGGAAGGTCCCGACGTGGATCATCTGGAAATCGTCCGCCTCAACGACTGCGCGCACCACACGCCGTTCTTCGGCGAAGCGGTGCATCGGGCGCTGTAAACAGCCGTGGCGCGCTCGCTGGAAGACTGGCTCGGCTACATCGAGCAACAACATCCGAAATCCATCGAGCTCGGCCTGGACCGCACGCGCGCCGTTGCGCAGCGGCTTGCGATCGGCAAGCCCGCCAGGCACGTCGTCACCGTCGGCGGCACCAACGGCAAGGGTTCCACCGTTGCCTTCATCGAGGCCATCGCCCGCGCGGCGGGACTAAAGGTTGGCACCTACACGTCGCCGCACTTGCTGCGCTACAACGAGCGTGTGCGTATCGAGGGGCGTGAGGCTAGCGATGAAGAGCTGACCGCAGCATTCGAGGCGGTGGAAGCCGCGCGATTTTCCCTTCTCCCCCCGGGAGAAGGTGCCCAAAGGGCGGATGAGGGCGAGAGAATTCCGTTCCCCGGAAACGACGCTGCAAACGGGAAGTCCACGCCCTCATCCGTCGCTGCGCGCCACCTTCTCCCGGGGGGAGAAGGAAAAGCAATTCCGCTCACCTATTTCGAATTCGGAACGCTGGCTGCGTTATGGCTTTTCCAGCAATCCAGCTTGGATCTTGCAGTGTTGGAAGTCGGCCTCGGCGGCCGCCTCGACGCGGTCAACATTGTCGATCCGGACGTCGCCGTCATCACTACGGTCGATATCGACCATGTCGACTGGCTGGGCAACGACCGCGAAAGTATCGGCTACGAAAAGGCCGGGATCGCGCGGCCGTGGAAACCGTTGGTACTGGGCGAGATCGATTCGCCTTCCAGCGTGCTGCGCCATGCTTACGCCATCGGCGCCAATGCGGTGCGTCTGGGCAGCGATTTTTTCCACGAGCCGGTCCTTCGACAGGCTCAGAGCCTGCCCCGGACTCGATTCGGGGATGAGCGGTCTTCAACTGCTTGGCGCTGGCGCGACGCCGGCTTCGAGATCGAATTGCCGAATCCTTCCCTGAGCGCGCCTGTGCAGCGCGTCAATGCCGCCACAGCGATAGCGGCATTGCGCGCCCTGGATATCGAGTTGCCCGATGCTGCATTCGTCAAGGGCGTCGCTTCGGCGATGCTGCCGGGAAGATTGCAGCGCTTCGACCTGCACGGCACTGCGATAATCGTGGACGTGGGCCACAACCCGCAGGCCGCTCGTGAGCTCGCGGCGTGGTTACGGGCCGAACCCGTGCAGGGGCGCACCTTGGCGGTGTTCTCGGCATTGGCCGACAAAGACGTGGCAGGCGTGGTCGCCGCTCTCGAGCGCGAAGTGTCGGCCTGGTTTCTCGCGGGGTTGGAAAGTGTCGGTGCGCGCGGACAATCGGTGGATGCGGTGGCCGCGAAATTGACTGGAACCGCAGCCGCAGCGGGCGCGCGGCACGCCAACGTGGAAGCGGCGCTGCGCGCCGCGCAATCGGATGCGAGCGCGGAGGATCGGATACTCGTGTTCGGCTCCTTCCATACCGTGGCCGAAGCGCTAGCGATCCTGCATTCAGGTCAATGACGGCGAAGCCGTTTCGCGGCACCGTATAATTCGCACGGCATTCCCGCCGCGTCGTTTTGCGAGCCCGCATGGATACCGCCCTCAAACAACGCCTGATCGGCGCCGTCGTCCTGGTGGCGCTGGCGGTGATCTTCCTGCCGATGCTGATCAAGGGCCCCGCGCCCGACAGCGGCGTCTCGGACGTGCCGTTGGACGTACCGGCAACACCGGGCGGGCAGTACGAAACCCGCGAACTTCCCTTGGTGACGCCTGGCAACGCTCCTGCGGGTGGCGTAGTGGGGATGGAAGATGCGCCGACGCCCACGCCAGCGAGCGCCAGTGAAGCGGTTCCGCTCGGCACCGCTCCGGCCGTCGCAGCGGGCGCGATGCTGCCGGCCAGTACCGCGGGTGGCAACTACGCGGTCAATTTCGGTGCTTATGCCACCCCGGCGGACGCCGACGCGGTCATTGCGCGGCTCAAGCAATCCTCGCTCCCCGCCTTCCGCGAACCCGCCAGCATCAACGGCAAGACAGCCTACCGCGTGCGGATCGGACCTTACGCCGAGCGCGCCGATGCCGAAGCCGTGCGTCTGCAGGCCGCGCAAGTGCGCAGCGACGTGAAGGCGCAGGTAGTGACCCTGGATGCGCCCGCGGCGTCGTCGGCCTCGACCTCGGTGCCGTTGGCAGCGGCCGCGCCGACAGCGGTGACCACCCAGGCTTTGCCGCCCGAACCAGCGAAACCGACGCAGACGCCGTCCGCGGCGACACCCAAAGCAGTGGCGGCAGCGCCCAAGCCGGCAACAGCGCCACCGGCGACAGCCGCGCCCAAGCCGGCGGAGCCGGTCGCCAAGCCGGTCGAATCCCCCAAGCCGGCGGCCTCCAACGTGGGTTTCGCCGTACAGCTGGGCGCCTTCTCCCAGGCTGCCGATGCCAACGCCCTGCGCGATAAATTGCGCGCCGGCGGTTTCAGCGCCTTCGTCGAGCAGGTGAAGACCGACAAGGGCACGCTGAGCCGGGTACGCGTCGGGCCGGTCGCCAGTCGCGCCGACGCCGACAAGCTGAAGGCGCAAGTCGCCGCCAAGGTGGGCATCAACGGCATGGTCCGTCCGCATCCGTGACCGCCTGACATCTGATCGCGGCCCAGGGATGAAAGGCCAACTCGCAGCAGTCAGGGGATGTTCGTCTCGATGATCGACATCGTTCTATTGATCATCATTGGCGGATCCGTTTTGTTGGGATTGATCCGGGGGCTGGTGGGCACGCTGGTGTCGACGGCCGCATGGTTGCTGGCCGGCTGGGTCACTTTCCAATTCGGCGGACAGGCCGCGTCGTGGCTGTCCGACGACGGCAAACCCACCATGACCGAATTGTTCGGCGGCTATGCACTGAGTTTCGTGGTGGTGATGGTGGCGGTGGCGCTGGTCGGCGCCCTGGCCAAATCCATGGTCCGGTCGGTCGGCCTGTCGGGAGTGGACCGCATGCTGGGCGCGGCACTGGGCCTGCTGCGCGGGGCCTTCCTGGCCTGCATCCTGGTCCTGCTGATGGGCTTCACGCCGTTGCCCCGGGAGCCTTCCTGGCAGCAGTCCAGCGTTCTGCCGATCTTGCTGCCCGGTGCGGGCTGGATGCGTTCCAAGCTGCCGGATTGGTCCGTTCCGGAAATCGATTTTCGCAATCCGCTCTCCACAGGCGATAATGGCGGCACACAAGCGTTGTCAGTGCCCTCGCTGGAAGGCGTAGTCCAGCAGGCAATCGATACGGCCAAAGGCGGCGTATCAGGGGAGGCGGAGGGCCGCGCCCCGGCAGTTCAGGAACCGGCGAATATCGAGGCCGGCGGGCAGGACCCCGCGAATATCGAATCGACCGGGCAAGACCCGGCAACGGCCGAACCGGCCAACCTCGAATCAGCAAAGCAGCGCCCCAACGGCCAGAAACGGCCCAGTTCGCAATAAACGAGCGGAGTACGTATCCATGTGCGGCATCGTCGGAATCGTCGGCAACCAGAACGTTGCGGGCCAGCTTTATGACGGGCTGACCGTCCTGCAGCACCGCGGGCAGGATGCGGCCGGCATCGCCACCGCCGACGGCACGCGCCTGCGCGTGCACAAGGACAACGGGCTGGTGCGCGACGTATTCAATCCCAAGGCGATGAGCACGCTGGAAGGCCGCGTCGGCATCGCCCACTGCCGCTACCCGACCGCCGGCTCCGAAGGCCTGGACGAAGCGCAGCCGTTCTACGTCAATTCGCCGTACGGCATCGCCCTGGCGCACAACGGCAACCTGATCAACACCGAGGCCCTGCGCCAGGATGTGTTCGCCGAAGACCGCCGCAATATCAACACCGATTCGGATAGCGAGGTGCTGCTGAACGTGTTCGCACACGAGTTGGACCGCCAGCGCACGCTTTCGCCCGAAACCGCGATCCGCGCCGTCGCCGGCGTGCACCGCAGGGTGAAGGGCGGCTATGCGGTGGTCAGCGTGGTGCTGGGCCTGGGCCTGGTGGCCTTCCGCGACCCGCACGGCATCCGTCCGCTGGTGCTGGGCAAGCGCGAACACAAGGAAGGCGCGGACGAGTACATCGTCGCCTCCGAATCCGCAGCGCTCGATATCCTGGGTTTCCAGCGCGTGCGCGACGTGCAGCCGGGCGAGGCCATCGTCATCACCGCACGCGGCGAGCTGTTCTCCGAAATCTGCGCCGAGCCGCAAGAGCACGCGCCGTGCATCTTCGAATACGTGTACTTCGCGCGTCCCGATTCGATGATCGACAACGTCTCCGTGCACAAAGCGCGCATGCGCATGGGTGTGAAGCTGGGCGAGAAGATCCTGCGTCTGCGCCCCGACCACGACATCGACACCATCATTCCCATCCCCGACACCTCGCGCGATGCGGCGCTGGAAATCTCCAACGTGCTGGGCGTGAAATACCGCGAAGGCTTCATCAAGAACCGTTATGTCGGCCGCACCTTCATCATGCCGGGGCAGGGCGAGCGCGTTAAATCGGTGCGCCGCAAGCTCAACCCGATCCCGCTGGAGTTCCGCAACCGCGTGGTGCTGCTGGTGGACGACTCCATCGTGCGCGGCACCACCAGCCAGCAGATCGTGCAGATGGCCCGCGACGCCGGCGCCCGCAAGGTTTACCTCGCCTCGGCCGCGCCGCCGGTGCGTTTCCCCAATATCTACGGCATCGACATGCCGGCGGTGGACGAACTGGTGGCCAACGACCGCAGCGTCGAGGAAATCGAGAAGTTTCTGGGCTGCGACTGGCTGATCTACCAGGATCTGGAAGATCTGGAGGCCTCGGTGCGCGAAGGCAACCTGGACCTGCAGCGTTTCGATTCCTCTTGCTTCAACGGCGATTACGTCACCGGCATCGAGCCCGGTTATTTCGAGCGCATCGAGTCGTTGCGTTCGGACGAGGCCAAGCGTAAGCGTCGGGTGTCGTGAAACCCGTTCCGTCCGCGTCGTCATCCCAGCGAAAGCTGGGATCCATTTTGACTTTGTTCTTGAATGTCGAACAGCAAAGGCAAAAGCAAGATCAAAATGGATCCCAGCTTTCGCTGGGATGACGGTTCATTTTTCATGTTTTCGTCACTCTTCGACGCTGCTCGGGCATGCCTTGACGCTGCTTCGCCAGACGACAAAGTCGCGCTGACCCAGGAGTACGCCGCGGCGTTCTCCCGTTGTGAACTCCGTGCCGATGCCGACGCGCCGGCACCGCAGCCCATCCGCATGCCGGGCCGTCCCGTGCGGCCGAAACTGGTTCCCTCGCGCGAGCTCCCGCAGCGCGGACTGGGCAGCGTGGAAGGCCGCGCTGCGTTTATCCACGCCATCGCTCATATCGAATTGAATGCGATCGATCTGGCCTGGGACGCCGCGTACCGGTTCCGCGGCATGCCGGCGGGCTTCTACGCGGACTGGGTTTCGGTCGCCAACGACGAATCGCGCCATTTCGTGCTCTTGCGCGATCGGCTGCGGGAATTCGGCTACGACTACGGCGATTTCGATGCGCACAACGGTCTGTGGGAAATGACCGAGAAAACCGCGCACGACGGCATGGCTCGCATGGCGCTGGTGCCGCGCGTGCTGGAAGCGCGCGGGCTGGACGTGACGCCCGGAATGATCGCCAAGTTGCGCAATGCCGGCGACAAACCCACGGCCGAGATCCTGGAACTGATCCTTCGCGAGGAAGTGGCGCATGTCGCCGCCGGATCGCACTGGTTCCGCTGGTACTGCCAGCGCGACGGGTTCGAGCCGCATTCCACGTTCCGCGCGCTGCTGGCGAAGTATGCGGGTCCCACGCTGCGTGGACCATTCAACCACGACGCGCGTCTGCTGGCCGGATTCGACGCCGAAGAGATCGCCGCGCTGGAGCAATTGTCCGCCTGACCGGCGCGTGTGCGTAGGAGCGACGTGAGTCGCGAAGATGGTCTTTGGGATCACAAGCGGTCAGTCGCGACGCACGTCGCTCCTACGCGCTCCTACGCGCTCCTACGGCAACGACTCCAGGCGAAAACCGCTTGCGTCCACACGCAAGACGGAACCCTGTTCGTACCAATCGCCCAGTACGATGCGCCGGCATTCGCGTCCGCTTACCTGCAGATCGTGCAGGGCAGGGCGATGGGTGTGTCCATGGATCATGGTGTCGATGCCGAAGCGGGCGAAGGTCGCTTCCACTGTGGCTGGGGTCACGTCCGTCACCGTTTCGAAGCGCACGTCATTGCCGCCTTCGCGCAGCTTGGCCTGGTGCGCCTGGCTGGCGGCGCGTGCCTGTGCGGCGAAGGCGAGCCGCGCCTGCAGAGGCTGCGACAGGAACTGGGCCTGCCAGGCCGGGTTGCGCGTCTGCGTACGGAACGCCTGATACGCAACGTCATCGGTGCAGAGCAGATCCCCATGCATGAGCAGGGTGGGCTTTCCGTAGAGCACCACTACCGCCGGGTCGGGCAGGATGCGGAAGCCCGCGCGCAACGCGTAATCCTGACCCAGCAGGAAGTCGCGGTTGCCGCGGATGAAGTACACCGGCACCCCCGCATCGGCCACTTCCTTCAAACCAGAAGCGACATACGCGCCCGTCTCGGAAGGATCGTCGTCGCCCACCCAGGCTTCGAACAGATCGCCGAGGACGTACAAGGCCTCGGCCGATTTCGCCTCGCGCCGCAAGAAACGGCCGAACAGTTCGGTAATCGCCGGCCGGGTGGAATCCAGGTGCAGATCGGAGATGAAAAGAGTGGTCATGCGGGAAGTTTAAGGCCTCGCCTCGAAGGGGAAGGAGAAAACCCGCCCACTCCGGTAAAATCGAGCGATTCCGCATCATTGGCTTCCTCATGACCTGCCGTACCCGTTTCGCTCCCAGTCCCACCGGTTACCTGCACATCGGCGGCGCGCGTACCGCGCTGTACTGCTGGCTGGAGGCGCGCCACCGCGGCGGCGACTTCATCCTGCGCATCGAGGACACCGACCGCGAGCGCAGCACCCAGGGCGCCATCGACGCGATCCTGGAGGCGATGGAATGGCTGGGCCTGGATTACGACGAAGGCCCGATTTACCAGACCCAGCGCCTGGATCGTTATCGCGAAGTGGCCGAGCAGCTGGTCGCCGACGGCAAGGCCTACTACGCCTACGAAACCAAGGAGGAACTGGAGGCGATCCGCAATGCCGCCCAGGCCGCCGGCGACAAGCCGCGCTACGACGGCCGCGCACGCGAGCTGAACCTGCCGCATCGCGACGACCCTAACCGCGTGATTCGTTTCAAGAACCCCCAGACCGGCAGCGTGGTGTTCGAGGACCGGATCAAAGGCCGCATCGAGATCAGCAACAGCGAGCTCGACGATCTGGTCATCTTCCGATCCGACGGCTATCCCACCTACAACTTCGCGGTGGTCGTCGACGATATCGACATGCGCATCACCGACGTGATCCGTGGCGACGACCACATCAACAACACGCCGCGCCAGATCAATATCTACGAAGCGCTGGGCGTGCCGGTGCCGCTGTTCTCGCACATGCCGATGATCCTGGACCCGGAGGGCGCCAAGCTCTCCAAGCGCACCGGCGCGGCGGACGTGATGCAGTACAAGGACGCCGGCTACCTGCCGCATGCGCTGATCAACTATCTGGCGCGGTTGGGCTGGTCGCATGGCGACCAGGAACTGTTCAGTCGCGAGGAGCTGATCCAGCTGTTTTCGGTGGAAGACGTCAATTCCAAGGCCGCGCGCCTGGACATGGACAAGCTGGGCTGGGTGAACCAGCACTACCTCAAGAGCGACGAGCCGGCCACCATCGCGCCGCAGCTGGAGTACCAGTTGCGCAAGCTGGAGTTGGATCCGTTCCATGGCCCCGCGCCGATCGATGTCGTCGTCGCTCTGCGCGATCGCGTGCACACGCTGAAGGAAATGGCCGAGCGCGCCGCGGTCTGGTACCAGCCGCTGGAGGTCTACGACGAAGCCGCCGTCGCCAAGCACCTGAATCCCGCTGCCGCTGCGCCGCTCAACGCCGCCCGCGATCATCTGGCCAATGCGGTGGAATGGACGCTGGAGTCGGTGTCCGCCGCTCTTCACGACACCGCCGCGGCATTGGGCCTGGGCATGGGCAAGGTGGCGCAGCCGCTGCGCGTGGCCATCACCGGGACCCAGGTCAGCCCCGATATTTCGCAGACCGTGTACCTGGCCGGACGCGAGCAGGCCTTGAAACGCATCGACGCAGCACTCATCAAGATACCTGCGGACGCATAATCCTCCCTGCCATGGCCCAGAAGCACTCCTGCACCGATCCCAAGCACCACGTCGACGACGCCCATGGCTTCGTCGCGGCGGTGGAGCGCGCGTGCCAGGAACGCGGCCTGCGCCTGACCCCGATCCGCTCACGGGTGCTTTCGCTGATCGCCGATGCCGGCAAGCCGGTCAAGGCCTACGAACTGCTGGAGCTGGTGCGCGAAAAGAAAGGCGTCGGCGCCGATGCGCCGCCCACCGTCTACCGCGCGCTGGATTTCCTGATGGCCAACGGTTTCGTGCACAAGCTGGAATCGGTGAATGCGTTCGTGGCCTGCCACCATCCCAACAGCGACCAGCATTCGGTGCCGTTCCTGATCTGCGATCGCTGCCACAGCGCGGTGGAACTGGAGGATCGCGAAGTGGTCACGCAACTGGAAGCCCGGGCCAAGGCGCTGGGATTCCAGCCGCAGGCGCAAACCCTGGAAGTGCACGGCCTGTGCGCGCGCTGCGCCGCCTGAAAGCTCCTACACGCTCCTACGCCATCGCCGCAGCTTGCAGGCGCGGCGATTTCTCCCGGATCGGCAGGTTCGCCACCGCCGCCAACAAAGCCAGCGCTATATCCGCGTACCACATCCACGTGTAGTCGCCGAACTTCTCCATCGCCACGCCGCCCAGCCACGCGCCGAAGAATCCGCCGATCTGGTGCGACAGCAGGGTCAAGCCGAACAGCGTGCCCAGATAGCGCGGACCGAACAATTTCCCGATCAGTCCCGCCGTCGGCGGAACCGTCGCCAGCCAGGTGAAGCCCAACGCCGCGGCGAAGATGTAGAACGTCATCGGCGTGGGCGGCGACAGCAGATAAATCACGATCATCGCCGCGCGGCTGGCGTACATCGCGGCCAGCACTATTTTCATCCGGTAGCGCTGGCCCAGCGCGCCAGCGGCCAGGCTGCCCAATACGTTGAACAGGCCGATGAGCGCGATCGAAGCGCCGGCGACTCCCGGCTTCAAACCGCATAGCGCGATCTCGCCGGGCAGGTGCGTGACCAGGAAAGCGATGTGGAAACCGCAAGTGAAGAAGCCCAGGTGCAGCAGCCAGTAACTGCGGTCGCGCAAGGAGATGCGCAGTTGTTCGCGGAGAGTAATTTCCGCCGGCGGTGCCGCGACTGCGCCCGCATCGCCCGAAGCTGCGGGCGCAGGCTTGCGCCGTAGGGGCCAGGCCAGCGGCAGGGTCAGCAGGGAAGCGGCCGCAAGTCCGAACATCGCCACGCCCCAACCCGCCGCACTGATCGCCAATTGCACCAGGGGCGCGAACACGAACTGGCCCAGCGATCCTCCGGCATTGATGAAGCCGGCCGCGAACGAACGCTTCTCCGGCGCCAGCCGCGAAGCGGTGGCGCCGATCAGGATGGAGAAACTGCCGGCGCCCGCGCCTGCCGCGGTCAGCAGCCCCAGCGTGAACATCAGCCCCCATTGCGAGGACATGAACGGCGTTAACGCCATACCCAGGGCAAGCAGAATGCCGCCAGCGACCAGGATGCGGGTCGAACCCTGCTTGTCGGCGATGGCGCCGAACACCGGCTGCACCGCACCCCAGACGAACTGCCCGATCGCCAACGCGAAGCTGATCGCGGCGATGCCTACGCCGGTGGATTGATGGATCGGCTGCACGAACAGGCCGGTGGTCTGGCGCGCGCCCATGGTGATCATCAGCATGGCCGCCGCGGTCAGCAGCAGTCCCCAGTGCATCGTCGGTGCGGCGCGTGTAATCGGTCGGGCGCTCATGCGGCGATCCCGGGCGACTGGCGCAGCGCGTTGTCCAGAAGATCCAGATCCTTGCGCAGACGATCGGTCCTGGCGACGCCATAAAGCGCTTCGATGCGTTGCTGCGCGCGCAGCCAGTGCGGCTTCGCGCTGGCGATGCGCCTGCGTCCGTTGGCGGCGATCGAAATCAGCCGCTGCCGCGCGTCTTCGCCGCGCGACTCCTTCAGCCAGCCCGCTTCCAGCAGCGGCTTCAGGTTGCGGGTCAGCGTGGTGCGTTCCATGCCCAGCGAATCGGCCAGCTCGCCCAACAGGCAATGGCCGCCGCGTTCGGCATGGCGCAGGATGGAGTATTCGTTGAGGCTGAGACCGACCGCCGCGAGCTCATGATCGTATATCTGCGAAACCTGGCGCGCGGCGCGACGCAGGCGGAAACAGGTGCACACGCTATCGGAAGGAGAGGGCATTCGGGTACGCCTACACCGGGGTTTCCGCCATTTGAGTGCATATGCACATGTTGTGTCAACAGAAAGGCGGCTGCCCGTACGGACAGCCGCCTTGCCGGTCACACCTTCGTTATCAGAAGAACAGCCGAATGCCGGTCGAGAAGTTCCGATCGGGCAGCACCACCGAATCCTTCAGGAAGGAAGTGTGCACGCGCGCGGTCTGGCCGGTCAGGTTGCTGCCGTCCAGGAACAGTTCCCATGCGGTGTTGCCTTGGTCGTGGTGGTAGGCCACATGCGCATCGACCAGCGTATAGCCCGCGGTCGGGGTTTCGTTCACCGCCACCTTGTCCTGCTTGTCGTAGCGCACCGCGCCCAGCGAAGCGCGCCAGCCTTCCCGTTCCCAACGCAGCTGCGTGCCGAATCGCGAAGGCGCGATGCGCGGCAGATTGCCGCCCGCCGCCAGCGTGCCGCGCACGGTGTCGCCGTAGACGCGCAGGTCCCAGGCGCCGTTGTCGTTGTTGGCCAGGTGGAAAGTGGCCTCGCCCTCGAAGCCGCGGAAGCGCGCATCGGCCTGGCTCCATTGGCGGATCGGCAGCAATTCGCCTTCCTCGAATTCGACCTGCTCGCCGGTATCGACCAGATAGATGAAATCGTCGAAACGGTTGTAGTAGACCGAGGCCTTGGCATCCATGAAGTCGGACTGGTACTGGAGGCCGAACTCCAACTGGTTGGCCTTTTCCTTGCCCAGATCGGCGTTGCCGATCTCGTAGGCCAGCGTCGCCAGATGCGGACCGTTGGCGAACAACTCTTCTTCCGCCGGTGCGCGCTCCGCATGGTCGAGGTTGGCCGTCAGCCGCCATTGATCGTTGAGCCGCCAGCCGCCGGCCAGGGACAGACTGAGCGGCTTGAAATCGCGCGCCGCGGCGTTCACCGGATCCGCTTCCACCTTGTCGATGCGCGCGCCCAGGTCCAACTGGAAGTCGTTCCAATTCCTGCGCGCAACGCCGAAGACGCCGAAGGAACGGGTCTGGGTTTCGGGAACGAACGACTCCTCGCCGATCGCCGCGAAAGTGGAGTCGCTGCCTTGCACGCCCACGGCGCCCTTCCACGCCGAAGCGCCTCCGAACGCCGCTTCCACGCGGCCTTCATCGGCCTTCTTGGTGAAGGTGGTGCCGACTTCGTCGCCTTCGAACTCGATATGGTTGTAGTCGGTGTGGCCGAAGCTGTAACGCAGGCTGCTGCCTTCGCCCCAGGGATCGGTCAGTCCGCCTTTCAGGTCGTAGCGGTCCTGGCGCAGCTTCAGCCAGACGCCGCGCTCGCCCGCGGCCAGATCGCCGGGTTCGCCGGGATTGCCGTAGTCGTCCTCGAAGCGCGAAGCCGATACGCCGACGAAACCCCAGTCGCCCAGCAACGAGCCGCCGACCGCGCCGGTCTTGGTGTCGATGAAGGTATTGGCCTGTTTGCCGTCCGGCGTGTCGTAGTCCTTGTTGTTGCGGTACACGGCGTCCGCGTGCAGGGCGAAGCGGTCGTTGCCGCCGTCGACGCGGACTAGGTCGGTGTTGCCCTCATTGACGCTGTCGAAGCGCACTTCCGCGCGGCCGCTGAAACCGCCTTCGATGGCCGCTTCCGGGATGCGCCCGTCGACCACGTTGACGATGCCGCCGATGGCGCCGCTGCCGTAGAGCAGGGTGGAGGGGCCTTTCAACACCTCGATCTGGTCGGCCAGGAAGGCTTCGACCGCCGGCGAGTGATCCTGGCTGACGGTGGACACATCCTGGCTGGACAGGCCGTTGCTCAGCACCGCCACGCGTGGGCCATCCAGGCCGCGCAGGATCGGGCGGCCGACGCCGGGACCGAAGTTGGAACTCTGCACGCCCGGCAGGCTGGAAATGGTTTCGCCCAGGCTGGCGGCGCGGTTTTCGTCCAGGCGCTCGCCGGTCAGCACTTCGGCGGGCTTGCTCAAGGCGTCGGCGGAATCACGCAAAGGGCTGGCGGTGACGACCACGTCGTCGAGGTCCTTGATATGGCGGTCGTCGGGGTCGCCCTCGGCGTGCCGGGGGTCCGTGGGCGGTGGCGCATCGGCTGAGGCGGCGTTCGCGCCCGCGTCGTCGGTGGGGGCGGGGGCGGCCCAGGCAAGTGCTGGGAAAAGGGCCAGCGCCAGAGCGATGGCAAGCCGGTGGCGGGAACATGCGGGGAAGGGCGCGGCAGGGCTGGGGGGCATCGGAACGTCCAAGGGGGTGGGAGGGGCTTGACGAATGTTATAATATACCAACATTGGAAAGACACCCCTCCCGAAAGTCATACTCATGCACATGGATTCCCGCTTCCGCAGCCTGCTCGACCGTTTCGGCGCCACCGGTTCGATGATTTGCGCCGTGCATTGCGCGCTGACGCCGGTGCTGCTCGCGGCGATTCCGTCGCTGGGCCTTTCGGCTTGGCTGGGAGACGGTTTCGAGCGCGGTTTCGTGGTGTTCGTGACCGTGGTGGGGCTGTTCAGCCTGCTGTGGGGCTATCGCCGCCATCGCGCTTTCCGGGCCCTGACCTTGTTGCTGATCGGTCTGGCGGTGCTGTGGGCCGGCGTTTATTACCCGCCGCTGCATCATCCGGTGGTGATACACGCGATTGTGATGACCCTGGGCGGGACCCTGGTGGGGCTGGCCCACATCGTCAATTTGCGCCTGAATCACTGGCACATACACGATGCCAGCTGCGCGCACTGAGGCCCGCGTGATAGGCTTTGCGGCCTCGCGCGCAAGGCGCTACAGCTAAATCAGGAGCAAACCATGGGCAAAGGTGATCGCAGGACCGCCAAAGGCAAGCGCAGCATCGCTAGCTACGGCAACGCACGCACGCACGTTTCGAAGGTCGCCGTCGGCCCGGCCGCGCCTGTCGCAAAGAAGACCGTGACCAAGACGGCGGCGCCGGCGAAGAAAGCCGTGGCCAAGAAGACGGTAGCCAAAGCCGGCTGATCGGTTCCTCCGATCATGCGCAAAACGCGACGCCCGGCGTCGCGTTTTTGTTTGTGGAATCAGAACAGCTCAGATCAGACCAGGCGCTCGCCGCTCGAGTAGGAGGCAAGCAAGGGATCGCCGCCCAGCCAGTAGCCGAGTTCGGCGGGCTGTCGGATGTTCCAGTGCGCGAAGTCGGCACGCATGCCTACCCGCAGCGCCCCACGATCCGACAATCCCAGCGCGCGCGCCGCATTGTGCGTGGCACCACGCAGGGCTTCTTCCGGCGTCAGCCGGAAATGCGTGCAGGCCAGCGACATCGCCAGCCGCAGCGACTGCAATGGCGAAGTGCCGGGATTGCAGTCGGTCGCCACGGCCATGGGTACGCCGTGCTGGCGGAAGGCATCGAGCGGCGGCAGCACGGTCTCGCGTAGGCAATGGAAGGCGCCCGGCAGCAGCACCGCAACGGTGCCGGCTTGAGCCATCGCCCGCACACCTGCTTCCGAGGTGTGCTCGACGTGGTCGGCCGAAAGCCCACCGAATTCGGCGACCAACGCCGCGCCTTCGCCATCGCTCAACTGGTCGGCATGCAGCTTGACCGGCAAGCCCAGTGCTCGCGTCGCTTCGAACACGCGTCGCGTCTGCTCCAGGGTGAAACCGATGCGCTCGCAGAACGCGTCCACCGCGTCCACCAGTCCCTCGCCATGCAGGCGGGGCAGCCACTCGCAGACCGAATCGATGTAGGCGTCCGCACGCCCAGCGAACTCCGGCGGCAGCGCGTGCGCGCCCAGGAACGTAGTGCGCACCGAGATCCCCAGCTCGTCGCCGATGCGCCGCGCCACCCGCAACATCTTGCGTTCGTTGTCGAAGTCCAGGCCGTAGCCGGACTTGATCTCCAGCGTGGTCACGCCGTCGTCGCGCAATGCGCGCGCGCGCGGCAGCGATTGCACGAACAGTTCCTCCTCGCTCGCCTCCCGCGTGGCGCGCACGCTGGAAACGATGCCGCCGCCGCTGCGTGCGATTTCCTCGTAGCTCACGCCGCGCAGGCGCTGCTCGAACTCGCCCGCGCGGTCGCCCGCGAACACCGCATGCGTATGGCAGTCGATCAGGCCGGGGGTGATGCAGCCCTTGGCCTGGATGACCTGGCGCGCCAGTTGTTCCGGCAAAGCCGGCAGGCCGGAAACGGGTCCGACGAACTGCAGCACGCCATCGCGCCAGCCCAACGCCCCTTGCTCGATCAAACCGTAGCCCGAGTCATCGGTCAGGGTGACCAGATTCGCGCCCAGGATTAATCCGTCCCAGCGAGGTCCGTCCCAGCGCGTTGCCTCATTGCTTTCAGTCGCCACCGCCACCACCGTCTCCGCAACTTCCGCCATCGCTGCTGCCGCAATTGCTGTCCGTGTCGCTACCACTACCGGAATCCGGGGTATTGCGTTCCTGTTCGCGTCGCCGATACCGCGCCAACAGCAGGATCAACGGTAAGAAAACCACCAAGGCCAGCAGCAATAGCTTCATGGGCGTGTCAGGGAAGCGGCGACGCGTTAGCCTAGCGCAATCCGTCCCCATGCAATCGGAACCCTGCATGCAAGCCGCGCTCTCCGCCAACGTCGGCCCCGCCGCCGCCGAGCTTTTGTCCACGACCGCGCGGGGCGACTGGCGCATTCCCGGCATCGCCAACCTGCATTCGCACGCTTTCCAGCGCGCGATGGCGGGCCTGGCCGAACGCCAGACGCATCCCGAAGACAGTTTCTGGACCTGGCGCGAAACCATGTACCGCTTCGCTGCGCGCATGGATCCGGACAGTACGTATGCGGTGGCCACGCAGCTGTACGTGGAAATGCTGGAAGCCGGCTATACCAGCGTCTGCGAATTCCACTATCTGCACCACGCCCCCGATGGCCGGCCCTACGACGACCCGGCGGCGATGTCGCACGCGCTGATCGCCGCCGCGCGCGACACCGGCATCAGGATGACCCTGCTGCCGGTGCTGTACATGACCGGCGGTTTCGATGGTCGCGCCTTGTCCGTGCGCCAGCAGCGCTTCGGCCACGATGCGGAAAGCTTTCTGCGCCTGTTGCAGATCCTGCGCGCCGAGGAAAACGATCTGCTGCGGATCGGCTGCGCGTTCCACAGTTTGCGCGCGGTGCCCGAGGCGGCCATGCACGAAGTGCTGGCTGCCTTGCCGCCGGAGTCGCCGCTGCACATCCACATCGCCGAACAGGTCGGCGAAGTACAAGATTGCCTTGCGCTGCGCGGCGCGCGCCCGGTGGAATGGCTGCAGCAGAACGTCGAGGTCGATTCGCGCTGGACGCTGGTGCATGCCACCCATCTGACGGCGGTGGAAACCAAGCAGCTCGCGGCCAGCGGCGCCACCGTGGCGATCTGCCCGACCACCGAGGCCAACCTGGGCGATGGCCTGTTCCCGCTGCGCGCCTATCTGGATGCGGGCGGCGCCTGGGGCATCGGTTCCGACTCGCACATCTCGGTATCGCCGGTGGAAGAACTGCGCTGGCTGGAATACGGCCAACGCCTGGTCACGCGCCATCGCAACATCGCAGTGGGCGCGGACTCCAGCAGCGTCGGCGAAACGCTGTTGCGCGGGGCGCTGGCCAGCACCCGACAGGCGACGGGCCAGGACGCGGCGGACGATTTCGTCGTGCTCGATGCCGACGCGCCGATCTTCGCGGGTGCGCATGCGGACGACGCCATCGATCGTTGGATCTTCAGCGGCAATCGTCCTGCGGTGCGCGAGGTGCATGTCGCAGGGCGGCGGCTGGTCGCCGACGGCAGGCATGCCGATCGCGATGTCATCGCGACCCGGTATCGCAAGAATTTGGAGCGGCTATTGACCGGTTAAGGAAGCTCTGAATAAGCAACCCCGTTCGTGGTGAGCTTGTCGAACCACGCTTTTCGAGGGAGAACGATCCGATGCCTGCTGAAATTCCGCGCCAAGAGCGTGGTTCGACAGGCTCACCACGAACGGTTTTATCGACAGGCTCACCACGAACGGTTTTATCGACAGGCTCACCACGAACGGTTTTATCGACAGGCTCGCCACGAACGGTTTTATCGACAGGCTCGCCACGAACGGGTTTCTCGATAGGCGCACCGGCGGAATTCAAGGCCTCTCGATGTCGCTTGGGGCTTCTTCCTAAACCGCTGTTTCTGCGAACAAGTCGTTCGCAGGCGGCAACGCGCCTTCCAGCTCCAGCAGGAACTGCTTGGTCGGCAAACCGCCGCCGAAGCCGGTCAGTGATCCATCGGCGCCGATCACGCGATGGCAGGGCAGCACGATCGGCAAGGGATTGCGGCCGTTGGCCGCGCCCACCGCGCGCATCGCCGTAGGCTTGCCCACGCGTTGCGCCAGCTGCGCATAGCTGATGGTTTCGCCGTAGGGAATCGTCGCCAACGTATGCCAGACCTCGGTCTGGAATGGGGTGCCTTGCGGCGCGAGTGGGAGGTCGAACTGCTTGCGCGTCCCGGAGAAATACTCGTCCAGTTGCGCGCGCGCCATGTCGAGTATCGAATTCTTTCCTTCCACCCATTTTTCCAGGCGCGCCATCGGATGGCGGGGTGAATGGAATTCGATCAGGTGCAAGCCATCGTCGTCCGCGGCTAGCAACAGCGGTTCGACCGGGCTGTCCATGTATTGGTAACGGATCATTTCAATTCTTCAAGAAGGAATAAAGAGAACGCCGTTATTCCCACGAAGGCGGGAACCCAGCGGCTTTGCTTTCTGTTGTTGGCGAATACGGTTTGGCGCGAAGAGCGAAAGTCACTGGGTTCCCGCCTTCGCGGGAATGACGACTTTATTTCTAAGGGATTTCGGCTCTTCGATGGGTGGCTTTGCCACGCCCATCGAATCCTTCCACACCTGTATCACCGCATACGCTCGCCACGGCCGCCACGCCTGCGCGCGCGCGGTCAGCGCCTTGGCAGTCATGCGCGATCCGTCGGTTGGCACCGCCTTCTGCAGGACCAGATCGTCGGCCGGGAACGCATCCGGATGCCCAAGCGCGCGCATGGCGATGTAGTTCGCGGTCCATGGCCCGATCCCGGGCAACGCCACCCAGCGGCCGATGAAATCGTCCAGCATGCGTTCGCCGCGGAAATCCACGCGCCCGTCCAGCACCGCGCGCGCGACCGTGCGTACGGTGTCGGCGCGCGTGCGGGTCAGGCCGATGCGGGTAAGGTCGGCGTCGGCCAGCGCTTCGGGTGTGGGGAAAAGATGGTGCAGCCCGGGCGCGAAACCTTCCGGCAACGCTTCGCCGAATTCCTGCGCCAGTCTTGCCGTGAACGTGCGCGCCGCCGCCACACTGACCTGCTGGCCGATGATGGCGCGCATGGCGATCTCGAAACCGTCCCAACCGCTGGGCAAGCGCAGGCCGGGGCGTTTCTTCAGCAACGGCCGCAGACGCGCATCGTGCGACAGCGCGGCGGCGATGGCGTGCGGATCCGCATCCAGGTCGAACATGCGCCGCAGCCGGTTGACGATGTCCAGCAACCGCGTCGGCGCCACGCCGTGCAGCTCCAGCTTCAGGGCATGCTCGCCGTTGGGCCATGCGCTCACGCGCAACCATCCCGGCGCGCTGGCCGGACCGATCACGCGTGCGTAGCCATGCTCGTCCACCGATTCCACGCCGGGTAGGGCGCGGCCACGCAGGAAATCCAGCATCGCGACGAAGTCGTACGGCGGCCGATAACCCAGCCGCAACACCAGCGTGCCTTCTTGCGAGATCACGGTCTGGCGGCGCAGATCGCGCGGCGCCATCCGGTAGGCTTCCAGGAAGGTAGCGTTGAATCGGCGCAGGCTGCCGAAGCCCGAAGCCAACGCCACTTCGGTGATCGGCAGGCTGGTTTCGGTCAACAGCTGCTTGGCGAATAGCAGCCTGCGCGTGCCATGCACGCCGATCGGGGCGGCGCCCAAACGATCGGTGAACAACCTGCGCAACTGACGCTCGCCCAAGCCGACGCGTTCGGCCAGCGCCGACAGCGGTTGTTCGGCCAGCATGCCCTGATCGATCAGTTTCAACGCGCGCGCCACCGCTTCGTCGCCGCGCCGCCAGGCGCCGTCGCCGGGCGCCAGTTCCGGGCGGCAGCGCAGGCAAGGCCGATAGCCGGCGGCTTCCGCGGCGGCGGCATTGCCGTAGTAGGTGATGTTGACCGGTTTGGGGGAGGGGGCCGGGCACATCGGGCGGCAATAGATGCGGGTGCTTTTCACCGCGATGAAGAACAGTCCGTCGAAACGCGCATCGCGGCTCAGACGCGCCTGTTCGCAGACGCGTGGATCCAGTGCGGTAAAGGCGCCGTTGATTTCCATGCGCACAGGCTAGCACCGGTTCGTAGGCCGGACTCGCCGTTTTCGGACATCGATGCTAAGTGCACGAAACGGATATCAAATCCGTGTGAGGAGCGATTGCCGCGCCGGTATCCAGCGGTCTCATTTGTCCGTCGCTAAACCAGGCAGCAACGGAGCGATATCCCCGTCGTTCTCGCGCGCCGGTATGCCCAGCAATCTGACCATCAGCGGATACACATCCACATTGTCGAAAGCAGCGATCACTATGCCTTTTCGGAACGCCGGTCCGCGCGCAATGAAAGCCGCGCGCATCGAGGGCAGCGCAGGATCGTAGCCATGCGAGCCACGAGTGGCGCCGGGTGGGCGTTTGGCCACGTTGGCCGCAGGGATGGCATCCCAGCCTTCGTCCATCTGGCAGACGATCGGCGGCACGCGCGGATTGCGGCCGTAATGCCAGCGCGCCGGCAGTTCGCCCTTGCGCCAGCATTCGTAATGATCGTGGCGGCCGAGCAGACGCTTCTCCGCCGCTTCCACGCGGCCGGTGCGCGGTGCGATGCCCACCGACTGGCCGATGCTGACGATCGTCGCGTCTTCCATCGGCACCATGTCTTCCACCGCCACGACGTGGCCGGGCAGCACCGCCGCCATGCCGTGGTCGGACACCACGATCACATTCACCCTGTCCAATAGGCGCTTGCGCGCCAGCGCATCGATCAGACGGCCGACGGCGGCATCCGCCTCGCGCACGGCCTCGCGCGTCTGCGGCGCATCGGGACCATGCTCGTGGCCGGCGCCATCCACCATTTCCAGGTACAGCGCGGCGAATCTCGGGCGGGTGGCGGCAGGTTCCTCCAACCAGCGGGCCACCTCATCGGCGCGTCGCGCGGCGGATACGGACTCGTCGTACGGTTTCCAACGCGTGGGGCGTACGCCATCGATCTCCGCCGCGCTGCCGGGCCAGGCCCAGATCGCGGTCGGCAGGCCGGCTTTTTCGGCGCCCACCCAGATCGGTTCGGCCCGCCACCATCGCCCATCGCCGACCGCGGCCAGATCGGCCACACGGAAATCGCCCAGCCCTTCTTCGCGCATGGTGTTGTGGACCACGCCGTGGCGATCGGGACGCAGGCCGGTGACCAGGGTGAAATGGTTGGGGAAGGTCAGGGCCGGGTAGGAAGGATTCATCCATTCGGCGCGTACTCCCTGCCGGGCCAGGCGATCCAGATGCGGGGTGTCGCCCTTGCCCAGGTAGTCGGCGCGCAGGGCATCGATGGAAATCAGCAGCAGGGGTGCCGGCTCTGAACCGGTTTGATCTGAACCGGTTCGACCGGCAGCGGACCGGGCCGGGGTGGTGGAGCAGCCCGCCAACAACAGCAAAGCGGCCAGCCACGCCAGCCTGAAGAATGGCAAGTGCATAGGCGATCGTCGTGAGAATCTATGCGCCAAGCTTGGCAGACTCGGGAGTCTCCCGCATGACACGGTTTCCACGGATTGCCTGCATCGCCGCGCTGATACTCGCTGGTTTGGGAGTAGCGGCCGCGGAACCCGCTTCGGCCGCTGCGGAGTCGGCACGCTGCCAGGTCTGGCAGCGCGAGTTGGGCTTCGCCAAATCGGTCGCCGACCACGATGCGATCGCCTTCGCCGAACACCTGCATCCCCAGGTCGTGTTCGGCATGGAACGCGAGCCCAGCGTCGGCCGCGAGAAGATCGTCGCCGACTGGCAGGGCATCATCGATGGGACCGCGCTCAAGTTGGAGTGGTACCCCGATGCGGTCTCCGTGGGCGGCGACGGGCGCACCGCCTATTCCAGCGGGCCAGCGCTGTATCAGGACCCGAAAACGGGCGCGTTCCGGCATGGGCGCTTCAGGACGGTCTGGCAGGTGGGCGAAGACGGCGTGTGGCGGGTGATCTTCGACGAAGGCAACCGTCCAGAACCTGCGGACGCGGCGGCAGTGCAGGCGTTCCGCGAAGGCAGCGGCAAGGTTTGCGACGCGGTCTGACGCGTTTATGAATGCGGACAGGCAGATTTGCGACTGTTATAGGCCTGCAGGCGTATAACCCAGGTAGATCAACGCATTCGCGTACCCAGCGCGTTCATTGCGCGCAGGAGACTCACATGAAACGCCTCGCTCTTACCGCAGCGCTGCTGGCTCTGGCCTTCGCCGCTTCCGCACAGACCGCTGCGCCCGCGCCCGCAGAACCCGCCGATCCGCAGACGACAGACGCGGCTCCCACCGAAACATCGGCCAAGCAGGACAAGGCCGATGCGAAGAAGAACGAATTGGCGGACCGCAACTGCCTCCAATACACCGGCTCGCGTCTGATCCGCGCCGACAGCAAGGGCCGCAAGTGCGCCAATGCCACCGGCCGCTCTTACAGCAAGGAGGATATCGACCGCACCGGCGCCATCGACTTGCGCGATGCGCTCCGCAAGCTGGACCCGGCAGTGCACTGATCACGATCAGAATAGGGGGAGCGCCCGGCCACGCCGGGCGTTTTGCTTTCGGGGCTCAGCAGTCCGCCGACTTGCGGGTCGCGTAACGCAGGCCGCGTCGCAGTTGCGCTTCGAACTGCGGATCCGCATACAACTTCGCCTCGTGTCCCAGGCCGGTGTACCACGCGCGTCCGCCGTCGTAGCTGTGGCACCAGGCGATGGGATGGTCGGCGCCCATAGTGCCGCCCTGGTAGTCGCGCTCGTCCACCGTGGCGGTCACCTGCACCGCAGTGCGCGGGTTGCTGCGGTAGTTGTAGATCTCGTCGGTCACCGTCCACGCGGCGCCCACCGGAATGCCGTCGTGTTCGAACACCACCCGGGTGGTCTGCAATCCAGGCGGGTGGCCCTTGAACCACGCGCCCACCAGTTCGCCGTACCACGGCCAGTCGTATTCGGTGTCGGCCGCCGCATGCACACCCACGTAGCCGCCGCCGGCGCGCACGAAGCTTTCCATGGCAGCCTGCTGCGCCGCGTCCAGCACGTCGCCGGTGGTGCTGGCGAACACCACGGCGCGGTAGCGCTTGAGGTTCTTCTCGTTGAAATCGGCCGCGTCTTCGGTGTGGTCTACCTTCAGGCCTTCCTGCGCGCCCAGCCGTTGCAGCGCAGCAACCGCGGTGGGAATGGAGTCGTGCCGAAAGCCGGCGGTCTTGGTGAAGACCAGCACGCGCGGCGGTGCGGCGCTGTGGGCATAGCCGCACAGCAACAGCGCGGAAAGCAGCAGTACTTGCAGCAAACGAGTCGATAGTGGGCGCATGCCCCGATTCTGCCACGGCACACGTCATTTCTGTGGGAGCGCCGTCCCGGCGCGAGCTTTTGCCTTGCCATGCCGGGGAGAGCTCGCGCCGGGACGGCGCTCCCACCGATCACCGATAATGGGGTTACATCTGAAACTGGATTCCCACATGTCCGATCCACGTCACGACCCCTCCCGCGTCATCCGTGCCCCACGGGGCCCTCGGCTCACCTGCAAGTCCTGGCTCAGCGAGGCGCCGTACCGGATGCTGCAGAACAACCTGGATGCGGAAGTGGCCGAGGATCCGACCTCGCTGGTGGTCTACGGCGGCATCGGCCGCGCCGCGCGCGACTGGGCCTGCTACGACGCGATCCTGGAATCGCTGCGCAATCTGGAAGACAACGAGACCCTGCTGGTGCAGTCCGGCAAACCGGTCGGGGTGTTCCCCACCCACAGCGATGCGCCGCGCGTGCTGATCGCCAATTCCAATCTGGTCCCGCACTGGGCCACCTGGGAGCATTTCAACGAACTCGATAAGAAGGGTTTGATGATGTACGGGCAGATGACCGCCGGCAGCTGGATATACATCGGCAGCCAGGGCATCGTGCAGGGCACTTACGAGACCTTCGTGGAAATGGGCCGCCAGCATTACAACGGCGACTTGAAAGGGAAGTGGATCCTCACCGCCGGCCTGGGCGGCATGGGCGGCGCGCAGCCGCTGGCGGCCACGCTGGCCGGCGCCTGCAGCCTGAACATCGAATGCCAGCAGAAGAGCATCGATATGCGTTTGCGCACGCGCTACGTGGACGAGCAGGCCACCGACCTGGACGACGCGCTGGCGCGCATCCGCGCGTACACGGCGGCGGGCGAAGCCAAGTCCATCGCGCTGTTGGGCAATGCGGCGGAAATCCTGCCGCAGTTGGTGCGCATGGGCGTGCGTCCGAATGCGGTCACCGATCAGACCAGCGCGCACGATCCGGTGCACGGTTATCTGCCCATCGACTGGAAGGTGGAGCACTGGCTGCTGGAGCAGAAGACCAATCCGGACAAGGTGCGCGATGCGGCCAAGAAGTCGATGCGCGTGCACGTGGAGGCGATGCTGGAATTCGAGAAGCAGGGCATTCCGGTGTTCGATTACGGCAACAACATCCGGCAGATGGCCTTCGACGAGGGCTGCAAGAACGCGTTCGATTTCCCGGGGTTCGTGCCGGCCTATGTGCGGCCGCTGTTCTGCCGGGGCGTGGGTCCGTTCCGCTGGGTGGCGTTGAGCGGGGATCCGGAAGATATCTACAAGACCGATGCGAAGGTGAAGGAGTTGATCCCGGACGACGAGCATCTGCATCGCTGGCTGGATATGGCGCGGGAGCGGATCAGTTTCCAGGGTCTGCCGGCGCGCATCTGCTGGGTGGGTCTGGGCCTACGCGACAAGCTGGGGCTGGCGTTCAACGAGATGGTGCGCAACGGGGAGTTGAAGGCGCCGGTGGTGATCGGGCGGGATCATCTGGATTCGGGCAGTGTGGCTTCGCCGAACCGGGAGACGGAGGCGATGAAGGACGGCAGCGATGCGGTCAGCGATTGGCCGTTGTTGAATGCGATGTTGAACGTGGCCGGCGGGGCGACGTGGGTGTCGCTGCATCACGGGGGCGGGGTGGGGATGGGTTATTCGCAGCACTCGGGGGTGGTGATCGTGTGCGATGGCACTGCTGAGGCGGACAAGCGGATTGCGCGGGTGTTGTGGAACGATCCGGGCACCGGGGTGATGCGGCATGCGGATGCGGGGTATGAGATTGCGAAGCAGTGTGCGCGGGAGATGGGGTTGAAGTTGCCGATGGCATAAGATGTACCTGACAGCCCGATCCGAACTGGTCAACCAAAATGAATCCAGCCGAAAAAAGTCGTCTTAACTATGTTCAGATGGAAAGATTCAAAGGCTTTGAGCAAGCCAGGGCTGATCTTGGTGACTTCACAGTTATCGTGGGAACAAATGCTGCAGGTAAGAGCAACCTAAGAGACGCGTTGAGGTTCCTCCATGGTTTATCTAGGGGCTACACCCTTCTAGAAACAATCGGTGAGAAATGGATTGAAGGTGGAGTGCTGCAATGGAAAGGGCTGCGTGGGGGAATTAAGGAGGTTGTTTTTTCTGGCGCGAACACATTTGCTTTGGAGGCAGGATTTCGAATAGATGACGCAACAAAGAAGCGTGCCGCGACATACAGAATAGAAGTCCGGGTAGAAGATAGTGGTCGCGTATTTGTAGATCGAGAGAAACTTGTTGTTGATGGCAGAGGCGAGTTTATTTTTGACTCCCATCCAGATAGCAATCCGCCGTCGCAGCCAACAGATCCGCATCATTTCAGTGTTCGCTTGAAAAAAACCCCTCGAGCGGGTTTTGTCGGGAAAACCCTCTCATTGCTTTCTGATCGACCTGCATTGACACAATTGGCAGAGAGTAATCAGGAGGTCCCTCGCGACGTCCGCACATTTTGTCGCGAAGTGGTCGATGCGTTGGCCTCTATGAGGTTTCTTGATTTGTCTCCCGATCAAATGCGTTTCCCATCGGTTAAGGGTCAAAAAATCCTGGGAGATCGCGGCGAGAATTTATCATCTGTTCTTGAGCTCATATGCCAAGAAGAGAGTAGTAAATCAGCACTCATTAAGTGGATACGAGAACTTACACCGTTGGATGTCGTGGATTTCGAGTTTCCATCTGATCAGACAGGAAAAATACTTGTGCAGCTGAAAGAAGCCAATGGTCGACTTACGTCTGCCTATAGCGCTTCTGACGGTACGCTAAGATTCTTGGCAATGGTTGGCGCTTTCCTGGGCGCCGAACCTGCTCGGTTTTATTTCTTTGAAGAGTTGGAGACTGGCTTGCATCCGACGAGACTGCATCTTCTCCTGCAGCTCATAGAGCGGCAATCAAGAAGTGGTTTGTCGCAGGTCGTGGCTACTACTCACTCGCCACAACTTTTAGCGTTCTTGGAAAAGCAAACGCTCAACGCAACTCTAGTGGCATATCGAGCAGAGAACACGTCAGATCAGAGGCTTATTAGGTTGGTAGACTTGCCGGATGCTCACGAAGTGCTTGAAACTCAGAATATTTCTAGGCTTCATGCCGCCGGTTGGTTGGAGGATGCAGTTAGTTTCGCGATCACGGCAACGGACTGCGATAAATGAATGTTTTGATAATTCCGGAAGATTTTAGGAATGATCAGTACATCCTCAGGCCGTTGATTAGATCAGTTCTTGCTAGCGCGGGAAAACCAAACGCAAATGTTCGTGTGTTGACTGACCCATTAGTTGGCGGTGTAGATAAGGCACTTGATCTTGCGTTCTTGCAGAACGAAGTGCTTCCTTTGTACAGGCAGGTCGACCTCTTCCTGCTTATAGTAGATAGGGACGGTCAAGCTAATCGGAGGGCTGCGCTCCTGAATTTGGAGCGACAGCTATGCTTCTTTCTTGGGGCTGATAGATGTTTGTTAGCCGAGGCGGCCATAGAGGAGATTGAAGTTTGGGCTCTGGCTGCCGAGCCGTTGCCATGGGCTTGGGCAGATGTGCGCAGTGAGAACCATCCAAAGGAAACGTACTTTGAGCCCTTCGCTAAGAGCCAGCGTATCGATGAAGAGCCTGGTGGTGGACGTGACACTTTAGGTAAGAAGGCTGCCTCAAACTTGAGGCGAGTACGGCAGTTATGTCCAGAGCTTAATTCGCTCGCTATTAGGGTTGAGAATTTTTGTGATGGACAGGGCTGCGTCAATGGCCCGTATCAAATACCACCGGTCCCGTAGGTTGGACATCATGCGATAGGTTTGAGCTGTCATATGTGCTAATCGTATTGATTGCCTGTTTCAGCAATGCCCTAAAGAAGCATTGGATCGAGCACAGCCAGGCTGTGCACCTCCAGCGCCAACGAAGACCGACAGTGCCACAGCCAACCCTGCCGCGAGATTGAGCTTGAAGTTTGATTTCTTCATAGTCACCTCCTTGGAGTGATGCTCTGTAGTTGAAGTACGGTTTTGGTTGTTAGTGGGATTCTCACCCAGCAGTCGGACGGTTTTCTCAGTCTGGTGAATCTGTTCATATAACAGGCTGATAGAACTATCGGTCTTCTCGCTCCAATGCTTCCTCGTGGGGCGAGTGTAACCCACGTCTTGGCTTTAAGTGACACAGGTCCCGAGGGTTGGGCATCGTGCGGCGGGCTTGAGCCCGCCCTATGTACTATTGAAACGTAACCCATTTCCATAGACATCAACGCCTCTTTTCTCGTTCATTCAAAACCCATAGTCATGAGTGCGAGCGATATGTTGCAAGCAGAGCAGAATGTTTGATCTAACTACATCAATCCGACTGAGGAAAGGATCATGGAAAATATCTCACCTGCGGTACTGTTGGAGCAGTGTCTGAACAACGTATGGAATGAGAAGGACGCTGGAACGCGAGAGTCCTGGTTGAACCGCGTCTACCATGAGCGGGTCAGGCTTTACGAGCCGGACAGAGAGGAGGCGATCGAAGGCATCGGCGCCATCGCAGCCACGGTGACCAAGGTGATGGGTGGTTTCCCAGAGGACTTTCGCTTCGTTGTTCAGGGCAGCCCCTCCGGACACCATGGAATCGGCGTTGCACGCTGGCACGGCGAGTCACAAGGAAAGGTGCTTCTGACCGGATCAGATGCCATCAAGGTAGAAAATGGACTCATCGTTGAGCAGTACATCTTCATTGATCCAGCCCCCTAAGCACTCCGTTGCACTGTGGTGACACGCCTCAAGGCCCCGTAGGTCGGGCATCGTGCGGCGGGCTTGAGCCCGCCCTATGTACGGCTGTGGTGGCATTCATAGGGTGGGCCCGGGCCCACCGCATGCGATGACGGATCAAAGCGGTTTGTGGGTCGCGACTGACTGCCGACCACCTCGTGCTCGTTATTCGACAGTGACGTAGCCTGCGTAGAGCCATAGGCGAACCCCGGGGCTCTTGCTGGCATAGACCCCAAGAACGGCGCGGGGCCGACAGACGTTCGAGGCCGCGGCAACTAGTCCTGTGGAGAGCAAACCAGCTGGACGCCATCTCCGTAGTCGATCGTCGGGGCGAAGGTGCCCGCCGGCACGACACCCTCCTCGTTCGCCAAGTCCACGACCACGCCCTTGCCCGCAGCCCAGCCCACGAACACCGCAACCAGGTGGTCGCGAGCGTCGAAGAGGGTCCGCTGGTACAGGGGCTTGGAGGCCACTGCCTTGAACTCGGGCGCGACAGCGACGCCGTATCTGCCGGGAAGGTCGGGCGGCGTGCCTGGCCTCACCAGCGTGTTGATCTCACCGAGTTCCCCCGCATCGAACAAGCGCTGGACAGTCGCCTTCAACTGCTCGCGATACGCAGTATCGGAGAGCGCTTCACCGGCAGCCGCACAGTCGGGATCTTCCCGCGTACACCCAGCGAGTGCGGCTGTCAGCAAGACTGCGCAGGTCAGGTAGACGATCCGGTTTCGCATGGAGTTCCTCGCAAGTTGGGTAAGAACCGATGGGGCAGGTCATGACACGAGATCATGGTGCTAGAAGAGTTCGGCTAGGGTCGCGGTGGCGGTGAGGTGCTTTCTTCAGCGTTAGCCTGCTCAGCGGACAGCGCCCGCAGGCGTTGGACGCGGATCCGCGTGCCGCCCACGTACGTGACGTTGAAATAGGTGCCATCGTGGCGCTGCGATTTCACAAGGATCGGATCCGCCGACTTGGCCGCTTCCAGGCGCGCCACGTTGAATGCTGTCAGCGTCCCATTCGGTTCCAGCACCAGAGGCGGACTTTCGAGCGCAAACGAGCTGTAGTGCGTGCCGCAGCCCTCGCACGGCGGTGAGATGAAGCCCGGCAGTCGCTTGAGCCACAGGAAGTATTTGTTCTCGCGCTTGATCCAGATTTGATCGGGTTTGTTGTTGACCGAGGTCGAACCCTCCACGCTCCAGACCCGCACCAGCTTGGCTACCCTGCAATCGGTCGAAGCGCATTCCTGCAGGACCAGATATTCGTCGTCGTTGAGATGCATGGGCTGGACGGTGAGGATGTCGCCCGCGATCAGCGGTTCCGCAGCGAATACGACGTAAGGCATGCGCGGATCGACCTTGAAGTCGCCGGAGCGCAGATAGCCGCCGCTGACCTTGCTAGCGGGCGGGGCAGTGACGGTGATGCGCGGCAATACGGTCTGCGCCGCAGCGGGCACGCCGTACAAGACAAAGCAGGCCACAAGCCAAGCGTGTGGGATTGCAAGCCTCCGGGGAGCCGGTAGGGCATGGACGCCGGCGCGGGTGGAAATAGTGCGAAGGTCGCAATGCTGCATGGCATCTCCATAGCCCCAAGGTCAGTGTAGCGACGGTGCAGACGGCATGTCGAACGACGCAGTCGAGGAGGGGTATTGGCCTCCAACGTGCGTAAGGCGGGGTGGCGGATGCCGTCATGGGAGCAGTTCCGTAGGTCGGGCATCATGCGGCGGGCTTGAGCCCGCCCTATGGGGCCTGCCACAGTTAGCCGGTGTTGGCTTTATTAGTCCACTATGCATCCCCCGCCAATTCCCGGAGTTTTTGATGAAGCTATCGCGCCCCCTGACCCTCACCGTGGCCGCGGCCTCGTGCGCCCTGGTGCTCGCCGCCTGCAACCCGCCCCAGAAGGGCGCCGCAGGTACCGACGCCGAAACCGCCGCCAAGACGGACGCGGCCGGCAAGATCCCCGGACTGGCGACCGACAAGGAGCAGGTCAGCTACATGATCGGCATGGACATCGGCAAATCGCTCAAGCCCATGAAGGACGAAGTGGACTTGAAGACCCTCAACCGCGCGATCGAAGACGTGGTCAAGGACAAGAAGCTGCTGTTGAATGACGAGCAGGTAGCGAAGGTCATGCAGACCTTCTCGGAGAAGATGCAGGCCAAGCAAAAGGAAGAGATGGCCAAGAAGCAGGCCGAGATGGCGGTGCAGGGCAAGAAGAACCTGGAACTGGAAAAAACCTTCCTGACCGCCAACGGCAAGAAGCCCGGCGTGGTCACCACCGCCTCCGGCCTGCAGTACCAGATCATCACGCAGGGCACGGGTCCCAAGCCGAAAACGACGGACCGCGTGAGCGTCCACTACGCTGGCGCGTTGCTCGATGGCACCGAGTTCGACAGCTCGTACAAGCGCAACGAACCCGCCCAGTTCGTGCTGGGTTCGGTGGTGCCGGGTTGGAGCGAGGCGCTGCAGCTGATGCCCGTGGGCAGCAAGTACAAGCTGTGGATCCCGGCCAAGCTGGGCTACGGCGAAACAGGCACGCCGGGCGGCCCGATCCCGCCGAACAGCACCCTGGTGTTCGAGATCGAACTGCTGCAGATCGCCAAGCCGTAAGTCGGTTCGGCCCCGGGCAGGCGACTCGCCCCCGGGGCTTTTGATCCGTGTACTAGCGGCCGCTTTCGACCAAACCGGACAGTCGCCCGCTTCGCTAATTCAAATCAGCACTAATTCAAATCGTCGTCGAGCGTGAAGCCACGCTGCGCAGGATCCCAGCGGATAAACACGCGCTCGCCCTTTGGCAGGGGCTCTTCGTCGGACGGGTCGCAGTCGCCGCTGCACAGCCCCATCATCAGCTCGGCCTCGCACTCCCACTCGCCAGGCTTGGCGCTGGGAAGCCGCCGGCAGGATTCCTTGCGTGCATCGAATACCTTGGCGTGAAGGACCGCCGACTGCCCGGTGGCAGTCATGGTCACGGGAAGACCACCGGCTTGTTCAAGCCGCTCGTACCTCTCAATGGCGATGCGGCGCACGTCCGCGGCGGACGGCTCATCGTCAGGCACGGGCCCTTCCGCGACCGGCGCTTTGCCAGCCGCGGCCGCGGCCGTCACTATCGGTGTTGGCGACTGGGCGGAGTCGATGGTCGCAAAGCTACGCCCGCCGAGCTGCGACTGCAGGGCTGCCGCCCACTGCATCTCGAAACCGTCGGGCGCCTTGACCAGCAGCCAGCCTTCGGAACTGCGACCTTCCAGCGTCAGCCCATAGCGCTCGATGAGCGTCAGGGCGTCGTCTACATTGTCATCATCCGGCTGGACCACGACGCGTCCGGGCAGGAAGGTGCCAGGCGGGTCCATCGTGTTTTCCCGTTTGAACTCGGTGCCCTCGACGACAAGGGTAGTGCCGTCATAGTTCACGTACTCGTTTCCCTTCGGACCGCTACCGCAACCCGTCAGCAGTGCGAAGCACAGGATCCAGCCCACCACTCGCCCGGCACAGGCTGCCCGCTGTACGAAATGCATCGGTGTTTTTTCCTTGGCGCCGTCGTGACGCCGTCCCCGCAGGTAGCTTGCCATGAGGGGGAGGGCCCTTGGCAAGCACCTTAGGTCGGGCCTCGTGCGGCGGGCTTGAGCCCGCCCTATCGGTGAGTTCATAGGGTGGGCCTGGGGCCACCGCATGCGACGACGGATCCAGGCAGTCTGTGGGTTCCAAAAGTGAGTCTTGATCCGGTGGCGGATGGAGTACGATTTATTCGCCACGTCCTAGGGGAACAATAGGGGTGGCAACAGAATTGGGGATTAGATAGCCCAAGCGTATCGATGGGTTTATTTCGAATAGGGAAGGGGACGAACAATGCGAATCGCATGGTTATGGATAGCGATGCTTGCGCCGACAGTGGCGATGGCGGGGCCGCCGTCGCTGAGCGACCTGCTCAAGCCAACCCAGAACACGCTCGTCAGCATTTCGCCCGGTGGCGACTACATCGCTATGGGAACGCGTGTCGAGGACAAAGTGATGGTCGCGATACTCGACAGCAAAACCAAGCAAGTGCTGCGCGGGCTCGACCCGGAGGATAAAGGGGCCGTCGACAGGCTCAGCTGGGTGGGAAAGGATCGTATTTTCGTCATGACTTCCCGCGTAGGCGTAGGAGTCGAACAAGCGTTCCTGGAGCCGGCCATCGTGGCGATGAATGTGGATGGCAGCAAAAGGAAAGCCTTCTATTCCGCCGTATTCGACACGATCCTCAATGACGACGACCACATCCTCATAGAGAGATGCGGAAAGAGCCATGAGAAGGGATGCTGGACCTATGTGCAGAAAGTGGATACCAACGGAGGATTGTCGGGGCCCAGAATCGCCGATGCGCCGATAGTCAACGCTTCGTTCATGGCCGACAACGACGGCAACGTCCGGTTCGCCTACGCCACCGACAGCAAGGGCATCCAGCAGCTCTGGTATCTCGCGGACGGCAAGTGGTCGCCTCTCAACGACGAGGCCCAGAGCGGCGTCGAAGTGGCGCCGCTCGGCGTGTCGCGGGATGGAGCGACCGGCTATTTGCGAAGCGAACGACCCAGCGGCCCCGATGTCATCGAACGCATCGTGTTCGCAACGGGTAAGCGCGAAGTCGTAATGAGCGATCCAAGGCTCGATCCCGCGTTCATCGTATGGTCGGCGGACGGATCGCAGCCGATCGGCGCGGCGTATGGGTTGGAGGTGCCGCGCGCCAGATTTTGGGATCAGCAGGACCCCGACGCGAAGCTATTGCGCCAGTTGGAAATCGCGTTTCCCAAGGAAGCCGTTTCATTCGGAAGCGGCTCCCGCGATGGCAAGAGCGTCATCGTCAATGTATGGAGCGACAGGGATCCCGGAAGCGTCTACCTGCTGGATAGGGCGACTCGTCAGACCACGCCGATTTTCCGCGCGAAGCCTTGGCTGAATCCCGACACGCTCGCCCCATCGCAATCGATCGAATTCAAGGCTCGGGACGGCGTCGCGATAACCGGATACCTGACGCTTCCCCTGGCTTCCGGGAACCAGCCCCCACCGTTGGTGGTGTTGCCGCATGGAGGCCCATTCACGATCAAGGACAATTGGGCCTACGACGAAGAGGTCCAGATACTGGCGGCGCGCGGATATGCGGTCCTGCGCGTCAACTACCGGGGGTCGGGCGGATTCGGCCGAAGTTTCGTCGAGTCGGGCTATCGGCAGTGGGGACGGAAAATGCAGGACGATGTCGCTGACGCGACACAGTGGGTCGTCGGCGAAGGAAAGGTGGATGCGTCGAAGATCTGCATATGGGGGTCCAGTTATGGCGGCTACGCGGCCATGATGGGCGCCATACAGTCGCCCGACCTGTTCAAGTGCGCGATCGCCACGGCAGCCGTTTCAGACCTGTCGATAATGCAGAAATGGGGGGATATCCAGCGAAGCAAGCGTGGCCGCGACTACCTCGATCGTGCGGTGGGTTCCGATCCTAAGGAATTGATCGAGCATTCGCCCGTGACCCACGCCTCGCGGATCAAGGCCGACATCATGCTGGTCCATGGCGTGCGCGACCAACGCGTTTCTTTCGAGCATGCCAAGGCCATGAGGTTGGCCTTGGAGAAAGCCGGAAAACGGTACGAAGGATACTTTCCGCGCAACGAAACCCACGGGATCTACGGCGAGGAAAACCGCGAGGAGTATTACAGCCGGGTGTTGTCGTTCCTCGACAAGAGAATTGGCGCACAGACGCTTTCCAAGGTTCCGTAGAGCGGTTGGAGGAGGGTGAACCTCATGCGGCGGGCTTGAGCCCGCCCTATGAGGCCTGCGAGGTCCCGCGCCACTTGGCGGCATATGGCAGCACGAACATGTACAGGCCGGTGAGTATGAGCAAGGCGAGCGGCAGCAGCGGGGAGTAGGTGACCCAGGGCGGCGGCATCGCACCGCCGCTCTGCGCCAGGGCGACGAAGTTGGCGATGACCGTCAGCGTGAAAACGATGGCCACCCAGCGGTGGAACTGCCGAATCCATTTGTTCCAGTTCATTGGGAATTCCTCTGCAGATTCACGGATGAAGAAGGGGGCGTGGGAGCGGCGTCCCGCCGCGAGCTTTTGGCGCAAACTCTCACTCAGAGGAAGAGCTCGCGGCGGGACGCCGCTCCCACGAACGGCGCCCCTACGATCTATCTAGCTTGATGCGCGGCCGGACTCGATCATCTTCCATCCGTTCCCCGAGGGATCGCGGAAATTGGCATCCACGTTGCCATAGCGATCCTCGGGCGCCTGAGTGAACTCCACACCGCGGGCCTGCATCCGTGCGTAGGCGGCGCGGCAATCATCCACGTTGAGCACCAGCGGCGGCATCGCGCCCTTGGCGACGATCTCGCGCACCGTCTGCGCCGTCGATGCGTCCAACTCCGGCGCTTGCGGTTTGAACAGGCCGAGCTGCAAGGACGGCTGGTCCGGGTGCTGCACCGTGAGCCAGCGATAGTCGCCGTTGCGCGCGTCGGTGTGCACGCGGAATCCGAGCTTCTCGACATAGAACTCAAGGGCTTCGTCCTGATCGCGAACGTATAGCCCGACTACTCCAATACCCTGACTCATGTGACCTCCGGTTTCTGTGGGGCGCTCTTTGTAGCACCGGCCTCCTGCCGCCGCTTCTCCGAAACTGCGGTTGTGAGGCCGGGGCGGTAGGCAGCGCTGACATAGCAGGCCGGTACCCGCTCCAGTTCGTGTCGCGCCGCTCGTTCGCGCGCACGCAGTTCGCTGGGGCTTTCGCCGGTGACGTCGCGGAACGTGCGCCCGAACGTTCCCAGGCTGTTCCACCCCGTCTGCAGCGCGATGTCCAGGATGGGAAGATCCGTATCGCGCAACAGCGCCTTGGCCCGTTCGATCCGACGCGTAAGCAGATACCGGTGCGGCGGCAGGCCGAAAGCCTCCTTGAACGATCGCGCGAAGTGGGCCTCGGAGACGCTGCTCACCCGCGCCAGCCGTTGCACGGGCCACGCCTCATGCGAGGCGGCGTCCATCCGGTCCTTCGCGCGCAGCAGGCGACGCAACAGCTCTGGGTCCTGGCTGGTACGGACTTGTTCTTGTTTGCTCACGAGCCATGCCCCCATAGATGACGGATCAAGTGTGTTCTCGCAGGCTTGAGCCTGCTCTATGCACTAACCGCGCGCGCATACCGACCGGGTGACTGGCCGACATAGCGGCTGAAGGCCGTACTGAAAGTGCTGGCCGAACCGTAGCCCACGCGCTCGGCTGCTTCGGCGATTCCCAAGTCGTGGTGGCGCAACAGATCCTTCGCCACGGCCATGCGCCAGGACAGCAGGTATTCCATCGGCGCAACGCCTACCGTGCGGTTGAAGCGCTCGAAGAACGCCGAACGCGACAAAGCAGCGACGCCGGCAAGTTGCGCGACCGTCCACGCGTGCGCAGGCTGGTCATGCATTTGCCGTAGCGCGGACGCCAAGCGCGCATCCGTCAGTCCGCGCAGCAGGCCCGGCGGCGCATCTTGCCCGGGCGTCGATCGCAGCGCTTCGACCAACAGCAGCTCCACCAGCCGCGTAAGCACCACTTCCCGCCCCGGCTTGTCCTCGCCGGCTTCCTCGCCCAGCAGCCGCACCAGCAGCGACAGCCGCTGCACGCCGCGCACATGCACCACGGCGGGAAGCAGGGACACCAGCAGCGCAGGATCGTGCGAGTCGAACAGGAATGAGCCACCGAGCAACCGCACGTCCGGCGCTCCCTCTTGCGTGCCGTGACGGATTTCGGTGGTGGCCGCTGGCGCAAGCTTCGGGTCGATACGTTGAGGAGTCGCGGGTTCGAACCCCGACATCGTGAAACCAGGCGTCGCGGGCAGCAGCAGAAAATCCCCCGCATCCAGCGTCAGCGCCGGATGACCGTCGACGGCCAACAGGCAGCTGCCTTCCAGCACCGCGCAGAAGCTCGGCTGGCCGAATTCCGAGTAACGCACCGCCCATCTGCCGGCACCGCTGATGCCTTTAGAGAACACGGCACGAGGCCGCAGCAGACGAACGACGTCGGAAAGGGGATCGCCCATGATCGGACTTTCGCAAATTAAATATGGACTTTAAGACATAGATAGTCCGGCAATCCTCCCCTATCGTCTACCCAAGATCAATCACCTTCAGGAGTCCTCATGAAAACCGCCCTCATCACAGGTTGTTCGTCCGGCTACGGACTGGAAACCGCGCGTCATTTCCTTGCCCAGGGCTGGCGCGTCATCGCCACTATGCGCACGCCGCACCACGATGTGCTGCCCGCAAGCGACCGCCTTCAAGTGTTGGCGCTCGACGTAACCCGACCCGAAAGCATCGTGGCCGCGCTCGAAACCAGCGGTCCTCTCGATGTGCTGGTCAACAACGCCGGTATCGGATTGTTCGGCGCCTTCGAAGCAACACCCATGACGACGGTGCGCGAGCTATTCGAAACCAATACGTTCGGCGTCATGGCGATGACGCAAGCGGTGATTCCGCAATTCCGCTCGCGACGCGCGGGCGCGATCGTGAACGTGACTTCCAGTGCGACGCTCGCGCCCATGCCGCTGGTGGCTGCCTACACCGCCAGCAAGACCGCCATCGAAGGATTCACCGCCTCCCTCGCGCACGAGCTCGGCGCCTTTGACGTGCAAGTGAAGCTGGTCGAACCGGGTTACGCGCCCACCACGCGCTTCACCACCAACGGTGAAACCCGAATGCGCGGCCTGATTCCCGAAGCGTACGCACCGTTCGCGCAACGCGTCTTCGCTTCGCTTACGCAGACCACCGCAGTGACCAAGGAGTCGGACGTGGCTGAAGCGGTGTGGCGCGCAGCGACCGATACCAAGGGCCAGCTTCATTTCCCGGCGGGGGCCGATGCCCTTGCGTTGACGCGACCCGGTTGAGAATTCGCAAGGCTCGTAGCCACACAGGGCGAACCCTAATGCGGCTTGAGCCCCCGCCCTATACCCTAATAGGCTCAGGGTGTTTCTTTATCTGAAATCAGGTCCCGCAGCTTCAGGTACACACCATTGCTCCAGCCGAAGCCGATCACGTTCTCGCTGTAGCCGGCGCTGACCTTCACGTCGGCGTTGCCGCTGACCATGTTGTATTTCTCGCGGATGGTGCCGTCGTCGGCCAGGCTGCGGTCGATGGTGGCGGCGAACTTGCCGCCGACGCGCTTGGCGTCTTGGTGGAAGCCGTAAGCGTCCAGGCCGGCGACCGCCAGCCAGTTGGTCGGCGCCCAGCCGAAGGGCGCGTCCCATTGCGCGCCGCTTTCGTTCGCGCTCATCGCCAGGCCGCCTTTGCGTTCGAACAACGGCAGTTTTTCGCGCACCGCTTGCGCCTGTTGCGGCGAGGCGGCGCCGGCCCATAGCGGGTAGAAGGTGGTGATGTAGGGATCGGGCGCGGATTTGCCGGAGACAAAGTCGTAATCCTGGTACATGCCAGGGCCGGGCTGCCACAAGTACTTGTCCATCGCCTTCTTGCGCGCCGCGGCGGCTTCGGCGAAGCCCTGCGCGTCTTCTTTCTCGCCCAGGCGCAGGGCGAAATCGCGCAGGGCGATTTCGTAACGGTAGAGCAGGCTGTTCAAACAGACCGGTGCGTAGTGATGGGTAGAACCGGCGAACGGGCCGAAGTGGAAGTTGATGTCGAAGCCCGACTCGCGCATCGCACGGTCACCGAGATAATAGTCGGCACCGAGCCGGCGGCCTTTGGCCCAAGCCTGCGCGCAGACCTCGGAAGCGCGCACATCGCAACTGGTCGTTTTCAACCGTTGCGCTTCGGCATCGTCCGGATGCTCGGACGCCTCCAGCAGATAGCCCGGATCCTGCTTCGGGTGGGCCAGCAGCCATTCGATGACGCCGCGCAGATACTTGGCGTCGCGCATTTCCAGCACCGGGCCGGCGCCGTAGTCGAAGTAGCGCGCCAGGCCGGTATCGCCAGCTTGATGGTCCGGGCGGTTCCAGACCGCGTAGTCGCGCAGCGCCAGCGGATACGCGTGCGCCAGCCAGGCGTCCGCGTCGCGCGGGTCGGCGAAACTGTCGGGCGCGTCCAACACTTCGCGGATCATTTCGCCGAGGAAAGGCGGCTGCGAACGGGTGAGGTAATAGGTGCGGTTGGCGTTGAGCACACCGCCGTAGTGTTCGACCTCGAACAGGAAGTTGTCGACCATGTCGCGGGCCAGTCTTTCGCGCTTATCGGCGACCAGGCCCAGCACGATGAAATAACTGTCCCAGCCGTACATCTCGTTGAAGAATCCGCCCGGAACCACATAGGGTTTTGGCAGATAGAGCAGACCTTGCTGCGGCAGCCGCGAGGGATCGAGTTCGCCGATCTGGCGGACGGTCTGCGGCAGCACGCGCACATCGACGTTGCAGCGCTTGCCGATCGCATCGATATCGGCGGTGCGGGTCAGATCCGCGGGCAGATAGAGGACCGGCCGGGTCTCGACCTTGTCGTCGTGAAGCGACGAACAATCGTCGATCGAACGCGTCAGCGTGGTCCAGGCCTGGTCGATGTAGGCGCGGGTTTTCGCCGGATCAGGTTCGGCGGCGTTGGCGCCGAGGGCGAAGACGAGCGAAAGACAGAGCGCGGTGGCGTGAGGCAGGGTGGGCATGGGATTTCCTATGATCAGATCCTGACTGTGTAAGCCGGGGTTTCGACTGTAACCCATGTGCCAGCGGCGCTTGTAAGACGGACTGCGCTGTTCGAGTCGTGTCGATTCCGGGCCGGCTCGTTCGTCGCAGATAGAAAGGCGGTGGGCAATGGCCGTTCTCGCCGATCCACAGGAGGAGTCATGTTCCACAACGAGAGTCGCGCGTTGGTCGAGTCGATAGTCAGCTGCGGCGCAGCACGCGCTAGCGGCAGACACTGGCGGAACAAGTCCCGTTCTGCGGTTACCATCGGCGTTTTCGCCCACCACGGAGGCCTGCGCGCATGAGTACCGAACCGCAATCCACCGAGCAGATCGAAGCAGACGCGGCGATCATGCCTGCGCCCACGCAATCGCTTTGGGCCGAGCTACGCGACGCCATCCGCGGTACCGGTGCCGACTACACCAAGATCCCGCTGCGCAAGGCGGTGTTTCTGCTCTCAGTGCCGATGGTGCTGGAACTGGTGCTGGAATCCACGTTCGCGGTGGTGGACATCTTCTTCGTCGCCAAGCTGGGGCCGTCTGCGGTGGCGACGGTAGGGCTGACCGAGAGCCTGCTGTTCCTGCTCTATGCGCTGGGCATGGGGCTGGCGATGGCGGTGACCGCGGTCGTCGCGCGGCGCATCGGCGAAGGCAAACGCGAGGAGGCCGCAGTCACTGCGGTGCAGGCGATTCTCGTCGCGCTATTGGTATCAGTGCCGTTCGCAGTGGCCGGCATCGTCTACGCGCAGGACCTGTTGCGCCTGATGGGCGCGGACGCTTGGACGCTGGAGCACGGCTATCCCTACATGCAGTGGATGCTGGGCTGCAACGCGGTGATCGTGCTGCTGTTCGTGATCAACGCGATCTTCCGCGGCGCGGGCGATGCGGCCATCGCCATGCGTGTGCTGTGGCTGGCCAACGGGCTGAACATCGTGCTGTGCCCGTTGCTGATCTTCGGCATCGGCCCGTTCCCGGAGATGGGCATCGAAGGCGCGGCGCTGGCTACCGTCATCGGCCGCGGCACCGGCGTGCTGTACCAGTTGTGGTCGCTGTTCCGCGGCGGCCAGCACATCCGTGTGGCGGCGTCGCAGCTGGCCGTGCACGGCGCGATCATGTGGAACATCGTGCGCACTTCGCTGGGTGGGGTCGGTCAGATGATCGTGGCGATGACCTCGTGGATCTTCCTGATGCGCATTCTGGCCAATCTCGGCAGCGAGGCGGTGGCCGCCGCGACCATCGCGATCCGGATCATGATGTTCACGCTGATGCCGGCCTGGGGCATGTCCAACGCCGCGGCGACGCTGGTCGGGCAGAACCTGGGCGCCGGCGAGCCGGGCCGCGCGGAAGCGTCGGTCTGGCGGATCGGCTGGTACAACATGGCGTTCACCGTGCTGATCTCGGTGCTGTTCTTCTTCTTCCACGACGGTTTGATCGCCATCTTCACCGACGATCCGGCGGTGATCGCGATCGGCGGCGAATGGCTGCGGATCCTGTCGTATTCCTATTTCGTCTACGGCTGGTGGATGGTCTCGGTACAGGCCTTCAACGGCGCCGGCGACACGGTCACGCCGACCAAGATCAACCTGGTGTTCTTCTGGCTGATCCAGATTCCGTTGTCGTACGTCCTGGCCATTAGTCTGGACTGGCAGCACTCGGGCGTGTTCTGGGCTGTGTTCGTTTCCGAAACGTCGGTGGGGTTGTTCACCCTGTGGCTGTTCTCGCGCGGCAAGTGGAAGGCGGCGCAGGTGTAGGCCGTGGATCCCGCTACCGCCGCATGCAGCGCTGGTAACGCTCATCCACCCGCGTGGCGAACCATGCGGTGGTCAGTTCGCGGGTGATCTTGGGGCTTTCCAGTTTGATGCCCGGGATCATCGCGCGCGGTAGCGGCTTGCGCTCGTGGGCTTCCGCCAGGGCGAACACCTTCGCGTAGAGACCGGTGTCGTCGAAATCCAGCCGGTCGCCGCGTTCCAGCGCATCGCGGATGGCGCTATCGTCCAATCCGAGTTGCCCGCCCAATGCCCGCACCGCCAGCTCGGTCTTGCCGGGTTTGTCCATGCGCGCTCCTGGTCGCAGCAGATCGCCATCCAGCGCCAGCGGAATCCCCGAAGCCAGGCTGACCGCGTTCTGGAACGCGGCATTGCGGCTGGCGTACCAGCCGGCGTTGTAGTCGGCGAAACGGTGCAGCTTGCGCGTGTACGGCGTGCGATAGCCCAGCAGATGGGCGATGCCGAAATACAGGCCGCCGCGGCGGGTGAACGCTTCGTCGCGAACCGAGCCCGCGATGGGGTAGGGATAATTGCCGGCATGGGATTCGGCGAACGCGATGCTGACCTGCATGGGCCCGGCGGTCTGCACCGGATTCATGTCGGCGAACAGGCGCTTGCCCAGCGGCACGCGGCCGATCATGTCTTCATAGATTTCGCTGAGTTGGCGTTCGCTGCGCGCCCCCTGCAGGCGCTGCGCATACGACCTGCCGTCCGACGATTTGATATTGAGTGCGGCGTCGACCAGGAACTTCGGAATGTGCTTGGAAGCGGCCCGGCGGTCGATCTCTCCCCGCGCGATTCTCGGCAGGCCGGCCACGACGGGGTCGGCATGATAGCCGGATTCCTGTTCGGCGACCGCAAGCACCGCGCAAATGTTTTCTGTGCTGGGCTCGATGCGCTGGGCGGCGAAGGCCGCCTGGACATCGGCCGCCCAGCCGGCCCGGTCGGTGCTCGCCGGCATCCGCCGCACTATCTCGGCGCGCACGTCGGTCGGGCGTTGGCCTGGTTCCAACGGCCCTTGCGTGGCGCAAGCGGCCAACAACGCGGGCAGCAGCCAGGCCAGGCGCTGCGAAAGGAAAAGTCCCCGCAGGCGCTGTGGCGCGGACGCCGAGCGCGTGGAGAGTGGGAACGATTGCGTGATCGGGCGATTGCGGGTCATGCCGCCAGCATACGGACGGCACCGCGCTCGTACTAGTCGGTGTGACTGTACGATTTTAAGCCCGTATGTTCATCGTCAATCCGGAATATCGGCCTCCACCAGTTTGATGAGCAGCGCCAGCGATTCCTGCCAACCCAGATAGCACTGTTCAGCCGGAATAACCTCAGGTATGCCTTCCTGGACGATGTGCAGTTCGGTGCCGCAGGACACCTTGGTCAGCGAGAGGGTGGTCTGCATTTCGCCGGGAAGGTTGGGATCGTCGAAACCGTCGGTATAGCGGATGCGTTCGTGGGGCGTCAGCTCCAGGTAGGTTCCGCCGAAGGAATGGCTGTGACCTGTGGAGAAATTGGTGAACGACATCTTGTGGGTGCCGCCGACCCGGGCATCCAGTTGATGGACCTTGCAGGTGAAGCCATTCGGCGGAAGCCACTTGGCTATCGCATCGGCATCGAGGAAGGCGCGATAGAGCCGCTCCGGAGTGGTGCGGATGACCCGGTGAAGCCGTACGGTATTGCTGGACATGATGGGATCTCGTTGGCAGAGGACGGCCCTCTGTCTTTATGACGAACAGGCGCGCCTGGAATCGACATCGAAGCGCTTCGGCGTCGCCGCCTTGATTTTCGTTCAACACTGGTTTGTGGAAAATTCACTTTCCAGGTTTCATGCGCATGTCCAGTATCGCCGTTCCGATCGTCGATGGAGTGGGCGCATGGCGTTGCAATCGATGTCTGCTTCGTTCATGGCCCTGGGATTGCTGCTGGCGGCGACGGCGACGCCCGAACGCTGGACGCCGGTCGCGATTTCGACGGACCAGTACGAGTCCTCGCCTACGCTGTCGCCCGACGGCCGCGAACTTTTCTTCTTCCGCGCCGACCGCCAGTTCGACAATTATCGCCTGCTGTCCACGCGCTGCGTGGACGGACGCTGGTCGGCGCCGGTCGAGCCCTCGTTCGCCGCCGCGCCTGGCGTGCTGGAGACCGATCCGGCCTTCAGCCCCGATGGCCGGGTTCTCTATTACGGCACATCGCGGCATCGCAAGGACGATCTGGACATCTGGAAGGTGGAGCGCGATGCCGCCGGCGAGTGGGGCGTACCGACGCGTTTGCCGGAACCGGTCAATTCCACCTACAGCGAGCTGTTGCCTCGCGAACTGGCCGATGGACGCCTGCTGTTCGGATCGAATCGGCCGGGCGGACCGGGCGGTCGCGATCTGTATGTGGCGACGCCGCAAGAAAACGGCGAATGGCAGGTGCAACCCTTGCCGGGGGAAGCGAACACCGCAGGAGACGAATACGAGGCCGACATCTCGCGCGATGGCCGGGTGATGGTGGTGGTGGCCAACCGCGGCGAACGTTCGCATCTGTACCGCTACGAGCGGGTCAACGGCGCGTGGCGCGAGCGCGGCCAGGTGCCGGCGCGGCAGGACGTGTTCCAGGTCGGGCCCTTGTTGTCGCCCGACGGCAAGCGTCTGCTATTTGCGCAGGCCGACGGTGAGCGCTCGGGCGAGCTGTTCCTGGTGGATCTGGAAGCCGGCGCGGATCCGGCTTGGCCGCCTGCCTGCGACTGAGGCGGGGGCCGCATCGGCCTGGCAGCGGTTCGCGAGTTGGCGGCGCCGGTCTGTAGATCTCGCCGGATAGGCGTAGCCATAACCGCGGCGATCGCTCGCTGCACGATCCTGATAAAGGAAGTCCGGGACGCGAATAGCGCAGCCGGACTCTGCCGCCAGCGTGACGGGCCGCACAATCGGGCCAAGCGGAGCGTCGTGTAGGTGCGCCGACGCGCCAGGAATGGCAAGCTGCGCATGCGAAGCCAGGGCGGGGAAGCCGGAAGGGCCTAGCGTTCGACGTCGCAACACACTGGGGAGTGTGATGAAACCAGGATTGGATAAACCGGCCGCTGCTCAGGCAGCTGGCTGATGCGCATCGCTTTCTTCGCGATCGCGCTGGCAATGGCTGCGCCTGTTTCCGCTCAGACCGTCAGCGAGACCTTCGACCGGATCAGCGGCGAGCGCACCATCGCCTATACCGCCGATGGCAGCATGGATACGACCAGGCCGGTGTTCACCTTCGAGGGCAGTTTCGTTGGCGATGCGTCTTCCGCGGCGATCAGTCTGGCCTTCGTTTCGGCGAGCGAGGGCGGGGGCGTGCCGGCGCCGCGTTTCGCCGCATGCCACAACATCGACTGGTTCGTGGATGGCCGATCCCTGGCGGTCCGACCCGCGTCGCATCGCGGCAGCGTCGTCGATGGCGAAATGATCGAGCTGATCGAACAAGACGTCACTCTGGAATGGGCGGCCGCGGTTGCCGACGGGCAGGAGGTGCGCTACAGAGTTTGCCGCGACGAATACGCTTTCACTTCCCGCGACATCGAGGCCTTCGGAAGGATCGCGGCCAAGCTGAAAAGCGCGACGCTTACCTCTTCCGCGACAAGGCCAGGCCAGCCTGCGTCCCCTGCGGCCAAGGAAGTCGACTACAAAGGCATGAACTGGCGTCCCAAACACCCGGGATCGTTCTGACCAAGATCGCGGTCGCCATCGGCCCGGATTGGGGATAACCTTGCCATCGACTCGTCCAGCCGTTTGCCGAGAATCTAAGAGCCGCACGATGAAGCGAACACGTCAAATGCTCGATGGATTGATTGTGCTGATTGCAGTGCAAGCGATGCCTTGCCTTGCGCTGCAGAAAAGCGGTTCCGATGCTCCTGCCGTGGCGTTGCCGAAGATAGCTGTGGACAAAGACTGGACCTTCGAAGCGACGCCTGCATGGCAGGACGAGTTCGACTACACGGGCGCTCCCGACCCCGCCAGGTGGGGCTACGACATCGGCGGGCACGGGTGGGGCAACAACGAGCTGCAGTACTACACCGACAGCACCGACAACGCATCCGTCGCCGACGGCGTGCTGACTATCACCGCGCGGAAAGAAAAGAAGGAAGGTCGCGATTACACTTCCGCCCGGGTGATCTCGAAGGGGAAAGGCGATTTCCTTTACGGCCGCTTCGAGATCAGGGCCAAGCTTCCCTCGGGGAAAGGCACCTGGCCTGCGTTGTGGATGCTGCCCACCGACCAGGCATACGGCGGCTGGCCGAAGTCGGGCGAGATCGACATCATGGAGCATGTCGGCTACGACCCTAACCGGGTGCATATCACCATGCACACCGAGGCCTACTACTTCCAGATCAACACGCAGAAGACCGCCACAAAAGTGATCGACCGCGCCATGAGCCAGTTCCACCTCTACCGTGTGGACTGGACGCCCGACGCGATCCGCGGCTACATCGACGATGCGCTGGTGCTGGAGTTCCCTAACGAAGGCAAGGGCCACAAGGTCTGGCCCTTCGACCAGCGTTTCCACCTGCTGTTGAACATCGCGGTCGGCGGCGACTGGGGCGGAAAGGAAGGCGTGGACGAAACGATCTTCCCCGCAAGCATGCAGGTCGATTACGTCCGGGTATACAAGTTGGTCGATCGTTGACTGCGCATGTACGGCGGGCATGGCCCGCCGTACGCATGCCGCAAACGTTCGATCAGGAATTCAGATTGTTCTTGCCGAGTTCGACCACCGGCGCGAAGCCGCCGAAGATCATGCGCATGCCGTCGAACGGCATGGGGTTCGACTGCGGCGAGAGTCTGGGATCTTTCATGGCTTTTTCCATACCCACATCGCGTGTTGCCTTGTCGGGCCATTCGATCCAGGAGAAAACCACCGTTTCGTCGTCTTTCGCATTCACGGCGCGACGGAAATCGGTTTGCTTGCCGTTCTGGACGTCGTCGCCCCAGCATTCGAGGATGCGGGTGGCGCCATGCTCGACGAAGACCGAGTCGCCGTCGTTGGCATGCTGAATGAATTTCTGTTTGTTGGCGGTAGGTACCGCAATTACAAATCCGTCGATATAGGACATCGTTGGTCTCCATCGCGCGGTCAAGGGATCCGCAACGCCCACGATGCGCCCGCCGAGGTTAATGTCCGGTCACAAAGGCATTCGCTTCGTGTTCTTTGATGCGACGAAGCGGAGCGTCGCTGGCAGCGGCGAGAATCACCGACCAAACCGCCGGCTGTTCGTCTCCTTGGCTTGCACTACCATGCACGCACCGGCCTTCAGACTGACCGCGCATGCGCCTTTCCGACCTTTACCTTTACCCGATCAAATCTTCCGCTCCGCTCGAGACGCAAATGGCGATGGTGGAGCCGCGCGGCCTGCAGCACGACCGGCGCTGGATGGTGGTGGATGCCGAGAATCGCTTCCGTACCGGTAGGGAGCTGCCGCGGCTGACCCTGGTGCGCGCGCAGCCCGTGCCCACAGGGCTTTCGCTGAACGCGCCCGGCATGCCGTCGCTGTCCGTGCCGTTTCCGCAAACCGACGCGACCGTATCGGTCAACGTATGGAAGAACGAGGTCGCCGCGAAGCCCGCAGGCGCGGCGGCCGAGGCCTGGCTGAGCGAATTCCTGCAACAGCCCGCGCGGTTGGTGCACATGGATGCCGGCGTCAGTCGGGCGATAAGCGACCCGCATTCGCAAGCGGGCGACGAAGTCAGCTTTGCCGATGCCTTTCCGTTATTGCTGATCTCGCGCGCCGCGCTGGACGGCCTGAACGCCCGCCTGGCCAAGCCCGTTTCCATGCTGCGGTTCCGCCCCAACCTGGTGGTGGACGGCGTGGCCGCGCATGCGGAGGATGGCTGGAAACGCATCCGCATCGGCGAGGTGGAGTTCGAGGTGGCCAAGGCCTGTACGCGCTGCGTCTTCACCACCGTCGATCCGATGAGCGGCGAGCGCGATCCCGACGGTGAGCCCTTGCGCACCCTGATCGGCTACCGCCGCACCGCCGGTGGCGTGACTTTCGGCCAGAACCTCATCCCGCGCTCCGCGGGCAGCGTACGCGTCGGCGATGCGGTGGAAGTGCTGGCCTGAGGCATCGGTATCGCCTGCGATCGCGCGTGGCGTGCGACCCGGCTGTGAAAAGTGGTAAGCGAAGTGAGGTGCCGCGTGACCAGCGATGTCGATTTTGGTCTCTCTGGCTCGTCGTATGCGTGAAAGTCCGCTTTCATCCCCATAAAACCGCCAAGAGGAGCGCTTCATGTACATCCAGCCTTATCTTTTTTTCGATGGCCGTTGCGACGAGGCCATCGCTTTCTACCGCCAGGCGATCGGCGCCGAGGTGGTCATGTTGATGCGCTTCGGCGAGAGCCCCGAACAAGATTCGCAATGCGGGGACGGGAGCGGCCCCACACCGCCCGCAGACAAGGTGATGCACGCCAGCCTGCAGGTCGGACAGACGCAGTTGCTGCTGTCGGATGGATTCAGTGCCGGCAAACCCGAATTCAAGAGCGTCAGCCTCTCGCTGGCGGCGGCCGACGATGTAGAGGCCAAGCGGCTCTTCGAGGGACTGGCTCAGGAGGGCGAAGTCGTACAGCCGTTGCTGGCCACATTCTTCGCCTCCAGCTTCGGTATGGTCAACGATCGCTTCGGTGTGTCGTGGATGGTGTGGGTGCCGAGCAAGGACACGCCTTGAGTCTTGAAGGGAACGGTCGCCGGTAGAGAGCGGCGGGACGAAGTGATATTTTCTCCTGCCCTCCCGATGCGAATGGAAATACGTGACCCTAGATCCTTCACGCCGCTCGCTGCTGCTCGCCATCGCCTGTAGCGCTACGCTCGCGCCCTTCGGAGGCGCGTTCGCGGCGGGAAAGCGCGACGCCGAAGCGCAAGACCAACTCGAAGCACTGGAGCGCCGACACGGAGGTCGTCTTGGCGTCTCCCTCCTCGACACGGGCACCGGCAAGCGCGTCGGCCATCGCGCCGATGAGCGCTTCCCGATGTGCAGCACCTTCAAGTTTCTTGCCGCGGCGCAGGTACTTGCACGGGTGGATCGTGGCGAGGAGCGGCTGGACCGTCGCATCGTCTACTCCAAGGATGATCTGGTCGCGTATTCGCCGGTCACCGAGAAACACGTCGGCGAACCTGGCATGAGCCTGGCCGAGCTGTGCCACGCCACCATTACCCTCAGCGACAACACCGCCGGCAACCTGTTGCTGGCCAGCTTTGGCGGACCGGCCGGACTGACCGCGTTCGCGCGATCGCTGGGAGACGACGTGACTCGGCTGGATCGTTGGGAAACCGAACTCAACGAAGCGATTCCCGGAGATCCGCGCGACACCACTTCTCCGGCCGCAATGCTCGACGACATGCGCTTGCTGCTGCTGGGCGATACGCTGTTGCCCGCCTCGCGCAAGCAGCTTGCCGACTGGCTGGTCGCCACCACCACCGGCGGCCAGCGTATTCGCGGCGGCTTGCCAAAGGGCTGGCGGGCGGGTGACAAGACCGGCACCAGCGGCAAGGGCGAGACCAACGATATCGCCATCGTTTGGCCGCCTGGCCGCGCGCCTTTGTTGGTGACGGCATATCACGCCGAATCCACCGCATCGCAGGAAACGAACAATTCGGTCATCGCCGAGGTTGGGCGTATCGCCGCAAGCCTTTAGGAATCGGAGAGTCGTATGCGTTATGCGCTTCTGTTGCTAGCGATGGCAGACTTCGGGCTCCCATGAGTCCGCATCCCCTCGACAATCCCATCTGGGAATCCCTGGCCAGCCGGCATCGTTCGCTGGCCTTGCGCGACGGCGATGCGGCGCGCTATCCGCCGGACGTCGCGCCCTTCCTGGGCGTACCAGCCGACGGCGTCGACGCGGCAATATCGCTGGAATCGCTGGTGCCGCGCGACGACACCGTATTGCTGCTGGGACGGGCGCCGGCGGAGTCCGAAGGCTGGCGAATGCGGCAGCTGGCCTTGCTGGCGCAAATGGTCTGTTCCGCTCCGATTCCCGAAGTGGGTGGTCCGGATCTCATCGAACTGACGGAAATCCATCGAGCCGATGTGCTGGCGCTGACGGCGCTGGTCTATCCGCATTACTTCCGGCCGCGCACCGTGGAATTGGGCTGCTATTTCGGCATTTACCAGGAGGGCCGGCTAGCGGCGATGATCGGCGAGCGCATGGGCATGGACGAGTACACGGAAATCAGCGCGGTCTGCACGCATCCCGATTTCAACGGCCGCGGTTACGCACGGCACTTGTTGATCTGGTTGTCCAACGACATTCTTAGCCGCGGACTGACACCGTTCCTGCACGTGAGTCACGAGAACCGCAGGGCCAAAGAGTTGTACGCGCAAAACGGCTACCGTCTCCGTCGCGACATCCCCTTCTGGTCGTTGCGGCGCGACGATAGCCACGCCTGAAACCGACTCGCGCGTCCTAGTCCAGCCGCGCTTCGTTATTGATGTCGCGACTTTCCAGTATCCGGCTGGGTGTGCCGCGCGCGGTCGCGTTGATCATGGCCAGGCCCACACGTTCCGAAGTCGTCATTGCGCTCGGCGCGTAACGCACCGCCAGCGACAGCAGCGGCGCGGTCATCGCATAGATGGCGCGTATCCAACCCACCTTCGGCTGCACGCCATGCAGCGGCTGAATTCCGCCGGGCCTGAATAGGTAGACGGCCTTGAATGGCAGGCGCAGCAGCGCGTTCTCGGTGCGGCCCTTGACCCTGGCCCACATCGATCGTCCCTGTTCGCTGGAATCCGTATTCGCGCCACTGACATAGATGAAAGTCATGCCGGGGTTGAGCCTGGCCAGCACGTTGGCCACGACCAGGGTCATGTCGTAGGTGATGCGCGTGTACTCCGCTTCGGCCATGCCTACCGACGACACGCCCAGGCAATAGAAGCAGGCGTCGTAACCTCGCAGCTGACCCTCGACTGCCGACAGGTCGTACAGATCTGCATGGATGAGATCCTGCAGCTTGGCATCCTGGCGTCCGCTGGCGGAGCGGCCGACGGCGAGCACGCGTTCGACCCGCGGATCGCGCAGGCATTCGATCAGTACGCCTTGTCCCACCATTCCACTGGCGCCCAACAGGATTATTTTCATTGCCGCTTCCTCGGTGCCGCTTCCCAGTGATGGGAAAGGGTAACCTGCCGATCCGACGCTGCGTCGATTCGACCAACCAGGTTCGCATGAACACCTACATCGCCCTGCTGCGCGCCGTGAATGTCGGCGGAACCGGAAAATTGCCCATGGCCGAATTGCGTGCCCTGTGCGAATCCGCCGGCTTTCAAGCTGTGCGTACCTATATCGCCAGCGGCAATGTGCTGTTGCGCAGCGATTCCAGCGCGGTGCAGGTGAAAGCGGCGCTGGAGGAGGCGCTGGCGCGGTATGCGGGCAAGCCGGTGGGCGTGTTGGTGCGCACCGGCGCCGAGATGGCCGCGGTCATTGCCGCCAATCCCTTTCCCAAGGCTGCGCCCAACCGCGTGGTAACGATCTTCCTCGATGGCGCTCCGCCTGCGGATACGCTGGAAACGGTCAGGCACCTCAAGGACGAACGGATCGTGCCGGGAAAGCGCGAGATCTACGTGCATTACGGGGAAGGCATGGCCGATTCGAAGCTGGTCATTCCCGCGGCGAAGAGCGGGACCGGGCGCAACATGAATACCGTCGTCCGGCTGGCGGCAATGGCGGCGGAGTAAGCGCGGCGCTTCTGTCGGCGCGTTCGGTTTCGTGAAATGCGCGGGCACGAAAAATTCATTTACGCAGGCACAGGGACTGCTGCCGCGCCCGAGGCCTTTGCCTCGCTGTAGCGGCTTCCAGCGGCGTGACGCAGGCCGGGTTGCGACGACAGCCCGGGCCTGCGCGCCTCCGGCGGCTATATTCACGCTTCGTTTGGTTCGTTCCCCGGTCACACACTAGACTGAGGACTGCTCGTCGCACGTCGCGATGCAGTGCTTCCTCATTCCGGATAACGACGCGGCATGTCCAAACAACGGTTTCTGTTCGTACTTGTTGCCTGCCTTGCTGCCTGTCAGCAAAAGGCGCCGGTCGAGCCCCCGATCACCATCGTCGATGTGCCCGCCAGCGCGGGACAGAGCGGCGCGCTCAGCGGCGGCTCTCAGACACCCGTGCCGGTAGCATCCAAGGCCGATGTATTGAAAGGCACGAATTGGCCGGGGGTCGAGCTGACTTCCGGAGAGGCCGCGATCAGCTGCGAATCCGATCCGATCGCGGCAAGGGGAGGCGAACCGCTGACCGATCTGTCGTACGCCGGAGTGAATGCGGCAGTCGAGAAGTGCAAGCAAGCCGGAATGCTGCGGCTGAACTACGAAGGCAAGATCGCCACCGATTTCACCGCGCTGGTGGAGCGAGTGGGCAATGTCGCTGAGCGCCTGAAGATCGAGCAACGCATCCTAGATCTGGATTCCAGCGGCGGCCACGTGGAAGACGCCATGAAGGCGGGCGACGCCATCGGTGCTTCGAAATGGACCATCCGCGTGGGAGATCAGGCCATCTGTCACAGCGCCTGCGTGCTGATCCTGGCTGCAGGCGATGACCGCCAGATCGCCGGCAAGGTCGGCATCCACCGGATGATCCGTGTGGATTCGACCGCGACCACGCGCGCCGAGCTCAGCCAGGAGCTGCGCGAGGTCTACGAGAAGATGAAGGAGTATCTGGAACGCAATGGCGCATCGGTGGCCGTGGCCGACCTGATGATGACCGTGCCCAACCGCAAGCTGCGGCTGCTTTCCGCGGACGAGCTGGTGGAATACGGGCTGGATGGCACCAACGCCGTGCAGGACGACCTGGAACGCATCGGCCTGACCCGCAAGTGCGGCGAAGATTTCGTGCGGCGCAAGGACGAGTTCATGCGCGCTTTCGAACGCGAATGCCAGCTGCCCGACAGCAGCACCGAGGCGGTGGATGCTTGCGGACTGACGCTGAGGGAAAGCTACGGTTTTCCCGACCGGAAGTGCCCGATCGAAAGCCCGTTGTCCGCCCATGATGCCGATGGCGTGCGTGCTGCGGGCCGGACAGGAGGCGAGTAAGAGATCCTATCGCGGAGGATCGGCTTCGTTAAACGCCAACAGCGTCGGATTGCTCTGTTTCAGTTTCTTTGGGCGTTCCCAGTCCCCAGCTCTCACATAACTGGCGTTTTTGTGCGGCTGAAAGCTGCTTGATAAGGTATTCGGCGCGGCTGGCTTCGGAGCGACCGGGATAAGCGCATTGCCCCAACAACCGCAGCGGTGGATGCGAACGGGTATACCGCGCGCCCTTCCCCGCGACGTGCTTTGCGTAGCGCAGAGCTACGTCGACCGCGATACCGGTGTACAGGCTGCCATCGCGGCATTCGATCAGGTAGACGTACCAGGACGAGGGCGGTTTCAACGGCCGCCACCCCCACCGCCGCCGCCGCCGCCGCCGGAGGAGCCGCCGCCTCCGCCACCCGAGGAACTGCCGGGCACGCTCGAAGAAGAAGCGATCTGCGAACTCAGGCTGCTGCCCACTGCCTTGGTGAAGCTGCCCAGGTCGCCGATGTTGCTGCCGTGGTACCAGGAAATGCCTGCCGTCGCCGCGGCTACCGCGGCAGCGCCTGCAGCCACGGTGAACTTCCTGGTCCATGCGTCCTCGACCTCCAGCGCTACCGCGTACGGCAGCAGCATTTCGTAACGCTTGGCGTCCAGTGCCGGCGGCGCATCGGGGCCGGGAATATTTTTCAGTTCATCGCGCTCGGCGACGCTGAGGTAGCGTTTCAAACCTTCTATCTCATCCAGAAGTTTGCGTCCGGCGAGCGTCGGCGCCTTGATCAGCACACCGAAGACGACCACCCCGATCAGCATCAACCCCACGACGATGAGGATGAAAGGAATGCCGCCGCCGCCGCTCAGGGCCAGCGATGCGGCAGCGCCTACCAAGGCGATGACCGCGGCGATGGCGATGCTGCCGCCGTTGCGCGCGAACAAGGCGGGCTTGAAGCGCTTCTCCAGCGCCGCGGAATGGGCGGACTGAGCGCCAGAGACCGTGCTGGCATTGGTGTTCTTCAATTCCAGTTTCTGGTTGCCGTTCTTAAACAGGTGCGATTGCAGGATTCTCTGCTCTTCGATCCCCGCCGGCGCCGCGTCGGCCGTCTTCTCCAGCTCCCAGTCGTCGCTCAGGAAGCCCTTCTCGCGATGGATGCGCACGTTGCCGGCCACTGCCAGGGACAGTAGATCCGCCGAGAAGCATCGGGTGTCGTAGGCCATGCGCTGCATGAAGCGCAAGCCGGCGGGAGAGTAGCCCGGAGGCGGATCGTACTGGACGATGATCACGCCTGGCTTTGGGTCGCGGCCCAGCCGGTGCCAGCGACGGAAACAGAAGACCAGCAGCGCGATCAGCGCCGCCAGCGCGATCAGCACGCCACGGTTGTCCTTCAACAACCACATCCAGCGCTGCATGGAGCTGGCTTGTGCCACCAATCCCTTCGGAAAGCTCATCACGATGGTGAAGCCTTCGCGCGGCGCCAGCGGTTGGGTCAGCAACCAGCGCGCTATGCCGGGGGCTGTGACCTTCGCGTCGTAGGCATCGCCCTTCTGACCTTGCGCGCCGGTGTAGGCCTCTACTTGGATGCGGTCCATGGGAACGGGGGAGGGCAGGCGCACTTCCACGCTGCCGCGTTCGATGGGGAATTCCCAGCCGGTGCCGATGGCGTTCCAGTACAGCTCGTCGTGGTCGGCGAAGAAACCCAGCTGGCGGGTGGTGCGGTAGCGCAGGGTGTAAACGAAGTCGGCTGGGGTCGGCAGGAAATCGTCGTTGCCGGTATTGATGCGCACGCCGTTGGATTTCTTTTCGGTGAACCACGGCTCGGGCTTTCCATCTCGCTGTACGTCGATCACCTGCAGATCGACCACGACCCGATTGCCGTAGCGGTCCTTGTAGCGTGTGGGGAAGTCGCGGTAGATGCCACGGCGGATGTTGTTGCCTTCGGCGCGCACCGCGATGCGTTCAGTGACGTCGAGGCTGCCGTCGGTGCCGACCTGCACTTCGCTGTCGTAGGAAAGGATGCGTTCCTGGGCGGCCAGCGGCGCCGCAAGCAGTAGCAGCAATGCGAAGAAAATCCGCTTCATCGGGAAAGCTCCACTTTCACCGCCGCGCGGCCGGCGTCGTCGGCCTGGAAGAACTCGGCATTGTCGAATCCGCCAACGCGGGCGACAAACAGATCCGGCACCCGTTGCACAGCATCGTTCAGGTCGCGGACCGCGCCGTTGTAGAAGCGGCGCGCGTATTGCAGCTGTTCCTCCACCTGCACCAGATCGCGTTGCAGCTGCGCGAAGTTCTCGCTGGCCTTGAGGTCGGGGTAGGCTTCCTTGAGCGCGAGCAGCCGGCCGATGCCCTGCTCCAACGCCGATTCGATAGCGCCCAGTCTCCCCGGCGCCCGCGCCGCCATCGCTTGGCCGCGCAGTTCAGTCACCGTGGCCAGAACCGCCTGTTCGTGACCCGCGTATGCCTGCACCGCCGATACCAGTGAAGGAACCAAGTCGTGGCGGCGGATCAGCTGCACGTCGATATCGGCCCAGGCGGTACGCACCTGATTGCGCAGACGCACCAGGCGGTTGAAGGCGAACACGGCCCATGCGAGCACGGCCAGCACCGCCACCAGGATGATTGCCGCAAGAATGGTCAAGGCCAGGCTCCTGAAATCACGGAAAGCCTCGATTATGCCTCGACCATGATCGTCGCGAGTCGCCATGCGTGTCGTGCCAGGAAAGCTCAGTGGCGCGGGTCGATCACCCGGATGGTCACGCCTTCCAGTTCCACCGTGCTGCCGGCGCGGATCTTGCAGGTCTTGCGGAGTTCGATGACGCCATCCACTGACACCGCGCCGCTCGCCACCAGTGCCTTGCCGGCACCGCCGCTGTCGCAGATGCCTACCAGCTTGAGCAGCTGGTTGAGTTCGACATGATCGCGATCCAGTTCGAATTCGAGGACGGGCATGTTCCGGGTGTTTCACGCAGTGGGGTCGCGGCCAGAGTACCGCGTGACGAAGCGTTTCGAACCCTATTGATCAAATTTTGCCAATGTGTTGCTCGAAACAGACCAAGTGCGCGGCCCACCCACCGAGTCCCTGGCTCACTCTGTCTCGAACCGCTTCACCTCGTCCAGAACACGCTGTGCCCTTCGCAAGCTGCCGCCACTCAGGTTTTCTGCATAGCGCTGAGCGAACTTCCCGCGGCGCGAACTGCTCGCCCAGCCATGGAACCCCCACATCGCCAGCAGTCCGACGATGCCAATGACGATACTGAGCAGCACGAATCCGGGCGCAACCGTGACAATGTCGACTCCCAAAAAATCGAACACGACCACGGCGAACGGAATCCACAGGAACCACCAGGAATAGCCCACGACAATGCCACTGCCCACGTATGCACGGCGCACTGAAGCGAGCTGCTTCTGGATACTCAGCACCGGTGCGGCATAGTCGATGATGCGGATTCTGCCCAGCGTAAAGCCGGCCGCGATGATCGTGAGCACTCCGTAGATATGCAGGATCAGTCCGGTGCAGAATAAATGCGCGGCATCGCGATTTTGCGACCAGAAAGCTATCCCGATCAGGACGGTCGCCACGCCGAACAGGATTTGCACAATCTGTCCCCAGAACAGCGGTCGAAGACCGGCGCGCATGTTCTTCATCCTTCCATCCTTGAACAGTTGCAGCTGGATCGCGTTGCTTTGCTGCAGCTTGCGGTCGAGTGCCTGCCAGGTGGCTTTCAGTTCGTCGAGTTCCATGATGTTTTCCATGATTGTCTGTGCGGGTCAGATTTCGTTGCGGATGCGTTGCTTGAGGCGGCTGATCTTGGTGGCCACGTTGGTTTCGCTGATTCCCAGGATTTCGGCGATCTGGCGGTAGCTCTGGTCTTCCAGGTACAGGAGCAGCAAGGCGCGATTGAGCTTGTCCAGCTGCGCGATGAAGCGGTGCAGGGTGCGCACCTGCTGGTCGGTTTCGTGGTTGGCGCCGTTGTCGTCGGCGATGTCGTGCAGCGTTTCGTCCAGCGGAATCGAGTGCCTGCCCCGATGCGCGGTACTGCGCACATGCGAGATCGCCACGTTCAGCGCGATCCGGTACATCCAGGTCGAGAACGGCCTTTCGGCGTCGTAACCTGGAAAGGCGCGCCATAGCTGGGCAGCGATCTCCTGGGCAAGGTCGGCGCGGTCGTCCGCATGGAAACCGTAGGTGTTGGCGACCTTGAATACGATCCCGCGGTGCTGTTCCAGCAGCTCGCCGAAGCGCTCCTGCGGTTGGGTGCCCCTTGCCATGGTTGCCGTGTGCCCCATTCAGCTGCCTGCGCAATTGTGCTTGTCTGCCCTCATGATTCGCACCGGCGCGGGAATAATCACGGCTCGGTGTGCCCAATCCGCACGGAAAGTGGGCGGGGATGAACAAAACCGGCCATACGCCGGCGCATGTCATTGCGTTGACTTCACCTGTCCCTGACAATCGTGACTCCCATGGGAGATATTTCTTGAGTTCCGACCTTCAGGCATCCGCCACGGCTGCCCAACTACGAAAGCTGTGCTCGCATTTCGCCAAGCCGCGCCTCAGCCGCGCCATCTGGCAGTTGCTCAATACCCTGCCGCCGTTGCTGGCGATCTGGGCGTTGATGGCGTGGAGCGTGGTCGATCAATGGGGCTATGGCTGGACGTTGCTGATGGCCGTTCCCGCCGCCGGCTTCTATGTGCGCCTCTTCATCATCCAGCACGACTGCGGGCATGGTTCCTTCTTCGCCAGCGAGCGCGCCAACCATATCGTCGGCGCGAGCTTGGGACTGATCACCCTGTTCCCATTCGGCTACTGGAAGAAGACCCACGCGATCCATCACGGCACTTCCGGCAATTTGGATCGCCGCGAGATGGGCGACATCGAAACGCTGACCGTGGCCGAGTACGAATCGCGCTCGTGGTTCGGCCGCTTCTGCTACCGCTTCTACCGCAGTACGCCGGTGCTGCTGGGCATCGGCCCGCTGTACCAGTTCGTCATCAAACATCGTTTCCCGTTCGATCTTCCTTTCAGCTGGAAGAAGGAATGGGCCAGCGTGATGCTCAACAACCTGATGCTGCTGCTTGTGGGTGGCGCGTTGGGTTTCGCCATCGGCTGGCACACGGTGCTGATGGTGCACCTGCCCATCGTGCTGATGGCCGGCGCCATGGGCGTATGGCTGTTCTATGTGCAGCACACCTTCGAAGGCGCCTACTGGACCAACAAGGAAGAGTGGGATGCCGGCAAGGCCGCGGTGTCCGGCAGTTCGTACTTCGACCTGCCTGCCGTGCTGCATTGGTTCACCGGCAATATCGGCTATCACCACATCCACCACCTGGCCAGCCGCATTCCCAACTACCGCTTGCGCGAGGCGTTCGAGTCCAGCGAGCTGCTGCAATCGGCCCCGCGCCTGACTTTGTGGTCCAGCCTGAAGTGCGCCCGCCTCAAGCTGTGGGACGAGCAGTCCCGGCGTATGGTCGGCTTCGGCTATCGCGGCAAGGCGCTCGCATAACCTCTGCTTTTGTAGACTCCGGCCTCGCTAGGCCGGTTCCGGGCTAGGGCGCGAAAGCGGCCGCACAAGTGCGGTCTTAGCGAGCGGATTCGCGCCGATTCCGTTCCCGTGCCACGGTTTTAGGGCGACAGCTCTTACCGCAGAGCGCACAATATCGCCTTGCGTAGGCCATTTTCCTTGGCGCGCCGGAGTTTTCTGCATGTCTAACGAATCCGATACCCCACTGCTTTTCGCCGATCTCGGTCTTTCCGCGCCCGTCATGGCGTCGGTCACCGAGGTGGGTTACGAGACCCCTTCGCCCATCCAGGCGGCTACTATTCCGGCGTTGTTGGCCGGCAAGGACGTGCTGGGCCAGGCCCAGACCGGCACCGGCAAGACCGCGGCCTTCGCGTTGCCGATCCTGTCCCGGCTCAAGCTGGACCAGAAGAAGCCGCAGGCGCTGGTGCTGGCGCCGACCCGCGAACTGGCCATCCAGGTGGCCGAGGCCTTCCAGCGCTATGCCAACAAGATTCCCGGCTTCGTCGTGCTGCCGATCTACGGCGGACAGGGCTATGCGCCGCAGTTGACCGCACTGAAGCGCGGCGTGCATGTGGTGGTGGGAACGCCGGGCCGGGTCATCGACCATCTGGACCGCGGCACCCTGGACCTGTCCGAGCTGACCACGCTAGTGCTGGACGAAGCCGATGAAATGCTGCGCATGGGCTTCATCGACGACGTCGAAGCCGTGCTCAAGAAGACTCCGCCCCAGCGCCAGGTCGCGTTGTTCTCGGCGACCATGCCGGCGGTCATCCGCCGCATCGCCCAGACCTATCTGCGCGATCCGCAGGAAGTCACCATCACTTCCAAGACCACCACGGCGACCAATATCCGCCAGCGTTACTGGTTCGTCAGCGGCATGCACAAGCTGGACGCGCTGACCCGGATCCTGGAAGCCGAACCCTACGAAGCCATGATCGTGTTCGCCCGCACCAAGCTGGGCACCGAAGAGCTTGCGCAGAAGCTGCAGGCGCGCGGACTGGCTGCCGCCGCCATCAACGGCGACATCCAGCAGCAGCAGCGCGAGCGCACCATCCAGCAGTTGAAGGACGGCAAGCTGGACATCCTGGTCGCTACCGACGTGGCCGCCCGCGGACTGGACGTGGAGCGCATCAGCCACGTGCTGAACTACGACATTCCCTACGACACCGAAAGCTACGTGCACCGGATCGGCCGCACCGGCCGCGCCGGCCGCAGCGGCGACGCGATCCTGTTCGTCACTCCGCGCGAGAAGGGCATGTTGCGTTCGATAGAACGCGCCACCCGCCAGCCGATCGACGAAATGAAGCTGCCCAGCGTGGAAGCGGTCAACGACAAGCGGGTGGAGCGCTTCCTGGGTCGCATCACTGATTCCTTGGCGACCGGCGAACCCGGCGAATACCGTTCCCTGGTGGAGCGCTACGAGCAGGAAAACAACGTGCCGATGGTCGACATCGCCGCCGCGCTGGCGCGCTTGCTGCAGGGCGATACGCCTTTGCTGCTGGGCCCGGACCGCACGCCGGCGGCGCCGCAGGCGTACGAACGCAACGAGCGCCATGAACGCAGCGAGCGTCCCGCGCGTCCGCAGCGCAGCGAACGCTCTTCGCATGGCGATCGTCCGGCCTACGCGGAGCGGCCTGCACCGGCGGCGCGCCCTGTGCGTGAGGAGCGTTCGGCGCCCCGTCGCGAGGAAAGCGCAACTCCGTTCGAGCGTCCCGCGCCACGCAGTTTCGACAAACCCGCACGCGAGACTTCGCGCATCGAGCGTCCCAGCTTCGATGCCCCGGCCAGCGAACGTCCGCGCTTCGACAAAGCGCCGCGCGAGAAACCCGACGTGGGCATGGAATCGTTCCGCATCGAAGTGGGCCACGCGCACGGCGTGAAGCCGGCCAACATCGTCGGCGCCATCGCCAACGAGGCGGGCCTGGACAGCAAGTACATCGGCCGTATCGACATCCAGGACGACTACACCGTGCTGGATCTGCCCGAGGGCATGCCCAAGGAGCTGTTGATGCACCTGAAGAAGGTGTGGGTGTCCGGCCAGCAGCTCCGCATCCACAAGGTGGGCGAGGGCGATGCCGGCGGCGATGCGGCGCCGCGCAAGTTCAAGCCCGCGGCGGCGCGTACCGGTAAGCCTTCGGGCTTCAAGCCGGGTCCTCCGGGCAAGCTGCACCGCAAGGGACCGCCCAAGCCGCGCGCCTAGGGAAGATCCGAACAACCCTTTTCCTGTCATCCCGAGCGCAGCGAGGGATCTGTTTTTCCCTGCAAAACAGCAGATCCCTCGCTACGCTCGGGATGACATTCGAGTTGTTCAGGGTTCTGTAGAACTCGCCTGCCGGAAGATTCTGGCAGAACCGCCATCGCTACCGTTCGTCGGACCGGGCCGGCTTGAGGCTTGACTTGACCTCTCCTATATTTAAGATATTAGTTAAATAAGCATATTACTTATCTTGACTGAAGGAGTAGGGCCATGACGCTGCAACTGAGCTATCTGCTTTATCTGGGCATTTCCATCGCCATGACGATCTGGGTGGCGCGCACGCTGTCCAAGAACGGGGAAGTCTTCCTGGTGATGTGCTTCGGACAGAACGAAGTGCTGGCCAAATCGACCAACCATCTGCTGGTGGTGGGCTTCTATCTCATCAACATAGGTTTCATCGCCCTGCGCCTGGATGGCTGGGATGCGCAGAAGGCCGTGGTGTCGATGATTCCCTACGTCGGCAGCAAGGTAGGGCTGTCGGTGCTGGTGCTGGGTGCGATGCACTTCTTCAACATGATGATGATCGCCCGTTATGGCCGTACGGTCGCCGCCTGGGCCGCGGACAACCGCGCTGCACAGGCCGACGTTGCGCTGGGCATTCCGCCGATTCCGCGTTCGTATCGTTGATCCAGGGCTCGTGCGATGAATGCCAACCTATCCCGCGTCCTCTCAGGAGGGCGCGGTTCTGCGAAGACAGGAAACCAATGGTTCGCGGTCGCTGTCGCCACGTTCTTGTCCGCTTCGGTGGTGCCCGTCATTTTGCTTTGCGTATCGTTGGCGATCGTGGATTGGCAAGACGTCAAAGAGGAGTTGTCTGTCTTCTATATCTCCTTGCTGTTTTCTCTGGCATGGGTGGTGATGCTGGGTTTGCCGGCATTCTTTCTGCTCAGGTTCCTGCACAGGGAACGGATAACCACTTTGCTGGCGGCGGGCTTCGTTACCGGTGGCTTGCCTTTGGCCATACTGGGATGGCCACTGGATACTGGCTCCCGATCCTCCTTTTCAACGAGTTGGCACGGCCAGTTCGTCGATATGGTGAAGGACGGTGTGCCGACGCTGTACGGATGGCTCAGCTATCTTGAGGAAGTAGCGGTAATCGGTGTGATGGGAGCGATCAGTGCGACGACGTTCTGGTACGTCTGGGTATACTTCAGCCGTCGGCCTGAACCGGCTGGCGGCTTATCGGGCGATGGATCGAAAACGCCTACTCTTGACCAAGTGAAATGAGCACCGACAAGATCTTCGAAGCCCTGGCCTCCATGCCAAGGCGCCAGATACTGGCCTATCTCTCCGAGCAGGAATTGCCCGCGGGCGACATCGCCGCGCGCTTCGACATGAGCTCGCCGGCCATCTCGCGCCATCTGGCGGTACTTGAGAATGCGGGCCTGATAATCGGCGAGAGGCGCGGCCAATTCGTGGTCTACAAGCTGATTCCGGACAATCTGGTCAACACGTTGACCCAGTTCGCCTTCGAGATCTGCCCGGTGGCGGGTCCGATCAAGCGCGAAAGCAAGAAAGCGAAGAAAGCGGCGCCCTGATCGGTCTTTGCCGGCCGCGCCCCGGGATTTATCCGGGATAATGACGCTATGACCACCACCCGCCTCAACAAACACATCGCCGAAACCGGCTTCTGCTCGCGTCGCGAAGCGGATCGCCTGATCGCGGACCGTCGCGTCACCGTCAACGGCATGCCCGCCGGCATGGGCGCGGTGGTGGGCGAGGGCGACGAGGTCAAGGTGGATGGGCAGGAACTACGCGTGCGTCAAAAGAAGGCCGGCGGCCGCAAGCACGTGTACATCATGTTGAACAAGCCGGTGGGGGTCACCTGCACCACCGAGCAGGCGGTGGAAGGCAACATCATCGACTTCATCGACCACCAGGAACGCATCTTCCCGATCGGCCGCCTGGACAAGGAGTCCGAAGGCCTGATCCTGCTGACCAGTAATGGCGATATCGTCAACGAGATCCTGCGTGCGGAAAACAAGCACGAGAAGGAATACCACGTCGCGGTGAACAAGCCGGTTACCGACGAATTCCTGCGCGGCATGGCGCGCGGCGTGCGCGTGCACAATCAGACCACGCTGCCGTGCAAGACCGCGAAGCTCGCGAAATTCGGCTTCCGCATCGTGCTGACCCAGGGGTTGAACCGGCAGATCCGGCTGATGTCGGCGGCGTTCGACTACCGGGTCAAGCAACTGCGCCGGGTGCGCATCGACAACCTGAAACTCGGCGTTTTGAAGCCCGGCCAGTGGCGCAACCTCACTGAGATCGAATTGCGGGGACTGCTGCCTCAACGCACCGAGTGGTGAGCGGCGCTCATTCGACGATGCCCTTGGCCTCGGAGATGGCGATCACCTCGGGGTGCTGGACGCGCTTGTTGCGGTCCAATAGCGGATGCAGGAATACCGCTACCAGGATGATCGCCACGCCCAGATAGAACAGCGAGGTGAGTTCGCGTTGTTCGCCCAGCAGCACGATCGCCAGGATGATGGCGTAGACCGGTTCCAGGTTGGTCACCAGTTGCACCGCGTACGCGCTGAGGTGCCGCAGCGCGACCAGCGATAAGGCGAAGGGCAGCAGCGTGCAAGCCAACGACAGCGTCAACAGCAGCAAGCCATCGTGCAAGCTGGGGACGATCAGCAAGTCGCCGGCGAAGGCGGGGAACAGCACTGGCATGAACGGAGCAAGCAGGGTCAGCAGCAGGGTGCCCGCACCCAGCTCAAGCCCGGTGACGGTCAGCGGATCGCCGCCATCGACCATGCGTTTGTTCAAGGAGCCGAACAAGGCGACCAGCAGCGCGGAGAGCGCGCCGACCGCGATGCCGGTGCGCATGCCGTCGGGCACGCCGCCCACGACCAGGGCGACGCCCGGCAGCACCGCCAGTCCGAAGGCGAGTTCGCGTAGCGAGAACGGCCGTCGCGCCAGCCAGGGTTCGATCACCGCGGTGAACGCGGGGGCCAGGGCGATGCAGGTGGCGGCCACCGAAGCATTGGCCAGCTTGACCGCGCCATAGAAAGTCAGCCAATGCAGCGCCACCAACGCGCCAATGCCGGCGTACGCCAGCATCGTCCTGGCGGGCATGGCCCGCAGGCCGCGCCAGACGGCGGGCAGCACGGCCAGCGCCGCCACCACCAGCAACATGCGCCACCACACCAGCGGCAACGCAGGCAGCGTGATCATCTTTCCCAGGATGGCGGTGAAGCCCCACAACAGCACGCAGAAGTGGATCTGCAGCTGAGCTTTGGCGGTAGGCGATAGAGGCATGCCATTATTGTCGCCGAAGCCGGCACGCGCTGGCGATACGAAACCACGAGAGCCGCAATGAGCGAATCCTTCACCGGCTATCTGCGCGACCTGTTTTCGGAGCTGGGCCCTGTAGTCCTGCGCAAGATGTTCGGCGGACAAGGGCTTTATCACGACGGTCTGATCATCGGGCTTGTTATCGGCGAGGAGCTTTACCTCAAGACCGATGCGGCCACCGTCGGCGCCTTCGAGCAGGCAGGCGGGCATCCCTTCGTCTATCAGGGCAAGGGCAAGCCGGTGACAATGAGTTACTGGTTGCCGCCTGCCGAGGCGATGGAGTCCGCGCAGGCGATGCGCCCCTGGGCGAAGCTGGCCTATGAAGCGGCGGTGCGGAAGAATTCCGAGAAAAAGCCCGTAAGCAAGAAACCCGCGAAGAAAACGACCGCGAAGAAAGCGGTCGCGCCGAAGCGCAAGAGTTAACCTCCCGACTTGGCGATAGCGCCCAGGCGCTCGAGCAAAGCCATCGCGGCAGCCGGATTGCGCTCCTTGGCGCTGCTGATGAAATAGAGGAAGACGTCGCGTGTACGCTTCGCTGGGGTGCCGGTCTCTAGGTGCGGCAGATCGGCGGGATCGCCGCCTTCCGACCAAAGCACGGCGCGCTCGGCCCATCGGCCGAGTTCCGCGTTCGGATAACCGGTCTCGATGCCGGCCTGCGAACGCATCAGCCGCGCATAGACGAAATCTGCGGTGAGATCGGCGAAGGAAGGATGCTCTTCGGAGTCGGTGAATACCGTCGCCATGCCGTGTTTTCGCGCCAAGGCTAAATAGTCCTTGCCCACGAATGTCGGATCCCGCACATCCAGCACATGCCGCAGCTTGCGGCCGGCCTGTTCGGTGGGCAGCAGTCCGACGAATGCCTCGAACTCCGCGGCGTCGATGCGCTTGCCCTTGTCGAACTGCCAGACCAACGGCCCCAGTTTTCCGCCGAGCTCGACGATCCCGTCGATGAAATCCTCGATCTGATGGCCGGTCTTCGACAGCGCTTTCGATTCCATGATCCGCTGCGGTGCTTTGGCGGAGAAAACGAAACCCTCCGGCGTTTCATCGCGCCATTTGGCGTAGGTGGCGGGCTTCTGCGCGCCGTAATAGGTGCCGTTGACCTCGATGGAAGTGAGCTGCCTGCTGGCGTATTCCAACTCGCGCCGCTGCACCAGTCCCACCGGATAGAACCTACCGCCGCGCCAAGGAGCGTAAGTCCAGCCGCCGATGCCGACGCGTATGCGCGACGGCATCGGCGGCGGCGAGGGGGAAAAAAGATCGGTCGTGGGTTTGTCTCTGCGGGGACTCATTCTGCCTTCCAAGGGTCGTAGCTGCCGAACCACCAGAGATGTCCTTCCGGATCGCGGCAAGAATAACCGCGCCCGCCGTAACCCTGATCGGCGATCTCCATGACGACGACCGCGCCGGCGGCCTTGGCTTGCGCGTAGTGCGCATCGGCGTCGGTGACGATCACGCAGGGACTTTGGGTTTCGCGCAGGCCGATGTCCTGCGGTTGCGCTATCTGTTTTCCCCATTCGCTTTGGTTGTCGGCCGAACCCAGCATGATCATGCCGTTGCCGAAGGTCAGCTGCGCATGATGCACGGTGTCGCCGTCGGCGTAGACCGCATTACGACTGAAGCCGAAGGCCTTGCACAGCCAGTCGATGGCGGCATGCGCATCGCGGTAGCGCAGGCAAGGGATGATGGTGCTGGTGGTATCGGCGGCGAGTGGCATCGGATTTCTTCCTGGTTCTGGTGTGCGGGCATGCTGGGGTCATCCGGCGGCGCGGGTCTTGTAGATTTCCGCGGTCATGGCAAAGCGATATGGTTGCTCCACGGGCCGCGCTGGCGGCTATAGGTGGCAGGGCTGAGTCCCGAGAATTCGCGGAATTCGTGGGCCATGTGGGCCTGGTCGTGGTAGCCGCAGTCCAGCGACAGGCCGGCCCAGTCGATGCGCTCCCGAGCTTCAGTCGTCGCGATGACCCGATGGAAACGCCTGAGGCGCAGATAGCGCTTGGGAGTGATGCCGACCTGCTGGCGGAAACGTTCGCCGAGCTGGCGTGGCGACCAGCCCAGATCGCGCGCCGCGGCAGTCAATGCGCCGATGCGCGGATCCGAATCGAGCGCAGCCAGTGCGTATCGGAGGGGGTTGGTCGATGCGGTCGGCGATGCACGTTTTTCCAGCCATTGCAGGAGCAGCGCCAACCTGCGGCGCGGGCTACCGGCTTCCAGCAATCGCTCGCGGAGCAGAACAACGCTGTTGCCGACAAGGTCTTCCAGATCGACGCTGTCGTTGGCCAGCCGGTCCATTCTTTCGCGGAAGAACATCGCCGCACCGCCGGGACGGAACACCACGCCCATGACCGCGACCTGTTCCTCGGTATCGATGATGTTGCTGCGGGTGCGGGGGCCGTCGAGCGTCGAACCGCTGAAGCGGGTGCAGCGATACTGTTCGTCGTAGACGCGGGTCTGGTCCTCGGCGAGATTGATGATGAGCCCGGCATTGGCGACCGGCAGCACCCGTTCCAGGCGGTGTGGTTGGAACGCAGCTTCCCAATCCCAGATCGTTTCGATCAGGTGGCTAAGCGGCGCTTGCGGGACCAGCGACAGGAACTGCACGGGTTTCTCCCTTGGTTTCGGCAGGATAGTCCAGGACGCCGGCCGCTGCCATCTTGCGTGGCCCAGGTCGCAGAGCTTGCGATCGCGCATGCGTAAACGGGAAAAAGCGTGGCCCTTCACATTGTTTTTAACCGCATGCATCTACATGTAGGCGGCACCCCCCACAACCCCATGGAAAATACGATGCTGAGAACAGGATGGCTGTTCCTGGCTGCGCTCGCCTGCGGCAACGCGCTGGCCGCCGATGCAGAGAGATGCGAGAAACGCACCGACTTGCCGCCCACGGTCAATTTCCGTATCGACAACGACCTGTTCGGCAAACAGGACCAGGGCTACAGCAACGGCGTGCAGCTGACCCTGGTGTCGCCCAATCTGGTCGACTACACCGACGATCCCTGCCTGCCGCGACTGGCGCGCTGGATGAACCGCCATCTGGATGCCTTGACCCCGGAAGGTTTCGAGCAGCAGAACATGGTGGTGACCTTCGCTCAGGGCATCTTCACCCCGACCGACTACACGCGCAGCGACTTGATCGTGGAGGATCGGCCCTATGCCGCGGCTTTGCTGGTCGGCCTGGGCTACAACGCCCGCAACGGCGACCACCTGCGCACCACCCAGCTGCAGTTCGGCATTGTGGGTCCTTCGGCATTGGGCGAGCAGGTCCAGAACGAAGTGCATCGCATCCTTGGCGATCCGCGGTTCGAAGGTTGGGACAATCAGCTCCACGACGAACCGGTGATCCGACTCGTGCACGAACGCATGCGTCGCTTTTCGCCCGAAAACGGAGATTGGGGCTGGGACGCCATCACCCACTATGGCGGCAGCTTGGGAAACCTGGCCACCTACGCCAACGCCGGCGCGGAAGTGCGCTTCGGCCGCCACCTGCCCGACGACTTCGGCAGTACGCCGCTGCGCCCGGCCGGCGAAAACACCGCGCCCACGCATAGCCGGCAGGTGGGAGGTCCTTTCGGCATCCACATGTTCTTGACCTTCGATGCACGCTGGGTGCTGCGCGACATCACCCTGGACGGCAACACCTTCAGGCACAGCCACAGCGTGGACAAGGAGGCGCTGGTGGGCGAGGTGGGCTACGGTTTCGCGGTGACCAAGGGGCGCTGGAAGTTCGCATTGGCCCGTTACAACCGCAGCCGTGAATTCGAAGGCCAGGTGGAGGCGCCGGTGTTCGGCAGCTTCACCATCAGCCGGGCACTCTAGAATGCCGTAGCCCCATTCCTTGGAATCGCGATGAGCTGGACCACGCCCGACCTGTGCGACGCCCACCCTGAAGTCGCCGTCGCCGCGCCGGTTTTCCGCGATTACGGCGGCAAGCCGGCGTTCTGCGGACGCATCGTCACGATCGACTGTTTCGAGGACAACTCGCGGGTACGCGACCTGGTCGGCGTCGATGGGCGGGGCAAGGTGCTGGTGGTGCAAGGCGGTGGTTCGTTGCGGCGTTCGCTGCTGGGCGACATGCTGGCCGAAAAAGCCGTCGCCAATGGCTGGAACGGTTTTGTGATCAATGGCTGCGTACGCGACGTCGAGGCGTTGGCGAAACTGCCGCTGGGCGTGAAGGCGCTGGCGGCCTGTCCGGTGAAGACTGAGAAGCTCGGCGCGGGTGAGGTGGATGTCGAAGTGAGCTTCGCCGGCATCACATTCACGCCGGGACAGTGGTTGTACGCCGACGACAATGGCGTGATCGTGGCGGACGGGGATCTGCTTCCGTAGGAGCTGCGTAAGCTGCGGATATGGACCGTCGGATGAGCGAAAACTTGCGCAATGCCGAATCTCCGGTCGCAGCTTACGCAGCTCCTACGCAGGGCCAGGTCATAATGCGCGCATGATCTTCCGCTGGTTCGAATCGCTGATCGAGGTGTTCGGGAAACCGGACCTGCGCATGCCGCCGCGCGGGGTGTGGCGTTTCTATGTGCATTACCTGCGCCAGGCGTGGCCGGTGCTGGGGGTGATGTGCGCGCTGGGTTTCGTGGTCGCGCTGGTGGAAGTGGCGCTGTTCGATTTCCTCGGCCGGCTGGTGGACCTGACCAAGGATGTGCCCGCGCCCGATTTCTTCGCACGCCACGGGCGCGAACTGCTGTTCATGGCCTTCGTCGCGCTGATCGCCAGACCCGTGCTGATCGCGCTGAGCGACCTGTTGATGCATCAGGCCGTTACCCCGGGGCTGACCGCGCGCATCCGCTGGCAGCAGCACCAGTACGTGGTGCGTCAAAGCCTCTCGTTCTTCCAGAACGACTACGCCGGCCGTATCGCCAACCGCATCATGCAGACAGGCGCTTCGCTGCGCGAATCGGCGGTGCAGATCGTGGACGCGCTGTGGTACGTCAGCGTCTACACCGGTAGCGCGCTGATCCTGTTCGCGCAGGCGGACTGGCGCTTGACTCTGCCGCTGATCGTCTGGGTGTTCCTGTATATCGGTGCGCTGGCGTTCTTCGTGCCGAGGGTGAAGGAGCGTTCCTGGAAAGCCTCGGAAGCGCGTTCGCAACTGATGGGCCGCATCGTCGACGGCTATACGAACATCTCCACTTTGAAGCTGTTCGCGCATACGCGCCAGGAAGACGCGTACGTGGCCGAGGCCGTGCAGGAGAACGTGGCCAAGGTACGCATCATGACCCGCATGACCACCGGCATGGACGTGACGTTGACCGTGCTCAACGGACTGCTGGTGGTCATCACTGCTGGCCTGGGGCTGTGGTTGTGGCAGAAGGGGCTGATCACGGTGGGCGACATCGCGCTGTCCACCGGCCTGGTGATCCGCATCGAGAACATGTCCGGCTGGATCATGTGGGTGGTGAACGGCATCTTCGAGGACATAGGAACGGTGCAGGACGGCATGGAGACCGTGGCCAAGCCGAATGCGGTCATGGACGCGCCCGAGGCAGGCAAGCTGGCGATAACCCGTGGCGAGGTGGAGTTCCAGGACATCCATTTCCATTACGGCAAGCGCGGAGGCGTGATCGCAGGATTGAACCTGCAGGTGCGGCCGGGCGAGAAGATCGGCCTGATCGGTCCCTCGGGCGCAGGAAAGTCGACGTTAGTGAACGTGCTGCTGCGTCTGTACGATCTGGAGTCGGGACGCATCCTCATCGATGGGCAGGACATCGCGACAGTCAGCCAGGAAAGCCTGCGCGGGCAGATCGGCGTGGTCACCCAAGACACTTCGCTGCTGCATCGGTCCATCCGCGAGAACCTGCTGTACGGACGCCCCGAAGCGACCGAGGACGAAGTGATCGCCGCGGTGCGCAGCGCGCGCGCGGATGGATTCATCGCCGACCTGGTGGATGGACAGGGGCGACGCGGCTACGACGCCCAGGTCGGGGAGCGCGGCGTGAAACTTTCCGGCGGGCAACGGCAGCGCATCGCCATCGCGCGCGTGTTGCTGAAGGACGCGCCGATCCTGGTGCTCGACGAGGCGACTTCCGCGCTGGACTCGGAAGTGGAGGCGGCCATCCAGGACAGCCTGGATACGCTGATGCAGGGAAAAACGGTGATCGCCATCGCCCATCGCCTGTCCACCATCGCGCGGATGGACCGGCTGGTGGTGATGGATCGAGGCGAAGTGGTGGAGACCGGCACGCATGCCGAGCTGATCGCGCGCGATGGCCTCTATGCTCGGTTGTGGAAGCGGCAGACGGGTGGGTTTGTCGCGGCCGACGTGTGATGTTCCTTCTCCCACCGGGAGAAGGTGCCCGAAGGGCGGATGAGGGAATGGAAAATCGGTGCTAGCAATCTTTTGCTAGCACGTCATTCTCATGCCCTCATCCGTCGCTGCGCGCCACCTTCTCCCGGTGGGAGAAGGGAAAAGCGTTACTGGATCGGTTGATCCAGCATCAGCTCGCGCGCGAAGCGCACCGGCGGCGCGCCATACGACAGGATCTGGTCGTGGTAGGCCTTCAGATTGAACTTGTCGCCAAGCTTGGCTTCCACCGCCTTGCGCGTGTCGAAGTGCTCCTGCACGCCGACGAAGTAAGTGGGCAACTGCGCCGAGGTCAGCTGCACGCGTTTCCATTTTCCATCGGCCTCGCGCTCCTGCTGGAAGGTCTGGCGCACCATCAGGTCCATGGCCTGTTCCTTGGTCCAGTTATCCACATGCACGCCCTGGTCCAGGATCGCGTTGGAGATCGCGCGCAGGTAGAACTTCAACTGCACCAGGTGGAACAGCGGATCGTTATTCATGTAACCGGCGTCGGTCATCATTTTCTCGGTGTACACCGCCCAGCCCTCGGCGAACATGCCCGAGCGCAGCACGCCGCGCAGGGTCGAGGGGAATTTGGCCGAATGCCAACCTTCCAGGTAGTGGCCCGGCGTGCCTTCATGGATGCTGAGCAAGTGGATCATGCGGGTGTTGTATTCGCGCAGGAACGAATCGACCTGCTTGGCGTCCCATTCGTCGGGAATCGGCGACACCGCATAAAAAGTATCCAGGCCTTTGTCCAGCGGACCGGGAGAGTCGCAGTAAGCCACGGCGACGCCGCGCTGGAATTCCGGCATCAGGATGATCTTGACCGGGGCATCGGGCAGGGTGACCAGATCCTTCTCGCGGACGAAGTCGGTGGCCGATTTCAGTGCGGTCTCGGCGGCTTCCACCACCTTGTCGCGCGCCGGCTTGTCGGCGTAGGCCAGTTCCAGCGCAGCCTCGATCGCTTTCTGCTGCTGGTCGTCGCTGGGCGCATCCGGCATCTGCGGCGCGCCGGCCTTGTCCTTCAGCACGGTACGGGCGATGCCGTACATTTCCCCCCGCACGCGCTTGAGCTCGGCTTCGGCGCGCTGCTTGATGTCGGCGCGCGATAATGAGGACAGCAGCGCGAATTGCAGTTTCTGGTCATAGAGTTTCTGGCCGATGCGGAAGTCGCCCTTGGCGTTCGGCACCAGGGTCTTATCCAGCCATTGCTGATGCTCGGCGATGGCCTTTTCGAGAGTCGCGGTGGCCTTCTCGGCGCGCACACGATCGGCTTCGGGCAGGTCCTTCAAATGCGGAGTGATGAACGTCCCGACGATGCTCAGCACGCCCTGGTTCTGCTTGGCCACGGTTTCGGCATGGATCTTCGGAACGCGCGCCGGATCCAGGTTCTCGCGCGCCTGCGCTAACAAGGCCGGGATCTTCTCCATGCGAGCGGTGGCGGAACGGATGCGGTCGGGCAACGGAGCGAACTCGCGCGCCATCAGGTTGTAGATGGCGCCGCCGGTCAGACCGCTGTACACCTGCGGATCCCAGGCCCAGCTCTGCAGGGTTTCGCTGCCCCAGATGTCGTACTGCAATTGGTTGCGCAGGATCGCCGCGTCCACCTGGTTCTCGCGCGACAGTTTGCTGACGTCGAGCGTGTCGAGTTCGGCCAGGGTCTTCTTGCCGAAGTCGAGCGCCCTCTGTCTTCCGGCCGCACTCAGGTCATCGATCTCGCTGTCGTATTTGTGTTCGCCGATCTGGGTGGCGCTAACCGGCGACAGCTGGAACCAGCCGTCCAACGCGCGCTTGGACAGGTCGGCGAACTTCGCGTCGGCCTCGGCGGTGTCGGTTGCGACAGCGGCCGCTTCGGTCGTTGCCGGGGCGGCGGGCGCTTCGGCTTTCTGGCAGGCGGCGAGGGAGGAGAGCAGGGCGAGGGCGAGCAGGCTGTGGCGCATTCCTAGGATTCCCGTTGCAGTGCGGCATCGCACGAAGGCCGAAAGCATAGGCAATCCCGCCAGCCGATGCATGTGCCTATGGCTTATGCTCGCGTCCACACCAGCGAGGGGAAGACATCCATGAAGCACTTCGGAAGCTGCCATTGCGGCAAAGTCGCCTTCGACGTCGAAGGCGATATCCAGGAAGTCACCGACTGCAACTGCTCTCTATGCCGGCGCCGCGGCGGATTGCTGTGGTTCGGCCCGCGCGAGGCGTTGACGCTGAAGACGCCCGAATCCGACCTGTCCACCTACACCTTCAACAAGCACCACATCCAGCATCGTTTCTGCGCGACCTGTGGCGTTGCCGTGTTCGGTGAAGCCGACCATCCCAAGACCGGCACGAAGATGCTCGCGGTCAACGTGCGCTGCCTGCCGGACGTGGAATTGAAGACGCTCAAGGTGAACGAATTCGATGGCGCCAGCCTGTGAGTACCGGGCGCGTCGATCAGGGTCGGTGGCTGCCGCGCGCGCTGCTCGGTTTCGCATTGTTGTCGCCGTTGTCGGCCTGGGCCGAAGACGCCTGTCCGCCGGAGGGTACCGATGCCGGTTCGCTGCAGTTGCTGAAGCAGCAGGATTTCGTGGTCGATGATGCGGCCACACGCAACACCCTTGCGATAAGGCTGCTCGGTTGCCTGTCCAGCCCGGACCCGACGCTGCGCGATGGCATCGCCTACGAGGCGATCACCGCGTGGCTGCGCGGCAATGGATTGGAAGCCGACACGCGGGTGCGATTGCGCGATGATCTTTACACCATGTTGCAGGCTCCCGATGCGGAAGGCTTCGCGCGGCCCTTCGCGGCGCTCGTGCTCTCCGAAGTCGCGCGCACCGACCGCATCGCTCCCTGGATGACGCCAGCCGAACGCGTGGCCATGGTGGACCACGCGGTGGCCTACCTGCGTTCGGTGCAGGACTACCGCGGTTTCGACAATGCGCAGGGCTGGCGCCACGGCGTGGCGCACGGCAGCGACTGGTTGATGCAACTGGCGCTCAATCCCGCGTTGGAACGTCCGCAATTGGAGAGCATGCTCACTGCGATCGCCGCCCAGGCTGTGCCGGAAAGCGCGCACGCCTATGTGTTCGGCGAACCGGGCCGGCTGGCCCGGCCGGTGCTGTACATCGCCAAGCGCGGCGTGCTGGCCGACTCCGACTGGTCGGCCTGGTTCCTGGGTTTGCCAGAACGCATCGGCGAGCGCGAAAAAGCCTATTCCGACACCGCCTGGCTGGCGCGCCGACACGATCTGCTCGCGTTTCTGACCAGTGTTTATCTGGAGGCCGACCAGTCCGCCGACGCTCAGATCAAGGCGTTGAAAGCGCCGGCGGTGTTGGCGCTGAAGATCATTCCCTGATTACCCTCGCTTCTGTAGGGCCGGGCAAGCTCGGCTCTACAGCGGCCGTGCAGGCCTTATCTTCCCAGCAACTCGGCAGGAATGGCCGGCATCGGGGTGCGTTCGTCCGGCGCTTCCTGCTTCATCCAGTCGATGAAGAGTGCGGCCGCTGGATTCAGCGGGCGGTGGGTGGGATACACCGCGTAGTAGGCGAAGCGCGCTTTCAAGGCCGGCCCCGGCAAGCGGATCAATTCGTAGCGTTGCAGGTAGGGCATGACGATCTGCTTGCGCGCCAAGGCCGCGCCGATGCCGTACACCGCGGCGCGCATGGCGTCGGTGCTGTCGCTGAAGATGTGCATGGGCGGCAGGTTGAGTCCGCGTACGCCGGCCGCGCGGAACCAGTCGCGCCAGCCTTGCAGGGCCATGTCGCTCACCAGCGGTAGTGTGGCGATCTGGCGCGGTTCACTGATCTTGTCGACGCCTGCCAGCGCGGGCGAGGCCACGGGGAATAGTTCGTCGTCCATCAGGTGATGCGAAGTCAGGCCTGCCCATTGCCCAGCGCCATGGCGGATGGCCAGATCGGGACCGTCGTCGTCGAAACGGGTCAGGGCGATGTTGGCTTCGATGTTGACGCGGATATTCGGATGCGCAGCGCAGAAACGCGGAAGGCGCGGCAACAGCCAGCAGTAGGTCAGCGAATGCAGAGTGGAAATCCGCAGCGAGGTGATGCTGCCGCTGTGGTGCAGGTTGGCGGCGACGGCGGCGATGTCGGTCATCGCCGCGGTGGCGGCGTCGGCGAGCTGGCGGCCCTCGGCGGTCAATGTCACGCCCCGCGCATTGCGCTGGAACAGGACGACGCCAAGACTGGCTTCGAGCTTGCGCACATGGTGGCTGACGGCGCTGGCGGTCAAATGCAGTTCCTCGGCGGCGTGGGCGAAGTTCTGGTGGCGGGCGGCGGCGGCGAAGACGCCGAGGGCGGGCAACAGGGCGGGGCGGAGATTCATGGTGGATACCCGTGAGGCACAAGCCAGATTTGTGACTGGCCCGGATAGTACGCGCTTGTGGGCTTGTGCGGTTCCGGGAAAATGAGCGACAGACAAAATCGGGAGCGGTGCAATGGCAGCCAATGGTGCGGCGTTAGCGGCAGGGAGCGGGGCAGTGGCCGCGCGCGACTGGCGGACTCCGGTGGAACTGTTGGTGCTGGGGGCTATCTGGGGTGGCTCGTTCCTATTTATGCGGGTGGCGGCCAAACCGTTTGGCGCGTTCGCGTTGGTCGATATTCGCTTGGCGTTGGGTGCGCTGGTGATGCTGCCGTTTCTCTGGCGCGACCGCGCAGCCTTCACTCGTGGGATCTGGCCGAAGCTGGCCTTGATCGCTTTGATCAATTCGGCGATTCCTTTCCTGCTGTTCGCCTGGGCCGCACAGCGTGCGCCGGCGGCGATCGGCGCCATCTGCAATGCCATGACCGTGCTGTTCGCGGCATTGGTGGCGTTCCTGTTCTTCGGCGAAAAGATCGGCGTGCGCCGTGCGCTGGCCCTGCTGGCCGGATTCGCCGGCGTGGTGTTGCTGGCGACCAGCAAGGTAGCCGGTCTGAGCGTGGGCTGGGCCGTGGTGGCCGGTGCTTCCGCCGCCTTGCTGTACGGCGTGGGCCTGAATCTGGTGCGCCGGCACATGGCGCACCTGCCACCCGCGGCGGCTGCAGGCAGCACTTTGAGTTGCTCGGCCTTGTTGCTGGCGCCGTTCGCGGCCACCCATTGGCCCACCGCTGCTATTCCGGCAGCGGCGTGGTTCAGCGCCATCGCACTGGGCGTGCTTTGCACCGGCCTGGCCTTCCTGATGTATTACCGCCTGATCCAGCGCATCGGCCCGACCCGCACGGCCGTGGTGACTTATCTGGTGCCCCTGTTCGGCGCGGCTTTTGCTTGGCTATTCCTCAACGAGCCGGTGACGCCGACCATGATCGCGGCGGGTCTGTTGATTCTGGGCAGCGTGGCGGTCAGCCAGCGTGCGACTGCGAAATGAGCGACTCCACCGATACACAGAAACGCGTGGTGTTCGATTTCGAGATCGACTTCAGCAATGGCGGCGGCTTGCAAGGCCAGGAGTTCCGCCTGGATATTGAAGGCGCCGACATCTCCGATGCCGAGCTGGCCGATTACATCGTCGACGACATGCGCCTGTTGATGGTGGGCGCGGTCCGCATCCTCAACAAGCGCATCATCGAAGAAGCGCACAAGCGGACTGCATAAAACCCTCAGTCGTCATCCCCGCGGAGGCGGGGACCCAGTGACTTTGTTCTTTTGCGTGATTCAAGTCGCTGGGTTCCCGCCTTCGCGGGGATGACGAACTCCAAATGTGCGACTCAGTTCTTCGGCGCGCGCACCGGCAACGGCACATTGCACAGGTCGATATGCCCGGCGGGGCGCTTGTAGAAATCGTCGCGCCGGTTGCGACGCGCTTCGGTGGCTTCCACGAAGGTCTTGCTGTCGGTGCGCAGCAGTTGCAGCGGCACGCGTTCGGCTTCTGGCAGCTCGCTGGCCAGCTTGATCGACTTGATGGTGGTGCGCAGCTCGGGCTTCTCGTAGAAGCCCATCGGCGCCGGTCCGCGCGGAATGACGCTGAGCAATTCCATACCCTGGACCACACGGCCCACCACGGTGATGTTGTCGTCCAGTTGGCGCGGCGATTGCCCGTCGACCACGTAGAGTTCCGCGCCGACGCTGCTGTCGGCGTCGTTGTTGCGGCCCGCGCCCAAGGTTCCATAGCAGTGCGCCAGCCAGGTCGTGCCGGCCTTGGGATCGTGTCCGACAGGAAAGCCATCGACGAATCCGACCTGCGGCGCCCAGCCGTCGGGGTCGGGTAGGCGGTCGAATTTCAGGCCAGCGGAAGCGCGATGGAATTCGGCCGGAAGTTTTTTCTTCGCCGTTCCCAGTGAACGGGCCTTGGCCGGGTCGTCTCCGTCCGGATCGCCGAACTGCACGACGAAATTGTCTTGCGAGCGATAAATGCTCAGCCCATCCCAGAAATGCTCGCGAGCCATCGTGCGGATATTGGCCACATGCTCGGGCGCGAACTGCGGCGCCAGTTCGATGATCACGCGGCCCGTTTCCAATTCGAGATACAGGGTGTTGGCGGGATCCAGCGTGCGCCAGGCATCGGCGGGCGAGGCGTCGATGATTTCCTGCGCGCTCTTGTACTTGGGCGGCTCGCCTTTGGATTGTTCCGCAGCCGCCAGCGGCGACGAAAGCAGGGCGATGGCGCAGGCGAGCAGGGCGGGACGCAGGGACATAGGGATGGCCGGAAGGAAGGTGGCCCCGATTCTCGCCGGACTCAGGGCGTATGACCAATCGCCCGGTGACTAATGGCACATTCGCTATACCTAACTCAATACTAGTATTCCCTCCAACCTAGCGGCCTTCGCCGAAAGGGGGAGGCCATGAACGATTCCGACGTCCACCTGAAGAAGTTCCAGAAAGAGCTCAGCGCCGGCACCGTGTCGCTGGCTCTGCTGGCGGTGCTATCGAAAGCGGAGGAGCCTATGTACGGTTATCTGATCGCCAAACAGCTGGAGCGCGTGGGGGAAGGCGTGCTCAGCGGCAAGCAGAGCGCGCTGTACCCGGTCTTGCGCAACCTGGAAGGAGCGGGGCTGCTGGACAGCTTCGTCGAACCTTCCATGTCCGGTCCGCCGCGTCGTTACTACCGCATCACCGAAGCAGGGCGGCACACCCTGCGCGAATGGGTAAGCGCCTGGCGCGCCACCCGCGACTCCGTAGATTCCGTCCTGTTGGGGATACTCGAATGAACGCTCAAAACCTGCCCACCACGATTCCCGAATACCTGGAGCAATTGCGCGCCGCGTTGCGCGGCGCCGATCCGGCCATGATCCAGGACGCGGTCTACGACGCGGAGGAATACCTGCGCTCGGAACTCGCCGAACAAAGCGGCAAGAGCGAAGCCGAAGTCATCGCTTCGGTCGCCGGTAGTTACGGCGCGCCGGAAGAAGTGGCTGAGATCTATCGCGACACCGAGGTGACGGTGAATCGCGCCTTGCGCGCACCGGTCCCGCAAAAACGCAAGTCCGCGATCGGCAAGTTCTTCGGCGTCATCGCCGACCCGCATACTTACGGCGCGCTGTTCTACATGTTGCTGTCGCTGGCTACCGGCATCGTCTACTTCACCTTCGTGGTGACCGGCGTAAGTCTGTCGGCCGGGCTGATGATCCTGATCATCGGCATCCCGTTGCTGGTGCTGTTCCTGGGTCTGATCCGGGTGCTGTCGCTGGTGGAAGGACGCATCGTGGAAGTTTTGCTGGGCGAACGCATGCCGCGCAGGCCTCTTTACACGCAGCGCGGCAAGGGTTGGCTGGAGCGCATCAAGGAGATGTTCACCGATGGCCGCACCTGGACGGCGATGCTGTACTTCTTGTTGATGCTGCCGCTGGGCACCGCTTATTTCACGGTGGCGGTGACCTTGTTGAGCGTGTCGCTGGGCTTCATCGCCGCGCCGCTGGGGTATTTCTTCGCCGGCGAACACTATGCCTTCACTATCGACAATTACAACGTGATCGCCAATGCGCCCTGGTTGTTGCCGCTGATATGCGTGGCCGGTGTCCTGCTGCTGTTCGCCACCCTGCATCTGGCGCGCGGTATCGGCAAGCTGCACGGCTTGCTGGCCAAGCATCTGCTGGTGCGCAATCCGGTGGTGTAGGCGAGGATTGTTTCTCCTCTCCCCTTGTGGGAGAGGATGCCCGAAGGGCAGGAGAGGGGAAGGCGAGCGAAGCGAAGCTTGCCGTTGCGTGGCTTCGGGTTCCAAGCGAAAAGCCGAACCCTCTCCCGGCCTTCGGCCACCCTCTCCCGCAAAGGGGAGAGGGGATAAGCGCCATGCCGCGTAAGACGCCATATTGCCCGCGCCTTTCACCGTGATGTGCTGGTGCTTGGCTTTCGGAATGCCGGTACACAGATCGTGCGCGGCGGCGGTCTGGTCCAAGCGGGAGATATCGTCCAATCACCTTCGATCGTGACCGGTGTCACAGGGAAGAACTACAAGGTCACGCGTTAACGAAAACGCCACGCAGGCAAGCCTATTTTCGGGGTGCGGAACGGTCCGCACCCTCAAAGGAGAATGCACATGCGTCGCACACGGAACTTCGCAGCGGCCCTATCATTGATCTTGTTGGCACTGGCCTCGTTCAATGCTTCGGCAAACTGGCAAGGCACGTTCATGTATTACGATGAGGAAGGCGCATTGGTGGGTTCTTGGACTGCGGGTTGCGGAGCCGCGGACGGCCGCTGGGGTATAGCGACCGACCATAAGGTCTTCATCCAGGGTTGCCGCGACGCCAGCTGAGCGTCGGCCGCCGATGTCGATCGAGCACGGCAAAAAAAGCCCCGCGTTAGGCGGGGCTTTTTGTTTGCTCTAACGATGCTTCTGTGAGCGAGCTAGACCGCATATTTGGAAATGAAATCTCGCACGTCCGGATAAACCACTTCACGCCAGCGACGGCCGCTGAAGATGCCGTAATGGCCGGCGCCTTTCACCGTGATGTGCTGGTGCTTAGCTTTCGGAATGCCGGTGCACAGATCGTGCGCGGCGGCGGTCTGGCCCAAGCCGGAGATATCGTCCAGTTCGCCTTCGATGCTCAATAGCGCGGTCTTCTTGATCGCCGCAGGGTTCACCAATTCGCCCTTGATCTTCCACTTGCCGCGCGGCAGCAGGAATTCCTGGAATACCGTGCGAATGGTGTCCAAGTAGTACTCGGCCGGCATGTCCAGCACCGCGTTGTATTCGTCGTAGAACCTGCGGTGCGAGTCGGCATCCTCCAGGTCGCCCTTGACCAGATCGGCGTAGAAATCCCAATGCGACATGAAATGCCGGCTGGGGTTCATGGCGATGAAGCCGGCGTGCTGCAGGAAGCCGGGATACACCGAACGCCCATGACCGGGATACGCAGAAGGCACCGTGTGGATGACGTTGTTCTTGAACCAGGACAGCGGATTCTTCGTAGCCAGATCGTTGACCTGGGTCGGGCTGTGGCGCGCATCGATAGGTCCGCCCATCATCACCAGCGAACGCGGCGTGGCTTCCCCGCGCGCGGCCATCAGCGACACCGCAGCCAGCACCGGCACGGTCGGCTGGCAGACGCTGATCACGTGCAGGCTGTCGGCGCCGATGTGGCGGATGAAGTCCTCTATCGTGGCGACGTAGTCGTCCAGGCCGAACTCGCCTTCTTCCGCCGGCACCAGACGCGCATCGATCCATTCGGTGACGTAGACCTTGTGGTCCTGAAGCAGCGTGCGCACGGTATCGCGCAGCAGGGTCGCGTGATGGCCGGACAGGGGGGCGACCACCAGCACGGCCGGTTCCTTCTTCATCGCCGCGATGCTTTTCACTTCATCGGTGTAGCGCTTGAAGCGAAGCAGGCGACAGAACGGCGTGGCGATGATTTCCTGTTCCACCACCGGAATCTTGGCACCGTTGACTTCCACCTGGTGGATATTCCACGGCGGCTTTTCGTAGTCCTTGCCCAGACGGTGCACCAGCTCGTTGCCGGCGGAGATGCGGTCGGCGCCGGGCAGGGTGGACAGCCAGCTGTTGGGATCGGAGAAGAGCTTGGCGTTGGCTTCGGCCTGGTGGATCCAGGGAGCCATCCAGTTGCGGCTCAGTTCATGCCATTGGTAAAGCATCATCGGGTACGGAGTCCGGCGGTTAGCGGGTTGCTGCGCCGCAGCATACCGCAATCCGGCAGGGGTAGGCTTAATCCGCTTTTTCCAGGGCTGCGGCCTCGTCTCTGAGGGCCGGAGACAGCCAGCAATGCGATCCCACCGATTGCAGGCCATGAGCGCCGAACTGCTTGCGGTACCAGCCTGCGGCGCGGGGCTGGAAGCCGATGTGGTCGCCTTCGAACTCGTCTTCGCGGGTGAAGGTTTCCAGGAAGGCGACGCCTCCGCAGAGCTCCGCCAGTCCGGGCAAGCCGCGTTGCAGTTCGCGCGCGGGCAGATAGTGCAGCACATCCGCGCAGACCAGCAGATCGACCGGCGGGCAGGGACGCAGCTGGGAGAAATCGCCGAAATGCGCGTAGTGCAGATTGCGTCGCGGGCCGTATTTCGAGACCGCGAACTCGCTGCTATCGAATCCCAGATAGCGCAGTCTCGGCCGCAATTTCAGCAAGGGCGCGCGCCACGCGCCTTCCCCGCAGCCGATATCCAGCACCGTGCGGATGGGGCGCTCCAGGTAGTACTCGGCGCAGGCCACCGCCAACGCGACCTTGCGCGCAAGCCGTTGCGGGCCGCCGATGTCGCTGCGGCGGTACCAATGCTGGAAGTAGGCCTGGTCGTATTGTTTGGTCATGTTGGTGGCGCCGGAATCGGAAGTTGATATGCGACCGGAGCAAGGCGCATTCGATGCCGCGATGCGCGCTCCGCTATCCTATTGTCAGCCAATCGGAGCCAAACACATGTATTTCTGGGTCAAGACCGCGCATCTCGTCTTTGTCATGGCCTGGATGGGCGGCGTTTTCTATCTGCCGCGGATCCTGGTGAACCTCACCGAGAGCGGTGGCCAGCCCGACGTGCAGGCGCGTTTGCTGATGATGGGGAAGAAGCTTTATCGCTTCGGCCACATCATGTTCGGACTGGCGCTGATCCTGGGTCTGGTGCTGTGGTTCTACTTCCACATCAGCGGCGGCTGGCTGCACGTCAAGCTGACCCTGGTGGGGCTGATGCTGGCGCATTTCATCGTCGCGGGCCGCTGGTTGAAGGGCGTCGAAAAAGGCCGTGCGCTACCGTCGTCGAAGGCTTTACGCTGGTTCAACGAATTGCCGGTGCTGCTGCTGGTGGTAATCGTCTACCTGGTGCTGGCCAAGCCGTTCTGACGCCGGAATCGCCGTAGGAGCGACGTGAGTCGCGACTGAAAACGCGACCCAGCGTGGTGCCGCTCATTCCAGTACGTTGGATTATGCGGCGAGGCCCTTCGCGACTCACGTCGCTCCTACGACACATCGACCAGCGCTATTTCTTCTGGAAGTCGCTGGGCTTAGGCAACTCCACCGGCACGCCGTTGGCATCGCAGGTCTTCGCCGCGCACAGACGCTCGCGCAAGCGGGGCGTGGCCTGCACGATGAAATGGTAGAGGGTGTTCTGTTCCACCGTGCCGCGCACCGCGTCGCTGCCGGGGCCGCGCGCCCAGATGCCGACGTCTTCGCCGCCATGGGTTTCGGCCCTCAAGGGCGTCGTCGCTTCTTGCAGGTAATCCGGATCCTCGGTATTCACCCTGGTCAGATCGGGACGGCCATCGGCGGCCTCGGAGCTGCTGGGTTCGTGCAAGAACTTTTTCGGACCGGCTTCCTGCGCGTTGCTAGCGCCGACATAGCCCGGGCCGTTGGCATAGTTGAGCGTGGTGTACGGCAAACCATTGAGGTCGCGCGCGTAATCGTCGCGGTTGCCGTCTTCGCCGCCCACTCCGCGGACCTTGCCCAGCATGGGATTGCCGCGTACCGGGTAGCCCACGAAGTTGAGCGTATGCGAATGGTCCGCGGTCACCAGAATCAGGGTGTCCTCTGGCGATGTGGCCGCGGCCGCGGCTCTCACCGCGTCGGAAAGCGCGATGGTTTCGTCCAGCGCACGGAACGCGTTCCCATAGTGGTTGGCATGGTCTATGCGCCCGCCTTCCACCATCAATACGTAACCGTCCGGATTGCGGGATAGCGTGCGTATTGCTGCGATGGTCATCTCCGTCAGCGAGGGTTCGCCGTCGGGACCCTTGGCGCGGTCGTGGTCGAACTGCATGTGGTCGGGTTCGAACAGCCCGAGCAGCGCCGGTGCGTCGCCGGCCGCTTCGAGTTGGCGCTTGTTCCACGCATAGGCGCCCTGTGGATGGGCACGGCGCCATTCCTCGACCAGATCGCGTCCATCCAGGCGCTGGCCGACCTTGTCATCGTATTCGGGGTCGCGTTCTTCGACCGTGGTGTATTCGCCGCGACCCCCGCCCAGCGCCACCGTCGGACCCTTGCCGAAACGCGAGGTCATCAACTGCTGCGCTATGTCTTTGCAACCCTGCGTCTTCGCCTCCGCTGGCACGTCGGTGTCGTTTTCCCAATTGCGTTCGGGGGAATGGGCGTACGTCGCCGCGGGCGTGGCATGGGTAAGACGGGTGGTGGTAACGATGCCGGTGGCCATGCCTGCGCTGTCGGCAAGTTCTAGCCAGGTAAGCGCGGATTTATGCAGACTGTCGGCGCAGTCGCCCCGCGAGCCGGCGGTAACGCCGATCGCGCCCATGTGCGTCTTCACGCCGGTGGTGATGGCGGTCATGGTGCCGGCAGAGTCGGGCGTCTGCGAATCGGTATTGTAGGTTTTGCTCAATGCGGTGTTGGGAAAGGTTTCCCAAGACAGCTGGTTCTCTTCGCCCGGGCCGCCTTTGCGCTGGCCTTCCAGGATGCGGGCGGCGGCCACGGTGGTCAGACTCATGCCATCGCCCAGGAACAGGATCACGTTCTTCGCCCGTCCCTTCATCGCGCCATTGCCCGCGGCGCGCGCTGCGCCGCTGCGGTACCACCAGGCGGGAGTTTCGGCTGCGGGATGCGCGACCTCGGGAACCTCGATCGAGTATGTCGCCGGCCTGTCGTGGCGCGTGGGCGCTGCGGTGCAGGCGGCAAGCAAAACCAGGGAAGAGCAGAGCAGAGCGGGGGCCGGTCGAAGCATCGTGGGGTCCTTGCGGGCAATCCCGGATTATGCCGCGAGTACAGTGTCCTGCCGATGACATGACGCAATTCCAGTCGTGCCGTCGCGTCCCTTTGCCGACTGGGCTATCGTGCGTGCACGCAATGCTGGGTCGATGAAATGAAATTAGTGGCAGCCTGGTTCAAGATCCCGTTCTGGCAACGCGTGGTTGCCGGCTTCGTGCTGGGCGCGCTGGCAGGCTGGGCGTTCGGGCCTTCGGCGGAGACCTGGTTCGGTCCGCTGGGCGATCTCTACGTCACCCTGATCAAGATGATCGCGATACCGCTGGTGTTCTTCGCGGTGATCAATGCGGTATCCAGCCTGCACGGCCAGAAATCGGTCGCCGCGCTGGGCGGGCGCACCTTCCTGTGGTTCGTGATCACCGCCGTGCTGGCGGTGGGCGTGGGTCTTGCGGTGGGCATCGTGGTGCAGCCGGGCGTGGGTGTGACCACGCTGCAGGTCGATCCCAACTATGTGCCCAAGGACGTCCCCAGCCCGATCCAGGTGCTGTTGAATGTGGTGCCTTCCAATCCGTTCCAGGCGCTCACGGGCATCGGTGCGGTGAAGAACGCGGCGGGCGAAACCGTGCTGGCCGCCGGCAAGGGCTCGATCCTGCCGGTGATCTTCTTCGCCATGCTGCTGGGCTTCGCCATGGTGAAGCTGGGCGAACGCGTGGCCGGTGCGCGCAAGCTGGCGGGCGAGGCCAGCGAGGTGATGATCCAAGTTACCCGCTTCGTGCTGGAGGTCACCCCCATCGGCACCTTCGGCCTGATCGCGGCGCTGGTGGGCGCCTACGGTTTCGAGAAGCTGCTTCCGCTGCTGAGTTTCGTCGGCGCGCTGTATCTCGCTTGCGCCTTGCACATCGTCATCGTCTACAGCGGCCTGCTGCTGGCGCACGGACTTAATCCGATCAAGTTCTTCCGCGGCGCCGCGGCCGGCATGCAGGTCGCGTTCGTCAGCTCTTCCAGTTTCGCGGCGATGCCGGCCGCGATCCGCAGCGTCACCCACAACCTGGGCGTCAACAAGGACTACGCCTCGTTCGCCGTGCCGTTGGGCGCGAGCATCAAGATGGACGGTTGCGGGGCCATCTATCCGGCTTTGTGCGCGGTGTTCATTTCCCAGTACACCGGCCACCCGCTGAGTGCGGACCAATACTTCATCGTGATGATCGCTTCGGTGCTGGGAAGTTTCGGCACCGCCGGCGTGCCGGGCACGGCGGTGGTGATGGCCACGGTGGTGCTGAGCGCCGCGGGCCTGCCGCTGGAAACCATCGGCTATCTGTACGCCATCGACCGGGTGCTGGACATGATGCGCACCATGACCAATGTCACCGGACAGATGCTGGTGCCGGTGCTGGTGGCGAAGGAGACCGGAATGCTCGACCGCGCGATCTACGAAGCGGCGCCGACCAACGTCGGCATCGAAGAAGAGGACTTGAAGGTACCGGAGAAGATTTCGTGAGCACGGTTGCCGAGATCGCTCTGGTGGAACAGTTTCCCGGCGTGGACGATTACCGTCGCCTGCGCAGCGTCGCCGGCTTGTCGCCGAAATCGGCGGAGGCCGCCGTGCGGGGGCTGGCGAACACGCTGTATGGAGTCAGCCTGGTGCTGGGCGACGACACCATCGGCATGGGCCGGATCATCGGCGACGGCGGTTGTTTCTTCGTGGTGGTCGATATCGCGGTGCAGCCCGAATATCAGCGGCGCGGGCTCGGCAAACGCATCATGGGCGCACTCGATGCGTGGCTGCGCGCCAATGCCCCGGATTCCTCCAATGTCTCGCTGTTCGCCGATGGCGACGCGCGGTATCTCTACGCCCAATACGGCTTCGTCGAGACCGGTCCGGTTTCGGTGGGGATGGATTACACCGTCAGGCGCTGAAGACAATAGCAACGGCCCTCGCCGCAGCGCGCCTTCAGATTTCGTTGCGAGGCATCGCCACTAGCGCGGCCAGGACCGCGCACGGAATCGGCAGCAGCACGCCGACCACGGTCATCCATTCCTGATTGGGGATGAGCGTGGCGTAGACGATCACGGTCGCGGTAAGCAAACCCCCGATCACCAGCGCAGCGGCGCCACGACGAGCTTTCGAGATGCTGGCTGCAGTCCAGCCACCCAGCAGTCCAGCCAGCGCCCAGGCACCGAGAATGCAAGCCTGAGCGGAGGAGGGAGTCGCCGCGGCGTAGGCCGACAGAGACTCGGGGGTGGCGAAATCGGTACTCGTCGGCAGCGGATAGATCTGCGCGATGCCATACCAGCTGCCGATCAGCACCAGGCTGGCGATCAGCGCGCCAGAAAAAGTCCCTAAAACCGTGCGTACCATCGCGTTGTTCTCCTATGGATCGAGTCGCAAGCATGGCGCGACTAAAACGAAGTCGCAACCCATCGGTCCGGCAGGTCGCTATGCCGGTTCCCGCGCCCGCCGGTTCAGCAGCAACGCGAACACCGCCGCGGTCGCGAACATCAGCAGGCTGTAGACGGCCGCCGGCACCGAAATCCTGGCGTTGCCCAGCACGTTGAGCGCTATGAAGATAGCCAGGGTGCCGTTGTGGATTCCGATCTCCATGGCGATGGCAATCGCCTGACGCTGCGGCAATTTAAGCGCGATGGGCGCTGTGTAGCCCACGCCCATGCTGATCAGGTTGAAGGACAGGCATGCCAGCCCCACCACCGCGAAGAACTCGACCAGGGTGTCGCGTTCCTGCGCCACTGCGACCGCCACCAGCAAGGCCAGCACCAGCACCGACAGCAGCCGCAGGGGTTTCTCCACGCGCGCCGCCAATCGCGGCGCCTGTGCGCGCGCCACCATGTCGATGACCACCGGCAGCACGATGATCGCCGCCACTTCGATCACCTTGCGCACGGGCGGCGGCACGTACTGGCCAGCGCCCAGGAAATATTCCAGCGACAGGTTGAGGATCACCGGCAGGGTCAGCAGGCACAGCAGGCTGTTGATCGCAGTCAGGGTGATATTCAGCGCTACATCGCCGCGCGCCAGGTGACTGTAGATATTCGCGGTGGCGCCGCCCGGCGATGCGGCCAACAGCATCAGCCCCACCGCCAGTTCCGGCGGCAGGCCGAACGCCAGTGTCAGCGCGAAAGCCACCGCCGGCAATATCACTACCTGCAGGATCAGGCCCGTCAGCACCGCCCGCGGATAGCGTGCGACGCGGCGGAAATCGTCCAGGCCCAGCCCCATGCCCAGGCCGAGCATGATCACGCCCAGCGCCAGCGGCAACAGCAGGTTGGTCAGCAATGAAGCCTGCATTACTGCATTCCTGGCGGCGGCTGCGATGCGCTCCGCACCAGCGGCGCGACCCCGATCAAGCCGCCTTCAGCAACGGAGGCATGCGTGGTCTGGCCAGGCGCGCAGCCAACAGCGCCGCCGGGATCGGCAAGAGCAGACCCAACGTGCTCATCCACACGGGATGGTGGGGCATCATGGCGATCATTCCCGCCACACCGCCCATCACTGCCAATGCCACCAGGATCGCCGCCACGCGAGGATGGCTGGCGATTTTCGCGGCGATCCAGCCGCCGGCGAAAGCGCCCAGCGTCCAGGCCGCGACCACCATGGCCAGTGCGGCAGCGGGCGATGCGGCGAGTATCTTCTCCAGGTCGGCAGGTTGCATCGGATCCAGTCCGGCAGGCGGCGGAAAGATCACGTGACTGGCGAACTCGATGCCGGCCACCACCAGCCACATCACCAGCACCCCCGCGATGACGCCCGATACGCTGCGCAGCATTGCCCTTCCCCTTGCCGGCCGTTGTCCGCAGGATGACGCCAAGCCTTGCGCGCCGCAACCGGATAAGCTGCTGCCCGACAGAGGAGATCGATGCATGAGCGGCGAACAACGCGAGCTGACTTTCCGTTTCCTGGCCGAACCCACGGACGTGAACTACGGGGGCAAGGTGCACGGCGGCGTGGTGATGAAGTGGATCGACCAGGTGGGCTACGCGGCTGCGGTGGGCTGGAGCGGCCACTACAGCGTGACTGTGGCGGTGGGCGGCATCCGTTTCGTCGCGCCCATCCGCATCAGCGATCTGGTCACGGTGACGGCGACCTTGGTCTATACCGGCACCAGCAGCATGCATTTCGCCGTCGACGTACGCGCGCGCGATCCCGGACTGGATTCCAGCCAGGCCGAGAACCGCCTGTGCACCCACTGCATCATCGTGTTCGTGGCGTTGGACGGCGTGGAAGGCAAGCCCATGCCGGTGCCGTCATGGACGCCCGAAACCGACGACGACCGCCGCATGTCCGAGTACGCGACCAAGGTGATGGAACTGAGCAAAGGCATCGAGCAGACCATCGCGCACTACCAGCAGCCCACAACGAAGAAGGCCGCGGATTAGGCGGCCTTCGGATCGTGCTGGCGTAGGACAGTGCGGTTCACATCGCCACGCGGCGGGCCTGCATGAACTTCGCGCTCCAGTAACCGGTGATCAGGCTGTCCACGCGCACGTCCTTGCCGGTGCTGGGCGAATGCAGGAAACGGCCTTCGCCGACGTAAATGCCCACATGGCTGACGCGGCCCCTGCGGCCGAAGAACACCAGGTCGCCTTGCTGCAGGTCTTCGCGGTTCTTGATCAGTTCGGCGTCGGACTTGCGGGCCATGTCGCGCGAGACGCGCGGCAGATCGATGCCCAGCGCGGTGCGGAACACATAACCGACCAGCCCGCTGCAGTCGAAACCGCTGTCGGGCGAAGTGCCGCCCCAGCGGTAGGGCGTACCGAGCAGGGTCAACGCGCGCTGGAGTACGGTTTGCACCTTGCCGCCGGAATCCTGTTGCGTGAGCACGCCGGTGCGGCTGAGATCGTAATTGGCCAGCAGGCGGCTTAAGTCGCCGGCGAACATCGCCGAGCGGTCCAGCATCGGCATCGTGTCGCTGGCGGCGAGTCGCGGCAACAGGGCGGTCAGGGTAGCGGCGGCGGCCTGTGCGGCCTTGTCGCGGACGCTGTTAGAAGAGACCTTGTCGGTGGTCGTTACGGCGGTCGAGGCCAGCGCATCGGCCACTACGGCATCCGCGGTAGCGGCTACTAGGGACTGGGAGGACGCCTGCTTGAGCTGGGCAGCCTCGAGCGGGGCTGCGACGGGCGCGTTCTGGGCCTGGGCCGAAATACTGGCCAGGCAAAGCGCGGCGGTGCTGAAGAGAGTAAGGGTCACACCCCGAAGGGGGCGGCGGGCGGCGGGCAGGCCTTTTTGCAGGTCGTCGGTCGTCACGCGGGAATCTGTGGAGTGGATCAGGGACCGATCATGCCGTCATAAGTCCTTCATATGGTTCAAATTTCGTTAGTGTCGCGTGAATACAGCGAGATACCTGTCACATTTTCAATTCAGTACGCGTTTGGCGCCGGAGTAGTGATCGCGCCAGTAAGGACCATCTAGGTAGTCCAGCCGAACCGTGCCGCCGGTGCTGGGGGCATGCACGAAGCGTCCTTCGCCGACGTAAATCCCCACATGGCTCACGCTGCCCTTGCTGCCGAAGAAGACCAGGTCGGCGGCGGCCAGCTTTTCCGGGGCGATGCGCGGCCCCTGAATGCCGGCGAGCTCGCGCGAGGTGCGCGGCAGGCGCAGGTCCAGCATATCTCGGTAGACATAAGCGACCAGACCGCTGCAGTCGAAGCCCGATTGCGGGGTATTTCCGCCGTATGTGTAGGGCGTGCCTACCAGGCCGATGGCCCGCATCAGCACCGCATTGGCGGCATCGGGGTCGGCCGGTATTACCTGCGGCCAATGTCGCTGCGTCGCCCCAGCCGGCCGGGTCGGACGCACTTGCTCCTTGCCGCAGCCGGTCAGCAGCAAGGCGAGGAGCATCAACGCCGCGCAAGGGAAGGCCACGCCGCGACCACCCGCGCTAGGCGCGGCAACTGGCGTGGGACCCGGCAAGCCGGGATAATGCGCGGCCTTCATTGCGGCCAATATTGACCGCAATCCCCCGTGGCCCACAAGCCGCTCCCGTCTGCGATCGCTTAACCAAACGCGATGCAGCCCTGCCAGAGCCGAACATGAAAATCGCAAAAGACAGCGTGGTCCGTTTCCACTACACCGTATCGGAGGTGGGCCAGGAATCGCTGGAAAGTTCCAAAGACCGCGAACCGCTGGCCATCCTGTACGGCCACGGCAACATCATCCCGGGCCTGGAAACGGCCATGCTGGACCGCGAAGCCGGCGCCAGCTTCAGCGTCGACGTACCCGCCGCCGATGCCTACGGCGAAAAGCGCGACGGCCTTAGCCAGCGCGTGCCCAAGAAGCATTTCGGCGCGCAGAAGCTCGAGCCCGGCATGCAGGTGGTGCTGCAGACCAACTTCGGTCCGCGCGCGGTGACCATCCAGAAGGTCGGCATGAGCGTGGTCGACGTCGACCTGAACCATCCGATGGCCGGCAAGGATCTGCATTTCGACGTGGAAATCGTGGAAGTGCGCGAAGCCAGCGCCGAGGAACTGGAACACGGCCACGTGCACGGCGACGGCGGTCACCACCACTGATCCCGGCCGTCGATGCAGGCTCCGGATCGATACGGACGGCTCGCTCAGGCGGGCCGTCTTCGTATCCGGCGTCCTGTAAGCAAGGTCCCGACCCGTATCGCCCAAGGAGCAAGATGAGCACGATGCCGCCCTCGCTGGCTATGAATCCGATTCCTGTCGCCGAGCGCATCCATACCTTGGACGTGGTGCGCGGCTTCGCGCTGCTGGGCATCGTGCTGATGAACATCGAGGCCATGGTCGGCCCGTTGATTTCGGCGACGACCGGTTTGGATCCGGCCTTGACCGGCGCCGACCGCTGGGCCGATGCGCTGATCTATATCTTCGTGCAGGGCAAATTCTTCACCCTGTTTTCGCTGTTGTTCGGCATGGGTTTTGCGGTGATGTCGCAGCGAGCGCAGGCCGCGCACCGTCCGTTCGCGGGTATTTATTGGCGACGCAGCCTGACCCTGCTGGGAATAGGCCTGGTGCACGCGCTGCTGATCTGGTCCGGCGACATCCTGGTGACTTATGCCTTGCTCTCGATGCTGCTGCTGGCGTTCCGCGAGGTTTCCGGGCGTTGGCTGCCGTGGTTGGCCATCGCCTCGTTTCTCGCTCCGCTGGGCCTGATGATGTTGCTGGGTCTGATGGGGTCGCTGATGCAGTCGACGCCCGAGCAGGCGGCGGCCTGGGAGCTGACCATGGGCAAGCAGGACAAAATGATCGCGGCCATGTTGGAAGGGCAGCGCCAGGCGTTCGGCGCCGGCAGCTATCTGCAGGCGACGCTGCAGCGCGCGAAGGATCTCGGCTTTTCGCTGACGAACCTGATGATGATCGGGCCGTTGGTATTCGGCATGTTCCTGCTCGGTTCCTGGTTCGTGAAGACCGGGGCGATCGCGCATCCGGAAAACCATCCTCGACTGTTCCGCAGCATGCGCTGGCTGGCCTTGCCGGTGGGTCTGGCGATGGTACTGACCTCATTCGTCCGGCATCCCACGCAGGATCCCGCCGAAATCAGCCTGACCGCTTCGACCGCGTTCTGCCTGAGCATGGCGGGCAGCGCGCTGATGTGCCTGGGTTATGCCGGGTGGGTGGTACGCGGCATGCAGTCGCCGGCGTGGGCGGCCAAGCTGGCTTGGCTGGCACCGGCCGGCCGCATGGCCCTGACCAATTATCTGATGCAGTCGCTGGTCTGCACGTTGGTCTTTTACGGCTACGGACTGGGTTACTTCGAACAACTGCCGCGGGCCTGGCAGATTCCCTTCGTGTTGGCGTTGTTTTGCGTGCAGGTGTTGCTGAGCCGTTGGTGGTTGCGGCGCTTCCGCTTCGGTCCGATGGAATGGCTGTGGCGTTCGCTGACCTATCTCAAGCCGCAGCCCATGCGACTACGTAGCGCCTGAGCCGTCCGCTGGTATCCCCATCTCGGCCTCCGGTGAACTGAAAAGCGGGGGAAAACACAACGGCCCGAATACGGGCCGTTGTGGGTCTACAGATGGTTCGGATCAGTTGACCGAAACCGCACTCCACGCGCGCGCCACGGCGTTGTACTGCGCCGAGCCGCTGCCGTACAGGTCGGTCGCTGCGTTCAACGTCGCCGTGCGGGCCTGCGGATAGGTCGTGCTGGAGGTCATGTACACGGTCAATGCGCGGTACCAGATCTTCTGGGCGGCGTCGCGGCCGATGCCGGTCACGCCGGTGTCGCCATTGCAGACCAATTGGCTGGGTGTGTAGGCGAAGCCGGCGGGGGAAACCGCACCTTCGGCGAGCAGGTAGTAGAAGTGGTTGCCCGGGCCGGACGAGTAATGCGGATCCACACCGGCGAACCCGGCGGCCGGATAGCAGTTGTAGGATTTGCCCGCATCGGCATCGCCCGGACGGAACATGTAGCGCAACGCTTTTTTGCCGTCGGGATTGCTACGGTAGATCTTCTCGCCAATCAGATAGTCGCCGGGGTCGGCGGCGTTGTTGGCGTAGTACTCCACCATGGTGCCCATGATGTCCGAGGCGGATTCGTTCAGGCCGCCGGCATCGCCCGAGTAGGACAGGCCGGCGGTAGCTTCGGTCACGCCATGGGTCATCTCGTGACCCGCGACATCGAGGGACACGACCGGGTACCAGGTGGAGTTACCCAGACCATAGGCCATGAACTTGTACGGTGCGCCGTACCAAGCCGCATTACCGCCCGACGGGCCGCCTTGCCCGGAGAAAGTCACATTGACGATGCTTTTCACGCCCACGCCATCGTTGTAGATGCCATTGCGGCCGAAATTGTTTTTGTAGAAATCCCAGGTGGCGGCCACACCGAAATGGGCATCGGTAGCCTCGCTGGCCACCAGCGACTCGGTGTTGTTACCCCAGTTGTTGTCGGCGTCGGTCATGACCTTGGCCGTGTTGTAGACGCGATCGATCGTCTTGCCCACGCCGTCGCGGGTGTTGCCGCCGCCGCGGGTGGGGTCGACCAATTGGTAGCCGCCGCTGATCGAGTCGGTGGTGATCGACACGTCGCCCAGGAACAGGGTCTGGCCAACGCCTGTGGCTGCCGCGGTGTGAATGATGTTCCAGGAATCCAGCACTTTGCCGTTGTTGGCGTCGACGAAAGTACGCATGTCGGCTTCGCCCTGGGTGGCGGAGACGCCGCGCACGCGGACTTCATAAGCCAGTACCGGCTTGGCGCCACGCGCGTAGATCACCAGGCCTTGACTGCCGATATCGTTGATCTGGCCCTTGAAGGCGGCGCCGGCTTCGACCACGGCGCGATCGGCATCGATAGCCGGGGTTAGGGCAGGACGGTCTTTGGTCTTCAGGGTCAGGCTGGCCTTCTTGAACTGGCCGTTGCGCGAGTGCACCACCACGTCGCCGCCGATCACCTGCAGGCCGCGGTAACTGCGGTCCATGCGCACGTGCTCGGTGCCATCGCGATCGACGATGATGTCCTTGGTCGTGAAGTTGTCGGCGTCGGCAGTTTGCAGCGCTGCAGCATTGTTCTGCGCCAGACCCTTGGCACGGAGTGCGGCCGGGGACTGGTCGGAGGGTGCGGCGAAGGCCGGCGCGGAAAGCGCCAGCGAAGCTACGATGGCGACGGCAATGACATTTGCATTCAGTTGCATGTAGAGGGACCCCTTGATGGTTGGCGTGGATGTTCCGGATTCGGAACTGGCTGTACCCAGAGTGCGCGATTCAGAGTGCTTGATACCGATAACCGAAAGCCGTCCGGAAGGTTCTGCTTCCCGCGTGATGCGCTTTCGGCCATCGAACTTAGTTAGCAGTTGAAACTATTGTCAACTAACATTTATCGGCGATATTTCCGGTTACGCCGCGTCGATGCGGTTCGACATATTTCCGACAAGCAAGAGCGCAATTTGATCGGCTCTATCGGCGGGACGACGCGCAGGAAGCGGTGTCAAGCGTGTTCGGGATTACACAAGTCGGCCGCTGCCCTAGACTAGGGCGATGAATGCACAACACGATGAAGTACTGATCATCGGCGGCGGCGTGATCGGCCTGGCTACGGCGCTGGCGCTGATCGACGCCGGTCGGGGCGTGCGCGTGCTCGAAGCGGCGACGGTCGGCAGCGGCGCGTCGCACGGCAACTGCGGCACCATCACCCCGAGCCACGCGCCACCGCTGGCGGCCCCCGGCACGATCGCGCTGGGTCTGCGCTGGATGTTCACCCCGGATGCGCCGCTGTACCTGAAACCGCGGCTGGATCCCGGGTTGTGGCGTTGGCTGGCGCATTTCGCCGCCCGCTGCAACCTCAAGGATTGGCGGCAGAGCACGCAATCGCGTTCGGCGATCCTCAACGATTCGCGCAGTCGATTGGCCGAATGGGTGGAGCGCTACGGGCTGCAATGCGAGTTCGCCGAGGAAGGGCTCGATTACGTATTCCGGCAGCAGGCGAACTTCGACCATTACGCGAAAGAGTGCGAATCGCTGCGCGAGTTCGGCGTCGTCAGCGAGATATTCGATGGCGCCGACTATCTGCGCGACGAACCCGCGTTGAAACCCGGGGTAGTCGGTGCGGTTCGATTCCCGGAGGATGCGCGCCTGCGTCCGGATCGCTACGTGGCGGAGCTCGCGAGGGTGGTGCGGGAACGCGGCGGCGCAATCGAGGAAAATTGCTGCGTCGATTCGCTGCAGGACTCCGCCAACGGCGTGATCGTGGGAACCAGTCTGGGTCCGCGCAGCGGCAGCGATGCGGTCATCGCGCTAGGCGCTTGGTCGCCGGCGTTGGCGCGCACGCTGGGAATCGAACTGCCCATCCAGCCGGGCAAGGGATACTCGATCACTTATTCGCGCCCTTCCCTGGTGCCCCGGCGCGCGATGGTGCTGAAGGATCGGCAGGTTTGCGTGACCGTGTGGGAGAGCGGCTTCCGCCTGGGCAGCACCATGGAGTTTTCCGGTTACGACGAGACCTTGAATGCGACACGGCTGGCTGCGCTGGAGCGCGGCGCGGGCGAATACCTGCACGAACCGGTCGGTGCGGTCGTCCATGAGCGCTGGTACGGCTGGCGGCCGATGACCTGGGACGACTTGCCGGTGCTCGGCCGCGTGCCCGGCAAACGCAAGCTCTGGCTGGCGGCCGGGCATGGCATGCTCGGCGTCACCATGAGCGCGGCCAGCGGACAATTGATGGCGGACTTGATCGCCGGGAATACGACCGCGATCGATCCGGCGCCTTATCGCATGGAGCGTTTCCTGTGAGCACTAATTCACCGGCCTACGAATACGATCTGGTGGTGATCGGTGGAGGTTCCGGCGGCCTGGCCGGCGCTTTCCGCGCCGCATCGCATGGGGCGCGCGTCGCGCTGCTGGAACCTGGCGAGTTCGGCGGCACCTGCGTCAATGTGGGATGTGTGCCGAAGAAGGCGATGTGGCTGGCGGCCGAACTGGCGCAGCGCATCGATATGGCCTCACGGCTGGGATTCGGTTTGCCTCCGCCAAAACTCGACTGGCGCGAATTCATCGTCCATCGCCAGCGTTACATCGCCGGCATCCACGACAGCTATCGCAAGCGCTTGGACACGGCCGGGGTCGTGCACTTGCCATGCCGCGGGCATTTCATCGACGCGCATACGGTGGAAACCCACCAGGGTTTGCGCATCACCGCCGCGCATGTACTGATCGCGACCGGCGGCAAGCCGAAGCGTCCCGATATCCCAGGCGCGGAACTGGGGCTGGTCTCCGACGATTTCTTCAATCTCTGCGACGCGCCGGAACGCGTCGCGATAATCGGCGGTGGTTATATCGCCGTCGAACTGGGTGGGGTGCTGCAGGCCTTGGGCAGCAAGGTGGAACTGTTCTTGCGCGGTCCACGCCTGCTCGATTCCTTCGACCACGAGTTGACCGACGAACTGGCGGAGAATCTCAGGCAGCACGGCGTCCATTGCCATTTCGCGCATCCATTGGCCTCATTGCAACAGAGGGGCGAACAGCGGGTGTTGCATGCCCGCAACGGAGAGGCCAGCGAGCCTTTCGACAGCGTGATCTTCGCCACTGGCCGTACGCCCAATAGTCGGCAGCTTCGGTTGGACGATATCGGCGTGGCCATCGATGGCGAAGGTTTCGTGGTGGTCGACGAATTCCAGGACACCAGCGTCGCCAACGTGCATGCGGTGGGCGACGTTTCCAGCCGGCTCGCGCTTACTCCCGTGGCCATCGCCGCCGCGCGTCGCCTGATGGACCGCCTGTTCGGCGGCAAGCCCGATGCCAAGCTCGACTACGACGACATCGCCACGGTGGTCTTCGCGCATCCTCCGTTGGGCATGGTCGGCCTTACCGAAGCCGAGGCGCGCGAACGCCATGGAGATGCGATGGTGAAGACCTACAGCGCCCGCTTCCGCCCGATGCTGCACGCGCTGGCCGATTCGCCGCAACGCAGCCTGGTCAAGCTGGTCTGTGTGGGCGAGGAAGAGCGGGTGGTCGGCATCCATCTGCTGGGCGAAGGCGCGGACGAGATCCTGCAGGGATTCGCGGTGGCCTTGAAGAAGGGCATCACCAAGCGGGACCTGGACGACACCATGGCGATCCACCCGACTTCGGCGGAGGAAGTGGTGTTGATGCGGTGATTGGCGCTTTCCTTCCCGGGAGAAGGAACTACACGCGGCCACTCAACGCCGCATCGAACACCTTGGCCGCCGCCGCGGAGTCGAACTTCACCGGATTCCCTCCCGCCGACGGATCGGCTTCGGCCATCACCGCGATCTCACCGGCGCGATCGCCGTTCACGCCGAATTCCTCCAGCGTATGCGGCACGCCCAGCGACGCGCGCAATTCCAGCACGAAATCCAGAAAGCCGGCGAAATCCTGGCGCGGAAGCCGCAGATACGCTGCCAGCCGCTCGATGCGTTCCTCGATCGCGCTGCGGTTGAAGGCAAGTACGTAGGGCATGAACACCGCATTGGTCATGCCGTGATGGGTGTCGTACAGCGCGCCGACCGGATGCGACAGCGCATGCATGCCGCCGAGCCCTTTCTGGAAGGCGGTGGCTCCCATCGCGGCGGCGGCCATCATGTCGCCGCGCGCCTCGATATCGTCCGGTTGCGCGAAGACGCGCGGCAGCGCCTGTTTGACCAGGCGCATGCCCTCGACCGCGATGCCGTCGGCCATGGGGTGATAGCCGGGCGCGCAATAGGCTTCCAGGCAATGCGATAGCGCATCCATGCCGGTGCCGACGGTGATCTTCGCGGGCATGCCTACGGTCAGCGCCGGATCGCAGATCACCACACGCGGCATCATCTTCGGGTGGAAGATGATTTTCTTGGTATGGGTGCTGTCGTCGGTCAGCACACCCGCGCGACCGACTTCCGAACCGGTGCCGGCGGTGGTGGGCACGGCGATGATGGGGGCGATGCCGTCGGGGTCCGCACGGGTCCACCAGTCGCCGATGTCTTCGTAATCCCAGACCGGGCGCGATTGCCCGCTCATGAAAGCGATCAGCTTGCCGGTGTCCAGACCGCTGCCGCCGCCGAAGGCCACCACGCCGTCGTGACCGCCGTCGCGATACGCCAGCAGGCCGGCGTTGAGATTGGCTTCCACCGGGTTCGGTCTCAGATCGGCGAACAGTTCCGCATCCAGTCCGGCAGCGCGCAACGACGCCAACGCATCCGTGGTGATCGGTGCGTTGGCCAGGCCTGCATCGGTCACCAATAGCGGCTTGCGGATGCCGCTGGCCAGACAGGCTTCGGCCAGTTCGCTGATGCGCCCTGCGCCGAAGCGGATCGAGGTGGGGTAGTTCCAGTTGGCGCGGAGGGTCATTCGAGGCTTCTCATTGGGTGATGTCGTGGCGCAGATGGAAGGATTTGGGCCGGGTAAGGGTTTCATAGCCCACGCGCGACAAAGTGGCGCCGCGTCCGGTGTGCTTGACGCCGGTCCAGGCCAAGGACGGATCCAGATAGTCGCAACGGTTCATGTACACCGTACCGGTAGCGATGTCGCCGCCGATGCGTTCGGCGGCCTCGAGATCGCGCGTCCACACTGAAGCGGTGAGGCCGTACGGGCTGTCGTTCATCAGTTGCAGCGCTTGCGCGTCGCCGTCCACCGGCATGATTCCGACCACCGGGCCGAAACTTTCCTCGCGCATCACCGACATCGAGTGATCGACGTCGACCAGCACCTGCGGGGCCAGGTAGGGCGTGCCGATGGCGTCGGCGCTGAAGGCGGCGCCATCGATCAACGCGCGCGCGCCGCCGGCGATGGCGGCGGCGATTTGTCCGCGCACGAAGTCGGCACTGGCGGCCTTGACCAGCGGGCCGAGCGTGGTCGCCTCGTCCAGAGGGTTGCCCAGCACGTAGCCGCGGGTCAGTTCGGCGAAACGCTCCACGAATTCCGGATACACGCCACGATCGACATAGATGCGTTCGATGCCGCAGCAGCTCTGCCCGGAATTGAAGAAGCTGCCGTCGACCAGGTTCTCTACCGTGAACTCCAGGTCCGCATCGTGGCGCACATAGGCCGGATCCTTGCCGCCCAGTTCCAGGCCGAGCCCGAGGAAGTGGCCGCTGGCGGCGCGTTCCATAGCGCGCCCGCCTTCCACCGAACCGGTGAAGTTGACCTGCTGCACGCGGCCGGAACCGATCACCCGCGCGGACTGCTCGTGATCGAGCAGCAGGTTGCGGAACACGCCCGTGGGCAAGCCGGCCTGCTCGAACGCGCGTTCGAAGCGCTCGCCCACCAGCAGGGTCTGGGTGGCGTGTTTCAGGATCACCGCGTTGCCGGCCATCAATGCGGGGAAGATGGAGTTCACCGCAGTGAGGTAGGGATAGTTCCAGGGCGCGATCACCAACACCGTGCCCAGCGGTTCGCGACGGACGAAGCGGCGGAAGCCTGTTTTTTCGCCGGAGTCGATATCGGCCAGCGCGTCCGCGGCGATGGCGATCATATGGCGGGCGCGTTCCTCCACCCCGCGCAGCTCGCCGGCGCCGTAACGTACGGGGCGGCCCATCTGCCAGGCGATCTCCGGCGCGATCTCGTCGCGCATAGCCAGCAATGCTTCCAGCGCCGCCGTGCAATACCTGGCGCGTTCGGTCAGCGGAGTCTTCTTCCAAACGCGTTGCGCTTGTGCGGCGGCTTCCAGCGCCGCGGCCACGGTCTCGTCGCTGGCGTAGTGGCGTTCGGCGTAGACGCGGCCGTCGACGGGAGAAACCAGCTTTACTTCGTTGCTCATGCGATCCTCAATACGTTTTTAGAACTCTGCTTGCGCAGATGCTATTCATGTTCTTGCCCTACGATCGCTCGCCAGGCCGGGCTGTCATGTCGAACTTATCTCCAGCCAAGCGCCCTGTTCTCGAACGACGTAGCGATTCTTCTCGTCTAGCTCGCCAGGATCGACCAAGACAACAGATCGCTGTCCGGAATTGGATATTTGTACGAAAGAGTAAGGGTTCGCCGTCGCATCATTCGTCAACAGTAGGGATCGGTCGAGCGCTATAGCTAGACGCGAAGCACCTTCAACAATATCGAGGTTTGGCAAAGGCTCGGGCAAGTAGAGGGTGATGAGCTGGGAATACGTATCGGCGGTTGGATTCCCGACAACGCACGTCACCGGCGCGGTCTCGATCTCGTCGATGCCGTGAACGACGCTAACGCTCTCTTCGGCAACGCCGAGCATTGCTGCAATAGCGCGCTGCAGCGTTCTATCGTCCGCCGGCTCATACAAAGAAGCATCAAACCAGATCATCGGGTCTCCAAATCATATTTTGTTAGGGACGACGCAAGCATCGATGAAGCTCTGAGAGGACCCCGTCGCGATCCGCGTCGTTCCTGAGAGGATTGTTTCAATACCTCTCGAACCCGCGCCGCAACTCCCAATCGGTCACCCGGCGGTCGCATTCGGATTGCTCCCATTCGGCCGTGTGCACGTAGTGATCGATCACCTCATCGCCCAGCGCCTTGCGCAACATCTTAGAACCGCGCAGTGCATCGGTGGCGTCGCGCAGGGTTTTGGAGACTTCGGGCAGTTTCTCGCCGCCATAGGCATCGCCGGAGAAGGGCTTGCTCAATTTCAGCTTCTCGTCGACGCCAGCCAATCCGGCCGCGATCAGAGCCGCATAGGCTAGATAGGGATTGAGGTCGGCACCACCGATCCGGCATTCGATGCGTATGCCCTTGCCGCCCTCGCCGCAGAGGCGGAAGCCGGCGGTGCGGTTGTCGACGCTCCACACGGCCTTGGTCGGAGCGAAAGTGCCCGCCTGGAAGCGCTTGTAGGAGTTGATGTACGGCGCCAGGAACCAGGTGATGTCGCGCGCGTACTTGACCTGTCCGGCCACCCAGGCGCGCATCAGGTCCGACATGCCGTATTCGGCCTTGGCGTCCAGGAACAGCGGCTTGCCGGTCTTGGCGCTCCACAACGAGTTGTGGATGTGGCTGCTGGAGCCGGCCAGGTCGTAGCGCCACTTGGCCATGAAAGTGATCGCCTTGCCGTGCTGCATGGCGATCTCCTTGCAGCCGTTCTTCATGATCGCGTGGCGGTCGGCCATTTCCAGCGCTTCGGCGTAGCGCACGTTGATTTCTTCCTGGCCCGGCCCCCATTCGCCCTTGGTGTTCTCCACCGGAATGCCCGCGGCCTGCATGCCCTTGCGCATGGCGCGCATCACCGGCTCTTCGCGGGTGGTTTGCAGGATGTGGTAGTCCTCGATGTAGTAGCCGGCGGTTTTCGGATTGCGGTAGTCGCGGGCGTGGATGTCCACATAGCTTTCGTCGAACAGGTAGAACTCCAGTTCCGAAGCGAACATACCCACGTAGCCGCGCTCGGCCAGCCGCGCGATCTGTTTCTTGAGGATGGCGCGCGGACTGTGCGGCAGGTCGTGGTGCTCATGATCCAGCACGTCGCATAAAACCAGTGCCGTGCCTTCCAGCCAAGGGATGCGGCGCAAGGTTCCCAGATCGGGCTTGAGCGCGAAATCGCCGTAGCCTTTATCCCAGCTTGCCGCGGCGTAGCCGGGCACCGGTTCCATGTCGATATCGTCGGCCAGCAGGTAGTTGCAGCCGTGGGTTTCGTCGTGTGCGCTGTCGATGAAGAACTCGGCCTGGAAGCGCTTGCCGATCAGACGGCCTTGCATGTCGACCATGCAGGCCAGCACGGTATCGATACTGCCGTCGGCGACGGCGCGCTTGAGTTCGGCGAAGCTAAAGGGTGAGGTCATTTCGGTTTCCGTGAGTAGGAAGCATGCGGCGGCGCTTGCGCGCCGCCGCTCTGTCGTGACGGTCAGGCGCCGGCTTTCAGCTTGTGTTCCAGCGCGAATTCCTCTTCCGGCGACAGGATCAGGCGATGGCGTCCGCGTACGGCGAAGTACAGGATGCCGACCACGAACCAGATCGCCACCCACATGACCGCGGTGCTGTAGGCGGGGTCCTTGATCTGATAGAAAAGCGTTACCACCGCGATGATCATGGTCAACGCCGCGCCGAATATGCCGAACGGACTCCGATACGGGCGATGGATGTTGGGCAGCTTTCTGCGCAACACGATGAACGACAGCGCCTGCATGAAGTAGCTGAACATCGCGCCGAATACCGCCATGTTCAGCAGCGTCGCGCCGATGACCTTGCCGCCGTGGTCGGCGCCCAGTCCGAACCACAGTGCGAACATCACCCCGAGCGCGACGATCGAACCGAACACCATCGCCACATGCGGCGTCTTGCGTGTGCCGTGCGTGATCGAAAGCCCAGGTGGGAAATAGCCTGCACGCGCCAGCGAATAGATCTGCCGGCCCTTGGCGAAGATGATGGTGTGGAAGCTGGCTACCAGGCCCAGCACCGCTACGCCCGCCAGCAGCTTGGCGGTGCCTTCGCCGTAGATCGCCTTGAAGCCGTCCAGCAGCGGCTCCCCAGACGTAGCCAGCTTGAAAGAGCCGATGCCGGCCACGGCCGGGTTCAGCCACATGATCATGAATGCCGAAACGATCAGGGTAAGCATGCCCAGAATGATGCCCTTGGGCATGTCGCGTTTCGGGTCCACGGATTCCTCTGCGGCCAGCGGCAATTGCTCGATCGCCAGGAACAACCAGACCGCGAACGGGAGCGTGGCCAGCACGCCTTTCCAGCCGAACGGGAACCAGCTGCCGCCGCCTTCGGCCAGTTCCACCGGTGCGCCATCGGGGCCGGCGCCGATATTCAGGGCCCAGCGATTGAAATCTATGTGCGGCAATGCACTGATCCAGAACACCACTAGGCAACCCAAGGCCAGCAGCGTCACCACCAAAGTGATCCGGAAGGAGAGCTCCACGCCGATGACGTTCAGGCCGACGAACAGGATGTAGAACCCGATCCACCACAAAGGCTGCGCTTCGGCGGGTGTGCCGAAGATTCCTCCCATGTAGCTGCCGATGAAGAACACGATCACCGCCGGAGTCAGCACGTACTCCACGTTTTCAGACAGCCCGGTGAGGAATCCTCCCCATGGGCCCATCGCGGTGCGCGCGAACGAATAGGCCGCGCCGGTATGCGGCAATGCCGGGCTCATTTCGGCAATGGAGAAGGTTAGGCCCAGATACATCACCGCGATGATGATGCCGGCCACCAACATGCTGCCCCAGCCGTTGGCCAGGCCGAAATTCCAGCCGGAGAAGTGGCCCGAGATCACCGCGCCCACGCCCAGCGCCCACAACGACCACACGCCGGCGTAGCGCCGCAATCCGCGTTTCTCGAAATAACTCTGGTCTACCTTGGTGTATTGGACACTCGATGGTTCGGACATTTCCAATCCCCTTGCGGTGGCTACAACGGTGGGTAGTGGTTAACGACGCGCGGCCGCCCCCTCAACGGCGTGGACGTCCTCGAAGGCGCGCAACAGCAGCGGCGCCAGCCGTTCGGCCCAGGACAGTTGCCCCGGGGTGTCGCGGATTAGGTCGTTGCGGATCTCCAGCATCACGCAGGGCAGGCCATGGGCTTCGGCATGCCGCTCCAGCGTGTGGTACACGCCGTCGCGCGGCGCATACGGCTGGTTGTCGCCTACTTCAAGTCCGGCATCCGCGCGCAAGGCGTGCAGCAACGGGTCGGCCATGCGACGGTCGCGGTGCGACAGCACGCCCACCTGCCAGCGGCGCGGCACGCCTTTGAACACAGGGGTGAAAGAGTGGATCGAAATCATCGCCGTGGGTTTGCGCGCGGCGATGCGCGCGGCCACGATGGTTTCTATTTCGCGGTGATAGGGCGCGTAGATCCAGTCGCGCCGGTGCTGGCGCTCGATCGTGTCGATCGAATGGTTGCCGCGGATGACGGTGTCTTCGCTGGTGACGACGATCGAATCGTGCGCGTCGGTATCCCGGTTCACATCCAGCAGCAGGCGCGAGACAGTCGGATGCAGCAGCGGCGCATCCAGCAGCCCGGAGAGTCTTTCGGAAAGGCCCAGCGCGCCGATATCCCAGGCGATGTGACGCTGCAGGTCCGCCGCCGGCAATCCCAGGCCGGCGTAGGTGGGCGGGATATGCGCGCTGGCGTGGTCGCAGGTCAGTACGAACGCGCCGCCGCCGTCGCGATTGCTCACCGCCACCGCGCTGTTTTCCTGGTCCGCTGCGCTGACCGCCGCCATTGCCATGGGTCGTCCGCCGTCATGTAACGGAAAGTACAAAACAGATGAAGATTGCCTTTCCTGAAGAAAGTCTAACAATAGAGGGCAGTTGTCAAGTCGGAGCTGGATCATGCGGACGGTCATGGAAAGATTGCGCGACGGTTTGGCGGGGTTTCCCGCCAGCGAGCGGCGGGTGGCGCAGCGGATCCTGGCCGACTATCCGGTCGCCGGCCTGCAGAGCGCCAGCGACCTGGCGCGCGAAGTCGGCGTCAGCGCGCCCAGCGTCCTGCGCATGGTGGCGCGGATGGGATTCGCCTCGTATCCGGATTTCCAGCGGGTGATGCGCGAAGAACTCACCGCCCAGCTGAGTTCCCCTTTGAGCAAGTCGCCTACCACCGCACGCCGTAGCGGTGGTGCGGCCGCGCCGCGGCTGCAGAAATTCGCGACCGTGCTGGAAGGCAATCTGCACGAGACCTTCAGCCACCTGCCGGCTACCGAGTTCGACCAGGTCGTGCGCCTGCTCGCCGATCGCCGCAATCGTCTGCATCTGATCGGCGGACGTTTCACCGATGCGTTGGCACGCTATCTGTCCGTGCAGTTGCGCATCCTGCGCCCGGGCATCAATCACCTGGAGGACCAGGAGGACAACTGGTACGACCAGGTGTTGGATATGGGCAAGCGCGACGTGCTGCTGGTATTCGACATCCGTCGCTACCAGCCCAGCCTGTTGCGCCTGGCTCAGGCCGCCAGCAAACGTCAGGCCAAGGTAGTGCTGGTCACCGATCAGTGGCTGTCGCCGATCTCGCGCCTGGCCACCCACGTGTTGCCGGCGCGAGTCGCGGTTCCTTCGGTGTGGGATTCCAGCGTGGCGTTGATGGCGATAGCCGAAGCGCTGCTGACCGAAACCACCGAGCAGGAGTGGGAATACGGGCAGAAGCGCATGCGCGAACTGGAATCGGTGCGCGGCACCGCATCCGGGTTCCCTGGTGCGCTGCCAGCGGCCGAAGAGCTGCCGAAGAAAGCCGCGCGAGCGCGCAAAAGCTAAACTGGGCGCATGGAAACCTATACCCTGCACCGCGGCACCGCGCCGCTGCTGATCAGCCTGCCGCACGACGGCACCGCCGTTCCCGACGACATCGCCGCACGCCTGGCCGATTCCGCGCGGCGCGTGCCCGATACCGACTGGCACGTCTCGAAACTCTACGATTTCGCGCGCGAGCTCGGCGCTTCGATGATCGTTCCCCACTATTCGCGCTACGTGATCGACCTCAACCGTCCACCGGACGATGTGTCCCTGTATCCCGGGCAGAACACCACCGGCCTCTGTCCGCACCTGCAGTTCAGCAGCGAACGCGTGTATCGCGACGGCCAGGATCCCGACGAAGCCGAAGTGGCGGAGCGCGTCGAACGCTATTGGCGTCCGTACCATCGTGCGCTGGCGGGCGAACTGCAGCGCATCCATGCGCAGCACGGCCGTGCCGGCTTGTGGGAAGGGCACTCGATCCGCGGCGTGGTGCCGTTCCTGTTCGAAGGCCGATTGCCCGACCTCAACCTGGGAACGGCGGGAGGCACGAGTTGCTCCGCGGCGCTGCAGGCGCGGCTGGAATCGGTATTGGAAGCGCAGGATCGCCACGACTTCGTGGTCAATGGCCGCTTCAAAGGCGGCTATATCACCCGCCAGTACGGCGACCCCGCGCAGAACATCCAGGCGGTGCAACTGGAAATCAGCCAGCGCATCTACATGGACGAAGACAGTTTCGAGTGGGATGCCGGCAAGGCGGCGCGCACGCAGATCGTGCTGCGCGAACTGATCGACCAGATGCTGGCATGAGCGAAACCGCGTCTGTTCCGGACGAAACGCTGCCTGTAGACGTCCGGAACCAACCGCCAACCCGGCCGGGGCATCCGTGGTCGGGGATCGCATTGGCGCTGTTCGGCGCCATCGCTTTTTCCGGCAAGGCCATCATCGTCAAGCTCGGCTATCGTTACGGCGCCGACGCCATCACTCTGCTTGCGCTGCGCATGCTGGTGGCGCTGCCGTTCTTCGCCTTGATGGCAGGGTGGGCTCGCCGCGATTCGCAACGTTTCCGTTTGCGCGGTAGCGACCGCTGGAAGGTCGTTGGACTGGGTTTCAGCGGCTATTACCTGGCCAGTTTCCTGGATTTCGCGGGACTGGAATACATCACCGCGACGCTGGAGCGGTTGATCCTGTATCTCACTCCCACGCTGGTGCTTCTGATCGGCGTGCTGGTGTTCAAGCGCAAACCCGCGGCGCGCCAGCTGTTGGCGCTGGCGATCAGTTACCTCGGTGTGGCGCTGGCTTTCGCGCACGATTTGGAAATCGGCGGCGATGGCATCGCGCTGGGCGGCTTGCTGGTCTTCCTCAGCGCGCTCAGTTATGCGACCTATCTGGTCGGCAGCGGCGAAGTGGTGGCGCGGGTCGGCGCCGTGCGGCTGACAGCCTATGCCAGCGCGGTGGCGGCCGGATTCTGCATCCTGCATTTCCTGCTGATGCGGCCATGGCATTCGCTGTTCGAGCTGCCGTCGGAGATATACACGCTGTCGTTGCTCAACGGCACCCTGTGCACGGTGCTGCCGGTGCTGGCCACGATGATGGCGGTGCAAAGGCTCGGTTCCGCGCTGGCTTCGCAGCTCGGAACGATCGGCCCGATCTCGACCATCGTGTTGAGCCTGTTCCTGCTGGGAGAGCCGATGGGCGTCTGGCAGATCGCCGGCACCGTGCTGGTGCTGATCGGAGTGTTCACGGTGACGCGACCGCGCCAGATATAGAGCTCCGTAGGCAGTCAACGTTGCGCCGTGGCCACGGCAGGCAGTAGGGAATAGCCGTTTTCAAACTTCTAACGAGGCCAGACCACCCTTCTGCTCCAGCCGCGCCGGAGGATTCCGTCCGTGTTCTGGATGCTTGCGCCGTCGCCACGGCGGGCGATGGGGAATAGCCGTTTTCAGACTTCCAGTGAAGCCAAGTCGCCCTTCTGCTCCAGCCGCGCCGGAGGATTCCGCTCGTGTTCTGGATGCCCGCGTCGTCGCCACGGCAGGCAGTAAGAAATAGCCGTTCTCAGACTTCCAGCGAAGCGAGATCGCCCTTCTGTTCCAGCCGCGCCGCAGGATTCCGTCCGTGTTCTGGATGCCCGCGCCGTCGCCACGGCAGGTAGTAAGGAATAGCCGTTCTCAGACTTCCAGCGAAGCCAGATCGCCCTTCTGCTCCAACCACGCCTTGCGGTCGGAGGCGCGTTTCTTCGCCAGCAGCATGTCCATCAGCGAACGCGTGCCGCTGTCGTCTTCGTTGGTCAGCTGCACCAGTCGGCGCGTGTCGGGGTGGATGGTGGATTCGCGCAGCTGCGAAGGATTCATTTCGCCCAGGCCCTTGAAGCGGGTGACGTTGACCGCGCCTTTTAGCTTCTCGCGCTCTATTTTCTCCAGCAGCAGGCGCTTCTCTTCCTCGTCCAACGCGTAGAACACCTGCTTGCCCACGTCCACGCGGAACAGCGGCGGCATGGCGACGAAGATGTTGCCGGCCTGCACCAGTGCCGGGAAATGCTTGAGGAACAACGCGGTCAGCAGCGTGGCGATATGCAGGCCGTCGGAGTCCGCATCCGCAAGGATCACCACCTTGCCGTAGCGCAGGCCGGTGATGTCGTCCTTGCCCGGATCGCAACCGATGGCCACGGCCAGGTCGTGCACTTCGTTGGAAGCCAGCACGCCGCCCGAAGCCACTTCCCAGGTGTTGAGGATCTTGCCGCGCAACGGCAGGATGGCCTGGAAATCCTTGTCACGCGCCTGTTTGGCGCTGCCGCCGGCGGAGTCGCCTTCGACCAGGAACAGTTCGGTGCGCGAGAGATCCTGGCTGATGCAATCGGCGAGCTTGCCGGGCAGGGCGGGACCCTGGGTGACCTTTTTGCGGACGATCTGCTTCTCGGTCTTCAGGCGCGCGCTGGCGCGTTCGATCGCCAGCTGGGCGATGCGTTCGCCGAAATCGGTGTGCTGGTTGAGCCACAGCGAGAACGCATCGTGGGCGGCGCCTTCGATGAAGCCGGCGGCCTGCCGCGAGCTCAGGCGTTCCTTGGTTTGGCCGCTGAATTGCGGGTCGGTCATCTTCAGCGACAGCACGAAGGCCACGCGGTCCCACACGTCTTCCGGCGCCAGCTTCACCCCGCGCGGCAGCAGGTTGCGGAAATCGCAGAACTCGCGCAGCGCGTCGGTCAGGCCGCTGCGCAGGCCGTTCACATGCGTGCCGTGCTGGGCGGTGGGGATCAGGTTGACGTAGCTTTCCTGCACCAGTTCGCCCTCGGGAATCCAGGATACGGCCCAGTCCACGATCTCGCTCTGCTTGGACAACTGGCCGGTGAACAGCTCCGGCGGCAGCAGTTCGCGCCCTTGAAGTTCGCCCAGCAGGTAATCGCGCAAGCCGTCCCGGTAATGCCACTCATCGCGCTCGCCGCTGGCCTCGTCGGACAGTTTCACGGTCAGGCCCGGGCACAGCACGGCCTTGGCGCGCAGCAGATGCTTGAGCGCGCGCAGGTTGTATTTCGGCGTGTCGAAGTATTTCGGGTCGGCCCAGAAACGCAGACGCGTGCCGGTGTTCTTCTTGCCGACCGTGTTGACCACTTCCAGCTTGGACGCCGCATCGCCGTCGCGGAATTCCATGCGGTATTCGTTGCCATCGCGCTTGATGAACAACTCCACTTTCTTCGACAACGCATTGACCACGCTGACGCCCACGCCGTGCAGGCCGCCGCTGAAGGTGTAGTTGCGGTTGTTGAACTTGCCGCCGGCATGCAGGCGGGTAAGGATCAGTTCCACGCCGGAGATCTTCTCTTCCGGGTGGATATCCACCGGCATGCCGCGGCCGTCGTCGCTGACCTGGCAGCTGCCGTCCTTGAACAGGATCACTTCGATCTCGCTGGCATGCCCCGCCAGCGCTTCGTCGACCGCGTTGTCGATGACTTCCTGGGCCAGATGGTTGGGCCGGGTGGTGTCGGTGTACATGCCTGGACGGCGTTTGACCGGGTCCAGGCCGGAAAGGACTTCGATGTCGGCTGCGTTGTAGCGGGTATTCATGGAATGGGCAGGACTTTTTCTAGGGCGACTACAGCCCCGAAGTGTGCGGCTTGGGGTCATTTTTTGCACGTTCAGTAGCAAGTAGGTCGGGGGGGACTAATGTTTCGCGTAGTCCGCACGGCAACGTAGACGTCATATGTCCCAGCCGGCAGCAAACGGAGAATCTCAATGAACAAGCGCATCCTGCTCATCCTTGGCGTCATCACCGCCGCTGTGACCGCCACGGCGGCGTTTGCCCAGTCCAAGGCCGACACCAAGGCTGACCGCACCGCGGAAGCGGCAGGGGACGAACAGTCCGACGCCGACAAGAAGGCCCAGCGCCGCGCCCAGAACGAAGCCGCCGCCGCAGCCAAGGCCAAAGCCAAAGGCGAAAGCGGAAAGAAATCGGACACCGAGGAAGAAGAGGAAGAGCGCAAACCTTGATTGCGCGCCCTTCTTCCGACGAATAAGTAGTTAAGGGCTCGTCTGGCCCAAAAGCGCCCCGCATGTCGGGGCGCTTTTTTTGTTGTCGGGCGTTCATCCGTTTTTGCGTCGCAACTCTCTGTATTGAAAAAGGTTTTTGGCGAAGAACGACTGGCCTTTATCTATTCGCCGGCGCGGGTGAGGGTGGTTCAGCCCGGAGCCGGCAGGCATTGCCTAGGGTCGGCCCGCTGCTGCAAGCAGAGCGGCTCTGATGTGTCCCCCGACAGATAGAAACGAGGATATCGACCATGAAGCAGAACAAATATTTCCTGCCCATCCTGCTCGCCACTTCGCTGGCCGCCCCCATCGCGTCCGCTCAGGTGTTGGGCGGCAACTTAGGTGTTGGCGGCGGTGCGGGCGTACAGACAGGACCCGCCAACGTGAGCGGTGTCGTAGGCGCGCGCGCCGAGGTAGGCGCCAATACCGACGCGGTCGAGCAGACCACGCGTGCCGCCCGCAGGACCGTCGCTCGCGCCAACGCCGAAGGAGCGGCCGCTACCTCGGCGGCAGCATCGGCAGGCACGCAGGCGGTCGACAGCGCTACAGGTGCGACGCAGGCCGCCGGCGACGCGACGTTGGGCGCCGTCGGTGGCCTCTCCAAAGCGGCGACCCGGTCGTCGGGACAGGCGAGCACTAGCGTCGGCGCGGACGCCGCGGCCAACGGAGCGCTTCATGCCGATGACCAGGCGGTAACGAGCGTATCCGGCAATGCGACGGCGGCGACCCATAGCGCTATCACCAGCCAGCCGACCGATACGGCGTCGGGCGGCGCCAAGAAGTCCTGGAGCGAGCGCCGGGCAGAGCGCAAGGCAGCGCGCCAGGAAGAGGCTGGCCAGGACAAGCGGGATCGCAGCGAGCGCTGAGTCGGGAATTACCTACCAGCCGAGCACTTGGACGCCCCGATTCACCGGGGCGTCCGCATTTTGGACCTGCTGGAACAAGGACCCGACCACAAGTCAACGGTGCGGCCGGGCCCGCCAACCGGTAAACTATGGCTTTCCGGGAGGCCTCGAGCCATGACCCCCCTGATTTTCGTTACCGGCGGTGTAGTGTCCTCGCTTGGCAAGGGCATCGCCGCCGCTTCGCTTGCCTCTATCCTCGAAGCCCGCGGCCTGCGGGTCACGATGATGAAGCTGGACCCCTACATCAACGTCGATCCGGGCACCATGAGCCCGTTCCAGCACGGCGAGGTCTACGTCACCGACGACGGTGCCGAAACCGACCTGGATCTGGGCCACTACGAGCGTTTCGTTCGCACCCGCCTGAGCCGCAAGAACTCGGTCACCACCGGGCGCATCTACGAGAACGTGATCCGCAAGGAACGCCGCGGCGACTACCTGGGCGCCACCGTGCAGGTCATTCCGCACATCACCGACGAGATCAAACGCTGCATCGATGAGGCCACCGCGGGCTTCGATGTGGCCCTGGTCGAGATCGGCGGCACCGTCGGCGACATCGAATCGCTGCCGTTCCTGGAAGCCATCCGCCAGATCCGTACCGAGCGCGGCCAGGAAAAGGCGATGTTCATGCACCTGACCCTGGTGCCTTACATCGCCGCTGCCGGTGAGCTGAAGACCAAGCCCACGCAGCACTCCGTGAAAGAACTGCGCTCGATCGGTATCCAGCCCGACGTATTGCTGTGCCGCAGCGAACAACCGCTGCCGGATTCCGAACGCCGCAAGATCGCCTCGTTCACCAACGTGCCCGAGCGCGCCGTCATCACCGCGCGCGACGTCGATGTTCTCTACAAGATCCCGCTGGAACTGCACGAACAGCACCTGGACGAGATCGTGGTCAACCAGCTGAAGCTGCCGGTGACCGGTCCCGCCGATCTTTCGGAATGGGAAGCGGCAGTCGACGCCACGCTCAATCCGCTCGATGAAGTCACCATCGCTGTGGTCGGCAAGTACGTGGACCACAAGGACGCCTACAAGTCCGTCGGCGAGGCGCTGAAGCACGGCGGGCTGCGCCAGCGTACGCGGGTGAATCTGAAATGGCTGGAAGCCCAGGAGTTGGAAGGCGGAGACATGTCGGCCCTGGGGGATGTCGATGGCATTCTGGTGCCGGGCGGTTTCGGCGATCGCGGCTTCGAGGGTAAGGTCGTGACCGCGCGTTACGCACGCGAACACGGCGTGCCGTATTTCGGCATCTGTTACGGCATGCAGGCCGCGGTGGTTGATTACGCGCGCAACATCCTTGGCATGGAAGACGCCAACAGTACCGAGAACGACAAACAGTCCTCGCACCCGGTGATCGGTCTGATCACCGAATGGCGCACCGCCACCGGCGAGGTGGAAAAGCGGGACGAACGCACCGATTTGGGCGGCAGCATGCGCCTGGGCTTGCAGGAAGCGCGTCTGAAACCGGGCACGCTGGCGCGCGAGCTGTACGGCAAGGACGTGGTGGCCGAACGCCACCGCCATCGCTATGAATTCAACAATCGCTACCGCACCCAGATGGAAGACGCCGGCCTGGTGATTTCCGCCAAATCCATGGACGACCTGCTGGTGGAGATGATCGAACTGCCGCGCAGCCAGCATCCATGGTTCCTGGCCTGCCAGGCGCATCCCGAATTCCTCTCCACGCCGCGCGACGGCCATCCGCTGTTCGTCGGTTTCATCCGCGCCGCGCGCGAAATGAAGGCGGGCGGCAAGCTGCTCAAGGAAGCACGTGCATGAAGCTTTGTGATTTCGAAGTCGGCCTCGATAAACCTTTTTTCCTCATCGCCGGTCCCTGCGTCATCGAATCGATGCAGTTGCAGTTGGATGTCGCCGGCAAGCTGAAAGAGATCACCAGCAAGCTGGGTATCAATTTCATCTTCAAATCCAGCTTCGACAAGGCCAACCGCACTTCCGGTACCAGCTTCCGCGGTCCCGGACTGGAGGAAGGACTGAAGGTGCTCGCCGAAGTGAAGAAGCAGATCGGCGTGCCGGTGCTGACCGACGTGCACGAGTACACGCCGCTGGACGAAGTCGCCGCGGTGGTCGACGTGCTGCAGACTCCGGCGTTCCTGTGCAGGCAGACCGACTTCATCCACAAGGTCGCCAGTGCCGGCCTGCCGGTCAACATCAAGAAAGGCCAGTTCCTGTCGCCCTGGGAAATGAAGCACGTCACCAACAAGGCCAAGGCCACCGGCAACCAGCAGATCATGGCTTGCGAACGCGGCGCCAGCTTCGGTTACAACAATCTCGTCTCCGACATGCGCTCGCTCAGCGTGATGCGCGACACCAGTTGCCCGGTGGTGTTCGACGCCACCCATTCGGTGCAGTTGCCTGGGGGCATGGACGGAAAATCCGGCGGCCAGCGCGAATTCGTGCCGGTGCTTGCGCGCGCCGCGATGGCGGTGGGCATCGCCGGCATCTTCATGGAAACGCACCCCAAGCCGGAAGAGGCGCTTTCCGACGGGCCCAACGCGTGGCCGCTGGGCAAGATGGAGGCGCTACTCGAAACGCTGATGGCGCTGGACAGCATCACCAAGAAGAACGGTTTCCTCGAATCCTCCCTTTGAATCGGCACTCGACCCCCATGACCTCAATCACCAAGATCCACGCCCGCGAAATCCTCGACAGCCGCGGCAATCCCACCCTGGAAGCGGAAGTCACGCTCGAGGACGGTTCCTTCGGCCGTGCCATGGTGCCCTCGGGCGCCTCGACCGGTTCCAAGGAGGCGGTCGAGTTGCGCGACGGCGACAAGACCCGTTACCTGGGCAAAGGCGTGCAACACGCCGTGGCCAACGTCAACGGCGCCATCGCCACCGCGCTGAAAGGCTTCGATGCGGCCGACCAGGAAGGCCTGGATCGTCGCCTGATCGATATCGACGGTACCGAGAACAAGGGTCGCCTGGGCGCCAACGCGCTGCTCGGGGTTTCGCTGGCCAACGCGCATGCAGTCGCCGCCTCCAAGAAGATGCCGCTGTGGCAGCACTTGGCCAACGGCAGCGATGTCGTATTGCCGGTGCCGATGATGAACATCATCAACGGCGGCGCGCATGCCGACAACAATGTCGATCTGCAGGAATTCATGGTGCTGCCGGTCGGTTTCGATTCCTTCGCCGAATCGCTGCGCGCCGGCACCGAAATCTTCCATGCGCTCAAGTCGGTGCTCAAAGGCCATGGCCTGAGCACGGCGGTGGGCGACGAGGGCGGTTTCGCACCGGACCTGCGCAGCAATGTCGAGGCGCTGGATACCATCCTGGAAGCGATCGGCAAGGCCGGCTACAAGGCGGGCGAGGACATTCTGCTGGGTCTGGACGTGGCCAGTTCGGAGTTCTACGACAACGGCAAATACCACTTGATGGGCGAGGGCAAGCGCCTGACCTCGGAGCAGTTCACCGACTTCCTGGCCGACTGGGCCGCCGAGTATCCGATCATCACCATCGAAGACGGCATGGCCGAGGACGACTGGGCGGGCTGGAAGCTGCTGACCGATCGCCTGGGCAAGAAAGTCCAGTTGGTCGGAGACGACTTGTTCGTCACCAATCCGAAGATCTTCAAGCAGGGCATCGAGTCCGGTACCGCCAACGCGATCCTGATCAAGGTCAATCAGATCGGCACGCTCACCGAGACGCTGGAAGCCGTTTCCATGGCCCACCACGCCAACTACGCGGCGATCATTTCGCACCGTTCCGGCGAGACCGAAGACACCACCATCGCCGATATCGCGGTGGCCACCACCGCCACGCAGATCAAAACCGGGTCGCTGTGCCGCAGCGATCGCGTCGCCAAGTACAACCAGTTGCTGCGGATCGAAGAAGCGCTCGGCAAGCGCGCGCGTTACGCCGGCCGCGACGCATTCGTGTCGTTGAAGCGGTAAGCGATGCGGCGCCTAGGCTGGCCACTGCTGATCTTGGCGCTGCTGTTCGGATGGCTGCAGTACCGCTTGTGGTTCGGCGAAGGCAGTTGGGGCGAGGTCACTGGCTTGCAGAACCAAGTGGCTCACCAGCGGCGCGACAACCAGGGCCTGCAGGAACGCAACAATGCCCTGGCGGCCGAAGTCGAGGACCTCAAATCGGGTGAAGAAGCGGTGGAAGAGCGCGCGCGCAGCGAGCTGGGCATGATCAAACCGGGCGAGAAGTTCTACCGCGTGGTGGAATCGCCCTCTGCGCCCGCACCGGTCACGGAAGAAACCGCTGCTCCGCAGCCGGAGCAAGGCCGCTGATGCCCGGCATCTGGGTCGTTGTGCCAGCCGCTGGCCGTGGCACTCGTTTCGGCAGTGAAATCCCCAAGCAGTATTTGAGTGTCGGCGGACAGCCGTTGATCGCCTACGCCCTTGCAGCTCTGTTCGCGCATCCCGCAGTGGAAGGCGCCGTAGTCGCGCTGTCGGAGAACGACACCGACTGGCCGGGCTGGGACAGCTTCAGTGGCAAGCCGATCCTGACCTGCGTTGGCGGCACCACCCGTGCCGAATCGGTGCTGGCTGCGCTCAATACCTTGCCGGCCGAGATTAGGGCCGATGATTTCGTCCTGGTGCATGATGCGGCGCGGCCGAACTTGGGCCAGGACGATCTGCAGCAACTGCTGGAGCGTGGCCGCAACGATCCGGTGGGCGCGATACTAGCGGCGCCGGTGCGCGACACGCTGAAACGCGCCGGCGACGACGGCGGCATCGACGGCACCGAGCCACGGCAACGGCTATGGCGGGCGTTGACGCCGCAACTGTTCCGGCGCCTGCAGCTGTCGCGGGCGTTGGAAGAGGCCGGCAAGGCGGGTGTCGAGGTCACCGACGAATCCATGGCGATGGAGCTGCAGGGTTTGCGGCCGCTGCTGATCGAAGGCAGCGAGGACAATTTCAAGATCACCACGCCGGCCGACCTTTCGCGTTTCGAGTTCATACTTTCGAAGCGTGAGGCGTGAGGTGATCACTGCCCGTCATTCCCTTCGCGGGAATGACGGCAATAGCCATCAATGGAATCTGGACGCACCGCATGCACAACACTTCCAATATTCGCATCGGCCAGGGCATAGACGTCCACGCCTTCGGCGTCGGCGACCACCTCATGCTCGGCGGCGTGCGCGTGCCTCACGATCGCGGCGTCGAAGCGCACAGCGACGGCGACGTGGTGATCCACGCGCTGTGCGACGCGATGCTGGGCGCGCTGGCGCTGGGCGATATCGGCAGGCATTTCCCGCCGTCCGATCCGCAATGGAAAGATGCGGACAGCCGTTCCTTCCTTCGCCATTGCAACGCGCTGATCAGCGGAAACGGCGGTTGGCGCGTGGGCAATGCCGACATCACCGTGATTTGCGAACGCCCCAAAGTCGGTCCGCATGCGGAAGCGATGCGCGTGCTGATCGCCGCCGACCTCGGCATCGACACCGACGCGGTCAGCGTCAAGGCCACGACCAGCGAGAAACTCGGTTTCACCGGCCGTGGCGAGGGCATTGCCGCCCAGGCGGTAGTGCTGCTGGTCAAGGCCAGGTGACCCAGCCGCTACCCAGTGCCTTCGGCGCAGCGGTGCTCAGCGCCCGCATCCGCACCACCGTAGAGGATTTCTTCGTCGAGGAAATCGCGGGGTTCGAGCCCAGTGGGGAAGGCGAGCATCTGTTGCTGACCATCGAAAAACGCGGCCTCAATACCGCCGCGGTGGCCAAGCGCCTGGCCGATTGGGCCGGGCTGCCGGAAATGGCCATCGGCTACGCGGGCATGAAGGACCGGCACGCGGTGACGCGCCAGCGATTCAGCGTGCACTTGCCCAAACGCATCGCGCCGGACCCGATGCGCCTACAGTCCGAAGATCTGGAGGTGCTGTCCTCCACCTGGCATAACCGCAAATTGCCGCGGGGTGCACTGGCCGGAAACCGTTTCGTGCTGGTCCTGCGCGACGTGACGGGCGAGCGTGCGCTCATCGAGGAGCGTCTGCGGCAGATCGCCGCCCGCGGCCTGCCCAACTGGTTCGGCGAACAGCGGTTCGGCCGGGGCGGCGACAACGTCGAATCGGCGCTGTCGATGTTCGCGGGCCGTCGCGTGCGCCATGACCAGCGTTCGATCCTGCTTTCCGCAGCGCGCTCGGAGCTATTCAATCGTGTGCTGGCCGCGCGCGTACGCGACGCCAGTTGGGACGCGGGACTGGAAGGCGAGGTCTGGATCCTGGCGGGCAGCCGCAGCGTATTCGGACCAGAACCCTGGGACGAGACATTGGCCGATCGCCTGGCCCGTTTCGATATCCACCCCAGCGGGCCGTTGTGGGGGGCAGGAGAGCCGCGTAGCACGGCGCGCTGCGCCGAGGTCGAGCGAGCGGCTTTGGACGGCGAAGATGGGCTGATGTTCCGCAAAGGCCTGGAAGACGCGGGGCTGAAACAGGAGCGTCGTGCCCTGCGTCTGGTCGCCGAAGGGCTGACTTGGACATGGCTGGACGAGGCCGTGCTATCGCTGTCGTTCTCGCTGCCGCCCGGCAGCTACGCCACCGCCTTGCTCCAAGAGCTCGGCGAAATCACCGATGCCGCGCGGAATTGATGCCGTTCGTCGGAAAGCCTTGGTAGGTACTGGAACGCTGGCGGGCGCGGCGTATAAGCCGAATTGACGTCTGGAGATTCATTATCGGCATATCCGCCGGACGCCGCGGATTTATGGCTTTCGAACCGGAGGGTGTCATGAAGACTCTTTTGAGAATCACGGCTTTGTCATTGGGACTGTTGCTGCTTGTGGGTTGCGCAAGCACGCAGAAAACCACTTATCGCGACACGGTGCCGAAGCAGCAGGTCATGGAATACACCGGGCATGACGCAAGGTATATGGCCATGGTCGAAGAGATGGCGAAGGAACGCGGGATTCAGGTGGTGTGGGTGAATCCGCCGAGGAAACACGCGCCAGCGGTGGCGGCGGTAGAATAATCCCGGCGCCATATACGGGATTCAGCGCCGAGCCAACAACACCAATGCGGCGCCGGTACCGCCTTGCGCGGCCGGCGCGGAGTGGAACGCGAGTATGTCGGCGCGTTGCCTCAGCACGCGGTCGACCAGGTTTTTCAATACCGGCATTCCGCCATCGTCGCGCTGGCCCTTGCCGTGGATGATGCGCACGCAGCCGAACTCGTGGGCGTGAGCTTCGGCAAGGAAATGCCTCAACATCGATTCGGCCTGCAGCAGGGTGGCGCCGTGCAGATCCAGTTCGTCCTGCGCCGAGAAGCGTCCCCGTTTCAATCGTTGGAAGACCGCAGGCGGCACCGAATCGCGCCGGTAACTCAGGGTATCGCCCGCTGCCAATGCGGAAAGATCGTCAAGTCCACGCTGGAATTCGCTGCGCGCATCCTGCTCGTCGCGTTCGGCCATGCGCGCAAGGGCCCTGGGTTTGGGTTTGCTGGGAGCCGGCGATGATTCCGGCAAAGGCTTGACGGGTCCTATCGCTTCGCGGAACAGCGCGGCATCGTCGTCGTCGGATGGTATCGGCATGGTCGCAGGTTAACGGCATCGGGGCGGTGCGCAAGAGCGTGCGGTATCATGGGTCCGTACCTGAGGAACCCCATGCGCGTACTGGTAAGTAACGACGACGGCGTAGACGCCCCCGGCATCCGAATCCTTGCGGAGGGCCTGCGCGCCGCGGGCCATGAAGTCCTGGTGGTGGCGCCAGACCGCGACCGCTCCGGCGCCAGCAATTCGCTGACCCTGGATCTGCCCATCCGCATCAAGAAGCTGGACGAGCAGACCTGGCGTGTCGCCGGCACGCCTACCGATTGCGTGCATCTGGCGCTGACGGGAATGCTGGACATCGAACCCGATATCGTCGTGTCCGGCATCAACAACGCCGCCAATCTGGGCGATGACGTGATCTATTCGGGAACCGTGTCGGCGGCGATGGAAGGACGTTTTCTGGGGCTGCCCGCAGTGGCGGTGTCGCTGGTCACCACCGATCACAAGGCCAATAATTTCGCGACTGCGGCGCGCGCCGCAGTGGAGATCGTGGCGCGGCTGAATTCCGATCCGCTGCCGGCCGACACCATCCTCAACGTCAACGTGCCCGATTTGCCGTGGGACCAGATCGCCGGCTTCGAAGTCACCCGGCTGGGCAATCGCCACCGTTCCGAGGCCTGCCTGCCGCAACCCGATCCGCGTGGCGGCACGGTGTACTGGATCGGGCCGGCCGGGCCGGAGCAGGACGCCGGCGCCGGCACCGATTTCCATGCCGTACGCACCGGTTTCATTTCCATCACGCCGATCCATGTCGATTTGACGCGCTTCCAGGCGCTGGAAAAAGTCGCCAGCTGGGTCGGCGGCCTGAGCGCTTCGCTGGAGGCATCGGCGTGACGCCACGGTTACGGGAGGCCGTAGGGCAGGGCATGACTTCTCAGCGCGTTCGCGACCGTCTGGTCGAGCGTTTGCGCGAAAAGGGCATTCGCGACGAGAACGTGCTCAATGCCGTGCGTACGGTGCCGCGCCATCTGTTCGTCGATGAAGCGTTGGCGACCCGTGCCTATGAAGACACCGCTTTGCCCATCGGCCACAGCCAGACCATTTCCCAGCCGTGGGTGGTGGCGCGCATGACCGAGGCGTTGCTGCAGAACGCGACACCGAAAAAAGTGCTGGAGATCGGCACCGGTTCCGGCTACCAGGCCGCTATTTTGGCGGCGCTGGGGCTGGAGGTGTACACGGTCGAACGCATCGGCGACCTGCTGCGGCAGGCGCGCAAGCGTCTGCGCCAGTTGGGCATGAACGTTCGCAGCAAGCATGACGACGGGCGCATCGGTTGGACCGAGCACGCGCCCTACGACGCGATCATCGTCACCGCCGCAGCGCCCGCGCTGGTGAATGCGCTGGTCGATCAGCTCGCGGTCGGCGCGCACCTGGTCGCGCCGGTGGGCGGCGCCTCGTCGCAATCGCTGATCAAGCTGACCAAGCGCGAAGACGGCGGCGTGGACGAAGAGGTGCTGGCGCCGGTGGTGTTCGTTCCGCTGCTGTCCGGTACATTGGACTAGGGCCTGTGAACGCTATTCGGATAGGTCACGTTGCTTCGCCCAGGCCGTCAGGTGTTCGTGCGCGGCGCAGCGGCAGGCTGGCCGCCTGTTCAAGCCGTGCGCGGGCGCATGGCGGCCTGGGCGCAGCAACCCGAAGGGCCGCACCTGAGTGCGCACAGGGCAGCGTCATCATTCGGTCGTGTATCGACATACACTTCCTCATTCTTCCTTGCCCTGCACGCACTCAGGTGCGGCGTGGCCTATCCGAATAGCGTTCACAGGCCCTAGGCATGAAAATATTCGGACCGCTGTACGCCCGCGCCATCCAGTGGGCGCAACACCGGCATGCGCCCAGGATGCTGGCCGGACTGAGTTTCGTCGAAGCCATCATCTTTCCGGTTCCGCCGGAAGTCATGCTCGCGCCGATGTCGCTGGCGCAACCGAAACGCGCGCTTTGGTTCGCCACCTTGAGCCTAATCGGTTCGCTCGCCGGCGCGTTGGTCGGATACGCGTTGGGTCACTACGCGTTCGAAGCGCTGAAACCGGTGATCGAATGGTTGGGCTGGAGCGCCGGAATAAACGAGCAGGTGACGCATCTGCGGCAGGTCGTGGCGGAGTCGCCATGGAAAGCGTTCTGGTTGCTGGTGCTCGCCGGATTCACGCCGATCCCGCTGAAGATATTCACCTGGGCCTCAGGCATTGTCGGTGTGCCGCTGTTACCGTTCCTTGCCAGCATGCTGGTGGGTCGCGGCAAGCGCCTCTATCTGGTGGCAGGCGCGATCAAACTTGGAGGCGCGCGAGCCGAGGCGGCGCTGCATCGCTGGATCGAACCGATAGGCTGGGTCTCCACGGTGGTGCTGGTGGCGTTGATCGGCTGGTTGGTGTGGAAAGCGAACGGCGGATGACGCGGAACAACGACGGAATGACGAACGGAAAATGACCAACAGAAGCGGATGGATTACGCATAAGACAGTAGCCGCCATGGCCGTGGTCGCCTTGTTGGCGGCATGCAGCAGCAGTGTCGTGCGCGAAACTTCCCCGTCGTCCTACCCCTCGCAGCGCATCGTCTCGAAACCCAAATACGGTGCGACCGTGCGCGTGCAGCGCGGCGATACCCTGTTCGGAGTCGCCTTCCGCAACGATATCGACTACCGGGATCTGGCCGCCTGGAACAACATCAGTTCGCCCTATACGATCTATCCCGGGCAGAGCCTCCGGCTTTATCCGCCCAGTGGCGGCAGGACCGCGGGCGACACGCGCCCGGCGACCACCGTCGTCCGACCCGCGCCTGCCGTTCCCAAGCCGCCCGTCGCGGCCAAGCCGGCGCCGGGACCGGCCAGCAGCGGCTTCAATTGGCGTTGGCCGGCCGAAGGCGTGGTCATTGGACGCTTCACCAGCGGCGACGCCACCAAGCAGGGCGTCGACATCGCCGGCGCCAATGGCCAGGCAGTGCGCGCGGCCAGCGACGGCGTGGTGGTGTATTCGGGCGGCGGCCTGGTGGGTTACGGCGAACTGATCATCATCAAGCACAGCGAATCGTGGCTGTCCGCTTACGGCCACAACCGCAAGCGCCTAGTCAACGAGGGCCAGAACGTAAAGGCCGGACAGCAGATTGCGGAGATGGGCCGCAGCGGCGCCTCGCGCGACATGCTGCATTTCGAGATCCGCTACAACGGCAAGCCTGTGGATCCCTTGCAGTACCTGCCGAAGCGTTGAACCCGTCGCCGTAGAGCGAATCCAGTCGTACGACCGGCGCTATGACGCTGACGCACGCGGACTGCACAACGACGTCCGCCAAGTGTGATCGCTGCCCCAAGTACGGAAGCCGGATGTGTCCAGATGGATCCGGGTATCGGTGTAGAAGCCGAGCCCCAGCTTCAATGCCGGCCCTTTGCTACGCCAGAAATCGCATAGCCGCTCGACGTTGTCCGGCGACTCCGAGAGGTCGAAATCCAGGGCGTTGTTCGATAGATGGCGGCTGCGCGCACTGCCTCCGGCGCAGCGGTTGAGCGTCCCCTCGCGATAACCGGAAGCGACCTTGCGGCCGTCGACCAGTCCGGCTGTCTGCAACTGACGCAACGCGCGCAGCGTGGGCAGGATATTCGGCCACAGCGCACGCGGCGGCAAAGCGAATTCCCCGGCATTGCATTCGCGCCAGCTTCGCGCGCTTCGCAATAGCGCGGGCATCGGCGCGACGTCGTCCAGGCCTTGGCGTTGGAGGTATTGCCGATATTCTGCGACGCCTGCCGCTGCGGTGGTTGCGCTCCAGTCCTCGAAGCGGTCTTTCGACGCGGCGGGTGCGCATGCCGCCAACAGCGCGGCCGCCAACAGCGCTCCCAGAGATACGAGCGCGGCCGCTTTCTTCGCGACCGCGGTCGTCGCCCGCGAGCCTGCGGCCGGGATCATGGCGCCAATAGGAATCCCGCCACCACGCGCCGGCCTTCGCCGGCCAGCACATTGAACGTGCGCGCGGCGGCGGCATTGGTCATCACTTCGATGCCGATGCCGCGGGTCAGGCAGGCCGCCATCACCGCCGCCGCCGGAAACACCTGGCGCTCGCCGGTGCCCAGCAGTACCAATTCCGGGTTCATGGCCAGCAGCGGCGCGAGATCTTCCGGCACCAGCGCCGAGCTTTCGCGAACGGCCCAGCCCTCCAGCAACTCGTTCGGCGCCAAGATGAAGCTGGCTTCCAACACCCGCTCGTTGACTTTGGCGCTGTGGCCGTCGGCCGCGCGCAGGGCGTAGGTGTAGTCGGGGAGCTCGTGGTTCAGTTGCATGGGAGGAGCTGTAAAGGGAAAAGGGTAAGTGGCAAGGGGTAAAAGCGCGATTTCAACTATTCCCACTTCACTATTGACCCTTTACCGCTATTTGCGGGGCAGCACGATCTGGCGGTGGTCCTTGCTCGGCCGGTACAGCACCGCCACATGGCCGATGCGCTGCACCAGGGCGGATCCGGTCTTCTCCACGATTTCCCCGATCATGGCATCCCGCGCTTCGCGATCTTCGGCGCCGATCTTCACCTTGACCAGTTCGTGCTGTTCCAGCACCGCATCCAGTTCGGCGAGGAAGGCCGAGGTAAGTCCTTTGGCGCCGATCTGCAGCAGGGCTTTCAGGTCGTGGGCCTGGCCACGCAGGAAGCGCGACTGGCTGGAGGTCAAAGCTGTGGACATGCGCTGCGGTACGGGGTCTCGAGGGGGTTCAGGGTATCATGGCCGCCCCACCGAACCCCTTTCTCCAGCCGCCTGCGCGCGGTCCGGGGGACTGACGCGCCCATGGCCACCCGCAGCAAAAGCAGCCAACGCTGGCTCAAAGAGCACTTCGCCGACCCTTATGTGAAGAAGGCGCAGGCCGAGGGCCTGCGTTCGCGTGCGGCCTACAAGCTGGAAGAGCTGATCGAGCGCGATCGCCTGCTCAAGCCGGGCATGGTGGTGGTCGACCTGGGCGCCGCCCCGGGCGGCTGGTCGCAGTTCGTGCGCAAGGCGCTGGGCGACAGCGGCCGGGTGGTGGCGATGGACATCCTGGAGATGCCCAGTTTGGCCGGGGTGGACTTCCTTCATGGGGATTTCAGGGAGGATGACGTCCTATCGCAACTGGAAGCCATGTTGAACGGCCATCCCGTGGACCTTGTGCTGTCGGATATGGCCCCCAATAAGAGTGGTGTGGACGCGGTCGACCAGCCGCGCATGATGCATCTGGCCGAGCTGGCGATGGATTTCGCCGACGGCCATCTGAAACCCGGCGGGGCGTTCCTGATCAAGGTATTCCAGGGCACGGGTTTCGATGACTACGTGCGCGAACTGCGGCGGCGCTACGAAAAAGTGGTCATCCGCAAGCCGGATGCCTCGCGCAAGCGCTCCCCGGAAGTCTATGCGCTGGGGCAGGGCAAGCTTCTGCACATGAAATGACGTGGTTCGTTGTAGTCTTCCAATCGAGTTATAGGAAACACCGGAGTCAATGAGGATGAACGGCTTGAGCAAGAATCTGCTGCTGTGGGTAGTCGTCGCCGTCGTGCTGATGGTGGTGTTCCAGAGTTTTTCGCCGAAGTTGGGCGCCGCCGCCGGCGCCGAGACCAACTATTCGCAGTTCCTGCAGGAAGTGGACAACGGTTCGGTGGCGTCGGTGAATTTCACCAACGACAGCAACCTGGTCACCAACGCGATCCAGTACAAGCGCACCGATGGCACGGCCGGGACGGTCTACGGGCCGCAGGACAACTACCTGGTCAACATGCTGGTGAAGAAGAACGTCGCCATCACCCGCGAGAAGCCGGCCAGCGGCCTGTCCCTGGGTTCCATCCTGATGACCTTCCTGCCGGTGCTGCTGATCATCGGCTTCTGGATCTTCATGATGCGGCAGATGCAGGGCGGCGGCGGCGGGGCCAAGGGCGCCATGTCCTTCGGTAAGTCGCGCGCCAAGCTGCAGGGCGACGACCAGATCAAGGTGACTTTCGCCGACGTGGCCGGTTGCGACGAGGCCAAGGAAGAAGTCAGCGAACTGGTCGAGTTCCTGCGCGATCCGGGCAAGTTCCAGAAGCTGGGCGGCAAGATTCCGCGCGGCGTGCTGATGGTCGGCCAGCCCGGCACCGGCAAGACCCTGCTAGCCAAGGCCATCGCCGGCGAAGCCAAGGTGCCGTTCTTCAGCATCTCCGGTTCGGACTTCGTGGAGATGTTCGTCGGCGTCGGCGCTAGCCGCGTGCGCGACATGTTCGACCAGGCCAAGAAGCACGCGCCGTGCATCATCTTCATCGACGAAATCGACGCCGTCGGCCGCCATCGCGGCGCCGGTCTGGGCGGCGGTCACGACGAACGCGAGCAGACTCTCAACCAGTTGCTGGTGGAGATGGACGGTTTCGAAGGCGGCGAAGGCGTGATCGTGATCGCCGCCACCAACCGTCCCGACGTGCTCGATCCCGCGCTGTTGCGTCCGGGCCGTTTCGACCGCCAGGTCGTGGTCGGCCTGCCCGACGTCAAGGGCCGCGAACAGATCCTGCGCGTGCATATGCGCAAGCTGCCGCTGGCCGACGACGTGGTGCCGATGGTCATCGCCCGCGGCACCCCCGGTTTCTCCGGCGCGGACCTCGCCAACCTCTGCAACGAGGCGGCGCTGTTCGCTGCGCGCGAGAGCGGCAAGGAAGTGCGCATGGACCACTTCGACAAGGCCCGCGACAAGATCCTGATGGGCGCCGAACGCCGTTCCATGGCCATGAGCGAGGACGAAAAGACCCTCACCGCCTACCACGAGGCCGGCCACGCCATCGTCGGACGCCTGGTGCCGGAACACGACCCGGTCTACAAGGTCACCATCATCCCGCGCGGTCGCGCGCTGGGCGTGACCATGTACCTGCCCGAAGGCGACAAGTACAGCTATAACCGCACCGCCATCGAGTCGCAGCTGTGCTCGCTGTACGGCGGCCGCGTCGCCGAAGAATTGATCTTCGGCGCCGACAAGGTCACCACCGGCGCTTCCAACGACATCGAGCGCGCCACCAAGATGGCCCGCAACATGGTCACCAAGTGGGGATTGTCCGACGAGATGGGTCCGATCGCCTACAGCGAGGACGAGGACGAAGTGTTCCTCGGCCGTTCGGTCACTCAGCACAAGAGCGTCTCCGACGACACCGCGCGCAAGATCGACGAAGTCGTACGCGGCATCCTGGACAAAGCCTACAACCGCACCAGCGCGCTGTTGAAGGAGAACATCGAGAAGCTGCACACGATGGCCAAGCTGCTGTTGGAATACGAGACCATCGACGTGCCGCAGATCGACGCGGTGATGGAAGGCCGCGATCCGCCGCCGCCGATGGGCTGGACCAAGCCGGACGACCGGGGCGATGCGCGTCCGTTGCCTCCGATCGGCGGGCCTGCCGCGCAGACCTGATGCATTAGGCCCCTCTCCCACCGGGAGAGGGGTTGGGGTGAGGGTACGGCTAAAGTGGCGAGGGCGCAGTTCGCGGTTATTTGGCCGCATCCGCAAAGCCGCTTGTTGCCAAACCTCGCAAAGTGGCTGGATTTCACTCTGCCGTACCCTCATCCGGCCCTTCGGGCCACCTTCTCCCGACGGGAGAAGGGAAGGAGCGCCATGTTCGATATCACCCCGCAACTCGATTGCGCCGGCCGCATCCTCAAACTGGACCGCCCTCAGGTGATGGGCATCGTCAACGTCACCCCGGATTCCTTCTCCGACGGCGGTACGCACGACACCCTGGAAACCGCGGTGGCGCATGCGTTGAAGCTGGTGGAGGAGGGCGCCGACCTGCTCGACATCGGCGGCGAATCCACGCGTCCGGGCGCGGAACAGGTTTCCATCGAGGAAGAACTCCGCCGCGTGATTCCGGTGATCGAGCAATTGGCGAAGCGAATCCCGCTGCCGATCAGCATCGACACTTCCAAGCCGGAAGTGATGCGCGCCGCGGTCGCGGCGGGCGCGGGCATGATCAACGACGTCTACGCATTGCGCCGCGAAGGCGCGCTGGAGGCGGCCGCGGCGCTGGGCGTGCCGGTCGTGCTGATGCACATGCTGGGCGAACCGCATTCCATGCAGCAGGCGCCCGATTACGACGACGTGGTCGGCGATGTGCACCGCTTCCTGACCGAGCGCATCTTCGCCGCCGAGATGTCCGGCATCGCCAAGAAGAACCTCATCGTCGATCCGGGTTTCGGCTTCGGCAAGAACACCCCGCACAACCTGTCGCTGCTCGCGCAACTGGAACGTTTCGCCGAACTGGGCATGCCCGTGCTCGCCGGCCTGTCGCGCAAGCGCACCCTCGGCGAACTCACCGGCCGCGACGCTGCGCAGGAGCGCGTCGCCGCTTCGGTGGCCGCTCATCTCATCGCCGCGCAGCGCGGCGCGCTGATCCTGCGCGTGCACGACGTGGCCGCCACGGTGGATGCGCTGAAGATCTGGAATGCAGTCGCGGCGGTTCCGATGCCGCGCGGCAAAACCCAGGCGCCGACGATCCGCTGGCCGGACGACGATTGATGGTGGCCGATCGCCGGCCGATCGCCCTCGCCCTGATGGGTCCCACCGCCTCGGGCAAGACCGCATTGGCGATGGAATGGGCGCAACGCCTCGACGGGGAAATCGTCAGCGTCGATTCGGCGCTGGTCTATCGCGGCCTGGACATAGGCGCGGCCAAGCCGGATGCGGCCATGCTCGCGGCAGTACCGCATCACCTGATCGATGTGCGCGAGCCGTGGCAGCCTTATTCGGCGGCGGAGTTCGCCACCGATGCGCGCGCCGCGCTGGATGCGATTGCCGCGCGCGGCAAGATCCCGATCCTCGCCGGCGGCACCGGGCTGTATTTCCAGGCCCTGCTGGAAGGGCTGGCGCCGATGCCCGAAGCGGATCCGGCGGTCCGCGCGATCATCGCCGGCGAAGCCGCGGACAAGGGCTGGCCGGCGCTGCATGCCGAGCTGGCCAAGGTCGACCCGCGCGCCGCGGCGAAGATCAAAGCCACCGATCCGCAACGCATCCAGCGCGCGCTGGAAGTGTTCCGTCTCAGCGGCAAGCCCATCAGCGAATGGCAGGCGGCGTCCGTGCGCGAGCGTCTGCCGTTCCGCGTGCTCAAACTGGTGCTTTCGCCGCGCGACCGTGCGCTGCTCCACCAGCGCATCGAGTTGCGGTTCGACGCGATGCTCCAGGCCGGCTTCCTGCAGGAAGTGCATCGTTTGCGCGATCTGCCGCAGTTGCAGGCGATCGACAAGCCGCTGGATCTGCCGGCGATCCGTGCCGTCGGTTACCGGCAGGCCTGGGAATACCTCGATGGAACCGTCCCGGAAGCCGAGTTCCGCGACCGCGCCATCTTCGCCACACGCCAGTTGGCCAAGCGCCAGCTCACCTGGCTGCGCGGCCAGCAGGACGCGCGTTGGTTCGATCCGCTGACCGATCGTCAGGCCCTGGAAGCGGCCCTGGCCCTGTTCCTGCCCTCGAATCTGGGCACTGGGTAGCTGGTCAAGCGCCCGATGTTGTGTAACATCGGGTCACCGGACCACGGCAGGGGAGCCTTGCGCCGTTCCGGACCAATAAAAACAACACCTATTGAAATAGGCGGGAGTTAGAAATGTCCAAGGGGCAATCCTTGCAGGATCCTTTCCTGAATGCGTTGCGCCGTGAGCGGGTGCCGGTTTCGGTCTACCTGGTCAACGGCATCAAGCTGCAGGGCACGATCGAGTCGTTCGATCAGTTCGTCGTATTGCTGCGCAATACGGTCAGCCAGATGGTCTACAAGCACGCCATTTCCACGGTGGTGCCGGCGCGCAATGTGCGGGTTGGGCCGGGTGGCGGGTATGTGCAGGGCAATGAGGACGGCAGCGAGGAAGGCGGCGACGAGAACGAGTAGGGTTGCTGTTTTTTCTCTGGCGATCCGACTGTTCCGACGTCTTTCCAGTTCGCAGCGTCGTTCCAAATCATGACGTCATCCCAGCGGCCTTCAACAGCGCAGCTGGTCAAGCTGGGATCCATCTTGATCTTGCTTCTGCTTCTGCCTCCTCCCTTGCGCGCAGCGCAGGGGAGGATTGAGGAGGGGTGCTTTTGATCTTGCTCCTGCCGTCATCCTCGGTTTTTGCCGTCATCTCCGCGAAGAGCCTGCCCTCGAGTACTTTAGTTGGGGGCGGGGACCCAGCGACTTTGGCTTTTGGGATTTGCTCCTTGAGGCAGAAGCATTTCGCGCTTCGCGCGAGTTACTTTCTTTGCTTGTGCAAAGAAAGTAACCAAAGAAACACACCCTAACGCCGCGCCCCACGATGAAGCCGTGGGGTCCGCAAGCGCGCCGGGAATTTCCGTAAGGCGCATCCTGCGCCTACGGAAACGGCGCACATCCCTGTGCGCCGCCCTTCGGGTTTTTCCCGGCCCGCTTGCCGCGGCTCACGGGGCTCGAAGAGCGAGTAAAGGCCAAATCTGAAGCAAAAGCGGCTTGTCCCTTTGTAATCCGGGCTTCTGCCCCCACACTTGTCCCATGTTCGAAAGATCCAGAAAGGGCGAGCACGCCCTGTTGATACAGCCCATGCGCTCGGGTTCCGGGGGAAGTTCGCCCGATGACGGGGCGCAGGAGGAATTCGCCGATCTGGCCCGTTCCGCCGGGGCGTCCATCGCCGCGGTGATCACCGCGCGGGTGGATAAGCCCAGTCCGTCGACCTATATCGGCAGCGGCAAGCTGGATGAGGTGAAGGCCGCGGCCGACGCCACCGGCGCCGATCTGATCCTGGTCAACCATTCCCTGTCGCCGGGACAGGAGCGCAATCTGGAGAAATTCCTGGAGCGCCGGGTGCTGGACCGCACCGGGCTGATCCTGGACATCTTCGCCCAGCGCGCGCGCAGCTTCGAAGGCAAGCTGCAGGTGGAACTGGCCCAGCTGCAGCACATGGCCACGCGCCTGGTCCGCGGCTGGACCCACTTGGAACGCCAGCGCGGCGGTTCCATCGGCCTGCGCGGTCCCGGCGAAACCCAGCTGGAAACCGACCGTCGACTCCTGCAAAAACGCGTCGACCAACTGCAGAAGCGCCTGGAAAAAGTGGAAGTGCAGCAGACCCAGATGCGCCGCGCCCGCGTGCGCAGCGAGATGCCGCGGGTGGCTCTGGTCGGCTACACCAACGCCGGCAAATCGACCCTGTTCAACGCCATGACCGGCTCGGACGCCTACGCGGCCGACAAACTGTTCGCCACCCTGGATCCCACCGTGCGCCGGGTGAATCTGCGCGGCGGCGCGATCATGCTCTCGGACACGGTCGGCTTCGTGCGCGATCTGCCGCACGAACTGGTCGCCGCGTTCCGTTCCACCTTGTCCGAGGCCCGCGAGGCCGACCTGCTGCTGCACGTCATCGACGCCGCCGATCCGCTGCGCGAGGACCGCATCGCCCAGGTCGATTCGGTGCTGCAGGACATCGGCGCCGGCGACATTCCGCAGGTGCTGGTCTACAACAAGATCGACCGAATCGAAGGTGCCGAGCCGCGCCGCGACGTTCCCAACGAAGGCCGCGAACGCGTCTGGCTATCCGCCCGCGACGAACTGGGCCTGGACCTGCTGGAAGAAACGCTGGCCCAGCGTTTGTCGCTGGTGCGCGTGCAGGGCCCGCTGCATCTGCCGGCCGCGCATTCCGAACGCCTGCGTTCGCGCCTGCATGCCCTGGGCGCGGTGCGCGCCGAAACCCACGACGAGGACGGCTGGCATCTGCAAGTCGACCTCTCGCTCGCCGACGCCCAGCGCCTGGCGGTGCAGGCCGGCGGCGCGCCGCTGGAGGCGCTGCTGCCCGAAGTGCTGCCAGAGGAATGGATGGCATAGGGCGGGCCCCGGCCCGCCGCCTGCAGCAGGCATTGGCGCGACCACCCCTGCCCAAAGTCAGGCTTGTCCGGCGGGCGGTACGGCCCTATCTAGTAGAATCGAACCTCGCAGTGGGCCCTGGCCTGCACGACCATACAAACGTGGAGTAGGCATGGCCTGGAACACCCCTGGTAGCAGCGGCAACGGATCGAACGGCGACGGCGAAAAGCCCAGGCCCAACCCTTGGAAGCCGAAAGGCAACAAGGGCGGCGGCAACGATCTGAACGGCCTGCTGGACCGCCTGCGCGGCCTGTTCGACGGCAGCGGCGGCAATCCGTTGCGCTGGGTGGCCCTCGGCCTGGCCCTGCTGATCGTGTTCAGCAGCTTCCAGCTGATCGGCGAACAGCAGCGCGGCGTGGTCCTGCGCTTCGGCGAGTTCGCCCGCATCATGCAGCCCGGCCCCAACTTCAAGTGGCCCTGGCCCATCGAAAGGGTCACCAAGGTCAACGCCACCGAAATCAAGACCTTCAGCAACACCGTGCCGGTGCTGACCAAGGACGAGAACATCGTCACCGTCTCGCTCAACGTGCAGTACCGCATCAGCGATCCGCGCCTGTACCTGTTCGGCTCGCGCAACGCCGACGAAGTGCTCAAGCAGGCCGCCCAGAGCGCCGTGCGCGAACAGGTCGGCCGTTCCGACCTGGACACCGTCCTCGGCATGCGCGGCCCGCTGGGCAGTTCGGCCAGGGAGCGCCTGCAGCACTCGCTCGACGCCTACCGCACCGGCCTAGTCGTGACCGAACTCAACCTGCCCGACGCGCGCCCACCCACCGAAGTGCAACCCGCCTTCGACGAGGTCAACAGCGCCCAGCAGGTCCGCGAAAGCCTGGTCAACCAGGCTCAGGCCTACGCCGCCAAGGTCGTGCCCGAAGCCCGCGGCGAAGCGGCGCGCCTGCGTACCACCGCCGACGGCTACAAGACCGCCGCCGTGGCCCGCGCCACCGGCGACGCCGCCCGCTTCAGCCTGCTGCAGGAACAGTACAAGTCCGCGCCCGATGTCACCCGCAAGCGCCTGTGGCTGGAAACCGTGCAGCACGTGCTGGCGCAGAACCGCAAGGTCGTCGGCGGCGACGGCAAGCAGCTGATCTACGTGCCGATGCCCGCGCAGAACGGCGCGCCGGCCGCGCCCGCACCGGCGGTGCTGCCCAGCGACGTGCTGATGCCGCCCGTGCGCAGCACCGTGCCTGCCAATTCGAACGAACGCCCTGCGCGACCCACCGGCCGTGAGGAGGTCGAACGATGAAAACTTCCTTCTACGCCGCCATCGTGGCCGTGATCCTGTTCGGCCTGCTCGGCTCGGTCTACATCGTCCGCGAGGACCAGACCGCGCTGGTGTTGAACCTGGGCCGGGTGGCCCGCGCCGACATCAAGCCGGGCCTGCATTTCAAGGTGCCGCTGGTGGAAACCGCGCGCGTGTTCGACCGCCGCTTCCAGATCCTGGAAACCGCGCCTGAGCGCTACCTGACCCTGGAACGCAAGGACGTCAGCGTCGACTTCTTCGCCGTGGGCTACATCTCCGACGTGCGCGCCTTCTATCGCGCCACCGGCGGCGAAGAGAAGACCGCCAACGAGCGCCTGGCGCCCATCATCACCGACTCGCTGCGCAACGAAATCAACTCGCGCACCCTGCAGCAGCTGGTGTCCGGCGACCGCAACGACATCGTGGTCAAGCAGCTCACCGCCATCAACGAAGGCGCCGCCACCCTGGGCATGCACATCACCGACATCCGTCTGAAGCAGATCGACCTGCCCACCGACAGTGAAGTGATCAAGCAGGTGTACGAGCGCATGCGCGCCCAGCGCATGCAGGTGGCCAGCAAGCTGCGCGCCGAGGGCGAAGAGCAGGCCCGCACCATCCGCGCCTCCGCCGACCGCGACCAGACCGTGCTGGTGGCCGAAGCCGAACGCGATGCGCAGAAGCTGAAAGGCGAGGGCGATGCCGAAGCGGCCCGCATCTACGCCGAGGCCGCCAACCGCGATCCGTCGTTCTACGCGTTCCAGCGCAGCCTGGAGGCCTACCGCACCTCCTTCTCCGACGGCCAGAGCGTCATCGTCCTGGACAAGGACGATCCGTTCCTGCAGTACATGAAGAGCGATCGCTGACCCGCTTTCCTTCTCCCACCGGCGCCCCGTAGGGGTGTGCAAGGCTGAGAAGGTGGCGCGAAGCGACGGATGAGGGAATGGAAATTCCGCTTGTAGTGGAGTTCCCGTGGGTCCGAATTCCCCCTCCCTCATCCGCCCTACGGGCACCTTCTCCCAATGGGAGAAGGGAAGATAGAGGTAGCCCCCGCCCCCCAAAACCCGGATAATGCACAAAAGCCGGATGGGGACTCTTCTCCCCTCCGGCTTTTTCTGCGTCTAGGGCCCGCGTAGGAGCGACGTAAGTCGCGAACACCAGTTCTTTTAAGAGCGCCGTTTCGCGACTTACGTCGCTCCTACCGTCCTACGGCCCATCGTCCCACTATCCGGAGTTCAAACATCATGGGTCAGTCAGTCGTCGTTCTCGGTGCCCAGTGGGGCGATGAAGGCAAGGGCAAGATCGTCGATCTGCTCACCGAGGAAATCGGCGCGGTGGTGCGCTTCCAGGGCGGCCACAACGCCGGCCATACCCTGGTCATCAACGGCAAGAAGACCGTCCTGCACCTGATTCCCTCGGGCATCCTGCGCGCCGATGCGCTGTGCCTGATCGGCAACGGCGTGGTGATTTCCCCGGCGGCGCTGATGAAGGAAATCGGCGAGCTGGAAGCCAACGGGGTGGAAGTGCGTTCGCGCCTGAAGATCTCACCGGCCGCGCCGCTGATCATGCCGTACCACATCGCCCTGGATCAGGCCCGCGAACTCAAGGCCGGCGGCAAGGCTATCGGCACCACCGGGCGCGGCATCGGTCCGGCTTACGAGGACAAGGTGGCGCGCCGCGGCATCCGCATCGCCGATCTGCATTACCCGCAGCAGCTGGCCGAACTGCTGCGCGTGGCGCTGGATTACCACAACTTTGTGCTGACCCAATACCTGGGCACCGATCCGGTGGATTTCCAGCAGACCCTGGACGAAGCGCTGGCCTTCGGCGAATACGTGCAGCCGATGAAGTCCGACGTGGCCGGCATCCTGCACGATCTGCGCAAGCAGGGTAAGCGGGTGATGTTCGAAGGCGCGCAGGGTTCGCTGCTGGACATCGACCACGGCACCTATCCCTACGTCACCTCCAGCAACACCACGGTCGGCGGCGCGCTGGCCGGCACCGGCGTGGGCGCCGACGCCATCGATTACGTGTTGGGCATCTGCAAGGCCTACGCCACGCGCGTGGGCGGCGGTCCGTTCCCGACCGAGTTGAACGACGAAACCGGCGAACTGATCCGCGCCAAGGGCCAGGAGTTCGGCGCCACCACCGGCCGTCCGCGCCGTTGCGGCTGGATCGACATCGTGGCGTTGAAGCGGGCGGTGGCCATCAACGGCATCAGCGGCCTATGCATCACCAAGCTGGACGTGCTGGACGGCATGGAGAAGCTGAAGATCTGCATCGCCTACGAGTACCACGGCAAGCGCACCGAATACGCGCCGCTGGACGCGCAGGGTTGGGAAGAGTGCACGCCGGTGTATCTGGAATTCCCGGGTTGGGAAGAGAACACCCACGGCGTCACCGAGTGGGACAAACTCCCCGCCGCCGCCCGCGCCTACCTGCGCGCGCTGGAAGAACTGGCCGGCTGCCCGCTGTCCATCGTCAGCACCGGCCCGGACCGCGACCACACGATGGTGCTACAGGATCCGTTCGCGTAATCCGCTTTTGCCTCCTCCCTTGCGAAGCAGGGGAGCTCGAAGCCGCCTCAAGCGGCTGAGGGGGAGGGGTGCTCTTCGCCTGACCCGTGCGCATTCTTCAGAAAAGCTCCACAGCGCATAAAACTTTCAGTCGTCATTCCCGCGAAGGCGGGAACCCAGCGACTTGAATCACGCAAAAGCAAAGTCCCTGGGTCCCCGCCTTCGCGGGGATGACGAATTAATTATGTCTGCGCCTTCCGGGCTCTTCTTTGTCATTCTTCATGCGTCCGCTCCGTCGCTTGCAACCTCAGCAACCGCATCGCCCGCCTGATCCTCCCCCCGAAACTCCAACAACTCCCCCGGCTGACAATCCAGCGCCACACAAATCGCCTCCAGCGTGGAGAAGCGGATCGCCTTCGCCTTGCCGGTTTTGAGGATCGACAGGTTGGCCACGGTGATGTCGACGCGCGTGGCCAGTTCGGTCAGGGTCATGCGCCGTTCGTGCAGTTTTTCGTCCAGGCGTACCAGGATCGCCATGTCACACCGTGCCTTCTAGGTCGGCGCGCATGCGCGCGCCGTGGGCGAATACGCCGGCCAGGACGAACATCAGCAGCACCGCCAGCCAGGCGGCGAAGGAGAAGGCGTCGACCTTGCCCGGTTCCCACACCACCGCGGCAATCGCGGCGACGATCAGCCGCAGCCCTTCCAGGGCGGCGATGGTCCAGGCGATGGCGTTCAGGCGTTGGGCGTTCTCCAGGATGAAGGGGTCGCCGCTGCGTACGGTGTCGACGATGGCCAGCAGGCGCCGCAGGAGGGTGTGGACGAGGGCGGCGCCGGCAAAGCCGATGAGGACGATGGCGCGCAGTCCGTGCCCCACCAGCGGGTGGGCGTTGACCATGTCGAAGCCGAGGGGGCGTTGCGGCCAGCCTTCGATGAAGAAGCTGAAGACCAGCAGGGCCACCAGGCAGAGGGCATAGAAGGCGTTGAGTAGGATCAGGCCCTGGATGACGGGCCGGGCGATGGCAAGGGCTTGGGCGCTGGTGCGGGTCATGGCACGGTCTCCGGAGATATCGTTAAACGATATTAGGCACATCGAAATACAATATGCAAGCGTGCCGTAGGTCACCCCACCGCTCGTCATTCCCGCGAAGGCGGGAATCGATGGACGTAGCAGTTGTTCAGACCTTCCTTGGTGCCGTTTATGCGGGCGGGGCAGCAGCAGCCACAATCTCGTCCACAGCCTCAGCCAACTGGCTGAAGCAGTGGGCCAGGCCGGCGCGGGGCAGGATCAGGTGGTCGGGGTTGAGGATTTCGGGGTGGCTGAGTTCGGCCAGCAGGTGCAGGTGTTGGCAGAGGGACTGCAGTTGTTGGTGGGCTTCTTCGGGCAGGTGGTAGCCGGGGGTGGGCACGGCGGTGCGGCGGGGTTTGGACATGGCGGTACTCCGATCCGTGGGTACGCCCGCTTGCACGGGCAGGCGGGATGTCGGGAGGCTAGAAACCGCAAACAGACGGCGGGCTTATTTCCCTTGCGGGTGTTGTATTCGCCCACTCCCGACGCAGAACTTTGCGCCGGTCATGCCCAATGTTACGGGCATAAAAAATCCACCAGTGTTTCGGAGGTGGATACCGCTGTTTGAGGAGTTTCTAGGGCTCCGTGGAGAAAGTCTGCTCTGCGCCTTCAACGAACGTCAACTCACAAATTCTCCCTTTTGCGAAGCAGGGAAGGGCTGTGAGCTTCAGCTGCATGTGAACTATTTACGTTGTATGCCGTTGCGGCGAGTGCTCACATGCGTGCCCCGGGGAGTGAAATTTCTCGGGGATAAAGGTAAGTAGGGGCAGCGGCTCAGTGGCACCGGAAATACGAGTGCCTCGTGAAATGAGGTTTCAGCGTCGCGTTGTGTGCGACGAGAACTCCGCATGCTAAACCGCAAGAAATTCATGGGAGAAACGCAAAGTGATCGACGGAATCTATCAGGTTACCTTTTCATCCAACTCCAACGACTTCGGTGAGGGAATAGCAGTATTCAAAGGTAACTCTGTCAATGGCGGAGACAAGGGTTATATCTATACCGGCACAAAGGAGGCCATTGCGGGCGCCTTTAAGTCTGTGCTGAAGATCACGCAGTGGAACAATTCCGTACCGTCCGTATTTGGACCAATTAAGGAGTTTGTCTTGGAGCTTGAAGGTAATGATGGGCCGGCGAATGGATTCACAGCCAACGGACATGTAGCCGGTCAGCCCGGGAAAAAAATTAGCATACGAGGTCGTTATATTTCGCTCGCTAGTTAGGCGGCGTATTGGTCAAGACTGAGGAGAGGCGGAGGAAGAGGCGTGGAATCACAGATTGCCGATTACTTTCAGTTAACAGTGGATTTCCTCGCCAAAGCGCTAAATTCCAATTTCACAGTGGCATTGGCCGGAAGCCTGGCTGGTGCGGGTGCGGGTGCATTAGGTGCACAGCACATTGCAGAGCGCGCAAAGCGTCGTGATGAACTGCTTAAAGAATTAAGAAGTACAAATGCAGCAATCATGGTTTCGTTCACAATATGCAATTCAGTGTTGGCTTTTAACAAGCAATTCGCGAAACCTATGTTGGACGAGTTTGAGCACGACCTTGCGATTATTGAGGCGGCAAAAAAAAGCGAAATGTCTGGGGCATTGCCCATGTTCTCGGCAGATCTCAAGAGTTTTCCAGCTCCTCATTTGCCTGTGCTGAACCTTCAAGAGCTGGTGTATACGAGAATTTCTGCATTTGGTCGGCCACTTGCGCTCGTCGCGATTATCGAGCAATCGAACCAAGGATTGCTCAAAATAGTAGACCGTAGAGAACAGCTGATTCGTGAGTTTCAAAGCGGGAGCGTGTCCGGAGCGATTGTCTCGCTGCGATATTTCGGACAGAAGCTCCCCAACGGAGATACAAACGAAGAGTATCCAGATGTGATGCGGGCCATTCACGATTATGCCAATGATCTCGCTTTCTTTAGTTGCCTCATGTGTGAAGACTTGATGGAGCACGGAAATCGCGTGCATGCTGCGCTTACAAAACACGGTATGAAAGGAATTCCTGCGGTAAGCAAGCCGGATTTCTCTAGGCCTAAAGAAAAAGGGCTTATACCGGATAGTACGAATTATGCTGACTGGATGTCAGGCTTTACGCCGGCTGTCGCCGGGACGGAAGGCAATAAAACGAAAGCAGGGAAAGAAGAACGATGATTTGTAAGAAGAACTTCTGAGAACCAGGAATATTATTCTTGGCTTCGGCATGCTTGCATCCAGCCTGTAGGACAGTTTGATCGTGGTGGTACCCATCTTTGCTTGGCTATTGCGGTGATGGATATCGCATTCGGCTCAACCCGTACGACGAACTGCTCGCTCACCCGTGGCAAAGTGTAAGCTGCTGTCGGGGAATGGCAACGGGAGTGGGGTCATGTCGCGCTGGAGCGATCAATTTAAGAATCATGCTTTTCATACGGATTGGGCGTCATTGGCGGCGCTGCTTGAGGGTGCATCTGCAGTTGAGCTGGAGGACGCCGAAGAGTTCGCGCGCCTTCGGAAAGTGTTCGTGTTTGTTTCAGGACTATTGGATGGAATGGACCCGGAAATAGTAAACGCGAATGCATTGACCAATATGCACTCGCCAGCTCAGGCAGTGATAAATGAAGTATCCGCGTATTTTTCCAACTCAAATGTCGGCCATCTTCACAACGCCAACGCGAGTATGGACACCATTGTTGTCCAGGCTAGCCAAACACCATTTATGGCTTTTGGAACGGCAAAAGCATCTCTAACAAAGGCCGCCACTGCGTACGCGGATGCAATGCACTCACATGCAGAAAAGTACAAAGAGGCTACTGATACTTTGGTGGAGGACGCATCGACGGACTACGACACACTGGATGGAAGGGTAATCACGGCCGGAGAATCCATCGGAAAGTTAGAAAGCCGAGTCGAGTCGATGGAGACGCAACTCCCGCTGCTACTAGCGACGTTCAATACCGACTTCCAGAATAGTGAGAAGGCGAGGTCCGATAGGTATGACCTTTGGACTACATCCTACCAAGATAAGCTCGATCTCCAGTTCACCGAGGCTGCTAAGAAGTTTTCGATCGGCCTAGATACGATGGGAGACTACTTGAGCCAGGCGGGAAAAGTTCTAGGGTCGGTGGTTGACACGGGCCAAGCTGGAGCTTATGCAACTTACGCAACAGAGGAGAAAAAAAGCGCCAACGTCTTTAGGATCAGCGCCATTCTACTCATGGGGGCTGCAGCGTTAGTTCTATTCTTGCCCGAACTTGTACATGCCGCGAAAGCTGCTTCTCAGTATGAGATGGATTGGAAGGCGGCGCTCTATCGCCTGCCTTTCTCACTTATTCTTTTTGCCCCAGCTCTATACCTCGCTAAGGAGTCGGCAAAACACAGAACGAACGAAGTGGTCAACCGTAGGCGGCAACATATTCTCACCACGATAGGTCCCTATCTGGCGCTACTTGCTCCCGCCAAGGCAGACGAAATAAAGGCGGAAGTTGCGAAGAGCATCTTTGCTGACAATCTGCCAATCATGGATGAGAAGTCTCCAGAGGCCGCGAACGTTCTCGCGCAAATGACAAATCTGATAGACCTGGTGCTTAGAAAGAACAAATAGGTAGCCAACGGGCCAGAAGTTATGTAAACACCCCCGTTCTGACGGTAAGTGCCGTGCTTCTCGCAGGAGCGGTGACGGACATGCTCGCGAAGCATTGGTGATGGTTGGAAAGGAAGTTCTATGAGTCTTGAAGGAACAACCTATTTAGTCTGCTCGACCAATTGCCAAAAGTGAATGAAGATCATCACATACGGAAGTACACGACATTGAGAAAAATCTTTCGCCAACCTAATGCTCCGTACTTCCTCAGCACGCAACGCGTAGTCAGCGAGAAGGTTCGTCTACTAGAGTACTTGCGTCTTCCTCTCGTCAGTCGTCGACAAAGACGCGACAATGTTGATCGAGATCTATTCTTTGATAGCGGTTTCAGAAGGGAAGTAGCCAAGGCATTCCAAGATAAATGTGCTTTTTGTGAGTCGGCTGTAAGCGGGGAAGGTCAGATTGTGCACCTTAGGCCGCTGCGAATCTCCGACGAAAGTACTCACGATTCTGCGCAGGGTTATGGAGAACGAGGTTACTATTTATGGCTGGCATTTGAGTGGAAGAACATCTTCTTCGCTTGCGATGCGTGCTTTAACTACAAAGCTGACCGCTTTCCAGTGCGGGGAGAAAGAGCATCTTACTTGGCAACTTTCCATGATGTGGTTCGCGAAGAATCATCTCTGATTATCGACCCAACGTCAGAAGATCCTTCGAAGTACCTCAGCCTTCTCGCCGACGGCCGACTCAAACCCTTAAGTCCATTGGGTGGAGCAACAATCGATCTCTTCTTGCTGAATAGAAGAGCGCTCGTTGCAGAGCGGAAGTCTCAAGCGTCACAACTAATCGCGGATGTCCTGGCTTTCAGTTATGGGGGCATCCTTAACACACTTGCGCCGCAAGCCGCTTTTAGCGGTTCGCTAAACACCTTATTTCGTCGCATAGCTCAGGCATGGTCTCCCAATGGCAATCCTATTACAGGGAGCGGGCGTGCTCTCATTGATCACTTCCATGACGCACGCGCGCGCGCTACCGATCAGCAAATTGGTCGACTTCATGATCTGCTCAACGAAATTCGTGAGGCGGACGGAAATGAAGTAGTAGAAGAGAGCGCATTTCAAAACTTTTCTGTTCAAGAGCGAGCTGCTGTCTCCGCGGGCAAGAAGCCGGAATCGCTTCCAGGTGCGCTATCGGTAGTTAGCATTTCGAACTATAAGGCTATCGAAGGGCTAACGCTTAGTCTCTCAGCGAATCGTAGTTCTAGAGCCGGTGCGCCATCGCTGATGATCTTGGGTGAAAACTCGACAGGAAAATCAAGTGCTCTCTCAGCAATCGCCCTTGCTCTAATCGGCGCCAAAGAAGCCTCCAAACTTAAGAGCTATTTTCCAGACATCGTACGAAGCAGTAGTATCGACCGATTCGATAAGTTGGACGACGATGTCGTCGACGTTTCTGTTCGTTTCCATTTTTCAGATCGTATTTGTCACTTCCGATATGATCCTGGAAACGAAACCATTGACGGAATGACAGAGCCAGCATGCATCGTTCTAGGTTATGGACCTAGACGTTTTTTTGACCCAAAGCGTCGTAGCAAGAAGGCAACTGCTTCGTCCAAAGTACAGTCGCTTTTTAACCCGCTGGCGACAATACCGTATCCCAATGACTGGCTTAGAGCGCAGACGGGCCGGCGATTCGATAGTATATCGGCCGCCTTAAAAATAGTGCTCTCGCTGGAGGAGAACGACGAGCTATTGGTACGACCTGACCATCTTGCGGTTCGAACTAACGGTCGAGTGTCACCTATCGATACGCTTAGCGAGGGTTATCGTTCGGTGTTCGTAATGACCGTGGACATCATTCGCGAGTTGCTGGGCCACTGGGATGATCTTGAGAAGGCCGAGGCGGTTGTATTAATTGATGAGATAGAAACGCACCTGCATCCGCGCTGGAAGATGCAGGTGATGACATCTCTCCGCAGGGTATTGCCACGTGTACAGTTCATAGCCACCACCCATGATCCGTTGTGCTTAAGGGGTATGGACGACGGAGAAGTGGCTGTTCTTCGACGCAACGAATCCGACCAGATTGAACAGATTAAGGATTTGCCAAGCGTAAGCGGAATGACGTCCGAACAGCTTTTGCTTTCAGACTATTTCGGTCTTTCCAGTACAACCGATCCAAGGACCGAAATTTCGCTAGCGAAGATTGCGGGTGATGTTGCTATAGATCGGGGGGATGGCAGGATAGACATAGAGCTTGCACAGGATACGATTGATCTCGTCGAGCGAATTACGGTGGGAAACAGTCAAAGCGAGCAGATAATTCAAGAGGCCCTTGCTCGCTACTTGAGAGGCCGCGAAGATCGTGATGGCAGACCACGAGCGACGCTGCGTTTGGAGGCAGTTGAAGCCGTAGTTAAAGCGCTTCAGCGGATGGGCAGCTAACTATGCGGTATGTAGATCGGCGTGAAATCGATACTCCACCATCGCTCGCGGTGCCAAGCGTATCGGTGGCGGCCGAAAAGGAGGCTGCGCGAGTCTATTACGCGAATATGTCGATAGGTGATCAAGACTGGAAAGGCTACAGTTTCAAGCAATACAAAGATCACGACGTTTGCTATCGATTGCGCATATTGTTTTGTAATAAATGCGCCTATTGCGAGTCCGACTTAGGGAGTAACTTGGATGTCGAACACTATCGCCCAAAGTGTGGCGTGACGGAGGAAGAAACTCATAGCGGGTATTGGTGGTTGGCACATGCATGGGAGAATCTCTTGCCGTCTTGCGATCCATGTAATCGCAAAAGATATCAAGTTCTTCTTACTGAGAAAAATTCAGAGGATGAATTACTTGCTTTGCGCGCTTTGCGTCCCACTGAATCCTATGGGAAAGCTAATCACTTTCCGATTCTGGGTGAAAGGGCATTCGACGAAGCGGCTGATCTTTCCGCTGAGCTGCCGCTCCTCCTGGATCCAACGAATGATAGGCCAGATGATTACTTGGACTGGTCGATTGGATCGTATTTCAGCATTGTGTGCCCTTTAGTAACTGCCGGCGAACCTAGTATGCAACGTGCGGTTACTACGATCAGTATCTTCGCTCTCAATCGACTAAACCTAGTCCAGAGCAGAACAGAAGTTCTCAATGAACTCCGGTTTCAAGCATCTCAGATTGAGAAGGATTTGGAGCGTCATGCCGGGGAAGAACAAGGTACCGCTCTACTGGATAGCGCACTCCTGAGAGCGGACCAACTAAGAAGACTTCACGAGCCACATAAGCCCTATTCGGGGATGGCAAAAGCATTTGTGGATCGATTCATAAGCCGGATAGCGATGCGGGCAGCTGGAGCGGATGGACAAGACGGCTAGGAAGCGTGGATTGGAGAGAAGAAGGATCCAGAGCATGTGCAGTTCAATCGCATCTGTTCTCAGCCCATTTTTCGATTTGCGCATGACGGGAGAGCGGTTCTTTCTTGCAATCTAGTAAAGAAAAGCCCCGCAACGCGGGGCCTTTCCTTTTCCACTATCAGGCTATTGGTCAACCAGCAGGAGCTGCTTCCGGCGCCTCTCCCGCACGACGGCGGTTGAACCGTGCGGAGAGCGCCTTGCGCATGCCGTCCAGACCTTCCCCCTTGCCGGCAACCTTGAGCACCGCATAGCCCTCCAGCGCGTTGCTCATCAGGTCGCTGCCGACCGCCATCTCCGTATCGTTCAAACGCTCGTACAAACGGTTCACCCGCACCAGCATCGGCCGCAGCGTGTCCAGCGTGGCTAAATCGTTGAGGAAACCATCCAGGTCGAAGTTCCGGGGCAACACACCCGGGTTCTGCGAGAAAGCCACCACCGCGTGGCGGCAGAACGCCTCCGACTTGTCGCCCATCTTGGCCAGAGAGCGCCGCTGCAGAGGGTCCAGGGCAATCAGCCCGGTCAAGTTGGCTTCCAGGGTGTCCAGCGCCGTATTCACCGCCGCCATCGTTTCTGGTGCCAGGTTCAGTTCAATCAGGTTCTGACTCATTTGCGTTCCTTCATTCCTTGTCAGTGAGACCGGCTCACTCAGCCGGCGGGGAATCCTAGGACAGGCTCGGGTGAATGTCGGTGGCCTAGCCACCCCAAGTCGCAAGGCTTGGCGCCTTGCGCGCAAGGAAATTTGCTTTGCGCGCAAGGTTCCGAAGGCCACGCTTGGAGTACCCACACTGCGCGCGCAAGCAAAAAAGCCTTGTTTGCAAGCCTCTGAGCTTTGCGCGCAAGCCGAAGAACTTCGCGCGCAAAGAAAATGGCATCGCCATTACGTTCGGAAGCTCCACCCACCGAACGTAATGGCGGCTTCCGCAAAGCACGGAGCTGCAAGCACGCCCCTCAACACTTTGCGCGCAAGGAAATTTTCTTTGCGCGCAAAGCTAAATGTGCCAAGTCTCGCATTCGGAGCTTTGCGCGCGAAGATAAAAGGCTTGCGCTAGCGCCTCTGGAACCTGGCTGCGAACCCTTTCGCTTCTGAGTTCGTCCGGGCGTAGGGCACCGGCAGGTTCAGATCCTGAGATTGGGCCCCGCTATCCTCGCGCCCATGGAAGAGGACACCTTCAATTGGCGCTGCACAATCCAGTGGTCAAGCCAGCCGCCTGACACGCTGTGCCTGGGCACGACGGAGGTGGCGCGGCTGCACCAGCGGGTAAACGACAAGACCTGGTTCGCGACCCTGGACCAGCACCTGGATTACGAGAAGCGACGGCGCCGGGACTGCACCAGCTACGAATCGGGCAAGGCCGGCGCCATGACCTGGGCGCTGCGCCACGAGGCCCGGATCCGGCGGGAGATCGAGGAGAGGAGGGCAAAGAGAAGGAGATAGAAGGTGCCCCGGCCCAGCTTCACCACTTGCTCAAGGCGGCACCCTATGGTCCTTAGCTGAGCGGCATCCGTTGCCGGTGCTAGGGCGTGCTGCCGGGGCGGAGATAGGTTGTAGGTAAAGTCCAGCGGCCGACATCGGCCGATACCGCTTTGCGAGGTAGGAATAATCTGATTCGCCTACTGACTCACCTCGTACGGCTGGCCCGCCTGCAAGAGCGCAGCGACGACACCGCCATGGCCCTGGGCAGCGACCTGATGACCAACGCACTGGAAGGCTATGCCTTCCTCAAGATCGCCGGCAAAGGCGAAGGCCTGGACAGCCTGCGCAAGATGCTGTCGGCGCGCTTCGACCGCGCCGCAACCAAGCCCGCCAGCGCCCCCGTGCAAGAGAGCTGAGCGCCCTCATTGGTCCGTAGCAAACAAGGCCCCGCATGTCGGGGCCTTGTTTCATCCAGGCAGACCCACCTTATGCGCGATTGACGGATCTCCCATGCCGTACCCACAATCCGCGCTACACCTCACTTTGGGGTCTAATCTTAGTTAGGCATGTGCTGAAACTATCCCGGCAAAACCAGATATGGAACCGTGCTTGTCTTGAGTCTGGCGGTCTATCGCCTGCTGCCGGCGACCAAGCGCTCGCGTCGCTTCTGTTGGCCCACGGTCTCGCCATGAATGGTGGAGTGGTCCACGCTATGGAGTGTTTGAGTGAGTCTGAGATCGCTGCAGCAATTGCTGGCTTTAACTACTTCGGTCTCGTGGAGGCGTCCCATGTCTTTGGGCAGATCCCGGACGACTCTGAGGACTCGGAAGAGAAGGAGGAGCGTCTTAACCAAATGTACTGGGCAGCAGTACCGACTGACGAGACGTTGGCTCACGCCTTTCGCATCAAACTCATTTCTACTCCAGAGGCGTTTGCTTCCACAGATTCGGGAGAACATGCCTAACAATTCATTCAAGCCGAGCCCGCATCGTTACGGCATTGATCAGACAGTTGGCTGGGGCAGGCCGGCTTAATTCAGGCGGGGAGATTTATGGCAACTGCCCTGTTGATCACCGCTCTTGTGCTGCCAGTTGTACTGTTCTGGCTGCTCAAGTCGCGCACTCGCTTGAACGGTTGGGTTGCTGCGGCCATTTCCATTGCCGCCGGCTGGACGCTCAACTTGGCCTGGGCTTCCGCAGCCCATGAATCCATCGCAATTGCTGCGCGCTTCGGCTGGGTCTGTCCTACAGTATTAGTGGCGCTCACTTGGCTCGTCATGCGTTTCAAAAGGCAGCGTGCCGCGTGAGCCCTAGCAGTTCATTCAAGCAGAACCCGCTTCGCGGCTCGGCTTCATTCAGGCGTTAAGCGGCACACGAGAGTTCGGCACTGTTTCCACTAGGAGTTCGAGATGAAACTTTGGCCAAAGATCTACTGCATCGTAATTTTGGCTTTCGGAAGCTATGCACAGGCCCAAGTGGCGTCAGCCGCCACTGCCTCTGTTCCTGTCACGGTCGAGTACTACTACCGCATCAAATGGGGTGACGCCGAGGAATTCTTGCGGCTCTATGACAAGAACCATGCACCACTTCTTGAGGAGATGAAGAAACTCGGATTCATCCGAAGTATCCGTGTTCAAGAACCCTACACGCACATGGCCGGAGGGCCACGTTGGGATCTTCGAGTGACGATTGTCTTTCGCGATGCTGCTGCGGCGGTATCTGACCCTGAGTGGGATAAACAATGGACTGCCGCTAAAGAACGCCTTTATAGGGACAGCAAAATCTTCGATTCAGAAGAGAAAACTCGCTTTAGTTTGTTAGAGGAGCACTGGGATGTAATCGTCAATGAAGTGACGCCCTAGATCACCCGCAAGTGCCGCTTAACAATTCATTCAAGCCGAAGCCGCTTCGCGGCTCGGCTTAACTCAGGTGTTAGCGCCCTATGCTCATCTCCCGAAAATTGGCTGTCGCTATTGGAATTGCAGCCATTGCAGCCATCCTTGCTCAGCAGGCATTCAATAGCTTTTCCTGTTATGGGCACTCGCTGACGTCGTTCTTGGCCGCTGTAGGCATCTTTCTTGCCGTTCCTCTTCTTCCTGCCTTGATCTCGTTGGTAACCGCTAATCCGCTTCGCGCGGTCGGCGCTTGCCTCTTACTGTCGCCTTGGCTTGGGTTGGCCTACTACACGGACTGCGTCAAGCCATATACCGGCGGCGGAGCGTCTATGATCTACGTGGCGATCTTGTTATGGGGCACCCCGTGCGCGGTGGTTGGCGCCCTACTTACAGGCCCGCTACTGCGTCTCGTAGGCATCAAGGTCGGCGGGCGCTAACAATTCATTCAAGCCGAACCCGCTTCGCGGGTCGGCTGTGTCAGGAGGTAGGTGTGTTTATGGAGATGTTCGATGGCTTCCCTATCAAGAGTGGTTTCGCCGGTCAGGGTTGGGAGTTAGAGAATTGTGCTGCCGTTGCCGAGGCACATCCGACAACATTCGAAGTGCCATCGCCCAGTGAAGCTTCCTTAGTGAGAGTTGGCGACTTGCTTAGGTTGCACTTCCTTATTACTGATCCTGAGGTGATGTCCGACCCGGAAAACCCGCGTGCCGAACGGATGTGGGTGGACGTATGCGATCTGCCCGGAGACGGATTGTTGCGAGGCCATCTAACCAACATGCCAGGATTCATAAGCTCCCTTGAGCCTGGAGACGTTATTGAGTTCAGGTGGGAGCATGTGGCCCAGGTTTACGTTAAATCTGGCGATCCGAGGTATGCGTGAGCACACCTAACAATTCATTCAAGCCGAACCCGCTTCACGGCTCGGCTGTGTCAGGCGTTAGGCCGCATGAAAGCACCTCCTGAGATTCAAGCACTCTTCGGGATCGGCCTCATGGGCTACGCGCTCGTTACTCTAGGCGCCGCGATTTGGCGCCCCAAGCTGCTAGATAATCCGCTCCTTCGTCCGCGATGGTGGGGGTCTGGTCCACGGGCCAGCCGCGCTGCAGCCGGCTTTGGCTCCGGGGTTTGGCTAACGATAGGCATATTCCTGGTCGGAAATGCTCTCAACGTTCTACCCCCTGCGGCGAATAACTTGGTCTTGCCAGTACTCGGATTCTTCTTCGCAGCCGCAGTCATTGCGCAACTCGCCTCGGGCGGCAATGATACGGCCTAACAGTTCATTCAAGCCGACCCCGCTTCGCGGGTCGGCTTCATTCAGGCGTTAGGCCCCTACATGAGCGACGGAGACATCGACTACTCCAAGTTCACACTCCTGGAGCTCGAGGAGGCGCTTGCCGGCATTAATCGGCAGCAATATCCCAAGAACTACGAAAGCCTCCGCTCAACATACGAGCAGAGGACCGCGCTCATAGCAGTTCCACCTCCGTCGGCGATCGCAGCTCCTGTAGACCATTCCGCGCACCAGGAACCAGACACAAGCTTGTGGAGAAGGTTCTGGGACTCACGTCCTATCGTCGGAATGACTGGAATAGCTTGCCTCTGGTGGGCATATGATATTTTCTCCCGCACAGACTCATGTCCCTCCGGAGGGAAGCTCATAGGGGACTTGGTCAAGGCTACCTGCGAGAACTTCGGTCAAACGGTAGCGGCAGGCATTCCGTTCGTCCTCGGGATTGTTTCGGTGGTCTTTGCCATACGCCCAAGGCGGAAGGCAGAGACCTAGCAATTCATTCAAGCCGAACCCGCTTCGCGGGTCGGCTTAATTCAGGCGTTAGGCTGCACATGTCAAAGATTGATCGTGCGACACAATGGGTGATGTTTTTGGGCGGAGTTCTATTCGTGCTTTATTGGGGGTCTCGTGCACTTGCATGGCTGTCTACGGGATTTCCCTCATTCGAGATGAGAGGGGTTACTTATACCGGATGGGTTGCGGGATTCTGCATAACTGCTTTCGGGCTGGTTGGGCTGATTATGCTAATTTCTAGTGCACGGAATTTGCGGTCATGGTGGTAGTGCCTCCTAATCATTCATTCCGCTACCTACCGCTCCGCGTTCCGCATGATCCTAGGAATAGTGTTGACCACCGCCAGCCCAATCAACGTGGTGGCCAGGGCCATGACCTCCATGCCCATGCCGGCGGCCATGCCCACCGCGGAGACCATCCAAATGCCGGCCGCCGTGGTGAGCCCCTCGATACGCTCATCCCGTTCCAACTTGATGATCGCACCGGCCCCCAGAAAACCGATGCCCGACACGATGCCCTGCATCACCCGCGTCACGTCGCCCGGAGCTATTCCCGACAACAACGGCGCCATCACGAACAACGCCGACCCTATCGACACCAGCATGTGCGTCTTCAGCCCGGCCGCGCGTCCCTTGCTCTCCCGCTCAAGCCCCAACATGCCGCCCAATACCGTAGCCGTGAGCAGCCGCACCACCATGACCGTGGTGGTGCCTGCGTCCGGCAAAGCGAATTCCCTGGCCAGCGCCTGTCCGATCTCTGCGGTCACACTCATGCAAGGCCTCCCGATGGCGAGCGGCGCAAGCCCGTAAGGCCTGCGATCAATGGCGGATTGTCCGCTACCAGCCGTTAGTAGTGCGTATCCGTTCGGAGCCCATAGCGCAGGGGCGATTGGGGCGGGAACATGCGACACCTCCTGGCATGCACGATTACGACTATTGCTTTTGGGGTCTTCGCTTACCCGGGCTACCGTCGAACAGTCTGGGCCTTGGCGAGGCGGATCGGATTGCTTATGACCGCAAGACCTTCCGCAGTAAGGATTAGACGACCTCCGTGCCGGCAAACACCCGCAATGTCGCACGCACCCCGACCCGCGAAATCGCCGTAATCCCTTAGATAAAGTCCGATTGACGGGCCTCCCAGGCCACACCCACAATCCGCGCTACACCCCCTTTGGGGTCTAATCGTAGTTGGGCCCCATGGAGCGAGACACAATTGCTGAGTTGGAGATTGACGCAACCGGCAAGCTTTATGTCGTCCCGACCGGCTGGGAGTTTCCCTACATCTATCGCGAGGCCATGGAAGTCCAGTGGGACCCAGCTCGCCGTGCGCTGTACGCACCCGCGCCTCGAGAATGGTCATACGCTCGCTGGTTCCAGCAAGTCCTGGACGCTGCACGTGAGCAAGGCTGTGAGCTGCAGCTTGCGTCTAGTACAAAATGGTCCAACATAGATGCGGATGTCAAAGTCGAGTTCTTGCGGGTAGCTGGCAATGGGGTCTAACAATTCATTCAAGCCGAACCCGCTTCGTGGGTCGGCCTAATTCAGGCGTTAGGCTCCTATGACAACTGACCTCGACTCGCTGCCATTACTCACTGCACGCCAAGCCTATTTGGCCATGCGCGAGTTCATCGCTGTGGAGTTTGAGTTGGCGGGTAGCGATAAAACTGTCCATCTCGGCGGTCTTCTCGCGGAGATGGAACCGGAGACTGACGGCGCTACCTCAGACCCAGGCGCTGGCCTTACTTTTGCCGAGGCAGTTCAAAAAGTCTTGTCCCCAAACTTCAGTTCCGCTTGGTCCCGGCCACCGGACAGGGCCTAACAATTCATTCGAGCCGAAGCCGCTTCGCGGCTCGGCTGTGTCGGGCGTTAGGCCCCTGGGAGGTAGATCGCATGTACGGCAACCGCAACAAAAAGAAAACCAGCTATCTAGGCACTAGCATTCACGGTAGTGGCAACGAAGAGAAGGCCAGCTATTCAGGTATTGGCATTGCTCTGGGTGTCGCAATCGGTGCAGCATTTGGTGGTGCCCTGGGCAATCTGGCTTTGGGCATTGGCTTTGGTATTTGCATTGGCGTTGCGATCGCGCTTGCGCTATCCAGTAGGCAGTCCGGAAAGAATGGCGAATCCGGACCAGACGCTAAGGGCAGTCGGGACAGCAATGACGACGGCGCCTAACAATTCATTCAAGCCGAAGCGGCTTCGCGGGTCGGCTTAATCGGGCGTTAGCCCTCAGGGGGAAGTATGCGGCTGCTTGCTATTTGCCTTTTGCTGCTGCCTGGCTGTGACAGCCGTTGGGATCGAGCGATCCACCATCTCGCTGGCGTGAAAGAGCAAGCTATTGTTCTTGCCGACAAGCCGTTCGAGATTGATTCGAACGGCCGCACATTTACAGGCAAGGAGCCGATGGAGGTGCTTGGAGACATGGCTGACACTTGCCTCGTGCTAAAGGCCAAGTATCCAATGGCCCCGCAAGCCAAGATGGACCATGACTTCAAAGCCCTACTCCAAGGCACGCGCATCAGCGCAACGCTTACCGACATGAGTGGCAAGAAATACGAACTCGATAGCGTCGGTCAAGCCTGGAACATCTTTGGCGTAGTATCGTCGAGCGAGGAGCTTTCTGCATGTGTTTCATGTGGTTGCAAGCCCAAGATCCCTGTTGGCACCAAAATTCAGTCAATCCACGTCAAGACAGATAAGCCGCTGTCCGTTCTTGGCGCCTACTGGAGCTCTACATCCGCATTTGATGACGTGCCAGAAGGCTAACAATTCATTTAAGCCGAACCCGCTTCGCGGGTCGGCTGTGTCAGGCGCTAGGCCGCTTGGCGCAACCCGCTTAATCGGAGAGGACCAATGATCGAACTCCCCATAAGAGATCCGTGCGACCTTTGTGTAGCGGGTCGCGAAGAAAGATGGAAGATCATAGACGAAAGCGAACACACCTTGACCGTGATCAATCCGTGGCAATTCGAAGTTGGCCAGTGCTGCGTGATCACGCGTCGGCACGTCGCGACGCTGCTCGATCTTTCTGACCAAGAGTGCGGGGCCATAATAGTCTCGGCCAAGAGAGTCGCAGAGGCGCTGGTCAAAACCTATCGGCCCCTCGGAATACTTACGTTCCAGAACAACGGGGTCTATAGCGGACAGGAAACACCGCACTTCCATTTCCATGTCGTGCCCCGACAGAAGGGCAGTGATTGGGGTATAGGCCCGCCCCAACTCGCGACCTTCGATGGCGCCGGACGCGAAAGAGGCACCTCGCACGATCCAAGCGGGGATGCGCAGCGTCGAGAACGAGTTCAAGTTTCCGCCAAGCAGCTCACTGAAACCGTGGACCTGATTCGTTCGAATCTGCCGGAGTAGCCAGGTTCTATTGTAGTGTTCCGGCTCAGGGGTTGGGCGGCGACAGACTTGATGCGGGTACCGGCCGAGCGGCTTAACTCAGGCGTTAGGCCTCACCGACACCGGCGTTAGATTTTTAACTGGCAGGAGTAGCGATGAGCGAAGCAATTCTGTACGCGATTGATGCGCCGCAAGTGAAGAACGCGGATGCGGCCGCGGATTTCGTCGAAAAATGGCAAGACAGCAAGGACGCGCCGACCGCGCGCATCGCGACCTTCTTCGTGCGCCTGTTGCAGACTTGGCCGGAGGATGGGTCAAAGGGCGTCGTCTGGCATGAGGACTTTAGCCACAACCGACCCGCGGGATCGATGCTAGCGATGACATTCGAACTCAGCGAATTCGACGCCGAGCGGCTGCAGCAGCTACGCGCGATCGCCAAGCATCACGGCGTGCATGTCTTCGATCCGGAAGGCCATGTGCTGTATCTCGCCGATGGCGGCGAAGCCGGCGTTCCGGCGATGGCCGCCCCTGAGCCCGGCGCCCCCATTCAATGCAAATCCGGCGTGCGCTTCGACGGCGTCTACGAATCGAGTACGGAGAAAAGCTGGAGCTACCTGTGCTTCACCGCCGATGGCAAGATCCTCTGGCAAAGCATCGGCGGACGCTTCCCGGCGCGTGCGGTGATGGACACCTTTATCGCCGGCGATAGCTTCGTCGTTAAAGGAAGTTACAAACCCGGCGCGAATGCGTTCAGCGCGCGACTCAAGGCCGCGTTCGGCGCGTTCAAGATGGAAGGCGCCTTGAAGGACGATGGACTGCACGTCCATTCCGAACGCACCAACGGCAGATATCCGTACGACGCGGTATATACGTTTTTGCCGCTGTAGAAGCGGAACGCTACGACACGTTCCATTCCACCTGGGGCGATGCCCCAGGCGAGGTCGTATCCGAGCTATAGCCAGCGCAGCTCCCGAGTAAGCGCGACGGAATCGCCGTTCCCTGGAATCCTGGTCGTCACCGGTGTTACCTTTCCGCCATGGCCAAGCTCACCGCTCCGATCAAGTTCAAAGCGAAGCTGTCGCGTCCTCTGACGCCGAAGGGCGCGGCGTGGACCTTCGTGGTCCTGCCTGCGGCCGCAAGCAAGAAGCTGCCGACACGAAGTATGGTCACCGTCGACGGCATCCTGGAGGGCCAGCCCTTCCAGGCCACGCTGGAGCCCGACGGGCAGGGCAGCCACTGGTTCAAGCTAGAGAAGGCGGTGCGCGAAGCCGCCGGCGTCGCGGCGGGCGATACCATCGCGCTCGAAATCGCGCCGGTGGCAGAAGAGCCGGAACCCAAAGTGCCCGCCGACCTGAAGCAGGCGCTGGCGGCCAACGCCGCCGCGAAGGCGACCTGGGCCGAGATTACCCCCGTCGCGCGGCGCGACTGGATCCACTGGATCACCTCCGGCAAGAAGGCCGAGACGCGCGTGAAGCGCATCGACGTGGCCTGCGACAAGCTGGCCTGCGGCAACCGCCGGGCCTGCTGCTTCGACCGCTCGGGCATGTACAGCAAGGGCAACATGGGCGCGCCCGAAGCGGCGGAATAAGCCGGCCAGAGCCGGCCGCAAGGAATCAGGCGTAAGACCCCATCGACGTCAGCCATGAAGGCTATGCGTGGCGTGCCACGCGCTTGTCGATTTCCACCACTCTCGCTCGTCGCCGGTATATACCCACCCACCAGGACCGCACCAATGCCACGCATGATCTTCGTCAACCTTCCCGTCGCCGACCTTGCCGCCTCCATGAAGTTCTACGAGGCCCTGGGTTTCCACAACAACCCGCACTTCACCGACGCCACCGCCGCCTGCATGGTCTGGAGCGATACGATCCACGTCATGCTGTTGACCCACGAAAAGTGGAAGAGCTTCACCACCCGCCCCATTCCGCCCAACACTTCCAGCGAAGTTTCCAACGCGCTTTCTTTCGACGACCGCGACGCCGTCGATGCCTTCAACGCCGCCGCCGCGGCCAACGGGGGAACCGGCGACATCAATCCGATACAGGACCTCGGTTTCATGTACGGCCGCGATGTGGCCGACCCCGACGGCCACGTCTGGGGAGCGTTCTGGATGGACCCGGCCGCCATTCCCACCGGCGAATGAAAAGTAGGGGTCGGAGTATTTTTTAGAAACGTACTCCGCCCCCTGTTTCCGACCCCTGTTTCCAAACCCTATTTCCCAAGCAGGTTTGATGAGGAAGATTGCCTTCCTGTAGGATTGGTCCCGACGTTTTTTTGCTTCAACGCTGGCTAGGGCACCGGGCCAACGTTCTGCGATACCCCTCCGGCGGGCGCTGCCAACCAGTCAATGGAGGGCAACACGTGCCTGTAATCAATCGCCGTCAACTGCTGCTTGGCAGCCTTTCGCTTCCCTTGCTTGCCTTGCCGTCCGCCGGACGGGCGCAAGCCCAGATCTCGCACGTCTCCTTCGAATCGCTACTGCGGCCCACGGTCCACTCGGGGAACGAACATTGGGAACTCACCCAGCGCATGGCCCACCACGGCGTGCCAGGCGTGGCCGTGGCGGTTCTGCGCGATGGACGGGCGATGAGCCTGAAAGGCTATGGTTCAAGGCTGGCCGGACATGATTTTCCCGTAGGACCCGACACTCTGTTTTCAGTCGGTTCGGTGAGCAAGGTCGCGACCGCGGCGCTTTGCCTGAAACTCGTCGCGCTGGGCAAGCTCGATCTCGATCAAGGCGTCGATCGCTGGCTGCGTCGCTGGCGTCTTCCGCAAGGACCGGAAGGCGATGTGGGCGACATCAGCCTGCGGATGCTGCTATCGCATACGGCCGGCTTCAATGTCCACGGGTTCAAGGATGTGGAACCGTCCGCGCCGTTGCCGTCGCTTGTGCAAACGTTGAACGGCACGCCACCCGCCATGAACAAACCGTTGCAACGGATCGACCGGGCGGGAAGCCGGTCCCGTTACTCGGGTGGCGGCTACCTGGTGGCGCAGGCCGTCATCGAAGATGCGATGGGGCAGACTTTCGACGCGTTGGCGCGCCGGTATCTGTTCGCCCCGCTGGGCATGAACCGTAGCCGGTTCGATGCGGCCCCTTCGGTTACCACTGCCGATATCGCCCACGCTCATGACGGTTCCGGCACGCCCGTGGCGCTTCCTCGTGGATGGCAGAGCTTTCCCGAACTCGCTCCCTCCGGGCTCTGGACTTCGGCCCATGATCTGGCCCGGCTGGTCGAAGCGCTCTGCGCCAGCTATCGCAAGTCCGGCGGCTTTCTTCCGCAAGCGTTGGCGATAGACATGATGACCGCGGTTTCCCCAGGCACATTCGGCCTCGGACCACGTCTGGCCGGCGAAGGCAGCGCGCGCATCTTCCACCATGCTGGGGCGAACGACAGTTACAAAGCCTATCTCGAGGGCAACCTCGACAGCGGCGATGGTCTGGTGATCGTCGCCAATGGCGCCAATGGCGATGTCCTGGGCGATGAGATACGCAATGCCGTGTCCGACGCGCTGGAGTGGGCTGGCGACTGGTCGGTGAAAATAAGTCCCGTCACCGCCGTGGGTCTGCTCGACGAATTCGTCGGCGCATACCAGCGGCGAGCGGGCCAGAGTTCCGAGCTGATGGGGATCCTGGACACCGGTTTTGATATCCAGGATCTCGCCGTGCTCCGTACTTCCGATGGACTGGAGCTGCAGGCGAAGGGCAAGCGCAGGCCGCTCAAGCCGGTGAGCAGCAACCGATTCGTGGCCCCCGATTCCTACATTCCGGCCGGGACATTGCAGATCGCATTCAATCGCGAAGCGATGCACCGCGTACAGAGCCTGGCGATCATCGCGGGCGGCGGCGTTCTTGTCTTCGATAAGCAGTCCGCACAAGGCCAAGAATCGGATTGACCTGCGTGTCCACGCCAGTGCATGGCGTGTCCGTATCGCTGGTGTTCTCGAAACTACCTGCCACTCGGATGGCCAGATCCGAGCGGCAATTGGCGGCCCCATGCGCGAAAGGGAAACGAAGGCGATTCAGTCGAACCACAAGGTCCTTTCGAATTCAGGCGTAGCTGCCCACTGATTCCGATTAGGGCTGAACAGCCCGCTCGAGCGGTAAAATCCTGCGGACACTTTGGATGCCCGGTTCAGTCGCTCCGCGACGCGCGGCTGGCGACGTACTTCCACACCGTGTAGCCGAGGATGATCGTGGCGCTGGCGCCGACCACAGCCAGCGAGCCTGTGACGATGAGATCCCTAGGCGCGAATGCCCATAGCGCGGCCCACACAAGGAATGCCAGCGTCATGGTCCAACCGCCGACGCGCACCGACGCTTGCGCCAAGGTCGCGTGGTGGATGGAGCGGGGCGGTGGTCCGTACAACATCTTCGGCATGGCATTGCCGTAGGCCGCAAGGGCCAGACCGATGGCGACGCCCATGGCACGCTCGACCAGTTCTCCGTCGATCAATCCCTGCTTGCGGGCCAGGGAAAGCAGCAGGCCGGTTCCGATCATTACGGCCGCCAGCTTGAGGGAAAAGAAGATCTGTTTCTTTGCTTGGGCAACGGGGTTCTCGTTCATTCGTCGACTCCTGCACGGGCTTGTTTGGGCTTGGCCTCGCCAGCGGAGTCCGCTGGCGCTCTCTCTCCGGCGCCGATGCCGAACAACTGGGTGAAGCTCAGCAGCGCGTCCTCCAGCACCGACAACTTCAACTGATAGAGGATGGTGGTGCCGATCTTGTTGGACTCGATCAGGTCTGCCTCGCGCAGTACCGCAAAATGCGCGGACATGGTCGGCCGCGAGACCGGGAAATGTTCCGATAGCTCCCCGGCGGTCATCGGACGCTGGCGGAGCAGCTCCAGCACCTTGCGGCGGGTAGGGTCGGCCAGAGCTTTGAAGACGGTGTTCATTGTCGCTATTTAGCTAAACATCTAAATTAAAGTCAAGCAAATTTCTCGCCCTCGGCCAAGTTACTGACACTAAAGGCTTTTATCGCCACATAGGCAGACTCAGAACGTTGTCTGCCGATCTTGCCCGTCGGTTCGGCGAAATGCTCGAACCGGTAAGAACTTCTTTATCTGTGCCGCCTTTACTGTTTCTGCGTAACCGGATCGGGCGGGCCCTCCGGCTCCGGCGGGGGCGGTGCGTTGGCCGGGGTGCCGGGCAGGTAAAACGCCACGCGGTCGAATAGGCGGCGGTAGAAGTCCTGGTTCTGCACGGTATTGCTGCCCACCCGCACCAGGTTGGCATTGCTGGCGCCGATGGGGATCGGCAGCGACACCGAGCCGATCATGCTCACGCCGACGCTGGCGGAATTGGACTGCGACTTGAGGGCGTAAAGGTCCTGCACGGCGTTAATGAAGACGATCGAACCACCGTCGGCCCGCGACACGCAGGTCGTGAGCACCTTGAGCTGCGTGTGCACCTCAGCCTGGGGTTGGAAATTCTTGATCGCCTCCACCGCCTCTGGAGCCATCTTGCCGATCACATAGCCCTGTCCCAGTAGCGCGCGCCGCGTAGCTTCGCAGGCAGTGGCCGGCGCCACCGCGTAAGTACGCGAATAGGTGTCTTCGGCACCGAAGGTCTCGCCCAAGGGCGGCGGCTCCTCCTTAGTCCGGTGCGAGCCGCAAGCGGCCAGCGATGCCGTCAGGACGAGAGCGAGCGTGATGGATCGGAAGAACAAGTTGGCGGACGACATGGGGGAATATCCGGTTTTCAAGGACCGCCCGAGTGTAGCCACCGCGTGTGCAAGACAGCTGAACACGGCACGGCATCACCTGGAAACAAGCGAAATGGCGCCTTTTTCCCCCTGGGGTCGCTTAGCTTAAGGGAGGCGGGGCAGAGCGGAACCGCCGCAGGCGATGACCTCTTCGCTGTTGAAAAATCGCCGACGATCAATCCCTGCGGCAGATCAGCAACACCTCATCCACCTGCGCGGTGCCGACCATGCCCGGCACCAACGCCAGCGGTTTCTGGAAGCGCACGAATAATGGCAGCGTGCGGTTGTACCACCACATCGCCTGCCGGCGCCGATGGGTGAGGAACCACATGCCCACATCCAGCAGCCTCGAAGACTTCGGTTGCATCCCGTAGATCGCGCTGTGTTCCAGAGTGAGACCGTGCGCGCGGAGCTTCGCCAGCAGGTGTTCCGGTTCGTAACGACGGTAATGGCCGACGAAGTCGTCGAACGCGGTCCAACTGGCCGGATGCAACGGCGCCGACAACAGCACCGCCGCACCGGATTTGGCCACGCGGGAAAGTTCGGCGAGCGCGCCTTCGTCGTCCACCACGTGTTCGATGATGTCCAGCGCGCAAACGGCATCGAAGGTGGCATCCGGGAACGGCAGCGCGGTCACGTGGCCCTGCAAGGCATTGGCGCCGCCGGCTTGCAGGCGCTGCAGCGCGGGCGCACTGATGTCCACGAAGTGGGTGCCCTTAAGCGGGAATCGCGGTCGCAGGCCGGGCGCCACTTCGAGCCGCTGCGTGGCGCCGGCAATCAGCCGCGCGACCAGCGGCCAGGTGTTGAAACGCTGGGGTTCGGTCAACTGCGCGCCGCGCCACAGCCCATCGTAGAAGCGGCGGTTGCGTTCGATTAGTTCATGCTCGGTAGGCAGTGGCGAGGCGGACATAACCGCAGGATAGACCTGCTGCGGGTATCGCCGAGTGAAGCTGACAAACCGGCGGCGCTCCGTCGCTAACCCATCCGCATCCGCAATCCATGCAAGCGCTCGAAATGCGGCCGGCATTCCTCCGCGACTTCCGCCGCCGCACCGGACAGACTGATCTCCTTCTCCATTGGCGCTTCGAAGCCCGTGGACTCCCACACCTGCGCATACCAGTGTGGCGCCCAGATACCGTCGCTATCGCGCCGGCCCGGCGGCCAACGCAGCATGCGCTCGGTGAAAGGGATGCCCAGCCAATCGCACAACGCATGCAGATGCGGCTCCGGCGCGCGCAGGAAATCTCCCGCATCCAGGATCGGCGGCGGCGAACCGGCCGCGCACAGCTCGTCGTACAGCGCCACCTGCTGCGGCAAACCGATATCGTCGGCGGCGACCGTCGCGCGCGACTTCACATACGACGCCACCACTTCGCGCGGATCGCGGATCAACAGCACGTTGCGCAACCCCACGATCCATTCGTGGTCCATATGCGGCAACAGATGGTGGGTCATGTGCTTCTGGTACCACACCGCCGCTCCGCCGGGCGCAGGACCCAACAACGCATCCACCACCCGCCGCCAGTCGGTGTCGCCATCGGCGATCACTTCCTCGCGCGCCGGATGATCCAACCCGGTACGGTCCAGATAATGCGCATACAGCGGCTCGTCGCTGACCGCGCAATCGCCCCGGTTTTCCCAGGCCCGCATCATCGCCGTGGAAATATTGCGCGGCCCCGACCACATGGCCACGCGGACCACCTCCGCGGACCCACTCATACCGGACGCGCGCGCGCAGCCACGTCCGCCGCCGCGAACGCGCGGTACAAGGACTGCAGGCGCTGCACCATCGGCCCGCGCGCATCCTCGCCGCGCGGCTCGTTGCCGATGCTGCGGTGGTCCACCGTATGCACCGGCACCACGCCGCCGAAGGTGCCGGTGACGAAGGCCTCGTCGGCGCCGTAGACATCGGTAAGGCTGAACGATTTCTCGAACACCGGAATGCCGTTCTGACGGCACACCGTGATGATGTTGGCGCGGGTGATGCCGCCCAGGCAGTACTGGCCGGTCGAGGTCCACACCTCGCCCTTGCGCACGATGAAGAAGTGGGTGGAATTGCAGGTGGCGACGAAGCCGTGCGGGTCCAGCATCAGCGCCTCGTCCGCGCCCGCGCCGTAGGCCTGGATGCAGGCGGTAATACAGTTGAGCTTGCTGTGCGAGTTGAGCTTGGGGTCCTGCACGTCGGGATAGCCGCGGCGCACGTGCACGGTGTACAGCGACAGGCCGCGCGAGGCGGTGTCGGTGGAGGCGGTCTTGTATTCGGGAATGATGACCACGGTGGCCGGGCCCACGGTGACGCGCGGGTCCTGGTAGGGCGTGCTCTTCACCCCGCGGGTGACCATCAGCCGTACGTGCACGCCATCGCCGTGCATGCCGTTGGCGTCCAGGGCGGCGTACAGCGCGCGGGTCAGTTGCTCGCGGCTCAGGCCGATGTCCAGCAGGATCGCTTTGGCGCCTTCGTACAAGCGGTCCAGGTGCGCTTCCAGGAACAGCGGATGCCCGCCCATCACGCGGAAGCCTTCCCACACTCCGTCTCCCAGCACGAAGCCGCTGTCGAACACCGACACCATCGCCTCGCTGCGGTGCTTCATCGCGCCGTTGATGGAAATCAGGATGTCGGCGTTGCGTGGATCGTCGGCCGAATGCTGGGTGCCCTGGGTCATACGCGTTCTCTCTCCGGTGGGGTGCAGGAATGGTAGCCGCAGAGGCAGGCTTTATGAACGCTCGTATTTCACCGTGACATCGGCCTTCACCCTGTACGGGTAGCATCCCAGGTATTCGCCTTTCCCAGCCAGGAGCGCGCCATGTCCGAGGAAAATCCCAAGACCCCGCTCGATCACGTTGCCGATACGCTGTCGCAGCTCAAGGAGATGCGGCACTACTCCAAGAACAACGTCGAATTGCTGACCACCCAGTGGCTGATGTTCGATGGCGAGCTGTCCAAGCTAAAGCAGGCCGGCAAGATCGAAAACTTGATGATGCGCCAGAGCGAATTTCACGACGCCCTGGAAACCGTCATCGCCGAGTTGGAGGAAGTGAAGACGGAGCTGCAGCCTCCGCCGGATGCGCCACCGGGGTGACGGGTGTTGCGCTGATTTGGACCCAACTCCAAATCTTTTTGCGGCATCGCACCAACATCCGGATCCGCCTCAGGCGGAAAGCTGGGCGCTTTGCGCGACCCCGATTTCGCAGCCCGGGTACGCCATAGGTCGGCTTGTTGCCAAGCCCGGCTGTCGATAAGCTCGGGTGGAATCAGGGGGTTGCGCTGCATTCGCCTGGGTGTGGAGGGGTTCACTGCCAGGCAACCCCGTGCCCACTAGCATTGCTCCGCTCCCTAATGGACGCGTCCTGGCACCCGCCTGCGCCGCATGCAGAGGATTGAACGCCTTGCTCAAACGGCTACAGCGCAATTCCCAACTCGGCATCATCGTTCTGTTGGGCCTGACCACCGCTTTCACGCTCGCGCTCTTCGCCGCCTACCGCGCACTGCATGGCCAGTGGGCCGCCGCGTCCATCGACTTCAGCATCGTCGTGCTGATCTGCGCGCCGGTGTTCTATGCCATGCGCACCGGTAATGCGGCCGGCCCGGGCGCGTTCATGTGCGCCACCAACAGCCTGGGCTGCGCCGTCGCCTGCTACGTCATCGGGCCCGCATCGTTGCCCTGGGTCTATCTGGTGCTGATGACCAACTTCTTCATCGCCGGGCCGCGTCAGGCGCTGGCCTTCAATCTGCTGCTGACCTTCGTCCTGCTATTGCAGCCGCATCTGTTCGCGCTGCCGATCGATCGCATGTCCGCCTCCGTGGCCGCGGCGCTGGTCACCCTGTTCGCCTACCTGTTCGGCCTGCGCGTCAGCAGCGACCATCAGGTGCTGGAAAAACTGGCCTCGTTGGACGCGCTGACCGGTCTGCCGAACCGACGCATGATGGAATCGGCGCTCGAGGAAGCCGTGGCCCTGCAGCGCATCGGCAAGCGCAACCACGGTTTGTTGATCGCGGACATCGATCACTTCAAGGAAGTCAACGACACCCATGGCCATGCGGCGGGCGATGCCGCCATCGCCGATCTGGCCGCCATTCTCAAGTTCGAAATGCGCAGGCACGACAAGGTCTTCCGCTTCGGCGGCGAAGAGTTCGTGGTGTTGCTGGAAGTCGACAGCCATGAAGACCTGCGGGCCGCCGGCGAGCGCCTGCGCCAGGCGGTGCGCAGCGCGCTGCGCGGACCCGGCGGCAGAATCACGGTATCGCTGGGCGGCGCGATGGTCGGCGACGAAGTGCGCTGGCAGGAATGGTTTTCGCTGGCCGACGAAGCGCTGTACCAGGCCAAGAACAAAGGCCGCGACAGTTCGGTGATCGCCGGCCTCGCGGCGCCCGACCGCGAACAGGAAACCCAATCGGCGCCGGAGCAAGTACCCTGATGCCCGCCAGACCCACCCGACCACGAGGCAATCGATGAAGAATTTCCTTTCTCCGCCAGCAACGGCAATGCTGGCCGTGCTCATGGCTCATTCCTCCAGTTACGCCGCCGAAACTCCCATGAAGAAATTCTCCAGCAACGGCAACACCGTCGCCATCTACACCAGCGCGCAGGGCTCGGAGCAGCGGCTCAGCAAGAGCGGCACGGCCACGCTGCAGCCCGGGCACAAACTGGTCGAGGTGGAGAATTCGATCTTCGTCGATCCCGACAAGCGCTACCAGTCGGTGCTGGGCATCGGCGGCGCCATCACCGATTCCAGCGCCGAAGTGTTCGCCAAACTGGATTCCGCCCGCCAGGCCGAATTCCTCAAGGCCTATTACGACAAGGAGAACGGCATCGGCTATTCCCTGGCGCGCACCACCATCCACAGTTCGGATTTCAGCAGCGCCAGCTATACCTACATCGAGGAAGGCGACAAAACGCTGTCCACTTTCTCCATCGATCACGACCGCAAGGCGCGCATCCCGCTGATCAAACAGGCCATCGCCGCGGCGGGCGGCAAGCTGACCCTGTTCGCCAGTCCGTGGAGCGCGCCGGCCTTCATGAAGACCACCAACAACATGCTGAAGGGCGGAGCGCTGCTGCCGGAATACAACGAGGCCTGGGCCAAGTACTTCACCAAGTTCATCGCCGCCTACGAGAAGGAAGGCATCCCGATCTGGGGCATCACCGTGCAGAACGAACCCATGGCCACGCAGACCTGGGAGTCGATGCTGTACACCGCCGAGGAAGAGCGCGACTTCCTGAAGAACCACCTGGGCCCGGCCATGCACAAGGCCGGCTACGCCGACAAGAAGATCGTGGTCTGGGACCACAACCGCGACATGATGGCCTACCGCGCGCGGGTGATCTTCGACGATCCGGAGGCGGCGAAATACGCCTGGGGCATGGGCTTCCACTGGTACGAGACCTGGGCCGGCTTCGAGCCGATGTACCGTAATGTCGCCGCCGTGGCCGAAGCCTATCCGGATAAGCCGCTGCTGCTGACCGAAGCGACGGTGGAGAAATTCGACGCCTCGCGTTATCAGTACTGGCCCAATGCCGAGCGCTACGGCAGCGCCATGATCAACGACCTCAACAACGGCGCGGTGGGCTGGACCGACTGGAACATCCTGCTGGACGAAACCGGCGGCCCGAACCACGTGGGCAACCTGTGCTTCGCGCCGATCCACGCTGATACCAATACCGGCGAACTGATCTACACGCCGAGCTACTACTACATCGGCCATTTCTCCAAGTTCATCCGCCCCAACGCGCGGCGCGTCGGCGCGGCCAGCAGCCGCAGCACGCTGCTGGCCACGTCCTTCCTCAATGAGGACAACAAGCTGGCGACGGTGGTCATGAATCCGACCGACAAGGAGATCGCGTACAACTACTACGTGGGTTCGGACTCGGCGCAGGTGAAGATCCCCGCGCATGCGATCCAGACTCTGGTGCATTGAATAGCGTCTGCCCCTCGCCGCTGCCATAGCGGCGAGGGGCGGAGCGGGTCACGCAGCCTGTGGCAGCGGAGGAGCGCCTTCGACCAGCGAATGCCGCGGCAGGTCGATGGTGAACACGCAGCCCGAGCCAGCCAGATTGCGCACGCTCAGCACGCCACCGTTCGCTTCCACGCTGCGGCGCGCGATCGACAGCCCAAGGCCCAGGCCGCTGCGGTCTTCGCCTTCCTGCACGAAGGGCACGAACATGTTTTCGGCGCTGCCCGGCGACAAGCCGCCGCAATGGTCCAGCACATCGATCAGGATGCGGTCGGCCAGGGCGTAGGCGTTCAGGGTCACCTCGGTGTGTAGATGGGTGAACTTGAACGCGTTCTGCAGCAGATTGCCTACCGCCGACAGCAACAGGTCGCGATCCACGTCCACGGCCAATAGCGGGTCCACGTCCGATACGACCAACACGCAATCCTTCACATCCGCTTCCAGCGAAGCGGAGAGTTTGATCTCGGCGATGAAGTCGGCCAGCGAGTACAGCTGATGCTGTAACGGCATGCCCGCGGTCATGCGTACTTCGGCCAGCGAACGATCGATGAGATTGCTCAGGCCCACCAGCGCGCGGTCGAGCACGCCGCCGGTGGCGCCGCCCAGGCCTACGTTGCCCTGTTTGATGATGGAAAGCGCCAGCGTGGCCGTGCACAATTGGTTGCGCAGCTCATGGGCGAAGAAGCCCAGGCGTTCGTTCAGCGCCACGGTCTGCCTGTCGGCGACGTTGAAGTCGCGCTGGTAACCGAATTCGGTCACCGCACTGGCGATGGCGTTGTCCAGGCAGCGGTTGAGGGTGCGGAACTCGTCCACGCCGATGGGCGCGTCGGTTTCCACGGCCAGGTCGGAGATGGATTGGCACAGATCGCCGTAGTCGTGCACCACTTCTTCGACGGTGAACCCGTGCTCCTGCAATTCCTTGCCGTGCAGGGTCGCCGATTCGCCGATTTCCGAGAGCGCCGGTCTGCCGCCGCCCGAAGGGCCGGAGACGCGGCGGCTCTGCAGCGGACTGGCGGTCTGCTCGACGATCAGGGTCTTGATCAGCTGGTCCAGGAAGATGCTTACGCCGTGCGCCAGTTCTTCCTCCGGCACGCCTGGCGGCGCGCGTAGCGCGACTTTGGCCCGGCAGCGCGCGATCAACTCGGCCCGGTTGGCGGTGAGGAACTGATGCATCATTTCCCCACCATACGCTGTTTGTTGCGACGCAAGGCGGGCAGGAGACCGGCGGTATCGCCGCCTTCAGCCGGGGACCCCCTTGATCCGGGCCAATAGGCCAGAAAACCCCGTAAAGGCGCCCTGTGGAGGCTCCAACTCCCGAGCCGGGTGGATTTCGTCGGCGAGTCGCTGACGGACGACCGGCTCCGCATTGCGCGCGAACGACGTCGACGCGCTTAACGTCCGGTGTACGGCCAGGTGAACGGGCTATGCACGCACCCATCGTCTTGCGGTGTCTCGCAGTGCGCACATCGCGATAGCCCGCCACCCGCGCCGCGCCAGCCTGTGATGCCGTGCGCATTTTGCCGCTATCCGCATCCGCAATGCTTCCTTTTCACGCGATCCGGGAAAAACCTTGGGCACAATCGTGCGGTCGTACAACGGAGCCCACCATGTCCGAACGCGAGCGGCGCAGTTCGATCATCCAGGAAGATACATCCGAGTTGAAGGCAGGGTTGACGCCGCAACAACTCGAGACGCTGCACACGATGGAGCAATTCCATTGGAGATTGCGCTTCGTGCGCCGCCCCATGTTCATGGCGCCGATCCCGATCGTGTTCCACCGCGACGGCGTGCGTTTCGCGGTGCTGGAAGCCGACGGCACCATCAACGAAAACCCGGGTTTCAAGATCCGGCCGTAGGCGCGGGGCGGTGGCTGCCGCTCGCCCCCCGACGCTAAATATCGCTGTATTTCCTGATGCTTCCCTTCGAACGGTCGACCGGATATTTCTCCGCGTTGAGTCCGATCTTGCGCCAGGCCGCTTCCATCACATCGATCTGCAGCTTGTCCGACAGCTGCAACAGGTAGAGCAGTACATCGGCGATCTCCTCGCCGACCTGCACGCGCTTGTCGTCCGGCAAGGTGCGGCTTTGCTCTTCGGTGAGCCACTGGAAATGCTCGAGCAACTCGGCCGCTTCCACGGCAAGGGCGGAGGCCAGGTTCTTCGGCGTGTGGAACTGTCCCCAATCCCGTTCCTGCGCGAACGCGCGTTGGGCGGCTTGCAGTTCGTCTAGGTCCCGGCTCATGGGTTCGACTCGATCCTTGCGTTGGGTGGCATCGTAAATCAGCGGCGTGGTTTCCGCCTGCGATCACGGTGCGGCCGGCATGGGGCCAACACTTCCTGACCAAGCCGGTAGATCATCAAGTCGCTGGATGCTGACCCCTCTCTTGCGCGCGGGCAGGGGAGGGCTACTGTTCGCATTGGAATTGAGTTGCATGCCGATTGGGGGAAGGCAAGATCAAAATCAAGAGCACCCCTCCTCAATCCTCCCCTGCGCTGCGCGCAAGGGAGGAGGCAAACAACAGCGAGAATCAACGGCAAAAATCAGCGGCAAAAAAGACCCCGCGCTGCGGGGTCCTTTTTCACTGCGCGAAAGAATGATCCTACATCACGTCCGGTTCGCTGAAGGCCTCGATCTCGCCGGCGAAATCGTTGATCGGGATGCAGCTGCAGAACACGTTCTTATCGCCATGCACGTTGTCCACGCGCGCGACCGGCGACCAGTACTTCTGCAGCTTCAGCGTAGCCAACGGGAAGGCGGCCAGTTCGCGCGGATACGCATGCGTCCATTCGCTGGCCATGACCATGGTCGCCGTATGCGGCGCGTGCTTGAGCGGATTGTCCTCGCGGTCCAGGCGGCCGTCTTCCACGGCGCGAATCTCGTCGCGGATCGCGATCATGGCGTCGATGAAACGGTCGAGTTCGTGCTGCGATTCGCTTTCGGTCGGTTCCACCATCAGCGTGCCGGCGACCGGGAAGCTCAACGTGGGCGCATGGAAGCCGAAATCGATCAGACGCTTGGCCACGTCCTCGGCGCCGATGCCGGTGGCGTCCTTCAGCGGGCGCAAGTCCAGGATGCACTCGTGCGCCACCAGCCCGTTGCGGCCGGTGTACAGCGTCTGGTAATGCGGCGCGAGCTTGCGGGCGATGTAGTTGGCGTTGAGCAACGCGACCTGGGTGGCCTTGCGCAGGCCGGCCGTGCCCATCAGGGTGATGTACATCCATGAGATCGGCAGGATCGAGGCGCTGCCGAAGCTCGCGGCGGAGACCATGCCGACTTCATTGCGAAGAGCGCCCCCATCCGCCCTGCGGGCACCTTCCCCCGCAAGCGGGGGAAGGGCTAATTCTCGTGGCAGGAACGGGGCCAGATGCGACTTCACCGCGCACGGGCCAACGCCCGGCCCGCCGCCGCCGTGCGGAATGCAGAAGGTCTTGTGCAGGTTGAGATGAGAGACGTCCGAACCCCACTTGCCGGGCTTGGCCACGCCGACCAGCGCGTTCATGTTGGCGCCGTCGGTGTACACCTGGCCGCCGTGCGCGTGCACGATTTCGCAGATGGCGACGATGTCCTCCTCGAACACGCCGTGCGTGGAGGGGTAGGTGATCATCAGCGCGGCTAGGCGGCCGGAATATTTCTCCGCCTGCTTGCGGATGTCTTCGACGTCGACATTGCCGTTGGCGTCGCACTTGGTCACCACCACCTGCATGCCGCACATCTGCGCAGAGGCGGGGTTGGTGCCGTGCGCGGACTCGGGGATCAGGCAGATGTCGCGATGGCCTTCGTTGCGCGAACGGTGATAGGCGCGGATCGCCAGCAGGCCGGCGTATTCGCCCTGCGCGCCGGAGTTGGGCTGCAGGCTGACCGCGTCGTAGCCGGTGCATTCCACCAACATGGCTTCCAGTTCGTCGATCAGCTGCTTATAGCCGGTGGTCTGCGTAGCCGGCGCGAGCGGATGGATACCGCCGAACTCCGGCCAGGTGACCGGGATCATTTCCGCGGTGGCGTTGAGCTTCATGGTGCAGGAACCCAGCGGGATCATGGTGCGATCCATGGCCAGGTCCTTGTCGGCCAGCGAACGCATGTAGCGCAGCATTTCGTGTTCGCTGTGGTGGGTGTTGAATACGGGGTGGGTCAGGAAGGAGCTGGTGCGCAGCAACGAAGCGGGCAGGGCCTCCCGGCTCTTCGCATCCAGCGCGTCGATATCGGTAATGGCGGCGCCGAACAGTTGCGCCAGTGCGACGACGTCCTCGCGCGTGCTGGTTTCGTCCAGGCTGATGCCGACGCTGCGCGCATCGATACCACGCAGGTTGATGCGCGCCGCGTCGGCTTTGGCGTGCAGCGCAGCCGCGTCCACGCCGGTGACGTGCAGGGTGTCGAAGAAACCGTCGCCTACCTCGATGCCGGCATCGCGCAGCGCGGCAGCCAGCAGCGTCGCCAGCCGGTGCGTGCGACGGGCGATGCGGGTCAGGCCTTCCGGGCCGTGGTAGACCGCGTACATGCTGGCCATCACGGCGAGCAATACCTGCGCGGTGCAGATGTTGGAAGTGGCCTTCTCGCGGCGGATGTGCTGCTCGCGGGTCTGCAGGGTGAGGCGGTAGGCGGGCTTGCCTTCGGCATCCACCGACACGCCGATCAGGCGGCCAGGCATGGAGCGCTTGTAGGCGTCGCGGCAGGCCATGAAGGCGGCATGCGGGCCGCCGAAACCGTAGGGCACGCCGAAACGCTGGCTGTTGCCGACCACGATGTCGGCGCCCCATTCGCCGGGCGACTTGACCAGGGTCAGCGCCAGCAGGTCGGCGGCGACGGCGACGATGCCGTTGCGCGCATGCACGGCCTCGGCCAGCGCCTGGTGGTCACCGATGCGTCCGAAAGTGTCCGGGTATTGCAGCAGCACGCCGTAGCTGTCGAGCGTGAGCGCTTCGCTGTCGTCGCCGACATGCAGTTCGATGCCCATCGGTTCGGCGCGCGTGCGCAGGACTTCCAGCGTCTGCGGGTGCACGTTGTTGGAGACGAAGAACACGTTCGATTTCGATTTGGCCGAACGCTTGGCCAGCGTCATCGCTTCGGCGGCGGCGGTGGCTTCGTCCAGCAGCGAGGCGTTGGCGATTTCCATGCCGGTAAGGTCGGCGACCAGGGTCTGGAAGTTGATCAGCGCTTCCATGCGTCCTTGCGAGATTTCCGCCTGATACGGCGTGTAGGCCGTGTACCAGGCCGGGTTCTCCAGGATGTTGCGCAGGATGACGTTCGGCGTGTGCGTGCCGTAATAACCTTGGCCGATGAAGCTGCGGAAAACTTCGTTGCGGTCGGCGATGAGGCGGATCTTGGCCAGCGCCTCGACTTCGGTGATCGCCTCGGGCAGGGCGAGCGGCGCGGGCGATTTGATGTTGCCCGGCACGATGGCGTCGGTCATGCCGTCCAGCGACTCATGGCCGATGACCTGCAGCATGTGCGCGATCTCGGTGTCGTTGGGGCCAATGTGGCGTTCTACGAAAGCGGAATGGTGCTCAAGGTCGCGCAGGGAAGGCGAGGGGGTCTTTGACATGTCGGGGACGTCCATAAGGCACGCGCGAAGCCGCACGTGGGGCGCCCCTCTGTCCTTCTGCCTGAGAGTTTGGAAGCGACGACGGCGACTGCCGTTTTCCGTCCTGCTTCTTGCCCCTTCGGCGCCGGCATTCTGCCGATCTCTCCAGAGTGTGTGCACGCGGCGGTCACTGGCCTGAGCGATTACGGGCGTTGCGCCTTCGGCAGCGGACCCTGCCGGTTCCAGGCCGGTCCGCTTCTCCCACTGCGTACTGCGAGGGAATTATAGCCTTTGACTCAGCGAGATAGGCACGGAGAGGGCGCAAATCCGGCCAGATGCAGGGGATTGGCTTAAAATGAACAGCCGAAACCATAGCGACACGACATGACCCAGCCGGTCGAGCCCCGCCATACGCCCCACATTGACCTTGTCGAGGCGCCGAACGCGACGACAGCAGCGGCGGAGGCCCCTGCCGCATCTGGATCTTCGATCGTCGTGCGTTTACTGGAGGTACTCAAGCGCGAACCGGTGCTGTTCGTGACCATCGCCTACGTTTTCGTCTCGATCCTCGGCCTGTGGTCGAGCTATTGGTTCTTCCGCGGGTTCAACATTCCGATCCTCCAGTATTTGCAGAGCAGCGATTTCTTCGTTGCCGGATTGCGTCGCCCTGGGCTCTTCCTGCTCCTGGGAATAAGCCTGCTAGGACTGTGGTTGAGCGCATGGCCGATGCGGTGGACGGAGCGCAATGTCGAACGTGCCGCCGAATACAGGCGCAAGTACTGGTGGGGGAAGTTCTTCTTTCCGGATAGTCGGAGCTGGCTCAGTTTCTGGGGCGTTCGCAGCGACACCATGCTGCTGGGGGGCTTCCTGCTGCTGGCGGTCCATCTGGTGTATTCGCATAGCGCGACTTCGGCGGCCGCGATCCTGAAGGGCAAGGATAAGGGCCACCTTGTGAGGGTTCGCCTTTCCACCGGCGAAACCCTGTCGGCGGAGACAACATTGCTGGGAACCACCAGTGCGTTCGTCTTCCTATGGACGCCCGCATCGAACCAGGTGGAAATAGTGCCGATCGAGTCGATATCCAGGATCGAATCGATCGACACGCCTTCGCCGCCATCGACACTTCAACGGCCGGCGTCCGCGACAAAGGTTCCGCAGTGAAATCCAGCGTTTCAACCCGCCGCCTCACCTGGCTGCTCGCCGGCCTGTCCATGCTCGGCCCGTTCTGCATCGACACCATCTTTCCCGCATTCCTGCAGATGGGCGCGCAGCTCGATGCGGGGCCGCTGGCGATCCAGCAGACCATCAGCGTCTACCTGATCGCCTATGCGGCCATGAGCATCGTGCATGGGCCGCTATCCGATGCGATCGGCAGGCGCTCGGTGATCGTCGGGGGAATGGTGGTCTTCACCCTGGCCTCGGTCGGCTGCGCATTGGCCAAGGACCTGCCGACGTTGCTGATGTTCCGCGCCATGCAGGGCCTGTCCGCGGGTGCGGGGCAAATCGTGGGACGCGCCGCGATCCGCGATCTCTTCCACGGCGACGATGCGCAACGGTTGATGAGTCAGGTATCGATGCTGTTCGGCATCGCACCAGCGATTGCGCCCATCGTCGGAGGCTGGATACTGGGTTGGGGGCAGTGGCCGGTGATCTTCTGGTTCCTGACCGCGTTTTCGGCGGTGCTCCTGCTGGCCACCTGGTTCTGGTTCCCGGAAACCAATCCCGCTTCCGCGCGCGCGCCCTTCGTCGCGCGTCATCTGGTGCGCGACTACGCGGCGATCTTCCTTAATCCGCGTTTCCAGCGGCTGGCCGCGGCCGGCGCGTTCAACTTCGCCGGCATGTTCCTGTACATCGCCTCGGCGCCGGTGTTCGTGATGCAGCATCTGCACCTGGGCGAACGCGATTTCGCCTGGCTGTTCATCCCGACCATCGGCGGCATGGTGGTGGGTTCCTACCTGTCCGGCCGCGCCGCCGGACGCATGGATGGCGACCGGCTGACCGCGATCGGTTTCGCTGTGGGCGGCATCGGCGCGCTGTTGCACATCGCCTACAGCGCTTTCGCCGATCCGTTCACCATCCCGTGGGCGGTGCTGCCGCTGTTTCTGACCGGGGTGGGCGTGGCGCTGGTGTTCCCCATCCTGACCCTGGCCATCCTCGACATGTACCCGCGCCACCGCGGCTCTTCTTCCTCTCTGCAGGCCTTCACCAGCCTGGTGGTGGCGGCCCTGGTGTCCGGCGCGATGTCGCCCTGGCTCAGCCACAACCCCTTCCACCTGGCGCTGGGCAGTGCCTCGTTGACCTTGCTCGGCTGGATCTTCTGGCGTTGGGAGCGCAATGTCTGCAAGCGGCTGCCGGCGTGCCCGCAGGAGATCGTCGCGGTAGAGCCTCCCAACCAGCTTTGACATGCCGTCCGCAGCACTCGCCGCCGCCGTATTCCCACTCATTCCCCGCAAGCGAATCCATGTCAATCAACTCCAAAGTCAGGCGCGAGGCGAAGAAGCGCAACACCGCCAAGGCGCGCATCGGCGGCAAGCCGACCGCGACTCCGATCGAGCCGCACGCCGAGCTGCGCGACCAGGAAGGGCGACTGCTGGCCGGCATAGTGCGCCGCGACGGCGAATGGGTGTTGGGCATGGGCGGGCAGATCGCCGGTGGCTCGGAAAGCGCGGCGCAGGTGCTGGCGATGATCAAGCGCGCCGCGATGTTGCATGAAAGCAAGGGCACACCGGTGCGCCTGAAATATTCGGATGCGTTGAAGGAGGCGGCCAACAGCGAGGTCGCGGCGCAGGGGATTACTTTCGAGCAGTTCCAGGAACAACTGGAAAAGGATATGGCGAACAAGTCGGCACCGAAGTAGCGGGATAGCCGCTTGCCTCTCGAATAAAAACAAGCCGGCAATGCCGGTTTGTTCTTTGCATGCGATCCGCTGCTTCGGCTATCAGGGTTCGAGTGGCCCCACACGCCAGACGCGAATGAGCGAATTTCGGGTCGGCGGACGTGCCGTTTTGGCCGGTGCGGGCGAAGACGTCACCGCGGACGCAGCGCCCGCACGCGGCGGTATCAGCGGTTGCGAGCCGTTGGCGCGCAACAGGGGGCCTGGAACAGGGGCGAGGTAGCTTGCTATATGCGGGAAAACCAAATCGAATCGGGAGTAATAGTCACGGTTGCCTGCGTTCTCGAGCGAGCCGGTATTGGCGCAGGACGCGCTTCCTCCGAGCAAACCGCCACGCAGGTGGTAGCCGGTGGCATCGGCGGTGAACAGGCCCGAACCACTGCTCCCGCCCTCGGTGGTGCCGCTGAGCCAGGCGACTTCGTTCTGATCCGCATCACGCGACAACTGCTGGCCCGACGAGACTTTCTTGACGTCGCCACTTGGGTGATGGATGCCGATGATACTGCTTGAGGTAGGAAGCAGGGCGTAATCCCAGCCGGCGAATTCCGAGCCGGCTGGCGGAGTGGCCTTCAGCCTAAGCAACATGCCATCGGTGTTGGGGTCGGAGTAAAGATAATCGGAGCCGCCGGCAAGCGTTTGTCGGCCTGGGTTCACGCTGGTGGTGCAGGCAGTGGTCTCGTATTTCCAGTAGGTGGTCAGCGTATTGGCCACAGCCTGGAAACCGGACGGGTACGCAGTGACTGGAACGCCACCTTCTCCTCCAGCGAAGCAGTGGTGCGCAGTATAGAAATAAGGGACTTGCGTCTGCGTATTCGTATCGGCCAGCAGCGTCCCGCTGCAGATGAACGAAGCACCATTGGGATAGGTGAAGCTCATGTGCGCCACGGCGTTTTTTGCGCTGACGTAGTTGGCGCCGAACTCCGCCACGCGGCAGACCGTGTTCACATTGCAGGCGCCGGACTCGCCGAATCCGGCTTTCTCGATGATCTTGGCGTCGTTTAGGCTGTTGACGAGCAGATGCGAAAGCAGCGGGGTCTGCAAGCGTACGCTGGTGCGCGAAACACCGGCAGGCAGGTAGATCTCGATGAATTGTTTTTCACCATCGGTATCCGGCGTCCAGAAGATTCCGCGGGAATCGACCAACTGCAAGACGTTGCTGCCGGTCATCATCGCTATCACCTGGTAGGGATTGGAAGAGCCGCCGAAACGCAGTTCCGCTTGCGGACTCAGCGCACTCACCTGCAAACCCACGCGCAAGCCCAGTGCGACTGGAGACATGACTTCGATGCGTGCTACATATCCGCCATCCCTAGACTTGATCCAACGCAATGGCGGCAGCGTGCTGATCGCGCCCTCGTCAAGGGCGGCTCGGGCGATGCCGCTTTGCGCCGGTTTCATTTGGCGAGTGGCATTGTACTGTTGCACTTTCAGGATGCGTTCGGCCGCGATTTCCCGATAGCTCAGGCGCGAAACCTGATTCGAGGGAAACCCCTCGCTACGCCAGTGGAGCGGCAAGCTGGCGGCAGTAACCTTGTTTGGCTCGCTCGGCACGCTGGTAGCCGCAATGGCAGAGTGCAGGCCGAAGGTGATGAGGGAGCACAGCACGCCTGCGACGACGGCCGGCCGGAGATTCGACTTCATGAACAGGCTTCTTTCTGCAGGAATATTCATGGCGGAATATACCAGTAGGCCCCAACCAAAACTAAGCAGCTGCAATCTGCAACAAGAAGGCCGGCTAGCGCCGGCCTTCGTTCTCGTGCATTCGCTAAAAACTCAGCCCTGTTGTCCGGCGGACGGCTTTGGCGCGGCCGATGCGGCAGCCGGCGCCGGCCAACCGCAGGTCTTGCCCTCGTTCTGCTGCTTCAGCCAGGTTTGCAGCGGTCCGAAATATTCCAGCACCGCGCCGGCATCGGCCTTGTCGCTGCCGGTCAGCTCCTTCAGTGTGGCCTGCCATGGCTGGCTGGAGCCCTTTTCCAGCATCGCCCAGAACTTCTGTCCAGCCACCTTGTTGCCGTAGAAGGTGCAGTCGTACAGCGGACCCTTGTAGCCCGACGCGTCGCACAGGCCCTTGTAGAACTGGAACTGCAGGATATGCGAGAGGAAATAACGGGTGTACGGGGTATTGCCCGGCACGTGGTACTTGGCGCCCGGATCGAAGAAATCCTCGCCGCGCGGCGTCGCCGGGCCTACGCCCTGGTACTTGGCCTTCAGTTCCCACCAGGCCTGGTTGTAATGGTCGGGCTTGATGGAACCGTCGAACACGCCCCAGCGCCAGCGATCGATCATCAGGCCGAACGGCAGGAACGACACTTTCGCCAATGCCATGCGCATCTGCGAATTGATCAACGCCTCGTTGCCCTGCTGCGGCGTGCCCACCATGCCGATCGAGTTGAGGTACTTGGGCGTCATCGCCAGCACCATGGTGTCGCCGATGGCTTCATGGAAGCCGTCGTTGGCGCCGCCCTGGAATAGCGGCGGCTGTTTGTTGTAGGCCAAGTCGTAATAAATGTGGCCGAGTTCGTGGTAGATGGTGGTGAAGTCTTCCTCGTTGGGCTTGATGCACATCTTGGTGCGCACGTCGCCGGCCATGTTCATGTCCCAGGCGCTGGCATGGCAAACCACGTCGCGGTCGAGCGGCTTGATGAACTGGGTCTTGCTCCAGTAACTCTCAGGCAGCTTGGGCATGCCGAGCGAGGTATAGAAGTCTTGGGCCCGTTCGGTCATCTGCTTGGCCACGTCCAGTTGCGCGGCGCGTTCGGCGGCGAACAGCTTTTCGGTGCTCGGAGCGGCGCCGGCCTTGGCCAGTTCGCGCGCGTAGTCGGCCTGGTATTCCTTCTCCAGCGCACTGGTGATGTCCAGGTTGCCGACGCCCTTGTAGGGCTCCAGCATGTCCCACAGATTGCCCCAGTCCTGCTGCCACATATTGCCCAACAGGTGCGCGGGCAGCAGGCCGTTGACCTGGCCTTTGTCGTTGCCGTATTGCGCTTCCAGCTTGGTGCGCGTGTAGCAGTGCAGCTGTTCGTACAGCGGCTTGACCTGTCCCCACAGGCGGTCGGTTTCGGCGGCGATTTCGACCGGGGTCATGTCGTAGCCGCTGCGCCACATCTCGCCGGTATCGGCGAAGCCCATTTCTTTGGCGCCTTCATTGACCAGTTCGGCGAAGCGCGTGTAGTCCTTGCGCATCGGTTGGGCGATGGTGTGCCAGCCCTGCCAAGCGTCCAATTGCTTGTCGTAGTCGCGGCTGCTGCGCAACACGTCTTCCAGTTCGCCCAGCTGCCGGCACTGCTTGGCGGCGCCTTCCCCGGTGCAATAACTGCCGGAGCCGTACATGCCTTCCATCTTGGTCGCGATCTGGGTCAGCTCGGCGAGCTTGGCCGGATCCTTGGGCGCAGGCATGGCCGTCATCAGTTTCAGCAACTGGATGGCGCGCGCGGTGTCCGGACTCATCTTCTGGCCTTCGAACTTCCTGGCCTGTTCGATCCAGCCGTTGAGCTGGGTCAGATAGCGCTCGTTGGCCTTGGCCGCCAGCATCTGGCTGTCGTCGTTGATATAGGTGGAAGACAGCCACTGCGCCGAGTTGATCTCCGGATAGAACTTGCGGTATTCGTCGTTCACCCGGGCGATGAACTCGTCGGCCGTTTCTCCTTTGGCCGCGGCGGGCGCCGCGGTCGTGACCGGTTCGGCGGGTTCTTTCTTGCAGGCGGAAAGCGAAATCGCGCTGGCGCCGACGGCGAGCGCGAGCAGGAGGTGGCGTTGCTTCACAGGAAGTCCTTGGCGGCGGCGACGGGCGCTGGAACGGGAAGGCTAGTGAAGCGGGGGAGTTACTGCAAGTTCGCCCCGTCCTGCAGCGCAGCGCGAATGCGCTCGCGCAGGCGCTGAGCGCGGCGCGCCACCTTGCGCTGCATCAGGCGCCTGGACCAGCGCGAAAACGGCAGGATTTCCTTGCCGCTCACTACGGACTTGGCGTCGATGCAGATCAGTTCGACCCGATCGGCGCACGGGACGACGACGAAATTGCCGGCATTGAGGTCGAACAAAGGGACGTCGTTGTCCAGCAGCCAGGCTTCGAAGGCGTCCACCGCGGCGCACAGTCTTGAGGCTGGGTAGCGAGGGTCCACGAACAGATGATGGTAAAGACTGCGCGCGGGGCTGCCGTCTTCGAGCAGCACGCAATCGCAACGCAATGCGGTGCCCTGCGGCATGTCGACCAAGCCGTGGCAGGCCGCAAGCCGTCCTTCAGTGCCAGCTCCCAGGCGCGCTCGCAGCTCGCGATAGGCGCTGAGCTCCGTCTGGTTCTCGCCCAGGCGGGAGAAATGACGCGCCAGCCAGCGGCGCGCCCTTTGTCGCGCGCCTACTCGTGTGCGTTCCGCGGACGGCAGTTCGAACTTCAAGCAGTACGCAGGGTCGCGGGGATCGCGGGCGCACAAGCGGTTGGCGCCACGCGAAATGATCTCCAGGCCTTGCCAGATATTTTTGCGGGGGTGCGTCGAGGGAGGCATGGCGTGATTCTGCCCGACAAAGCGTCATCCAAGGGCCGCGATAAGTCGTCTGCGTAAAAAAATGAATCGTCATCCCCGCGAAGGCGGGGATCCAGGGACATTGCTCTTGCTCTTTAATGGTCTGCTAAGCGACATGTTCCAGCCGGCTGCCATACGGCCGTTCGTACCAAGCGGAAAACGAAAGTCGCTGGGTCTCCGCCTTCGCGGGGATGACGAACCGGTTTTACGTCGCGCCCGCCGACCCGGCGATGTCGACTCGTGTTTGAGCGGGCAGCAAGCCATGTTGCGACAACCATGCCTGCGCATCCTCAGCGTCCTTTTCGAACCACGCTTTTGTCGATCCCAGACGGAACGAATAGCCCCACGCATCCATGTCGGCCATCAATCTTTCGCTTCCGACGCCTGGTAGATCGTCGGCAAGCACGATCTGCAGGTAGCAGGTGGCGTCTTCCTCGATATCGGAATCGCTGGCGTCGGTATGCACACTCTCGCGGCGTTCGGGCGGCAACACGATGAGGTGGCAGGCTTCGTGCAGCAGGGAATGCACTGGCGTGTCGCCGCGCGCGTAGACGGTGCTGCCGATCACCCCGGCCTCGGGGTCGCCCCAGAAGCTGCCGGGGATGGGGAGCCCATCCTCGACGCGGCGCAAGCGCAGTCCGTGATCGGCGAGCAGGGCAACGAGGTCTTCCAGCGGCAGGTCGTCGACCCGCAACACTTCGGGAAGAGGGGCGGCGCTGGCGATAGCGGAAGACATGTCGACTACGCGGGAGCGCCCAGGGGACGCAACCGCAAGGAACTCAGGCGCTGCCTTCCTGCAACGACACAGAGATATCCAGCACGTCGTGTTCGCCTTCTTTGATCAGTTTCACGTTGACCGCATCGGCATCCACGTTGACGTACTTCTTGATCACTTCCAGCAGTTCGCGCTGCAGCATCGGCAAATAATCCGGCCCGCCTCGGGTAGTGCGTTCCTGCGCCACGATGATGCGCAGGCGGTCCCTGGCGATCGAGGCGGTTTCTTTCTTCGGCTTGAGGAAATCGAACAGTCCCATGCTCAACCTCCGAACAGCTTGTTGAAGAAACCCTTCTTCTCCACGGTGGTGAAGCGCAGCGGACGTTCTTCGCCCAACAGCCTGCCCACGGCGTCGTCGTAGGCCTGGCCGGCTTGGGACTCCAGTTCCAGGATGACCGGTTCGCCCTTGTTGGAGGCGTTGAGCACATCGCCCGATTCGGGGATCACGCCGATCGTCTTCAGACCCAGCACTTCCTCGACGTCCTTGATGCTCAGCATCTCGCCGCCTTCCACGCGCGAGGGGCTGTAGCGGGTCAGCAGCAGATAGGGCTTGAGCGTTTCGCCGTTTTCGGCCTTGCGGGTCTTGGAATCCAGCAGGCCCAGGATGCGGTCGGAGTCGCGCACGCTGGAGACTTCGGGGTTCACCACGACCACCGCCGTATCGGCGAAATACATGGCCAGGTAGGCGCCTTTCTCGATGCCGGCCGGCGAATCGCAGACCACGTAGTCGAAGCCGTCGGCTTCCAGATCCTTCAATACTTTTTCCACGCCTTCCTTGGTCAGCGCGTCCTTGTCGCGGGTCTGCGAGGCGGCGAGGATGAACAGCGTATCGAAGCGCTTGTCCTTGATCAGCGCCTGCTTCAGCGTGGCTTCGCCATGGGTGACGTTGACGAAGTCGTACACCACGCGACGCTCGCAGCCCATGATCAGGTCAAGGTTGCGCAGGCCGACGTCGAAGTCGATGACCGCGACCTTCTTGCCGCGACGCGCCAGACCGCAGGCGATACTGGCGCTGGTGGTGGTCTTGCCAACGCCGCCCTTGCCGGAAGTGACAACGATAATTTCAGCCAATGGTGTATCTCCTGCTTGTACGTTCGGGGGAATGCTTGTTCAGCGGGTCGGTCTGCGTCTGAGCGCGGAGCGAGGTCACTGGGCGGCAATCATGAGTTGATCTTTTTCTAGCCACACTTGCACGGGTTTGCCGCGCAGTTCCTTGGGTACGTCTTCCAGCACTTTGTAGTGGCCGGCGATCGCCACGAGTTCGGCATGGAACTCGCGGCAGAAGATGCGCGCGTCGGTGTTGCCCTGCGCTCCGGCCAGCGCGCGGCCGCGCAAGGTGCCGTAGATGTGGATGGAACCGTCGGAAATGACTTCGGCGCCCGCGCCGACCGTGCTGAGCACGGTGAGGTCGCGGTTTTCCGCGTACAGCTGCTGGCCGGAACGCACCGGCGTTTTTTGCACCAGCCCGGGACTGGTAGTGTTGGCGGCAGGCGCTTTCTCGGCTTTCGCTGGAGCGGCCTCGGCGCTTTCCCGGCGCGCAGGCGGCGCGGCGGATGCGGCGGCTCCGACAGGTTCGTATTGCGCGCGGAACTTGGCCAGCAGCGGCAATCCCAGCTGTTCGGCCAGCTGCTCGGTTTCGCGCGTGCCGTAGGAAAGGCCGACCGGCAGCACGCCCGCTCCGCGCAATCCCTCCAACAATGCCTTGGCGGTGGCGACGTCGGGCATTTGCGCCAGCCCGCCGAAATCGATGATGACCGGGGCGCGTCCGAACAGTTTGGGCGCGCGGTCGACGCGCTCGCGCATTTCGCGCGACAGCTGGGCCACGTCCAAGGTGCGCACGCGCAGGTTGGCGATGCCGACCTGGCCGATCTTGAGTTCGCCGGCCTGTTCGTAATCCAGGTTCGCCGAGGTCATGCTCATGAGATCGCGCTCATGTTCCGGTGGACCTTTCCGCCGCCGCCGCGATCAGGCGGCTACGCGCCCAGGGCAGGTCGGGCAGCGCATCGCCGTAGGTCTCGCGCACCCAGGCATAGCTGCACAGCTCCTTCATCAGCATGCTGGCGCGCACGCCGGCATCGGGCATCTGGGTCTGGCCGACTTCCTTGAAACCGAAGCTGCCATGGAACAACAGGGCCGGGTCGGCGCCGTGGTCCAGGAATACCTCGCAGGCCAGCTGCGGGTACCTCAACTCGGCGTAACTCTGCACGTCGGCATAGAACGCACGGCCAACGCCACCGCCGCGGCGGCGGCTGGCCACCACGATGCGGTCGATGTAGAAGAACTTCGGATAGCGTTCGCGGAACCAGGCGAAATTGCTGCTGTCGTGGTCGGAATCGGCCCCGAAACCGACCAGGAAGCCAGCCAGGTTGCCGTCGCGCTCGGCGACGCGAAAATACTCGGCCTGCTCATGGAAACGGTGCAGCCTGGCCGAATCCAGCGGCAGGATCGCCAGTCCGGCGTTGTTGTTCAGGGCTAGGACGGAATCCAGCTCGTGCTCGCGCACGTCGCGGATGACAATCGACATTCAGCTCGCTCCGGGGAGATGGTACGGGTGGCCGCGAGCCACCGGCCCGGATTATCGCATGCGCGGCAAGGCGCGGGGCGACTGTGAGACCGCAGGCATGACTTTCGGTCAGGGTGGGCGCCGGGCAATCGGCCTAAGATGGATGGATGTTGAATCGCCTCAGCCACACCCGTCTCCTGCGTGCAGCCGGTCTGTACACCTGGGCGCTGGTGGGTATCCCGATCATCCTGAACATTTGGTTCCTGCCGCCTTCGCGTGGCGTGGACGAGACGGCCGGGCTGGGCGTCAACGTGCCGATGACGGTCGTTTCCTATCTCGCTTTCGGGCTCTGCTACTGGCTGGCCACCCGTTCGCTGGGTTCCCGCGACGCCGTGGCTTCGACCCGCGGCAATTTCGTCCTGCTGCTGGTGCTGACGACCGCGGCGGTGGCCGTGGGCTATTTCACCCAGACCGGGCTGAGCGCGATGCTGCTGCTGGTCATGGCGGGCGTGCTGCCCTGGATACTCAGCCTGCGGGCGGCGGTGGCGTGGTTGCTGATGGCCCATATCCCGCTGGTGCCGTCGTTCATGGCACGCGACGATTTCAGCTTCTGGGATGCGCTGTTCCAGTCGACTTTTTACGTGGGATTCTCAGCCTTCGTGCTGGTCACCGCGTACGTGGCGCGTCAGCAGGCGCAGGCGCGGGACGAACAGCGCCGGCTCAATGCGGAACTGCGCGCCACCCGCATGCTGCTGGCCGAAAGCGCCCGGGTCAACGAACGCACCCGTATTTCCCGCGAGCTGCATGACTTGCTGGGCCACCACCTGACCGCGCTCAGCCTGAACCTGGAAGTCGCCGGCCATATGACCGAAGGCCGCGCCCTGGAGCACGTCAAGCAAGCCCACACCCTGGCCAAGCTGCTGCTGACCGACGTGCGCGAGGTGGTCAGCCAGCTGCGCGAGGGCGATGCCATCGACCTGGGAGGCGCGCTGCTGTTGCTGACCGAACGGGTGCCGGCGCTGGCGATCCACATGAATATCGAAGAGCCGCTGACCCTGGACGATGCCGAACGGGCCCATGTGCTGCTGCGTTGCACCCAGGAGATCATCACCAACGCCGTACGCCATGCCGGAGCGCGCAACCTCTGGATCCATTGCCGGCGCGACGGCGGCCAGATCGTCATCGATGCCCATGACGACGGGCACGGCGCCGAAGTGGTGATCGCCGGCAACGGTCTGCGCGGCATGCGCGAACGCCTGCGCCAGCATGGTGGCAACATGACCATCGAATCCCGCTTGGGTGGCGGCTTCCGCCTATGCCTGCAACTTCCCGTTGATACGACAGAACCCCTTGCCCTGGAGCTTCGCCCAGAGCCCCTTACCGGAGGTACCGCATGATCCGTGTTTGCCTGGTCGACGACCAAACTTTGGTGAGAGAGGGCATCCGTTCGCTGCTGGGGTTGGACGACGGCATCGAGGTGGTGGCCGAAGCCGCTGACGGCCGCCAGGCCGTGGAGCTGATACCGCAGGTCAAGCCCGACGTGGTGCTGATGGACATGCGCATGCCGGTGATGTCCGGACTGGAAGCGTTGCAGGCCCTGGCCGCCACGAACCAGCTGCCCCCGGCGATCATCCTGACTACGTTCGACGACGATCAATTGGTCTTGGCAGGGCTCAAGGCGGGGGCCAAGGGCTATCTGCTGAAGGATGTCTCGCTGGAACAACTGGTGGGCGCGATCCGGACCGTGGCTTCTGGCGGTTCGTTGGTGCAGCCGGCCGTGACCCAGCGTCTGCTGTCGGGTCTGGAGCACATGCGCAACGATTTCGTCAGCCTGGACCGTCCCGATCCGCTGACCGACCGGGAAACCGAGATCCTGCGCCTGATGGCCAGCGGCTTCTCCAACAAGGAGATCGCCAATTCGCTGGGTGTGGCGGAGGGTACGATCAAGAACCACGTCTCCAATATCCTGTCCAAGCTGGGCGTACGCGATCGCACCCGCGCCGTGCTCAAGGCATTCGAACTTCAGCTGGTCTGAACGGGAAAGCGGGCAAGATCGGATGGGCTGCGCCGGTTCGGCCGCTATTTTTGCTTAAGCGGCCAGCCGGTGAAGATTCCGTTGCGTTGCGGCGCAGCGCCCGCCGATGCACCAACAGGCTGACCGAATCCGCCAAGCCTGCTAGGATGCGCCCTGCACCTATTTCACTGGCCAAGGGATCGGCCCCCGGAGACTGCTGAATGACCCGTTTGCTCGAGTTCCTGATTGCACTGGCGCTTGTCCTAGCGCTGTTCCTGGTGGTCGGCCTGGTGCTGCCTTCCAAGCGTCACTTGGTGGAAAGCACCGAGACCAACCGACGCATGACTATCGTGTTCGACACTATCAACAACGTCCGCCGGCTCAAGGACTGGAACCTGCTGATGCCCAGCAAGGTTTCCGAGCTCACCTACACCGGCGGCGGCGAAGGCCACACCGGCGTCGGCGCGCGCGTCGACTTCAACTCGGCCGACAAGCGCTGGGGCAAGGGCCACTGGGAAATCACCGAGAGTGAAGCCCCGGCCGGTACCGGCGGCGGAAAGGTGGCGTACGCCATCGACGACCGCACGCCCGGCGGCGACAAAAAGACCGTGTTTACCCTGGCGCCGACCGGCAAGAACGGCCGCAACGTCAAGGTCACCCAGGCCTACGACGTCAACTACGGCTGGAACCTGTTCGGCCGTTTCAACGGCATGTATGTCAGCCGTCACGTAGGCGATTCGGTCAAGGCCAGCTTGTCCAAGCTGACCAATATGCTGGCCACGGTGCCCAACTTCGACTATCGCATCGAAGGTTCCAAGCTGACCGGCCTGAAGATCGCCGAGGTGCCCGCCGAAGACCTGCTGGTGGTCAAGGCCGGCAACATCGACCGCAACAACGACCTGATCAAGGCTTCGATCAAGGCGAATCAGGAGTGGATCAAGCGCGTGATGGAATCCAACGGTCTTGAGGCCGCTGGCCCGGTGCGCATCATCACCACCGATTTCGGCACCGAAAAATACGCCTTCGACGTGGCCCAGCCGGTCCGCAAGCGCAGCGGCGCCGCGCCCAAGCCGGCCAGCGGCGACAAGGCCAAGCCTGAGCCGCCGATCACGCCGCCGGCCACGTCGGTTGCATCGACCGGTCCGCTGAAGGTTTCGGTCTCCGGTACACCGGTCGAGTACGTGCATGTCGAGGCGCACAAAGCCGCTTCCGCTAATTACACCGGCTATATGGCTGAACTGGACGCCGTGCGTAATTCGCTGCGTGCCTGGGCGATGACCAATGGATATGAAGTGGCCGATCGCCCCTACGAGTCCTGGAAGGGTGGTGTGGATCAGGCGTTCACCGCCGAAGGCGCATTCGACGTCTATTGGGCGATCAAGTAACAGCAAGCGATAAACGTGCCGCGGACTCCGGTCCGCGCGCGGTTTGGAGGTAACGCGCCGCTTCTGCGGCGCGTTGCATTTCGGAACTGGAGATGCTCCCGCCACCGGCCAGGACGCCGCTTCCCGAAGAGGCCGCTGCTTTGTTGAATTACGACCGTCGCCAACGCAAACCCTCTTTGCTCGCCTTTTCCGGCGCCTTGTTCGCGGCGCTTGCCGTCGCCCTCGGCGCGTACGCGGCCCACGGCGTCGCCGACGCGCACGCGCAATCCAATTTGCAGACTGCCGCGTTATACGCATTCGGCCACGGCATTGCCCTAGCCGCACTTACGGCGGGTACGTCCAGGTCGCTGGGACGCGTCGGCCTGTACTTTTTGCTGATAGGCACGCTGCTGTTTTCGGGCAGTCTGGTCTTGGGAGTGCTCGCGCAAATCAGCACCAAGCTGGCGCCGGTAGGAGGCATTGTGCTGATGCTCGGCTGGCTGCTGTGGGCTCTCGACGCCGTCCGTCGCTGAGTCTGCCTGGATGCCGCGCCACGCCCGGGGTTTCGATACCGAAGAGGCCTTCGATTATCTGGGCAAACGCGATCGCAAACTGAGTGCGTGGATGAAGCGCATCGGCTATCTCGAACCGCAGGCTAGCTGGCGCAAGCCGTTCGATCCGGTCGACGCCCTGGCTCGCGCGATTCTGTACCAACAGCTCAGCGGCAAGGCGGCAGCGACCATCGTGGGTCGCGTGGAGGCCGCGATCGGCAGCACCCGGCTGCATTTCGACACGCTGGGGCGCATCGACGACGCGACCTTGCGCGCCTGCGGGGTCTCCGGCAACAAGAGCCTGGCGTTGCGCGATCTGGCGGCCCGCGAGGCCAACGGCGAAATCCCCAATCTGCGGCAGATGTCGACGATGCATCAGGACGATATCGTCGCCGCCTTGGTGCCGGTGCGCGGTATCGGCCGCTGGACCGTGGAAATGATGCTGATGTTCCGCCTGGGCCGTCCCGATGTGCTGCCGGTGGACGATCTGGGCATCCGCAAGGGCGCCCAGCGCGTCGACAAACTGGAAGCCATGCCGACGCCCAAGGAGTTGCTGACGCGCGGCGAGCGCTGGGGACCTTATCGCAGTTATGCGAGCCAGTACCTGTGGCGCATCGCCGATTTCGCTGCCGAAGCGAAGACGCCGACGAAGCGCTCGCAGGACTAGCGTTCCGCTAGTCGGATGCTACCTGCAACACCAGCTTGCCGAAGTTCTCGCCGGTGAACAGCTTCACCAGCGATTCCGGGAAAGTCTCCAGACCGACCACCACGTCTTCTCGCGACTTCATGCGGCCGTCTTTCAGGTAACCGGCCAGCTCGGCGATGGCGATCGGGTAGCGATCCGCATAATCGAACACCACGATGCCTTCCATGCGTGCGCGATTGACCAGCAGCGACAGATAATTTTTCGGCCCCTGCACGCCGGTGGCGCTGTTGTACTGGGAAACCGCCCCGCAGACGATGATGCGCGCTTTGCGGCGCAGGCGCGCCAGCACGTGGTCCAGGATCTCGCCGCCGACGTTGTCGAAGTAGATGTCGATACCGTCGGGGCAGTGCGTTTTCAGGCCGGCTCGCACGTCCTCGTTCTTGTAGTCGATGCAGGCGTCGAAGCCCATTTCGTTCACCACGAAGTCGCACTTGGCCTTGCCGCCGGCGATGCCGACCACGCGGCAGCCCTTGATCTTGGCCAACTGGCCCACGGTCTGGCCGACAGCGCCAGAAGCGCCCGAGACCACGACCACATCGCCTTCCTTCGGCTGTCCCACCTCCATCAGGCCGAAGTAGCCGGTCATGCCCGGCATGCCCAGCACGTTGAGCCATTGGGTGATGGTTCCCATACGCAGGTCGATCTTGCTGATGGCATGACGCTTGATTTCGGCAGGCGCGAATTGACGGTACTCCTGTACGCCCAGCCCGCCCGTTACCAGATCGCCGACCGCGAAGTTACCGTGCTTCGAAGCGATCACCTTGCCGATTCCACCGGCGCGCATCACCTCGCCGATCTCCACCGGCGCGATGTACGATTTGCCTTCGTTCATCCAGCCGCGCATCGCCGGATCCAGCGATAGCGAAAGCGTCTTCACCAGCACGCCGTCTTCGACCGGCTCGGTCACCGCTTCGGTGGTGAATTGCCAGTTCTCGCGTGTGGTCATGCCGACCGGGCGATTGGCGAGTCGGATCTGGTGGTTCTGCAAGGGGACGAGAGTGGTCATATGGATTCCGTAGGTCGGGGCTACGCCCCCGACTGGATTGGCGTTGAATGAAAAACGCGTCGGGGGCGTAGCCCCGACCTACCTTGCGTAGTACCAGTGCCAGGGTTCGTAGACGATGCCGTGGGGATTGTCGCGTGGATAGCTCATGAGGAAACCGAAAGCCTCGGCATTCGCTGTCAGCCAAGCGAACGCAGCCGTGTTCTCGAACGATTCCTCGGCGGGCGCTTCGCCGGGCGTGCCGATATCCAGCGCATTGCCGCTGTGGTGCTCGCTGTAGCCGGGTGCGGCGTTCACGGTGAGGATCTGTTCGACGGTCTGTCCGCGGGCGAGCTTGCGTTCGAAAATGCCCAGCTGATAGTGGTGGCTGCGATAACCGGAGATGGCTTCCAGCACGACTCCTTCGCTTCCGGCTATACGCCGCATGCCTTCCCACGCCCGTGCTGCGTGGGCGGTGAGCCATAGCGGGCGCCGGTAACGGTCGAATCCTGCGAAGGCGAGGGCGACGGGCTCCGGCACCAGTCCAAGTCCGACCTTCTCGCCATAGCTTTCGTCCAGACCCAGAGAGTCCAGGCGCTCTATCAGCTGCTCCAACGGCAGCTCGCCCGAGGCATCGATGTCGAAGCCGCGATCCGTGCGCAGACTGTCGAGCGCGTCGAGCGCGGCTTCGATGCCGGGCTCATGCGCCCAGCGCGGCGACAGCGACAGCATCCCTTCCGGTAGCGCAGCAGCCAGATAACGGCCGTCTCGCTTGCGCCGCAAGACACGCCCGGCCCGCGAAAGTACCCGCGCATCGGCATTGCTGCGCGCACGCAGCAGACCGCCGGGCCAGAGTTCCACGTCCGGGGTATTGATCAGTATTCGGGGTTGGCCGCGCATCAGCGCAGCTTAGCGGCGCGGCGGGGTTGTCGCCAGTTCGCGCAGACGGTTGAGCAGGGCATCGGGTTGTTGTGGCTGCAGCAGCAGGCCGACATCGTGGGCGGTGGGCAACCATAGCGCGCGGCGCTCTCCGGCGACCGCGACGAACGCTTTCTCGCGATTGCGCAGACGGAAGTGGCCGCTGTGAAAACCCGGCACCGAATAGCCGTTGGTCTTCAACCCCGGCTTGAACTCCGTGCGTTCATGCAGGTCGACCACACGCGCCTGATCGAGCCTCAGTTCCGACAACGGAACGATCCGCGAGTAGAAGCTGGTCTTTATTTGCAGTGAGTCGCCAGAAAGCGCCAGCCGATGCCGGCGCATGGCCCTGTCCAGCAACGCCCAGATGGCCGACATCAACAGCGACTCCGCGCCGATGATCGCCATGCCCACCATGACTGGCTCGCCGCCGGCGAAGTCCCAATGCGTGTCGCCGCTCTTGACCGCCAACAACGCGGCAGCGGTGACCAGGACAGGCAGCAATACGCAAAGGCCGAACATCCACAGACGGGGCTGGGTGCCGGGCGGAACCAGCTGCAGGCGCGGATCGAGCGGTTGCGTGCTCACGTTCGCGGTCACTGCGCGACCAGTAACGCGCCAATGCCGAGCAGCGCGGCCGAAGCAGCGACCAAGGTAAGCCGAAGCGCCCGGGAATTGCCGGGAAAACGGCGTTCGATCGGGTGCAGGAGATGCAGCATGGCGCGCTCCTTCGGTGGGCCGAAAACTATGCGGGTTTCTTCAGGAACAGGCGAACGGAGTCGGCGGCTTCGGACTGCACGGCCGAAACCAGTTCCCACCCCTGCAGCCCCAGCCGGCTCAGCTCTTCCTGCACGCGCTCGGTCATCGATCGTCCGAACAACTGCATCTTGATCTCGGCAACGTGGTAGTTCCAGCGCGTCGTACTCATGATTCGTCCTCCTGTTTCTCCCCGACGGCTTTCGGCAGCCGTCCCGCCTTGCGCAGGGCTTCGCGCAACACGTATTCGATCTGCGCGTTCAACGAGCGAAGGTCGTCATCGGCCCAACGCTGCGCCGCGTTCAGCACGTCGGCGCTGATGCGCAGGGGATAGGCTTTTTTCTCTGCCACGATCCGGTCCGGCCCGCCGGCTCAGTACAGGGTGCCGGCGTTGACGATGGGCTGCGAACCGCGCTCGCTGCACAGCACCACCAGCAGGTTGCTGACCATTTGCGCTTTACGCTCCTCGTCCAGCTGGACCACGCCTTTCTTCTGCAGTTCGTCCAGGGCCATTTCCACCATGCTGACCGCGCCGAAGACGATGCGGGTGCGTGCGGCGACCACGGCATTGGCCTGTTGCCGCTGCAACATGGCCTGGGCGATCTCCGGCGCATAAGCGAGGTGGCTGATGCGCGCATCCAGCACCTGCACGCCGGCGTCGGCCAGGCGATCCTGAAGTTCGTCGAGCAGGTGCTTGGAAACCTCCGCGGCGTGGCTGCGCAGGGCCAGTTGCCCGTCTTCGTGCTGGTCGTAGGGATAGCTGGTGGCCATGGTGCGCAGCGCCGACTCGGACTGGATATGCACGAAGCTTTCGTAGTCGTCCACGTTGTAGACCGCCTCGGCCGAATCCACCACCTGCCACACGATCACCGCGGCGATTTCGATGGGGCTGCCGTCCAACTCGTTGACCTTGAGCTTTCCGCTTTCGAAATTGCGCACGCGCTGGGAAACCTTCTTCTTGGAATAGAAGGGGTTGTTCCAGCGCAGGCCGTTGTCCTTGACCGTGCCGACGTACTTGCCGAACAGGCTCAGTACCGCGGCCTGGTTGGGCTGCACGGTGTACAGGCCGATCAGACTGAAAAAGGCGACGATGCCGATCAATACCGCGGTAATCAGCAACACTGCGTCGGGCGCGCCATCAGGGGCGCCCGTGCCCTTCATGAAAAGCCAGACGGCCAGGACAGCGACAACCAATACGCCCAGCAGGAAAGGCAGGCCGGGCAGGGAGCGGGTGGGATTTTCTTTCATGGTGGTTTCTCCGGGTTCGGCAAATTAGATATCAATTTGATATCAATAATCAACAGCCGTTCGTCGGCTGAGCGGGTCGGCCGCTAAAATGTCGGCCTCTCCCACTCCGGCCCGCCCATGACCACGCTCGGTACCCCGCTTTCTCCTTCCGCGACCCGGGTGCTGCTATTGGGTTCCGGCGAACTGGGCAAGGAAGTAGCGCTGGAATTGCAGCGCTTCGGCGTCGAAGTCATCGCCGCCGACCGTTACCCCAACGCCCCGGCCATGCAGGTGGCGCATCGCTCGCACGTGCTGGACATGCTGGATCCGGCGGCCTTGCGCGCGCTGATCGCGCTGGAGGAACCGCATCTGGTGGTGCCCGAAATCGAGGCCATCCATACCCAGACCCTGGTCGAACTGGAAACCGAGAGCGGGCTGCGTGCGGCTCCCATCCGTGTTGTGCCTACCGCCCGCGCCGCGCGCCTGACCATGGATCGTGAAGGCATCCGCAGGCTGGCTGCGGAAACCCTGGGGCTGCCGACTTCGCCCTACCGTTTCGTCGACACGCATGCGGATTACCGCGAGGCTGTGGCCGCCATCGGCCTGCCCTGCGTGGTCAAGCCGGTGATGTCGTCGTCAGGCAAGGGCCAGAGCACCCTGCGCACGGAATCCGACATCGATGCGGCCTGGGAGTACGCGCAGACCGGCGGCCGCGCCGGCGCGGGGCGGGTGATCGTGGAAGGCTTCGTCGACTTCGATTACGAGATCACCCTGCTGACTGTGCGCCATGCGGCCGGCACCGCATTCTGCGATCCGATCGGGCACTGGCAGAAGGACGGCGACTATCGCGAAAGCTGGCAGCCGCAACCGATGTCGCCGACGGCGCTGCAGCGTTCGCAGCGGATCGCGCAGACGATCACCGACGACCTGGGCGGCTGGGGATTGTTCGGCGTGGAGCTGTTCGTGAAAGGCGACGAAGTTTGGTTCAGCGAAGTGTCGCCGCGTCCGCACGATACCGGACTGGTTACCCTGGTTTCGCAGGACCTGAGCGAATTCGCGCTGCACGCACGTGCGATTCTCGGCCTTCCCATTCCTGCGATCCGTCAGCTCGGCGCGGCCGCGTCCTGCGCGATGCTGGCGCACGGCCATGGTGTGCCGGTGTTCTCCAACATTGAAGCCGCCTTGCAGGCGCCGGACTCCGCATTGCGTCTGTTCGGCAAGCCGAGGGTGGAAGGGCATCGCCGCGTCGGCGTCACCTTGGCGCGCGGTGAAACCGTCGATGCCGCACGTGCCGGCGCACGTGCGGCGTGTCAGGCGATCACGATCGAATTGATATAACGAGGAGAGCGACGATGAACGGAGGCGGTGGTTACGCGGTGTTCTTCTTCCCGCAAGCGCTGGAAGCACTGGGCGAGGCCATCAAGCCGTACCTGGTCGAAGGGCCGGCCGGCGCGCATGTGCTGTGCAAGGAAATAGACACCGCCGGAGCGCTGATCGAGATGACCCTGGAAGTGCATGCTGCCGACGGCAAAGCATCGCTGATAGAGCTCATGGTGCCGGGCAGCATGGTGCGCATGATCGTCTCGGCGCACAGCGATGGCATTTTCGGGTTCGGACCACGGAAGGCGGCACCGGTTGTGGGCAGCTGACGGTCGAGAGAGAAACGGAAATTCAAAAAAGCAGTCGTCATCCCAGCGAACGCTGGGATCCATTTTGACTTTGCGTGTGGGCGAACCAGTAGATAAAGATCAAGATGGATCCCAGCGTTCGCTGGGATGACCTCGGTTTTTTGAGTTTGGCGGCAGGCAAGACGAACGTTGCCGATTGCATGGGTTCGGCACGATGGCAGCTAAGCAAGCCCGGCTCTATATGGCAGTTATTCGAGAGAAAGATCGACCCATACCAGATGGTGATCGCTGCCGTCGGCGATCTTGGCGTCTTCGCTTGCCGTCGGCGGCCAGAACACTCCGCTTTCGATCAAGCCGAAGCCGGTGGACGGCAGCACATAGTCCAGCCGCATCGCGCCGGCCTTGGGGCCGAAATCTCCGGTGACGTGCGCGGGCGACCCGCGATGTTCGATGCCCTTCGCAGCGTAAGCGCGCGCCGCCTCGGCGCCGCCCTCGCTGCGCGGCGTGGCGTAGCGCATCACGCGCGGGTGTTCGAGCAGTTCGAGGATCGCCTCGTGCGAACCATCGCCATCGATCGGATCGTTGTTCAGATCGCCGGCGATCACGAAGCGCGCATCGTCGGCCAGACCGCCACAGCGGCCCTTGTCATCGCATAGCCAGGGCTTGTCGCCGGGCGAGATGTACTCCGACCACAGCCGGATCTCATCGTGGTTGCGCTTGCCGTTGCGGTCCTCGGGACCATCGAAGACCGGTGGAGTGGGATGCGATACCAGGAAGTGGGTCGCGCCTCCCGGCGTCTGCACCGGTACGTCCCAATGCGATTTGGAAGACAGCCGCAGTTGCTTCCAGACAGCGTCTGGGTAGAAAAACTTACGCGAGGCCGGATCGATCGGCCGTAGTGCGTTGGGCATCGCACTCCAGCGCAAGTGCTGGAACGTGCGCACGCGGGCCGCGTCGATCGGATATTTCGACAGCACCAACATGCCGTATTGGCCCGGATGCAGGCCATAGCCCCATGCGTCGTTGCCGCGCGCGCGGCCGTTGCCGCCGACTTCTCCGTCACCGTCCAAGTCCAGGCCGCTGGGAACGCCGGTATTGACGGGTGCGAGATAACGATAGGGATACTTCAGCGCTTCTCCACCGCTCGCTTGCGGAACTTCCAGGTAACGCTGCTGGAACAGGTCGGCGGCGCGGTGTGCCTGGTCGTAGTCGAACTCGTTCAATAGCACCAGGTCTGGACGCACCCGCTGCAGCACCGCCGCGATCTTGCGCGCATGCGCGCTGTCGCCCTCCAGCTCGCGGATCAGCCCGCCGTCTTCGTCCGAGTACAGCGAGGTGTTGTAGGTGGCGACACGGATCTTGTTTTCCGCTGCGTAAGCGGAAGGGTCTCCATGCACGTTGACGTGCACGCAGGCGGTGAGGTTGGGGAGCATGAGCAGGGCAACGAGGAGTCTGTGCATGCGCCGATTCTGACATGCGACTGTGCGTTGGCGATGACATAAGAAAAGCGCCCCGGTTTCCCGGGGCGCTTTCAGGTCTCAACGACGAGGCGAAGCCCGTCGAGCTTGGTTAGAACGTACAACCCATGGCGCCAAAGCTGGTCTTGGCCTGTTCCATGGCGGTCTTGCACTGGGTGGCCAGCGCGGTCTTGTCGGTGACGGTGGACCAACCGGACTGCGTCTGCTCGATGCCCTGCTTCATGGCGGCGCGTTGGGCTTCCGGCACCTTGTCGCTGATGCAGGCATAGACCTTCTCGAGGTAGGTGTCGCATTCCGGCACGCCGGTGCTGGCCGTGGCGGTATCGGCGACCGGAGCGGGCGCCGCCGGGGCAGCAGGTTCGGCGGCCGGGGCGGTAGCTTCGGCGGCAGGCGCCGTTTCGGCTGTGGGGGCTTCTTCGGCGGGTTTCTCGGCAGGCTTGCAGGCGGCCAAAGTCAGAGTGGCCGCGGCGACCAGAAAAAGTGCTTTTAATTTCATGCAAAACTCCATTTATTCAGATGGGAATGAACGAGGAAATCCACCTCGCTTACTCGCGGATCGGCAACTAACGGCCCAGCGAGCACGCGATGCTCTCACAAAAGCCGGATTGCTTATGTTTTCAATCGGTTAATTGCGAGCGATTCCAATTGCGGCCGTCGAAGGCTTCCAAGGGTTGGAAACGACGTTTGTAATCCATCTTGCTGTGGCCTTGTATCCAGTAGCCCAGGTACAGATGCCGGCGCGATTCGCGCTTGGCCCATTCCAACTGACGCAGGATCGCCAGCGTACCCAGGCTTCGCTTTTCCATATCCGGATCGAAGAAGGTATAGACGGCTGAAAAGGCGTCCGGGGTGATGTCGGTGACCGCGACCGCGATGAGCGTTCCATGTTCGCGCAGCTCCAGGAAGCGTCCTTGCGACCAGCTGCCCACCAGGAATTGTTCGAACTCCACTGCGCCGTGGTCGTCCATGCCGCCGTTGCGGTGGCGTGCGGCAAGGTAGCGGCGGTACAGCGTCAGATGCTCATCGGTGCGTTCGGCGGCCACGACCCGTGCTTCGACTTCGATATTGCGCGCCGCGCAGCGCCGCTGGCTGCGATCGGGCCGGAACTCCGTCACCGGAATGCGCACCGCCACGCAGGCGCGGCAGCCTTCGCAATGCGGCCGGTAGACCAGATCGCCCGAGCGGCGGAAGCCCCAACTCAGTGCGGTGGGATAGAAGGAAGCCAGGCGCGGATCGCGCGGATCCAGCACCAGATCGCGGGCGGTGCGGTCCTCCCAATAGCCGCAGGGATGTTCGCCCGTATGGAACAGACGTAGATCGTCGGCGGGTTGCTGCGGATCGTTGCCCATCGCTCAACCCGTCCCCGCGCCGACGGACATTGCGAAGGCAATGCCGGCGAGCGCGCCAATCAATGCGCCAGCGATAAGGTCGCGCGGCACGTGGCGTTGCAAGGCCAGGCGCGACCAGGCCACCGCGGCCGCGAAACACAATCCCGCAAGGCCTGCCCACCAGGGCGCATTGACCAGCAGCAGGAAGGCGGCGAACACGGCGAACGCCATATGCAGCGAAAGCTTGCACCAGCGGGAGGTCAGCATGGCGACGGCCACCATCGCCGCCGACAGGGCCAGTCCCAGCGTCAACTCCGCCGAAGGGCCGAGCCAGAAAGCCAACGCAGTGGAAACCAACAGCGCGACCAGGAGAAAGCGATTCAACGATCTGCGTTCGCGCCGGTCGCTGGCATCCACATGCGACCAGCGGCCCCGGCGTACCTGCCAGCCCGAGTAAGCCATCACTATTCCCGCGAACGCGGCGAATCCAAGCGCCATCCACAACGCGATCAGGTACTGCCCACGCGCCAGCGTCAACGCCAGGGCTGCCAACGGCAGCACCACCATCGGGTGTCCGGAGATGGAGACAGCGCGAGCGAGGGCGTGATTCATGAGAGCAGGATACTGCGGGGTGCGTATCGCGTGGGTTGCGACCGTCCGCAAAATGAATAGGAAGCCGAGGCGGTCAACGCGCTTAGGGCTGGGGCGTTAACCGTGGCAGTGGCGGAACCGCGCCACACCTTCCCGGAGATTCGCATGACCCGCAAGACCCTGCTCACCCTCGCCGTACTGACCGCGCTGGCCGCCGGCACCGCCTTCGCAGCCACCGCTCCCGCCCCCGGCGTTTCCGCAACAAGCGCACAGCCGGCTCCCCGCGCCAAGCTCGACAGCAACGGCGATGGCGTCGTGGACCGCGCCGAAGCGGCCAGTCATCCGCGCCTGGCCGGCAAGTTCGACGAACTGGACAAGAACAAGGACGGCAAGCTGACCAAGGATGAAATGCCGGCGCGGCATGGACGTGGCCATGACCATGACAAGCGTGGCCATGGTCCGCGCGAAGCGATGTCCAGGCTGGACACCGACAAGGACGGCCGTATAAGCCGTGCCGAAGCCACGGCCGCCGAAGGCAGGATGGCCTCGCGCTTCGAGCAGATGGATGCGAACAAGGACGGTTATGTCGATCGCGCCGACCATGAAATCCTCGCCAAGCAGCGTAAGGACGAATGGTTCGCCGCTGCCGACACCGACAAGGACGGCAAGTTGAGCCGTGCGGAAGTGGATGCAGCCAAGCCCGCCCACGGCAAGCATGGTGGTCCGCGTTCACCTACGCCTGCAGCCGATCGCAACTGACCAACAAGCAGGCGTCGCGATCTGGCGCTTTGCCTTTATCGCCCATGCTGGAAACAGCATGGGCTTTTTTTGCGATGCGGCAGGTGGAGCCTTAGTCCCTACTGGATGCCGGATAGGATCAATCGAACATCGCCCAGGCGATCGCCAGCACCACGAAGATGTTAGCGATGAGCACGCCCGTGCGGCCATACATGCTTTCGTAGGCCCAGTTGGTGCCGGTACGGCCACGTCGTGCGTTGGCGCGCGCCAATAGCGGGGCCATGATCCGCTGCAATGGCACCAGACACTGGTAGTTGATGGCCGCCATCGCGGCCAAGGAATAAAGCAGTATCGACCACTGCGGGCTGTTGAAACCCACCAGCACCAGTACGCCCAGGCTGAAAATCGCAGCGGTAGCGGTGTTGAGGAAAATGAAACCGCGTATCTGCCGGCGTTCGTCGGCGGTTTCGGCAAAGCGCAGCAACCAGAGGCCGCCAAGGTAGGCGCCCAGCATGCCGCCCAGCAGTGCCGGCAGGACGATATGCAACTGGCCGCCGAACATCGTTCCCCATGCGCCGACTGCGACCCCGCCGTTGACCGCCGAGGCGCCGAGTCCGCCGGCGCCCAGTTTGCCTGCACCCGAACCCACCGCGCCGGCGCCGATGAGCGCGGCGGCGCTGGCGGCAGGCGCGGTCACCATCAGCGCGCTGCTCACCGCCACCGCGAAGGCGGCGCTGGGGGCGCTGGCGCGCGCGAACTCTCCGAACCGTTTGAGCATCTCTTCGCGCACGCTGCCGCGCGCACGCGACAACCGCTTGCGCACCGCGGCGTCGCTCAAGCCCAGCAGCGTAGCCACATGCTGCGAACTTTGGCCCTCGCGGTAATAGAGCAGGAGGGTTTCGCGGCTTTCCTCAGGCAACGAAGAAATGATCTCGGTGGCGACCATTTCCTGTTCCGTCTGCAGCAGTTTCTCGCCCGGAGTAGGTGCCGGATCGGCGGCCATCTGGATCGCGATTTCCGCGCCTTCGCCCGACAACGGTCTGTTGCGGTTCGCACGCAGGTGGTCGCGGGCCAGGTTGCGGGTGATCTGGCGCAGCCAGGGCAGGAAGCTGGTGGAATTGTTCAGGCGATCCAATTGCTGCCATGCCTTGAGGAAGGCTTCCTGGGCGATATCCTCGCTGGCGGCCACGTCGCGGGTAATGGCCAGGGCGATGGCGGTGACCGTGTTCTGGCAGCCAACGACGATGCGGCCGTAAGCGCCGTGGTCGCCCTTGGCGGCGGCGGGCAGTTCGTGTTGCAGCATGAGCCCGAGGGCGTCGGCGTTCATCGGATACGGTCCTGGCATGCGGGTCGATACAAGACAGGACGACGCGCATCGGCAAATGTGACCACGACGGCGGCAGGCATTGCGGCTACGGCTTAGTGGGAGCGGGCGCCGAGATGCGCACGCGGACTTCTTCTTCCTCCTCCGCTGGCGCCGGTTGCGCCGGCAAAGGCGCCTGCTGCGCAGGGGGAGGGACGGGATCCGGCACCGGGCGGGGGCGCAGCACCGTCACCAGCGCAGCGATGGCGATTGCGATCAGCAGCGCGATGCGGATGCGCCAGGCCAGCGGGCGCTTCTTCGGCTCATCGACCGCATCGGTGCCCGCGAAAACCAGCGGCTCGCCCTGGGTCGGGCGGGTGGTCGCCAGCAATCCCGCTGCGCGCAGGATCTCGCGGGCCCGCGGCTGATCCTCGGCGCGTTTCACCCAGACGCTGGGTTGCTGCTTGAGTTTCATCGGCTCGGCATAGCTGAACTGGCCGCCGCGCTTGCTGTGGTACGAGCGCCCGTTGGCCAGGTAGACCTCGATGCCGGCATCCTCCAACAGTTTGGCCACGCCTTCGACGGTTTCGACCCGCAAGCTGGTGAAGACCTGACGCATGTCTATTCCTTGGCCGGGACCAGAGCCGCGGCGCCGTGATCGGGTACCACGCGGATCAGTCCTTCCTGCGCCGTGCTGGCCACCAGCTTGCCGTCGCGGGTGAAGATCTGGCCGCGCGCCAGGCCGCGCGAATTCTGCGCGCTGGGGCTATCGATGGAGTACAGCAGCCAGTCGTCGGCGCGGAACGGGCGGTGGAACCAAAGCGCGTGATCCAGCGACGCCATCTGCACATTGGGCTGGTAGTAGCTGATGCCGTGCGGATAGTTGGCCGTGCCCAGCAGCTGGAAATCGGACGCGTAGGCGAGCAATGCGTGGTGCAGTTGGGGCGCGTCTCCTACCGGTTCGCTCAGGCGGAACCAGACCTGCTGGAACGGCGGCCGTTTGGGCGGGTTGAGCTCGTCGCGCGGGTAGACGTGGCGGAATTCGAATGGACCGCGCCGCGACAGCCAGCGCTGCACCTTGGGCGGCAGCGTCGCCATCACTTCGGCGGGAACCGCAGGCGCGGGTTCGATGTCTTCGGGGCTCGGCACTTCCGGCATCGACAGCTGATGCTGCTGGGCCTCGGGTTCCTCGCCCTGGAAAGACGCCGCGCAGAAGAAAATCACCTTGCCATGCTGAATCGCGGTCACGCGCCGCACCGAAAAACTGCCGCCGTCGCGGGTACGGTCCACGTCGTAGACGATGGGATGATCCACATCTCCGGCGCGCAGGAAGTAGGCATGCAGCGAGTGAGCCATGCGGCCGCTGTCTTCCACCGTGGCCTGTGCCGCGGACAGCGCCTGGCCCAGCACCTGGCCGCCGAACACGTACTTGGTGCCGATATCGCGGCTCTGGCCACGGAACAGGTTGTCTTCCAGCCGCTCCAGCGAGAGCAGCTCGATCAGTTCGCTGACGACGGGTTCGGGGCTGGGGGACAAGAGGAATTCCGGTGCAGTGCGATCGGTAAATTATACCGGCCCCGTGGGAATGCTCCGTGGGCGCGAGCTTTTCAAGGCTATTCACGCAAGAATTCGCGCCCATGGGGCGCTCCTACGACGCGGGACCGAGGCGCTCCAGGGTAATGGCCTGCATCACGCGATCCCACGGGAACAGCGGACCGGGATCCAGTTTCCGATGGACTAGCACACTCTCGTCATCGCTGGCGGAAACCTCGGTGGTGTCCAGCTCCTCATGACCGGCGATGAACTTCAGCATGGGCAGTTCCCGCTGCAGGTATCGCAGCAAGTCCACCAGCGCGACGATCTGCTCATCCGTGTAAGCCTCATGCATCGACTGGCTACCGGCCGCCAGCCAGTCTGGATAGCGACCGATGTTGACCAGTTCTATGCCGATGGCGCGCGGGTTGTAGCCGCGCACATGGTGGGCGATGCGTTCCACGCGCACGTACTGATGCACGCTGCCGTCGCGGTCGATGTAGTAATGCCCGCTGTTTCCCGTGCCCGAGTCGTACAGCGCCCGTTCGCCGAAGCCGCGCGCTGTGGCTAGGTCGGGCAGTTCGGTGCAGTGGATCACCACCAGGTCGATCCAGCCGCGTGGGCGTTCGTCCAGCAGCAGTTCGTAGGGCAGGGGCGACTGGATCACGGGCGGCGGGTCTGGGAGCATGCCCGGAATGCTAGCACCCGGCCTGCGGGACCCAGCCACGGCGGCCCGGGCAGGCGCGGTCAAGTAAACTGGCGGTTCGCGCGGACGCCTGTCCGCCGCAGGAAGACGCCGATGCCCCTCAATCCCGACTCCGAACTCGCCAAGCTGATGGCCACGTTGCCGCAAGTCGGCACGGTGCAGTGGATAGGCTTGCGTCCAGCGCGCGATGAGTGGATGAGCGCGGTCGAGTCGGTCGAAGCCGTGACCGACGGCGGGCTGCGCGGCGACCGTTACAAAGGCGGCAGCGGCAAGCGCGGCATCACCCTGATCCAGGCCGAACACCTGCCCGCGATCGCGGCGCTGGCTGGACGCGGAATCGAACCCGCCTTGTTGCGGCGAAATGTGGTCGTGTCGGGCATCCCCTTGATCGCGCTGAAGGACCGCCAGTTCCGCATCGGCGAGGTGGTGCTGCAAGGCACCGAATCCTGCGATCCATGTTCGCGCATGGAAACCGCATTGGGCGCCGGCGGCTACAACGCCATGCGCGGCATGGGCGGGCTTTGCGCGCGCATCGTGTCCGGAGGAAATTTCCGCGTGGGCGATCAAGTGGTCGCGCTGTGAGCCGATCCTCTGCCGGAAAGGGCCACTGCATTCTTTCGCACGGCTTCGAAAGCGGTCCGGATGCCACCAAGGTCGCGGCATTGGCCATCGCCGCCGAAGGTCTGGGCTGGACCCACGAGCGTCCGGATTACACCAGTTTCGATGGACGGCGCGACCTCAGCGAATTGGGCGACGTGGAGGCGCGCCAGGCGCACCTGCTCGCGCTGGCTAAGACCGCCGCGAGCCGTGGGCCGCTGGTGCTGGCCGGTTCCAGCCTGGGCGCCTACATCTCCGCCCGCGTATCGCTGCAGGTTCCTGTGCTGGGTTTGTTCTTGATGGCGCCGCCGACCACGATGGGCCGCCTGCCGAATCTCGATGCGGCGCCGGTGCCGATTTCGATCATTCATGGCTGGGACGACGAACTGATTCCTTCGCAGCAGGTGGTCGATTGGGCGCATGCGCGCCGCGCACGCCTGTTGCTGGTCAACGATACGCATCGATTGTCGGAGCATGTGCAGGCTTCTGCGGAGGCGTTCGCGCATCTTCTTCAATCAATCAAATAGACGACGTCATCCCAGCGAACGCTGGGATCCATCTTGATTTTGATTTTGATCTTGTAATTCCAACAACTCGCGAAGATCAAAATGGATCCCAGCTTTCGCTGGGATGACGACTCTAAATTTTAGGAATGACTTTGAAATTCTTCGTTTCCTGCGGCAAAGGCCTGGAATACCTGCTCGTCGACGAACTCATCGCCCTGGGCGTCGCCAAGGCCACCGCCACTGTTTCCGGCGTCAATACCGAAGGCGAGCTCGCCGACGCGCAGCGTGCGGTGTTGTGGTCGCGCCTGGCCAGCCGCGTGTTGTGGCCGATCGCCGAATTCGAATGCCCGAACGAGCTGGCGCTCTACGACGGCGTTGCGGCTATTCCCTGGCAGGAGCACCTGCGCTCCGATCACACCCTGTCGGTCGATGCGCACGTCTCCGGCGACGCCATCACCCATGCGCGCTACGCCGCGCAGCGGGTCAAGGACGCGGTGGTCGACACCTTGCGCGCGCAGGGGCAGGAGCGTCCGTCGGTGGATGTGGACCATCCCGACGTGCGTATCAACTTGTCGCTACGCAAGGGCAGGGCCACGATTTCCATCGACCTGGGCGGCGGGCCGATGCATCGCCGCGGTTGGCGCAACGTGCAGAACGATGCGCCGTTGAAGGAAAACCTCGCCGCGGCCGTATTGATGCGCGGCGGCTGGCCCAAGATCTATCACGAGGGCGGCGCATTGCTGGATCCGATGTGCGGCAGCGGGACCCTGCTGATCGAAGGCGCGTTGATGGCGGCGGACGTCGCTCCCGGGTTACAGCGGCATGGACGCAGCCTGCCCAGTCGTTGGCTCGGATTCGACAACGACGGCTGGAAACAGTTGATCGAAGAAGCGAAGCAGCGCGAGGAAACCGGGCGGTCGAACCTGAAGCAGGCGATGTTCGGCAGCGACGTCGATCCGCACGCCATCCGCGCTGCGCGCGAGAACGCGGAAGTGGCCGGCGTCGCCGACGATATCTGGTTCGGCACGCGCGAGGTAGGCGATCTGCAGGCGCCGCCGTTCGAGCGCGGCACCGTGGTCTGCAATCCTCCCTACGACGAGCGTCTGGCGGCCGACAACGCGCTCTACCGAAAGCTGGGCGATGCGCTCAAGCGCACCGTGCCGCAGTGGCGCGCCAGCCTGTTGTGCGGCAATGCCGAACTGGCTTACGCCACCGGCTTGCGCGCCAGCAAGAAGTACCAGATCTTCAACGGCGCCATCGAGTGCGCCCTGATCGTCTGCGATCCGGTCGGTACGCCGAAGACGGAGAGCGCTACACCACGCGAACTCTCCGAAGGCGCGACCATGGTCGCCAACCGCCTGCGCAAGAACCTGCGCAAACTAAAGGCCTGGCGCGAGCGCGAAGGCGTGACTTGCTACCGGGTCTACGACGCCGATCTGCCGGAATATGCGGCAGCGATCGACGTGTACGTCGAAGACGGCGGAGAGGGCCGTACTTTCCTGCACGTGCAGGAATACGCGGCGCCCGACGAGATACCCGAGACCGACGTGCGCCGCCGCCGCAATGAACTGTTGGCCGCGGCGCGCGAGGTGTTCTCGCTTCCCGAAGAGCGGATCGCGATGAAGTCCCGCGAGCGCGGCAAGGGCGGCAGCAAGTACGGTCGCTTCGAGCAGCGCGGTGAACTGCTCAAGGTGCGGGAAAGCGGAGCGAAGTTGCAGGTCAACCTGTTCGACTATCTGGACACCGGCCTGTTCCTGGACCACCGTCCGCTGCGGCGACATATGGCGGCCGAATCGCGCGGCAAGCGTTTCCTCAACTTGTTTTGCTACACCGGTGTGGCCTCGGTGCAGGCGGCGGTGGCGGGGGCCGATTCGACCACCAGCGTGGACCTGTCGGGAACCTACCTGGAGTGGTGCGCGGCCAACCTGGCCATGAATGGTTTCGCCGGCGCCCAGCATCGGCTGGTGCAAGCCGACGCCTTGCGCTGGCTGGAAGCGGAGAAGAACCGCTACGACGTGATCTTCTGCGACCCGCCGACCTTCTCCAACTCCGCGCGCGCCGACGACTTCGACATCCAGCGCGAACACGTGCGCCTGCTGCGCGCCTGCGTGGATCGCCTGACCACCGAGGGCGTGTTGTACTTCTCCAACAACTTCCGCCGCTTCAAGCTGGATGCGGAAGCCGTGGCGGAGTTCGCGCAATGCGAGGACATCACCGCGCAGACCCTCCCGCCGGATTTCGAGCGCAATGCGCGCATCCACCGCTGCTGGCGCCTGATGCGCCTTTGATGTCTTTGGAAAGACGTAGGAGCGGCGTGAGTCGCGATGAGTGTTGCCGGTAAAGCCTCATCGCGACTTACGTCGCTCCTACGCCGCCCCTACGCCGCTCCTACGCAGATCATCTGTTCAGCGATTGATCAACCCAATGCCTTGGTCGAAGGCACGTACTCGTAGCCAAGATCGTCGGCGACGGCCTTGTAGGTGATCTTGCCGGCGTGCACGTTCAGGCCGTTGAGCAGGTGCTCATCGTCCAGCATCGCCTGGCGCGCGCCCTTGTTGGCCAGTTGCACGGCGAAGGGCAGGGTGGCGTTGGTCAGGGCGAAGGTCGACGTGCGGGCGACGCCGCCGGGCATGTTGGCGACGCAGTAATGAACGATGCCGTCCACTTCGTAGGTCGGGTTCTGATGGGTGGTGGCCTTGCTGGTTTCGAAGCAGCCGCCCTGGTCGATGGCCACGTCCACCAGCACCGAGCCGGGACGCATCAGCTTCAACTGCGCGCGCGAGACCAGCTTGGGTGCGGCCGCGCCCGGGATCAGCACCGCGCCGATCACCAGATCGGTATCCGGCAGGCGTTCCTCGATCGCGTCATGGGTGGAATAGATCGTGGTCAGCCTGTCGCCGTAAACCTCGTCGAGATACTTCAGGCGATCCAACGAGCGGTCCAGGATGGTCACATGGGCATTCAGGCCCATGGCCATGCGCGCGGCATTGATGCCGACCACGCCGCCGCCGATCACCAGCACTTCGGCCGGCTTCACGCCCGGCACGCCGCCGAGCAAGACACCGGAACCGCCCTGCGCCTTCTCCAGCGCGTGCGCGCCGGCCTGGATCGACATGCGTCCGGCCACTTCGCTCATCGGCGCCAGCAGCGGCAGGCCGCCCTTGCGGTCGGTGACGGTTTCGTAGGCGATGCAGGTGGCGCCCGATTTCACCAGCGCCTTGGTCTGTTCCGGATCGGGCGCAAGGTGCAGGTAGGTGTAGAGCACCTGGCCGGGGCGCAGCATCGCGCATTCCACCGGCTGCGGTTCCTTGACCTTGATGATCATGTCGGCGCGCTTGAAGATCTCCTCCGCGCTTTCCACGATTTCCGCGCCCGCGCGCACGTACATCTCATCGGTCAGGCCGATGGACTTGCCGCCATCGTGCTGGATCAGGACGCTGTGGCCGTTGGCGATGAGTTCGCGCGCACCGGCGGGGGTCAGGCCGATGCGGTATTCGTGGTTCTTGATTTCCTTGGGGACGCCGATCAGCATGATTTTGCCCTCCCGGGGCTGGTGCTTGAATGCTCTGGGTTATCTGTTCGAGTTGGGGCGCTTATCGCCAAACGACGTCGATGCCTTCCGAACCCGCAATAGCCGACTCAAGCGCCGAGGTCACTTGTTCGGAAGCGCCAGCGTTCTTAAGCAGATCGACTGTATTGAGATCGATGAAATAATCCTTGTCGGTGGAGCTTTCCTCTTCCATCACATTGACCATGTGCGAAAGATCCGCATCGCTGATCTCGGTAAGGAGCTGATTGCTGTCTTTCAGATAGAGCGTAGGCATGTGTTTACCTGAGGGTTGACGGTGATGAAGGAGCGAGCCGGATAGGGCAATGGCTGGTTGCCCATTGTAACGGGCTTGTATCAGGCTGTTTCCCTAATTGAGTCGGCCATCCGGCTGACGATATCGTCGATATGCGACTTCTCCAGGATCAACGGCGGCGAAAGAGCGATTACGTCCCCAGTAACCCGCGTCAGCAAGCTGCCCTTGTGGAAGGCATGGGTAAACGCGTCGTAGGCACGTGCGCCCGGCGCGCCCGCTCGTGGGGCCAGCTCGATCGCGCCGACCAAGCCGTAGTTGCGGATGTCGACGACATTGGGCAGGCCTTTCAGCGAATGGATGCCTTCCTGCCAGTAGTCGCCCAGTTCGATGGCCTTGTCGAACAGGTTTTCCTCTGCATAGGTATCCAACGTTGCGATGGCCGCCGCGCAAGCGAGGGGGTGTCCGGAATAGGTGTAGCCATGGAAAAGATCGATGGCGTTGTCCGGCCCTTGAGTGAACGCGTCGTGCACGTCGTCGGACACCATCACCACGCCCATCGGCACGCAGCCGTTGGTGATGCCCTTGGCGGCGGTGATCATGTCGGGCTGCACGTCGAAGCGCTGCGCGGCGAAGGCGTTGCCGACGCGGCCGAAGCCGGTGATCACTTCGTCGAAGATCAGCAGGATGCCGTGCTTGGTGCAGAGCTCGCGGATGCGTTTCAGGTAGCCATCCGGCGGAATCACCACGCCCGCGGAACCGGAGATCGGTTCGATGATCACCGCGGCGATGGTGGACGCATCGTGCAGCGCGACCATGCGCTCCAGGTCTTCGGCCAGTTCGATGCCGTATTCGGGCAATCCTTTGGAGAAGGCGTTGCGGCCGATATCCAGGGTGTGGCGCATATGATCCACCCCCGGCAGCCCGAGCCCGAACCACTTGCGGTTGTTGGGCAGGCCACCGACGGAAATGCCGCCGAAGCCGACGCCGTGATAACCCTTTTCGCGTCCGATCAATCGCGTGCGCTGGCCTTCGCCGCGCGCGCGGTGATAGGCGATGGCCATCTTCAACGCGCTGTCCACCGACTCGGACCCGGAGTTGGTATAGAACACATGGTTGAGGTTGCCGGGCGCCAGTTCGGCCAGGCGCTCGGCCAGGACGAACGGCAGCGGCGAGCTCATGGAGAAATTGGGGGCGAAATCCAGGGTCTCGATCTGGGTCTTCACCGCCTCCACGATGCGCGGCCGCGAATGTCCCGCGTTGCAGCACCACAGGCCGGCGGTGGCGTCGAGGATTTCGCGTCCGTCCACGGTCTTGTAGTACATGCCTGAGGCGCTGGCGAGCAGGCGCGGCGAGGCCTTGAACTGCTTGTTGGCGGTGAACGGCATCCAGAAGGCGTCCATGGATGCGGGTGCGGCGGTCGCCTGGGTCGCGTAATGGTCGGCCAGGGCGGCGTGATCGGGAGTGGAATCTGCGCTCATTCGGCTGGCTCCGTGGGTCGCGGAAGGGGGAGGCCGCCAGCTTAGCGCGTTGAAAAAACTTTACAACAGCGGGGTTATGTGACGAAAAATTGACCGTATCCCCGTGCCGTGTAAAGTATCCGGCAACACCGTCACAACACGGGTTCACAGACAAGGGCAGGGATGGACATCGGCGCGCGCCTGCAGCTGGTTCGCAAATCCAAGGATCTTAGCCAGCGCGAGCTGGCCAAGCGGGTGGGCGTGACCAACAGCACCATTTCGCTGATCGAACAGAACAAAGTCAGCCCTTCGGTCAGTTCCTTGAAGAAGGTGCTGGATGGCATTCCCATCTCGCTGGCCGATTTCTTCACCCTGGATCTGGAAGTCGGGCTGCCCGACAGCCCGTTCTACACGGCCGACGAACTGCCGGACGTCGGCAGCAACGGCATCCAGTACTTCCTGATCGGCCAGCACCGTCCGCAACGCCAGATGTGCATTTTGCGCGAGGTGATGCCGCCGGGCACCGATACCGGCGACAGCATGCTGTTGCACGAGGGCGAGGAGGGCGGCGTGGTGGTGGCAGGTGAAGTCGAAGTGACCGTCGGCGATCAGGTGCGCATCCTGCGCGCGGGCGAGGCTTATTATTTCGAGAGCAAGATTCCGCATCGTTTCCGCAACATCGGTGAGGTGGATGCGGTGATTTTCAGTGCCAATACCCCAGCAACTTTTTGATTTTGATTTCCTTCTCCCACCGGGAGAAGGTGGCGCGCAGCGACGGATGAGGGCGGGGGAATTCCAACCCACGAAAACCATCCGTCAAACTGAAAGTCCACTCCCTCATCCGCCCTTCGGGCACCTTCTCCCGGTGGGAGAAGGGAACAAATTCCAGGAGCAACCCATGAACGCCCCACGCACCCGTGACAGCTGGCAAACCCTTGCCGACGGCTTGCAAATCCGCACCCAGGCCTTCATCGACGGAAAGTACGTCGACGCCGCCAGCGGCAAGACCTTTGACTGCATCAGCCCGATCGACGGAGGTTCGCTGGGCCGCGTGGCCGAATGTGGGGCCGAGGACATCGAACGCGCCGTCCTCGCCTCGCGCCGCAGCTTCGATTCCGGCGCATGGTCCGAAGCCAAGCCCACCTATCGAAAGAAAGTGCTGCTCAAGTTCGCGCAGCTGATCGAGCAATACGGCGACGAACTCGCCCTGTTGGAATCTCTGGACATGGGAAAACCGGTCAGCGACGCACGTGCGGTCGACGTGGCGGCGACGATCCGCTGCATGGCATGGACCGGCGAGGCGCTGGACAAAGTCTATGGCGAAGTCGCGGCGACCGGTCCCGACGAACTCGGACTGGTAACGCGCGAACCGTTGGGCGTGGTCGGCGCCATCGTGCCGTGGAATTTTCCGCTGCTGATGGCGGCCTGGAAACTGGCGCCGGCGCTGGCGATGGGCAATTCGGTGGTGCTGAAGCCTTCGGAGAAATCGCCGCTCAGCGCGATCCGTCTGGCCGTAATCGCGATGGAAGCCGGCATTCCCGCGGGCGTCTTCAATGTGGTTCCCGGCTTCGGCAAGGAAGCGGGCGAACCGCTGGCCCTGCACATGGACGTGGACGGACTGGTGTTCACAGGATCGACCGCGGTCGGCAAACAGCTGCTGCAATGCGCGGGGCGTTCCAACCTAAAGCGCGCCTACATGGAATGCGGCGGCAAGAGCCCCAACCTGGTGTTCGCCGACGCGCACGACCTGGACAAGGCGGCCGAAGCGGCGGCCAGCGGCATCTTCTACAACCAGGGCGAGGTCTGCACCGCGGCGTCGCGCCTGCTGGTGGAGCGATCGATCAAGGACGAATTCGTGGCGCGCGTGGTCGAAGCCGGGCGCAAGATGCAACCCCGCCATCCTTTCGAGCCTGGAGCGCCGATGGGGGCGATGGTCGACGAGACGCAGACCTCCCGGGTGCTGAGCTATATCGAGAAAGGCGTGGCCGAAGGCGCCAAGCTGGTGCTCGGCGGCAAGCGTGCCGACACGGTGCCTGGGGGCAGCTATATCGAACCGACCGTGTTCGACGAGGTGGCGCACGAACACACCATTTCGCGCGAGGAAATCTTCGGGCCGGTGCTGTCGGTGATCGCCTTCGATACCGAGGAGCAGGCGTTGCGCATGGCCAACGACACCGAGTACGGCCTGGCGGCAGGCGTGTGGACCAAGGACATCAGCCGCGCCCACCGCGTTGCGCGCAAGCTGCGCGCCGGCAGCGTGTGGGTGAACTATTGGGACGGTGGCGACATGACCGCGCCGTTCGGCGGCTACAAGCAGTCCGGCAACGGCCGCGACAAGTCGCTGCATGCCTTCGACAAGTACACCGAGATGAAGGCGACCTGGATCAATCTGGGCGGCTGATCCACGCGGCGCCGTCGGAGGCGAAAGAGGAAAGATGCTTCTACATATCCTTTTCCTGATCGGCATCGCGGTGGAGGCGATGAGCGCGGCGTTGGTGGCGGGCCGGAGGCAGATGGATTGGCTGGGCGTGTGCGTGATCGCCGTGGTCACCGCACTGGGTGGCGGCACGCTGCGCGATGTGCTGCTGGGGCGCCACCCGCTGAGCTGGATCGAGCATCCCAGCTATCTGGTGATAGTGCTGGTTTCCGCGCTGGTAACGATCCTGGTGGCGCCGATGATGAAGCGCCTGCGCACCAGTTTCCTGGTGCTGGACGGGCTTGGGCTGGTCGTATTCACCGTCGTCGGCTGCGATATCGCCAAGGGGCTGCATCTGCACTGGTTGATCATCCTGGTCAGCGGAATGATCACCGGAACCTTCGGCGGCGTGTTGCGGGATGTGCTTTGCACGCAGGTGCCGCTGCTGTTCCGCAAGGAGCTGTACGCCAGCGTCTCGCTACTGGCCGGCGCGATCTATATGACCGCCCCGCATGTGGGCATCGATCACGACGTTGGCTTGGTGGCCGCGATGGCGACAGGCTTCACCGTACGCATGCTGGCCATCCGCTATCACTGGGAAATGCCGAAGTTCGTCTACAAGGACGATTGGGATTGAAGTGGTTTCGGCGGCTTGACGGAGGCGTACGAGCGACGTGAGTCGCGACGGAAAATTCGCGATATATCAATCGCGACTCACGTCGCTCCTACGGCCGCCCTACGACCTGTCGGATTTCTTGAACTCGACGCTGGCACGCTCGGCTTCGGGCAACTGGCGATCCAGCGACTGGCGGTAATGGATGCAGCCGCGCATGAATTGCGGCCACTCCGGGACCGCGGGCAGGGGATCGGTCTTCTCCGGAAGCAGGCTCCATAGGTCTGGGTGGTGCCAGCAAAGCTCGTGCAGAGTGGAGTCGCGATGCTTGCGGATAGCGGCGCGCAATTTGCGTGCTTCCGCGACCAGTTCCGCCTGGGTCAGTCGATCGAGGTCTTCGTCCACGGCATGCCTCCCGAAGTCCGGTTGCGCCGATAGCCGGAGAATCTGCCAGAATCCGGCCAGCCTAACCAGATCGTAGACGATGACCGCACCCATTGTTGTCAATTCCCCGCGGCGAGTGCTGTTCGCCAGCCTGATCGGCACCACCATCGAATTCTTCGACTTCTATATCTACGCCACCGCCGCGGTGATCGTGTTCCCGCAGCTGTTCTTCCCCGAAAGCGATCCGGCCACCGCCACCCTCAAGTCCCTGATTACCTTCGCCCTGGCGTTCTTCGCGCGGCCGGTGGGGTCGGCCTTGTTCGGCCATTTCGGCGACCGGGTGGGACGCAAGGCCACGCTGGTCGCAGCGCTGCTGACCATGGGTCTTTCCACCATCGCCATCGGTCTGTTGCCGACCTACGCCAGCATCGGCGTGGCGGCGCCGATCCTGCTGGCGATCTGCCGCTTCGGCCAGGGCCTGGGTCTGGGTGGCGAATGGGGCGGTGCGGTGCTGCTGGCGACCGAGAACGCGCCGCCAGGAAAGCGCGCGTGGTACGGAATGTTCCCGCAACTCGGGGCGCCGCTCGGCTTCCTGTGTTCGACCGGCATCTTCTTGTTGCTTACCGAAGCGATGGACGACACGCAGTTCCTGGCCTGGGGATGGCGCATTCCGTTCCTGTCCAGCGCCGCGCTGGTTTTCGTCGGCCTGTGGGTCCGTTTGCGCATCGCCGAGACGCCCGATTTCCAGAAGACGCTGGACAAGGGCGAACGCGTGCGCCTGCCGATGCTGAGCGTGCTGCGCGAACATCCGGGCGCCTTGCTGGCGGGAACGTTCGCGCTGGTCTCCACTTTCGTCCTGTTCTATCTGATGACCGTGTTCAACCTGTCCTGGGGAACTGCGCAGCTCGGCTATACGCGCGAACAATTCCTGTTGATGCTGATGATCGCCGTACTGTTCTTCGGGGCGGGCATTCCGGTGTCGGCGCTGCTGGCGGACCGGTACGGCCGGCGCTTGGCGATGGTGCTGGCGACGATCTCGATCATCGTCTTCGGACTGTTCTACGGGCCGCTTTTCAGCGTCGGCAGCGGCGCGGGCGTGCTGCTGTTCCTGATCATCGGCATGACGGTCACCGGCCTGACCTACGGGCCATGCGGTACCTTGCTCGCCGACATGTTTCCCACCGCCGTGCGCTACACCGGAGCCTCATTGGCCTTCAATCTGGCCGGCATCCTGGGCGCGTCGCTGACTCCTTCCATCGCCACCTATCTGGCCACGAAGCATGGCGTCTCGCATGTGGGTTATTACCTTGCCGCAGCGGCCACGCTGACCCTGATCGCATTGCTGCTGTCGCCGCGCGCGAAACATTGAGCGATGAATCGGCCGCTTTCGGCCGACCGACCGATCACCACAGCGCGTCGCGCAGTTTGTACCAGGCCATCGCCGCGACCAGCATCGGCGTGCGCAAGGTGCGGCCGCCGGGGAAGGGTAAATGCTGGATCTTGGCGAACAGGTCCAGCCGCTCCGATTGCCCGCGTATCGCTTCCGACATGAGCTTGCCGGCCAGCCCGGTCGCGACCACGCCGTGCCCGGAAAATCCTTGGGCGAAGTAGACATTGGGCGTCAGCCGCCCGAAATGCGGTGCGCGGTTGAGCGAGATGTCGATGTAGCCGCCCCATACGTACTCGATCTGCGCGTCCGCAAGCTGCGGGAACACGCGGCGCATGCGCCGGGTCATGGTGCCGCGTAGGTCGGGCGGCGGTAGGGTGGAGTAACTGGCGCGTCCGCCGAACAGCAGACGGTGGTCCCGGCTGCGGCGGAAATAATCCAGCGCCCAGTTGGTGTCGGCCACCGCCATGTCGTTGCGGATCAAGGCACGGGCGCGCTCTTCGCCGAGCGGTACGGTCGCTCCAATGTAGGTGCCGACGGGCATGATCTTCGATTCGAGTTCGGGCGCGATGCCATTAAGCAGCGCATTGCCGGCGAGGATGGCGAAATCGCATCGCACTTCGCCTTGCGCGGTCTTGAACACGGGCTTGGCGCCGCGCACCAGTTGCGTCACTCGCGAATGTTCGAAGATGCGTACACCGGCGGCCATCGCCGCGCGCGCCAGGCCCAATGCGTATTCCAGCGGATGCAGGTGACCGCTGTTGGGATCGTACAAGGCGCCCAGGTAGCGGTCGCTGGCGAGCTCCACGCGCAGCTTTTCGCGGTCCCACCATTCGACCGGGTAGGCATAGCGGGTGTTGAAGTCTTCGACCGCGGCCAGCACTTCCCGCTCCTGCCTCGGTTTGATCGGCACGGTGGCATGTCCGTCGCGCCAGTCGCAGGCGATGTCGTGCTTGCGGATGCGATCGCGCAGCCATTGCAGGCCTTCGCGGGAAAGGTCGAACATCTTCCGCGCGTCGTCGAAGCCGACCAGCGATTCCAGTTTCGCCTCGCCACAGCTGAAACCTGCGATGGCCTGCCCGCCGTTGCGTCCGGAGGCGCCCCAGCCGATGCGTTCGGCTTCCAGGACGACGACTTTGTAGCCGGCCTCGGCGAGTTCGAGCGCCGCCGAGAGCCCTGTGTAACCGGCGCCGAGGATGCAGATGTCGGCTTCGATGTGGTCTTGCAGGGTCGGTTGTCCCGGCAGCGGAGTGGCGCTGGCGGCGTACCAGCTTGGTGGGTAGGCAGGCTTGTCGGAAGTAGACATCAATGACAACCCCGCATCGTCATCCCAGCGAATGCTGGGATCCATTTTGATCTTCGCGGGTTGGCAGGAGCACTCGCTGCGCTCGCTCCCCTCATCCGCCTTTCGGGCACCTTCTCAGCCTTGCACACCCTTCGGGCGCCACAAGGGGAGAAGGGAAGTGCTCATACAGCCCGCAAATACCAGTCGTATTCCAGCGTAGTCACCTGCGTATAGAACGTCTGCATTTCCTTGAGCTTCTGCTGGCCGTAGATATGCCGGAACGCTTCGCCGAACTGCTCGCGGATGAAATCGCTGCCCCTGAAATCGTCGATGGCCTGGCGCCAGTACGGCGTGCGGATCTCGGTCTGTTCGTAGGCGTTGCCGACCACGGGCGGACCGGGGTCGAAACCATTCTCCAGCCCATGCAGCATGCCGGCCAGCACTGCGGCGGTGACCAGGTACACGTTGGCGTCCGCGCCGGCGATGCGATGCTCGATACGGGTGTTGGCCTCGTTGCTGTGCGGGATGCGCATGGCGACGGTGCGGTTGTTGTAACCCCAGGCGTCGTTGAGCGGCACGAAGGCGTTGAGCACGAAGCGCCGATAGCTGTTGGCGTGCGGCGCGAACAGCAGCAGGCTGTCCTTGGCGCTGCGCTGCAGGCCGCCGATCGCGTGCTTCAGCGTGTCGGCCGGCGCATCCGGGGTCGAAGCGAAAATGTTGGCGCCGTTCTCGTCCAGCACGCTGACGTGGATGTGCAGTCCGTTGCCGGCCTGTTCCGCGAAGGGCTTGGCCATGAAGCTCGCCTGCACGCCTTGCTGCTGCGCCACGGCCTTGATGGCGCGCTTGAGCATGACCGCATCGTCGCAGGCCAGCAGCGCGTCGTCGCGATGCTTGAGGTTGATCTCGAACTGGCCCGGCGCGTACTCGGCGACAGCGGTGTCGGCGGGAATGCCTTGCGCCTTGCATGCCGCCGATACCGCGTCGGTGAAACCACGATAGTCGTTGAGGTCTTCCATGTAATAGACCTGGGTGCTGCTGCTGCGCCGTCCGGTCACCGGATTGATCGGCGTGCGCGGCTTGCCATCGGCATCCAGGTGCGCGTCGAACAGATAGAACTCCAGTTCCACCGCCACCACCGGCTTCAAGCCGCGCGCGGCGTAGCGTTCCAGTACGCGCTTGAGCACTTCGCGTGGATTGGCTTCGAAGGTGCCGCCCTTGGCGTCCTCCATCGACAGCAACAATTGCGCCATCGGTCGTGGCGACCACGGCACCGGCCGCAGCGACCCCGGCACCGGGCGGCAGATGCGGTCCTCGTCGCCGATGTCGTAGCCCAGGCCGGTTTCCTCCACCGTGTTGCCGGTGATGTCGGTGGCGATCAGCGACATCGGCAGGCACACGCCATCCTGGTAGACCTTCTCCAGCGCATCGCGGGTGATGCGCTTGCCGCGCAGCAGGCCGTTCATGTCGGGCAGCAGCAGGTCCACCAGCTCGCAGTCGGGCAGCCGCGCCAGAGTGTCGGCATCGGCCAGCGGGAGCGGGGAATCTTCGAAAACGGAAGGGTCTGGAATGCGGGTCATGATGGCGTCACGGGCGGTTCGCGGCAGCTTACCAGAGAGCCCACGCTGTCAAGAATACTCAACGCCAACAACCGTGTAGCTCGCCTGAAAAGACCTGAAGTGGTGCCGCAGCGCACCATTAGCGGGATAAAACCGCGATTCCGGCACCTCGTGTTGTAAAAATAAAACAGGCGGGTTAAGTTGAGGCAAGCTTTCTCCGAGCCTCCCCCGATGGCCAGCCTGCCGCTGGTCGGCCTTCCCACCGACCGTAAAGAAATCGGTCCACATCCTTTCCTCGCGGTCGGCGAGAAGTATGTGCGCGCTGTGGTGGACGGGGCCGGGGCGCTACCGATCCTGCTCCCTGCTTTGCAGCCTGCGCTGCCGCTGGAACGATTGCTGGAACAGGTCGACGGTGTCCTGCTGACAGGCTCGGTCAGCAACATCGAGCCGCACCACTACGGCGACGAACCCAGTTACGAAGGCAATCTCCATGATCCCGCCCGCGACGCCAACAGCCTGCCCATAGTGACGCTGGCGATGGAGATGGGGATCCCCTTGCTGGCGGTGTGCCGCGGCTTTCAGGAGGTGAACGTCGCCCTCGGCGGCAGTCTCTACCAGAAAGTGCAGGAGCAACCCGGATTCCTGGACCATCGCGAAAATCCCAACGATCCGCTCGACCAGCAATACGCCCCCGCACATGTCGTCACCTTCAATCCGGGCGGGATGCTGGCCGGTATCGCCGGCGCGCCGTCGGCCCGGGTCAATTCGCTGCACGGGCAAGGCGTCGCCCGCCTAGGCAAGGGCCTCAAGGTGGAAGCGGTGGCGCCGGATGGTTTGATCGAAGCGTTCCGTCACGAAGGAGCCGGCTTTCTACTCGGCGTGCAGTGGCATCCCGAGTGGCGCGTCATCGAAAATCGGTTTTATCTCGGCATATTCAAAGCCTTCGGCGACGCCTGTCGCACGCGCGCCGCACAACGAAAACATTGAAGTGAACCCATGACCCAGCGCCAGGCCCAGAAGAAACCCTCACCCGAGAAACCCGAAAGTTCGCTGCGGCGATGGCTGAAGGAGCGCAGCATCACCGAAGTCGAATGCCTGGTACCCGACATCACCGGCATCGCACGCGGCAAGATCATTCCCGCCGACAAGTTCTCTCACGACTACGGCACGCGCTTGCCGGAAGGCATTTTCGCCACCACCGTTACCGGCGATTATCCGGACGACTATTACGACCTGACCTCGCCCTCGGATTCGGACATGTACCTGCGTCCCGATCCGGACACGATCCGCATGGTGCCCTGGGCCACCGATCCGACCGCGCAGGTGATCCACGACTGCTACACCAAGGACGGCCAACCGCACGACCTGGCCCCGCGCAACGTGCTGCGGCGCGTGCTGGCGGCTTACGAAGAGGCCGGCCTGCGCCCGGTAGTCGCGCCCGAGCTGGAATTCTTCTTGGTGCAGAAGAATACCGATCCGGATTTCCCGCTGTTGCCGCCGGCCGGCCGTTCCGGTCGCCCGGAAACCGCACGCCAGTCGTATTCGATCGATGCGGTCAACGAATTCGACCCGATCCTCGACCTGATGTACGACTATTGCGACGCGATGGAACTGGACGTGGACACGCTGATCCACGAATCCGGCGCGGCGCAGCTGGAAGTCAACTTCACCCACTCCGATGCGCTGTCGCGCGCCGACCAGGTGTTCTTCTTCAAGCGCACCATGCGCGAAGCGGCGATGCGCCATGGCATCTACGCCACCTTCCTGGCCAAGCCGATGGAGAACGAACCCGGCAGCGCCATGCACATCCACCAGAGCATGCTCGACAAGAAGGGCAACAACGTCTTCGCCGGAAAGAGCGAAGGCAAGCTGAGTAGAACCTTCGATCAGTACCTGGGCGGGCTGCAGAAGTACGTGCCCATGGCGATGGCGTTCTTCGCGCCGAACGTGAATTCGTACCGCCGCCTCGCGCTGGGGCAGGTGGCGCCGATCAACGTGCAGTGGGGCTACGACAACCGCACCTGCGGTTTGCGCGTGCCCATGGATACGTCGGAAAACACGCGGGTGGAAAGCCGTTTCGCCGGTTCCGACGCCAACCCCTACCTGGCCATGGCGGCCACGCTGGCATGCGGACTGCTGGGCATGCGCGAAGGATTGAAGGCGACCGCGCCGCTGGCCGGAAGCGCCCAGGATGTGGGCTTCGAGTTGCCGCGTTCGCTGGGGGAATCACTGGACGAACTCGAACAGTGCAAGCCGTTGCAGGAATTGCTGGGGTCGCGTTTCGTGCGCGCCTACGTGTCGGTGAAACGCAAGGAATACGAAACCTTCTTCCGCGTGATCAGTTCGTGGGAGCGGGAGTTTTTGTTGTTGAACGTTTGAAGTCATTACCAACAACCCTGTCATCCCGAGCGTAGCGAGGGATCTGCTTCACCGCTCGGCCAAGCAACAGCAGATCCCTCGCTGCGCTCGGGATGACAAGAGAGGAGTTTCGATGGACCACCTGGATACCCGCACCCTGCAACAGTTGGACGCAGCGCACCACTTGCATCCGTTCAACGACAACGCCGCGCTGGCGAAGAAGGGAACGCGCATTCTCACCAAAGGCGAGGGCGCCTACGTGTGGGATGCCGAAGGCCACAAGCTGCTGGATGCGTTCGCCGGGTTGTGGTGCGTCAACATCGGCTATGGCCGCAAGGAACTGGGCGATGCCGCGTCCAGACAGATGACGCAGCTGGCCTACTACAACAGCTTCTTCCAGTGCACCACCGAGCCCACCATCCTGCTCGCCGCCAAGCTCGCCGAGCTGACTCCGGGCGATCTCAACCATGCGTTCTTCACCAATTCCGGCTCCGAGGCCAACGACACCATCCTGCGCCTGGTCCGGCATTTCTGGGCGGTGCAGGACAAGCCGCAGAAGAACATCTTCATCGGCCGCCATAACGGCTATCACGGCACCACCATGGCCGGCGCCAGCCTCGGCGGCATGGCCGGCATGCACAAGCAGGGCGGCCTGCCGATTCCCGACATCCACCATATCGATCCGCCGTTCTGGTTCGCCGATGGCGGCGACCTGGACCCCGACGAATACGGGCTGGTCGCGGCGCGCAGGCTGGAAGCCAAGATCCTCGAACTCGGACCCGACCGTGTGGCCGCCTTCATCGGCGAGCCCATCATGGGCGCGATCGGCGTGTACATCCCGCCGATGACCTACTGGCCGGAGATCGAACGCATCTGCCGCAAGTACGACGTGCTGCTGGTCGCCGACGAAGTGATCTGCGGATTCGGCCGCACCGGCGAATGGTTCGGCTCGGAATACTTCGGCTTCATGCCCGACGTGATGACCCTGGCCAAGGGCATCACCTCCGGCTACATCCCGCTGGGCGCGGCCATGTTCAACGATCGCGTCGCCGGGGTGCTGGCCGATCAGGGCGGGGAGCTGGCGCACGGCTGCACCTATTCGGGGCATCCGGTGTGCACCGCGGTGGCGCTGGAGAACATCCGCATCCTGCAAGAAGAAAAAATCGTCGAAACCTGCAAGGCCGATACCGCCCCTTACCTCGCCAGACGCTGGGCCGAGCTCGGCGAACATCGCCTGGTCGGCGAAGCGCGAATCGCGGGCATGGTCGGTGCCCTCGAACTGGTGCCGGACAAGGGCCGGCGTGCATTCTTCGACGATCGCGGTACAGTGGGACAGCTTTGTCGCGACAAGGCATTGGCCAATGGCCTGATCTTGCGCGCCACCTACGATGCCATGCTGCTGTCGCCCCCGCTGATCATCAGTCGGGGCCAGGTCGACGAGCTGTTCGAGAAGGCCTGGAAGGCATTGAACGAGACCGCCGCAGAGCTGGGTTTGTAACTGGCTGGATTTGTAAACGGGTTTAGAACAGGAAGGGAACAACGGACGCCTCGCGTGCTGCGGGGTGCGGGTGCCAACAACAAGCCCTTTCGGGCCATCTGGAGAGTGCGATGAAACTGCGAATACTGGGTGCAATGATCGCCGCTTGCGTGCTTGCCGCGTGCGGCGGCAAGGGCGGGGACAAAGCGGCCGCGGCCGCGGGCGGCGAGAAAAGCGTCAACGTCTACAACTGGTCCGATTACATCGCCGAGGACACCAACGCCAACTTCGAGAAGAAGACCGGCATCAAGGTCACTTACGACGTGTTCGACAGCAATGAAGTGTTGGAGACCAAGCTGCTGGCCGGCTCCAGCGGATACGACGTGGTGGTACCGACGATGAATTTCCTCGGACGCCAGATCCAGGCTGGCGTATTCCTGCCGCTGGATAAATCCAAGATCCCCAACTACGCCAATCTCGATCCGGTGATGATGAAGAAGCTGGAGTCGCAGGATCCCGGCAACAAATATGCGATCCCGTACATGTGGGGCACCACCGGCATCGGCTACAACGTGGACAAGGTCAAGGCCGCCTTCGGCAATACCGACCTGACCAACAGCCTGGACATCGTGTTCAAGCCCGAAAACATCTCCAAGCTCAAGGACTGCGGCGTGACCGTCCTGGACACGCCTTCGGAGCTGATCCCGATCACGCTCAACTACCTTGGCGAAGACCCCAACAGCACCGATCCGGCGGTGATCAACAAGGCGGCGGTGTTGCTGAAGAGCATTCGGCCCTACATCAGCAACTTCCATTCCTCGCAGTACATCGACGCCTTGGCCAACGGCGACATCTGCCTGGTGGTGGGCTGGTCGGGCGACATCATCCAGGCGCGCGACCGCGCGGCCGAAGCCGGCAACGGCGTCAATATCGCCTATGCCATTCCGAAGGAAGGGGCGCCGCAATGGTTCGATATGCTGGCCATCCCCAAGGACGCCAAGCATGTGGATGAGGCCTATGCCTACATCAACAACCTGCTGGACCCGCAAGTGATGGCCAACAACTCCAACTTCATCAGCTATCCCAATGCGGTTCCCAAGGCGAAGGAATTGATGGAGAAGAGCATCACCTCGGATCCGACGGTGTATCCGCCGCCGGAGGTCGAGGCGAAACTGTTCACCTTCGCGATCATTCCGCCGGAAGTCGACAAGCTCTATACGCGGATCTGGACGGAACTGAAGACCGGCAAGTAAACATACGAACGGGGCAGGCGGTTACGCCTGCCCCGATTCGTTCCCGGACAAGAATAGCGAGCATCCGAAAGAACGCCGCCATGCACATAGCGATCCTCACATTCGAAGGATTCAACGAACTCGATTCTTTGATCGCATTGGGCATACTCAATCGCATCAAGAAACCCGGTTGGCGAGTGACGCTCTCATGTCCGGCAGCGTCGGTCACTTCGATGAACGGCGTCACCGTGCATGCGCAATCAAGTTTGGAAGAAGCCTGCGCGGCGGATGCCGTCATTGTCGGAAGCGGCATGCGGACCCGGGAAATCGTCGACCGTCCGGACCTTATGGCCAGGCTCGAGCTGGATCCCGCACGCCAGCTGATCGGCGCCCAATGTTCGGGCACGCTGATCCTGGCCAAGCTCGGTCTGCTCGGCGGCGTTCCCGCCTGCACGGATCTCACTACCAAGCCTTGGGTGCAGGAGGCGGGCATCGAGGTTATCAACCAACCGTTCTACGCCCAGGGAAATGTGGCGACCGCGGGCGGCTGCCTGGCGTCGCAATATCTTGCCGCCTGGATCATCGCCCGCTTCGAGGGAGAGGGCGCGGCTCGCGATGAGCTTCATTACGTCGCCCCGGTGGGCGAGAAGGAAGAGTATGTCGCGCGCGCCATGAGAAACATCGCTTCGGCCGGCAGTTCGTCTAGGTCCGAGCAGATTCGAAGATCGGCCTGATTTTTTTTGGCGCCATGACATTCTGGGGACAACGATGGCAATCGAACAGTTGAACGGAACCAAAAACACCGCCGGCAATGCCAGGCCCGTGGAGGACTACCTGCGGATCGTCGACGTGCGCAAGGAGTTCGATGGTTTCGTCGCGGTCGAGGACACCGATCTGAGCATACGCAAGGGCGAGATCTTCGCGCTGCTGGGCGGATCGGGTTGCGGAAAATCCACCTTGCTGCGCTGCCTGGGCGGCTTCGAGAAGCCCACTTCGGGCAAGATCTATCTGGACGGCCAGATCATGAACGATCTGCCGCCGTACGAACGTCCCATCAACATGATGTTCCAGTCCTACGCGCTGTTCCCGCATATGACCGTGGAACAGAACATCGCCTTCGGCCTGAAGCAGGACGGATTGTCGAAGGATGCGATCAAGAAACGCGTCGACGAAATGCTGGCGCTGGTGCAACTGGGCAAGCTGGCCAAACGCAAGCCGCACCAGTTGTCCGGCGGACAGCAGCAACGCGTGGCGCTGGCGCGTTCGCTAGCCAAGGGCCCGAAACTGCTGTTGCTGGACGAGCCGATGGGCGCGCTGGATAAGAAGCTGCGCTCGCAGATGCAGCTGGAGCTGGTCAATATCATCGAGACCTCGGGCGTCACCTGCGTGATGGTGACCCACGACCAGGAAGAGGCCATGACCATGGCCACCCGCATCGCGTTGATGGATTCGGGTCGCATCCGCCAGGTCGGCACGCCCGACGAAATATACGAATCCCCGACCAGCCGTTTCGCCGCCGAGTTCATCGGTTCGGTGAACATGTTCCAGGGCAAGGTCGACGAAGACATGGCCGATTACGTGACCATCCTGTCGCCTTCGCTGGATACGCCCATCTACGTGGGTCACGGTATCTCCGGTTTCGAGGGCCAGGAAGTTTCGTTCGGCGTGCGTCCGGAAAAGGTCCACATCAGCAAGGAAGAGCCCGATCAGCGCTACAACAAGGCGCGCGGCAAGATCGAAGACATCGCCTACTTCGGCAGCCACTCCGTCTTTCACGTGCGCCTGCCCAGCGGCTACAAGTTCATGGCCAACTTCGCCAACCAGCAGCGCTGGGCCAGCGAGGGGATGACCTGGGGCGACGAGGTTTGGGTGTCGTGGGGCGACAACGAAGGCGTGGTGCTGACCTCATGAACGCCCTCCTGAAAAAGATCTTCCCGCACCCACGCTGGGCGGTGATTTCAGTGCCATACCTGTGGCTGCTGGTGTTCTTCGCCATCCCGTTCCTGATCGTGCTGAAGATCTCGTTCTCGCGGCTCGCCATCGCGATGCCGCCGTATACGCCGGTGCTGGAGTACGTGGACAACGCGCTGTCGCTGAAATTGAACCTCAGCAACTACATCGGCCTGTTCACCGATTCGCAGTACGTGCAGGCCTATCTGAGCTCGATCAAGATCGCCGCCATCTCCACCTTCCTGGCGCTGCTGATCGGCTATCCGATGGCCTACGTCATCGCGCGGCTTCCGCCGTCGACGCGCAATATCGCCATGATGCTGGTGATCCTGCCGTCGTGGACCTCGTTCCTGATCCGCGTCTATGCCTGGATCGGCATCCTCAAGCCGAACGGCCTGCTCAACAACCTGTTGATGAAACTGCACCTGATCGGCGAACCGTTGCAGATCTCCAATACGCCCACGGCCGCCTACATCGGCATCGTGTACTGCTATCTGCCGTTCATGGTGCTGCCGCTGTACACCAACCTGGTCAAGCACGACCAACGGCTGCTCGAGGCCGCCTACGATCTGGGCGCCAAGCCGTGGAAGGCCTTCTTCAAGATCACGCTGCCGCTGTCCAAGGCCGGCATCATCGCCGGCTGCATGCTGGTGATGATCCCGGCGGTAGGCGAGTTCGTGATTCCGGAATTGCTCGGCGGTCCGGACACCCTGATGATCGGGCGCGTGCTCTGGAACGAGTTCTTCAACAACCGCGACTGGCCCACCGCCTCGGCCGTGGCGATCGTGATGCTGGGGTTGTTGCTGATACCGATCCTGATCTTCAACCGCGTGCAGCAGAGCGAGATCGAAGGGAGGCTGACATGAGCAATCTCGCCAAACGCTGGCCGACCTGGTTGATCCTGACGCTGGGATTCGGGTTCCTGTACGTGCCCATCCTGGTGCTGATGTTCTATTCGTTCAACGAGAACAAGCTGGCGACGGTGTGGTCGGGCTTCTCGCTCAAGTGGTACGGCAAGCTGCTGCAGAACGACCAGATGCTGGGCGCGGCCTGGATCAGCATCAAGATCGCGTTCTTCACCGCCACCGCCGCGGTGATCCTGGGCACCCTGGCCGCACTGGTGATGACGCGCATGCGGCGCTTTCCCGGCAAGACCCTGTTCGGCGCGCTGATCACCGCGCCGTTGGTGATGCCGGAAGTGATCCTGGGCCTGTCCATCCTGATGATGTTCATGTCGCTGGGCAATCTGGTCGGCCTCGCCCCGCGCGGCATCCTGTCGATCTGGATCGCGCACGTGACTTTCACCCTGGCCTTCGTCACCGTGGTGCTGTCTTCGCGCATGGCCGAGCTGGACAAGTCGCTGGAGGAAGCGGCGATGGATCTGGGGGCGAACCGGGTCAAGGTGTTCTTCCTGATCACGCTGCCGATCATCGCGCCGGCCATCGTCTCGGGCTGGCTGTTGGCTTTCACTCTGTCGCTGGACGATGTGGTGGTCGCGAGCTTTGTGTCCGGACCCAGTTCCACCACCTTACCGATGGTGGTGTTCTCTTCGGCGCGTCGCGGGCTCAACCCGCAGGTCAACGCCTTGGCCACGATCATGATCGTGGTGGTATCGGTCGCCGCATTCGTCGCCTGGTGGTTGATGAATCGCGAAGAGAAGCGGCGGCAGCGCGACATGCAGCTGGCGCTGCAGGACAACGGCTGACTTCGTTGCGGGAATGGCACTGTCCATTCCCGATCCCAACCGTTTTCGGAGACGTCTGCATAACGCGCGCAGGTGCAGACTTCGCCCATTGATCCGTGGAGTTGCCCATGACTGTCGAAACCGTCAATCCCGCGACCGGCAAGGTCGAATACACGCTCGAACTGATGGACAGCGCCGCTGTGGAGTCCATCCTGGCGGCCGCCGAATCCGCATTCCCGCAATGGTCCGCGCGTCCGTTAGCCGAACGCGGAGAGTTGCTGCGCAAGGTCGGCGCGCAGCTGCGCAGCCGTCGCGACGATATCCAGAGGGTCATGACCGCCGAGATGGGCAAGCTGCGCAAGGAAGCCCTGACCGAAGTCGACAAGTGCGCCGACGCCTGCGACTACTACGCCGAACATGCGGCGGATTATCTGCGCGACCAACCCATCGCCACCGAAGCCAGCAACAGCTACGTGCGTTTCGAACCCATCGGTTGCGTGCTGGCGGTGATGCCGTGGAATTTTCCGATCTGGCAGGTCTTCCGTTTTCTAGCGCCCGCGCTGATGGCGGGCAATGTGGCCGTGCTCAAACACGCCAGCAACGTTCCGCGCTGCGCGGACCTCATCGCCGCAGCGCTGCGTGACGCCGGCATTCCAACGGGCGTGTTCGCGGCCCTGCACATCGATAACGACCAGGCCGCCGACGTGCTGCGCGACCGGCGCGTCGCCGCGGTGACCCTGACCGGCAGCGAACGGGCGGGGCGCTCTATCGCCGCCAATGCCGGCGACCAGCTGAAGAAGTGCGTGATGGAACTCGGCGGCAGCGACGCCTTCGTGGTGCTGGAAGACGCCGACCTGGACAAGACGGTGGCCAGCGCGGTGGCTTCGCGTTTCGGCAATGTGGGCCAGACCTGCATCGCCGCCAAGCGCTTCATTGTGGTGGACGCCATCGCCGACGCCTTCGTGCAGCGCTTCGTCGACGCGGCCTCCAAATTGCAGCTCGGCGATCCCAACGACGAAGCCACGACCTTGGGCCCGATGGCCCGGCAGGATTTACGCGACGAGTTGCACAAGCAGGTCCAGGCCAGCATCGCCAAGGGCGCCAAGCCGCTGCTGGGCTGCGAGCCGGATGGCTCGCACGCGGGGTATCCGGCGTCGATCCTGGATGCGGTGGTGCCGGGCATGGCCGCTTACGAAGAGGAGCTGTTCGGTCCGGTGGCCAGCATCCTCCGCGTGAAGGATGAAGCCGAAGCGATAAAAGTCGCCAACGACACCACTTTCGGCCTCGGCGGCAGCGTTTGGACCGGCGACCGCGAGCGCGGCAACCAGGTCGCCCGCCAGCTGCAGTGCGGCGCGGCATTCGTCAACGCAGTGGTGAAAAGCGATGTGCGCCTGCCGTTCGGCGGGACCAAGCGCTCCGGTTTCGGCCGCGAACTGGCCGAGCACGGCATTCACGAGTTCATGAACATCAAGTCGGTCTACGTGGCTTGAGCTTCGGCTCTTATAGGAGCGACGCCAGTCGCGAAGCTGGACTACTCCGATCCACCGTAAAAACTAATCACGGTGCTGAATGCGACGGTGGAGAGGGAAAGGTTGGTATTTGCCGTGCGCTTCGCGACTGGCGTCGCTCCCGCAACGGTCGATGGTCGTTCCTTGGGCCGGTTGGGTGACGCTGCTGGAACAATCGGTTCCGTGTTGTGCGGTTCCGAAGTGGGGCGGGCGGTGCCATCTTGTGGACATCGAATAAGGAGGCTCCATGAATACCGTCGCTACTTCCCAGACTCCCGCTCGCGTGACCCGCAAAGTACGCGGCCGCGCCACGTCCGACGGCGCCGGCGTCAAGCTGACCCGCGTCATCGGCGGTCCGGATCTGCCGGAGCTGGATCCTTTCCTGCTTCTCGATGAGTTCGGCACCGACCGCGCCGAGGACTACCTGGCTGGCTTCCCCAGCCATCCGCATCGCGGTTTCGAGACCGTCACCTACATGCTGGATGGGCGCATGCGCCACAAGGACAACCACGGCAACGAGGGCCTGCTGACCCCGGGCAGCGTGCAATGGATGACCGCCGGCCGGGGTCTGGTGCATTCGGAAATGCCGGAACAGGAATCCGGACGCATGCGCGGCTTCCAGTTGTGGGTGAATCTTCCTGCGCGCGACAAGATGACCGATCCGAAGTACCAGGAATACGCACCGGACCGCATTCCGGTGGCCACGCCGGCAGTGGGCGTCAGCGTTAAGGTCATCGCTGGCCAGGTGGGCGAGGTGGTCGGCCCGATCGTGCAGCCGGCCACCGATCCGGTGTATCTGGATATCGCGCTCGACGCAGGCACGGTTTGGGAATACACCCTGCCCGAAGGCCATAACGCATTCGCCTACGTGTTCGAAGGCGCAGCGACAGTGGGCGAGGGCGAAGACGCGCGTGCGCTCGAGACCCACGAAATGGCGGTGCTCGGCGGCGGCGATCTGTTGCGGCTGCGCGCCGGCGGCAAGGGCGCGCGTCTGATCCTGGTCGCGGGCCGTCCCCTGCGCGAACCGGTGATGCGCCATGGCCCGTTCGTGATGAACACCAAGCAGGAACTGATGCAGGCCTTCGTCGATTTTCAGGAAGGTCGTTTCTGAATTGCAGGCGCGGTATTGCCGCGCCTTTGTGTTCAGTTCCCGGAAACGAGGTAGGCGGTGCCCGTGCTGACGTCCAACTTCCCCGCCAAGGTTTGCAGTTCGGCCAGGGCTTCCGGCGATTTGGCATCGATCCAGATCTGCGCGTACTGACCCTTGCCCAGCTCCACCACCGCGATCCGCTTGGAAGCCACTGCCGATTCGTCCTGTCCGGCGAGTTCCGGGACGTACCAGTGCAGGGGTTGCCCGGAGAAGACGCCTTGCTCCGCGCGTCTGGACCGGCTCAGGCGCAGATCCGGGTCGCGTGAAGTCAGCAACAGGTTCACGGACTTGCTGTCGTCTTCGGTCCGGGCCTTGCAGGCGAGGAAACCGGTGTTCGCTCGTTCCTCCCACTGCAGTCCGGAGCTGGCGGGAAGTACGGGGCACCGGACGGGGGCTTGCTGGGCCTTGACCATGCCGGGCACGGTAAGAAGTGCTGAAAGAACAAGTACTGAAAGTGGGTAGATGGTTTTCATGGGTGATTCCCCCTGGAAGGGCCATTGCGACATGCTGATGGCGGGTTGCGGAACCCATGAGTGTCTATTCGACCGCGACCTTCCGAAGCCCGTAAAACTCCCAGGGTTCCCGTCCGCCGGCCTCCCCAGCCGTCAGACCAAACGACCTTAGCTCAGCTTTCGGACCCATGGCAACATCTGAGTCAAAAAAAGCCGGGCAAAGCCCGGCTTTCGTTTTGCGGAGCACTCGCCGCTCAGCGATTGCCGACGATATCCGCCTCGTTGCGTCCCAGCCAGCCGTACAACATGCCGCCGATCAGCGCGCCCAGGATCGGCGCCAACCAGAACAACCACAGTTGGCTGAGCGCGCCGTTGCCGACGAATACGGCGACGGCGGTCGAGCGTGCGGGGTTCACCGAAGTGTTGGTGACCGGGATGCTGATCAGGTGAATCAGAGTCAGCGCCAGGCCGATTGCGATGGGCGCGAAGCCGGTGGGCGCGTTCTTGTGGGTGGAACCCATGATCACGATCAGGAAGAATGCCGTCAGCACCACTTCGCACAGGAAGGCCGACGCGACCGTGTAGCCGCCCGGCGACAGTGCGTCGTAGCCGTTGGTGGCGAAGGCGCCGGCAGCGGTGGGGTCGATCGAGAAGCCGCCGCCACCCTTGGCGATCTGTAGCAGGATGAAACCGGCCGCGATGCCGCCCAGTACTTGCGCGACGATGTAGGGCAGCAGTTCCCTGGCCGGGAAGCGCCCGCCCGCCCACAATCCCAGGCTCACTGCCGGATTGAAGTGGCCGCCAGAGATATGGCCGAACGCATACGCGCCGGTCAGTACGGTCAGGCCGAAAGCCAGAGAAACGCCTACGAATCCGATTCCCAACGGGTTGCCGTCACCGCCGAAGTTGGCCGCGAGCACTGCGCTGCCGCAGCCGCCGAGGACCAGCCAGAACGTGCCGAGGAACTCGGCCGTGAGTTTCTTGCCCAGATTCATGTTGCCCCCAAGATGTCTTTCCGCCGGCTGGCGGCTTGGGCAAAGTAGCGGAAGCGATGATCGGGTTTGTTTCTTTTCCGTTAGACGCACTTTGTTGCGCCGCAAAAGCTCTACGACTCCTATCACTGCCGCAATGCCAGGCGATCTCCGGTTCCTGATGAAGCATCCACAAACGATTTGTGGGAGCGGCGTCCCGCCGCGAGCTCTTTGGCTATAGAAGCGAAAAAGCTCGCGGCGGGACGCCGCTCCCACAGGTCAGTTGTCTTTTACCGTTCCGGCAGAGGGATGAATTCCACTTCGCCCGGGATCTGGCCGAACTTGCCTTCTACCCAATCTTGTTTCGCGACCTCAATGCGTTCTTTCGAGCTGGACACGAAGTTCCACCACATATGACGCGGCGCATCCAGCGGCTCGCCGCCAAGCAGCATGGCCTTGAGCGGAGTCTTGGCGCGGAGCACCGGTCGCGTGCCCGGGTCGAGCACCACCAGATGCTTGTCCGGGACATCGGCGCCATCCAGCTGCGCATCGCCTTCCAGGATGTAGAGCGCGCGCTCGACATGACCGTCTTCGATGGCCAGTTCGGCATCGGCCTCCAGGTCCACGGCCACATTGAAAGTGTGGGTGAAGACGCGCACTGGCGATTCCTCGCCGAAGGCGCGTCCGGCGATCACCCGCAGGAATGCGCCGTTGCGTCGGATCTGCGGCAGTGCGGAGGCGGCGTGGTGGTGGAATTCCGGTGCGGTTTCCTCGTCGGGTTTCGGCAGCGCCACCCAGGTCTGCATGCCGTGCACGGCATGCCCGCGTCCACGCTCGTCGGCCGGCGTACGTTCGGAATGGGCGATGCCGCGACCCGCGGTCATCCAGTTGACATCGCCGGGCAGGATCACCTGCTCCGAGCCCAGCGTGTCCTTGTGCTTGATCGCGCCGGCCCACAGGAACGTCACCGTGGCCAGGCCGATATGCGGATGCGGACGGACGTCGATGCCGCGGCCGGGTTCGAAGATCGCCGGTCCCATGTGGTCGACGAATACGAATGGTCCTACGCTGCGCGCCTGCAAGCTCGGCACGGCACGGCGTACTTCGAAACCGCCGCCTAGGTCGTGGGTACGGGGAGTGATGATCGTGGTCATGGAGGCCTCCGGGAAGGGCGCAGGATCGCACAGGAAAGCCGAGCGCTCGACTCGGCGACGGGAACGGATCGTTGCGCTTAGAAGAGACTGTCCTTATCGATGGCGGCGGCGACGCTGGTTGCAAGCTCGCCGCGCCGGGACGCGATCCGGTCGGCCAGGCGGGTCGGTTCCGGCAAGCGGTAGCCCTTCAGCGTGCGCATGACCCATCCGACCGCTGTGTCCAAGGAAATCCGGTGCCCGGGCGAGACGATCAGCGGATTGCAGCGTAGTTTGCTGCGCAACGCCCAACCAATCTGTTCGCCACGGTGCATCAGCGCAGCGCGATCGCCTGGCGTCGGCCCCGGCTCGTCATGGCGACCCGCCAATACTTTCTTGGCTACTCCGATTGCAGGCAATCCTGTCGCCACACCGAAGTGCGCCGCGATTCCTAGTCGTCGGGGATGGGCGATGCCCTGGCCATCGACGAAGACCAGCTCCGGTGTTCGCGTCAGCATGGCCAATGCGGCCATCAATGCCGGCAATTCGCGGAAGCTGAGCAGGCCGGGTACATACGGCATCGAAGTCGCGACCCGGGCGATGTGAGATTCGATGGGTTGAAGCGTCGTGGCATCGAGCAGCACGACCGCCGCGCGGGTGACCGCGCCGTCTTCCTCGAACCCCACGTCGAAGCCCGCCAGCACCTGCGGTTCTGGGAAATCGTCGCGCAGCGAAACGCGCTGGGCCAGTTCCGACTGCAAGCTGCGCGCCGCGATGATGCTGCCGTCCCAATCGCCGAAGACGCCGGTTTGCGGATGCAAAGTCATGCTCCAAGGTTAATGCACGCGTGTTTGGATCGCGTGCAGGCCGCCTTGTGCCCGTCAGTATGTTTCCTGCGACAGGGCGGCTTTTCCGTCGGCGCCGATGCGTATCCGGTAAAGACGATCGAACTCGTCGTCGCCGATCGCTTCGACCGGCCGCCCGGACAGCGCGCCGACGATGTCCGGCACAGTATTGCTATGGCCGACCACCAGGACGGTGCCGACCTTGTGCAGCCTGCGCAACTGCTCGACGAACTGCGATGCGGGCATTTGCGCATCGTAAGTGGTGATACGCAGGAAGTGATTCTCGGCGACAGGCCGTGCGGTCTGATAGGTGCGGCGGTAGGCGGTGGCGTAAACGGCGTTGACCGTCGTATCGTTCAATAGCGTCGCCAAGCGCTGCGCGCGCGCTTGGCCGACCTGACTGAGCGAGGGGTCGCGCGGGTCGTCGGCGCCTTTTTCCGCATGCCGAACCACGACGAAAGTGACCGTGTCGGCATCGCGCGCCGGGGCGATGGAACAGGAGGCCAACGCCAGCGCCGCGCCCGCGAGCACGGCGCCGGCGAACGTGTGCCTCAGTGCTTGGCGAAACGTTTCAAGCCGGTCTCGCCCTCGCCGGTGGTTTCGGCATCGGTCTTGATCCCGTTCTCGAAGCCGCCGCCCGTTCCCGAATACAACAACCATACCGGTTTCTCGTTGCGCAGCAGGTCGAGCGCGTTGTGGAAGTCGTCCAGATGGTAGTGCAAGGACGGATTGTTCGCATCCGGTCCGTCGGCGGGGAGCGACTGACCGTTGGGATGGAACACCAGTTGTCCGATGTAGCTGGTTCCTTTCTTCAGCCATATCCGCGGAGCGAACTGGTTGGCGGCATACATCACTTCGTAACTCTCTATCCTGGTCAGTGCCACGTGCAATCTCCTTCAATGGAAATCCCCTGCAGCAGAAAGAGCGTAGAAAGCGTCGCCAACCGGTCATTGCGCTGCACCCGATCCAAGCGCGATCACTTGGCTTCGATCACCTTGCCGCCTTTCCATACGTAGCGATACGTCTTTTCCAGCGTGGGGCAGCAGCGCGGATCGTTGGGTGCGAGCATCTTCGATTTCACCACCACCATGCCCTTGTCGATCGCGATACTCTGTACGTCGCCCCATAGTTCGCTGGTTCCGGCGTGCGCATAGCCCTTGCCGCGATCCACGAAGACGTCGAGTCGATAGGACCAGTAAGTGGGGCCCAGCAATGCGGTCTGGACCGCGATTTCAGGCTTGCCGTCGCCATCCAAATCGCCGATGACCGTCTTGATGGCATCGTAGCTGACGTCGGCCGGCGGTAACGAGGCCAGGTAATTGGCGGCGATCTTTTCCGCCTCCGCCTGGGTGATCGCGTGGGCCTGCGGTGAAGCAAGGAGCATGAGAACCGGGAACGCTGCAAGGAATTTGCGCATGGTTGCCTCCGTCGGTGGTGGTCTTCCGGTCGCCGGTTGGCGACAGCCATTCACTACCAACGCGCCTACAGGCTGGCAACGGACAGGCTCAACGGGTCGTGCTGCTCAGAAGCGGACGAAGAACGGCAGCGCCATCAATCCGGCCCCGACAACCACCATCAGCCATATGCTGGAAACGAAATACGGGAAGACCATCAGCGCCACCCCGCACAGCGCCGGCAGCAGCGCCTTCTGGTTCTTTCCGTAAATGAAATAGCCCAATCCCACGGAACCGAACAGCAAACCCCACAGCAACGATGCGGTGTCCACGACTGTTTCCTTTCCGGCTTCGACAAGGTTAATTAGAGCAGAGAAACAGGCACTGTGGAGGCCGTAAGAATCAGTAAACCCGCCAAAGGTGCGCGAGCGTAGCCCCGACCGACACACCCTCAACGACGAACCCTACGATTTGGCCAGTGCCGCCAGCAAGCCGCGCGCTGCATTGAAGCGGTCCGCCGCCTCGGGCAGCGGCAGTTTGATCCGCAGCTTGTCCGGCCCATCCATGGAGTACAGCTTGGGCTGTTTCTGGATCATCTGGATCACCGACATCGGATCGATATTGGGCTGCGACTCGAACACGATACGTCCGCCGTTCTCGCCCAGATCCAGCTTGCGGATGCCCATCGCCGTAGCCGTGAGTTTGAGTTCGGCGATGGCGAACAGGTGCTTGGCAGCATCCGGCAGCAGGCCGAAGCGGTCGATCATTTCCACCTGCAGGTCGCGCAGTTCGTCGGCATCGACGGCGCTGCTCACGCGCTTGTACAGCGTCAGTCGCGTGTGCACGTCCGGCAGGTAGTCGTGTGGGATCAGCGACGGGATATGTAGTTCGACCTCGGCCCCATGCGCGGTGCCGGCGTCCAAGTCGGGCAATTTGCCCAGGCGGATCGAACGTACCGCGCGTTCCAGCAGTTCGGTGTACAGGCTGAAGCCGATCTCCGCCATTTGGCCGCTCTGGTCTTCGCCCAACAGCTCGCCGGCGCCGCGGATTTCCAGGTCGTGCGTGGCCAGGGTGAAGCCTGCGCCCAGTTCGTCCATCGCCGCGATCGCTTCCAGACGGCGCTGCGCATCGCCGGTCATGCTGCGTTTGTCGGGGATGACCAGGTAAGCGTAGGCACGGTGGTGCGAACGGCCGACGCGCCCGCGCAGCTGATGCAACTGGGCCAGTCCGAAACGGTCGGCGCGGTTGATGACGATGGTATTGGCGTTGGGGATGTCGATGCCCGATTCGATGATCGTCGTGCACAGCAGCACGTTGAAGCGCTGTTTCTGGAAATCCAGCATCACCTGTTCCAGCTCGCGCTCCGGCATCTGTCCGTGGGCCACGCCGATGCGCGCCTCCGGCACCAGCTCGGACAGGTCGCGCTGCATGCGGCCGATGCTTTCCACGTCGTTATGCAGGAAATACAGCTGGCCGCCGCGCGCCAGTTCGCGCTGGAAGGCTTCGCGCAGCAGCGGCGCGTCCCACGGAGTGATGAAGGTCTGCACCGCCAGACGGTTGGGCGGAGGAGTGGCGATGATGGAAAGATCGCGCAGGCCGGCCATGGCCATGTTCAAGGTGCGCGGAATCGGCGTGGCGGTGAGAGTCAGCAGGTGCACGTTGGCGCGCAACGCCTTCAGCGCTTCCTTCTGGCGCACGCCGAAGCGCTGCTCTTCGTCGACGATCACCAGCCCCAGATCCTTGAACTTCACGTCGGGCTGCAACAGGCGATGCGTGCCTACGATCACGTCCAACGTTCCCTCGGTGACCTTGCGCAGTTCTTCCTTGATTTCCTTGGCGCTCTTGAAGCGTGACAGCACTTCGACCTTCAACGGCCAGTCGGCGAAGCGGTCCCGGAAGTTGCGGTAGTGCTGTTCGGCCAGCAGCGTGGTCGGCACCAGCACCGCGACCTGTTTGCCGGCGCTGGCCGCGGCGAAGGCGGCGCGTACGGCGACCTCGGTCTTGCCGAAACCCACGTCTCCGCAGACCACGCGGTCCATCGGCTGCGAACTGGCCAGGTCGCGGATCACCGCTTCGATGGCATGGTGCTGGTCGGGGGTTTCCTCGAACGGGAAGCCGGCCGCGAACGGTTCGTACATCGCACGATCCAAGTGCAGCGCCAGGCCGGCGCGCGCCTGTCTGCGTGCCTGTATTTCCAGCAGTTCGGCGGCCACGTCGCGGACTTTCTCCGCGGCCCTGCGCTTGGCCTTGGTCCAAGCCTCGCCACCCAGCGAATGCAGCGGGGCGGTTTCCACCGACGCGCCGGAATAGCGGCTGATCAGATGCAGCTGCGCGACCGGCACGTACAGGCGATCGCCCTTGGCGTATTCGATTTCGAGGTATTCGCCGGGCGTGCCGCCGGCTTCCAGCACCACCAGCCCGCGGTAGCGGCCCACGCCGTGATCTTCGTGGACGATGGGCGCGCCTTCGCTCAACTCGCCCAGGTCGCGGATGATGGCTTCGGGTTCGCGACCGGTGCGGCGGCGGCGATGTGGCTGGGTGGCGCGTTCCGGGAACAACTGGCGTTCGGTCAGCACCGCGATCTGCGGCGCGTCGAGCGCGAAGCCGTCTTCCAGCGGCGCGACGGCGAGCGCGAATCGGGAAGATCCGGCGAGGAAGGTGTTGAAGTCGGGGATGACGTCCGGCGTCAGCGCCGCCGCCTGCATCACTTCCATCAACGCTTCGCGACGACCCGGCGAATCCGCCGCCACCATCACCCGTCCCGGATAACTGGACAGGAACGATTTCACCGCCGCTGCGGGCTCGACATCCTTGGCGGCGAGCGGAAGCACCGGCACCGGCTGGTCGCCCAGCGGCTGCGATTCCTCGCGGCGCGGATGGTTCGGCCCGCACACCTCGATGCGCGCATTGCGGTTCAGGCGCTCGCGCAACGCATCGGGTGCGAGATAAAGCTCATCCGGCGGCACCAGCGGCCGTTCGATGTCGTGCCTGCGCTGTTCGTAGCGGTTGCGGGTCTGCGCCCAGAACGCTTCGGCGGCTTCGTAGGCGCCTTCGGCGATCAGCGGCAGCGTATTGGTGTTGTCCAGGTAATCGAACAGCGTCGCGGTTTGCTCGAAGAACAGGGGCAGGTAGTACTCCACCCCTGCCGGCGCGATACCCGACTTGAGATCCTGATACAGCGAGCTGCGCCGGGTATCCACGTCGAAGCGTTCGCGCAGGGCATCCAGAGCCCGCTGCACGGAAAGATCGTCCAGGGGTACTTCGCGTCCGGGCAGCATCTTGACCGCGTCGGTCTTTTCCAGCGAACGCTGGCTTTCCGGGTCGAAGGCGCGAATGGAGTCGATGGTGTCGTCCAGCAGCTCGATGCGCAGCGGCGCATGGGCGCCCATCGGGAAGACATCCAGCAGGCCGCCACGGATGGCGAAATCGCCCGGATCCAGTACCTGCGGCACGTTGCGGTAGCTGGCGGCCTCCAGGCGGCGCTTTTCCTGGTCGAAGTCCAGTTTCTGGCCGACGCGCAGGTCGAAGCTGCCACCGACCACATAACGCAACGGCGGCAGCCGCTGCATGAGCGTCTGTACCGGCACCACGACTATCCCGCGCTTGAGCGTCGGCAGGCCGTGCAGGGCGGCCAGGCGCTGGGAAATGATGTCCGGATGCGGGCTGAAACGGTCGTAGGCCAGGGTTTCCCAATCCGGGAACGGCAGCACCGATAGCTCGGCCTGCGTGCCGAGCAAGGTATGCAGGTCCGATTCCAACTGGTGCGCGCCCTGGTTGTCGCGGGCCACGGCCAGCAACGGCCCCTCGTGGGCTTCGGCCGCACGCGCCAGCGACCAGGCCAGGGCCGTGGGCGAGGCGGGAGCGCGCCACCAGGCACGCAGCTGGTTGCCGCGGGGCAACGGCGGAGGAGGGAAGCGGGTGGATTTGTGGTCGGGAGGCATCGGCACGCAAACAGCAGCAGCGCCGGGTGCGATCGCACCCAGCGCAGGGGAGGGGCATGCAGTTTAGCGTCTCGGCGCGTCAGACCATGTCAGTAGACGCTTCAGAGTGGGTCGATCCTGCCTCACCCTGAAGCGTCGGTCCCGCTCGCCGATTCGGTATCAGCGCGATGCGCAGGGCTCAGGGCCGCGCTTCGAGCACCAGGTTGAACGGAGTCTCGGTAGCGCGCCGGAAGCGGCTAAACCCGCCTTCATCGACCATGATGGCGCGCAGCTTCGCTTCTCCGGCCTGTGCGCCTAGCGCGGGCCCATGGCGCGCCAGCGACACCGGTACGCAGATCTGCGAAGAAGCGCCGTAATAGACCCGTCCGACCGGATTGAGGTTCTCCTCGACCTTGTCGCCAGCGAACGGTTCCACCAGCAGGCAATGACCGTCGGGTTTCAGCGCCTGCAGTGCATGCCGCGCGGCACCTGCGGGATCGCCCATGTCGTGCAGGCAATCGAAGAAGGCGATCAGATCGAAGTCGCGGTCGGCGTAGCCGACGGCATCTGCGACCTCGAAGCGCGCGTTGGCCACGCCGGCGGTTGCCGCGCGCTCGCTGGCGATGCGGATCGATTCGGGGTGGTAGTCGTAGCCGATGAATTGTGAATTCGGATAAGCCTGTGCCATCAGCACGGTGCTGGCGCCGTGGCCGCAGCCGACATCGGCGACCTTGGCGTTGTGGGCGAGCTTGTCCACCACTCCCTCCAGCGCGGGCAGCCATTCGCCGAGCAGGTGCGCGTGGTAACCGGCCCGGAAGAATCGCTCGGTGCCGTGGAACAGGCAGGGGTGGTGTTCGCCCCATTCCATGCCGGCGCCGCTGCGGAAATTCTCCAGGGTGCGGTCCAGCGTATGGAAGGTGTCTTCAACGATGTTGTACGCGCCGGGAAGGTCGACCGGGCCGTTGGGGTCGGCGAGGCACAGCGCCTGCTCGTCGCTCAGCGTGTAGCGGCCGCTGTTGGCGTCGTAACTCACATAGCCGCCAGCGGCCTGGTTTCCCAGCCATTCGCGGATGTAGCGCTCATGAGTGCCGGTGCGTGCGGCGAGTTCGGTGGGGGTGGCGGGCTCTTCGGCCAGGGCCCGGTACAAGCCTAGCCGGTCGCCTACCAGCATCAGGCTGGCGCTGATGGCCGCGCCCAGGTCGCCGACCGCCTTGCCCAGAAAGTCGTTGAGTTTTGCTTCGTCGATGTTCATGCGCGGCCCTTCATATAGTGGCGTGGCGCGGCGGTGCCTGCCGCAGGCCCCCATTAGGCGCAACGCATATGCTGGAAGCGGGCGGCCAGATCAGCGACCGGATTCGTCGCGCGCCGCTCCAAGACGTGGCGATTGCTAACGGAATCGTTTCTGTTTCCGTCCCGCCGACCGCCAATCCGCTTACTCGTTGAGATCCAGCACCACCCGCACCAAGCCGGGGGTATCGTCCTCGCGCATCCGCTTGAAACCCAGCGACTGGGCAAGCTGCAGCATGGGATGGTTATGGTCCAGCACGTCGCCGTACAGGCGGTCCAGCTTCTTGGTCTTGGCCCATTTCACCAGTTTGCGCATGAGTTGGCGGCCCAGGCCCTGTCCGGCGATGAAATGGCTGACCAGGATGGCGAACTCCGCATCGCGTGTACGCGGCGTGATGGAGGTGCGTGCGACCGCGCCCACCAGCGCTTCGCCCGGCGGTAGGTTCTCGGCCGCGACCAGTGCGAATTCGGTACGAGGGTCGGGATGGCACAGGCGGTGCGCCATTTCCGGAGTCATTTCCTTCAGCGCATACAGGAAGCGCTGGCGGACTTCCTCCGGCCCCAGCAGTGCGAAGGCGCCCTGGATGGGGTCCGCATCTTCAGGGCGGATAGGACGGATCAGCAGCTCGCGGCCATTGGGCAATCGGAACTGCTCGTGCCACGGTGGGAGTCTTTTCGGCGCGGTCATGTTGTCATGCTCGCATGAAAGGAACGCTGCGGGGAGTGAGGGAGCAGGCCGGAGGCAGGTCCGCGTAATGCTCTGATTCAGCCCGTCGGCAAGGTCTTCGGCTTGCGTAGCCGGGAGACCAGCTTGACCGCCAGCAGCACGCCGATACCGATCAGAATGCCGACAACGGCATCGAACAGCATGGAAACCAGGGTGCCGGCCGTGCCTTGCGCATAGGGCTCGATGAAATGGTGGAGAGGCGGCAAGCCATGCACCAGGATGCCGCCGCCGACCAGGAACATCGCGGCGGTGCCGGCGATGGAGAGGAACTTCATCAGGTACGGAGCCCCGCGCAGGATGCCTGTGCCGACATTACGCTTGACCTTCGCCCAGCTGCCGTCGCTTCGATCGCGGTTGAGCGCCAGTCCCAGATCGTCCAGCTTCACGATGCCGCCCACCAGGCCGTATACGCCGATGGTCATGATCAGTGCGATGGCCACCAGCGTCAGCAGTTGCTCCAAAAAAGTCCTGCCGGCCAGCGTACCCAGCGAGATGACGATGATCTCGGCCGAGAGGATGAAATCGGTGCGGATCGCGCCGCGCACCTTGTCCCTCTCGAACGCGACCATGTCGACGTTTTCGTCCTGCACGGCCTTTACCAGCTCGGCGTGGTGCTGTTTGTCTTCGTTCTTGTCGTGCAGGAACTTGTGGGCCAGCTTTTCCACGCCTTCGAAGCACAGGAACGCGCCGCCCAACATCATCAGCGGCGTGACCAGCGGAATGTTGTAGCCCCTGCCGTGCAGCCAGGTCTCCAACGCGCTGATCGCCAGCGCGGCCGGCACCAGGATCGCCTTGTTGACCAACGAGCCCTTGGCCACGGCCCACACTACCGGCAGCTCGCGGTCGGCGTTGATGCCGGAGACCTGCTGCGCATTGAGGGCCAGGTCGTCGCCCAGTACGCCTGCGGTCTTCTTGGTGGCGATCTTGGTCATGACCGACACGTCGTCGAGCAGCGAGGCGATGTCGTCGATCAGGGCGAAAAGGCTGGATCCGGCCATGTGGCAGTCAAGGAGTTGCGTTGGGGAGCCGCGATTCTCGCATACGTGGGGTGTTTCAGCCTTCGGTGCGCAGCCATTCCAGCCGCGTCATCGCCCCGGCTTCGCCCAGCGCTTTCTTCAAAAGCGGCAGCGCCGGTGCGATCTGCTGGTCGAACTGCCACGGCGGATTGAGGATCACCAGTCCGCTGCCGTTCAAGCGCAACGGCGAGTCGTCGGCGCGTATCTGCAGCTCCGCCAGCAATACCGATTTGGCCGGTAGCGCTGCGGCCTTGCGGAAGAACGGCTGCAAAGTGCGGCGCTGCTTGATCGGATACCAGATGGCGTAAGTCGCCTGGGGCCAGCGTTCGAGCGCGTCGCGTACCGTGGAAATGATCTGCGGGTACTCGTTTTCCTGCACTTCGTAGGGCGGGTCTATCAACACCAGGCCGCGCGCGAATTTCGTCGCGCCGTGTTTGGGCGGCAGCATCGCCTTGATCGCGGCATAGCCATCGCGCGCGTGCACGGCCACGCGCGGGTCGTGAGCGAACAAGTCCTTCAGCGCGGCCGCTTCCTCCGGCTGCAGTTCGCAGGCGGCCAGGCGGTCCTGTTCGCGCAGGGCCTGGGCCACCAGCAGCGGCGAGCCGGGATAGGCGATCAATGCGCCGACGGGGTTGTTGGCTTCCACCGCGCGCAGGTAGCGCTCCACCACTTCGGGCATCTTCGCTTCGCCCATCAGTCTGAGGATGCCGGCGTCGGCTTCGCCGGTCTTGCGGCTTTCCGGCGCGGCCAGTAGGTAGCGACCGCGCCCGGCATGGGTATCCAGCACGAAAAACGGCGCGTCCTTGCGCTTCAGCGCATCGAGCAAGGCCAGCAGCACGATGTGCTTGAGGACGTCCGCATGATTCCCGGCATGAAAGGCATGTCTATAGTTCATGGCGCGAAGCATAGCCGTTATGCTGCGCGCCATGCCCCTGATCCTGATCGCCGAAGACGAACCCGCCATCGCCGACGCGGTGCTGTACGCGTTGCGCAGCGAGGGTCTGGAAGCCGAGCACTGCCTGCTGGGCCGCGAAATAGCGCCGCGTGTGCGCGCCGGCGGCGTCGATGTGGTGGTGCTGGACGTGGGCTTGCCGGATCGCAGCGGTTTCGACGTGTGCCGCGAGTTGCGCAGCGCAAAGGAAGCATGGGTCAGCGAGGTGCCGGTGATCTTCCTGACCGCGCGCAACGACGAGATCGATCGCGTGCTGGGGCTGGAGCTGGGCGCCGACGACTATATGGCAAAGCCGTTTTCGCCGCGGGAGTTGGTGGCGCGGGTACGCGCGCGTCTGCGCCGCAGCCAGGCGGACGCGGGTTCGACCAAGGAGATCGCACATAAAGAGCAGGCGCACCGGGACTTCGAGGTGGATCGCGAAGGCCACCGCATCCGTTTCCGGGGCAATGCGCTGGAACTGACCCGTTACGAATACATGCTGCTCGCGGCCTTGTTGCAACGCCCCGGTGCCATCCTCAGCCGTGCGCAGTTGATGGATCGCGGCTGGGATAGCGATGCGGATAGCGCCGATCGCACGGTCGACACCCATATCAAGACCCTGCGCGCGAAGCTGCGTGCGGCCGGCGCCGAGAACGATCCGATCCGCACCCATCGCGGCCTCGGCTACGCGCTGGAGGACTGATGCGCCTCGGCCTGCGATTGTTCCTGGGATTCTTCCTGATCGTGGGGCTGGCCGCGTTCTTCGTCATGCGCGTGTTCGTCAACGAAGTGAAGCCCGGGGTGCGCCAGGCCATGGAATCCACTCTTGTGGATTCGGCCAACGTGCTGGCGGTGATGGCGGCGGAGGACATGAAGGCGGGGCGGATAGCCGACGGCAAGTTCGTGCGCGATCTCGCCGAGGCCCGGCAGCGCGACCTGCGCGCGACCATCTGGCAGTTCCCCAAGCGCCGCGTCGACTACCGGATCACCATCACCGATCCGCGCGGCATCGTGGTGTTCGATTCCGAAGGCAAGGATCTGGGCCGCGATAATTCGCGCTGGAACGACGTCTACCGCACTCTGCGCGGCGAATACGGCGCACGCTCCAGCCCGGTGACGCCAGGCGACGAAACCAATACGGTGATGCACGTCGCCGCGCCCATCCGCGATGGCGATCGGCTGATCGGAGTGCTGAGCCTGGCGCAGCCCAATGCCAGCATCGACCCCTTCATCGCCGCCAGCCAGCGCAGCATCATGCGCCAGGGCGCTTGGCTGATCGGGTTATCGGCCCTGATCGGTATCCTGATCACCTGGTGGCTGATGCGCGGCATCAATCGTCTCAACCGTTATGCGCAGGCGGTCAGCGCGGGCGAGCGCGCGCCGCCCTTGCCCGCACGTCGCGACGAGATAGGCGATCTGGGACGTGCGGTGGAAACCATGCGCAGGAAGCTGGAAGGCAAGGCGTATGTCGAGCAGTACGTGCAGTCGCTGACCCACGAGATGAAGAGTCCGCTGGCTGCGATCCGCGGTGCGGCGGAACTGCTGCAGGAACCCTTGCCCGAAGCCGAGCGCCAGCGATTCGCGCACCATATCCAGACCCAGGAACAACGGCTCACCGAAACCATCGACAAGCTGCTGGCGTTGGCGGAAGTGGAACAGCATGGTTGGCTGCAGAAACTGGAGCCGGTCGAAATTGCAGAGATGCTGGCGCAGGCTGCCGAAGGGGTAGCGGCGAAATTGGCCGCCGCCGGACTCACGCTTTCGGTTGACGCCCACGACCCGCAGGCCAGCGTGCAGGGCGATGCCTATCTGTTGCGGCAGGCGATTTCCAATCTGCTTGACAACGCCATCGCGTTCTCGCCACCAGGCGGGAAGATTTCCCTGTCCGGCAGGGCCGATGGGAGGATGATCGAGATCCGGGTGGAGGATCAGGGCTCGGGTGTTCCAGATTACGCACAGGAGCGTGTTTTCGAACGTTTCTATTCGCTGGCGCGGCCATCGACAGGCTTGCGCAGCTCCGGTCTGGGGCTGCCGTTCGTGCGCGAGGTTGCCCGGCTGCATGGCGGCGAGGCGGACCTTTCCAATCTGGCTACAGGTGGCGGGTTAGCGACGCTACGGCTGCCGGTGTCCTGACGGTCTAAATCCCATGGGCTTTCCGACCTCTTTGAACGTCATCCCAGCGGAAGCTGGGATCCATTTTGACTTTAAGCCTTTACGTTGAAAGACCCCGAGCAAGATCAAGATGGATCCCAGCTTCCGCTGGGATGACGGCGAAGAAGAACAACGTCCGCGTTTGTGGGACTTCACACAGACTTCAAATTCGCCTCAAACCTTTCACACCAAGGCACTTCAGGCTAGCCCCGTGTTCAACCCGGGGCAAAAACCATGAAGTCACTGAAGTTGTTATTGCGTTTTATTACCGTCGGCGGCCTGGTGCTGCTGTTGCTGATTCCGCTGATGATGATCCGCGGCGCCATCCACGATCGCCAGGCCTATCGCGCACAGGCGGTCCAGCGCGTGTCGCAAAGCATGGCTGGACCGCAACAGCTGGTCGGCCCACTACGGGTGATTCCGTGGAGGGAGCCTCGCGTGGTGAATGAAATGGGCGCCGACGGCAAGCCGGTTACCCGCACCGAAGTCGTCGAAGGTTATGTCTTCCAGACGCCTAAAACCATGCAGGTGCAGGGCGGACTCAAACCGGACGTGCGCCGCATTGGGCTCTACAACGTACGCGTGTTCGAATGGCAGGCGGGATTGAAGGCCGCCTTCGATCCGCTGACGCTGACCGTAGTGCCGGGGCGCAGCTATGGCCGACCCTATCTCGTGCTCGGTCTGGGCGATGTGCGTGGCCTGGTCGGCACGCCCGACTTCAAGGTCGATGGCGCGTCGGTGGCGTTGGAATCCGGCACGCAGGCCATGTCCGAACGCCTGCACGGCATGCATGCGAATCTGCCGGAGATCGTCGGCGATCTGTTACCCGCCAGCCAAGTGGCTGCGAATTTCCGTTTGAACGGAACGCAGTCGCTGGGTGTCGCGCCGATAGCGGACAGCAATCAGATCACGCTGGGCTCCACCTGGCCGCATCCCTCGTTCGCGGGCCGCTTCCTGCCCAATCAACGCCGCATCCAGGCGGATGGCTTCAGCGCGGAGTGGGAAATCTCGTCGCTCGCCAGTGCGGCCCAGTCGCAACTGGCCAAGGGCGACGGTTTGCTGACCCAGCGCAGCGGCGCCATCGATGGCGCCCCGGCACAGTTTCCCGGCACCGGCGACAGCGCGATCGACAGCGTGGAAGTGAGCCTGGTGGACCCGGTCGACGTTTATACGCAAGCAGATCGCGCCAGCAAATACGGCATCCTGTTCGTGGTGCTGACCTTCGTGGGCTTCGCGCTGTTCGAACTGATCAAGCGTCTGCCGATCCATCCCTTGCAGTACCTGCTGGTGGGCCTGGCGCTGGCGATCTTCTTCCTGCTGCTGCTCAGCCTGTCCGAGCATATCGATTTCGTGAAGGCTTATCTGATCTCCGCAGTGGCGTGTATCGGACTGCAGTTCGTCTACTTGTCCGGAGTGTTGAAGAGTTGGGTGCGGGCGGGAGGATTCGCAGTGATGCTCACCGCGCTCTATGGCGTTCTCTACAGCCTGCTGATCTCCGAAGACAACGCGCTGCTGATGGGCTCGTTGCTGCTGTTCGGCATTCTGGCCGCGATCATGTGGATCACCCGCAAGGTCGACTGGTACGAACTCGGCTCCTCGTTGCGCTGAGCCGGCCATGGTCAACGTGCAGACTTTGCATCGTCGGGCCGCCCGGGTACTGCCGGAGGTCATCAAGACCTCCGGTGTGCTCCTGGAAGATGCAGGGCAGAACGAACTGACGGCGATGCTGTTTCCGCTGCGGCGGAAATCGACCGGCGCCGTGTTGTTTCGGCTCTCCGTTGAAATGATCAATGAGATGGCGAGCGATCCGCTGGCTTATCTCAGGGAGGCGACACAGGCCAGGGAAGGTCTCGGTCGCCGATGCGATCCCTTTGTGTATCGAGAGTGGCGCGTAGCGCATATTCCTGGGAGCTGGCTGGCAATGGTGTGCCAATCCTGCACCGAACCACGTGCTGCGTCGGTCTGGGCCTATTTCACGACCAAGACGGATGGAAAGGCGTTGGTAGTGGTGATTCCCTTTGAGTGCGTGGCTGCCTATGTCTGGTGTGATTAGCGGAACGAAGAATAAGCCTCGACATCACCCATCAACCCGTTCGTGGTGAGCCTGTCGAACCACGCTTTTGGCGATAATGCGAAACACAGGATTATTCCTATGAGAACCCTCCTCGTCCCATTGCTGCTTCTGCTACTCATCGGATGCTCGGAAAGCGACAGCATCAGTTCGCAGATTTCGGACCAATTCAATCAGGCTGGTACGATCGACCTTGCTCACGTCGGACCGGAGGACTGGGATCGTGTTTGCATCCTTGGACCATACAGCGGCAATAAGGAAATCGAGCAAGTGCTAGGCTTTCCATGGGACGCCGAGGCAAACACGACGATTGCTGGGAACGAAGGGATCAATGTGCTTGTGTTTTCCCGCGGGGCAAGTGTCGTTGCTTACTCTGAGCACCCGCGACGACAAGGCGATTTTTCTTCCGTCGCTTCAACTTGTTCCACACGTCGCGAGGCTAAGTTGACCCGAAAACCTGGCTCATGGGGGCTGGTCTGGAAACGTGCTGGCGAGTCCTAGCATTAATCAGTCCTTGTCTGCGTGCACACGCCATCACTTTTCCGCCTAGAGCGTGGTTCGACAGGCTCACCACGAACGGATCTCATCGGCGAAAGCTTTGGAGACCTTGGAGCGCAGAGTCTCGATTCGCCATTCGATTCTCGCCCCGGCCGGTGGTGTGCGGTAGAGTCCGGGAATGGACTCTCCGCACACCATCGGCCTTTTCCGTGGCCCAGAGATCTCGGCCAGACTGGACGACGTCGCGCGCCTGCGCATCGGCGTGTTCCGTGCGTGGCCGTATCTGTACGAAGGAAGTTTCGAGTACGAACGCGAATACCTGGCGGCCTACGCGCGATCGAAGGACAGCCTGTTCGTGCTCGCCTCCGACGATGGCAAGGTGATAGGAGCCTCGACCGGACTGCCGCTGTCCGACGATACGCCTGAGTTCCACAAGCCTTTCGTTGAGCGCGGAATGCCGGTCGAATCAGTTTTCTATTTCGGCGAGTCCGTGCTGCTTCCCGAGTACCGCGGACGCGGCATAGGCCACGCCTTCTTCGATCGACGAGAGGCGCATGCGCGCGCGCTGGGGCGGTTCCGGTGGGCCGCGTTCTGTTCGGTGGATCGGGAGAACGACGATCCGCGTCGTCCGCAGGAGTACCGACCCAACGATGCGTTCTGGCACAAGCGCGGCTATCAGCGTCGTGCTGGCATGACCATGCACCTGCCATGGCAAGAAGCGGGCCGCGGCGAGGTGATCCATCCGCTCACTTTCTGGTTGCGTGACCTGGAGCAAAACGCATGAAAGTCGCTGTCGCCAAATACCCGATCGGCGCACCGCGCGATTTCATCGAATTTGCGGACAAGCAGGCACAGCTGGTCGCGGAGGCGGCGCAGGCCGGGGCGACGATCGCGGTGTTACCCGAGTATCTGTCGCTGGAACTGGCCGCCACCTTCGACGCCGCGATCAGCGCTGACCTGATCGCCTCGCTCTCGGCGATCCAGCAATACCGGCCGCAGTGGCTCGAGTTGTACTCGCGACTAGCGCGCGAGCATCGCCTGCATTTGGTCGCCGGCAGTTTCCTGCTGGTGCACGGACAAGACCGCTACCGCAACCGCAGCGACTGGTTCGCGCCGGATGGCGCGCATGGATGGCAGGACAAACTGCAACTGACCGGTTTCGAGAAATCCACGGGAGTGATCGAAGCCGGCGATGCCTTGAAGGTCTTCGAGACGCAAGGCGTGCGTGCGGGCATCTCGGTCTGCTACGACGCCGAATTTCCGCTGCCGGTACGCGCGCAATACGAAAGCGGCGCGCGCCTGTTGCTGGTGCCCAGTTGCACCGATACCGAAGCCGGCGCTACCCGCGTGCGCATAGGCTGCTTGGCGCGGGCGTTGGAGAATCGCATGTTCGTCGCCCAGTCGGTGACCACGGGCGAGGCTGCTTGGAGTCCCGCCTTGGACACCAATACCGGCGAGGCCGCGATCTATGCGCCGATGGATGTCGGCCTGCCCGCCGACGGCATCGTGGTGCAGACGCAGGCGGATCAGGTGTGGGGGATGGCGGAATTGGATTTCGAAGCGCTGCAAGCCAGCCGTGCTCGCGCGCAGGTCGCCAATGACCGTGACTGGAACGGGCAACTGGCGCCTGTCATCGTGCGCGCGACCCTGTCCAGGCCCGCGTAGGGCTTACTCGGCTCCTACTAAGCTGCCCACGCCCGGAACCGCCCACAATGAAATCGCAGCCAGCGCGGACCCTATTCCGAACGCCGCCAGCACGTCGCTGGGATAGTGCAGGCCCAGAACCACGCGCGAAACCGCCACGCACACGGTGAAAGGAATCAGCAGGAAAGCCAGCGCCGGGTAGTGCGCGATCGCCACGATGCTGAAGGCTACTGCATGCAAGGTGTGGCCGGACGGAAAACTGAATTCGTCCAGCGGCGCCACCCAGGCGCGGATGCGCACATCCGAAGCGAAAGGCCGCGGACGCCGGGTCCACCGCTTCAGCAATTTGTATAGGGCCAGCGCGATCACGCCGGTCACGGCCAAGTGCGCGGAAGCGGCCAGTCCCGCCATTCCGTCGAAGGCGATCAGCGCGGCCATCAACAGATACCAGAACACGCCGTCTCCCAGACGGCTGATCAGGGCGAAGAAGCGGCGGATGCCGTTTCCTTGACCCCAGCGATTGGCGCGCAGGCACCAGCCCATATCATGCAACTGGATGGGTTTACGCAACGGCTGCGGACGCATGTCGCCTCCTCGTGTCCGCCAGACCGGCGAGCAGGGTGTCGAAGTCGGACGCCACCTGTTCCGGATGCAGGCGCTGCATCGAGAGCCGCGCACGTTCGCCCATGGCACGGCGCAAGGCGTCGTCGGTGGCCAGTTTGGTCGCCGCGGCGATGAAGTCCGCATCGTTGTCCACGGCCATTCCATCGATTTCGTGGCGCAGATGTTCGCGGGCCGCGCCGTAATCGAATGTCACCGTGGGAATGCCGCTGGCCATCGCTTCGAGCGTGGTGTTGCCGAAAGTCTCGCTGTGGCTTGGGAACAGGAACAGATCGGCGCTGGCGAAATGGCGCGCCACCTCGGCGCCGCGCTGAAGGCCGCAGAAGATGAAGTCCGGATGGTCCTGCGCGAGTTTCGCGCGCGCCGGTCCATCGCCCACCCACACGAAGCGGGCGTCGGGCCGGTCGCGCTGCAGTTCGCGGAATGCACGAACCGCAAGATCCAGGTTCTTTTCCGGTGCGATCCTTCCGAGATAGATCACCGCCAAGCCGGATTCATCTAGGCCCCAGGCGCGGCGCAGCGCGGCGTCGCGCCGGTCCGGGCTGAACTGGTCCGCGTCCACCGCACGTGCCAACCGGACCACCTGCCTGAAATTCTGCGATTGCAGAAACTCCGCCAGTTCGCGGGTCGGCACCAGGGTGGCATCGCCTCCGTTGTGGAAGCGTCGCATCCAGCGCAAGGCGGTGCTTTCCAGGAATGGCATGCCGTAGTCGCGCATGTATTGATCGAATCGCGTGTGGAAACCCGTCGCGGCGGGAATGCCGAGTTTCCGTGCGGCCCGCAACGCCGACCAGCCCAGGGGGCCCTCCGTGGCCACATAGATCGCATCCGGCGGACAAGCGGTCCAGAGCTCCAACAGGCTTTTCGTAGCGGGAAAGCCGAACTTCAGTCCGGGGTAGCGCGGCAAACCGGCGCCGCGCACCAGCAAGGTATCGGAACCGGCGCGAATCTCGTCTTGCTGTCGCGGCCGCACCAGCAGTACTTCATGGCCGCGCGCGCGCAAGCCCAGCTCCAGACCCTGCACGGTGAGGGCGACACCGTTGATCTCGGGCGGGTACGTTTCGGTGACGATGGCATAGCGCATGCGTGACTCCACGTTTTGCGCATGCTGGGGGTCTCGCATGAAGTGGATGTTGCAAACGGATTACGGAGCGATGACTTGCGAAAAATCCATTCATGGTGAGCCTGTCGAACCCTGCTCTTGGCAGGGCGCTACAGGGCCGTGCGGTTCTTGCTATGGCTCAAAAAGTGCGGTTCGGCAGGCTCACCACGAACGGGGTGTAGTCGCTCTCAAGGAACAGAGTGGCCGCGCACTGCGGCCAGCAGCGAATACCATTCTTCGCGAGTAAGGCCGATCGTGTCGGCTCGGCAACTATCGGCCAGACGATCCGGACGGGTGGTGCCGACGATCGGCTGGACCGGCGCGGGGTGCTTCAACAGCCAGGCGAGCAGAACGGCTTCGGTGGTGACGCCTTTGGCCTGCGCCAGCTGCGCCGCCAGCGCTGCGGCAGGCCCGGCAAGCCGCCCGCCCGCCAGCGGCGACCATGCCTGCACCAGGATGTCGTGTTCGCGGCAGTAATCCAGCGTGCCGGTGGCGCCGGCATAGGGCACGCCGGACTGGTTGCTCAGGATGGTTTCCGAAATCGGATAGTGGTGCGCCAGGCTCAACTCGATCTGGTTGATCACCAGCGGCCGGTCCACGTACTTCCGCAGCAGCGATATCTGCGAGGCGCTGTGGTTGCTGACGCCGAAATGGCGCACCTTGCCGCTGCGCTGCAGCTCCTCGAATGCGCTGGCCACTTCCGCCGGTTCGGCGAGCGGATCGGGGCGATGCAGCAACAGGATATCCAGATATTCCGTGCCCAGGCGTCGCAATATGCCTTCGACCGAACGCAGGAGGTGTTCTCGACTGAAGTCGTAGCGCGCCGGAACGCCGGGATGCGGATCGTCCGCGACGCGGATGCCGCACTTGGACTGCAGGACGATGCGTCCGCGGAGATCCGGCCGCTGGCGCAAGACTTCGCCGAACAACAGTTCCGATTTGCCGCGCGCATAGATATCGGCATGGTCGAAGAGAGTGATGCCTTGTTCCAAAGCGGCTTCCACTATCTTGAACGTCGCCGATATTTCGCTGGCGGTGACCGGTTCGTCGTCCCAGGCGCGGCTCAGGTGCATGCAGCCGTAGGCGATGCGGGAAACCTTGAGATCCGAGTGCGGAATGCGGCAGGTCTGCACGGCGTCAGTCCACGAAAGGACGGAACGCCACGCCCAGCCCCGCCATGTCCTCCGGCTCGCTGACCAGATCGGCGCGCAGCAGGGGGCGGGCTTCTATCCACTTCTTCGAAATCACCAGTTGCAGCGAATCTCCATTGCCGATGGCCTCGAGTTTCGGTATGGGTTGCGCGTCGTGCGCCCGGTGCAGCAACACCGACAGGCGCAGCAAGGCGGCCTTGCGCCGCGCGCTGAGCAACAGACGGTCGGGGAGCGCGTCGAATGCCGCTTTCGGGACGCCGCGTCGATGAGTGCGCACCAGCGCGGCCAGCACCTGCTGTTCCTGCCGCGAAAAACCGGCGATATCCGAGTTCTCGATCAGGTAGGCGCCATGCACGTGGTATTGGCTGTGCGCCACCGCCAGGCCGATCTCGTGCAGGCGCGCGGCCCAGCCCAGCTGTCTCGCGTCGTCGTCGTCGAGCGCCCAGCTTTCCGCGACTTGCTCGAACAGGCGCATCGCCGTGCTTTCCACCCGCGCCGCCTGGACTTCGTCGATGCCGTAGCGCTGGGTCAGCGAAGCCACCGAGGCGTCGCGTGGATCGTTGTCGCTGCCGCGGCCGAGCATGTCGTAGAGGATTCCTTCGCGCATAGCTGCCTTGCTGACCATCAAACGCTGTATGCCCAGCGCTTCGAAGGCGGCTTCCAGCACCAGCACCCCGCCGGCGATGATCGGCCTGCGGTCGTTGGACAGACCCGGAAGTTGGATATTGTCTATGTGGTCGGCCTGCAGCAGGCGATCACGCAGCTGCGGCAGCGCTTCGGCGGTGATCGCGCCCTTGGTCAGCTTCATCGCCGCGCAGATCTCGCCGATGGCTTTGTGCGTACCTGAGGAGCCCAATGCCTCCTGCCACCCCAATGCGCGATACAGGCCTGCGAACTGCTGGAACTCGGCGCCGATCTCGGTCAGTGCGTCCTTCCAGCGCTTTTTGGAGATCTTTCCGCCCGGAAAGAACCGCCGGGTGCTGGCGATGCAGCCTACTTGCAGGCTTTCGCGTTCGATCTGGTCGAAACCGCGGCCTATGATGAATTCGGTGGAGCCGCCGCCGATATCGATGACCAACCGCAATTGGCCCGATTTCGGCGGTTGCGCATGGGCGACGCCCAGATAGATCAGGCGCGCTTCCTCGCGACCGGAAACCACTTCTATCGCATGGCCCAGCGCGGTTTCTGCAGGCACCAGGAAACTCTGGGGCGAAGACAGCTGACGCACCGTGTTGGTGGCCAGCGCGCGCACGCGCAACGAGGGGATATCGCGGATCCGCTGGCCGAAGCGCGCCAGGCATTCCAGGCCGCGCTGGCGCGCAGCGGAGGAAATGCCGCCCTTGCCATCCAGTCCATCGGCCATGCGCACGGTCTCGCGCAGGCGGTCCACGACGCGAAGCTGGCCCAGCGTATAGCGCGCCACCACCATGTGGAAGCTGTTGGAGCCGATGTCGACCGCGGCGAGCTGGTCGCCGTCGTGGAGAGGTGGGGAGACGGCGGAGGCGGGGAAAGGCATGCGTGAATATTAACTTATCGCCCGCGATCCCCCGCCATCAGACTTTCGATAGCAAGGTCGCCTGCGCCGAATACGGCGCCTCGCCTTCGGCAGGCGACAGTTTGCGGTATTCGCCGTCGGCATCCAGCACCCAGGCATTGGTGTTGTCGTCCAGGTAGTTCTGCAGCGCTTCCTTGAACACGCGTTCGGCCAGGTCTTCATCCAGGATCGGAAAGCAGGTTTCCACGCGATGCAGCAGGTTGCGTTCCAGCCAGTCGGCGCTGGCGCAATACAGCTCGGGCTCGCCGTCGTTGCCGAACCAGTAGATGCGGCTGTGCTCCAGGAAACGGCCGACGATGGAACGCACGCGGATGTTTTCCGAAATTCCCGGCACTCCCGGTCGCAGCGCGCAGGCGCCACGCACGATCAGGTCGATGCTGACCCCGGCCTGCGAAGCGGCGTACAGCGCGCGGATGATGCGCGGCTCGTTGATGGCGTTGATCTTGACGATGATGCGTCCGGTTTTTCCGGCCCGCGCAAGCTTGGCTTCGCGCTCGATCTTCTTGATCAGGCCCGGGTGCAGGGTGAAGGGCGACTGCAGCAGACGCTTGAGCTTGGTGGAGGGCGCGAGTCCGGACAGTTGCTGGAACAGCAGGTGCACGTCGTTGCCGATGTCGGGATCGGCGGTGATCAGTCCCAGATCGGTGTACGCGCGCGCGGTTCCGCTGTGGTAGTTGCCGGTGCCCAGGTGCACGTAGCGGCGCAGCTTGCGGCCCTCGCGGCGCACGATCAGCAGCATCTTGCCGTGAGTCTTGAAGCCGACCACGCCGTAGACCACTTGCACGCCGGCTTCCTGCAGGCGGTCGGCCACGCCCAGGTTGGCGTCCTCGTCGAAGCGCGCGCGCAACTCCACCACCACGGTGACGTCTTTGCCGTTGCGCGCGGCCAGGACCAGCGCGTCGACGATCGCCGAATCCTTGCCGGTGCGGTACAGGGTCTGCTTGATCGCCAGCACCTGCGGATCGGTGGCCGCCTGGCGTATCAGTTCCAGCACCGGCGTGAACGCGTCGAAGGGGTGGTGCATCAGCACATCGCCGTCGTCGACGATCTCGAACATCGAATCCTGGCCGCGCAGCGTGCGCGGGTTGAAGCTGGGGTATTTCAGCTCCGGCCTGGCCACCAGGTCGTAGACCTGGGTGACGCGATTGAGATTGACCGGTCCGTCGATCAGATAGACCGCGTTTTCCGGCAGATCGAAATTCTGCAGCAGCGTGCGCATGATCGGCTTGGGGCAATCCTTGGCGATTTCCAGGCGCACAGCCGGGTTGTAGCCGCGTCCGACCAGTTCATCGCGCAAGGCCAGCGCCAGATTCTCGACTTCGGCTTCGTCCACCACCAATTCGGAATTGCGGGTCACTCGGAACTGATAGGCGCCTTTGACTTCCATGCCCGGGAACATCTCGTCGGCGAACGCCGACAGCACCGAGGAAAGCAGCACGAAATCGTGCTCGCCGCCCGACACGCGTTGCGGCAGATGGATGATGCGCGGCAGCGAACGAGGCGCGCGCACGATGGCCAGGTGGCCGGCGCGTCCGAACGCATCCTTGCCTTTCAGCACCACCACGATGTTCAGCGACTTGTTGAGGATCTTCGGGAACGGATGCGACGGATCCAGGCCCAGCGGCGACAGTACCGGCATGATTTCGTCGCGGAAATAGGCGCGCAGCCAGCGCGTCTGCCGGGCGTTCCAAGAATCGCGTCCCAATACGCGGACGCCGGCTTCGTTGAGCGAAGGACGGATCACCTCGTTCCAGCATTTGTACTGCGCATCGACCAGCTTGGCGGCGCGGTCGTGGATCTTGTTGAGGATGGTCGCCGGGCTCATGCCGTCGGCCGCGGCAGGCAGGCCGAAATCCAGCGCATGGCGCACGGTCGCCGCACGGATCTCGAAGAATTCGTCCAGATTGGTGCAGGAGATGCACAGAAAGCGCAGCCGTTCCAGCAACGGCACTTGCGGATCGAGCGCTTGCGCCAGCACGCGGAAGTTGAAATCCAACTGCGACAGCTCGCGATTGAGGTACAGCGCCGGATCGCGCAGCGGATCGCCTTCGGTGGGAGCGTCGATGGCGGGCAGGCTGGGGAAGGCGGCAGTCATGCGGTCTGGCTCTGGGAAGAGGGATAGGCCGAGGCGGGATCGCGCGGGTGCACGCGCTCGGCGTTGAAATGGATGGAGAAGGTGCTGCCTTGGCCGACTTCGCTCGCTATCTCGAGCCTGGCCTGATGCAGGTTCAGCACGTGCTTGACGATGGACAGGCCCAGGCCGGTGCCGCCGCTTTCGCGCGAACGGCTGGTCGAGACGCGGTAAAAGCGTTCGGTGATGCGCGGCAGGTGCGATTGCGGGATGCCGTAGCCGGTATCGCGCACGCTCAGCACCGCGCCGTCGCCTTCGCGCGCGAAGCGCAGGGTGATGGTGCCTCCGACCGGGGTATAGCGCACCGCGTTGCTGACCAGGTTGGAGAAGGCGCTGTGCAGTTCCTTATTGGACCCCCAAAGGTCGCAACCGGCCTCGTCCACCACGACCAGGGTGTGGCGGTGATGGCTCAGTGCCTCGGCTTCGCGCTTCAGAGTGGCCAACATCGACGCCATCGCCACGCTTTCGTCAGGCAGACTGTCCTGCGCTTCCAGCCGCGACAGGGTGAGCAGGTCTTCCACCAGCTGGGTCATGCGTTGCGACTGCCGCTGCATCTCCGCCAGGATCGGGGTCCATTCCGGGAAATCGGTCGGGTCCAGCATGTCCAGATAGCCGTGGATAACGGTCAACGGCGTGCGCAGTTCGTGCGAGACGTTGGCGACGAAATCCTGACGCACCTGTTCCAGCCGCAGCATCTTGCTGACGTCGCGCGCCACCAACAACCAGTACTGGTCCGAATAGGGGATCAGGCGCAGGTTGAGGCGAAGGTCGGGATCGACCGGCGAGGCGGCGTCCAGCATCGGCTCCGCATTGCGTCCCGCCGCCAGCCAGTGCGAAAGCGACATCGGCTGCAGGCGTTCGCCGATGGGCGTGCCCATATCGGTATGTTGCAAGCCCAGCAAGGTGGTGGCCGCCTTGTTGAACCACTGCACGCGCTGGGTGTTGCGTTCCACCACCACCACCGCGTCGGGTAGGGCTGCGGCGGCGGCGCGATAGGCGCGCAGCATGTCCAGCAATCGGCGTTTGCGGGTGCGCATTTCCGACTGGCCGCGGTAGAGCAGGCGATCCAGTTCGTTCCATACGCCATCGCCGTGTGCCGGTTCCATCCGTTGCCGCGCGGTCAGCCGCAACAACACCTTGCGCAGCCGCCAGTAGTGCCAGGCGACCACACCCAATGCCGCGAACGTGACCACCGGCCAGACATAGCCCAGCAACCAGCCCACCAGCGCGGCCGCCGCCAGCACTGCGACCAGTTGGCCGAGCGTCTTGAACCAGGCGGAGCGGATGTGTTGAGGCATTGAGGGGATTGTGTCAGAGGCTTGTGACAGACAGGCGGAAATCGGGAGTCCGGCGAGGCCTCCGGCGAAGCGACCGCATCAAATCGACGCCGAGAACCGGTACCCCGAGCCGCGCACTGTCTGCACCATGTTCTCCACCCCGTGCGGCTCCAGCGTTTTGCGCAGGCGGCGGATGTGCACGTCCACAGTGCGTTCCTCCACGTACACGCTGCCGCCCCATACATGGTCCAGCAACTGGGTACGGCTGTAGACGCGTTCGGGGTGGGTCATGAAGAAGTGCAGCAGGCGGTATTCGGTCGGGCCGATCGGCACCGGCGATTCGCCGGCGAACACCCGGTGCGCGGCGCCGTCGATGCGCAGGCCGCCCACGGCGATGCTGCCGTCCTCATCGTCCTCGCGCGACCGGCGCATCACCGCACGGATGCGGGCCAGCAGTTCGCGGGCCGAGAAGGGCTTGACCACGTAATCGTCCACGCCGGCCTCAAGGCCGCCGACGCGGTCGTTTTCCTCGCCGCGCGCGGTCAGCATGATGATCGGCACGTCGCGGGTCAGGGCATCCTTGCGCCAGCGCCGGGCCAGTTCCAGGCCGCTGGTGCCGGGCAGCATCCAATCCAGCAGGATCAGGTCGGGAACCCGGTCGGCGATCGCGGTCTGCGCTTCGCGCGCATCGCCGGCATGCACGGGTTCGAAATCGCCTTTGCGCAAGGCGAAAGCGACCATGTCGCGGATGGCGGGTTCGTCGTCGACGATGAGGATGTGCTTTTGCATGTCGTGTCCTGCCTGCGGCTACCGTGGCACTGTGGGCCATGGCGTGCAAGTAGACGACGTTTTTATGACCGACAGGTGACAGCCCGGGGCGACCCGGCCACGAATGGGGCGATCTCGTGTGACAAAACGGTGTCAGCCAGCGGATTCAGCGCCGGTCGACGTCCGGGTCGCGGATGCCCTGGCGTCTCAGTTCCAGGACCTGCGGGGTAATGGTGGCGATGCGGGCGTCGATGCGCGCACGGGCGTAATAATCCAGGTCTTCACGCTTTTTCAGGTTCTGTAGCTGGACCAGAGCTTGTTCTGGGCGGCCATTCAGGAAGGCGGCCTCGGCGTAGGCTTCGCCGGCGCGGGAAAGGTCGCCGGCCAGTTCGTTGGCACGGGCCAGGTCCTGCTGGAATACCGGATCGTCGGCCGAGCCGCCCTGCAATGGCCGCAGCACGGCCTGGGCGCGCAGCCCCGACTCGCGGCTGCCTTGCTCATTCAAAACCTGGGCGTAGCTCAGCGCGACTGCACGGTTATCCGGGGATTGCCGCAGCAGCGCCGAAAAACGTCGGTTGGCCGCTTCGATCTTGCCGCTGCGCGATTCGGCCTGACCCATCGCCAGCTCCAGCCACAGGTTGCCGGGGTACTTGTCCACCAGCGGTTCCAGTTCGGTGACGGCGACGGCCGGACTGTTGGCGCGCAGCCGGGCCAGGGCCAGGCCGTACTTCTGGGCGTCGCTGAGGCCTTTGCCGCTGCTCTGGCGTATGCGCTCGTATTCTCCGATCGCCTGGGTCGGGGTGTCCGCACTGAGCACCCGCAGCCGTTCCTTGGCCCAGTCGAACTGTCCGCTGCCGCCCTTGGAAAGAGTCCCCATCGACATCAGCAACGAACTGGGCAACAGGGGGTTCGAAGTACCCGTTGCGGCATAGGACGGGTTGCGCGGAATCCGTTCCGATTGCGTGCCGCCCGGGGTAGAGGTAGTGACCGGGATGGTGGTTTCCCGGGTGATCTGCTCGGCCCGCTCGCGGGCTTCGCTGATGCGGGTGGTGGTGACCGGGTGGGTCTGCAGATAATCGGGGGTGCGCTCGCGGTCGCCGCCGCGGTTGCCGCGCATGGCCTGGGACATGCGTTCGAAGAAACCCGCCATCGCGCCGACGTCGTAGCCCGCACGCGACAGGGTGCGAATGCCTACACGATCGGCTTCGGCTTCATTGGAGCGGGTGTAGTCGATTTGCCGCTGCGCCATCAGTCCCATGGCGCTGGCGATGGCCGCCTGCGAGGCGTCGCCGCTGGAATTGCCGCCCGCCGCCTGGGCTGCCACGATGGCCCCCAGCATGCCCAGCAGGATGGGAATCTGGTCGCGTTGCGCGCGTTCCACCCCACGCAAGACATGTTGTTGGGTCACGTGGGCGATCTCGTGGGAAATCACCGCCGCCACTTCGTCTTCGCGCTCGGCGGTTAAAATCAGGCCGGCATTGACGCCGATGTATCCGCCAAGGGTGGCGAATGCGTTGATCTGCCGATCCTTGAGCATGAAGAAAGTGAAGGACTGGCGTGGTTGGTCGCTGTCGGCGCCCAGCCGACCGCCCATGTCTTGCAGCCACTCGTTCAATAACGGGTCTTCCAGCAGATAATTGTAGTTGCGCAGTTCGCGCAGCATCATGCCGCCGTATTCGGCCTGGCGCGCCGGAGTAAGCAGTTCGCCGGCCGAGGAACCGATATCCGGGAGTTTGGAATCCTGCGCCCGGACCAGAGGGGCCGCAATTGCCAGAGTAAGAGCGAGGGCGAGCAGGGAAGGGCGCAAGCGTTGCTCCAGGGGAAAGCCGTTGGGAATGCCAATGAAATCGTGACGCAGGATGACCTGCGGGGTCCGCAGCCGGGTGAATAGGCGGTTAACTTGCAGCGTGCCAGCCGGTAGCGTGTCAGCCCGCAGCGTTCCAGTTTGCAGGATGGTAACGCCCCGGCATGCCACCATATTCTTCCGACCATGATTGTTGTCGAGAATTCCCGTGACTGATTCTGTTGTTGCCGGCACCCCGGAAATCACCCTCTACACCACCGCCATTTGCCCGTACTGCGTGGCCGCGAAGAACTTCCTGAAGAGCAAGGGGCAGGTCTGGACCGAGGTCCGCATCGACCTGGATTTCGAGCAGCGCCAGAAGATGGTGGCCAAGGCCAACCGCACCAGCGTGCCGCAGATATTCGTGGGCGAAACCCATGTGGGCGGCTACGACGACATGATCGCGCTGCACCGCGCCGGCAAGCTCGAACCCCTGTTCGCCGGCCATTCGGGAGAGCCGGCATGAGCGGCGACAAGGACAATCAGGGTGGCGACCGTCTGGCCGAGTTCACCCAGTTCCGCCAGCGCATGAACGAACGCATCCTGGGCGAACCCAATCAAGTGGTGCGCCGTTTCTTCGCGCTGGATACCCAGACCTATCAGGCTGGCGCGCTGGACGTGAAGACCAAGGAATTGTTAGGTCTGGTGGCGTCGATGGTGCTGCGTTGCGACGACTGCATCAGCTACCACGTGGCCCAATGCAAGGAGGCCGGGGTCAGCCGCGAGGAGTTCTTCGAGACGTTCTCGGTCGGATTGGTGGTGGGCGGCTCCATCGTCATCCCGCATCTGCGCCGCGCGGTGGATTTCCTGGATCAGTTGGAAGCGGGCGCTTCGGCGCCTGCGGCCCACGATCACGGGTAAAGGTTTTCCTTCTCCCACCGGGAGAAGGTGCCCGAAGGGCGGATGAGGGAATGGGCGGTCAGATCGCGCTGTGGTTTCCGTAGGTCGGAATTGCCATTCCCTCATCCGTCGCTGCGCGCCACCCCGTATCAAGTACGGGGCAGGCTCTTCTCCCGGTGGGAGAAGGAAACCACTAACGCCACTTAAGACCATCGTCCATTTGGGGTCGACAGGCCCGATCAGGCATAATTAGCGCATCCCTATCTTCCCGCGACTGCGCTGGGCAACCTGTAGCGCTATCGCCCCTGTTCGGAACCCCAACGCAATGACCCAGACGATCACCGTCATCCGCGGCGATGGCATCGGCCCGGAAATCATGGACGCTGCCCTGTACGTGCTCGACAGCATGAAGGTCGGCTTGGCCTACGAGAACGCCGATGCCGGCCTGGTCGCCTTGGAAAAGCATGGCGAGTTGCTGCCGCAGGCCACCATGGACTCGATCCGCAAGAACCGCATCGCCCTGAAAAGTCCGCTTACCACGCCGGTGGGCGAAGGATTCAGCTCCATCAACGTGGAGTTGCGCAAACGTTTCGACCTTTACGCCAACGTGCGTCCGGCCAAGTCGTTCCCGAACACGAAGTCGCGCTTCCCGACCGGCGTGGATCTGATCACCGTGCGCGAAAACACCGAAGGCGCCTACATCGGCGAAGGCCAGATGACGTCCGAGGACGGCATGACCGCCACCTTGACCCAGAAGGTCACGCGCGCCGGCTCCGAGCGGATCGTGCGCTACGCCTTCGATCTGGCCCGCAAGACCGGCCGCAAGAAGGTCACGGTGGTGCACAAGGCCAACATCCTGAAATCCACGTCCGGCCTGTTCCTGAAAGTGGCGCGCGAAGTCGCTGCGCTGTATCCCGAGATCCAGTGCAACGAGATGATCGTGGACAACACCTGCATGCAGCTGGTGATGCGTCCCGAACAGTTCGACATCATCGTCACCACCAACCTGTTCGGCGACATCATTTCGGACCTGTGCGCGGGCTTGGTCGGCGGCCTGGGCCTGGCCCCGGGCGCCAATATCGGCACCGAGGCGGCGATCTTCGAAGCGGTGCATGGCTCCGCGCCCGACATTGCCGGCAAAGGCATCGCCAACCCCTGCGCCCTGCTGCTGGGCGCCGCGCAGATGCTCGACCACATCGGCCAGCCGCAGAACGCCGAACGCTTGCGCAATGCGATCGTGACGACCCTGGAAGCCAAGGATTCGCTGACCCCGGATCTGGGCGGCGAGGGCACCACGATGTCTTTCGCCAAGGCGATCGCCAGCCGCCTCTGATTCGACGGAGCGTTCGACGGAACAAGGCCAGAACGGGACGCTCAGCGTCCCGTTTTTGTTTGCGCTTGTCCCAGACATGGGCTTTGTGGCGCGGTCGATGCAACGCACAATCGCGTTCCCCCATACAGGTCCCGCGATTCCATGGAAGTCCGTCCCAGCGCCGTGGCGCTGACCCCGCTGCTGGTTTTCCTGCTGATCTTCTTCGGCGCTGGTCTTTACTTCACCGCACAGGGCGATGCGATGGGGTTCTATCAACTGCATGCGCCGGTGGCGATCCTGCCGGCGCTCGCACTGGGAATGTGGATCGCAAGACGCCGTGGCGTTAAGGCCCTTGATACGTTGCTGGCCGGGATAGGCGATTCCAACATCATCCTGATGTGCCTGATCTTCCTGCTGGCGGGCGCCTTCGCCATGGTCACCAAGCAGATCGGAGCGGTCGATGCGGTGGTGTCGCTGGGGGTAGGGGCGCTGCCTCCGGCGCTGATCCTGCCGGGTTTGTTCCTGATCGCCGGGTTCCTCTCCCTGGCGATCGGCACCTCGATGGGCACGATCGCCGCGGTCGCGCCGATTGCGCTGGGCGTCTCCGATGCAGCGGGGCTGGATCGCGCGTTGGTGATAGGCGCGGTCATCGGCGGCGCCACCTTCGGCGACAATCTCTCGGTGATCTCGGACACGGCCATCGCCGCCGCGCGCACGCAAGGATGCAGCGTGCGCGAGAAATTCCGCGAAAACCTCAAGATAGCGTTGCCGGCCGCCGTGTTGACCGTGTTGGTACTGGCCTTCGCCGGAGACGCTTCGCCGGCCCAGGCCGAACAATCGGCATCGCCCTGGCTGGTGCTGCCGTATGTGCTGGTCCTGGTGTTGGCGGTGATCGGCCTGGACGTGCTGCTGGTGCTGAGCGTAGGCCTGATCGTCGCCGGGTTGTTCGGCTATGCCAGCGGAGAGGACTACGGGATCGCCGCCTTCTCCACCGACATCTACGCCGGTTTCGAGAGCGTGGTGGAGATCACCTTGCTGGCGTTGTTCATCGGCGGTCTGGGCGCCCTGATCAAGGCCAGCGGCGGCTTGGCGTGGCTGGCCAGGGCTATTTCACGCATCGCGCGCGGCAGCGACGGCCGCAGGACGGGCGAATGGAGCATCGCCGCGCTGGCTTCGGTCACCGACGTGTTCACCGCCAACAACACCGTGGCCATTCTGATCAGCGGCAGTGTCGCCCGCGATATCGCAGAACGCCACGAGGTGCCGCCGGCGCGCGCAGCGAGCCTGCTGGACATCTTCGTCTGCAGCGTGCAGAGCCTGTTGCCCTACGGCGCGCAGATCCTGCTCGCCGCATCGCTGGCCGGCCTGTCGCCGCTGGCGCTGGTGGGCAAAGCGCATTACTGCTGGTTCCTGGTCGGAGTGACCATCGCCTTTATGTTGTGGCCGCACCGGCGCAAGGCGGCCTTGGCCGCGGATGCATAAAAAAAAGGGGCGCAATGCGCCCCTTTCCTACTTATCGAAGCAGTGAACCTCAGCGAGAGTTGAGCTTGGACAGCAGGCGCAGGAATTCGAGGTACAGCCAGACCAGCGTGACCATCAGGCCGAACGCGCCGTACCACTCCATGTATTTCGGCGCGCCCTGTTCCACGCCGTTCTCGATGAAGTCGAAATCCAGCACCAGGTTCAGCGCCGCGATCACGATCACGAACAGGCTGAAGCCGATGCCGACGATGCCCGATTCGTGGATCAGCGGGATGTTGATGTTGAAGAAGCCCAACACCATCGTGGCCAGGTAAACCAGAAAGATGCCACCGGTTGCGGCGACCACACCCAGTTTGAAATTCTCGGTCGCCTTGATCAGACCGCTGCGATAAGCCATCAGCAGCGCGAACAGCGTGCCGAAGGTGAGCAGCACCGCCTGGAACACGATGCCGTCGAAGCGAAGTTCATACATCGCCGAAATCGAGCCCAGGAAAAAACCTTCCACCAGCGCATACAGCGGCGCGGTCACCGGCGCCCAGGTTTTCTTGAAGATCGTGATCAGAGCGAGAACGAAACCGCCGATCGCGCCGCCCAGCATGTAGCCCACCACGCCGGGAGCGATCGTGGGTATGCCATCGGATCCCACCGCGACGGATTGGCTCCAGGCGAAGGCCGCGGTCAATACCGCCAGCAACAGCAGGATGCCGGTCTTGTTGACGGTGCCGTTCAGGGTCATCGCGCCGGCGTCGCGCGAAACCACCGCGCCGCTGCCCAGGTCGAGGAAGGTGGATTCTTTCAGTGCCGGATTGCCGCTGCGTATCATCTTTGCCTGCTCCATCGTTTCGGACCTGCGTCCCCAAGCGCAGGAGGATATCTCATGACCGCAGCGCATGATCGTTACGGAATCAGGGAGTTTGCCCACCCTCCGGTTTGACAGCGGGGGCGCAGCTTCCGACAATACGCGGCCTTGTTGGCCTGCACGGCGATGCGGGGCCCGAGTCGGGGTATAGCGCAGTCTGGTAGCGCATCTGGTTTGGGACCAGAGGGTCGGGGGTTCGAATCCCTCTACCCCGACCACTTCAGGTGCCGATCTTTGGATAGGATGTCCACCGGCTGGATGCGACAATCCCGGACCGAGCGCCCGTAGCTCAACCGGATAGAGCACCGGCCTTCTAAGCCGGCGGTTACAGGTTCGAGTCCTGTCGGGCGCGCCACTGCGGTAGGTTTTACTGGTAGTTCGTATGGTGGATGTAGCTCAGTTGGTTAGAGCACCGGATTGTGATTCCGGGGGTCGCGGGTTCAAATCCCGTCTTCCACCCCATATCGAATAAGGTCGCGGCGGGTTCCTGACGCCGCTGCGACTTGTTACAATATCCACAGTTCCAGGGCTGTTAGCTCAGTTGGTAGAGCAGTTGACTCTTAATCAATAGGTCGAAGGTTCGAATCCTTCACAGCCCACCAATAAAAACAACAATTTAGGCATCCGAAAGGGTGCCTTTTTTGTTGCGTCCCGAAAACTCCCCCGAAAATCAGCAGATCTTGCGGGTTCCAAGCGCTGGAGTTCATGCTCGCGGCGGGCGAAGGGACGCCACCGGCGAGCCTATCATCGAGAATCGGGACGACAGCCAGGCGCAACGCTCTGGCTGCCGTGCTCGAGCGTCAACGGGTTTCAGTGATTTTCTTGACGATGCCGTCGACCAGGTAGATGGAGACCGTCTTGCCGCCGAGGTAGTAGTCCCACCGTTCGCCATAGGTGGCGCCCCGCTCATTTTCCAGATTCGTGGTGCGATCGGGCTTCCCGGCGACTTCCATCACTTTGCCGGCGCCGTCACCGGACACGACAAGGCGGCTGCCGAAGGCATAAGTGTCCGCCAGGGCAGGAGCTGAAAGGAGTAGGAAAAAGCAAAAGATTGCTGCGCGCATGAGATCACCGTCCGTTGGATTTGTCGGCACTCTAGCCCCGCCAGTACGCGCCTTCAAGCCATGCTGGGGCGGGCTCGCATGAAGTGCTGGGTCCCGCCGGGCGCCTTTTTTTGTGGCCAGCCCGGTGCACGGATACAATGGCCCGTGGATCAGCGAAAGTGGCGGAATTGGTAGACGCACCAGATTTAGGTTCTGACGGGTAACCCCCGTGCGGGTTCGAGTCCCGCCTTTCGCACCACGCCTCGACCAACCTAGAGGCAAGCGGCATTGACCGCGCCGTAGCGCGTAGCCATGGCGAACCATCTGCTTCACCCCACAACCAGCTCACGCACGCATCGGAGCCTATGTCGTTCCGAAGCCTGAATGTGCAGCCACAGCCGTTTTGACCCCTTAAAGTCCCGCCAAACCAACCACATCCGGCGTTTCCAGTGGCAGCCAGCCCCGTAATCGGCGAAACTATTGCGTTGCGCCGGTGCCGCGCCAGTCCCGCGACTGCGCTCCCCGCCAACCAGATCATCAACATCGCGTCGCGGACGTTTCCGTGGCCCAGGAGTCAGTGGATATGCAAGTTTCGGTCGAATCGCTCGGCAACCTCGAGCGTCGCATGAGTTTCACCCTTCCGGCCGAGCGCCTGGATACCCATATCGGCGGCCGCCTGCGCGAGCTGGCCCGTACCGCGCGCATCAAGGGCTTCCGCCCCGGCAAGGTGCCGCAGAAGGTGATCGAACAGCGCTACGGCCAGCAGGTCCGCAGCGAGGCGCTGAATGGCCTGTTGCGCGAAACCTTCGATTCGGCCGTGCGCGAGCAGGCCCTGCAGCTGGCCGGCAATCCGCGCCTGGAGCCGGCCGGCGCCGGTGAGTTGGAATGGATCGCCACCTTCGAAGTGGTACCCGATTTCGGCGACGTCGACATGTCCAAGCTCAACGTGACCCGGCACACCGCCGAAGTCACCGAAGCCGACATCGACCAGATGATCGAGAACCTTCGCCTGCAGCGCCGCACCTTCCAGCCGGTGCCGCGCGCGGCCCAGCAGGGCGATCGTGTGGCCCTGGAGACCTGGTCGCAGGCCGGCGAAGAGCGCCTGCCGGCGGAAGGGATCGAGAAGGGAGCCACCTTGATCGGCTCGGGCGTGATGTACAGCGAGATCGAGAACGCGCTGGTGGGCATGTCCAAGGGCGAGGAAAAGGACATCACGGTCAATTTTCCGGCCGACTGGCGGGTGCCGCAGCTGGCCGGCCGCCAGGTGCAGGTCTACCTGAAGGTCACCGAGGTTTCCGAATCGGTGATGCCGGAAGTGGACAAGGAGTTCGTCAAGAGCTTCGGCGTGAAGGGCGGCGACCTGGAGCGTTTCCGCTCCGATATCCGCACCAACCTGGAACGCGAACTCAAGGGCGCGCTGATGACGCGTCTGCGCCGCGAAGTGGGTGAGCAGCTGATCGCCGCCTATTCGCACGTGGAAATGCCGCCCCGCCTGGTCGAGAGCGAAGCCCGCGCCATGCTCCAGCAGACGGTCGAGCAGGCCCAGCGCAACGGCCAGAACGTGCAGGTCCCGGCCGATGCGCATGAAGGCTTCAAGGATGCCGCGCGTAAGCGGGTTCTGGTCGGCCTGCTGGTCGGCGAGGTCGCGCGCAGCAACCAGCTGCGCCTGGATCCCAAGCGCCTGAACGAGACGCTGCGCCTGATCGCCTCGACCTACGAAGAACCGGAACAGGTCATTGAGTTGTACCGCAACGACCCCCAGTTGATGAGTGGACTGCAGAACCGTGTGATGGAAGAGCAGGTGATCGACTGGATCGCCGAGCGCGCCCAGCACACCGAGCAGGCGCTGTCTTTCCAGGAAGCCATCCGCCAGTAAGTAGCACGCCCAGTGCTGGCGGCCAGTGCCCGGGTGTCCTCATCCGGGCGTTCCCACCCTCAACCAGGTTGAAACCAAACATGAGCCTCATCCAGCCCCAAGCCCTGAACCTGGTCCCGATGGTGGTCGAACAGACCAGCCGTGGCGAGCGGGCCTACGACATCTACTCGCGCCTGCTGAAGGAACGGGTGATCTTCCTGGTCGGTGGCGTAGACGACCATGTTTCCAACGTCATCGTCGCCCAGATGCTGTTCCTGGAAGCCGAGAACCCGGAAAAGGACATCAGCTTCTACATCAACTCGCCCGGTGGCGTGGTCACCGCCGGCATGGCGATCTACGACACCATGCAGTACATCAAGCCCGATGTGAGCACCATCTGCGTCGGTCAGGCCTGCAGCATGGGCGCTTTGCTGCTGTCGGCGGGCGCCGCGGGCAAGCGATACGCGCTGCCCAACTCGCGCGTAATGATCCATCAGCCCTCCGGCGGCTCCCAGGGCCAGGCCACCGATATCGACATCCAGGCCCGCGAAATCCTCGCGATGCGCGCCCGCCTGAACGAGATCATGGCCAAGCACACCGGGCAGTCGCTGGAAACCATCGCCCGCGATACCGAGCGCGACAATTTCAAGAGCGCGGCCGATGCGGTGGCGTACGGCCTGGTCGACCAAGTCCTGGAACGCCGCCCGGAAGACTCGATCCAGGCGGGCTGATCAGGTTGGCTGATCAGCGACGAGCCTCGGGAAATAACGTTTACAACCTGTTTCCGGCCCGCGCACCCATCGCGCGGCCGGAACTGCTATTCTCAAACCGAACACCCGCTCGACGGGTCGGGTGACTGGACAACCGAAGCATGAGCGAAGACCGGCAAAGCCGTTCCGGCGACAGCAACAAGATCCTTTACTGTTCGTTCTGCGGCAAAAGCCAGCACGAAGTCCGCAAGCTGATTGCGGGCCCGAGCGTGTTCATCTGCGATGAATGCGTGGAGCTGTGCAACGACATCATCCGCGAGGAACTCGAGGAAAAGGCCCAGTCCGCGCGCAGCAGCCTGCCCAAGCCGCGCGAGATCCTGGAGGTCCTGGACCAGTACGTGATCGGCCAGCAGCGCGCCAAGCGCACCCTCGCCGTGGCCGTGTACAACCACTACAAGCGCATCGAGAGCCGCAGCAAGAACGACGAGGTCGAACTGGCCAAGTCCAACATCCTGCTGGCCGGTCCCACCGGTTCGGGCAAGACCCTGCTGGCCGAAACCCTGGCCCGGTTGCTCAATGTGCCGTTCACCATTGCCGACGCCACCACCCTGACCGAAGCCGGTTATGTGGGCGAGGACGTGGAGAACATCATCCAGAAACTGCTGCAGAAGTGCGATTACGACGTCGAAAAGGCGCAACAGGGCATCGTCTACATCGACGAGATCGACAAGATTTCGCGCAAGAGCGAGAACCCGTCCATCACCCGCGACGTGTCCGGCGAAGGCGTGCAGCAGGCGCTATTGAAGTTGATCGAAGGCACCGTGGCCAGCGTGCCGCCGCAGGGCGGGCGCAAGCATCCGCAGCAGGAATTCCTGCAGGTCGACACCAAGAACATCCTGTTCATTTGCGGCGGCGCGTTCGCCGGCCTGGACAAGATCATCCAGCAACGCTCGACCGAAGCCAGCGGCATCGGTTTCGGTTCCAAGATCAAGAGTTCCGAGCGCAAGGCCGAGATGGGCAAGGTGCTGTCGGAAGTGGAGCCGGAAGACCTGATCAAGTTCGGTCTGATTCCGGAATTCGTCGGCCGCCTGCCGGTGGTCGCGACCCTGGAAGAGCTGGACGAGCCGGCCCTGATCAAGATCCTGACCGAGCCCAAGAACGCCATCACCAAGCAGTTCAAGAAGCTGTTCGACATGGAAGGCGTGGAGCTGGAGTTCCGTCCCGACGCGTTGTCGGCGATCGCCCGCAAGGCGCTCAAGCGCAAGACCGGCGCGCGCGGTCTGCGCACCATCGTCGAATCGGTGCTGCTGGACACCATGTACGACCTGCCATCGCTGGAAAACGTGGGCAAGGTGGTGGTGGACGAATCGGTCATCGAGCATAAATCCGAGCCGTACCTGATCTACCAGAACGCGCCCGCGCAGCCCAAGGTCGCCTCGGCCGAATAAGCCGTCCAAGCCGTTGAAACCCAACGGCTTTCCGGGGCTTTCGTCCCATTCCACTTGCATCCCTTCGCAGATGGCCCCATAACGGGGCCATGGTGCTTTGCACCGCCTTGTCCGTCCTTTGCTGGAGCCCCCATGGCCCGTTCCGACTCCCATCTTCTCGACCTGCCGGTGTTGCCGCTGCGCGACGTCGTGGTTTTTCCGCACATGGTCATTCCGTTGTTCGTCGGTCGCGACAAATCCATGCGCGCGCTGGAGCAGGCGATGGAAGCCGACAAGCGCATCCTGCTGCTGGCGCAGAAATCCGCCGAGACCGATGACCCGACGGCGGCCGACATGTATTCGATCGGCACCCTGGCCCAGGTGCTTCAACTTCTGAAGCTTCCCGACGGCACCATCAAGGTGCTGGTGGAAGGCACGGCGCGCGTGAACGTCAGCGACGTCGGCGAGCGCGACGGTTCGTTGTACGGCCGTGGCGAGGAAATCGATTCGAGCGACCTGCGCGAAGGGCGCGAAGTGGAAGCGGTGGCGCGCTCGCTGATGAGCCTGTTCGAGCAATACGTGAAGACCAACCGCAAGTTGCCGCCCGAACTGCTGCAGACCCTGGCCGGCATCGACGAGCCCAGCCGTCTGGCCGACACCATCGCCGCGCACCTGGGCGTGCGCCTGAGCGACAAGCAACGCCTGCTGGAAACCATCGAGGTCGGCGATCGGTTGGAGTTGCTGGTCGGTTTCGTGGACGGCGAGATCGACGTGCAGCAGCTGGAAAAGCGCATTCGCGGCCGGGTCAAGTCGCAGATGGAGAAGAGCCAGCGCGAGTACTACCTCAACGAACAGATGAAGGCCATCCAGAAAGAGCTGGGCGAGCTGGACGACGCGCCCAACGAACTGGAAGACCTGGCCCGCAAGGTGGCCGAAGCCGGCATGCCCAAGGCCGTGGAAACCAAGGCCAAGAACGAACTCAACAAGCTGAAGCAGATGTCGCCGATGTCGGCCGAAGCTGCGGTAGTGCGCAATTACCTGGACTGGCTGCTGGGTGTGCCGTGGAAGAAGCGCAGCAAGGTACGCAAGGATCTCAAGGTCGCGCAGGACACGCTGGACACCGACCACTACGGCCTGGAGAAGGTGAAGGAACGCATCCTGGAATATCTCGCGGTGCAGACGCGCGTGAAGCAGATGCGCGGCCCGATCCTGTGCCTGGTCGGCCCGCCGGGCGTGGGCAAGACTTCGTTGGGGCAGAGCATCGCCAAGGCCACCAACCGCAAGTTCGTGCGCATGTCGCTGGGCGGCGTGCGCGATGAAGCCGAGATCCGTGGCCATCGCCGCACTTATGTCGGTTCCATGCCGGGCCGCATCGTGCAGAACCTCAACAAGACCGGAACCAAGAATCCGTTGTTCGTGCTGGACGAGATCGACAAGATGTCGATGGATTTCCGCGGCGACCCGTCTTCGGCCCTGCTCGAGGTGCTGGATCCGGAGCAGAACAGCGCCTTCAACGACCATTACCTGGAAGTGGATCTCGATCTGTCCGAAGTCATGTTCGTGGCGACCGCCAATTCGCTCAACATTCCTGGCCCGCTGTTGGACCGCATGGAAGTGATCCGCATCCCCGGCTATACCGAGGAAGAAAAACTCAACATCGCCGAGCGCTATCTGATCCCGAAGCAACTGAAGGCCAATGGCCTGAAGCCCGAGGAATTGAAGATCGCCGAGGGCGCGATCCGCGATATCGTGCGCTACTACACGCGCGAATCCGGCGTGCGCAATCTGGAGCGCGAGATCGCCAAGATCTGCCGCAAGGTGGTCAAGGAGATCGCCTTGGCCGGCCCCAAGCCCGCGAAAAAGAAGAGCGCCGCGATCAGCGTCACTTCCAAGAACCTGGAGAAATACCAGGGCGTGCGCCGCTTCGATTACGGCCGCGCCGAGGAACAGAACGAGATCGGCCTGGTCACCGGCCTGGCCTGGACGGAAGTCGGCGGCGATCTGCTGCAGATCGAAGTCAGCCTGGTTCCCGGCAAGGGCGGCCTGACCCTGACCGGCCAGTTGGGCGACGTCATGAAGGAGTCCGCTTCGGCCGCGCTGTCCGTAGTGCGTTCGCGTGCGGAAAGCCTCGGCATCGATACCGATTTCCTGCAGAAGCAGGACGTGCATCTGCACGTTCCCGATGGCGCCACGCCCAAGGACGGCCCTAGCGCGGGCATCGCCATGGCCACCGCACTGGTCTCCACGCTGACCAAGAATCCGGTGCGCGCCAACGTGGCGATGACCGGCGAAATCACCTTGCGCGGACGCGTGTCGGCGATCGGCGGACTGAAGGAGAAGTTGCTGGCGGCGATCCGCGGCGGCATCACCACCGTGATCATCCCGGAGGAGAACCGCAAGGATCTCGCCGACATCCCGGCCAACGTCACCCAAGGCATGAAGATCGTGCCGGTGCGCTGGATCGACGAGGTGCTGGATCTGGCGCTCGAGCGTCCGCTGACCCCGGCGGCCTCCGGCGGCGGCGAGAAGCTGCCCGTGCGGGAGTCCGGAAAGGCGCCCGTGCACCCCGACGTCAAGCATTGATCGGGTGACAATTACAAGCGGGAAAACCCGCGAAACCCGCGCCATTATTGGCTTTTCGCCTTGCGTGGGTATCCGCCCGCTGGTATAAATGGAGTACCCGCGGGCGCCTGATTTCATGACGCGCTTCACGGCACCCTTGATCGGATGATCCCCAGACTATCGTTCCGGGCAAGTCCGATTACTCATTCCGCGGTCATCCGCACTGGGAGTTACTACATGAACAAAACAGAATTGATCGACCACGTCGCTGAGTCCGCTGACCTGAGCAAGGCCGATGCCGCACGCGCGGTGGATGCGGTCATCTCCTCCGTGACCAAGGCGCTGAAGAAGGGCGACAGCGTCACTGTCGTCGGTTTCGGCACCTTCCAGGTACGTGAGCGCGCTGCCCGTACCGGCCGCAACCCGAAGACTGGCGACACCATCAACATCGCTGCGTCGAAAAATCCTGCGTTCAAGGCTGGTAAGGCCCTGAAGGATGCCGTAAACTAATCTGCTCGCCGCCGACGCTTCGGTGTCGGTTTAGCACTAGGGTGCTTAGCTCAGCGGTAGAGCGTCTCCCTTACACGGAGAGGGTCGGGGGTTCGAAACCCTCAGCACCCACCACCTTCGGGTGTACCGCGGTCGCCGGGTCTGCCCGGTTGCTGCAAGAGTTCTTCAAAGCGGAGTGGTAGTTCAGTTGGTTAGAATGCTGGCCTGTCACGCCGGAGGTCGCGGGTTCGAGTCCCGTCCACTCCGCCATATTTGAAACAGGAAGGCGCCGAAAGGCGCCTTTTCTGTTTCGACCTGAATGTCTCGGCCTGTATCGATGCCATCGGACAGGCCGATTATGGGGGTTTGGCGTTAACAGGCCCTCCCAAGCGCGCTAAACTGCGCGGCTTACGAGAAATCAGGCCGAACGCCACGATGCTGCAGAAACTCCGCGACAAGACTTCCGGTTGGATAGCCACCGCCGTGCTCGGCCTGTTGATCATTCCGTTCGCCTTCGTCGGCGTCAACGAATACATGACCGGCGGCACCGACGACGCCGTGGCCAAGGTCGAAGCGCCGCCCACCTGGTGGAAATCCGCGCCGAACTGGTGGCCGGTGTCCCTGCTGTGGCAGCACGAGGAAGTGACCCTCGAGGAATTCCGCACCCGTTTCGAGCAGGCGCGGCAGCAGCAGCGGCAGACGATGGGCGAGAATTTCGACCCGCGCGAGTTCGAGACCGCCGAAAACAAATTGCTGGTGCTGGACCAGTTGATCGATCAGAAGGTCATGCAGCTCAACGCCAAACGTTCGGGCATCGCGGTGAGCAACGCGGCCGTGCGGGAGTCGATCGCCAACGAACCGGCTTTCCAGGTCGACGGCAAGTTCGATGCGGCTCGCTACACGACTTTGCTTTCTTCGCAGGTGCCGGCACTCACGCCGGTGCTGTTCGAGCAGCAGGAGCGCGACCGCTTGCAGATGGCCCTGATTCCGCGGGGCATCGGCGAATCCGAATTCGTTACCGGCAAGGAAATGGACCGCCTGATCAAGTTGCTGGGCGAGACCCGCGACGTCACCATCGTTGCGCTGAAAGCGCCCGAGGCCGGCGCCGATGCCAATGCGGCGGCGGTGAGCGATGCGCAGATCAAGGCCTGGTACGACGCGCATCCGGCCGATTACAAGCAGGGCGAATCGGTGACTCTGGAATACGTGGACGTGGATGGCAGCGCCGCGCCGAACGCGCCAGCGGCGCCGGTCGACGAAGCGGCGTTGCGGGCACGCTACGAACAGGAGAAGTCGCGCTTCATGAGCGCCGAGCAACGCCTCGCCTCGCACATCCTGATCAGCGTGCCGGCCGGGGCCGATGCGGCCACGCAGAAAGCGGCCGAACAGAAGGTCGCCGCATTGGCCGCGCAGGCCAAGCAGCCGGGTGCGGACTTCGCGGCGCTGGCCAAGGCCAATTCGCAGGATCCCGGATCCAAGGACAGCGGCGGCGACCTGGGCTGGGTGGATCGCGGGGTGATGGTCAAGCCCTTCGAGGACGCGCTGTTCGCGATGAAGGCCGGCGAGATCAGCGGCCCGGTCAAGACCGATTTCGGTTACCACGTGTTGCAGCTGCGCGAGATCAAGCCGGGTCAGGGCAAGTCGTTCGAGGAAGTGCGCGATGTGCTGGTCCGCGAACAGGCCGAGGCCGATGGCGAGAAGGTCTACAACGATCTGGCCGGTCGCATGGTCAATGAGGTGCTCAAGAACCCGACCGCACTGGGACCGGCAGCCAGGAGCGTGGGCTTGCCGGTGCAGCGCATCGGTCCGTTCTCGCGCGCTACCGCTTCCGGCATCGCCGCCAATCCGGCGGTCTTGCGTGCGGCTTTCTCCGATTCCCTGGTGCAGGACGGTACGGTCAGCGATCCGATCGAGATAGGTCCGAAGCACTCCGTTTTCATCCGCGTGCTGCAGCACACCCCGGAACAGGCGCAGCCCCTGGCGCAGGTGCGCGACGCAGTCATCGCCGCGATCCGCGCCGACCGCGCCGCCAAGGCGGCGGAAAAAGCCGCGGATGCGATCCTGGCCCGCATCGCCAAGGGCGAAACCCTGCAGGCCATCGCCGCGGCCGACAAATTGCAGACCGCGGAACTGCCGGGCATTCCGCGCGGCGCGCCGATGCCGTCGCCGGAAATCAACGCGGCCATCTTCGCAACGCAGAAGCCGGCCGCCGGCAAGGTGTCGACTGGAAAGGCGAAGATGGGGGACGGCAACTATGCGGTCTTCGTGGTCAACAAGGTCACCGAGGGCGACCTGGCCAAGATCACTCCGGAACAACGCACCCAGTTGCAGCAACAGGTGGTGCAGATGGACGGCGCCAGCGATGTCGCCGCCTACGTGGCCGCGCTGCGCAAGCAGTACAAAATCACCCGCAAGGAAGACCGGCTTTAAGGCAAGCGGTCGGCCCCACGAAAAAGCCCGGCATCGCCGGGCTTTTTTATGCGCGTTAATGAACTGGGTAGGTCGGCCCTACGTGGCCGACGCAAGCAATCTCCGCATGGTCGTACATCGCGTGTGTCGGGGGCGTAGCCCCGACCTACGCGAGTTGCTTGATCAATCGTCGCCGATACCGGTCATGCCCAGGATGTTGTAACCGGCGTCGACATAGGTGACTTCGCCGGTGACGCCTGCGGCCAGGTCGGAACATAGGAATGCGCCCACATTGCCGACGTCCTCGATGGTGACCGTGCGGCGCAGCGGCGAATAGGCTTCCACGTGTCCGAGGATGTTGCGGAATCCGCCGATGCCTGCGGCCGCCAGGGTCTTGATGGGGCCTGCGGAGATCGCGTTGACGCGAATGCCTTCCGGTCCCAAATTCAGCGCCAGGTAGCGCACCGTCGCTTCCAGGCTGGCCTTGGCCACGCCCATCACGTTGTAGTTCTGCAGCGCGCGCTCGGCGCCGAGGTAGCTGAGGGTCAGCACCGCGCCGTTGCGTCCCTGCATGGCCGGGCGCGCGGCCTTGGCCAACGCCGCCAGCGAATAGGCCGAGATGTCATGGGCCAGGGCGAAATTCTCGCGGGTCAGGCCGTCCAGGAAACCACCGGTGATGGCCTCACGCGGAGCGAAGGCGATGGCGTGCACCAGAATGTCGAAGCCGTCCCAGTGCTGGCCAAGCTGCTCGAAGCAAGCGGCGATCTGCGCATCGTCGGTCACATCCAGCGGCAGCACGATGTTGCTGCCGTACTCGGCGGCGGCCTTCTCGACGCGCGATTTCAAGCGGTCGTTCTGGTAGGTGAAGGCCAGTTCCGCGCCTTCCCGATGCATGGCTTCGGCGATACCCGAAGCGATGGAGCGTTCGCTGGCGATGCCGGTGATGAGTGCGCGCTTGCCTTGCAGGAAACCCATGGATTTTCTCGTCGATTGAGCAATGGCTCTATTTTGCCACTTTTTGCCGGTGGACTTTCCCGCGCTGGCGGTCGACTCATTTGCCGCCGGTATCGCCGTCCAGTTTCAGGACCATGCCCGGCTGCAGCACCGCGGTGCTGGCCAGGCCGTTGCGGGCCAGCAATTGCTGCGGTGGCAGGCCGTAGCGGCGCGCGATGGTCCAGGCGGACTCGCCACGGCGCACGGTGTGCGAACCGGTAGCGGGGGAGGCAGTGGAAGCCGTGGCCTGAGAGGATTTCGATTTCATCGAAGCTGGCAGCGCAGGGATTTCCGCAACCTGATTGCCGGCGGCGACCGCTACGCCGGCGCCGGCAGGCGCGAGCACCCGCAAGGGTTTGCCGCCGCGCGAAAAACCTGCCGCGAGCGCGGGGTTTAGCCGCCGCAACTGGGCGCCGTCGTGGCCTTGCCGCTTGGCCCATTCGTCCAGGCTGGCGACATCGCTGGGCAACGCCTGCGGAGCGAGTCGCGGGACATCGCGGTCCAGGGTTCGCAGCCATTCCTCGCGGTCGTCGGCTTGTTGGAAGATGCAAGCCAGGGCGTGGAGTTTTTCCACATACGCATAGGTAATGCCCGACAATCCGGGCAACTGCGCGGGCTTGGCGTTCTGCGCGTTCATGCCCGCGCGGCGCATCGACTGCAGGATGCGGTACTCGCCAGCGTTGTAGCCCATCACCGCCAACCGCCAGTCGCCGCCGAACATCCCGTGCAGCGTCTTCAGGTAACGCACGGCGGCCTGGGTGGAGTCCACCGGCGATAGGCGTCCGTCATAACCGCCGCGCATAGCGACGCCGTGGTTGCGCGCGGTCACGCCGATGAACTGCCACAGCCCAGCCGGGCCGCTGGCACTGCGCGCGCCGGGTTTGTAGCCGCTTTCCACGAAGGGAATCAGGGCGAATTCGGTGGGCAGATCGGCGTCGCGCAGCGCATCGACCACATAGCCGAACAGCGGCAGTAGGTCGTCGTCGCCACGCGCCAGTTGCCCTGGCGCATGGCCGAAGTGTTTCTTCCAGCGCATGCTGGTGGCGGAGGCATCGCAAGTGGGATCGGCCAGGCCGGCGCGGAAGCTTTCGTAGATCTCGCGCCCGTTGCGTTGGCGGGAGGGGGGTAGCGATTCCAGCTCGAGTGGAGGGCTGCCCGGAGCCGATGCGTTCGCGGTCGTGGCGAGGCTGGTGTCGCCACGCTCAGGATTGCCAAGCTCCGAGCCTGCATTTTCAGCGGCTCGAAGCGCACCGGCATGCGCTGCATAGGCAATTCCCAGCGCGCACAGCAACGCCCACGAGCGGTACCCGCGCGGCCTCATGCGCGGAAGCCGTCCTTCCAGCGCCTTAGTTCGGCGAAGGTTTCCACCCGGTCGGTGGAGGGGCGGCCCAGGCGACGCGCGACCGCGTCGCGGATGGCCGGCGCATCCACGCGTAGGAACGGATTGGTGGCCAGTTCAGTGGCGAGGGTGGAAGGCAGAGTGGGGCGTCCGTCGTGGCGCATGGCTTGGGCTTCCTCGGTACGGCGACGCAAGGCGTCGTTGGCGGGGTCCACGGCCCGGGCGAAGGCTGCGTTGGCCAAAGTGTACTCGTGGCCGCAACAGACGGATGTGTCGCCGGGCAAGCTTGCCAGGCGCTCCAGTGAAGCCAGCATCTGTGACGGTGTGCCTTCAAATAGCCGCCCGCAGCCCATGCTGAACAGGGTATCCCCGCAGAACAGATGACCCTCCGCGCCGTGGAAGGCGATATGGCTCAGCGTGTGGCCCGGCACGGCCAATACGTTGAATTCCCATCCGTTCAGGCTGAACGCGGCGCCGTCGCCGACCCGTTCGGTGGCATGCGGAATGCGCGCGTCCTCGGGTGCAAACACCGGCAGGGTCGGCCAGCGCTTGCGCAGGGCGGCCAGGCCGCCGCTGTGATCGGGATGGTGGTGGGTGACCAGCACGCCTGCGGGCCACATGCCCAGTTCGCTGGCGGCCAGTACGGGGGCGGCATCGCCGGGGTCGACGATCACGGCGTTGCCGTCGTCGTCCACCAAGGCCCAGATGTAATTGTCTTCGAAGGCGGGCAGGGCGGTCAGGCGCATCGGTCACCAGCGGAAGAGGGCGGATTCAACTTCGAAAGGGCGGTCGGCTGAGCGGTCCTCTACAATTCCGAACATGCCTGTCCTGCAGATCAGCCGTCAACCCGATGCCCTGGCCTGGTTCGACACGGTACGGGGTCAGCCCTTGCTGGCGGCGGAACAGGCGGTGATCAGGGCCGCCTTGATCTCGCGACCCGCGCAGCAGCCGTGGCTTTGGCTAGTTCCCGTAGCCCCCGCCGGCCCGCTTGACGAGGTGGGATTGCCGCCCCGCAGTCTGTTCCTATATCCGTGGGGCGAGCGCTATGCCGGGAGCCTGCAGTGCGGGTTGCCGTTGCCCCTGCCCAACGAATCGATCGACAACCTGATCCTGCAGCATGCGCTGGACGACGACAGGGAAGGATTATTGGAGGAAGGCGTGCGGGTCCTGGCACCGGGCGGCCGGCTGTACCTGTTCGTTCTCAACCCGTGGAGCCCTTACCGCGCGCGCTGGCGCAGCAGCGGGCTGCAGGCGCGCGACGTGCAGGACTGGCGCCGCCGCCTGCGCCAGCTCGGCCTGCAACCTTGTGGCGGCGAAGTGAGCTATCTCGGTCCGCTCTGGCGCATGACGGCCGGATCGCAGGTGCGCGCCCCCGGCCGGCTGCGCGCCGTCTGTTTGCTGGAAGTGGAGAAACGTACCGCCTCCCTGATTCCCCCCGCCCCGGTGGCCCGCCAATGGCAGGCCGGCGCCGCACCCGCATGAAAGCGGGAGTGGCGCCATGCCGCGTATTCCTAAATTAAAGAAGGTCATCGATGAAAGAAGTGGAAGTACATACCGACGGCTCCTGCCTGGGCAATCCTGGCCCTGGCGGTTGGGGCGTCGTGCTGCGCTATCAGGGCCGCGAGCGCGAGCTGGCTGGCGGCGAAGCGCTGACCACCAATAACCGCATGGAACTCATGGCCGCGATCATGGCTCTGGAAGCGCTCAGCGAGCCCTGCCGGATCACCCTGCAGACCGATTCCCAATACGTCCGTCAGGGCATCACCGAATGGATGGCCAACTGGGTGCGCCGCAACTGGAAGACCGCCGGCGGCGATCCGGTCAAGAACCGCGACCTCTGGGAGCGTCTGCATGCCGCGACCCAACGCCACACCATCGAATGGCGCTGGGTGAAAGGCCACTCTGGGGATCCGGACAACGAACGCGTGGACGTACTGGCGCGCAACGAGGCGATCAAGTTCCGCGATCTCGCATCGGTGGGCTGACATGGCCAAGGCAGTGATCGAAACCGAACGTCTGCAACTGCATGAGCTCTCTTCCGAATCGCCGGAAGACATCGCCTTCGTCCGCAGACTGCTCAACGAGCCCAGCTTCCTCGACAACATCGGCGACCGCGGCGTGCGCAGCCTGGAGGATGCCCGCGCCTACATCGTGAAAGGGCCGATCGCCAGCTACCGGGCCAACGGCTTCGGGCTGTATCGCGTGCAAATCAAGGAGAGCGGCGAGACGGCAGGCCTGTGCGGCCTGGTCAATCGTCCTACCCTGGCCGACGTGGACCTGGGCTATGCCTTGCTCCCGGAATTCTGCGGACGTGGCTACGCGGCGGAAGCCGGCGCCGCCGTGCTGGCGGACGCGCGCGCGCGGCTGGAGCTGCGGCGTATCGTCGCCATCGTCGACCCGCGCAACGCAGGTTCGATACGAGTGCTGGAAAAGCTCGATTTCCGCTTCGAGAAAATGGTGCAGCTATCACCCGACGACGATGTACTCAAGCTGTTCGCATCCGAGCCCTCAAGGTAAGCTGACCGCATGCGCCAAATCATCCTGGATACCGAAACCACCGGCCTCGAATGGAAGAAGGGCAACCGGGTGGTGGAAATCGGTTGCGTCGAGCTGATGGAGCGCCGGCCGACCGGCAATACCTACCACCAGTACATCAATCCGCAGCGCGAGTTCGAGCAGGGTGCGGCGGAGGTGACCGGACTCAGTCTGGAATTCCTGGCCGACAAGCCGTTGTTCGCCGATATCGCCGATGGCTTCCTGGAGTTCATCGACGGCGCCGAACTGATCATCCACAACGCCGCGTTCGACATCGGCTTCCTGGACAACGAACTGTCGCTGCTGGGCGAGCGTTACGGACGCATGCGCGACCGTGTGCAGGTGGAGGATTCGCTGCTGATGGCGCGGCAGCGCTTCCCCGGCCAGCGCAATTCGCTGGACGCGCTATGCAAGCGCCTGGGCGTCGACAACACCCACCGCCAGTTGCATGGCGCGCTGCTCGACGCACAGCTGTTGTGCGAGGTGTACTTGCACCTGACCGCGGGGCAGAGCGAGATCGGTTTTGGCGGCGACGAACCTTCGCAGCAGACTACGGCCGTGCCGGTGTTCGCCATCCCGGCGGTAGGAACGCGTCCGCGCGTCGTGATCAGTGAGGTGGAACTGGCCGCACACGAATCGCGCCTGGCCGTGTTGCGTAAGAAATCCGGCGATAACTGCCTGTGGGACTACGCGCCTTTGTAGGAGCGCCCCATGGGCGCGAGCTCTTTCTACGGCGAATCAGGAGTTCGCGCCCATGGGGCGCTCCTACCGAAGATCGGGTTAGTGGCAGCGGACCAGAATCGCGGTGACGTTGTCGGAGCCGCCGCCATCCAGCGCTGCGGCGATCAGCGTATCCACGCATTCCTGCGCGCTGCAATCGTTGTGGCGCAAAGTGTTGGCGATGCCCTTGTCGTCCACTTCCTCGGTCAGGCCGTCGCTGCACAACAGTAGTTGCATGCCCGGCTTGAGTTCTCCGGTCATGGTTTCGACATTGAGGTGATTGGGGTCGGTCACGCCCAAGGCCTGGGTGACCACGTTGCGATGCGGGTGGGAACGCGCCTGCTCGCTGGTCAGAGAGCCCTGCACGATCAGCTCCTGCACGTAACTATGGTCCTGGCTGAGCTGGGCCAGATTGCCGTCGCGCCACAGGTAGGCCCGGCTGTCGCCTACCCAGGCGACTTCGAACCGGTTGCCGTGCACGCGTACCGCCACTACCGTGGTGCCCATCGGCAGGGTGTCGTTGCGGCGCTTGGAGGTGCGGATGATCTCTTCGTCGGCGATGCGGATGGCCTGCGCCAACGGGGTGCCGTCGCGGATCTCGCGCACGATGGTTTCGCGGGCCAGGGCGCTGGCGACTTCGCCGCAAGCGTGTCCGCCCATACCGTCGGCCACCAGCCACAGCCCCAGCTCGCTGTCACCGTAGTAGGTGTCTTCGTTCAAGTCGCGGCGGAGCCCAACGTGGGTGAGGTGTCCGAATTCGATCATGGCGCCCTGTTGGTCTGAATTCCGATTATCCCTATCGGCTTGAACGGCATGATCGCGAGGAAACGGACAGGCAGCAAGGTTTTGCCGGATTGCGGGCCTGTGCGGGTTCAGTGGCGGTATGGCAAACGGGGCTGGAGCCGCTGTCGCGCTCGTCCCGGCGCGCTTGTCCCAGCGTGGCCCGCCCCGTATCATGCACGACCCCGGCCGGTATGGGCGGGGCGACCGGAGAGGTGGCAGAGTGGTCGAATGTACCTGACTCGAAATCAGGCGTACGTGTAAGCGTACCGAGGGTTCGAATCCCTCCCTCTCCGCCAGATATGCCAAGGGCCCCCGTAAGGGGGCTTTTGCATGTAGTGGGAACGGATCGCGAACACCCGTTCCCTTACACTCCCGACTTCCGCAAAACAGAGCCGATGCCATGTCAGAGATCCAAGTCCCCGTTTCCTTCGGCGAACTGCTGGACAAGATCGCCATCCTGCAGATCAAGTCCGAGCGCATGAGCGACGAAGCCAAACTGGCCAACGTGCGCAATGAATTGTCCGCCCTGGAAAGCACCTGGATGGCGCATCCTGCCGCCGGCAACAACATCGTGGAACTCCGCGCGCAACTGAAAGAGGTCAACGAACGCCTGTGGGTGATCGAGGACGACATCCGCATCAAGGAGAAGGCGCAGGAATTCGACGCCGAATTCATCCGCCTGGCGCGTGCGGTTTACTTCGAGAACGACGATCGCGCGCGGATCAAGAAGGACATCAACTTGGCGCTGGGTTCGAGCTACGTGGAAGAAAAGTCCTACCAGGACTACAAGACCGGCTCCACGCGCTGATCTTCGGGCCGGTCCGGTCCCCGTCCGCGCCTAGGCGGCGGGGCGGTCGGCCAAATAGCGCTCGAACGCGGCGACCGCATCCTCGACGCCAATCAACCCCATCACCTCGTCGAACTCGATCTTGGTTCCCCACTTGAGTTCCGACGCCGGCTTGCCCAGAAACCTGCGCGCCGCCGCATCGTATTTGTCCACGCAATAGCGCACGTCGGAATACGGGCCGCTGCGCATGGGATTGCTGGCGGCATGCAGACCCAACACTTTGCTGCCCATGGCATTGGCGATATGCATCGGGCCGGAATCGGGCGTCATCACCAGATCGGCGCGCTCGAGCAGAGCCGGCAGCTGCTTCAACGTGTCCTTGCCGACCAGGTCCAGCGCAGTCGCCTTCATCGCCGCGAGGATCGCGTCGGTGGTGTCGCGTTCCAGTTCGCTGCGGCCGCCGCACAGAACGATCCGCCAGCCTTTGGCGGCGGCATGGTCGGCGACGGCGGCATAGCGGTCCGGATACCAGTTGCGGCGCACATGGCTGGAACAAGGCGAGATCATCAGGGTCGGCGTTCCGTCATCGGCCCACTGCGCCTTGGCCCACTCGCGCGCAGAATCGGGCACCGGCAGGTGCCACACGACCTCGGTCTGCGTCAGGCCCAAGGGTTCGCAGAAGCTGCCGATGGCGTCCAGCACATGGATGCCGGGGCGGTCGGGGATGCGTTCGTTGATGAAGAGGCCATGCAGGTCCTTGGCGCGGGCACGGTCGTAGCCGATGCGGCGCCTTGCGGGAACGAAGGCCGACAGCACGTTGGCGCGCAAGGCCACTTGCATCTGCAGCAGCGCATCGAAGCCGTCCGCCGGCAGTTGTTTGCGCAAGGCGCGCATGCCCGCCAATCCGGAGCGCTTGTCGTAGGCATGGAAGACCACGCCGTCCAGGCCTTCCAGCAGTTTCTGGCCGCCTTTGTCGATGATCCAATGCAGTTGCGCCAGCGGCCACGCGCGCTGCAGCGTGCGGACCAAAGGTACGACATGGGTCACATCGCCCAGCGCGGAGAGGCGCAGCAGGCACAGCGATAAGGGATTGGTAGACAAGTATTGTTAGACTCAGAGGAATGGTCGATTTTGACGCAACGGAATCCATGACCCCGTTCCGCGAAGGTAGCGGATTGGGAGCGATTCTGTTCGACAGCAAACAGCTACGGCAAGCGGACCCGGAATGGTTCCTGCCCGCGAAGTGGTCCGAACGGGCCAGGCCGGTCGATAGCGGCGGCCGCGGCGGGGCCTGGTTCATCGACGCGCCGTTCGGCCCCAGCCTGTTGCGCCTGTACCTGCGTGGAGGCTGGGCGGCGCGCGTCAGCCGCGACCAGTACCTGTGGCACGGCGCCAACCGTACCCGCAGTTTCGAAGAGTTCCGTCTGACCCGCGCGCTGTTGAATAAAGGGTTGCCGGTGCCGCGACCCATCGCCGCCAGCTATGTGCGCAATGGCATGAGCTATCGCGCCGCGATCCTGATCGAACGCCTGCCCGATGTGCGCACGCTCGCCGACCGGGCCCAGGTCGCCGGCAAGGATGCCCCTTGGGAAGAAGCCGGCCGCCTGGTCGCGCGCTTCCACCGCGCCGGAGTAGACCACGCGGACCTCAATGCCCACAACTTGTTGTTCAACCCGCAGGGAAAGGGCTGGATGATCGATTTCGACCGTGGCGCGCTACGCATTCCAGCTACCCGCTGGCGCGAGAACAACCTGATGCGGCTGCAACGTTCGCTGTTGAAACTGCGCGATGCGCGCAGTCGGGAGGAAGTAATGCAGGATTTCGCGCGTCTGCGCCGTGCCTACGATATCGCCTGGCAGCGGGGGTTCTGATGGGCTGGGCGTTGCGATTTCTGGGCGTGGGCAATGCTGCGGCGGTCGAGCTGGGTTCGGCCAGCGCGACCATCGAGCGCGATGGCCTGCCGTGGCTGACTATCGATTGCGGCGGCGAGGGGCTGTCGGCTTACCGGGCCCACTACGGCGCCATGCCGCAGGCCTTGTTCGTCACCCATACGCATATGGATCACGTCGGCGGATTCGAACGGCTGTTCGTGGCGACCTGGTTCGATCCGGCGCGCCGCGGCAAGGTGAAGCTCTATGTCCCCGCCACCATCGTGCCGTTATTGCACCAGCGGGTCGGGAGCTACCCCAACGCGCTCGCCGAGGGCGGAGTCAATTTCTGGGACGCGTTTCAGGTGATACCGGTCGGGGCTTCGTTCTGGCACGACGGCGTGCAGCTGGAAGTGTTTCCCGCGCGCCATCACTGGCCCGAAACCGCCTACGGCCTGCGCCTGCGCGGCAGCCTGGTGTGGACGGGCGACACCAGGCCGATTCCGGAAGTGCTGGCGAAATTCGCCGATGCCGGCGAACGCGTCGCGCATGACTGCAGCCTGTACGGAAATCCTTCGCATAGCGGCATTGACGATCTGGAACGCGAATACCCGCCCGAGCTGCTGCAGCGCTGCCTGCTTTACCACTACGCTAGCGCCGAAGAAGGGCGCGCCCTGGAGGCGCGCGGCTACCGGGTGGCCAGGCAGGGCGAAGTGGTAGCCTTGCACGAGACCACTGCCGCCCCTATCCCCTGATCATGAATGCAGTCCCGCAAACGCCGACCTGGCCGCTGGGCATGCCGCCGAGCCTGCCCTTGGATCGGCGCGGCCGACCGTTGCGCGACCTGCGCCTGTCGGTGATCGAGGCCTGCAATTTCCGCTGCGGTTATTGCATGCCCGCCGATCAGGTGCCGGACGACTACGGCCTGGACTCGGCATCGCGCCTGTCGTTCGATGAAATCGAAACCCTGGTGCGTGGATTCGCGCGCATCGGCGTCAACAAGCTGCGCCTGACCGGCGGCGAGCCGCTGCTGCGCAAGCGCCTGCCGGAGTTGATCGCGCGCCTTTCCGCTGTTCCGGGGATCGAGGATCTGGCCCTGACCACCAACGGTTCGTTGCTGGCCGGGCAGGCGGAGGCGCTGCACCGCGCGGGCTTGCGCCGGCTGACGGTCAGTCTGGATGCTTTGGACGCGGATTTGTTCCGCCAAATGTCCGGCGGTCGCGGCGAAGTGTCGACGGTGATGGCGGGGATCGATGCCGCAACGCGGGCGGGCTTCCATTCGCTGAAGATCAATTGCGTGGTCCAGCGCGGCATCAACGAAAACCAGGTGCTGCCGTTGGTCGAACACTTCCGCGGCAGCGGCCACGTGCTGCGCTTCATCGAGTACATGGACGTAGGCACCTGCAACGGCTGGCAACGCGCGCAGGTGGTGACTTCCGCCGAGCTCCGCGATCGCATCGCCTCGCGTTGGCCGATTCTGCCGCTCGATCCCAACTATCGCGGCGAAGTGGCGACGCGCTACCGTTTCGAAGATGGCGCGGGCGAGATCGGATTCGTCAGTTCGGTCAGCGAAACCTTCTGCGGCGATTGCCATCGCGCGCGCGTTTCGGCGGACGGACATCTGTATACCTGTCTGTTCGCGTCCGAGGGAACCGATCTTCGCGGCGCGCTCGCGCGCGGCGAAACGGCATTCGCCGGCCATCTCGCCGGTCTCTGGTCGCGGCGCGTGGATCGCTACAGCGAATTGCGCGGCGAACGCGAGGCGGCCAAGGGCAGGCATGTCGAAATGTTCCTGATCGGCGGTTGAATGGCGACGCGCAAGAAAATCCTTACCCACCTCGATGCGGCGGGCCTGCCGTCCATGGTGGATGTTTCCGGCAAAGCGGTGACCGCACGCGCGGCCACGGCGGAATGCCGCGTGCGTTTTCCGAAGGAAGTGGCGGCCCAGCTGCATGCCAGCGGGTTGCGCAGCGCCAAGGGCGGCATCGTGGACACCGCGATCATCGCCGGCACCCTGGCGGTCAAGCGCACCCACGAACTGATCCCTTTCTGCCACCCCTTGCCGATCGACGGATGCCGCATCGTTATCGCCTGGGACGGCGACAGTGCGTTGAAGATCGAATGCACGGTCAGGACCACGCACCGCACCGGTGTGGAAATGGAAGCGCTGACCGGCGCCACCGTCGCTGCGCTGACCGTCTACGACATGTGCAAGGCGCTTTCGCACCGCATCGTCATCGGCCCGGCCAGGCTACTGGGCAAGCGCGGCGGCAAAAGCGATTTCGGGGAAGCGCGATGACGACGGTGAACGTGCTTTATTTCGCCAGCCTGCGCGATGCGAGCGGCGTCGCTTCGGAGCGGGTCGAGTCGGAGGCTGCCGACTTGCAGGCCTTGTATGCGGAACTGCAGTCGCGTCACGGCTTCGCGTTGCCCGCGAACCGCCTGCGGGTGGCCGCGGACGGCGAGTTCGCGCAATGGCGCGATGCGCTGCGGGAGGGCAGCGAGATTGCCTTTATTCCTCCGGTGTCGGGGGGGTAGAAATGCCCAGTCATGCCGATACCCCCTCCGTCGTCATTCCAGCGAAAGCTGGAATCCATTTTGACTTTGCTTCTTTCTCAGGCCGAAGTGAAAATCCCAGATCAAGTTGGATGACCAGCCATTCGGCTGTTAATGAAGCGCCTCCAGCTTTTGCTGGAATGACGGCTCTAGTGACGATTTCGATTTGCGCACGCACATGAAACGTTTCCGTCTTTCCGAGGTTCCGATCCTAATCGCGCCCCTGCGCGACCAGCTTTCCCACCGGACCGCTGGCGCCTTCGCCAGTTTCGAAGGCTGGGTACGCGACCACAACGACGGCCGCGCCGTGAACGGACTGCGCTATGAGGCTTACGCCGCGCTGGCCGAAAAAGAAGGCGACAAGGTGCTGGATGAAGCGCTGGACAAGTTCGCCATCGTCGATGCGCGTTGCGTGCATCGCGTCGGCGATCTGGCCATCGGCGATCTGGCGGTATGGGTCGGGGTCAGCGCGGCGCATCGCGGCGCCGCCTTCGATGCGTGCCGCTACATCATCGACGAGGTGAAATCGCGCGTCCCGATCTGGAAACATGAGCGCTACCGGGAAGGCGACACCGGCTGGCTGCATCCCGAGCCCGATACCGCAAAAGAGTGAGACGGAAGCCAAGCGCATGACCGGCACTGTTCGTTCCATCGTTTCGTTTTTCGTGTTGTGCAGCCTGGCGCTTGCGGCCGGCGGAGCCTGTGCCGACGAACTGCTGGTCGGCAACAAGTCCGCCGACAGCGTCTGGCGGCTTTCCTTGCGCGACGGTCGCAAGACCGGCGAATTCCGCACGGGCAAGGCGCCGCATGAGATCGCGGTGGCCGGCAACGGCCGCTTCGCGCTGGTCAGCAACTACGGCCGCGAGACCTCCGGCAATACGCTCTCGGTGCTGGACCTGGTCGGCGGCAAGCCCACACGCAGCATCGACCTCGGCGAACACGGCGCTCCGCACGGCCTGCGCCTGCTGCCGGGCGACAAACGGGCACTGGTGACTACCGAAGGCTCCGCCAGCCTGCTCATCGTGGATGTCGAGCGTGGCGTGGTGGAGCGGGTGATCGAGGTGGGCGAGGGCACCGGACACATGGTCGCGCTGTCGCCCGATGCCAAAACCGCCTATGTCACCAAGATCAACGCGGGAACGCTGAGCCGCATCGATCTGGTCTCCGGACTCAAGACCCATGAACGCGCCGCAGGCAAGGGCGCCGAAGGCGTGGCGGTGAGCCCGGACGGCAAAGAGGTTTGGGTCACCAATCGGCAGGAAGGCGCCGTCACCGTGCACGATCCGGCCAGTTTGGCGCTCAGGCGCAGGATGAGCAGCAAAGGCTTCCCTATCCGGGTGGTTTTCACTGCCGACGGCCGCTACGCCCTGGTGACCAATGCGACGGCGGCCAATGTGGCGGTTTTCGACGCCCGCACCAAACTGCGTGTCGCGACCATCGAACTGGCCGAGCCCGGCGTTTCCTACAATCAGAGCATGCTGGGAGATACGGCGATGCCGATCGGCGCCGTGATCGATCCCACACGGCAGCGTGCCTACGTGGCGATCAGCGGGGGCGACCGGATCGCGGTGATCGATACGCGCGAGTGGAAAGTCGTCGGCCACTGGCCAGCCGGCCGGGAACCGGACGCGCTGGGGCTGGTCACGGGCCGTTCGGAAAGATAAGGGAGGAAGGGCCGCCAGTAAGGTGGCGGCCCAGCCGGCTGGCCTCGGCACCCGCATCAGTCAATACCGTTGCTGCCTTCCGGCCCTGGCGGAGTTTTCAACCTAGCGTCGCGAGGGGCCGACAGGGCCACCATAGGACTGATGCGCGTTGCGCCACATCATGAAACTGGCGGAGAGAGGGGGATTCGAACCCCCGAAGCGCGGTTTAGACGCTTACACACTTTCCAGGCGTGCTCCTTCAACCGCTCGGACACCTCTCCGGGACCTGAAGGCGGGCAAAGCCGCTTTCAGGGCCGCGAATTCTAGCTGGCGCGGCGACTTAATGCGAGTCCCGGCTTTCCAGGAGCGGGATTTCGCGGTCCATTCATTATCGGGGCCCGTGGGGGCGACGGGTTGGGAATTCTTTCCTTGGACAGAACCACTCGGCGCGGCACAATGACCTTTCAGATGAAACCGGCTGCCTGATGTCCTATCTCGTTCTCGCCAGAAAGTGGCGTCCCAAGCGTTTTTCCGAGCTCGTCGGGCAGGAGCACGTGGTGCGCGCGCTCACCAATGCGCTGGAAAGCGGCCGCGTGCACCACGCCTTCCTGTTCACCGGCACCCGCGGCGTGGGCAAGACCACCATCGCCCGCATCTTCGCCAAATCGCTGAACTGCGAGGAAGGCACCAGCGCCGAGCCCTGCGGGAAGTGCTCGACCTGTCTGGACATCGATTCGGGCCGCTACCTGGATTTGCTGGAAATCGACGCCGCCTCCAATACCGGCGTGGACGACGTGCGCGAGGTGATCGAAAACGCGCAGTACATGCCCTCGCGCGGCAAGTTCAAGGTCTACCTGATCGACGAAGTGCACATGCTTTCGAAGGCCGCGTTCAACGCGCTGTTGAAGACGCTGGAAGAACCGCCGGAGCATGTGAAATTCCTGCTGGCCACCACCGACCCGCAGAAGCTGCCGGTCACCGTGCTGTCGCGCTGCCTGCAGTTCAACCTCAAGCGGTTGGATGAAGACCAGATTTCAGGCCAGATCGACCGCATCCTGGCCGCTGAGCAAATACAGGCCGATCCAAGCGCCATCCGCCAGATCGCGAAGGCCGCCGATGGCAGCCTGCGCGACGGCTTGTCGCTGTTGGATCAGGCTATCGCCTACACCGGCAGCGGCAACGGCGGTGCGCTGCGCGAGGAAGGTATACGCACCATGCTGGGCACGGTGGACCGCACTCAGGTCGGCGCCATGCTCGACGCGCTGGCCCACGGCGACGGTGCGCGTCTGCTGCAGATCGTCGCCGCGCTGGCCGAATTCTCGCCCGACTGGAATGGCGTGCTGGATGCGTTGGCTGAGGCGTTGCACCGCATCCAGGTGCGCCAGCTGGTGCCGGGCGTGTCGGTGGAAGCCGATGGCATCGACGCCGACGATTTCGCCCAACGTCTGCGACCGGAAGTGGTGCAGCTCTGGTACCAGATGGCGGTGAACGGACGCCGCGATCTTCACCTGGCGCCGAGCACGCGTGCCGGTTTCGAGATGAGCGTGTTGCGGATGCTGGCCTTCCGGCCGGCTGGAGCAGGGCAGGTCAATGCGGGTCAGGCTGGCAGCGAAGCGACGAAGTCCTCGCCGGCGATTTCGGCGATCGCCGCACCGCCACCGCCAGCGCCGGCAACGGCCAAGCAGGAAACTCCCGCGCCCGCCGGCAAACCCGTAGTGGAAGCGCTGGTTGCGCCAGTCGTGAAAGCGCAGCCGCAGCCTGGGCCGGCCGCTGCCGCGTCCGTTGTCGTGTCCGCTGCCGAAAGCGAAAGCGTCGCCGCGATCGCTACCGCCGAGGATTGGCTGCACTTCGCCGGCAACAGCGGCATGAAAGGCGCTGCGCGTCAGTTGGCGGAGAACGCCGCCTTCGTCGGCTACGGCGAAGGCGTCCTACGCCTGTCGCTGGACGCGGGCTTCGACTACCTGCGCTCGGAAAAATCGCTGGCCGAACTGTCCAATACGCTGGCCGGGAAGTTCGGCGCCGCCCCGCGCATCGTCTTCGACCATGCGCTCGGCGAATCGGAAACGCTGCAGCAGCGCAGTCATCGCGAACGCAGCATCCGCCAGAGCGCCGACGAAGAAAATTTCATGAACAACCCGGACGTGCAGCGCCTGATCCAGCAGCACGGCGCCAAGCTGGTTCCGGATTCCATCCGCCCCTTCGACGAATAACAGGTAAGAACATGCGTGGAAATATCGCCCAACTGATGCAGCAAGCGCAGAAGATGCAGGAGAACATGCAGCGTGCGCAGGAAGAGCTGGCCAAACTGGAAGTCACCGGCAGCGCCGGCGGCGGCATGGTCAGCGTGACCCTGACCGGCGCCAAGGAGTGCCGCAAGGTGCGTATCGATCCCAGCGTGCTGGCCGACCCGGAAATGGCCGAAGATCTGATCGCCGCCGCCTTCAACGACGCGTCCAACAAGATCGACGCCGAATCCAAGAGCAAGATGGGCGCCGCCACCGCCGGCATGCAGTTGCCGCCGGGCATGAAGATGCCGTTCTGATGAGGCCGGGATTGGGGATTCGAGATTAGGGATTGGTTACAGCCCTGTGCTTTTACGAATCCAAAATCCCAAATCCCGAATCTCCAATCCCCAATTTCATGTCTCCTTCCCTGCTCGAACAATTGATTGAATCCCTGCGCATCCTGCCCGGCGTTGGCCAGAAGACCGCGCAGCGCATGGCCTACCAATTGCTGGAACGCGAGCGGGAGGGCGGCAAGCGCCTGGCCGAGGTGCTGGCGCTGGCGTTGGAGCATATCGGGCATTGCAAGCATTGCCGCGACTTCACCGAAACCGAGGTCTGCGCTATCTGCGCCAGTTCCAGTCGCGACCAGCATTTGCTGTGCGCAGTGGAATCGCCTGCCGATCGCCTGGCCATCGAGCAGGCTACCGGCTATCGCGGCCTGTATTTCATCTTGCAGGGACGGCTGTCGCCGCTGGACGGGATCGGCCCGCGCGAGCTCGGGCTGGATGCATTGTCCGAGCGGCTGGCGCAGGGCGAAATCACCGAGCTGATCATCGCCACCAACCCCACCGTGGAAGGCGAAGCCACCGCGCATTACCTCGCGCAGCTGGCGCGCCAGCAGAACGTGCATCCCAGCCGCCTGACCCATGGCGTGCCGCTGGGCGGAGAACTGGAGTACGTCGATCGCGGCACGCTGTCGCACGCTTTCGGCACAAGAAGCGAGATGCCGCTTTGACTTCGATGCGACAACGCAAAGCTCTATCAGGGAAACATCCATGACCGACACTCTCTTCGGCAAGATCATCCGTCGCGAAATTCCCGCCGATATCGTCTACGAAGACGACGATGTGCTCGGCTTCCGGGATATCGCTCCGCAGGCGCCGGTGCATGTGCTCTTTATTCCGAAGAACCAGGCGATTCCCACCCTGGACGATCTGCGGCCCGGCGATGCCGAGCTGGTGGGAAAGCTGGTGCTGGCCGCCGCCGAATACGCGCGTCGCGAAGGCCTTGCGCAGAAAGGCTATCGCGTGGTCATGAACTGCCGCGAGGATGCCGGGCAGACCGTGTTCCATCTGCATCTGCATCTGCTGGCGGGCGCCCGGTTGGGGCATTTCGGTGCGCCTCGATAGCGATGCGCTCGGATAAAAAAAGCCGCTCGATGAGCGGCTTTTTTCGATCGGAGATTGTCGGATCAGAGCAGGCTCACCACCAGCCCCAGCGACCCCAGCGCGGACCCCAGAAGGGGTCGTAATAGAAGGGAGACGGGCGGATCTCGACTTCGCGCACTTCCGGCCACAGATAGACCACGTCGGCGGTCATGCGCGGCAGGCGGTAGTCGTAGTCGCCGATGCGCGTGGACTCCACGCCATCGACGCGACCGATGAACGTCACTTCGCGGCCTTCGGTGAATACCGCCGGATCATAGAAACCGGCACGGCAGGCGATGAAGCGGCCGTCGGTGGCGTCCGGCGCGCTGCTAAGGGGACGGCCGGTGCCGCCCAGCGGACGCGAGATCAACTGGAAGCAGGTGTTGTCCTGGCCCGGCTTGGTTTCCACGATGCGGCCGCCCCAGCGCACCGAGGTGCCGACCTGGCTGCTGGCAACGGCGTCGCGAGGCGTGACCGGAGTGAAAGCGCCCTGCAACGGTTTGGGAGCGGTGGCGCAGGCGCCCAGCAATAGACTGCTTGCGGCCAATGCGATGAAGCGGATTTTGGCGTTCATGGTGAATCTCCAGGATTCAGGGACGGTGCCGACGCAGGTCGTTGAGTAGTGCAGCGTCCCCAACGGCGCCAGCGTAGCGCGCTTGAGCGAAACGGCGGCTGAGCGGAATCAGGGTATCGGCCGACTGCGGCCTGGCCCTGGCGACGCGTTCGGCCCAATCCAGAGCCGGCTCGTGCGGCTGCCGTCCCAGTCCCAGCCGCGCATAGCGCAAGCCCAGCCGATGCCACGCGCGCAGCAACGGGTCGCGTTCCCGTTCTCCGCGCGCCAGCAGCCAGCCCATCCACGCCAGTGCGGAGAGCGCGAAAACGCCGAACAGCATGCCCAGGCGTCCCCCGTCCAGCCGATCCATGCCGAAGGGCTGCAACAAGCGCTGCTGTCGCTCGGCGTTGAAGCCCAGCACCAGGTCGTTCCATCCGCGTCGCATCCAATCGCTGAAACCATCCAGCGTGGCCAACTGGCTGCCCAGCCCACCGGTTCCCGCTCCCAGTCTGTCTTCTATAGTGTCGTAGATGCGTTCGGGCGCCACCGCTGCGGTCGGGTCCACGCGTACCCAGCCGCGTCCGGCAAGCCACACTTCGGCCCAGGCATGGGCGTCCATGTTCCGCACTACCCAGTAGTTGCCGAACGGGTTGCGTATGCCGCCGGCAAAGCCGGTGACCACGCGCGCGGGAACGCCCGCCGCGCGCATTAGGACCACGAAGGACGAGCTGAAATGCTGGCAGTAACCTTTTTTCTCGTCGAAGAGGAATTCGTCCACCCCGTTACGTCCCGGTAGCGGCGTATCCAGGGTGTATCCGAACTCGCGTTTCACCCAGTCCAACGCACGTCGTACGATCGCCGCGTCATTGGTCCCCGCTTCGCGTCGCCATTGCTGCGCAAGCGCCACGGTGCGCGGGTTGTAGCCGGCCGGCAAGGCCAACGCGCGCCGGCGTGTTGCGGCGTCCAGTCGAACCTGAAAGGTTGCCGGTGGCGAAGACTGCAGCCGCCAGCGGGTCAACGCGTTGAGGGGAGTGGCGGAGTACAGGCCGTAGTCCTGCGAAAGAAAGGCGCCCGACGGCGCGGCGCGCGGCAGGTCCAATGCCACCAACTGGCGGCGGTCGGTGGGCTCGAATTCGATCTGATAGTCCCAGGTGCTGTTCCTGCTGCCGACCGGTTGCGCCGGAAGCTGCCGCATCCAGCGCGGCTGGGACCAACTGCGTCCGTCGAAATCCCAAAGCACCGGGCCGCGCCAGTACATTTCCTGCGGTGCAGGAGGCGCGCCGAAGAATTCCGCGCGCAGGGCCGGCGTGTCGTCCGCCATCAAATCCAGCCACTCGCCGGGCGTCATGTTGTCGGAAAGACCCGGGCGGCCAAGCGCTCTTTCCGGGACGCCCCACAGCGGGGAACCCAGACGCGGAAACAACCAGAACATGCTCAAGGCCAAGGGCAGGCCGATGCCTACCAGCTTGCCCACCGCCGCCAGCGCGGGTAACGGTTTCGTGCCGCTGTCCAAGGAGCCCGACTCCACATCGGCCAGCCGTTGCAGGGTCACCAGTGCACAAAGGACCGATAGCAGTCCCAGCAGCATCGTGAGCGGGCCCTGATCGAGCAGGAAAGCCGAGAAAGGCGCGAACAAAGCGAAACCGATGAGGCTTCGCGCATCGCGCAATGTGGAAGTTTCCGAGGGCTTGATGGCGATCATGGCCGCCAACAGCGCGCAGCCGGTGTCGCGGCCGAAGCGGAAACCCATCTGCGAGAACACCGCGGCCAGCACCAACAGCGCCAGCAGCAAGCGCAGGATCGCCGGCATCGGCTTGCGCCAGGAAAGGGCGGTAACCAATACCGCGGCCAGACCGATCGCCGATGCCAGCGCTGCGGGGATCTGCAGAAGCAACGGCAAAAGCGCCAGCGCCGCGGTGGCCAGCGTCCACAGGCGGCTGCCGTTGTCTATCCGGTCGCGGGAAGGATCAGCGGCCATTGCCGTGCGGAAGTTCGGCTTGCGGCAGCAAGGACAACGCGCGCAGACAAAGATGCCGATGCGCGGCTCCCTGTCCGGGGCCCAGCACCGGCTGCCCAGGCAGATGCAATCGATAACGGCGCCCTTCGCGTTCGGCCAGATCCACCCAATGGGCAAGCCGGCTGATGCGTTGCTCGACGGCGAGGGGGGCGAGCGTTCGCCAGTCCAGGCTGACTTCGACCGCAAGCGGCTGCTCGTATTCGCGCACCATCAGCGAGTCGCGGCGGGCGGAGGGTTTCCATGCGATGGCGCGACGTGGGTCGCCTGCGCGGTAGCTGCGCAAATGATGCACGTCGTCGCCGGCAGGATTCAGTCGGGAATGACTGGCGCTGCCGTCGCCCAATGGCAGGGGCGGGCCCTGCGTTTCCGGTGCCGGATAAATCAACATCGGCTGATCCGGCCAGACCCATGCCCATGCCAGGGCCAAGCCCAGGGGCTGAGTGGTGGAAATACGGATGCGGCCTAATTCCAACCAACCGCGTCGTTGCGTATCCACCGACAGGGTGACCGCTGTGGGTTCACCGACCGGCAGGGTCGCGCTCGTCCGCTTTTCGCCGCATCGCAGTTGCAGGCCGCGGCGGTTGCGCGCGTCGCTCGCCGAAAGCGCGATATGCAGCTGAAGCGGATTGCCCGCGGCGACCGGTTCCGCAGAGATCGCATCGATGCGCAGGCCCGACAACTGCAGATGCGCGGCGATGAGGCTTGCCAATGCGGTGGCGCCCAGCAGCAGCGCCAGCATCAAAGCGGGATTGTTGTTGTAGTTGAGCGCGCCGAGCAGCATGGCGAACAACAACGCTCCGAAGAAGAGCCCGAAACGCGAAGGCAGCACGTAAACCCGGCGTCGGTCGAGTTTCACCGGCAACGCTTCGGCGGCGCGCGGCCGCGCCAGCAGCGCGAAGCGCGTAGCCAGGCGTTCGCGTGGCGTGGTCATGGCGCTCAGTCCACGGCCACCGCATGCAGGATGGATTTGGCCAACGCCTGGGTGGACGAAGCCTCCGCTTCCGCAACCAGGCGGTGCGCGGCCACCGCCGAAAACAGCGCCTGCACATCTTCCGGCAACACGTGGTGCCGCCCCAGCAGCAGCGCGTACGCGCGCGCAGCCCGCAATAACGCGATACCGGCGCGTGGCGACAGGCCCACGCGCACGCCCGGATGCTGGCGGCTGCGGGCCATCAATGCCTGTACGTAATCCACCAGCGCGCCGCTCGCATGCACCTCGTTGACCGCGGTACGCAATGCCAACACATCGCTGCTGGACAACAGCGGTTCGGTTTGCGCGATCAATTCGCGGCGATCGCTTCCCGCCAGCAGCGCGCGCTCCGATTCCGCATTCGGATAACCCAGGGTCAGCCTCAGCAGAAAGCGGTCCAGCTGCGAATCCGGCAGCGGATAAGTGCCCGACAAGTCCACCGGGTTCTGGGTGGCGATGACGAAGAAGGGATCCGGTAGAGGCCGGGTCATGCCATCCAGGGTGACTTGGTGCTCGGCCATGGCTTCCAGCAAGGCGCTCTGCGTTCGTGGCGGCGCGCGATTGATTTCGTCCGCCAGCAGCACATGGGTGAACACCGGACCGGGATGGAACTGGAACTGCCGCGACTGCGCGTCGTAGACCGACACGCCCAAGACATCGGCCGGCAACAGATCCGAAGTGAACTGCACGCGCTGGAAACCGAGTCCCAGCGTCGCGGCCAGCGCATGGGCCAAGGTAGTCTTGCCCAGACCGGGGAGATCCTCGATCAGGATATGGCCCCCGGAAAGCAACGCCACGAACGCCAGGCGGACTTCTTGGGACTTGCCCAACACCAACGAATTGACTTGCTGTTGGGCGGACTTCAGGGCCGCATGCAGCGCATCGGGTAGCATTTCGCGTGCGGGTGGTCGCGCGGGTGGTTTAGCGAGCATCGTTTTCCCGAGTTCCTTTCAAGGAAGTCTAACGGCATATGCAGGACGAAAGAATGCAGGATGTGACATGCAGGACGTGAAGCGCGCGCAACGTACCTTCCTGTTGCTGTGGACAGTGGTGACCGCGATCAAGCTTTTGATCGCCGCGCGCTTGCCGCTGTTCGTGGATGAGGCGTTCTACTGGCAGGAAGGCCAGCATTTCGCGGCCGCCTACTCCGATCTTCCTGGGCTGACCGCGTGGATGACCCGGCTGGGAACGGAGATCGGCGGCCAGCACGTGCTCGCCCTGCGTGCACCGTTCCTGTTGCTGGCGGCTCTGCTGCCTTGGCTGATCACCCATATCGCGAGCCGCTGGTTCGGCGAAGCGGTCGGTTGGCGTGCGGGAAGTCTGGTCGTACTGATGCCTTTGGCGGGCAGCCTGGGCATCCTGGCATTGCCGGACGTGCCGATGGCTTTCGCCACCGTGCTCTGCCTGGATGCCGGCGCCCGTCTGCTGCGCGAGATCGACGCCGCCTCCGCCGCCGAACTCGCGCTGGGCCTGACCATCGGCGCCTTGAGCCATTACCGTTTCATCGGCGTGATCGGTGTGGGCATGATCGCGTTGGCGTTGTTGCCGCAGGGCAGGCGCGTACTGCGCGATCCGCGTGTCTGGGTAGCGCTAGCGCTGGGCATCGCGGCGTGGGCGCCGTTGGTGGCATGGAACCTGGAAAACGCCGACGCCGGCCTGCGCTTCCAGCTGGTCGACCGCCATCCCTGGGCGTTCCAGTCCACCGGATGGTGGTTCCTGGTGGTGCAGGCGGGGCTGGTCACGCCGTTGCTGTTCTTCGCCTTGATCCAGGTATTCGTACGCTCGTTCCGGACAGGCGATGGAATGCCGGCGCAATGGCGCTACTTCGGGTTGTTGGGCGGTGTTTCCACCCTGGGTTTCTTCCTGCTGGGCTTTTTCGCCGATGTGGAACGGGTCAGTTTCCACTGGCCCTTGCCGGGCTATCTACCGCTGCTGATAGCGGTGCCCGCGTTGCTGCGCGAATGGCCGCGTGGTTTGCGTATCGCGACCTGGGTCTTGAGTGGAGCCGGACTGCTGATGGTGCTGGGGTATTACCTGGTACTGTCCACGCCGCAGTGGCGCGAGCAGTTCGCAGCGGAAAAGTTCTATCCGGCGAACTTCGCAGGCTGGGAAGAGCTGACGGCCGCCGTACGCGAAGAGCAGGCCAGGCTGGCGCCCGGGACCACCCTACTCGCCGACAACTTCAAGTCCGGCGCCGAGCTGGGATTCGCACTCGACAACGCACGCATCGCCGTGCTCGATCACCCGCTCAACCAGAAGCATGGGCGCGCGCCGCAACTGAGGTTATGGAAGCTGGAAAGCGACGGCAGCCGCAACGCACCCGCCCTGCTGGTGGTGGGAAGCGGCGATGTGCAATACAAATCGTTGCTGGAGTACTACCACCAGCTATGCAAAAAAGTAGGTCCGTTGCCGCCGCCGCGCGTGGTCAACGTGGACCATGGTCACCAGCGCTTCCTGCTGTTCGCCTTGCCCGCAGAAAAAAGCAAAGGGCCTTGCACGCTTCCTGCCTTCGCCTGGATCGATACGCCTGAGAGCAAGGCCTCGACCGGGAGAAAATTCCAAGTCGCAGGCTGGGCGTTCAAGGATGGCGTGGGCCTGAAGGGGGTGGAGATCCTGCTGGACGGCAAGCCGGTGGCCAAGGCGCGTTACGGGCTTCCCAGTGGCGGAACCGCCGCGTACTGGAAAATCTCTACCGATCCGTATCATCCGGCGGTCGGCTTCAGCGCCGCTGTCGACCTGACTGCGGCCAAGCCCGGCCGGCACTGGCTGGGGTTGCGATTGCACGGACGGGACGGCAGTGTGGAGGACTGGTCGGAGCAGCCCCTGGATCTGGCGGAATAACGGTCAGAGTCAGGACAAGAACCGTCAGGGCAACTCAAACCCGGCGTCGCGCAGCATTCTGGAGAGTGCGATCAGGGGCAGGCCGACCAGAGCCGTAGGGTCTTTCGACTCGATATGCTCGAACAGCGCAATGCCTAGGCCTTCGCTCTTGAAGCTGCCGGCGCAGTCGAACGGTTGCTCGGCATCGACATAGCGCTCGATCTCGTCGGCCCGTAGGTCGCGGAAGCGTACGCGAGTGGTATCCACGGCCTCCAGCGCCGGCTCATCTCCCCGCAGCAGGCAAATCGCGGTATGGAAGGCGATCTCCCGCCCGGACATCGCGCCGAGCTGGGCGAGGGCGTTTTCACGGGTTCCGGGCTTTCCCAGTGGTTGCGTGTCCAGCGCGGCCACCTGGTCGGAGCCGATGATCCAGGCATCGGGATGCTGATCGGTAATGGCCTTCGCCTTGGCCCAGGCAAGCCGCCGGGCCAGCGCTGGCGGGGCTTCCCCGGGCAAGGGGGCTTCGTCCACGTCGGGCCGGGCGATATGGAAGGGCAGCCGCAGCCGTTCCAGCAGTTCACGGCGATAGCGGGAGGTCGAGGCCAGGATCAGCGGCATGGGTGCATTCACAGTGGGGGGCGGGCATTCTGCCGGCGCCCGTCAGGACCGGCAAACCTGATCGTGGTTGCGTTTCCGGGTTTGACAGCTCGGCCCGGCATCCTTAATATTCAGCGGCTTATGTCCGTGAACGTGCCCGAGATGTTGGATGTTTGGCGCATGGTTGCGGCCAGGCGGAGTTTCGAAGGTCGGGTGCCGCTGTCTTCATTGGCGCGCGTGCGGGACCTGCTGTTCGATACCGAAGGCGAAGTCGATTTCGTCTTGCAGTTCGACAGCGACCCCTTGCTCAAGGTGGCTTACGCGGAGTTGCGGATCGATACGGCGTTGCCGCTGGAATGCCAGCGCAGCCTGCAGCGGTTCCTGCTTCCGGTACACATTGTGCAGCGTCTGGGGTTGATCCGGGACGAAGCCGACGAAGCGGCATTGCCGCCGGATTACGAAGCGCTGCTGGTGCCGGAAGACGGCACGCTGCGGCTGCTGGATCTGGTGGAGGACGAATTGGTGCTGGCCGTTCCCGCGGTGCCGATGAATCCGGAATCCGACGCGGTGGATCGCGAATGGCCCATTCCGGAAGAAGAATTGGCGAAGGCCAGCCCGTTCGCGGCGCTGGGTTCACTGAAGAAAAACTGACCTCCCGCAGGGCGGTCGGCAACATCAACAAATACGCAATACAGCGAATCAGTTCGGAGCAATACCATGGCAGTGCAGAAATCCCGCGTCACCCCGTCCCGTCGTGGCCAGCGTCGTTCGCACGACAGCCTGACCGCCAAGCAGCTGGCCACCGATCCGACCAGCGGCGAGACCCATATCCGTCACCATGTCACCGCTGACGGCTACTACCGCGGCAAGAAGGTCATCGCGACCAAGGCCGACGCCGTTTCCGACGAAGATTGATCCTGCCGCGCGCCCTCCCGGCGCGCGATGGTTGAAATCGGTGCGAATCAGAGGTCCCGGCCCGGCATGGGCCACCAGCAGGAGCGGGCATGAGCGAGCGTGATTCGAACGGGCGCGTGTATGCCCGTATCGCCGGTACAGGCAGTTATCTGCCCGAGAAACTGCTGACCAACGACGACCTGGCCAAAACGGTCGATACCAGCGACGAATGGATACGCAGCCGTACCGGCATCCGCGAGCGCCATATCGCCGCGGAAGGCGAAACCTCGGGCGATCTGGGCTATCACGCCGCGGTTCGCGCGCTGGAAGCCGCGGGCGTGGACGCGTCCGAGATCGACATGATCGTGGTCGGCACCACCACGCCCGACCTGATCTTCCCCTCCACCGCCTGCCTGATTCAGGCCCGCCTGGGCGCCAGTGGCTGCGCGGCGATGGACGTCAACGCGGCCTGTTCCGGTTTCGTCTATGCGCTCAGCGTGGCCGACAAGTTCATTCGCTCCGGCGACGTCAAGACCGCGCTGGTCATCGGTACCGAAACCCTCAGCCGTATCGTCGACTGGACCGAGCGCACCACCTGCGTGCTGTTCGGCGACGGCGCCGGCGCCGTGGTGCTCAAGGCCGACAGCGAGACCGGCATCCTCAGCACCCATCTGCATGCCGACGGAGCCAAAAAGGAACTGCTGTGGAATCCGGTCGGCGTTTCGGTCGGCTTCAAGACCGACGAGCCGAACTGCGGCGCCCGCATCAACATGAAGGGCAACGACGTCTTCAAGTACGCGGTCAAGGCGCTGGACAGCGTGGTCGACGAAACCCTCGAGGCCAACGGTCTGAACAAGCACGACCTGGACTGGCTGATCCCGCACCAGGCCAACCTGCGCATCATCGAAGCCACGGCCAAGCGTCTGGAAATGCCGATGGATCGCGTTGTCGTCACTGTCGACCGGCACGGCAACACTTCTTCCGGATCGGTGCCTCTGGCGCTGGACGAAGCGGTGCGTTCGGGTCGCGTGCAGCGCGGCCAGCTGCTGTTGCTGGAAGCCTTCGGCGGCGGCTTCACCTGGGGCTCGGCGCTGCTGCGCTACTGATTATTCGCGCTATTCGCGCCCCAGATTCAACCTTGGCGTTTGAAGAACTGCACCTCGCGCTCGTGCTTTTCCGCCGCCGCGCGCGTTTTGAATGTGCCTAGATTGCGGCGCTTGCCGGTGTCCGGATCCTTCTTGCGCGAATACAGGCGGAACTCGCCGGTAGCCAGTTTTCTGATCATTTCGCGTCCTCTCCCAGATCTTGCTGTGGAGCGATGGCAGCAGAGGCGAAGTAATCGCGCCGTGACGAATTCCCGCCAATCCGTGGAATATTCGCAGGCCGACGATACGCACCGGTACAGACGATGTGGACCGTTCGCCTTTATCATTCACGCCGAACTCAACGGGATTGACCAGTGACTCCACGACTTCAGGCAGACCCCACGCTGGCCTTCGTATTCCCGGGGCAGGGATCGCAATCGTTGGCGATGCTGGCCGAACTCGCGGAAATGCATTCCATCGTTCGTGAAACCTTCGTCGAAGCCTCCGATGGCGCCGGTGTGGATCTGTGGGCGTTGTCGCAGAGCGGTCCGGAGGAAATGCTCAACCGCACCGAATACACCCAACCCGCGCTGCTTGCGGCCGGCGTGGCGGTATGGCGCGCCTGGCAACAGCAGGGTGGGGCGGTTCCGGCATTGCTTGCCGGCCACAGCCTTGGCGAATATTCGGCGCTGGTCGCGGCCGGCGCGCTTTCGCTGCACGACGGCGCGCATTTGGTGCGTCTGCGCGGACAGCTGATGCAGGATGCCGCGCCCGCCGGCGTCGGCGCCATGGCCGCCGTGCTCGGCGCCAACGACGATCTTGTCGCCGAAGTCTGTGCGCAGGCTTCGGGCAGCCAGGTCGTGGTGCCCGCCAACTACAACTCGCCCGGGCAGATCGTGATCGGCGGCGATGCCGATGCGGTCGATCGCGCGATCGCGCTGTTGAACGAACGCGGCGTGCGCAAAGTGGTCAAGCTGGCGGTCAGCGTGCCGTCGCATACGCCGCTGATGCGCGAGGCCGCCAATCGTTTGGCCGAGGCCATGCGCGGCATGGCCTGGCACGCGCCCGCGTTGCCTGTCGTGCAGAATGTGGATGCGCAGGTGCATGACGGTATCGACGACATCCGCGATGCGCTGGTGCGCCAGCTCTATCTGCCGGTGCGCTGGACCGACTGCACCCTGGCATTGGCGGCGAAGGGCGCCGCACGCTTCGCCGAATGCGGGCCGGGCAAGGTGTTGACCGGCCTGATCAAACGTATCGACAAATCACTCGAATCAAGATCGCTGGCCACGCCCGGCGATTTTCAGTCCGCATTGGAAGAATGGAAGCAGGCATGAGCGACGCACAAACATTGAAGGGCGAAATCGTCCTGGTCACCGGCGCCAGCCGCGGCATCGGCGCGGCTATCGCAGACGAACTCGCCGCGCAGGGCGCGACGGTGATCGGTACCGCGACTTCCGAATCGGGAGCCCAGGCGATCGCCGAGCGCCTGGCCGCGCAGGGCGGACACGGCCGCGCATTGGATGTCACCGATGCGGCTGCGGTGGAAGCGCTGATCGACGCCATCGGCAAGGAATTCGGCGCTGTTTCCATCCTGGTCAACAACGCCGGCATCACCCGCGACAACCTGCTGATGCGGATGAAGGAAGAGGACTGGCAGGCGATCCTGGATACCAATCTTTCCAGCGTTTACCGCACGTCCAAGGCGGTCATGCGCGGCATGATGAAGGCGCGCAAGGGCCGCATCATCAACATCGCCTCGGTGATCGGCGTGACCGGCAACGCCGGGCAGGCCAACTACGCGGCGGCCAAGGCCGGCATCATCGCGTTCTCCAAATCGCTGGCCAAGGAAATCGGCAGCCGCGGCGTTACCGTCAACGTGGTCGCGCCGGGTTTCATCGACACCGATATGACCCGGGCCATGCCCGAGGAGGCCAAGACCGGGCTGATCGACCAGATCGCACTCGGCCGTCTGGGCGAACCTGCCGATATCGCGCGCGCGGTCGCCTTCCTGGCCGGGCCGTCGGCCAGCTACATCACCGGCGAAACCCTGCATGTGAACGGCGGCATGTATATGCCGTAGCACATTTGCCGCGTAAGTGTTTGATTAAATGGCGATTGCGGGGGTCTGCACCGGATCGCCGGTTTCCACTAAACTACTCCCCGTTCACTCAACTCCGTCTGGAGCCAAAACCAATGAGCAGCATCGAAGAACGCGTCAAGAAGATCGTCGTAGAACAGCTTGGCGTTAAAGAAGAAGAAGTCACCACCAGCGCATCGTTCGTCGATGACCTCGGCGCCGATTCGCTCGACACCGTCGAGCTGGTGATGGCGCTGGAAGAAGAGTTCGAGTGCGAAATCCCGGATGAAGACGCCGAGAAGATCACCTCGGTGCAGCAGGCCATCGACTACGTCAAGGCCCACGTCAAGGCGTGAGTTCGAAGTATCGATGAGTCGTGCCGGGGCCGCGCATGCGGCCCCGCGCATTTGTGGCGCCACAGTGCGCCAGCGTAGGGTGCAGGAAAAAGGTCAGAGGAACCGTATGAGCCAGCGTCGCGTAGTAGTCACGGGTATGGGCATGATTTCGCCCTTGGGCAACGATCTGGCCAGCAGCTGGGACGCCATCGTCAACAGCAGGTCGGGCCTGGGCCCGATCACTTCCTTCGATGCATCGCTGTTCACCACGCGCATCGCCGGTGAGATCCGCAATTTCGATCCGACCCTCTACATGTCGCCCAAGGACGTGAAGAAGATGGATGCGTTCATCCATTACGGCATCGCCGCGTCGCTGATGGCGATGGAAGATTCCGGCCTGGAGGTCACCGAGGAAAACGCCGAGCGTATCGGCGCGATCATCGGCGCCGGCATCGGCGGAATCCTCGGCATCGAGGAGCAGACCGCCAAATACATCGAAGGCGGTCCGCGCAAGATTTCGCCGTTCTACATCCCCAGCACCATCATCAACATGCTGCCGGGCCAGCTCAGCATCATGAAGGGCATCAAAGGGCCGAGCTTCTCGGCGGTGTCCGCTTGCGCCACTTCCAACCATTCCATCGGCATGGCCATGCGCATGATCCAGTACGGCGATGCCGACGTCATGATCGCCGGCGGCGCGGAGCGCGGTTCCTCGCCTACTTCCGTGGGCGGGTTCTGCTCCATGAAGGCCATGTCCACACGCAACGACGATCCCGCGGCGGCTTCGCGTCCGTGGGACCGGGACCGCGATGGTTTCGTTCTCGGCGACGGCGCCGGCATCCTGGTCATCGAGGAATACGAACACGCCAAGGCGCGCGGCGCGCGCATTTACTGCGAACTGGCCGGCTTCGGCGCCAGCTCCGATGCCTTCCACATGACCGCTCCCAGCGAGAACGGTGAAGGCCCGGCGCGCTGCATGGCGATGGCGATGAAAGACGCCAAGATCAATCCCGACCAGGTCGAGTACCTTAACGCACACGGCACCTCCACGCCGTTGGGCGATCTGGCCGAGACGCTGGCGATGAAGCGCGCATTCGGCGACCACGCCTACAAGACCATGGTCAGCTCCACCAAATCGATGACCGGCCATCTGCTCGGCGCCGCTGGCGGCGTGGAAGCGATCTTCTCGGTGCTGGCGATCGACCGCGGCGTGATTCCGCCGACCATCAATCTGGAAAACCCGGGCGAGGGCTGCGATCTGGATTACGTGCCCAATGTGGCGCGCGAGAAGAAGATCGATGTGGCGATGTCGAACGGCTTCGGCTTCGGCGGTACCAACGGCACGCTGGTGTTCAAGCGGATTTGATTATTGCTCGTCATTCCCGCGAAGGCGGGAACCCAGCGACTTGGCTGTTGCTGTCATGCTTTGAGAGCGAAAGTCACTGGCTTCCCGCCTTCGCGGGAATGACGAGCGAAATGTGATCGAATCCCGCGCACTGCCTCCCGACACCGATCTGCTCGCCCTGCATCGACAAGCGCCTTCGCGCTATCCGATGCTGCTCGAGTCGGTCGCTTCGGGCACCGCGCAGGGACGCTGGGATCTGCTGCTGGCCACTGCTGGCAGTGGTCTGCGGCTCGACGCGCAGGGACGGACCAGTACGCTCGACGGACAGCAGGTCGAAGGCGACTTCCTCGCTGCGCTCGACAACGACTGGCAAGCCAGCCGCATTCCGCGCGAAGAGCCGCGCTGGCCGTTTCGCGGCGGTTGGGCTTTGTTGCTGAATTACGAGCTGGCCGGGCAGGTCGAGCCGGTACTGGCGCTTCCGAAAGGCGCCGCCGCAGTTCCGGTCGCGCTGGCGCTGCGTTGCCCCGCCGCGGTTCTCCGCGATCGCGCCAGCGGCGAATGCGCGGCCCTGGCAGAAACCGGTGCGACGGCGCTGCTGGATCTCATTGCCGATGATGTCTCCGCCTCCCGACTCCAGCCTGCGTTGCCCGCGTGGCACGGCCCATCGGAGACCGTAGAGGACGAGCCGCAACGTTTCTTGGAGGGCGTGCAGCGCATCCTGCAATATCTTGCCGCTGGCGACATCTTCCAAGTCAACTTGTCGCGGGCCTGGCGCGCACGCTTCGAACAAGCGCTCGATCCGGCGGCGCTCTATGCGCGCCTGCGCACGGCTAATCCCGCCCCCTTCGCCGGATTGTTCACAGCAGGCGACTGGGCGGTGGCCAGTTCATCGCCGGAACGTCTGGTCTCGATCCGCGGCGACGTGGTCGAAACCAGGCCCATCGCCGGCACGCGGCCACGCTTCGAAGGCGATGACGATGCCGAGCGCATCCGCGAACTGGTCGGGCACCCGAAGGAGCGTGCCGAGCACGTGATGCTGATCGACCTGGAGCGCAACGACCTTGGCCGCGTCTGCGAACCCGGCAGCGTGCAGGTAGATGAACTGATGACGGTGGAAAGCTACGCCCACGTGCACCACATCGTCAGCAACGTGCGTGGACGGCTGCGCCGCGAAACGACGCCGGGCGATGTCATCCGCGCCACCTTCCCGGGCGGCACCATCACAGGCTGTCCCAAGGTGCGCTGCATGCAGATCATCGCTGAACTGGAAGGCGAGGCGCGTGGCGCTTATACCGGTGCGTTCGGCTGGTTGAATCGCGACGGCGACCTGGATCTGAATATCCTGATCCGAAGCGCGGAGATATTCTCCTCCGCATCCGGCGGCGCCGATGTCGTATTCCGCACGGGGGCGGGCATCGTCGCCGATTCGGTTCCCGAGCGCGAGCTGGACGAGACCCGCGCCAAGGCCCGCGGTGTGCTGAAGGCCTTGGGCATGTAGCAACGCCCATCGGTGCCGGCTTTCGGTGCCCATCCGGAGAGCTCGCGCCATGGGGCGCTCCTACATCAGGCGGCAGGCAAGGTATCCTGCAGCACGTACACCAGAATCGAGGGAAACCGTGTCCCCAGGATCCAAGCGCGGCTGCCGCTTCGTTCTTATCGTCCTTTTCCTGCTGTTGGCCATCGCCGCCGCCTGCGGTGCCTGGCTATGGCAGCGATATACCGGCTTCAGCGACCAGTCCATCGCCGGATTGCAGGCGGGCGACAGTGTGGTGGTCGCTTCCGGCGATTCATTCCCAAGCGTCCTGCGCAAGCTGCGCGCGGCCGGCGTGGAACAGGGTAGCGACCTGGAATGGCGCGTCCTGGCGCGGCGCCTGCAGGTGGCCAGCAGCCTGAAGGTGGGCGAGTACGCGCTGGACCCCGGCATCACCCCGCGCGACCTGTTGCTCAACATGCGCGACGGCAAAGTCATCAACTACCGCATCACCATCGTGGAGGGCTGGAACATCCGCCAGTTGCGTGCGGCGATCAACGCGGCCACCCCGCTGCTGCATGAGACCAATCAGCTAGACGACGCTGCGCTGATGAAACTCCTGGGCCATCCTGGCCAGCACCCCGAAGGCCGTTTTCTGCCGGAGACCTACGTTTATTCGCGCGGCGATAGCGACGTGGACGTGCTCAAGCGCGCTTATGAAGCCATGGAGAAGGCACTGGCGGAAGTGTGGAAGACGCGCGCCAGCGAATTGCCGCTCAAGTCGCCTGAGGAGGCGCTGATCCTGGCCTCGATCATCGAGAAGGAAACCGGACTGGCCTCCGAGCGTCCGCAGATCGCCGGCGTGTTCGCGCGCCGGCTCAAGCTCGGCATGAAGTTGCAGACCGACCCCACCGTGATCTACGGCATCGGCAGCGGTTACGACGGCAACATCCGCCGCCGCGATCTGCTCACCGATACGCCCTACAACACCTATACCCGTACTGGCCTGACTCCCACGCCGATCGCCATGCCGGGCCTGGATGCGTTGCGCGCGGCGGTCAATCCGGCGCCGGGCGACGCGCTGTTCTTCGTCGCCCTGGGCAATGGCAGCGGCAGCCACATCTTCACGGCCACGCTGGGCGAGCACAACGCCGCCGTCGCCCGATATCTGCAACAGTTGCGTCGTCCGCCGCTGCCGGAAGAAGAGCCGCTGCAATGACCGAAGCCCTGCTGAAACATCCGCGTCTGATCAGCCTGGAAGGCGGCGAAGGCGCCGGCAAGACCAGCGCCCTCATCGCGATCCGCGACTTGTTGCAGTCGCGCGGGCATGAAGTGGTGCTGACCCGCGAGCCGGGCGGCACGCCGCTGGCCGAGCGCATCCGCGAGTTGCTGTTGAGCCCGCAGGAAGAAACGCTGGCACCGGAAACGGAACTGCTGCTGATGTTCGCCTCGCGCGCCCAGCACGTACGCGAAGTGATACGCCCGGCGCTGCAGCGCGGCGCGTTCGTGGTCAGTGATCGTTTCACCGATTCCAGCTATGCCTACCAGGCGGACGGCCGCGGCCTGGATCGTGCGTTGGTGGAAGAGCTGGAGCGCAAGGTAGTCAGGCTCAAGCCCGGCCTGACCCTGCTGCTGGATCTGGATGTGCGGGAAGGCCGCGCCCGCGCCAACGGCCGCGATCTGTGGCCCGATCGCATCGAAAGCGAACAGGACGATTTCTTCGAGCGCGTGCGCGAAGGGTTCCGCAAGCGCGCCTCGGCCGAGCCCGAAAGGTTCCGCGTGATCGATGCCAGCCAGTCGCCGGTTCAAGTGGGCGCGGCGGTTTCCGCTGCGGTCGTGCGATGGCTGGAAAACGCGGCATGAGCGCTTCGTTTTCTCCTTGGCAACAGCGGGCCTACGACCATGCCGTGACCGCGTTGGAAGCCGGTCGCCTTGGCCACGGATTGCTGATCTGCGGGCCTGAGGGCCTGGGCAAGCGCGCGGTAGCGGATCGCCTGGCCCAACATGTGCTGGGCGGTCGCGACGCCGCGACGCAGACGCGCAGCGCGCAGCTGATCTCCGCGGGCACCCACCCCGATCTGCACCTGGTGTCCTTCGGCCTGACCAAGGACGGCAGCAAGCTGCGCACGGAAATCGTGATCGACCAGATGCGCGAACTGTCGCAGAAGCTTTCGTTGACGCCGCAGTACGGCGTGGCGCAGGTGGCGATCGTGGATCCGGCTGATGCGATCAACCGCGCCGCCTGCAACGCGTTGCTGAAGACGCTGGAAGAACCTGCCGAAGGTCGCTACCTGTGGCTGATCAGCGCCCAGCCCGCGCGCCTGCCGGCGACTATCCGTAGCCGTTGCCAACGGCTGGAATTCAAGTTGCCGCCGCATGAAGAGGCGCTGGCCTGGCTGGGCGCCCAAGGACATTCCAGCAAGGACGCGAAAGAGGCGCTCGAAGCTGCGCGGGGCCATCCCGGCCTGGCGGACGGCTGGCTGCGCGAAGGCGGCCTGACTCTGCGCAAGGCCGTGGCGAGCGATCTGGACAAGCTCGAGCGCGGCGAGATAGCGGTGATCGAAACCGCCCAGCGCTGGTCCTCCGATGAGCATGCCAGTCTGCGTCTGAGCCATGCCGCCGACCTGGTGCTGGCGCAGGCCGGGGAGGCCGGCTTGACCGATCCGGCCCGATTGCACAAGCTGGCGACGTGGTTCGATGCCGCCAACCGCACCCGCGACCTGTTGCGTACGACCGTTCGTGGCGACCTTGCGTTGGTGGATTTGCTCTTGGCTTGGCGCGGTACGGACCGCGCCAGGGTCGCCAAAGGAGAACGGGAATGAATGCAGTGGCAGGCGGTGGACGGCAGGGCATTCTTTCGCTCGCGGTCAAAGACAAGGCGCAGCTCTACAACGCTTATATCCCGTACGTGAAGAACGGCGGCATCTTCGTGCCCACACCGAAGCGCTACTTCCTGGGCGACGAAGTCTTCCTGTTGCTGACGCTACCCGATTCCAGCGAACGCCTGCCGGTCGCGGGCAAGGTGATCTGGGTGACCCCGGTAGGCGCGCAGGGCGCCCGCACCGCCGGCATCGGCGTGCAGTTCGCCGATACCAACGAAGGCGAAGCGATAAAGGGCAAGATCGAGACGTTGTTGGCCGGCACGCTCAACGCGGACAAACCCACCCACACGATGTAGGGTCTGTTCGCTTCGATAAAAAAAGCCCGGCATTGTCGGGCTTTTTCGTAGCCGGTAGGTCGGGGTTACGTCCCCGACGCGAGGAAATTGAAGCCAATCGCATGTCGGCCGCGTAGGGCCGACCTACCTAGACGCATTTGACAGCGCGCTAGAGCCCCTTGAACAGGTTTCCCAGCAACAGCGTCACCAGTCCCGCGCACAGAATCCAGAACGCGTATCCAGCCAGCGCCGGGATATAGCCCATCCGGGCCGCTACGCCGAGGCCGCCAAGCAAAAGGGAAAGGAAGAACATGCCCGTGGTCGGGGCGCTGAGATTGAACATGCAATGGATCCGTCTAGTGGGATGGAAATTATAAAAGCAGAGCGCCGCAACCGACGCTCGCCCAATCAGACGGTGGGGCCGCGCAGCGTTGGCGAATCCCAGCCCGGTCGCGGCGCGAAGCGATCGCCATAGCGGCCCTGCAGCACCTTGAGTTTCTCGATCAGCGAATCCGCCCCGGTGGCCTTGATGTATTCGATGGGGCCGCCGCGGAACGGCGCGAAGCCGGTGCCGAAGATCACACCCGCGTCCAGCAGGTCGGAATCGCTGACCACGCCGTCGTGCAGGCAGGCGACGGCTTCATTGAGCAACGGCAGCAGCAGACGGTCCTCCAGGTCGGAAGGCATTTGATAGTCCTTCGCCACTTCCGGTTTCACCGCCTTGCCGTTTTCCCACTTGTAGAGACCCTGACCGTCCTTCTTGCCGCGCTTGCCCGCCTCAGGCGGTGCGGACAGTGCGGCGGGAATCGGCAGGCCCAGGAAAGGAGCCAGCTCCTTGCCGACACCGGAAGCCACGTCCAGCCCCACCGTATCGATCAGTTCGATCGGTCCCATCGGCATGCCGAACTTCACCGCGGCTTTGTCGATCACCGGTCCCGGAATGCCCTCGGAATAAGCGGTCACCGCTTCCAGCATATAAGGGAACAACACGCGGTTGACCAAGAAGCCTGGGGTGCCGGCCACCGGCACGGCCAGCTTATCGATCGCTTTGCAGAAAGCGGCCAGGCGTTTCTCGGTTTCGAGAGCCATGCCGTCGTGGCGGATGATTTCCACCAGCGGCATCTGCGCGACTGGATTGAAGTAGTGCAGGCCTGCGAATTGCGCGGGGCGCTGGATATGTTCGCGCAACTCGGTCAGCGGAATGGACGAGGTGTTGGTGGTCAGCAAGGCGTCGGCTTGCAGCTGCGGTTCGATGGTCTGGTACAGCTCGCGTTTGGCTTCCGGATTTTCGATGATCGCCTCGATCACCAGATCCGCATCCGCCACCCCCGCGCCGGTCAGATCGCTTTTCAGCCGCGCCGCCACTTCCGGTCGCTTGGCGTCGTCCTTCACGCGCTTGAACAGTTCCGTCGCACGGGTCAGTGCGCCATCGATGAAGCGTTGTTCGCGGTCCTGCAGGGTGACCTCGAAGCCCTTGTAGGCAGACCAGGCTGCGATGTCGCCGCCCATCACGCCTGCACCGACCACATGCACGCGCTTGATCCCATGATCCTTGCCGCCTTGGCCCTTGAGGCGTTCCTGCAGGAAGAAGATCCGCACCAGGTTGCGGGCGGTCGGCGTACTCGCCAGCTTGACCACGCCGCGACGTTCCGCATCCAGGCGCGCCTGGATGCCGCTGCCGCCACTGCGTTTCCAGGTGTCGATCAGCGTATAGGGGGCGGGGTAGTGCTCCTTGCGCGCTTTGCGCGCCACCTGCTTGGCCATCTGCGGCGCCAGAACCTGCCGCGCCAGCCAGGTATTGGTGATCCAACCGAGGAAACGCTGCTTGAACGGGCGCTGCGTTCCCTTCTGCGCCAGCGCGACCGCGGCGTCCAGCAGCAGCGCGGGGTCCACCACTTTGTCGACCAGACCCATTGCGCGGGCCGCCGGTGCCGACACCGTACGCCCCGTGAGCATCAGATCCATCGCCGCTGGCGCGCCGATGAGTCGCGGAAGACGCGCGCTGCCGCCCCAGCCGGGGAAGATGCCCAGCATCACTTCCGGCAAGCCGATGCGGGTGGAAGGGTCGCTGGAAGCCACCCGGTAACGGCAAGCCAGCGAAATTTCGGTGCCGCCGCCCATGCAATGGCCGTGGATGGCCGAGACGGTGGGGCAGGGCAATTCCGCCAGCTTCTGGAACACGGCCTGGCCGCGACGGATCGCGTCGTTGACGATGCCCTTGCGGTCGAACTCCTGGAATTCCTTCAGGTCCGCGCCCGCGATGAAGCCAGCCGGCTTGGCCGAACGGATCACCACACCCTTCGGTGGATCGATGGCGATGCGTTCGATCAGGTCGCCCAGTTCGATCAGCACGTCCTGCGACAGCGCATTGACCGGCGCACCCTGACGATCAAGGCTGAGCACCACGATGCCGTCCTCGCGCGACTCCGTCTGCCAGTGACTGAATCGGAGCCCATCGAAGCTTGCTGCCATGATCAAACCATCCGTTCGCGTATGGGTAAGACGACTATCATCCCGAGGTTGTTTAACCCACGTCAAATCCCCACTGATAGAAAGGGACATGACCGGCGGCATGGGCATGAACTTGGCGTTTAAGGTTAAATCCTTGATAAGGAAGCCGTTTAAGTCGGCTTCTGAACTTTTTTCCGCAATAGCGGTCACAGTGCTCGGTCATCAGCCGAGCCGACAGGAGTGCGGCCCGGCATGGCCGATGTGGATACACAAACAGATAAGGAAAGCACTCCACCACAGGAGTTGGACCTCGAGCTAGTCAGGCGTGTCCAGCGTGGCGACAGTGCGGCGTTCGATCTGCTGGTGCGCAAATACCAACATCGGATAGTCGCCTTGATCGGACGCTACATCCACGATTGGAGCGAGTGCCAGGACGTCGCCCAGGACACCTTCATGCGCGCCTACCGCGCAATCGGGAATTTCCGCGGCGATGCGCAGTTCTATACGTGGTTACATCGGATCGCAGTGAATACAGCCAAGAACCATCTCGTCGCCCACAACCGCCGCCCGCCGACCGATGACGTCGACGCCAGCGATGCCGAGCAGTACGACACAGGCAGCCGTTTGCGCGACACCGATACGCCGGAGCGGGAACTGATGCGCCAGGAGCTGGAGCGCACGGTAATGAAGGCGGTGGACGCCTTGCCGGAAGAACTGCGTACCGCCATCACCTTGCGCGAAGTGGAAGGACTGAGTTACGAGGAAATCGCGCAGAAAATGGATTGCCCCATCGGCACGGTGCGCTCGCGCATCTTCCGCGCCCGCGAAGCCATCGATGTCGAACTTCGGCCTCTGGTCGATTCCGAAAGCGCCACCCGGGAGCGTGCCCGCACATGACTACCGACAAAATCGACAACCATTATTTCCAACAGCTGTCCGCGCTGATGGACGGCGACCTGCCGCCCGATCAGGCGCGCTTCCTGCTGCGCCGCATGGAACACGACACCGAATTGACCGGCTGCTGGGAGCGCTGGCAGTTGTGCGGCGATGCGCTGCGCGGGCAAGCGCAGGCACCGGCCCCCGCCGGTTTCGCCGAGCGCATCGCCTTGGCCATAGCGGCCGAGCCCATGCGTTCCGCAGCGAACTCCAACTCGCCACGAACCCGTAGCAATCTCGCCCGCTGGGGCGGCGGTGCGCTGGCGGCGTCGGTAGCGGCCATCGCGCTGTTCATGGTGCGCCAGCAGGTTCCCGATGAAGCTCCTTCGCAGACGGCGCCCACGGTAGCCAATCAGTCCCCGACCATTGCACCGCCGTCCGCTGCTTCGCCCGACCCTGCGCTGCAGACAGCGGCTACCGTCACCGCAGCCAGTGTCGCGGTGGCCAGCGTTCCCCGCCGCCAGAACGAGGCGCGACGCAGCGCCACCCGCAGTCAGCAAGCCGCTCGCAACGCCGCTGCGGTGCGCAATGCGCCGGAGCGCGCGGTGGCCGCGGCTTCGGTTCCCGTGATCAATGCGCTGGCCAAGGCGCCGGCCAGCACTGGCGCCAACGATCCCCGCGATTCTTTCTCGAACGTGCAGATCAACACTCCGACTGCCCGTCCGTGGCCGCGTGCGGTGCTGCCGCAATATTCGTCCGGCAGTGGCGCGTTCAATGCCGACTACTCGACCGACCGCGCCGCGCAGACGTTCTATCCCTTCGAGCCTCGCTTGCCAGTCAATCCACCAGTCATCGCGCCCGAACCCACTGCGCCGCGCGATCGCTGAAGCGGGTTGTCGGCCACCGAGTCGACGGCAAGCGCGAGCGAAGTGACTGCCGACCTACGATTTGCCACCCACCACCAATACCTATCGAGGCATGCGTTCGATGAATTCCAGTGTCCGTAATAGCCTGTTCGGCCTGTTGATCCTCACCACTCCGCTGGCGGCTTGCGCCCAACAACCGTCCGCCGCGCCGAAGGGCGTCGCGCCCGCCGCGGTCAGCTCCATCGCCCAGAGCGGCGCGCCGCAGATCGTTACCGGACTTCCGGATTTCACCCAGCTGGTGGAGCAGGTGGGTCCGGGCGTGGTGAACATCGAAGCCAAGGTCGGCACGCGTCAGGTCGCGAACGAGCAACAGACGCCGGACGAGGAAGACATTCCGGAAATCTTCCGCCGTTTCTTCGGTCCGGGCATGCCTGGACCACAGGGACCGCAACAGCCGCAGCGCCGCGGTACGTCGATGGGCAGCGGCTTCATCATTTCGCCGGATGGTTATGTGCTCACCAATCACCATGTAGTGGATGGTGCCGACGAAGTTACGGTGAAGCTTTCCGATCGCCGCTCGTTCAAAGCCAAGGTCGTTGGTAGCGACGAAGCCTATGACGTCGCTTTGCTGAAGATCGAAGCCTCGGGCCTTCCTTCCTTGCGGCTGGGGGATTCCAACACGCTCAAGCCCGGTCAGTGGGTAGTCGCGATCGGTTCCCCGTTCGGGCTGGACCATTCGGTGACCGCCGGCGTAGTTAGCGCGACCAGCCGCATGAATCCTTTCGCCAATCAACAGTACGTGCAGTTCATCCAGACCGACGTCGCCATCAACCAAGGAAATTCCGGCGGTCCGCTTCTGAATACGCGAGGTGAGGTGGTGGGCATCAACTCGCAAATCTTTTCCGCATCCGGCGGCTACATGGGCATCAGTTTCGCGATACCGATCGATCTGGCGGTCAGCGCCGCCGAACAGCTGAAGAAAACCGGCAAGGTAAGCCGGTCGATGCTGGGCGTGAACATGCAGGCTGAAATCACCGATGCGGAAGCGAAAGGCCTGAATCTGCCCGATACGCGAGGTGCGTTGGTGGCCGGTGTGCAGGAAGGAAGCGGCGCGGCGAAGGCTGGCATCGAACCGGGCGATGTCATCACCGCCTTCAACGGGCAGAAGATCAACAGCCGAGAAGAGCTCCCGCCGCTGGTGGGTCCGCTGCCGGCCGGTAGCAAGGCCACCATCACCGTCATCCGCAACGGCAAGCCCCGCGACTTCACGGTAACTCTGTCGGAGCTCGATACCGGCGCTCTGGCGGCACGCAGCGACGACGATGCCGACAATGCGGACGCGCCAGCTACGCCGGCCTCGGACCAGCTCGGAGTGCAGGTAGCCAACCTCGACGCTCCGACCCGGCAGCGACTGGGCCTCAAGCCGGGCGAGGGAGTGCGCGTTGCCGGGGTCAGCCGTCAGCTGGCGATGGACGATCCGCGTCTTCGTCCCGGTCTGATCATCCTGCAGGTGGGCCGGACCCCGGTGGGAAGCGCGGCCGAGTTCGCCCGCGCCACGGCCGGAGCCAAGAAAGGCGATGTGGTCATGCTGCTGGCGCGCGACCCATCGCCGGGCGGCGGCAGTCAGTTCCTCGCGATCACCGTGGGCGGAGCAGGCTGAACCTGATCCGCAGGCCCCGCTCCTCCGGTCCGTAGCCGGCGGGCGGGGCGGCTGCCGTGCGATAATGCGCCGTTATTCTTCCTGACGGCCCTTGCGGCCGCCCCCATGCAGCACATACGTAACTTTTCAATCATCGCGCACGTCGACCACGGCAAGTCCACCCTGGCCGACCGCATCATCCAGCTTTGCGGCGGCCTCGAAGCCCGTGAAATGGAAGCGCAGGTGCTCGATTCCAACCCGATCGAGCGTGAGCGCGGCATCACCATCAAGGCCCAGTCCGTCTCCCTGCCGTACACGGCCAAGGACGGGGTCGTCTATCAGCTGAACTTCATCGATACCCCCGGCCACGTGGACTTCAGCTACGAAGTCTCGCGCTCGTTGGCCGCCTGCGAAGGCGCGTTGCTGGTCGTCGACGCTGCTCAGGGCGTGGAAGCCCAGTCCGTGGCCAACTGCTACACGGCGGTGGAGCAGGGCCTGGAAGTGGTGCCGGTGATCAACAAGATCGACCTGCCTACTGCCGATATCGAGAAGGTGAAGGCCGAGATCGAGGCCGTGATCGGCATCGACGCCGAGGACGCCGTGGCCATCAGCGCCAAGACCGGCCTCAACGTCGTCGACGTGTTGGAAGCCATCGTCAAGCGCATTCCGCCGCCGCAGCCGCGCGACACCGACAAGCTGCAGGCGTTGATCATCGATTCCTGGTTCGACAACTATTTGGGCGTGGTCTCTCTGGTGCGGGTGATGCAGGGCGAGATCGTGCCCGGCACCAAGATGCTGGTCATGTCCACCGGCCGTACCCATCTGGTCGACAAGGTCGGCGTGTTCACCCCCAAACGCAAGGAGCTGAAGAAGCTCGGCGCCGGCGAGGTGGGCTGGATCAACGCTTCGATCAAGGACGTGCACGGCGCGCCGGTCGGCGACACCCTGACCCTGGCCAGCGATCCGGCGTCCAAACCGTTGCCCGGCTTCCAGGAAATGCAGCCGCGCGTGTTCGCCGGCCTGTTCCCGGTGGATGCCGACGACTATCCGGACCTGCGCGAGGCGCTGGAAAAGCTGCGCCTGAACGATGCCGCGCTGCGCTTCGAGCCGGAAAGCTCCGAGGCCATGGGCTTCGGCTTCCGCTGCGGCTTCCTGGGCATGCTGCACATGGAGATCGTGCAGGAGCGCCTGGAGCGCGAATACGACCTCAACCTGATCAGCACCGCGCCTACCGTGGTCTACGAAGTGCTGAAGACCGATGGCACCATTCTCAGCCTGGACAATCCGTCCAAGCTGCCGCAGACCAACCTGATCGACGAAATCCGCGAGCCGATCATCCGTGCCAACGTGCTGACCCCGCCCGATTACGTAGGCAACGTCATCACCTTGTGCGAGGAAAAGCGCGGCCGCCAGATCAGCATCAGTTACATGGGTTCGCAGGTGCAGATCAGCTACGAGCTGCCGATGGCCGAGGTGGTGCTGGATTTCTTCGACCGGCTGAAATCGGTGTCGCGCGGCTACGCCTCGCTGGATTACCACTTCCTGCGTTTCGAGGCCGGTCCGTTCGTGCGTGTGGACACGCTGATCAACGGCGACAAGGTCGATGCGCTGTCGTTGATCGTGCACCGCCAGTACGCCGACCGCCGCGGCCGAGAACTGACCGAGAAGATGCGCGAACTGATCCCCAGGCAGATGTTCGATGTGGCCATCCAGGCCGCTGTGGGCGCGCAGGTCATTGCCCGCAGCACGGTCAAGGCGATGCGCAAGAACGTGCTGGCCAAATGCTATGGTGGCGATATCAGCCGCAAGAAGAAGCTTCTGGAAAAGCAGAAGGAAGGCAAGAAGCGCATGAAGCAGGTGGGCAGCGTGGAGATCCCGCAGGAAGCGTTCCTGGCCGTATTGCAGATGGACAACAAGTGATTTCCACCCTTCTCCCTTTTGGGAGAAGGTGCCCGAAGGGCGGATGAGGGTACGGCGAAGTCCGGATGGCTAAACCATCGTGACTTCGCCGTACCCTCACCCCAACCCCTCTCCCGGTGGGAGAGGGGCTTATCAACGGAGTGTGTATGGTCTGGTTCGAAACAATCCTGGTAGTGCTCACCCTGCTGACCGGTTTCATCTGGCTGCTGGACAAGCTGTTCCTGGCCAAGCGCCGCGCCGCACGCAGCGGTCTGCTGGACGACGAGCCGGTGTTGGTCGACTATTCGCGCGCATTCTTCCCGGTGCTGGCCATCGTGCTGATCCTGCGCAGCTTCATCGCCGAGCCGTACAAGATCCCGTCGGCCTCGATGATGCCCAACCTGCTGATCGGCGATTTCATCCTGGTCAACAAGTTCGCCTACGGCCTGCGCCTGCCGATCAACAACAAGAAGTTCATTTCCATCGGCGAACCCAAGCGCGGCGATGTGGTGGTGTTCAAGCCGCCGCACGACCCGGAGAACAACTGGATCAAGCGCGTGATCGGGCTACCAGGCGACCGCATTTCGTTCCAGGGCAACACCCTGACCGTCAACGGCCAGGCCATGACTTACAAGATGCTGGGCACTTACACCGGTCGCGGTGTGGCCCAGGGTACCGATAGCGCGGCGTTGCTGGAAGAAGATCTGCCGGGTCGCACCCACAAGGTGCTCGAAGGACTGGATAACCTGGTCGGCGCCGGAGAGTGGGAAGTGCCGGCTGGGTACTATTTCGTGATGGGCGACAATCGTGATAATAGCGAGGACGGCCGTCTCTGGCCGGAGGTCAGCCCGAAGGACGGTTCGCCGATACCGAACCACAACTTCCTGCCGGAGAAGGACCTGCGTGGCAAGGCGTTCCTGATCTGGCTGAATTGTGAAGGCTGGTTCTGCAAGGGGAGTTTCGATGCGTCCAGGATCGGAACCAAGATCCAATAACCAAGTTGTCTGACCCGGGGGATAGGCATATGAATCGCAATTTGAAAATTGGCAATCTGCAACCGAAACGCAAACAGGGCGGCATCACGCTGATGAGTTTCGTTGTGGTGCTGGCGGTGGTCGGTTTCGCCGCGTATATCGGCATGAAGCTGTTCCCGATGTATCAGGAGTACTACTCGGTGCGGACCGCGGCCAAGAGTCTGGCGGCAGAACCGGGCGTGGGCGATATGGACCCTTCTAAGATCCAGGATCTGTTCTTTCGCCGCCTGTATATCAGCTACTCCGAAAACGTGAAGGCCGAGAACGTGAAGATCGAGCGGATCGACAGCGGCTGGAACCTGAAAGTGAACTACGAAGTGCGCCGTCCGCTGGTCGGCAATCTGGACGTGGTGGGCGTGTTCGACGTTTCCCAGGACCTGACTCGTCGCGGTGGCACCGATTGATCTGAAATTCCGTCACGGTGAGCTGGACAGCCACCGTTTTGCGGACCCGGGCCTGCTTGAGCAGGCCCTGACCCATCGCAGCGCCGGCGCTCCGCACAACGAGCGCCTGGAATTCCTGGGCGATGGCATCGTCAACCTGCTGGTCGCCGAAGTGCTGTTCCAGCGCTGGCCCAAGGCCGACGAGGGCGCATTGACCCGTGCCCGCGCCGAGTTGGTGCGCGAAGCCTCGCTGGCGACCATCGCGCGGCGCCTGGAGCTGGGCGCTCGCCTGACCATGGGTCCGGGCGAAATGAAATCCGGCGGTCATCGTCGCGACTCGATCCTGGCAGACGCGCTGGAAGCGGTGGTGGCGGCGATCTATCTCGATTCCGGTTTCGAGACCTGCCGCGCCGCGGTGTTGCCTTGGTTCGAGGAATCGCTGGCGGCATTGCCGGTGGGCAAACCCGGCAAGGATGCGAAAACGCGTCTGCAGGAATGGTTGCAGGGTCGGCAACGGCCTCTGCCGGTTTACGAGCTGGTTTCCGAAAGCGGCGACGATCACGCCAAGATGTTCAATGTCAGCTGCACCATCACCGATCCCACCCTGACCGCCGAAGGGGAGGGCAGCTCGCGCCGCAATGCCGAGCAGGCAGCCGCGGCCGCCTTGCTGGAAAAACTGGACATCTCCAAGTGAATACTCAAACGCCCGGCAAAGACGGCCATCGCAGCGGCAGCATCGCTGTCATCGGCCGGCCCAATGTGGGCAAGTCGACGCTGACCAATGCGCTGGTCGGGTCCAAGGTCAGCATCGTCTCCAATCGGCCGCAGACCACGCGCCATCGCCTGTTGGGCATCGCCACTTTCCCGGAAGGCCAGATCGCGCTGGTGGATACGCCCGGCCTGCACAAGCAGGAGGGCAAGTTCTCGGCCTCGGCAATGAGCAAGGTCATGAACCGCGCCGCACGCGGTGCGCTGGAAGACGTCGACGCCGCCGTGCTGGTCATCGAGGCGGGACGCTGGGACGAAGCCGACACGCTGGCCTACAACGTGCTCAGCGACACCGGCATCCCGGTGATGCTGGTGGTCAACAAGGTCGACCAGATCAAGGCCAAGGCGGAGTTGCTGCCTTTCTTGTCCAAGGTCACCGAGGAGCGCACCTTCGCCAGCGTTCATCTGGTCTCCGCGTTGAAGCGCAACGGACTGGAACAGTTGGTGAAGGACATGTTGGCCTTGCTTCCGGAAGCGCCGCCGATGTTCGGCGAGGACGAAATCACCGATCGCAGCCAGCGTTTCATGGCCGGCGAACTGTTGCGAGAACAGCTGATGCGGCAGCTGGGCAACGAACTGCCGTACGCCACTACCGTTGAAATCGAACGTTTCGCGGAAGAAGAGGGATTGCTGCGCATCGGCGCGGTGATCTGGGTCGAGCGCGAAAGCCAGAAGTCCATCGTCATCGGCAAGGGCGGCGCACGACTGAAGGAAATCGGCAGCAAGGCGCGGCTGCAGATGGAACGCATGTTCGACGCGAAGGTTTTCCTCGAAACCTGGGTGCGCGTGCGCGAAGGCTGGTCGGGCGATGCCGCCGCGCTGAAGGCGTTCGGCTACAACGAATAACGCGCGGCTGAACGGCGCTCCCGCGTTATTGCTTCTACAATCCGCGCGCATGCGCATCAACGCCGAAGCCGCCTACGTCCTGCACGCTCGCCCCTGGCGCGAGACCAGCTTGCTGGTCGAAGTGCTGGCCGAACATCACGGACGCTTGGGACTGGTGGCGCGCGGGGTGCAGGGGCCGAAGAAGCAGGTGCTGCGTGCGGCCTTGCAGCCGCTTCAGCATATCCGTCTGGACGCCGTACAGCGCGGCGAGCTCGCACAACTGGTGTCGGCCGAAGCGCTGGATGCCGCTCCCCGGCTCGCCGGCGAGGCGATGCTGGCGGCCTTCTACGTCAACGAACTGGTGATGCGCCTGGCGCCGCGCCAGGATCCGCATGGCGATCTGTACCGCATTTACGGAGAAACCCGATCGCGGCTAGGTGGCGACGATTCGCTCGCCTGGACCTTGCGGCGCTTCGAGCGCGATCTGTTGGAGTCGTTGGGCTCTGGTTTCGATCTGAGCGAAGATGCGGAGGGTGCCGCTATCGATGCGGCCGCGCGCTATCGGATAGACCCCGAGCAGGGGCCACGCCGTTTGCTCAGCGATCGCGGACGCGATGAACGGAGTACCGCGGCGACAGGCAGCGCACTGCTGGCGCTGGCTGCGGATCAGCAACCCGGCACCGACGATCTCGCCAGTCTGCGTCTGGCGTTGCGCAGTGTATTGAGCCACCACCTGGGTGGGCGAGGGCTGAAGTCCTGGGAGATGCTGGGCGAACTCGGACGGCTGAAACGACGCGAGTAGGAGCGATGTAGGAGCGACGTAAGTCGCGATGCAGGTATCAGGAAGGCTTCATCGCGACTTACGTCGCTCCTACGAAGTTCCGGATTTGTCGCCTGAAAACCGGGTATCGCGCACCGCTATCGAGAAATCAGCAAGCGTTTCCGTATCGGACAGCGATTTTTCAAGCAAAGTGGCTGTCGCATGCAAGCGCATCGCACCGACGAATCCGCTGCTGGCCTTCAATTGATGCAACACCTTCTTCGCAGCTTCCTGGTTGCCGCTCTGCAGCGACTCCTGGATTTCATCGTGTTGTCGGGCAAGCTCCTCGAGAAACATTCGGCGCAGAGTCGCAACGTGCTCCTCATTGCCGTTCAGTGCAGCCAGCGCTGTGGCCTGATCCCACAGTGGAAATGCCGCGGAGCCGCCGCCGGCTTCGCCAGTGCGGAGAGGATCGCCAGGAACCAGCCCAAGCAAGCGTCCAGCCGTTCGCCGCAGTTGTATGGCGGTCAGCGGTTTGACCAGGACCTCGTCGAATCCAGCGGCCCGTAGTCGCGCATGCAAGGCCAGCGAGTCGTCAGCCGTGTGTGCCAGCGCGGGGGTGGCGGGAAACCGCGCGCGCAGTCGCGCCAAAAGATCCATTCCGCTTCCATCCGGAAGATTGGCGTCCAGCAGCCACAGGTCATAGACGCCCTTCCGGTCCAACGCGGTGCGCATCGAATCGGCCGCATCGACTTCCGCCGGCAATGCCTGCAGCGCCGCGACCATGAAACTGCAGCTGACGGAATCGTCTTCCACCAACAGCAAGCGCGGCTTCATTCCTTCCTGATCTGACATCGTTATGCTGCCTTCCATGCCCCGCCGCATCTTACCGCTGCTCCTGCTGCCGCTGCTGACGATGCCCGTCGGTGGGCAGGCCAGGACTTTGAGCGCGCGCATCGCCAAGGTCGTCACCCCGGTAGCCAACCTGCAAGAGGTGACCGTGCGGCTGGAATGGCCGGCCGCCGCGGAAAGCGGGCAGCTCACGCTGACGGCCAGACGCATGGTGGCGCCGGACCTCGGCTATCGCTTCGATAACCTGACTTGGCGCTGCCCGCTTCAGCGAATCGCCCAGCCGCAGGGGTGGCGCTGCGAGGGGGAAATCCGTAGCGCTGGCCGCAAGCCGCTGAAACTCGGAATCGACCTGGCAACGGCCAGTACCGACGCGGTGCTGACGAGCGGCAGATCCAAGCTGGCCTTGCATCGCAACGCCGCCGCCCCCGACATCACACGCATCGACCTGACCCGTGTGCCGCTGGCGTGGGCGCAGGCACTGTTGGCGCAGGCCTGGTCCGATGCGAACCTGAAAGCCGGGCAGATGTCCGGATCGCTGAATATCCATACCCCCGACTCGCAGCCGTTGCGCGTCGAGGGTCGGCTCGCGTTCGCCGGGCTTGGGCTGGACACGCCCGATGGCAGCATCGCTGCCGAAGGGCTGGGCGCGCAGGTGGATCTGGATTACCGCAAGTCCGCCGGTCTGTCTCTGGTGACTGTGGACGGCAGCCTGCGCGGCGGCGAAATGCTGGTAGGCAACGGCTACATCGCTCTGCCGGCCACGCCGGTTGAGATCCGTATCGCCGCACGCCAGCAGGGCGAATCCGGCTGGGAAATTCCCCAGCTGCTGTGGAACGACGGGAATGCGATGCGTGCGCAAGGTTCGCTCGGCTTCGACGCGCAGACTCGCCTGCGCGATGCGGATATCCAGGTGGAAAGCGCAGATATGGCGCCGCTGCGTCCGCGCTATCTATCCGGCTGGCTGGGCTTGTTCGGCCTGAGCGAGCTGCAGTTGCACGGTGCCATGAGTGCGCAGGTGCAGATGCGGGGCGGGGAACTGGTTCGCGCCGCCGCCGATCTGCGCGAAGTGTCGGTGATCGATGCGCAGCAGCGCTTTCGATTCGATGGATTGAGCGGCACGCCGGTCTTTTCGGCTGGCGCGGCGGTCGACAGCGACTTGCGATGGCGGGGCGGCGAAGTCCACGGCCTGACCTTTGGCGCTGCGAACTTGCCGCTGGACAGCGTGGGCGGCAGCATCGGCCTGCGCGAAGCGGTCACGGTGCCGATGCTGGGCGGCGGCCTACGGTTCGAGGACATTAACCTGCGTCCCCCTGCCGGCGAGCGCGGCCTGGAGTTCGATTTCGGCCTGACCGTCGAAGGAATCGATGTGGGGCAGCTGGCCAAAGCGCTGGACTGGCCCGCCTTCCAGGGACGTCTCGACGGGCGTATTCCCAAGGCGCGCTACGCCAACGACCGCCTGGATTTCGACGGCACTCTGGTCACCCACATGTTCGACGGCACGGTGCAGGTGTCGGGGCTGGCGATGGAGCGCCCATTCGGTACGGCGCCGACGCTGTCGGCCGACATCGAGATGGACGACATGAACCTGCAGTCGCTGACCGAGGTTTTCGGCTTCGGCGAGATCACCGGCGCGTTGGATGGCAGTATCCGCAATCTGCGCCTGGTGGACTGGAAAGCGGAAGGTTTCGCCGCCGATCTGCACACCGACCCGAACTGGAAAGGCAGGCGCCGCATCAGCCAGCGCGCGGTGCAGGACCTTTCCAGCGTCGGCGGCGCCGGTGGGCTGGGCGACAGTCTGCAGGCGCAGGCCTTGAAGCTGTTCGACGACTTCGGCTATCGCCAGATCGGCATCCGTTGCAGGCTGGCGGAGGAGGTCTGCGACATGGACGGCCTTCGTTCAGCCGGTAAGGGCTTTATTATCGTGGAAGGATCAGGCCTGCCGCGCCTGACCGTGGTGGGTTTCAACCATCGCGTGGATTGGCTCACCCTGGTCGAACGACTGGTGGCGGTCACGCAGGGCGAAAGCAAACCGGTCATCGAATAATCCTGGGAGAGTGACATGCAACGTTGGTTAGGAACCTCATTCGCGGCAGCGCTGCTGCTCACGGCTTGCGTCACCATCAATGTCTATTTCCCGGCGGCCGAAGCCAAGGAAGCAGCCAAGGAGTTCGTCGATAAGGTGATCGGCGACGATGTGCCGGCTACCGACGCCAAACCCGCCCCGCAGACGCCGGGCGGCCAGGGTGCAAGCGCGTCGTTGCAGAAACCCGCTCGCCCGTTCAACTGGCTGGCACTGGTCGGCATAGGCGCCGCGTACGCACAGGAAAGCGGCGCGGACATCAACATCAGGACTCCGGCCATTCAGGCCATCCAGAGCCGCATGACGACACGCTTCCAGGCCCAGCTGGAAGCGGGCTTCGAGGCCGGCGCGCTAGGCCTGACCCGCGATGGCATGGTCGAGGTGCGCGACGCTTCCAAGCTGGCCCTGAAGGACCGAGTCGCCATCACCCAGGCGGTGGCGGACGACAATCGCGACCGCAAAGCGGTCTATCGCGAAGTGGCGGTGGCCAACGGCCATCCGGAATGGGAAAGCCAGATCCGCGGCACCTTCGCTCAGCAGTGGATCGCCAGTGCGCACAAGGGCTGGTGGTATCAGGACGCGGGCGGGAGCTGGAAGCAGAAGTAACATGCTTTTCCTTCTCCCACCGGGAGAAGGTGGCGCGAAGCGCCGGATGAGGGAGGGAGTCATCCGCGCCAAAGTTGCCCGGTGATCTGATAGTCCATTCCCTCATCCGCCCTTCGGGCACCTTCTCCCGAAGGGAGAAGGGACAAGGTCGTATCTGCGACAATACGTCCCCGCAATCGCACGCAGCCCCCGCCACGTGGCAAGACCCCGCAGCCCCCGCATCGATAAAACCCCGTTCGAAGTCCAGATCGTCGACCATAGCCACGACGGCCGCGGCGTAGCCCGTCGGGACGGCAAGACCATGTTTGTGTCCGGTGCGCTGCCCGGCGAACGGGTAATGGTCGAGCAGACCGCCAAGAACCGGCACTTCGATGAAGGCCGCATGGTCGAAGTGCTGCAGGCTTCGCCGGACCGCGTTGCGCCGCGCTGCGAACATTTCGGCACCTGCAGCGGCTGCGTGCTGCAGCATCTGGCCGAAGACAAGCAGATCCTGCTCAAGCAGCGCGTATTGCTCGAGAACCTGGAGCGCATCGGCCACGTCACTCCGCAGACTGTGTTGCCGGCGCTGACCGGCGACAGCTGGGGCTATCGCCGCAAGGGTCGTTTCTCGGTGCGACGGGTCAACAAGAAGGACAAGACCCTGGTCGGTTTCCGCGAGACCGACCCGCGTTTCGTGGCGGACCTGCGAATCTGCCACACCGTCATTCCGCAAATCGGCGAGCGCATCGAAGCGCTGGCGCTGCTGGTGGAAAGCCTGGACGCGCGCAACGATATCCCGCAGATCGAGTTCATCGCCGGCGATATCGCGCCCGATGGGAGCGGCGTGGCGTTGGTATTCCGCCACCTGAATCCCCTCAACGAGGCGGATCGGGAAAAGCTGATCGCTTTCGCGCAACAGCACGATTTCGCCTTCTACCTGCAATCCGGTGGCATCGACACGGTGGTGCCGTTGTGGCCCGGCGCGCCCAAACTGACCTTCGCTCTGCCGCAATGGGAGGTCGAACTCGCGTTCCGCCCACTGGACTTCATCCAGGTCAATGCGACCCTCAATCAGAAGATGATCGCGCGCACGTTCGAGTTGCTGGATCCGCAGCCGCAGGACCGCATCCTGGACCTATTCTGCGGACTGGGGAATTTCACCTTGCCGATGGCGCGGTTGGTGGGCGAGGTGGTGGGGGTGGAAGGCGAGGCCGGTCTTGTCGCGCGTGCGCGCGAGAACGCCGAGTGCAACGGTCTGGCCAACGCGCATTTCCACGCCGCGGACCTGACCGAAGACCAGCGCGGCACGCCCTGGATGCGGCAGGGCTTCAACAAATTGCTGTTGGACCCGCCGCGTTCTGGCGCCGACGAAGTGCTGAAACAATTGCCGCTCAAGAATATCGACCGCATCGTCTACGTCAGCTGCCATCCGGCTTCGCTGGCGCGCGATGCCGGATTCCTGGTCAAGGAACGCGGTTACAAACTCAAGGCGGCGGGGGTGATGGACATGTTCCCGCACACCGGCCATGTGGAAAGCATCGCTTTGTTCGAGATGAAGTAGAGGGCCAATGGGAATCGAGATCGAACGCAAGTTTCTTGTCACCAGCGATGCCTGGCGCGCCGCCGCGCATGAGATCGTGCCGATGGCGCAGGGCTACCTGAACGATCTGGCCATGGTCGAAGGCGGGGCGCAGAAGGCCTCGGTGCGCGTGCGCATCGAGGGCGACAGCGCCTACCTGAACCTGAAATCCCGCGAACGCGGCCACACCCGGCAGGAATTCAACTACGCCGTGCCCGTGGACGAAGCGCGGGCGTTGCTCGCGCTGTGCGTCGGCGGCCTGATCGACAAACGCCGCCATTACGTGCGCCATCAGGGCCACCTCTGGGAAGTGGACGAATTCCTGGGCGAAAACGCCGGCTTGGTAGTCGCCGAAATCGAATTGCAGCATGCCGACGAAGCCTTCGCCTTGCCTGCCTGGGCCGGCAAGCAGGTGACCGACTCGCTGCGCTATTACAATCTGGCCCTGGCGTCGTACCCGTATTCGCAATGGGCGGACGACGAACGCGCCGCCAACGACCTCGCTGTCAGCGATACTCCCTGAGGAATTCAAAGCATGCTCGTCATAGGCATTTCCGGCACCGAACTCACCGCGCAGGAGCGCGACTGGCTGCAGAACGATGCGGTGGCCGGGGTGATCCTGTTCACCCGCAACTTCGCCTCGCGCCAGCAAGTGGTCGAATTGTGCGCGGCGATTCGCGCCGCCGCGCCGCGCCCGCAGTTGATCTGCGTGGATCAGGAAGGCGGTCGTGTGCAACGCTTCCGCGACGGCTACAGCGCGTTGCCGTCGCTGGAAGGTTTCGGGGCGCTTTATGCGCAGAACCCGGAGGCCGCGTTGAAACTGGCCGAGGAGCACGCCTGGCTGATGGCCAGCGAAGTACGGGCCAGCGGCGTCGATCTGAGTTTCGCGCCGGTGGTGGATCTCGCACGTGGCAACCGCGCCATCGGCGATCGCGCCTTCAGCGCGGATCCGCAAGTCGTTGCCGCTTTCACCGGGGCATACATACGCGGCATGCACAGCGTCGGCATGGCCGCCACGCTCAAGCATTTTCCGGGCCATGGTACGGTTCTGGAGGACACGCATTTCGACGACGCGGTCGATCCGCGTTCGCTGGAGGTGCTGCGCAAGGAAGACCTGGTTCCGTTCGTCGCAGGCATCGAGGCCGGCGCCGATGCGGTGATGCTGGCGCATGTGACTTATCCGGCGGTCGCACCGGAGGCGGCGGGTTATTCGCCGCGCTGGATCAATGAAATCCTGCGTCAGGAAATGGGCTTCCGCGGCGTGGTGTTCTCCGACGATATCGGCATGGCCGCCGCGTTTTCCGCGGGCGGAGTGAAGGCGCGCATCGACGACCATCTGGACGCCGGTTGCGACGTGGTGCTGGTCTGCGCACCCAAGCTGGTCGAGGAATCCCTGCGCGCGATGGAAGGACGCAAATCCAATACCGCCGCTTTGCTCGGGCTGATGGGGCGTGGTGGGCTGGGATGGGATGGGTTGCTCGCCGATGCGCGCTACGGCGATGCGCAATCGCGCTTGCCTGCGAATGCAGGAAGCGTCGCCTGATGGCCTCGTCGCATCCGTTGTCCGCGGCTCTGGCCAATGCGGAACTCCTTGTCGACCGCGCCACGCTCGATGCCGCCATTGCGGCAATGGCGGGACCCATCGCGCGCGATTACGCCGGGGAAGTGCCGGTCTACCTGACGGTGATGCATGGCGCGTTGCCGTTCGCAGGGCAGCTGTCGCTCGAGTTGGGTGCGTTGGGGCTGGATCTGGAGTTCGACTACCTGCACGCCACGCGCTACCGCGGCGAAACCAGCGGCGGTGAACTGGTGTGGAAGCATCGCCCGGCCACTGCGCTTTATGGCCGTCGCGTATTGCTGGTCGACGATATTCTGGACGAAGGCTACACCCTGGCCGCGGTCCGCGAATGGTGCATGGAGCAGGGCGCCACCGATGTGCGTATCGCCGCCCTGGCCACCAAGCGCCATGATCGTGCGATCGCCGGTATCAGTGCCGATTACGTGGGCCTGGAGGTTCCGGACCGCTATGTGTTCGGTTTCGGCATGGACTACCACGAGCAGGGCCGCAATCTGCCGGGCATCTACGCGTTGAAGGATTGAGTGATGACTGATATCGCACTGGCGGTGATCGGCGGAACCGGCGTGTACAAGCTCGCCGACCTGCAGGACGTGGATACGCGCGAAATCGATACCGCTTTCGGCAAGCCGTCCGGGCCCGTCCGTATTGGCATGCTGCTCGGTCAGCGCGTCGCTTTCCTGGCGCGCCATGGCGAAGGCCATTCGGTGCCGCCCCATCTCATCAACTACCGCGCCAATCTGGCTGCGTTGAAGCAGATCGGCGCAAAACGCGTGCTGGCGTTGAATACGGTCGGAGGCATCAACGCTGGCTTCGGGCCGCGGGTGCTGGCTTGCCCGGATCAAGTAATCGATTACACGTGGGGCCGCATTTCGACGATTTGCGAAGAGCCGGGCAGCGATGTGCTGCATATTGATTTCGGCGACCCCTACACAACGATGCTGCGGCACAAAATCATCGCAGCCGCGCGTGTGACCGGGGTCTCATTGGTGGCGCGTGGCTGTTACGGTGCGACCCAGGGGCCGCGCCTCGAAACCAAGGCGGAAATCGCCCGCATGAAGCGCGACGGCTGCGATCTGGTGGGCATGACCGGGATGCCGGAGGCGGCGTTGGCACGCGAGTTGGGGCTGGACTATGCCTGCTTGGCCATCGTCGCCAACTGGGCCGCCGGATGCGGGACCGGCGAGGAGATCACCATGGCCGAAGTGCTCTCCAACGTGGAAGCCGCGTCCAACGGCTTGCCGGAGCTGATTGCCGAACTGGCCCGTGGGTGATTGTCAACGCGGCCCGGTCTTTGCATACTCCGCCTGTGCACGTTACGCACAGACCACACCACCCGCATCCAATAAGGAAATACCAGAGCTATGCCGTACGGTACCGTGAAATGGTTCAATGACGCCAAGGGCTTCGGATTCATCGCGCCGGAAGATGGCAGCGCCGATGTCTTTGCCCACCACTCCGCGATCAACAGCAAGGGCTTCCGCAGCCTGCAAGAAGGCCAGCGCGTCAGCTACGAGCTGACCCAGGGTCCGAAGGGCGCACAGGCATCGAACATCGAACCTGCAGCCTGATCTGAAAACTGGATTCATTTGAACCCCGCTGCGGCGGGGTTTTTTATGGGCCAAGTCGCATTGCCCATTCGGATCGTCATCCCAGCGAAAGCTGGGATCCATTTTGACTTTGCCTTGGATTGGGGCTGACTTCGACGCAAGATCAAGATGGATCCCAGCTTTCGCTGGGATGACGACGGATTGTGTCGAGGGGCGTAGCGATTTCTTCAGTAACCCGCTTTCAATTATCACCGCCGGCAAGAGCCATGACCCCACCTTTGAATATCGCCATCGTCGGTTACGGAACGGCCGGGCAGGCTTTGGCGATCCTGCTTTCGCGAGACGGACACAAGGTCGAGGTATTCGAACGTGCGGCGGAGCCGGGCCCGGTCGGCGCCGGCTTCCTGCTGCAACCGACAGGCCTGCAGGTGCTGTGGCAGATGGGTCTGCTTCCGACAGCGCTGCGCTACGGAGCGCCGGTCACGCGGCTGTATGGCGAAACGCCATGCGGACGCGGGGTCATGGACATGCGTTACCAAGGCCTCGATCCCCGGATGTACGGCTTGGGCATGCAGCGCGGCGCCTTGTTCACGCTGCTGGCCGACGCTTGGGATGGAATGGCCGGCATGCATCGCGGCACTCGCGTGACCAGCGTCGATCACGATACCGGCAGACTGTCGGACGAGCATGGTCGCAACCATGGTCCGTTCGATCTGGTGATCGCCGCGGATGGTTCGGCTTCGCAATTGCGCCAACAGGTAGCGCCGAGCCGCAGGGATCGCATGTATCCGTGGGGCGCGTTGTGGTGCCTGGTATCGCGCGGCGACTGGCCATGGCCCGACGAGCTGCGCCAGCGCTACGTGGCCGCGCGCAAGATGATCGGTCTGTTGCCGGTCGGCACCCGGCCCGGCGACGATGTGCAGCGATTGAGTTTCTTCTGGAGTCTGCCGAGATCGGATTTCGATGCATGGCAGTCGCGGGGAATGGCGGCGTGGCTGGAGGAAGTGACCGGCATCTGGCCGCAGGCGCGCGCGCGTCTGCAGGACGTCGCCGAGTGTTCCCAACTGGCCCGTGCGAGCTATCGCGATGCGATCCAGAAGGACTGGCATCGCGGGCGTCTGGTGCTGGCCGGCGATGCCGCGCATGCGATGAGCCCGCAACTGGGGCAGGGCGTCAACATGGCTTTGATGGATGCGATGGCATTGCGGGATGCGCTGCGCGACGAAACCAAGCTGGACGGCGCATTGGCGCGATACCAGCGCGTGCGGCGCAAGCACGTCTCGATCTACCATTTCTGGAGCCACTGGCTGACCCCGTTGTTCCAGTCCGACCGCGACATGGTGGCGCGAATCCGCGACGTCAGTTTCCTTCCTTTGGGAAAACTGCCCGGCGGTCGCAGCCATATGCTGCGTATCCTCAGCGGCACCCAACAGGGTTGGTTGGGGAAATATGCGTTGCAAGCGGGCTTCGTCGAGACCCTGGACAAGCACCGGTCGGAGTAGGAGCGACGTAAGTCGCGAAGTCAAATACGCGAATAGCCAAGGGTTTCGCGACTTACGTCGCTCCTACCCGTCCCCGAAAGACGCTGCATGAGGCAACGCCGGGTAGAGGCCCATATCGTTAGAATCGACGCATGGACAAGCTGCCGCCCTTCGAGACCCACCGGGTCGACAACCAGCCGCCGCCTTTCGAGCCGCGCGACTTGTGGGCGGACGATGTGGTGCTGCGTGAAGCGGTGACGCTCGAAGGCGCGGCCGCGTTCGTGCCACGGCTCTCGGCGTACGCGCACCTCGCCGGCGACGAGCTCTACCGCATCGGTTTCGATGCCAATCGCGACAAACCGCGCCTGAAGACCCACGACCGCTTCGGCCATCGCATCGATACGGTGGAATTCCACCCCGCCTATCATCGGCTGATGGAAGCGGCGAAAAGCCACGGCGTCGCCGGTCTTTCCTGGCGCGAGCCGCAACCCGGCGCGCACGTCGCCCGCGCGGTGCTCAGTTATCTGCACCACCAGGTGGAAGCCGGCACCAGCTGTCCCTTGACCATGACCCACGCGGCGGTCCCGGTGTTGCGCCGCGAACCGGCGTTGCGCGAATGGGCCGACAAAGCGGCAGCGCCTTCCTACGATCCGCGCGATCTCCCCATCGCGCAGAAGTCCGGCGTCACCCTGGGTATGGGCATGACCGAAAAACAAGGCGGCTCGGACGTGCGCAGCAATGTCACCGTCGCTACGCCGCTTGCGCGGGAAGGCGAATACGCGCTGGTCGGGCACAAGTGGTTCTTTTCGGCGCCGATGTCCGACGGATTCCTCGTGCTGGCGCAGGCGCCGGGAGGGCTGACCTGCTTTCTGCTGCCGCGTCGGTTGGACGACGGATGCAAGAACGCTTTCCGGATCATGCGTCTGAAGGACAAGTTGGGCGACTGGTCGAATGCGTCATCCGAAGTCGAATTCTGTGACGCGTGGGCGCGTCGCGTCGGCGACGAAGGCCGTGGCGTGGCCACCATCATCGAGATGGTCATGTTCACGCGGCTGGACTGCATGCTGGGCGCAGCGGCGGAGATGCGCATGGCGTTGGCGCAGGCGATCCACCATGCGCGCCATCGCGCCAGCTTCGGAAAACCGCTGATCGAACACGCGTTGATGCGCAATGTTCTGGCCGACCTGGCGCTGGAATCGGAAGCGGCGCTCGCCTTCTCCCTGCGCGTGGCGCGCGCCGTCGACGCTTCGCCTAACGACGCGAAAGAAGCCGCTTTCGCACGCATCGCTACCGCCATCGGCAAGTACTGGCTGTGCAAACGCGCGCCCGCGTTCGTCAACGAAGCGCAGGAATGCCTGGGCGGGGCGGGTTACGTGGAAGAATCGATCCTGCCGCGGCTCTATCGGCAGGCGCCGCTCAATTCCATCTGGGAAGGCAGCGGCAATATCCAATGCCTGGACGTGCTGCGTGCGCTGTCGCGAGAGCCGGGGCGCTCTACAACAGCCGAAGGCTGGTCAACCGGCGCCGCGCTGCTGAACGAGCTAGAAACCGCAACGGGACGCGATGCCGCGTTCGACGCGATCATGGCGGAACTGCGCACGCAGCTCGCATCGCGATCGGTCGACGAATTCGGCGCCCGCACGTTGGTCGAACGCCTGGCGCTGGTGCTGCAGGCGGCCGTACTGCTGAAATCCGGGAGCCCCGCAGCGACGCTGTTCGTAACCAGCCGTCTGCAGGGAAGGCATGGCCTGGCCTTCGGTACCTTGCCGGCCAGCGAGGGCGTCGACGAACTGGTAAGCCGGGCATTGCCGTGATGCGGGTAGGGCTTCTTGCTGTTTTCTCGCTGGCTATAAGCCTTCCTTGCAGCGTATCCGCAGCGCCGGACCTGGCGCCGAAGAGCGAGCAGGCCGACGCCATCCGCGTATTCAAATCCACGCGCAGGATGGAACTATTGCGCGAGGGGAAAGTGCTGCGCGGTTACCGCATCGCGCTGGGCGACGCGCCGGTAGGCCACAAGCGTCAGCAGGGCGACGAGCGCACGCCGGAAGGCGATTACCGCATCGCTTATCGCAACCCGAATAGCCGTTTCCATTTGTCGCTGCGGGTGTCGTATCCCAACCGGCTCGATCGCGAACAAGCCAGAAAGCGCGGCGTCGATCCCGGTGGCGACATCATGATCCACGGCAGCACGCCGCCGGGTTCCACGCGCGATTGGACCGACGGCTGCATCGCCGTCACCAATGCGCAGATCGAGGAGATATGGCGGCTGGTGCCGATCGGAACGCCGATCCGCATCAACCCGTAGGTCGGGGCTACGTCCCCGACGCGTGGTATTCAGAGTTTCCGTGTGTCGGGGGCGTAGCCCCGACCTACGGTTTCTCTTCGGAGATGGCCCGCGAGCCGGTCAGAATCATGCGCACCATCTGCGAAAGTTGTTCGATCAGCTCCGCATCTTTTTCCGGCGGCAGGTCCATGGCGGTGGCGCCCATGGCGAATACGAGGCGGGTGATGGCTTTGGACACCAGCGCGGGCTCGTGCAAGGTCGCGCCGTCCGCCGCGGCCAGTCGGATCAGGTCGATGCGCAATTCTTCCTCGAAGAATTCCAGTTCCCGATCCACCGCCTGCTTGAAGGCATCGGAGCCCACCGTGCCTTCGCGCAACAGCACGTGCAGCAGCTTGTCGTCGGCACGCAATTGTTCGATGAAAGCAGAAACCGAACCCCGCACGATGCTTTTGTCGGACCCGATGCGCTGGCGGGCTTCGCCGATGACCTTGCGCAGGGAGCGCCCGGCCAGATCGATCAAGGCCACCGCCAGTTCGTCCATGTCGCGGAACTGGCGATAGAAACTATTGGGGGCGATGCCGGCTTCACGCGCCACCTCGCGCAGGCTCAGCGTGGACACGCTGCGATGCGGGCCGATCAGCTTCAAAGCCGCGGCCAGCAGATCTTCGCGCGAAATCGAGGCCTTGCGGCCAGTGCTGGGGTCGCCGTCGGCGCTAACTTCAGAGTGCGGGATCACGGCGATGGGAGAGGGCTCAGGCGATGCGTGGCTGCATCATATCGATCTTGTTAATATACAGTTGTATACACGATTGTATCTGCGCCTGTATAGTGCCAGCTATGAATGCTCTCGTCCGTCCTCCCAGCGCACGCCCACGGAACAGGCTCAAACGCCTGGTTCAACCGCTGATCGTCCCGCAAGTCTTTGATTTCTGGGCATCCAAGCTGAATTCGACCTGGTCCTGGGAGCGCCCGATGGCGCGGATCATGGGCCGAAAGGCGGAATCGGCCGATACCGTCACCCTGTGGCTACAGCCCAATCGGCATTGGGCCGGTTTCCAGCCTGGACAGCATCTCAATATCAGCGCGCAAATCGATGGCGTGCGCGTGACCCGCAGTTACAGCCTCACCGATTCCTCTACCACCGACGGCCGTCTGGCCATCGCCGTGAAAGGCATCGAAGGCGGAAAACTGAGCCGCTATCTCTGCAAAAGCGCGCGCGTCGGGGAGGTGCTCGAAATCGGCCAGGCCTTCGGCGAAATGACGCTGCCGCCGTCCCCGCAGGGCAATTGGCTGTTCCTGGCCGCCGGCAGCGGCATCACTCCGCTGATGTCCATGACCCGCGCACTGGCGGCACAGGGCATGCCGGTGCCGCTGACCCTGGTGTACTGGGCGCGCACGCGCCACGAGCTCTGCTTCGCCGATGAGCTGAAGGGGCTTGCGGCGGAATACGCGAATTTCTCCGTGCATTTCGTGCCAACCCGCGAAACGGGCACTGGCGCTGAAGCGACCGGTCGCCTCAGCCAGGCATTGATCGGGACGCTGGTGGACGACTTGTCCTCTCGTCAGGTGTTCGCCTGCGGTCCAGGCGGCTTCGTCGACACCGCCCGCGGGTTGCTGTCGTCGACGGCGAAATCTTTCCATGCGGAAGCTTTTTCTCCGCCGCCGCGGGCGATCGAAGACTCGGGCAGCGTGCAGGTCACCCTGGCCTCTAGCGGCCGCACGCTCACGCTGCCGCGCGGCCAGTCGCTGTTGACCGCGCTGGAAGCCGAAGGATTCAAGCCGGCTTCCGGCTGCCGCATGGGCATCTGCAATACCTGCGCTTGTGGAAAGTCCTCAGGCGTTACCCGTCATCTGCATACCGGCGAATTGGCCCGCGACCCTGTTTCCGCGCTGAAGCTCTGCATCAGCAGCGCCAGCACCGACCTTGTGCTCGACCTCTGATGAAGACCATGAACCAGAATCCTCGCAACCGATCGCTGACCGCTCCCGAGCTCGAAGGTTTTGCCGCCGAACTGGATGCCGTGCGCGCGCGCGCCATCGCCACGCTCGGACAGCGCGATGCCGACTACATCCGCGGCATCGTCAAGGCGGTGCGCTATACGGAGATCGGCGGACGCGTGCTGCTGTTCGCCTCGTTGCCGCTGGCCTTCGCCGGTTTGTTCTGGGCGACCTGGATCGCCGGCGTATTGATGCTGGCGTTGTCCAAGATCCTGGAGAACATGGAACTGGGTCATAACGTCATCCATGGCCAATACGACTGGATGAACGACCCCCACCTCAACGGCAAAACCTACGAGTGGGACATCGCCGGCACCAGCGCCAGCTGGCGCAAGACGCACAACTTCCAGCACCACACCTACACCAACGTGCGCGGCATGGACGACGACATCGGTTACGGGCTGCTGCGCATCTTCCCGGAACAGCGCTGGCGCCCGTTCTTTCTGCTGCAGCCCTTCATCGCGGTGGTGTTCGCGCTGCTGTTCGAGTGGGGCGTGGCGATCCAGGATCTGAAACTAGGCCGCTGGTGGGCAGGCAAGACCAGCAATGCGCAGATGCGCAAGGCGTTCAAGCCGGTGGGTAAGAAGATGCTGCGGCAGGTGCTGAAGGACTACGTGGTGTTCCCGCTGCTGGCCGGTCCGTTCTTCCTGGCCGTGCTGGCGGGCAACGTGGTGGCCAACCTGCTGCGCAACCTTTGGACCTTCACCATCATTTTCTGCGGCCACTTCACCGCCGATGCGGAAACCTTTCCGAAGGAATCCATCCGCAACGAATCGCGCGGCCATTGGTACCAGCGCCAACTGCGCGGCTCCTCCAATCTGGCCGGCGGCCGATTGCTCAACGTGATGTCGGGCAACCTGAGCCACCAGATCGAGCACCACTTCTATCCGGACATTCCCGCCAATCGCTACGCCGAAATGGCACCGGAAGTGAAAGCCATCTGCGCGCGCTATGGCCAGCACTACAACACCGGTTCGTTGCCTAAACAGTTCGGTCAGGTGATATGGCGGATCCTGCGGCATGCGTGGCCGAGCCGACCGCCGCGCGTTTCCGCCGCGTTGCAGACGCAAGCCGGCTGAGCGATCGTTGCAAAGAGCTCGCGCCGAGACGGCGCTCCCACGCTAGGCGAAAGCTGGGTGGGAGCGCCGTCTCGGCGCGAGCTCTTGATCTTTACTCTTTGAGCGGTCCGATCAGACTTCCCAACGACACCACCAATACGCGTAATCGCGGAAATTCTCCGCAAGTCCGGCCCGCACGGGATTCAACAGGCAATACTCCATCTGCGCCCGCAGGGCGGACTCATCGCCTATTCCACGATCATGGTAGCCGCGTTGCCAGATACCCCCATCGGCTCCTGTGGCCTTCGCGATGGCGTGGGAGGTATAGCTTTTGAATCGATGCATAACTTCGGGAAGCAGGGATTCACCCAGCCCAAGGACCAGATGCACGTGATCCGGCATCACCACGATCGCCATAAGATCGATTATCCGTTGTTGATCCAGCCAGTGCGCGCTGCCGAGCACGGTACGTGCCGACTCGGGATCGCTAAAAAAAGCAATGCGATCACGACAACAGCTGGTCAGCAGGTAGTAGCCACCGCTCTCGGAAGTACGGCCTGTTCGGAGCTTGCAAGATGAAGACGACATGACGCCGCCGCTCGGAATAATTCGACCGGCAAAGTCTCCTATCGTCTACAGCAATGGAAAATAGGAGTATTGGCTGGCTTCCGGCAGGGATTCACTGGCGCCGATGTAAGAGCTCGCGCCGGGACGGCGCTCCCACCTCGCGCGGAGTTGGTGGGAGCGCCGTCTCGGCGCGAGCTCTTGCTTTCGGTTTGATCAATCGATGAATTGCAGTCGAGCCAGCTCGGCGTAAAGCCCATCCTGGGCGATCAATTCCGCGTGCGTGCCCTGCGCGACGATGCGGCCGCGGTCCATGACCACGATGCGGTCGGCCTTGAGCACGGTCGCCAGACGGTGGGCGATGACCAGGGTGGTGCGGCCTTGCATCAGGCGTTCCAGTGCATTTTGCACGGCGCGTTCGCTCTGCGCGTCCAACGCGCTGGTCGCTTCGTCCAGCAGTAGGATGGGCGCGTCCTTCAGCAGGGCGCGGGCAATGGCGATGCGTTGTTGCTGGCCGCCGGAGAGGCGGGCGCCGCGTTCGCCAAGTTCGCTGGCGAAACCCTCCGGCAGTTCGCGGATGAAATCGTCGGCCTCTGCCGATTCGGCGGCCGCTTGCAGCTGCGCTTCGGTGGCGTCGAGTTTTCCGTAACGGATGTTTTCGGCGGCGCTGGCGGCGAAGATCGTGGGCTGCTGCGGCACCAGAGCGATGTGTTCGCGCAGTTCGGCCGGGTCCAGTTCGCGCAAATCCACGCCGTCGATGCGAATACCGCCGGATTGCGCGTCGTGGAAGCGCAACAGCATCGAGAACACCGTGCTCTTGCCCGCGCCGGACGGGCCGACCAGCGCGACGGTTTCGCCGGGACGAACCTCCAGATCGAAGCCGTCCAGCGCGGGCAGATCGGGGCGCGAAGGGTAGTGGAAGACCACGTTGTCGAAACGGATGTCGCCGTGCAGCGGCGCCGGCAATGCGCGTGGATGGGCGGGCGCGACTATGTCCGAGGTTTCCTGCAGCAGTTCGCTGATTCGGCCCATGCCTCCGGCCGAGCGTTGCAGATCGTTCCAGACCTCGGCCAGCGCGCTGACCGAGCCACCGACGAATAGCGCATAGAAAACGAACTGGCCAAGCGTGCCGCCGCTCAAACGGCCCGCGATGACGTCATGGGCGCCTGACCAGAGCATGAGGACAAGCGCTCCGAAAATGAGCGTGATGGCTGCGGCAGTCACCCATGCTTGCGCCCGGATCCGCTTTCGAGCGGTGTCGACCGCAATATCGACTGCGCTTCCGAAGCGCGCGCTTTCGTAGGATTCGCGAGCGTGGGCCTGAACGGTCCGCACGGCGCCCAGGCTTTCGCTTGCAAGCGTGTTCGCGTCCGCAACGCGGTCCTGGCTGGCGCGGGCCGCTTTGCCCAATCGCCGACTGCCGATGATTATCGGCAGAACCGCGACGGGAATTCCCAGCAACGCGAATGAGGCCAGGCGCGGGCTTGTCACGAACAACATGACGATTCCGCCGATAAACGTGACCGTGCTGCGGAGCGCGACCGACATGCTGGTGCTTACGACATTGCGCAAAAGTTCGCTGTCGGCAGAAAGGCGCGACACCAGCTCTCCGCTTCTTGTCCTGTCGTGGAATCCCGCCCCCAGCGAGATCAGATGCGAATACAGCTTTCTTCGCAGATCGGCGACGACCCGCTCGCCGAGGAGGGAAACGAAGTAGAACCGGCTCGCGCTGGCCAGGGCGAGAACCAAGGTGACTCCAAAAAGAGCGAGGAAGGCCTGATCGACGTTCGTGCTGCTGGTGAAGCCTTGATCGATAATGTGCTTCACGGCTATCGGAAGCCGCAGCGTGGCCGCGGATGCCACCGCCAGCGCGATCAGCCAGGCGATGAATAGACCCAGGTGCTGGCGAACGAACGGCCACAGAGCACGCAGGCTGCCCAGACGTGGTTTCGGCTTGGCTGCGGCGACGACGGGAACGGACGGGGCGGAGCCCGCATCGGCGGACTCAACAGCGGTGGATTCAACAGCAGGAGAAGTCATTCAGAATCCGATTCGGCGAAGCGCACACGGTTACGGGTGGCGTCGCGCAGGTGCGTTTTCAAGGCGTCCGCGCGATCGGCGGGCAAGCTGATGCGCAGGACGGCGCCGGTTTCGTCGAAATTCTCGGCCAGTTTTTCCGCGCCGTAGACCGGCAGGGCGGCATGCACGCTGCCCAGATCGTCGAAGGCGCAGTTGAATCCGACCTCGCGCATCTCCACCAGCACGCGGCGTTCGGCCAGACGCAGGCATTCGGCAGCGGCGCCGCCGTACGCGCGGACCAGACCGCCTGCGCCCAGCTTGATTCCGCCGTACCAACGAGTGACCACCACCACGACCTGGTCGCAGCCTTGGCCCTCGATCGCGGCCAGGATCGGGCGGCCTGCGGTGCCGGCAGGTTCGCCATCATCGCTGGAGCGGTATTCCGTGCCGATGCGGTAAGCCCAGCAGTTGTGCGTGGCGTCGGGATCGGAGACCTGGGCGAGGAAAGCCAACGCGGCTTCCGGAGCGGTCGCGGGTGCGGCCTGGGCGATGAACCGGCTGTGCTTGACCTCGAGCAGATGCGTCGCCGACGTAGCCAGAGTGTCGGTCATTCTTCCAGCAAGGGTTCCAGGTCGCCCGGCACGGGTTCGCTGGGGTGGTCCTTCACGAACAGCAGCAGGCTTTGCTTGGCCGCGCCGGCGTCGCCCAACCCGTAGCGGGTGCGCACGCGCTCCAGCCATTCGTTGACCGGCAGTTGGGCGTCGTCGGAAACCGGCACCTGCAAGTCGGTGCGCTTCAGGCGCGAGCCGGTCACCTCTATACGGTCCAGTGAAGCGCCTTCCTTCTGACGAGCCGAAGCATTGGCCCGCGCCGCCTTTGCCTCGGCCAGTGCTTCGGCCCGCGGCTTTTCGGCAAGCAATCCGGCGTTGGGGACGGCACTGTCGGCCGCCGCGTCGCGCGCCGAGTACGAGTAAGCGTCGTGCGGATCCGGTGCGAAGGAAACCGAGGGTTCGGCAGCGGGTGCAGCGGCAGCCATGGCTGCAGGAGCGGGTGGGGCGGGAGGCGGAGGTGCGCCCGCGCCGAGGTTGCCGGCGACCTGTGCCTGTCGTCTGGAGGGCTCGGATGCCCGTGTTGCGGAGCGGTCGATCTGCCGTGGCCGGTCCACTCGTTGCTCCGAGGGTGGGGCCAGGTTTTTGACCGGTGGCGGCGCTTGCGCTGCCTCTTCATAGGCAGGAGCCGCCGCTGCGGCGGCGGCCTTGTCGTCCGCCATGGCGGCCTCGGGCGGCACGGAAGGGCTGCCGGGGGCGCTATCGGCCATGACGGCCTCCGGCTCGGCAGCGGCGGCAGGCATCGGCGCTTCCGCCGACGCCAGCACCGGCGCCTGCTGTAGCGGCCGCAGTTGCCAGGCGATGCCCACGGCGAAGATCACCGAGGCAGCCAGGCCCATGGCCACCGGCCAGCGCGGCTTGCGGCGGGAGGGCTGCTTGCGGTCCAGCGCGGCGTGCGCGGCGGCCAGGATCCGTGCATCCAGCGCCGTCGAGGGTTCGCCTTGCGGTCCCAGCTGCGCGGTCAGCTGCGCCAGCTCGCGCTCCTCCGGAGTCAGGGGTTCGGGGGGGTAGAATTTCATTCGCTCAATCTCGCGCGCAGCTTGTCCATCGCGTAACGCAACCGCGATTTGACAGTTTCCCGGCCTACGCCGGTGATCTCGCCGATTTCCTCCAGGGTCAGTTCCTGCTCCAGACGCAGCTGCAGCACCTCGCGCTGGTCGTCCGGAAGCTCTGCCAAGGCCATCTGCAGGCGCCGCCGTTGCTCGAAATCGGACAGGACGCGTTCGGGCGTATCCGGATCCGCCACCCTTGCGGCGCGTTCATCTCCATCCGCCGGCGCGGGTGGCCGGTGCTTGAGCGCCCGCCAGTGGTCGGTGAGGCGATTGTGCGCGATGCGGAATAGCCAGGTCGTGAAGGCCGCTTCCGGTTTCCAGCCCTCGCGCGCGGTGATCACCCGCTGCCAGATGTCCTGGAAGAACTCGTCCGCCAACGCCTGATCCCGCAGCTGACGCAGCAGGAACCGGTACAGGCGGGTACGGTGGCGCGCGTAAAGCTGCTCGAACGCTGTCATATCGCCGCCCGCGTAGGCCAGCATCAGCGTCTCGTCTGCAGGTTCTGAGAAGTCGTTCACCCTGGCAAGCGTAAGGCTTGGGCCACAATCCGCATAGCCACGCGCACGGTTGCGGGCTGGCCGCCAGGAGGCGGGCAATCCGTATAGGAAGGGAAGTGGCGCGGAAACCGCCGGAACCATGGCGCTGTTCATGGAACCTGATAACGTCCACCTGAAGGGGATGGGGTTTCCCTGCTAGAGACGCAAGGACCGCGTATCGCGTCCTTACGTCCATTCTCGGGGAATCCGTGCAACTGCCTACCATCGATGCCGCGGAAGCTTCCCTCAACGACTTGTCCGTGGGCCAGACCGCCCGTGCGCCGGTGCTGGCGGTTTCGCCCATGGATCGCATCGTAGCGATCCTGCGCGACCTGCTGCCGACGGGCGCTTCGGTTGCGGTGTGCTGGCGCGACTGGGCGCTGGGCAGCGGCGGCTCGATGGCTCCCGGCGGAAGCGCCGGCCTGCGCCGAAGCGCCGAACTGGCCTTGTCTGACCCGGATGCCGAAACCGACGAGGCCCAAAGCGTGGTCCATGCTTGGGACAACGCGGACGGCAATGCGCGCATGGCCGTAGCGGCTGCGATGCCGTCGCCCCTGACCGGCGGCGAGCGCCAGTCCTGGTTGACGCTGGCCAAGACCTTGGTGATGGCCACGTTGGATTCGTCCCGCGCGCAGGCGCGGATCGTGTCGTTGGAAAAATCCAAGCGCCTGCAGCAGGCGTTGTACGAGATCGCCGACCTAGCCAGCGCCGATCTGGAAATGCCGGAAATGCTCAGGCGCATCCATGCGGTGGTCGGCTCGCTGATGTCCGCCGACAACTGCTACATCGTGCTCTACGACGATCAGCGCCGCAGTGTGCGCTTCCTGCACTTCGTGGACCAGAAAGACACTTATGTCGCCGATCCCGAACGGGAATTCACCGAAGAGGAAATGCCCAACAGCATGACCTTCGCCCTGCTGCGCCATGGCCAGCCGGTGCGCGGACCTTCCACCGCGGTGCGGCAGAAAATGGGCGTGGTGCGCGATCCCTCGCACGGCCCCGACAGCCTGGACTGGCTGGGCGTGCCGATGCGCCGCGAGGACCGCGTCTGCGGGGCCATCGTGGTGCAGAGCTACGACACGCCGGGCAGCTATGCCGATGAGGACCGTGCGTTGCTCGGTTATGTGGCCCAGCACATCCTCACCGCGCTGGACCGCAAGCACGCGCATGTGGATCTGGAGCGCCGTATCGAGGCGCGCACCCATGAACTGCAACGCGCCAACCGCGAGCTGCAGGCCGAAATCCTGGAGCGTAAACGCGCCGAGAAACTGCAGCGCGCGCTATTCCGCATCGCCGAGCTGGCGATCAACTCGGAGAATCTGGAACGCTTCTACGCCGATGTGCACGCGGTCGTGGACGAGCTGATCTACGCGCGCAATTTCTACATCGCACTGCTGTCCGACGACGGAGAAACGCTGGATTTCCCGTATTCGATCGACGAACGCGATCCGATGCGGCTGTCGCGCAAGCTGACCAACGGTTTGACCGAGCACGTCATCGCCAGCTGCCGCCCCCTTCTGGCCGACCGCGCCAAGCTGGCCGAACTGGGTGCTCAAGGCAAAGTGCACGAGTACGGTCCGCATGCCTACAGCTGGCTGGGCGTGCCGCTGTATCGCGACGAGGAAGTGGTGGGCGTCATCGCGGTGCAGAGCTATTCGCCGGACGTCAGCTTCAGCCCGCACGACCAGAATCTGCTCACCTTCGTCGCCCACAACATCGGCAACGGCCTGGCCAAGCAACGCGCACAGCAACATCTGCGTGCCGCGCATGCTGAGCTGGAGCGGCGGGTCGACGATCGCACCCACGAGCTGGCCGAAACGAATGCCAAGCTGCTGGCGCAGATGGGCGAACGCTTGCGCGCAGAGCAGCGTCTGACCCACCAGGCCACCCATGACGGACTCACGGGCCTACCCAATCGCCCGCATCTGCTGGATCGCCTGTCTGCGGCCATCAATCGCGCTCGCCACGGCGATGGGCAGGAATTCGCGGTTCTGTTCCTGGACCTGGACCGTTTCAAACTGGTCAACGACAGTATCGGTCACGCGGCCGGCGACGAACTGCTGGTGGAGGTATCGCGACGCATCACTTCCACGGTGCGCGGCAACGATGTGGTGTCGCGCCTGGGCGGCGACGAGTTCGCGATCCTCATCGAATACGCCGATGGCCTGGAAAGCGCGCGCGATCTGTCCCAGCGCATCCTGTCGGTACTGGGCCGGCCCATGTGGGTCGCGGGACGCGAACTCTTTCCCTCGGCCAGCCTGGGCATCGCCGCCTGGCATCCGCGCTACCGCAACGGCGAAGAGTTGTTGCGCGATGCGGATGCGGCGATGTACCGCGCCAAGGCGCAGGGCCGCGACCGCTATGCGGTGTTCGACGAGGCGATGCGCGAAGAGGCGATGCAGAGCCTGGACCTGGAAGCCGATCTGCGCCGGGCCATCAACAATCACGATTTTCTGCCGTTCTACCAACCGATCAAACGCCTGGAAGATGGCGCCGTCATCGGCCACGAGGCGCTGTTGCGCTGGCAGCACGAGCGCCGCGGCCTGCTGCTGCCCGCCGAATTCATCAGCCTGGGCGAGGACAGCGGGTTGATCGAACAGGTGGACTGGCTGCTGTACGAACAGGTGGTCGGACAACTGGCGCGCGGCGGCGAGGGTTACATATCGGTCAACGTGTCGCCGCGGCATTTCCGTTCGCCGGACTTCGCCGACCGGCTGCTGGCCATGTTCTACGCGGTGGGCGCGGATCCCGCGCGCATGCGCGTGGAGATCACCGAAGTGGCGTTGCTGGACGACGCGCCTCGCACCTTGCGCACCCTGCGCACGCTGCGCCAGCACGGAATCCTGGCCCAGCTGGATGATTTCGGCACCGGTTTCTCTGCGCTTTCGTACCTGCACCGTTTCCCGATATCGGTATTGAAGATCGACCGCAGCTTCATCGCCGGTATCGGCGGCGAGGGCAGGCCGGAAAGCCTGGCTCTGGTGCGCGCGATCCTCGCCCTGGCCAACACCCTGGGCATCGACACCATCGCCGAAGGCGTGGAGACCGAGGAGCAGCGCCAGGCGTTGATCGAGCTGGGCTGCAGTTACGGGCAGGGCTATTTGCTGGGCCGGCCCGCGGCGCAGATCGGCGGGTTGCCGGCGGCGCCGATGCACCCCAATTGGGATTGACGAAGGAGTGCGATGGCCGATCCGTCGGCCACCGCATCCCGCGTCGCACGCCTAGTGCGAATCCGAGACCTTATTCGCCGGCGATTGCCGGTGTTTTGCCTTCGTTCGAAACGATCTGGCGAGCCTGGCCGACCAGTTCGACGAATTCCTTGCGCAGTCCGTAACGGTCCTCGCCCTGCGCACCGCGCGCGGCTTCGGCCACGTCGTTCCAGCTCCATTTTTCGACATGAGTGCCACCCCGCAGCAGATCGGCATAGGCCGATACGGCGCTGGCGAAGCGTAGCGACTGGCTGGGTTGCGCTGTCAGCGATGAGCGCAGGATCGGAGTCTCGATCAAGCGGCTGTTGTCGGCGCCGGGCAGTTTGTAGCGCAAGCGGAGGTGCGCCAGTTCGTTGGCGTCGCCGGCGGCCTCTGGTTTGTGTTTTCCGTAGCGCAGCGCGGGCAGGCGGTTCGCTGCGGAACCGGCGGGCGTGATCTCGTAAAGCGCGGTGACTTCGTGGCCCGCGCCGATGTCGCCGGCGTCGACCTTGTCGTTGGCGAAATCCTCGCGGTTCAACAGGCGGTTTTCGTAACCGATCAGGCGGTATTCGGAAACCAATGCTGGGTTGAACTCGATCTGGATCTTCACGTCGCGGGCGATGGTCAGCAGCGTCGCTTGCATTTCCTCGACCAGCACCTTGCGCGCTTCCTGCGGCGTGTCGATGTAGGCGTGGTTGCCGTCGCCCACGTCGGCCAGGCGTTCGGCCATGCTGTCGTTGTAGTTGCCCTGTCCGAAGCCCAGCGTAGTCAGCGCTATGCCGGATTTGCGCTGGTCGCCCACCAGCGTTTCAAGCGCTTCCTGGCTGACGGTTCCGACGTTGAAATCGCCGTCGGTGGCCAGGATCACGCGGTTGACGCCGTCCTTCAGGTAAGACTGCTTGGCCATGGCGTAAGCGAGCTGTATCCCATCGCCGCCGTTGGTGCTGCCGCCGGCCTGCAGGCGATCGAGCGCCGCCAGGATTTCCTCATGCCGATCGCCGGGGGTGGGCGGCAACACGAGCCCTGCGGAACCGGCGTAGACCACGATGGACACGCGGTCCTGTTCGCGCAGCTGCGGCACCAGCATCGAGAACGCCTGCTTGAGCAGCGGCAACTTGTCCGGCGAATCCATCGAGCCGGAAGTATCGATCAGGAACACCAGATTGGAAGGTGGCAGCGTCGCCTTGGGAACGTCGTAACCCTTGATGCCGATCATCAGCAACTGGCGCTGACCGCTCCAAGGTGCGGCCGCCAGCTCGGTGGTGACGCGGAAGGGGACGTTGCGGTTGGCCGGAGCGGGATGCTGATAGCTGAAGTAGTTGATGAATTCCTCGGCGCGCACCGAGTCCGCTGGAGGCCGTACGCCTTGCGCGAGCATGCGGCGCACGTTGCTGTAGCTGCCGGTGTCGACGTCGACGGAAAACGTGGAAACAGGCTGTTCGCTGGTGCGGTGCACGGGGTTGTCGGTGCGGTCGGCATATTTTTCGGTGTTGCCCGGTTCGGCCTGCACATAGGCCGGTGCGACCCGCAAATGGACTCCGCTGCCGGACGCCGCATAGGCCATCGCGGGCGCCGGAGGCGGCGGTGGCGCATAAGCGAGATTCCCCTTCGCAGCGTCGGCAACCTGGCGCCGTTCCAAGTCAGCGCGCTTCATACGGCTACCGCTGACTTCCACGCGGTCCAATGCCGCTTCTTGCAGCACGGAAGCATCGGCCGGGGTCTCGGCGGCGGTTTCGGGGCTGGATTTGCAGCCGCTTATGGTGGCGATGGCGATCAGGCTGGCGCAGAGCATTGCGTTGTGGGGCAGGGTCTTGCGGGGCAGGCGGCGTTGCATGGCGGATCTCCCGTGGTGGATGAGGAGTTCAACGCGGCAAGCCCGGGAGTGGGGTTACAAGGATCGCCTGCGAAAGGCCGATGCCGGAGCGACACCGGCTGGCAGTGGCGGTGGAGGCGCTGCCACCCATGCATCGCCGATGCCGAGTGCAACAAAAAAAGCCCCGCCGAAGCGGGGCTTTTTGCCTTACAGGAACAAGGATGCGACTCAGAACTTCCAACCCACGCGCGCGTAGTAGAAGCCGCCGGTGAAACCATACGGCGCATGCACCGGATACTTCGCACCGGCAATGCCGGCCCAAGGATTGTCGTCCGGCACTTTGTCGAACAGGTTCTGAGCGCCGAGGTCGAAGTACAGGCCCGAAGCGAGCTTCCAGCCGATCTCGGCATCCACCGTCACCGCGCTGTCGCCGTTGATCGGCAGGCCGCCGTCGTCCAGATGATCCTCGAAGAACGAGCCGTAGTAGTTCACGCGGACATTGGCATGGAACACCTCGCGCTGGTGGTTGACGCTTAGGTAACCCTTTGCGCTGGGCAGCGATTCTTCCAGCTTCTTGATCCGGATCGGGGTGATGATGCCCGGGGTGAAGTCATCGACCTTGGTCTTGTTCCAGTTGGCCGCCAGCGAGTAGGTGGTCTTGCCGCCGAAGTGCTCGCTGTCGTAGCTGGCGACAAGGTCGACGCCGCTGGTGGTGGTGTCGAAGTCGTTGACGAAGAATTGAACCTCGCTGATCGACGCTGCCTCAGGATTGCCGCCGGCAACCAGCGCCGCGCGATCCGCGTCGGTCACGGTGAAGAAAGTGCTGAGGGCGATGCGGTCCTCTGTCTTGATTTGGTACCAGTCGGCCGTGACCAGCCAACCGCCGCTATTCCACACCAGGCCCAGCGATGCATTCTTCGACTCTTCCGGTGTCAGCGGCTCGGCGCCGTAGAATTGGGCGATCGGGTTGTTCGGCGACAGGACTGCCGTGTCACGCAGCTGGCCATTGATGAAGGAAGTGGTCACCTGCTCGGCGTTGGCCTGGCCGGGCGTCGGCGCGCGGAAACCGGTGCTGACCGCACCGCGCACCGCGAAGCTTTCGGTGAAGTCATAGCGGCCGGTCAGCTTCCAGTTGGTGGTGCCGCCGAAGTCGCTGAAATCCTCATGCCGCACCGCCGCCGCTAGCCTGAACTTGTCGGTGAACGGAGCTTCGGCGTCGATATAGACCGCCCAGTTGTCGCGGCTGTGGCTGCCGGCCGTGCGCGGATTGAAACCGTTGAAGCCGTTGGAGCCTAGGGAGAAACCCTGCGAAACCAACGGCCCGATCGCGTACGAGGAAATATCGCCGGCGCGGATCTCGAACTCTTCCTTGCGCCATTCCGCGCCCATCGCCAGGCTCAGCGGTCCACTGGTGAAGCCGGTGTCGAAATCTCTGGCCAGGTCGAAATTGAAGTTGGTCTCGGTCTGCGTATTGCCGCCAGGAGCGAACTCATTGTCGCCCGGCTGATCGGGCCCCATCGAGGCATTGATCGTGTTCAGCATGTAGAACTCGATCTCGTTGCGGCCATAGCTGCCGCTCAGGTCCCAATGCCAACTGTCGCCCCACACGCCCTTGACGCCGAGGACGAGCGATTGGTCTTCCATCCTGCCGCCGAACTGCGGAGTGAAGCCGCCAGGGAACTGCGAGAGGAAGGTGAAGCACTCCGCCGGCAGCGCGGCGAGCCCAGCTGCGACCGTGGCGTACGGCAGCAAGGTGCCGCTGCCATCGCGCAGCGCGATGGTCGGGCAGGTCACCGCGTTGGCGGTATTCAAGTCGCCGATCAGCAGGGTATTACCGCCGTCATTCGAAAACACACCGCTGCGCGTGGTCGGATTGCGGTAATAGAAGCCGCCCTCGACGTCGCGCTTGGCGTAGTTGCCGAAGCCGTAGAAATCGACGCTCTCGCCGGAGATGCCGAAGTTGGCGACGAACTTCATGTCCTCATGGACTTCGGGCGAACCCCAGATTTGCGCCGGGTTGCGCACGTCCGGATAGCCGGCGGCTGCGACGGCCGCGGCATCGTCGCGCTGCACGCTGCGCGAGGTCGGATCGGCGCTGCGCCATTCGGCGGTAAGCGTGGCGAAACCGTTCGCGGTCAACGGCAGGCCGACCTGCGCGCTGTACTGCTGGGTGAAGCCATCGCCTTCGTAGTACTCGCCGCCGAAGGCTTCCACGGTGCCGCCGTGGTCCAGTCTCTTAAGGCCGAAGTTGATCACGCCGGCGATGGCGTCCGAACCGTACTGCGCCGCGGCACCGTCGCGCAGGACTTCCACCTGCTCCAGCGCCAGCGACGGGAACACCGAGATGTCCGGACCCTGCGAGCCGTCGGACAAGCCGTGGCCGAGGAAAGTGATAACCGCCGCGCGGTGGCGGCGCTTGCCGTTCACCAGTACCAGCGTATTGTCCGGCGGCAGGCCGCGCAGGTTGGCTGGGCGCACTAGGGAGGCAGCGTCGTCGATCGGAATCGTGCTGACGTTGAACGAGGGTACCAGGGTGCGCAACTTGTCGAGTACGTCGACCGATGGCTGGTTGTGGAATTCTTCGCCGCTCAGGATATCGATGGGCACCGCCGAACTGGCTTCGGTACGCGGCTTGGTACGCGAGCCCAGCACCGACACCGTTTCCAGAGTGGTGGCGTCCTGGGACTGATCTGTCGTAGAGGCTGGCGTCTGCTCCTGCGCGGCGGCCACGCCGGCGATGGACAGAGCGGCGATGGCTAAGGCCCATTTCACGCCGTGTGCGAGCGGCGTGTGCGCCAGCCGTCGGTTGTTCTTCTTGATCACATTCATTGGTAATGATGCCCCTTAGTCGATGGATGGTGTCAGGCGCCCCCGGCTGTGGCTGCGATCAGTGTTGGCTCGGGAGTCCTGGTTAAAAAAACAAATCCCGGTGCAGTGAGATTTCCCCTCCGGTAACCCGTCCTTCCGGTTTTTCGGGACAGTGCCTTCCTCGATAATCCGTTGAGAACGAATCGATAGGTCGCACGCCTTGTCATGCACGGTCACATGACAAGGTCATGACAACCTGATGCGAGTAATAACATTTCCACAACAATTAGTAATGGGAAATGGAGCAGGAAAACGGCAGATCGCGGCGTATGCGCGATTACATTCGCATTGATAACGTTTTCAACGAAGCACAGCGGCGCTTTCCAACGCACCGCACCGGTGCACTAGGCATCGGATTCTTCGACGTGCACCTTCAAGGTGCCATCGTGGAGACGTGCGGTGAGCCGGTCTCCCGTCGTCGTCTCCCGCACGCTGCGCACGATGCGCCCAGCATCGTCCTGCAGGATGGAATAGCCGCGCGCGATGGTCGCCAGCGGACTTACGGCTTCGAGCGAACGCGCCAATCCACGCAGCTCCAGAGCATCGCGTTGCAGGGTGCGGGCGGTGGCGGCTTGCGCCCGTTGCGCCAACGACAGCAGGTTTTCCCGCAAGCTCGCCACGCGCCGTTGCGGCTGGTTGGATCGCAAGACGGCGGCGGCGTGACGCAGTGAGGCGTGGCGACGTTCCAATTGTTCGCGCCATGCGGATTCCAGCCGTCGATGCGCTTCCAGCCGTCGCCGTTGCAGCAGTTGCAGACGCGCTTGCGGGCGCATGGCTTGCAGGCGCAGCACGGCACGGTCGGCGCGTTGCATCGATTGGCGCAGCGACTGCAACTGCAAGGCGGACATGCGGCGTTGCAATCCCTGCAGACGCGTGAGCAGGTCGCTGCGGTTGGGAACCAGCAGTTCGGCAGCGACCGATGGCGTGGGTGCGCGCAGATCGGCGGCGAAATCGGCGAGACTGAAATCGGTCTCGTGGCCGACCGCCGACACCACCGGCACCGGCGAAGCGGCGATCGCGCGCGCCAGTTGCTCGTCGTTGAAGGCCCACAAGTCCTCCAGCGAACCGCCGCCGCGCGTCAGCAGGACCACGTCGTATCGGCCGGAAGCCGCAGCGCGTTTGAGCATCGCGGCGATCTGCGCCGCCGCCGTTTCGCCCTGCACCTGTACCGGCAGCACATCGACTTCCAGCAAGGGAAAGCGTCGTCCCAGCACGCTCAATACATCGCGCACCGCCGCGCCGCTGGGCGAAGTGATGACGGCCAGGCGCCGCACATGGGCGGGCAGGGGACGCTTGCGATCTTCGTCGAACAGCCCTTCGGCCGTCAGCTTCGCTTTCAGCTCATCGAAGGCGCGGCGCAGCGCGCCTTCGCCGGCTTCCTCCAGATGGTCCATGACCAACTGGTAGTCGCCCCGCGCCTCGTACAGGGTCAGGCGTCCGCGTCCCAGCACGCGCAGGCCCTCGCGCGGCACGAACTTCAGCCACTGGCTCTTGGGCTTGAACATCGCGCACTTCACCTGCGCGCGCGCGTCCTTCAGGGTGAAATAAAGGTGCCCCGAGGCGGGGCGGGTGACATTGCCCAGTTCGGCTTCCACCCAGACCAGCGGGAAGGCGCTTTCCAGCAGGTCGCGCGCCAGTGTATTGAGCTGGGTGGGGGTGAGGATGTCGCGGGCGGGGTCCTGGATCATCCCGCTAACCTAGGGCCTGATAACGCTATTGGGAAGGGTCACGTTGTTTGTCCCAGGCCGCCAGGCGTTCGTGCGTGGCGCCGCGACAGGCTGGCCGCCTGTTCAAGCCGCGCGCGAGCGTCTGGCGGCCTGGGACAAGCAACCCGAAGGGCCACCGCTGAGTGCACGCGGGGCGGCGTCCTCATTCGGTCGTGTATCGACATACACTTCCTCATTCCTTCTTGCCCCACGCGCACTCAGCGGTGGCGTGGCCCTTCCCAATAGCGTTATCTGGCCCTAACCCAGCCGTTTCACTGGCGGAAAGGTGCGCGAGGGGAGAAATGGGCGGAACGGTCTAAAATGGCGGCTATGAACGATCTCGCTCCCTGCAAGCTCCCTCTCGAAGCCGGCCCCTCGCCTCGACGCATCAACCGCGCGGTACAGGTGGGCGCGGTCACCGTAGGCGGCGGCCATCCGGTGGTGGTGCAGTCCATGACCAACACCGATACGGCGGATGTCGCTTCCACCGTGAAGCAGGTCGCCGAACTCTGGCGCGCGGGTTCGGAACTGGTGCGGGTCACGGTGAATAATCCCGAATCCGCCGCGGCGGTGCCGCATATCGTCGAGAAGCTGCGGATGATGGGCGTGGAGGTGCCGGTGATCGGCGATTTCCACTACAACGGCCATACCTTGCTGACTAACGAACCAGCCTGCGCCGAAGCCTTGGCCAAATACCGCATCAACCCGGGCAATGTCGGTTTCGGCCGCAAGAAAGACACCCAGTTCGCGCAACTGATCGAGTTCGCGCTGAAATACGACAAGCCCGTGCGCATCGGCGTGAACTGGGGTTCGCTGGATCAGTCGCTGGCCGCGCAGCTGATGGACGAGAACGCGCAGCGCGCCGAACCCTGGGAAGCCAGCCTGGTGCTGCGCGAAGCGCTGATCCGCTCGGCGCTGGATTCGGCCGAACGCGCGGTCGAGATCGGCCTGCCGCGCGAACGCATCGTGCTGAGTTGCAAGGTCAGCGGCGTGCAGGAACTCATCGCCGTGTACCGCGACCTGGCCCAGCGTTCGGATTTCGCATTGCATCTGGGCCTCACCGAAGCCGGCATCGGCAGCAAGGGCATCGTCGCGTCCTCGGCGGCGTTGGCGGTGCTGCTGCAGGAAGGGATCGGCGACACCATCCGCATCTCGCTGACGCCGGAACCGGGCCAGTCGCGCACCCAGGAAGTCATCGTGGCGCAGGAGCTGCTGCAGACCACCGGCCTGCGCGCGTTCACGCCCATGGTCACCGCCTGTCCGGGTTGCGGACGCACGACTTCGGAATTCTTCCAGGAGCTGGCGGGCGTGGTGCAGAACCACGTGCGCGCGAAGATGCCGGAATGGAAGGTCAGCCATCCGGGCGCCGAGAACATGACTCTGGCGGTGATGGGTTGCGTGGTGAACGGCCCTGGCGAATCGCGCCACGCCAATATCGGCATTTCCCTGCCAGGCACCGGCGAAGCGCCGACCGCTCCGGTCTTCATCGATGGCGAAAAGGCGGTGACGCTGCGTGGGGAGAACATCGCCCAGGAATTCGTCGCCCTCATCGACGGCTACGTCGAAAAGCGTTATGCGCGAAGCGTTGCGTAGTACGGCCGCGCGCGGCGCGCGGGCCGTCGCGGGACTACTGCAGCGCAACGGACGGCGCATCATGCTGTTGTTCCTGGGTGTGCTACTGCCGTTGTGGATATTCGCCGAGCTAGCCGACGAAGTGCACCAACTGGAGCGGTTCGTGTTCGACGATCCGCTGTTGTGGGGCGCGCATGCCTGGGCGGGGCCGCGCATGGACCGGTTCTTCGCCGCGGTCTCCACCGCGGGCTACGAAGGCGTGGTCGCTATCGACGTTGCTGTGGTGCTGGCCATCGTGTTGACCAAACGTTGGCGTGAAGCGACTTTCGCCGCCGTCGCGTTCGTGGGTTCGGCGCTGCTCAACCTGGGCAGCAAGCAATTCTTCCAGCGGGACAGGCCGACCTTGTGGGAATCCATCCTGACCGAGGACACCTTCAGCTTCCCCAGCGGGCACGCCATGGGCTCGATGACCTTGGCTATGACCGCGATCTTGCTGGCCTGGCACACGCGGTGGCGTTGGCCGGTGCTGGTGCCGATGGTGGCGTTCGTTCTGCTGGTCGGGTTTTCGCGCGTGTACCTGGGCGTGCATTACCCGTCCGACATCCTGGGCGGATGGATGGCCGCCACGGTATGGGTGGTGGGCACGTACCTGGCGCTGTTCCATCGGGTTTTGCACCCATGGCGGGCGGATGCGCTGGTGGCTCAGCGCTAAGGTCTTGCGCGCATCAGCGCACCACCACCGTGGTCGCCTTGTTGGCGATCAGGTAGGGCTTCAGGTCTTCGATCTGGCTGACCTTGCCGATCGCGCGCTGCGCGAATTTCTGGCCGGTGACGCGCACGTGGCAATTCTGGAACGGGCGTTCCTTGTCCTTGCCCTTCGAGCAGTACACCACACGGCCGTCGCGGTCCCAGCCCAGCACCAAGCGTTCCTGGTTGTGGCTGGTGCGGTAGATCCAGCCTTTCTGGATATCGGATTCGGACATCGCCATACGATTTTTCTCGGTGTTTGAGGCTTTCCAGCGGAAAGCGCCGTGATGAAAGATACAGCCTACTCGCCCGGCTTGGCTGCGGAAGTCGGCGCGTCCGACTCGGCACGCCGGGCCAGCACCGCTTCGCGGTGCGCGATATAGGCGTTGGCGCCGAAGATGATGGCGGCGCCGAGCAGCGTCCAGTGATTCAGCGGCTCGTCGAACAGCCACCAGCCGAACAGCACGACCAGCGGCAACTGCATGAAGGTGATCGGGGTCAGCGCGGAGACTTCGCCCAGCTTCAGCGCGCGCGTCCACAACATATGCCCGCCGGTGCCCATCACCCCCGCTGCGATCACCCAGAGCCAGGTGATGCCCTGCGGCCATTGCCACACGCCCAGCGCCGGCAGCAGCGACATCGGCACCCATAGCAGCGTGGTGTAAATGACGATGCGGTCGGCCGGTTCCGTAGCCGATAGTTGCTTGATCTGGATCGCCACGATGCTGCTGAGCACGGCCGCCAGAACCGCGATGATGGAGTTGCTGCTGAATCCTTCCGTACCCGGTTGCACGATGATCAGCACACCGATAAAGCCCAGGATCACCGCGGTCCAGCGTCGAGCGCGCACCTGTTCTCCCAGCATCGCCGCGGCGGCGATGGTCACGAACAACGGTGTGGAATACGACAGCGACACCGCCTGGGCCAGCGGAAGATGGCCGATGGCCCAGAATCCGGCCAGCATCGAGCAGATCCCGATCAGGCAACGGAACAGGTATTTTGGAAACTGCGTGGTGCGCAGGAGCCCCGGCCCATGCCTGATCAATAGCGGCAAGGCGGCGATCAGGCCGAAGAAATTGCGGAAGAATGCGATCTCGAAGGTATGCAGGCTGGCCGACGCCAGTCTGATCGCCACCACCATCAGTCCGAAGAACATCGTGCTGCCCAGCATGAGCAGGGCGGCGCGGACGGAGATGGGGAGCTTGCTCATTGCGCTTACTGCCAATTGGCTCCGATGATCTTCGGCTCGGGCTCGATAGCCACGCCGAATCGGTCCTGCACGGATCGCGCAATGCGCCGCGCCAGCGCCAACAGTTCTTGGCCCGTCGCCGCACCATGATTCACCAGCACCAGCGCATGCGAAGCGGCCACGCCGGCGTCGCCTTCGCGGTAGCCCTTCCAACCGCAGTTTTCGATCATCCATGCGGCGGAGATCTTGCGATTGTCGGTCGCATCGCCACGGAACAACGGCAGCCCAGGGTGTCGCTGCTGCAGTTCGTCGGCCAGCGCGGCCGGTACGATGGGGTTCTTGAAGAAACTGCCCGCGTTGCCGATGACGGCCGGGTTCGGCAGTTTGCGACTGCGGATGCGGATCACCGCCTCGGCCACGTCGCGGAACGTGGGCGACGCGATGTTCATCGCCTGCAGCTCCTCCGGAATGCCGGCGTAGTCCAGCTTCAATGCGCGCGCACGCGGCAAGGCGAACTCCACGGCGGTGACGATATAGCGATCCGGCATGCGCTTGAACAGGCTGTCGCGATAGGCGAACGCGCAGGATTCGCGATCCAACCGCGTCATCGCGCCCGCGGTGCGGTCCCAGGTTTCCACGGCGCGGACGAACTCGCCGACTTCCGTACCGTACGCGCCGATGTTCTGGATGGGTGCGGCGCCCGCCGTGCCTGGAATCAGGGCCAGGTTCTCCAACCCCATCAATCCCTGTCGCAACGTCCACAACACCAGCGCATGCCACTCCACGCCAGCATCTACCCGGATGATCGCCATCGCACCATCGTCTTCGATGATGTCGATGCGATGGGTGTCGAGCGCTAAGACCGCTGTTTCGGGATTGCCGGCAAGCAGCAGGTTGCTGCCCCCGCCCAGCACCAGCGGTGCGCCTCCCTGAAGTTCGGGGAGCGCCAGCACTTCGCCCAGCGCGCCGCTGTCGCGTACTTCCACCAGCCATGGCGCGCGGGCCGCGACAGCGAAAGTATTGCGCGATCGCAGGTCCGCATCGGCGGTCAGCCGCCAGAGCCCGCCCCGTACTTGATGCGGGGACAGGCTCATGCCAGGGGAGCCGCGCCGCTGCGGTGTTCGCGTCGGCGGCGGATCGCGTCGACGCATTCGCCGACCAGTTCGGGACCGCGATACACCAGGCCGGTGTAGCACTGGATCAGCGTCGCGCCCGCCGACATCTTCGCTACCGCGTCGGCGCCCGACAGAATGCCGCCCACGCCGATCACCGGAATGCTGTCGGGCAGGCGGGTGCGCAGCTTGCGCATGACCATGGTCGACTGGTTCATCAATGGCGCGCCGGACAAGCCGCCGGTTTCGTGGGCAAGGCGATGGTCCTGCACGCTCATGCGCGACACCGTGGTGTTGGTGGCGATGACGCCGTCGACGGAAAGATCGCGCAACACGCGCGCGACCGCATCGATGTCCTCGTCGGAAAGGTCGGGCGCGATCTTCACCAGCATCGGCACCCGCTTGCCGTGCTGCGCGCCCAGTTCTTCCTGCGACTCGCGCAAGGTGCCGATCAATTGGCGCAGGGCCTGTTCTTCCTGCAGTTCGCGCAAGCCGGCGGTATTGGGGGAAGAGATGTTGACGGTGATGTAATCGGCGAGGGGATACACGCGTTCAAGACAGTACAGGTAGTCGGAAGCGGCGCGCTCGTTCGAAGTGTCTTTGTTCCTGCCGATGTTGATGCCCAGCAATCCGGTCCGGCGCCGCGCGCGTTCCACATTGGCCACCAACGCGTCCACGCCTTCGTTGTTGAAGCCCAGGCGGTTGATCACCGCTTTGTGCTGCGGCAGGCGGAACATGCGCGGCTTGGGATTGCCCGGTTGCGCGCGCGGGGTGACCGTGCCGATTTCCACGAAGCCGAAACCAAGAGCCAGCAGCGCATCGATATGCGCGCCATTCTTGTCCAGCCCCGCGGCCAGTCCGACCGGATTGGGAAAGGTCAGGCCGAAGGCCTTGGTCGGCAGCGGTTCGATCTTCCTGGCCAGCAACGGGCTGGTGCCGGTGCGGTAGGCCAGTTCCATTGCCTTGAGCCCCAACCCATGGGCGTGCTCCGCATCGAGACCGAACAGAAAGGGGCGGGCGAGGTTGTACATCCGTCAGCGCGTGCTCAACCAGGCCAGGCCGCCGAAGAGCAACAGGAAAGCCAGGATAGCGAGCACGGTTCCGATCACCGCCACCCAGCCCAGCACCAGTCCGATGATGGCCATGGTGTCTCCCTCCAGCGCCGGATTCTGGCGGATTTCCTTACGCGCCATGTGCCCGGTGACGACGGCGACCAGGCTTCCCAGAAACGGCAACAGGGTCCAGCCCAGGATGCCCGCGACCAGGCTGATGACGGCAAGCGCGCTGTTCTGTCGGACGGGAATATTCATCGCTGGGCTCCTGAAAGGATCAAAGGTCGAACTTGATGCCCTGAGCCAGCGGCAAGGAGTCGGAGTAGTTGATGGTGTTGGTCTGGCGGCGCATATAGACCTTCCACGCGTCCGAGCCCGATTCGCGGCCGCCGCCGGTTTCCTTCTCGCCGCCGAAGGCGCCGCCGATCTCCGCGCCGCTGGTGCCGATGTTGACGTTGGCGATGCCGCAGTCGGAGCCGGCCGCGGACAGGAACTGTTCTGCCGCCTTCAGGTTCTGGGTGAAGATCGACGACGATAGGCCTTGCGGCACCGCGTTCTGCATGTCGATGGCTTCGTCCAGCGTCTCGTACTTCATCACGTACAGGATCGGGGCGAAGGTTTCGTGCTGCACGACTTCATCGGTGTTCTTCAAGCCGGTGACGATGGCCGGCAACACGAAGTTGCCCGGACGATCGATAGCGGTGCCGCCGGTTTCCACGGTGCCGCCGCTGGCCTTGGCTTTTTCGATGGAAGCGAGGAACTGCTGCACGGCGTGCTGGCTGTTGAGCGGCCCCATCAGATTGGCCGGGTCTAGCGGATCGCCGATCTTGCCCTCGACCTGCTTGTAGGCTTTGATCAGCGTGGCCAGCACATTGTCGTAGATGGACGAATGCACGATCAGGCGGCGGGTGGTGGTGCAGCGCTGGCCGGCGGTGCCGACCGCGCCGAACACGATGCCGGGGATGGCCAGCTTCAGTTCGGCGGTCTCGTCCAGGATGATGGCGTTGTTGCCGCCCAGCTCCAACAGGCTGCGGCCCATGCGATGGGCGACGCGCTCGCCCACACGGCGGCCCACCGCAGTGGAGCCGGTGAAGCTGATCAGCGGAATGCGCTTGTCGTCGACGAACTTCTCGGCCAGCTCGATGCCGGCGTCGTTGATCAGGAAGAAGATGTCGGGAAAGCCGCCGGCCTTCAGCGCCTCGTTGCAGATCTTCATGCTGGCGATGGCGGTGAGCGGGGTCTTGTTGGACGGTTTCCAGATGCAGACGTCGCCGCAGATCGCGGCCAGGAACGAGTTCCAGGCCCACACCGCGACCGGGAAATTGAACGCGCTGATGATGCCGACCAGGCCCAGCGGCTGGTACTGCTCGTACATGCGGTGGCCGGGACGCTCGGAATGCATGGTGTAGCCGTACAGCATGCGGCTCTGGCCTACGGCGAAATCGGCAATGTCGATCATCTCCTGCACTTCGCCATCGCCCTCGGGCTTGCTTTTGCCCATTTCCAGCGCGACCAGCGAACCCAGCGCGTCCTTGTGTTTGCGCAGCGCGTCGCCGCACAGGCGCACGGCTTCGCCACGACGCGGGGCCGGGGTGGTGCGCCAGACCTTGAAGGCGGCCTGGGCACGGGCGACGATCCGTTCGTAGTCGGCATCGCCGGTGGCTTCCACTTCCGCGATCACTTCGCCGGTGGTCGGATTGACCGATTGCAGCACGCCGGCGCCGGTGGCGGTGGACCACTCGTCGCGGCCGAGGTAGGTGCCGGAATTGGTCGGGCCAAGGCCAAGGGCCTTGAGCAGGTCAGCGGACATGTGGTGCTCCTGGGGAAACTTCTGCTATTCGGGAAGCCGCAAGCGGGGGAGCGCGGCTGTGAGTCGTACGATTTTAGCAGACCGGGCCGGTCAACCGGACCCCGCTTTTGTAGGAGCGACACGAGTCGTGAAGCTCTCAGACCGCCGATTTCATGGCGTCGCGCCTGCGAGAGCGCCCGGCAATGGCTCACCCGGCCGCCATCCGGCCGCGGTCATCCGTTCCAACAGCGCGGTGATCTGTTCGCGCGCTTCCATTTCATGGATCGGCAGCACGAGCAGGTCGCCGTCCCGGGCCCAGGCCAGTGGAATGCGCGCGGCATCGACTTCGTCCAGGCAGGTGGCGATGGCGTCGGCGGGAATGCCGTCTTCCAGCAACTGCGCGCGCATGATGGCCGCGATTTCGCCGGAAGCGCGGCCACGTTCGTAGCCGGCGATGTCCTTCAGCACCACCAGTTCGGGATGCGCGCGGGCGGCGGTCGCGGCCACGGCACGAAGGTCCGCGTCTTCGCGATTGCCGGCATGGCCCAGGACCATGGCCAGCCGGCCTGTTCGCTGGCCGGCGCCGACGGCCTCCAGCAGGCCGCGCAAGCCATCGGGGTTGTGGGCGTAGTCGACGAAGACCTGTAGCCTCCCGAAGCGCCAGTGTTGCAGGCGTCCGGGATTGTCGGACGGGGACAGGCCGAACCGCGCCAGGGTGGCGGCTATGGTGGCGGGGGCGATGCCGAGCGCGGATGCGGTCAGCGCCGCGCCAGCGATATTGGCGGTGTTGTAGCTGGCCTTGCCGTGCAGGGTCAGCGGCATGGCGGTCGCTTCGCCGAGATCGTAGGTCGCGTCATTGAAATGGAGCAGCAGCCGTCCCTCGCGCACGCCGCTGGTGGAACCGCCCTGCGCGCGGTGCGCGGCCAGCCACGGCAGATCGAAATCCATGGCGAACCAGCCGAGCGGGCAGGAAAGCGTCGCGGACTGCCGCAGCAGGACCGGATCGTCGGCATTCAATACCAGCAATCCTTGCGCGTCGATGGCGCGGGCGACCACCAGCTTCACGGCTGCCAGATCGTCGAGGTCATGGATGCCGTACTCGCCGAAGTGATCGGCGGCGATGTTGGTGACGAAGGCGGCATCCGCATGCGCGATCGCCAGACCACGGCGCAGCATTCCGCCGCGCGCGGTTTCCAGGATCGCCGCCTGCGCATGGCTCTGGCGCAACGCGGTGCGCGCGCCGGTCGGACCGGAAAAGTCCCCGGCCTCCAGCGCTTGCCCGTCGAAATACACGCCATCGGTGCAACTGTGCGCGGTGCGCCAACCATGGGCTTTGCTCATCGCCGCCAGCAGACGCACGGTGGTGGTTTTGCCGTTGGAGCCGGTGACCAGCGCGGTGGGAATGGCGTGCAGTTCATTCCACGGCACTTGATCGGGCGCGGGCAGTTCGTCGATGAACCAGCTGCGGCTGCCTTCGCCTTCGCCGATGGTTACTTCGTCGTCGTCGGCGAGGAAGGGAAGGCGATGCGCATCGGTTGCATGCATCAGTGCGATCAGGGCGGGGCGTGCTTCGGCAAGCGCGGCCAGTCGCAGTGTCTGCAGCGCTATCTCGATATCCCAGATGGCTGCGTGGCCTGGAGCGTGGAATGGCTCTGGTTGTTCCCTTCTCCCATCGGGAGAAGGTGCCCGAAGGGCGGATGAGGGCGTGAACTGTCCGATCAACGTATCGCCTGACATGCGCGCTTGCACTTGCCTCCAGATTTCCTCCATAACAGTCTCGGTCTGCCCGAGTACGTCATGATTCCAGTACCGCAACGTCAAGATTCCCTGACTGGCTACGAAAACATCGCGTTGCGCGTCGGTTTCTCGATGGACCGTATCATTGTGCTGGCCGCCATCGAGCTCGATCGCAAGCCGCAGTTCATGGCAGTAGAAATCCAGTACGTAAGGACCCAGCGGCTTCTGCCTTCTGAACTTATGGCCATGCAGGCGCCGGTCGCGCAGCAATGCCCAGATGATCTGCTCTGGTTCGATGGATTCGGCTCTAAGGCCTCTGATGAAATCCAGGCTTTCTTTATCCAGCGGGAATTTCTTGCTGGAAGTTTCGCCGGTTTCGAGAGTTTCCGCCCTCATCCGGCCTTCGGCCACCTTCTCCCGGTGGGAGAAGGGAAAGGCCAGGGCCGACCACCAGGCCCACTCGTTGACTTCGGTGGCGGTGTAGAGCTGGTCCGCCGGTGCGACGAAGGCGAGCGAGACGCCGGTGCGGTGGCGACGCAGCACGGTTTCCGTTTCCGGCCAACCCAAGGCCGCGCGCGCCGTCTCTACATTTCCGTGCCATGCCGCAAGCGCGTCGTCGCCGAAGTCCAGCCCGCGCAGAGTCTCCAGCGCCGCGCCGGTGCCGTTGAAATACAGGTTGCTGCCGGTCAGCCGGCGCGAGTCCTCGAACGGTTCTGGAAGCACGGAGATCTCAGTCGCTTTCTTCGCGCTCGAACACCAGCCCGCGTTCCTCGCGGATCACGCCTTCCATGCTGGCGAAGGGCGCTTCTTCCGCGGAGGTCACCAGAGACGGCAGCTCCACCCGCGGTGCGGCCTTGGCCACTTCGCCTTGCGGCTGGAACTTGATGATCTGCTTCCACGAACGCGTCAGCGCGTCGGCGAAGACCAGGATCAGGTCGCCCGGCTGACCCATGCGCAACGCCGCGTCGATCGCTTCCTGTTCGTCCGGAATGATGGACATCGCGTCCTCGGCCACGCCGCCGGCCTGCAAGGCCTTGGCGATGATGCGCGGCACCTCGTCGCCGTCGCGGCCGCGCAGGGCGTCGTCGCGGCGCACGATGTAGTGGTCGAATTTTCCCGCAACCGCATCGGCGATGGCGCGCAGGTCCTCGTCGCGGCGGTCGCCGGGTCCGGTCAGCACCACGATGCGACGTCCGGTCGCGTCCAGGCGTTGGGCCAGGTCGGCCATCATGCCCACCGCGTGGGCGTTGTGGCCGTAGTCCATCAGTACTTTGAACGGGTGTTCGTTGTACACGTTCATGCGGCCCGGGGCCTGGAAGAACGTGGTGTCGAAGGTGCGCAGTCCCTGGCGGATCGCATCCAGCTTGATGCCCAGCGAGAACGCCATCGCCGCCGCAACCATCGCGTTCTGCACGTTATGCAGCGCGCGGCCTTCCAGCGTGGCCGGAATCAGATGCGTCCACATCAGCGGAATGTGGCTGCCCTTGTCGTACAGCGTGATCATGTGGCCGTTGACGCCGGCTTCGAGCGCGCAGGCGCGACCGCCGGCGCGGATGTGCTCGCGCACCAGCGTGTGCGAGGGGTTCAAGGTGACGTAGCAGATCACCTTGGCATCGGTGTAGGCCGACATCTTCAGCACGTTGGGATCGTCGGCGTTGAGCACTGCGCAGTCGCGCGCGACTTCGACCACGATGCGCTTGATCTCGGCCAGTTGCTCCAGCGTGTCGATGCCTTTCAGGCCAAGATGATCGGAAGCGACATTGAGCACCGCGCCCACGTCCACTTCCGGCACGCCCATGCCCGAACGCAGCAACCCGCCACGTGCGGTTTCCAGCACCGCGATGTCGATCTGCGGATCCGACAGCACCATGCGGGCCGAGACCGGTCCGGTCATGTCGCCTTCCACCGTCCGCTGTCCGTCGATGTAGACGCCGTCGGTGGTGGTCAGGCCCGGGGTGTAACCCGCCATCTTGGTGATATGGGCCAGCATGCGCGCGGTGGTGGTCTTGCCGTTGGTGCCGGTGATCGCTGCGATGGGTACGCGGGTGGGCGTACCCGGCGGAAACAGCATGTCGATTACCGGACCGGCGGCATCGCGCGGCGTGCCTTCGCTGGGCGCGACGTGCATGCGGAAGCCCGGCGCGGCGTTGATTTCGCAGATGCCGCCGCCGATGGCCTTGTAGCTCTCGGCGATGTTGGGCGAAATGAAATCCACGCCGCCCACGTCCAGACCGATGGCGCGCACCGCGCGCACCGCCATGTCCCGATTGTCGGGATGGATGATGTCGGTGACGTCGGTGGCGGTGCCGCCGGTGGACAGATTGGCGGTGGAACGCAGGTAGACGGTTTCGCCTTCCTTGGGCACCGAGAAATGGTTGTAGCCGACGCGCTCCAGCATCAAGTCGGCCTGCGCGTCCAGTTCCAGCCGGGTCAGCACTTTTTCGTGGCCGACGCCGCGGCGCGGATCCGAATTGACCTGGTCCACCAGCTCGACGATGTCGCTCTTGCCGTCGCCGACCACGTGACCGGGCGTGCGCTTGGTGGCGGCGATCAGTTCGCCGTTGACCACTAGCAGGCGGTGATCGTCGCCGCCGATGTAGGTCTCCACGATGACCGAACGCGAGTGCTCGCGCGCGGCGGCGAAGCCTTCGCGGATTTCGTCCTCACTGGAGATGTTGATGGTGATGCCACGGCCGTGGTTGCCGTTGTAGGGTTTGGTGACCACCGTGCCGCCCAGCTTGCGCGCCGCGCGCAGGGCGCCGCTGGCGTCGCTGACCAGCTCCTGACGCGGCACCGGCAGGCCCAGCGAGCCGAGGATCTTGTTGGTCTCTTCCTTGTCGCTGGCCAGTTCCACCGAGATATGCGGGGTCTTGCCGGTGACCGTGGCCTGGATGCGCTGCTGGTACTTGCCATGGCCGAACTGGATCAGCGATTGCTGATTCAGGCGTAGCCACGGGATGCCGCGTTCTTCGGCTGCGCGCACCAGCGAGGCAGTGGAGGGACCCAGCGCACGACGCTGCGCGTAGCGGATGAAGTCGTCGCGCGCGGTATCCCAGTCCCAATCGGCCGGCACGCTGTCTTTCGGCCTCAACTCGACCGGCAGCAGCGAGGACAGCAGTTTCAGCGCCAGTTCGCCGGCAGCGATGCCTTCCTCTTTCTGCGCGTATTCGTAGACCACCGTGTACACGCCTGGCCGATCCTCGCCGACGCTGCGGGTCTTGCCGAAGGTGACGTTCTCGCCGGCCACGTTCTGCAGTTCGATCGCGACGTGTTCCAGCACGTGCCCCAGCCAGGTGCCTTCGCCCTCGCGCATGCGGCGGATGAAGCCGCCCGGTTCGCGATACGAACAACCGTGCTCGGCCAGGCCGGGCAGGGCGGCGATCAGTCCATCGACGAACGCTGTACCGAGTTTGCCGGTGGGCCAGGCTTCCAGCGCCTGCAGGTCCAGTTCCAGGCGGATGACCGGGAAATGGGCGTATTGCGAGGGGCCGACGTAGACGGAACGTTCGAGGATGCGCATGCCTTACCTCTGGATCATATGGTTTTGAATCACGATGGTTTTGAAGCGCGGGGTTTGAATCATCAGGATTTCGACTGCGCCAGCGAACCGGCCGACGCCTTGCGGGTGTGCAGGTTGAAGGTAGCCCCTGCGACCAGGATATGCACGGTCAGCCCGAGCAGGCAGACCGGTTTGTTCTCGCTGACCTGGGCCATCGAAGAGAAGGTGAGCCCGTCGGCGTCGACCACGGTGACCGCGCCGCTGCCTTCGACTTCCAAGGTGTTGTCCGGGCCGATGAAGGCGGCGGTGTCCTCGTCCAGGCCGATGCCGATGGCGAACGGGTTGTAGGCCAGCGCCGCGACCAGACGGCCCAGGCGGTCGCGCTGGCGGAAATGCTGGTCGATGATGAACCGGTTGGTCAGGCCCAGGCCAGGGGCCAGACGCACGCTGTCGGCCTGGGGCGAGGCGCCCTCCTTGCCGAAGCCGATCATGTGTTCGCTGAGGATGCTGGCGCCAGCGCTGGTGCCGCCCACGGTGATGCCCGAGGCGTTGCGTTCGCGAATGAGTTTTGCCGCCGGAGTGCCGCCCAGGATGGTGGACAGGCGCAATTGGTTGCCGCCGGTGAAGAAAATGCCGCTGGCGCGCTCGATACGGTCCAGGCGGTTCTGTTCATGGCAATCGCGGCGGGTGTCGAAATCCAGCACATCGACCCGGCTGGCGCCCAGATCGCCGAAGATGTCTTCGTAGCGGCTGCCGGTATCCGCCAGTTGGCTGGCGGTGGGGATCACCACGATCTCGGCGTCGCGACCACCGCAAAGATCGAGGAAGCGCTTGAGGATACGGGGGTTGTCTTCCTTGTTCTCGGCGCCGCCGATGGGAACGATCCAACCTCTTTCGCCACCGTCGGCGACCTTACTGGGACACATGCAACACGACTCCTGAAAACTGAAGGGTTCCGCGCAACGCCGCCGCGACGGGAGCCTGGCGGCGCCAGCGCGCCGCGTGGTTTTCCCGATTTCCCCCGATGAAGCCGCCCCCGATGCCGGCAGCAAACATCGCGGACCGGCTTGGGGAAGGTAGCACGGGCGGGGACCGCTCGATTGGACATGGCCATGCGCTCGCTTGGCGCAGCCCCAGCTGCCTTTGGCCGGCATCTGATGTGATCGGCTGCGTGGGAGCGCCGTCCCGGCGCGAGCTCTGGCCGTGGCTCAAGGCTGAAAGCTCGCGCCGGGACGGCGCTCCCACAGATATAAGGGGGATCGAGAGGGACTTGCTGGTGGCTTACGATCAAAAGCCCAAGGGGGAAAGCACTTACTCCTGTTCACGACTGACCACCAACTGCCAATCCCCAACCGTTACAATTTCGCCCAAGGCCCCGTAGCTCAGCTGGATAGAGCGGTCCCCTCCTAAGGGACAGGTCGTGCGTTCGAATCGCGCCGGGGTCACCAGTTAAGTATCAATGTCGACGATTGAGTTTGGGAATCTTAATGAGCGACGATACATTGCGTGGTGATCTAGCCAACGGCAGCGACTCGGAGAAAGGAGCGGCATTGGTGGCGTTTAAGCTGACAGATGTCGGCGCCTTGGCACGCACCGTTGCGGACAAGCTCAACGATACGCTGTGCGTCCTCGATTTCATTCCTTCAACACAGCACGCTGCGATTCTAGCTGGCACCAGCACCTATGATGCAACCGCCGACGTGCAGGCTGCGATCAATGCAGCGATTGCCGCGCGGCGCAAGCTCTACGCTCCCGGCCACTATCGACTCACGGCAAAAGTCAACGTCACTGGCGCACTGACGCTGTACGGCGACGGCAATGAAATGCAAGTGGGCTGGCTGGGCGACGTGCAGACGCGCGGCAAGGGTTCCTGGTTTTTCCTGGACCATACCGGCGTGGGCTTCTTTATCAACGATTCGGTGCACCGCACGGGCGTCATTTTCGACGGTATCGGCACCTATCGCACGCAACCGGCTACCACGGACGGCAGCTTCACACCGATTGCGCACGGCTGGGATATCGAAGCCAAGAACTGCGATTTACTGCTCCGTGATATCAGCCTCTACAACCCGACCAAGGGTTTGCTGTGCTGGGGCGGGACGCGCCTATCCATTGAGCGCCTGCGCGGCGAACCGCTCAGTGTCGGCATTGAGATCAATGATGCCGGCGATACCTGTCGGATTCGTGACGTGCATTTCTGGCCGTTCTTTAGCAACTCGCCCAGCGTGCGGACTCAGCTACGCGCCAACGCCAAGGCCATTGTGCTGCGGGATGTAGATAACCCTGACCTGTGTGGCATCTTCACCTTGGGGTATGCCGATGGCGTTGTCTGCGAGCCGATTGCCGGCACTCTGGCCATGCCGCTCAAGGTTCGTCTGTCGAATTTCGATTTCGATAACGGCGGCTATGGGTTCCGCGTCGCTTCTGGCGGTGCGAACGGAGTCACCGCGATCCTGACGCATGGTTATATCCTGGGCGTGTCCGTAGGGGGGCCGGCTAACGCCAGCAACATCGATATCGGCGGAAACAACAACGCGATCATGATCGACAACGTAGGCATGGATCTGCCGCAAGACTGCAATGTCAAAGTCAGCGGCACAGGTAACGTGGTCCGTGGCGCGAATTGGTCGGTCGGTCGTTGGAACTTCGACGCCGGGACATCCTTTGGTATCGAGGTGGCCGCAGGCAACACCTTGCGCCTGGCGAACCCGCCGATCATCACTCAGGCGGGCATGACCACGCTGGTATTCGGTGGCGCAGGTACGATTTCTTGTCCCTTGGGTAGTGGCGTCACCACCTCCAATACTTCAGCGACAGGCTACATCACAATTACGCACGGCCTCGGTATTGCCCCGCGCGTGATCTCCATGACTTGTCAATTCGGCACTGCCTACCACCCGCGCCCGACCACCACAAGGAACGCGGCGACTTTTGATCTGCAGGTACGCGATAACACAGGCACCGCCGTAGCGAACACAAGCGTCACGGTGGAGTGGATTGCGTTCTACTAAGTGCCTTTGTCGCAGTTGCACTTCAGGCGTACCCAGACGTGTTTTGCGTTCTCCGGCGGCCCTAGCTGATCTACTGGTTCTTGCGCGCCGCCACCATTGCCGCACTGCAGCACTTGACAGCAGCCATGCGTATCATGTTCTCTTGGCATCCAATGCGCACTCGCTCCGCAATCATTACAACTGAAACCATTACCGGTATTACCGGGGTGCGGTCGGTCGTGTTCGCGTAGTTTCCGCTAACCACGTCCCCGCACCCGGATCAGGATGCGGGGGAACCCGGATCCTGAGTCGCGCGGGGACCTCACCCAGAGGTCCGTCGTTTTATGTCGTCCGCAGCACAGCAACAGCCAGACAGTTCTTCCCGCCGCACCATCGTGCACAAGTTCGGCGGCACTTCGGTCGCCGACGCCGAGCGCTTCCGCCATGTCGCCGGCTTGCTGCTGGCGCGCGACGAAGACGAGCAGATCACCGTGGTCTCGGCGATGAAGGGCGTGACCGATGCGTTGATCGAGTTGTGCGAACTGGCCGCGCGCAGCCGCAACGATTGGCGCGATCCCTGGCACGAACTGCGCGCACGGCATCGCGGAGCGGTGGTGTCGCTGCTGGGCGAGGACTCCGGCCCGACCCTGGAGTGGCTGGACGAACGCTTCGAAAAGCTAGCCGAAATCCTGGCCGCGCTGGCGGTGATCGGCGAACTTCCGCGCGAGGTACTGGACCGCGTGCAGGGTCTGGGCGAAGTCTGTTCGGCCCGATTGCTCGGCGATTATCTGAAATCGAAAGGCGAAGACTGCGCCGTACTGGACGCACGAGATGTGCTGGTGGTGGATCGCAGCGATCTGGGCGTAGAGGTCGACTGGGAGGTCAGCGGTCAGCGCCTGGCCGACTGGCGTGCGAAAAACCCGCAGCGCCGCGTGGTGGTGACCGGTTTCGTCGCACGCGATCGCCAGAATCGCCTCACCACTCTGGGCCGCAATGGCAGCGACTACAGCGGCGCGATCTTCGCCGCGCTGTTCAACGCCGCCGAATTGCATATCTGGACCGATGTGGACGGCGTGCTGTCCGCCGATCCGCGCGTGGTTCCCGAAGCGGTGCAGTTGAGCGCGCTCAGCTACGACGAGGCTTGCGAACTGGCTTATTTCGGCGCCAAGGTCGTGCACCCGCAGACCATGTCGCCGGCGATAGAACGCGGTCTGCCGATCATCATCCGCAACACTTTCCATCCCGAACATCCCGGCACGCGCATCACCGCCGAGCGCGATGTCAGCGGCCCGGTGAAGGGTCTGACCCTCAGCCCGGACCTGGCGGTGCTGAATCTGGAAGGCACCGGCCTGATCGGCGTGCCCGGCACGGCCGAACGCGTTTTCGCCGCGCTGCGCGAAGCGCGCGTGTCGGTGGTGATGATTTCGCAAGGCTCGTCGGAACACTCGATCTGCTGCGTAGTGCGTGCGGCGGAGTCGCTACGTGCGCAGACCGCGCTGCTCAACGCGTTCGCCCACGAACTCAATATCGGCCAGATCCAGCGCGTGCAATTGACCGAGGGCGTCAGCGTGCTGGCGGCGGTCGGCGACGGCATGGCCGGACAGCCTGGCGTTGCGGCGCGCCTGTTCGAGTCGCTGGGCCGCGCGCGGGTGAACATCCTGGCCATCGCGCAGGGTTCTTCGGAGCGCAACATTTCGGTCGCCATCGACAGCGCCGACGCCACCAAGGCCCTGCGCGCCGCGCATGCGGGTTTCTGGCTGTCGCCGCAAACCTTCGCGGTCGGCGTGATCGGGCCGGGCAACGTCGGCGCCGCACTGCTCGACCAGTTGCGCGCCGCGCAGCCGCAGCTGCTGGTCAAGGCGAACCTGGATCTGCGGCTGCGGGCGATCGCGTCCAGCAAGAAAATGCTGCTGGACGGGCGCGGCATCGGCGGCGACTGGCGCGCCAGTTTCGGCGCGGATAGCGAAGCGCTCGATCTGGATCGTTTCACCGCGCACCTGGTCGGCTCGCACTTGCCGCATCTGGTGATCGTCGATTGCAGCGCCAGCCCGATCGTGGCCGACCGCTATGCGGACTGGCTGGCGGCAGGCATCCACGTGGTCACGCCCAACAAGCAGGCCGGCGCGGGCCCGAGCGCGCGCTACGAAGCGATCCGCGAAGCCGCGGCGGCCAGCGGCGCGCGTTTCCGCTACGAAGCGACGGTGGGCGCGGGTTTGCCGGTGATTTCCACGTTGCGCGATCTGATCGACACCGGCGACGCGGTGCTGTCGGTGGAAGGCATCTTCTCCGGCACGTTGGCGTGGCTATTCAACAAGTTCGACGGCAGCGTGCCGTTCTCGCAGCTGGTGACCGAAGCGCGCGGCCTGGGTTACACGGAACCTGATCCTCGCGACGATCTTTCCGGCACCGACGTCGCCCGCAAGCTGGTGATTCTGGCCCGCGAGGCGGGGCGTTCGATGACCCTGGACGATGTCGCCGTCGAGAGTCTGGTTCCCGCAGCGTTGCGCGAAGCCAGCGTCGAGGATTTCATGTCGCGCCTGGGCGAAGTGGATGCGCTGTTCGCCGACAAACTGGCGAAAGCCAAGGCGACGGGTCAGGTGTTGCGGTATGTCGCCAAGCTCGATGCCGAAGGCAGGGCCAGCGTAGGCCTGGTGGAACTGCCGAAGGAGCACGCCTTCGCCAACTTGCGCCTGACCGACAACATCGTGCAATTCACCACCCGCCGCTACTGCGACAACCCGCTGATCGTGCAGGGTCCAGGCGCAGGTCCGGAAGTCACCGCCGCGGGCGTGTTCGCCGACGTATTGCGCGTCGCAGCGGGGCAGGGGGCGAACCTGTGAGGGTTTCCGCGAGGGCGTTCGCTCCGGCTTCGGTGGGAAATGTCGGCGTCGGTTTCGACATCCTCGGCCACGTGATCGAAGGTGTCGGCGACACGGTCACCGTCCGCCGCATCGACGCGCCTGAAGTGCGCATTGCCGCGATCCGCGGAGCGACGGTGGACCTGCCATTGGATGCGCCAGGCAACACCGCCGGAGCGTCGCTGATCGCGTTGCGGGAAGCGTTGGCATTGCCGTTCGGCTTCGAGGTCGAAATCGACAAGGGCATTCCGCTGGGCTCGGGAATGGGCGGTTCGGCGGCTTCCTGCGTGGCCGCATTGGTGGCCGCCAACGAGCTACTGGACGCGCCGCTGTCGCGCGAGGCGCTGTATCCGTTCGCATTGACCGGCGAAGCGGTCGCCAGCGGCGGACGCCATGGCGACAACTTGGGTCCGATGTTGCTGGGCGGCCTGGTGCTTTCCACCGCCGACCGACTGGTGAAGGTATCGGTGCCGGAGGCCTGGCACAGCGTGCTGGTGCATCCGGAAGCGATCCTGGAAACGCGTCGCGCGCGCGAGGCGTTGAAAGGCGGTTACGCCCTGAGCGAATTCGTCTCGCAGTCGGCCAATCTGGCCCTGGTGCTGGCGGGTTGCCATGCCGGCGATGCGGGTCTGGTGCGGGCCGGGCTTCGGGACGTGCTGGTGGAACCGAGACGCGCGCCATTGATCGTCGGCTTCGATGCGGCCAAGCAGGCCGCGCTGGACGCCGGTGCGATGGGTGCGAGCATTTCCGGCGCGGGTCCTAGCGTGTTCGGATGGTTCGAGACGCGCGCGCAGGCGGAAGCGGCGGTGCCAGCGATTCAGGAGGCCTTCGCGGCTGCCGGGTTCGACAGCCAGGCTTGGGTGTCGCCGATCAATAGTGCGGCGGCGACGGTGTTATAGGTTTTCCTTCTCCCACTGGGAGAAGGTGCCCGTAGGGCGGATGAGGGAGTGGACCATCCGATTACGGAAAGATTCGTAGCCAGTCATTCTCCCTCCCTCATCCGGCGCTACGCGCCACCTTCTCCCGGTGGGAGAAGGGAAGCCCGCAATACGGACAACCCATGAACTTCATTTCCACCCGCAACAATTCTCCAACCGCCACCTTGAGCCAAGCCATCGCCGCCGGCCTTGCGCCTGACGGCGGGTTGTATGTGCCGGAGAAGCAGCCGCTTGCCAGGCCGCTCGAACTCGGCAGCGACCTTGCCGATACCGCCACCCAGCTCATCGCGCCGTTCTTCGAAGACGACGCGCTGGCCGCTGAGTTGCCAGCGATCTGTCGGGAAGCCTTCGACTTTCCATCGCCCTTGGTGCCGCTGGCGACCACGGACGACTACGCGCTGGAGCTTTTCCATGGCCCCACTGCCGCGTTCAAGGATTTCGGCGCACGCTTCCTCGCCGCCTGCCTGGCGCGCCTGCGCAAGCGGGAAGACCGTCCGCTCACCATCCTGGTCGCCACCTCCGGCGACACCGGTGCGGCGGTCGCCGCCGCCTTCCATGGCCAACCGGGATTGCGGGTGGTCGTGCTCTATCCCGACGGTCGTGTCTCGCCACGCCAGGCGCACCAATTAGGGTGTTTCGGCGACAACATCACCGCGCTGCGGGTCACCGGTTCGTTCGACGATTGCCAGGCGCTGGTCAAGCAAGCATTGAACGATGGCGAGCTGCAGGCGCAGGCGCCGATGAGTTCGGCCAACAGCATCAGCCTGGGCCGGCTGCTGCCGCAGATGAGTTACTACGCGCAGGCCGCGCTTGCCCACAAGTGGAAAACCGGCGAGGTGCTGAACTTCGTCATCCCCACCGGCAATCTGGGCAACGCGATGGCCGCGATCATGGCGCGGGCGCTGGGCGTATCGATCGGGCGCATCGTGCTGGCGACCAACGCCAACGATGTGCTGCCGAAGTTCTTCTCGGGCGCCGACTACTCGCCCGCGGCCAGCATCGCTACGCTCGCCAATGCGATGGATGTGGGCGCGCCGAGCAATTTCGAACGTTTGCGTTGGCTGTACAACGGCGACGATGCGGCATTGCGCGCGGACTTCACCGCCGAAAGCGTCAACGACTACCAGATCCGCAATACCATCCAGGATCGCTATACGAAGCATGGCGAGATCTTCTGTCCGCACACCGCTACTGCGATAAGGGCACTCGAAGGTTTGCGCTCGCAAGGGGCGAGCGGCGATTGGACGGCGGTGGCGACGGCGCACCCCGCCAAATTCGAAAGCGTGGTGGAGCCCTTGATCGACCGGCCGCTGGAGGTGCCGCCGGCCCTGGCGGACTTGCTGGCGCGTCCTGCGCACGCCGACCTGATTGCTGCGGACTACGAAGCGTTCCGGGCGCGCATTCTCGGAGCTTAGGGAAGTCTGGACAACCCTACGCTGTCATCCCGAGCGCAGCGAGGGATCTGTTTTCCACGACAAGCAGCAGATCCCTCGCCGCGCTCGGGATGACATCCAAGGCGCCGCATCCGCTGTGCGGCGCGCCATGCCCGCAGCGGACATTTCTGCCACCATGTCGCCATGACCATCAAAGGCAAGGCCACTTCGCTCGACATCGCGCACCTGGCAGGGGTTTCCCAGCCCACGGTCTCGCGCGCGCTGCGCGGCAGCCCGATGGTCAACGAGGAAACCCGCAAACGCATCCAGGCCATCGCCGAGCAGCTCAATTACAAGGTCGATAAGAACGCCTCCAACCTGCGCACCCAGCATTCGGGCACCATCGCCCTGCTGTTCTTCGAGGACCCCACGCCCGACGACTCGCAGATCAATCCGTTCTTCCTGTCCATGCTGGGCTCCATCACCCGCGCCTGCGCCATGCGGGGCTACGACCTGCTTATCTCCTTCCAGCAGTTGTCGACCGACTGGCAGGCCGATTACGAGGACAGCAACAAGGCCGATGGCCTGATCCTGCTGGGTTATGGCGATTATCTGGAATCGCAATCGCGGCTCGAGCGTCTGGTGGAGCAGGGCACGCATTTCGTCCGCTGGGGCGCCGTACTGCCGGGGCAGCCTGGGATTTCGATCGGCTGCGACAACTTCCAGGGCGGACACGATATCACCCAGCACCTGCTGCACCAGGGACGCCGCAACATCGCCTTCCTGGGCCATGCCTCCAATCACTACCCCGAATTCTTTGAGCGCTACCGCGGCTACGCGCATGCGCTGCTGACCAGCGGGCAACGGGTGCAGCCCGGCTTGCAGTTCGATGCCATCACCACCGAGCAGTCCGGCTATGAAGCGGCGTGCGAATTGCTGAAGCGGGGGACACCGTTCGATGCGATCTTCGCCGCCAGCGACCTGATCGCCATCGGTGCGATGAAGGCCTTGCATGAGCGCAGCATGCGCGTGCCGGAAGAGGTGGCGGTGGCGGGCTTCGACGACATCCCGATGGCCGGGTTCGTCAACCCCAGCCTGTCCACCGTGCAGCAGGACACCAAACTGGCCGGTACCATCCTGGTGGAGACCTTGCTGGCGCTGGTCAACAACGAGCCGGCGCAAAGCCGGACCATACCGGTGACCTTGGCCTTGAGGCGTTCTTCCGGCGCTGCCTGACGTTCACCGGACCGGACCGCAGATATTGCGGCAACGCGACACCGGAATTCTGAGGAATCCAAGCAATCCGTGAGGTAGTCAGCGATCCTTGCGGCTCATGGAATCAGCCAGACGCGCGCGCAGATCCTTGCGGGTCAGCGCCTGGTCGAAAAACAGCACGCGTACGCCATGGGCGGGAACCTCGGTGCGGAGTTGCTTGCCGACCTTCAGTTTCTTGCCGTTGAAACCATCGCGCCAGGCGCCCGGCTGCAAGTATTCGCTTACCGTCATGCTGCGTGCCGCATCGCTCTTGTTCAGCAGCACCAGCGCGGTCTGCGCGATGCCTTCGCGCTGGTAGACGCGATAGAAGATCGCTTCGTCGCCTTTCATCCGCAGGTTGAACTGCAATCCGCGCTGCAGAGCTGGCGATTCGCGGCGCAGGGTGGCGATGCGCTTCAAGGCAGGGTAGATGGGGCTCTTGCCGGCGGCATCCACGCGGTCCTGTCCGTAGTAGTTGCGGTTGCCCATGTGCTCGGCGCGGCCGCGCATGAAGCCGGTTTCCGAGCCGTAGTAGACCGCGGGAATCCCCCGCGCGGTGAACAGCCAGTTGTTGGCGTCGATGAAACCCTCATCCGTGGCGTTCATGCGCGCCATGTCGTGGTTGTCGTAGAAGGTCACCAGGTCGTAGGGATTCGTGTAAGGGCCGTCTTCCAGGTAAAGCGCGGTGGCCAGTTCGGCGAAGTCGCTGTCCTTCTTCTCGAAGGTCGCCGCCATCTTTCCGCGCAGAGGAAAGTCCAGCACGCTGTAGTGTCCATTGCGCTCCAGCGTATGGCCGGCGATCAGTGCGGCGTCGTAGTTGAACGCCTCGCCGAACATGAAGAAGCCCGGCCGCTTGGCGCGGATGCGGTCGGCGAACTTCTTCCAGAACGAATGCGGCATCCAGGCGATGGTATCCACGCGGAATGCGGCCGCGCCCTGGTCGATCCATTGTTCGTAGGCGCCGACCAGATACTCCAGTACGGCCGGATTGTCCTGATTGAAGTCGGACAGCTGGGCCAAGCCGCCGCTGGTGTTGTAGAAGGCGTGCAGGCGTTTGTGTACGGGATCCAGTTTTGCAGGATCCAGATTCTGGTGATCGGCGACGAGTTTGCCGTCGCGGTCGTAGACCTTGCCGTACTGCGGCCGCATCTTCGGCATGCTGTAGGCGGGCGAGCCGTGGTTGCCGACGATGTCGAGCACCACGTCCAGCTTCTGTTCCTTCATCGCATGGGTGAAACCGGCGAAATCCAGGCCTTTGCTGGGAAGGTGTTCGTCCAGCTTGTAGAAGTTGATGCCCCAGTAGCCATGGAAGCCAGTCTTGCCGCGATCGGTGAACATACCGCCCCACTTGGCGGGATCGCCTCCGGTGAAGGCTTCGTCGGGATTGTCCACGATAGGCGTCACCCAGACCGAGGTGAAGCCCATGTCGCGGATGTAGCCCGCGTTCTCCAGGATGCCTTTGAAATCGCCGCCCAGGTAGCCGATGTTGTCGCTTTCGCCCTCCGGTGCTCCCGGAGTGGGGATGTCGAAGGTACGGTAAGTTCCGCCCTGGTCGCAATGGTCGTTGGACGGGTCGCCATTGACGAAGCGATCGGTCATGACGAAGTAGATGGATTCGCTGGCGAAGGGTTCGGTGGTGCCGTAGAACTCATCGGCGTCCGCGGCAAGCGCGCCCGTCGATGCGGCACACAGAATCGAAAAGGCGAGCGCTTTCATGCGTGGCCGGCTTGTACGAGGCGAACTCATGCGACGGTCTCCTTACGCACCATTAGTACGCACAGTCCGGCGACGATCAGGCTGACCCCGCCGATCATCAGCGCATTGATCGGTTGGTTGCCGAAGAAGGTTTTCAGCAGGAAGCCGAGCAGGCTGGCGGCGACCAGCTGGGGAATGACGATGAAGAAGTTGAAGATGCCCATGTACACGCCCATCTTTTTCGCCGGCACCGCGCCGCTGAGCAGCGAGTAGGGGATCGCCAGGATCGCCGCCCAGGCGATGCCGATGCCGGCCATGGGAAGCAGCAGCCAGTTGGGGTCGCTGATGAAGCGGAAGGAAATGAACGACAGTCCTCCGATCACCAGGCAGGCCAGATGGGTGGCGCGCAGGCCGATGCGGCGCGACAAGGGCGCCAGGCCGAACGCCGCGATCGCCGAGAATCCGCTGTAGGCGGCGAACAGCACGCCCACCCAATCGGCTCCGTCGTTGTAGGCCGTCGACGTGGTGTCTGAGCTGTGAAAATGCAGTGAAGTCACCGCGGGCGTGGTGTAGATCCACATCGCGAACAAGGCGAACCAGGAAAAGAACTGCACCACCGCCAGCCTCTGCATGGTGGTCGGCATGTTGCGCACGTCGTGGATGATTTCGCCCAGGCCGCCTCCGCGCTTGCCGCCGGAGGTGACCAGTAGCAACAGCGCGTAAACCGCCAGTCCGACCGCCAGCAGATAGAGCGACTTGTCCCAGGCGTAGTGGCGGATGCAGAAGGCCAGGATCGCCGCCGGAATGGTGAACACCGCTACTTCCGCCGCCAGTCGTGCGTTGGACACGGGCGCAGGAGCGTCGACGGCCTCCGGTTCGGCATCGTCGAAGCTTTGCAGTTGCTCGGGCGGGTATTCGCGGGTGCGCAAGATGGTCCAGCCCATCGCGCAGATCAGCACCACTCCGCCGATGTAGAAAGACATGCGCACGCTGGACGGAATCTCGCCCGTCGCCGCGGTGTTGGCGATGCCCAGCTGGGTGAGTATCTCCGGCAGCAGGTAGGCCACGACCGCGCCAGCGCCGATGAAGAAGCTCTGCATCGCGTAGCCGCGCGTGCGTTGCTCCGGTGGCAGCTGGTCGCCGACGAAGGCGCGGAAGGGTTCCATCGAGACATTGATCGACGCATCCAGCAGCCACAGCATGATCGCGGCGAACCACAACACCGATGAGTTCGGCATCACGAACAACGCCAGGGTGGTGAGGATGGCGCCGACCAGGAAGTAGGGGCGGCGGCGGCCCAGCCGGGTCCAGGTGCGGTCGGAGTAGTAACCGATGATGGGTTGCACCAGCAGGCCGGTCATGGGTGCGGCGATCCACAGCACGGCCAGATCGTCCATCTCCGCGCCCAGGGTCTGGAAGATGCGGCTCATGCTGCCGTTCTGCAACGCGAAGGCGAACTGGATGCCGAAGAAACCGAAGCACATGTTCCATATCTGCCAGAACGAAAGCTGCGGTTTGCTGTTCGTGCCCGATCTATTCATCCTGCGGTTTCCCCTTGGCGCTGCATCGTGACCTTCGACATGTTGCAGGCAATGGGTTGGGAAACCATGCTGCACTGCAAACATATCCAAGCGCTCGACGATCTCGACGCGTAGAGCGACGGACTCTCCACGACTTCGGGAAAACCCTTGTATTTAAGGTAAATCGTTCGATAACCGCGAACTTCCCGCCATCGGATCGCAAGTTTCGCCGTCGTAAGCACGCATCTGCCTGCATACGTATTCATGGCGAGCGTGCCGACAAGGCCAATGCCTGCAGGTGCGCGACATGGAATAGTGGCGCCCGTTGCAAGAACAAGGCGGGGATCGCACACCAATGTCGGGGATAAGGATGGCGAACAATCGTTGGTGGCGTGGCGCGGTGATCTACCAGATCTATCCGCGCAGCTTCATGGATACCGACGGCAATGGCGTGGGCGATCTGCCGGGGATCGTCGACAAGCTGGATTACATCGCCAGCCTGGGCGTGGACGCCATCTGGATCTCGCCCTTCTTCAAGTCGCCGATGGCCGACTTCGGCTACGACATCGCCGACTACCGCGACGTGGATCCGCTGTTCGGCAACTTGGGCGACTTCGACCGCCTGCTGGCCAAGGCGCATGGGCTGGGCATCAAGGTGATGATCGACCAGGTGCTGAGCCATTGTTCGGTCGACCACGAATGGTTCAAGGAAAGCCGCGAGAGCCGCGACAATCCCAAGGCCGACTGGTATGTGTGGGCCGACGCCAAGCCCGACGGCAGTCCGCCCAACAACTGGATGTCGCTGTTCGGCGGCGTGGCTTGGCGTTGGGAGCCGCGACGCGGCCAGTATTACCTGCACAACTTCCTGTCCTCGCAACCCGACCTCAACTTCCACAATCCCGAGGTGCAGCAGGCGACGCTGGACAATGTGGAGTTCTGGCTGAAGAAAGGCGTGGACGGACTGCGCCTGGATGCGATCAACTTCTGTTTCCACGACCGGCAGCTGCGCGACAACCCGCCCAAGCCGGTCGAGAAGCGGGTGGGCCGCGGCTTCAGTCCCGATAACCCCTACGCCTTCCAGTACCACTACTACAACAACACGCAGCCCGAGAACCTGGTGTTCCTGGAGAAGCTGCGCGCGTTGCTGGATCTCCATCCGCAAGCGACGAGTCTGGGCGAAATATCGTCGGAAGATTCGCTCGCCACCATGGGCGAGTACGTCAACGACAAGCGCTTGCACATGGGCTACAGCTTCGAACTGCTGACCGACGATTTCACCGCCGCCTACATACGCGCGACCGCCGAAGACCTGGAAGCGAAAATGGCAGATGGCTGGCCATGCTGGGCTATTTCCAACCACGACGTGCAGCGTGCGGTCACGCGCTGGGGCGGCGCGGGCGCGACGGACGCGTTCGCCAAGCAGTTGGTGGCGTTGGTGTGCTCGCTGCGCGGCTCGGTATGCCTGTACCAGGGCGAAGAGCTGGGTCTGGGCGAGGCGGACGTGCCTTACGAAGCCTTGCAGGATCCCTACGGCAAGACGTTCTGGCCGACCTTCAAGGGACGCGACGGCTGCCGCACACCTATGCCATGGACCCGCGGCGAGCATGCGGGATTCACTTCCGGACAACCATGGCTGCCGGTCGCCGAACCCCATCGCGCACTGGCCGTCGAAGTGCAGGAGCACGATCCGGCCTCCACGCTCAACGCCACCCGCGTTTTCCTGCGCTGGCGCAAGACCATGCCGGCGCTGCAATGGGGGGACATACGTTTCCTGGATACTTCCGAACCCGTGCTCGCGTTCACCCGCAGTTTCAATGATCAGCGCCTGTTGGCGGTCTTCAATCTCTCCGCGGAAGCGGTGGAATGGTCGCTTCCGGCCGGCCTCGATGCACAAGCCATCGGTGACCATGGCTTGGTGGAAGGACATCTGGAAGGATCGCTCCTGCGATTGCCCGCCCGAGGCGCGTTCTACGCCGAAGTGCGCTAAGGAAGATCGGAACAACCTTGGCTCCTGTCGTATTCAGTTCCTGTCATTCCGAGCGCAGCGAGGGATCTGCTGCTTCGCCGGGCAGAACAGATCCCTCGCTATGCTCGGGATGACATTCGGTCGTCATTCCAGCGAACGCTGGAATCCATGTTGACGTTCGCTATCCGCTGAGCAAGATCAAGATGGATCCCAGCTTGACCAGCCATTCGGATGTTGAAAACCGCTGGGATGACGGCAAAGTGCGACCTTCGAGTGTCAGCGATCTGCATGCTGCAATGCAGCGTAATTTCTTTGCCATGAGAAACGGCACGTTTTGAAGCAGTTCTGCATATATGAAACGCAACCTCAGCGTTGCGAGTGGCCGCCTGAACAGGGCTGCGCCTACGGATATGAAACCGGTTTCCGGCTGATCCTTCGATGACATCCGCTATCCGATTGCACCGCTGCACAGCATGAATACGTATGCAGCATAAGTTGTGCGGGGAGCGCCACGACTACCATTGCCGCACGTATCGGGGGCGGTCCGCGTACCCGGACTTACAGCTCTCCTAATGACGTTTTTTCGGCGTCATGGAGAGTCTGGCAACAATCAAAAAACCAACCATGGGAGTGGAGGGGAGATGGTAAAGCTCAAGCGCAATCTGCTGAGCGTGGCTTTGGTGTCCGCGATGACACTGAGCGCCACGAGTGCCTATGCACAATCGACTGAAGAGACCGCAGAACAGACGGCGCAACCGGCCAGCGAGGATGCGGTCGAACTCGACCGGATCACGGTGACCGGCATCCGCGCAGGCATCGAGGGCGCGATCTCGGTCAAGCGCGATTCCACTTCCATCGTCGAGGCGATCTCGGCCGAAGACATCGGCAAGCTGCCTGACGTCAGCATCGCCGAATCCATCGCCCGCCTGCCTGGCCTTGCCGCGCAGCGCGTCGCGGGCCGTGCGCAGGTCATCAGCGTGCGTGGCTTGTCGCCCGACTTCGCGACGACCACGCTCAATGGCCGCGAGTTGGTGAGCACCGGCGACAACCGCAGCGTGGAGTTCGATCAATACCCGTCCGAACTGGTGAACGGCGTTACTGTCTACAAGACCCCGGATGCCGGGCTGGTGGGCCAGGGCCTGTCCGGCACCATCGACATGAAAACGGTCCGTCCGTTGAGTTTCGGCGAATCCGCTGCGGCAGTCAGCGTTCGCGGCCAGCGCAATTCGCTGGGTTCCGCGGCGAATTCCGATGCCACTGGTCATCGCTTCAACATGAGCTATATCGACCAGTTCGCCGACAACACGATCGGCTTGGCCCTCGGTTATTCATACTCGGAAACGCCGATCCAGGAGAACCAGGTTGGTCTGTACGAGCCTTGGCAGTCGTTGGGAGACGGCTGGCGTCCTGGCGTGCCCGCGGGCACGTACTACTCCGACGGCATCAAGGCCCTGCGCCGCACGGGCGACACCAAGCGCGATGGCGTGATGGCCACTGTGCAGTACCGGCCTTCGAATGCGTGGACCAGCACGCTGGACATGTTCCACTCCAACGCAACGCAAATCGACACTGCTAATCAGTTCGAAGTACACCTTGGTGGCTACAACGGTGGCTACACGCCGGGACTGAATGTCGCGGGCGCAACGATCAACGACAACAATACTTTCACTGGCGGTACCGCCAGCGGCGTGTATCCGTTGGTGCGCGGCATGTACAACAAGCGCGAGGACGAAATCAACGCAGTTGGCTGGAATAACGAGTTCAATGTCGGTCAAGCGAAGATCGTGGCCGACGTCAGCTGGTCCAAAGCCGAGCGCGATGAGCTCAACCTCGAGAACAACACCCAATTGCTTCCGGCACCGCAGTTGGATTCGGTCACGTTGGATTATTCCGGCAATGGATTCCCCCAGGTAACGCCCGGGCTGGACTACTCGAATCCCGACACACTGTTCCTGACTGGAACGATTTACGGCTCGGGCTACGGTAAGACACCGAAGGTCAGGGATGAACTAAAAAGCTTCAAGCTGGCCGCTTCGCTGCCTGCGCCGGCTGCGCTCGGCTGGTTCTCGGATATCGACTTTGGCTTGAACTATGCCGATCGCGAGAAGAGCAAGCGGCAGCCCGAGGGCAGCATCAATCTCGGTGCCCAAGGCAGCACGACCATTGCGGCCGATCTGCAGTACGACCCGGTGGATTTGGGCTTCGCGGGCGTCGGCTTCATCCCTTCGTGGAACGTGCCGGGTGCAGTCGGCCGCTACATGACGTTCGAGCCCAACGAGAATGCCCCGTTCCTGGTCGCAAAAGCCTGGACAGTGCTTGAGAAGATCTCCACCGGTTACCTCAAGGCCAACATCGATACCGATTTGGGCACGGTGCGGATGCGTGGCAATATCGGCTTCCAGATCCAGCACACCGATCAGTCGTCCCAAGCGAACTCGTTCGATACGACGAAACCAGCCGGCAGTCAGATCCAGCCGGTTGGAAGCGGCAAGACCTACACCGACGTACTGCCAAGCCTGAACCTTGCTTTCATGCTCACCGAAGACCAGACGCTTCGCGTGGCCCTCGCCAAGCAAGTCGCGCGCGCACGCGTAGACCAATTGCGTGCCTCGACGGAAATCGGCGTGGAAACGGCGACCGGCAAGCCTGGTGCTAGTGGCGGCAACCCGCAACTGGACCCGTGGCGTGCCAATGCTTTCGACATTTCTTACGAAAAGTATTTCGGCGATAAGGCTTATGTAGCGGCGGCGTACTTCTACAAGGACCTGCGGAACTATATTTACACGCAGACTATCGATGGATACGACTTCTCGGATTTTGCCGCTTCCTACGTGCCGCCCAATACTTGCACCACACCAGCAGGCCCGAATCAGCCTTGCCCCGCTGCACTGACAACCGGTACTTTCACTGCGCCGCAGAATGGCAAGGGTGGCCATCTGCAGGGCCTCGAGCTGACCGCGTCGCTGCCGCTTGATCTGTTCGCCGACGCACTGGAGGGCTTCGGTATCGTGGCCAGCGCCAGCTTCACCGACAGCAACATCAAAATCAGGGACCCGGAAAGCTCGTCCAGCGTCGGCGGCGGCGACATCAGCCTGCCCGGCCTTTCGGACAGGGTCTACAACCTGACGGCGTACTACGAGCGCAATGGTTTCGAAGCACGCGTCAGCCAGCGCAGGCGTTCGGACTACATCGGCGAGATCGGCAACTTCGCCGGCAATCGGACCCTACGCTATGTGGTCGGCGAGAACATCACCGACGCGCAGGTGAGCTACGCATTCGGCGATGGCACCAGCTTGGCGGGTTTGAGTCTGCTGCTTCAAGTCAGCAACCTGACCAACGAGGCGTACCAGACTTACGCCGGGACCAAAGACCGTCCGCTAGAGCACATCGAGTGGGGCCGCACTTATCTGGTGGGTTTGAACTACAGGTTCTAAACCAACGCGCGGACTGTGAATGAGCCCTTGCCTGTTTAGTCAGGCAAGGGTTTTGTTTTGTCAGTGGCCAAAATTTTGCGCACTTAATGGCGGGCCATCACTGTTAAATAGCTCAAATCTTAGGTCTGTGCTTCAGAGCTGAGCGATAAATTAAGTGAGTGGTGCGTGCAAGCGAGAGCCATAAATGTGACGCACGAAACATTAAGCGGGCCAATTCAAATTTTTGTTGCCTTTGTCATCTGGCAGGGATATACAGTTTTTGAGCGAGAGTTGCATCCCAAAGGGCTGTTAGTCCGGCGGTAGTAGGATTATGTCTCCCGATCTAAGTGCTGGGCAGGGAACAGCACTAGCGCAATTGTAGGGAAAGGGGATTTAGAGGGGTTCTCGGATTTACTTTGTCTGACGAATATGTATTCGAGGTGGAGTAAATCCGCATATCAGTAGCTCCGTTGGTGGGTTGTTTTACTTGCAGCATGCGGCTCAGGGCTATTTAGACCGAGCAACGAAGCGGCGCGCTCAGGACAAGGATAAAGGTCTTTAAAGTTATGAAAAATATGAAACTTATTCTCCTTGCCATAGTTGCGGCGCAGTTAGTCTTTATTCCCCTTGCGGCAGCTCAAAGTATAGGGACTGTTAACTATGAATATAGCGAAAAGATAGACCAAAAAACCAACATCAGCCCGCTAGGGGAGGATTTGTTTGGGGATAGAACAAATTTTGAAAATGGTGCAACGACATTTGCTGCGACGGACGTTACAGCTGAAACAAACGTAAAACTCCCGATGCAGTTGGGAAGAAGTCTGGCAGTAACAACATTTAAAGGAGGAGGTGGGTCTTCACACGTGACAGACAACCCAGTCCCTGACATTTTCGGGTCTGGTTGGGATACAGAGGTGCCCTATATGCAGGGCGATTTTGTGGCCGACCGCGGATGGACAACAACGCCATGGCCAAATGATGTGCGCTGCTCAGGTGGGCATTTTTCGGTCGGTGCTGCAAACGTAAGCAGCATAGTAATACCAGCGCATAACTTCCATTTTGGAATTGATATCAAAATACCGGGATATGGAAAGGAAAGGATGCTGGAGCTTCTGGCTGATGGAGGCAGGCCTTCGGATGGAGTTAAATATGTTTCGACAACAAAATCAAACTGGAAGGTCTCGTGTCTGCCGACGATCAAGAATGGACCAAGCGAGGGCTTTATCGTCACGCTTCCTGATGGAGCGAAGTATTATTTCGATTGGCTCGCTACGGCAGGTACGGGATTCATTTCTACTGCGCGTGGAGATTTGAATTTGGCGCAAATGCGCCTATACGCAACTAAGGCAGTAGACAGGTTTGGCGGCACTGTCGAATATATTTACGATGTAAATCGCCCGCACAGAATTAGCCAAATAAAATCTAGCGATGGGGCCGTCATAAATGTCTTCTACAATCCAGATAATGGAAAAGTGGCTTCGGTATCTACTGGCGGGAGAGTCTGGCAATACACATATAGCGTGACGTCGACTTCACAGAGAGATTACGACAAGCTTCTGAATGTAGTTCTGCCCGACGCATCTAAGTGGACATATGGAGGCGCTCTTAATCCGGCCAGTCCCTTAATTGGACCTGCTTCTTGGGAGGGCACCTGCCAAATTACTGTAGGAAATCGTTCATCCGATCAAAGCCCGTTGGGATCTGAGTTGTCCTACTTTCGAATTACGCACCCTTCTGGAGCGATTGGGGATTTTGGCTTTAGGTCAATTATGTTTGGCTACAACAAAACTCCCGGTGCATGCGCTTTGGCGTATTCCTACATACCAAAAGCTTACATAAGCAATGCTCTTTACTATAAGTCTATTTCCGGCCCCGGAATTCCTCAGAAAATATGGAATGTAAAATATTATCCGAGTTGGAGCTATGCTTCAGAATGTCAGGGGTGTGCAGCTACAGCTAGAACTGTAGTGTCCGAGAATGACGGCAAGATAACTACCTACGTTTTTGGAAATGATTACGCTATTAACGCAGGCCAGCTGTTATCTAAAACAATCTCAGCGTCTGGGATTTCACGCTCTGAAAGCTATCAATACCTAAGCAGTGCTAGTGGCCAGCCTTTCCCGGACATCATTGGGAACGATCCGAGTCAAATTCTCAATAACCCGTTTTTGTTGAAGAATAGACCAGCTTGGACCACAACAATTACTCAAGACGGGCGAGCGTTCACCTCCCAGGTCGACGCATACGATCAGTTCGTCCGTCCAACTCGGATAACGCGTTCGAGTGCGCCGGCGCCGTAGACACGAGCTGGATTAGGTCAGGAAAGATCTTTTTGCAATGCGCTTGTATGCGGAATGGCGCGTCAGGCTGCTAAGGGGAGGGGAAATATTATGAAGTCATGGATTGCTGTCTTGGGCCTATCACTTGCCACCTTAGGCCTGCCATTGGGCGTCTACGCCCAAACCTATACCCGCACGGACTTGATTGTCTATCACGACAACACCACCAAGTGGGTGCTGGGCCAAACCGCGTCTTTGACCAACACCAACACGGGTGTGATCGAGTCCAAGACCGATTATGACTCGCTGACGGCGCTGCCGATCCGGATATATGGCCCCGGTGTAGCGGCAACTCCGGGCAAGCTGGTGCAGACGCTGACCTACAACGCCGATGGCACGCTGGCCACGGTCAAGGATGGCAACAACAACGTCACGACGCTGTCGAGTTGGAAGCGAGGCATCCCACAATCCATCAAGTATCCGATAACGCCCGAGTCGCCCACTGGAGCCGTCCAGTCTGCAGTAGTCAACGACAACGGCTGGATCACTTCGGTCACCGACGAGAACGGTTACAAGACCTGTTACGGCTACGACGTCATGGGTCGAGTCAATCTGATTACCTACCCTTCCGAAACGCAGGTAGGCGTGTGCGATACCTCCGCCTGGGCGTCCACTTCCATCACCTTTGCGGCAGCAGGCAACGCGGCGGCCTATGGCATGCCGGCCGGCCACTGGCGGCAAACAACGTTGACCGGCAATGGCCGGAAGATCCTCATCTTCGATGCGCTCTGGCGCCCGGTGGTCGAGCAAACCCTGGACCTGGGCAACGTGAGCGGGACGCTGTCGGAAGTCGTCAAGCGCTATGACGTCCAAGGCCGAGTGGAATTCCAGTCCTATCCCATGAACACCAATGGACTGGCCAACTATGCCGACACCACGCTCAAGGGTATCTGGACCGACTACGACGCACTGGACCGAGTGACGTCGGTGACGCAGGACAGCGAGCTGGGCCTGCTGACCACCCTCACCGAATATCTGACCGGCTTCAAGACTCGTACAACGCCGCCGAAGGGCGCCGCCTGGCAAACCACCACCAGCTACCAGGCCTACGACCAGCCCAGCTATGACTTGCCCGTGGCCATTACTCACCCAGAAGGAGCCTTCACCGACATCACTCGCGACGTGTTCGGCAAGCCCACGGTACTTAAACGCCGCAACAGCACCAGCAGCCTGGCGATCAGCCGCAGCTACGCCTACAACGCCAACCAGGAGTTGTGCCGCAGCGTGGAACCGGAGACCGGCGCCACCCTGACCGGCTACGACGCCGCGGGCAACCTCAATTGGTCGGCGGCAGGTCTACCTGCGACCACGGCCTGCGAAGCCAACGGCACCAGTACGGCGGTGGCCGCCCGGCGTGCGGACCGCACCTTTGATGCCCGCAACCGGGTCAAGACCCTGAGTTTCCCCAATGGTTTGGGCAACACCACCTATGCCTATACGCCGGATGGTTTGCCCAGTTCGGTGGTGACCAACAATGGCGCGACGGACGGCCAAGCCACCCTTAACTACGCCTATAACAAACGGCGCCTGATCACGCGCGAGACGCTGATTACGCCCCAACTCAACTGGCCCTACGATTATGGCTACAACGCCAATGGCCATCTGACGGTCAACAACTGGCACGGCCTGAACATCGACTACGCGCCCAATGCCCTGGGCCAGCCGACCAAGGCGGGGACTTACGCCAGTGGCGTCAGTTATTACCCCAACGGGACTATCAAGCAGTTCACCTACGGTAACGGCATCGTCCATACGATGACCCAGAACGCCCGACAACTGCCCAGCCGTAGCACCGACAGCGTGACCGGCAGCACGCCGCTGGATCTGGGCTACGCCTACGACAAGCACGCCAACGTCAGCGGCGTCACCGACTATGTCACCGGCGCCCGCCAGACCCGGGGCATGACCTACGACAACCTGGATCGGCTAACCCAGACCACCTCCAGCATGTTCGGCACAGCCGCCTACGGCTACAACGTGCTGGACAACCTGACGACGGTCAACGTGGCCGGGGGCAACAAGGCCCGCAACCACGCTTACGTGTATGACGCCAACAACCGCCTGGCCAATGTCACCACGGGCGTGGGTGGTCCGACCGTCATCGGTCTGGGTTACGACGTGCAGGGCAATCTGGCCAACAAGAGCGGCGTGCTGTACAGCTTCGATTATGGCAACCGCTTGCGCACGGTGACCGACTCCGTGGCCGCCAAGACCTCCACCTATGCCTACGATGGCCTGGGTCGCCGGGTGAAGGACGTGGTCAATGGTCTAGCCAAGCACAGCCAGTACACCCAGAACGGCCAGTTGGTGATGGTGGGGGACGACCGCGCCACGGATGTGAGCGAGTACGTGTACCTGCAGGGCAGCTTGCTGGCGATCCGCGTGCGCGATGTGCCCACTGCGACCTACACGACCAAGTACCAGCACACCGATGCGCTGGGCACGCCGATTGCGGTGACTAGCCAGAGCCGAACTTTGCTGGAGACCAGCGAATATGAGCCGTTCGGGCAACAGGTGAACAGGGTGGGAGCGGCAAAGGACGGGCCGGGCTATACCGGGCATGTGCAGGATGGCGCAACCGGGCTGACCTACATGCAGCAGCGCTATTACGACCCGATCCTCGGCAGGTTCCTATCAGGTGATCCGGTAGGGGTAAGTCCAATCAATGCGCTTAACTTCAACCGCTATTGGTATGCCTCGAATAATCCGTACAAAAATACTGATCCAGATGGCCGCTGCGACGGTCCCTCGACATGCGCAATTGACCGCGATATTGAGGCGATGAATAACGGAGAAATGTCGCGGGACGAATTCATGGATCGATCGGCGGCGCGTGCTGCGGGTGCAGTCGGCGGTCTGACGCTGCTTTTTTTAGGTCGTGCGGCACTTCCTGTTGTTGGAGGGCTTTTAGGTCGTCAGGCCCTGAAGGAAGGACAAAAAAAGATAAGCGCAGAGGCAACGCGTGGAATTCGATCTCTAGAAAAGCGAATTGCTGAACACACAAAAAAGTTAGAGGAATTCAAAGCGAATCCAACAGTAAGGCCGGGCATGGAAAAAATGTCGAAGGAAGCAATACAAGGGCAGCAGAAAAAAAGAATAGAGCACCTTGAAAAAGAGATTAAAACGTTCAGGGAGAACATAGAGAAATTAAAGAACCCACCGCCGCCACCACCACCGCCAACACCATCAACGCCATCACCATCAACGCCATCACCAACAGGGTATTGAGGTACTAGCAGTGTTCTTAACAGAGTTAGTGAGTCATCGCCACGTAGTTCATGAGGTTGATTATGGAATCAATTAGCTTCAATTCTCGCTTAGTTATAGTGGACGATTTTGGCTTCGATGCGCGGGCCAGTTCGGTGCTGACTGACGTTGATTTTTTGACTCTATTACCGGCCTATTCGCTTAGTGAGTTGACATCCGCATTGCGAATTTCGCAAGATTTGGTGGGGAATGGCTGTAAGGAATTCTGCTGCGTTGGTCCGTATGCAGATAAATTGCATGAAGAAATAGATTTTATGTTGGAAGACCAGGATAGATTGGATGTCGTTACAACATCTTTTGAAAGCGAAAAGGAAGCATGTGAGTATTTTATTTTTGGAGCTGATGCTGGTGAAGCAAACGTACTTCTAGGACTGGTCACAGAGCACTCTGTGCTTGAGAAAGAGCTTCGGAAAGCGGTTTTGTTAAGTACTCTCTCTGTCCCGAACCAGAGCTAAGGTAGCGGGCAGAGCTTTGTTAGTTGGAACTAATAACCTGCGGCCTCAGGAAATTGCAATCGGAGGCAATTGTGAGAGAAGTGCCATGTATTTCGCCAATCGACAGGCTTGAAGCTGCGTTATCTGACACGACTGGGGTTTACGTCAACGCGGGCGTAGACGAAGAGTTGTATTTCGCTGAGCTCGCTCAAGACATTCGTGAACATCAATGCGAGCCATTTCCGATTAGTGCTGTGGTCATGCCGCCGGGATTCTCAGATGCTAGCGATGGAAGCATAATTTCAGGTTTGTGTGTTGCTCATAACGCAGGCTACTGGTTGGTGTATCACCCAGGCCAAGACCTTTTCTACTGTTTTTGGGGAGCTGACGTAAATACTCTGGCAGCTCGTGGCATTTTGGGCAGCCCACTCTATTGTTGGTCAGCGTAGGGTCCAAGAGGTCCGGTTCTAATCCGGATCTGATGGCAAAGAAAAGGGCTGCGGAAAACCGCAGCCCTTTTTGTTTTGGTGGAGCGGACGGGGATCGACCCCCTGACCTCCGCGATGCGAACGTGGCGCTTTCCCAGCCGAGTCTCATCGGACGATTGCAGTGGCATGGAACCCATTCCTCGCCGGTCGGATCACTAGCGCAAGCCGCAAATTCCCAGCGGCGGACCGCAAGCGCTCCACCCGCAACCGGCCGAGCTCCGATTCGGGGCAAACAGGCTCGCGCGGCCAGCAGAAAGGTTTGCGAAATTCGGGCTTTGGGGGCCGGGCGCAAGGCGCTAGGGTCCATCGGCAAAGCGTTTAGCCCCAACCTCGACTTTTCGAGCCCGGCGACTGGGTATCCAAGGCATGGATTCGCAAGCTCTTTTACCTTGCGTGCGGGAAGTTTTGGTCGGAGGCTGGGAATTCAGGGGCGAGGGCCAGAGCACTTTGGCGAACACGTGGGAAGATTTGGGTGGCGACCCGGCCCAAAGTGTTGGCGGGAATGAATTGGAAGCCTGACGCTGACGCTATTCGTGCGCTTCCAGAACCACCCGCGCTGATTCCGATAGCTGCGCGCCACCCGTGAGTCTGCTATTGCAGGTCAGCAAGCTGACCAATGAGGGGTACCCGATCCATGCAGGTACCGGACCTGATTGGCAAAGAAGAGGGTCGCGGGAAATCGCAGCCCTTTTTTATTGTTCCGGTCAAAGGGAGCGGCCGACGTGGATCACCCGCACTCCATAGCGGCACCGCGCTTCGAGCAGAGACTAATCAAATGGTCGTATGTAAATTTCGTATAGGCGAATACTGATTTCGTAATACGAGAAAAACAAACTTCGTGTTTGCAGGCTATTGCTCGCCACCGTCGCGACGACAATCACAATTTACATGCCGATATGCATGCGCCTTCATTTACAAGTGCACGTGTTGGTTAGTTTTTGAAATATTTCGAGAGTGACGGTCACGGCATCGTGTGATTAGAGTTCGCGCAGGGGGAAGCCTTTGCGATCAAAAGACCGCAACTGCTTTTAAGGGGACATTCCGTTCCGCTTTCCCTCAGGAAGCGTGGCATTACGCCCGCAACCCATCAAGAGCCAGGGACGCGGGAATGCAGCAATCGAGTTACAACTCCTCGACCCTATACGTGCAGCGGACATGCGCACGGCGGGATCAGATTTTCCCTCGGTTCGTTTTTCTCTACTCACGGTCGGACACGCCAGCGGGCACCTGCGCGGCGCAGTACACCGCGACAGAGAGGGCCGATGCGGCCCTCGGGAAAAAGGGAGAGGTTTCGGCATAGCCGACTATGGACAGAACAAGCGACATGGATGGTGGCTACGTTCCTTTGGTAAGCGATTGCGTCCTTTCGGCGCCGATCACGAACATGACCACTCTGCGCGCCTATGCCGCACCGAGTGCCGGCTGGCGCTTGCGCCGCTTCGGCTATAGCAACTGGCGCGATCCTCATCGACGGGGTCCATCGCGCCGCATCGCCTTTTTTTCAAATCTCGTAATTCGCTTGCAACAGGGGAACAAGTAATGAACAAGATCTATAGCCTGGTATGGAACCGCTCGTTGAAGCAGCTGGTGGTCGCGTCCGAACTGGCCACGCCGCGCGGCAAGGCGTCCGGTGGGAAGTCGGCTTCGCGCCCGGCGGCAACGTTGTCTGCAACCGTCATGGCCTTGCTGGCGATGGGCGGGATGGGATGGGCCGGGTCGGCACAAGCACAGGTGAGCTGCGCTGCGGCGCCGTACAACAACTACGCCGGCAGCAGCACATGCGCGGGTTTCATGTCCCAAGCGACTGCAGGTGGAGGCACTGCTTTAGGTTATAACGCCCAAAGTACGGCGCTGAATGCCACGGCTGTTGGCTACCAAGCCATTGCCTCTGGACAGAATTCCATTTATATGGGTCCGCGCACCGCCCCGGGGACAGGTGCGCTAGGTACTGGCTCCATCGGCATCGGCACCGACGTGGCCGCTACTGTTGACAATACTGTTGCCATAGGCACCCAAGCAGCATCAACAGGCACAAGCGCGGTGTCGATGGGTACCTCAGCCAAGGCGTGGGGCAACCAGTCAATCGCAATCGGCATAGGCGCGAATGCGGGCGTCCAAACCAACACAGCCTTGCCCAACGACATCGCAATCGGTGTTAACACGCGCGCTACGGGTGGTTTCAGCCTCGCGCTCGGCACTGCCTCCACTGCGACCGCCCAAGGCGGTGTTGCCATGGGCAACTCAGCCGATGCCACGGGGATAAATGCCACCGCATTGGGATCCGAAACAATCGCGAGCGCCACCAATGCGACCGCCGTTGGCGTGCGCGCCAATGTCACCGGAATCGGCGCCAGCGCCCTGGGTTCCTTCGCCGATGCCAGTGGTGGGCACTCCACTGCGATAGGTACTAGCGCCAACGCCAGCGGCGCCCAATCGTTCGCCGGCGGTTATACGGCAACGGCAAGCAACGCCGCAGCCACCGCTGTCGGCAACGCCGCTCAAGCGATAGGAAATAGCTCGCTTGCGCTCGGCGCGCAAGCGCTTGCCATGGGTACCAGCACCGTTGCGGTCGGCCAGGGTGCCGGTGCGGGTTCGACGGTCGGCAATACGGGTTCGGTCGCATTGGGTATTGCTTCCGGCGCGCTGGTCACCGGCGCGCAGAACACCGCCATCGGTGGCGGCATTGCCAGCGTGATGCGTGGAGCGGGTTCGGGCGTCACCGGAACGCGCAACGTGGCCTTTGGCGTAGGCGATGGTACGGTTGCCTACGATGCCACTTTGGACGCCGCGGCCGGCAGCCTGGTAAGCGGCGACGACAATATCGCCATCGGCACCAACGCAGGTATCGGCGTCGCGGCCGATGCAACCACGTCGATCGGCGTGAACGCGAATGCCAGCGTGGGCAACGCGATAGCCATTGGCACGCTGGCAAGAGCTTCCGCACTGGATGCCGTCGCGCAAGGCAGCAGCGCCAACGCAGGCGGCCGGAACGCCGTCGCCATCGGCTTCCAGGCGGTCGCATCTCAACTGAACTCGATCAATATCGGCGGGCGCACGGCTCCGGGAGCCGGCGCCACTGCGGTGGGCTCGGTCGCCATTGGCACGGATGTGACGGCATCGGCGTTAAACGCCGTTGCGGTGGGGCTCGCCAGCCAGGCCACCGGGTCGGACGCCATCGCTTTGGGTCAAACCGCCTTAGCGACAAACCAGAGCGCCATCGCTATCGGACGCAATAGCACGTCCAACGCGGTCAACTCGATAACATTGGGTGTCGATACCGACGCGACCGCCACCAACGCGGTTGCGATATCGGCCTTGGCTCAAGCGACCGGCGTCGATTCGCTGGCAATCGGAACCGAGGCCAACGCGACCGCCGCCAACACCATCGCGATGGGCCGTTCGGCGCTTGCGGACTCGGCCGGCGCCGTGGCGATCGGCAACGATTCGACCGCCACCGGCGGCAGAGCGGTGGCTATCGGCGACGGCAACTTCGCCAGTGGCAATGGCGCAGTTGCGATTGGCGATCCGAACACTGCCACCGGTAATGGTGCAGTGGCGCAGGGTCTGGACAACACGGCTACCGGCAATGGTTCGGTAGCCATGGGCAACACCAACATGGTTGGCGGTGGCGGTCAGGCCGTAAGCACGCCCGGCACGGCGGCTCAGGGCGCGGTCGGCATTGGTTTCCAGAACACCGTTGTTGGCCAAGGCAGCGTCGCCATCGGTAATGTCAGCAGAGCACTGGGAGCAGGTGCTGTTGCATTCGGCGACGCCGCAGTGGCCAACAACGCACGCGACGTGGCGCTAGGCTCGGGTTCGGTGACGGCGGCGGCGGTGGGTACATCCAGCGTCGTGATCGGCGGCACCACCTACAACTTCGCGGGTACGGGTCCGACTTCAACGGTAAGCGTGGGTGGCGGCGTCGGCAGCGAGCGCACCATCACCAATGTGGCCGCTGGCCGAATCGGCGCGAGCTCGACGGATGCTATCAACGGCTCGCAGCTGTATGCGACCAATCAGGCCCTGCAGGCGACCATCGCCGGGGCGGCGACGCACTACGTCAGCATCAACGATGGCGGCGTGATCAAAGGGAATTACAACAACAACGGCGCCACAGGAGTGAATTCGGTGGCAGTAGGCCCCGACACCGTTGCGTCGGCGCAGAATTCGACGGCGATCGGCAGCAGCAGCACAGCGTCTGGCTCTTCTTCCCTGGCGGGCGGCGGCCTGTCGGTCGCAACAGGCGTTTCCTCGACCGCGCTCGGCTCGTCCGCAGCGGCCACTGCCCATTTCTCAACGGCCGTCGGACGCTTAACGCGTGCGGAGGCTGAGAGCAGCACAGCACTAGGCAATTCCGCGCGCGCCTCAGGCGCGGGCGCGGTCGCGCTTGGCGGCAATGCGACCGCGGGCGCGAATGCTGGAGGTGTCAATTCGATCGCCATTGGCGGTGAGAGCACCGCGTCGGCAAGCGACGCCACGGTAATCGGGCGCGGGGCGAACGCGTCGGCCAGCTCGTCGGTCGCTTTGGGCACCAGTGCCGTAGCAGCGGGGGTCAGCGGCTCGACCGCGGTTGGCGCCAATGCCAATGCCGGTGCAACCAACGCCACGGCCGTGGGTGAGTTCTCTGCCGCTACCGCCAATGCCGCGGCTGCCTTCGGTCCCGGCGCCAATGCTTTGGCCGTCTCCGCGCTGGCCTTGGGCAATGGGGCTACCGCTAGTGCCCAGAATGCGATCGCCGCCGGAACGAACGCGGTCGCCAATTCCGCGGATTCGGTCGCCATCGGCACCAACTCCACCGCCACCGGCGGCAGGGCCGTCGCGATCGGCGCCGGCAACTTCGCCAGCGGCAACGGCGCGGTCGCGATTGGTGACCCCAACACCGCTACCGGCAACGGTGCGGTGGCGCAGGGCCTGGACAACACAGCCACCGGCAATGGTTCGGTAGCCATGGGCAACACCAATATGGTCGGCGGCGGTGGGCAGGCGGTTGGTGTCGCTGGCACAGCTGCGCAGGGCGCGGTTGGCATCGGTTTTCAAAATACCGTGGTTGGCCGGGGCAGCGTGGCGATCGGTAGCACCAGCAGCGCGCTGGCGGCCGGCGCGGTAGCGTTCGGCGACACGGCGGTCGCTAACAACGCCGGCGCCGTGGCGCTGGGTTCGGGTTCGGTGACGGCGGCGGCGGTGGGTACATCCAGCGTCGTGATCGGTGGCACCACCTACAACTTCGCGGGTACGGGTCCGACTTCAACGGTAAGCGTGGGTGGCGGCGTCGGCAGCGAGCGCACCATCACCAATGTGGCCGCTGGCCGAATCGGCGCGAGCTCGACGGATGCCATCAACGGCTCGCAGCTGTATGCGACCAACCAAGCGATCTCGGCTATCGCGGCCAGCACGCCCGTTCACTACTTCAGCGTGAACGATGGCGGCACAGTCGGGGCGAATTACACCAATAACGGCGCGTCAGGGCCTTTCGCCATTGCGATTGGGCGTAATGCCACCGCGACAGGGTCTTATGGGACCGCAGTTGGCGAGGCGGCGAGAGCCATCGGCGATTGGGCGACCGCTTATGGCAACGGCGCTAATGCCAGTGTCACCACGGCCACGGCCATTGGCGCCAGCACAAACGCCACAGCCACGTTCGCACTCGGAGCCGGTTTTCAGGCCACTGCGGGTGGGGTGGCATCTACGGCCATGGGCCTGCACGCCAACGCAACGGGCGAGAGTGGTATCGCCATAGGCACGGACTCCGGGGCCTCGGGGATCTACGCCATCGCGATCGGGCGCAATTCCAGCGCGACGGGGTCTCATGGGACCGCGGTCGGTGAGGGCGCGAGAGCCATCGGCGACTGGGCGACCGCTTACGGCAATGGCGCCAATGCGAGCGTCACCACAGCTACCGCCATTGGCGGGGGCACAAACGCCACGGCCACATTCGCATTTGGCGCGGGTTATCAGGCCACTGCAGGCGGGGTAGCGTCCACAGCCGTGGGCTTCCACGCCAATGCATCGGGTGAGAACAGCATCGCGATGGGCAATACCGCGGTCGCCAATTCCGCCGACGCTGTCGCCATCGGCACGAACTCCACCGCCACTGGCGGCAGGGCCGTGGCGATCGGCGCCGGCAACTTCGCCAGCGGTAACGGCGCGGTCGCCATCGGCGACCCCAACACCGCTACCGGCAACGGTGCGGTGGCACAGGGCTTGGACAACACGGCTACCGGTAACGGCTCGGTAGCCATGGGTAACACCAACATGGTCGGCGGCGGTGGCCAGGCGGTCGGCGTCGCGGGTACGGCGGCGCAGGGCGCGGTGGGTATCGGCTTCCAGAACACTGTGGTCGGCCAGGGCAGCGTGGCGATCGGTAACACCAGCAGCGCGCTGGCGGCGGGTGCGGTCGCGTTCGGCGATACCGCGGTGGCCAACAACGCACGCGATGTAGCGCTGGGTTCGGGTTCGGTGACGGCAGCGGCGGTAGGCACGGCCAACACGACGATCAACGGCGTGACCTACAACTTCCAAGGCACCGGGCCGACCTCGACGGTGAGCGTTGGCGGAGTGGGTACCGAACGCACGATCACCAACGTGGCGGCCGGCCGGATCACCAATACTTCGACCGATGCGATCAACGGCTCGCAGCTGTTCGCGACCAATCAGGCGGTGGAAGCGATCGGCGATGGCTGGACGGTCAGCGCCGAAGGCGCCAACGCAACCAACGTCGGCGTGAACAGCGCAACGGGCAACAGCGTCGATCTGAGCAACGGCGACGGCAACCTGGTCGTCTCAAAGGACCCGACCAGCAACGATGTGACCTTCGATCTGGCCGACAACATCACCGTCGACAGCGTCACCGCCGGCAACACGGTGCTGAACAATAACGGCCTGACGATCACCGGTGGCCCAAGCGTCACCAGCACCGGCATCAACGCCGGCGGCACGGTCATCACCAACGTCGCCCCGGGCGCTGCCGGTACCGATGCGGTCAACGTGGATCAGCTGAACGCAGTGGGCGACATCGCCAACGCGGGCTGGAACGTCAGCGCACAGGGCGCCAATGCGACCAATGTGGCCCCCGACGAAACCGTCGACCTGAACAACAGCGACGGTAATATCGTCGTGTCGAAGGATGCGACCAGCGACGATGTGACCTTCGACTTGGCCGACGATATCACCGTCGACAGCGTCACCGCCGGCAACACGGTGCTGAACAACAACGGCCTGACGATCACCGGTGGCCCGAGCGTCACCAGCACCGGTATCAATGCCGGCGACACGGTCATCACCAACGTCGCCGCGGGCGCGAATCCCACCGATGCGGTCAACGTCAGCCAGCTGACGTCCGTCAGCACGGCCGGCCTGAACTTCACCGGCAACGACAACACCGCCGGTGACGTACATCGCGACCTGGGCCAGACCCTGGCCATCCGGGGCGATGCCACCACTGCGGGCACTTACAGCGGCGGCAACCTGCAGACGGTCACCGACCCGACCACCGGCGCCATCAATATCCGGATGGCCGACTCCCCCGTGTTCGGCGGTACCACCATCAATGCCGGCGGCACCGGCATCATCAGCGGCGTGACCGCCGGTGTGGCCGACACCGATGCCGTCAACGTCAGCCAGTTGAACGCGATTGGCGACATCGCCAACGCCGGCTGGAACGTCAGCGCACAGGGCGCCAATGCGACCAACGTGGCGCCGGGCGAAACCGTCGATCTGAACAACAGCGACGGCAATATCGTCGTGTCGAAGGATGCGACCAGCGACGACGTGACCTTCGACCTGGCCAACGACATCACCGTCGACAGTGTCACCGCCGGCAACACGGTGCTGAACAACAACGGCCTGACGATCACCGGTGGCCCGAGCGTCACCAGCACCGGCATCAACGCCGGCGGCACAGTCATCACAAACGTCGCCCCGGGCGCAGCCGGTACCGATGCGGTCAACGTAGATCAACTAACGGCGGTGAGCGACATCGCCAACGCCGGCTGGAATGTCAGCGCGCAGGGCGCCAATGCGACCAATGTGGCGCCGGATGAAACCGTCGATCTGAACAACAGCGACGGCAATATCGTGGTCAGCAAGAACGCGACCGATGACGATGTCACTTTCGACCTGGCCGACGACATCACCGTGGACAGCGTCACCGCCGGCAACAGCGTGCTGAACACGGCTGGCCTGACCGTCGATGACGGCGTCAACAGCACCACCGTCGGCGCGACCGGCCTGGTCATCACGGGCGGCCCGAGCATCACCACCACCGGTATCGATGCCGGCGGCACGGTCATCACCAATGTCGCCGCGGGCACGAACCCGACCGATGGAGTCAACGTCAGCCAGCTCACCGACGCGACCAATGCGGTGCAGACGCACTACTACAGCGTCAACGACAACGGCGTGCAGGGCGGCAACTACAACAACGACGGCGCGACCGGCGTCAACGCGCTTGCCGCAGGTGTTGGCACAGTAGCCAGCCAGAACAATGCCACGGCCATCGGCGCAGGAGCGGTAGCGGGCACCAGCGCCGGCGATGTGGCGTTGGGTTCTGGTTCGGTGACCGCAGCGCCGGTAGCGACCACCGGCACGACCATCGACGGGGTGAGCTACTCCTTCATGGGTACCAACCCGACCAGCACAGTCAGCGTGGGCGCTGTAAATGCAGAACGCACCATCACCAATGTCGCGGCCGGCCGGATCTCCGATACCTCGACCGATGCCATCAACGGCTCGCAGCTGTATGCGACCAATCAGTCCATCGAGAACCTCAGCAATGAGGTCGATGCGAACGCCATCCACTACTTCAGCGTCAACGACAATGGAGTGCAGGGCGGCAACTACAACAATGACGGTGCGACAGGAACAAATTCGATTGCCGCGGGACAGAATGCTGTTTCGGCGGCACATGACAGTGTTGCCATCGGCAATGGCGCTTTCAATCAACAGACCTCCGGCATTGCCAGCGGCGCGGTTGCGATTGGCGCATTCGCGCACACGTTTGGCACTACGACGACGGCCGTCGGTTACCGATCCGAAGCGCTTGCACCGGGAGCGGTCGCCCTCGGCGTGTCGGCATCGGCAGCCAATGCTTACTCCGTTGCCATTGGGTCTGGTCCCGGCGCAACGTCAGGGGCGGGGGCGAACGCAGCCTCCCCCGGCGCTATCGCCATCGGCGGCGGTGGCGGAACGGGCCCCACCGGAACTCCGGCCGCCGCATTGGGAGCCCGCGCAATCGCCATCGGACAGAACGCGACTGCCGGCAGCGCTTCATCGGTTGCCGTCGGCGATGCCGCCAGCACGGGCACGACCGGCGCGAACGTCGCCATCGGCAATCTGAGCACGGCCAATGCCGGGACCGCCACGGGCGGTGCGGTGGCGATCGGACGCTCCAATACCGCTTTCGGCGACGGCGCGGTGGCGATAGGCGATCCCAGCTACGCCAGCGGTACCGGCGCTTTCGTCGGCGGCGCGAACAACATCGCCAACAGCGATGGCACGGCGACGGCGACCGCCGCTAACCAAGCCAATGGCGCGGTGGCGATCGGTAACAGCAATCTGGCGATCGGGCAGGGCAGCGTGGCGTTGGGCAACGACTCCACCGCTGGCGCTGTTGGCATCGCCGGCAATGTGGCAATCGGTGATGGTGCGACGGCCGCGACGAGCGCGGGCGATGTGGCGCTGGGCTCGGGCTCGGTGACCGCAGCGGCGGTAGGGACCAGCAGCGCCACCGTCAATGGCGTCACCTATTCGGGTTTCGCGGGCACAGGACCGACCAGCGTGGTCAGCGTGGGCAGCGTGGGTGCCGAGCGGCAAATCACCAACGTGGCGGCCGGCCAGATCACCAATACCTCGACCGATGCGATCAACGGTTCGCAACTGTATTCGGTGGCCGATACGTTGAGCGGCCAGATTGCCGCGTCGGAGACGCACTACTACAGCGTCAACGACAACGGCGTGCAGGGCGGCAACTACAACAACGACGGCGCCAGCGGGATCAATGCGCTTGCGGCGGGCGTAGGCGCCATTGCGAGCGGTGATAGCAGCTTCGCCGCAGGGGCGGGGGCCGAGGCCACCGGGATCAATGCCGTGGCGATCGGCAACAGCAGCTCGTCTACGGAGCAGCACACCATCGCCATCGGTGTCGGAAGCAGCGCCTCCGTCCGGCTGGGGATCGCCATCGGCGGCGCGTCCAATTCGGCCGGGAATGGCGCAGTAGCGATTGGCGACGCAACGCAGTCGACCGCGGCCTCGACGGTTGCCTTGGGTCAATCAGCGAGTGCGACAGGTGACTTTGCGGTGGGCATTGGACGGCAGGCGAACGCCAGTGCGGTGGGTTCCATTGCGGTGGGTTTCGGCGCGCAAGGAACCGCCGTCAATGGCGTGGCGCTTGGCCGTGCGGCGATCGCCGACCGTGCCGGTATGAGCGGCGCGACCGAGCTGTTCTCCAATGTGGCCGTCGCATCGAATGAAGGTGCGGTATCGGTGGGTCAGGCGGGTAGAGAGCGTCAGATCATCAATGTGGCGGGCGGTACGCAGGACACCGATGCGGTCAACGTCCGTCAATTGAGAGCGGTGGCCGATACCGTGGCCGCCACAGCGACGCACTACTTCAGCGTCAACGACAACGGCGTGCAGGGCGGCAACTACAACAACGACGGCGCCAGCGGCGTCAACGCGCTTGCCGCAGGCGTTGGGGCAGTAGCCAGCCAGAACAACGCCACGGCCATCGGCGCAGGGGCAACAGCAGGCGCCAACGCGGGCGACGTGGCGTTGGGTTCGGGTTCGGTGACGGATGTGGCGGTAGGCACGGCCAACACGACGATCAACGGCGTGACCTACAACTTCCAAGGCACCGGGCCGACCTCGACGGTGAGCGTTGGCGGAGTGGGTACCGAACGCACGATCACCAACGTGGCGGCCGGCCGGATCACCAATACTTCGACCGATGCGATCAACGGCTCGCAGCTGTTCGCGACCAATCAGGCGGTGGAAGCGATCGGCGATGGCTGGACGGTCAGCGCCGAAGGCGCCAACGCAACCAACGTCGGCGTGAACAGCGCAACGGGCAACAGCGTCGATCTGAGCAACGGCGACGGCAACCTGGTCGTCTCAAAGGACCCGACCAGCAACGATGTGACCTTCGACCTGGCCGACAACATCACCGTTGACAGCGTCACCGCCGGCAACACGGTGCTGGATAACAACGGCCTGACGATCACCGGTGGCCCCAGCGTCACCAGCACCGGCATCAACGCCGGCGGCACGGTCATCACCAATGTCGCCCCGGGCGTAGACGGTACCGATGCAGTCAACGTGGATCAGCTGAATGCGGTGGGCGACATCGCCAACGCCGGCTGGAACATCACCGACGGCACCACCACCGGCAACATCGCACCGAATGAAACGCTGACGATGACCGCGGGCAGCAACGCCACCGTGACGTACGACGACACCACCGGCACGATGACCGTGGGCGTGGTGGCCAACCCCAACTTCACCAGCGTCACCGTTGGCGACACGCTGATCACCGACGGCAGCGTGAGCTTCGTCAGCGGCGGTCCCAGCATCACCAATATCGGCATCGATGCCGGCAATACGACCATCACCAATGTGGCTCCGGCGGTGAATGGCGGCGACGCGGTCAATCTGGATCAGGTGACCAACCTGGTGGACGGTGTGGCGACGCATTACTACAGCGTCAACGACAACGGCGTGCAGGGCGGCAACTACAACAACAATGGCGCCACTGGCATCAACGCACTGGCGGCTGGTGTGAATGCGACGGCAGCGGGAGATTCCTCCGTGGCTGTCGGTCTCGGGGCCACCGCGGGCACCGCCAACAGCGTGGCCCTCGGTGCCGGTGCCGTGACCTCGGCAGCGGTCGCCACCCCCAGCGCCGTTATCCGCGGTACCACCTACAACTTCGCGGGTGAAGCACCGGTGGGTGTGGTCAGCGTGGGCAGCGCTGGCAACGAGCGCCAGATCACCAACGTCGCAGCAGGCCAGATCAGCGCCACTAGCACGGATGCCATCAACGGTTCGCAGCTGTATGCGACCAACCTGGCGATCAACAGCATCGTCTCCGGCGGCGGCATCATGTACTTCCACGCCAACTCGACCGACCCGGACTCCGTCGCCAGCGGTTTGAACGCGGTGGCCATCGGTCCCAACAGCGTGGCCAGCGGCGACGGCGGCTATGCCGCGGGCGATGGCGCGCTGGCGGTCGGCGGCAACAGCATCGCGGTAGGCACCGGCGCTTCGGCGACCGGAGACAACGCCATCGCCCAAGGCAATGGCGCCCTCGTCAACGGCACCAACAGCACGGCCATCGGCAACGGCGCCACCGTCTCCGCCGCCGATGGTCTGGCCCTGGGCAGCGGCGCCACCGTCACCCACGCCAACAGCGTGGCGCTGGGTGCGGGTTCGGCCACCACCGTCGGCGCGCAGAGCGGCTACAACGCCGCTTATGTGGGCAGCAGCAACTCCACCGGCGAAGTGAACGTCGGCGGCCGCACGATCACCGGCGTGGCGCCGGGCATCGCCGGCACCGATGCGGTCAACGTGGACCAGCTGAATGCAGGCATCAACAGCATCACTGTCGACAACACCGCCATCAACAACGCCATCACCAATCTGGACAACCGGGTCACCACCATCGAGGGCGATATCACCGACATCCAGGGCGACATCGTCGATATCCAAGGCGACATCAGCGACCTGACCGATACGGTGAACAACGTCACCGGCGACATCGATGCCGTGCAGAACGGCGCCGATGGCATGTTCCAGGTCAGCCAGGAAGGCCCGATCGTCAAGCCGTTGCCGACGGGAACCAATTCCTCTGCAGGTGGCAACGGTGCGGTGGCCAGCGGCAATAACGCACTGGCGGTGGGCAACCAGAGCCATGCCACCGGCGCCAACAGCACCGCGATCGGTACCGGTTCCACCGCCTCGGCCACCAACAGCACCGCGCTGGGCAACAATGCCTCGGCCACGCACGGCAACAGCGTGGCGCTGGGCGCGGGTTCGGCCACCACCGTCGGCGCGCAGACCAACTACAACGCCGCTTACGTGGGCAGCAGCACCTCGACCGGCGAAGTGAATGTGGGTGGCCGCACGATCACCGGCGTGGCGCCGGGCATCGCCGGCACCGATGCGGTCAACGTCAACCAGCTCACCGCGGGCGTGAACTCCGCCGTTAGCCAGGCCAACCAGTACACCGACAGTCGCCTGGCCCAGTTGGACAACGACGTGTGGACGATGGAACGCAATTACCGCGGTGCGACGTCGTCGGCGATGGCGATGGCGGGTCTGCCGCAGGCGTACCTGCCGGGCAAGAGCATGCTGGCGGTGGGCTTCGGTGGATACCAGGGCGAATACGGCATGGCCGTGGGTTTGTCGGGCATCACCGAGAACGGCCGCTATGTCTACAAGGCGCAGGCCAGCGGCAACACCGCCCGCGATTGGGGCTTCTCCGTCGGTGCGGGCTTCCAGTGGTAACTGCCTGCGGGCCCTTCCTCCGCGGAAGGGCCCGCACCTCTCATATCAAGGCACGACCACCACAACATTCCCAGGGGAACACGCAATGAAACGCACTCTTAAAATTTCCAGCGCGCTGTTGATCTCGATAAGCGCCGCACTTCTGCTTTCGGCCTGCGGTACCCGCCACGTCAGCCGCGACATCAGTCCGCAGGGCGTGGCCGGTGAAGTCGTCTTCCCGGATCCGGCGCATATCGTGATGAAGGGCGGCACCTTCCCCAACCTGGGCGATCTGCGTCTGGTGGGGCCGGGCATGACCAAGGATCAGCTCTACCAATTGCTGGGCCGTCCGCATTTTCACGAAGGCTATGCTGGCGTGCGCGAATGGGACTACCTGTTCCACTTCCGCAAGAACGGCCAGATCATCACCTGCCAGTACAAGGTCATCTACGACAAGGACTATCTGGCCCAGACCTTCCATTGGGCGCCCGCCTCCTGCGCCGATCTGCTGGTGGAAGCAGCGCCAGTGGTGGCCGGCGAGTCCAAGGAACGGAATTTCAGTCTGTCGGCCGATGCGCTGTTCGCGTTCGCCAAATACGGTGTCGACGACATTCTGCCCAGAGGACGTGAAGAATTGGCCGCCATCGCTGGCAAGCTCAAGGACGCCGACAACGCATCGATCAAGGTCGTTGGCCATACCGATAGGATCGGCAGCGAGGCGGCCAACCAGTTGCTGTCGCAACGTCGCGCACAGACGGTGCGCGAGTTCCTGGTCGCTCGCGGCGTGGCGGCATCGGCCATCACCGCCGAGGGCCGTGGCGAAAGCGAACCGGTCAAGGAGTGCGAAGACCAGGAGCGTACGGCATTGATCGCGTGCCTGACTCCGAATCGCCGGGTCGAAATCCGGGTCGATGCCAGCTCGAATAAATAAGTATCCTTGACCGTGAAATAGCGTTCGCCGGCCTAGACTGACCAACGCCCGCAAACAACTTCTTCGGAGAATTACCCATGAAAGTTTCCAAGTTCGCACTCGCTTCGCTGCTGCTGACGTTCGCCGGCGCGGCTAGCGCGCAACAGGCGGCACAACCCACGCGTGCGCCCGCGCAGAAACCGCAGGCCACGCAACCGCAGCTGACGCCCGAGCAACAGGCCCAGGTCGCGCGCCAGGATGCGGAAATGACCAAGGCCGCGGCGCAGGTGGTGCAAATGGTGGACCAGAACAAGGTCGCCGAAGTCTGGATAGGCGCCTCTCCAGTGGCCAAAGCAGCGACGACCCAGGATGAGTTCGTCAAGCAGATCGCGCTGGACCGGAAAAAAGTCGGTGCCGTCGCCGAGCGTAAACAAGTGGCGGTCACCCGCGCCGTTTATCCGGCGGGCGCCGCCGTGCCGGCTGGCAACTACGTCAATGTGGTCTACGCCACCAAGTTCGCCAACGCGCCGCAACCGGTGCGCGAACTGGTTTCGTTCCATCTTGACAGCGACCAGACCTGGCGCGTTTCAGGCTATAGCTTGCGTTGAAGTCATGCTTGCGCTGATCGGGGAACGCCGCGAGCGCAGTACTGTTGCAAGACAAACCCACCTCGCGGTGGGTTTGTCGTTTTGATCATGCCCAATTCAAACGCAACTGCGCTTGATCCACCAGATTGACCGGGGCAGTGAGCTTTTGCCTCCCCTTTTGCAAAAGGGGGCAAAGCCAGAGCCAGAGCCAGAGCCAGAGCAAAAAGAGCAAAGCCTGAGCCAGAGCCAGAGCCAGAGCCAGAGCAGAAAGGGCAAAGCCTGGGCAGTGGAGCTGCTGGGATTGGAAGGACGATAAGCGCGAATCGAGCGCGAATAACAACTGATAGTTTTGGTTAGTTTTCGCAAGATTAAGTGGCTATACGACGATCCATTTTGTAAAAAACGCGATCAGTTCACGATTAGCGAACCAGCCAAGTCGTTTGTGCATAAACGTGTTGCGCAGTTTCGGGAAATGCATTAATTAAGATCCTATTAGCTGTAGTGGAACCAGTTACCTGGGGGGGGACTGGATTGGGTATCTCGGGGAATGCCGGATCGCCAGGAAGGGCGTGCTACGGATCCAGACGGATCTGGCCTGCCAACTTGTCCGCGCGTTGGCATCTCCCTCCACAACACAATCTTTCACTCGCGATAACGAGAACGGCACCCCTGCCGTTCTCGTTATCGGCGTTGGCTCATGTTGCAGCTCCAGTCTCGATCGGATCAACGACCGCGGCCATGCCCTGCTTCAGTCTCGTTCGCACGCCTACCTGACTGCATTTGTCGCCGTTCCGCATTCCCGCGGGACGGGCTGATCCTATTTGCACTACTTCAGAGGGAAGTTTTCATGAATCGCATTTTCCGCATCATCTGGTCCAAGGCGCTGTGCACGTGGGTAGTCGCATCCGAATTTGCGACGCCGCAGGGCAAGGGCAAAGGCCGCAGTGTCGACAAGACAGGCGTGACGGCTTTGCTCGACCGCACCGGGACCGGAAGCTGGGGATTGCGGCTGGGCATTCTGACGGCGCTGCTGGCGCTGTACGCACCGGTGCAGGCGGCGGACCGGTACTGGGACGTCAATACCACGGGCGTCGGCAACGGCGGCACGGGCGCATGGGACTTGACCAGTTCTTTCTGGAGCCCTAACGCCGATGGCGTGAGCGGCCCGTACGTCACTTGGAACAACGCCGCGCTCGACGACGTGTTTTTCGGCGGCACCGCCGGCACGGTGACGCTGGGCACGCCGATCACCGCGCACAACCTGACATTCAATACGACCGGCTACACCCTGACCGGCAGTACGCTTACGCTGGCGGGCACCACGCCGACCATCGCGATCAACAGCGGCGCCAGCACCATCGCGTCGGTCATCGCCGGCACCGCCGGCCTGACCAAAACCGGCGGCGGAATTTTGAGCCTCACGGGCGCGAACACCTTTTCGGGCGGCATCGTGGTCAACGCGGGCAACTTGAGCGTAAGCGGGGATGCGGCGCTGGGTAACGCCGCCAACGGCATCACCATGGCGAGCGGCACCTCGCTGAGCAGCAGCGCCGCCTTGAGCGCCAGCCGCGTCGTCACCTTGAGCGCCGGTAACGTCAACGTAGGCGGAGGCGGCGTGGGATCGGCGCGCTTCACCGGCACCGGCAACCTGGGGGCAAGCAGCGGCGTCACCATGAGCAACGCGACCAGCGACTACACCGGTCGGACGAGTTTCGGCGGCGGCGGCTCATACGGTTTCACTTCCATCGCGGATCTGGGCGTGGCCAGCGCGCTCGGCGCGCCAACGACGGCCGCCAACGGCTTGATAACCGTCTCTGCGGGCGGTGGATTGGGCGGGTCGCTGATCTACACTGGCGACGGCGACAGCTCCAACCGCAATTTCGTGTTCAACAACACTTCGAGCGGTGGAAACCTGCTGAGAAACTCAGGCACAGGGACGCTGACCTTGACCGGCGACATCAGCACCGCCGGCGGCTTTACGCTCGGCATGACCTTCAGCGCATTGACGGCCGACCTGCAACTACTGGGGACGATCAGCAGCACGACCAACCGGTCGTTCGGATTCTCCGGAGGTGCGGGCCGGACCATCACCCTGGGCGGCGCCAATACCTATGCCGGCGCTTCCGGCATCAACGGCCTGACAGTAAGAGCCAGCACCCTGACCAACACGGGCACCGCCAGTTCGTTCGGCACCGGCACCGCCGGTGGCATCGGTATCACCAACGGCGTTCTGAGCTACACCGGTGCAGCGACCAGCACGGACCGCAGCCTGGTAATCGACGGCGCCAGCACCGTCGCCAACGATGGCACGGGCGCACTTTCGCTCACCGGCGCGACGAGCTTCGGCGCAGGCGGCGTCGACGCGTTGACGCTCGGCGGCAGTTATGCAGGCACGAACACGGTGTCCGGCGTCGTTTCTGGCACCGGCAGCATCGCGATGAACGGTGCCGGCACCTGGGTACTCGGCGGCGCCAATACCTATGTCGGCACCACCACCGTGCAGAGCGGCACGCTCCGCGCCGGCGGCGCCCAGGCATTCGGAACCTCCGGCGCCGTCGTCAACGGCGGTACTCTGGATCTGGCCGGCAATAGCCTGACCTTTACCTCGCTCGCCGGCAGTGGCGGCAACGTGCAGACCGGTGGTGGCCAACTGATCATCAATGGTCCGGCTGCGACCAACACCAGTTACGCCGGCAACATCGCCGGCAGTGGAGGTCTCACCAAACTCGGCGGCAGCACGCTGACCTTGACTGGCACCAACACCTATACCGGCGCGACCAACGTTGGCGGCGGCACGCTCGGCCTCAGCTTCGCAGGTGCGGGCGGGCCGACCAGCAACATCATTTCCAGCACCTCGACCTTGAACATGGCCGGTGGCAACCTGGTCGTGACCGGCGCCACGGGCGAAGCCAATACGCAGACCTTCAATGGCTTGAACGTCACCGCCGGCAGCAACAACGTCACCACGGCACCCGCGGCCGGCGGCACCGTCACCATCAACCTCGGCAGCATCGTCCGTGGCGGCGGCCTGGTCGATTTCGATACCTCCGCCAGCGGCATCATCACCACCACCAACGCCGACGGAACGCTGGGCGGCTGGGCGACGGTCAACGGCAGCGACTACGCCAAGGTGCAGGGCGGCAGCATCGTCGCCTTCACCGACACCGACTACACGGACAAGGACGACGCAGCCACCTGGCTGGACAACGAGTTCATCAGCGACAGCGACGGCGACGCTCTCAGCTTCTCCGGCACAGTGACCGGCAGCAAGCAGCTGGGCGGCCTGCAATACACCACGGCGGCGAATTCAACGGTGAACGTGGGCGCCGGCCAGACCCTCGGCATCGATGGCACCATCATTGTGGCGAGCACGGTGGGGAACACCGCCAAGATCATCCAGGGCGGCAATCTGACCGGTCTTGCCGGCGGCGGCACGCTGGGCGTTTTGCAGAACGGCGGGACCAGCAGCAACTTCACCATCGCCTCGACGATCATCGACAACGGCGGCGCCATCGGCTTCAGCAAGGGCGGCACGGGGCGGGTGACGCTGTCCGGCGCCAATACCTATACCGGCGCCACGACGCTGAACAGCGGTACGCTCTCGGTCAATACCATCGGCAATGGCGGCGCTGCGAGCGCCATCGGCGCCTCGGCTGCCGACGCATCCAATCTGGTACTCGAAAACGGTACGCTGAGCTATACCGGGGGCAGCACGACCACCGATCGCGGTTTTACGCTAGTCAATGGAGGTCTGTCGCGAACCATCGAGGTCGTCAACGGTGCCACCAACCTGACCTTCAACGGACAGGTCACCAGCCCGGACAATGCAGGCCTTACCAAGACCGGCGACGGCACGCTGACACTGGGCAACGGCGGCAACGATTATGTCGGCGTCACCACCGTCGGCGACGGCACGTTGTCGGTCGGCACCTTGGCCGATGGCGGCGTGGCCAGCGGTATCGGCGCGTCCAGCAACGCTTCCGACAATCTGATACTTCAGGGCGGCGGCGAACTGGAATATACCGGCGCGACGGTCGGCACCGACCGCGGCTTTACGCTTGGAGGCGGCGGCGGCGCCGTCGACGTAGCCCAGGGCGGCACCACACTCACTGTCGGTGGCACGGTGGTGGGGGCCGGCACGCTGAGCAAGAACGGCCCCGGCACCCTGGTGCTCTCAGGCACAAACACCTTCACCGGAGGCGGCTTCATCAATGGCGGCGTTCTCCAGGCCGGCTCGACGCAGGCGTTCGGCACCGGCGGCTGGACCATCGCCAGCGGCTCCACGCTCGATCTCAACGATCTCAACAATACGGTCCGCGCACTTGCCGGCGCCGGCAGTGTGGATCTGGGCTCCGCGACGCTGACGCTCAGCGGGGGCGCGGGTTCCAATTTCACCGGCGGCATTACCGGTACGGGCGGGGTGACGAATGTCGGTGGTTCGCAGATATTCAGCGGCTGCGGCAATACCTATACCGGCGCCACTACGATCAATAACAGCGTGATCCGCACCGACTGTCTGGCCAATGGCGGTTTGGCCAGCGGCATCGGCGCTTCGTCCGCCGCCTCGGCCAACCTGACGCTGACGAACAATGGAATTCTGCAATACACCGGCGCCAGCGTCACGATCGACCGCGGGATCAATCTGGGTGGCGGTTGGGGCTATGTCTACGTGGCCAACGGCACCACACTGGGTTTCACCGGCGCGGTCGTGGGTCCGGGCGGGCTCGCGAAGCGCGATCAGGGTACGTTGGTGTTGTCCGGAACCAATACCTATACCGGCAGCACGAGCCTCGAGGCGGGGATTTTGCGCGCTGGCTCGACCAGTGCCTTTGGCACAGGTGGCGTAAGCTTTGTGGATGTCGCCGGAGCAGCGTTGGACCTCGCCGGTTTCGACAATTCGATCCTGTTCCTGCAGGCCGGCGGTCCTGTCGGCGGCAACGTCACGCTGGGTTCGGGCACGCTGACGATCACCAACGGCAGTAACGCGATCTACTCCGGCGCGATCAGCGGCACGGGCGGCCTGGTCAAAAGTGGCGGCGCCGATCAGGCGCTGGCCGGCTGCGCTAGCTCATATACGGGCAGCACGACCATCAACGCCGGCGGACTCACCGTCAGCTGCTTGACCAATGGCGGCAGCAACAGTTCGATCGGCGCCTCCAGCGCTGCGGCGAGCAACCTGGTGATCAATGGCGGCTATTTGCAATATAACGGTGCCGGCAACAGCACGGATCGGCAATTCACACTGGGCGGCAGCGGTTCTCTTTACTCGTCTGGCACTGGCGCGATCGCGTTCACCAGCACGGCGGCGGTCACGCACGGCGGCACAGCGAACACCGCGCGTACCCTAACGCTTCGAGGCACCAACACCGGCAACAATATCCTTGCTGCGCAACTCACCAACAACGGTACCGGCGCGACTTCGCTGACCAAGACCGACGCCGGTACCTGGATCCTGACAAATCCGAACAGCACCTATACCGGCGTCACCACCATCAGCGGGGGTGTGCTCGGCGTCGACAAACTCAGCAATGGCAACGTGGCCAGCAGCATCGGTGCCTCATCTGCGGCCGCTGCCAATTTGGTGATCGGCAACGGCTCGACGCTGCGCTACACCGGCAGCGGCGATACCACCAATCGGCTGTTCACGCTCTCGGCCGGCACTACCTTCATCGAGTCCTCGGGCACCGGTGCGGTCGTTTTCACCGACACAGGTCCGGTGACGCTGCAGACCAACAATGCGGCGCGCACCATCGCGCTCGGCGGCACCAACACCGGCAACAACACATTGGCCGGATCGATCGGCAACGCGGGCACCGGCGTGACTACGCTGGCCAAGAACGACAGCGGCACCTGGGTGCTCACCGGCAACAATACCTTCACCGGCAACACCACCATCAACGACGGCAATCTGGTCATCGGCAACGGCGGCACTACCGGCAATGCCGGCGCCGGCAACGTGATCGTCAATGCGCCGACCTCGACGCTGTCGATCAACCGCAGCGACGCCTTCAACTTCACCGGCACCTTGAGCGGCCCCGGCACGCTGGCGCAGATCGGCACCGGCACCACCATCCTGACCTCGGCCGGCAACACCATTGGCGCGACGACGATCGGTGCGGGCACGTTGCAGGTGAACGGCAGCCTGAGCACCTCGACGATCGGAATGAGCGGCACCTCCGCGCTGACGGTCAACGGCACCGTGCAAGCCGCCGGCGGTACGGCGGCTACGTTCACCGGCGATGCCGGAGCAAGCACGATCAATATCAACGGCATACTGCTCGCCAACGGCAATCTTGGCGGCGGCAGCGATGTGGTCAACGTCGCCGGCACGCTGAACACCGGCGTCGCGGCGCTGAACTTGGGCGATGGCAACGACACACTGTCGCTGGTCGATGGCGGCGTAATCAGTGGCGCCGGCGTCGACGGCGGCCTCGGCGCTGGCGACATCCTGCAGGTGAACAATGCCGCGCCGCGCACCCTCAGCGGCGCTCTCTTCGCAGGCTTCGAGCGACTGATCAAACAGGGCCTCGGAATTCTGACGGCGACCGGCAACCACACCTTCAGCGCAGGCACCGACCTCGCCGGCGGTACCCTGGACGTCGACGGCAGCGTGACCACGCCGACCGTGACCATGGCCGACGGCACCACCCTCAACGTCGACGGCACGCTACAGGCCGCTGGCGGTACCGCGGCAACGCTCACCGGCAGCGCCGGCGTCAACACGGTCCTGGTCAACACGGGCGCAACGCTTCGGGCCAACGGCGATCTGGGTGGTGGCAATGATGTCGTGACTCTGGCCGGCACGCTGGATACAGGTGCCGCGGCGCTGAACCTGGGCAGTGGCGACGATACGGTGACGTTGAACGACGGCGCGGCGCTGACAGGTGTCGGCATCAATGCCGGCGCGCAGACGGCCAGCGATGCGCTGATCCTCAACAATGCGCTGGGCCTGGCCTTCGACGGCAGCCGTACCGTTGGCTTCGAAAGCCTGATCAAGCAGAACACCGGCACCGCGACCATGACCGGTGCGCAGACCTTCACCGCGGGCACCACGATCAACGGCGGCGTGCTTGATGTGGATGGCAACCTGACCACGCCGACGGTGGCGCTGGCCGACGGCACCACGCTCAACGTCGACGGCGCGCTGCAAGGCGCCGGTGGCACCGCGGCGACGATCACCGGCAGCGCGGGCATCAATACGGTGACTATCACCGGAACCGCGATTGCGAATGGCGACCTGGGCGGCGGCAACGACGTGCTCGATGTGAGCGGCACGCTCGATATCGGTGGCGGCGTGTTCGCGCTCGGCGACGGCGACGACAGCTTCGTGGTGCACGACGGCACCAACGTGATCGGCGCCATCGACGGCGGCGCGGGTCTGGACAGCCGCGTCTACAACATCAACGGCGTCGCCGATCTCGGCGCGCTGGTCAACTTCGAGGGCATCACCAAGACCGGCACCGGTACGTTGAACCTCAACGGCCCCGGCACCACCGAGCTGCAGGAAGTGGAAGTGCTGGACGGCACGCTGAATGTCGGTGCAGGCGCCAACGTGGCGGCGACCGCGGGCAGCACGTTGAACACGGTCGTGGGCAGCGGCGCGACGTTGAATGTCGATGGCAGCTTCGGCTGCGGCGCCGGCGACGACACGATAACGGTGGGCGGCGCGGTCACCGGCTCGGGCACGATCGACCTGTGCGGCGGCGACGACACGCTCACGCTCAACGACGGCGCCGATCTGGGCGGTTTCGGCGGTACGCTGGACGGCGGCCTGCACAGCACCGCCGACCGCATCGTGTTGAACAACGCCGGCGCGATGAACTTCAGCGTCGGCACTCTGGCCAATTTCGAGATCCTGCAGAAAGACAACATCGGAGAAGCGACGCTGAACGGCAGCATGGCGTTCAGCGGCGGCACGCTGCTCAACGACGGCACGTTGACGGTAGCGGGCAATCTGACCACGCCGACGCTGGCGATGGCCGGCGGCACCACGCTCAACGTCGGCGGCACGCTGCAGGGCGCCGGCGGCACCGCGGCGCAGATCACCGGCGGCGCCGGCGTGGAGACGACCAACATCACCGGCACGGCGACGGCGACAGGCGATCTGGGCGGCGGCAACGACGTGCTCGATGTCACCGGAACGCTCGACACCGATGGCGGTGTGTTCGCACTGGGCGACGGCAACGACAGCTTCGTCGTGCACGACGGCTCCAACGTCATCGGCACCATCGATGGCGGCGCGGGCCTGGACAGCCGCGTCTACAACATCAATGGCAGCGCCAACCTGGGTGCGCTGGTCAATTTCGAAGGCGTCACCAAGACAGGTACCGGCACGCTGAATATCGACGGTCCCGTTCCCACCGATCTGCAGGACGTGCAGGTGCTGGGCGGCACGCTGGACATCGGTCCGGCGGGCAGCGTGGTCGCGAGCGCGGGCAGTGCCTTGAACACGGTGGTTGGCAGTGGCGCGACGCTGAACGTGGACGGCAGCTACGGCTGCGGTGCGCAGGCCGACACGATGACGGTATCCGGCACTGTTTCCGGCACCGGCGACATCAACCTCTGCGGCGGCGATGACACGCTGACGCTCAACGACGGCGCAGTGCTGGCCAACCTGATCGATGGCGATGCCGGCGCGGCCGATACGGTGGTGCTCAACAACGCCGGCGCAATGACCTTCGCTGGCGCCAACACGCTGAACTTCGAAATCCTGCACAAGGACAACACCGGCGAAGCGACGCTCACCGGCGCCTCAACATACATCGGCGGCACCGCGCTCAACGGCGGCATGCTGACCGTGGCCGGCAGTCTCGCTACGCCAACCCTGACGATGGCGGACAACACCAGTTTGAACGTGACCGGCACGCTGCATGGCGGCGGTCTCGCGGCGGCCATCACCGGCAGCGCTGGCGTCAACACGGTGACGGTCGCCGCTGGCGCGACCCTGACCGCGACCGGCGATCTGGGCGACGGCAGCGATGTGCTGGATGCGGCCGGAACCATCGACACCGACGGCGGGGTGCTCTCGCTCGGCGCGGGCGACGACACCTTCAACGTCTACGACACCACCGACACCGCCCTGGCCACCATCGACGGCGGCGCGGGCAACGATCTGCTGGACGTAACGGTGGGGTCGGGCAACACGGTGCCGCTGGGCGGCCTGTTGGGCTTCGAGTCGCTGGGTAAATCTGGGCTGGGCACGCTTGAGATCCATGGCGTCTCGGACTTCATCGACGTCGATCTCAACGCGGGCACCTTGCGCGTTACCGACACCGGCAGCGTGAGCGCGACCAACACCACGATCCTGGCCGGGGCCACGCTCGAACTGGCCGATGGCGGCAGCTACAGCGGCACCGCGGCCGACGACACGTTCACGGTCGCCGGCACTGTGGTCAGCACCGGCAGCAACGTCGGCACCATCGATCTGGGCGGCGGCAACGACACCTTCACCCTCCAGGACGGCGCCGATCTATCGGGCCTGGCCCAACCCGTCAACGGCGGCGCGGGCACGGACAACTTCGTCGCCGATCTGGCCAGTACGGCCACTCTGGGCGGCGCGATCGACTTCGAAACGTTGACCAAGACCAATAGCGGCACGCTGATCGTGGCTGGTCCGGCCGCGTCCACCTTCGCTACGGTCAATGTGGACGGCGGCACGCTGGACATCGGTGCAGCCGGTAGCTTGACTGGCGTGCAGAACGCGACCGTGGCCAGCGGCGCCACGCTCAACGTCGATGGGGTGTTCGGCTTCACTGCCGGTGCGGATAGCTTCACCGTCGCCGGTACCGTCACGGGTGCGAGCACGATCAACATGCTTGATGGCGACGATACGTTCACGATCCAGGACGACGCGGACCTGTCCGGCTTGAATGGCCCGGTCGACGGCGGTGCCGGTACCGACACCTTCGTGACCGATCTGGCCGGCACCGCCACTCTCGGCGGCGCGGTCAACTTCGAGGCCTTGAACAAAACCAATACCGGCACGCTGATCGTCGCGGGTCCTGCTTCCTCCAGCTTCAACACGGTCAACGTGCAGGGAGGTACGTTGGATATCGGCGTCAACGGGTCGCTCAACGGCGTAGTCGCCGGAACGGTGGCCAGCGGGGCGACGTTGAATGTCGACGGCAGCTACACCGGCTCGACCGGTGGCGACACGTTGACCGTAGCCGGCACTGTGACCGGCAACGGCGACATCGCGCTAGGCAATGGCGACGACACACTCACACTCAACGATGGCGCCGACCTGAGCGGGTTCGGCGGCACGCTGGATGGCGGCGCGCACAGCGGTGGCGACCGAGTGGTGTTGAACAACGCTGGCGCGATGAATTTCAATGCGGCCAATATCGTCAACTTCGAGTTCCTGCAGAAAGACGGGGTGGGCGAGGCGACGCTGACCGGCAACATGAGCTTCAGCGGCGGCACCCAGATCAATGGCGGCACGTTGATCGTCGGCGGGGCGCTGACCACGCCGGCCTTGGGTATGGCCGACGGCACTGCGCTCAATGTCGATGGCATGTTGCAGGGCGGCCTCGGTGGTGCCGCGACGATCACCGGTAGCGCAGGCGTCAATACCGTAACCGTAACTGGCGTGGCGATCGCGCAGGGCGATCTGGGCGCGGGCAACGACGTGCTCGATATAACAGGCACCTTGGCCACCAACGGCGGCACTTTTGCACTGGGCGACGGCGACGACGACTTTGTCGTACACGACGGCACCATCGTGAACGGTACCATCGACGGCGGCGCGGGCCTGGACAGCCGCGTCTACGACATCAACGCCAACGCCGAGTTCGGCGCGCTGCTCAACTTCGAGGGTGTGACCAAACGCGGCACCGGCACGCTCAACATCAGCGGTCCGGGCGCGACCGATCTGCAGAGCGTGGAAGTGGAGGGCGGCACGCTGAACGTCGGTCCGGCCGGCAGCATCATTGCGACCGCGGGCAGCACGCTGAACACCGTCGTCGCCAGCGGCGCGACCTTGAACGTCGACGGCAGCTTCGGCTGCGGCGCCGGCGCCGACACGATGACCGTGGCTGGCACCGTATCCGGTAGCGGTACGGTCGACCTGTGCAGCGGCACCGATACGCTGACCCTGCAGGACGGCGCAGTGCTGGCCAATATCGTCAGCGGCGGCGCCGATATCGATACCGTGGTGCTCGACAACGCCGCAGCGATGACGTTCGACGGCGGCAACACGATCAACTTCGAAGTGCTGCAAAAGGACAACGTCGGCGTGGCGACGCTCACCGGCAACGCGACGTACACCGGCGGCACGCTGCTCAATGGGGGCACGCTGACGGTCGCCGGCAGCCTGACCACTCCGACTTTGGCGATGGCCGACGACACCACGCTCAATGTCGGCGGCGCGCTGCAAAACGCCGGCGGCACCGCAGCGGCGATCACCGGCAGCGCCGGCACCAACACGGTGAACGTCGCCGGCACCGCACTGGCCAATGGCGACCTGGGCGGCGGCAATGATGTGCTCGATGTGACCGGTACCTTGAACACGGGCAGCGGCGTATTCGAGCTGGGCGATGGCGACGACACGCTGACCATCCACGACGGCACCAATATCGTCGGTACGGTCGTGGCCGGCGCAGGCAACGACACCTTCAACACCGACATCGCCACCAACGCCGATCTGGGTGCGGTACAGGGCTTCGAAACGCTGAGCAAGACCGGTATCGGCACGCTCGATATCAACGGCCCGATGAGTTCGGACTTCACCACGGTCAATGTGCTCGCCGGCACCGTGAACGTCGCCGCGGGCGGCAGCGTGGCGGCGCAGAACACCACCGTCGCGGCCGGGGCGACCCTGCAGATCGCCGGCAGCTACGGCGGTACCGCCAGCGACGATAGCTTCACCTCGATGGGCACCGTTCGCGGCGCGCTCGCTTTCGGGGTCGGCGCCGACACGGCACGCTTCGTCGGGGGAGACATTAGCGGTCTGACCAGCTTGGACGGCGGCGCCGGCAATAGCGATCTGCTGAGTTTCAGCGGCTTGCAGTTGCAGGGCGCAAGTGCGCCCACGCTGGCCGGATGGGAGCGAGTGGAGTTGCTCAACGACAGTTCGCTCACCTTGGGCGGCGCGTTCGATCTGAGTGGCGGCGTGCTGGCGATCGACGCTACTTCCACGCTGTTCGCCAATGCCGGCGCCAGCCTCAACGGAAGCGTCGAGAACGCGGGCCTGGTCGATGTCGGGCTCAATCGCCTGGCCATCAGCGGCGGCTATACCAGCAACGCGGGCGCGCTGCAGCTAACGGTGTCGCCCGGAACCTCGAGCTCGGGCGGCTTGAACATCAGCGGCGACGTGGTGGGTACCACGCGGGTGGTGTTCGATAGCGATGGCAGCAGTCCCGCAGCGGACGCTCCGGCGTCGATCCTGGTGATCTCCAGCCCGAACGACAATACCGCGACCGCGGGCAGCTTCGTGCCCTCCGATTCTCCCGATGGATTCGTACGCCTGGAAGGCAGCGTCAATCCTTGGACCTTCGGCCAGCAAGCGGACAACAACTGGTATTTGAACGCCGAGACCGCCAGTTTGCTGCCGGAAATTTCCGGCTATGGCGTGCTACCCAGCCTGGGCACGCTGCTCAGCCGGCAAAGCGGCGACCTGGTACACCAGCGTCTCGCTGGTGTACGCAGCACTGAACGTCCGCAATGCGGCGGTCAGGGTGTCGGGCAGTCCGGACGTGCCGGCGCGACTACCGACGTGATGGACGACTGCCATGGACTTTGGGTGGCAGCCACCGCCAGCGAACTGGAGTTGGGGGCTGATCCGGGTTTTGAAGTCTCCGGCGACGATGTGGGTCTGTACGTCGGTATCGACGGCGATCTTGAGCGGGACAACAGGACGATCCGGGCTGGCGGTTACGTAGGCTTTACCCACGGCGTGTACTGGACCACCGGCGTCAGCTCTACCGAACTGGCGGGCACCGGGCCGGCAAGGATCGACATCGACTCGCCCGTCGTCGGCATGTACGCCGATACCGAATGGCACAACGGCAACTACCTGGATCTGGTCCTGAGCGGCCATCGGCCGGGCGCCGATATCCGCACGGCGGACGGTTTTACCCAGCGTGTCACCGGCAACTCCCTGACCCTCAGTGCCCGCGTCGGGCGCAGCTATGCTCTGGACAATGGTTGGGCGATAGAGCCGCAATTGCAGCTGACCGCCAGCCAGATGCACTGGCAAGACGTTGTCGATGCGGCGGGCCGGGAATTGCTGATCGACGACGATCTGGCCGGCACGGCTCGTGCGGCCCTTCGTGTAGAGAAGGCGTTCACCACTGCGGGCGGCGCCTCGATCAAGCCGTGGCTGACGCTCGGCGTCCAGAACGTGGTCGGCGAGAAGGAAAACGGCATGTACCTGGGCACGCCGGGTTCGATGGAGGCGGCGCAGGCGTTCCCGAACCACGATCTGGGTACTTCGGCGAGTCTGGATATCGGCGTAGAAGCCGCGCTGAAGGATCGTCTGAGCTTCTTCGGCGTGCTGTCGATCAGCCAAGATGTTGACGGTAGCGACTTGGAGCAACGCGAAGCCAACATGGGTCTGCGCATACGTTGGTAACGGAAAGCAGTTGGCCGGCAGGCGGGAAAACGCCTGCCGGCAACTACGTCAAAGTGATCTATGCCGCCAAGCTTGTTAGAAGGCGCGTCTAGATTAGTCCGCAACCCATATGCCGGTTATGCCTGGCCGAATGCCGCCATCAGCAGCAACACAAATGCGGTGACCGCCGCGATGGCATGGGCAACGACCAGCCAGGCCGGCAATAGGCGTTGCCGCCATTTGTACGCAAGGCTCATCACCGCGCCGCCTGCGGCCGCCAATAGGAACAGCGCCAACGCCAGCGTCGCCATCGCCGGAACAGGCTGCGTGCAGATTGCATAGAGCAGCAGCGTCAAGCCCGACGCGGCCAGTAGGCCATGCAGCATCGCCAGCCAGGCGGGTGGATTATGTTTGGTGGTGAAGCGAATGGCCGCCATGAGCAAGCCGCCCAAAGCGGTAATCGCCAACAGAATCGTCGCGGTTTGCAGCATGGCAGTGGCCCGCAATCGGGCATTCAGATTAGGCGGCTCTGGGTGAGCATCACGTCTCAATAGAGTTAAGCTAACGTGATGACATCTCGTGACGAATTCACGCCTGCCGGAAGCCGACGACTGCGGTCACTCTCAACGGCCGTCTCGAGAGGAGCATGGATTCGTCCGCTGGTGCAACCTCTGATCGTGCTCGTATCCGTTCTGGCATCTGTCAGTAGCCTGGCCGCACCGGTGGAAACGGCACCGACTGCCGAATACCAGAACATTATCCGCGGCTATGGTCACGAAGACGGTTTCTCCCAGAACGCGGTCACTGCGCTCCTGCAGGGGCAGGACGGATATTTGTGGCTGGGAACGTTTGGCGGCCTGGTGCGTTTCGACGGTGAGAAATTCACCACGCTGCGCGCGACCCACGGCAATCCCGTCCGTCTGGACCCAAAGGACAGGGGAGGACCTGGCAGCGACCGCATAGTGGTGCTCCGCGAAGACGCCAAAGGACGCATTTGGATCGGTACTCAGGATGGAGGCTTGAGCCTCTACGACCACGGACGCTTCCAGCAACTGCGGATCTGCGGCGGAACCTGCCAAGTGATCGCACTTTCGTCACAAGTCGCAGGAACCCTGTGGGCCACCACCGACGCGGGCGTATTTCGTATAGACACCGATACGCTTCGGGCAACGTTGATCGAGGATAAAACCGCGGGAATTTATACCCGGGTTGCCGTTGGGAACGATGCCCATGCCTACGTGAACGGAGTGGGCAAACGGATGGGGAGGATTGCAGGCGAAGGCATCGTTCCCGTCCCGCTTCCGCAAGGCATTAGCTCGACATGGCAGATGGTCGAGCTTGGCGGAAATATCTGGATGATGACCAACAAGGGACTTTATCGGTTCGATCCCTTGCGGTCTTCCTGGACGCCGAAGTCCGTCGAGGTGGATGCGAGTCTGGTGGAGTCTCAGGATGGAACTCTCTGGGTCTCCACCAAATCGGGGCGATTGCTGCACACCGATCTTTCGGGTGAACTGCAGCCTTTCTCGGGCCTTCCTCCGATGTCGGTCAACGCGGTCTGGCGCGACCGCAACGGCACCCTTTGGCTAGGCAGCGGCGGAAAGGGTTTATGGAGCGCGCAGCTCAGCAAGGCGATACTTCGAGGCAATACAGATGATCATTCGGTGTTCGGAGCAGGGGGCCGAGCCGTGGTCGGCGACGGCATGGGCGGCACCTGGCTTGGCTTCGCCTGTGGCGGTGTGCGCCATCGTCTTGAAGACGGAACCTATGAAACGCCTCGCACGAGCATCGTAAAGAAGGAGGAATGCGTCGTCAGCTTGCTTCGTGACGCCGAGGGCAATCTGTGGCTAGGCACCGCGCATGCCGGATTGCAGCGTATCGCCGGCGGAGTGGCGGAAACGATACCGTCGTCTTCGAATTTCGCGAATCTGCAGATCTGGCAATCGGATGACGGTGATTACTGGTTGGCCGCCGATGGGCACACATTCAAAGTCCAGAGGACAAACGCCGGGGTGTTCGCTCTCTCGCAGCCGGTAAAGGTGCTGGAGGGTCTTACGGTCAAGAAAATGATCGATGCCCGCAAGGGAGGTGTGTGGTTTGTCGGTGACTACGGGGTAGTACGCCTGGATAAAGACCGCATCGTCGAGCGCTGGACACCCGAGCAGGGCCTGTCCAGCCGGTTCGCCCGTTCCCTATACGAAGACAGCCGCGGTGTTCTGTGGATCGGCACCTATGGGGCCGGCCTGAACCGAATCGAGAACGGCAGGATTACGCACTACGATGAAAGCAACGGCCTGTTCGACGATACCGTTTCCTGCATCCTCGCCGACGGCACCGGGCAGATGTGGCTGGGAGGCAATCGCGGTATTTCCGTGCTGCCGAGCGCCAGCCAGCAGGGAGAGAAGTTCGAATCGGTACCGTTTGCCGTCAGTTCCGGATCGGTTTCGTTCGAGCTCAATGGCGGCACGCAATCCGCTTGCCATCAGGATGAGAAGGGACATCTATGGTTCGCATTGGTAAGAGGGTTTGCCGAGATCGATCCCGCCAAGCTGGTCGAGGTCTCTGCGCTTACGCCGAGGGTGCACATAGAACGGGTCACGAGTGCCGGTTTGAAGCACGATCCGCTGAAGACTGTGGTGCTCGATACCTCCGCGCAGCTTCTGGAAATCGAATATACCGCCATCAACCTTACAAACCCGGACCAGCTCAGCTTTCGCTACCGAATGTCGGGCGTCGATTCGAAGTGGACCAATGCCGGTTCGACCCGCAACATCATTTTCCAGGATGTGCCTTGGGGCGAGCATGTATTCGAAGTGCAGGCACGCAATCGGGGCGGATCCTGGTCCCCATCGGCGACAGTCAGGATTTCGCGTCCTATCCCGTGGTATCAGCGTCAGTGGCTTTGGCCTTTGATCGCATTGCTGGCGTTGCTGACCGTGATGTGGCGCACCCGCGAATACCAGTCATCCAGCAGGCACAACGATCGCCTGGGCCGCATCACCGGAAGAGGCATGCGCGGCTAGACCCTCGTTACCGGCTATAGGAGGATTGTCTTGTCCGGCTTCCGGTAGCTCTATGAGTATGGCGGTGCCGTTGCCATCGCTGTTCGCCACCCTGACGGTCCCCCCCGCTTCGGTGATCGATTGGTAAACCACGGCCATCCCGATCCCCGTGCCTATGCCTTCCGGCTTGGTGGTATAGAACGGCTCGAAAATTCGTTCGCGGACTTCCGACGGCATGCCATGTCCGGTGTCGGTAAGCACCACCACGACCTGCGTTCCAAGTTTGTCGATAGCCGCCTTGAACACTCCCTCGTCGGGCATGGCATCGCGTGCGTTGCTTGCGATGTTGAGGATCGCCAGGTCGAACTCGTGCCTGTCCATATGCAGGGGAAAGGCCCCGGCCGGAATGTCGAGCAGCACGCGGGTTCTCTTATTGAATAGCGAGCGCAGCAGCGGCGCCAATTCGCGCAGCGCCTCGCCTGCATCGAATGTGGTGACGGGGCCGGGAGTGCGGCTCAGGGAAAGCAGGCGGCGGGTCACCTCGCCGCCGCGACGCGCTGCCTTTTCGATGGCATCCAGGCTGTCCATCGCCTGCTCCGACTTGATCACGTTCAAAGGGTCGGTGGCATAGCCAAGGATGACGCTGAGCAGGTTGTTGAAGTCGTGAGCAATGCCTCCTGCCAATTGGCCCAGGGCGTCCATCTTCTGCGAATGGATCAATTGCGCCTGTTTCTGTTCCTTGGCGCGGATTTCCGTTTCCAGCTCATCGCAGACCAGGTCCAGGTCCCGGCTGCGTTGATCGGCATGATTGGACTTGGCGATCAGACGGTCCAGGATCAGCGCGATGATCAGGCATGCCAAAGCGGGCTGGGTCAGGTTGGTCAGGCTTTCGCTCAAGCCCGCTCCGGCGTGGCGGAAATCGGCCGTCGTACCGAGCAGGATCGCGCCAATGCTGGCCGCCGCGGTCAGCCATACCGCCCGCCTGCCCAGCATCAAGCCGGCGAAAAGCAGGGGAATCATGTGGCTCAGCTGTAAAAAGGCCTGGGCCTTGAGCCCGTAGTGCCAATAACTGGCGCCGATGAACAACATGCTTGCCGTGATCAGAAAGATCGCGACTAAGCGTGGATAACCACGAAGCTTCATAGTCCTCGATCCGCGCGAAATGGGAAATGTTGGTAGAGAACAACATGCAACCCATCATTTCAATATTTTTGTGACGCCGTGCAAAATTCGACGCAAGTCGGCGTTGTTTTTTGCGCAAGGCGAAACGAATATTTCTAAATAGTTTGCAATATTTTGATATTGAACTACTCTGTTTAGTATAAAGTTTGCGTTAAAACAACAATAGCAATCAGCAGCAATCATTTTCTCATCCATCCCATGGTCATGATGTTGTCCTCAGGACAATGACGGGACAACTGTGGAAAGTTGAAGGATGTTCCTGTGAGTAAATTGGAACTGGAGTGCGTTCTGGTCGTCGAAGACGATGCGGAATTGCGCGACAAAATCCTTGTCCCCGGTCTACGGCGCTTCGGGTTCAAGCCCGTCGGCTTGGGCAGCGCCGTCGAGCTCTATAAATGGCTGGCGAGCAATTCCTGCGGGCTGATAGTGCTGGATGTCGGACTCCCGGACGACGATGGTTTCGCTGTGGCCAAGCACCTGCGCGAGACCACCGGTGCGGGGATCATCATGCTGACCGGCCGCCATTCCCAATCCGACCATATACGCGGACTGGCCGAAGGCGCCGACGTCTATTTCACCAAACCTCTGGACGTGGAGTTGCTGGCCACTGCCTTGCACAGCTTGTCACGCAGGATGTCGGCCAGACCTCTTGCCCAGGCATTTGCTCCGAGCGAACGCTGGCGGATCGAAGCCAACGGCTGGAGACTGGTCGCCCCCAACGGCAGCGTGATCGCGCTGTCGGTGCCCGAGCGGGCGGTGCTGCAGAAGCTCGAATCCGCCGATAAGCCGGTTCCCAGAGAAGACCTCGTCGCCGAACTGGACGGTATCATCGAGGACTTCGATCCTAGCCGACTGGATATGCTGATTCACCGCCTCCGGCGAAAAGTGGAAACCAAGGCAGGCCACGAATTGCCGCTCTCGGCGGTGCGGAAGATGGGTTATATGCTTTCGTTCTGAGTGGCGTCAGTCTGTGCGTCTACGGGGATCAACCGCAAACGTCGAATGCCCCTGGGGAAGGGAGCATCGCGATCCAATGCTTGCAGAGACGAAGCCCATGCTTTCAAAGGGCTCCTTGTCTTGTCTTCTATTGTCTTGCGGACACGGGCACGGCCGCGGCCTTCGCGGCAAGATGCAATATTTGGATATATAGCGAAATCTTTCGTGCTTGTGATTCAGGTCACGAATAAATAAATTGCCCCACCTAAAACAGGGGCCATTCAGCGTCCGGGGCAGGCACATCAACTGTGCCGCCCTGCATTGCTGCAGATCCATCCTTCTCTGTTTGTAGATCTTGCGGCGATCCCTTGCGGGTGGCCGTGGGTTTCAGTGCGTTGGCTTTGACGTCTGGAGCCTGCGGAGAGAAATAGTTGGGTGATTTCACCAGAACGCTGGTGACATCAAAAAGGACGCTCCATCACAGCCACGCTGTATGCGAGCCACTTAAACGTAAAAGGTGCAGGCCTTCGATGGCTGCGCTTGATGGGGAGCGGTTGGGTGAATCTGGGTAATCTTTGGATGGCCGCTGGCCGTCGTTTTGCTGTGTCGGCCTTGTTGTTTCTGATTGCGCTCGGCACGAGTCAAGCAGCGTTGGCGCAGAACGCGGTCAATACCGTGGTGATCACGCCTCCGACAGGCATGGACGATTCGGGCGCCGGCAACAATACGGCGACGGACGACGATCCGATCGTCTTGGCGGCGCCGCAGCTCACGCTGACCAAAACCCACAGTGCCGCTTTCCTGGTCGGCACCAACGGCGTCTACACACTGACCCTCAGCAACACCAGTAGCGGACCGACCGCAGCACCTACCGCCGGCACCATCACCGTAGAAGATACATTGCCCACGGGCCTGAGCTACGTCTCGGCGACCGGCACTGGCTGGACCTGCGCTCCGGCGGGGCAGGTCGTTACCTGCAACACCACTGCCGTGATTGCATCCCAGACTTCGGCTCCGGTCATCACCTTGACTGTCGCGGTGGCTGCCGCGGCTGCGCCGAACGTCACCAACACCGCACGCGCGAGCGGCGGTGGGGACCCCACCTGTCCGGCCAGCGGCGCCACCCAGCCGCGCTGCAACCCGAGCGATCCGACTCCGGTAAGTTCGGTGCCGGTGATCAATTTCTGCACCGCCAACACGGTCTACAACGTCACCCAATCCACGCCCCCGCCGGGCGCGACGAGGGTCGGCAATTTCTACCGCTTCGACCTTAGCGGTACCGACACCCTGGTGCCTGCGCTGGATCTGCCGGTTGCCCCGGCGACGACGAACTTCAACGCTCTGATGATCGATCCGGTCAGGAATCGGCTGTTGGTCATCAGCTATGCGGGTGGTGATGCGCAGCTGTGGGCCTACGATCCGGCCAACGGCGGCTGGTACCAGGCCGCTCCGCCGATGACATCCGTGGACCTGCCGCGGGCGGGCATGACGCCTTCCGGCATCGGCTACCTCATGGCCGGCAACGACGCTACTCCGGAAGTCTGGAGCGTCACCGCGTCGGGCGCGTTCGATTACACGATCACCCCGCTCGGCGAGTTGTCCTTCGATTTCCCCCCGAGCGGTACCGGTATCGGTTCGGGCGATATGGCCTTCGACGCGGCCAGCAACGGCTGGATGAGCGTCGGTCAGGACATCTACAAGATCGACTTCTCGACCTTGGATGCCGTGCGTCAGCAGCGCCCGCTGCTGAACGGTTCGCCGAGCACGATCGGATGGGCCGGCGTGGCTTTCGGCAACGATGACCGTTTGTATCTGGCGACCAACGGAACGGCGAACGCCTACTACGCGCTCGATTTCCGTACCGGCGCGATCACTCAAGTCGGACAGAGCGCCGTGAGCCAAGCACGCGACTTGGCGTCTTGCGCGTTCCCGGCCGCGCCGCAACCGGCCGAGTTGCGCGTGACGAAGACGCTTGGTCTGGTCAACGGCGCGCCTTACGTCGCTGGCGCAGCCGTCAAGCCCAACGACCTGCTGACCTATCACATCGAAATCGCGCATGCCGGCGGCGATCTGGCCGCGACCCTGTTCCCCGGCGACATCGTCGACAGTCCGCTTCCGGCGAATACGACCTATGTCGCCGCAGGAAACGACTTCACCTGTGCGGGCGCGAGCTGCAGCAACACGAATACGGTCAACATCGCGGCCGGCACCAGCGAGACGCTGGACTTCGTAACCCGAGTCGACGATCCGCTGCCGGCCAACCTGGCCAGCATCTCCAATGCAGTGGCGGTGAAGGGCGTGGACTGCGCGGCGGCTGGCAACACCTGCGTCGCGACCACACCCATTGCGCCGGTAGTCACGGTGACGAAGACGTCGAACCCGACCAGCGGCGACACCGTGACGCCGGGCGATACGATCAACTACACCTTGACCGTGACGGTCGCCAATTCGGCGACGACTGGCGCTGTGACGCTGACCGATACGCTGAGCGCGGGCCAGACGCCAGGCGCGATGCCCAGCGGTTGCTCGGTTGCCGCGCAGGTCGTGACCTGCGTGTTGAACACCGGGGCCGCAGTGGGCAACCACACGTTCGTCTACCCCGCAACGGTGAATGCTGGTGCGACCGGTTCGGTCGGCAACAGCGTCGTGCCCAGCGGTACCGATAATCCCACTTGCGCGGTCGGCGCTTGCGCGACCACGCATCCGATTGTTTCGCCGACGGTCACCGTGTCGAAGGCATCCAATCCGGTCAGCGGAAGCACGGTCAATCCGGGCGACACGATCCAGTACACGCTGACGGTGAACGTCGCCAATTCGTCGACCACCGATGATGTGACGCTGACCGATACGCTGAGCGCGGGCCAGACGCTAGGTGCGCTGCCGACCGGCTGCACGGCTGCGAGCCAGGTCGTGACCTGCGTGCTTGCGGGCGGTGCCTTGCCGAGCGGCAGTCCGTACTCCTTTACCTACAGCGCCACCGTTAATGCGGATGCGACCGGCTCGATCGGCAACGTCGTCCTGCCGAGCGGTCCCGACAACCCGACTTGCGTGGCCGGCGCTTGCGCGACCACGCATACGATCGTTTCGCCGACGATCACCGTGTCGAAGGCATCCAATCCGGTCAGCGGCAGTACGGTCAATCCAGGCGACACGGTCCAGTACACGCTGACGGTAAACGTCGCCAATTCGTCGACCACCGGCGATGTCACTTTGACCGACACATTGAGCGCGGGTCAGACGCTGGGCGCAATGCCGACCGGCTGCACAGCTGCGAGCCAGGTCGTGACCTGCGTGCTTGCGGGCGGTGCCTTGCCGAGCGGCAGTCCGTACACCTTCACCTACAGCGCCACCGTTAATGCGAATGCGACCGGCTCGATCAGCAATGCCGTCGTGCCGAGCGGTCCGGATAATCCGACTTGCATCGCGGGCGGTTGCGCGACCACGCATACCCTCGTCGCACCGGGCGTCACCGTTTTCAAATCGTCGAATCCGGCCAGCGGCACGGTCGTCGATCCCGGCGACACGATCCAGTACACGCTGACGGTGAATGTCGTCAATTCGGCGACCACCGGCGCTGTGACGCTGACCGATACGCTGAGCTCGGGCCAGACGCTGGGCGTGATGCCGGCCGGTTGCACCGCTGCGGGCCAGGTCGTGACCTGTGTGCTTGCGGGCGGCGCGTTGCCGAGCGGCAGTCCGTACACCTTCGCCTATAACGCCACCGTTAATGCCAATGCGACCGGCTCGATCGGCAACGTCGTGGTGCCGAGCGGCCCCGACAATCCGACTTGTGCGGTGGGTGGTTGCACGACCACGCATACGATCGTGGCGCCGGCCGTCACCGTCTCCAAGGCGTCCAATCCGGCCAGTGGCACGACCGTGAATCCCGGCGACGCCATCCAATACACCTTGACGGTCAACGTCGCCAATTCGGCCACGATTGGCGTCGTCACCCTGACCGACACGCTGAGCGCGGGCCAGACACTAGGCACGCTGCCGGCCGGCTGCACGCCTGCGGGCCAGGTGGTGACCTGCACGCTCGCCGCCAATTCCTTGCCGGGCAACTACATCTTCACCTATCCGGTGACCGTCGATGCCGATGCAGTCGGTTCGATCGGCAACAATGTCGTGCCCAGCGGTCCGGACAATCCGACTTGCGCGCCAGCCGGTTGCACGACCACGCACTCGATCGTCGCGACGGCCGTGGTGGTGTCCAAGTCGTCGAATCCCGCGTCCGGCACGACCGTGAGCCCAGGCGACACCATCCAGTACACGCTGACGGTAGACGTCACCCAGTCGGCTACTACCGCAGCGGTCACCCTGACCGATACGCTGAGCGCCGGCCAGACGCTGGGTACGCTTCCGGCGGGTTGTGCTGCGTCGGGTCGGGTCGTGACCTGCACGCTGGCGCCCGGCGCCTTGCCCAGTGGCAGTCCGTACACCTTCGTCTACAGCGCGACGGTCGATGCCAGCGCGACCGGTTCGATCAACAACAGTGTCGTGCCCAGCGGCCCGGATAATCCGGTCTGCTCGTCGAGCGGATGCGCGACCACGCATCAGATCGTGCCGACCGTGGTGACGGTGGCCAAGTCTTCGAACCCGGCCAGTGGCACGACCGTCGATCCGGGCGACACGATCGGCTATACCTTGACGGTCAACGTCGCCAATTCGGCCACGACTGGCGCCGTTACCCTGACCGACACGCTCAGTGCCGGCCAGACGCTGGGCACTTTGCCGGCCGGCTGTTCCGCGGCAGTACGAGTGGTGACTTGCGTACTGGGTGCCGGTGCGCTGCCGGGCAGCCACACCTTCGCCTACGCGGTCACGGTCGACTCCAACGCGACCGGCTCTATCGGTAACAACGTCGTGCCGAGCGGCACCGACAATCCGACTTGTGCGGCAGGCGGTTGCACGACCACGCATACGATCATCGCCACGGCGGTGACGGTGGCCAAATCGTCCAATCCGGCCAGCGGCAGCACGGTCGCCCCGGGCGATACGATCCAGTACACGTTGACTGCGACCGTCGCCAATTCGGCGACCACCGCGCCCGTCGTCCTGACCGACACGCTAAGTGCCGGACAGACCTTCGGCACCCTGCCTGCAGGTTGCACAGCGGCGGGGCAGGTAGCGACCTGCACGCTTGCCGCGGGAAGTTTGCCGGGCAATCACACGTTCGTTTATCCGGTCACGGTCGATGCGAATGCGACTGGTTCGGTCGGCAACAACGTGGTGCCGAGCGGTCCCGACAACCCGACCTGCACCGCAGGTGGCTGCACCACCACGCATACGATCATCGAGCCGCGAGTCACGGTAGCCAAATCTTCCAACCCGGCCAGCGGCACCACGGTGAACGCCGGCGACGTGATCACCTACACCGTCACCGCCACCGTCGCCAATTCGGCGACCCTGACGCCGGTGGTGCTGGCCGACACGCTGAGCGGCGCCCATAGCCTGACCGGCACGCCCAGCGTGCCTGCGGGCGGCGCCTGCACGGCTACCGCGAGTGGCCTGCAATGCACGCTCGCTGCCGGTTCGCTTCCGGGCAACTACGCCTTTGTTTACCAGACCGTCGTCGCGGCCACGGCCAGCGGCGCGGTCGGCAATAACGTCGCTGCGACCGGCGGCGGCCCGACCGCGCCCGAATGCACCAGCTGCAGCACCAATCATCCGATCGCCACGCCAGTGGTGGACGCGTCCAAGAGCTCCGCGCCCGGTAACGGCAGCACGGTCAACATCGGCGACACGATCCAGTACACGCTGACCGTGACGGTGGCCAATGCCGCGGTCACCCAGCCGGTCGTGTTGACCGATACGCCTGGAGTGGGTCTGACCATCGGCGCCTTGCCTGCAGGTTGCGCCAGCAACGGCGGCAACATCGTTTGCACGCTGCCGACCGGTACGGTGCCGGGTTCCTACAGCTTCGCCTATCCGGCCACGGTCAATGCGAACGCCAACGGCAACGTCGCCAATGCGGTCGTGGCCAGCGGCGGCAGCGTTGGCGGCCAGCCTGGCTGTCTGACCTGCGCCACGGCGCACCCGGTGGTGGACGCTGCGCAACTGCGCATCGTCAAGCAGGCCAGTCCGCGCGACGTCAAGATCGGCGACCTGGTCCGCTATACCCTGACCATCGAGAACGTCGGCGCCGCCAACGTCACCGATTTCACGCTTATCGATACGCCGCCGGCAGGCTTCAGCTATGTCGCCGGTTCGCTGGCGGTGGCCGATGCCGATGGCGCCGGCAGCCTGGCCGGTACCTATCCGATCCGTGTCGAGCGACTCGACGTCCTCGTCGGCCAGCAGGCCAAGGTGCAATATCTGTTGCGCGTCGGTGCCGGCGTCCGCCCGGGCACGCATGTCAACCGCGCGCATGCCGAGGACGGCGGAAATATCGTCTCCAACGAAGCGACCGCCGAGGTGCAACTGGTCGCCGATCCGCTGCTCGACGAGTCGCTGCTGATCGGCACCGTGTTCGACGACCGCGACGGCGATGAGTGGCAGGATCGCGCTGGGTTGGAAGAGGTGCGCGTGCAGGGCGGTTTCGCGCCGAGCGCCTACGTGGCCGGTTCGACCACGCTGGATCGCGGCCAGGGCCCGGTTCCGCAAGCCGATGCCAGCGCACCGCTGCTGCACGGCTTGGACATCGGCGCGATCGCAGGACGCCAGTCCGATGCGGATCCCGTCGAAGCGCACACCGTCGTGATCGGCCAGACCTTGAACGCGCTCGTCTTCAGCGACGACTTCGTACTGACCAGCAAGCAGGGCGTAACCGTGCGCATGGATGCTGCGGGCAACACCCGCACCGAACGCAGCGGCGCGGCCGCCAAGGGCCTGACCGCCGCCGATCCCACCGTGGAACGTCGCGTCAGCCAGATCGACGGCGGCTATCGCGTCGAATACGTCATCGGCAATGCCGGCGTCGACGAGCACGGCATTCCCGGCGTGCGCATCGCGTCGGTGGAAGGTCTGCTGATCGAAACCGACCAGTTCGGCCGTTACCACCTGGAAGGCGTGGCCGGTGGTCCGTGGGAGCGCGGTCGCAACTTCATCCTCAAGGCCGATCCGGCCACCTTGCCGCCGGGCAGCGTGTTCACCGACGAAAATCCGTTGGTGCGGCGCCTGACTCCGGGCATACCGGTGCGCTTCGACTTCCCGGTCAAGTTGCCCTCCGGCCTGGTCGAAGGCGGCAAGCAACGGGTGGAAATGGAACTGGCGCAGGTGATGTTCGACGCCGGCAGCGCGCAGCTGCGTAGCGAGTTCGCACCGGTGATCGACAAGATCGTCGAGCAAGTGCTCCAGCACGGCGGTGGACAAGTGGTGATTTCCGCGAACGGCGAATCGCAGGCTCTGGCTTTCGATCGCGCACAGGCGGTACGCGCCGCATTGCTCGACAAGCTCACGCCGGAACAGGCGAAGGAAGTGGACGTTGTGCTGCGCGCCGATATCGGCGATGCCGACAGCACGTTGCTGTCGCTCGGCGAATCGGCGGTGCTCGGCACCTTCCTGTTCGACACCGACAAGGCCACGGTCAAACCCGAGTACTCGGCGCTGATCGCCAAGCTCGCGGCCCATATCCAGAGCCAGAACGGCGGTGCGATCGCGGTCGTCGGCCACGCCGATCGGCGCGGCAGCGATAGCTACAACGCCGCCCTCGGCTTGCGCCGTGCCAAGGCGGTGTTCGATGCGATTGCCGCCAGCCTCAGCCCCGAAGCGCGCGCGAAATTACGCGTCGATATCAATGAAAACCCGGCAGCCCCTGCCGGCAAACGTGGCCGATAAGGGGCGATGACGACTATGAAAATGAAATTGCTCGATTACACCCTGATCTGCCTGCTCGCCGGCGTTTCGCCGCTAGCGGCCGCACAGGAATCCTCGCAAGCAGCCGACGCCAACGCAGGCGTCAAGCCGAACGGCGGCAAGGTCGATTGCACAGGCGATACCTGCGCGCCCGACCAAGGCGTGCTGTTGCGCGTGCTCACCCGCGGCGAACGTCAGCCGATGGCCGCTGGCGATACGGCGACGACCCAGGCGTTGCAGCCGGATCGTCGCGTCACTGTCGAAGCCGAACAGCCCGGTAAGGCCGTGGTTGTCGGTAAATGGTCGGTGCAGCTGCCCAACGGCGGCGTGATCTGGGCGACCGAAGACCCGAGCCTGGGCCAACCGGAACTGAGCGTGTCGGCGCCGAGTTTCGTCGCTTTCGACGGTAGCCGCGTCACCCAGCCGGTGCGCTTCTACGTCTATAACAACTATCCGGCCTTCATCAAACGTGCCGAGATCACGATCTATCGCGCCAGCGATGCGGATCTGGTGACGCCGCTGGCCACCGTGCCGCTGCAAGTCGCCGCGGTCAGCGACGCCGAGTGGGACGGCGCTCTGCCCAACGACGTGCCGTTGCGCGCCGGCGACGAACTGCAGTACATCGTTCGCGCTTACGGCCACGACGATAAAGCCTACGACGAGACCTATCCGCGCCGTCTGCAACTGGTCAGGCCGGAAGAGGCCGAACGCGGTACACAATTGCTGCGCGGCGAAATCGAAAGCAAGTTAGGCACCGCCTTCAGTACGGCCCAGGCCCAGGAGCAGAGCCTGATCGAAGATGCCTTCGGCCAGAACAGTCTGCGCCAGCAGAACATCGGCATCTATGGTTCGCGCATCCGCATCCAGGGACGCAATATTCCGGAAGGCTATTCGCTGACCATCGACGGCAAGAGCCAGCCGGTCGACATGGAACGCAAACTGGTGGCGGAGTATCTGGTGCCGATTGGCCAGCACCAGTTCGCCATCGAAATGAATGGCCCCGAGCAGAGGACGATCAAGCACACGCTGGATGTCGACGTCAGCGGTCGCTACATGTTCGCGGTCGCCATCGCCGACCTGACCGCATCGGGCAACGAGGTCAGCGGTTCGGTCGAACCGTTGGCGGCGGACGACCGTTTCGACGACAGCTTCCTGCTCGAAGGCCGCCTGGCGTTCTATCTGAAAGGCAAGGTCAAGGGCAAATACCTGATCACCGCGCAAGCCGATACCCAGGAGCGCGAGGTCAGCGAACTGTTCAGCGGTTTTTGGGACGCGGATCCGCAGGATATTTTCCGTCGCCTCGATCCGGACCTGTATTACCCGGTGTACGGCGACGATTCCACCACCTACCGCGACGTCGATACCCAGGGTCGCCTGTACATGCGGGTGGACTGGGATAAGAACCAGGCGCTGTGGGGCAACTTCAATACCGGCATCACCGGCACCGAATACGGCCAGTATTCCCGTGCGCTGTACGGCGGTGCCTTCAATTGGCGTTCCCAGCGCAACACGCCGGTCGGCGAGCCGGGCAGCGAATTCCGCGCCTTCGGTTCGCAGGCGCAGACCGCACCGGGCCATAGCGAGTTCATCGGCACCGGCGGCAGCTTGTACTACCTCAAGCACACCGACGTGTTGCCCGGTTCGGACCGGCTGGTACTGGAGATCCGCGACGGCACCACCGGCCGCGTGGAAAAGCGCGTCGAACTGCTGCGTGGCGCCGATTACGAGATCGACGAACTGCAGGGCCGCGTGTTGTTGACGCGTCCGTTGGCCCAGGTCACGCGTGAGAATATTCCCACGCTGACCCGCGACGCTCCGCTCGATGGCTTCACCCAGGCGCTGCTGGCCGATTACGAATACGTGCCTTCTGGTTTCGATCCCGATGAACTGACCGTGGGCTTCCGCGGCAAACATTGGTTCGGCGACCATCTGGCGGTCGGCGCGACCTATGTCGATGAGAACCGTGCGGGCGAGGATTACTCCCTGCGCGGGGCCGACCTCACGCTGCAAGCCGGCCGCGGCACCTATCTGAAACTGGAACAGGCGACCTCGAAAGCAACCAGTGTTCCGGTGTTCTTCTCCGACAACGGCGGTTTGAGCTTCACCGAGCTCAATTCGGGGCTGGGCGCGCGCGATGGCGATGCCAGCAGCGTGGAAGCGCGGGCCAATCTGAAAGAGCTGGGTTGGACCAAGCGCGACTGGTCGGCCGGTGCCTGGTGGCGCCAGACCGATGCCGGTTTCTCGGTCGCGCGTTTCGATCAGGGTTTGAAAGTCGAAGAGCAGGGCGCCGAAGTACTGGGCATGGTCACCGACGATTTCCAGATCTATTCGCGTTACAGCCGCGCCGAGCGCGGTTTGGAATCGCTGACCCAGGCGCAGCTCACCGGCGAATGGCGCATCAACGACGCCAGCACGCTCAGCGCCGAATTGCGCCGGATCGATGAGGACCAGAATGCGGGCGACGCCATCGGTACGCTGGCGGCCATCCGCTACCTGCGGCGCATCGGCAGCAAAGTGGAGCTGTACGGCACCGCACAGGTGACGGTCGACGACGACGGCGGCAAGTACGCCGACAACGACGCGCTGACCTTGGGTGGCAAGTACCTGTTCGGAGACCTGTCGACGGTCGGCGCCGAAGTCACCAGCGGCGATCGCGGCGACGCGGCGCAGGTGAACGCCGAGTATCGTCTGTCGCCGGAACATTCGTTGTACGGCGCCTACACCTATTCGACCGACACCACCGACTACGATCCGCTGTTCAACAACCGGCTCAACTCAGGCTGGACGTTGGGCCAGCGCTGGCGTTTGTCGAACCAGGTCAACCTGTTCAACGAAAGCCAGTTCCTGAAAGCGCCCGGCGAATCCGGCCTTGCGCACACCTTCGGCATGGATTTCTATCCGGGCCAGGGCTGGAACCTGGGCTTCACGCTGCAGACCGCCGAGTTGGACAACAGCGTCGGCCAGGTCGACCGCAATGCGATCAGCATCAGCGGCGGCCGCACCTCGGTCGACACGCAATGGCAGAGCAAGCTGGAATTCCGCCGCGATACCGGCGCCGAACGCCGGGAACAGTGGGTCACCACCCACCGTTTACTGCACAAGTTCAACGAAAGTTTCCGAATTGCGGCGCGTCTCAACTATTCAGAAACCGAAGATCAGCTGGCGACCGCGGCGGGTGCGAAGTTCGTCGAAGGCAATCTGGGCTTCGCCTGGCGTCCGTTCGATTCCACCCGCTGGGCGCTGTTGGGCAAGTACACCTATCTGTACGACGTGTCGTCGATGCAGCAAGTCGGCGATAACTTCGCCTTCTACGACCAGCGTAGCCAGGTGCTATCGCTCGAAGGCGTCTACAACCCGGATAATCGTCTGGAACTGGCCGCTAAGCTGATGCGGCGTGAAGGCGAAGTGCGTTATGGACGCTTGACCGGGCAGTGGGCCGACTCGGCCGCGACGTTCGCCGCTGGGCAGATCCGTTACGAGTTCGGCGACGACTGGCACGCGCTGGCCGAATACCGGTGGCTGGATGTGACCGACGGCGGCACGCGGCAAGGTTTTCTGGCTGGGATCGATCGCGACCTCGGCGCCAACTTCCGGGTCGGCGTGGGTTACAACTTCACCGATTTCAGCGACGACTTGACCGATTTCGATTACGACCACAAGGGTTGGTTCCTCAACCTGGTCGGCAAATACTGATATGAATCGACTTTCGGTGGAAGCGCCGGAGGTCTGCTTAAGGGGATGGATGTGATGCGGTCGAAAATAACAAGCTGGACATCGAAGCGCGCGAGCCGCGCGGCCTTTTGCGCGCTGTTGCTGTTGGCGGTGATAGCGCCGGCACAGGCGCAGTTCGCCACCGGCGGTACGGGCGCGCACCGCGGACGCATCTTCTGGGTGGACTGGGGCACCAACGGGGAAAATGTGTTCGCCGGCAAAACGATCACGCGTGGCTTCAATGTCGGCACGCCGGCATCGGCCGCCAACCGGCTCGACATTACCTGCACGCTGAGCAACGCTGCACGTACGGCCGGCACCGGCAACGGCCTGTTCGTTTACAACCCGGGCAGCTGGCAGGGCGACGGCCTCGACGACCTGTACAACATCGGCGGCAACCAACCGGGGCAGGGCGCCAACCCCAATACGCTGAGCGTGGGCCTGGCGACGCCGGGCAGCACGACGGTCGAGTTCGACTTCTCATGCAGCGCCACTCTGGGCGGCGCGCCCTTTGCACTCAGCGGTTTGGTGTTCGCGGACGCCGAGGCCAGCGGCGGCAGTGAGTACGTCGCGGCGCGCCTGACCAACGGTGGCACGTTGCGAGTGATCGACGAGATCGCCCAATGCCGCGGCGGCAATACCAATATCCGCTCCACGGTCACCGTGACCGGAAGCCCACAGGAAGTCCGCTTCGCCGGTCCGCCCGGTCCGGCCCCCGCGGTCAGTTGCGAGAACAATGCCACGCCTTCGCTGCGCGCAGGCCCGGCCCTGGTCGGCTTCATCGACGGCGCTTTGTCGGCTCGAGTGATCGCGCGGGGCGGCGGTGTTTCCGCGGTCGCCGTGGGCGCGGTGATCGACCTTGAGTTCTCCGAGGCCATTCCCGCCTCCTACGGTAGCGCCGCTGTACACGTGCTCAATACCAATTGGGCCGGTGGCATCGCGGTCACCGGTGGGGATTACAACAACCGGGCCAACCTGGCAGCGGTAGTGCCCGGCGTGCGCCTGGGCCCGACCATCGAGCCGGATCCCGATGCCGATGGCTCGATCGGCGGTTCCGACGTCGATGGCTTGCCCAAGACCACGGGCCCATTGGGAGGCGGTTACGCCAATGTACCGCCGCCGAGCGGTACGGCCGGCAGCAGCAGCTATACGATCTCGAATGTCGCCTGCGTCGGGCCGGCGTGGGTGCGGGGCTGGATCGACTTCGACGGCAATGGCAGCTTCGATGCCGACGAGGGTTCGGAGCCCGTGGAGTGTCTGGACAGCAGTGGTGCCGGTCAGGTCGCGCTCACTTGGACGACTATCCCGGCCGATTATGCGATGCAGGCGACAAGCTACATGCGCCTGCGCCTGGCCCCGGACGAAGGCGACGTGCAGAATCCCACCGGCCTGGCAACCAACGGCGAGGTCGAGGATTACCGGTTGGCCCTGCCGCAATTGGCGCCGACCGTGACCCTCGCCAAAATCACTACGGGTGGCGTGGGTACGTTTACCTTCAGCGGCGACAACGGCATCGCGGCGCAGAGTCTGACCACCACGGCGACCAACACCGCGGTCACCGGTGCGGCGCAGTCGCTGTCGGCGGCGGGCACGCCCACCACGCTTACCGAAAATCCGGCGACCGGTTTCGTACTGAAAAGCATCGTGTGCACCGGCTTGGGCGCGGGCGGCACAGCCACGCCGAACCTGGCAGCAGGTACGGTTCTTCTGGATGCGGCGGCGACGACGTCGGACGCCAATATCACCTGCACGTTCACCAATGCGGCCGCCACCGATTTGCGGATCACCAAGACCAACACGCCAACCGACGGACCCGCGGACCGCACCGACGACACCGTGCCGGCCGGCCCCCGCCAGTACACCATCGTCGCCACGAATTTGGGACCGAATGCGGCGGACGGCGCAGTCGTACAGGATACGGCGGTATCAGGGTTGACCTGCAACAGCGCAGTTTGCGGTTCGGAAACCAATGGCGCCGCATGTCCTGCCGCGACGGGAGGCCCCTTAGCCACCGCGCTGCAAACCGGTATCGCCATACCGACGTTGCCGGTGAACGGAAGCGTGACCTTCACGCTGACCTGCACCGTCACGCCCTAAGCGTAGAAACGAAGACGCCAAGCGAGCCGCCAGAGCAGCGCTCGCTTGGCTTGATGATTCAAGCTGTAGTCGCTTCTCGACATGCAGCGAATTCGGCGCAAGAAAATACTTTCTGGCGCGACCTGACCGACCGTTACACGCTCAGCCGTCATCCAGTGTCGGCATTTGATTGTTGCCGACGTCCACTTCGGACCGAGACAGCCACTAGTCCCTGAGTGCAAAGATTCGTCTGGACTGCTGCGGACACAAAAAAGGCCGAAACCCTAGAGTCACGGCCTTTCATGTACTTCATCGAACTTCCCTGGACCACCTATTGGTGGAGCGGAGGGCAATCAAAAAGCCGTCCAGGAGGCCCAATTTGCGCGGACTTCTGCCAAGCCTACAGTTTGTTGCCCCCATAGTTGCCCCCCTGGTGCTAGGGACTAATAAGGGTGCACAACGTGGCATGGCGTCGCTGCCTGAGCCGTCGTAGCTTGCAGCATAACGGTACCGTCGCGCATACCTTGTCCGGGCATTGGGCATTGGGCATTGGTCGGCTGGGAGCTACCCCTGATATTTCGGACACCAAAAAGCGAGGACGATCCTCGTACCGAGGTGTTCGGCGTGACTTGGTGAGCGACTGGGGCACGTGACTGACGTCGCCAGTCGGCAAACACAATTTGCACCACGGGCGTGCGGTTGGCCTTCGTACATGATGGCCTTCAAATCTAGTGACCCCATCGGAAAGAGGTTACAAAGGTTACATGCCATAAAAATGTTCTATTTAATCCATATATTCAATGGGTTAGATAAGCCTTTGCAAGGTTACATTGGGGTAACATTTTGGTTATCAGGTAACCTTACGGGAAGGTTACCTTTAACAATCTGGAATCCCTTTCAAATCAATGAAGTAACCTCTGGCCTCCCAAAAGGTAACCCCGATGTAACCCCTCAGGGTTATCTATTTGTTTACTTTAAATTCAATCAGATAACCCCACATCCGGGCGACAGGTAACCAGATAACCCTTTCCCGGTGGGCACCTCTAAAAAATGGGCTGGGCTGCTTCCTCGCCATAGGCCGCCTGACAGGCCTTTCCAGCCGCCCTTTCTTGCCGGGTTCCGCAGGCATGTTCGTAACCCCAGAAGGCCCAGAAACGCCCGGACAGGGCCGCTGCTTTGGCGGTCGCCGGGATGCAGAAAATGGGGCCTATATAGACCGCAGGCGTGGCGGGGTGACGACTGCGCGCGCCGGGTATGGGGTGACCATCTCGTCCTTTTTTCGGGCAGCTTGGGCTGGTTCCCGCCAGCTGATCGGGCTATGCGTTGGCCAGACGCTCGCGGGCGATGTCGGCGTAGTGCTGGGTCATCTCGCAGCCGACCCAGGCGTGGCCCTCAAGTTGCGAGGCCAGCAACTTCGTGCCGGATCCAGCGAATAGGATCGAGGCTCCTTCTGCCCTCTTCGCAGATCCGCGCAGCTGGCGCACCGATCGCAACTGACTGACCGGATTGAGAGGACCTGCGCCAGAGCCGGCCAGTCAGTGCCCAGCCGAGCGAACTTGAGTTGCTCGCACTTCTCTGCGATTCGATTTAAGAGGTGGTCCATGGGTGTCATGGGACACTTGCGGGCCTTCATTGCGCCTAAGTTCGCGACCAAGACGCAGCCTTCAGTGTGTTGCATCGACCAGTTGAATCCGCGACCTCAAGCGGTTGATCACCTGATGAGCGCGCTTGCATTGTCGCCGCACGACTCAGCTACCGGCGGAAGAACGCGTGCTATTTGACCCAGTGAAGTGGTCCAGCAGCATCCGTTAAGGAAAAACTCGCGGGCACAGTGCAAAGGTATTGCTTAGTGATGCTGACATTCTATTATTCGGCTCGCCCCTTCCCGCGCTTCGCATGCTGAGCAGAAACGAACACTTCGACTAGTTCCATGAGAAGGTTTTGCGAGCGATGCGATAGTTTCCGAAACTGTGCGAGCAGTTCTCGCTCGAGTGGGGTGTCTACCAGTTCTCCGTCGACCGCCAGCACATCCATCTCCGGGTCGTGACCCAATTGCATGGTTCCTCGGCCGGTGGCCAGCCATTCCACCGATACGTTCGTGGCCTTGGCGATTGAAATCATGTTTGCGATCGCCGGTTGGACCGGGCCTGCCGATTCCCAATTGGAAACTGCGCTTCGTTGCACCCCTACGAGTTCTGCCAATGCTTCCTGAGAGAGCTTCTTCTTTCGTCGTAGCGTTCGTATACGTTGAGACAGCGTCATGCATGTGCCTTAGCAAGAAATGGTTATAAAGAAATAATTAGCAAGAAATGGTGAGAAAGACAGTGACTTAAACATGACAGTAGATCTGGCTCAAAGATGTCCATTTCTGTTGTCATTCGGAAAATATATCTGCTAAAAGTTGCGAAATAAGTGCCGAAGACAGCAGAACTGGCGATCAGCTTTCATTTCGATATCTTCTCAATCGTCTTACAAGTCGGCACCATCTAGTGACGACTGCTTGGCGAGGGGGAACTTGCCCAGTTTAGTCAGGGAAATGGATTTTCAGGGGGTTCCACCGTGCTTATCGTCAAAGCAGGCGCATGCCGCGCCGCGCTATTGGTTTTGTTTTGCCTTGTATATTTCCAAGCCAGTGCCCAAGCCGCAATGGGTGCTACTGCGCAGGTGCTGTCTGGCGCCCAAGGGGCCGTGGCATCCGATCGTTCGGTCGATCTGGAAATCACACCTGAAGGGGTCTTGGCGCTCAAAGCCAGTGGAACCCCTTACCTGCTTGTCGATGCGGATGCGGATAGCCTGCATGCGCCAACTTCTGGGCCTGTACGGATCATTTACTACGCCCGTACGCCGGCGTTCCGCTCAGCGCAACTGCTTGCTCTGCGCGATAGGAATGCTGCTCCTATGGCAGTTGAGCCCAGTCAGCGGTTAACTGGAACGCCGCTGGAATGGGAACGACTAAAGCTTCCCATGGGTCAGCCGTTCGATCAGAACGATCCGATTCCGCTCACGCCACGACAGCTTTCGCAGGCAATGAGAGATGAGGTCGACCTCCAGATCATCGATCTCCGGCCGTCTTCTGGCGAACAGCAAGGCATTGTGGAGTTCGCAAACTCTTTGCGCGTTCTGCCCGATCAATTGTCTGCCGAAAGCAAAAAGCTCTCCCAGCAGCGATGGACAGTCGTGGTTGACGGAGCAGGTGGGATGTCACGCAACGCCGCCGGGGAGCTGAAAAGACAGGGCTTCCGCTTGGCGACTTACCTAGCGGGCGGATATTCGGCATGGGTTGCTGCGAAGGATCGGGATCTGGGGCCTTCAATACCTCCGCTGTGCGCAAAACCTTGACCGTCGTTACCCGTATTCGGCACCGGCACACGGCGTTTTCGCCTCTGTTGGCTGTCGCGCTTCGCTCATCCTAATTATCGACAGGCGCTTATTCATGGCAGTGCGCAGCAAACAGGAAGTGGCATCGAAGAGTCCGATGGCTTGGCCAACTCTGGCGATGCGCGCGGCGTCCAATCTTCTTAGCTTGCTGGCGTTGTCGCTAGGCTTGGTGGCGCAAGCCTATGCGGACACTCCTGTCCAGGGTGCTATTGCCGTCGACACGCAATGGACCGTGGATTCGGCGCCGTACGTGTTGACAGGTGATGTTGTGGTGCAGGGTGGCGCCACCTTGACCATATCGCCGGGCGTCGTGGTCTATATGGCGCAGGGCTCGGGCTTGCGAATCCAGTCCGGCAGCGTGCGGGCGAACGGAACCAGCGCGAGTCCGGTTCGCGTGCTATCCGACAAGGTGAGGTTAGGGCAGCCTGCAACACCGGGCGATTGGAATCAGTGGGTGTTCACCACAGGCACGGTGAATACCCGGCTCGACTACGTGAGCTTCGCCCATGGCCGAGGACTGGTGGTCAATGGGTCTGCTCCCGTGTTCAACCATCTGAAAATAGAAAATCAGCTTGGCCCGGCCGTCGAGATCGATCTGGCGGCTTCGCCCAGCGGCGTGGGCAATTCAGCTTCGGGCAACACCTTCAACGCAGTGGCCGTGCCGGCGGGGGACATTGCAGGAAACGTACGTTGGGGCTTGCGCGGCATACCCTACCTGGTGCGTACGGGGATGGTTTCGGTAGGGGCCTCGCCGACAATCAACAGCATTTCTCCTGCCGCAATCCAGCAGGGTGAAACGGCGACTTACACATTGACTGGTACGAGGCTGACTGGGTTCACCGAACTTGGCTTCGAGCAAGCCGGGCTAAGCGCACAGCTCCTTCCAGGAGCAACCGCCACGCAAGCCCAGTTCACGATCAGCGCAACTGCTGAGACACCCGTCGGCTCCGCACTCTTGTTGGCAATGACCGATGCGGGGTTGGCGAAGTCCGGCCCGCTAGAGGTCACTCAGGCGCAGCCGACATTGACGAGTCTGAGTCCGGCCAAGTTGTTCACTGGACAGGGCTCGGTTTCTGTTGCCGTAGTCGGCCGGGGCTTTTTGCCTACCTCGAAAGTGATCGTGGGCGGCAACGAAGTCGCCACGACGTATCAATCGGCGACTGAAGCGATCGCGATGATCGAGGCTCCTGCTGCGGCAGCCAACCTGAGCGTGGCCATGCGCACGCCAGACCCGCTTTCTCCTGCCGAATTCCTGACTTCCAACTCGCTGTTGCTGCCGGTGGAGACCGCGAAGCTATCGCTCAAGCCTGCCAGCGCCACCGTGGCCAATGGTTTCAGTCGCACCTTCACCGTCGGAATACCGTATCCAGCGCCCAGTGGTGGCATGACCGTCGCTTTGGTCTCCAGTGTTCCCTCGGTCGGTTCGGTACCGTCGACGGCACTGGTGCCAGCCGGGCAGACGACTGCTGACGTTAGCTTGAATGCTACTGGCCTGGGCGGCACCGTGCTGACCGCCAGCAAGGTCGGCTTCGTGAGCGCCCAGTCTTCGGTGACGGTGGTGGCGCCGCCGACCCTGACCCTGTCTCCCGCGTCTCTTTCGGTCGGACAAGGGCGCAGCGTCGAGTTTACGTTGCAGTCGAGCGTCGCTGCCGGGCCCTCCGGACTGGAAGTGAGTCTGGTCAGCAGCGATCCCGCAGTAGTGTCGGTACCAGCTGCCGTCAACATCGCCTCCGGCAGCAAGATCGCAACGGTAACGGTCACCACCGCATCGCTCGGCAACGCTACCCTCACTGCACAAGCGTTCGAGTATGCCGGAGGCAGCGCAGCCATCTCCGTTCGTCCAGCTTCGATCCTGTTGCCCGAAGGAGCACTCGTCGCTCCCGGGCTGACGCGCTCGCTGCCTTTGACTTTGTCCGATCCGGCGCCTGCGGGCGGACTGCTTGTTGCCCTGCAGAGTAGCAATCCGAGCATTGCCAGCGTGCCAGCAACCTTCACGGTTCCAGCAGGCGAGACGGCCGCCAATTTCAATCTGACCGGCGTTGCCGTCGGCAGCGTAAATCTGAGTGCCACCGCCATTGACTATCAGTCGGCCACCACCGCTGTGGTGGTAGAGACGGTAAATATCGGGATTGGTAGCCCTTCGCTGAGCAATCTGTCTGTACCGGTGGAGCGCACCCATAGCTACGTGCTGACGCTGTCACGTCCAGCGCCCAGAGGCGGGGTGGTGATCGACCTGTCAACGACGAACCCCTCGATCGCAACCGTAGCACCTTCCAGTATCACAATCGCCGAGGGCGAGATCACGGGCAATGCGATGAAGTTGAGCCTGACCGGCATCACGAAGGGCGGCACTACGCTTGTCGCAAGCTCACCTGGCATGGCATCGGCAAGTCTGCCTGTAACAGTGACCGGCAAGCCGGTGTTACGCATCCGCAATGCTAATAACCAACTCACCGCCGTAGCCGGCAAAGGTATGCGTTCGTATCCGAACGAAGTATCGGTTGGTGTGACGACTGACAATTTAGCCTACCTGCCCGCACAACAACCAGGTGGCTATGTCGTAACTCTTATTAACAGTGATCCGAGCAAGTTGACGGTCCCGGAGACGGTCACGATCCCGGCCAACGAAAGCGAGGTCATTTTCCCGATCACGGGTGTGGATCTGACGTCTG
>NZ_JAVDTT010000002.1:1017500-1164266 GCF_031455975.1 Pseudoxanthomonas sacheonensis | reverse complement strand
GGCCAGCGGATTGTCCGAGCCTTTGCCTTCGAAGGGAATCCGGCCGATACCGGGGAAATATTCTTTGCTGCCGATGAATGGGGACTTGTTCATGATCTGTCTTCCGTTGTGTTGTGTGCGTGCTACGCCGCGTACAGCGTGCGCACGGCATTAAGGTGTTGCAGGAAACGCGCGTAGTGCGTCCGGTATTCGCCGACGCGCGCAGGATCGGGGCGGGTTGAAAGCGATGGATCTACAGCAGCATGCTGCGCCACCAGTTCGGGCAAGGTGATGCTGTCCCCGCCTCCGTGCAGATGGGCCCATAACGCCTGCAGCGCGGCGCCGAACGCGGCGCCTTCGGTCTGCCGAGGGACTTCCACCGGCAGATCGAAGACATCGGCGATCATTTGACGCCAAGCTTTGCTGTTCGCGCCGCCACCCGTCAGCACGATGGCCTCGAAATCCAGACCCGCCGCGGCGAATGCGTCGTAGCCGTACTTCAAGGTGTAAGTCGCGCCTTCCATCGCCGCACGATAGCAGTTGCCAGGCGTGGCATTGAGCAGGTCCATGCCCAGCATGGCGGCACGGGCATCGGGTAGATTCGGCGTGCGCTCGCCATTGAAGAAAGGCAGCAAGGTCAGGCCACCAGCGCCGGGACGGGTTTCGTCGATCATGGCTTCGCCTTGGCCGACGTTGAAGCCGAATAAGCGGGCGATGGTTTCAGTAGCAACTGTGCAGTTCATGGTGCAGATCAACGGCAACCAGCCGCCGGACGAGGAACAGAACGCGGCCCATGAGCCCGCTGGGTCGATCACGGGCGTGTCGGAGTAGGCGAACAGGGTTCCGGAAGTGCCCAGGCTCATCGACAGACGACCTGGCACCACGCAGCCGGTACCGATGGCCGCCATCATATTGTCGCCGCCGCCGACTGCGATGCGAATCGCGTGCGGCAGTCCGAGCGCGTCGGCGATCGCAGGCAGGATCGCGAAGGTGGCGCCCAGTTCGACCAGCGGCGGCAAGCACGGCGAAAGATCGCGATCGGGATCGATGGCGGCCAGCAGTTCCGGCGACCACTGACGCGTGCGCACATCGAGCCAACCGGTGCCCGAGGCATCGCCGACCTCGGTGAAGCGCTCGCCGGTGAGGTAGAAGTTGAGATAATCGTGCGGCAGCAGGATGGTCGCCAGATCGCGATAGACCTCGGGACGATGCTGGCGCGTCCACGGCAGCTTGGAGGCGGTATAGCCGGGCAGGATGGGATTGCCCGCGATCTCGATGCAGCGCTGCTCTCCGCCGAGCGCTTGCATGATCTGTCCGCACTCGCGCGCGCTGCTGGTATCGCACCACAGCTTGACCGGCGCCAGCACCTCGCCATCGCGACCCAGCGGCACGAAACCATGTTGTTGTCCGGAGACGCCGATGGCGACGATGGACGCGCGGACCGACGCATCCAGTTGCGCGAAGCAGGCGTGCACGCCCTCGATCCACCACGAGGCCAGCTGCTCGCGGCTGCCGTCTTCGCCGCTGATCAGCTCGAGCGGCGCGCTGGTAGTCGCCACGACTTGCCCGGAGTCCGCGTCGTAGACGAGGAGCTTGATGCTCTGGGTTCCCGCGTCGATGCCGGCGTACAACAGGCTCATGCCGCCACCAGCTTGCCGTCTTGCAGGCGTATGCGTCGCGATTGACCCGCTTCTAATTCGATATCCAGACTCTGTTCTCCCAATACCACGTTGTAATGACCGCCGCGCACGCTGCTGAGCGTAGCCGCGCTCAGACGACCCTCTTTCCACGACAGATCGATGCCGGCGGCGCCACGCACTTTAAGACCACGCACGGATCCCGCTTTCCACGCCTTCGGCAGCGCCGGCAGCAGGAAGATCGAACCGCCCCAACTCTGCAACAGCATTTCGGTGATGCCGGCGGTGCCGCCGAAGTTGCCGTCGATCTGGAACGGCGGATGGGCGTCGAACAGGTTCGGATAGGTCCGCTGCGGAGCCAGCAGCATGCGCAGGATCTCCAACGCGTGCTCGCCGTCTCCCAGCCGCGCCCATAGATTCAAGCGCCAGCCGATGCCCCAGCCGGTGGCATCGTCGCCGCGGATTTCCAGCGATCGCTTCGCGGCCGCAGCGAGTTTCGGCGTATCGCGCAGGTTGATCTGCGAACTCGGGTGCAACGCGTAAAGATGCGAAACGTGGCGGTGATGGATCTCCGGCACTTGCATGTCCCAATCTTCGCGCCATTCCTGCAACTGGCCCGCTTTGCCGACGCGATCGAGCGGCAACTGCTCACGCAACTGCTTCAGCTGTTGCGCGAAACCGGCATCCACGCCCAGGAGGCCGGCGGCCTGGATGCACTGTGCGAACAGATCGCGCAGCAGTTGCGAATCCATCGCCGGTCCAGCGCAAATAGACGCGCCTTTCGGATGAATATTCTCAGGCGAGATCGACGGATTGGTGACCATTTCGCCGGTGGCGGGATCGCGCACCAAAGTGGCGGCGAAGAATTCGGCCGCGCCCTTGAACAGCGGATAGATCTTTCCCAGATAAGCCTCATCGCGGCCGTAGTCCCAGCGGTCCCACAATTGCTGCAGCAGCCAGGCGCCGCCCATCGGCCACAGGCCCCACTGCGCGCCGTCGATGGGTCCGGTTTGCCGCCACAGGTCGGTGTTGTGGTGCACCACCCAACCTGGAGCACCGTACATTTCCTTGGCCCGGCGCGCGCCCTTCTCCGCCAGATCGAACAGCATGCCCTCCAGCGGTTCCACGCATTCGGGCAACGCATTGGCCTCGCTGGGCCAATAGTTCATTTCCGTGTTGATGTTGATCGTGTATTTGCTTTCCCACGGCGGATCCATCAGATCGTTCCAGATGCCCTGCAGGTTGGCCGGCTGCGAACCCGGACGCGAACTGGAGATCAGCAGATAGCGTCCGAACTGGTGGTAGAGCGCGGCCAGCGCCGGATCGCCGCCATTGGCGAAGTGCTCGACGCGTTCGTCGGTAGGCAACTGCGCCGCATCGGAGCGCCCCAGGTCGATGGCGACACGGCGGAACAGGCGCTGGTGCTCGGCTAAGTGGGCTGCGCGCAGATCTTCGAAACCGCGCTGCTGCGCGGCGGCAAGTTGCCGCAGGGTGATCGCCTCGGGATCCCCGCCGACATCGTCGTAGCGACGGTAGCTGGTGGCGGCGGTAATCAGCAGCACGACCTCGTCCGCAGCTTCGATCTCGATGCGGCCGTCGCGCGCATTCAACGAGCCGCCGCGCGGAATGGCGCGCACCCTGGTCGCGAACTTCAACCGGCCCTCGACGCCATGGCGCGTAGAGTTGCGGCCGCGCAGCAGCAGTGCGCCATCGTCGACCGCCACTTCGGTCTGCTGATCGCTGTCCAGCGATATCCGCAGGTTGATGCCGCCGGGACGGTCGGTCGACAGGCGCATCACGATGCACTGATCGACCGGCGAAACGAAGGCTTCGCGCGTGTGCGCCGTTTTCCAGGTTTTGAACTGCGTGCGCGCGATCGCCGTATCCAGATCGAGTTCGCGACGATAATCGGTGGTGTCCGGAATATCGCGGAAATCCAGCACCAGATCGGCCAGCGGCTGATACGGCATCTGCTTGAGCGGTCGCGCCATCATCTTGGCGTTGGCCAACGCTTCGGCCTGCGCATATTCGCCGGCGAAGATCAGCCGGCGCACTTCCGGCAATGCTTCCAACGCGCCGGATGTGTCGGCTTCGTAAGGGCCGCCCGCGTACAGCGTGTCTTCGTTGAGCTGCAGGCGTTCGTGTCCGATGCCCCCCCACACCATCGCGCCGAGGCGCCCGTTTCCCAACGGCAACGCCTCGACCCATCGCGTTGCCGGTCGGCGATACCACAGTTTTAGCGCGTCCTCACCGAGGCTATCCCATGCCGGTGAGGGCGTGGCCGCCCTCACCGCCGATGGCGCCAAGCCGGCGAGCGCGAGTCCCGCGCCCACCGCCTTGAACAATTCGCGCCGGGTAGGATCGATGCTCACGTTACTTCTTCGCTTGCTTCACGTTGATCGCCTTGCCGTCGTACTGCACGGTGGCATCGGTGGCGGGTTCCAGCGTACCGGCGTCGGCGCGCGGACCGCTGATCCAGCGCACGCGGACTTCGCGCTTGGCCTGCATGCCGGGGTACGATCCCTGGCGCGCACCGATGCTCAGTTCGCCGGTCTTTTCATTCCACTTAAGCGGAATGCGGCTGAACTCGCCCTTCTCGTAGCCATAACCCTTGCCATCGTCTTCGTACAGCGAGAATTCGCCGTCGGCGCCGGTATAGACCACCACGGTGAGCGGCGCGTCCTTCTTCTCGTCCACGTACTGCTGCACCGGACCGGTCGGCACGATTGCGCCGGCACGCACGAACAACGGCATGCGTTCCAGCGGTGCGGCGGCCTGCAAGGTTTGTCCGCCTTCATGGCGCTGGCCGGTATAGAAGTCGTACCAGACGCTACCGGCCGGCAGGTAGACCGGACGCTGCGTGGCCTTGAACGCGGTCACCGGAGCCACCAGGAATGCGGGCCCGAACAGATACTGGTCGTTGATGTCGCGGACCTTGGCGTCGCCCGGGAAATCCATCGCCAGGCTGCGCATCATGCTGCCGTCGCGATGGTAGGTGTCGCCGGCCAGCGTGTAGACGTAGGGCAGCAACGTGTAACGCAGGCGGTTGTAGTAGGCCATGCTGGAGTAGTACGGCGTGCCTTCCGGCGCGATGTTCCAGATCTCGCGGTACGGGAACTGGCCATGCGAGCGGAACAGCGGCACGAACGCGCCGAACTGGTACCAGCGGGTGTTGAGTTCGCGCCATTCCGGCAGATGCGCCGGATCCTGGTTCTCGTAGCGCTTCTCCACCGCGAAGCCGCCGATATCGAAGGTCCAGTTCGGCAGGCCCGACATTGACAGGTTGACGCCGGCGGAAATCTGATCGCGCATGTCGTCCCAGCGCGAAACGATATCGCCGCTCCATACCGCTACCGCATTGCGCTGGGTACCGGCATAGCCTTTGCGCGACAGGATGAACACGCGCTTGTCCGGATCGGCCGCACGGTCGCCGCGGTAGACGCCCTGCGTGTGCGGCAGCGGGTAGGAATTGAAGAACTCGGTGGACGGGCCCACCGCGGTCGGCGTGGTGCGCGCCTTGCGCTCGCCGATGTCGAGGTTGGAATGCAGATCCGGCTCGTCCGCGTCCAGCCACCAGGCGTCGAAGCCCTTGCTGTTGAGCTTCTCGTTGATCTGCCGCCAGTAGATGGCCTGCGCCTTCTCAGAATACGGGTCGTAGAACGAGTTCAGATAGCCCGCGCCGATCCAGTCCTTCTCGCCCACTTCCACATTGCGCTTGTACATGAAGCCGGCGGCGTCGAGTTCCTTGTAGTTGGCGGTAGTGGGATAGAACTTGGGCCACACCGAAATCATGATCTGCGCGTGCAGGTCGTGGACCTGCTTGACCATGCCGTCCGGATCGGGAAAGTTTTTCTTATCGAAATCGTGCGAACCCCAGGCGTCTTCCGGCCAGTACGACCAGTCGAGCACGATGTTGTCGATGGGCAGCTGGCGCTTGCGGTATTCGGCCAGCGCGCCGACCAGCTCGTCCTGCGTCTTGTAGCGCTCGCGGCTCTGCCAGAATCCGTAGGCCCATTTCGGCAACAGCACCGCTTTGCCGGTCAGCTCGCGATAGCCGGCGATGACTTGGTCGGCTGAGCCGCCGGCAACGAAGTAGTAGTCGACCATCTGTCCGGCTTCGGACCACAGCGACAAGTCCTTGGCTTCGGCGGCAGGCAAGGGATCACGATGCAGCAAGGCGATGTAGCTGGGATCGATCAGTTTCCACTCGATCTTCAGCTTGTGGCGCTGGCCCGGCTGCAGTTCCAGCGCGAACTCGTGGTGCCACGGGTTCCAGTTCTGGCGCCAGCGGTCGATGATCGGCTTGCCGTCGATCCACAGCTTGGCGTACTCGCTGGAGTACAGCGAGAAGGTGTGGCGGCCGGCGCTAAGCGCTTCGATCTCGCCCTCCCAGGTTACCTGCATAGGCTGGGTCTTGCTCTTGGCTTCGGCCGGGAACTTGGCCAGGTCCTTGATGTACTGGTAGTTCACCTCGGCCTCGCGGCGCTCGATCTTCTGCACGCCGTCGACCGAATAGCGCGCGGTCAGTGCGCCTTCCTCGCCCTTGGCGTCGTACAGCTTCAGGCTCTTCGGCAGCGGCTGCAGGCCGCGCGGATCGCCCAGGCGGGTGATCGAGTTGTTGTCCCACAACAGGCCGTAGTTGCGACTGGAGACCAGGAACGGCACCGCCATGTCCACGTTGTGCTGCAGCAGTTCTACATCGTGGCCTTTCTGGTTCATCCAGCCTTGCTGGTGCTGGCCGAAGCCATAAATGGCTTCGTCGTCGGGCGATTCGAAACGCTGGCGGACGCTGAGGTAGGGCTTGCCTTCCACTTCCAGCGGCGCAAAGCTGCGGCCGCCTTCGACTTCCGACAACACGGGCTTGCCAGCCGCATCGAAGAACGAAACGCGGCCGCTGCTGAGCGACACATCGGCGGTGACGCGGGCAGTGCTCAGACGCACGTGCCCGTCCTGCTCGGCGACTTGGAACGTCGGCGGCTTGGCCGCTGCGTCTTCCACGCGCATCAAGCTGGGCGAGCGGGCGAAATCGCCGTCTGGATCGGCGCTGACGCGGATCACACCGTCGCTGACCACCTGCAAGCGGACCGGGGCCGCTCCGTCCGTGCTGGGACGCACGACCACACCGCCCTCGATCTTCTCGTAGCCCGCCGAAGCGGCATCGCCGCTCTTGGCGCCCGCAGCCTCACCACCGCATGCCGATAGCAGCAGCGCCAGCGGTATCGTCAACCCCATCAAGTAACGCATCGGTTCACTCCTCATGTAGAGCCGATTTCGCTCGGCCCTGGATTCTTGTAGAGCCGAGCTTGCTCGGTTCCAGGAACTTCGGCGGAGCGAGCTCCGCTATACAAAAACTCAATACGTCGCCAATTTCACTCGCAGCATCTGCTCGGCACTGGAGAAGTTCAGCCCGTAATCGGTCTGATCGCCATTCCATACCCGGCGGAACTTCCATTCGCCGTTCTCGTAGGTGCCTTCTTCGACGCGATCATAAATCTGCCGCGCCGCTACCGCCGGATCGGCGGCCGTGATGTTGATGCGTGCGTGCGCGCCGGTGACCAGGAACTCGTCCGGTCCCAGTTGCACCACCAGCGCACGGCCGACGGGCTCCGGGTTGCCGGGCGGCTCGCCCTGGAACCAGAACTGCGGCACGCCATAGGTCACCACCATGTTCCAACGCTCGTCTATCTTCAGCGTCTGCACCGGCTGGCCGGGCTGCTCCGCGGTGCCGCGCACCTTGCCTTCGAAGCTGGCCTTTGCGATCACGCGCGCCGCCGGTCGTACAAGGGCGTAGTTCAGCGCGAACGACTTCAGCGCCTCCTCGTCCAAGTGCTTTGCACCGAGCGGCCAGTTGGAATAGCGCGAATAGTCGATGCCGAACGGTGCCCAGCCGATCGCCTGCTCGCCCAGCGCGGAGAAGAAGTAGCGCGGGTATTCCTCGCGGTTGCCGGTCTCGGCTACGAACAGCGGGTTGTCCGGCCGCGAATAACGGTCGAGCACGGTGGTGTAGTGCGTGTACTCGGGCATGTAGATGTCCGGTGCCAGCAAGTCGATGTGCGGCGCGGCGGCCTTGTACACGTCCAACACGTTATCGGTTGGCCCACCGCTCGCGTACTGACCGGGTTGGCCCGGGTTGAACGGCCCACGCAGCGCGGCGTTGATGTACATCGGCAGCGGGTAGACCGCTTTGCCCGCTTCGGCGACCTGGTCGATGTAGTGCGCGATATGCCAAGCGTGGAAGAATTCGTCGGCATCGGCACCGAACACCTCCCTCCATGTCCCGGGCGACTTGCCCAGCTTCTTCAGCAGGACCTCGGGCACCGGGCCGTCGAACACCTTCTGCGCCAGCGGCGAGAAATCGCGCACGCTGCCGTACGTGCCCGGCTCATTCTGCGGCTGCACCATGATGACGGTGCGCTGCGGGTCGGCGGCCTTCAGGTGGGTCATCAGTGCGACGAAGGCTTTGCGGTCCGCGTCCAGCGTGGCCTGCGCATGCGGCGACAGCGAGTTCAGCGTCCTGCCGTCGGCGGTGATTACGCGCGGGAAACGCTTGTTGTCCAGCTTGACCCAGGCTGGCGCATAGTTGGGTCCGTTGTTCTTCCAGGTGGCGAACCACAACAGCACCAGCCGTACCTCGTGCTCGCGCGCCTGCGCCAGCAAAGTGTCGACGAAGGAGAAATCGAACTTGCCTTCCTGCGGTTCGACCTGCTCCCAGGCGATCGGCACCATCACCGTGTTGGGCTTCAGCACGTCGATGGCGGGCCACACCTTTTCCAACGCGGCCGGATAGTTGCTGGAGTTGTTGACCTGCGCGCCCAGCAGCAGGAAGGGTTCGCCATCCACCAGCAGCGCGTGACGGCCGTTCTCGCTCACCAGTTTCGGAATCGGGGCTTCGGCGCCGCGCGTTTCCACCACTTTGGGCGCGTCTTTGCCGGGGGCCGGCGCGGCCGCCTGCGGCGCCTCGGCCGCCGGTTTGCAGGCTGCCAGGATCGCCAGCGTCGCCATCACTGCCATCGATCGCAATAAGCGGACGGGAGCAGCGCCGTTCGGGGTTCGGGTCGTCATCGTAGGCTTCTCCCTGTCACCAGGCATCGCTGCGGAACGGCGATGCGGGCAGCCCGTCGCGGTTGATCAGATCGGCTTGTTCGGGATTGTCGTGCCACGCATAGCGCACGGCCTGCGGTTGCGCGACCGCGGCGCTGGTCAGGACGATGGTGTTGCCCTTGACGATGGCGCTGGCCGGATGGAAGCGGCGGTCGGCGCCTGCCAGTTCGAAACCATGCGCGGCATCGCCGCCACCGCGCACCGCCAATGCGCTGGCGGAAGGCTCGAACTCCACCCGCGCTTCGCGGCCCTTGAATCGCGCCACGCGATACACCGGCCCGGAGTACACCAGCGATTCGCCATAAGCGACATGGCGCGCAGCCAACGCCAGACGGTGGCCGACTTCCTGCTTGTCGAGCGGATGGATGTCTTTCGGATCGCCGATATCGATGGCCACCGCCTGCGCGGTCGCCGGCAAAGCGAGCGTATGCGACTGCGATTCGCGCAGCAGCGCCCACGGACTGCCGGCGCCGGCGCTTTCGCCAGCAACATCCCCGCCGGAAATGAAATTGGCCAGCTGCACCCACAGGAACGGCATGGCCGGCTGTTTCCAGTCGCCGCGCCATTCTTGGATCATTGCGGCGAACTGATCGCGATAGCGATAGGCGTCGGCTGCGGTCGCGTTGGCTTCGCCCTGATACCAGATCGTCCCGCGCACCGGATACGGCTGCAAGGGGCGGATCATCTGGTTGTACAGCAGCGCGGGGTATTGGTTCTTGTCGTCGACCATCGCCACCGACACCTGCGCCGGGCGGAATTTCCATGCGCCGTCCAACGGACGCTTCGCCGCGCCCTGCGGTTGCACGAACACTTCGCTGGCATCGCCATGAATACCGCCGCCGCCGCCGAAATCCTGCACCCGCACCGCAATCTGATTGACGCCCGCATGCAGCGCCTGCGACGGCACCGGATATTGGCGCGGCAGGTTGTACTGCATACGCGTCTCGCCGACCTGCTGGCCATTGACCCAGGCGATGTCGGAATCGTCGATGCGGCCTATGCCTAACACGACGCCGGCTTTGGCTTCGGCATCGCTCAGGGTGAAGCTGGCGCGATACCAGGCCTCGCCATCCATGCCGTTGTAGCCGCCGCCTTCCCACAAACCCGGCACCGCGATGCGGTCCCAGTCGCGATCGTCGAAATCGGCCCGATTCCAGCGCGAAGTATCCACACCCTTCTGCGGCCAGCGCGCCAGGCGCGCATGGGTCTCGGCCATAGCGTTTTGATCGCGCGCTTCCAATTCACGCGCCTGCCGCTCGATCGCCTGCGCATCCAGTCCCTGCGTGGCGGCACTGGTCCAAGCCTCGATGCGGCTGCCGCCCCAGGTGCTGTCGATGATGCCGATGGCCACGCCCGTCTTCGCCCGCAGTTCGCGCGCGAAGAAATAGCCGACCGCCGAGAACGCACCCACGGTCTGCGGCGAAGCAGCCTGCCATTGGCCGCCAGTCAAGCGCGCTTGCGGCTGGCCCGACCACGACTTGGGCACTTTGAAATGGCGGATGCGCGAGTCGCTTGCGCTTGCGATTTCCCGCTCCGCGTCCTTGGCCTGGGCGACCGGCCATTCCATATTCGACTGGCCCGACGCCAGCCACACATCGCCGACCAGGACATCGCGCACGGTCGTCGCGTCGCCGCCGTTCTCACGGATTTCCAACAGATAAGGTCCGCCCGCCGCGTGCGCGGGCAGTTCGACCCGCCACGCCCCATCGCCGGAAGCCGTGGCTTTCGCGTTGCGACCATCGAGTGCGACTTCGATCCTCGCGCCCGGCGTCGCCCAGCCCCAGATCGGCAACGGCTGATCGCGCTGCACCACCGCGCCGTCGGAAAACAGCAACGGCAGCGCGATCTTCGCCTGCACGGTCTGCGTCGCCAGCAGCATCAGTCCCAGCCCGATAAAAAGGGTGCGTTTCACCGTCCAACCTCCGCGTAATAGTCGTGAATTACCTGCCAGGCCAGCTTGCGCTCACGGCGTTCGGACAATAGCCCCTTGCGGTTATAGCCGGACTGGAACGGATGCATCCGCACCGGCGAGCGGAAGTCCATCATCACCCACGGCGCCGCGCCGCGCAGGAACGGAATCCGCGCCAGCATGCGCAGTTGTTTGCGATAGAACTCGGCCTGGAACTCCTCGTTCCAGGCGCTGGCCACATCGTCCGCGCCGTGATGGCCGTAACGCGCCTCGGCGCCGAATTCGGTGATCAGCAGCGGCTTGCCGAACGGTTTCCACACGGCTTGCTCGGGTTCGACCGGCCAGGGCGTGTACCAGCCGAAGTATTCGTTGATGCCGACCACATCCAGCGCTGCGACCAACGGATCGGAGACGGTCAAGGTGCCGCCGTCGAAACCGGGCCCATAAAACGCCGCGCTGATCAGCCGGCTCGGATCCAACCGGCGCGCCTGTTGCGCCAGCGCGGAGAGCGCTGCGTTGCGCGCAGGCCCGGGCGAAGTTTCGTTGGCGATGCCCCAGACGATGACCGCGGCGCGGTTGCGGTCGCGACCGATCATTTCCGCCAGCATCGCGTCGAGCTTGGCCTGCATGCCGGCGGCGGCGAAGTCGATGCCCTGGTAGACCGGGATTTCCTGCCACAGCAGCAGGCCCATGCGATCGGCCAGGCGCAGCAGGTGCTCGTTGTGCGGGTAATGCGCCAGGCGCACAAAATTGGCGCCCAGTTGCTTCGCCTGCTCCAGCAGGCGCTGCGCGTCCGCTTCGGAATGCGCGCGGCGGCCGTCGATCTCTTCGTGGAAATTGACGCCGCGCAGGAACAGCGGCTCGCCGTTGAGCAGGAGCGCGTCGCCGCGCACGGCGATGCTGCGGAAACCGATGTCTTCCTGCAGCGACTCTTCCGGCGTGGAGACCTCTACGCGATACAGCTTGGGCTGCGTCGGCGACCACAATGCGAACGGCGCCTCGAAACGCAGCGGCGCGCGACCGTCGGCGCCGGCCTCGGCGCGCACCTCCACGCCCAGTTCGGGAATGCGCACGCGCACCGTCTGCCGCGGCGCGGTGCCGGCCAGTTGCACCCAACCGTCGACGCGCCGCAACGAATCCGGCGCCAGTTGCAGGGAATAGTCCTGGATGTAGGTTCCCGGTGTTTCGACCAGATCCACGTCGCGGGTCAGCCCGCCGTAGTTGAACCAGTCGAAACCCTTCGCGGGAATTCCGTCCTTGCGGCGTTCGTTGTTGACGTGCACCAGCAACCGGTTCTCGCCGGGCTTCACCCGCCCCGTCAATTCGAACTGGAACGGGGTGAATCCGCCTTCGTGGCTGCCGAGTTTCTCGCCATTGAGAAACACATCGGCGCGGTAATTGGCGGCGCCGAAGTGGACGAACAGGCGCCGCCCTTTGCGGCGAGCGGCAGCAGCGTCGTATTCGAACGTCTTCCGGTACCACACCGAACCTTCCAGCCAGTTCAGTTCAGGCCGCTGCGTATTGAAATCGCCCGGCACATCCAGGGTGACGCTGTCGTCGAATCCGTATTCGAAGAACTGGGTCTTGCCGGTCGCGGTACGGTCCTTCCAGACCGCCTTCCACTCGCCGATGCCGTCTGCGTAACCGTCCACCAGCGCCTGCCATTTGCCGTTGAGGCTGCGTCGTTCGCGACCCGGCAAGTTGGTCAACGGCGTGGACGCGGATGCCGCAACGGGCGCGGGATTCTGCGCTTCACTCACGCGGTCCTGTGGACGTGGTGCGTAGCCCTGCGCATTGGCCAGCAACGGCGCGCAGGCCAGCAATGCCACCGCGAGCCGGCGTAGATGCGAGCCGACGGAGTCAGCGCGGATCGCCATACACGATTCCCCGGCCGCCGGTGGCGAAGTACACCCGGCCGTACAGACGCGGATCGCCGGTGACGCGATAGATCTTGCCGTAGCGATGCGCGGCGTCGTCGATGCGCGCCCAGTGGCGGCCGTCGTCGTCAGAACGGTAAAGGCCGGTCTTGCCGCCGACCTGTCCGAACAGGTACAGCGCCGGCGTGTCGCTGCCCTCCTTCGGTTTGCCCAAACCCAGCGAATACGCGTTCTCCACGCCGGGCAACCGCTCCAGCTTGCCCGCCGACCAGCGCAACAAGCCGCGCCAGGAGGCGGTGAGATAGACCACGCCGCTGTGCAGCGGATCCGGATGCACTTCGGGACGGAACCAGTCGCCGAATTCGCCCACCGCGCCCTGGGCCTCCTTGAATTCCACGCCGCCGTTGCCGCTGACGTACAGCTTGCCGGTGATGCCGTCGAATCCGTAATAGATGCCTTCGTCCACCTGGTCGGCTTCGATCAACGCCGTATCCGGCACGCCCTTGACCTTCTGCCAGCGCTTGCCGAAATCGGCGGTGATCCATGCGCCGGATTTCAACGGCGTCCAGATCACGCGCTTGCCGTCGGCGGCGATGGTGATATGTCCGGCGCCCTCGCCCTGCGGCGGTTCGCTGGCGAACAGTTCCCAGCTTTTTCCGCCATCCAGCGAATAGGCCGCACGCACTTCGCTGTTGTTGCGATCGCGCACCGTGCCGCTGCGCACCACGATCTGCGGCGCCTGCCCGGCATAGGCGATGCTTTCGCCGTTGGTCAGGCGCGGGCCGACGAACTGCAACGGCGGCACCGCCAGATCGTCGTGACGGAAACCATCGATATCGCCGACCGCGCTGAGCAGATGCGCGCCTTGCGGCGGGCTGACCAGATCCAGCGGTACGGTTTCTTCCAGATTGGTGTTCTTGAACCACCACTTCACCTTCGACTTGCCGTCGTCGAACGCGGTCAGGTTGCGTGAGGCCCAGATGCCGTAGCCGGTCACGAACATCGCTTCGTCGGAATTGAACGGATTGATTTCGATGTCGGCTATCCAGTGCGGCGTGTGATCCACCGTCCAGCGCGACACGCTGTGATCGAAATCCGAACGCGGGAACAGCGGCTGCCAGGTGACGCCGCTGTCGGTGCTACGGAAAATATCGTCGTGCGGGCCGTAACGGGTGAAGGTGCTGGCCAGTAGTACCTGCGGATTCTGCGGATCCACGGTCACCGCGCCCCAACCGAAACCATCGCCCTGGGTATCGGTGGATTGCGGCACTGGGGTGATGTCGGTCCAGGTACCGGTGGCGGGAACGTACTTCCAGACCGCGCCATTGCTCATCTTGTCCGGACCCGGCAAGTCGGCATAACTCAAGTAATAGGTACCGTCACCGCCACGCGCCATGTGATTGGGCCGTAAACCGGTAGGCTGGCCGGGCACGGCGTGCCAGCTGCGCCCACCGTCGTCCGACTGATAAAGACTGGTTTCCTGAGTGGATACGCCCGCATAGAGCGTCGGCGTGGGCGCGCCCGGCTTGCCGCTAGCGGCTTCGAACGTCACGAATACGATGCCGATCTGTTGCGTGCGGTTCCAACCTTGTGCGCTGGCGGCTGGCGAAGTGGCGATGGCGGGGAAGCTTTCCACTTGTTTCCAGCGCGCGCCATGGTCCTCGCTGCGCCACAGTCCGTGACCGCGCGAGCCCAAAAACAGTACGCGGCCATCGTGGGGATCGACCGCCAATCGTTCGCCGTTGCCGCGCGAGAGCTCGTTGCCGCCCAGTTTGAAGGGCAAGTCGGCACGCTCGAACGTGCGGCCACGGTCCTGCGAACGCAGAATGGCGCCGTTACCGGCTTTCGGATTGGTGTAAGTGCCGGCCGCGAGATACACGCGTTCGGGATCGGAGGGGTCAATCGCCAGGCTTTCGATACCAGTGAGATTGACGTCTTCGACGCCGATCCAATCGGTCAACGCCATCCAGCGCTTGTCCACCGCATCCCACCGATAGGCGCCGCCTACATCGGTACGCGCGTACGCCAATCCCTTTTCGGCGGGATGGAACACCAGGCCGGTGACGAAGCCGCCGCCGCCGATGGCCACGTTGTTCCAACGGTAGGCGATCTCAGCGGCCGATGAAGCCTGCGCGATGCCGAAACAGGCGAACAGTCCCACAAACAGCGAACCGGCAAAGAATGAAAACCATCGCGACACCATGGTCTTCCGCTGCGTCGCCTGCGCAGGCCGATTACGGATTCCATGCATCGGTGAATATCTCCAGGGGACAGGTGACGCACAGGGGTGTGTACAAGCGGTAGTGATGGACTTGGCCTGACGCGGCTGCATAGGCCTGAATCTTCGCCATCGCTCTAGGCGCCGACCAATCGACAATGGCCCGCCGATCGATACTTTTGGCGGGCCCCCTCGCCTGACTCCTCCGGACCTCTTCTCGATTGGAATACGCGTCGCTGGTATCGCCAGCAAACAAAAAACGCGCATACCTGAGGCTGCCCGCAGCATAGGTGGCGGTGACATTCCATGCCAATGAAATATTCGCCGCGACCTATGTCATTACCGAATGATGCAATGCATCATCGAGCTGCTTCGATTCGCAAACGAGTACATGCAAACCGGAGAACATCCGGCCGCTCATGATTGGAGTGGGACGTTGCGCCGGCAGGCATGGAGAGAAAACCATTTCACACACGGGTCATGGCCTCAGCAGGACCGCAGTCAGGGCTGAACAACGAGCATGACCACCGCATGAGGTTCGACCATGGTCGTATGGCGTCCCATTTTTGGCGCCAGGTCTTGTTGCTTCCAGAGATCGCGTAAGCACGCGCGCGGATAACCCGATAGTTCGCTTGCTCCATAGGGAGAAGACCTGTCCGAACTGACCGGCGGCGATGCGCCGCGGAAGAACCGGGCACGCCAGCCGCATCATGAGGTGCGAGTGGCGTGTTCCCCGAACAGCGAGGCATCGGTTTGGCGAAGGAAGGGGAGGAACACCTCCCCTCCCAGCCGTGTCGCGCTTAGAACGTCACGCGGAGAGTCGCGGCGTAGCGCGTGTCGTTCACGTACCACGAGGTGACGCGGCGGCCGCCTCCGTTCTGGTCCATGATCGTGCGCTGTTCGGCGTTGTTGAGATTGTTCATCTCTATGCCGAGCTTGATGTTGTCGTTGAAGCTGTAGAAGATCGAGCCGTCCAGCTGTCCATAGGCGTCGCTGTACACCGGCAGCTTCCAGGCAATGGAATCGCCGTCGAGGTTGTTGTTGGTGCCATTGTAGCCATTGGCCCCGACCGCCAGCAGGTACTCGCTGCGCCAGTTGTAAGCCAGACGGATCTGCCAGGGGCCCTTTTCGTAGAAAAGAGCGACGTTGTAGGAGTTCTTGGACAGGCCGTCGGCCGGCATGTCGCCATACGTTGAGCCATCGGTGTCGACCGGCTGCGCATCCACCTCGTTCGGTATCTTGGTCGAGCTGTCGATGTAGGTGTAGTTGGCCGAGAGTCCGAGGCCATCGAAAGGCGCCGGCAGGAAGTCGAAGAACTGGTTCCAGCCGATCTCCGCACCTTGGATGCGCGCCGTGCCGGTGTTGATGGTTTGAGTGACCAGGTACTCGTATTGGTTGCCGTCGGCGCCCGGGTAGGCCACCAGTCGCGACTGGTTGCGGAAATAATCCTTGACGTCCTTGTGGAACAGGTTGAGCCAGGCCATGCCGCCCTTGTCCGGATCGAAGTACCACTCCAGCGACAGGTCGAACTGGTTGGCCTTCATCGGCTCCAGGTAGGGGTTGTCGGTGGAACTGCCGGTGAGGTTCAGATCGGTGATCGGCAGCGTCTGGATTGGGTCGTCCGGGTCCGGCGGGTCGATGCCATCCCTCGTGCTGGCGCTCAGGACCTGGTAGGCCTGCATGTCGCTGAAAGCCGGGCGGGCGATGGCCTGGGAGGCGGCGAAGCGCACTATCAGGTTGTCGACCGGTTCCCAGCGTACGTTCAAGCTGGGCAGCACGTCGGTATAGGAATTGCTGGCCGTGATCGGCTCCGATTCACCGGCGCCCAGATACGGCGCATAGGCGACGTTCGGATAGACCAGGTACCCGGAGGCGGAATTCTCGGTGCGCACCGCGCGCACGCCGATGTTGCCGTCGAGACGAACGTCGTCCAGGCCGAATTCCAGCATCACGTAACCACCCGTGGTCTTCTCGCTCTGCACGTTGCTCCACTGCGGATCCTGCAGGTTCCGCGGCGTGATCTGCCCATAGCAGCAGCTGTAGTACGGGGCGGCGGCTCCATGGAGGTCCTGGTAGCTGGTCGGAAAGTTGAGCGCCGTCGCCAGGATCGGTGCGTAGAAAGTACCCGGCGTGTTGGCGTCGCCGCGGAAGAAATTGTCGAACGTATTCTGATGCACCAGGCTGGAATTGACCGTGCCGTTCAGATCCAGCGACGGCATCGCGCCACTTGGCAGCGCCCACCCTTGCATCCAGGTCTGGAACAACGGCTGCCAGTCGTAGCCGGTATCTCTGCTGGTGGCGCCACGATCGGTCAGGCGCACGCCGAACTTGACCGCCTTGAAGAAACCATTGTCGAACGCGTGCCTGAGGTCGGCGCGCCAGGCCAACTGGTCGGCCTCGTTGTCGTCCCGATGGTCCATGGTGAAGCCCCAGTAGTAATTGGCGGGGTTTCCCGTGAACTCTTCGTCGATGCCGATGGACGGCTTGCCGCCGTTGAGGTTGACGTCGATATAGGGCACGTTGACGCCGAGGGACACCGTGGAATCCAGCCTCCGGGTGGTGGACTTGACGTACTGGAAGTCGGTCGTGAGCTGGGTGCTGTCGCTGAGCGACCACTTCAGGCCGAAGGAGAAGTCCGTGGTCTTGGACTTGCTGTTCGAGGCGCGAATGTCCGTGCCCATGGGGATATTGCCGGGCTGGACGAGCCGGCCCGAGCGGAACACATTGCCGTCGAGTTCATAAGGCTGGCTGGTGTCCAGCGCGACCGCGGTGGGATCGTTGCCGACGAAAATGGCGTCCTCGTTCCAAAGCTCGTCGTACCGGCTCTGGAAAACGGTGGCATTCAACTCGACATCGTCGCTGGGTTGCCACTGCAGAGCGAGGTAGACGCCCTGGCGTTCGCGTTCGAAATCCAGCGTACGCCAGTCGGCGCCGCGCGGCAGCCAGAGCCGCTCGTTGGTGCCGTCGCCATCCAGGTCGGTGGTGGCGGTCTCGAAGAACGGCCGCACGAACATGCCGTCGGTACGGGTGGACAGTTCCGAATGCGCGACATCGACCAGGAAACCGACTTTGCCAACACTGGTTTCCCAGTGGTTGCTGTACAGGGCGGAGGCTGACGGCTTCCATTGTTCGGCGAAGGTGCCGTAGTTCTCGCTGAGACTGAAGCCGATTCTCTGGCCTTCGAAGTCGAAGGGCCTGAAGGTGCGCAGGTCCACGCTGCCGCCCAGGCCACCCTCGATCATCTCGGCCTTCTGGTTCTTGTACACGTCGACGCCGGCCATCAGTTCGGAGGGCACATCCTGGAAGCCGATGGTGCGGCCGCCATTCGCGGAGAAGGTGTCGCGGCCGTTGAGTTCGGAACGCACCTGGGTCATTCCGCGGACCTGCACGCCGCTGCCTTCGGCCGAGAAGTGTTCCGGATCGCCCACCGACAGGAAGCGGTCGATGGTCACGCCGGGGATGCGCGACAGCGTTTCGGTGACACTGCGGTCGGGCAGCGCGCCGATATCCTCCGCAGTGACCGAGTCGACGAAAGTGTCGGAGTCACGCTTGATGTCCTGGGCCCTATAGATGGAGGCACGGATGCCGGTGACGACGACGGCATCCAGATCGACGGCTTCTTTTTTCGCCTCTGCGTCGTCCGTGGCGGCCTGGGATTCCTGCGCATAGGCGTTGGCGCTGAGCAGCGCGGCAATGCTCAAAGCGATGGCCGAATGCTGCAAACGACGGAAATTGGTACGGCCTGCTACTCGGCTTGCCGGGGTACGGCTTTGGGGCGTTGACATGGTTGTTCCCTCCCAGGACACCTTGGCGAACGATTGGCTGGTTTTTCGAACCCGTGTGCCTCTTTGCGCCTCGGGTTCGGATTCTTGGCTGTGTGGTGATTTGTCTCTGGACGATGTTTCCGGGTCCGACCCCGGCCTCTGCCGGTTCCCCGTGCCTTGTTGTCCCTTGTCCTCTCGGGTCGTCGCGATACCGATGCAACCGGTATCCAAGCGCTGCTGGTTTGTTACGTCCGCCTAACGCGGATGTCACATTGCGACTTCCGCGGCAGCATAGGCCGCACTCAACATTCCATACCAATGAAATATTGAGCGGAAGCTATGTTGTTTTTGAATACAGAAACGACCGCTTCCGGCATTCAGCCGGTGGAATCGATTACAGGGCCGGGTACAAATGGCGCGCGGTGGCGCGCAACGCTTCCAGGACGCGTTCGGCCCCAGGGGATAGTTGCTGGTCGCGGCGGCGGATGATGCCGAAGAACTCCATGCGCACCCCCAGCTCGATCGGCAAGACCTGCATTTGCGCGGTCTGCAGGTACGGGGCCACCGATTCCGGAGGCAGCGCGGTCAGCAGATCGCTATGCCGCAGCAGATGGATGATGACCGGCAACGACGCGGTCTCGATGATGTTCTGCGGCGGCGCCAAGCCATGTTCCAGGAACATCGAATCCAAGCGCGTACGCAATACGCTGGCCGCGGGCGGCATGATCCAGCCGTATTCGATCAGGTCGGCGTGGGTCAGCCCGCTGCGCTGCGTCAACGGATGCCCGGCCCTTACGATCACCGAATGCGGCTCGTCGGCCAGCGGTTCGAACTCCAGATCGCCCGCCCCTTCCGGTCCCAGGATACGGCCGATCACGATGTCCAACTGCCCATCCAGCAGCTTGGCCACCAACGGCCGGCTGTAGTCCATTTCCACCCGTATCAGAATGTCGGGAAAGTCGCGCTTCACTGCAGCGATGGCCTGCGGCACCAGGGTGGTGCCCGGATTGACCACCGTACCGATCGACGCCTGGCCCATGCGGCCATTGCGCATGGCCGCGATCTCGTCGTGGGCGCGGCCGATTTCCGATAAGGCCGAACGCGCTCGACGGATCAGCACCTGGCCATACCAGGTGGGCTCCACTCCGCGCGCATGGCGTTCGAACAGCGGCACTCCCAGGATGCCTTCCATTTCCGATAGCAGCTTGGAAGCCGCTGGCTGGGTCATATTGGCCGCCTCGGCCGCCCGCAGGACCGAGCGCTGCTCGTACAAGTGCAACAGCAGCAACAGATGCCGGGTCTTGAGCCGTGAAGCGTTGAACCAGCTGGTTGAGGGTTGGACCACGGGACTCTCCCTGGAGCGCTCAGTAAGCTATATGTGCGGGGAATAGCATATGACGAAAATTTCATTTGTCGTACATAGCTGACGCGAGCAACCCTATGCCACGCTGATTCAGCGTTGCCGCCCGCCCTGCGGACGTTGCAACGACCAAAAGAAGAACAACCGTTGTGCACGAGTCGCGCGGGGCCACTGCCGGCAATAGGCGGGGGCGCGGACACCGAATCATCGCTGCGAGCCGGGAGGGCCCATGGCGCAAACCTATCCAGGCAAGACGCCAGTGCTCCCGTTGCCGCGGCTCCAACCTGCGCGGAAGCGGCGATGAGCGCGCGCCTGCTGGGTAAAGTGGCGCTGGTCACCGGCGCGGCCAGCGGCATCGGCGCGGCCACCGCGCGCCTGTTCGCGGCGCACGGTGCGCATGTGTTCGGACTGGATCGCAACCCTTCGCCGGAGCGCGCAGACAATCCCGCTCATCTGATCGCGGACGTCACCGATGCCGAATCGATCGGCGTGGCGGTGGCCCGGATACTGGGCCAGCACGGCCGCATCGACGTATTGGTGAACAATGCCGGCGCCGATGTGTTTTCCGAACCGCTGTCCCTGAGCGATGCCGATTGGGAGCGCTGCCTGTCGCTGAACCTCAAGGGCGCCTGGAACATGGCGCGCGCGGTGTTGCCATCGATGCTGGAACAAGGCGCCGGCTCCATCGTCAACATCGCCTCCGTGCACGGCCACAAGATCATCCCTGGCGCGTTTCCCTACCCGGTGGCCAAACACGGCCTGATCGGCCTGACCCGTTCGCTGGGCATCGAATACGCCGCACGCGGAATCCGCGTCAATTCCATTTCGCCCGGCCTGATCCTGGTGCCGCGCATCGAGGCCTGGTTCGCTTCGCAACCCGACCCGGAAGCCGCGCGCCGCGTCCAGACCGAACTGCTGCCGCCCAAGCGCATCGGCACGCCGGAGGAAGTCGCGCATACCGCGCTATTCCTGGCCAGCGATGAAGCGCGCTTCATCAACGCTACCGACATCCTGATCGATGGCGGCCGCTCGCAGCTGTATCACGAGTGAGGGCCGCGAATGAAAACCGCCAGTGACCGCGACATGAGCGCCGAGACCGCGACCTCCCCTTTCCGTCTTCCCCTGATCGCCATCCTGCGCGGCATCCGCGCCGACGAAGCGCTGGCGCATGTGCAAGCGTTGGTGGAAGAAGGTTACGACGCCATAGAAATTCCGCTCAATTCGCCGGGCTGGGTCAACAGCATCGGCGCGGCGGCCCGCGATTTCGGCGATCGGGTCTGGATCGGCGGAGGCACGGTACTGCGCACGCAGAACGTGGATACGCTGGCGGCGCTGGGTGCGAGCTTCATCGTCACTCCCAACACCGATCCGGCGGTGATCCGCCACGCCGTGGATCGCGGCCTGCAAGTATGCGCGGGCTTCGCCACCCCCAGCGAAGCCTTCGCCGCGCTCGACGCCGGAGCGCAGATGCTCAAGCTGTTCCCCGCTTCCACCTATGGAACGCAGCACGTGCGCGCCCTGCGGGCGGTGCTGCCTCCCATTCCGTTGTTCGTCGTCGGTGGCATTACCCCGCTCACGCTGGCCGACTACCTGTCCGCCGGCTGCACGGGCGCCGGCATCGGCAGCGATCTCTATAAACCAGGCCAGGCGGTCGAGCGCACGCGTCAGAGCGCGCGCGCTTTCAAGCAGGCTTATCTGGAATCCAAGCCATGAAAATAGTGCGTCTCAGCACCTACCATGCCGCACCGCGCTGGTTGTTCCTGAAGATCGAAACCGACGAGGGCGTCAGCGGCTGGGGCGAACCGGTCATCGAAGGCCGGGCGCGGACCGTGGAAGCGGCCGTGCACGAATTGTCCGATTACCTGATCGGCAAGGATCCCTCACGCATCAACGATCTTTGGCAAACGCTTTACCGGGGCGGGTTCTATCGCGGCGGCGCGATTCTGATGAGCGCCATCGCCGGCATCGACCAGGCGTTGTGGGACATCAAGGGCAAAGTCCTGGGCGTACCGGTGTACGAATTGCTGGGCGGCCGCGTGCGCGACCATATGAAGACCTACCGCTGGGTCGGCGGCGACCGGCCAGCCGACATCATCGAGCAGATCAGGTCGTACCAGGCCCTGGGCTTCGACACGTTCAAGTTCAACGGCACCGAGGAACTGAAGCTGATCGACAGCCCGCGCAATGTCGACGCTGCGGTGGCCAAAGTCTCCGCGATCCGCGAAGCGTTCGGCAATACCATCGACTTCGGCATCGACTTCCACGGGCGTGTCAGCGTGCCGATGGCGCGCGTGCTGTTGCGCGAGTTGGAGCCGCATAACCCGCTGTTCGTGGAGGAGCCGGTGTTGCCCGAGCAGGCCGAATACTATCCGCGCCTGGCCGACGCCACCTCCATCCCTCTGGCCGCCGGCGAACGCATGTACTCGCGCTTCGAATTCAAGTCGGTGCTGGCCGGCGGCGGTCTGTCGATCCTGCAACCGGACCTTTCCCATGCCGGCGGCATCACCGAATGCTTCAAGATCGCGGCCATGGCCGAGGCCTACGACGTCGGCTTCGCGCCGCACTGTCCGCTCGGGCCCGTGGCCCTCGCCGCCTGCCTGCAGGTCGATTTCGTCGCGCACAATGCGGTGCTGCAGGAACAGAGCATCGGCATCCACTACAACGGCGACGCCGATCTACTGGACTACGTGCTCAACAAGGAAGACTTCCAGTGCATCGACGGCAACATCGCCGCACTGCCCAAGCCCGGCCTTGGCGTGGAAATCGACGAGGAACGGCTGATCGAGGCCAGCCGCAATCCCCCGGCCTGGCGCAATCCGGTCTGGCGCCATGCCGACGGCAGCGTCGCGGAGTGGTGATGCGGTGAATGCCTACGTCGACCTGGATCGCGTCATCCCCAGCCTGGCCGTGGACAGCCGCTGTGCGTTGGGGGAAAGCGTGCTCTGGTGCGAACGACGCGCTGCGCTGTTCTGGACCGACATCGATGCCTCGCGTTTGTGGATGCATCGGCCGTATCGGGGTGTCACCCAAAACTGGGCCCTGCCCGACCGCTTGGGTTCGCTGGCGCTGTGCCAGACGGGCCAGTTGCTGTTGGGTCTGGCCAAGGGCCTGTACCTGACCGATCCCGATGCCGCGCAGGAGGGAACCCTTGCGCTGGAAAAACTGGCCGATGTGGAAGCCGACAACGCCGAAACCCGCATCAACGACGGCCGCAGCGACCGCAACGGGAATTTCGTGTTCGGCACCAAGAGCGAACGCGCCGACAACGCGCCCATCGGCGCGTTCTACCAGTATTCGGGTCGGCACGGTCTGCGCCGACTGAATCTGCCTGCCGCCGCCATCCCCAACTCGGTTTGTTTCAATGCCGACGGCCGCAGAATGTACTACTGCGACTCGGTCTCACCGCAGATCCTGTGCTGCGATTACGATGCAGACTCCGCTGAGATATCGGCTTCGCGCGTATTCGCCGCAGTGGACGACGCCGACGCATCGCCCGACGGTTCCATCATCGATGCCGACGGCTATTTGTGGAACGCGCAATGGGGCGCGGGCCGCGTCGTGCGCTATCGCAACGACGGCAGCGTGGACCGGGTGATGTCGCTGCCGGTGAAGAATCCTTCGTGCTGCACCATCGGCGGCGCCGCCTACGACCGCCTGTATATCAGCAGCGCGCGGGTCGACAACAGCGTCGAAGAGTTGGCGCGCATGCCCGGCGCGGGGGGAATCTGGCAGATCGCCCTGCCGCGTGCGCTCGGCCTCCCGGAAAGCAGGATCGAACTCGCATGATCGCGATCGACTGGGGCAGCAGCAGCCTGCGCGCGTACCGTTTGGACACCGCCGGCGTGGTGGTCGAACAGAAGCGCAGCGATCGCGGCGTGCAGGCGTGCGATGGAAATTTCGCCGCGACGCTCGCCCCGCTGATCGCGGACTGGAACGACGCGGACATCATGCTGTGCGGAATGATAGGCAGCCGCGACGGTTGGTTCGAGCAGCCCTATCAGGATTGTCCGACCGGTATCGATGGATTGGCGGCGGCGATGGTGCCGGTCGAGGTCCCCGAGTTTCCGAGGCGGCGGCTGTGGTTCGTGCCTGGAGTCGCGGACCGGAATTCCACCGAAGTGCCCGATGTCATGCGCGGAGAGGAAACCCAGGCGTGCGCGCTGCTCGACCTGTTGCGCCAGGGTACGCACTTGCTGTGCTTGCCCGGCACACATAGCAAGTGGATCACCGTGCGCGATGGAAAGATCGTCTCGATCGCGACCGCGATGACCGGCGAAACCTACGCAGTCATGCGTAGGCATAGCGTGCTCGGCAAACTGATGGGCAAGGACGACTCGCGCTTCGACGCCTACGCCTTCGATGCAGGCCTGCGCCGCAGCGCCGATGCCAGCGGACTGTTGCACCACTTATTCGGCGTGCGAACGCTGGGCCTGTTCGGCCAATTCTCCGAGGCTGCGCTTCCTTCGTATCTGTCGGGCCTGCTGATCGGACACGAAGTGCGCGCCTCCGGTTTGTTCTCGCGGACTCCGCGCCCTGCGCAGGTCCACTTGATCGGCAACGAGCGTTTGATCGACGCTTACGCCAGGACATTGGTGGCCTTGGGGGTGGGCGTACAGCGGCATTCCGAAAACCTGGCGGCCCACGGAATGCATCGCCTGTCGAAGGCGCTCATCTTGGCGTCTTAGTCGAATGCACGGCGACGCGGCGATTCGGAAATTCTGGGCGCCACTAACGTAAATTTTCGCCGCGAACGGCCAACATTTGGCCACGGCGTAGACGACATTTTTCCTTTCCAACCGTCGCTGCAAGACAGGCCTCCTGAAGCAGTCCAAGACCCTAACTCGGGACAGTACGCCGTACCTACTTTTTCCGCTGCAACAAGCGCGGGGACACGACTAGATTGCACGAATCAGTGCAAGCGCAAAGTCGGACTCTCATGCAATCCCACGCTCTCCCCTCGGCTGCAACCCGTATTCCTTCCATCGCTTCGACCTATAGTAGGAGCGGCACGCTCCGCTATCGGCTCTCCATGTTCGCGTGGTGTTCGGTCATGGCGCTGGCGATGTACTACGTATGGCGGAACGTCGGCCGCTACCTCGACCTCAGCCCGGAAACCTACGGCTATTTCTGGCCCAAGCGCGTCTGGCTGTGGCTGCATCTGAGTGGCGGAACCACCGCCGTACTGCTCGGCCCCCTGCAGTTCGTGCGGCGTTTGCGCAACGCGTACCCGCAGACGCATCGCTGGACGGGGCGACTTTATCTGGCAGGCCTGCTATGCGCTTCCATCGGTGCGACCGGCCTGTTCGTCAGTACGCCCCTGGGCTGGACCACGGCCTATGCGTTCGCGGTGATGATCGGAGCCTGGCTGGCGACCGCGGCCATGGCCTTGCTGGCCATCCTCAAGCGTGAAATAGAAATTCATCGCGCCTGGATGCGGCGCAACTACATCATTACCTTCGCCTTCGTGACGTTCCGGCTTGCGGGAAAAATCCCCGGGCTCTACGACCTTGGAACGGTGGCCGAAGTGTTCACCACTTTCGGCTGGATGAGCTGGGTCGTACCCCTGTTGCTGAGCGAACTGCTGGTTTCGGCCAGGCAGGTTCTGGCCAGCAAGCGCCCCTCCCCGCAACTTACGTGAATCGACCCAAGACCATGACCATCATGCAGCCCCTGCGTAACCTATCCCCCTCCATGACCAGCGATACGGCAATAGGCCCTATCCGGGCCAACGAACGAGCGGAATGGCTCGATGCATTGCGCGGTTTCGCCTTGCTGGGCATCCTGTTGATCAACATCAGCGCCTTCAGCGGCTACGCCTTCCTGGATCCAGCGACCAAGGCCCAGTTGCCAGGAAGCGGAGCGGACAAGGTGCTGGAGTATGTCGTGCATGCGCTGGTGGAAGCCAAGTTCTACTCGCTCTTTTCCTTCCTGTTCGGCCTGGGCTTCGCCGTGCAGATGCGCCGCGCCGAGGAGCGTGGCGGTGGATTCGAAGCCGTGTTCCGCCGTCGTCTGGGCTGGTTGCTGGTCTTCGGCCTGATCCATGCCTTCCTGCTCTGGTTCGGCGACATTCTCAATTTCTACGCGCTGATGGGGTTCGTACTGTTGTGGTTCCGCAGATTCTCCGCCCGTACGTTGCTGCTTTCGGCGATCTTCTTCCTCACCGCACCGATCTGGCTCTACGGCGTCTATCTGCTGTACACGCTGTTGGCCCATGCCGCGCCCGTGGCGCAGCCGGAAGCGTCCGGCGCTATGCGTGCGATCATCGATAACTACGCGCATGGCGGCTATACCGACATAGTCCAATCCAATTCGCAGATCTATGCCTTCGCCTGGATTCGCCGTATCTACCGTTTCCAACTGCTGCGCATCCTCGGCATGTTCCTGCTGGGCGCCTGGGCCGGAAGGATCGGATTGCCGCAAGCGCGCGATGCCCTGCAACCGTTGTTCCGCGCCTTGTTGGTTGTGGGCCTGGCGATCGGCCTGCCGATGAATCTCGCGTTCGCGGCGGTCGGCGGCAACGACGCCTTGCTGCCGGCCAGCGCTATGGGCTTGTTGTCGATCACCCTGGGATCGATCGGCATACCCTTGCTCAGCCTGACCTATGCCGCTGCCTTTGCCCTGTACTGGAGAAAACCGCGCGGCAGCGGCAACCTGCTGGTGGCCAGCGGACGCATGGCCTTGAGCCACTATCTGAGCCAGAGCCTGATCGCAGTGACGCTGTTCTACGGCATCGGCTTCGGATTGTTCGGCCGTACCAGTTATGGCGCCGGCATGTTGATCGCATTGGCCGTATTCCTGGTTCTGGCGATGTTCTGCCGCAGTTGGCTCAGCTTCTTTCCGCAAGGTCCGATGGAAGCCTTGTGGCGGCGCCTGACGTATTCGCGCGGGCAACCCGCCAGCAGATGAGTCCATGTCGAACGGAAACGCGCCTTGGCCTGCTACTCTGGCGCTATTCCTTCCTTATGGGCCAGCAGCGCCGCCTGCGTGCGATCGGCGACGCCCAGCTTGTCCAGCACCTGGCTCACATAGCCTTTCACGGTTCCCGCGGTAAGTCCGAGATTGCGTGCGATCTGCTTGTTGCTCTGCCCCTCGGCCAGCAGGATGAGCACCGAACGTTCACGCGAGGTCAGGCTATCCACCTGCGAGGGTGGACGGCGCATCCATTCCAGCATCTGCCGCTGCGCCTGCGGATGCAGCCACGCGCGTCCCGCGTTAACCTCCCGCACGGCGCGGATCAGGTCTTCGGCCAAGGCATCCTTGAGCAGATAACCCGTCGCGCCAGCGGTCAGCGCATCGCGCACCTGGCTGTCTTCCGCATAGCTGGTGAACACCAGCACTTGCGTCCGCGGGCGCTGCTGCTTGATCGCTTCGATGGTTTCCACCGCGGTGGCGCCGGGCATCTTCATATCCAGCACGATGACGTCGGGCGTTTCCCCCACCACCATACGCAGCGCGGTGGGTCCATCGCTCGCCTCGGCGACGACTCGCATGTCGGGTTGCTGTTCGAGCAGAGCGCGCAGCCCTTCGCGCACTACCGCGTGGTCGTCGGCCAGCAGGATGCGGATCATTTCGCTCACTTCGTACTCCGATCGAATCGCGGAAGATAGGCAAGGATCTGGGTTCCCGGCTCGCCTGGCAGGATACGTAGGCGGCCACCCAGTTCGGACAGGCGTTCGCGCATATTGGCCATACCCATTCCCTGGCCGGTCGCTTTCTGGATTCCACGCCCGTCGTCGGTAATGCTCAAGCGTATGCCGGAGGTGCTGAGAAAAGTTTCGATGCGTATGCAGGAAGGAGCGGCATGCCGGACCGCGTTGGAGACCGCTTCCTGGCAGACGCGCAGCAGCGCATCTTCATGCGCCTGCGCCTGCGGATGGAAATCTCCGACATTGAGGTGCAGTTCCACAGTGGCGGGAACCATGGCCGAGATCATCCGTCTGAGCCGGTGCGGAAAAGTCGGGCGTCGTACCGGCGCGCCTGCAGCCCGATTGCCGGATGAACGTGGAGAGAGTTCGTGCAACAGCCCGCGCATTTCGGAAAAGGCCAGACGCGAAAGTTCTCCCAGTCGTTTCACGCGACGCTCTCCCTCGGCCGCATCCAGACGCCAGGCGTCCGCCAGCGATTGGGTGATCAGGCTCATCGAAGACAGGATCTGGGTGACGCTATCGTGTAGGTCGCGGGCGAGACGCTGGCGTTCCTCAAGCACCGCCGCTTCCGTCGCCCGCTCGAAGAGTCTGGCGTTGACGATGGCCAGGCCCAGGTTTTCGGCCACGATTTCCAGGCTTGAGCAATCCAGTTCGTCGAAAACGCAGTTCCCCTCGACATTGAGTACGCCCAGCACCTCGTCTCCGTACAGGATGGGAATGGCCAGTTCCGCCAGCGGCGGCTGTACGCCCGGCGGACGCACGTAGCGGGAGTCCGATGCGACATCGTTGACGAGTTGCACGCGCCGTTCGCGCACCGCCGCGCCCATGATACCGGACGACACCGGCAGGCGATCCACCCGCCGGATCAGGCGTTTGTACTCGCCTCCGCGTATGCGGATGATCAAGGTGTCTGGATCATCCGGATCCAGAATTGGAATATCCACGTTGGGATAATCCAGCATGTCGTGGATGGCATCGGCGGTATTCTGCAGCAGCGTGTCCAGGTCGGGTCCGGCGGCGCCGATGGCGGCGACTCGCGCCAGCATCGCGAAGCGCGAGGCGCGGCGTGTTTCCTCGCTATAGCGGCGCGCGTTCTCGATGGCGACGGCAGCGTGGCGGGCGAAGATTTCCAGCAGGTCCTGCGCGTGCGCATCCAGCGTTCGCGGATAGTGCGTGCCGATGCCGAACACCCCGATCAGCCTGTCCCGCGCACGAATGGGCATCCCGATCACATGCATGCCGGCAGGCGCGTTGCGCGACGCCACGGGAAGATCGCTGTAGTAGCAGCGCACCGGTTGGCCCAGTTCCAGTACACGTCCGGTGAGTCCCTTGCCACGGGGCAATTCCTCCAGCAGTTCTTCGTCGGGAATCCTGTGGCTGGCCGCGGTGCGGATCACATCGCGCTCGGGCACGTACAGACCGATGACGCCATCGTCGGCGCCTATCAGGTTGCAGGCGCGTTCGACGATATGCGCGAGCAAAGGCTCCAACGCCAGCTCTCCCGAAATCTCCTCGACTATTTCCGACAGGAGTTCGAGTTGTGAGCGCCGAGCTTTGCCTTGGTCTGTTGCCATATCGAGGGCACCGGAAGTCCCAGGCGGGTTGTCGGGCCATGTTACGCCGCAGCACCCGGGAGGGCGTATGCCTGAGGAGGGTGCCGCGACCTGTCCGGAGTGAGTGCCCGGAACGACTTGCTGGCCAAGCATGCCCGGGCCGACGCGATGGGAAAATTCCGGCAGTGCGTGCATCGGTCGGTGTTTCGGTTCGTTATTCATACGGCAAGCGTAGGCAGCCGGTTTGGCCGCTGCCACTTACCGAAGGCGGTTGCGATCGCCGCCTTCTGGCTATCCCCCTACAGCCAAAAGGAGGGTGGCGTCGCCGGCACCAAGCCCCGACGATGCCGTTTCTGCCCGCGCACTGCGTTTGGGCCGTAACCAAGTTTGTTCTGAATCCACCGGTAGGCCATGTCACCCACTCTGAAGCGAATCCTGAAACGCTCGATCATCGTAGTCGCTCTGTTGGCGGTTGCAGCGTGCCTTGCCGTTTTCGCGCTGAGCCAGCAACGGTTGCAGCGCGACTACCGGATTTCGGTTTCGCTTCCGCCGCCGCGCGCCGCGTTGGCGGACGAAGGCGCGAAGCTGGCGCGATCGCGCGGCTGCGCGGACTGTCACGGCGACGATTTCGGCGGCAAGGTGTTGCTGGACCAGATGCCGTTCGCTCGTATCGTCGGCACCAACTTGACCCCGGGGAAAATCGCCTTGGGTCCAGCCCGGAGCCACGAACGCTTCCATCGCGCACTCCATCACGGCGTGGACATGCATTCGCGGCCGCTGCTGATGATGCCGTCCGCCGAATTCACCCACCTTAGCGCGCATGAGATCGAGGCGCTGTCGGCTTATCTGGCTGGCATGCCGCAGGTGGAACGCGTATTGCCGAAAAGCGCGATGGGGCCGCTGGCGCGCGCAATGCTGGTAGGCGGAAAGCTTGACGGGTTTCTTTCCGCCGAAACCATCGACCACGGCAAGCCCGCCGTGGCACACGCACCGCCGCTCGGAACCCTTGCTTACGGAGAACACGCCGCGCAACTGTGCACCGGTTGCCATCGCGCGGACTTCGGCGGAGGCGCCATGTCCCATGGCGGTCCGGACGCGCCGGCGGCGGCCAATCTGACCGCGCATGCCAGCGGCCTGGGTGCCTGGACCGAAGCCGATTTCATCGCCGCGATGCGCACGGGAACGCGCCCCGATGGCAGTGGCATCGATGGAGCGTACATGCCGTGGCGTGCGGTCGGACAAGCGTCGGACCAGGAGCTGCATTCGATCTGGATCTACCTGCGCAGCCGTGCGCCGGTGGAGCGCCAGACCCGGTCCCGGGATTGAATTTCACGATCTTCACTGACCTAGGAACACCTGCCATCGGTTAGCGGCGAATCACCCTCCTTGCGCGCTGCCGACCAAGCTTGTGATTTCGCAAACTGCACACTCCCCCACTGTCTCATCACAGCATGAAAACCCATAGCTCCAACGCAGCGTCTGTGGTCGCACGTCCTTCGCTTTGCCCATACCCGCCTCCGGCGACATCGCAGAGCAACGCAGAGCGCATCCTGCTCTACGTCTATCCCGGAGCGTCCTCGCTAGCTGCCCACATCGCTTTGCGTTGGTGCGGCCATCCCTTCGATACTCTGGCCGTCAAACCGGCAATGTTGAGGTCGGCCAGCCATCTGGCGATCAATCCTGCCAGCGTGGTACCCGCGCTGGAGCATGGACCTTCGGTACTGACCGACGACATCGCCATCCACGACTACCTGCATGGCAGGTTCCCGGACGCAGGCCTATTCGGCGATGGCAGTGGCCAGCAACGCGCCGAAACCCTGTACTGGATGATGCTGTCGAGCAGCGACATGCGGCTGGTGTTCCAGAGCTTCTGTTCGCCGTCTTTCTATCGGAACCGAGACGACCGCCGTTCGGTATTGCAATCCAATGCGTCCCTGCGTTTGAGGCCTTTGCTGGAGCTGGTCGACTCGCACCTGCGCAGCAGGGAATGGTTGACCGGATTCCGTAGCGCGGCCGACGCCTATCTCTACGTCGTGTTGCGCTGGGCAGTACTGTTCGGCATCGAAGCGGACGATCTGCAATACCTGGCCGCATTCAAACGGCGCATAGAAGCCGATCCCTGCGTGCAGGCGGCGCTCGAGGCGGAAGGTCTGTCGCCGGAGCTGGCGCCAACGCCGCGAATGGTTTCCGGCCGTACTTCTGTACCGGAGGCGCAGCCCTGTCGGTGAGCGGATGCAGTCCCTGCCGAATGTCCGTGGATCGGCAACAGGCAACCACGGAAAATTACCATCGAAGCGAAATGCCGCACATGGGGCCCCCGGGCGGTGGTCCTGCTGCGGACGCTTCACTCTCTCCTGACGGAACTCCGTCTCCGCTTCCCTCGGCGCTTCCTGAGACATCAGCCCCCAGGGTTCCGTCGGGAGAGAACTTCCAGCGAATGCCAGAGAAATACCATCCACGACAACTCCATGATTTCAACAATCCATCCTTCAGCAAGCCTACGATTTCGATTAGCTGCCTCCCTCCTGATGGCCACATCCTTGTTCTCTGCTTCCGCACACACTTCCGAGGCCATTGCCATCTCCTGGGCATCGACAGATCCGATCGGCATACCGGCGTTCATGGCGATCGAACGCCCGAAGCCGACGGTGGAAATCCCCTATGGATCCGAAGCCGCGCAGACAATCGATCTCTTCGTTCCGGACCAGAACGGCCCCTTCCCGGTAGTAGTGTTGATCCATGGTGGATGTTGGAGCGCGAAAACCGCCGGACGCGAGCAGCTCCGCCATCTGGGTGCGGACTTGGCGAAGCGCGGCATAGCCGTTTGGAGTATCGGCTATCGCAGAGCCGACGAAGCCGGCGGCGGATATCCAGGTACCTACCAGGACGTGGCCACTGCCATCGATCTTCTACGCGAAGAGGCGCCTCGATACCGGCTTGATCTTTCGCATACGGTACTTGTCGGCCACTCGGCTGGCGGTCATTTGGCGCTTTGGGCCGCTGGGAGGGACAGGCTTTCGGACACCAGCCGCCTGCACGTCGCCAAGCCCTTCGTCCCTCAGCGGGTGGTGGCGCTAGCCGGCGTAGGTAATCTCAAGACGTTTTCGCCGTTGATTCCGGAAATCTGCGGACAGGGAATCCTCGAGAACCTCGTGGCCGCGTCGACCACGGACCCTGATGCTTTCGCAGACACCTCGCCCTCCGTCCTGGGGGCGAGCGATGCGCGCGTGGTGATGATAAGTGGCGTGCTCGACAGGCTGGTTCCTCCTTATGTCGCCCATGATTACGCAATCTCCGTGCGTAGCCATCTCAAGGTGGAACTGGTCAATGTGGAAGGCGCCGGTCATTTCGATCTAGTAACGACAGGGCGCCGCGGCTGGGAGATCGCTTTGGCGAACATAGAGTCGGCGCTGGCTTGGTGAGGCGTACCCAAGAGCGCCGGTCAGACGACGGAGTGAAAAAGCGGCACCCCGACAGGATGCCGCCAAGATGACTGACGAACCGCAGCAGTTGTTATACGGCTGGCTTCGAGGAGTTCGTCCTTCTAGGCACTTACTTCTTATTGCAGACAGGGGGATTTGTCATTCCCATCGAGAAAAGATTGCCTCCATTGACGATGCATGAGTATTGCTTGCCGTCCTTGGTCTTCAGCTCGACGTAAGTGTTGACGCCTTCCGTACGCCTGCTGAGCAGGGTGACATCCGCAGGTTGGTAACCGATCGCGCCGGAAGTTTCCGACAAGATCCTTTCGTCGGACAGGGTATTGGTGCGGGTGGCGATACCGGCGCAGCCGGTTGCCAATGCCGAGATTGCGACGGCCAGCGTGATTCTGCTTAGTGACATGAAGCTTCTCCTTGTTCTGAAGGCCCGGTTCGATTAGTGGGCTGGCTAGGGCCGATCCGCCATCCAATGCGTTATTCGATCGCGACCGCGCTTTCGGCCGCGCGTCCGTGCGGCTGCGCTGGTGGCGCTTGGCGGCTGAAGTAAGCGCGCGCCTCGCCGTAGGCCACGGTCACACCGCGCACGACGCCATGGGCATCGCGTTGGAAGGAATACTCGGTGCCGAACACGCTCGGTGCGATGAAGCGCATCGGGGCTAGCGCCAGCAAGCCGCCGGTTTCGTCGGGCAGGACGACGGACATTTTTCCTTCGTCGACCTTGATCTTGATACTTTCGACATCGGGGAAAATATCGGTGAATGCCCGGCGAAGATCCACCGGCACGGCGTTGTCGACGCGATACACGCCGGCGTAATCGGCTAGCCTGACCGCCTCCGGCGCCAGGGCGACGACGCGCACCGGCGGGTTGACTCCATGGCCGAACGCATCGGAAAGGGCGTTGCGGATTTCGGTGTGCAACTGCCAGCCATTCTCGCCGTTGGTAAGGATGACGAAACCGTCGCCGGTTTGCAGGTAGCCCTCGATCCAGGCGTGGTAGCTGTCGTTGGCGCCACCGTGATGGAAGATGCGCGCGTTGCCGGCACCGTCCAGACGCGGCCCCAAGCCGTGCCAGCTGGGCGCCACCTCGCTCATCATCTGTGTGGCGAGCGCCTGCGGCAGGAACGGCTGCGTGCCTTGATAACTGCGAATCAGCGCGCCCACGAACGTACCCAGTTCGTTCGCGCTGGTCCACAAGCCGGCGGCCGCTTCCTGCGGGAAGGTTTGCCATCCGCGCGGCAGGGCGACGCGCTCGCCCTCGTCGTTGTGCGCCTTGGCGATATTCCCGCGCGATGCCGACAGAGGGCTTTCGAAAGTGCTGCGGCGCATGCCGAGCGGAGCGAAAACCTGGGCGCGCGCGACGTTCTCGAGCGGGACGCCGGAAACTTCCTCGATCACCAGTTGCTCGACCGTGGTGCCGCCTCCGGAATAGTCGCCGACCATGCCGGGAGTGCGCTGCAGACGGACCGGATCGTTCCTGGCGGGGAAGGTCCCGTCCAGGGATTGGCGGAGCGTCGGCACCGCTTCGCCAGGCAGGAAATCGGGAAAGCCATGCACGCCCAATCCGGAGGTGTGCGACATCAACATGCGCAGGGTCACGACCGGATGCGCAACGCCCGGAGCGGACGGAATTCGCCACGTCTTCAGGTAAGCGCCCACATCGTTATCCAGGTCCAGCTTGCCGTCGGCCACCAGCCGCAACGACGTCGCCGCCGTTACCACCTTGCTGATCGAGCCAACGTTGAACAGCGTGTCCGCATCAACGGCATCCTGCGTGTCCGCTTCGCGCAAACCGAAACCTTCGGCGTACACCACCTCGCCTTGTTTGAGGATGCCGATCGCGACGCCCGGAACACGGTAGTGCGCCATGCGCTCGCGCAGCGACCAGCCTGGCGAAGCTTGGCCAGGCTTGAGCACGCTCGGGCGCAATCCGTGTTCGAGCGCGGCCCGCGGCGTTGCGGCGCTACGCTCGTCCGCTTGCGCATGGGCCGCAGGAAATACCAGCGAAACTGCCAACAGGAGAGAGGCGGCATAGCCGCCGCCATGGGCTTGGACGCCGCGGCTCATACCTGGGGCGCCCAGTTGACCGACCAGATCACCGACACGATCTTCCAGCCGTCGTCGGTACGCACCAGATGCCAGGCTTCCTTGCCACGGTTGGTTTCCTTGCCGTCGGCATGGAAGCTGTAATCGAAGAACACCGACGCGATGTCGCCGTCCGTCTCGATCTTGATGTCGCGGAACTTTTCCTCTTCCCTTTCCTTGTCGGCGACGATGCTGTCGATGAAGGACAGGTGCCCGCTCTTGGGATCGACCCTGACCTTGAGCGCCTCCGGTTTCTTTTCGCGGACAATGCGCAGGTTGGCGTCGCCGGTGACGCTCTGCCACGCCGTATTCTCGTGCAGGAACAGCTTTACGAAGCGATCCTTATCCTTGTCGACGATGCAGGCGCCGAAGGCCGCAATGATCGTTTCGACGGATGCAGTGTCCGGATTCTTGGCGGAATTCTGGCCAAAGGCGGGGAAGGAGAGCAGGCAGGCGAACAGCAGCAACAACGACTTCATCGAAACTCCGGCATGGGCAAGGCCGGAGCAACATAACGGCGGTCCGCGCGGAAAGCGCGGCCCGGTCGCCGAGCCGTGCGCCGTTTGCGCCGAAGCGTTGGCGATCAGTAACGAACCGCGTCGCCCAATCCTTTCAGGCGTTCGAGCAAGGGTCCGATATAGGTGCGGCTCGCCCGCAGCGGAGTGCCGTCGCGCAGGCGCAGCAGCGCGTCGCGGTTGGACAGCGGCTGCAGCTCGGCGACGCGGTCGATCCGCACGATGGTCGACCGGTGCACGCGGATGAAATGCGCAGGATCGAGCTGACGAGACAATCGGCTCAGCGATTCGCGCAACAGATAAGCGCTGGCGCCGGCGTGCAAGGTCGCGTAATCGCCGTCGGCTTCGATCCATTCCACTTCCGCGATGTCCACGAAAGCTACCCGGCGGCCGACGCGCACGACGAAGCGGCTCAGGTACGCGGGCCGAGCGGATTTGGGTCCGGTCGCGGGGCCGCCGACAAGCGCCGATTCGCGGCGACGGAAGGAGCGCGCCTCGCGCGCGCGGTCGAGTGCTTCCGCAAAACGGTCGTCGTCGATCGGTTTCAATAAATAATCGATCGCATGCAGCTCGAAGGCGCGCACCGCGAAATTGTCGTAAGCGGTCAGCAGGATCGCCATCGGCCGCTGGTGCGCCGGCAGGGCCGCGAGCACTTCCAGGCCGGTCATGCCCGGCATCTGCACGTCGACGAACGCCAAGTCGGGCGTTTTGGCACGCAGCCCTTGCAGCGCCGATGCGCCGTCGGCGTACTCGCCGACGAGCTCGATATCGGCATGCGCGGCGAGCCGGGCGATGACGCCGCTTCGCGCCAGAGGTTCATCGTCGATCACAGCCACGCGGATCATGCGCGCGCGCTCCATTGCCCGGTGGGTGCGGCCGCCTCGCGGAAGGGCAGCTCGATATCCACCTGGTAGTCGCCGTTCTGGTCCGCTTGCGCGTCCATGGTGTGTTCGCCGGGATAGAGCTTGGCCAACCGTTCGGAAACATTGCGCAGGCCCAGCATGGAGGGCTGCGATCTTTCGTCGGCGGGCATCGCGGCCGCAGCTGCGCCTTCGTTGCGGATGCCCACCTGCAGCCGATCGCCGTGCCGGCTCAGGTGGATGTCCAGTTTTCCCGGCTGGCTGCGCAAGGCGATGCCATGGCGGATCGCATTCTCGACCAGCGGCTGCAGCAACAGATATGGCACCCGTACCGACAGCACCTCCGGGCCGACATGCCATTTGAGCAGCAGCCGGTCGCCCAGGCGCGCTTTCTCGATCGCCAGGTAGGTTTCGGTCAGCGCGATCTCATCGGCCAGCGCGACCTCGTGGTTTTCGCTGCCGTCCAGCGTGGCACGAAGGAAATCGCCGAGCCTTGCGATCATGTGGCGCGCTTCGTCGTTGCGTTCGTTGGCGACCAGAGACGAAATCGCGTTGAGGGCGTTGAACAGGAAATGCGGATGCAGCTGGTAACGCAGCGCACGCAGCTCGGCATCGCGGGCCAGCGAGACCGCCTCGATCGTCCGCGCCTGCTCGTGTTTCAGTTCGGCGTAGTAGGCCACCACCGCATGGATCGCGCAGAACGCGATCAACGCCAACCAGCAATCGTCTATTCCCCTGAATATTTCGGCCCATTCGAACGAGAACGACCGCTCCCATCCGGCGGCCAGCGCCATCGCCGTGCCGAGCACGTTGTTCGCCAACGACAGGACATAGGCCACCGAAAGCAGCGTCGGCGCGAAGATCCACCACGGCGTGCGCCGTCGCCACAGCGCGCGCTGGATGAAGGTCAACGGAATGCACCAGAGCAGATAAGCCGCCAGGTAAAGCGCGCGATATGCCAGATCTTGGCCGTTGCCCAGCGCTGGCAATGCCAGCACCACCATGCAGAAGCCGATAGGAAGGCCGGCGGCGAGCGGAAGCCAGAAGGGCGGCTCGGCCCGTTGCCGGTCGGTCGCATCGATCCGTATGTGCTTCAAGATCGGCTCCGCTCGGTGCCGCCGTTTGCTGGCAACGGCGCGCGTCCGGCACTAGAGACTCTGTTGCGAATGGCCACGACCTTCAACGTCCCGCTTGCCGGTTTTCTTGAAACAGGTTACCAAGTTCTTAGCGGAGGTTGGTGGTGAGACCCAGCTCGCCGCAGAAAGTGGACGTTATCCTCGCAAACCGGACCCCTACCTGCTACGACGCAGAACGCAAAGGCGTGGAGCGAAGAGAAGAGTCCCAGGTTCCATCGATTCGCCCGGGCCTTGTTTAAACCCTGGGCCCCGAACGCGCATCGAATACCCGATATCCGAATGGGGAGCGCGGCATGCACACACGATGGGCAAGGCGGGTTGGATGGTTGGCGCTGGCGATACCGGCCTTGGCGCATGCACAGGTCGATTTGACCACGCTAGACCGCGATATGGCCGGTCCGCGTACGCAGGTACTGGTGCTGGGCTCGGTGCATCTGAGCGAGCTGCCGAAGGATTTCGACCCGAAGTCGCTGGATCCGTTGCTTGATCGTTTGGCCGAATTCAAGCCGGAGATCATCACCATCGAGGCTATCGGCGGCGAGCAATGCGATCTCGCCGCACGCCATCCCAGCATGTATGGACAGGATTACTGCGCGTCCACCGATGCGGCCAAAGCCGCGACCGGGCGGGATGTGCCCGCGGCTATCGCGGAGATAGACAAGACGCTGGCCGATTGGCCCGCACAACCTACGCCCGCGCAGCGGCGGCACTTGGCCGCTTTATTCCTGGCCGCCGGCGAACGCGCTTCCGCTTACGTGCAATGGCTGCAACTGCCGTCTGCCGAACGCCGCGCCGGCGATGGCCTGGACGACGCGCTGGTGACGATGCTGCGGCAGACGGCAGCGCGCAACAACGAGAACTACCAGATCGCGGCACGTCTGGCCGCGCGGCTCGGTCTGCAACGGGTGTACCCGGTGGACGACCATACGGGCGACAACACCCGTCTCCCGGATACCAAGGCTTTCGGCCAGTCGGTCCAACAAACCTGGGAGGCGGGCCGGTCCGAAAAACTGGACTCGATGGAACAACAGGAGAAAAGCCTGTCGCCAGCACGCGACCTGTTGCCGCTATATCGTTTCCTTAATCGCCCCGACAACTTGTGGCTGCGCGCCGACATCAATGCCGGCGCTACGATGCGTGCGGCATCGCCGCAGCATTACCCGCAAATCTGGGTGTCCGGCTGGGAAATCCGCAACCTGCGCATGGTCGCCAACATCCAGCAGACCTTCCGCGAACGCCCCGGCGTTCGCGTGCTCTCCATCGTCGGCGTCTCGCACAAGCCCTGGTTCGATAGCTGGCTCGGGCAGATGCAGGGCGTTGAGATCGTCGACGTGGAGCAGGTGTTGAAGTGATGGCTGCTCCTTAGGCTGGACGGTCCCCCATCTCGGACTACGCTGGTTTGCCGTCGTAAGCGGCGCGAAGCGCGGCGATGTCGCCCGCATGGCCGCGGCGCTGTCGGGACTGTTGTACATCTGGATGACGTCCCGTGGCACGATCTGCCAGGACAGACCGAACGGCTTTATAGAGTTCCAAAGTCTTATGAGCGGGACCAGGCGACGTCTCTGAAACCAGCAGGAGGTCACCGTGTTTGCCATCTAACGCGTGACTACGCCGAGCCGCGAAGCGGGTTGGCTTGGATGAGCTGCTAACCCCCTGCCAGGCGGCCCGACCACGATTTCCTTGAAGTTGCCGTCCCAGTTACGAGACGATCGCCAGGAGCCCCATGCTTTTCGATCAGAACTTGGTAGTAGTGCCGCATGTTGTCGCTTGGGCCATCAACGATCCGGCTGCGGGCTCGCTCCCATGGCCAAAAAATACCGGAAGATCGGCTGGCCATAAGTCCCGGGAAAGATTGCCTCTGCAGAGTAACCATGCCCCATGTGGCTCCATGGTTGCGGCGAAAAACCTCACCGACGTAACTTCCTAGCATTGTCGCAAACTGGAGGATCTGTTCTTCGCTCATCTGGGCCACCTGGTCGTGCAGAACCCCAAGCAGTTCTTCTATTTGCGCGATACTGCCGTCGCTCCAATCCAGCTCCAGTCCGAAGCCTTCTCTTGCGAAATCCAGCGCGTCGAGTGCGTATGCCTCCGCGATCCGCTGAATCTTCGGGTCCGCGGTAAAGCCGTCGATCACTGGATGGTGTCCAAAGCTCTAACCACTGAAACAAGCCGAGCCACAAAGCGACGTCGGCTTGAATGAATTGTTAGGCCCCATGCGACTGGTCACCGGGCCTTGAACTGAGACTCAAAGCCCTGTCTAGCAGCCTATGGATGAGCTGACATCCATCGCTCTCCGAAAGGCCGTTACGGATTTCACGGAACTGACCACGCTCTTTATAACGAACTTTCCAAGTTTCCCCATCCGTTACTAATGAGTAGGACTCACTGTCCAACACTGGTCCGTCAAGCCAGTAGAGCCTCGGGTGGACGTCTGCGCGAATCAGTTTTTCTCGGAGCTCTTGTCGATTCACATGAGTACTCGGTAATGGGGCCTAACTACGATTGAATCCAACATGAGACGCAGCGCGGATTCTGAGTACGGACCAGACATGCGTCAATCGGAGAATTCAAATGTGAGAGCACTCACTTTCTCGCGGTCTCGCGAAGTTGCTTCGGCTTGAGTGAGTTATTCGACACGCTTCCCCCAGAAGTTGTAGCGCATGCGCAGGCCGTACCTGCGCGGATTGCTGGTGAAGCGAAAATTTAGATTCGGACCGGCCGGCGTCTTTTGTGAGATGCCGTTGTTCAGTAAATTACGAAAGCGCGCAAACAAAAAAGAGCCCGGCTCGCACCGGGCTCCGCTTTTTCGCATGTTATGGTGATTACATCAGTCGAATCTGTACACGACCTCCGCCGCCACTTCGCGGCCCACCGGATTGGCCACGCAGTAGGCGAAGCCGCCGCACCACTTGTCCTGGAAGTGATCGTCCAAGATGTTGTTGACGTAGAGGTTCAGACGCAGAGCGTCATTGAACTGGTAACCGACGCTGGCGTTCCAGTAGATCTTGTCCTGGTTGTAGAAGTCCACCAGTTCGCTCTGCTGGCCGTAACTGATGCTGCGCTCGCCCAGCTCGTTCACGCGCAGGTCGGTGCAGTCGGTGGCCACATCCGGGCGGAAACCATTGGGCAGTGCGGCGCAGCCGCCGTAGCGGTCGCTGCGGGTACCCGCGGTCCAGTCCACGTACAACACCGCGGTCCAGGGATCCATTGTCCAAGTGGCGCTGGCGCGACCGCGATAGCGGATCTGCCGTTCCTGGTCGCGGACATTTTCGAACAGATCGCCTTCGAATTGAGCGAACTTGTAGGTCAGCTGCTGGGTGTAGTTCAACGCGAAGTCGAAAGTTCCCCAGTTCGCGGTCTGCCACTGATAGCGCGAAGCCACGTCGATGCCGCTCACGCTCTGCTTGGCGCGGTTGATCGGGCCGATCTCGACGCGGGTGACGACGCCGTTGGCGTCGCGGGTGACGCGGCTGAGCTGCAGATCGCATAGCGCCTGGCTGGGCGGAGTACGGCGCGGCTTGTCGGCGGGCGACTGCCCGGTCAGGCAGTACGCCTCGTCCAGCAGCACCTGGTCGGCGCTGACGTCGTCGATCGCATTCTCGATATTGACCCGCCAGTAGTCGGCGCTGAGCGAGAAGCCCTCGAACGCATCCCACACGAAGCCGTAAGTGAACGAATCGCCGGTTTCGTACAACAGGTCTTCGGTGCCCTGTCGCGCGATCAGCGGATTGTCGATGTGGTACGGGTCGCCATCGCCGCCGGGGCAATTGCTGGTCTGCCGGTTGGGATCCCGCAGGCAAGTCAGGTAGTCGACCTGGTCGGCCACGCTCTCGCTGGGATCAGCATAGACGAAGTGCATGTCAGGCGCGCGGAAGCTGGTGGCATAACTGCTGCGCAACAGCAGATTGGAGAACGGACGCCACTCCAAGCCCAGGTTGTAAGTGGTGGCCGCGTCGTCGGCGACCGCGTCGTAGCGGTCGTAGCGGCCGGCGGTGGAGAGCGTCAGGTTCTTGAGTAAGGGAATCTTGAATTCCACGCCCGCCGCGTAGCGGTTGCGCTCGCCGCCGCCGGTTTCGATGTTGCCGAACGGCGTGAAGTACACCGGGTTGGTGCCCATGGTATTCGGGTCGGGATACAGCTTGTAGCCCTGCTTGGCGGCTTCCAGGACGCCGGCGAAGCCGATAGGACCGGCCCAGCCCTCGAACAAGTCGCCGCTGAGCACGAAGCTGCCCTGGGTGAGCCAAGTGCGTGCCTTCTTGTCGCCGACCGCACGGACGCTGTCGTAGTCGCTGCGTGACACCGGGTTCCAGAGCCGGTTGTAGTCGGGCGCATGGATTTCCAGGCCGCTGGCCGCATCGATACCCAGCGATGGGCCCAGGAAGAATTCCGCAGCCCGCGCCTCATGGATGGTCGGGAAGCGTTCGCGCACTTCGTACTCGGCGCGGCCGACCATGACATCCCAGTCGAAGCGGTCGTTGAAGATCCTACCGCGCAGGCCGGCGTTGAAATCCCAGTTCGTTTCCTCCGACAGCGTCAACGCGCGGTCGACGCCGCCGATCTCGCTCGGTACGAAATAGCGCAACAGACTGCGCTCCTGGCCGCTGTCGCGGTCGATGTAGTTGGCGCTGCCCCAGGCCGGCATGAAGGTGTTGCTCTCGCCGGTGGATTTCCAGTAACCGGCGGTCGCCCAGGCTTCGACGTTGCCGAACTGCTTGGTGCCGTACAGATAGGCCGAAAGATCCTCGCTGCCGTTGCGCAAAGTCCAGTGCTCGAACACGGCGGTGTGGGCGCATTGCCAGCCGGTATCGGTCTGCGCGCCGTTGAAATCGTTGTACAAGATGCGGTTGTGCAGGAAGAAATCGCCGCCGAACTGCTCGCACGCGCCCTGCGGCGGCATCAGCCGTTGACCGTTGGTCGCATCGAACAAACGGATGCCGACGCTGGGGGTATTGGTCGCGACGCCCTGCTGCACGCCGCCATAGTTCCAGTTGCGGCGCGGCGAATCGAATTCCGAATCCATCCACGGCCGGTCGTGCGCCCACAACGGCTCGCGGTTGAAATACTGCAAGGTGTAGGCAACGCTCCAGTCTTCGCCATGCCGGCCCCCGGACCAAGAGACATCGCTGACCGTGCGTCCGCCCTCGGTGGTGGTGCCGTAGCGCGCGCGCAGGGTATCGCCGTCGATGTCCTTCTTCAGGATGACGTTGACCACGCCGGCCACGGCGTCGGAACCGTAGATCGCCGAAGCGCCGCTGGAGAGCACCTCGATGCGGTCGACGATGCCGGTGGGGATGTTGTTGTAATTGGCGAAGTTGCTCTTGCCGGTATAAGGCATGGGGTAGTCGGCCACACGATGGCCATTGATCAGCAGCAGGCTGCGGCCGGGGCCGAGGTTACGCAGGTTGAGCGGGCTGGCGTTCACCGAGCTCTGGCCCCAGTCGTAGTCGTTCTGCACGTTGCCGGTGACTTCGGTCAGAGAGCTGAGCGCCTCATAGACCGTGGTGAAGCCTTCCTTCCTGATCTGATCGCCGGTGATGACTGTCACCGGTGCCGGGCCTTCGACCTCGGCGCGCTTGATGCGCGAGCCAGTGACGGTGACCGCATCGAGCGTCTTGGCGCTTTTGTCGGCCTCGGTTTGGACGGGTGCATCCGCCGGTTCCGCTTGTTCTGCGGGTAATGGCGGCTGCGCGTCCTGCGCCTGGGCCAGCGCCGCGAGCGGTGCCAACAGTGCCAGAGCGAGCGCACTCGCCAAGGCGTTGCGGTGGAAATCGGATTGCTGCATGGAAAGCCCCCTTCTACGTTGAATTTGTCTAATGGGCCAACTGCGATGGACAGACTCCAATTCAGAACCAACGCGTTCGCTTGATTTGCAGAGGACGTGACACTCGTGCGACATCGACCCCCTTTTTGACCATACGCGACAAAATCGGTCCAAGTATGCGGTTTGCATCACTCTTTTAGAACGATCTAAAAAATGTTGGCGTAAGCCAAATTTCGCTTGGTCGAGGCCGTTTCCTGCTCACGCGCCGTAGACAGGCAGGGCAGGCAATCTACGCCGTTGCGCCGCATTCGACACCGGCTCTTTTACACCGCACCAACGCGATTACGCACACGCGAGCGTCGCCGAAGTCATCCCAGCTTGACCGGCGTCGCTGTGAAAACCACTGGAACGACGAAGAAACGCACAGTCGATTCGAGACAGATCCTACGGACTCAAGCGTTCGTCATCCCGAACGAAATGATGAACCCGATCATTCGAATGCAAGCCACTTGCGTAACGGGATGGAGGATCACGCCTTACCTCTACGCGTAGACCGAACGCGCCTCCAGCAGCGCGTCTTGCTTCCCCGCATCGCACACCGCGTAAACGAAGCCGTGGTGCAGCGCGAACGCGCCGACCTCGCCCGCCTTGTTCATCGCCAGGAAGCACACCTGCAAGGTTTTGCTCGCTTCCGGGCGCTTGCGCACCACGCGTTCGATCGCCTCCCGGCACGCCTCCATCGGCGAGCGACCTTGACGCATCAATTCGACCACCAGAAAGCTGGCCGCATTGCGAATCATTTCTTCGCCCACACCGGAGGCGGTCGCGGCGCCGACCTCGTTGTCGACGTACAGCCCGGCGCCGACGATCGGGCTGTCGCCGACCCGGCCGTGCAGCTTCCAGGCCATGCCGCTGGTGGTACAGGCGCCGGCAAGACGGCCATCGGCGTCGAGCGCGAGGATGCCGAGGGTATCGTGGTTGTCGCGGTTGCCAGGCCGCTTCGCGCGCTCGGCATTGATCTGCGGCTGATACTTCGCGGCCTTCGACCATTCGCGCCAGGCTTGCTTCGCTTCGGGCGTCAGCAGCGCTTCTTTTTCGAACCCTTGCTCGACCGCGAACTGCTGGGCGCCGTCGCCGACCAGCAGCACATGCGGCGTCTTCTCCATCACTGCGCGCGCGACCGAGACCGGGTGCGCAATATCCTCCAGCGCCGCCACCGCGCCGCAACGGCCGTCGCCGTCCATGATGCTGGCATCGAGCGTCAGCGTGCCGTCGCGATCGGGATAGCCGCAGCGGCCGACGGTGCTGTTGCAAAGCGTGCCCTCGGCCCAGCGCGCACCGGCCTCCACCGCATCCAGCGCGCCGCCGCCGCGCGTCAGCACCGGCCATGCGGCCTGGTTGGCGCCGACCCCGAAATCCCAGGTCGATACCACGCGCATGCGCGAGGACGTGGGCGCGGCGCCTGCGCCATTCGGCAGCACTAGCGCGCTGCCGGCCAACAGGGTCGAATGCAGAAAACGACGGCGTGTGGTCATGCGGATCTCCATGGCTAATCGAACCGGCGGACGCGTCCGCATTCGCGAACGACGAACGCTGCTCTATCCATCTTACGATACCGCTTATTCCCACGAAGGCGGACAGTGGGCCAGGGTGAAAGATGGATGGTCCACTGCGACGACAGCAGTCCGGCGTCAGCTAGCGCAGGATTGTCCGCCGCATATCAATCCCGTCGGTTCAGGCCGCAACGCCGGCCTCGGCGGCAAGCATCGGGATCGCGGCGGATTGCCGTCGTGCGTTGAGTTCGATGGTGGAGCAATCCAGATCCAGAGCGCGGATCCGGGTGGTCATGAAGTCGATGAACACCCGGATACGTTTGGGCAACTGCTGGCGACTCAGGTAGCACAGGTAATGTCCGCGGTCGTCGGGCACGAGGTGGGCGAGGCACTCCACCAGCGTTCCGGCGCGCAACGCATCGCAGACTTGGTACGCCGCCAGTTGGCTCAGCCCTTGGCCGTCGAGCACTGCTCCCATCGCCAGTGAAGGATCGTTGACGACGATGTCCGCATGCGGAGTAATGCTGCGCGCATAACCGTCGATCTTGAAATCCCAGTACTGCAAACGGCCATTCGTCAGGCGTTGGTTGATGCAGGCGTGTGCGGCAAGGTCGTCGACGGACTCCGGCAGGCCGTGCCGACGAGCGTAATCGGGTGATGCGCAAACGTGCATCCGCATGGGGATCAGTTGCTTGGCGATGACCTGGCTGTCTTCCAAGCGACCGTCGCGAAAGGCGACGTCGACCCGGTCGGTCGCCAGATCGACGGCGCGCTCCTCCAGCAGCAACTCCAGCGCCACCGCGGGGAAATGCACACGGAACTCAGCCAGCAATGGCGCGACGACCTTGCGGCCGAAGCCATGGGGAGCACTGATCTTCAGCTGCCCTTGTGGCGGACCCTCGCGCAGGTCGCGCATTTCTTCCAAGGCCTGCAGGATCCGCTCGACTCCGGGACGGCAATTTTCATAGAACAGCTCGCCCTCGCCAGTGATCGTGGTACTGCGTGTCGTGCGCAGGAACAATCGCGTATCGAGTTGCTGTTCGAGCTTCTGCACGCTCCTGCTGACCGCGGAACGACCGACGCCTAGCCGATCGGCCGCCCGGGAGAAGCTGCCCTCGTTGGCCACGGCTATGAAGGCGACCACGCCCGCATAGCTGGCCGACAAGCTGGACGTCAGCGGATCGCGATGGTCAAACGAGTCTCTAGGTGGCGAGATGATTGACATGGTGCCCTCGTGTCGTCGGCGCGGTCCATAGAGGCTGCCAGCAACACCGCGTGACCGGCAGCCCAGGACAGGTCAATCCTTAGCCCCTCGATCCGGGGTGTTCGTTTGTAGTTTGATGACGCGGCGGCCGTGGCGCCGGGCGTCGATCGAGAAGGCGCCGGCTCCAATCAGCGCGATCGCCACGCAGCCGCCGATATGACCCACCAGGAGCAGCTGCTGGACCGGGCCGGACATAGCCAGTGCAATGGCGGCCGCGATACCGAGGAACAGGGCAGCGAATCGAGTCGCAAACCCAATCACCAGCAACAGGGCGATTAGCCCCGCGGCCAGATGAAGAAGGTAGGCGTTTACCGGAATTTCCGTTAACGGCGTTACGACGCCAAAGGCGACAAAGGCGTAGCACATGCGAACGAACAGCAAAGCGAACCCGACCGCGCCATCGGGGTAACGGTATACGTATTTGGTCATCCACCGACGATATCGCCCTGCCGACCTTCGGCTAAGCCTCGATCGAGGGATGTCGCGGCCCCTCTATCGAGGGGTAGGATGTTCGAGTCCAGGCGGCAAACTACAAAGTGGGCTTGTTGGCCGAAGCCGAGAAACGGGTGAAAGCGACAGTGTGGCTATTCAGAACCCTCCTGTTTGCCGTATTGACGGCACTGTCTTTGGCGACGTCGGCGGAGGAACCCCGTCGCCTTGCGCACTATTCGCATCAACGCTGGATCGAGGGCAGCGAAGCGCCGGCGCCGGTGCTGGCGATGGCGCAAGGACGGGACGGCTTCCTCTGGCTTGCGACCGGAGAGGGGCTGTTCCGATTCGACGGAGTCCGGTTCGAGCGGGTCGAGCCCGAAGGCAGCGACCAGAAACACGATCAGCCGAGCGCTCTGTTGGTAACCAAGAGCGGCGATGTCTGGACCAACTTCGAGACCTCACGCCGCTTCGCGGTCTATCGGCACAGCGCACTGCGCATTCTTGACGCGCCGGCCGCTCCGAGCCGTATCGTCGCAATGGCGGAGGGCGCGGATGGTGCGATTTGGGCGCTGACGGAAAACTACGACGCGGAAGTGCTTCGTTTCCACAACGGGCGTTGGCGAACGTTCAACGCGGCCGATGGTCTTCCGCAAATCAATGCCGCGAACCTGCTGGTGGCGGCCGATGGCGCCGTCTGGATCGCATGCAGCACCGGGGTCGCACGTTTGCCGCCGGGCGCGGCGCGATTCGAGATCTATCGGAAGGCGCTCGACACTAGGGTATCTCAGGATCCGGCCGGCCGAATATGGCTCTCCGAGAGGCGCGGAAGCTATCCCATCACGGGACCTGGCGGGCGTGGATCGCCGCAACCCTTGAGCGCGCCTTATGGCACCGGCAACGTGCAGATCCGGGGCGCGCCGCTGCTGGATCGCGAGGGAAATCTCTGGATCGCGACACGCTACGACGGCGTGCAGCGCTTCGCCGCGCCGCGCGTCTCTTCTGGGAGCGGCGGCACCGAAACAGAATCCTTCACGGGCCGCGATGGACTGTCCTCAAACGTGACGAACCAGGTTTTGGAGGATCGGGAAGGAAACATCTGGGTCGGCACCGAGCGGGGGCTGGATAAGTTCCGGCCCGCTACGCTGATCGCCGAACCGGCGCTTGTATCCCCCGCCACCTATGGCGACAAGCTTTTGACTGCATCCGATGGGAGCATCTATATCGGTCAAGCGCGGACCCTCTATCGCGTCAGACCCGGCGAGACACCCGAGCCGCTCTTGCGCGATGTCGCGGACCCACAGAGTCTCTGCGAAGCGCCGGACGGCGCGCTCTGGATTGGCTTGCCGACGCAGATCCTGGTCTGGACGGGCGGTGGCGTTCGCCGGACGATCGAACGGCCCGACAAGGACGCCAATCACAACATCATCTACGACTGCGCCTTCGATGCGCATGGCGACTATTGGATTTCCGCCGCCGGAGGCGGCGTGCGCCGATACCGGCACGGGCGATGGGAATTGGTTCTGGAGCCCGGTGATCGGGCCGATTTTTTTCCAACGACGATGATCCGAACGCCGCAAGGTGGCGTGGTCGTCCAAACGGGAGACCGATTGGTCTGGATTGAGGATTCCGGACGCTCGTTCACGCGTCTGGATTTCGGCGCAAGTGGCATCAAGGTGCTCACGCTCTACTCCGCCGGAGACGATGTCTTTGCCGCCGGCGCCTTCGGATTGTCCCGATTCCGCGCGGGACATGCCGAGACCGTGCGGGCCACGGAAGTGTCCCCGGGCAGCCGCATCAACGGGATGGTGCGGACTCCGGAAGGAGATACTTGGCTGGCGTATCCAAGGTCGCTGGTTCGGATCAAGTCGCGGGAACTCGAGCGCGCATTTTCCGACAAGGAATTTTCGGCGCCGACGCTATCGCTTGGCCTGGGCGACGGGTTGACGAGCCGCCCGCATTCGCACTCGCAGCGGTCCATGGTGCGCGGCGGCGACGGACGATTGTGGATCGCGACCGAAACCGGAACGCTGTGGATGGACCCTGCACGCATTGTCCGCAATGCCTTGCCCCCAAGCCTTGCGATAAAATCGATAAACGGTGATGGCCGCGTACACCGCGATCCGACGGCGCTGAAGCTATCGGCGGCGACGGCCAATATCGAAATCGACTTCTCGGTGTTGAGTTTCGCCGATCCCGGCCGCGTGCGTGCCCGCTACATGCTCGAAGGCTTCGACCGGGATTGGGTCGATCCGGGGACGAGGCGACAAGCGTTTTACACCAACCTTCCGCCGGGCAAATACAGGTTCCACGTCATCGCCGCCAATAATGACGGCGTGTGGAACCGGACTGGCGCGACGCTCGACTTCGAGATTCCGCCCACCTTCATTCAATCGGTGTGGTTCCTTCTGCTGTGCTCCGGGCTGGCGCTCGCTTCACTCTGGTTCTTGTATCGGCTGCGCGTGGCCCAGATTGCACATCGCATTCGCAGCCGGCTGGAGGAACGCATTAGCGAGCGCGAACGCATCGCGCGCGAGCTCCACGATACGCTGCTGCAAGGCGTCCAGGGCCTGATCCTTCGTTTTCAGGCGGTCGCGGACCGGATTCCGGTCGAGGAGAAGTCGCGAGAGCAGCTGGAGGAGGCGCTGGCGGCGGCCGACGACGTCGTCGTGGACGCCCGCAACCGCGTGCACGACCTGCGTGGCATCGAAGGCACGGGCGATCTTTGCGCGATCATCGAACAACTCGTGGCCGCCGCACCGTTCGACCCACCGATTCCGGTTCGCATCGTCGTCGAAGGAAAGCCAAGGCCCTTGCATCCGCTTGTCGCCGCAGAAGTCACCAGGATCGTGCGCGAGGCCTTGTTCAACATCGCCCATCATGCACGCGCGTCGTCGGCCGAGGTCGCGATCGACTTCGAGACGCGGCATCTGGCCATACGCGTGCGGGATGACGGCGTCGGGATTCCCGAACATGTGCTGGCGCGTGGCCACAAGGAAGGTCATTTCGGCATGATCGGCATGCGCGAGCGCGCCGAAAGGATCGGCGGCGGCATCACGATCAGCGGCAGCCCTGGAGATGGCTCCGAGATTACACTGACCTTGCCGGCCGAGCTGGCGTTCGCGAAACGCAGGGCGCGGCGGCGCGTTCGGCTACCGCGTTTTTTGCACAGGAGCCCGTCCGATGAGTGAGCCGAAGATTCGCGTTCTCGTTGTCGACGACCATCCCGTGCTCCGCGACGGCGTTGCCGCGATCCTGGAGAACCAGACCGACATGACGATGGTCGGAGAGGCGCGCGACGGGAGCGAAGCCATCGAGCGTTTTCGCGCGTTGCATCCGGATGTGACGCTCATGGATCTGCAGATGCCGCGCATGAACGGCGTTGATGCGATCATCGCGATCCGCTCCGAGCACCCTGGCGCCCGGATCATCGTGCTCACCACTTATGCGGGCGATGTGCAGGCGGTTCGCGCGCTGAAGGCGGGCGCGACCGGGTATCTGTTGAAGAGCAGCCTGCGAACCGAGTTGATCGATGCGATTCGCAACGTCCATCGCGGCCAGCGCCACGTTCACCGCGATGTCGCCGACGAGATCGCGCTGCATGTGGTCGATGAGGCGTTGACCGAACGTGAGATCGCGGTGCTTCGGCTCGTGTCGATCGGAAAGGCGAACAAGCAGGTGGCCTCAGAGCTCGGTTTGTCCGAAGAGACGGTCAAGGGGCACCTGAAGAGCATCTTCTCCAAGTTGGACGTGGCGGACCGCACTCACGCCGTTACGGTGGCGGCGCGACGAGGCATTATTGAGCTCTGAGCCACGCCTGCGATAGGGTGCTACCTAGCATGGCGTGGCGCATGAAGCGCCCTCATCTCGCCGGCATTCTTTCTGGTGGGATGTCTACGGCTCGTCGATCCCGCGGAGCGTTTGATTTCGTGCGTCGGGAGAGCCCGATCTTGATGGCGACCAGCACCGGCGCGGCGACGACGAAAAGCAAGGCGACCGCATTGAACGCCGTGTCGAAGGCGATCACGGTGGACTGGCCTGTGACGATCCTGCCCAGTAGGCTCGTGGCTGCCCGACTGGCGGCCACGGTGTCCATTCCTCTGGCAGCCAGCATGGCTGCCGTGGTCGTCAGCCGCTCGCCGACGACAGGACTGCCTGCGGTGAGGTTTGCGCCAAGCACAGCGACGTTGTTGGCGACGTTGTGGTCGATCAGCGTCTGCAGTCCGGCGACTCCCATAAGGCCGCCAAGCTGGCGACCCGTATTGAAGAGGCCGATACCGGCCGCGATATTTCGGCGGTTGAGATTACCGAATGCGATCAGGGTGATCGATAGGAACAGGAAGCCAAGGCCCAAGCCGCGCAGCAGGATGGCCGCCATCATGTCGTCCGGACCGCTTTCGCTGGTCGAGCCGGACAGCATCCACATCGCAACCATGATCATCAGGATCCCAAAGGGCACCGTGGCGATCGGAGGAACGCGCCGGACCTGCATCAGGAAGGCTGCGATAAGAAGCGCGCCGACGAAAAGCGCGCCGCTTGGCAGCAGGAGCTGTCCGGCGGCGGTCGGTGTGAACGCCAGTACCGACACGGCGAACGACGGAATCAGGAACGCGCTCCCGAACAATGCCGCGCCAGCGACAAAACTGACGAGGAACGCAAAGGAAAAATCGTCCGACCGGAACACGCTGAAATCGAGCAGACCTTCGCCCTTGGCCATCGTCTGTTGGCCGAGAAATGCGAGCAGGGCGGCTGCGCCGATCACGGTCAGCCATTGGATGCGAGGTTCCTCGAACCAATCCCAGCGGCTGCCTTGGCTGAAGACATAGGTGAGGCAGAAAAGCACGACGGAGATCAACGAGAGGCCGATCCAATCGAACGGACGGCGCGCAGTCCTAGCGGGCATCGGGCCATCGGCGATCAGCAGCAATGCGGCAGCCGCCATGGCCACCGGAACACTGCTGAAGAAGATCCAGGTCCAGGATTGACTATCGAGCAACCATCCCTCAAGGGCCGGGGCGATCGTCGCGGGGGCGACGACCGAGCCCATCGCAAACAGAGCTTGAAGGAGCGGCTGGCGGGACCGCGGATAGGCGAGAAAGAGGATCGCCTGCCCCCCGACAAGCAGGGTCCCGCCGGAGAAGCCCTGAATGAATCGAAGCGCGACCAGCAGATCCAACCGAGTCGTGATGGCGGCCATGGCGCAGGCCGTGCCCATGACCAGGGTCGAGCCGACGAGCAGGCTGCGCGGATTGATGCGGGTCATCAACCAGGACGAGGCGATGAACCCGATCAGCTTGAAAGCGATGTATCCGATATCCAGCCAAGCGAACTCATCGGGCGTGGCATAGGTGTCGCCGATGATGTCGCCGCGTCCGAGCGATAGAACGGTACTGGCGATCGCCTCCGTGAGAGTGGCAAGCACGATGCCAGCGACAAGAAGGGTTCCTGTCGCAGGCCTGTCGCGGCTCGCTGTGGCGGCGACGGCCGTGCTCATGAGCCGCTGCTTCGATCGATCTCGACGCGTGCGGACAAACCGGGCACCAGACGGCCGGGCAATGGATTGCCGGAAAACCGGATCTTCACCGGAACGCGCTGGACGACGCGCACGAAGTTTCCTGTTGCATTGTCTGCGGGAAGCAGGCTGAAAGCGGAGCCGCTGCCGGGCGCAAAGCTGTCCACTACGCCTTCGAATCTCTCGTTCGGATAGCCATCGATGGCAATGCGAACGCGCTGACCGGGCCGGATGTGCTCGAGCTGGGTTTCCTTGAAATTCGCCACGATCCACAGATCGTCGACCGGAACGATATCGAGCAAGGTCGCACCCGGCGCGACAAGCCGGCCAATGCGGACCTGGCGATTGCCGATAACACCGCCGACCGGCGCGCGCACTACGGTGCTGTCGAGGTCGATCTGGGCCAGATCGCGTAAGGCCTGCGCCTGGGCGACGGCGGCAACGGCGGCTTCGCGCTGGGTGGCGAGCACGGCGATGCGTTTCTGCTGCGCCTCCAACGTGGCCGACGCCGCGGATACGCCCGCCTCCGCTCTCGACTGCGCCGCGTCGCTTTCATCTACCTGGGCCTGGCTGACGAAGCGGTCGCGAACGAGTTCGCGGCGACGGTTGGATACCTTGGTCGCCAGATTCATCTCGGCCACGTTGGAGCGTCTCTGCGCTTGGGCCTGCCGGATCAGCGCGTGTTGAAGTCGGATCTCCGCATCGACATTGGTCAGGCGCGCCTGCGCGGCTCCGACATTGGCCGCAGCTTGCGCGAGTCGTGCGCGGTAGTCCCGATCGTCGATCCGGAACAGCACCTCACCCGTCCGGACGGTTTGGTTGTCCGTAACCTCTACCGCCGTGACGTAACCGGAAACCTTCGGTGCGAGCGAGGTCGCGTCTCCGCGGATATAAGCGTTATCGGTCGACGTCTCGCCGCTGGAACGAGCCCAGGTCCATCCCGCAACCGCGACCAGCACGGCAGCGAGAAGCAGCAACAGGCCGATCATCTTTTTCTTGTCGATCTTCGCCATAACGCCCTCCGATGGTGGGTGGGATGAAGGCGTTCCTTAATCTAGGCAATGCTGCGGCGGGTAGGTAGATATACACACGGACACGTGGTGTTGAGCGTAGTGCACCAATGCGCGGGGTCGTGTCGCGAACCCGGTCCTTCGAACGGCCCTGATGCAATTGATTCCGGCCAAGCAACACGGCGCTTCGGCTCGCATGCCTACCGTCCTTGCCGCCCCGCGCACAGGATTGATTCGTGCCCCTAATGCGCAATAGATCTATCGAGCTCTCCTTCTTACGGCTGGAATCCTCATGCGACCCATTCGAGACGACGTAGAAGTCAACGGCATTCGCATGCACTATGCGATGGCGGGCCGAGGTGATCCGGTCCTCCTGTTGCATGGCTTCCCCGGCACCTCAAGCGCCTGGCGGAAAGTGATTCCCCTGCTCGAGAAAACCCACACCGTCATTGCGCCGGACATGCGCGGATTCGGAGACTCCGGCAAGCCTGCCGATGGCTATGACGCCCACACCATCATTGCCGACTTCCGCGCCTTGCTGAAACATATTGGCGTTGGTCCCGTCCATATCGTCGCCCATGGCATGGGCGCTCCGCCTGCGCTTGTCTGGGCCGGAACGTACCCCGATGAAGTCCGCACACTCGCTTACCTGGACCAGCCCACGATCACCGGGCCCTGCATGCGGGAGGTGAGCCAGTTCACCGAAGAAGGCACCGTCAGGGGCGGCTTCTGGTGGTGGCCATTCGCATTGGCGCCGGAACTGGCAGAAATGCTGTTCGCTGGGCACGAACGGGAAATGCTCTCATGGTTCTATCGCTACTATTGCGCCAACCCACGCGTGGTCGATCAGGAATACGTAGCCGAAACCGCGCGTACGTTCGCGGCGCCCGGTGGCGCTCGCGGGGCGATGGGCGTGTACCGGGCCCTGTTTGAAACGCAGATGCAAACCGAGCCGTTCATCGGCAAGCGGATCCGTGTGCCGCTGCTTGCCCTTGGCGGCGATGAAAGCTTCGGTGACCGTACTCGCGAGATGCTGGCCACGGTGGCCGAGAATGTCCAGGGCTGCGTTCTATCGAACTGCGGCCATTTCATATCCGAAGAGAAACCTAGCGAACTCGTCGAGCATCTCTCGGAGTTCTGGCGTTCGACAGTCAGGATCGATCGTTTGCTGCGACATCGATCGGAAGGTGTCGCCGCGATACCGATCGATATTCCGGCAGCCGCCTTCAATCCGTCGCCGTCCACGGCCCGCGCCACCGCAAGCATTTCCGGCTGACCTTTTCGCGACTATCGTGTGTGAGCCATAGGATTGGGGTGATGGACATGCGGAATCCGGACCGAACCAGAGAGATAGCCATCGAGCCAGTCTCTGAAATAGGTTCTGGCGATCAATGCATGCGCTCCAGGCGTGAGCGTGCGGTCGTCCAGGATCGCGTTGTAGTAACTCGCACTCCTATCCGCGATCACCGGTCTGTTGTCCTGATAGCTGTACATCACCCATTGAACGAGATCGCATAGCCGGTAGGGTTCCGGCCCGGCAATCTCGACGACTGCGTGCGATGGCGGCGTGGCCACCAGATCGGCCAGCAGGTCGGCTACGTCGTCCGCCGCCACCGGCTGCACCAGGGCAGGCGATAAACGGACGTTCTCCTTGCCGCTGCCAGGCGGAATGATGTTGGCCATGAATTCGAAGAACTGCGTCGATTGCACGATGGTGTGGGGAACCTTCGAACTGCTGACCAGGCTTTCTTGAATTTCCTTCGCTCGGAAGTACCCGCTGTCCTGCAGACGCTGCGTGCCCACGACCGAAAGCGCCAGATGACGGGAAACGCCGGCGCTTTCCCCAGCCGCAAGCAGCCGTTGGCTCGACTCCCTGAAGAACTCGGTCACCTCCGGCTCCTCGAACGACGGCGCATTGGTGACGTCGACCACGGTGTGCGCTCCGCTCAGCGCTTCCTTCAATCCTTCGCCCGTGACTGTATCGACCCCGGATCTTCTCGAAGCGGCGATCGCCTCATATCCGCGGGACCTCAGCCTGGCCACGAGCCGGGCACCGACAAGACCGCTTCCGCCGGCCACTACGACTTTCATGTTCCGGACTCCTCTCTGGGTCACATCACGATGGGACTGGACGGAAGAGCATTGGCAGGCAGCCCGCTTTCGCCAAGCAGCTCTCTCAGGTCGATTTCGATGGAGGCGCATATCTGCGAGATCGGCACATCGTTCGCGCCGCCCTCGAACGGGTTGGCGCTGCTTTCCCCCACCTGATCCAGCGCCGCGTACATCCAGGAAATGAGCACGCTCAAGGGGATGGCCAACCAGACCATATGGCCTGCCATCGCGCCGCCGACGACCTGATTCATGCGCTCCAGCTCGCCGATCATTCCCAGCGGCAGGAGCAAGCACAGGATTCTGACGAATATCGCGCTGACAATCGCGTACTGCCGCGGGTACGGATAGTTCTTGATCCGTTCGCTTTTCGCTTGCTGATCGTGGAATTCCTTGAGAATTTTCTGCAACTCGACGAAGACATTGGCCGGGATCGTTCCTGCACTTAGCATTTCCCTTAGCGCCTCGCTTTGCAGGCCCAGAACCTGCGTCGCCTTTCCGGTGGCGATGAGAATCCGCCTTGTCTCTTCCGGCGATACGTACTTGGTTATTTCCGCCTCCAGGGCATTCTCTTTCTCGGGAACGCCGTAGTGCTTCCTGTACTCCGCGTTGGGGGCGTTCTTGAGGGTTTCCCAGACCTTGCTGTCGCGCATCTGGTAGCGCAGCGCCGTCAGCCACGCCAGGTGGCGGTAGACCAGGCGTCTTGAATCCTTGGCGTCGGTCAGGAAATCCCTGCTCATCGAACCCCAGAGACGGCTCATCGCCGCAATCGAAGCCCAAACCTGTTGCCCTTCCCAGGTCCTGTTGTAGGTCTGCGTATTCTTGAACCCGGCCATCAGGGCGACCGTCGTTCCCAATAGGAAAACGATTCCCCAGGGAATGGATAGCCACTTGAGGCCGAAGACCTGGTAGAGCGCGACCAGAACGATGTTGAGGACTATCAGCACGTACAACGAGCGTCTGGTCCAGACGATGAATTCCGAGAATTTGTAGGATCTACCGGCGTACATGGTTCTGGATCTCCTGCTGATAGGAGTCGCGGCCGATACCGCGGACTCCAAGCGATGTTTGTCTATCGACGGACTTCATCCGTAGCCCCCATATCGACCCGATCGGGTGGCGTACGCGACCTTTCGATTCCGAAGTAGGTGTAGACCCAAAGAAATGCGAAGTAGCCGAAATACAGGCACACCAGGAAACGGCCGAACCAGTTCTCGATGGTGTTGGCCGGCGCCTCCGGACCGAGCCATGCAGGGATCAGTTCGGCGGTGACGCCGGCACCGACCGCACCCAGCAGCACGAACGACAGGGCGAAAACGATGAGGGCGATCCTGAATCCCCTGCCGCGATAGCGAACCGAGCGGACCTTTCCACGGTCTATCCAGGGCAGCAAGAACAGTACTGCGATGGCCGCGAACATGGTGAGCACGCCGCTGAGCTTGTGCGGAATGACCCGCAGCATCGCGTAGTAGGGCGTGTAGTACCAAACCGGCTTGATGTGCGCCGGGGTTACCAGTGGATTGGCCTCGGTGAAATTGTCGTGCTCGAGGAACCAGCCCCCCACTGCCGGTGCGTAGAAGACGATGAAGGCCGCCACCAGCAGGAACAGGAACACGCTGAGCGTGTCTTCGACGGTGTAGTACGGATGGAAAGGAATGGCATCCAGCGGGATTCCATCCGGCCGGGTCTTTTCGCTTATCTCGATGCCTTCCGGGTTGTTCGAGCCCACCTCGTGCAGCGCAAGGATATGCAGCGTCACCAGCAGCAACAGGGTCAGCGGCAGCGCGATCACGTGCAGGGCGAAGAAGCGATTGAGGGTGGCGTCGCCGGGCAGGTAGTCGCCCATGATCCATTCGGTCAGACCGTTGCCGATCACCGGGATCGCGCCGAACAGCGAAATGATGACCTTGGCGCCCCAGAACGACATCTGGCCCCAGGGCAGCACGTAGCCCATGAAGGCCTCGGCCATGAGCACCAGGAACACCAGCATGCCCAGTATCCACACCAGTTCGCGCGGCTTCTTGTACGAGCCGTACATCAAGCCGCGGAACATGTGGATGTACACCACCACGAAGAACAGCGAGGCGCCGGTGCTGTGCATGTAACGGATCAGCCAGCCCCACTCCACATCGCGCATGATGTACTCGACCGATGCGAACGCCTCGGCCGCATTGGGTTTGTAGAACATGGTCAGGAAGATGCCGGTGGCGACTTGATTGACCAGCACCAGCAACGCGAATACGCCGAAGTAGTACCAGATGTTCAGGTTCTTCGGCGTGTAGTAGCCCGTCGTATGCGAAGCCAGGAACGACAGCAGCGGCAGTCGCTCCTCGGTCCATGCCAGGAAGCGGTTCTTCGGATAGATGCGGACGAACTTGATTGCCATATCGCGATCTCTTCTCGATGGATCCGCGGGACGGGCTGTCCCGATTGCAATGAGCGAGGAGCCCGTTTTATCGCGCACGGCCGCCTACCTACCGGCAATGTCTGCGGGCCGACTCCTATTCGGGCGCGTCTTCTTCGTTGGCGATCGCCGCGAACACGCCCGCATCGGCGTACATCCGCTCAAGAAAGCGCGAAAGGTTCTTGTAGGGATCCAGCGGTATGTTCTTTCCGACCGCCCAGCGCAGCATGACGAACAGATAGGGGTCGGCTACCGATCGGGTCCCCACCAGCCAGTCCTTTCCTTCAAGCTGACGGTCCAGGCGTTGCAGGTGCGTGGCGATCTGCAGTCGCGCCTGGTCGCCCAATGCTTCCGCCAACGATTCGTCGGGCAGGAAGCGTGCCGGGGAGAAGATCGGCTTGAACGCCCCGTGCACGTCGGAGTTGAGGTAGGCCAGCCAACGCATTACTTCCGCGCGGCCACGGCTACTGCCATCACCGAGGAGAGCCGCTTCCGGGCGCTGCTCGGCGATATAGCCAAGGATCGCGGCGTTCTCCGTCAGCATGAAATCGTCGTGCGCGAGCAGTGGCACGTTGCCGTTCGGGTTCATTGCCAAGTATTCGTCGGACTTGATCGATTCGCGGCTCATGCGCAGGGCTTCATGCGCAATGCCGGTCCACTGCAGAACGATATGGTCCGCCAGAGAACATGCGCCGGGGAAGTAATAGAGTTTCATGAGTCTTCCAAGAAATGAGGTGGCACTTCGCTTGTTGGGGCTTCTTGTCCGCCGTCTCGCCGTGTCGCTGGTCGGTATTCCGCGGGGACGCCGCGCCGACGTGGGTTGTCCCGTGCACGAACGGATGGAAAGTGCACGCCCGTTACAGCCTCCTCGGCGAACTGACATCCGTCTTCTTCGTTACGACGGACAAGAAGCATTGACGCCTTGCAATTTCGCACCGGACGGGCAGACGCCGGTCCGTGTTATTCAACCCTGGGCCATACCTTCTCTCTTCCATTCCGTCGGGAATGGGCATCAGTTCACTGGTATGACGGCAGGCGCGCCCTGATCCTTCAACAGAAAGACCAGGAACTTGGCCGGTTGGCTGGCGCTGGCGTTGCGGCCCACCGTATGAAGATCCTCCGGACCCTCATAGAAGGTCTGACCCGGCAGCAGCGTGGTTTCCTTGCCGCCCTTCACCGCCATGACGATGGAACCTTCGAGCACGTAGATGAAGCCATGGGCATCGTGCCGGTGGACGGGATCGGCTCCGCCGGGGGGAAATTCAACGGTGATCATCAGCACTTCCTTGCCTGGATAATCCTTCAATGCCTGTGTCATCAACGGAGTGACTTTCGGCTCCGGTGCTTTGGTCGCTTGTCCGGCAACTGCCACGCCGGACATCAAAAGCAGCAACGAACCGAAGATTAGTGCGGGTGCTTGCATGACGATTTCCTCCTTCTCTGGTGGCGTTATCGGATACAGATGTCCGCCGAAGTAGTTCAGGCGATTGACCGCAGTCAGCTCAGCTTGGCCTTGTCCAATCCGAATGCCTTGTCGTAAGTACCGGGCACGGTTTTGAAACCGACGTTCACGCGGTTCCAGGCGTTGATCGCCATCACCAGGAAGGTCAGATCGGAAATTTCCTTCTCCGATAGTTGGGTGCGTACGCGGTCATAGAGGTCATCCGGCACGCCTTGCGCAGGCAATTGCGTCAGCACCTCGGTCCAGGCCAGGGCTGCGCGTTCGCGTGGAATGAACAGCGTGGAGTCGCGCCACGCGGCAAGATGGTACAGACGCAGGGGTCGTTCGGCATGGAGCGTCGCCTGCTTGACGTGCATGTCCAGGCAGAAAGAACACCCGTTGATCTGCGAAGCGCGGATCACGACCAGGTCGCGAATGGACTCTTCGATGGCCGAATCCTGCATGGCCAGATTGAAATCAACGAACTTCTTGAAGAGTTCCGGGGATTGCTTCTGATAGTCGATGCGCTGTGTCATGGCAAGTTCTCTGTGGGGGAGGAGTCTGGATAGGGGCAACGTGGAAGTCGTCGTTCCTCGTTGAAAACAGGTTAGGTCCGCGTTCCGGACGGCGGTAGACCTGGCCACGGACGCATCGTGTTGTCCGCTGCGCAACAATTCGCACGCATCCGTGTCGCAGCGACATGGCGCCGTACGTTCGTGGCTGGTTCCGAGCACTCACCTGCCGCCCCCGTTGTCCATGCGCTGCAGCCAGTAACCGCGAAGCCCTTGTCTGACGGCGATCACAGTGGTGGATGCAGAGACATCTCCTTCGGCAAACAGCCGCAACAGACCAGCGAGCCCGAAGCTCTGATCTCGATTGGTGCGTAACAGGCAACACCATGAATCCAGTGGGGTACCTACCGGCTCAAGCGGAGGGACCCTACGATTTCGTTTGCGTCCGGAGCAGCTTCATCATTCCGCCGTCTCGTCCCGTTGCGTTGTCGGTAAGTGCTGGGACGACCCATTTGCTTGAAGAGGTGAACCATGAAGATCGTCGTAATCGGTGGTACCGGCCTGATCGGCAGCAAGGTGGTGGCACGCCTGGCCCAGCAGGGCCACGAAGTCCTGGCCGCTGCGCCTTCCTCGGGCGTTAATACGCTCACCGGCGAAGGCTTGGACGAAGCCTTGGCCGGCACCCATGCGGTGGTCGACCTGGCCAACTCGCCGTCGTTCGAGGACCAGGCCGTGCTGGACTTCTTCCGGACTGCGGGGCGCAACCTCGCGGCCGCCGAGGCCAAGGCAGGCGTTGCGCATCATGTCGCTCTGTCGGTGGTCGGTACCGACAAACTGTCGGCCAGCGGTTACTTCCGCGGCAAGATCGCCCAGGAGCGGCTGATCAGGGAATCCGGCATCCCCTACACCATCATCCATTCCACCCAGTTCTACGAATTCCTGCCTGGCATCATCAAGGCAGGCGCCGATGGCGACACGGTTCGGCTCTCTCCTGCCTTCGTACAGCCCATCGCGTCCGACGACGTGGCCGACGCGGTGACCCGCGTCGCATTGGGAGCGCCGGCCAATGGCGTCGTCGAGATCGCCGGCCCTGAGCGCGAGCATCTTTCGAAACTCGCACAGCGACTGATGACCCTCATCCAGGATCCGAGGACGCTGGTTTCCGATGTCCATGCGCCCTACTTCGGCGCCGAACTGGAACCCGATACGTTGGTTCCCGCCGATGGCGCATGGTTGGGAAAGATCGGTTTCGAGGGTTGGCTACGGGGTTCGGAATTCGCGCGTTTCGCTCCTGCGCAGTGAGTTTGCGGCGGGCTTAGCCACGCAAGCTTTCGAGTTTCGATATCCACGCCGGCTGATCCAGGGGACTCCAATGAGACGATTGCGCCGACCGCCCACTAGTCTCCTGGATAAATTCCATGGCAATGAGGTGCAAGCGCTCTACACCGGCAAGGTCGTGGTCACCGGCGGCGAAGCGGCGCATGGACGCGCGTCCGGCGTCGCACGGTCGGAGGACGGCGAACTGGAACTGCACCTGCGCTTGCCCAGAGAGCTGGGAGGAGACGGTGGCGGTACCAATCCGGAGCAGTTGCTTGCCGCTGGATACGCCGCCTGTTTCCACGGCGCGCTCAGCCTGCTGGCGGCGCGGCGCGGGTTGGACATTCCGGACGTCACGGTGACCGCCGCCGTCACGTTCGGCAGGGATCCGATCGACGGCCTGTTCCTGCTTACCTCCGAAATTCGCGTTGCGATACCTGGTGTCGACCGCGCACTGGCGGAAGAGCTGCTACGCAATACCGAGCGGAATTGCCCGTATACGAAGATGTTTCGCCAAGGCATCGAAAGCGTGGTGGCCCTCGCGACGTAGCGCGTCGGCTCGTTCTGAAGCCGCCACGTGGGAGCGCGCAGAGGGCCGATGACGATATTTCTGATCTTTCCGTACTTCAGGAGAGCCGCCCAACGAACATCAGCGCAGAACTTCTAGTCGGCCGCCTTGTCAGGCAAGTGCAATCTCACTTCCAAGCCTGATCGTGAACTGCGGTTTCTGATGGCCACAGTGCCGCCATGTCGGATAATGGCCGCTCGCGTGATCGCCAGACCCAGACCGAAGCCTGCTCGGGCGCCCTCCCCGTGGGTGAAGGGCGTAAATAGCTGCTCGATGAGATGCTCTGGCACGCCCTTTCCACTATCTAGTACTTTGATCAATATCCCCTCGCCGTTGCGGGAAGCTTCAAGTTCTATATCGCCGCCGTTGGGGGTGTGCTTGAGTGCGTTTCGCAGTACATTTTCGATAGCGCGCGTCAGAAGTTCCCTGTCGCCCACCGTAGTAAGCCCAGGCGCAATAAGAGTGCGGACAAAATGGCCCGAATTTGAACTCTCAAGCTGCGCATCTTCAACGATAGAGGCTATGAGCTCAGAGAGATCCAGTGATTGATCATTGGCCGGTGGATCTGGCGATTCCAAGCGCGCAAGCAGCAACAATTCACCAATAAGCGCGTCCATGCGGTCGGCATCCCGATCCATTCTGTCAATCAGCTCATCCGGACTTTCTTGCCTGCGCGCCAATTCCAGGGCCACCTTGATCCTGGCCAGTGGCGAGCGCAGTTCGTGCGACAGATCGAGCATGAGTTGCCGCTGCGACGCCAGGAGCCGGCCAATCTGATCGGCCATCCGGTCAAAGTCCTCCCCCAGCGCAGTGAATTCGTCCTTGCGTGAAGTCAACGCAGCACCGATCCGGTAGTCCATTTCGCCCCTGGCTAACCGCTGCGCGGCCGACTGCAGTTTGGAGATGGGGTTGACCAGGTAGCGAGCCGCCACTGCGCTGACAACTCCGGCCAGGAAAATTGAGACGATCACCGGCAGAAGCAACCTCTTCAACAGAAAATCCAGTGGTGGGCCCGGCGGCCGGCTAAAAATGATGACGGCCTGATAACGACCACCAGCCTTGGTGCTCATGGGTATGGTCAGACTCCGGTTCGACGCGCTCTCTTGGGGATTGCCCGATGGATCTGACGCCCTTTCGCGTGAGCTTCTCAGCGAGGGCGGGATGCTGGGCACTTGGCGTTCCAAGATATCCTTTCCGTTCTTGTCAAGAAAATACATCCGCAAACCGTGAAACCTTTCCAGGTCGTTGAGCAACTCGGAGGTATCTCGCCTGGATCCGGACTCATGCGCGGCGAGCACCGCGCGGGCGGCAGCTGTGCCAAAACGTTCCAGGCTGTCGGCAACACCTTCAGGGATCCGTCGCTCGATCGTCATCGCGAAGAGAAGAGCGGTCCCCACCATCAGCAGAGCGCTGCCGAACCACAAACCCAGACAGATTTTCCAGAACAACTTCCCCATATCATTTCCTGAGCAAGAACTGATAGCCCACGCCGCGCACCGTACAGACCAGGCCTTCACCGATCTTGCGGCGGATGCTGCTGATGTGCATGTCCACCGCCCGATCGTATGAAGACATCCTGCGCCCCAGGACATCGCGGGTGAGCTCTTCCTTGCTAACCACATCGCCCGCGCGTTGCATCAATCGCTCTAGCACATTGAATTCGGTGCTAGTGAGCTGGATGCTGCTGCTGCCGCGCTTGACCGAACGCGTGCCCGCATCGAGGTCCACCCCGCTAACACTCAGGTAGCGGTCTTTCGTAGTGGTTTGTGGGCCATCTACCCGGCGCTGGATAGCGCGGATCCGCGCCGACAATTCGCGCGGATTGCACGGTTTTGGCAAGTAGTCATCAGCGCCCATTTCCAGCCCAATGATTCGATCCACATCTTCGCCCCGCGCGGTGAGCATCAAGATCGGAACCTTGCTCGTGCCGCGCAGATAACGAAGCACTTCGAATCCGTTTTTGCCCGGCAGCCCCACATCGAGCACAACAAATCCAATTTCATCGGCAAGCTTGGCCCACCGATTTTCGTCGAAGCGATTCATCACCTCGACGTCAAACCCGTCCTGAACCAAGTAGGTTTCCAGCAGGTCGCACAGCTCAGAGTCATCGTCGATCAGAAGCACTTTCATAACTGCATTCTCACACGCGCTCTGAGGCGTTTTTCGGCCTTTACGTATATTTACTGAACGCCCAGTCAGATCTGACTATTCCCCCACGAAACCTTGCGCGCAAATCTAGAACATAGATTGCTCCTCTCCCATCGCGCCTGTCATGAAATCCATCACTCTCGGCGTTCTTGCGGCACTGCTTTTAACCCAGTGCGTGGAAGCCCGCGCACAGCAGGACTTGGACAGGATAACGGTTCAAGGTAGGCCGGACTATTCGGGCGTTTGGACGCCGGATGCCAAGGCCAACGCCGAACTAGAGCGGCTGATGCGTAAGGTCATGCGCAAGAAGATGAAGCAGGCCGCGCCCAAGGAACGCGCTCCCGGCTATGAGGGCCCTGGCGGCGGGTCGCCTCCCCCGGGCGGTGGCGTAGGCGGTCCTGGGGGACCAGGGGGACCACCCGGTGGCCCGCCCGGCGGCGGTCCGCCGGGCCATGCGATGCCCGAGCCCAACGCCCATGGCGTGATGCGCCAAGAAATGGATTTTGCATCCCCTCTGCAGGGCGATCTGGAAATTGTGAGCACCGAGAGCGAGTTTCGCCTGGGCCGCGCCGGAGGCCCCCTCACTGAAATCGCGGTGGGACGCGGGGCCACCGAGTTGGCCGATGGCCATACCCGGGTCTTCGCCGCCTGGGAGCAAAGCCAGTTCGTTGTGGAGTTCAACACCGACGATGGCGCGCGCGTAACCCACACCTATGCCTTGGAAGACCAAGGCAATCGCCTGCGTGTTCACACCAACGTTGCCGGGCGCATGTCGCCCATCCCCGGGGGCATCGATATGGAGCGCGTATTCGTCCGAAAACCCTGAGTCTCCACCGTCAAGCAGATCGCTTCGTCATTTGGGCACCTTCTCAAATTTTGCCCGCCGAACGGCAGCACCGCCTCCCAGTCCATGTCCGCCGTTCGTCCTTCTACTCAAATTATCTGGTCTTCAGCAATGATCCCCACCTTACTCCGCTCTTCGACACCGTCTTTGCCTGAAGGCTCGCGCAACGATGGTGCTGAAGGACCCGAAGTCAATGTCGCCTCGCCCCGCTTTTTGTTTTTCCCCGGCAAGGCCGGCGAGTGCGACGAGAAGCTCCTAACCCATTGGTGGGAACACGCCGGCCTCGAGGGACTGGCCACGATTGTGCAAGTCTGGTTGGCCCAATCAATCGAGCTCTCCCAAGCGCGCTTGGAAATGGAACATCACACAGCGCTCTTTTCGTCCAGACACTCGGCAAGTCCGGAAAACGAGTTGGAGCAGGCCATGCATCTGCTCATCAGCCAGATCGCCCAGTTCCAGCACACCCGTGTCAGCGCTATCGCCAAACTCGCAACTACCTACGCGCGCCTGCTCATTCTGACCGAACGCGTTCAAAACGCCGATCACTCGATCAACTTGCATCAATCCATCGCAGACCGCAGGTCGCACGAGACCGGCGAGCGCAGTCCTGCGGCCCGATTAGCGTCCTCCCCCATCGCCGAGCTCCACGCCTTCCGCGAAACGCTCAATGGCGAGCGCAACGCAATCTTGCTCGCCCTGTCCGAACAACTATGCGAGCCGGCGAGCATTACCCGGACGCGCACGGCCGCTCATTGCTTGCCGCCGAGCATGGCGGTGCTTCCGATGGTGGGATCCCCCGAAGATCTCACTCTGCGTCGCCCCGATCTGGTGGCGCTCGATCACGCCATGATGCGTGAGGAAAGCATCGGGCCATCGGCTGCGTTCGAACTGCGCCAAGCCCAGTTGAACTACGAACGTGCTTGCTTAATGGCCACTACGACCGTAGAGCAGGCCATCAATAGAATGGTAACGGCCTGCAGCAGTCTGATTCCGGCCAGGGCATGCGCGGCCAATGCCGACGCCACTGCACGGGCGGCCCAATCGGCCCTACGTAAGGGTAATGCAGACACCGAATCGGTTTCGCATGCGCACGTGAATCGGTTCAACTTCAATGATCGTGAGATTGTCGTTCGCGGGGAAACCTACCTTGCGCTTATACAGCTGTTCCAGGCCCTGGGCGGTGGCTGGGAAAGCGAGAACTTCATGCATGGCGAGAAGTCTCTGGAAGGCGCTGCATGAAAGGTTCGGCGAAGCGGTCCACGCTATTCTTGGCAATTCTGATGACTTTCACTCTAGCGGCGGCCTTCGAGGCTCGCGCACAGGAGGGCGCGGCAAGCGAGTATGTGATTGAGGACATTCGCGTCGATGGGTTGCAGCGCATTTCCGCGGGCACGGTGCTTACATACTTGCCGGTAGAAAAAGGCGATCACTTGGACTCGAGCAAGGCTGGCGAGGCGATCCGAGCGCTCTACAAGACGGGCTTTTTCGAAAACGTAAGGCTCGATCGCCAAGACGGAATCTTGGTCATCACGGTGGCCGAGCGCCCAGCGGTGAACTCTTTGAAGCTGGAGGGCAATAAAGACATCAAGACCGAGGACTTGATGAAAGGTCTCCAGGAGATCGGGCTCTCCGAAGGCAACACCTTTGACCGCCTAGCCTTGGACCGGGTAACTCAAGAGCTCACGCGCCAATACAACAATCGAGGCAAGTACAACGTAGAGATCACTCCCGATGTCAAGGCGCTCGGACGCAACCGAGTGGACGTTACCATCAAAGTCAAGGAAGGCAAGGCGGCCAAGATCAGGCATGTCAACTTGGTGGGCACCGAGACCTTCAAGAGCAAAGACATCATGGAAGGGTGGGAATCCAGGGAAAGCAACTGGCTATCTTGGTATCGCCGTGACGATCAGTATTCGAAAGAAAAATTGTCCGGAGATATCGAGAAGCTAAATTCTTTCTACCTTGACCGCGGTTATGTCGACTTCGCTGTGGATTCCACCCAGGTGGCCATCAGCGCTGACAAGCGGGATATGTTTATCAGCGCTGGGATCACCGAAGGGGTCAAGTACAAAGTCTCCGACGTAAAAGTAACCGGCGACACGGTGCTCCCGCTGCAGGACATCGAGAGACTGGTCCTGGTCAAGAAGGACCAAACCTTCTCGCGCGCCCTGCTTGAATACACCTCCGATGCGATCACCTCCACATTGAGCAACATTGGCTATGCTTTCTCGCAGGTCAACCCCATTCCCACCGTCGATCGGGAAAATCGCACCGTCGCCATCAACCTGCAGGTGGTGCCCGGCCCTCGGGTCAACGTAAGGCGCATCGTCTTCAAGGGCAACGCACGCACCGGCGATGAGATCTTGCGTCGTGAAATGCGCCAGTTCGAAGGCGCCTGGTATTCCCAAGCGGCGGTGGATCGCTCGAAGATCCGGCTGCAACGCCTGGGGTTTTTCGAAACCGTAGATGTCGAAACCCCGCCAGTTCCGGGCAGCAACGACCAAGTGGACCTGGTCTATTCGGTGAAGGAAACCAGCTCAGGCAGTTTTTCGTTCGGCCTGGGTTATTCCCAATCCTCAGGCCTGACCACCTCAATCGATCTGTCCCAGAACAACTTCTTGGGCACCGGCAACCGCGTGGCCGTCAGTGCCTCGCGTAGCACCTATCAAGACCGCTACGCTTTCTCCTTCACCAACCCCTACTTCACCGATGGCGGCGCCTCGCTCGGCTATAACCTGTCCTGGAGCGAGACCGATTACTCTGATTACAACACCGCCTACTACGCCACCACCAATGCCGCGGCCCGAACCATTTTGGGCTTGCCTATCACCGAGAACGATTCGGTCTCCGTGGCCTTTGGCATCGACTCCAACGAGGTATCCACCTATAGCGGATCGACTCCCCAGGCCATCATCGACTACATCGACGCCATAGGCCATCGCACCTTCCATGCGTGGCGCACCGAACTGGCATGGGCGCGCGACAGCCGCAACGACTATTTCATGCCCACGCGAGGCACCTATCAGCGCACATCGGCGGAAATCACCCTGCCGGGTTCCACCGTGGAATATTTCAAACTCAACTACGAGTTCTCCAAATACATCCCGCTGGCTCCGTTCCTGGTCCTCAACACGCGCTTAGAACTGGGCTATGGCGACAGCTATGGCCAGGACACCACGCGCAGGTTCTGCCAGGTACAAGGGTCTGATCCCATCGTCAAAGCAGGTTCCGAATGTGAGTCCGGTTCCAGCGAAGTATCCACCATAACCGCCACAGGGCTTCCCTTCTTCGAGAACTTCTACGCCGGCGGTGTCCGCTCAATCCGCGGCTTTAGGGACAACACTCTCGGCCCGCGCTCCGAGCCCACCTCTTCCTACGCCGATGGCCAACCCTTGGGCGGTGCGGTCAAGACCACCGGCTCGTTGGAAATGTATTTCCCCAAACTTTTCGACTCCAAGGCCGCACGCGTCTCGGCGTTCGTCGATTTCGGCAATGTCTTTGCCGACGTGGACAGCGTCGATACCGCGGAGTTCCGCGTGTCTACTGGCATTTCATTGCTTTGGCGCGCGCCTGTCGGCCCGATTTCCATCAGCTATGCCTTCCCGCTTCGCCAGGGCGACGACGATGAGATCGAAAGACTTCAGTTCACTTTCGGCGGGGGTTTCTGAAACTAGTTGGGGGCATGAATGAACGGTCGGCCAGAAGTGGCTCTGGTCATTCTCTTGGCGGACATGGGCTATCGCGGGGGTACTTGGTGCTCGATAAGACGGCCGCGGATCAGCCGGACCGGTGCTGGCGGTAGTCGCATTGGATCTCCTTGCATCTTAAGACGATTTCCATAACTAGAACCCCACAAAGCTCCCAAGCTAGCGACGTAATCTCCCATGTACGTCCCCAGTCGAAGGGAAAGATGGGCATCGCGAGGAAGCTGCCATGAGGAGAATTGGACTCAAGTTTGAAGTGAAAGAGCCAGACATCAAGGGCAATCGCCAACGCGCCGAGCCCGGATGTCATGGCGAATCTGGCGGGACTTGAATCCCATCTTCACCTCTAGTTCTTCGTGCAGTTCCACTCGCTGCGGCGAATGCACTGTTGCGTTGCCGCTGCCCGTCGCCTTTGGCTCACTGCAACTTGTCGACCACGACGACTTCGCGCCGTCACGGCGCACCTGGAGGTAATCGCATCGCGGACTTGGATGCCTATCCGCGCCATCACTCGGCGGCGGCGAGGCTTCGATCAGCGCCTTCTCGGGAATTGTTTGCAGCGCTGTCTGCGTGAGGCATACGGTGTGGGTACGCTCCCCGCCGTCGCCGAAGGGAAGCCCTTTGAACGTACTGGTCAGTTCCCATTTTCCCGGTTGCACGGAAATCTGTGCGAATACGCGGGTTGGCGTGGCTATAGCGAGAATGAAGACCGTGTAGAAAGTGATTCGATTCATTATTGATTCTCGATGATTGAATGTTGAAATAATTCCCTGCCCGAAGAATCGATGGCATCCTCGATGCTATCGATTCGTTTTCTTCCTCATTAGGAGTCAAGGATGCGGTGGCAGCGGAGCCGGTGTCGGCGCAACGGCGGGAGCCATCGGGAGTGGACCCGGAGCGGGCGGTGGCCGCGGGCCAATGGACGCGCAAGCAGACAGCGACAACATCAAAGCCAAGGCCACGAGCAGAAACTTAATTCTGGATAGGAAACGCATGCTTTTATCTCGTGCGCCGGTCAAAACCGGCAGAGAAGGTGGGAGGGTTGAATTGGCATCCCATCCTTGTGGTTGTAATCAAGGCTCATCCGTGCGAACGCCGCCAGCTGCGGCTGGCGCTGTCGTTTCGCTTTGCTTCGAGAACCAGCGGCGTCCGAATTCCAGCAGGTCATCGACGTAGGTGAAGACCACGGGAATGACGAGCAGGCTCAGCACCGTCGAGGTGATCAAACCGCCAATGACGACGATCGCCATCGGCTGCCGGAAGCTCGGTTCGGCGCCTAGTCCGAGCGCGTTCGGCAACATGCCGGCGCCCATCGCGATCGTTGTCATGACGATGGGACGTGCGCGCTTGTGGCAAGCGTCGATGAGCGCCTCCAAGCGGCTCATCCCGCGTTCGCGTCGTGCCAGGATGGCGTATTCAACCAGCAGGATGGAGTTCTTCGTCACGATGCCCATCAGCATCAGCACCCCGATCACAGCCGGCATCGAGAACGACTGGTTGGTTAGCCACAGGGCGAGAAGCGCGCCCGCCAGTGCCAGCGGCAAGGCGCATAGGATCGTGGCGGGCTGAAGAAAGTCGTGGAACAGCAGTACCAGCACGGCATAGATGCAGAAGATGCCGATGGCCATGGCCAGCCCGAAGCTGGCGAACAGTTCGGACATGCGTTGCAATTCACCCTGTTCGACCTGCTGCACGCCATTAGGCAACGCGCTCAGCGTAGACAAGCGCATGGCTTCCTTCTGGACTTCGCCAATCGAACGCCCGTTCAGCTCGACGGTGAGGGTGACATTGCGCGAACGATCCAGGCGGGCGATCTGCGACGGACCGCTGCCCATGGAAATGTCGGCGACCGAACCTAGACTCACCGTGCCTTGGCTGCCCTGCACGCGCAATTGCGACACCGACACCATGTCGTCGCGCACGGCGGGATCCATCTGCACGCGGATCGGGATCTGCCGCTCCGGCAGGTTGAGTTTTGGCAGGGTGGTCGAATAGTCGCCGTAGGTCGCCAGGCGCACGGCATCGGCCAGCGCCTCGGAGGTGACGCCCAGCGAGGCGGCACGCGCGGCATCGGGGCGTACCTGGATTTCGGGGCGCTGAAGGGCAGCGCTGGACGTGACGTTGCCGATGCCCTTCAGGGTGCGCAGTTCCGCTTCGATCTTGGTGGCGGTGGAAGCGAGCATATCGGGATCGTCGCTGGCCAGCGTGATGCCCAGGGTTTCGCCACTGACGCCGCCACCGCCCACCGCAACACGCACGCCCGACAGGCCGCGCAGCAAATCACGCATCTTCGCTTCGACCTGCGACTGCTTGAGGTCGCGGTCGCCGCGCGGCACCAGATCGGCGGTCAGCGTCGCACTAGTCACGTCGCTCGAAGCGCTGACCGACCCCGGCCCGCTGTCGGACATTGACGTGCCCGCGGCAACGAAGATGCTGCGCACCTCCGGCAATGACTGCAGGAGCTTGGCCGCCTGCTGGCTGGTTGCTGTCGTGGTTTCCAGAGTGCTGCCCGGCGGCAGGGTCAAGGTAATGCGCGACTGGGCCTGGTCCTTAACCGGGATGAAGCCGGTGGGCAGGAAAGGGATGACCAACATGGCGAGGGCGAAGAACAGACTCGCGCCGACGATGGTGGTCTTGCGCTTGGCCAACGCACTGCGCACCCAATGCAGGTAGCGGCTCATGATCGGGCTGTCGGCAGCTTCCTCGTGGCCCACGGCGTTCGGCTTGGCCGGCTTCAGCAGGTACGCTGCCATCATTGGGGTCAACAAGCGCGCAACCAGCAGCGAAGCCAGCACCGCGACCGATGCGGTCACGCCGAATTGGCGGAAGATCAGCCCCGGGATGCCGCTCATGAAGGCCGTCGGCAGAAACACCGCGACCAAGCTGAAGGTCGTGGCGATCACCGCCAGACCAATTTCGTCGGCGGCCTCCATCGCGGCCTGGTAGGGCGTCTTTCCCATCTGCAGGTGGCGCTCGATGTTCTCGATTTCGACGATGGCATCGTCCACCAAGACGCCGACGACCAGGGAAAGCGACAGCAACGTCACTGTGTTCAGCGAATAGTCCAGCAGCCACATGACCAGGAAGGTCGGAATGATCGACAAGGGCAGTGCGGTGGCAGAGATCAACGTGGCGCGCCAGTTGCGCAGGAACCACCACACTACGATGATCGCCAGCAGCGCGCCTTCGATCAGCAGGTGCATCGAACCTTCGTAGTTCTCTTCGATGGGCGCAACGGTGTTGCTGGCCTCGTCGATGGTGGTCTCCGGATGGGCCTTGGCAAAGGCATCGATGGCGCTGCGCACGTCTGTGGCCACACCAACGTCGGAGTACCCGCGGGAGCGGGTAATCTGGAAGCCGATTACCGGTTTTCCGTCGCGGAACGCCAGTGAACTGCGCTCGGCGTGGGTATCGCTCACGCGGGCTATCTGGTCCAGGCGCACGTAGCGGCCGTCGGTCAGCGGGATGGTAATGGCGGCGATTTCGGCCGCGCTTCCGACTGTGGCGATAGTGCGGGCTGATTGCCGCTGGCCGCCCACGTCGCCTTGCCCACCGGAGCTTTCCTTCTGCACGGCCTTGAGCTGTCGGGACACGTCGGAAGGCGTCACGCCCATTCCGGCCATCAGCGTGGGATCCAGATCCACGTGGACTTCGCGGGTGACGCCGCCAACGCGTGCGACCGAGGCCACGCCCTTCACCGCCAACAGCGCCTTGGAGACCTTGTTGTCTACGAACCAGGAAAGATCCTGTTCATCCATGCGGGGGGAGGCAATGGTGTAGGTCAGCAGCGACGAACCGGCGGACGTGATCTTCGATACCGTGGGCGCAGCCATGCTGGCGGGAAGCTCGGCACGGGCGCTGTCCACCGCGTTACGGACTTCGCTCAGGGCTTCTTCGCCATCCTTGTCCAAGTCAAAGGTGACGCTAATGTTGACCGCGCCATCGGTGATCGTGGTGGTGATATGGTCCAGGCGCGTCAGCGAGGCCAGCTTGTCCTCGATCTTGCGCGCCACCTCGGTTTCCAGTTGCGAGGGCGCCGCACCCTCCAGCGAAGCGGAAATCTGCACAGTGGGCAGATCCATGTCCGGGAAGTCCTGGATCTTCAGCTTATGGAAGCCGATCAGGCCGACAGCAGTCAGCAGGACGAACAGCAGCAGCGAAGGAACGGGTTTGCGAATGGCCCACGCGGAGAAATTCATAGCACGGCACTCGTCCTGGCCTGTCCGACCGGGGCCACGGTGACTTGGGCATTTTCGGAAAGGAACGCGCCGCCGCTAGCCACAATGCGCGCCTTGCCGTCGATGGGGGTCAGGATCTCGATGCGGTCACCCTGCCTGCGCCCGATGGCTACCACGCGACTGCTGACTTTGTTCTGTGCATCGAGCAGGAAGATGTAGGAGCGCCCGTCGCGCGAGACGATGGACGATTGCGGCAATGTCACCGCAGACTTGGACTCGAGCGCTATCTCGCCATTGGCGAACATGCCTGGTCGCGCCGCGCTGTCCGTGGGTAGGCTGACATACACGGTGGCACGACCCGTCTTTTCGCTGAGCGTAGGGCCCACTTCCCGTACCTCGCCAAGCACTTGTGCGCCGCTGGGCAGCATGACACCCACCGATTGTCCAGTCTGGATCAGGCTCAATTGGCGGGCATCCAACTCCGGCCGCCATTCGACGCGGCTCTTGCGCACCAAACGAAAAAGTTCGGCGCCCGCATTGACGACGTTGCCGAGCACCGCCGACTTGGACGAGACGTAGCCGTTGTCCGGCGCCACGATGCGGGTCTGTTTGAGTTTCAAATTGATGCTGTCCAATTCCGCCCTGGCCGACGACAGCGACGCGCGCGCCTTGGCCTCGGCGACGCGGTACTCCTCCAACTGCTGTTCGGATAGGGCACCGCTGTCTTCCACGACGCGTGCTCGCTTCAGGTCGGATGTAGCCTGATCCAGCGACACGGAGGCCTGTGCCACCGAGGCCTCCTGCATTCGCAAATCCATGCGCAGGCTGTCGTCGGCTAGGCGCGCGAGCAATTGCCCCCGCTCGACTTTCGCGCCTACGTCCACCAGCAGTTCGGCGATGCGCAGCCCTCCTGTTTCTGGGCTGACGATGACTTCCTGCCATGCGGTGAGCGGACCACTGGCCACCACAGACTGCGGCCAGGTCTGCGCCTGCGGCGCAACGATCTGGACCGTCAAGGCGCTTGCTGCGCGTGCGTCTTCCGAGGACTCGGTCCCGCCGGACAGTATCCGCCAGACGACTAGGCCTAGGGCCAGCAGCGCCATGACGATGACGCCGATACGAAGCTTTCGATTCAAGGTTCACCCCGTTGTTGGTTTGCCGCTTGCTCTGCCATCGTTTCAGGCGACGACGCGTGACTATCGAATTGCCAACCTCCGCCAAGGGCTTTGTAGAGCGCGACCCAATAGGAAATGCGATCTCGTTGCAGTGTGATCTGCTGGATCTCGGCGGAAAGCGCGCTACGTCGTGCCTCCTCCAGCGTGAGGAGGTTTTCTCGTCCTGCGCGCCAGCTGGCTTCGGTCGATTGGAAATAGCGACGGTATTCCTGGGCCGCGATGTTGGCGTCTTCGGCCCGGCGACCCGAACTGTCCAGATTCACTAACGCCTGTTCGACTTCCTTCACCACGTTGCGCGTGCCTTGCCGATAGTCGGCGATCGCGGCGGTGTAGCCTGCTCGCGCGCTTTCCACAGCGGCACGGCGCTTACCGCCATCGAAGAGAGGAATCGACAAAGAAGGTCCGAACGACCAGGTCGTCGCCGAGGAGGCCAGATCGCTCGCCGATACCGTGATGGAGCCGGAGAGAGACAGGCTGGGGTACAGGTCGGCTTGGGCGACGCCGATCTCCGCACTGGCAGCCGCCAGCTCCCGCTCCAGGGAAGCCAAATCGGGCCGCTGCCGCAACACCTGTGCGGGGATACTTTGCACATCCAATCCCGCTGGCTGCGGCAGCTTTGCGTCGCCCGTCATCATCAACGCACGCAAGCTGGTCTCGTCGGTTCCAGTGAGGCTGACCAGTGATTTCACCAACAGATCGCACTGACCACGTTGCGAAACCAGGGTCGAGCGGGTACTGGCCGAACTCGCCCGGGCAAGCGCGCCCTCGGATCGCGCCCGGAAGCCCGCTTGGACTAAGACCGCGGTCGCCTGCTCTGTCTGCGTCATCGATCTCAGCTCGCGTGCGTAGGTGTCGGCAAGCAGCCCGCAGGCTCGGTACTGCACGTAGGTGTCCGCCACTTCGGCGGCCAGCGAAACGCGGGCGTCGTGCCAGTCGCTCACCCGCGCGTCCACGCGCGCCTGTGCGGCCTCCGCGCTGCGACGGGCCTTGCCGAACAGGTCGATTTCCCACGATGCGTCCAGCGCGCCGCTGTGGGTTTCGGAAATCGCCTCCGTTCCGTTCTGCGTCTGCTGCTTGCCACGAGTTGCCGAACCACCCGCCGTCACGGCGGGAAGGCCCCCGGCCTTTGCGGAAGTCAGCGTGGCACGCGCCTTTTCGATATTCGCCCATGCCTTGGTCAGCGACGGACTGTCGGCCTCGGCCATCGCGATGAGGCGTTCCAGCAGCGGATCGTCGAACTGCCGCCACCACTGGGCGATGGCTGCGACATCCCCTTCATGTGGCAACGGTGCGCTCCAGACGGGTGGCGCCTCAGGAACCGGCTCGCGATAGGTGGGACCGACCGCGCAGGAAGCGAGCGCCAGGGTTAGGCTCGCCCATAGCGCGGCGCGGAGAAGGGAGAATTCCTGCATGCGCATGACACGGAATAAAGGGTAGGCGGCATCGTAGGAGCGCCGATCGTTGGCTGCTGTTTGGCGAGGTTAAATTGGGTAAATTCCCGCAGAAACGAGTGTTTCCCGAAAAATTCCGGTAGATACTGTGGGCATGGTCAAAATCTTACTCGTCGACGACGACGTCGATCTCACCTCGATGCTCTCGCAGTACCTGGTGCGGGAAGGCTTCGACGTGACAACGGTCCGCGATGGCGAGACCGGTGTTATGGAAGCAATTTCCCGCGATTACGCACTTGTGGTGCTGGACATCATGATGCCGCGCCTCTCGGGCATCGAAGCGCTGCGCCGTATCCGCGCCACCAGTCCCGTTCCCATCCTGATGCTCACGGCCCGAGGCGATGATATCGACCGCATCGTCGGGCTCGATTTGGGCGCCGACGACTACGTGCCGAAACCTTGCACACCGGGTGAACTAGTGGCGCGTATCCGCGCGATCTTGCGGCGCACGGAAGGTCGCGGATCCTCGGGTATGGCTGCCGCTCAGCGCATGGTGCAGGTCGGCGAGTTGACGTTGTGGCCAGGAAACCGACAAGCCACCTGGCGCGGCGCGTCATTGGAACTCACCGGCACGGAGTTCAGCTTGCTGGAGGTGCTCGCGCGGCATTCCGGACAGTTGGTCAGCAAGCAAGACATTTCCCAGCAGGCGTTCGACCGTCCCCTGGCCCGGTTCGATCGTCGTATCGATGTGCATATCAGCAGCATTCGCCAGAAGCTGGGCACCCGTCCGGACGGCCAGTCCTGGATCCAGAGCGTGCGGGGGCTGGGCTACCAGCTTCTGGAGGACTGAGATGTTCAAGTGGAAACCCGGGCGCTTGTTCTGGAAGCTCTTGCTGGCGCTGTGGATCAGCATGATCCTGACGATCACGGGGGCGGCAACCTATTTTCATCTCACTGGTATGACTCCGCCGGAGGACGCAAGGATCGCGCGAATTGGCGTGCTGCCGATAGTGCCGCTGGTATCGGCAGGAATCGCGATCCTCATTACAGGACTGGCGCTGGCTTGGTACCTTTCGCGCCCCTTGCAGCACTTGCACTGGGCGCTGCACCGGATGGCTGAGGGTCGTCTTGATACGCGTGTGCAACCTCTGATGGGCAACCGCAGCGACGAAATCGTCGATCTGGCGCACGATTTCGATCGCATGGCGACGCAGTTGCAGCAGCTGACCGAGTCACGCAGCATCCTGCTCCATGATATTTCCCATGAATTACGCTCGCCGCTGACGCGCATCCAGGCGGCGATCGGATTGCTGCGTCAAGATTCGACGCAGACCGACGCGATGATCAGTCGCATCGAGCGAGAGAGCGAACGGCTCGACGCGCTGATCGAGGAACTGCTGACGTTGCATCGAATAGAGTCGGGATCGGTAGAGGTGGCTCATGAGCGCGTGGACGTCGTCGAGTTGTTGCACGCGATCGCAGAGGACGCCGATTTCGAGGCACGGGCTTCTTCGCGCTCGGTCGCTATCGATGCTCCGGACCATTTCATATCGAACGTCAACGGTGAGTTGATCTACCGCGCGTTCGAGAACGTGATTCGGAATGCCGTCAAGTTCAGCCCGGAAGGTGCCACGGTTGAAATTCACGCAAGGGTGACTGGCCATGGCAGGGCGCTAGAAACGCTCGTGCGCGATCGGGGCCCGGGCGTGCCACCCGATATGCTGAAGGCGATCTTCCAACCCTTCACCCGGGTGGAAGGCAGCGAGCCGATCCGCGGCGTGGGCTTGGGCTTGGCGATCGCGCAACGGGCGATAGAGATGCACGGAGGCCGCGTGAACGCAGCGCTTCGTGAAGGGGGCGGGCTTGAAGTCTTTCTCGTGCTGCCTCTGGAGGGCAAGGACTGAGGTGGTCTGAGGTGCTGACAGTCATGGTTATCACGGTGCTGCTTTCCGGCTGCGCCGTGATATCGGTCAAGTAAGAATGCCCGCTTCTGACTGTTAATCTCCACTTGCTGCTCACCCATAGCTTGTCCAAGGTACGTCACTTACTATTTCCGATGATCGCAGCGCGGCCTTCTTATGCCTCCGTGCCGGCCAATAGCCAGCAGCCGAACACGGGGCCGGCGCTGAAGCCGGTTTCCGGTTCGATGCGCACCCGCAAAGCCTTTCCTTTCGTAGCAGCGGCAGGCAACGGATAGTCGACATCGACGAAACGGATGCCGCGATCGCCGTCCAGCACTTCGTCGGCTACCAGATGTCCATTGGCCAGAATGCGGAAGCGCCGTCGATGCTCGCCACCCCAGTAGCGCAGACGCAAATGCAGCGGACCGGCCTGGTTGCGCAGATCGAATTCGACGAATCCACCGCTGCGGGCGTCGCGTCCTTTCCGCCGTCGATACTCGACGTTGTAGGACAACTCGCTGCGCAGGCGATGCGCCTTTTCCGATGCTTCTTCGCCCAGTTCGACCCGGTCGATCGCTTCGGCATCCAATCGCGCCATGGCCTCGGCAGCCGCCGCTTGCCTCGCTTGCGCTTCCCTCCACGCCTGTGGGGCGAGGCGTCCGAAATAGATCGCGCTGCGCCGGTCGTGCTGCGCGTAGAACGGCACGAACGCCAACGGTCCCGGATGCACCACCTCGGTCGCCAGATAACGTCCGGAGACTTCCTGCGGTGCGAATCCCGCCAGCACGTCGCCTTCGGCCACCAACACCGGATCGGCTTGTGTCGCGTAGGGTTGTTCCGTTGAACCCAGATCGGCCGCCAGCACCAACGGACCGCGCATCACCGACACAACGTCCGGATCGTCGCTCGGTTCCAGGCGCAACGGCATCGGCAATTCCAGGGTCAGCATGTCGCCTGCGCGCCAGCGGCGGCGCAGGCGCACGTAGCCGTCGGCCAATTCTGCGCGGACGGGCTTGCCGTTGAGCGTAAGTCGCCACGACTGCGCCCAGCCGGGGATCCGCAGCGCAATGCGCTGCGCCGCTTCCGGTGCCGCCGTTATGCGCAGGCGGGTCTCGCCACCCAAAGGCAGGTCGCTGTCCAGCTCCAGCCGCAGGCCGGAAGGGTCGTCGTCCAGGCTCGAAGGAATATAGAGATTGACGAACAAGGTTTCGTCCTCGTCGTCGCGCCAGTAGATCGAATCGCCGAACTGGGCATGGCTCTCCATCCCGGAACCGACGCAGCACCAGAAATCGTCGAACGGAGTGGAGAACTCGCGCTTGGCCCCGGCCATCAGCGGCATCATGTAGGCGAACATGCCGGTGCCCGGATGCTGCTGCGCCATTATGTGGTTCAGCAAGGTGCGTTCGTAGTAGTCGAAATAGGCGGCCCGTGGCGTCCAGCGATACAGGTGCCGGGTCAGCTTCAGCATGTTGTAGCTGTTGCAGTGCTCGCAGGTCTGTTCGGTGACGAACTTGGAGATCGTATCCGGCGCCTGGAAGTATTCGCGGTCGGCGTTGCCGCCGATCACATAGGTATGGTGCGCGGTGACCGTAAGCCAGAAGAAACGCGCAGCTGCCGAGGGCTCTGGATCGCCGGTCAGTTCGAACTGGCGGGCCATGCCGATCAGTTTCGGAATCTGTGTGTTGGCGTGCAGCCGGTCGAGTTTGTCCTGCTGCGCGGCCAGCGGGTCCATGACTTCGCGGTGGCGCAGGCGTTCGGCCAACCGGAGCCAGCGCGGGTCGCCGGTGCGGCCATAGAGTTCGGCGAAGGATTCGTTGAGCCCACCGAACTCGCACGACAGCACCCGCTGCATCTGCGCATCGTCCAGTTGCGCGAACACCGCATCGAGGTAATTGCCCAAACGCACCGCCACCTCGAGCGCATGCGCATTACCGCAATGCACGTGCGCGTCCAGCAGGCCCGCAAACAGCTTATGCCAGGTATACAGCGGCGCCCAACTTCCATTCAGGCTGAAGGGCTGGGTTTCGACCCTACCCTGCCTGAGGTCATCGAAGACCGCGCGCCCGCTTTCGATCTTTCCATCGCGGTTCTTGCGGGTGAAACCGGCCACGTAACCATCGGCGGCTTGTGCCTGGCACAACGCCAGTTCGGCGACGATGTAATCCGCACGCGACAGGCATTCGGTGTCGCCGGTCTGCGCATGCATCAGCGATAGCGCGCTGAGATAGTGCCCGAGCGTATGCCCGGCAATGGTATCCGCTTCCCAGCCGCCATAGACGGGTGCCTTCGGCTTCAGCCCGGCGTACTGGCGGAAATTGTGCAGCAGGCGATCCGGCTCCAACTGCAGCATGTAGCGCCGGTTGGTTTGCAGCGAATCCAGGAACATCGACCGTTTCAACCGTACGTTGCGTAGCGGGACCGCCCGTGCCCGTTGCGGTACGGATGCCGCCGCTTCGAGCGGGAAGCCGACGAAGCCGGCCGCCGACGCCATGGCGCTCCAGGCGAGGAAACGCCGTCTCGAAAGGCTGATGGTCATGCAGTGAATCCTCGTTTTCCTGCTGACCGCAACGGAAATCCGTGACGGCGGAAAACGCGAGCCGCCTGGACGGACGGGCGGCTCGCGTTGGTGGATCAGAACGTTACCGTGACCCGCGCCCACCAGTAACGGCCGAGCACGTCGTAGGTCGTCACATCGGTATTACCGTTGTTGGCGTTGTTGTTGTAGAACAAGGGCGGCTGTTTGTCGCCCAGATTGTCCACGCCCACGTCGACGCGGGTATGCCAGTCGCTGAAGTCGTAGCCGCCCTGCAGGTTGTGGTACGCATACGAGCCGATCCCGCGCTCGACCGCCGGCAGCGCCGAATCGGCGGAGAGATTCTGCCTTGCGTCGGTGCTGCCGATCGAGGTGTGCCCCACGTAGCGGATACGCCAGGCGGCGCTCCATGGCCCCTGCTTCCAGGTCAACGTACCCAGCGCGCGGATGCGCGGGAAATTGCCATAGGAATAGGTGTACTTGCCCGCGCTGTGGATCACCACGGTGCCCGGGTCGGTGGGATCGGGATTAATGTCGTAACGCGCCACATAGGTGCCGTTGAGGCTTGCGTTGAAGCTGCCCCAGCGCGTATCGGGCAGACGATAGTTCGCGCCGAAATCCACGCCCTTTGTCCACAACTGGCCCAGGTTCACCGTCGGCTCGCCGATGTAGTAGATGGTGCCGTTGCCGTTGCGGTGGATCAGAGGGCAGAACGCGCTGGCGGAATTGGCGTAGCACTGGTTGAGCACGGTCTGCGCCGATACCGTGGCGATGGTGTCCACCAGATTGATGCGCCATACATCGGCGCTCAGCGAAAGTCCTTCCAGCCACTTCGGATCGTAGACCACGCCGAAATCGTAGGACTTGCCGGTTTCTGGCTTGAGGCCGTCGTAGCCGGCCACCAATGCGCCGGAAGTGCGTCCGGAAACCTGTGGATCGGCCTGCTGGTAGCTGCCATCCGTCGGCACGTTGGCGCAAGCTACGTCATTGCCACCGGTATAACCGTTGCAGGGATCGATGGCCGAAGCCGCATCGCCACCGATGCCGGCGTACAGCTCGTTGATGTTGGGCGCGCGGAATACCTCCGACACCGTGCCGCGCAGCAGCAGGTTTTCGATCGGTCGCCATTCCAGCGCCAGTTTGCTGTTGGTGGTGCTGCCCACCGAATCGTAATCGGAGAAGCGGGTGCCGATAGACAGGTTCAGCGCGTGCGCGAAAGGTTTGTCGGCCAGCAACGGAATCAGGGTTTCGGCATAGGCTTCCTTCACGTTGAAACTGCCGTTCAGCACCGTGGTGCAGAACTCGACGACGCCGCATAGACCTTCCAGATCGGCCACGGCCAAATCGTCGGTCTTGGTCGAGGTGCTTTCCTTGCGATAGGACAAGCCGACCGCGAGATTGACCGTCCCGGCGGGAAGATCGAACAGATTGCCGTTGGCGTTTGCTTCGAACTGCTTGACCGTGTAAGTGCTGGTGCTGATCGGATTGACGACCATCGCTTTCAGCGCCTCAACGGTGGCCGGATCGTTGGTGTTGAAGATGTCGATCGGAGTGCAGCCGGCGATGACCGCGCCGGCGGCGCCGCACTTGACCACTCCATCGCTGTCCAGGAACGAGGGCCCGACCGCCTGATTGAACGCAGCGTAATTCAGGAAACCGTTGTTGATCGACTTCTGCCGGACCTGGCCATAGTTGAAATTGGCGTCCCACTGCCAGGAGCTGTCGCCGAAACCACCGCGCAGGCCGGCGTTGGTCTGCAGATTGTAGGTGTTGTATTCGTACTGGCGGTTGCCCAGCGAAACCAGCCGCGTATTGAAAGTGTTGTAGGTGGTGCCAGTGGCCCGATCGGCGCCGAAATTAATGCCGAAGGGATTGTAGTAGCTGTTCTCCGACACCAGGAAATTGTCGCCGATGGCGAAGATCGGCACCGGCGCGATGATCGATGCCGAATGGGTCTTGGTGAAATAGGCGTTGCCGTAGGCTTCGAGGTTGTCGGTCAGGCGGAAGCTGCCCAGCACGAAGGCGTTGGTGCGCTCCTGCGGCGTCTGCAGCAGATTGAAGGGCTGGTAGTTGAAGGAATCCGCCGTGGCGTCGTAGCAGTGATAGTCGCCCCGGTCGGTAGGGCCGCTGCCGGTGGCCGAATCGAGGGTGACGCGCGAGCAACCCGCGCTGGCGGCCAGGGCCGCGGCTTCGGCGGAACCGTCGTTGAAGCTGATCGTCCCGAAGGGGGTCGCCGAAGAACCTTGTCTGACCGCCTCGCCATTGACCAGATTCAGCGCATCCTTGGAGAACGCGCGTTGCGCTGCCGATACTTCATCGATCTTGTGGTAGGACACGCCACCGACCACGCTGGCCCGATCCCAGGCATGCCCGGCAGTGAGCGAATAGTTGCGCCGGCTGCCGTCGCCGCGCGAAGTCTGGCCGAAATCGGCGCTGGCCTGCACGCCTTCGAAGCGGTCGCGCAGAATGAAATTGACCACGCCGCCGATGGCATCGGAGCCGTAGACGGCGGACGCGCCGTCGCCCAGCACTTCGACGCGCTCGACCATAGCGGCCGGAATGCTGTTGATATCGTTGTAGGCCAGACGTACGCCATTGACCAGCACCAAGGTGCGCTTCTCGCCCAGGCCGCGCAGCGAGACCGCGGACGCGCCGGTGCCGCCGCCGTTGTTGACGTTGGGGTTGGTGGCGTTGCCGGCGATCGCAGGCAACTCCTGGATCAGATCGCCCAGCGTCGCCTTGCCGGTGGCTTCGATGGCTTCGCGGCCGATGGTGGTAACCGGATTGGCGGTCTCGGTGTCGACGCGGCGGATGCGAGAGCCGGTGACGGTGACGCTGTCCAGAGTGGTGGCGTCGCCAGCGCTCTCCGCAGTCGGCGTTTCCTGCGCCTGCGCCGAGCAGGCGGCGGCTAGTATCAGCGCGACCGTAATGGCTCGTACCAACGTTGCGCGGGGACGCGGAACAGCTAGGAACGGAATCGCGAGATGATGATGGCGGGAAGGAGCGAGCATTATTTCGGCGGATCGCATGGGTGTCTCCTCAGACGGCTTCGATTGGGGCGATAGGATTCGTGGGGTAAGAGCGCCCGTGCCGGCTTGCGCCAGCGCAAGAAACGCCTGGATTCGCCGCGTCTGTACCGGTGACGGCAGCGGCGCGAAAAACCTTTCCCGTCTGCTTGCCGAGCACTTGTGCGCGGCCGAACGGGTACTGCCTGATTCGCCGGTGGAGAAGATGTAGCGCAACGGATCGCTCCGTGCGCTTCCCTGGAGCGTCGCCGTCCGCATCCGGCGCTGTCGCCGGGCCACCATCCACCAAAAGCATTTATTTTTCTGCATCACCTCCGGTTTTGTTCAGACGCGCAGTTCGCTGAACGGAAACGCGACGTGGCGTTCAACGCGTTCCATGTCCGTATGTCACGCATGCGTCATGGATCCGGCTTACCCTCATCCTGCATGCACAATGACCGGTGCGTCTTGTCGCAATTGTCGTTTTCGGATGCGGAATACGGCATGTTTTTATCCCCTGCCGATATCGCGGAGCGCAGAGCTTCGCAGCGTAGCTGCCGCTCTCAGCGCTGCAGCAGGCCGTTGCGGAAAACTCTCCACAGGTGGATTCATTCAGGCATAGGCAGCCTGCACAGTCACGCGCGTTCCCGCACGCCCCGCTATGCGCAATGCGTCACTGTTTCTTCCGGCTAACGTCACTTCCTTGCCATCCACCGTAGCTGCGAGCAGGCGTTTTCCCGCTGGCAAGCGCAGGCTGAGCCAGACGCCATCGGGCACTCCGGATGGCAGGTCGACATGGCCCTCGATTCGCTGCGCCTGCGCATTGGCGCGCAACTGGAAACCGACCTTGCCCCAGCGGGTGGGCGCATCGGAAATACCGATGGTCTCGCCGCTTGCCAGCCATTCGCGCGGCAGCGCCCGCGCCAGATACAACTGCTCGCCGGCGCTGTCTTCGAATACCAGCATCCAACGCAGCAGCAGCGGAATGGTCGACTGCGCCGGCATGCAGAACAGCGGCATGCCGCCGGTGATGCCGCTCACCTCGCCCGCCGTCCAGCCGCCGCGCGTGTGCACGTGATAGCGGTGCGCGTACAGGAACAGCAGGTATTCCTCGATCCGGTCCAGGCGCAGCAATTGCTGCGCATAGCCGTAGGAAATGAAACCGAGCAGGTCGCGCGCGTCCTTGCTCGGCGGCGCGATGTTGGCGACCACACCCAGGCTGGTGCCGCCGTGACCGCGTACGCAGTCGATCACCAGGTTCGCCAGATCGTCGGGCAACACATCGGCCTGCAACAGTTCGGCATAGACGCGGTGCGGCCATCCCTGCTCACTGGGATTTTCCTGCAGCAGCGACTGGCGGAACGTCAGCTTCACGCCCGGCAGCGGGCCGATGTAAGGCGGCTTCAGATCGCGACGGACATTGGCGCGCAGCGTGCGCTCGGTCTGCGCAGTCAGGCGTTGCGACCGCTGGTTCCAACGCCGCGCGGTCGCCGGTGCGTCCGCGCCGCCGATATGCGTCCACACCGGCGCGATATCGGCCAAGCCGCGCGCGGCCAACGCGCTATTGGCGTAGTAGGGCTTCCACCACAGCGTGGGATCGGGGAACAGGCAGGCGTCGGATTCGTTCCAGCCGTGGATCAGGCCATGGCCCGGCGCATCGGATGGCAGCGCCAGGCTCTGGTCATGCAATTCTTCCAGGATTTGCGCGGTGGCTTCTATCTTGCCGCGATGCTTGCGCAACAGCGGCGCATCGCCGGTGTAGTGCAGATAGCGCGCCATCAGCGACAGGATCAGGCCGAACTGCCCGGTCTCCGGCCCGCGCATGTTGGGCATGCCGTCGGGCTGCACGAAATAGGTGAAGTAGCCGTCCAGTACCGCCGCGGCCTGGTCGAAGCGGCCCCACTCCAGATTGGCGTACAGCGAACTGGTGAAGGTGTCCTGGAACCCGTCGTACTCGTTACCGTAATAGTCGCGATCCACCGCACCGTACTTGGGATAAGTACCGCCAGGACGCACTACCAGTTCACGGGCGAAAGCGAAGCGCGCCATGTCGTTCCAGCTCGGATCCGGCAGACTGGCTTCGACGGTGCCGGCAAGCAGGTCCTGCCAGTAACCCGCGAACGCCAGCAGCCCGCGATAGAAATCCTCGGCCGTCGCACCCCCGCGCCGCGGCAGATAGTCGGGATAGCTGTGCGTGTACACCGTCTTCAGCGCCTTGCCGTTCTCCACCAGCACGGTGCGGTGCCAGGTCTGGACGATGAAACGATCCTCGGCGCGTACGTCGGCGAATACCAACAGGTCGTAGTGGCGGTTGGCCGACACCGGCATCACCTTGTGCACCGCCGGCATCCAGCCGCCCAACAGTCCTTCATGCCTGCGCTTGATCAGCGCGACTTCGCCGAGTTGAGCGAAGGCATGCTCCGGACGCCAGGTGCGGCTGCGTCCATTGGGCAGGATGGGCATGGTATCGACGGCTTCACGCGTACCGACGAAGGTGGTCCAAGGCCAGCGCCCATCATGATCCTTGGGATCTAGCAGCGACGCCGGCGGCGGTGCGGCATCGCGCACTTCTTCCGCCGACGGATCGCCGTTCCGCAACAAGTGGTTGGCCAGCAGGTCGGCGTCGGCCAGCGCCACGTCGGCGAGTTTCATGCCGAAATACGGCGGCTTGTCGCTGGGAAACGCCGCTTCCGTGCGCTTGCCCAGGGTCACCATGCCATCGGCGCAGACGAAACTGATCGCACCGTCCGGCGTACGCAGATCTTCATACACGGTCCACTCGACGCCCTCCTCGCGGAACGCGCAGAGACGGGTATGACCTTGCAGTGCATCCTCCGCCAAAGGTTGCAGCTTGGGCTTGGGCAGCTTCGCAGTAACAGCGGGCGTAGCGGCCGCCGCTGCGCCGTCGACAACGAAGCCGGCTCCGGCCACTGCGGTGGCGGTCAAGCCATGTTGCAGAAATCGCCTTCTGTCCATTTCCACGCTCCCGAACTTCTACAGCCCGTATCCGGCCATGCTGCGGCAAGCACCCGATGGCGTCTTGTCCGCGACCTTGCGTATCCGTGCGGAATCGCACACAGATAAGCTCATTTCGATCCGCAGCCGCCGATTCAATGTGTGCCTACGGTGACCTTCAGCACGTACGGATCGCGCACGCGGAAATTTAGCCCGTAGTCGGTCTCATCGCCGTTCAACCAGCGCACGGTCCGCCACTTCCCGTCCACGTAGCGGCCCTGCTCCACCTTCAGCAGTTGCCCGTATTTGCCATCGGTGGTATCGCGCTGGAATTCCACTCGCCCCTGGAATCCGGTAACCAGGAACACCTCGGGTTCCAGTTGGACCACCAGCACGCGACCGGCGTGGTCGGGGGTGCCCGGCAGGATCGCCGGCGCATCGCCCCACATCGGCGCGCCGAACGAAACGCGGGCCTGCCAGGGACCGAAGCGCAGGTCTTGCTGCGGAGTACCCGGCTTTTCCACCGCCGCCTGCAGTCGTCCTTCGAACGCGGCGCTGGCCAACATCCTCTGCATCGGCGTCAGCAACCCGAAGGCGGCGGCGTACGCTTCGGTCGCCGCGCGGTTCTCCGGCGTGTCTTCGTTGCCGTCGATGCCGAACACCGAGAAGCCCAATCCACCTTTTCCCAACACATAGAAGTGATACGGCGCGGTGGCGGCCTCGAAACCGGTTTCCGAAACCCAGGCCGGGTTGTCCGGCCGTGCGTATTGGTCCACGACTTTGGTGTATTCGTTGTAGTCGCTGGTGTAGATGTCGGTGCCGATGAAGTCGATCGACGGCGTGACCACGCGCCACAGATCGAACACGTTCCAGGTCGCGCCGCCGCTGGGATAATCCAAGCCCGGGTGGATCTTGCCTTTGTAGCGCAGCCAGGTGTTCACATAGAGCGGCAACGGATATTCGGCCTTGCCGGCGGCTGCCACCTGTTCGATGTAGACAGCGTTGGCATAGGCGCTGAACGCCTCGGCGGCGCCGGGGCCGAAGACTTCGGTCCAGGTACCGGCAGGCTTGGACAGCGCGCGGGCGACCGCTTCGGGTACTTGTTCGCGGAATGCGCGCTCGCCGGCTTCGCCATGGTCGCGCACGGTGCCGATCGCACCCGGTTCGTTCTGCACCTGCACCAGGATGACGGTGTAGGTACCCTCGTCCACCTTGCGCAAATGACGCATCAACGCGGCGAACGCACGGCTATCGACGTCGCGGTTGGTCTGCGCATGCGGCGAGAGCACGTCCACCGGCACGCCATTGGCGTCGAGCATGCGCGGATACGTGGCACGGTCTCGCTTGATCCAGTCCGGCACGTAGTGCATCTGACCGTTCTTCCAGGTGCCGAACCACAGCAACGCCAGGCGCAGGCCGCGTGTGCGGGCCTGCGCGATCAATGCATCGATGTTGGTGTAGTCGTAGCGGCCGGGCTCCGGCTCGAATTGTTCCCAGTACACCGGCGCTTCCACCGTGTTGGCGTGCAGCGCCTCCACCTGGTCCAGCGCCTGCGGCAGCACTTGCGGCCAGGCGCTGGAGTTATGCAGTTGCGCCGCCATGATGCTGTACGGCGCGCCGTCGACGAACAAGGCGTGGCGCCCGTTTTCGCTGACGTAGCGCGGCATCTCGCGCGTGGCCGCATGCGCGGCCATGCCCAGCAACAAGCTCAGCGTTGCCGCCAGCCAGACAGCGCCGCGCCGCCTCACGCCGCGGGCTCCGGCCGCCCGGCAAGCTTGCTGTGGCGGATGCCATAGGCGAAATAGACCACGCAACCGATAGCCAGCCAAATCAGGAAGCGCTCATAGGTGATCGTCGGCAGGCCCCAGATCAGCCATGCGGAAAAGCCGATGCCGATCAGCGGCACCAGCGGCACCAGCGGGGTACGGAACGGACGCTGCAACTCGGGACGCTTCCAGCGCAGCACCATCACCGAAGAGCAGATCACGATGAAGGCGCCAAGTACGCCGATGTTGACCAACTTGGCCAGTTCGTCCAGCGGGAAGAAGCCGGCGGCGACCGCGGTGACCAGGCCGATCAGCACGGTGGTGCGGTGCGGCGTGCGCCAGGTCGGATGCACTTTGGCGAACCAGCCCGGCAGCAGACCGTCGCGCGACAGGGCGAACCAGATTCGCGCCCCGGCCAGCAGGTTGGCGAAGATCACGCTGGTGATACCGCAGATCGACGCCAGCGAGATGGCGATCATCACTTTGGGTTGGCCGATGGCGGTGAAGGCGTGGGCAACCGGCGCGTCGTTGTCGAGCGTGGTGTACGGCACGATTCCGGTCAGCACCAGGCAGATGGCGAAATACAGGATCATCGCGATGCTCAGCGACAGGATCACCGCGCGGGGCAGATCGCGCTGCGGATTGATCGCTTCCTCGGCGGCGGTAGTCATCATCTCGTAGCCGAACACGGCGAAGAAAACCACCGCCGCACCCGTGACCACGCCGTGCACGCCGAACGGCATGAAGGGATGCCAGCGCGCCGGGTCGACGAAAGCGACCCCGGCCGCCACGATCAGTACCGCCGCGCCGATCTTGATCGCCACGATCAGCATATTGAAACGCGCGCCCCACTCCATCCGCATCGCCAGCAAGGCGGTGATCAGCACCGAGATCAACACTGCCGGCAGATTGATGAAGCGGCCGGGCGCCGTGCCGTAGGCGCCCTGAGCCCATAGCGGCAGGTGCACGCCGCCGGCATCGAGCAGCGCCTGCACATAGCCCGACCAACCCACCGCCACTACCGCCGCGATCAGCGCGAATTCCAGCAACAGGTCCCAACCGATCATCCAACCGGCGAACTCGCCCAGCACCGCGTAGCCGTAGGTATAGGCACTTCCGCTGACCGGAATCAGCCCAGCGAATTCGGCGTAGCACAGTGCCGCCGCCGCACTGGCGATGCCGGCGATCAGGAACGACAGCACCACCGCCGGTCCGGCCTGGGTCGCGGCGACCGTACCGGTCAGCACGAAGATGCCGACGCCGATGATTCCGCCCAGACCGATCGCGGTCAGCTGCCATAACCCGAGTACGCGGCGCAACTCGCCTCGGCTCCGCACTTCGGTCTGCATCGTCTCCACGGATTTCCGGCGGATCATGTCGTTCAGCAAGCCCATAGCGTTCTCTCTCGGTTAGGCCGTCCTGGCGGTGGAAATGCGGTGTGCCTGAAATCTATTTCTTGTCCTTCTCCGGCCAGGGCGACTTGCCGCCTTCGGCGATGAAGCGATCGATGCGCTGTTCGAGCACCGGCAACGGCACCGAACCCTGGGCCAGTACCGCATCGTGGAAGTTGCGCAGGTCGAACTTGCCGCCAAGCGCCCGCTCGGCTTTTTCACGCAGCCGCAGAATGGTCAGTTCGCCCAGGTAATAGGACAGCGCCTGTCCGGGCCAGGCGATGTAGCGGTCCACTTCGGTGGTGACCTCGTGCTCGCTCAACGCGGTGTTGTCGCGCAGGAACGCCAGCGCCTGTTCGCGGCTCCAGCCGAGGTGGTGCACGCCGGTGTCGATCACCAGCCGCGCCGCGCGCCACATTTGATAGGTCAGGTAGCCGAAACGGTCGTAGGGCGTGTCGTACATGCCCATTTCGATGCCCAGGTATTCGGAATACAGCGCCCAGCCTTCGCCGTACGCGGAGATATAGGTGTAGCGGCGGAAATCCGGCATCGCGTCCTGCTCCGCGGCCAGCGACATCTGCAGCGAATGTCCGGGCGAGGATTCATGCAGGGTCAGCGCGGTGAGGTTGTAAAGCGGCCGCGACGGCAGATTGTAGGTGTTGACCAGATAGGTGGTCGGTCCGCCGCGACCGCCGGTGTAGAACGGCGCCAGGTCGGGCGGCACCGGCTCGATCGCGAAGCGCTGACGCGGCAGACGGCCGACGTACTCGCCGATTTTTCCGTCCACGCGCTTGGCGATCCAGGCAGCGCGCATCAGTAGCTCTTCGCCGGTCTTCGGATAGAACTTCGGATCGGTGCGCAGGTAATGCAGGAAATCGGCGAAGTCGCCCTTGAAGCCGACTTGCGCGATCACCTCGTCCATTTCCGCGCGCAATCGAGCCACTTCCTTCAGCCCCAGCGCGTGGATTTCGTCCGGGCTCATGTCCAGCGTGGTGAATTCGCGGATCTGCGCCTGGTAATAGGCTTCGCCGTCGGGCATGGATCGGGCCGCCAGGCTAGTGCGCGCCTGCGGGGTGTATTCCTGGCGGATGAAGGCCAGCAGCTTGGAATAGGCAGGGACCACCTTGGTTTCGATCGTTTGCAACGCTTGTTCGCGCAATTGCGCCTGTTCGGTCGCGGAAATTACGGACGGCATCCGCTTGAACGGGGTGTAGAACAGGTTGGCTTCGCCCTTGGCGTCGATCACTTCGGCGATGGACTGATCGCGCCCTTTAAGCGTCACTTGTGGCACGCTGAAACCGCGCACCAGGCCGGCGCGCATGTTGTCGATCTGTTCGTCGAAATAGCGCGGAACGTCGGCCAGCTGCGCCAAGTAGGACCGATAGCTTTCGGTATCGCGCAGCGGCTTGCGCGCCGTGAATCCCAGATTGGTCCAAAAGGCGCTATCGCTGTTGAACGGCATTTCCCAGGCATGGAACCGTTGCTGGTCCAGCAGCACTTCTATCTGGTTGCGATAGACCTGATAGTTCACCTGTTCCTGTTCTGGCAGCGCCGAAACCGGAATGGCATCCAGTTGCCGCAGTACGTCCTGCCAGTAGCGCGTACGCTCGGCCTGGGTGGCGGGATCTACTTTCGGCAAGTGGTCTGCCGTCTTTCCCTCGCTGTCTTCGTCGTCTGCGCCGGCGAACTGCGTTTGCCGCCAGTCCCATTCGCGCTCGTACAGCGTCTTGAAGCGCTCGGCTGGGGCCGCAGAGGATGCGGCGGCCGCGACATTCCCGCCCATCGCCATGGCTGCGAGCAGGACAAAGCCGATCAAGAGCCTGTTCATGAGAATGCCCCGCTGGTTTTCGTCGCGATCAGTGCGATGCGTGAACAGAGAGAGAATCGACTTCATCGCACGCGCTCCAGGAAGCACCACAAGGTCAAAGGAATGGCCGGTCGATCGCCGACGACGGCGGGGTAAACCACGCCGCGCCGTCTTCGGTCACATGGAAGTGATCTTCCAGGCGTACACCAAAACGGCCCGGCACGACGATCATCGGCTCGTTGCTGCAGCACATACCCGGCTCCAACAGCGTCGTATTGCCGCGCACCAGGTACGGCGTTTCGTGGATGCTCATACCACAACCGTGACCGGTGCGATGAGGCAAGCCCGGCAATCGGTAGTCCGGACCCAGGCCAGCGCGTTCGAGCACATCGCGTGCGGCGCGGTCCACCGATTCGCAGGTAACGCCGGGCCGCACGGCGCCGAACGCCGCCTGTTGCGCGGCCTGCTCCAGGTTCCATATCCGCTGCTGATCGGCATCGGCGCGGCCGAAGATCCAGGTCCGGGTGATGTCGGAGTGGTAGCCTTGTACGGTACAGCCGGTGTCGATAAGCACCAGTTCGCCTTCGCGCAGATGCTGTACACCGGGAATGCCGTGCGGAAAAGCGGTGGCATGGCCGAACTGGACGATGCAGAAGGTGGAACCGTTGTCGGCGCCGAGCGCACGATGCGCGGTGTCGATGAAGCGCACCAGCTCGTCGGTGCCGATGCCTTCGCGCGCCAGTCCCGCAGCCAGGCGATGCACGTGCAGACTCATGTCGCAGGCCTGCTGCATCAGCGCCAGTTCGGCCGGAGATTTGCGCATGCGGCAGCCATCGACGATGGCGCTCGCATCGACCACGCTGGCTGCGCCGAGAAGGCCGCCCAGGCCGACGGAAATCGCGAAAGCCGCGCCGGGATCGAGCGCAAGCGTGCGTGCGCCTTGTTCGCGCATGGTTTTCGCCACCAGCGCGTAAGGGTCCTCATGTTCTTCCCACAACCGCTTCTCGACCGGAATCTTCAGAACCGCATCGAGCGAGCCTTCCTCGAACGCCGGGCAGATCAGGAACGGATCGCCTGACTGCGTCAGCAGCATCGCCACCAGCCGCTCGCTGGCGCCCCAGGGCACGCCGGCGAAATAACGCAGCGATGCGCCGGCACCGATCAGCAGCGCGTCCGCATTCTGCGCGCGCAACAGACCGCGTGCCTGTTCCAGTCGCCGCTGATATTCGGCGGACTGGATTGGCGGCGCACGATCCGGCCAGGGCGCGAGCTGCACCATCGCTTGCTCCCGCGTCAGGCCGCCGATCTGCGCGGGGCCGCTCATGGCGCACATTCCACGTCGTCGATGCTCCAACGGTCGTCGATCAGACGCTGCACCTGACCGGGATTGCGATCGCGCAACTCGAGCGGCAACAGCGCATCGGGTACGCCATCGTAGCTGTGCAGTGCGGTGAAGCGTCGGATCGCCGCCGGCATGCCGACCGAGGTGAAACCCGGATGGCCGGTGCTGGGGAAAGGACCGCCATGGTTCATCGCCGCACTGACCGCCACGCCGGTCGGCATTTTGCTGGCGATCAGCCGACCCACGCGCGGACGCAATGCGGCGGCGATCGTCATCCAAGCCGCGTCGTCGTCGCCATCGGCGGCGCGATAGAGCGTGCCGGTTAGATTGCCTTCGAACGCGCGGGCCAGCACGGCCATTGCTTCGATTCCGGCCGCGCGCACCAGCAGGCTGACCGGCCCGAAGGCTTCGGTCTGCAAGGCCCGCGGATTGGCCAGGAAAGTCGCCGCATCCACCTTCAACAATGTCGGCGAATAGCGGTAGCCAGGACCTTCGGCCGCAGCGCCGCCGGCCAGAACCTGCGCGCCGGCTTCGCGCAGCGTCCCTACGCCGCGCTGCAGATGATCGAGTACGCCTTGCGAAAACAGCACGCTGGGCGGCGCTGCGGCGAAATGCGCGCTAACTGCGGCGACGAAGGCATCGCCTGCCGCGCCTTCCGGCACGATCACGATGCCGGGATTGGTGCAGAACTGGCCGCTGCCGAGCGTGCAGGAAGCGAAGAATTCCTGCGCCAGCGCTTCGCTGCGCTCGGCCAGGGCGCCCGGCAACAGGAACACCGGGTTGACGCTGGACAATTCTGCGTAACACAACACACCGACACGATCCGCCGCGGCCTTCAACGCAAGTCCGCCAGCGCGACTGCCGGTGAAACCGATCGCACCCAGCCGCGCGTCGCCGGCCAGCGCCAATCCCAACGCATTGTCGAAGTGGTAGAGCATCTGCACCGCTGCCGCCGGCAGACCGGCGCCTAGCAGCGCTGTGTGCGCTAGTTGCGCCAGCCGTTGGCTGGTGGCCGGATGCGAGGGATGCGCCTTGGCGATCACCGGATTGCGCGCGGCGATGGCCGAGGCGAAATCGCTGCCGGCGATGGCGTTGAAGGCGAACGGGAAATTGTTCGGCCCGAAGATCAGCACCGGCTTGGACAGCGGCGCCAGATGCGAACGCAGGCCGGCGCCGGTATCGATGACCGGCTGGGTCCAGGCATAACCGCGCACGGCCTTGGCCGCCAGACGCAACTGGCCGCTGGTGCGGGGCAATTCGTTGCCGCGCAGGCGCGTCGACGCCGGCAAAGCGGTTTCCGTATTGGCCAGCGTCACCAGCGTGTCGCCATCGGCATCGATGGCGTCGGCGTAAGCGTCGAGAAAGGCCGCGATCCGCTCCGGTTCGGCAGCGGCGAGTTCATCGGCCACCGTCACTGCGGCGGCCAACGCGGCTTCCACGTCGGCCGCGCCGCAGATCGGAAACGAGGGACCGACCTCCTGGCCGGTGGAAGGATCGCTTGCGCGGAAAGCACCAAGCGACTCCCGCGCCGGCTGCCACTGGCCCGCGATCAACAACGGTTCGGTGGCGGCGCTCATCTCAGCGCCACGGATGGGTTGCGATGGCGCGGTCGATGACCTTCAAGGCCTCTTCGCGCTCGGCGCCTTCCAGCACCAGCCGCGGCGCACGCACGCGTTCGCTGCCCAGGTCGACCTTTTCCTGCACCAGCTTGATGAGCTGCACGAACTTCGGCACGGTATCCAGGCGCAGCAGCGGCAGGAACCAGTCGTAGAGTTCCTTGGCCGCCGGATAACCGCCATCGCGCGCCAGTTCGAAAAGCCGCACCGATTCTTTCGGATAGGCGTTGACCAGGCCCGCGATCCAGCCTACCGCGCCCATGCTGAGGCCTTCGACGATGGCATCGTCCATGCCCACCAGCAGCGCCAGGCGATCGCCGGTGAGTTCGCGGATCGCGGCGAAGCGGCGCACATCCGCTGAAGATTCCTTGACCGCCTGCAGGTTCGGGAATTCGGCGGCGAGTTCAGCGATCTGCGCAGGGTTGAAGTCGGTCTTGTAGGCAACCGGGTTGTTGTAAAGAATCGTGGGCAGGTCGGTGGCGGCGATCACCGCGCGCACGTGCGCGCCCATCTCGCGCCAGTCGCTGGAATACACGTACGGCGGCAATACCATCAGGCCGCCTACGCCGATCTCCTTGGCGGCCTTCGCCAGGCGCACGGCCTCGTCGGTGGAAAGAGCGGCGATGCCCGGCACCACCGGCGCGCGGCCGTCCAGCGCTTTCACCAGCGTCTTCAGGATTTCCAGCTTGTCGTCGAAGCTGAGCGTGGCCGCTTCGCCCAGCGAACCCAAGGGCACGATGGCGGTGCAGCCGGCATCGATCAGCGCCTGCGCGTGATCGGCGAGGAACGCGTGATCGATCCGGCCGTCGGCAGTGAACGGAGTGGTGATGGCCGGCAGGACGCCGCGCCAGAAAGAAGCATTGCTCATGAATGTACACCTTGCGAGTCGATGGAAAAGGATTCGGCCAGCGTTGCCAGCCGTATGGGAAACAGTGGTGGCCGGCGGCCGTCATCGTCGTGGCCGCCTGTGGGAAACACGCCCAACTCCGCCAGCGCCGTACCGCAGATACGGCCTTGGCATGCGCCCATACCGCAACGCGTGGCGAGCTTGGCTTCGCGCAGGCTGGTGAAGCCCTGCAGCGCCGATAGCGGTACGTCTTCGCAGCGGCAGATCAGCGTTTCCTCAACGGCCAGCGCATGCACGCGCGGCCGCAGGGCGAAGCTCTGTCGCAGCCGTTCGGCGAAAGCGCGCGCATGCCGGCGGTGCGATTGCAGCGCGGCGGCAGCGACGCTGGCGCCGACCGCATGATGGCCGGCCATCTCGCCTTCGATCAGAGCGGTATCGCGACCGCCAATGCCGCAGACTTCGCCCGCCGCATAGACGTGTTCGACGCTGGTGCGCAGCGATTCGTCGACCGCCACCTGCGCGTGCGCACCGGTGCGCAGCAGCTGGCAGCCCAACAGCTGCGCCAACTCCACGTTCGGCACCAGGCCATAGCCCACCGCCAAGTGATCGCATTCGATCCGCTCAACCCCGCGAGGGCCTTCTATTTCCACCGTGCGCAGCCGATCTTCGCCCAATGCGGCGCGCACCAAGGTCCCGGTGCGGTAAGGAATTCCAAGCAGGCGGGCGCGCAGCGCCAGCGCCTGCGCGGCCTTGCCCGGCCAGCGCACTAGGCTTGCGGCGAAGCCCAGCACCGCACCTTGCGATGCTTGTTCGAGAATCCCAAGCACGCGTGCGCCATGCGCGCGCAAGGTCGCCGCCGCCGCCAGCAGCAACGGCCCGCTGCCGGCGACCAGTACGCGCTTGCCGGTCATCGGCCAGCCCTGCTTGGCCAGCGCTTGCGCGCCGCCGGCGCCAGTCACACCCGGCAGGGTCCAGCCGGGGAACGGCAACAACAATTCGCGCGCTCCGGTGGCGAGCACCAATGCGCCGTAAGAAAGCCGGCGCGCGCCCTGCGGACCATCGACCAGCAGGCTTCGCTCCTGCGCCATCAGCACCTGGGTCTGCGCCAGGAAATCGATTCTGTTCGACAACGAATCGATTACCCTTCGCGCGGCGCGCGGCAGCGGCGAGGCGATGTCATGACGCCATACCTGGCCACCGGGCTGCACCTGCGCATCGATCAAGCACACCCGCGCGCCATGGCTGGCCGCCGTGCGCGCCGCGGCAAGACCGGCAGGGCCGGCGCCGGCGATCAACACGTCATAGTGTTCGTGCGCGCGCTCAGCCACCGGTGCGCACCTGCATGCCTTCGCGCGCCGGAATCATGCAGGCGCGCAGCTGTCCCACTCCGTCGATAGCGACTCGGCATTCGAAACACACGCCCATGCCGCACAAAGGCGCGCGCGGCTGGCCGCTGGGAGAACGGCGGAAATACGGCGTCACCTGGGCGATGGCGGCGGCCACATTGCTGCCGCGGCGCACCTCGATCGCTTGCCCGTCGACCTGCAGGCGGATGATCGCCGAACCGCTCATGCCGTCACTCTCGCCGGCGCGTAGGGAGCGGAATCGATAGCCGCGGTGCGGCCGAGGATCAGATCCATCAGCAGGCGCGCGCTGCCCAGCGCGGTAGTTACGCCCAGACCTTCATGGCCGGCGGCCACCCAGACATCGCGACGCTCCGGTGCAGCACCCAAGTAGGGCCGGCCATCGGGCGTGGCGGGGCGTAGACCGGTCCAGACCCGGATCGCCCGCAGATCGCGCAGTACCGGCAGGAATTCGAAGGCGCGTTCCAGCATGCGCTGCAGCAGCGCACCGGAGACGTTGCGGTCGGTTGCGTCGAATTCGCGCGAAGAACCGATCAGCAGCTGTCCCGTCGGGCGCGGTTGCACGTTGAACGCCACGCTGCTGCCTGCAGCGCCGTGCGCGCTGTCGGCGTAGCCCAGTTCCAGCAATTGGTGGTGTACCTGCGCCGGATAACGGTCGGTGATGACCAACTGACCCTTGCGCGACCGCATCGGCAATTCCGGCAGCAACTCCGGCAGCGCGCAACCGGTGGCGACCAGCGCCGGACCGGACAAGTTGCCGCCATCGTCTAGGCGCACGCCATCGGCGGTCAGCGCCAGCACGCGCCGGCCGGCGTACAAATGCGCGCCTTGGGCGCAAGCGCGTTCGACCAGGTATCGCGCCATCCGCGGCGGATAAACCACCGCTTCGGCCGGCGCCAGCAGGCCACCGGCCAAGCCCGGCGCGAGCTGCGGTTCGAGCCGGTACAACTCCTGCGCGTCAACCATGCGCGCCCGCAGACCCGCTGCCGCCAGACGCGCGACCTTGGCCGGCACGCCTTTCATTTCGCCCGGCACGCGCGCCACCCACAAGGTGCCGCAGCGACTGAACTCGGCCTCGGCCAGATCGGAATACGCATCCCACAGACGCAGCGAATACGCCGACAGCGCCAGTTCGGCCGGATCGTCGTCCATCGCCACCAGATGACCCATCGCCGCGGCGGTGGAGCCGCCTCCGATCGGGCCGGGTTCGACGATCGCCACGCGCAGGCCTTCCCCGGCCGCCGCTTCGGCACAGGCCGCGCCGACGATGCCGGCACCGATCACGACCAGGTCGTAAGCCTTCATTCCGGTTCCGATTCTCCGGGGCGAATGCCCCAGGCGAACGGGTCGTTCTCCTCGATCAGCAATCGCGAACGAGCGGTGATATAGGCCTGGCCGGTGATGCGTGGCGCTATCCCGCGCGCGGTCGCCGTGTAGGTGCCTTCGAACACGCTGCCGAGGATGCCTTCCTGCCGCCACACCCGCCCTTCGGCGAGTTTGCCGTCGGCGGCCAGGCAGGCGAGCTTGGCGCTGGTGCCGGTGCCGCAGGGCGAACGGTCGTAGGCCAGTCCGGGACACAGCACGAAGTTGCGGCCGTCGGCGTCTGGTGAGGGCGAAGAGCCATTGACCTCGACATGATCGATCTCTCCTCCATCGGCGCCAGCGATGCCCGCGACCTCCAGGGCTTGGCGGATCGCTTCGGTGTAGGCGGTCAATTCACGCTGCCGCTCGAGCAATAGCGGCACCGGCGATTGATCGGTGATGAAGAACCAATTTCCGCCCCAGGCGATGTCGCCGCGCACCGCGCCGTAACCGGGCACCTGGACGACAACGCCGGCCGCATGGCGGTAGCTTTCCACGTTGGCGACCGATACCTGCCCGTCTTCGCGCAGTTCCACGCCGACCGTGCCCACCGGCGTCTCGATGCGATGTGCGCCCGGCCCGATACGGCCCAGTTCGGCCAACGTGCGGACCACACCGATGGTGCCGTGCCCGCACATGCCGAGATAACCGACATTGTTGAAGAAGATCACGCCGGTGCAGGCTTCCGGATCGTCCGCTGGCAGCAACAGCGCGCCGACCATGGTGTCCGAACCGCGCGGCTCGCAGGCGATTGCGCTGCGCCAATGGTCGAAATCGTCGGCGAACCGGCGCCGGCGTTCGGCCAACGTGCCGGCCCCGAGATCGGGGAATCCCGAGACGACCACGCGAGTGGGCTCACCGCCGGTGTGCGAATCGATTACGTCAATGCTGAGCATGGGCCATGCTCACATTCGGCCGCAGCCACGGGCTAGCAACGATTATCGCGAACATATGCGGAAATCCGCATAATTCCTAACTGCGAAAAGCCCGTCCTGAAACGGCTGAATCCTGCCGCGACGCCCCATCGCTGGCGGAGCGCGGCCTTAGCGGGAAGCGCCGAATGAAGCGCGGGCCATGCCCATATCACGTGCCAAACAGCGGAATCGTAGGCGTTTTCCGGCCCATATGGCAGAGGGTTCCGCCATGCACGACCTCCCAAACGGCGCCCAAACATGCGGCGACCGCCGATACAGTCCCCGGTTCATCTCCGGCTCGCGCGACCGCAATGCGCTACGCCATCGCCAACCGGCACTGCGGAAGACGGCAGACATGCGGACGGCGGGCTGCCCCGTATGCTCCTATACCCGATGCAGCCGTTGTGCTAACTAAGAACGGTATTCCGTTCCGGACCATTGCCCCGATGGCGCCGTGCGTCATCCGCTATCCAGCGCATCGAGATCGCGACTTGGACCGATGCGGCAAGCGACGGAAGGCCGCAGATTCCCGCAGGAGACCCGACCGATGGACACCATGATTTCCGCCGACGAGATGCAAGTCCTGTTCGATGCGTTGCCGGACGTGGTTTTCTTCGTCAAGGACAACGAGAGCCGCTACACCCACCTCAATCTGACCCTGGTGCAGCGCCTGGGCCGCAAGCACCGCAGCGAAGTGATCGGGAAATCGACGGTGGAAGTCTTCCCGCTGCCGCTGGGCGGCAACTATCTGATGCAGGATCGCCGCGTGCTGCATGGCGAGGTGATAGAGAACCAGCTCGAAGTGCACTTGTTTCCCAACCGTACTCCCGGCTGGTGCCTGACTTTCAAACGGCCGCTGTGCCACCAGAACGAAGTGGTCGGCGTGGTCGGAATTTCGCGCGATCTGGGCCAGCCCGACAGTCGGCATTCGGCGTACGAGCGACTCAACCGCGCGCTGAAGTACATGCAGGCGCACCACGGCGAGAACCTGCGCATAAAGACGCTGGCCGATCTGGCCGGTGTGTCGGTGGCGCAGCTGGAGCGCCACTTTCGGCGAGTTTTCCAACTAACACCGCAGCAGTTGCTGACCAAGATGCGCATCGAATCGGCGATGCGTCTGTTGCAGGACGACAAGAGCATCGCGGCGATCGGTCAGCTCTGCGGTTTCGCCGACCAGAGCGCGTTCGCTCGCCAATTCAAAGCCACCGTCGGCATGACGCCGCGCGATTTCCGCACGCTTGCCAGACAACCCTGAGCGACGCCGATCAGACTCCCTTTCAAGAGCGAAGCAAATCGTTCGCCTGGAAGCGCGGAGTGCCACTCAAGCGCTGATCGCGAGCGAATCATGCAGACAGTTCGCGCGAAAAACACTATCTATGACCGTGCGCGCGAGGCGAAACGTACATATTTCACAGGGGGCGAGTCGCCAAGGTGGCAGGCGCTACAAAGGCTGACTTCGGCTCGCTGAATGCTACCGGCGAACCATCGGCGGCCAGCAAGCGACGTCTGGTAGCAAACCTCTAACTCTACTTCGGAGGTCGACGGCCACCTTGCCCGATCGAAGCGACATTTTCCTATCGCCCGCAACTATCGAATTCGGCAAGGGACTGTCGGACAGGCGACAAACTTCATCGGACAGCGCAGTTGCCTCCGACCTGCAAGCAAGCCGAGTTTTCCTTTAGTAAAAGTTGGCCGAAACGGCCAACTTATGCTTGCTCCAACAAATTCCAAAGAAACCCGGACTGGTTGGTGGGCCCACCAGGACTCGAACCTGGAACCAAAGGATTATGAGTCCTCTGCTCTAACCATTGAGCTATGGGCCCGTCGCAGACGGCAATTGTAACTGGCCGGTTCGCGGCCAAGCACTTTTCGTCGGCTGACCGCGATTGATCGGCGGGCCCTATGCCGCCGGTACGTTGTCCTGCGCCGGCAATACCGGCCGCCGGCGCAGCGCGGTGGCGCGCTTGAGGATGGGAGGCGGGTCGGTCTCTTCCGGGATGCTGAGCAGTTTCGCCCTGCGCAGCCACTGCCCGGGGCCGCGGGCCGAGGTCAGGGCCACGAGGGGGACGGCCAGCACCATCCCCAGGGTCACCGGCGCCATCCAGGCCGCCAACGAAGGCGAAGCGAACAGCGCCAACATGCCGATAAGCAACCCGAAGAAACTCAGACCACCATAGCTCTTCAACAGTCCCGACAAAGGCAGACTGCCATCGTCACGACGCTGCGATTCCCATCCCGAATCCTTGCCGGCGAGCACTTCGGCCACACCGCGCGACTGCACGTACATCACGATCGGAGCCATCAGCGCCGCAAGCACGCTTTCGATCAATACGCTCAGCAGCGCGCGCAGCGCGCCGCCGCAGCCGCGGCGTTCCGCAGGATTCACCAGCATGGCCAGGTAGCCCAGGATCTTGGGGGCGAACAACGCGGCCATGCTGGCGGCGAACAGCCAGAGGATCCGTTCCGGATCGAGAGACCTCCAATAAGCCGCCGGGGAAAGCGCGGCACGCAAGCCGCCCTCGGAAGCCAAACCGATATGCTCGAACGGGATCGCGATGCCGACCAACAGCAGCATCGCCCACATCGGCGCGGTGAAGTAGTGGCCGATGCCGATCAGGAAATGCCAGCGGCTCACCCAATGCAGGCCACGCGTCGGCAACACGGCGGCATGCTGCAGGTTGCCCTGGCACCAGCGGCGGTCGCGCACCAGCAAATCGGTGAGCGAAGGCGGCCCTTCTTCGTAGCTGCCATGCAGCGCGGGAACCATGTGCAAGGCCCAGCCGCCGCGGCGGATCAGCGCCGCTTCGACGAAATCATGGCTCAGCACATGGCCACCGAAAGGCTTGCTGCCGGGCAGTTGCGGCAATCCCGCCTGTTCGGCGAATGCTTTGGTACGGATGATGGCGTTGTGTCCCCAATAGTTGCTCTCTGCGCCATGCCACCAAGCCACGCCCTGGGCGATGATCGGACCGTAGACGCGGCCTGAAAATTGCTGCATGCGCGCGAATAGGCTGGTGCCGTTGACGATCGCCGGCAGCGATTGGATCAGGCCGACATCCGCGTGCTGATCGATGGCCGCCGCCAGCCTGACGATGGTGTCGCCGGTCATAAGACTGTCGGCGTCCAGGATCAGCATGTACGGATAGGCGCCACCAAAACGCCTCAACCATTCGGCGATGTTGCCGGCCTTGCGTTCGATGTTGTCGGTGCGACGCCGATAGTAAAGATTCGTCGGGTTGCCGAGGCGCGCATGCAGCGCGTGGAATTCGGCGACTTCGGCTTCGGCGGTTTCCGCACGGGTGGTATCGCTGAGCACGAAGAAGTCGAAGCGGTCCAGCTGCCCGGTATCGCGTAACGATTCGTAGATGGCCTGCAGACCCGCCATCAGTCGGTGCGGATCTTCGTTGTACGCCGGCATCAGCAAGGCCGTGCGTGCCGATGGCGGTAACGATGGCAACGGCGCAGCGGGGTCTATTCCCAGCCGCTGCCCTCCGTTGCGCGACAGCACCAGCACGAATCCGGCGAGCGCACCCAGAAACGACTGCGCGATCCAGGCGAACAAGGCCACGAACAGCGCAAGCAGCACGCCCTCCAACACGGTCAACCCTTCGACGCGCAGCACTCGCCACATCTGATAGGTCGCCAGAGCGGTCAGCGCGCCCGTGCCGCCCAGAATGTACGCGCGGCGCCAAAACATTCCACGGGGCGCACTGGGCAACGCGCGCGGATCCAGTGCTCCGGTGCGCAGCGATTGCACCGGCATCTCCATCGGCGATGGCATCGGCAGCGATTCGCAGTCGGCAGGAGAGGTCGGCTGCGCCTGCATCACGTCTACGCCGTCCAACGGTAAAGCCACGTTTCCGAGACCGGTTGCGTGCCCTGGACCAGCCGCGCGTGCAGTTCCGCCGCTTGCGCGCCTGCCGGATCCAGTTCGAATCCGATACGCCAGCCGCCCGTCGCTTCCACCGGATGGGCGACGGCATTGAGCACTTTGCCTGCGCCGGACCACACGTCCGGCTTGATGCCCGCTTCCTCGCCCAAGCCTTTGAGCGCATCGCCCTTGAAATCGATGATCACCCTTCGTCGGCCTTGTTGCGGCGCCGCGCCGATCATGGTGTCGGCGATGGTGGCCAATTCGCGTTTCCAGTTGTGCTCGTTGCACCAGTGCAGGCGATAGTCGAAGCGATGCTCGCGCCCTGCGGCCAACGGCGCGGCAGGACGCCAGAAGGCGACGATGTTGTCGTGGTATTCGTCTCCGGTGGGAATCTCGATCAAGTGCACGGCGCCCTTGCCCCAGTCGCCGACCGGTTCCACCCACAGGCTCGGACGCTTTTCGTAATGCGCTTCGCTGTCGGCGTAATCGGAGAAATCGCGCTGGCGTTGCATCAGGCCGAAACCGCGCGGCGTCGTGTCCTGGAAACCGCTGTCCTGCACGGTAGCCGGATTGCTCAGGGGCCGCCAGATCTGTTCGTCCGCGCCGGTCCACAACGCCAACCCGTCGGAGTCGTGCACCGCAGGACGGTAATCGTCCACACCCACGCGATCGCTGGCGCCGAACTCGTACATGCTGGTCAACGGCGCAATGCCCGCATAGCTCAGTTCCACGCGCGGATACAGCCGCGCCTGCACGTCGAAGACGGTTTCGACTCCGGCCTTGACCACGAAACGAAACGCGCCGGACACGCTGGGGCTATCCATCAACGCATGCACGACGACCGCGCTGGCATCGGGCGCCGGGGTTTCTATCCAGAACGCCCGGAACACCGGGAATTCCTCGCCTTCGGGCCGCACCGTGTTCAATGCCAGGCCACGCGCGGACAGGCCATAGGCCTGACCCTTGGCCACTGCGCGGAAATAACTGGCGCCGAGGAAAGCGCCGATTTCATCGAAGTAGTCGGGACGATTGATCTTCCCGTGCAGGCGCATGCCTGCGAATCCCAGGTCGGCTCCGGCGCGGCCGCGCACCGCGGAGGCGCGGAAAGTGAAAAGGTCGGGGGAATAATCCACCTGCCTGGCGCGTCCGGCGGCGACGGTGAAGACTTGTACCCGGTCCTTGAACAGGAAGCCACGATGGAAGAACTCCGCCTGGAACGGCAGGCCTTGCTTGCGCCACAACGCATGCGCCGGGTTGAAGCGGATATCCCGGTATTCGTCGTAACCCATGTCCTGCAACCACTGGGGCAGGTCGGCGGGCGGTTTGCGGAAAGGGGCGGCGGCCAACTGCCGCGCCATGGCCGGCACGCTATCGTCGTTGAATGCGGTGCCGCTGTCCGCGGCCAATGCCGTCAGCGGCGACAGCAAGCCGCTGCCGGCTATCGTCGCCAGCGGCAACGACAGGCCGCCCAGGATCAATTCTCGTCTGCGCACCGTTATTCCTCGCGAATCAGGGCTGGGGGAAGCCGCCGCATTGTAGGCATGCCCGCGTTAGCGCCAAGACATGATCCTGGGGCTGAAGCCGGACCTGTTCTGCGGACCCTATAACGAAGAAGCCCCGCACTGGCGGGGCTCCTGGTTTCGCGTCGATGCCCGGAAGGCGTCGGCAGGTGCCGCTTACTCGATATCGAGGAAGCTACGCAGCTGTTCCGAACGGCTGGGATGACGCAGCTTGCGCAACGCCTTGGCCTCTATCTGGCGGATGCGCTCGCGGGTGACGTCGAACTGCTTGCCGACTTCCTCTAGGGTGTGGTCGGTATTCATATCGATGCCGAAGCGCATGCGCAGCACCTTGGCTTCCCGCGGGGTCAGGCCGGCGAGCACGTCGCGGACCGTTTCCGACAGGTTGATGTTGACCGTGTTCTCGATCGGGGACTCCACGTTGGTGTCCTCGATGAAGTCGCCCAGGTGCGAATCCTCGTCGTCGCCGATCGGGGTTTCCATGGAGATCGGTTCCTTCGCGATCTTCATCACCTTGCGGATCTTGTCCTCGGGCATGTCCATTTCCTTGGCCAGTTCTTCCGGCGTGGCCTCGCGACCGTACTGCTGGAGCATCTGGCGGGAAATGCGGTTCAACTTGTTGATCGTCTCGATCATGTGCACCGGGATACGGATGGTGCGCGCCTGGTCGGCGATCGAACGCGTGATGGCCTGGCGGATCCACCAGGTGGCGTAGGTGGAGAACTTGTAGCCGCGACGGTATTCGAATTTGTCCACCGCCTTCATCAGGCCGATGTTGCCTTCCTGGATCAGATCGAGGAACTGCAGGCCGCGGTTGGTGTACTTCTTGGCGATGGAGATGACCAGGCGCAGGTTGGCCTCGACCATTTCCTTCTTGGCCTTGCGCGCCTTGGCTTCGCCGTAGGCCATCGCGCGGCTGATCTCCTTGATGTCGATCAGGTTCAGGTGCATCGCGTGTTCGATGGCGATGGTGGCTTCCTGCTCGGCGATGATCTGCTCGCGCACATCACGCAGCGCCGAAGACCACTTCTGCTTGCGCTTCAGCACTTCGTCCACCCAGCCCAGATTGGTCTGGTTGCCTTCCCAGGCGCGGATGAAATCCTTGCGCGGCATCTTGGCCGAATTGGTCGACAGATGCAGCACGCGACGCTCGTGGTCCTTGATCTGCTGCACCACTTCGCGCAGCTTGCGCACCAGCGTGTCGGTCAGCGCCAGCGGCAGCTTGAGGGTGACGAAGACTTCCGCCATCTCGGCGCGCAGTTTGACCGCGGCCTTGTTGTCGGCGCCGCTCTTGGCGTAGGACTTCTTGAACTTGCCGTAGAGGTCGGACAGGGCCAGCATGCGGCGCGCGACTTCTTCCGGATCCGGACCGGTCGGGCCGGCTTCCTCGGCCTCTTCCTCGACGGCGGGTTCTTCCTCGTCGTCCTCGGTTTCGGCATCGTCGGCCACGACCACCACCGGCTCGGGCACTTCCTCGATCAGGTCGTTGAAGCCGACCACGATCTCGGCCAGGCGCTTCTTGCCGGCCTTGTGGGTTTCGTAATCTTCCAGCAGCAGTTCGATCGACCACGGGAAGCTGCCCAGCGAAGCCTGCACCTGGCCGAGGCCTTCTTCGATGCGCTTGGCGATGGCGATTTCGCCTTCGCGGGTCAGCAATTCGACCGTACCCATCTCGCGCATGTACATGCGCACGGGGTCGGTGGTGCGGCCGCCTTCGGTATCGAGGGTCAGCGCGGCCGCGGCTTCTTCGGCGGCGGTGTCGTCGACTTCACGGTTGCCCGTGCTGTTGCCGGCGAGCAGCAGCGTTTCGGCATCGGGTGCGACTTCGTGCACCTCGATACCCATGCCATTGATCATGCCGATGATGTCTTCGATCTGCTCGGCATCGACGATGTCGTCGGGCAGGTGGTCGTTGACTTCGGCAAAGGTCAGGTAGCCCTGTTCCAGGCCCTTGCTGATCAGCAGCTTGATATCGGATTGTTGGGCAGGACGTTCGTTGGCCATCAGTGCTTGCGCCACCGGCAATAGGAGAATGGGGAACCCAGCATTATACCGCGCCGCTGGGGATTTGGCCCGCGATCCGTGCTGAACGCGCCGCAGCGCGCCCAGCAACCCCGGGACCGATAGCCTGCATCACGGTCGCAGGAGGAAGGTCACCGGCCCGTCGTTGATCAGGCTGATCACCATATGGGCACCGAAACGCCCGGTTTCCACCCCTGGCGGGTGTTTTTGCCGACAGATTTCGACCAGACGGTTGTAGCCGCGTTCAGCCTGGTCGGGGGGAGCGGCGGTAGTGAAGCTCGGGCGCATGCCCGAACGGGTATCGGCAGCCAGGGTGAACTGGCTGACCAGCAGCAGGCCGCCCCCGGTATCGGCCAGGGATCGGTTCATCTTCCCCTCCGCGTCGGCGAAAATCCGGTAGCCAAGCAGGCGCTCGGCCATGCGCAAGAACTGGGCCTCGCCGTCGTCGGGTTCCACCGCCACCAGGGCCAGCAGGCCGGGACCGATGGCGCCGACAGCCTGGCCTTCGACGCTGACGCTGGCCTGGGTAACGCGCTGTATGAGTGAAAGCATAAGAGACGTCGTGCTTGAGGAGGGAGCCGCGCAAGTGGCAGCGTACGAGCTTGAGCCCGAACCCGGAATGGGTTGTGTGAGCATACGGGGCCGCTTACCCTCACCCGCCGGGTGCAGCATCAAGGAAGATCGAGAATGAAATGGGACATCTTCACTGCCATAGAACAACTGATCATCCTGCTGACCATCGCCGGTCAAATCTGGATCGCTTGTAAGGTGATCCTGAATTCCGACGGCCCGGAGCAGTACGTCAGGATCATGTCCTATGCCACCGGCATCCTGATGTTCCTGATCACCAAAGCATTGGGACTGACTTTCGCCAACCTGCTGCTGTCCTCGCTGCAGCAGCAGGACATCTTCATGCTGATCCTGATCGGCGCCGTCGTCCCGTTTCTGGTGGGGGCGCTGGTGTCCGAGGTGACCATCATCGCAATCGGGATCGGTAGGCCGGTGTTGACCCGCTTCGTGCTGATGTTGGGCGCGTTCACGGCCGCACAGGCCGCCTATACCAACTTCATTGCCGTCACCACCCATCTGACGACCTTGGACAAGGCCTTCATTCCCAATCTCTGCTATGCCGTTTCCGTGGGCCTGTGGCTGACCTTTCGCTACCGCGAGCGGGGAGCGGGATACTGATCGCCGGCGGGTTGCCGCTTGGGCGTGCCGGACGGCCGCGCCAACCCGATAGACTTGGCGGATGAAGCCCGAAACCCTAGCGGGTCTGCTCTACCGCTCTACCGCCCTGCTGACTTCCCTGCCCTGGCCCTGGTTGCGTGCGTTGGCCGACGCACTGGCCTGGGTCTGGCGGCGCCTGGATGCGCGCGAAAGCAAAGTCGCCCGCCGCAATCTGCAGCTCACCTACGCCGAGCTGCTGCCCTCCCAGCGCGACGAACTGCATCGCCGCATCCTGCGCACGACCGCGCGCCAGGCCTTCGAAACCCTGCGCTTCTGGACCCGGCCGCCCGCCGACAACCTGGCGCGGCTGCGTGAGCGTCACGGCGAAGCCAGGTACGACGCGGCGTTGGCCTCGGGAAAAGGGGTGATCGTGGTCGCCCCGCATTTCGGCAACTGGGAGTTGTTGAACCAGTGGCTGTCCTCGCGCGGGCCCATCGCCATCGTCTACAACCCGCCGGATTCCAAGGTGGGCGATGCCTTCCTGCTGCGGGTGCGTGGCGCCGACAACATCCGCCAGGTCCGCGCCGAAGGGCCGGCGGTACGGCAGTTGTGGAAGACTCTTAAGGACGGGGGTGCGGTCGGCATCCTGCCGGACCAGCAACCCAAGCTGGGCGACGGCGTATTCGCCCCGTTCTTCGGCGTGCAGGCCCTGACCATGACCCTGGTGTCCCGGCTGGCCGAACGCACCGGCGCCATCGTGCTGTTCGCCTGGTGCGAGCGCACCGGCGCCGATCTGGAGTTCGCATTGCGCGTGGAGCCGGCGCCGGACGGCATCGCGGATTCCGATCCGGTGGCAGCGGCGACGGCGCTCAATGCCATGATCGAGCGCATCGCACGTCGCGATCCGGCACAGTACCAATGGACCTACAAGCGTTACGGCGCGCGTCCACCGGGAAGCGGCGAACCCAATCCCTACAAGGAACAAACCCCGGCATGACCGACCTTCCCAGTACTCCTGCGCCACCGCCTGCGCCGCAGAACCTGTCGGCGGAAACCATCGCGCCCGCTCCTCTGGTGGTCGATTGGCAGCATCTGCCGGCGCGCGGCGCCAAGCTGGCCGCCTTCGGCGGAGCATTCGGCTTCGCGATTCCATTCGCGGTGGGGTCGGCTTTCCTGTCGCGGCTGGCCGACTTCAGCACCCCGTGGCTGGTCGCCCCTGTCGTCGGGCTGCTCGGCGCGGCATTCGGTGCGTGGCTCGCGGTCAAACGCCACCGGCGCACGTTGTGGAAGCTCGATGAGCAGGGTTTCGCCCTGCAGCGCGGGCGCTGGTGGCAGACCGAGAGCCGCGTGCCGATCTCGCGCGTGCAGCACCTGGACCTCAAACGCGGCCCGCTGGAGCGGGCCTTCCGGCTCGCCACCCTGGTGATCCACACCGCCGGCACGAGGATGGCGGCGGTGTCGGTCTCCGGACTGGACGGTGAGGACGCCGAGCGTCTGCGCGACCGCTTGGCCCGTCAGTTGGACCACGACGACGACGCGCTGTGATGCAGACCGAAGCCCTAGGCGAGAACAAGCCCGAGCGCCGGCTGCATCCGTGGTCGTGGCTGTTCGTGCTGGTGCAACAGCTCAAACAGTTCATCGTGCCGCTGCTCGCCTTGCTGGTGTTCGGTGGCAGCGGCGGTCCCGGCGGCGTCTGGGCCGGCATCGGCCCGTTGATCGCCGTGGGCGTATTGGTGGTGATCTCGGTACTGCAATATTTCACTTACCGCTACCGCATCGGCCGCGATGGATTGAGCATCCGCGAAGGCTGGCTGCACCGCAGCCTGCGCGAGATCCCGTATTCGCGCATCCACAACGTGGTCCTGCACCAGACTGTGCTGCATCGTTTGTTCGGCGTGGCCGAAGTCAGACTGGAATCGGCCGGAGGGCAGAAACCCGAGGCCCAGATGCGCGTGCTGCGGCTGGACGAAGCGCTGGCGCTGGAAAGCCTGATCAAGCATCGCGGCCAGGCACCGGACGCCGATGCCTCCGCGGTGCAAGCCGACAGCTTGTTGTCGCTGCCGACCGCCGAGGTGATCCGGTTGGGACTGGTCTCCAATCGCGGCATGATCGTGATGGCGGCGGCGTTCGGCGCGGCGTGGCAGGCGTTTCCCGACAGGATGGTCGCCGACTATTTCGAGCGCTTCGCACGCCAGCTGTTCGGATACGCCAGCCACCTGCAATACGGTTGGATCACCACGGCCGCCGCCGCCCTGGCGTTGTTGTTGCTGGCGTCGTTGTTGCTGCGCCTGCTCTCGGTGCTGCTGGCCTTGGTGCAGTACCACGGCTTCCGCCTCAGCGAAGAACAGCGCCGCCTCACCGTGGAGCGGGGCCTGTTGTCGAAACTGCGCACCAGCGTGGCCCGTCGGCGCATCCAGGCGTGGACCTTGCACGAAGGGTTCCTGCACCGGTTGCTGAAGCGCCGCAGCCTGCGCATCGACACCGCCGTGGCCGAACAACAGGGCAAGAACGATCAGCGCGCGCTGAAGGAGTTGGCGCCCATCGCCACGCCCGACGCCTGCGATGCGCTGATCCAGCATTTGCTGCCGCAAGCGCAATGGCCCCGATCGGAGTGGACGGTGTTGCCGGCGGGCGTCTGGTGGCGGATCTTCCTACCCACCCTTATTTTCATCGTGATCCTGGCGCTGGCGTTGGCTTCCTACTTCCAGAACGCCTGGGGACTGGCGCCGCTGTTATGGCTGCCGTGGAGCGCCTTTGCGGCAATCCAACAGGCGCGACGCGCCGGCTATGCGGTGGACGACCGGCTGGTGGCCATTCGCGGCGGCTGGTGGTCGCGATATTGGCGCTTCGCGGAAATCGATAAGTTGCAGGCGTTGCGCCTGGTGCGCTCGCCGATGGACAGGCGCATGGGCACCGCCAGTCTGTGGCTGGACACGGCCGGCGCCAGCGGCCTTGCGCCGCCCTTGCGGATCCGTTTTCTGCCGGAAGCCGATGCGCGGTTACTGTACCTGCAACTCAGCCAAGCGCTGGTCCGGCGCAGGCTGCGCTGGTGAATCATGGGCGCCTTCTAGCCAGGCATTCAATACGGCAACTATGCGATCACGGAACATGCGGTCGTTCTCCAGGAAAAATTCCCGGGCCGCTTTGCCCAGCGTCTCGCATTTGCCCTCATCCAGAGCCAACGCTCGCTCGACTGCTTCGGCGATTCCGGCAGCATCGACAAGCCAGGTAGTCGCCGCGGCCTGGCGGCCGGTACGCGCCACTGGGATCAAGATGCCGCGCTCCGCGGTAACCAGTTCGTTCATCGGCGCCCCATCCGTGGTGAGAGTCACCGCTCCTACCCCGAGCGCTTCCATGAGGTAGTGCCCGAATCCCTCGGTGCGTGATGGGCACAGATGAAAACGATGCGAATTCTGCATCTGCCTGAGCGCATCATCGGCCACGTATTCGGTCAGCCGAATGACGTTGGCGGTATCTGCATCGTTCACTGGCAGGCTTCTTGAACGCTGTACCAAGGTCAACCGCGGCCAGTGCGGATGTTGTCTCCATGCCTCCAGAACGGCCTGGGTGCCCTTATTGCCACTCTTGCCCGCCACATGAAGGAATGCTTGTTCGCGCGGCACCTGATCATCCATGCGGTCTTCGCTGGTGAACCCGATGTACTCGGTGCGACTGCCTAGCCGAGTCAGGATTTCCTCGGCATGTCGGGTCTTTACGAATACGCAATCGATCCTTGACAGAAGCGCGATGTCGGGTTGCAGCAGGTACTCCGGATGGGGCACCAGCACGTTGATCTCAGCCCATGGCAGGTATTCGGCACGGATGTGCTCCTGCATTAGGTTCAGGCGAAACGGCGGCCTTCTTCCCGACAGTCGGCGCAAGGTGTTGCCAGCGCGCACGAACCAGGGTCGGAGCCATTTGCGCAGCTTTCCTCGCCTCAATGCGGTAACCGTAATGTCCACACCTGCTTCGGCCAGCAGTCCGGCGAGCAGGTGCATGTCCTGGGTCAGGCCAGCACCATTGTCGGATATCACGAGGTTTACACGCACGTCTGCAGGCCTCATATGGGGGGTCTCAGCATAACCAAGCAGTCGCGCAGCGACTGTGCAAACGATCACCGCAATAGGCCACAATCGTGCATCTGTTCACTTGCGGTCAATCTAGGTCGATGCAAATTCAATTCCCGCTTTCCGGCGTGATCATCGCCAAGAACGAAACCGACCATGCCGATCGCTGCTTGTACGTCATCCATCTGTCCTGCGGAGATGGCGACCTAGAGCTGCATCTCACGGATGAGAGCGGAATGGACGAGTGCGCCATGAGGATGGCAGCTTGAGCGCGCGCCCCTTGATCGTGCGCACGGGCGCCTTCGGCGACGTGGTGCTGCTCACTACGCTGATTCACCTGCTGCATGCCCGCTACGGGTCGCCGGTGGATGTGATCGGCGCCGACGCATGGACCGAAGCGCTATTGGCCGATGATCCGGCGGTGGCCGAGGTGCGCCTGCTCACCAGCCGAAACACGCCGTATGCGCTAAACCCCAGTCAGTGGCGAGTCGCGCGCTGGCTGAGGCAGCGCGGTCGTGGGCCCGTCTACATGTGCGACAACCATCCGCGCCTGCTTGCGTTGTTGCGACGGGGTGGCGTACGCCAAGAGGACATGGTGCGGCGGCCGATCGAGGACGAAGCGCCAGGCGCCCCGATCCGTCTATGGCCGGACCGATGGCTGGACATGGGCCAACGCGACCCGGCTTCGCTCTATCCGACGCTTGCGGTCGATGCGCAGGCGTACCGGCTGCCCTCGCTCGTGCTGGGCGACGCCGCGCGCAACGAATACCGTCAATGGAAGCAAGCCAAAAGCCTGCACGGACCGCTGATCCTCTTGCAGCCTGGCAACAAACGTACGCACAAACGCGGCACGGTCGCGACACGCCAGCATCCCAAATTCTGGCCGCCCGAATCCTGGGCCGCCCTGGCAGGCGCCATCTGGCAAGACCTGCCGGACGCACAGGTGCTGTTATGCGGATCGCCGCAGGAGCAGTCGGTGCTGGAGGAAATACGCGTGGCCGCCCGCAACGATCCGCGCCTGCACAACCTGGGCGGCGAACTGCCGATTCCACGCCTGCTTGCGCTGATCGAAGACGCGCACAGCATGGTTTCGGTGGACACCGGCCCGGCGCATGCCGCCGCTGCGTTGGCTTGCCCGCTGGTGGTGATGTTCGGCCCCGCCTCGCCGCTCAAATGGCGTCCGCTGGGACCGGGCAAGGTGGTGGTGTTGCGCGGCGAGCGCGGAGACCAGAGCGAAGTGCGCGACCTATCGGCGGCGCAGGTCATCTCAGCATGGCGCTCGGCGGTCGCAGCGGATGCCGGTGATCCGCATTCGAATGTCCCCGCTCGTTTCCGGGAGTCCGATCCCGTCAGCGCCCCGGACCCCAGTAACCCAGGCGATGCCTGATCTGTAGGTTGCGCAGACGCGCGGCCAGGGGCTTGGCGCGCAGCGAGCCCATTTCGCCGTCGATGAAGTCCTCGGTGGCGGCGATCACGCGCTCGGCGGAACGTCCGTCGCGATAGGGATGGATGGCATCGGCGTAGCGCAGGATTTCCGCGCTCAGCGCGGCCGTGGGCGCGAATGCCTGCTCCAGCATCGCCGGTAGCAGTACGCTGTCCGAGAAATCGAGCATGTGCGGTTTGGGCGCGCGATTGCGGAAGGTGACGACCGGCTTGTGCTGCACGACGAACTCGGAAACTATCGACGAAGTATCCGAAACCAGCACGTCGGCGACCCTTTGCGCCGCCATTAATTGCTCCGTTTCCACGAAACCGGCATTGGGGCCCGCCAGGGATCGATAGCGGTCGAACCACTCCGGCGGGCATTTGGGGTGCAAGGTCAGCAGCCAGTAACGGTCGCCGCGGGCAACCTCGGCGGCGATGGCCTCGAACAGCAGCGGCGCAGCGCTCAGCCGCTCGGTGAAGGTGGATCCGAACAGGACGATGGGACGACCGGCGGCTGGCAGCTTCAACGCATCGTCTTCATGCGCGTCGTGACGGAACAGGGGGTCGAGCTTGGGCCAGCCCGTTTCAGCCACCACGAAATGCCCTTCGCGTTCGGCGATCGCACGAAACGGCGCGGTGGTCGCAGGTCCCTGCGTGCAGTACAGGTCGAACATGCCCCGGACCCGGAAGTGACCCCGTGTGTCGCCGCGTTTTTCCACATTGAAGCCATGGAACACCTGCACCTTGGCTCCGGAAACGAAGGACGGCACCCAGTTGGCCGCGCTGAACACCGCGCGCGGACGCAGGGCCAGCGCCTCACGCAGGCCGACCGCCCTCACCGGCGTCTCCCAGCGTCCGCCCGACGCCGCGCCTTCCAGCCAGGCCGAAGCGGACTGGCCCGACTCATGCAATGCGCGCGCCAAAGGTTGCAGAATAGGCAGCGCATACCGCTCGGTAGCGAACAACAGGTACTCGGCCATCGATACATCCCCAACTACCGCCCACAGCGAGCGGCCTCGGCTTTCGGCCTGCATTATCACGTTCAACGAGGCCGACCGCATCGCCGATTGCCTGGCGTCGGTGTCGTTCTGCGACGAAGTGGTGGTGGTCGACTCGGGCTCCACCGATGGCACGGCGGCGATGGCCGAACAACTTGGCGCAAGGGTGCTGGTGCGGCCTTTCGATGGCTATCGCAGCCAGAAAGCATTCGCCGCCGCGCAAGCGAGCCATGACTGGATCCTCACTCTCGATGCGGACGAACGCGTGAGCGATCGCTTGCGCGTCTCGATCCAGGACGCCCAGGCAGGCGGTTTCTCCGGCGCGGCGGGTTATCGGTTCGCCAGGCTGTCGTGGTATTTCGGCAGATTCCTGCGCCATGGGAATGCCTACCCCGATCGCGGGTTGCGCCTGTTCGACCGGCGCCGCGGAGGCTGGCGCGGCGATCGCGAGATCCATGAAGCGGCCAGCGTGGATGGCCCCATCCTGCTGCTGGAGGGCGACGTCATTCACTACCCTTACCGCTCGCTTGAGCAACAGTTGGCGAAGACCCAGACCTATGCGCGGATGATGGCCGAGCACGAACATGCGCGCGGCAAGCGTCCTTCGCTGTTCAAACTCGTGCTATCGCCTGCGTGGCGGTTCTGGCGAGGATATGTCTTCCGTCTAGGATTCCTGGACGGTTGGCAAGGGCTCGTATACGCCTACGTGCGGGCCAATTACGTGCGGCAGAAATCAATCATGCTGCTGATGCTGCGGCACGGGCAGCCGGTGTCGGGCAAGCGCGGATAGTCCTTCGGGCGGCGCTATGCCGGGCGTGGACGGATTCTCGCGCAAGGCCAAGCCGAGCAACAGACCTACCAGGACTGCATAAAGCGTTGTGGTCAGGGCATGCGCGAACATGGACTGCGTGATGCCGGAAAGTACATAGACCGCGACCAGGATCAAACCCGCCCACGCAGAACCCTTGGGTACGGTCAAACGATTGGTCCTGATGATTCTCAGGAAATGGGCTGCGGGAAGCAGATAGAGGGCGACGATCAGGACCAGCCCGGGAATGCCCAGGGTGGCCGACCATTGCGCCAGATCGTTATGCGCATGGCGAAGCTTGCAGACGGTCAATTCTTGCGCGCGGCATTCGGGCAGCTGTTCCACCAAGGTGCCGAACCGATCTATTCCCAGCCCCATCCAGGGATGGTCCAGGAATGCGTGCCAGGCTAAGGACAGGAACTTCAATCTTGCCCCCAGCGCCGAATCCACTTGGCCGGCGGAATATTTCTGCAGATCGGTCTGGATGTTTTCCAGCCGCATGTGCGCCGTCAACCAGGGCACCAGACACATCAACGCCAGCAGCAACAGCAGGGCGGCCAAGGAAATGCCGATCCGGACCCGGGCCTTGCGACCACCACTGCCGATCGCAGCGACCAGCACCAGCAAGCCCAGGCCCGGCAGCACGCCGCGACTCCCCGACAACACGATAGCGATGGTCCCGAGGATCAGCATGCTTGTGAGCAGCAACAGCATCCACGGTTGTCTGCCCTGTGGACGGCAATAGACCACCAGAACCAGCAACGCCAGCACGGCGTTGGCGAATACGATGGGATTGTCGCCTCCGCCGGCGCGCTCGACTCCGGAAATCATTTCTACAATTGCCAAGGCGCAGGCGAGCACGACTCCGGATATCGCTCCGATCCATAACCACAAGCGCGACGGAGCCAGCGCGAACGCCAGCAATCCGCACCACGGCACCAGCAGGAACCTCGCGTAATTGTCGATGGTTCGCCAGCCCTGACCGGAAAACTGCATGGACAGGATCGCCAACCCAAGCACTAGGACCGCGAGCAGCGCGAACGAGCCCAGCACCTGTCCGGTCTTCGTCCATGCTTCCGTCAGCAGGTCGGGGACCAGCAGAGTCACCCCTGCGAGCAGCACGCCGAAAGGGGCGAAGCCCTTGGGCAGGAATATCAAAGCAGTGGCGCAAACCAAGGACAACCCGGCCGCGCTGGCTGCGAAACGCTGCCGCTCCAGATAACCCTGCGAGTAAAACCTTTTCCCTGAAACAGCCATATTCCGTTTGGCGGCCTTTGAAGTCAGGCATCCGATAATAATGGCGGAAGCAAAAAATATCGGGAAATTCCGTCTCACAATTGCAAGGCGCCACACCTTAACGATGCATTCACCTGCATGACTTATTTCTTGCAGCTTCCGATATTTCTAGTGCGAATTACGTTTGCGTAACAACGCATAGAAAAATCCGTCCATGCCCTGCTCGCCGGGCAGTCGCTGCCGACCGTGGCCGGCCGCATGACCGTAACGCGCATCCAGCGCCTCCGGTTGCGCATCGGCAGTGCGCGCCACGAAACGGGAAAGCTGATGTTCGTTCTCGTCCTTCAGGATCGAACACGTCGCATACAACAGCACTCCTCCCGATTTGACCGTCTTCCACACTCCATCCAGCAGGCGCGCCTGCAAGGCGACGAGCGAGGACAAGTCTTCTGGGCGGCGATGCAGCAGCACGTCCGGCTGCCGCCGCACGATGCCGGTCGCCGAACACGGCGCGTCGAGCAGCACAGCGTCGAACGGCTCGCCGTTCCACCAGGTTTGCGTATCGCTTGCGTCGGCCACGCGGAACTCGGCCTGCGCACCGATGCGCGTCAACGTTTCCCGCACCCGGTTCAAACGGCGTTGATCGACGTCCAGCGCCAGCAAGCGCAGAGAAGGATCGCGCTCGAGCAGATGGGCCGCCTTGCCACCCGGCGCGGCGCACGCGTCCAGTACATGCGCGCCAGGCCCGAGCGGCAATGCATCGGCCACCTGCTGCGCGGACCCATCCTGCACCGAGGCATCTCCCTCGGCGAAGCCCGGCAGCGCCGACACCGCGACGGGCAGATCGATGCGCAGCGCATCGGATAGATTCGGGTCGATGCTGGAAACGATATCCGCCTCCTGCAGACGCGAGGCGTATTCGTCGCGCGTGCCCTTGCTGCGGTTCACCCGTAACCACAATGGCGCCGCATGCGCGCTAGCCTGGAAAATCGCGTTTGCGTGTTCGCCCCATTCCAGATTGATCTTCTTGCGCAACCACGCCGACCACGCCGCGGCCGGATCGGATTCGGGAAAGCCTTCGCGCTGCGCCCGCCGCAGCAATGCGTTGACCATGCCGGCCTGATGCGGGCGGCCTAGCGTGCGCGCGGCTTCCACCGTGGCCGACAGCGCCGCGTGCGCGGGCAGCCCCATCGCATCGATCTGAGCGAAACCCACCAGCAATAGCGAACGCAGGTCGCCGTCTTTTTCTCCCAGCGGTTTCTGCAGCCAGAGCTGCAAGGCCGCGTCGTAACGCGCGCGCTGGCGCAGCGCCGAGAAACAGATCGCTTCCAGCAATGCGCGATCACGCGGATCGGGCAGCTGAGCGAGCGCGGTGACCAACTCGCCTTTCAGAGAGCGGCCGCGATGGATCACCGCCTCCAGCACCTTGGCCGCGAGCACGCGCGTGGCGACGCCCGGACCTGCGTTCATGGCGTGGCCAGATCGCGGCGCGCGTTCAGATAATCGGCAGCGGTGATGGCTTTGCCGCCTTCACGCTGGATCACGCGCAGTCGCAACGCGCCTTCTCCGCAGGCGATGTCCAGCCCCTGCTTGCTGGCGGCAAGCAACGTGCCCGGCGCGAATGCGTGGGGAAGATCCAGGGCCACCGCGCCGCGGATGCGCAGACGCTCACCCGCAACCACCGCTTCGGCTACTGGCCAAGGTTCAAAGGCGCGCACTTTGCGCGCCAAAACCGTGGCCGGCTGGTTCCAGTCCAGATGCGCTTCATGCTTGTCCAGCTTGTGCGCGTAGGTCACGCCCGCCTCGGGTTGCACCCAGGGTACCGGCCGCACGTCCGCGCGCCGCAAAGCCAGGCCATCGGCGAGTACGCCTGCACCCAATTCCGCGAGGCGATCATGCAATTGTCCGCCGGTCTCTTCAGGGCCGATAGGCGTGGTCTGAGCCAGCAACACCGGGCCCGTATCCAAGCCGGCTTCCATCTGCATCAGGCAAACGCCGGTTTCGGTATCGCCGGCCTCGATGGCGCGCTGGATCGGCGCGGCGCCGCGCCAGCGCGGCAACAAGGAAGCGTGCACGTTCCAGCAGCCGAAGCGCGGGATCTCCAATACGGCACGCGGCAGGATCAGGCCGTAGGCGACCACCACCAGCAGATCGGGCTCCATCGCACGCAACGCGTCCTGCGATTCCCTGCGCTTCAGGGTTTCCGGCTGCAGCACGGGAATGCCGCGCTGGATCGCTTCCAGCTTCACCGGCGGCGGGGTCAAGCCGCGTCCTCGCCCGGCGGGCCGGTCCGGCTGCGTGTAGACCGCGATCACCTCGTTGTACGCGTGCGCGGCGCGAAGACTGGGGACGGCAAAGGCCGGCGTACCGGCGAAGACGATTCTCATAGAGTGGTCAATGGCGAATAAGGAAGCCGCGCGATGTGCGCTGTTAAGTGCAAAAGAGCATGGCGCCGCTTCGCAGCGCGGCCTGCGCTACCTTACCGCATCAGGCCGCGTCGCCCGCCAGCTTGCGCTGCTTGGCCAGCTTCTTGCGCACCATTTCGCGTTTGAGCGGCGACAGGTAATCGACGAACAACTTCCCTTCCAGATGGTCCATCTCATGCTGGATGCACACCGCCAGCAAGCCGTCGACCTGCAGTTGCTGCGGCTGGCCGTCGCGATCGAGGAAACGCACGTCGATGGAATCGGCGCGGGTCACGTCGGCGAAGATGCCGGGCACCGACAGGCAGCCTTCCTGATAGACCTGCTCGCCGGTCCTGGCAAGGATTTCCGGGTTGATGAACACCTGCGGCCCGGATTTGTCCTCGCTGATGTCGATGACCATGAAGCGCTTGTGCACATCGACCTGGCTGGCGGCCAGACCGATACCGGGGGCTTCGTACATGGTCTCGAACATGTCGTCGAGCAGGCGCTGGAACGCGGGATCGGAGATCTGCGCGGAATCCACCGGGACTGCCTTGGTGCGCAGCCGGGGATCGGGGAATTCGAGGATGGGGAGTAGTGCCATGGCGGTTCAGTAGTGGGGATGCCGTCGGAATTCGGCAAGGCCTCACGAATTCTAACTCCCGGGCTTGCTTAGTGCCCGGGTTTCTGGACTATAGTGCGGACAACCTGTGGGGAATCAGGTGGGGATTAACATGTTCAGAAAATTTCGTACGGTTCTTGCCGCCGCCGCGTTCATCGTGGCCACCTACGCTGCGGCCGCCGAAATGTCCGGCGCCCACCCCGACACCTATGTGGTGAAAAAGGGCGATACCCTCTGGGATATCTCCGGCAAGTTCCTGAAGAAGCCCTGGCTGTGGCCGGAAATCTGGCAAGCCAACCCGCAGATCAAGAACCCGCATCTCATCTATCCCGGCGACGTGATCAGTCTGGCCTATCTGGACCGCGTGGCCGTGCAACCGGGCCCGCGCCAGGACGCGCCGATCGGGGCGATTCCGCTGTCGGACATCGAGCCCTTCCTGAAGAACCTGCGCGTGACCGACAGCTTCGAACAGCTGCCGCGCGTGGTAGGCCTGGAAGAAGACCGCTTGCGCAGCTCCGGCGGCCAGCTGGTCTATACCGTGGGACTGGAAGGCGCCCAGGTGGGCCAGCGTTTCGCGATCGTGCGCCCCACTTTGCGCTACACGCACACCCGCTTCGTTTCCAATGGCCGCTATGCGACCTATAAAGAAGATCTCGACTTCCGCGGCAAGCGCCTGGGTTCGCAGACCATCGACTGGGAGCGCAACTGGAACAGCGCCGCCCTGGATACCGGACCGCAGCTCGAACTGTTGGGCTATGAACTGGCCCAAGTCAGCGTCGGCACCCTGACCCGTGGCGTGGTGCCCGGTTCGGACGCCAGCACCCTGGTCCTGGAAGGCAACGGCCACGAAGTCCGCGTCGGCGACCGCCTGATCCCGGTCGAAGCCCAGCCCTACGACCTGCAGTTCTTCCCGCATGTACCCAAGGTACTACAGCCCGAGGGCAAGCTTCAGATCGCGGCAGTGGCCGACGCCCTGACCTCGGGCGGTCCTCGCGACGTGGTGGCCATCTCCGGCGGCAGCCGCGAGGGAATCGACAACGGCACCGTGTTCTCGATCTGGCGCCAGGGCAGCCACGTCATCGACCGTCAGCATGACCCCGAAGACTCGCGGCTTACCGAGACGCGCCCCAATTCGCGCACCCGGGCCGGCGGTAGCGACCACGTGCTGCCCGACGAATATGCCGGTCACGTCATGGTGTTCCGCACCTTCGAAAAGGTCAGCTATGGCCTGGTCATGGAAGGCACCAAGCCGGCGCGCGTAGGCTATGCGCTCAAGCACCCGGACGCGACCTACTGACCGCATCGGTAGGAAACTTCCTAGGCAACAACACGACGGCGCCTGAGGGCGCCGTCGTCGTCTCCGGCCTAGTCTGGACGGATGCACGAAGAGGCCCTCGCTCTACTGAAACTGGTCCTAGCCGGCGGCGCCGTGGCGCCCAGGCGCGGCCTGCTGGATGCGCATGACACTCCCGCACGCAGCCTTGCCGCTGGCGCACCGGCCTGGAGGGCGGCGGGCCTGACCGAAGCCCAGATCCAGCGGCTCCGCCAGCCCGATAACGAACTATTGCAACGCACCTGCCAGTGGCTGGGGCCCGCCCGCCATCACCTGCTGGGCTGGCACGATCCCGACTATCCGCCCTTGTTGCGACGGATCAGCAGCCCGCCGTTGGCCTTGTTCGTGGATGGCGATCCGTCGCTGCTGTGGCGCGCGGGGGTGGCCGTGGTCGGCAGCCGCTCGCCCACTGCCGGCGGACGCGACAATGCGTACTCCTTCGCCAAGACGTTCGCGGCATCCGGTACCGCGGTGATCAGCGGAATGGCGGCGGGTATCGACGCTGCCGCCCACGAAGCGGCGCTGGCGGTCCCGCAGGGGGTCACTGTCGCGGTACTCGGCACCGGGCCGGACCTCGCCTATCCGCCGCATCATGCCGGCCTGCGCGAGCGTATCGCCGCGCAAGGGGCGGTGGTCAGCGAGCACCCGCCCGGCACCCAGGCCAAGCCGGCGCATTTCCCCAGCCGCAACCGGATCCTGGCTGGCCTGGCCCTGGGCACCCTGGTGGTGGAAGCCACCGAGCGCTCCGGCGCCCTGATCACCGCGCGCCAGGCCGGCGACAACGGACGCGAAGTGTTCGCCGTGCCCGGCTCCATCCACAACCCGCTGGCGCGCGGCTGCCACCGGCTGATCCGGGAAGGCGCCGGCCTGGTCGAGAACGCGCAGGAGGTGCTCGACGCCCTGGTTCCGATGGCCAGCGAACTGGCTGATTTCCTGCGCGGGCGGCTTGCGGGCAGCCTCGCCCGTCCCCATATCGGTGCCGACACCGCACTTGCGCCGCTGAACCCGGACTACCAGCCCTTGTGGCTGGCGCTGGGCCACGACCCAACCGGTATGGATTTGTTGGTCGAGCGGACCGGATTGACGGCCGCCGAACTGTCCTCCATGCTGCTGGTCATGGAACTGGATGGACGGGTAGCGGTCGAACATGGGCGCTACTCGCGCAAGACCTAGTTTCTTTCCTCCACAGCGTCAGGGACGCAGGCCGAGGGGCAATGAAAGAGAGCATCCTGGATGTACTGCTTTACCTGTTCGAACACTACTTCACTGAAGACGCGGACCCCGTCCGCGACCGCGATTCGCTCCAGAACGGCCTGATCCAGGCCGGCTTCAGCCCAACCGAGATCAGCAAGGCATTCGACTGGCTCGATGCTTTGGCCGAGCAGCGTCCGGCCGCCAGCGAGCCGCGCATCGGCGGCCCTACTCGCGTCTATCACGGTCCCGAGCTGGAAAAGCTGGATGTGGAATGCCGTGGCTTCCTGCTGTTCCTGGAACAGCACGGCGTGCTGGATGCGGACCAACGCGAGCTGGTGTTGGACCGTGCCATGGCCCTGGACCAGGACGAACTGGACCTGGACGACCTGAAATGGGTGGTGCTGATGGTGCTGTTCAACCAGCCCGGCTCCGAAGCCGCGTACGCATGGATGGAAACTCAGATGTTCGACGACGAACCTGAACCGGTACACTAAGAATTAGTGACCTTCCCTGCCTCGGGGAAGGACGAACCTCGCAGGGAACGCATGAGCGACTGGTATTACTCCGCCGGTGGCGATCAACGCCAGGGACCGCTGACCACGGACGATCTGGTCGCGCAATTCCGCTACGGCCGCATTGGCCTGGACACGCTGGTCTGGCGGGAAGGCCAGGGACAATGGCAGCCGCTTGGCGATTTCGCCGCCGAGTTAGGCCTTGCTGGAGGTAACGGCGAACCGCTTCCGCCGCCCCTGCCCCCGCCCCGCCCGGCATTCAATCCGCAACGTTTGTCCGCCCCACCGAAATCCGGCATGTCCGGCTGCATGATCGCGGTCATCGTAGCCGCGGTGCTGGCTATCCCCGTGGTCGGTATCCTGGCCGCGATCGCCTTGCCCGCTTACAACGATTACACGTTGCGCGCGAAGGTCGCCATGGCGCTTCCGGTCGCCGAACCGCTGAAGCCGGCGGTGGTTTCCCATCTGGACCGCGAACAGACCTGTCCCAGCAACGAGGATGCCGATTTCGCCGCGCCCGAGCGCTACGCCAGCGGCAACGTCGCCTCGATCACGTTCGGCCAATTCGAAAGCGATCTGTGCGGCATGGAATTGATCCTTACCGTGCCCGGCAAGCCTGCGCTCGACGGCAAGCCGGTGTGGCTGGAGTACGACCCTTCCGATTCGTCCTGGCATTGCAGTTCTGAAATCGACGACAAGTACCTGCCAGCCCAGTGCCGCGGATGACGCGCGCCCATCTTGCGCCTTCTCCTTGAAACGGAGGAGCGCGTGGGCAGCAAAGACGCGCGTTCTGCTTCAAACCCGTGCGGTTTACGCAACCTAAGACACGGTAAATTTTTTCTGTAACTGGTCTGGGGAGACCACATGTCTATCTGGTATTACACCGATGCCGAACGGCAGCAACAGGGGCCGCTGTCCACGGACGAACTCAAGCAATACTTCCATCGCGAAATCGTCAATCCGGACACACTGGTCTGGCGCGACGGCATGCTGCATTGGCGCGCGCTGAGCGAGCTGGCCGGACAATTGAACTTGCTGCCGGCTGCCGCAGTCGTCACCGAGGCGCCCTCCGTAGCCAAAGTCGGGCCGCCGGCGCTGGCGCCGTTACCCTCGCCTGTGGTCGCCGAGCCGGAACCTGCGCTGACGATTGCCCCGGCCCCGACCAGCGGCCGCGCGGTGTTCAACCTGGGCAGCGAGCCTTCCGAACTGCCGCCGCAGGTGCTCGCCGAGGTTCGCCATCGCGCTCATCAGGCGCTCGAAAATGTCGATTCCGATAACCCCTACTGGCCCGCCCAAGCCGCGCTGCGCAGTCGCAGGCCAGCAACGCGCGATGAAGACGTCGTCTATGCGGGATTCTGGAAGCGCACGGCGGCGGCCATCGTCGACGGCATCCTGATCTGGATCATCGGCAGCTTCGGCGGCGAAGCGTTGGGAACCTTGCTGGGCGACCTGGCCGGAGGCAGCAAGCTTGCGGTGGCGATGATGGTCCTGCTGGTCACCCTGACCCTGCAGGTCTGCTATTACGCCTTTTTCCACGCTTCGTTCAATGCCGCAACGCCCGGCAAGATGCTGATCGGCATCAAGGTGGTGCGCGGCGACGGCGATAACATCAGTTTCCTGCGCGCGGTCGCACGTTATTTCGCCACCATCCCCAGCGGCATCCTGCTGGGCATCGGCTATCTGATGGCCGGTTTCACCGCTCGCAAGCAGGCCCTGCACGATATGATCTGCGACACGGTGGTGGTGGATAAATGGGCCTTCACCGGACAGCCGGAAATGCAACGGCACGAACTGGGAACCGCCACCGTCGTGGTGCTGGTGGGCTATGTTGGGTTGATCGTACTGGCGGTGATATTCGTGGCAGCGCTGGGATTCGGCGATGCCGTTCGACATGTGCGTTGAAAGGATTTAGGGAAACCTCATGCAAAACTGGTACTACGCCGACGCCGACCGCCAACGCCAGGGACCGCTCAGCGCCGACGAACTGACGCAACGTTTCCATCAGGGGCAATTGCGCTTGGACACGCTGGTATGGCGCGATGGGATGGCCGACTGGCAGCCGCTGCGCGACTTCACCGGCGAACTGGCGCTGCATCAGGCACCAGCGGAAACTTTCTACACGCCTGTCGAACCGGTGGCAGCGGCAAAACCCGCCGACGAGACGACGTCTGCCTTCGCCGATTCCAGCGCGCGCGCGGATTCGCCCTACGCGCCACCCAGCGCCACGCTGACTTCCGACGAGGCGTTTTACGGCGGCGGCGAAGTGGTCTACGCCGGCTTCTGGAAGCGCGTGGCGGCTTACCTGATCGACGCTTTCGTGATTGGCATCGCCACGCAGGTCGTGCAGCTGGTGGTGATGGGCGTGTTTTTCGGCATCAGCGCCTCCAGCATGAGCAACCCGGAAACCATGTTCGCCAGCGGTACCGGCATCCTGTTCGTGGCGGCGCTGTATCTGGTGCCGTTGGCCATGAACGCCGCTTATTACGCTGCCTTCCACGCTTCCTCCAAGCAGGCCACGCTGGGCAAGATGGCGGTGGGGATCAAAGTGGTGCGCACCGACGGAACCCGCATCAGCCTGGCGCGCGGCGTAGGCCGATTCTTCGCCACCATCCTGAGCAGCCTGATCATCGGTATCGGTTTCCTGATGGCCGCCTTCACCGAGCGCAAGCAGGCCCTGCACGACATGGTCTGCGACACCCTGGTAGTCGACAAGTGGGCCTACACCGCCCATCCGGAGTGGCAGAAGCGTGAACTTGGTACTGTGACCGTGGTCATTCTGGCGATTTTCGGCGTATTGATGCTGGCCGTTTTGGCGGTGTTCGCATTGGCCATCGGCATGGCGGCTTCCGCCGGCAACTGGAACTGAACGCGGTCGGTCCTGCTTGACAGGCAGGGGTCCGGCGTGATTCCACTATAAATAGAAGAAACCTGAACGCCCGGGGCACACACCCCGGGCGTTGGCTTCTACGCCAACCCCATCTGAAGGACACTCGCCGGCCCTGCCGGCGCTCGAACCCAACCAATGCCCAAGCACCTGCTCATCGTCGAATCGCCCGCGAAAGCCAAGACGATCAACAAATACCTCGGCAAGGACTTCACCGTCCTGGCCTCCTACGGCCACGTCCGCGACCTGGTACCGAAGGAAGGCGCGGTCGACCCCGACCAAGACTTCGCCATGAGCTATGCGCTCATCGACAAGAACGAGAAGCACGTGGAAGCCATCGCCAAGGCCGCCAAGGCCGCCGACGATATCTTCCTGGCCACCGACCCGGACCGCGAGGGTGAGGCCATCAGCTGGCACATCGCCGAGATCCTGAAGGAACGCGGCCTGCTCAAGGACAAGCCGCTGCACCGGGTGGTGTTCACCGAGATCACCCCGCGCGCGATCAAGGAAGCGATGACCAAGCCGCGCCAAATCGCCGGCGACCTGGTCGACGCGCAGCAGGCGCGGCGCGCGCTGGATTACCTGGTCGGCTTCAACCTGTCGCCGGTGCTGTGGCGCAAGGTGCAGCGCGGCCTGTCGGCCGGCCGCGTGCAGTCGCCGGCGTTGCGCATGATCGTGGAACGCGAGGAAGAGATCGAAGCCTTCGTCGCCCGCGAGTACTGGAGCATCCAGGCCGAATGCGCGCATCCGTCGCAGGCCTTCACCGCCAAGCTGACCAAGCTGGACGGGCAGAAGTTCGAACAGTTCACCATCACCGAAGGCGACACCGCCGAAGCGGCCCGCTTGCGCATCCAGCAGGCCGCGCAGGGCGCGCTGCATGTCACCGATGTGGTCAGCAAGGAGCGCAAACGCCGTCCGTCGCCGCCCTTCACCACGTCCACCCTGCAGCAGGAAGCCTCGCGCAAGCTCGGCTTCACCACCAGCCGCACCATGCGCGTGGCGCAGAAGCTCTATGAAGGCATGGCGATCGGCGACGAAGGCACGGTCGGCCTGATCAGCTACATGCGTACCGACTCGGTCAGCCTGTCGGCCGAAGCGGTCGGCGAGATCCGCGACGTGATCGCGCGCGATTTCGGCACCCAGGCGGTGCCGGACAAGCCGAACGTCTACGTGACCAAATCCAAGAACGCGCAGGAAGCGCACGAAGCGATCCGCCCGACCTCCGCGCTGCGCACGCCGGCGCAGGTCGCGCAATATCTCGACGACGATGGCCGCCGCCTGTACGAACTGATCTGGAAGCGCGCCGTCGCCTGCCAGATGGTGCCGGCCACCATGAACACGGTGAGCGTGGATCTGGCCGCGGGTAGCGAGCATGTGTTCCGCGCCAGCGGCACCACCATCATCGACCCCGGCTTCCTGGCCGTGTACGAGGAAGGCAAAGACAACAAGACGTCCGAGGACGAAGACGAAGGCCGCAAGTTGCCGGCGATGAAGCCGGGCGACCGCGTTCCGCTGGACCGCATCCACACCGACCAGCATTTCACCGAGCCGCCGCCGCGTTTCTCCGAAGCCTCGTTGGTGAAGACGCTGGAGGAATACGGCATCGGCCGTCCGTCGACTTACTCGTCGATCATCCAGACTCTGCTGTTCCGCAAGTACGTGGAACTGGACAGCCGTCGCTTCAAACCCAGCGATGTGGGCCGCGCGGTCAGCAATTTCCTCAGCGGGCATTTCACCCAGTACGTCGACTACGACTTCACCGCCAAGCTCGAGGATGAGCTGGATGCGGTGTCGCGCGGCGAAGAGGACTGGATCCCGTTGATGGAACGCTTCTGGACCCCATTCAAGAAATTGGTGGAAGAAAAGAAGGAATCGGTCGACCGCAGCGAAGCCACCGGCGCGCGCGAACTCGGCGCCGACCCAAAGACCGGCAAACCGGTCAGCGTGCGTCTGGGTCGTTACGGACCGTATGCGGCGATCGGCAGCACCGCCGAAGACGCGGAAGACAAGCCGACTTTCGCCTCGCTGCGTCCCGGCCAGAGCATGCACACCATTTCCCTGGAGGACGCGCTGGAGCTGTTCAAGCTGCCGCGCAAGCTGGGCCAGGACAAGGACGAGGAAGTCAGCGTCGGCATCGGCCGCTTCGGCGCGTTCGCCAAGCGCGGCAGCGTATACGCCTCGCTGAAGAAGGAAGACGACCCCTACACCATCGACCTGGCGCGCGCGGTGTTCCTGATCGAGGAGAAGGAAGAGATCGCGCGCAATCGCATCATCAAGGAATTCGACGGCAGCGAGATCCAGGTGTTGAACGGCCGCTACGGCCCCTACATCAGCGACGGCAAGCTCAACGGCCGCATTCCCAAGGATCGCGAACCCGCTTCGCTGACGCTGGAGGAAGTGGTGAAACTAATGGAAGAGACCGGCAAGCCGATGCGCAAGGGCTTCGGCAAGAAGACGGCGGCGAAAAAAACCGCAGTGAAGAAGGAAGCGGCGCCGAAGAAGACGGCAGCCAAAAAAGCCGTGAAGAAAGCCGCGACGAAGAAGACTGCGACCAAGAAGAGTGCTGCGAAAAAAACGGCGGCCAAGAAAACCGCGGTGCGCAAACCCGTCGTCGTCGCAGTGGAGCCGGCCAAATCCCTGCTGACGCCTTCGGCCAACATCGAGATAGGCAAGAAGCGGATTGTGAAGGCGGCCAAATAGCCGGGGCGATAGACTTCGTCTGTGAGCGGGCATCACGATCCGCAAATACATGCATCGCCCATGACCGCGCCGCTTCTCTCCATTCCCGAAGCCGCCACCGCCTTGCAAACCGGTGGCGTCATCGCTTATCCGACCGAAGCGGTCTGGGGTCTGGGTTGCGATCCGCGCGACGAGGCGGCCGTGCTGCGGCTGCTGGCGATCAAGCAACGCGCGGTCGACAAGGGGCTGATCCTGATCGCTTCGCAATACGAACAATTGCGCCCCTTCCTGGACATTACCGCGGTGCCCGTCGAGCGCCTGGCCGAAGTGCTGGCCAGTTGGCCCGGCCCGCATACCTGGGTCATGCCGGCCGCAAGCGCCGCGCCGCGCTGGATAACCGGTGCCCATGCCGGCATCGCCGTACGCATCAGCGCGCATCCGCTGGTGATCGAACTCTGCAACGCTTACGGCGGCGCCTTGGTGTCCACCAGCGCCAATCGGGCTGGACAGCCAGCGGCGATGGTTCGCGAGACGCTCGACTCGCTGGTGCTGGAAGGCGTGGACGGACTGGTGGCCGGGGAAACCGGCGGACTTGGCGCGCCCACCGCCATCCGGGATGCGCTGACCGGCGTGGCGATCAGGCAGTAGGTCGGGGCTATGCCCCCGACGGGCACGGTGTCGGACATCTGCCGCAGGTCGGGGGCGTAGCCCCGACCTACCAGCTGAACCACCCACCCGGCCTCCCTTTTCCGCCTCCACCGATGCGCGCAAGATGCGTGCATGCCGCAACTTCTACGCCCCTCGCTGCTACTCCTGCTTCTGGCCTCGATGGCCCTGCCGGCGCGTCTGCGCGCGCAGGAGGTCACTATCTATCGCTGCATCGGCGCGGCCGGCAAGCTGACCCTGCGCGACTCGCCTTGCGCGAAGGGCGAAACCCAGGAAGTGCGCTCCATGCAGCGGCCCAAAGATCCTGCGCCCGGTGCGCCGCCGGTGGCGAAAGCCGCTCCGCCCCCGGCGCCGCCACCGCCGCGTGAAGTACAGGTCATCTACCGCACCCCGCCACGCCCGATGTACGAATGCGTCACCGCCGACGGCGAGCAGTACACCAGCGACAACGGCGAAGGCAATCCGCGCTCGGTTCCTTTGTGGACGCTGGGTTATCCGATGTGGTCGCATCGTGGCGGCTCCGGTGGCGGCGGAACCCGGCCGCCTGACGACCGCCGCCCGCACCTTCCCGGCGTAATAGTTCCGGGCGGCTATACCTGGGTTCGTGACGAATGTCATGCATTGCCGCAGCAGGAGGTCTGCTCACGGCTTTCCGACCGGCGATATGAAATCATCCGCCGCTACAACAGCGCACTGCAAAGCGACCAGCACCGCTTGGAACTGGAACAGCGCGGCATCGATGCGCGTATCGCCAACGACTGTGGAAATTATTGATGAAGTTCCGATACGCCTTGCCGATCCTGCTGTTGTTGGCCGCGACCGCGAGTGCGGACGAAGTGGTGTTCTATCGCTGCACCGACGCCAGCGGCGCGCTGACCCTGCAGAACATGCCCTGTCCGAAAGGCGCCAAGCAGGAAAAGAAGGTCATGCAAAGCGTGAGCACGGTGCCGATGGAGGACGCCGCGTCGGCGAAGCCGATACCGTCCACCGTGCCGCCCGCCTCCGCGCCCTCGGCGGCAACACCGGTCGTCCCCGCTGCGCCGAAACCTTCCGAAGTCGTCGCGGACAGCGGCGCCGACCCCGCGGTCGAAAAGCGTTTGCCGCCTCCGATTCTTTTCCAATGCACGACCTACGACAAGGACACCTACATCACCGAAAGCGAGGAACCGCAATCGCGTTGCGTCTCGCTGCGCACGGTGGGCCTAGACGGCAATCCCCAGACCGGCGCCGGCGAAGCCTGCGAGATGATGCGCGACCAGTGCGCGCGCGTAGCCGATGGCGCGCTGTGCGAGGCTTGGAATAAGCGCGTCGGAGAAACCGAAGTGGCTGCACGCTACGCGCGCCCCGGCAACGAAGCGAAGAACAAGGCGGAGTTCGAGCGTACCCGCAAGATCTATCGCGAAAGCACCTGCGGGGAGTAATGCTTTAGCTTTCCTTCTCCCTCTGGGAGAAGGTGGCGCGAAGCGACGGATGAGGGAATGGCAGTGACTACCCATCCAGCTTACATTGCAAGCTGACACTCCATTCCCTCATCCGCCCTGCGGGCACCTTCTCCCAATGGGAGAAGGGAAATCAAAAGCCGTAACGCAGGAATCCGCCGTCCACCGCGATGCATTCGCCGGTGATGTAGCTGGCCGCTGGCAGGCACAGGAAGGCTGCCGCCGAGGCGACTTCTTCCGGCTCGCCGATGCGCCGCATCGGAGTCCGGTCTATCACCTCTTCGTAGTAGTCCGCATCGGCCAGCTTGCCCGACGTACGCCGCGTGCGGATGTACCACGGCGCCACCGCGTTGACGCGCACGCCGTCCTCGGCCCATTCCACCGCCAGATTGCGGGTGAGCTGCTGCAGCGCGGCCTTGGTCATGCCGTAGGGCGCCCCGCTGCGCACCGCGGTGATGCCCGACACGCTGCCGACGTTGACGATGCTGGACACCGCGTGCCTGGTCAGCAGGGGATGCGCGTAACGCGAAAGTTCGAACGCCGAAAAAAGATTGATCTCGAAAATCCCGCGCCACTCGTCCTCGGTGTAGTCCACCGCGGCCTTGGTCAGATTGCCGCCGGCGTTGTTGACCAGGATGTTGAGGCCGTCCGCATGGTCTTCCACCCAATCCAGTATCGCCCGACGGTCTTCGTCGTCGGCGACATCGGCGGCCATGGCGTTGACGGAGCGATCGGGGAATTCGTCCAGCAATTCGTCGCGCACCGCTTCCAGCGCATCGGCGTCGCGCGCCACCAGCATCGCATCGGCGCCGAAAGCCAGCAGTTCACGGGTGATGGCCAGGCCGATACCGGCGCTCGCGCCGGTGATCAGCGCCAGTTGTCCATCCAGTCGCCAGCGGTTGGGAGTCATCGCATCGCCCTTCACGGATGGGCGTAGCATACCGCCACGCACCGCGGAGACGCCGTCATGAATGCACCGATGTTCCGTACCGCCCTGATCGCCTTCGCATTGATGGGCCTTGGCGCTTGCAAACCCGAGCCGCCGCCCACCGACGAGCCTCCCGAGCCCAAGGCCGTGGCGGCCGACAACACCGAACTGCGCGATGCGATCCAAAAACCGATCGACCAGGCCAAGGCGGTCGAAGGTGTAGTGCAGGACGCGGCAGATGAGCAGAGAGCGGCGGTGGAGGCCGCGGCGAATTAGGCTGCTTCCGTTTTTCTCCTCTCCCCTTGTGGCGCCCGAAGGGTGTGCAGGGCTGAGAGGATGCCCGCAGGGCAGGAGAGGGGTGCGCGAGCGCAGCGATGCGTGCTTTGGCTCTGCTTCGCTCGCCACGCACAGTCAATTCATCGCCACCGGCTCCGGCACACCCTCTCCCGGCCTTCGGCCACCCTCTCCCATCAAGGGAGAGGGAAGCAGCCGTACCTCACAGCCCGCAGAAGCAGTACACCAGCCCCTTGACCGGCGCGCCGTTGCGGCTGTTGGCGGCCTGTTCGACGAAGCGCAGCTGCGCGTCGGTTTCCGGCATGGCCTTGGCCAACAGCGCGCGGGCGAAGTCGGAATCCTTGAGCCAGGCCGCGCCCAGGCGGCTGCTGGCGAAACCGCTCATGAACTGCGAAAACGGCGAGGCCATCTTCTCGATATAGCGCACGCGGTATTTATCCGGCTTGCCCAGCTTGGCGCGCGCGGCGGCATCGGCGACGGCGGCTTCGAAACCGCCGAACTCGTCGACCAGCCCGCGCTCCTTCGCCTGCGCGCCGCTCCACACGCGACCGCGGGCGATGGCGTCGACCTCTTCCACCGGCTTCTTGCGCGCGGCGGCGACCTTGCCGGTGAAATCGGCGTAGCCCTTGTCGATCACCGACTGGATCACGCGGCCCACGGCCGGATCCATCGGCCGGGTGATGTCGAACGCGCTGGCGAAACGCGTGGTGCCCACGCCGTCGGTATGCACGCCCACCTTGTCCAGCGTGCGGGTGACGTTGGGAATCAGGCCGAAGATGCCGATGGAACCGGTGATGGTGGACGGATCGGCGTAGATGCGATCGGCGTTCATCGAGATCCAGTAACCGCCGGACGCGGCCAGGTCGCCCATCGACACCACCACCGGCTTGCCGGCGGCCTTCAGTGCGGCGACCTCGCGACGGATCTCTTCCGACGGATATACGCCGCCGCCCGGCGAATCCACGCGCAGCACCACGGCCTTCACGTCTTCATCGTCGCGCGCTTCGCGCAACAGCGCCGAAGTGGACTTGCCGCCGATGGTGCCGGCCGGCTGTTCGCCGTCGGTGATTTCGCCCGCGGCGACGACCACGGCCACCTGCGGACGTTCGTCGCCGATGCGCACCGTTTTCGCATCCAACTGAGCCAGGTAGCCGCCCAGCGAAACGCTGCGGAAACCATTGTCCGAATCCTCATCGGCCACGCCGCGCTCGGTCAGCAGCGTCTCCACTTCTTCCTGCGTCTTCAATCCGTCCACCAGCTTCTGCTGCAGGGCGAATTTGGCCAGATCGCCACCGGCGGCGGCGATGCCTTCGGGCAAAGTGTCGATGCCCGAGGCCAGCTGTTCCGGCGACAGCTTGCGGGCCTTGGCGATGTCGGCCAAATAGCGCTGCCAGATATCGTTCATCCAGAACAGGTCGGCTTCCTTGGATTCCTTGGAAGCGGCGTCGAGGATGTAGGGTTCGGCGGCGGACTTGAATTCGCCCACGCGGAACAGGTGCACGTCCACGCCCAGCTTGTCCTGCAGACCCTGGCGGTAGTACTGACGGTAACGGCCAAGTCCTTCCAGCAGCATGCTGCCCATCGGGTCGATGTAGACCTCGTTGGCCTGCGCGGCCAGCAGGTATTGCGACTGGTCCAGGTTCTCGCCGAACGACACGATCTGTTTGCCCGAGGCGCGTAGGCGCGCCAACGCGGCGGCCAGTTCGCGCATCGAGGCGTAACCGCTGGGCTGCAGCTGGTCCACGCGCAGCAGCACGCGCTCGATGCTCTTGTCGTCCTTGGCCGCGTCGATGGCGCGGATCAGGTCGCGCAACTGCACTTCTTCGGCATTCTTGTCGCCGAAAGCCTTGGCCAGCGCGCGCGTGGCCGGATCGGCGCTGTACTGTTCGACCAGCTTGCCTTCGGGCGCGATCACCAGCGTGGTCCGATCCAGCAAGGGCTTCACCCCGTTGCCGCGTCCCACCGCTGCCACGAAGATGAGCAGGAACAGGAACAGCAATCCGAAGAACAGGAAGTTGAGGATCAGCCTGCGGGTGAAATTCATCACGTTCCACAGGCCGACAAAGAAGGCGGCAATGGGACCGCGATGGACGACTTGATTCATGGGGGGCGAGCTCCGGATAACCGAGACCAGCTTACCGGTTGCCCGCCGCGCTTACATGCCCCGTAAGTCACTGCCCGGGATTTGTGAGACGGAAAGGCCCAGCAAGCGCCTGCTGCTGCGCTGGAAGCGCGTGGCCATCAGCACCGCCGCGGCGGTCAGGCCCAGGATCAGCCCCATCCACATCCCCTGAGGGCCCCAGCCCAGCCCCAGGCCCAATCCGGCGCCCAGCGGCATACCCAGGCCCCAGTAGGAAAGCACCGCCAGCCACATCGGCACGCGCGTGTCCTTGAGCCCGCGCAGCGCGCCAGCCGACAGCACCTGGATGCCGTCGGGAAACTGGAACGCCGCCGCGTACAGCAACAGGCTGCTGGCCAGGCCCGCCACCGCCAGATCGCGCGTGTACAGCGCCACCACCGCATCGTGACCCAACAGCAGCGCGGTGGCCGCCAACGCCTGCGTCGCCAGCACGATCACGTAGCCCGCATGCGCGGCGCGGCGGATGCCGAGCGCGTCGCCCGCGCCCAGCGCGTGGCCCACGCGCACGGTGGTGGCTTCGGCCACGCCCATCGGCACCATGAAGCACAGCGCGGACACGTTGATCGCGATCTGGTGCGCCGCCGCCGGTACCGCGCCCAGGCGCGCGATCAGCAACGCCGTGGCGATGAACAAGCCGCCTTCCATCAGCACGGTCACGCCGATCGGCAAGCCGGTGCGCAGCAGTTGCGCGATCGGTTTGGCACGCGGGCCGTCGAAGCGCGCGAACAACCGGAGGTGAGCGAAGCGTTCCGTCTTCCACAGATAGACGGCGAAGGCGACCGCCTGTGTCCACATCATGATCGCCGAGGCCACGCCCAGCCCACCGGCGCCCATTTCCGGCAAGCCGAATCTGCCGAAGGTGAACGCATAGCCGAGCGGCGCGAGCAGCGCCAGGCCGCCGAAACCGATCAGCATGGTCGGCAGGGTCCAATGCATGCCCTCGCTCAGATAGCGCATGCAGAAGAACAGCGTCAACGCCGGCGCGCCCCAGCGGATGCCGTGCAGGAAGCCGCGCGCGCCGGGAATGATCTCCGCAGCGATGCCGAACGGCGCCAGCGCATAAGGAATCAGACTGAGAAAGACGAACATCAACAACCCCAATCCCAGCGCCAACCACAGCGCCTGCCGAAACAGCGGGCCGATCTCCGCGCGGCGCCCAGCGCCGTTCAACTGCGATACCGACGCGGTGAGCGAGATCAGCGTACCGATCGGCACCATCATCGGCAGCCACAACAGCGCCGTGCCGATGGTGACCGCAGCCAGCGTCTGCGTGCTGTGGTGGCCGGCGATGACGTTGTCGACGAAACCGATCAGGCCGGTGGACACATGGCCGAGCACCAGCGGCAAGGCGAGCGTGGCCGTGGCGCGTACTTCGCTGCCGAAGCGCGGGGTGTGGGAAGGTTGGGGCGTCATGGAGGCGATCGTTCGACTGCGGTCGCGCGGATGCGCTGGCGCCGGGTCGGAGGGCCGGGTAGTTTAGGTCCTGTGAACGCTATTCGGATAGGTCACGTTGCTTCGCCCAGGCCGTCAGGTGTTCGTGCGCGGCGCAGTGGCAGGCTGGCCGCCTGTTCAAGCCGTGCGCGGGCGCATGGCGGCCTGGGCGGAGCAACCCGAAGGGCCGCACCTGAGTGCGCACAGGGCAGCGTCATCATTCGGTCGTGTATCGACATACACTTCCTCATTCTTCCTTGCCCTGCACGCACTCAGGTGCGGCGTGGCCTATCCGAATAGCGTTCACAGGACCTAGACCGCATGTCCGTCATCTATGAAGTCAATCTCGCCGTCGACCGCGAAATAGCGGTCGAGTACCGCAGTTGGCTGGCGACGCATGTGCAGGAAATGCTCGCGCTGCCTGGTTTCACCGGCGCGCGCATCATGGAAACCGTGCAGGACCAAGCCGACGCGGCGGAGACCGTGTTCTGCACCCAGTACGAGCTGGTCGACCAGGCCGCGCTCGATGAATATCTGCGCGTGCATTCGGGGCGCATGCGTGCCGACGGAGTCAGCCGTTTCGGCGACCGCTTCCGCTCCACGCGCCGCGTATTGCGCGATCTGCAAAGCTACTGAATAAGTTTGCGTCGCAGCCAGGCCGCCACTTCCGACGGCGGTACCGACAACAGCTCGCTGCGCAGCGCCTGCCGATCCTGCGGCGGCGTGCGCTGCGCCAGCACGGCGAGGTCGACACGCTGCTGCTCATCCATGCTTCGCAATCTGGCCAGCAGCGGCAAGCGTTGCGGCGCGGGAACATAGGCCAGCAACGGATGCAGCGCAGCGTAATCGCGCCCCAACGCCGGCCCCAACTGCCAACCGTGCCGCTGCACGTCGTCCAGCGCATCGAACTGCGCACGCAAGGCTTGCTTGCGTTCCGGCGCGAACGCTTCGACCTGGGCCGCAAGCGCGCGCAGGCTGACGCGTTCGTTGGCATCTAGCTGCAGCCACGCCTGGTAACGCGAGCGCCGTTGCTCGCGTTCGCGGAACGGCAGCGCATTCCAGGCGGCGAGGCGTTGCCCGAATTGCATGCGCTGTTCGGGCGTCATCGCTTGCAGCCGGGCCTGTCGCTGACTTTGGGTCATCGCCACTTGTTCCGAGGCCCCCTCCGCAGAGACAGGCAGGGGCTGCGCCAGCAAGACGACCAGCAAAACGGCAAGAATTCCGGCGCCGCGCCAATGGCGGGCCGGTCCGTTCGCGCGCGGCCGATCAGAACTGCGCATCGGTAGTCTCCGTTCCCGTGGCTGTCGACGCCGCTACTTCTTCCGCTTTCTCTTCCGGAGCATCCGACGGCGCGCTGGCGCCGGCCGCGTACCAGGCCAGAAAATCCGCGTCGCGCGCTATCGCTTCATCCTGCGGTTCGAGCAGCAATTCGAAATCCGGATGCGTGAGCAGGGACGTAGTGGAATCGAACCTCGCCGCGGGCGGCTGCTCCGGAATCTCTTCGATCGCGATTTCCACTTGGTCTTGCAGACGCTGGACGCCGCCATCGAGGTTGGCGCCGGCGCCGCGCGAGGCTTGCCATTGCGGCCACCACCAGGTCGCCGCCAGTGCGGCCGCGCACAACGCCAATACCAGCACGACCCAGGGCCAACGCCGGCGCCCCGACTGCGCCTCGACCGGCGAACGTATGGCGGTGGCAGGGCGCTCGATCTTCGTGCCCAGGATCGCCGCTTCCCGCAGGCGCGCCAGATGCGCCAGCCGTTGCGGCGGCAATTCGCGCAGCAGCGATTGAATCGCTTCGGCCAGCGCGCGCCAGGCCAGCGCATCGGGTTGTCCACTGGCATCGCGCGGGCAGGCCGAAGCCAGCGCCTGCTCGTGGACTTCCGGGGCTATGCCCAGCACCGCCGCGGCCTCTTCTTCCGGAAGACTCGCCGCCAGTCGCAGCAGCAACGCCTGCCGGGGCAGGGACTGCAAGCCGGCCAGCGCTTCGACGCCTGGCGGCCATTGCGCCGGCGCTGCGGACTGGCGCAGTTGCGGCGTCGCCACCAACAGGGCCCAGAAGCGCCGCGGCCACTCGGCCATCGGCAAGGTGCCGGCACGGTTGCGGAACGCGCGCATGGCGGCCGCCAGAGCGCTGTCGCCCGCCTCGCGGTCGCCGCACTGGAGCTCCGCGAATAGTGCGCCCCGGCGTTCGACGCCACGCAGGAACGCGGAGAGAGCGGCCGGCACGGACGCGGCGTCATTCAAGTTGCTGGGCATCGTAGAACCGGGGGATTCGTCGTCGCATCATAGCTGCGCGTAAGCATTTCCAGAGCACGAAATGTTGCTTGACAGATTCCCAAAACCTGCTCTCCCAAGCGCCATAAGGGTTTGCGCCAAAACACGTTGTGCACAGCCGTCACCGGAATGTCACACGCTTGTCCGGAGTCAGCCCCGGCATTCGCATTACAATCCTGTTTCACGGGCAAGTTGCTGATATTCATGGAGTTTCAGGCGTTGGCGTTTTTTTAGCCAACCTCACGCCGAAGCTTGCTGCAAGCCTCCGGAAGCGTGGAGCATGGGTTTGATGCACAGTTTTATCCACAGACCGTGTGGATAAGGCAGAATCTCCAGGCGCAACCGCGACTTGCGTGATTTTCGTCACTCCCCAGGTAGCAATGACGTGCAACTGCAGCACGCTTCGCGAGGGGCTTGCGGCGGTCGGTAAACTGGAGCTGATGCGCTCCGATTCCGCCCTCCCGTTCCCCACTCTCCAGGTCGTCCTGCCTCTGCCTTTGCCGCAGTGGTTCGACTATCTGCCGCCGGCCGATCATTCGCCCGGCGCCGACGACATAGGCAAACGGGTGCAGGTGCCGTTCGGTTCGCGCGAGATGACCGGGGTGGTGGCCGGCATCGGCCAGACCACCGGCGACGGACCGGAACTACGCCAGGCCCTGGGCTTGCTGGATGCGGCCCCGTTGCTGCATGGCGAGCTGCTGGCTTCCTTGCGTTGGCTGGCGCGCTACACCCATGCGCCCCTGGGCGAGGTGCTGGGCACCGCACTACCGACGCTGCTGCGCCAGGGCGAGCCGATGCCGGACACGCATGCCTGGGCCTGGCGGCTGACCGCGCTGGGCGTGGAGGGAAGGGAACGGCTGCGCCAAGGCACGCGTCCGCGCCGGTTCGCCGAGCTGCTGCACGAAGGCACGCGCGAAATCGAATCGCGCCCTCCGCGCGATGAGGATTCGCTTGATGCGCACATGGACGACTGGCGCAGCGCGGCGCGCGCTTTATCCAAACGCGGCCTGGCCGAACGCGTGGCGGTTCCCGCCTCCACCCTTGCGCCTTCGCCACAGAGCGGGCCTGAACTCCATGCGGAACAGCAAGCAGCTGTAGACGCGATTCTCGCCGCGCGAGGTTTCGCACCGCTGCTGTTGGATGGGGTGACCGGCAGCGGCAAGACCGAGGTCTATCTGCACGCGATCGCCGATTGCCTACGACGCGGCAAACAGGCGCTGGTGCTGGTGCCGGAGATCGGTTTGACCCCGCAGACCTTGGCCCGCTTCCGGCAACGCCTTGGCGTGCCGGTGCTGGCGCTGCATTCGGGCTTGAACGACAACGAGCGCGCGCGCGGCTGGACCGCCTTCGCGCGCGGCGAAGCGAGGGTGGCGGTAGGCACGCGTTCGGCCGTGTTCACGCCGCTGCCCGACGCCGGCCTGATCATCGTCGACGAGGAGCACGACGGCAGCTACAAACAACAGGACGGCATGCGCTACCACGCGCGGGATTTCGCGCTAGTCCGCGGCAAGGCGCTGGATGTGCCGGTCATTCTGGGCAGCGCCACACCGTCGCTGGAATCGCTGCATAACGCTCTCGGCGGACGCTATGCGCACTTGCGGCTCGGCCAGCGCGCTGGCGATGCGAAGCCGCCTTCGGTGCGCGTGCAGGACGTGCGCAAGCGCCCGCTCGAGGCGGGGCTGTCCGCGGAAACGACGGCTGCGATTTCGAGTGCCTTGCAGGCCGGCGGACAGGTGCTGGTGTTCAAGAACCGGCGCGGCTACGCACCGGTACTGATGTGCCACGACTGCGGCTGGAGCGCGCAATGCAAGCGCTGCGGCACTCCGACGAAAAGCTCTCCGATGACCGTGCACGGTGCCGGCCGCCGCCTGCAATGCCATCACTGCGGCGCGCGCCAGGCCGTGCCGCCCGCGTGTCCGGATTGCGGCGGATTGGCATTGCAGCCCCAGGGCATCGGCACCGAGCGCATCGAAGAGAGGTTGAGGGAGAAGTTCACCGACGTGCCCGTACTGCGCATCGACCGCAGCACCACCCAACGGCGCGATGCGCTGGCCGGCCATCTGGAAAAGCTCGGCGACCGCCCCGGCATCCTCATCGGCACGCAGATCCTGGCCAAGGGTCATGACCTGCCGCACCTGACCCTGGTCGTGGTGGTGGGTGTGGACGAAGGATTGTTTTCGGCCGACTTCCGCGCGGGCGAAAAACTCGCTCAACAACTCATCCAGGTCGCGGGGCGCGCGGGGCGCGCGCAAAAACCCGGAGAGGTCTGGTTGCAAACCCACCACCCCGACCATCCTCTGCTCAACACGCTCATCAATGGCGGCTATCACGCCTTCGCGCATAGCGAACTGGAGCAGCGCCAGGCCGCAGGATTTCCGCCGTTCGCGCATTTGGCCTTGTTGCGTGCAGAAGCCAAGCATGTCGATGCCGCGAACGCGTTTCTGCATGCGGCCAAGTCGGCGCTGACGGCTGCATTCCCTTCTCCCGCCGAGAGAGGGGCTCAGAACATTGAAATCCAAGGACCTATCCCCGCCCCCATGTCCCGGCGCGCCGGCATGCACCGCATGCAACTTCTACTCTCGTCCCCCAGCCGCCGCGAGTTGCATGCGCTCCTGGATTCCGCATTGCCCGTCATCTACGAACTGCGCGAAGCGCGCAAGACGCGCTGGTCGCTGGATGTGGACCCGCTGGATCTCTACTGACGACGCTCAAGGGCGCAGGGTCACCAGCAGTTCGCTTATTTTTGCGCGCAATCTCTCTGTGTCGCCCTCGGCCACCTTATGCCATGGCAGCTCGCTCGGCAGGCCGCATGCTTGGGTTGCGATTACCGGCTTACCCCTAGCGATTGCGCGCAATAGGCCGCGTGGCTGATGCTCTATCCATGCGGGCAGAACCACAATGTCGGCAGCATCGACGCCCTCGCCAATGGATCCCACGCATGTGACCCGGAAGCCCCGCCAGAAATCCGCATGGTCTTCGGCCCCCGGGGGAAGCAGCGCCTCGATGGACATGCCAGTCAAAGCTTCGCGGAGTTCGATCGCTCCCTTACGCGCCAAGGACGACGCGGGAAGCAACACGCGAGGTTTTCCATTGATTCGTGGCTCGGTCGTCTGCAAAGCGGGCCTTTGCCATGGCAAAGGCAATGCGCGCCCGCCCGCCATGCGCAGTATCTCTGCATGGGGTGTGATCCAGTGCCGCGCGCGCTCCAACGCACTTCGTTCCGCTTCCGCCAACGTCGGGTCTGCGCGAAAGTCGGACAAGGTTCGGCTAGACGGATGGAGCGCGAACGCTTTATCGAGCCGTCGTTGTATTTCGTGCATGGGCAATGCCGTCATCAACACATCGAACGAACGCCCATTCAATTCTCCCGCCAGCCACAGAAAAGGCAACACGCTCTGAGGCACTACCAGGTGCGTATCCTTGTAGCCGAGCCGGCGTGCATATGTGCCGGCGATTAGCTGATGACCGCCCAATCTCGCTTGTGGCAACGGCTTACCCCGCCAGAGCAGCCAGCGACGTGCCGCCTTGGCTCTCGTTGCGGCTATGCGCTCGCGTAGTCCCGCCCTGTGTGCGAAGTCCAGCACTCTGTCTTGTACGGACTTTTCGGCTTTGCGATAGGCGCTGAATTCGGGCCAATCATCTTCCACAAGCCACGTTCGATAGGCGCTAGAAGAATCGACGCCTTGGTACCGATGACATTCCGTTTCGCCGCAACTGGCACAATCTTCAGTAGGCACAGGCTTGCGCAAGGCGGGCGCCAAAGGAACCGCGGCCAGCGCCGCCGGAGCATGGCCTCGTATTGAGACATGCAGCTCACGCTCATCAAGGGCGAACTCAAGACGCCATGGCCAAGGAGCGCGGAAACGCAGGTCCAAGTAGTTCCAGAACACAGTGGCGTCGCGATCGTTTTCGGCCAGCGAACCCGGCACTACGCGCGAGTGGCGATGGCGCTCCACCACCTCCAGGCCTGCGCGAACCGCGCTGTAGTACAGCGCACCGGAAAGCTGGCATAGTCCGCCACCGATCGCAGGAACCAAGCAACCTTCCCGCAACTCTCGCCCCATGACGAAACCGCGTCGCTTGCGCGCCCGTCCTACCTGCTTCCAGAAACTGAAAACTTCGCCCGGCGGGACCTCAATGCCATTGAGCGAGCGGGCCGCCACACGCAGGTTGTGAATCTTGCCTGCGACCAAATATTCGGCCGCTTCCCCTGCTGGCCATAGAGGGCTACGGAACTCCGCCAGCACCGGCGCATCGCGGAGCGCGGATGCATGGAATTGCCTGCGCACGGAGGTGGGTAGATCGAGCAGTGAACGACGCCACCTGAACACACAAGCCTTGGCTTCGAAAAGCAGACTCTGCCAGCGCGTAGGCAGCCGATCTTCGGCGATTTGCATTGGCCTCATGCCACCGGCTCCCACCAACCGCTAGTTCAATAATATACGCACGGATTAAGACGAACCCGCCCCCAAGCAAACATATGGCCCACAACCAATGCTTTCTACAAGTGCTCTAGCCGGACGGCAACCCATAGCCCACGGCGCGGCTTATGGGCGGCCGGATCGTTTGGCCCGACCGACACATCTACACTGTATGCCTGCTTTGCCTTGCCGAGACGCCTGCTTTGCCTTGTCGAGACGCTATTCCCGCAGAATGGTCCGATTTCGCAACCACCTAGTACCGAGCCTTCCATGATTTCCAACCAGCTTCCGCACATCGTCGTCATCGGCGGTGGTTTTGCCGGCCTCTGGGCCACGCGCGCGCTGGCCGCTTCGCCGGTTCGCATCACCCTGGTCGACCGTTGCAACCACCACCTGTTCCAGCCGCTGCTTTACCAGGTGGCGACCGCTGGTTTGTCATCGCCGGATATCGCCGCGCCGCTGCGTCATATCCTGCGCAAGCAGAGCAATGTGGAAGTGCGGCTGGCGGAAGTCGGCGATATCGATGCTACAGCGAAGCGGATCTCCCTCGATGACGGCAGCCACCTGGATTTCGACTATCTGCTGCTGGCCAGCGGCGCCACTCACGCCTACTTCGGGCACGACGAATGGGCCAGACACGCGCCGGGCCTGAAGACGCTGGACGATGCGCTGCAACTGCGCCGGCACCTGTTGCTTGCCTTCGAACGCGCCGAAGCCGAGCCGGATCCGGTCAAGCGCGCCGCCTGGCTGAATTTCGCCATCGTCGGCGGTGGCCCGACCGGGGTGGAGCTGGCGGGCACGTTGGCGGAAATCGCGCGCCATACCCTGGTCAACGAATTCCGCAACATCAATCCGTCGGATGCGCGCGTACGCCTGATCGAAGCCGGACCACGGGTGCTGGCCTCGTTTCCGGAAGATCTTTCGGAGAAAGCGCGCAGGCAGCTCGAGAAGCTTGGCGTCGAAGTTTCCACCGGCGCCGCCGTAACGGACATCGACGACTCCGGTTATCGGCTGGGCGATGAATTCATCGCCGCGCGTACCGTGGTCTGGGCGGCGGGCGTGGCGGCTTCGCCGCTGGCCAAATCCCTCGGCGTGCCGCTGGATCGTGCCGGCCGCGTGCTGGTACAGGCGGACCTGAGCGTGCCGGGGTATCCGCGAATCTTCGTTGCGGGCGACCTGGCGTCGGTGCAGCAGGATGGCAAGCCGGTACCGGGCGTCGCCCCTGCGGCCAAACAAATGGGCCGACACGTCGCCAACGCGATCCGCGCGCGCCTGGACAACAGATCGGCGCCGACGTTCCGTTACAAGGACTACGGCAACCTCGCCACCATCGGTCGGATGGCGGCGATCGTGCATTTCGGAAAATTGAAACTCTCCGGCTTGCTGGCCTGGTGGTTCTGGCTGGCCGCGCACGTGTTCTTCCTGATCGGATTCCGTAATCGCCTGGTGGTGCTGCTCAACTGGGCCTGGGCGTACTGGAGCTATCAGCGTGGCGCGCGCATCATCCTCGGCAGCGACGCGGACAATCAGCAGCGGTCGACGCGGCAGGAATAGCAGCCCGGACGCGCATTGTGGAGATGCAGATAATCGACCTGCGGGAGAGCGAGCAGGTTGGTGATGCAGGCCTCCAGCGCGCTCCCTTCAACTACTTCCGCCGCGTGCATCCATCCCTCGGTGTCGTAGGCCCGCGCCGACATCAGGCGGCGATGCAGAAAAGGCGGCACCGAATCCTCGAACACGGCAGCGGCATGGGCGTTTTCCCGCACATAAATGGGACCGCTCGCCCGGTACGGTCCTGCGACTGCATGATGCTCGTAAGGCAATAGTAAAAGCGTTTCGCCTTGCTGCGCGTCCTGCAGCGACACCCGGCACGGATATCCGTGGGAATCGGCCGCCGTCAGTCGACGGATATCGAGCGCGGCCAGTTGCGTGTCGTCGTAAGCGAACAAGGCCTGGAAAGTTTCCGGGGCCAAGCCTGAAATGCGGTAAGCCATGATCCACTCCTGCTGTTGGCGGCGGCAGCATGGATGCGGCCAGGCGCGTGCGATATCCGATTCTTGCGCAAACGAAAACGGCCCCGTTTCCAGGGCCGTTTCGCTACCATCGGGCTGCCGCTTAAGCCGCGAACAGCGCCTTCATCTTCTTCAACGCATTGGCCTCGATCTGGCGGATGCGTTCGGCCGATACGCCGTATTCGTCCGCCAGTTCCTGCAGGGTGACCTTGTTGTCGTCGTCCAGCCAACGGCGCATCACGATGTCGCGCGAACGTTTGTCCAGACCCGCCATGCCTTCGCGCAACAGTTCCAGCTTGTTGCCTTCGCTGTCGGCGCGCTCGTAGGCCTGCGACGGATCTTCGTCCTGGGTCATCAGATAGGCGCCCGGCGACGGCGGCGAGTGGTCGTCGTCCTCGTCGGAAGGCGCATCGAAACCTATATCGCGGCCGGAAAGACGCGATTCCATTTCCAGCACTTCGCGCTTGGACACGTTGAGATCGGCAGCGACCGCGGTGACCTCGGCATCGTTCATCCAACCCAGGCGCGTCTTCGACTTGCGCAGGTTGAAGAACAGCTTGCGCTGCGCCTTGGTCGTGGCGACCTTGACGATGCGCCAGTTCTTGAGGATGAACTCATGCATCTCGGCGCGGATCCAATGCACGGCGAAGCTGACCAGGCGTACGCCCATTTCGGGGTCGAAACGCTTGACCGCCTTCATCAGGCCGATGTTGCCTTCTTGGATCAGGTCGCCCAGCTGCAGGCCGTAGCCGTTGTAGCCGCGGGCCACGTGCACGACGAAACGCAGATGCGAATGCACGAGCTCGCGCGCGGCATCGAGATCCTCGGCATCGCGATAGCGGCGCGCCAGCTCCTGCTCTTCGTCGACCGTCAGCACCGGAATCTGGTGCACGGCGCCGATATACGCATCGAGCGAGCCGAGCGCGCTGGGAATGGGAAGATTGTTTGCCACCATGGCGGTGGCTGCAGTGGTCTGGTTCATGGCGGTCATTTTAGCAGTCGCGAGGTTGGACTGCTAAACAGGAAAAGAGTTCCATCGTTTCGCAGGTAGAACAGCAGGGCTCGACCACCTTCCTACAAGTGTCTGTTTTCAATGAGATTTTTCTCACTTCTTTTCTGCGGTGGTCTGAACCGCCCGCATCGTCCTCAGCAGATTGCCGCCCCAGATATTGCGGATATCCCGCTCGCTATAACCCGCCGCCAGCAACCGTTCGGTGATCTTCGGCAGTGCCGAAACGTCCTCCAGTCCGGTCACCCCGCCCCCGCCATCCCAATCGGCGCCGATGCCGACGTGCTCCGGGCCGGCGACTTTCAGGATGTGCAGCAGGTGGCGCATGTAGTCGTCCAGATTCGCGCGCGGAACCGGGTATTTGCGGTCTATCTCCGCTTGGTCGCGTCGCCACTGCTGGATCTGCGCCGGGCTCAATTTGCTGTATTCGCCATAGTGTTTTTCCAGTGCTTCCATTTCCGCGTCGCGTTGCGGAATCTTCGGCACCGGAATTAGGTACCCGCTATAGGCATTGACGTGAATCACGCCGCCTTTAGCGGCCAGTTTGCGAATACGCGCGTCGTCGATGTTTCGTGGATGCTCGTAAACGGCGTCGGCGCTGGTGTGCGAAAGCACGATCGGCGCTTTCGATAGTTCGACCAATTGATCGAATACCTGGTCGCTGGCGTGGGAAGCATCCAAAAGGATGCCTAGCCGGTTGGCTTCCTGGACCAGCGCGCGCCCCTTGTCGCTGAGCCCGTTCCATTCGTGCCCGGCCGGATCGGTGGAAGAATCGCCGAAATCGTTATTGCTGGTGTGAGTGATGCCGAGCATCCGCAGTCCGAGCTTGTGGTACGCGGTAAGCAGGCTTGGATCGCTGGCTAGAGGCGAGGCGTTCTCCATGCTGATGAAGACCACCCGCTTGCCGGCTTTTTCGATGCGCGCCGCATCGTCCGCGGTGAGAGCCAGTTCGAAATCTTGCGGGTGCGCGGCGATCATTTCGCGGATGGCAGCCAATCTGACCAGACCATGATCCCTTGCCTGGCGATTGCCTGCCTCGTCGCGCTTGTCCTGTGCCGTATAGATCACCCAGAAACCGCCATCGAGACCGCCTTGCTTCATTCGCGGCAGATCCACCTGGGCGAATTCGCCATCCTGATCATGACGCTCAAGGATGTTCCATCCCGGGCGATGGAGATTGGAAGGCGTATCGAGGTGCGTATCCAGGACGATGGCGTTTTCGTGCAATTGGCGGGCTCTCGGCGAAACGGTTTCATCCGCTTGCGCGTGGAGGGAAAACAGCACCAGACCCGCGCACCACCATTTCGCAATCATCGTCAGCTCCCCGGTTTCGAACGATGTTAGCAATCCTGCGATCCCGCCGCTGTGGATCGAGCAAACAAAAACGCCACCTCCTCGCGGAGTGGCGTTCTGGGTAAAGACCCTGGCGGTGGCCTGTTGCGGGTCGCGCCTGCGGCGCAAAAGAAAACGCCGGATCTTTCGATCCGGCGTTTGGGGTAAGACCCTGGCGATGACCTACTCTTGCATGGCTTAAGCCACACTACCATCGGCGCAGCTGCGTTTCACTTCCGAGTTCGGGATGGGATCGGGTGGTTCCACAGCGCTAATTTCACCAGGGAGACGGTTGGAGCGTCGCACACACCTATAAAGGAGGAATGGCGCCTGTCTCTCATAAGGTCTTGGGAAGTAGTTTGCTATTTAGATTTCAATCGACGTGTGTCGAGACTAAAGCAACTTGAGGTTATATGGTCAAGCCGCACGGATCATTAGTATCAGTTAGCTCAATGCATTGCTGCACTTACACACCTGACCTATCAACGACGTAGTCTTCATCGTTCCTTTAGGGGGCTTGTGCCCCGGGAGATCTCATCTTGAGGCGCGCTTCCCGCTTAGATGCTTTCAGCGGTTATCGCTTCCGAACGTAGCTACCCGGCAATGCCACTGGCGTGACAACCGGAACACCAGAGGTTCGTCCACTCCGGTCCTCTCGTACTAGGAGCAGCCCCTCTCAAATCTCCAACGCCCATGGCAGATAGGGACCGAACTGTCTCACGACGTTCTGAACCCAGCTCGCGTACCACTTTAAATGGCGAACAGCCATACCCTTGGGACCGACTACAGCCCCAGGATGTGATGAGCCGACATCGAGGTGCCAAACACCGCCGTCGATATGAACTCTTGGGCGGTATCAGCCTGTTATCCCCGGAGTACCTTTTATCCGTTGAGCGATGGCCCTTCCATACAGAACCACCGGATCACTAAGACCTACTTTCGTACCTGCTTGATCCGTCGATCTCGCAGTCAAGCACGCTTATGCCTTTGCACACAGTGCGCGATGTCCGACCGCGCTGAGCGTACCTTCGTGCTCCTCCGTTACTCTTTGGGAGGAGACCGCCCCAGTCAAACTACCCACCATACATGGTCCCCGCTCCGGATTACGGAGCTAGGTTAGAACGTCAAGCACGACAGGGTGGTATTTCAAGGTTGGCTCCACGACAGCTAGCGCCATCGCTTCAAAGCCTCCCACCTATCCTACACAGACGAACTCAACGTTCAATGTAAAGCTATAGTAAAGGTTCACGGGGTCTTTCCGTCTTGCCACGGGAACGCTGCATCTTCACAGCGATTTCAATTTCACTGAGTCTCGGGTGGAGACAGCGCCGCTGTCGTTACGCCATTCGTGCAGGTCGGAACTTACCCGACAAGGAATTTCGCTACCTTAGGACCGTTATAGTTACGGCCGCCGTTTACTGGGGCTTCGATCAAGAGCTTCGCCTTGCGGCTGACCCCATCAATTAACCTTCCAGCACCGGGCAGGCGTCACACCCTATACGTCCACTTTCGTGTTTGCAGAGTGCTGTGTTTTTGATAAACAGTCGCAGCGGCCTGGTTACTGCGGCCCTCTTCAGCTCAGCTACGCATGTAGCCACCAAAAAGGGCGCACCTTCTCCCGAAGTTACGGTGCCATGTTGCCTAGTTCCTTCACCCGAGTTCTCTCAAGCGCCTGAGAATTCTCATCCTACCCACCTGTGTCGGTTTACGGTACGGTCTGCGTAAGCTGAAGCTTAGGAGCTTTTCCTGGAAGCGTGGTATCGGTGACTTCGCCCAAAAGGGCTCGTCTCGGTGCTCGGTCTTAAAGGATCCCGGATTTGCCAAAGATCCAAACCTACCTCCTTTCCCCAGGACAACCAACGCCTGGTACACCTAACCTTCTCCGTCCCTCCATCGCACTTACGCGAGGTGCAGTAATATTAAACTGCTTCCCATCGACTACGGCTTTCGCCCTCGCCTTAGGGGCCGACTAACCCTGCGTCGATTAACGTTGCGCAAGGAAACCTTGGGCTTTCGGCGTGCGGGTTTTTCACCCGCATTATCGTTACTCATGTCAGCATTCGCACTTCCGATACCTCCAGCAGACTTCTCAATCCACCTTCAACGGCTTACGGAACGCTCCTCTACCGCGCATAACAAAGTTATGCACCCCAAGCTTCGGTTCATCGCTTAGCCCCGTTAAATCTTCCGCGCAGACCGACTCGACCAGTGAGCTATTACGCTTTCTTTAAAGGGTGGCTGCTTCTAAGCCAACCTCCTGGCTGTCTGTGCCTTTCCACATCGTTCACCACTTAGCGATAAATTTGGGACCTTAGCTGTGGGTCTGGGTTGTTTCCCTTTTCACGACGGACGTTAGCACCCGCCGTGTGTCTCCCATACAGTCTGTCTTGGTATTCGGAGTTTGCAATGGTTTGCTAAGCCTCGATGGCCCGCTAGCCATAACAGTGCTCTACCCCCAAGAAGATTCATATGAGGCGCTACCTAAATAGCTTTCGAGGAGAACCAGCTATCTCCGGGTTCGATTAGCTTTTCACTCCTAATCACACCTCATCCCCTACCTTTGCAACGGGAGTGGGTTCGGGCCTCCAGTACCTGTTACGGCACCTTCACCCTGGGCATGACTAGATCACCCGGTTTCGGGTCTACTGCCCGCGACTATGCGCCCTTATCAGACTCGGTTTCCCTTCGCCTCCCCTATACGGTTAAGCTTGCCACGAACAGTAAGTCGCTGACCCATTATACAAAAGGTACGCAGTCACTCTTACGAGCTCCTACTGCTTGTACGCACACGGTTTCAGGGTCTATTTCACTCCCCTCTCCGGGGTTCTTTTCGCCTTTCCCTCACGGTACTGGTTCACTATCGGTCGGTCA
>NZ_JAVDTT010000002.1:0-1015000 GCF_031455975.1 Pseudoxanthomonas sacheonensis | reverse complement strand
GCCTTGCGGCCAATACTTTGAAAATGCAGAACGTTTGATTCTTAGCTATACGTATCGCTTGCAAATTACTAATTACAAGATGCTCATGAATCGAACGTCTGCAAGATGGACAGCATGTCCTTCCTGCAGGCGCCCACACAAGTCACCTGCGCACACTGTCAAAGAGCTTCGAAGTCGGCCTCAGCGCCTTCCTTCGTTGACCCCGTCGTTTCCGTCGAGGTGAGCCGCACATTATGGCGGGGGTTTCTGAAAGCGTCAACATCTTATTTCAAGATTTTTTCGCTTCCCTCGTTTCGATCTTCGCCGCGAGGCGCCGATCCATCCGAGTGAGCCGCCCATTATAGGGGGGCTTCCGAGAACGTCAACACCTCGTTTCCAAGATTTTGCCGCTTCGCCCTTGTCGCTGCTTACCGGCTGAAACCGCCGCCGCCGCTGCAAGGGGGGCGAATTATGGGCGGCAAGAATCCTTTTGGGAAGGGGTTAATTGAAATAATTTTCTGGGTCGAACGGTCGCCCAGGCGGGATAAGGGTTTCGGCCCATCCGCTGGGTCACAATCGGCAAATCCCCGCCTCGGAACGAATCCTCTTATGGCTGTCCTAACCGGCAAGACAATCAGCGAACGCCTGCAATCCATGGTTCCGGAGGGTGTGCGCCTGCAGATTCCTCCTCCCTGCCTGATCGACATGCAGGGCGAACCGCTGGAATATGAAGAGAACGTCTCGCTTGCCGTTCGTTTCCCGGTACTGCCACGCTATGCGAATCCATTGGGGCATATGCAAGGCGGCTACCTCGTGGCGGCGCTGGACAATACGCTGGGGCCGTTCTCATACCTGATTGCGCCGCCCAGCGTGACCAGCTCGTTGAATACCCAGTATTTGCGGCCGGTGACGCCCGAAACCAGCTTCATCACTTGCGTGGCACGCTTGACCGAGCGCACGCGCGGCACGCTGTACCTGACCGGCGAGGCGCGCAACCCGGAGGGCAAGGTCGTGGCGTTGTGCCAGGCGGTTTGCCAGATCCTGTCCGCGAAGAGCTGAGACAGCTACTACTCAGCCGCGCGCGCGGGCCGACTTTCCAGCAGGCCACCGTAAGAGAGCACTTTGCCCAGCAACGGCATCGTGAAAGTCACCTGGAATCGATACCGCCCGTCTTCGATGCGTTTATAGCCGATGGATTGCGGGAATGACGCCAGTGGCAGCCTGACCCCAAAAAGCCAGGCCTTGCGACAGCGCCAATACCAGCCGCCATCGATCACTTCGACCGCCAGGCCCAGCCGCACCGGGCCGGTCTGCTCCAACCATATGCCGCCCGGCCAGGCGCCGACCGGGCGGAAGGTGGAATCCATGCGTTGGCGATCGTCGAAGCGCCGGTTCCACAGCAGGCAGTCGGGCCGGTGGGCGATTTCGACCCGTAGTGTGTGCCGGCCCGCTTGCAGCGGAATCCCGAGCTTGCGCGCGATGGCGCGGCCGAACGGACGCGCCAGGCCCTGCCCCAGCGCTGTTTCTATCGGACCGACCAGGACGCCGCCGTGCAGATGAAGCGCCTGCAATAAAGGATGCAGCCGTTCGAATCCGGCGCCGAACCATCGGCTGACCACGCTTTGCATGCGCGTGGAGGCCTGTTTTCTCAGCTCGTCCGCAAACGCACGCGCGCGAAGTTGCGCTTGCCCACCTGCAGCACGCCTTCGAATCCCGGGGCGAAATGGGTCTGCGGGTCTTCGACCACGGCGCCGTCCACCCGCACCGCCCGCTCCTTGAGCTTGCGCGTGGCTTCGCCGTTGCTGGGGGTGATGCCGGCGGCCGTCAGCAGCGCGGCGATGCGCAGGCCTTCGGCGGGGACGTTCACTTCCTGCAGCGGCAACAGCGAAGTGTCGCCTTCGCCCCGAACCACGGCGTGCCAGCCGGCGATGGCTTGTTCGGCCTGAACGGCATCGTGGAAGCGGGCGGTCAGTTCGCGCGCGAGGCGCAACTTGATATCGCGCGGATTGACCGCGCCGGACGCCACTTCGGCCTGCAAGGCTTTGGCTTCGGCTACGCCGATGTCGAAGCTGAGCAGTTCGATCCACCGCCACATCAACTCGTCGCCGATCTTCATGGTCTTGGTGACGATGTCGATGGGCGGCTCGCTGATGCCGATGTAATTGCCCAGCGACTTGGACATCTTGTTGACGCCGTCCAGGCCTTCCAGCAGCGGCATGGTCAGCACGATCTGCGGCGGCTGGCCGTAGTGTTCCTGCAGGCCGCGACCCATCAGTAGATTGAACTTCTGGTCGGTGCCGCCCAGCTCCACGTCCGCCTTCAGGGCTACCGAGTCGTAGCCCTGGACCAGCGGATACAGGAATTCATGGATGGCGATGGATTGCTGGGCGGCGTAGCGCTTGGCGAAATCGTCGCGCTCCAGCATGCGCGCCACGGTGTGCTGGCCGGCCAGCTTGATCAGGTCGGCGGCCGACATCTGCCCGAACCATTCCGAATTGAAGCGCAGCTCGGTCTTTTCCCGGTCCAGCACCTTGAACACTTGGTCGGCGTAGGTGCGGGCGTTGGCCTCCACGTCCTCGCGGGTCAGCGGCTTGCGAGTGACGTTCTTGCCGCTGGGGTCGCCGATCATGCCGGTGAAGTCGCCGATCAGGAAAATCACCTGATGCCCCAGGTCCTGGAATTGGCGCATCTTGTTCAGCAGCACGGTATGGCCGATGTGCAGGTCCGGGGCGGTGGGGTCGAATCCGGCCTTGATGCGCAGGGGCCGGCCTAGCTTGAGCCTGGCTTCCAGTTCCTCGCGCTTGAGGATTTCGTCGGCGCCGCGGCCGATCAGTTCTAGTGCTGCTGCGTGTGGCAAGGTCGCATCCAATTAATGAATAGGCGCAGCAGAGCTGCTGACAAAGATGAATCTAAAGTTAAACCAAAGTTAAGCGTGACGCTAGTCAAAAAAGTCAATCCGCTCAAGGGTTTGACGCCGACTATTCGCGTGATTATGGTACCCGGATTGGACTCGCCGTCTTGGGTCCGGGGGAAGTCAACAGATGCACACTCACGGTGACGGCCCCGGCCGCAAGCAGCGTTTTAAACAACGCCTGGAAGTTCTTCGCGATTCGGCCCTGCATCATCAAGTGAGGGAGCACCTTTCGGCAAGGCGTTGGACGCGGCGGCAATGGATCCACGCCAGCCTGTTCACCGCCATCGGCGTGATGGTCGCGACCATCGTGCCGGGTTTCTCCACCGTCGTGCAGACCCCGGCGGCCGCGCCGCACGCAGTGCTGGCGCTGGACCTGCCCGAGCTCTCCAAGGAGCGGCAGGCAGGGACCGTCGGCGACAGCTGGCAGATCGTCAAGGTCAGGCCGGGACAGACCCTGGGTTCGCTGTTCAAAGATCTGGGCATTCCCCGCGAGACCATGCAGCGCATCCTCAAAAACGCCGATGCCAAGGCCACGCTGACCAAACTCAAGCCCGGCACGGAACTGGCATTCGACCTGCCCGTCACCGGCAGCCTGCGCACCTTGCGCTACGACCGCGACGCCGACCACCGCGTCGAGCTGTCGCTGGCCGGCGATACCCTCACCGAAAAAGTAGTCGCGCGCGAAAGCACCACGCGCACCGTCGTGCTCAGCGGCAAGGTCGGACGTTCGCTCAACCGTTCGGCGCGCAAGGCCGGGTTGACCTCGGCCAACATCAACTCGCTGACCGACGAGATCTTCAAATACGACATCGACTTCGATTCGGACCTGGACGCCGACGACCGCTTCAGCGTGGTGGTCGATCAGACCTGGCGCGAAGGCGAGCTCATCAGCACCAGTCCGGTGCTGGCCGCCACCTTCACTGTCGATGGCAAGCTGCATTCGGGCTTCCGCTTTTCGCGCCCGAACAGCAAGCCCGAATACTTCACCGCGCAGGGCCGGCCGCTGAAGAAGACCTTCATCCGCATGCCGATTCCGTACGCGCGCCTCAGCTCCAAATTCGGCGCGCGCAGGCATCCGGTGCTGGGCACCATGCGCATGCACAAGGGCGTGGACTACGCCGCCTCGACCGGCACGCCGATCATGGCCGCCGGCGATTCGCGGGTGGAATTCATCGGTTGGCAGCGCGGCTACGGCAACGTGGTGATCCTCAACCACGGCCGCGGCTACACCACGCTGTACGGGCACATGTCGCGTACCGCCAAGCTGCGTAAAGGCCAATCGGTCGCGCAGGGTACGGTGATCGGCTACGTGGGCTCCACCGGCATGTCCACCGGCCCGCACCTGCATTACGAATTCCGCGTCAACGGCGTGCATCGCAATCCGCTGTCCATCACCATGCCGCCGCCGGAACCTTTGGCTGGCGCGCAGCTGGCGGCGTACCGTACCTATACCGCCAATGCCTTGGCGCGTATCCGCACGGTCGAGAACATCATCTACGCCGACGTGGATACCGCACCAGCGCCGGCAACGACCGCACTGGCCACCGCGCTCGCTTCCAAGAAGCGCTGATCCTCGCCCGCACCTGCTGTCCGCTCTTGTAGGAGCAGACGCGGGAGGCGATGCTTGCGGCGCGAAATCCATCGCGCCCTCCCCGGTCACCGCATGCCTGACGACTCCGCCCAGCTTTACCTGGGCCTAATTTCCGGTACCAGCGCCGATGGCATCGATGCCGCGCTGGTGCGTTTCGAGCCGCGCTGCGAACTTGTGTTCGGCCACACCTATCCCTGGGACGAAACGCTGCGCACGCGCCTGATCGCGCTGGGCCAAGGCGGCGAAGCGACTTCGCTGGACGAACTGGGCGAGCTGGATACCTCCTTGGCCCGCGCCTTCGCCGATGCGGCGACGCAGGCGATCGCCGATTCGGGAACGGACCGAAGCCAGGTGCGCGCGATCGGTTCGCATGGGCAGACGGTGCGCCATCGTCCCGAATCCTCCGCAGCCTTCACCTGGCAGATGGGCGACGGCAATGTGATCGCCGAACGCAGCGGACTGACCACGGTGGCCGATTTCCGTCGGCGCGATGTGGCCGCCGGCGGCCACGGCGCGCCGCTGATGCCCGCCTTCCATGCGGCGATGCTGCGTTCGAACCAGGAAGACCGTGCGGTGTTGAATCTGGGCGGCATCGGCAATTTCACGCTCTTACCTAGGACGGGCGAAGTGCGTGGCTTCGATACCGGCCCGGCCAACGCGCTGATGGATGCCTGGTGCGAGCGCCATACCGGTCGGGCTTACGATGCGGGCGGCGCATTCGCAGCCAGCGGCACGGTGGATGCTGAATTGCTGGCGCGGTTGCTGGGCGATCCGTGGTTCGCGCTGCCGCCGCCGAAGAGTACGGGACGGGAACAGTTCCATCTTCGTTGGCTGGAAGCGCAACTGGGCACCTCGAAGCTCTCGCCTGCGGATGTGCAGGCGACCCTGCTCGAACTCAGCGCGATTACCGTGGCCGACGCACTACACGCGACCCAACCCGGCACGGCGCGCGTGTTGGGATGCGGCGGCGGCGTGCATAACGCGGCGCTGATGGCGCGGATCGCGGCGCACTTGCCCGGCGTGGAGGTGGAATCCACCGCAGCGTACGGGCTGGACCCGGACTATGTGGAGGCCATGGGTTTCGCCTGGCTGGCGCGGGAAACCCTGGCGGGACGGCCGGGCAATTTGCCTAGCGTGACGGGCGCGAAGGGGCCAAGGGTGCTGGGGACGATCTATCCAGCTTGAATTTTGAACAGATAACGCCAGGTGGGAGCGCCGTCCCGGCGCGAGCTCCTATGCCGCTCCTCCAAAGCTCGCGCCGGGACGGCGCTCCCACGCGCAGATCATCAGAATCCGTGTCCGCGCGGCACGTCCTTCAACGCGGTGATGGCGGCGGACAAAACGTCGACTTCTCGGTCGTTGAAACCGCTGCGGACTTCGGCCTCGGTGGCGAACAGACCTTGCTCCAGCAAATGAAACAGGGTGTCGTGCATGCTCCAGCCGCGCGCCTCGGCCACGCGGCGGATGCGGTCGGCCAGGACTGGGTCGATGTCCTTCATCACGATATCGGTCATGTCGCCCCCCGGGGCTCCGTTCCGCCCGTGGGTCCATATTTACGCGTGGCCAACCGAATGCACAACAGAAATGCGGGAATGCCGATCAACGCCGTGCCGACGAAGAACAGGGAATAGGCCTCCAACAGGGTTCTCCCGGTTTCGAGGTGCTCCACCGCCACGCCCGAAAACCCCTTGAATACCTTGCCGAGCAAGGCATAGAACGAACTCAGCAGCGCATACTGGGTCGCGGTGTAGCCGACGCTGGTCAGGCTGGACATGTAGCCCACCAGGGCCACGCCGGCGAATCCGTTGCAGAAGTTGTCGATGACCATTGCGGCGGTGAAAACGCCGGCGTCGGCGCCGTGCAGGGCCAGGTAAGCGAAAGCCAGATTTGAACCCGGGCCAAGCAGCGCGCCAGCGAGCAGTGTGGGAACGAAGCCGAAGCGCACTGCGCACAGCCCTGCCGCCGCGATGCCGACGATGGTCGCAATCAGGCCGACCGACCCGCGCACCGCGCCCACGGTTTCCTTGGCGATGCCAAGGTCGGCGTAGAACGGGTTAGCCATCGGCCCCATCACGAAGTCGGGCAGGCGATACAGGCTGATCGTCAGCAGGATCAGCAGCGCCCAGCTGCCGTGCTGGCGGAAGAAGGCCAGGAACGGACCGATCAAGGCGTCGAACAGGCCCTGCGGCGTCAACAGCGAGGGATGCGGTGTAGCCGAGGCGATCATCGTAGCCACGGGTTCGCGCGCCATCAGCGTGGCCAGTACGCCCACGCCCAGCAACAGCGCCATCACTTCATAGGAAAGCGCCCAGCCGATGCTCGCGGCAAAGATGAGGATCAGCGAATCGGTGACCAGCAGCGCGCCGCGATAGCCCAGGGTCGACGTTGAGGTCAGCAGCCCCTGCTGTTCGTTGCTGTCGGCGCTTTCGATGCGCCAAGCATCGATCACGATGTCCTGGGTAGACGAAGCGAACGCAACGACCAGCGCCAGCACCCCGAACACGAGCAACTGGTCCAGCACGACACCGCCCAGTAGCAGCTGTCCCTCGACCGGCTGCACCAGCGCCATGCCGACCAAACCTGCGGCAGCGACGAGTTGCGAGAGCAGCATCCAGCCGCGACGCCGTCCCAGCCAGCGGCCCAGCAACGGCGCGTCCAGCTTGTCGACCAGCGGCGCCCACAAAAACTTGAGCGAGTACGCCAGGCCGACCCATGACAGGAAGCCGATGGTGGACAGCTCGATGCCGTTTTCCCGCATCCAGAAACCCAGTGTGTTGCCCACCAGGTAGATCGGGATGCCCGAACTGAAGCCCAGCAACAACATCACCAGCACCTTGGGCTGACGCAAGTTGATCAGAACCTGTCGCCAGCCCGGGCGCTTGGGTTTCGCTGCGGCTTCGCTCACAGCGTGTAATCCACGATAAACGGCGCATGGTCCGAGAACCGCGAGGCGGTGTGGATCGAACACGCCTTCAGCTTCTCGCGCAGTGACGGCGTGACGATCTGGTAATCGATGCGCCAACCCACGTTGTTGGCGCGCGCGGCGCCGCGGTTGCTCCACCAGGTGTAGTCCTGGCCTTCGGCATGCAGCGCCCGGTAAGCGTCGACCCAGCCGCGGCTTCCATCAGGGTTGCTGTCGATGCACAAGCCGTTGAGCCAGTCGCGCTCGGCCGGCAGGCAGCCTGAATTCTTCTGGTTCGACGTCCAGTTCTTGATGTCCAGGCGCGAGCGCACGATGTTCCAGTCGCCGCACAGCACGTAATCGCGGCCGCTGTTGCGCCATTCCTCAAGAATCGGCGCCAGCCAGTCCATGACCTGGAACTTGAAGCCCTGGCGCAGTTCGCCCGAAGAACCGGACGGGATATAGAAAGAGACCACGCTCAGATTGCCGAAACGCGCTTCAAGATAACGGCCTTCCTCGTCGAACTCCGCCCAGCCCAATGCGGTGCGGATTTCGTCCGGCTCGCGCTTGCTGTAGATCGCCACGCCGCTGTAGCCCTTCTTGGTGCTGGCGTCGCGGAACCAGGCCTTATAGCCGGCGGGCAGGAATTCGGGGCCGGCCAGCTGGTGCTCCTGGGCCTTGGTTTCCTGCACGCACAGCACATCGGCTTTCTGCGCCGCGAACCAGTCGAAGAAACCCTTGCTGGCCGCCGAACGCAGGCCATTGGCGTTGAAACTGATGATTCTCATGGAGTGTTTCTCATGGGCAGGGTTGCCGCCGATCAAAGTTCGATTGTGCCCGAACTGCGCCGCACGGTGGCCGGCCCCGGTGGCGATGGGCTAGGCTTGCAGGCATTCCACCGCAGAACACGCACATCAGAGCACGCCCATGAGCGATCATCGAAGCCGCTTCCTGCAACTGGCCCTGCATTCCCAAGCACTGCGCTTCGGTGAATTCACTCTGAAATCCGGGCGCTTGAGCCCGTATTTCTTCAATGCCGGCCGTTTCGACAGCGGCGCCAAGCTGGCCGACCTGGCCGCCTGTTACGCCGATGCGGTGGAAGCGGCTGGCGTGCACTTCGACTTGCTGTTCGGCCCCGCCTACAAGGGCATCCCCTTGGCGACGGCGCTGGCCTGCGAATTCGCGCGCCGCGGCCGCGACCTGCCTGTGGCCTTCAATCGCAAGGAGGCCAAGGCGCATGGCGAAGGCGGCATGCTGATCGGTGCACCGCTGGAGGACCGGAACGTACTGATCGTCGATGACGTGATCACCGCGGGAACCGCGATTCGCGAAGCCTTAGGCCTGATCCAGGCGGGCGGCGGCCGTGCCGCTGGCATCGTGGTGGCGCTGGATCGGCAGGAAGTGCTGGGTGAGGGCGCCGAAGCGGCTGCGACGCGGCGTTCGGCCGCGCAATCGGTGGCTGCGGAGACGGGAGTGCCCGTGATTGCGGTCGCAAACCTGCACGACCTGCTTGCTTTCGCCGGCGAAAGCGCTGAACTTGTATCCCACCGCGACCGCCTGCTTGCCTACCGCGCCAGCTACGGCAGCAGTCCGTCCGACTAAGGCAAGAGGGGCCTGCGACGATGCCGACATACCGATTACAGCGGGGCCAATTATTGTTGATAGCCCTGTGCGCGGCGCTGGCGCCTTTGGCCATGGCGCAGAACGCGCCGGACGCTGCCAAGAAACTCTATTGTTGGAACGAGAACGGCCAGCGCGTCTGCAGCGATGCGCTGCCGGCCGAGGCGGTCAACCGCGCCCGCGAAGAGATCAATGCGCGCAGCGGGATGCGTACCGGCGGAGTGGACCGCGCACTGACCGAGGAAGAGCGCGCGCTGGCGGCCTCGGACGAACAACAGCGCCAGGTCGACCAGGCCGCCGCCGATACCCGTCGCCGTACCGAGCAAGCCCTGCTGTCGTCGTACCAGACCGAAGAAGAACTGCGCCGCGTATTCAACGAACGCACCGGCATCGTCGACAACAGCATCCGCACCGCACGCTACAACGTGGCCAGCCTGCGCGAAGGGCTGGTCAGCCTGCTGCGGACCGCTGGCGATCAGGAACTTGCGGGAAAACCGGTGGTGCCGAAGATCGCCGACAGCATCGCCAGCCGCCATCGCGAACTGCAGCGCCAACGTCTGCTGCAGGCCAGTTTCGAGCGGCAACGCGTGGAACTGGACGCGGAAATCGCCGACATCCTGCGCCGTTACCGCGAATTGAAAGGCATCGAAGCGGTGGATGCGAACTCAACCGCAGCCGTAGCGAGCGTTCCCGCAAAATAATACTCGGGTCGCAACAGGGCCGGATGCCAGCTAGTGGGAGCGGCGTCCCGCCGCGAGCTTCTAGCCTTCGGATAATCGAGCAAAGTCAGAAGCTCGCGGCGGGACGCCGCTCCCACATAATTTCAACTAGCAATTAGAACGTTGCAGTGATTTCCGGTGCCACCTTCGACAGGTGCGCGCGGAACTCGTCCTTGATGCGGGTCAGCGCTTCCTTGTTGTCGGCTTCGAAGCGCAGCACCAGGATTGGAGTCGTGTTGGACGCGCGCACCAGCCCCCAACCGTCTTCCCAATCGGCGCGCAGGCCATCGATGGTGGTCAGGCGAGCGCCTTCGAACTGCGCGCTGGCGACGAACTTCGCCACGATCTCGTGCGGGCTGCCGGCCACCGGCACCTTGATCTCGGGTGTGGACAGCGCATTGGGCAAAGCATTGAGCGTTTCGCTGGGCGTCTCGGCACGCGCAGCGAGGACTTCCAGCAGGCGCGCGGCCGAATAAAGGCCGTCGTCGAATCCGTACCAGCGTTCCTGGAAGAAGAAGTGCCCGCTCATCTCGCCGGCCAGTTCGGCGCCGGTTTCGCGCATCTTGGCCTTGATCAGCGAATGGCCGGTCTGCCACATCAGCGGCGTGCCGCCATGGCTCAGGACCCAACCCTGCAGCTTGCCGGTGCACTTGACGTCGTAAATGATCAACGCGCCTGGGTTGCGCTCCAGCACATCGGCGGCGAACAGCATCAGCAGGCGGTCGGGGAAGATGATCTCGCCTTCCTTGGTCACCACGCCCAGACGGTCGCCGTCGCCGTCGAAGGCGAGGCCGATGTCGGCGTCGAAACGCTTCACCGTCTGGATCAGGTCTTCCAGATTGTGCGGTTCGCTGGGGTCGGGATGATGGTTGGGGAAGTTGCCGTCCACCTCGCAATACAGCGGGATGACTTCGGCGCCGATGGCCTCGAGCAGTTTGGGGGCGATATCGCCGGCCACGCCGTTGCCGGCATCGACCACCACCTTGAGAGGGCGATCCATCTGCACATCGTCGGCGATACGCTGGATGTAATCGGCCGCCACGTCGCGCTGCTGCAAGGTGCCGTACCCATCGGCCCGGTGCAGGCGCTTCTCATTGATGCGCGCGTACAGGTCGGTGATGGCATCGCCGGACAAGGTTTGCCCGCCGACCACGATCTTGAAGCCGTTGTAGTCCGGCGGATTGTGGCTGCCGGTGACGGCGACGCTGCTGCCGGTACGCAGGTGATAGGCGGCGAAATAGGCCACCGGCGTCGGCGCCATGCCGATGTCGATCACGTTGCGGCCGGCCTTGCGCAAGCCTTCGATCAGGCCGTCTGAAAGCTCGGGGCCAGACAGGCGTCCGTCGCGGCCCACCACGATATCGGTCAGCCCCTGCTCCTCCAGTACTGTGCCGATGGCCTGGCCGATGCGTTCGGCCACGTCCACGCTCAACGTCTCGCCGACCACGCCACGAATGTCGTAGGCGCGGAAAATACCGGGGTCAACTTCAATATGCTTGTCGCTAGAGGTCACTGCGTCTGCATCCTTTTCGGTGGTCTCGCGGGCCGGCGCGCGCGGCAGCGGCTCGCGTTGCAGGGCCTGGACCAGAGTGGGTTCGTTGTCGTCGGCGCTGGCGCGCTTGGCGCGCGGATCCAAATTCAATCGGCCGCGTGCGACCAGCAGTATCAATACTGCCAGCACTCCGCTTAACACCGCCGTCACCAAGCTGGAAATCGCGCCCAGGCCCATCGGCCCTTCGGTGCCGTCTGGGGTAGCCGCGACCACGCGCATGCCGGTCTTGCCTATCGGTCGTGCCAGGCTCTCGGCTCCGTCCGCTAGGCTGTGATTGCCGGTTTCGCGAACCGTGTAAGCGCCCTGTCTTATCGCAAGATAAGCCTCCGCCGGAACTGCGGCCCGATCGAAGCTGTCGGTCAGTAGAGACAGGGGGACATACAGATAGGCGACTCCGTCTCCGGCAGGCGCGGCCAACCCAAGCTGGCTCTGCTTGCCTTCTTTCACTACGCGCGCCACCGGTGCGTTTTCGCTGAGCGCCGCTTCCAGCAGGGCCAGCTTGCTGAAGCCGAAATCCGCTGGCGCCGCGTAAGCGGCCTCCAGCCCTGCGGGCAGGACCTGTACCGAGTTGGCGTCCTTCCAGCCCTCTCCAATCGCCTGGGCTGCAGCCGTGCTATCGCCGGCCCGCAATGCGGTCTGCACTGGCGTGGCGGCGATCCGGTCGGCCAGTTGCTTGAGCTGTCCGGCAAGGGCTTGCTGGGTGGCCGACAACACCGAGTCGCGCGCCTGCTGCAGACCTTCGTCGCGACGCATATCGCGCCATTGCTGCACTCCGCCCCATCCCAACCAGAGGGCGAGCAACGCCAGCAACGCCGCCAGCATCGGCAGCGCACGCCGCAGGTCCGAAGTCGACGACTGCGACTTGCGTGGTTTGTTCTCAGCCATGGTGTATTGCCTTTTTCAGCGGACGCCTGTGTGGCCGAAGCCCCCTTCGCCACGCGCGCTATCCGCAAAAGTATCCACTACCTGCAAGCTTACGCGCGTGACGGGCAACACAACTAGCTGAGCGATCCGGTCGCCGGGCTGGATGGTGAAGCTTTCCTGGCTGCGGTTCCACACGCTGATCAGCAGCGGACCTTGGTAATCGGCGTCGATCAGTCCGGTGCCGTTGCCCAGCACGATGCCGTGCCGGTGACCCAGGCCCGAGCGCGGCAGCACGACCGCACATAGGTGCGGATCGGCCAAATGGATCGAGATGCCACTGGGAATCAAGGCGGTATCGCCAGAGGCCAGGGTGAGCGGCGCCTCCAACGCGGCGCGCAGGTCCATACCGGCGCTGGCTTCGGTGGCGTAGGCCGGCAACGGCCACTCATCGCCGAAGCGCGGATCCAGCAGCTTCACTTCAATGGCCTGGAGAGAAGCGGACTTCGCGACAGTTGGGGTCATGCGTTCAGGCGCTCCACGATCAGTTCGATCAAGTCGTCGGCCAGCCGGGTTTTGGCGCCCGGATCGAAGACGCGCTCGCCATCCTGCCAATAAGCGGTCATCGCGTTTTGGTCGCTCTCGAAGCCGCCGTCGACCACACCGACCCGGTTGGCCACGATCAGATCCAGGCGCTTAGCCACCAGCTTGCCGCGCGCGTAGCCAGCGACGTTCTCGGTTTCGGCGGCGAAACCGACCACCAGCTTCAACCCCTGGGTTTGCGCGGCCACCTCGGACAGGATGTCCGGCGTGCGCACCAGATCCAACGCCAGCGATTCGTTCGACTTCTTGATCTTGTTGGCGGCCGGCGCACGCGGGGTGTAATCGGCCACGGCCGCCGCGCCTATGTAAATATCGGCGGGGAACGCGGCGAACACCGCCTCATGCATCTGCGCGGCGGAACGCACGTCCACCCGCGTCACCCCGGCCGGGGTCGGCAGATGCACGGGGCCGGCGACCAGCACCACCTCGGCGCCGCGCCTTCTTGCGCTGTCGGCCACCGCGAAACCCATCTTGCCGCTGCTTCGGTTGCCCAGGTAACGCACCGGATCCAGGTCTTCGTACGTAGGGCCGGCGCTCACCACCACTTTCAGTCCTTTCAACGCCTGATCGACGGTCGCGGTGGACAGCAGGGCCACCACGATGGCGTCGGGTTCGCTGAGGCGCCCGGGGCCGGATTCGCCTTCGGCCAGCGGACCGTTTTCCGGCCCAATGACCTGCACTCCTCGCCCGCGCAGGGTCGCGATATTGGCCTGCGTGGCCGGGTGGCCCCACATGCGGTGGTTCATCGCCGGCGCCACAGCGATCGGCGCGGTCGTCGCCAGACACAGGGTGGTGACCAGATCATCGGCGAAACCGTGCGCAAGCTTGGCCAACAAGTCGGCGGTGGCCGGGGCAATCAGGATCCGGTCGGCCCAGCGCGCCAGTTCGATATGGCCCATCGAGGCCTCGGCCGCGCTGTCCCACAGCGTGGTGCGGGTCGGGTTGCCGGACAGCGCCTGGAAGCTCAGCGGGGTCACGAAATGCTGGGCGCCAGCGGTCATCGCCACCTGCACCTCCGCCCCGGCCTCGCGCAGTCGGCGGACCAGTTCCAGCGCCTTGTAGGCGGCAATGCCTCCACCGACGCACAGCAACACGTGCTGGCCAATCAATTTGTCGTCCGCCACGTCGGGGAAGTCCTATCGCCGTACAGGCAGTTAGCTTACCCGATGCACCCTCCCTGCCTTATGCCCGGCAGGCATGAAGCAAGGCAAGCTGGTCCTATGCACATACGCGACTGGCCTACCGAAGAACGACCTCGTGAAAAGCTTCTGGCCCGTGGCGCCAGCGCATTGTCGGATGCGGAGTTGCTGGCGATCTTCCTGGGGTCCGGCTTGCGCGGGCGCGACGCGGTGCAGACCTCCCGCGAATTGCTCGCCGCCCATGGCCCGCTGCGCGCGCTGTTGGAAAACAACCCAACCCAAATGGCGAAACTGCCCGGCCTGGGTCCGGCCCGGGCCTGCAAGCTGACGGCGGCGCTGGAACTGAGCCATCGCCACCTTGCCGCTGCGTTGGAACGCGGCGAAGTGCTGAGCGACCCCCACTCGGCCGGCCGCTATTTCGCCCAGCGCCTGCGTGGACGCGGAAACGAGGTTTTCGCCGCCCTGTTCCTGGACACGCGGCACCGCGCGCTGGCATTCGAGGAACTGTTCCAGGGCACGGTCGACGGCACCGAGGTCCACCCGCGCGAAATCGTGCGCCGGGCCCTGACCCACAACGCCGCTGCCGTGATCGTCGGCCACAACCACCCTTCGGGAGACGCCGAGCCGTCCGCTGCCGATCGCGCCGTCACCGCGCGTTTGAAGCAGGCGCTGTCCTTGATGGAGGTGAGGCTGCTGGATCACTTCGTGGTGGGCGACGGGGCGCCGGTGTCGCTGGCGTCGCGGGGCTGGGTCTGAGTGTGTATTGTTGACACTCACTCCATGATGCGTACGATACACACCGAGTGAACAGCAAGGCGCTTATCCGCGAATTGGAGGCGGCTGGCTGGAAACTCGTTCGCATTCGTGGGTCGCACCACGCGTTCCAGCATCCACTGCGTCCCGGCACGTTGGTGGTGCCACACCCGAAGAAAGAGCTAGGCAAGGGACTGGTTGCCGCCATCCGCAAGCAAGCCGGGCTATAGCGAGATCAGCCTATGCGTTACCCCATTGCCATCGAAGCGGGAACCGGCGGCACCGTCTTCGGAGTCGCCATCCCCGACCTGCCCGGCTGTTTTTCCGCGGGCGACACGCTCGATGAAGCCATCGACAATGCCGAAGTCGCCGCTACTTTGTGGATCGACGCCGCACTCGACGCCGGCCAGGCCATTCCGAAACCTTCGTCCGTAGAGGCCATCCGCAACCATGCAGACTATGCCGGCTGGCTGTTCGGTCTGGTGACCGTGGATCCCGCGCAACTGGACGACACCATCGAACGCGTCAACATTACCTTGCCGCGCCGGATCCTGCGCCGGCTCGACAGCAAGGCCAGGGAAGCAGGTGAAACTCGCTCCGGCTACATCGCCAGAATGGCCATTGGCTGAGACCACAAGACCGTACTCGGCTAAAATCCCCGGACTCCGCGTTATCCGCGTCTTCAGCAGAACTCCTTTGAAATCCCAACTCCGCGCCCTGATCGCCCAAGGCATCGACGCCCTGCGCAGCGCCGGCACCTTGCCGGCCGACACCGCCACCCCGGATTTCGTGGTCGAACGTCCCAAAACCCGCGAACACGGCGATTTCGCCAGCAATGCGGCGATGCTGCTGGCTAAACACGCCAATAAAGGCGGGGCACGCAGCAATCCACGCGCATTGGCGCAGGCCCTGGTCGCGGCACTGCCGGCCAGCGACGACATTGCCAAGGTTGAAATCGCGGGTCCGGGTTTCGTCAATTTCCATATGAGTCCGGCCGCCTACCAGCGTGAAATCGCCGCGGCTCTGCAACAAGGCGATGCCTACGGCCTCAATACCTCCGGCGAGGGGAAAATGGTCGGCGTGGAATACGTTTCCGCCAACCCCACCGGCCCACTGCATGTGGGCCATGGTCGCGCCGCCGCTATCGGCGATTGCATCGCTCGCCTGTTGCAGGCCAACGGCTGGGAAACGCGTCGCGAGTTCTACTACAACGACGCCGGTGTGCAGATCGAAAATCTCGCGCGCTCGGTGCAGGCGCGCGCGAAAGGACTCAAGCCCGATGAAGCGGGTTGGCCGGAAGCCGGCTATCGCGGCGACTACATCCAGGATGTCGCCGATGCGTATCTGCGGGGCGAGACCGTGGAATCCGACGGCCACGCCATCACCGGCGCCAAGGACGCAGACGACCTCGACGCGATCCGCCGCTTCGCCGTGGCCGCCTTGCGCCGCGAACAGAACGGCGACCTGGCCGCCTTCGATGTGTCTTTCGATACCTACTTTCTGGAGAGTTCGCTGTACGACGACGGCAAGGTCGCCGAAACCGTGCAGCGCCTCGGCGCCACCGGCCACACCTACGAGGAAGGCGGCGCGCTGTGGCTCAGGACCACCGACTTCGGCGACGACAAGGACCGCGTCATGCGCAAGTCCGACGGCACGTTCACTTACTTCCTGCCAGACGTCGCCTACCACCTGTCCAAGTGGCAGCGCGGCTACGGACGCGCCATCACCGAGCTGGGCGCCGACCACCACGGGTCGCTGGCGCGCGTACGCGCGGGGCTACAGGCGCTCGACCTCGGCATTCCGCAGGGCTGGCCCGAATACGTGCTGCACCAGATGGTCACGGTGATGCGCGGCGGCGAGGAGGTGAAGCTTTCCAAGCGCGCCGGCAGCTATTTCACCCTGCGCGATCTGATCGAGGAAGCCGGGCGCGACGCCACGCGCTGGTTCCTGATCGCGCGCAAACCGGATTCGCAGCTCACCTTCGACATCGACCTGGCACGCCAGCAGAGCAACGACAATCCGGTGTTCTACGTGCAGTACGCGCACGCCCGCGTGTGCAGCCTGCTGCGCCAGGGGGTGGAAAAGGGATACGCCTACGACCAAGCCAACGGACTGGGCAACCTCGCGTTGCTGGACGACGAGAACTCGCAATTGCTGATGGTCGAGCTGTCGCGCTTTCCGGAGGTGGTGGAGAACGCGGGACAGCTGCTGGAACCCCACCTCATCGCGCAATACCTGCGCGAACTGGCCTATGCTTTCCACACTTGGTACCACGCCACGCCCGTGTTGGTGGAAGACCCCGCCACGCGCGACGCGCGGTTGGCGCTGGCGAGCGCGGCGCGGCAGGTGTTGGCGAACGGATTGGAATTGTTGGGCGTCAGCGCCCCCGAAAAGATGTAATTGGAGAGCAGTTAGATGGCGGCACGACGCAACAAAACCCAGGCGCGACGCAACTCGGGCAACGGCACGCCCGGTTGGGTATGGCTGGTCGCAGGCCTGGTGCTGGGTGCGGCCGCGTTCTTCATCGTGCCCGGGTTGATGAAGAAGGACGGCGATGGCTTCTTCCGCCCGCAACCCAACCCCGACGCGTTGCCGGCCCAGGTGGCCGACGCCGACAGCAGTGCCGAGGCCATCGCGCCGGAAACCTCCACCGCCACGTCGCAGCCCGACCCCAAAGCGGATGAAGCGGCGAACAAGGAAACCCAATACGACTTCTACACCCTGCTTCCGGGCAAGGAAGTGCAGATGTCCGACGCCGAACTCGCCGCCAGCGCGCGCGCGGAGAAGGCGCGCGAAGCGCGCGAGCCGCAGGCGGCCGTGGTAGCCGCAGCGACCGCAACTCCCGACACCGCAACGACTAATCCAAAGCCGATTCCGGAAACGCCGACAACCGCAGTCGCTGCGCCGGCAGTCGCCAGCGCATCGGCCGGCAAAGACGCGCGCTACATCCTTCAGGCCGGCGCCTTCGGCGCATCCGGCGATGCCGAATCCACCAAGGCGAAAATCGCCCTGCTGGGGCTGTCGGCGCGCGTGGAGTCGGCGCAGATCGGCGGCAAGACCGTCTATCGCGTGCGCATGGGGCCTTACGGCACCGCCAGCGAACTGGCCGAAGCCAAGCAGAAACTCTCCAGCGGCGGGCTGCCGGCGATGGCGATCAAGGCGCAATAAGGCGCGCGCCGTAGCTCCCTGTATCGTGGCGGTGGATCTTTTCCTCTCGGCAGGTTTCCCGTGATACCTGTGGGCACGCTCTCCGGAAAATTGTTCGCTGCCTTGGTCGTGATCTGGGCGCTTAGCGAACTCTGGCTAGGCTGGAAACGCCGTTCCGAAGACCGCTCGCGCATGCGCGATCGCGGCACGCTGCGCCTGCTGCTGGCGACCGTTTACGCATGCATCGGCGTGGCGGTCTTCCTCTCGTATCGTCCTGAGGGCCGCATCGACGATGTCGGTATCCGGCAAGCGGCGTTCTGGGTCGGACTGCTATTGATGGCGGCGGGGCTTGCGCTGCGATTCTGGGCGATTCGCGTGCTGGCACGTTTCTTCACCGTCGACGTGAACATCCAGCCCGGCCACGAATTGATCCGTCACGGACCGTACCGCCTGCTTCGCCACCCGTCCTACACCGGCTCGCTGATGACCTTCCTGGGTTTCGGGCTGACGCTGGGCAATGTGTGGTCGTTGCTGGTGCTTTTGGTGCCGGTGATTCTCGCATTCGTATGGCGGATCCGCGTGGAAGAACGTGTGCTGGCCGAGGCGTTCCCCACGCAGTATCCCGACTATGTCCGGCAGACCAAACGACTGATACCGTTCGTTTGGTGATGGCATGCAAATTGCTGTTGCTGTTGCCAGAAAAATCCCGTGAGGCGCGGCAAGCGGGGCGGGATAACCCCGCAGGGGCGGCGCACAAGGATGTGCGCCGTTTCCGGAGGCGCAGGAGGCGCCTTACGGAAATTCCCGATCCGCTTGCGGACCCAGCGGCTTCATCGTGGGGCGCGGCGTTAGGGCGGCTTTCTTTTACTCCGGGCATCCTGCCCTACGCCCTTCGGGCCGGCTGCGCCGTTCGCGCCGCTCCTGCGGCGCAGTGGTTACTTTTCTTTGCCGTTCAAAGAAAAGTGACTCGCGCAAAGCGCGAAACACTTTTATATCGAAGCATCACGCCAAGAGCACCCCCATCCGCCTTCGGCACCTTCCCCCGTAAACGGGGGAAGGGTTAAATGTTCCTCATCGATATCGCTCCGCTCGATCGCAGCACGCACCGCGCATCCCGGTTCGGTAAAGTCGACTATTCCCCCTACTCTTGTTGCCGATAAACCCCATGACCAAAACCATCCTCATCACCGGCGCCACTTCCGGCTTCGGCGCCGCCGCCGTCAAACGTTTCGCCGAGGCAGGCTGGCGCGTGATCGCCACCGGCCGCCGGGCCGAGCGCCTGCAAGGCCTCGTCGACCGGTTCGGTGCGGACAAAGTGCATGCCGCCGTATTCGACATGCGCGACGAAGCCGCGCTGGAAGCCTCACTGGCGGCATTGCCGGAAGCCTTCCGCAGCATCGACGTGCTGGTCAACAACGCCGGCCTGGCGCTGGGTACCGCACCCGCGCAGAAAGCCAGCCTGCAGGACTGGCGCACCATGATCGATACCAACATCACCGCGCTGGTGACGCTGACCCATCGTTTGCTGCCCGATCTGATCGAGCGCAAAGGCGTGATCATCAATATGAGTTCGGTGGCCGCCAGCTATCCGTATCCGGGCGGCAATACCTACGGCGGCAGCAAGGCTTTCGTGAAGCAGTTTTCGCTGGGCCTGCGCTCGGATCTGCACGGCACGGGCGTGCGCGTGACTTCGATAGAACCCGGCATGGCCGAAACCGAATTCACCCTGGTCCGTACCCATGGCGACCAGGCCGCGTCGGACAAGATGTATGGCGGCGCCACGCCGATGACCGCCGAGGACATCGCCGAGCAGTTGTACTACATCGCCACCCTGCCACCGCACCTCAACATCAATCGGCTGGAGATCATGCCGGTGACGCAGTCGTTTGCGGGGTTTCAGGTGGATAGGAAGTGAGCTCCTCCCTTCTCCCATCGGGAGAAGGTGGCGCGCAGCGACGGATGAGGGCATGAGAATTACTCCCAAGGGATAGTTCCCTCGCCACTGACGGCCCATTCCCTCATCCGCCCCCGTATCAAGTACGGGGCAGGCTCTTCGGGCACCTTCTCCCGGTGGGAGAAGGAAAAGCTAGGCCAGTGGTTCGTCCGACAGATACGTATAGCCAGTCAACCCAGCTTCCAGCGCATCCGCCAATAACTTCGATTCTTCCGAACCCAACTCCGCCTTCGCCACTCGTTCGGCGTACGCCGCACGCAGATCGGCCAGCCCATAACCCACGTAATCCAGCATCACGTCGGTGGTATCGCCGCTGCGCTGCTGGCTGATGTTGAAGCCAGCGCCGTCGCGCCTCACTTCCACCGTATCGGTATCGCCGAACAGGTTGTGGATGTCGCCCAGGATCTCCTGGTAGGCGCCGACCAGGAAGAAACCCAGGCGATAGCTTTCGCCGTACTTCAACGCGTGCAGCGGCAGCGAGGAATCCAGGCCCTCGTTCTCCACATAGGTCTTGACCATGCCGTCTGAATCGCAGGTCATGTCGGCGATCACGCCACGGCGCAGCGGCGCTTCGTTCAAGCGCTCGATCGGCAGGATCGGGAACACCTGGTCGATGGCCCAGACGTCGGGGATCGATTCGAACACGCTGAAGTTGACGAAGTATTTGTCGACCAGGCGTTCGTTGAGCTCGTCCAACAGGTCGCGGTGGTTGCGCTCGTCGCTGCTCAGGCGGGCGCGCACCGCGTGGGCGATGGCGTAGAACAAGTCGTCGATGCGCGCACGATGGGTCAGGTCGATCTGGCCCAGCGCGTACAGCGACAGGCCTTCGCTGTGGTGGTGCTGGGCGTCGTGGAAGAGTTCTACCGCCGGGCGCGAATCCAGTTCGTCGTGGATCTCGCGCAGGTGGCGGATCACCGCCGGCTCGTCGGCATGCGACGGCGGCACGCGGCCTTCCGGCGCCTGCTCCACTTCCGACACGTTGGCGATCAGCACCGCATGGTGGGCGGTCATGGCGCGGCCGCATTCGGTGACGATGCGCGGCGGCGCCAGTTTGTGCTCCTCGCAGGCTTCGGCCAGCGGCTGCACGATGTTGGAGGCGTACTGGTTCAGGCCGTAGTTGATCGAGCAATAGCTGCGCGAACGCGTGCCCTCGTAGTCGATGCCCAGGCCGCCGCCGACATCGACGTGGCTGATCTTGGCGCCCAGCTTGGACAGTTCGACGAAGTAGCGGGTGGCCTCGCGCATGCCGTTGGCGATGTCGCGCACGTTGGAGATCTGCGAGCCCATGTGGAAATGCAGCAGGCCCAGCGATTCCTGCAAGCCGTTGTCGCGCAGTTCCTTCCACAGGTCGAGCACCTGGCGCGGCGACAGGCCGAACTTGGCCTTGTCGCCGCCGCTGTTCTGCCACTTGCCGGCGCCCAGCGAGGCCAGACGCATGCGCACGCCCAAACCGGGCTTCACCTTCAACGCCTTCGCTTCCTCGATCACCAACGCCAGTTCCGACGGCTTCTCGATGACGATGAAGGTCTGCAGGCCAAGCTTGCGTCCGATCAGGGCCAGGCGGATGTATTCGCGGTCCTTGTAACCGTTGCAGACGATCAACCCGCCCGGCCGCGACAGCGCCAGCACCGCCATCAACTCCGGCTTGCTGCCCGCTTCCAGGCCGAAACCTTCGCCGCTGTGCGAGGCCAGCGTGCCGGCGACGCCGCGATGCTGGTTGACCTTGATCGGGTACACGGCGGTGTAGCCGCCCGCGTATTCCCACTCCTGCATGGCCTGGCCGAAGGCGGCCTGCAGCTTGCCCAGGCGATCGCCCAGGATGTCGGGGAAGCGCACCAGCAGCGGCATGCGTGCGCCGTTGGCGCGTGCGGTGTCCACCACTTCGGGCAGCGAGATCGACGGACCTTGCGCGCCTTTCGGACTGACCACCACATGGCCGGCCGCATCCACGTCGAAATACCCTTCCGCCCAATGCGGGATGGAATAGGTCTTGCGGGCTTGGTCTAGGGACCAGGTGGACATGGGGCAGGCTCTGTCGGAGAAAACGGACGCGCATTCTAACGCCGTCGTCGTGCCGCTCCGGTTACGGCCGCCGGTAGGCGGGCTCGCCCGCGCTGCTGCGGATCGCTCGCGCCTGTTCGGCGTCGCTGGCAGCGCTGAGCACGGTGCAGCTGCCCGGCAACTGCAGTTGCGAAGCGATGCGCGGCAAGGCGCCGCGTTCGCTGGCCACCGAACCGGCCCAATCCAGCAGCACCAGGTAATGCGGCAGCACTTCCAAGCCGGAGAGCGGCCGGCGCACCACCCAGGCCTGGCGGACCTTGTCGTAGCCGCGCAGCGTCCGCGCCAGCACGCGCAACTGTGCGGCGTCCAGCGCATGCGGCTGCAGCGCTTCGGTGTCGGAGCTTTGGGCTTGCCCGGCGCTGGCGGCGTAGCGCGTGTGCAGGCTTTCGAGGGTGGCGTGCAGGGGCGATTGCTGCGGTTGTCCACGCGCATGCGCATCGAGGGCGCGCAAGGAGGGATCGATCAGTGCCGGGTCCAGTTCCATCGCCCGCTGCAGATGCTGCAGGCCTTCTTCCTGTCGATCGCGCTTGAGCAGCAACGCGCCCAGCCGGAAATGACCATGGCCATGGGAGGGCGCACGCAGCAGCGCTGCCTGGTACAGCGGCAAGGCGTCGACGCCAGGCTGATAGTCTTCGGCCAGGCAGGCCAGTTCCACGGCCTCGCCCGGGGTGTGCGTGGGATGCGCTTCCAGTTCGGCCAGGCGTGCGCGCTCGCGCTGCGCTTGCTGGTAGCGCGCCTTCCAGTCGGATTCTTCCTCTTTGCGCCATTCCAGGCTGAAACGCTGCTGCAGACGCGCGTCGAGTTCGCCCAACAAGCCCGAAGCCGGCACCGCTTCGCCCGTGAATTGCCGCGGCTCCGCCTGCATCGCCGCTATTCGCTTGAGCAGGGTCGGATGGGTGTCTTCCAACGCAGGCTGCCGGGTCAGCACACCTGCGGGCAGCCGTGCATCCCGGCGCAGTTCCCGCAAGAGTTGTTCCGCCAACTGCGTGTGCACCGCGATCGGCGGATAAGACTGCCCGCGCACCAACTGCCGTACTTCGGGCCAGAATTCGCCCTGCATCCAGTCCGAGGCCAGTTCGATGCGCACCAGCGCACTCGCCGCCGCGTCGGCGCCGGCGACCTGCGCGGCGACTGCATCGGCGGCGTATTCCTGGCGTCGGGCCAGCACTTGGCTGTAGGCCTCGAAGTACGGGGCGTACCACCGGAAAAATACCCACAACAGCTGTCCGCCCCAAACGCCGCCGCCGGCCATACCTTCCAGCAGGCGATGCCAGCTGAGGCGGAGCCGGTAGATCCACCCGCTGAAATCCCCATGGCCGCCATGGAAATGGCCGAACTCATGGGCGACCACCGCCGCCAGTTCGCGTCGGTCCAGCGTCTGCAGCAGCGGCAGGCCCAGAATCAGATAGTGCCGTTGGCCCCACAGGCCCAGTCCTCGCGGAACGAACGCGGCCGCGGCATTGAGTTCGCGGTTGATGACGATGCCATGCAGCGAGGCGGCGCCCACCTCCTTGCGCACGCGCTCCACCTCGGCGCGAAGTTCCGGCGCTTCGTCCGCTTGCAGCTCGTGACCTTCGGGCAGCACGAAGCGGATCCACAGCGCGCGCAGCACCACCGTACTGGCCACGCCCAGGACGACGAGGGGGAAAGCCATGTAAGGATCGACCGCCGGCCGCACCACCAGCAGGTACAGGAGCATGAAGGCCAATGCGCCGAGCGTGGACAGCAGCGTCGCCGCCAGCACCGCATAGCCCAGCGCGGCCAGCAGCGCCAGTTTCAGCAGATAACGGCCCGGCGCCTGCTCGGCCTCGCGTTCCAACCGCTCGACCAGTCGTCGCCGCGCTTGCGCTGATTGCATTCGATGGATCCCCTACAGTTCCCGCCGGATGCTAAGCCATCGCAGCCGGCCTGTAACGCGGCATCCGGTACAATTCGCGCCCCCTGACCGTTGAGCCCCGGCGATGACGAACGACAGCACCTGGTACATCGAACACTTCCAGCCCACCGGCTCGGCCATCGGCTTCCGCACCACCGGCAAGCTGGACGAAGTGCAATCGCCGTTCCAGAAGATCGAGATCTACGGCACCACCGACTGGGGCAATCTGATGCTGATCGACGGCGCGGTGATGCTGACCACGCGCGACAATTTCTTCTATCACGAGATGATTTCGCATCCCGCGCTGTACACGCACGCCGACCCGAAGCGCGTGGTGATCATCGGCGGCGGCGATTGCGGCACGCTGCGCGAGGTGCTCAAGCATCAGGGCGTGCAGAGCGCGACGCAGTGCGACATCGACGAGCAGGTCACGCGCATGTCGGAGAAGTACTTTCCCGAGCTGTGCGACAGCAACGGCGACCCGCGCGCCGAGCTGCTGTTCGATGACGGCGTGGCCTACATGGCCAACTGCCCGGCCGGCAGCGTGGACGTGGTGATCGTGGATTCCACCGATCCGGTCGGTCCGGCCGAGGGCTTGTTCAACAAGGCGTTCTACGAATCCTGCTTCCGCGCGCTGAAGGACGACGGTATTCTGGTGCAGCAGTCGGAGTCCCCGTTGGCGCTGCTGGACCTGATCAACGAAATGCGCGGCGAAATGCGCAAGGCCGGCTTCAGCACCTTCAGGACCTTGCCGTTCCCGCAGCCGTGCTACCCGACCGGCTGGTGGAGCGTCACCCTGGCCAGAAAGGGCGGCAATTTCGATTTCCGCGAGGGCGATGCCAGCAGCAAGACGTTCGAGACGCTGTACTACAGCGCACACCTGCATACCGGCGCGCTGGTGGCGCCGCCGTTCGTGGCCAAGGCGCTGGGAGAGTAATCAATCCGTAGGGCGGGTCTTGACCCGCCTTCCGGGGATTTCGCGATATTCCGGATTGACGGGTCAAGACCCGCCCTGCGAGATCTACGCCTTCGAGGCCGACTACTTCGCCGCGATTCTTTTGTTCCACTGCTCGTGGAGGAAGTTCGACACTGGGAAACAGGCCGGAGCATCCACATTGGCCAGGACAACAATCGTCTCTCCGGTCTTCGGGTAGGTCCTGACATCGGTGCAGACGCCATCACTGCTGCCGCCATGGCCCCAGCGGAAGTCGCGATCCGGTATCCCAGGGCCATAGCCCGTTGCGAAGAAGCCGAGCCCCATGAACTCGCGCTGGCTACTGACGGCCTGTTCGAACAACGAAAGCGGCAGCAGCTTGCCGGCTTGCAACGCCTGAACGAAGCGGAACATGTCGCCGGCCGTCGACAGTTGCCCGCCTGCGGGGAAACCACGGGGGGGTTGGGTCAGGCAGTTCGAGGCTCGCTCCCCGTTGACTGTTGTATAGCCACGGGCAATGTCCGGCGCCTGGTCGACACAATCGACGGCACCGGTGCGCAACATGCCGGCGGGGATGAAGATGTGTCGCTGCAGATAGCCCTCGTAATCCTCCCCTGAAAGCACCTCGACCATGCGTCCGAGCACGACATGGCCGAAGTTCCCGTACTCCTGTTTCGACCCAGGCGTGAATGCCGGCGGGCGATCGCCATGCATGGCCAGCATGTCGGTAACGCTACGCGCTTGCTCTCGTTTCCCGGCATTTTCGACACCGAACAGATCAATGTCACCCGCGCCGGCAGTGTGGGTCAGCAGATGCCGCACGGTCACCGTCGTTGCGAAGGTCTTGTTGGGGTAGTCCTTCAACACATCACCCACGGTGGTATCGAGCGTGAGCCGCCCCAATGCTACCTGCTGCAGCACGGCGACGGCTGCGAACATCTTGCCCGCCGAGGCAAGATTGAAACGGGTATCAGGCGTTGTCGGAACATCCTTCTTCTCGTCGATCTTTCCATAGGCTTTCTCGAAGAGAATTCGACCGTCTCTTGCGACCAGGACCACTCCTGAAAATTGATTCGCCTGCTCGAGTCCGAGCGCAAAACCGTTCAATTCAGCTAGGGCAATCAATTCGTCCTGTGGCGTCGCCGCCACCGCAGCGATGGCGGTGCTCGTCATCGCGAAGGCAATCAGAACACCGATGGCGGAGAACGGCATTCGGAGCGAGAAAGAACTCCTCACAAAGCGTCCGAATCCAATTCGCCGGTCCTGATCCGCACCACCCGATCCAACGAATACACGAACACCTTGCCATCTCCGATCTTGCCGGTGCCGGCGGCTTTGACGATGGCTTCCGTCACTTTGTCGACCTGGTCGTCGGAGACCGCCACTTCCACCTTCACCTTGGGTAGGAAATCCACCACATACTCGGCGCCGCGGTAGAGCTCGGTATGCCCCTTCTGGCGGCCGAAACCCTTTACCTCGGTGACCGTGATGCCGGTGATGCCCGCCTCGGCCAGGGCTTCGCGCACGTCGTCCAGCTTGAACGGCTTGATGATGGCCATGATCATTTTCATGCGTGTATTGCCTCCAGAAGTCTGACCGAAGGATATCCCGGTTCAGCGGGCCCTGCTTGCGGGCCGCGGGACGGTCGGATTCAATGCGATCCTCACCCGGCGTCGGGATAAACTGACGCCGCGCCGCAGACAAAACCGATGGCGCGGTAGCGGCGATACGTTCAGGCTGCCCCCACAGCCGGAGAAACCTACATGATCGACCTCAACACCATCGACGACCTCGCCCGCCGCCTTAGCGACCTGGTGCCGCCAGGCCTGCGCGAATCGCAGGAAGAACTGCAGCAGACCTTCAAGAGCGCCCTGCAATCGGGCCTGTCCAAACTGGATCTGGTGACGCGCGAGGAGTTCGACGTGCAGCGCGCGGTGCTGCTGCGCACCCGCGAAAAGCTCGAAGCGCTGGAGCGCGCGGTCGCCGCGCTGGAGATCCCCGCTTCTCCGCAACCTCCGCAGCACTAAGCGCCCGCCGCCATGAGTCTTGCGCTGGTGCACAGCCGTGCACGCGCCGGCGTGTCCGCGCCTCCGGTACGGGTGGAAGTGCACCTGTCCGGCGGCCTGCCGCAGACGCATATCGTGGGCCTGCCCGAAGCAGCGGTGCGCGAATCCCGCGACCGCGTGCGCGCTGCCATCCTCTGCGCGCAATTCGAGTTCCCCGCACGCCGCATCACCGTGAATTTGGCCCCTGCGGACCTGCCCAAGGATGGCGGGCGTTTCGATCTTCCCATTGCGCTTGGCATCCTGGCCGCCAGCGGTCAGATCGATCGTAATGCGCTGAACGAATACGAATTCCTGGGCGAACTGGGACTAACCGGCGAACTGCGTGCTGTCGACGGCATCCTGCCCGCCGCGTTGGCGGCGGCGCGGGCTGGCCGCAAGCTCATCGTGCCCTTGGGCAGCGGCGCGGAAGCCGCCTTGGCGCGAGAAGTGGAGGCCTATACGGCGCGCACCCTGCTGGAAGTCTGCGCGGCGTTGAACCGCACCAAACAGCTACCCTTCGCCGTAGCGCCCTGCCCACAACCCAGTCTGATTCCCGACATGGCCGACGTGCGCGGGCAATTGCATGCGCGCCGCGCATTGGAAGTGGCGGCGGCCGGAAATCATCATCTCCTGCTGATCGGCACTCCGGGTTGCGGCAAGACCTTGCTCGCGTCGCGCTTACCGGGGTTGTTGCCTGAAGCGAGCGAGGCCGAAGCGCTGGAGACCGCGGCAATCGCCTCGGTGAGCGGACGCGGACTGGATCCGGCCCGCTGGCGGCAACGCCCATACCGTTCGCCGCATCACACCGCCAGCGCCGTTGCCTTGGTGGGCGGCGGAGCGGATCCGCGACCCGGCGAGATTTCGCTCAGCCACAACGGAGTCTTATTCCTCGACGAATTGCCGGAGTGGGATCGCAAGGCGCTGGAAGTTCTGCGCGAGCCGTTGGAATCGGGAACCGTCACCGTTTCGCGCGCGGCGCGCAGTTCGGAATTCCCCGCGCGTTTCCAACTGGTCGCAGCGATGAATCCCTGCCCCTGCGGCTGGGCCGGCGATCCGTCGGGACGCTGCCGCTGCAGTCCGGAGAATGTCCGCCGTTACCGCGCCAAAATTTCCGGCCCGCTGATGGACCGTATCGATCTGCATATCGAAGTACCGCGGCTGCCGCCGCAGGACCTGCGCCCGGACGCGCCCACGGGCGAACCCACCCTTGCGGTGCGGCTGCGCGTGGAAGCCGCGCGCACGCTCCAGCATGCGCGCGCGGGCAAGGCCAATGCACAACTCGGGCAATCCGAAACCATGGCTTTCTGCCGCCTGGAAGACCGCGATCAGGCGCTGCTTGAGCGCGCGATCGAGCGCCTGCAGCTCTCGGCGCGCTCCATGCACCGCATCCTGCGGGTGGCGCGCACCATCGCCGATCTGGCCGGCGAACAGAAGATCGGCACGGCGCACCTGACCGAGGCGCTGGGTTACCGGCGCGTGGATCGTGGTGCGATCCAAAGCGCAGCGTAGCTCTGCCCCTCCCTTGCGAAGCCCCCAAAGGGGACTTCCTTCGGGGCGCAGGGAGAGTTGGGGAGGGGTGCTCTTCGCGAACAACCCTCCGCACCTGCCCTTCGCTTGATCAGCTCTATCCCCTGAGAAACAGATCAAGATCAAAAGCACCCCTCCCCAACCCTCCCCTGTGCTGCGCACAAGGGAGGGGGCAGAGCACACCCCCTGCCTTGCGTCACATGCGCCAGCCACCGCCGCATGCTCCACTGCCCCGCGTATTGCCCATCGCCACCCCGCTTTAACCACGCCTGCCGGATGCTCGCCATCCGCACCTCTACCCTCGCTTTTGGAGAGCCGTCAGATGTCGAACAAACCCGCCCAGCGCTTCCTGTTCCCCGCTACCGCTCTGCTGCTGTCGCTTTCCATTTCCACCGCGCTGGCCCAGGACAAGGCGACCGCCGCGCAACGGATCGCTGGCACCGAGCTGATTCCGCGCGATGCCTTGTTCGGCAACCCCGAACGCTCGAGCGTGCTGATCAGTCCCGACGGTAAGACCCTGAGCTGGCTGGCGCCGGTCGACGGCGTGATGAACGTGTGGGTCGCTCCCGCAGCCGAGCCTTCCAAGGCGCGCGCGGTGACCAGCGACAAGGCGCGCGGTATCCGCAATTATTTCTGGTCGTACCAGCCCGACACTCTGCTGTACCTGCGCGACAGCGGCGGCGATGAGGATTTCCATCTTTTCAGCGTGGATGTCGCCACCGGCAAGGCTACCGACCTCACGCCGTTTCCGAAGACCACCGCACAGGTGGCCGGCACCAGTCACGCGCACCCGGAGTCGATCCTGGTCGGCATGAACGACCGCGACCCCAAGTGGCACGACCTCTATCGCGTGGACCTGGCCACCGGTAAACGCACGCTGGTGGAAAAGAACGAGGACGAGATCGGCGGCTACCTGGTCGACGACGATTACAACCTACGCTACGCGACCAAGTCGCGTCCCGACGGCGGCCAGGACGTGCTTCAGTCCGACGGCAAGGGCGGTTGGAAGAAGTACGACGACATCCCGTTCGAGGATTCGCTTTCCACTCAGCCCGCCGGACTGACCACCGACGGCAAGACGCTGTACATGGTCGACTCGCGCGGCCGCAACACCGCGGCGCTATACGCAATCGATGTCGCCAGCGGCAAGAAAACCCTGGTGTTCGAGGACAAACGCGCCGATGTGGGCAATTCGCTGGCCGACCCCCAGACCGGCGTGGTGCAGGCGGTCGCGGTCGATTATTTGCGCGAGCAGTGGTCGCCGCTGGACGCCGGCATCGCCGCCGATCTGAAGAAGCTGGAAGCGATCGGGCCGGGTGAGGTCGGCGTCAACGCCCGCACCTACGACGACAAGACCTGGATCGTGGCGTATTCGGCGGCGGAAGCGCCGGTCGTGTATTACCGCTACGACCGCGGCGGCGACGGCAAGCTGACCAAGCTGTTCTCCGCGCGTCCGGCGCTGGATGGTAAGCCGCTGGTTCCGCAATGGCCGCAGGAAATCAAATCGCGCGACGGCCTGACCCTGGTCAGTTACCTGACCCTGCCCAAGAGCGCCGACGCCAACGGCGATGGCAAGGCCGATGCCGCGGTGCCGATGGTGCTGATGGTCCACGGCGGTCCGTGGGCGCGCGACGGCTACGGTTACAGCGGCACCCCGCAGTGGCTGGCCAATCGCGGCTATGCGGTGCTGCAGGTGAATTATCGCGGCTCCACCGGCTTCGGCAAGGCGTTCACCAACGCCGGCAACGGCGAATGGGCGGCGAAGATGCACGACGATCTGCTGGACGCGGTGCAGTGGGCGGTGAAGGAAGGCGTCACCACGCCGGACCAGGTCGCCATCATGGGCGGCAGCTATGGCGGTTACGCCACGTTGGTCGGCGTCACCTTCACACCAGATGCGTTCAAGTGCGGTGTGGACATCGTGGGTCCGTCCAATCTCAACACGCTGCTGAGCACGGTGCCTGCGTACTGGGCCAGTTTCTACGAGCAGCTGGCCAAACGCATGGGCGATCCGCGTACCGAGGACGGCAAGAAATGGCTGGTGGAGCGTTCGCCGTTGACTCGCGCCGATAAGATCACCAAACCACTGCTGATCGGCCAAGGCGCCAACGACCCGCGCGTGAAGCAGGCCGAGGCCGACCAGATCGTCAATGCGATGAAGGCCAAGAACATCCCGGTCACCTATGTGCTGTTCCCCGACGAAGGCCATGGCTTCGCCCGGCCGGCCAATAGCAAAGCCTTCAATGCGGTCGCGGAAGGCTTTCTCGGCCAGTGCCTGGGTGGGCGCGCGGAACCGATCGGCAACGATTTCGAAGGTTCCAGCATCAGTGTGCCGACCGGCGCGGACGGCGTGCCGGGATTGGCGGAGGCGCTGAAGACGCACAAGCAGGAAATCAAGAAGTAACAGCGCTTCACTTTGGTCGTCATCCCTGCTCAGGCAGGGATGACGAGGGAACTGTTGCTGGGAGAAATTTCTGCCAGGTCGAATGTGGGCTCCGACGATGGCTTGTGGCGAAACACTCCGAAAAAGTCTTCTTGGCATGCCCGCCCTGACAACCGGCGTGTCCATAGGTTGCCGGACTTCCTACGATGATTCCTCGATCCGCCATACCTCGCCCGCCGGGTCCAGCTCCATCGTCACCATCTCCTCGCCACGCCAGCCGAAGCCGCAGATCGCCAGCGCTCCTTCGCTGATGGGGTTCAGGCCGAATACCTGCTCCAGCGGCACTTCGTTGATAGCGCAGGTGATGTAGGCGCCCAGGCCGGCCTCGGTGGCGGACAGGTACAAGGTCTGCGATAGATGCCCCGCTTCCAGCGTAATGGCCCGATAGGCCTTGGCGTGATTGCGGTATTTCCAGAAGGAGCGGTCGTAGCGCGGCGCCATCAACACCATGACGTGCGCGTTGGCGAACCAGTCCTGCTGGGCGACGGCCTGCATGGCCAGGTCGCGTAGAGGTTGCTCGGGCCACGGCAACGGTTCCAGCGCGTGCGTGGTGGAGTGGTAGTGGTACAGGCCGGGCGCGAGACCTTCGACGTTCTGCACGATGAGATAGGCCTCGACTGGGTGCAGGCCGCCGCCCGAAGGGCTGGTTTTCTTGAGGAAGACGGTGTCGTCGCTGACCCGCACGTGCGATTGGGCGGAAAAGACGCGCTCGATGAGTTGTGCGAACAGGGCGTACGGCAATGGCCGGTCCGCATCGAAGTTGCGGCAGGTGGCGCGGCGCGCGAGGAGGTGGTCGAAGTCGGTGCGGGCGGTCCGCGGCAGCGGGATGCGCTGACCTTCGTCGCCACGGCCCATCGCTTCCACCGGGGGCGCGCCGAGGACCTGGCGCAGTTCGCTCGCGGTTTCGGTGCCGGTGTCCTGCATCGCCTGCACGGCGTCGGCTTCCTGCCAGCGGGTGAAGGTATGCAGGGTCGCGGCTAGCGGGTGCCAGTACACTTCACGCAGCGCTTCGTCGCGTTCGCGGTGGGCGATGTGGGCTTTGCCCGAACCGATTACCAGCCCGCTCTTCAATAATTCCTTGAGAGCCGACGCTTCTCCGGAGACTTGATTACTGTCGACCCACTCATCCGGACTCAGCATGCCGAGGAGTTCGCGCTCGGCGGCGTCGACTTCGATCTCTTCCCCAAGATGCGGGGCAAGCGCCACCCAGCGACGCTCACGAATTAGTCCGTTGCCACCTTTTAGTAATGTACCCAGGTCAAACTCGACCGCCTCACGTGGTTCCAAGTACACGACCTTACAACGACGAATCCGCATCAGCGCACACCTCAGATAGTTTTAGAACGGTATTCGTTGACAGGCCAAATTCGCCATGTTAACCAGCTTGTTCCTCGCCCCAATGAAACGCCCAACAGACAGGAGCTGAGCATGCACGCGAACGCTATCAAGTTTGACTCAACGGCACCATCGTCAAAAAAGACATCCGCACGTATCGACCCGTAAGTGGCCGACCGGCTGCTTGAGCTGCTGGGAACGGACGATATGTTTCGTCAGCTTTTCAAGAGTGATCCGCGACAAGCATTGCAAAAAGTGGGTTTCATTGAGTCAGCATCTGAAGGTTCGCCTGCGGACTGCTTCACGGGCATACAAAAGCTAGCTTCCAAGGCTGAAATTTTGGGGTCAAGGGCAGAACTGAGGACTATGCTGACTTCTGGGCTCATGCAAAGTCCCATTCAGTTGAACGTTCCCTCCGCTTCTCCCAGACTGCGTAGATAGACAACGTCCAAGTGCTCCGCGAACAGCAGATTCAATCTCTTCGCCCGGTCGCATCTGACAGGACCGACCAGAAAAGCACCTTCGTGGTGCTTTTCTTTTTTGACGTAATCCACAGTTATGGTTGTTTAGAAACACGGACAAGGCTAGATTGTTGCCCGACAGGCCTGCAACGGGCCTTGGCAAGGGGAACAACATGGCAACGAAGAAGACGGGCGCGTCGGGGAAGGCCGCGCCTCTGGATCCGAAGGTCGCGGGCAAGCTGCTGGACAAGCTGAGCACGGACAACGAGTTTCGCCGGCTGTTCAAGAAAGACCCAAAAGCTGCGCTTTCAAGCGTCGGATACAAAGAACCCCAAGGGGGCACCGGCCTCAAACGGATCTATGACTGCTGCAAGATTGATCGCATTGCCCCCAAGGCTGCCATCGTCGAGGCTCGTGCAGCGTTACTGGATTCGATGACCAAAGGATTGGGGCAGAGCCCCATTCAGTTAAATGTAGCCAGCAGTGCGGAGCGACGCACACGCAAGTGATCCGGTAGACCGGCGGTTTGCCACTGCCGGTCAAACTGCGCAAGCGCTTGCCTTGCCTTTTCAGTGCGTCCCAGTGACGCCTGAAGTTCAGCCGTGCGCAGGTGTGCGAGCGTCGTATCGGCTACGTTCAATGCCTGCTGGCACCAGGAGCAACCGAGTTCGCTGTACGCGCGGCCACGATTGCGGGTAAGCCAGGCCGCCTCGTTCAACGCTTTTTCGTTCTTCGCAGCCCCCGCATAAGCTTCGAGCAGAGCCTGGTGAGTCTGGAACGGCTCGCTGCCATCCACCGTCGCTTCAAGCGTGCTCACGGCCGCATCGGTCTTTCCAGCCATGCGCAGATCGTTCGCTTTCAGCGCCACGTAAAGGGACCCAAGCGGCGGAACCTCAAGCAATTGCCGACGCTCTTGCAACGCCCGCATAATCCGACGTGCCAGTCGAGTATCGCCCATACGCTGGGCGAGAAGACCGGCAGAAAGAGTCAAGTACATATCATCGACCGCTTCGGAATTTGCCGGGGACGCAGGAACAGCGGCAAGGGATTCATCCACAATCGAATTCAGTAGACTCAGAGATGCCTCAGATTCGCCCTCCAGCCAATGCACAACAGCGAGTGGATACGTAGCCTCTCGCGCCCGCAATAAACGATTGCCAGCAAGTGCTTTTAGTCCATCAGCTTCCTTGCGGGCTTCTTTCCAACGACCCTGGTCCAGGTAAATACTTACTAGATCGAATGGAACGCCGGAACCTGCATTCCTGGGCCAAGCCTTTTCTGCGAAAGAAAACTGACGTTGCGAAGCATAGGTATTCGCAAGCCGCAATGCGGCCGAAGTGCCATCCGCCGCACCAGCCTTTCGGAATGCCTGCTCGGCTTTTTCGTACTGCTCAAGGCATAACGCTAGTCGCCCCACCAGATCCCAGGATAGAGAAGAAAATTCACTCTTCGGTGACGTCGCTCGAATGGCGAAACTTTGTCCTTCCGAACAGCGATTGCGCCCATGCAACGCGTAGCCAACATTGGCGGATGCGCGGAAGAAGTCAGGATAGAGGTTGGCCATCAGTTGCCATTTTTCAAGCGCCCTTGCTGGGTCGTCCACTTCGGCAGCCCACGCTTCCAGGTACAGCTGGTCTCGTGGCGGCAGACTCTCTCGCAGCTTCAATGCCGTCCGAAGGTATGGGACGCCGCCTGACAGGTCGTTAATCGCGTTATGTGCGCGCAACAGGCCGATATAGGCCAACGCGAACTCTGGATCTATTTTCGTTGCGCGCGCATAGAAATCCTGCGCTTCTTTATACCGGCTACGCGCGAAAGACTTTTGTCCTAAGGCATAAGCCCTCAGAGCATCGAGATTCCGGGTAGTTACTTGCGGAAGCGGCTCGGAATCCTTTTCGATGGAAGCCAGGGCTTCTCCGAGTTTTCCTCGAAGTTTAGCTGTGACTGTATCAATCGAATCCAACGCTGTTCCCGCGCCCACACCATCCGCCGTTTCCGCATACACCGTCGTCTGCGTACGCGGATCGATGACCTCCGCGCTGACCCGCACCCGCCCGCCCACTTCCGACACCGTCGGCAAAATCACCGCCCTCACGCCGTCGCGCAGCGCGATCTCCGACGCCACCGAACGGTCCAGCAAAGTCCCCGGCTTACGCTGCATGCGCGCCAACGTGTCGCGCGCCTTCATGTCGCTCAACACATTGACATAGCGGGACTGCTCCAGACTGATGCGGAACGCCTGCGACAGCGAATCGTCCAGCACCTTCTCGCCGGTCAGGTTGCGCAGATCGCCCACTACCACCCAGTCGCGCTCGGCGAAGGCGATGGCCGGCTGCGGCTTGGTCAGGAACCAGGCGCCGATGCCCAAGCCGGCCACTAGCAGGAGCTCCACCGCCAGCGCCGCCGGCCGCCGCCACAGCGGCGTGTCGCGCCAGGCCTTGGCGATACTGGACGGCGAGCGCAGGGGAGCGATGCCGACTTCGCCTACTTCGTAGATTTCCTGCGCTTCCGGCACGCCTTTGAAACGCCAGCGCCCGTAGGACTTCCACAGCAGGTTCTGCCCACGTTCGCCCAGCTCGCGCGCGGCGCGATGGGTCAGCGATTCGGCCACGGCCGAGAGCAGGATCTGGCCAGGGCGCGCCAAGGTCATCAGGCGCGCAGCCATCGGCTTGGCCAGGCCTTCCACTTCCAGCGGCTTGGCCCCGACCAGCACCGCCGCATCGCTGTTCTTCCAGGTCAGCACCTCGCCCACATGCAGGCCGGCGCGCGCCTGCAGCTCCAGCTCGCGCGCCTTACCGAGCTCGCGCAGGCCGCGCGTGTAATCCAACGCGAAACCCAGTCCGTCGATGGGCCGCTCGAACAGCAACAACAGCCCATCGGAACGGTCGATCAGACGCCCGCGCCATTCCTGCTGCAGCTTCAGCACCAGGCGATCGTGTTCGCGGAACAGTTCCGAAGCCGGCGTATCGCCCAGACGTTCCACTAAGCCCGTGGAATCGACAAGATCGGTCAATAGCAGCGTCCGCAGTTGCGGACCTTCGAGAGGGAGACGGCCGATATCGTTCATCCCGTCAGGACTCCACCTTCAGTCCTGCCACTCGACGCGGTCGCCGCCGACGCTCTTGGCGCGATACAGCGCCTGGTCGGCTTGCGCGTACCAGTCGTTCCAGTCGCGGCTGGGATCGATCAGGCAGGCACCGACACTCAGGGTGGTGATCAGCGGCGGCGAGGGTTGCATCTGCTGCAGCGCGCGCGCGGTGGTGACCACGAAATCGGCATAGCGCAGCATCTCTTCGCGGTTATGGGCCCTGAGCAGTAGGCAGAATTCGTCGCCACCCAGCCGGCACGCGAAATCCTGCGAAGCGGACAGCGAGCGCAGGATGTTGGCCACGCTTTGCAGTACGCGGTCGCCGAGCAGATGCCCATGCAGGTCGTTGACGTCCTTGAAACGGTCGCAATCGATCAGCAACAGGCCATAGCCGTGATAGCCGCCATTATTGCGCCCTTGCTCCAGGAACATGGCCAGGCCGCGGCGGTTGTACAACGAAGTCAGTTCGTCGGTACGGTTGAGTTCTTCGCTCTTGTCCAGGCGGTGCGAGGTGACCCGCAGGCTGTCGAGCGCGGCCTGCAATTCCTGATTGCGGCGACGCAGACGGTGGATCAGGCCCTGCTCGTTGGACACCACGCGCATGATGGCGCGACGCAGGAAATGGGAAACCAGCCCGGCATTGCGATCGACCAGCACCTGGAATTCCTGGCTCTGCAGTTCCAGCAGCACGCCCTCGGCGATGATCGTTGCGGACGCGGTGCGCGCGTGATCGCCGATCAGCAATCCCAACTCGCCGAAGAATTCGCGCGCGCCCAGATGCTTTTCGTTGAGGTCTTCGCCGAAGTCCAGCGCCACTCCGCCCTGCAGGATGACGAACATGGTGGTACCCAGCTCGCCGCGGGCGAAAAGTCTCTCGCCCACGGTTACCGCACGCACGCGGCCGACCTGTGCGAAAAGCTCGCACTCTTCCGCCGACAACACCGAAGTGGTCGGATCGTTGGGCAGTTCCTCTGCGGCCGGATGCACTGGCGGGTAGCCAGCGACCAACGCTGCGGTCTCCGGGTTCATCTCACGCCCCAATTCGCGAACCCGGAGGATATCATCAGAAAGTGCGCCCGGAAGTGCTGTGACGGCCGGATTCGGATGTGTGGCTAGGGGGACATAGCAGGGCCTTGGGTGCTCCAAGACCCTACGGAATTTCGGGATGAGCCTGCTGCCTCAGAGCCGCTCCCCCGTTGAGGGCAGCGTCCGGGTTGATTGCGTGCCCTGGCGGAAACCGCTCTTGGCGCGCTCGCGTTCTCTGTTGATGTCGGCCACCGTTCTGCATACGGTTACGGCACGCCTGCTTCCGGTTGGGCGCTCCAGCCTGCAGACCTGCCGCTCTTCTTCGGCGTTGTTGGCGAGCTTCCTGATCCACTCGGCCTTGTCGGCCACTTCCTTCTGCTCCATCTCGTTCAAATCGCCGAGCGTCTGCTTGCCCTCCAGCAATGCGAACAGTTGGTCCTGCTTGGCGAGGAGCTCAGCTCGCTTGGATTGTGGGATCGCATCCCAACCGCGCGCTTCGGTCTGCACGTCTTTTCGGATTTTCTGTTGCTGGGCGACGAACTCGCCGACTGATTGCTTGGTATTGATCGTACCGGCCTGGGAGTCGGACATGGCCGCGAGGACTAGTACTGCCAACAGCGATCCGGCCATTTTCATTTTCAAGCTCATGTTTCCTCCTGCTCTCGTTGGTAAACCGCCAAACATAGCGGCCCGTGGGGAATTTCACCCGTACAGTAACCGATAATACGCGAGAGAGCCGGGCCTCAGGCGGCCTTGTCGCCGTGGAACTGTTCCTCCTCGGTCGAACCCTTCAACGCTGTGGTCGAAGACTGACCCTGCTGGATGGCCTGGGTCACGGCGTCGAAATAGCCCGTACCCACTTCGCGCTGGTGCTTGACCGCGGTGAAGCCGCGGTCGGCGGCAGCGAATTCGGCTTCCTGCAGCTCGACGAAGGCGCTCATCTGGCGGCGGGCATAGCCATGGGCCAGGTTGAACATGGAGTAGTTCAGGGCGTGGAAGCCGGCCAGGGTGATGAACTGGAACTTGTAGCCATAGCCGGCGATTTCCTTCTGGAACTTGGCGATGGTGGCGTCGTCCAGGTTCTTCTTCCAGTTGAAGCTGGGCGAGCAGTTGTAGGCCAGCAGCTTGCCCGGGAACTTGGCGTGGATGGCCTCGGCGAATTTCCTGGCGAACTCCAGGTCCGGCTTGCCGGTTTCGCACCACACCAGATCGGCATAGGGCGCGTAGGCCAGGCCGCGGCTGATGGCCTGGTCCAGGCCATTACGGGTCTTGTAGAAGCCCTCGACCGTGCGTTCGCCGGTGACGAAGGCCTTGTCGTTGGCGTCGATGTCGCTGGTCAGCAGATCGGCGGCTTCCGCGTCGGTGCGCGCGACCAGCAAAGTCGGCACGCCCAACACATCGGCGGCCAGGCGCGCGGCATTCAATTTCTCGATGGCCTCACGCGTGGGCACCAGCACCTTGCCGCCCATGTGGCCGCACTTCTTCACGCTGGCCAGCTGGTCCTCGAAATGCACGCCGGCGGCGCCGGCTTCGATCATCGCCTTCATCAGCTCGAACGCATTGAGCACGCCGCCGAAACCGGCTTCGGCGTCGGCCACGATCGGCTGCAGGTAATCGACGCTGTCGTCGCCCTCGGCATGGTTCAGCTGATCGGCGCGCAGCAGCGTGTTGTTGATGCGCTTGACCACTGCCGGCACCGAGTCGGCCGGGTACAGCGACTGGTCCGGGTACATCTGCCCGGCCAGGTTGGCGTCGGCGGCGACCTGCCAGCCGGACAGATAGATGGCTTTCAGGCCGGCCTTGACCTGCTGCATGGCCTGGTTGCCGGTGAGCGCGCCTAGCGCATTGACGAAGTCTTCCTTGTGCAGATAGCCCCACAGCTTTTCGGCGCCAAGGCGGGCGATGGAATGCTCCACGTGCACGGTGCCGCGCAGGCGCACCACGTCAGCAGCGGTGTAGTTGCGGGTGATGCCGGCCCAGCGCGGGCTGCTGTCCCAGTCTTTCTGGATCTGTTCGGCGGTCTGCTGTGTGGTCATGGTCGTTGTTCCGTAGAGGTGGTAGTTCGTGGGAGCGCCGTCCCGGCGCGAGCTTCTTGGTCGGTGGCAGAAAATGTCTTGCTCTGATTACCTCGTGGGAGCGCGTCTTCACTTTTCGATTCACTCGGAAGAAGAGCTCGCGGCGGGACGCCGCTCCCACGTTCCTTCGTCGCTCAATCGAGGTATTCGTACGCGGGCAAGGTCAGGAATTCGGCCAGTTCGTCGTCATGGCTGAGCTTGTCCAGCAAAGCGATGGCTTCGGCGATGCGCTTGCCGCCCGGCAGCGCATCGGTATCGCCCAGCCGCGCCGGCAAGTTCAGCAGCGCACGCTCCAATAAGGCGAAATCGATCAGGGTGCCGTCGGCAAGGTGCAGATTCTCCGAATGCAGCCACTGCCACAGCTGCGTACGGGAGATCTCCGCGGTGGCGGCGTCTTCCATCAGCCAGTGGATGGGCACGCAGCCGTTGCCGTCCAGCCACGCGGCCAGATAGCGCACACAGACTTCGACGCTGCCCTCGAAACCGGCGGTGGTGATGGTGCCCAGCGAAGGCTTGATCAGATCGTCGCGACCGACCTTGACGTCATCGCGCAACACGCCGTGCTGATTCGGCGCCGGCATGTGTTCGTCGAAAATATCGCGCGCAATGGGGATCAGCGCCGGGTGCGCGACCCAGGTGCCGTCGTGGCCAGCGCTGACTTCGCGCAGCTTGTCGGCGCGCACGCGAGCCATCGCCTGCTCGTTGGCGGCCTCGTCGCCACTGATCGGAATCTGTGCGGCCATGCCGCCCATCGCATGCGCGCCGCGCTGGTGGCAGGTCTGGATCAGCAGTTCCGAATAGGCCTTCAGGAACGGCTGGGTCATGGTGACCTGGCCGCGCTCGGGCAGCACCTTGTCGCGGTGGCGGCGGAAGGTCTTCAGATACGAAAAGATGTAGTCCCAACGCCCGCAGTTCAGGCCGACGATGCGGCTGCGCAGCGCATGCAGGATTTCGTGCATCTCGAACACCGCCGGCAGCGTTTCGATCAGCACCGTCACCTTCATCTGGCCTTGCGGCAGACCCAGTGCGGCTTCGATATGCGATAGCGCGCTTTCCCACAGCGCCGCTTCTTCCATCGATTGCAGCTTGGGCAGGTAGAAATAGGGGCCGCGATCCTTGGCGGCCAGCAGCTTCGCGTTGTGGAAGGCGAACAAAGCCAGGTCGAACAGACCGCCGGCGATCGGGGTGCCGTCGACCGACACGTGCTTCTCGTCGAGATGCCAGCCGCGCGGACGTACGATCAGCACGGCCTGTTCCTCGAACGGCTTCAGGGCGTACTGCTTGCCGGGAGCGCCATTGGCAGCGGGTACGGTGAACTGCAAGGTGCCGGCCACGGCACCGATCAGCGACTGCTGGCCGGCGACCAGGTTGGCCCAGGTCGGCGAAGTGGAGTCCTCGAAATCGGCCATGAACACCTTGGCCCCCGAGTTCAGCGCATTGATGACCATCTTGGGATCGACCGGGCCGGTGATCTCCACGCGGCGGTCCTGCAACGCGCTCGGCAAGGCGGCGACCTTCCACTCGCCCTCCCGGATACCGCGGGTGTCCTCGCGGAAATCCGCCAGACCGCCGGCGTCGAAGAAAGCCTGCCGTTCGATGCGAGCGGCCAGGCGGGCCTGGCGCTGGGGTTCGATCAAACGGTGCAGCGAGGCCAGCAGCTCCAGCGCGGCCGGAGTGAGCAAGGCGTCCTGCCCGGGCGCGCTGGCCGTCACTTCGACCCCATTGGGGCCGTGGGTGGGGTGGGCGAGTACTGCGGACATGACAGGCTCCTGGTGTTCTCAAGCTGGGCCCGTACCGTGCTCCCGCACTATCTATTTGACAACACAGTTTTATCAATGCAATTAATAAGCTCAGCTTATATGGTGCATCGCAATGCCTGACAAGCCCATCGCAACCCCCCGATTTCCTTACAAATCGGACCGGCTCAAGCCCTTGCGGGCCTTCTGCCAGACCGTGCGTTTGGGCTCGGTTTCGCGCGCTTCGGAGGCCTTGTATGTCAGCCAGCCGGCCATCACCCTGCAGTTGCAGGCGCTGGAGCGCGAGCTCGGGGTGGGGTTGTTCGAGCGCAGCGGCCGGCGCCTGACCCCGACCCGCGAAGGCCAACTGTTATACGAACTGGCCCAGCCGCTGGTCGAAAGCCTGGATGGGCTGGGCGGCAGCTTCCGCGAAAAAGTCCGCGGCCTGGACGCGGGCGAACTCAACATCGCCGCCAACAGTTCGACGATCCTCTACCTGCTGCCCAAGATCGTGGAGCACTTCCGCAGCCAGCATCCCGAAGTGCGCCTGACCCTGCACAACGCGGTCAGCGCCGACGGCACCGACCTGCTGCGGTCCGATGCCGTGGATCTGGCCGTGGGCTCGATGCTGGACGTGCCGCAGGACCTCAGCTACGAACCGGTCTACCGTTTCGAGCCCCTGCTCATCGCCCCGCCCGATCACCCGCTAATCAGGCAGCGCACGTTGAAGCTGGAGGATCTGTCGCCTTATGGACTGATCTTGCCGCCGAAAAGACTGGTGACCTATCGTCTGGTCGATCTGGTGTTCCAGCAGAACCGCGTGCCCTATACGGTGGCGCTGGAAGTGGGCGGCTGGGAGGTGATCAAGCAGTACGTGGCCATGGGCATGGGCATTTCCATCATCACTTCGATCTGCCTGACCGATGCCGATCGCGACCGCCTGGCCGCGCGCTCGCTAAGCCAATGGTTCCCTGCCCGCAGCTATGGCGTGGTGGTGCGCAAAGGGAAATATCTTTCGCCGCAGGCCCGCGCTTTCATCGAACTGATCCAGCCGGATCTGTTCACGCGCCGCAGCTACGACGACACCGGGCCTTCGGAACGCTAGCAACTCGGGACCGTCTCGGACCTCAACCTCAGTGCCATAGACCGAGAACACGGCCGAACAGGACGAACTGAGCGGCATGGTAGCCGCCGTCTATGAGCCAGAGCTTGAAGGAGCGCTGTGCGAGTTGGTAGTTGATGCCGAAACTGGCTGCGACAAAATCAACGCCTGCCAAGGCGCCCGCACCTGACGATCGCTGGATGACGCGTCAGGCCCCTTTGGCGATCTCTCTCAGGAACACCGGAAGATCCGTGGTCGGCGGAAAGACAGAGAGATGATAGAGCATGTCCGCCACATGGCCTCGGTGATAGGTCGTGTGGTTGACCACATGCAGCAGGATGTCGTTGCGCGACAGGGAACCATTGCCACCGCCAATGAACTCGAAGTCGACGATCTCCTCCCGCTGATCGGTATCCAGAGAGTCGGCGTAACCCACATACCAGGCATCCATGGCGAGTTGATTCGTCCGCAGTTCCTCGAATGCCGGGTGCTCATCCGGATTGCGCGTCGTATATCCATGCGCCTCTCCGAGCAGATGGGCCTGCCATACCCGGTCCATGGCATAGGAGTGATGAAGCGTGCGGAGGATGCTGCCGAACAGGATCGGCCGCGGCGCGATCAACTCCTGCTCGGGCAGTTGGGCGACCGTCGACAGGAACAATTCGTCGGCCCAGGCCTTGTAGCGGGTCAAGGTCTGCAGGTGATTCATGTACTTCCTTGTTGCATCAAGCCGAGCGCCCAGCGTGCGAAGAGCCACGCAATGATAAGCCATACGCCAACGATGGCCGCGGCTGCGGAATAGCTCACTGGTTTGATCGCGGCTTGTTCCGCCCGCGCCCGCGCCGCTTCAATCACCTCGGGCGGCGTGAGTCGCACCACCAAGGCCAGGCCCAGCGGAATCAGCAGAAGATCATCGAGATAGCCGACGACCGGTACGAAGTCCGGAATCAGATCGATGGGGCTGAGCGCATATGCCGCAACCAACACCGCCAAAATTCTGACCAGAAACGGCGTTCGCGGATCGCGGGCCGCGAAATACACGGTAAGCGTATGCCGCTTCAGCTGCTTGGCTTGGGCTTTGAGCGTAGCGAGTACTTTCATAGCGGGTAGCGACGGAACAATGCGCTACGTACCCGCTGAAGTGCTCTGCCCTATCCACAACCGATTTCCATCCGGATCATCGAAGCGGAATTCCTTCATGCCGTAGAAAGACACCTCCAGCTCGGGAATATCCAACCCATTCTCGCGCAATTGCCGGTGGTACTCGCCTATGTCGTCCGGATACAAATAGAGAACGGAGGTGCGGGGAATCTCCGGGTGGACGTTGATCGACTGATCCACCATCAGACGGCACTCGCCGAAACACAGCATCGCCCAACGCCAATCGTCGTTTCTCTGCTCGACGCTGAAACCGAGCTTTTGATAGAACTCGACGCTCGCAGGCATGCTTCTGACTGGCAACATCGGGATGAGGCGGGTCATCTTCATAAAGATCTCACAATGTCGAAATACAACGCCTGAGCTAAGCCGATCTGTTAAGCGCGTCCGGCTCTAGTGAACTGTTAGGTGCCATTATCACGTCGCGACCCACCGAAAATAAGCAGAAGAGTCGATATCGCGAGTACCACCCAGCAAAGCACATAGACCAGCCCGAAGAGCCAGACCAAGCCAAACAGAACAGAAGCAGTAGCGTCAAGATCGATCGCTCTAGCAACCCATGACGACAAGCCACAGACAAGAGCGCACAACCATGAAGCAAAGGCCAATTTCTTAGTGCCATTAACTATGGCCGCATCTGACATCTCAGTCATGGTACCTAACACCCGAACTAGGTCGACCCGCGAAGCGGGTTCGGCTGGAATGAATCGCTAAGCACCCAGCCAATGCGCAATGCGGGATGCCCCTGCGTATACGCCCCAGATAGTAACCCCGCAAAGGACAAGCAGCGTGGCAAGGCGTATCTCCGCGAATTTGTCATCGACATAGTCGCCGCGCTCAAATGATTTGGTGTCGCGGACAAAGACCCAGCGCACGGAAGCCAGAGTCTTCTGCCAGGATCCGAATAGCAGCGAAACCCAAGCCCGGCAGAGCGGAATCGACGCGGCAACCGACAAAGCCAGAAGCAGCGGGTGCTGTACTTCTCCGGATATCCCTAATAGCACCTAACACCTGAGTTGAGCCGACCCGCAACGGGACGGTTATGAGCCGAGATTACAGCAGAATCCGAACGTTTCGACGAAGGCGAGACACAGATTCGGTTCGAATGAATTATCGGCGACTCAAAGGCCGCAGACCCGCCAGCCGCGTATTCACAAACCACTTCCCCCGCAAATGCAATGATCGAAGCCCCATTGGTTTGCGGTGACGGATTCGGTATGCCCACGGTTTGGCGGATCCTCGGTCGTTGGTTACGTTTGCGCCGGCGGATCCGGCGTTGGCAGCCGATCGCCATGCAGAAGCCGCTGCCGGCCGAAGAACCGCTGCGTTCCCAGTTGCTCAGTGCCGAGCAGATGGAATGGCACGGCAAGGCGCTGGCGCGCGAGCATCGCGTGCACCTGCACCCGCAGCCGGACCTGTTGCTGTCTCGGTTGAAGGAAAACGAAGGCCTGCTGGACGACGCCAACACCCTGCTTACCAAAATGGTGCAGGACGATGTGCGCATCACCCCCGCGGGCGAGTGGCTGCTGGACAACTACTACCTGATCGAAGAACAGATCCGCACCGCGCGCCGGCATCTGCCCAAGGGCTATAGCCGGGAACTGCCTTCTTTGAGTCAAGGCCCTTCGGCCGGACTGCCGCGCGTCTACGAATTGGCGATGGAAGCCATCGCCCACGGCGACGGCCGCATCGACGCCGAGACCCTGAGCCTGTTCGTGGCGGCCTATCAGTCGGTCACGCCGCTGAAGATGGGCGAACTGTGGGCCATTCCCATCATGCTGCGGCTGGCGCTGATCGAGAATCTGCGGCGCATGGCGGTGCGGGTGATGCGCGACGGCGTCGACCATCGCCTGGCCGGCGAATGGGCCGACCTGCTCAACCAAACGGCCGACAACGTTCCCAAGAATGTGGTGCTGGTGGTGGCCGACATGGCGCGCTCCAGCCCGCCGCTGTCCGGCGCATTCGTGGCCGAACTGACCCGCGGCATACACGGGCGCAGCGCGGTGCTGGCCATGCCGATGAGTTGGATCGAGCAATGGGTGACCGACAGCGGCCACAGCATCGAGGCGCTGGTGCACGCCGAGAGCCAGCAGCAGGCGTCGGATCAGGTGTCGATAAGCAACAGCATCGGCAGCCTGCGTTTCCTGGCCAACATGGACTGGCGCGAGTTCGTGGAAACCATGAGCCTGGTCGACGAGACCCTGCGTGAGGATCCGGCCGGCACCTACGCGTCCATGGACTTCAGCACCCGCGACACCTACCGGCATGTGGTGGAAAAAGTGGCGCGGCTCAGCGGCGCCAGCGAAATGGAAGTGGCGCGCTGCGTGATGGAATTGGCGCAGGCGAACGCCACCGCACGCGATATCCACTCGCACGTGGGCTACTACCTGGTGGACGACGGCATCGCGCAGACGAAAGCGGCGGTGGCCGCATTGGAAACCGCGCGCAAACCAGTGCGCCTGCGGCCGCGCAGGATTCCGCTGGCGGTCTATCTGGTGCCCATCCTCGTGGTCGCCCTGGCCTTCACCTGGGCCTTGGTGGCCGAGGCCAGCGCCGGCCGCTTCGATTGGGCCTGGCTGTGCCTGATCGGCGCGTTGGGCGTTATCGCCTTCAGCGAATTGGGCATCGCTCTCATCAACTGGACGGCGACGGTGCTGGTGGCGCCGCAGCCGCTGCCGCGCATGGATTACTCCGAAGGCCTTCCCGCCAGCGCGCGCACGCTGGTGGTGGTGCCGAGCATGATCGGCAGCATCCAGGGCATCGATGCGCTGGTCGAAGGGCTGGAAGTGCGTTTCCTGGCCAATCGCGACGCCCATCTGCACTTCGGCTTGCTGACGGACTTCCTGGATGCCGACCAGCAAGAACTGCCGGGCGACCAGGCACTGCTGGCGCATGCGGTGCATCAGGTGGAACGCCTCAATGCGCGCTACGCGCCGGAGAGCCACGACCTGTTCTTCCTGTTCCACCGTCCGCGCGAATGGAATCCGCGCGAGAGCGTGTGGATGGGCCGCGAACGCAAGCGCGGCAAGCTGGCCGCGTTGAACCATCTGCTGCGCACCGGCGGCGGCGAGGCCTTCCTGAAGGTCGCCGGCAATACCGGCGTGCTGACCAACGTGCGTTATGTGATCACCCTGGATACCGATACCCGCCTGCCGCGCGATGCCGCGCGCGAGTTCGTCGGTACTCTGGCTCACCCGCTCAACCGCGCGCGCTTCGACGAGAAGAAGCGTCGGGTCACGCGCGGCTACGGCATCCTGCAGCCCAGCGTGGGCAGCAGCATGAGCGGACGCATCGCTTCGCGCTACGCGCGCATGTACGGCAGCGAGCCGGGCATCGATCCGTACACGCGCACGGTGTCGGACGTGTACCAGGACCTGTTCGGCGAAGGTTCGTTCGTGGGCAAGGGCATCTACGACGTGGATGCGTTCGAGCGCGCGCTGGAAAACCGCTTTCCCGAGAACCGGATCCTCAGCCACGATTTGTTGGAAGGATGCTACGCACGGGCTGGACTGGTCAGCGACGTGCGTCTGTTCGAGGACTATCCAGCGCGCTATGCCGCCGATGTAAAGCGCCGCTACCGTTGGATCCGCGGCGACTGGCAGCTGTTGCCGTGGTTGTTGCCGTGGGTGCCGCGTCACGGAGGCGGATTCGAGCGCAATCCGCTGTCGTGGCTGTCGCGAGGCAAGCTGCTGGACAACCTGCGCCGCAGCCTGGTGCCTGCCGCAGCAACCACCTTGCTGGTGCTCGGCTGGGCGCTGCTGCCGCAGGCCTTGGTATGGACGTTGTGGGTGCTTTGCCTGTTGCTGCTGCCGGTGCTGGTGCCGGCATTGCGCGACGTGTTCGCCAAGCCGGTGGACATGGCGCTGGAGACGCACCTGCTGCAGGTGCTGAAATCCTGCGTGCGCCAACTGCTGCGCGCCGCGGTGAACCTGGCCTGCCTGCCCTACGAAGCGTACTTCAGCCTTGGCGCCATCCTCCGCTCGCTGTGGCGCATGGGTTTGAGCCATCGCCATCTGTTGCAATGGAATCCCTCCAGCGAGGTGGAGCGCAGCCTGGGCAGCGGCTTCGGCGCGGAATTGCGCAGCATGTGGTTCGCGCCGGCGTTCTCCCTCGCCACCGCCGCCTTGCTGGTGAAGTTGAATCCGATGGCGCTGTGGGTCGCCACGCCGATCCTAGTCCTGTGGTTCGTCTCGCCGGCGCTGATGGCGTGGATGGGCAGACCGCCGCGACAGAAGTTCGCCGAACTGTCGCGTCCGCAGCTCGCCTTCCTGGGGCGCCTGTCGCGCCGCACCTGGGCCTTCTTCGAGACCTGGATCCGAGAGGAAGACCATTGGTTGCCGCCCGACAATATCCAGGAGCACCCCACCCTGGTGGTCGCGCGGCGTACCTCGCCGACCAACATCGGCCTGTCGCTGCTGGCCAACCTGTCGGCGTTCGACTTCGGCTACCTGCAAATGGGCGGGCTGATGGAACGCACCCAGCGCGTGCTGGCCACCATGGAAATGCTGCCGCGCCATCGTGGGCATTTCTACAACTGGTACGACACCGAAACCCTGCGGCCGCTCCCGCCGCACTACATCTCCACCGTGGACAGCGGCAATCTGGCCGGACACTTGCTGACCTTGCGCCAAGGTTTGCTGGCGCTGCTGGACGCGCCGATCCTGGCCCGCTCCACCTTCGCCGGTCTGGCCGATACTTTGGGCGTACTGGAAGAAGCACGGGTGACTGCGGGTATCAGCGGCGGCGTCGAGCTGGACGCGGCGCTCGACGCTTTTCGCGAACAACTGCATGCCGTGCGTGAACAACCGCCGGTATCGCTGCCGGACGCAGACCGCGTGCTGGCGTCGTTGGCGGCCCAGGCCGCGACGATTCTGTCCGCATGGCCGATACCGGAAGCGACGGAGTTCGATCCCGAGCCGCACTGGCCAAGCCTGCTGGCCAACGCCTGTCGCGCCGCGCGTGAGGAACTGCTGTTGTTCGCGCCCTGGCTCGCCTCGCCGAACGAGACGACGGGCGAACCTCCGCAGGCGGCGACCGCCGGGCGCATCCCGACCCTGAGCGAACTGCGCGCGCAATCGCACGACCCACTGGTGCAGAGCCGTGCGCGCACGCGCATCCACGATCTCGAGCGGCTCGCGCACCTGGCCGGCCAGTATTCGCTGATGGAATACGAATTCCTGTACGACCGCGGCCGGCATCTGCTGTCGATCGGCTACAACGTGGACGAACGGCGCCTGGATCCTGGCCATTACGATCTCCTGGCCTCGGAGGCGAGGTTGTGCAGTTTCGTCGCCATCGCTCAAGGCCAGCTGCCGCAGGAAACGTGGTTCGCGCTGGGACGGCTGCTGACCGAAGTGGACGGCGATGCCACGCTGCTGTCGTGGAGCGGCTCGATGTTCGAATACCTGATGCCGCAGCTGGTGATGCCCAGCTATCCGGACACCTTGCTGGACCAGACCTCCAAACATGCGGTCGATGCGCAGATCCATTTCGGTGCGCGGCGCAACGTGCCCTGGGGCATTTCGGAATCCGGCTACAACACCGTCGATGCGCGCATGAACTATCAGTACCGCGCGTTCGGCGTGCCCGGCCTGGGTCTGAAACGCGGCCTGGGCCAGGATCTGGTGATCGCGCCCTACGCCAGCATGATGGCGCTGATGGTGGCGCCGGAAGCGTCGTGCCAGAACCTGCAGCGTCTCACCGAACTCGGTTTCAGCGGGCGCTACGGCATGTACGAGGCCATCGACTACACGCCGAGCCGGGTGCCGCGAGGGCAGGATCACGCGTTGATCCGCTCGTTCATGGCCCACCACCAGGGCATGGGTTTCCTGGCGCTGGGCTACCTGCTGTGCGATCAGCCCATGCAAAAGCGTTTCATGGCCGATGCCGAATTCCAGGCGACCCTGTTGCTGTTGCAGGAACGCATCCCGCGCACCGGCGTCTTCCATCCGCACGAAGCCGAAGCCACCGGCGTGCGCAGCACGCCGACGGCGACTGAAACGCAGCTGCGCGTTTTTCGCGATCCCAACACCGCCAGGCCCGCGGTGCAGATGTTGTCCAACGGCCGCTATCACGGCCTGTTGACCAGCGCCGGCGGCGGCTACAGCCGCCTGCGGGACATGGCCGTGACCCGCTGGCGCGAAGACGGCACGCGCGACCACTGGGGCAGTTTCTGCTATCTGCGCGACGTCTACAGCGGCGAGTTCTGGTCCGCGGCTTATCAGCCGACCTGTGTGCCGGTGGACCAGTACGAGGCGATCTTCTCCGACGCCAAGGCCGAGTTCCGCGGGCGCAAACGCGGTTACGACTCGCACCTGGAGATCGCGATCTCGGCCGAGGACGACATCGAACTGCGCCGCCTGACCATCAGCAACCGTTCGCGCCGCGCCCGTACCATCGAGATCACCACCTACGCCGAAGTGGTGCTGGCGCCGTCGATCTCCGACGAAATGCATCCGGCTTTCAGCAACCTGTTCGTGCAGAGCGAGATCGTCCGCGACAAGCAGGCGCTGCTGTGCACGCGCCGGCCGCGTTCGCACGACGAAGTTCCGCCGTGGATGCTGCATCTGGTGGCGGTGCACGACGCCGACATTAACAGCATCTCCTACGAAACCGACCGTGCGCGCTTTCTGGGCCGCGGCAATACCCCGCGCAATCCGCAGGCCCTGTCTTCGCTGGAGACCTTGTCCGATTCGGAAGGGTCCGTGCTGGACCCCATCGTCGCTATCCGTTGCCGTATCACTTTGGCGCCGGACCAAACCGCCATGGTCGACATGGTCACCGGCGTCGGCGCCGATCGCACGGCATGTGCGGCGTTGATCGATAAGTATCGCGACCGCCGTCTGGCCGACCGCGTGTTCGATCTGGCCTGGACGCACAGCCAGGTCGTGCGCCGGCAGATCAATGCCTCGCAATCGGACGCGCAACTCTATGAGCGCATCGCCGGACTGATGGTGTACGCGCATCCGTTCCTGCGCGCGGACAGCGCGGTGCTGATGCAGAACCGTCGCGGGCAGTCCGGGCTGTGGGGGCATTCTATTTCCGGAGACTTGCCGATCGTGCTGGTGCAGATCGCCGACGCAGCCAATATCGAACTGGTCCGGCAGATGGTGCAGGCGCATGCGTACTGGCGTTTGAAAGGCCTGAACGTGGATCTGGTGATCTGGAACGAAGACCAGGCTGGCTATCGGCAGCAGTTGCAGGAACAGATCCTGGGATTGGTTTCGGCCGGACCGGAAGGCAATGTGTTGGACCGCCCGGGCGGCATCTTCGTGCGGCCCGCGCAGCAGATCTCGCAGGAAGACCGCATCCTGCTGCAGACGGTGTCGCGCGTGGTGATCAGCGACCAGCGCGGCACACTGGCCGCGCAGGTCGGTCGCCACATGGCGCCGGAGCGCACTGTTCCGCTGCTGTTCGCCGAGGGCACGGTCCCGCTGCCGGACATGCCGCCCAGCGAAGATCCCTTGTTGGGATTGCCCCCGGCGGGCGTATCGAGCGAAGACGATCCCTGGCCGTTCGAAGCGATGGCCGAAGAGTTCCTGTTCGACAACGGCACCGGCGCTTTCTCCGCCGATGGGCGCGAATACGTGATCACCTTGCGCGAAGGCGCACCCACGCCCGCGCCCTGGTCCAACGTGATGGCCAATCCGAAGCTGGGCACGGTGGTCAGCGAAAGCGCGCCGGGCTACACCTGGTTCGAGAACGCGCACGAGTTCCGCCTGACGCCGTGGAACAACGATCCGGTCGCCGATGCCGGCGGCGAGGCCTTCTACCTGCGCGACGAAGAGACCGGGCGGGTCTGGTCGCCGATGCCGTTGCCGCGCCGCGGCAGCGGCGCCTATCGGACGCGCCACGGTTTCGGCTACAGCGTGTACGAGCACGTCGAGGACGGCATCGCCAGCGAATTATGGGTGTACGTGGCGCTGGAGGACGCAGTGAAGTTCTCGGTGCTGAAACTGCGCAATCTTTCCGGGCGCACGCGCAAGCTGTCGGCGACCGGCTATGTGGAATGGATACTGGGCGACATCCGGGTGAAATCGCAGATGCACGTGGTCAGCGAACTGGATGGCGGCAGCAACGTGCTGACCGCGCGCAATCCCTACAACACCGAGTTCGGCGGACGCGTGGCGTTCTTCGACGTGGACGGCCCCGCTTCTGATGTGGGGCATGGCCGCACTTTCACTACCGACCGCACCGAATTCCTGGGCCGCAACGGCGATCTCGGCGAGCCGGCGGCGATGCTGCGCGAGAAGCTTTCCGGCAAGTTGGGGGTGGGGTTGGATCCGTGCGCCGCGCTGCAGGTACAAATTCGCCTGGCCGTCGACGAAGCGCAGGAAACCGTGTTCCGTCTGGGCATCGGCAGCGATCACCGCAGCGCGATCCAGCTGGCGCAGAAGACCAAAGGCCCGGGCGCCGCGCACGACGCCTTGGACAGCGTGCGCATCCATTGGCTGGACACCTTGAACGCGGTGCGGGTGAAGACCCCCGACCCCAGCGTCGATGCGCTCGCCAACGGTTGGCTGCTGTATCAGACGCTCGCCTGCCGTTACGTCGCCCGCAGCGGCTATTACCAGTCCGGCGGCGCGTTCGGATTCCGCGACCAGTTGCAGGACACCATGGCCACGGTACACGCCAATCCCGCGTTGACCCGCGAACACCTGCTGCTCAGCGCCGCGCATCAGTTTACGCAAGGCGATGTGATGCATTGGTGGCATCCGCCGCAAGGCCGCGGCGTGCGCACGCGCTGCTCGGACGATTTCCTATGGCTGCCGCTGGCGGCGTGCCGCTACCTGCAGGTGACCGGCGACCTCGGCGTGCTGGACGAAAAGGTGCGCTATATCGAAGGGCGTCTGGTCAACCTGGAGGAGGAATCCTATTACGACCTTCCAGTGAACTCGAACATCCAACAGCCGTTCTACGACCATTGCGCGCTCGCCTTGAAACGCGGCACCGAGTTGTTGGGCGAACGCGGCCTGCCGCTGATCGGCACCGGCGACTGGAACGACGGCATGAACCGTGTAGGCGAAGCGGGGAAAGGCGAAAGCGTGTGGCTGGGTTTCTTCCTCTACGACATCCTGACGCGCTTCGGCGACATCGCACTGGCACGCAACGATGAGGCATTCGCGACTTACTGCGCGGAGTCGGCCGTGCATCTGCGCGAGAACCTGGAAGCACACGCTTGGGACGGCGATTGGTACCGGCGCGCCTGGTTCGACGACGGCACGCCGTTGGGCTCAACGCAGAGCGACGAATGTCGGATCGACTCGATTTCACAGAGCTGGTCGGTGCTGTCCGGCGCCGCCGATCCGACGCGCGCGCGGCGGGCGATGGCGTCGCTGGACCGGTATCTGGTGAAGCGCGAGGCGGGCTTGATCCAACTGCTGGATCCGCCCTTCGACAAGACTCCGCACGATCCCGGTTATATCCGCGGCTACGTCCCCGGCGTACGCGAGAACGGCGGCCAGTACACGCATGCGGCGGTGTGGTCGGCCATGGCCTTCGCGCATTTGGGCGATCACGAAAAGGCCTGGGAGCTGGCCGGCATGATCAATCCGATCAACCACGCCAGCACCGCCGAAGCCGCCGCCGTGTACAAGGTGGAGCCCTACGTGCTCGCCGCCGATGTCTATGGTGTCGCGCCGCACGTCGGCCGCGGAGGTTGGACCTGGTATACCGGTTCGGCAGGCTGGATGTACCGGCTGCTGACCGAGTCGCTGCTAGGCCTGCACCGGGAAGGCGATCATCTGTCATTGAAGCCCTGCATTCCCGCCGACTGGACCGAGTACAAGCTGCAGTACCGCTACGGCGAGAGCCTGTACCTGATCAACATCAGGCAGCTCGACGGCGGAACAGCGACACTGAGCGTGGATGGATTCGACCAACATGGCCTGCGCTTTCAGTTAGTGGACGACCAATCCATCCATCATGTGGAAGCGACCTGGCCGCGACCGTCCGCGCAATGAAACGTATGCCGAGCGCGCGCGATCGGCTGGACGCGGACTTGGAGAATTTGGAGCGCATGCTGCCGGTTTGGCGCGAAAAGCTGCGTCACGAGGCGCAGTTCTGGCCGCAGTTCGATATCTTGGCGCAGGAAATACTGGCCCGCGCCGACCCGCAGGATCGTCAATAACGACGCATCGACGCGATGTTAACGAAACATACGCCGCGACGGTTCGACGCATAGCGCAGGAGCGGAATGTTAGGCCCGGAAAACGCACTGAAGCGCGCATTGTGGCCGCGGAAATATTTACACCTCGAATCGTGTCCGGGGTCCTCAATTTCCGGCGTTTGATCGGATAACACCGGGCAATGGAGCGGACACGTGGACAAATGCGGAGTATCGGGTGCGACAGGCGATCACCGGCGGCAGCAACGCGCCCTGCGTCTGGTCTTCGAACAACGCGGCGACGAACTGAAGCTCGTCTCCACGCAACGCTTGAACATGATCGTGCCGCCTCCGCAGGCGCTCGCACCGCAGCGCGCCACCCGCGGCTCATGGTTCGAGCTGCGCGATCGCGAGGGCCGTCCGGTTTACCGCCGTACGATCGACAATCCCCGGCAAGGCATCGAAGTGGTCGCCGACGCACCGGGCGAGGCCTTGCGCAGGATCGACGACGACCAGGGCTTCCGCGCGTTCTTCGTGGTCGTGCCCGACATCGCCGACGCACGCAAGTTCGTGCTGCACGCCGAACCACGGCTGGGGAGCCGCGACGACGCGGCCAAAGCGGCGCGAAACGCCGCCACCCACGAGTTCGATCTTTCCGACATCGACAAGGGAGCGCAGTGACATGGGCGTTGCAGACGGCACAGTGATCGGCGCGGTCAAGATCGTCGACAACGGCGACCCCGCGGAACGCTTCAATCTGGTGTTGGTCGCCGAAGGCTATCGCCAAAGCGAATTGGGCAAGTTCGCCGCCGACGCCCAGCATTTCGCCAACGGCCTGTTCGACATCGCGCCATTCGACGACCACCGTTGCGCCATCAACATCTGGCGTCTGGACGTGGCCTCCGACGAAAGCGGCGCCGACGATCCCGTCGGCTGCGGAGGCACCGGGGCCACGCCAGACACTTATTTCGATGCGCGCTTCTGCAACAACGGCATCAGGCGGGCGTTGGTGTGCGACAGCTCATTGGTGTTGAGCACGGTGGCCGCCCACGTTCCGCAATTCCATTCGGCGCAGGTGATCGTCAATTCGGATGTATACGGCGGAACCGGCGGCAGTGTCGGCGTCAGTTCGACGGCGACCAAGAACTCGCTGGGCAACGACATCGACTGGCGCGAGATCATCATCCACGAGATGGGGCATTCGATCTTCGGCCTGGCCGACGAGTATTTCTACTACGCCGGTTGCGGCATCGACGGACCGTCGCAGAACCAGCATGACAATATCGAACCTTCGCAGCCCAACGTCACGATCTCGCCGACCGCCGCCGGCAAGTGGGACGACCTGATCAACGTTTCGACATTGCCGACCCAATCCAATCCCAACTGCAGCCAATGTCCGCCGGACCTGGTTCCCGAACCACCGAATTTCGTCGTAGGCACCTACGAAGGCGCCCATTACACGCATTGCGGCGCCTACCGGCCTTCCTACAACTGCAAGATGCGCGTGCTGGGCGAGCCTTTCTGCGCGGTCTGCCAGCGCGAGATCCACGAATTCCTGACCCCGTTCGATCCCGATTTCTGCTTCAAGTTCGACAGGCTGGATCTGTCGCGCTGGGTCGCGGTGGCGACGATACTGTTCGGAGTGATCCAAGACGGCGGTGGCGTCATCATCGTGGGGGGGAAACCCATTCCCATCGATCCATGGGGACCCTTGCGCCACAGCCTGTGGGCGGCGATGGCCAATCCGCACGACGCCTCGCCCGCCATGCGCGACACCATCGTCGGTCTGGCCATGGACCATCTGTCCTCGCTGGTATCGTCGGACGCGCACCGCAAGCAACTGCAGACGCAGACGCGGGCGTTGCTCAACGAGGCGGTCGCGGAACTGCCGACTTACGTGATCCGTTAGAGCCGAGCTTGCCCGGCTCTACAATGATCTTTCGTCCGCTACGTTTCGGCTCGCACCTCTCTTTCGCGGTGTAGCCAGCGGTACAGCACCGGCAGCACCACCAAGGTCAGGAAGGTGGACGAAACGATGCCGCCGATCACCACGGTCGCCAACGGTCGCTGCACTTCCGATCCCGCGCCCACATTGAGCGCCATGGGCACGAAACCCAACGAAGCCACCAATGCCGTCATCAGCACCGGACGCAGCCGGCCGAGCGCGCCGTCAACGATGGCATCGTCCAAAGCATCGCCTTCCTCCCTCAGCTTGCGGATGAAAGCGATCATCACCAATCCGTTGAGCACGGCCACCCCGGACAGCGCGATGAATCCGACGCCGGCGGAGATGGACAGGGGGATGCCGCGCAGAGCCAGCGCGATCACGCCGCCGGTCAGCGCCAGCGGCACGCCGCTGAATACGATCGCCGCGTCCTTGGCCGAACCGAAAGCCATGAACAGCAGCGCGAAGATGACGATCAAGGTGACCGGCACCACGACCGACAGCCGCTGGCCGGCGGAAATCAACTGCTCGAACGTGCCGCCGTAGTCGATCCAGTAACCGACGGGCACTTCCACTTCGGCCTCGATCCGCTGCCGCAGTTCGCCGACGAAACCGCCCAGGTCGCGACCACGCACGTTGGCCGTGACCACGACGCGCCGTTTGCCGTTCTCGCGATTGATCTGGTTGGGACCTTGCAAGGTTTCGATCTTCGCCACCTCGCGCAGCGGCACCGTGCGCGGTGTGCCGGCGTAGAAACCGCCGCTGCGGCTGGATTCGTCGGCGTTGTCGCTACCGCCCAGCGGAATGGGGAGGTCGGCGAGCGCGGCCGGATCCTGGCGCAGACGTTCCGGCAGGCGCACCACGATATCGAAGCGCCGGTCGCCTTCGAACAGCTGGCCGGAAACCTCACCCCCGACTGCGGTGGCGACGGTTTCCTGCACCACGTTCGGATTCAGGCCGTAGCGCACCAGCGCGTTGCGATCCGGCGTGATGGTCAGCAATGGCAGACCGGTCGTCTGTTCTAGTTTGATGTCGGCGGCGCCCGCGACCGATTCGGCCACTTCTTCGATGCGCTTTCCCACTTCCACGAGAGTGTCCAGATCGTCGCCGTACAGCTTGATCGCCACATCGGCACGCACACCGGAGATCAGTTCGTTCATGCGCATCTGAATGGGCTGGGTGAACTCGTAGTTGTTGCCCGGCAACTGCTTCACCGCCGCTTCGATCTCGGCCACGAGTCGATCCCGCGGCTTGCGCGGATCGGGCCATTGCGAGCGCGGCTTCATCATGAGGAAAGTGTCGGCCACCGATGGCGGCATGGGGTCGGTAGCGACTTCGGCGGTCCCCAGCTTCCCGAATACGCGATCGACCTCCGGGAATTGTTTGATTCTCGCTTCCAGAGTGGATTGCATCTTTACCGCCTGCTCCAGGCTGGTGCCGGGAATGCGCAATGCGTGCAGGGCGATGTCGCCTTCGTCCAGGTTGGGGATGAACTCCGTACCCAGGCGCATCGCTAGCAACGCGCACAACGCCATCAGCGCCATCGCGCCGGCCATGACCCACTTGCCGCGTCGTAGCGACCCTTTCAGCAACGGCGCGTAGCGGCGCTTGGCCCACTGCATCACCCGGTTCTCCTTCTCGTCGACCCGGCCACCGAGGAACACGGCGATCGCCGCCGGCACGAAGGTCAGCGACAACAGCATGGCGCCGGTCAGCGCGAGCACGACGGTGATCGCCATCGGATGGAACATCTTTCCTTCGATGCCGGTCAGCGCGAAGATCGGAAGGTACACGGCGGCGATGATGCCCAGGCCGAACAAGCTGGGCCGGATCACTTCTGCGGTGGCCGAAGCGGTCGCGTCATGGCGCTCTTCTTCGGTCATCACCCGACCCAGCTGGCGCTGCATTTCGCCGAAGCCGCGCAAGCAGTTTTCGATGATGATCACCGCGCCGTCGACAATCAGACCGAAGTCGAGCGCGCCCAGGCTCATCAAGTTGCCGGAGACGCCGCCGCGGACCATGCCGAACACGGTGAACAGCATCGCCAGCGGGATCACCGCCGCAGTGATCAGCGCGGCGCGAAAGTTTCCGAGCAGCAGGAACAGCACCACGATCACCAACAGCGCGCCTTCGACCAGATTCTTGGAAACGGTGGCGATGGTGCGGTCCACTAATGCGGTGCGGTCGTACACAGGTATCGCCTGCACTCCGGCGGGCAGGCTGGCGCTGGCTTCCTTCAGCTTGGCGGCGGCCGCCTGCGCGACCTGGCGACTGTTGGCGCCGACCAGCATGAACACCGTGCCCAGCACCACTTCCCTGCCGTTCTGCGTAGCCGCACCGGTGCGCAGCTCCGGACCCTCGCCCACTTCGGCCACGTCGCGCACGCGGATCGGCACGCCCTCGCGGCGATCCAGCACGATGTCGCGGATCGCATCCAGATCGGCGACCTGTCCGGGTACGCGCACCAGGAACTGCTGGCCGTTGCGTTCGATGTAGCCGGCGCCGACGTTCTGGTTGTTGGCGGCGACCGCGGCGACCACGTCGTGCAGAGTGAAACCCAAGGCCACCAGTTTCGAAGGTTCCGGCGTGATGTGGATCTGACGGGCGTAGCCGCCGATGGTGTTGACCTCGGTCACGCCCGGCGTGTTGCGCAGCTGCGGCCGCACCACCCAGTCCTGCAAGGTGCGCAGATCGGTGGCGTTCCACGGCGTGCCGTCCTTCTTCACGGCATCGGGTTTGGCCTCGACCGTGTACATGAAGATCTCGCCCAGACCTGTGGCGATGGGTCCCATCTCCGGTTCCAGTCCCTCTGGCAATTGCGACTTCACCTGCTGCAAGCGTTCGCCCACCTGCTGGCGCGCGAAATACAGGTCGGTACCGTCCTTGAAGGCGACCGTCACCTGCGACAGCCCGTAACGCGATATCGAACGCGAGTAATCCAGCCCGGGCAGACCGGCCATGGCGGTCTCGATGGGGAAGGTGACGCGCTGCTCCGATTCCAGCGGCGAATAGCCGGTGGCTTCGGTGTTGATCTGCACCTGCACGTTGGTGATATCGGGCGTGGCATCGATGGGCAGCCTGCTGAAGCTCCAGGCGCCCAGCGCGATCAACGCCAAAGTCAGCGCCAGCATCATCCAGCGATGGGCGATGGCGAAACGGATGATTCCTTCGAGCGCTCCTCGTTTCGTTTCCTGCGAGCGGTCAGTGGTCATGGGAAGCTCCCGACTTTTCGATGTCGGCCTTGATCAGGTAGCTCTGCTCGGTGACCACGGCGTCGCCGGCTTTCAATCCCGACAGCACTTCCACATGCGTGGCATCGCGCTTGCCCAGTTCTACGGGACGCACTTCATAAAGGTCGCCGACGCGGATGAACACCGCATCCCAGTCGCGAAAGTTCTGCAGTGCCGAAAGCGGGACGACCATGGCTGCGGGTTGTCGCTCGACCGTGATGCGCGCCTTCACCGCGGAACCGGGACGCCACAGGCCGTCGACGTTGGCGATGGTCGCGCGCGCCACGGTGCTCTGGCTTGCGGTGGCGGTGCCCGGCAGCACGCGTTCTAGCACGGTTTCGATGGTGGCGCCGTCGCTCATGCGCGTGACTTTGACCGGCACGCCGGGACGGATGTGCTGGGCGTCCGAACCGAAGATGTGCAGGTCCACCCACAGCGAGGACAGATCGGCGATCTCGAACAACGGCGAGCCCTCGCTCGCTACCGAGCCGACCGACGCATTGCGCGCCAGCACCACGCCCGAGATCGGCGCGCTGACGGTGTAGGTGGTCAGACTGAGATTGCTTTCGACCGAGGCCAGCGGTTGTCCCGCGCGCACGGAGTCGCCGACGTTCGCGCGCAGGTTGCGGATGGGACCTGGGAAGCGCGCCATCACGTTGGCGATGCGACCTTCCATCGGCGTGAGCAGGCCCTGCACTTCGTGTTCGTCGGCGATCACGCCGGGGCCGGCAGGTGCGACGCGGATGCCGGAGTCGGCGGCGGTCTTCGCAGCGATTTCGGTACGCCCTTCGTAGCTCGGGTATTCCCAGTGCAAGGTCTTGCCTTCGATTTTCGCCAGCACTTCGACGTCGAACGAATGCGGTTCGCCCACGATGCTGGCCGCCATCAGGCTGCCATCGGCCTGCGGTTTGAGCATGTGGTTCTCGGCGATGCCGCCGAGGCGTTTCAGTCTGACTTCGACGGTGCCTGCGGTCGCGGGCACGGGCTCGCCGCCCTCGTACAACCAGGCTTGATATTTCGGCGGCGTGCCGTCCTCGGCGATGGCCAGCTCCACCGCGTAGCCGCCCTGCTCCAACAGTCTTCCGCCGTGCGCCCCCTTTTTGGCTTCCTCGGCTTCCGCGTGCTCTCCGCCTTCCTCATGGCCGTGTTCTTCGGTCGCGTTCTTTCCGCAAGCGCCTAGCAGCAGCGCCAGCGTCAGTGCGCCGATCAGTTTCTTCACTTTCATGGTGTCGTTTCCTGGTTGATCTGCGACGCGGGGCCGGCGACGAACGCCTGACCGGTGAGCCGCTGGATTTCGATCAGTGCGCGCTGGGCTTCCAACGCCGCTTCAAGTTGTTGCTTGCGCGTGCTGGTGCGTTCGGATTGCAGCTGGGCCCATTCGAGGTAGCTGATCGCACCCCCGCGGTAGGCGCGTTCGGCCGCGCGCTCGGCTTTGGCCAGTTTGGGCAACACATCCGCTTGCAATCGCGACACTTCGAGCTGGGCGACGCGGTAGCGGCCATGCGCTTCCGACAGGGTGGAATACAACGACAGCCCCTGCGCCTCGCGTTCGATTTCGACCAGCGCCAGTTCCGCTTCTGCGATGCGAATATCGGGTTGGGCTCTGCGTGAACTTCCCAACGGCACGGAAACGCTGCCGACCAACGCGAAATCATCCGTCGCCTGCAGGCGCCGCACGCCGACTTGCCAGTCCAGGTCGGGCGTGGTCTGACTTCGCGCCAGTTGCAGGCGCGCTTCGCCGATACGCTGCTCATCTGCGAAGCGCGCCAACTCGGGCGTGCTGGTCAGCAACGCGTCGAGCGCGGCGAAATCCGCGATCTCCGGCAACACCAGCGGGTCGCCCGCCACCACGCCGAATGCGGGATTGCGTTCGCCCCACAGAGCAGCGAGATGCTGGCGTGCGGCTGCACTGCGTTGTTGGGCGCGGTCGCGGTCCAATTCGGCGCGCGCCAACGCGGCCTGCGCGGTCAGCACTACCGATTCGGGCGATGCGCCCGCTGCGAGACGCTGCCTTGCGCCTGCGACGGTACGCTGCCGCTGCGCGACATCCAGATCGGCGATGCGGCGCTGGTCCTGCGCCGCGCTAATGGCCAGGTAGCGACGCGCGACTTCGGCCAGCAGGTCGAGCCGCTTGGTTTCCCGTTGCAGCGCCAGCGAATCGATGCGCGTCTGTGCGAGCGCGCGGCGCGCATCCAGCTTGCCGCCGCGCTCCAGCACGCCGGCCAGGGTCAGGCTGATTTCGGCTTGCCTGAAACCGCTGCTGTCGCCTGTGCCGAACGCATTTTCGATCTGCAGGCCGGCGACCCAGACTGGCCGCAGCGCAGCGCGCTCTGCTTCGACCGACAACACCTTGCGCTGGCCGTCTATCAGGCGCAGATCGGGATGGGATTGGGCGACGCGCGCGAACGCCTCGTCCAGAGTCAATATTTCAGGCGGCTGCGCCCATGCCGACAGGCATGACGCAGCCGCGAAGACGGCCAGTGCCGTCGAACGCAACCACATGAGAGTTTCTCCAAAGGATCGATGACGAAGAACCGGCGCTTTGCCGGCGTATCGCGTCAGATCGCTATCGGAGGACGGAAATGATCCGTGCGCGGGGGCGAATGGGGCGCGGCGAACGCCGACGCCGGCACCGCATCGGTAAACGACGGCGTGTGCGCTACGAAGGGTGTGGAAAGGATCGCGGTGAGATGGCCGCAGCAGTGCGCCGCATGCATCAGGGCGTGCAGCAGGTCTGTGCCTTCCTGTTGCGTGCCCGACTCGTCGGCATGGTCGTGCGAGTCCGACGCTTGCGCATGGCCCGTACCGCCGCGACTGAACTCGTGCAGATCGCCAACCGCGGCGAATACGGGGTTCACCAGCACCGCAAGCACAAGCAATGCCAACGCGGGAAGGCGCAGCAACCTGACAATGCGGTAGCGGAGAATGCGGATCATCTAGTCCGCATGCTACGGGACGCCTCGCCTGTTAAGCAATCACAACGCTGATCAGTGCGTGGAACCAGAAGGAAGCGCGTGTGGGGGCAGGCCCAGGTGGGAGCGGCGTCCCGCCGCGAGCTCTGAGGCTTGTGGACGGATCCAGGGAACCCCCTGAACAACCCGGATGTCATCCCGAGCACAGCGAGGGATCTGCTACTGGTTTTTCGCTTCTCGCGAGCACGCAAGCAGATCCCTCGCTGTGCTCGGGATGACAGGATCAGTGGGGTTCGCACTTTTCCCGCACAGATCACGCATCAGAAAAAAGGGATGGCTGCGAAGCCATCCCGTTTCCTTATACCTAGCTAGTCCACCGAGGCTTACTTCAAGCCGCGATTCTCCAGCAGCGGTTCCACGCTGGGGTCCTTGCCGCGGAAATCGCGGTACAGGGTGGCCAGGTCGACCGTGTTGCCGCGCGAGAGGATCTTGTCGCGGAAAATCTGGCCGTTCTCCGCGGTCATGCCGCCGTGTTCCTTGAACCACTCGAACGCATCGTCGTCCAGCACTTCCGACCAGAAGTAGGCGTAGTAACCGGCCGAGTAGCCACCGCCCCAGATGTGGTCGAAATAGCTGGTGCGGTAGCGCGGCGGCACTTCGGCCAGGTCCACCTTGAACTTCTTCAGGGCGTCGGCTTCGAACTTGTCCACATCCTGCAACGGCGCGTCGGCCGGCAGCGTGTGCCAGGCCAGATCGAGCAGCGCGGCCGACAGGTACTCGGTGGTGCCGTAGCCGCTGTTGAACTTGGAGGCCTTCTTGATCTTGTCGACCAAGGCCTGCGGCATCGGTTCGCCGGTCTTGTAGTGCTTGGCGTAATTGGCGAATACCTTCGGATCCGAAGCCCAGTGCTCGTTGAACTGCGAGGGGAACTCGACGAAATCGCGCGAGGTGCTGGTGCCGGCGATGGACGGATACTTCACCTTGGAGAACATGCCGTGCAGCGCATGGCCGAACTCGTGGAACATGGTGGTGACGTCGTCGAAGCTCAGCAGCGCCGGCTGGCCGGCGGCGGGCTTGGTGAAGTTGCAGACGTTGAAGACCACCGGCTTGGCGCCGGTCAGGCCGTCCTGCTCGACGAACACGTCCATCCATGCGCCGCCGGACTTGCTGTCGCGCTTGAAGTAGTCGGTGTAGAACAGCGCCAGCGAACTGCCGTCCTTATCGAAGACTTCGTACACCTTCATGTCCGGGTTGTAGACCGGAAGGTCCTTGCGTTCCTTGAAGGTGATGCCGTACATCTGCGTGGCGGCGTAGAACACGCCGTTGTGCAGCACGTTGTCCATCTCGAAGTACGGCTTGATCTGCGATTCGTCCAGGTCGAACTCGGCCTTGCGCACCTGTTCGGCGTAGAAGTCCCAGTCGGATGCGGTCAGCTTGAAGTCTCCGGTCTTCGAATCGGCATGCTGTTGGTCGATCACGGCCTGCATCTTGACGATTTCGCTACGCGCCTTAGCGGTGGCGGCGGGCACGGTATCGGTCAGCAGCTTCAGCGCCTTGTCCGGAGTGATGGCCATCTGGTCGGCCAGGCTGTAGGCGGCGTAGGTATCGAAGCCGAGCAGCTTGGCCTTCTGCGCGCGCAATTGGGCCAGACGCTGGATGATCTTGCGGGTGTCGTTGGAGTCGCCATGCTCGGTGCGCGTTTCCGACGCTTCCAGCACCTTGGCGCGCAATTCGCGGTCCTTCAACGAAGCCAGCACCGGCTGCTGGGTGGTGTTCTGCAGGGCCAGCAGCCACTTGCCATCCAGCTTGCGTTCCTTGGCCGCGTCGGCGGCCGAAGCGATGTCGCCTTCGGACAGGCCGTCGAGCTTGGCCTTGTCGTCGACCTGCACCGCGCCTGCGGCCGCGGCGGCGACCAGCTTGTTGTGGAAGTCGGTGGACAGCGTGGTCTCTTCCACGTTGAGCTTGCGCATGACGACCTTGTCGGCTTCGGACAGCTGCGCGCCGGCGCGGACCATTTCCTGGTAATCGCGTTCGACCAGGCGCAGCTGTACGGGATCGAGCTTGAGCGTGGCACGCGCGTCGTAGACCGCCTTCACGCGCGCGAACAGTTTCGGATCCAGCGCGATTTCGTCCTGGTGCGCGGCCAGTTTGGGCGCGATCTCTTCCTGGATCTTCTGCCGCGCCGGATTGGTATCGGCCTGGACCAGGCTGAAGAAGATGCGGGCGACCCGGTTGAGCGTCTCGCCGGTGCGCTCCTGGGCTTCGATGGTGTTCTCGAACGTGGCCGGTTCGGGGTTGTCGGCGATCTTGCGCATCTCGGCCAGGTGCTGCTTCATGCCTTCCTCGAACGCGGGCAGGTAATCGGCATCCTTGATCTTGTCGAACATCGGCGCGCCGAACGGCAGCGTGCTGGCGGCCAGCAGCGGATTCTCGGCGGCGGAGGGAGCGGTGGCTGGGGTCTTTTCGGTCACGGCTTCAGGGGTGTTTCCGGTGCAGGCCGCAAGGGCCAGGCTGATGGCGGCGGCAAGAACGAAGTTGCGCGACATGGAACGCTTCCAGGGTCAGGGAACAAGTCGGCAACCCTAGCGCGCCGGCGGCGCTTGCGCATGTGTCGAAGGTGCGGCGCAAAGCCCCGGTTCAGTGGAAGCGGCGTGTGGGAGCGGGTTGTGGGAGCGGCGTCCCGCCGCGAGCTTTTCCGCTTTGCCGAGTGAAGAATCAAAAGCTCGCGGCGGGACGCCGCTCCCACGGTCATATAGCGTCAAACGGTACCGCGGTTCTTGCCCTGCCACGGCCGGTAATACTCGCGGATACGCGCCATGTCCTGCTGCAGGTTGTCGGTGGCCTGGAAGACCCGGTCGATGCCGATGATCTTCTCCGGATAATGGAAATACGCCATGACGATGGGGACGTCGGCCGCGCGCGCGATCTTCCAGAAGCCCGTCTTCCACTTCTCCACCCGCTTGCGCGTCCCCTCGGGGGTCAGCGTGAACCAGATGCGGTCGAAGTCACGGATGATCGCGATCGCCTGCTCCACCGTTCCCTGCGGCGAACTGCGGTTCACGGGTATCGCTCCCAACCGCCGCAGCAGCGGGCCCAGCGGCCACCAGAACAACTGCGCCTTGCCCAGCACCCGCACTTCCAGGCCCAGCGCGATTTTCGCCGCCATTCCCCAGTACCCGTCCCAGTTGGACGAATGCGGGGCCACGATCAACACCGCCTTGGCCAGATCGGGAATCGGGCCGACGATGCGCCACCCGCCCAGCCTCAGGGCGGTGCGGCCGAGCCAGCGGGTGAACCGATTGGGCTTCACCTGCGGCATCAACGGCGGGATGGGGGGAATCAGACCCGTCGCATCGCTCAATCGATCACTCCCTTGCTCGAACGTCCGCGCTTGATTTCGCCGCGACCGCGCTTGGCGTCCAGGCGACGCGCCTTGGCCGCACGCGAGGGTTTGGTGGCGATGCGCTTCTTCGGCGCGGTCAGGCCGGTGGCGATGAAGGCCGCCAGACGCTCGCGCGCATCCTGGCGGTTGCGGTCCTGGGTGCGGAAACGCTGCGCGTCGATCACCAACACGCCCTCATCGGTGATGCGGCGGTCGCGTTTGGCCAGCAGGCGTTCGCGTACCGGTTCCGGCAGGGAGGGAGAACCGGCCAGATCGAAGCGCAATTCCACCGCGGTCGAAACCTTGTTGACGTTCTGCCCGCCCGCGCCGCTGGCGCGCACGAAGCGTTCGACCAGTTCGGTCTCGGGTATCGCCAGCGTGGGCGTGATTTCGAGTGCGTCGCTCCCCATGCGCTAATTGTAGGCATGATGCGGCGCCCTGGCATCCGCAATCGGACGCGTCGGCGTTTAACCGCCCATTTACTTTCCGCTGGGCACTATGTGCGTTCGTCCATTCGCCCCAGGAATTCCCGGCATGTCGACCTCACGCCCGCGTCTGCGCCTGCTTCCGCGCCTGCTGGTCGCTGCCTGCCTCGCCTTGAGCGCCGCCGCCGCGCTGGCCGCCCCGCCGAGCGATGCCGATATCGAGCGCCTGCTCAAAGCTTCGCGCGCGCAAAGCATGCTCAACGCGATCCTGCCGCAAATGGAAGAGATGCAACGCCAGCAGTTCGAGCAGATCACCAGCGGCAAGGATTTGAGCGCCGAGCAGAAAGCCGAGGTCCAGCGCATCCAGTCGCGCACCAACGAGATAGTGCGCAAGGCCCTGGCCTGGGAAGAGATGCGTCCCCTCTATATCGACGTCTACAAACAGACCTTCAGTGCCGAGGACGTCAGGGCCATGGCCAAGTTCTACGAGAGTCCGGCCGGGAAAAACCTGCTGGACAAGACGCCGTTGCTGATGCAGAACCTGATGGGCGCGATCCAGAAGAAGATCATTCCGATGATGGAGGAGCTGCAGACCGAGCTGAAGGAATCGACCAAGGAAACGCCGGCGCCCGAAGTCACTCCGCCCGCGAAGAAGAAGAAAAAGCGGTAGCCGTTCCTACAGTTCCAATTCGGCCTTGGGCGGCAGGCGCCAGTCGATCGCTGTTTTGCCTTTCTGCGCGAGGAATTGGTTGGTGGCCGAGAAGTGCTTGCAACCTAGGAATCCGCGGTGCGCCGAGAGCGGCGAAGGATGCGGCGCGCGCAGCACGCGATGGCGCCGTGCATCGATCACCTTGCCCTTGGCCTGCGCATAACTTCCCCACAGCAGAAACACCAGGTCTTCGCGTTCGCTGGCCAGTATTTCGATCGCGCGGTCGGTGAATCCTTCCCAGCCCTTGCCCTGATGCGCACCGGCGCGCCCTTCTTCGACGGTCAACACCGAATTCAACAGCAGCACGCCCTGCCGCGCCCACGGCAACAGGCAACCGTGGTCCGGACGCGCGATGCCCAGGTCGCTGTTTATTTCCTTGAAGATGTTGTCCAGCGACGGCGGCACCGGCACGCCGGGCAGCACCGAAAAGCACAACCCGTGCGCCTGCCCTGCCCCGTGATAGGGGTCCTGCCCGAGAATCACCACTTTCACTTCCTGGAAGGGCGTGGCGTCGAAAGCCGCGAAGATCTGCGGACCGGGAGGGAAGAGGGTCGCGCCCGCCTGTTTCCGCTGGCGGAGGAACGCCGACAGTTCGCGCATCTCCGGACGCTGTAGCCAGTCGCCGACCTTGGCCTTCCAGGAAGCTTCGAGTTTGATGTGGTCGTTGTCGGGCATGAGGAAGAGGAAATTCGATGCGCTTGTTGGTTGGAATCGTCATCCCAGCGAACGCTGGGATCCACTTTGACTTTGGCTCTGCGCGATGCGGGTAAGCGCGAAAATCAAAATGGATCCCAGCGTTCGCTGGGATGACGTCATGAAGTTCGGGTACGCCGCAGGAGCATCACACAGACTCAGACCAGCGCGCGCGTTTCGTCCATGCCGGCCACGCGCAGCTGGAACAGCACTTTGGTGATCAGCAGGCGTTCTTCGATGGGCTTGAGCACCAGGTCGTTGGCGCCGGCCTGCAGCAATTCGGACTGGTTGTTGCGGTTGTCGTCGCCGGTCATCACCAGGATGGGCAGGCGGCGCTTGCCGTAAGCGAAGTCGACGCGGACGCGCTGCACCACGTCGCGGCCGCTGAGTTCGCCCTTCAGGGTCACGTCGGTCAGCACGAGGTCGAAGCGGTGGGTGGAAAGGCCCAGCGATTCGGCGGTGAGCAAGGCGAAGGCGTCTTCGGCCTTGAGCACGTGGACGACCTTGAGGTCGTGCCGTTCCAGCATGCGTTTGGTGGTTTCGGCCACTACCCGGCTGTCTTCCACGTACAGCACCGTAGCGCCCACCACCGCCTGCGGCTGCACGTAGCCACAGATGAAGGCGGCGAGCGCCTCATGGCCCAGCGCTTTATCGAAGTAGTCGGTGACGTACTCGGTGAAGCGGCGTTCGACCAGATGCTGTTGCGCATCGCCGGAGACCACGATCACCGGCACGTAAGCCTGGCCGGCCGCTTCGCGCACCGCGCGCGCGATCTCGAGCCCGTCGCCGTCCTTCAGCGCGAGCGAGGTGGTGACCAGGTGTACCGCGCCTTCCTCCAATGCCTTGCGCGCTTCGGCGATGCTGGCGCAGCCGATCACTTCCACGCCGGGCAGCTCGCGCTTCAGCACGTCGGCGATCATCTTGCGCACCATCTTCGAGCCATCGACCACCATCACCCGCGGGGTGTCGCTGATCAGATGTCGAAGCTCCTGCGAATGCATAGTGGGCCTAAGTTTCCGTGGGTCGGGTTTGACGCAGGAAATGTCCGGTCACCAGCCACGCGCCCAGCCAGCCGACCGCCGTCGCCGCCAGCAGAAAACCCGCCGCGCGCAGGGGATCAAGACCAGTGAGTGCGAAACCGCTCCCGTAACTCTGCGCCAGCACATGCAGCGGCGCGCGCAGAGCATACGCTGCCGCGGCCAGCAGACCCAAGGCCAGCGCGCCAGCGGCCAGGCCGTACCACGCACCGAGGTAGATGAAGGGACGGCGGATGAAGCCGTCGGTGGCCCCCAGCAACTGCAGTACGCCGATTTCCTCCCGCCGCGACTGGATGTCCAGTCGCACGGTATTGCCCACGACCAGCAGCGCGCCCAGGCCGAACAGCGCCGCCAGCACCCAGGCCAGGCGTTCGCCGAAACCCAGCCAGCCCTGCAGGCGCTGTCGCCAGGCCGCATCGTGCTGCAGCAGGCCGGTTTCCGGCAGGTGATCCAGCGCTGCCACCAGGCTGGCGTCGTCTTCGCCGGGCGTCACGATCAGCAGGCTGGGCAGCGGGTTTTCTTCGAGTGCGCCAATCGCATCGCCCAGACCGCTGCGGGCGCGGAACTCGGCCAGGCCCTGCTCCGGCGTGCGCACTTCCACCTTGGCCACGTCGCCGCGGCCGCGCAGTTCCGCCGCTAGCGCCTGCGCGCGCGCGACCTCGATCTCGGGCTTGAGGAACAGATCGATTTCGCGCGACTGCTCCACGCTGCCGGCGAAGTGCCGCAGGTTTTCCAGCGCTAGGCCCAGGCCCAGCGGCAAAGCCAGCGCCACCGCCATCACGCCGATGGTCAGCAACGTGGTCCACGGCCGACGCAGCACGCGGCCCAGGCTGGCGACGAAACTGTAGAGATGCTGGTCCAGCCAGATCCCGAAACCCGAACGCGGCCCGGCGGCCATGAGGTTGTCCTTGCCGGCCGTCATTCGGCCAAATCCGCCGGGGAGATGTCGTCCATCAGCTTGCCGTGGTCCAGGATCAGCACGCGCTTCTTCATGCGCTTGATCAGCGCCAGATCGTGGCTGACCACCAGCACGCTGGTGCCGCGTTCGGGCATGGAGGCGAACAGGGACATGATTTCGGCGGCGAGGGTAGGATCGAGGTTGCCGGTGGGCTCGTCGGCGACCAGCAGTCGCGGCTCGGCCACGATGGCGCGTGCGATACCCACGCGCTGCTGCTCGCCTGCCGAGAGCTGCGAAGGCAACGCCTTTTCGCGATGGCCCAAGCCCATCCGCGCCAGCACCTCGCGCACCCGCTTGCCGATGTCGGCACGGCGATCGCCGCGCAGGATCAGCGGCAGGGCGACGTTCTCCGCCACGGTGCGTTCGGCCAGCAGGCGATGATCCTGATGGACCGCGCCGACTTCGCGACGATGCAGCGGAATGCGGCCGCCGCGGACTTTCAGCAGATTGCGCCCGCCGAACACCACGGCCCCGCGGCTGGGACGCTCGCTGAGATGGATGAGCTTCAGCAGTGTGCTCTTGCCGGCGCCGGAGTGGCCGGTGACGAACAGCATTTCGCCTTGCGCGACTTCGAAGCTGACGTCGGCCAGCGCCTCATGGCCGCCCGGGTATTGCTTGCTGACGTTTTCGAATCGCAGGACGCTCATGCCGCGATTATGCCCTGTTCCCTATTCCACTCGTAGGTCGGGGTTACCTCCCCGACGTGCGCGATGCTGGGTGCAATGGGTCGGGGGTGTAACCCCGACCTACTAGCTGCCGGACACCAGCGACTTGAGCTTGCGCCCCAGCTTGGTCAGGAACGAAGAATTGTCGGCGGGTGCGGTGGCCTTGGGCGCCGAGGCGGTTTGCGCCTGCGCCGGGACCGAGTTCGCGACTGCACCGTCGACCGGCACGCCATGACGGCGGCGGCGGCGCTTGCGCGGCGGACGCACCGCTTCGGATGCTGCCGCAGGCGCAAGCCCCGCACTTGCAGCGACCGGCGCTGAGACCGGCGCCTCGCTGGAAGCGGCCACATTGACGCTGCGCGGCGGACGCGGCGCGCGCGGTTTGCCATCGCCGGAAGGGGCGCCGGAACGCGGACGCGAAGAACCGCTGCCGCTGCGGCCCGAACCGCTGCCGCCGCTGCGGCCGCCGCCACGACGCTGCTCGTCGGCGATGCGCTGTTCGCGCGCTTCCTTGAAGATCGTGCCGATGCTTTCGCCGGCGTCTTCGTCCACTTCATCGCCCGGCTGCGGCGCGGCGCGCGGCGGACGGGGGATAGCGGTCAGCAATTCGCCGGTCACCGCTTCCACCGGCAGCTTCTGCTCAATGTAGGCCTCGATGTCCGGCAGGCTCTGCGCATAGATCTCGCAGGCGAAGCTGATCGCGTCGCCCTCGGCGCCCAGACGCGCGGTGCGGCCGATGCGGTGCACGTAGTCTTCCGCATCGAACGGCAGATCGTAGTTGTAGACGTGCGACACGCCGTCGATGTGCAAGCCGCGCGCGGCCACGTCGGTAGCTACCAGGATCTCGAGCTGGCCTTTCTGGAAACGGTTGAGCAACGATTCGCGCTTCTTCTGCGGCACATCGCCCGACAGCACGCCCACGCGGTAGCCCGCTTTCTCCAGCGACCGCGCCACGCGCTCGACCCAGACCTTGGTGTTGACGAAGATCATGGTGCGCGCGCCTTCGCTGCGCGACAGCAGGCCGATCAACAGCGGGATCTTTTCCTCGTTGGCCGGGAAATAGACTTTCTGGCGAACCTTGGCGGCGGTGATGAATTCGGTTTCCACCACCAGCTTCTGCGGCTCGTTCATATGCTCGTACGCAAGCTCCAGCACCCGGTGGCTGAGCGTGGCCGAAAACAGCAGCGTCTGCCGCGTGGTGCGCTCGGGCATCTTGCGCAGCAGGAAACGGATGTCCTTGATGAAGCCCAGGTCGAACATGCGGTCGGCTTCGTCCAGCACGCAGATCTCGCAGGCATGCAGCGAAACCACTTTGCTCTGCTTCACGTAGTCGATCAGACGGCCCGGCGTGGCGATGATGACGTCCACGCCCTGGGTCAGCAGTTCGCGCTGCTTGTCGTAATCCACGCCGCCGTAAATCAAGGCGAAACGCAGTCCCAGGTCGGCGCCGAACTTCACCGCGTCCTTGTGGATCTGGATGGCCAGTTCGCGGGTCGGCGCGAGGATCAGCGCGCGCGGATCTTCCAGCTTGCGGTCGGCCAGCGCCGGACGCGTAAGCAGACGGTTCATGACCGTGACCAGGAAGGCCAGGGTCTTGCCGGTGCCGGTCTGGGCCTGGCCGGCGACATCGCCGCCCGGCAACGCGACCGGAAGCGTCATCGCCTGGATCGGCGTGGTGCGCGAGAACCCGGCGGCTTCCAGCCCGGCGAGCAAGGCCGGATGCAGGTCGAACGAGGAAAAGGTGATGTCGGTTAACGGCTTGTCGCTCATGCTTTCTTCTTTGGGCTTTCTTCGCGCATTGCGCGGGTCGATGCGCTTGCATCGTCGTCACCGGCGTCGCACACTGCGTTCCATGCCGGTGTACGCGAATCCAGGGCCAAACCCTTGAACGGAATCGCGGAACGCCCCAGTTTACAGCAATGCAGAGGCCGGCATTTCGGCCCACAACCGGGCCCCGCCCTCCGCGGACCCCGCAGGAGACCCCAAAGTGAGCGATAAGGTGACACACGTCGGCGATGCCGATTTCGAGACGGCCGTGCTGCAGTCCGAAGAACCGGTACTGGTCGATTTCTGGGCCGAATGGTGTGGCCCCTGCAAGATGATCGCTCCGGTGCTGGACGAGTTGGCCCAGACCTACGAGGGCAAGCTGAAGGTGGTCAAGCTCAACGTGGACGAAAACCGCGCCACCGCCATCAAGTACCACGTGCGCAACATTCCGCTGCTGCTGCTGTTCAAGGACGGCCAGGTCCAGGCCACCCAGGTCGGCGCCGTGGGCAAGGGCCAGCTGACCCAGATGATCGAAAAGGGTATCGGTTCGACCGCTTCGGCGGCCTGAGCGCCCTCGTTCCGTAGGAGCGCCCCATGGGTGCGAGCTTTTCCGGCCCCAAGGACAAGGGCTCGCGCCCATGGGGCGCTCCTACAGATCAACTACCTGAACGGCTTTCCGGCGCGGCGCTTGCCGCCGCCGCTTCCCGGTGCTAGTTTCAGCTCTATCCGGCGCGGGGTCTGCGCCGCACCCTTCTGACGCACTCGTCCCAGGGCATCCACTCTCCCACCCATCCCGCCCGCATTCGCTGGCGCTCGCAACCATAGCGAGGAATCGCACCTTTGTCTGAGAACACCCCTGAAGCCGGCGACGCCGGCGCTCCTGCCGAGAAGCGTGCGCGCAAGCCGCGTGTCGTCAAGGCCGCTCCCCAATCCGAAGCGCCTGCAGCCCCGGCTCCCCTCTCCGCACCAACTCCCAGCGCTCCGCCGCCACCGGCTCCGGCCGCGCCCGTTGCGCCGCGACACGAATCCCAGCAGCCGCCCGCTGCCGCTCCCCATCCTCCCGCCGCTGCGCAGCCCCAATCCTATGGCGGCGAATCGCAGGACGGCGGCCAGTCCGGCCAGCAAGGCAACCCGCAGGGCGGCCAGCAGCAAGGCGGGCAACAGCAGGACGGCGAGCCGCGCGACAACAACCGCTTCCAGAACAACAATGGCGGAGGCGGCGGCGGCAATAACCGTCGCGACCGTTTCCGCAACCGTCGCGACCGCGACCAGCGCCCGCGCAACGATGGCATGCCCGCCGACAACGGCGCCAACGAGGCCTTCGTGCCGCGCGGCCCCGCCCCGGGCGTCCCCGAAGGCTTCCCGCAGTATTCGCTGAGCGACCTCAAGCGCATGCCGGCGCAGAAGCTGCTGGACATCGCCGAACAGCTGAGCATCCATGAAGGCGTGGCCCGCGCGCGCAAGCAGGACGTGATCTTCGCGCTGCTGAAAGTGCTGACCCGCCACGGCGAAGGCGTCGCCGCCGACGGCGTGCTGGAAATCCTGCCGGACGGCTTCGGTTTCCTGCGTGCGGCCGAGGCCAGCTACCTGGCCGGCCCGGACGACACCTACATTTCGCCCAGCCAGATCCGCCGCTTCAACCTGCGCACCGGCGACCACCTGAGCGGCCGTATCCGCTTCCCCAAGGACGGCGAACGCTATTTCGCGCTGTCGGTGGTCGACACCATCAACGGCGAGCCGATCGAGGCCAGCAAGGGCAAGGTGCTGTTCGAGAACCTGACCGCGCTGTTCCCGCGCCGCCGCTTCACCCTGGAGCGCGGCAACGGTTCCAGCGAAGACATTTCCGGCCGCATCATGGATCTGATGGCGCCGCAGGGCAAAGGCCAGCGCGCGCTGATCGTGTCGCCGCCGAAGGCCGGCAAGACCATCCTGATGCAGCAGATCGCCACCGCGATCACCACCAACCATCCCGACGTGCACATGATTGTGCTGCTGATCGACGAGCGTCCGGAAGAAGTGACCGAGATGCAGCGCACGGTGCGCGGCGAAGTGATCAGCTCGACCTTCGACGAACCGGCCGCGCGCCACGTGCAGGTCGCCGAAATGGTGATCGAACGGGCCAAGCGCCTGGTCGAACACAAGAAGGACGTGGTGATCCTGCTCGACTCCATCACCCGCCTGGCCCGCGCCTACAACAACGTGGTGCCCAGCTCCGGCAAGGTGCTCAGCGGCGGCGTGGACGCCAACGCCCTGCACCGCCCGAAGCGTTTCTTCGGCGCAGCGCGTAACGTGGAAGAAGGCGGCTCGCTGACCATCATTGCCACGGCGCTGGTGGAAACCGGCAGCAAGATGGACGAGGTGATCTACGAAGAGTTCAAGGGCACCGGCAACAGCGAAGTGCATCTGAACCGCCGTATCGCCGAGAAGCGCGTGTACCCGGCCATCGACATCAACCGCTCCGGCACCCGCCGCGAGGATCTGCTGATCGAGCCGGAACTGCTGCAGAAGATCTGGATCCTGCGCAAGCTGCTGCATCCGATGGACGAGATCACGGCGATGGAATTCCTGTTGGACAAGATGAAGAACACCAAGTCCAACGACGAGTTCTTCAGTTCGATGAAGCGCTGAGCCTGCGCTTCATGCATCAAAAAAAGCCCCGCGATGCGGGGCTTTTTCTTGCGCGGCGCATCGTCCAATCAGGTCCCGCCCAACGGCGTCAGCAGCTTCGGGCCATCGTTTTTGCCGAGCGTATAAACGCCGCCATCGGCCAGCCCATCCGGCGAGAATCCTGGGCGGTCCTCATCCGACCATGGAATGGTTTGGCGGACACCGGGGATGTACATCTCCCATTTTCCGTATGCGACGTCGAAGCGCTTGTCCATGTAGAAGGCGACCGGAACCCGCGCCAGCCAGAACTCATCGTCGGCCAGTTCGCCCTTGATCGGCGTGGCGAAGGTCCATTTGCGGGTTGCCTGCAATGCCGCATTGGACAAGGACTTGCGCCAGGAAGTCATTTCACTTTCAAGGCCGATGGTCTTGAGGTTCACCTGCTCGACGATCGCATCGCTCACGTGGCCGTCTTTGCCGACCTTCACCACGACGTACACGACGCCGGAGGCGCCGTGCATGGCTACGCTTTGCGGATAGGGAGGCGGCGTCATCTTGACGCCGGTCAGGACTTCGCCTTCGTTGGGCGTTGTCCCGCCGAAGTTGGCATTGCGTATCCCGATCGAGTAGTTCTTGTCATCGAGCCGCTTGGCGACCAGCCGTACGCTCATAGGACTGCGTGTCGGATGAGCTTTGCCATCGATGACCACCGGTTCGAACTTCCACGCAGCCACCTGCTTCTTGACGAAGTCAACGACGCCTGCAGGCAGCTTCTCCGGTTTGTCGATGGCGGTCGAACTGACAGTGCCGTCTGCGCGGGTCTCGATCGTCCCCGTCACCAGCATGCTGGACTCGACCTGTTTGAGTATTTCCGAACGTTCCGCGGCGCCGGCCATGGCCGGGCACAAAAGCAGGGCGACTACGATCCATGCGAACTTCATGTTTGCTTCCTTCTCGGACTGGACGTAGACGCAGTCTATGCGGGCGAGGGATGAAAGCAAACCGTCAGGCTTCTTTACGGCACACTGCCAACGCGCCTTTGATCATCGCTTACTCAAAAGCTCCGGATTCACCCACCCCCGGGTTGTAAAGGCGTCAGCAGGCGCAAGCCATCTCCTACGCCATAAACTTCGCCCGCGACCAGCGAATCAGGACTTTGGTGATCATCCTGCTGCTCCGTAATCCAAGGAGCTTTCCGTTTCGGTCCTGGGACGTACGCATCCCACTCGCCATATTTTGGCATTGGGTCGCCGTAGAACGCGTAGTCGACGGGAATCCGTACCGTCCAGTTTTCTGCGTCGGCGTGTTTGCCCTCGACAGGCAGGCGGAAAGTCCACGCTTTCACCGCACTGAGGGTCGAACTGGCCAGGGCATCGCGAAGACGCTTCATCTCGTTGCCAGTCCGGAAGGCCCGTAGGTCGACCTGTTCGATGAAAGCCTCTTCGACCGTGCCCAGGCGCCCGACTTTCACGATGGCATAGACGGTTCCACGAACGCCGGCCTTCAGGACGACATCTGGATAAGCAGGGGTTCTGCGCTTCAGACTCTTGACGAAATCCGGGCGTTTCTCATCTTCGGACGTGGCGGCTTCACCGAAAAATCCGCTGCCGATCCTTACCTCATAACCATCGGCACCGGCTTTACGGGCGACTACGCGCAAGCTCATCCGGGCCTTGGCCTTTCTCGCTACACCGTCCACTTCGACGGGCTCGAACTGCCAGCCAAGTCCTGCTTCCTCCACAAGGCTGACCACTCCTGTCGGAAGCTTCTCGCGCTGATCGAGTTCGACCGCGCTGACGCTACCGTCGGTTTCGATCAGCGCCCAACCGGTAATCAGCATGCTCGCTTCCGCTTGGGCTGTAGTGCGTACCGCAATCGGGTCGCTAGCAAGCCCGGCAGGCACTACCAGCAGTCCGAACAGCGTCGCCATGATTCGTTTCATATCCTGTTCCTTGGTTTCTTCGGAAGGACATGGACAGGCGTAAGCCGTATCCAGCAAAGAGTCTTTAGTCCGGTGAAGCGCTGATTTCCATTTTTTTCGTAAAGGCAAACGGCTGCATTGCAGGGCAATGTCTGCTGTATAGCGTGTCTAGATCAGATTCCAGCGAGCGGACGGCGAAGTTTTATCTTTGGGTCCAACGGATACAGTCCGCCCGCCGACATTGCACCCAGACCTTCGCTGACCACAGCTTCTGGCCGCCATGGAATCGGCGCGTGCGGCCCCGGCACGTAAGCCTGCCACTTTCCGTATTCCGACCGGTTTTTCAGGGGCTTGGGGTCGAACTTGAAATCAACCGCTACTCGCACATCGATCGGCTCGCCTTCCGCCAACGCCGCCGCGCTGACCTTGAAACGCCACAGACGGGCTTTGGCCAGCGCGGCCTTAGCAAGGATGCTGCGACCTGACGCTAGCCCACTTTCACTTCCTATTACGGTCATGTTCACCTGTTCAACATGGGTGTCGGCGACGCTCCCATCCGGGTTGAGACGCAGCACGACATAAACCGTTCCGGACAGTCCAAGTCGGAGTCGGAGCGCAGTCATCGGATACTGCGGAGGCGACATGTCCACGATGCTGATAGGATCAGGTGTATCCGGATCCATGAAGTTGCTGTCGTTAATCGTAAGTACGGAGCCACCCTTCCCATTTTGCCTGGCAAGCACCTGCAAGGACATCTTTGCCGTTACCTCTTCCGGTTTTCCGCTTGCAGTGGTGACATTGAATTCGCAAGCCGGCAAGTAAAGCTCCAGCAAAGACCTCACCTCCACCGGCAGCGCCCCGGGATTATCGAGAACATAGGATCGCAAGGCGCCATCAGGCGCGATAACTACCTGCCCCGTCACCTGCATGCTGGCTTCGACGGTCTTGCGTACGACGCCCGGGCCGCGCGCGTAGCAGGAAAATGAAAGCAGCATCCCCAACAGTATCGCCACGGCACGAATCATTTCCCCATTCCTTAAGTAGATGTTCGAGAAAGCAGGATATCGCCAAGCTTGCTTTCACGCCATGCGGGAATTCGACTAATCGACCGCATCCAGCTCAGCCTCCTCGAAGCGCCATCCCGCATCGGTGCGCTTCATCAACACCCTGCCCGCCCGCATGATGTCGTCGCGATCTTCGCCCTTGACCCATAGCACCGCCTGATCGCCATTCACCCGGCCGCGCGCGATCTCCGCGACCACGGGTTGCTCGTCGCGCAGGGACTTGAGGGTTTCCTTCGCCGAAGTCGGATCGTCTTGCGGGAACCGATACGCGCCCGATTCACCGGCAAGCTCGCGCAAGACGTCGAAATCGCCCTGCGCCAAGGCGGTCAGGTAGATCTGATAGGCCTTGCCCGGCTCGCCGCCGCCTGCAGGCAATGCCGTGCCGGGCGGCGGAGTGAGGCCGACATCGAAGGTCAGGTCGAACTGGTAGGTCTCCTCGAAGAAGTCCTCCGCCTCCGGCAGCTTGAAGGTGCCGGCGATGCGCTGCGGGGTTTGCGCGACGAGTGCGAGTTCGCCATGGCCGCCGCTGCTGAAGTTACGGGTGGGGCCGCGATGGGCGAAATCGATTCCGCACTCGTGGCCATCGGCGGTTACGCATAATTTCACGTAACTGCCGGAGGGTTCGTCCGAGGCCTGCTCGCGCACGCCGTCGTCGGGATCGAACGCCGCGGCGACCGGCGCGGCATCGAATGGCGAGACGCTGAGGTAGATCCAGGTTTCGGCCTCGCCGGGCGCGGCTTCGCTGTCGGCCTGCACCGCGACGGCATGGCGCGGTTCTATGCGCTGTTCGCCCAGCCGGAAGTAACCGGAGGCGTTGCCGGCTGCGATAGCCGCCTGCGGTATCGACCATAAGGACGCGAAAAGAGAGGCCATCAGGAAAATCCGTTTCATCGTCATCGCTTCGGCCCGGCCGTTCGTTATCCAAGCGTACGCGGATCGGACCGGTGAACGGTCAACGACGCATAATGCCGGCACGGAGGTGCGCGCATGCACGGTGGTGGTCTGGAACTGGCGTTGGTTTTCCTGCTGGCCGCGGTGCTGGCGGTGCCCATATTCAAGAAGTTCGGATTGGGCGCGGTGTTGGCCTATCTGGTGACCGGCGTGGTGCTGGGGCCGGACGGCTTCAGCGTGGTCAACGACACCGAGCGCATCCTCAGCGCGGCCGAGATCGGTGTGGTGATGCTGCTATTCGTCATCGGCCTGGAATTGTCGCCATCGCGGCTGCGGGTGATGCGCAAGCCGGTGTTCGGCGCCGGCAGCCTGCAAGTCACGCTCACCGCGCTGGTGTTGGGCGGCGTGGTCCTGGCGACCAATCTGCACTGGAAGGCCGCTCTGGTGATCGGCCTGGGCCTGGCCTTGTCGTCCACCGCGGTGGGTCTGCAATTGCTGGGCGAGCGCAAGGAACTGGCCAGCGAATACGGTCGCCTGGGCTTCGCCATCCTGTTGTTCCAGGATCTGGTGGCGATTCCGCTGCTGGCGATGATTCCCCTGCTGGGCAGCACCGAGCACGCCAGCGTCAACTGGCTGAGCGTGGCCAAAGCGGTGGGCGCGATCGCGCTGGTGGTGCTGGGCGGACGGGTGCTGTTGCGGAATGTGTTCCGGGTGGTGGCACGCACGCGCATGCCAGAGGTGTTTACCGCCAGCGCGCTGCTGGTGGTGCTGGGCATTGCCTGGTTCATGCAACTGGCCGGGTTGAGCGCGGGCCTGGGCGCGTTCTTGGCCGGCGTGCTGCTGGCCGATTCGGAATTCCGTCATGAGCTGGAAGCGCAGATCCGTCCCTTCCAGGGCTTGCTGCTGGGCCTGTTCTTCATTGCCGTGGGCATGGGCATCGATCTGGACCGGGTGATCGCCGAACCGCAGGTGATCGCCGGTGGCGTGGTGGTGCTGTTGCTGGTGAAGTTCGCCATCCTGTTCCTGGTCGGCCTGCGCCCGGGCGGGTTGATCAAACGCGATGCGCTGATGCTGGGCAGCGTGTTGTGGTTGGGCGGCGAATTCGCCTTCGTGGTATTCAGCGACGCTGCCCGGGTGGGGTTGCTGAGCGCTGCCGACCACGACCGCCTGGTCGCGATCGTGGGCGTTTCGATGGCGTTGACGCCACTGTTGCTGATCGGCATGGCGCGGCTGCTGGCCAGCTTTCCGGAACGGCCGGCGACGCGGGAATTCGATGCCATTCCCGACGACCATCCCGAGGTGCTGATTGCCGGTATGGGTCGCTTCGGCCAGATCGTGGCGCGGTTGCTGGTGGCCCAGCGCATTCCGTTCGTGGCGCTGGAACATAGCGCCGAGCAGGTCGACACGCTGCGCCGCTTCGGTAACCGCCTGTATTACGGCGACCCGACCCGGCCCGAGCTGCTGCGTTCGGCCGGAGCGCAGCAGGTCAAAGTGTTTGTGATCGCGGTGGACGATCCCGACACCAGCGTGCGCGTCACCCGCCTGATCCGGCGCATGTATCCGCAGGCGAAGGTGTTCGCGCGCGCGCGCGATCGCCTGCACGCATGGCGATTGATGGATCTGGGCGCGGAGGTGTTCCGCGAGACCTTCAGCGCCAGCCTGGAAATGGGCGAACAAGTGTTGGTGTCGCTGGGCCTGTCGGCGAAAGTGGCCAACGATCATGCCCGCCGCTTCCGCGATCACGACGAAAAGCTGCTGCGCGAACAGCATCTGGTGTACGACGATGAGACGGCCCTGCTGCAAACCGCGCGCGGTGCGCGCGCCGATCTGGAAAAACTGTTCGAGGCGGATCAGAGCGACAGCGATTCGATGGGTGTGGCCAAGGCGCCGAAACAGACTTGATACGAGGACGGTTGCCCGCTTCCCTTCTCCCATCGGGAGAAGGTGCCCGAAGGGCGGATGAGGGAATGGAAGTCCAGCTTGCAGCGAAAGTTGGAAGGCAAGTCATTTCCACGCCCTCATCCGTCGCTGCGCGCCACCTTCTCCCGGTGGGAGAAGGAAAATCCAGCTAGCGCGGTTCGCGCAGGAAGCGGGCCATCGAGGCCCCGGAAACCGCAGGCGAGAACTCGGCGGCCACGTCGACGAAACCGCGCATCACCGCGATCTCGCGCGGCGTGCGGTTCAGCGAATCGCGCAAGTCGGGATCGGCGCCGGTGCGCAGCAGGCGCTGGACCACGCGCAGCAGCCCGTGCAGCGCCGCCAGATGCAGAGGACCGAAGCCGCGCGGATCCTGCACGTCCAACGAGACTTCTTCATCCAGCAGGCGCTCCAGCGCGGCCAGCACCACTTCCTCGTCGCAGGCGGTGCCGGGTTCGGCACGCGCGCCCAGCAACAGCAGCAGCGGCGTGACCGCACCGGCCGCGATCTGCTCCGGTTCCGCGCCGGCCAGCAGCAAGGTATCGAACAACGCCACCAGACGCGGCTTGTCGCGCGCGATGAAACCGAACAGGGCGGCGCAATGCAGCGGCGTCAGCCCCTGCGAGTCGCTGGCATGCACGTTGGCACCGGCGGTGAGCAGTCGCGCGGCGATATCCGGCAGGCCGAGCGCGGAAGCCAGCATCAATACGGTGACTCCGCCCGGCAGGCGATGTTCGATCTGGGCGCCGGCGGCGAGCAGGTCGTTGACGATATCGGCCTGACGCATGCTGACCGCGGCCGACAGCGGGGTGGCGCCGGTGTTGGCCGCGTGCTGCGGATCGGCGCCGTGGCCGATCAGCAGATCGACGGTGGCGCGATGGCCGCCGCCCGCCGCGCGCAACAGGGCGGTACAGCCCTGCGCATCGGGCGAATCGACCGCGAAACCCAGATCCAGCAGGCGGCGTACCGCATCCGCATCGCCGGCCATCGCCGCGGCCGGCAGGTCCGAGGCACGCAGCGCGCGTTTGGGCAGGGGCCAGCCACGCCAGTCCAGCCAATCGGCCAGGTCGCGACGGCCGCTGGCGAGCGCCACCCCGAGAGGAGTTTGGCCATCGGCGGCGCGCGCATCGGGCGAGGCGCCCTTGGCGATCAGTTGCTTCAGCACCGCTTCCCGACCCAGCGCGGTGGCCAGGTGCAGGGCGGACATGCCATGGCCATCGCGCGCTTCGCGATCCAGGCCCAGGTCGAGCAGGCGATCGAGCAAACGCGTCCAACCCAGGCGTACCGCCAGCGACAGCGGCGGATCGCCGTTGCGCGAGGGAGCGAACGGATCTGCGCCGCGCTCCAGCAATTCCAGTGCGAACGCTTCGGCGCCGCGCATCGAAGGATTCCCCTGCAAGCAAGCCGACAGGAATCGCGACAAGCCGCCAGCGCCGGCGGGCGACAGGCCGCGTTGCAGCAGTAGCCTCAGCAGCGGCAGCGCTTCGGGCCCGCGACCCAGCAGTGCGAATACCGGCACATCGCCCTGGCTGTCGCGCGCTTCGCCATCGGCGCCCTGCCCCAGCAACCAGCCGACGCGCGCGGGCGAGGCGACGATGCCCGGATCGTGCAGCAGCGTACCCAGTTCCTGCGCGGAGCAGAGTTTGGCTAGCGCTTCCAAGCCGTCGTGGTGGTCGGCTTGCAGACCATCGCGGACCAAACCCAAGGGCGCTCGATCGGGCGGCGCTTGGTCTTCCTCGCTCTCCGCTACCGCAGAGGGCAAGGCATAGGCGGGATCCAGCGCGGACACGATGGCCCAGCGCCCGGCCTCGGCGGCCAGGTCGACCGCGCGCCTGCCGTGTTGGTCGGCATGGTCCGGATCGACACCCAGCTCGAGCAAGCGCCGCACCAGCGCTGCGGGCACCGATTCGCCGGTGCAGGCCAGCATCAAGGCGTTGCGGCCTTCTCCGTCGTCGTCGCTGGCAAGCGAACCCGCTTCGGCCAACGCGTCCAGCGCGGAGACATGACCGCCGCGCGCCGCCTCCAGCCACGGCGTACGGCCGGCTTCGTCGCGACCCTGCACATCCGCGCCCGCACCGAGCAATGCGGCGACGATTTCGATGTGGCCAGCGAAGGCGGCCTCGTGCAGTGCGCTGCGGCCGCGGCCGTCGCGCGTGTCGACCTTGGCCTTGTGCTTGAGCAGCAGCAGCACGCCGGCAGGATCGTCTTCTTCGGTGGCCGCAGCCGCCAACAACACCGGCTGTCCACCTTGCGGCTCGGGTTTGGCGCCGCGTTCGAGCAGGAACTTGGCCAGGCGCCAATTGCCGGAAACGCAGGCCACCGCCAGCGGGGTCAGGCCTTCGCCGTTCAGCGCATCGATTTCCGCCGCCGCGTCGCGCAACAGCGCGGCCACGCCGGGATCGGAACTGCGCGCAGCGTGGTGCAGCGGCGTGTTGCCTTCGCTGTCGGCCGCGCGCGGATCCGCACCATTGGCCAGCAGGGTCGTCACCGCATCGGGCCTTCCGTGCCAGCTGTCGCGGGTGGCGGCCAGCAAGGGCGTCATCCCTGCCTGCGCCTGATTCAGGTCGATGCCGCGACCGATCAGCGCGCGCAACAGGCGCAGGTCGGGCAGCACCGCTGCCAGGGTGGCGAGGCTGCGCTGGTCGCGGGGATCGGAAGACGCGGCGCGCGGATTGGCGCCGGCATCCAGCAGCTCCAGTGCGCGCTCCACCCGCCCCGCACGCGCGGCGGCGAACAGCGCCGCGTCCAGGTCTTCTTCCATCACCAGCGGTGCGACGGCGGGAGCGCCACTTGCACTGGCCGGTACCGGCGTCATCACCAGTACCGGCAGGGTTCTGGCCGCGGCGGCGCGTTGCAAGGCCCAATGCAGTACCGGCAGCAACAGCGTGTAGGCTGCGGCAAGGCCCACACGCAATTGCGGCGGCACCAGCCCCGGCCAGGCCAGCACTCCGCCAAAGCCGATGGCCACGGCAACCAGGGCCGCTACCCCCAGCCCATGCCAGGCATGGATATCGCGCTCGGACAGGCCGCGCCAATGGTCGGCGAGCGAACCTCCCTCGCGTTCCAGCAGGTGCCACATCGGCCAGGTCCGCCACAGCCCGATCAGCAACGCACCCACCACGGCGCTCAAGCCCAGCGCCGCAGGCAGGCTGCCACTCTGGCGCAACGCGCTCAGCGGCCATGCCACCAGCAACGCGGACGCGATGAAGCCCACCGCCCACAAAGACAGCAGCGCCAGCGCCTCGCCGCGCCAGGCCGAACCGGAGGGGCGCGCGCGGGTTTGCCGCTGCCAAGACACCGCCAGCGCCAGCGCCGGCTGCGCCAGCAGCGCGCCCAGTGCGGCCAACGCGCCACCGTCTATGCCGGTGAGCGCGGCCAGCAACATGCCCAGCGCCAGGGCGATCCAGGGCGCGACACGGACCAGGGAGACTTTCCTAACCATCCGAGCGACCGGCATTGCCGTTCTGCAGATCGAATATCTGCGGCGGAAACTGGATATGGAAGCCGCGCGAGGCCAGGTTCTGGCGAACGGTCTCGGTGTTTTCCCGCGCCAGCTTGCGCTCGGACGTCAGCGCCACTTCCAGCACGAACGCCAGGTCGCCCAACGGCGCACGCAGGGAATCCGGTATGCGTTCGAAATCGTCGCGTGCGGCGAGGTAGACAAAAGTGTCGGCCTTGCGCTGGCTCTTGTAGACGTAGGCTTGCATCCGCGCGTGACGCGTCCTGCGTTTGGGGGTGGATGGATTGTGGAGGAAACGCGGGGATAGCGAAACCCGCAGCGCGGCATGCAAGCGCGCCGAACCAGCGGAAAAAGCGCAATTCGAGTGGAGGATGAACGAGCGGCGCGACTTGTCTCACAACACTGAATCCAATGGGCGCTATTAAGGCAGCGCGAATTTCCCGCTCGACCCACTGGCTATACTTCCGCCACGTCAGTCCACGGAATACCGCGTGCAGCCATCGCCGTCGTCACCCATGCCCGCCCTGGCGATCCGCGCCTACACCGCCACTACTGCCTTGGGCCGCGGCCGCGACGCACTGAGCGAAGCATTGCGCAGCCGCCGCAGCGGACTGCGCCGCAACGATTTCGGCGGCGAAGAACGCCTGGATTGCTGGATCGGCCGCGTGGACGGACTGGAACAGTCGCCGCTGCCGTCCGCCCTGTCGGACTGGGAATGCCGCAACAACCGATTGGCCTGGATGTCGCTGCAGCAGGACGGCCTGCAAGAGGCGGTCGCCGAAGCGATCGCCCGTCATGGCGCCGACCGCGTGGCGGTGGTGATGGGAACCTCCACTTCCAGCATCGGCGCCACCGAAGAAGCCTATACGCGGCTGTCGGACGGGGGCGAAAACAGCGGCGAGGCCCGCCGTTTTCCGGCCGATCTGGCCCGGCCGATCATCCACACACCGCATTCGCTCGGCGATTTCGTGCGCCATGCCACCGGCTTGCGAGGTCCGTGCATCACCGTCGCCACCGCTTGCTCGTCGAGCGCCAAAGTGTTCGCCCAGGCCGCGCGCCTGATCCAGGCGGGCCTGGCCGACGCGGCACTGGTCGGCGGCGTGGATACCTTGTGCGGCAGCGTTCTGTTCGGCTTCAACGCCTTGCAACTGGTCTCGCCGGAGCCGTGCCGGCCTTTCGATGCGAACCGCGTCGGTCTGTCGCTCGGCGAAGCGGGCGGTTTCGCGGTGTTGGAACGCTTGGCCGGCGGCGAAACCGAAGGCCTGCAATTGCGCGGCTATGGCGAATCCAGCGACGCCCACCACATGTCCGCGCCGCATCCCGAAGGGCTGGGCGCGCAACTGGCGATGCGCGATGCGCTGGCGCGCGCCGGCATCGACGCCAGCGAGGTGGGCTATCTCAACCTGCACGGCACCGCCACGCCGGCGAACGATTCGATCGAGGCGTTAGCGGTCGCCGGCATGTTTTCGGACAGCCTGCACGCTGGTTCGACCAAGGGCTGGACCGGACACACGCTGGGCGCGGCGGGCATCGTCGAGTCGGTGATCGCGCTGCTGGCGCTGGAAAACGGATTGCTGCCCGGCACGCTCAACAGCGCCACGCCCGATCCGGCCTGCGGCCCGCAGATCCGTTTCGACAACGCCCAGCGCGACATCGGCTTCGCCATGAACAATTCGTTCGGCTTCGGCGGCAACAACGCCTGCCTGGTGTTCGGTCGCGCATGATTCGGTCACGCATGATTGGATCACGCACGACCTCGCCCGTCCTTTCGGCTGGCATCGCCGGCATCGGTTTCTGGACCCGTGGCCTGCCGTCGTGGGCGGCGGCGCGCGCCTACCTGGCCGATGGCCCGCCCTCCAACGGCATGCCGCCCGCCGATGCACCGGCCAAGCCCTCTGCCCAGTTGCTGGCGCCCAACGAGCGGCGGCGCGCGCCCGACACCGTTGCGGTGGCGCTGGAAGTCGCGTTGGCTGCCTGCACCGCCGCCCGCCGCGATCCGGCCACGCTGTCCTCGGTGTTCGCTTCCACCCATGGCGATCTGGCCATTACCGACTACATGTGCGAAACCCTGGCCAGCGAACCGCGCACCATCTCGCCCACCCGCTTCCACAACTCGGTGCACAACGCAGCGGCCGGCTATTGGACCATCGGCGCTGGCGCGATGGCGCCGGCCACCGCCATCAGCGCTTACGACGCCAGCTTCGCCCAGGGCCTGCTGGAAGCGCTGGCGCAACTGGCTACCGGTACCGATGCGGTATTGCTGGTCGGATACGACGGCGCCGCGACGGGCCCGCTGGGCCAGATCTCCCGCAGCGAGGGCCTGCTGGGCGGCGCGCTGCTGCTGGTCGCCGATCCGCAGCCGGGCATGCCGCGCCTGCGCGCAAGCATTCAGGAAGCAAGGGTGAATGCTCCGATCGATACCGAAGGCGCGCTTTCGCGCTTGGCCGCCGGCAATGCCATGCTGCCGATGCTGCCTCTGTTCGAGGCGCTGGGCCTGTTGCGCCCACACGCGGCGATAACAGCCGGATCAGGGAAGATTTTAGGGATGGAGATCGCTTATGACTGAGTCGAAACGGCTCGAACGCGGCCAGGTCGCGGTGCTGATCCCGGCATTGAACGAATCGCTGCGTATCCGCGAAGTGGTGGAAGGCGCGCTGGCGCAGTGCCCGCACGTGATCGTGGTCGACGACGGTTCCACCGACGGCACTAGCGAATGCATCGCGGACCTGCCGGTGACCGTGTTGCGTCACGACGAACGCAAGGGCAAGGGCCAGTCCCTGCGCGATGGCTTCCGCGAAGCGCGTCGTCGCGGCTTCAAAGGCGTGCTGACCATGGATGGCGACGGCCAGCATTCGGCCAGCGACCTGCCGCGCCTGCTGGAGGCGGCCAATCGCCATCCCGGCTGCATCGTGATCGGCGCGCGCCTGCGCAAGCGCGCCTCGCAGCCGACCTACCGCCGGCTGGCCAATGAGTTCGGCGACTGGGGCATCGCCTGGGGTACCGGCTACCAGATCGCCGACAGCCAGAGCGGCCAGCGCTTCTATCCGGCCGAAGTGATGGCGCTGGACGATATCCCGGGCGAGGATTTCGTGTTCGAAGCCCAGATCGTGATTTCAGCCGCCCGCACCCTGGGCACGCGCTGCATCTCGGTGCCGATCGAATCGCGCTATCGTTGCGCCGGCGGCGACGAACAGTTCCGCGCCAGCCATTTCCGGCCGCTGCGGGATCTTTACCGCATCACCAGCCACATAGTGCTACAAGCACTGCGTTACGGCCGGCTTGTCGCGGTCTACCGCAGCATCCAGGCCCACCCGCCGATCATCGACGACCCCAGCGGGGAATTCGGTGACCCGCCTGTTCCTTCCGAGATCAGGAAAACCGCATGAACAACGCAGCCGCCACCGATGTCGTGATTCTGGGTGGCGGGCTGGCGGGGTTGAGCCTGGCGATACAGCTGAAGCAGCGCGAACCGCAGATCGGCGTCACCGTGCTGGAACGGCGCGCGCACCCGGTCCGCGAGGCCGCGTTCAAGGTCGGCGAGTCGACGGTGGAAATCGGCGCGCATTATTTCTCCAGCGTGCTCGGCTTCCGCGAGCACTTGGAAACCGAACAGATCCGCAAGTTCGGTTTCCGCTTCTTCTTTTCCGAAGGCCGCAACGATATCGATCATTGCACCGAGCTGGGCGTCAGCGAATTGTTGCCGGCGCCGTCGTGGCAACTGGATCGGGGCCGCTTCGAGAACTTCCTGGGCGAACAAGCGCGCGCGTTGGGCGTGGATTTCCGCGATGAAGCGCTGGTGCGCGGCATCGAGCTCGACGAAAAGGATCAACCGCACGCGGTGACCTTCGAGCATGCGGGCGTAAGCACCACCCTGGCCGCGCGCTGGGTGGTGGATGCGGCCGGGCGCGCGGGGCTGATCAAGCGCAAGCGCGGGCTCGCGCAGCCCAACGACCACGACGCCAATGCGGTGTGGTGGCGCGTGGACGGCTTCGTCGATCCCGACCAATGGTCCGACGACCCACAGTGGCTGGCGCGCTGCACCCCGCCGGATCGCTGGCGCTCGACCAACCACATGTGCGGACCCGGCTACTGGTTCTGGCTGATTCCGCTGGCGTCGGGCGCGCATTCGCTGGGCATCGTCTGCGACGCGAAGATGCATCCGCTGGACACCATGAACACTTTCGAGAAGGCGATGGCCTGGCTACATGAGCATCAGCCGCAGGTGGTGCGCTCGCTGGAAAAGCCCGAGCACCGGCTGCAGGATTTCCTGTTCCTGCGCCACTTCTCCTATGGCTGCAAGCAGGTGTTCAGCGGCGACCGCTGGGCGCTGACCGGCGAGGCGGGGCTGTTCCTGGATCCGTTCTATTCGCCGGGCAGCGACTTCATCGCCATGAGCAACACCTTCATCTGCGACCTGGTCGGCAAAGACCGCGCAGGGCAACAGTTCGCGCCTTATGCGGAGATCTACCAGCAGATCTACTTCTCGTTCTACGAGAACACGCTGACCCTCTACCAGGACCAGTACCCGCTATTCGGCGACGCGCAGGTGATGCCGGTCAAGGTGATCTGGGACTACACCTACTACTGGGCGCTGCTGGCGCCGTTGTTCTTCGGGCAGCGGCTTACCGATATTTCGCTGATCGGAAAACTGCGGCCGCAATTCCTGCGTGGCCGCGAGTTGAATTTGGCGATGCAAGCGCTGTTGCGCGAATGGGGCCAACGCAATACCGCGCCGCTGACGCCCGACGGCCGCTTCCTCAACCAATACGACGTGGACTGGTTCCACGAAATGAATCGCGCGTTGCTGGATGAACTGGACCAGGCGGGCTTCATACAACGCATCGGCGACAACGTGGCAAGAATGGAGTGGCTGGCGCGGGAGATACTGGCGCGGGCGAGATCCGAGCATCCGGAGATTGAAGGGCACGGGTTGGATGCGCTACTGGTCGATGCCTGCGGCACCGAAGCCTCCCTAGCAGCACCTTGGTACGCCGACGCTGCTTAGCAAAATAAAGGTCGTCGTCCGCGAACGGATCAACCCATCCCGCCGTTGATCCCGATCACCTGTCCGTTGATGTAGCCCGCATCGGCACCGCACAAGAATGCGACCAGCGCCGCCACTTCCTCCGGCTTTCCCGCGCGTCCCGCAGGAACGATCTGCTTGATCGAGTCGGCCGAAAACAGCTCCGAAGTCATATTGCCTTCGATCACCCCCGGCGCCACCACGTTGACGGTGATATTGCGCGCGGCCATCTCGCGCGCAAGCGATTTCGAGGCGCCGTGCAACGCCGCCTTGGCGGCGGCGTAATTGGTCTGGCCGCGGTTGCCCAGCACCGCGGCGACCGAAGACACGCTGACGATGCGTCCCCAGCGCGTGCGCGCCATCGGCAGCAGCAGCGGCTGGGTAACGTGGAAGAAACCATGCAGCGAAACGTCGATCACCCGCTTCCACTGCGCTTCGGACATGCCGGCCATGGGCGCGTCGTCGTGGATGCCGGCGTTGTTGACGATCACCTGTATAGGACCGCCCTCGAGCAGAATTTCGATGGCCGCGCGTGTCGCCTCGCCATCGGCGACATCGAAGGCGACCGCTTCGGCGCTTCCGCCGTTGTCGCGAATCTGTGCAACCACCTCCTCGGCGCGCGCATGATTGCCATTGGCGTGGACGATGACATGCAAGCCGTCCGCAGCCAACCGTTTGCTGATGGCACTGCCGAGATCGCCGCTTCCGCCGGTGACGAGCGCTCGCTTGCTAGGCTGGTTCATTGGGTCGCCTTTGCGTTCAAGGTTCGCTGATTCTGCACGACAACGCTTTCCCGTAGGAGCTGCGTAAGCTGCGAGCCGGATGTTTCCCGGCAGAGGTTCCAGGAAGGCCGATAACAAGTCGCAGCTTACGCAGCTCCTACGGCCTGCAACATCACCGCGGCTCGGCCCTCGGCGAGAAGGTCTCCGGCATGGCGGATGCGGAATGCGTACTGCTGGCTGCCCTCGCCTTCGGCCAGCACCTCGGCTTCGCACTCCAGCGCGCCGGGCAGTGCGTCGATATAGGAAACGTGCAGCTGCACGCCGCGCAGCGCGACCAGCAGCCCGGGGCTGGCGTCGCCGCCGCGTGCGCGCGCGCGCAGTCCGCCATGCACGGCCATGGCCTGGGCGCCGTATTCGCACAGATGCACGGCGCGCAGCCTGTCCTGGGAACGCAACGGATGCGCGGCGCCGCGATGGTTGTCGGCGCGCAGGGCAATCCGCCGCGCATCCCATTCCACCACTTCGTCCCACAGGCACATGCCGCCCTTGTGCGGAATCATCGCTTCGATCTGCTCACGCGACAGCATCGGACGCCTCCGCTGCCGGTTGCCGCGATACCAGCAGCGCCAGCACGAAATTGGCGAACACGCCGATGGCCACCGTGCTGCCGATCGCGCGCAGCACCGGAATGGAGGACAGCGCCAGCAGGCTGAACACCAGCAGCGTCATCAGGCTGCATACGATCAGCGCGTGCAGCGTGCGCAGCTGGTCGGCGCGGTCGTCGCCGGCATGGTCGAAGAACAAGGCGTAATCCAGGCCCAGCCCGGCGGCCAGGATCAGCGCGACCAGGTGGAACAGATTCAATTCGACGCCCAGACCGCGCAGCACCGCCAGGATCAGCAGGGTCGTCAACGCCATCGGCAACAGCACCCGCAGCACGCGGCGCGGCTGACGCAGCGCGATCCACACGGTGGCGGTAAGCAACAACGCGGCGATGGCGAGCGCTGCCAGCACGCGACTGCGGTAGGCGGCCACCAGCGATTCGGAGGCTTCCTTCAAGTCCAACAATTGCGCGCCGTTGCCCATGGCCACTTTCGCGACCGCGGCGGGATCCTGCAGACCACTCAACGACACCAGAGCGGTGACATGGTCGCCGCCGGGCAGCAGCAAGCCCGCGACGCTCGCCGCCAGCGGCGTGCCTTGCAGGTCGGCACGCGTGAGCGCCGGCGCGCGCTTGGCGGCTTCGACGTCGGCAAGGAAGGGATCGAAGGCATCGCTGTTGAAAGGCGAATCTTCCAGCACCGTCGCCAGCACCGCCTGCAGGCGATCGCGCGGCGGCAATGCCTGCTGGCGCGCACGCTGCGTCTGCGCGCTGGGCAGGTAGCGCGAGGCCAGGTCGTAACCGGCCAGCGCGCGCGTGGCGACCAGACGGTCCAACGCGGGCCGTAAGCGTTCCGAAGCCTGCAAGACCTGGTCTTCGGTTTTTCCTGCGAGCGTGAGCACATAGCGCACATCCGGCGCGCCCAATTCATCGCGCAGCACCGCGTCATTGGCCAGCGCATCCGCAGGCACCGGGGTGAGCTTGGAGAGGTCGTTCTGCCAGAACCGACCGGGCGCGAGCGCGATGATGCCCAGCGCGACCACGGCCACCAGCACCAGCGATCCCTTCGGACGTGGCAACTGCGCGATGCCCCGCCACATCTTCGCCAGCGCGCGCGAATCGGCGAAGTCGCGCGGCGCCGGGTCTATCAAGGCCGGCAGCAAGAAACGCGTACTGATCGCCGCGACGCCCAGCCCGGCGATGGTGAATACCGCCAACTGCTTCAGGCCGTCGACGCCGGAGAATAGAAAAGTGACGTAGGCGATGCAGGTGGAGGCCACTCCGGTCGCCAGCGTCGGCCACAACGAGCGCGCGTTGGCCCAGGGCGACATGCCGGGGCGCTGATGGCTGAAAAGGTGGATCGGATAGTCCTGCACCACGCCGATCAAGGTGAAGCCGAAGGCCACGGTGATGCCATGCACGCCATCGAAAAGCAGCACCACCGCTCCCAGCCCGGCCAGTCCGGCGGTGGCCAGCGGCAACGCGCCGAGGATCGGCATCTTCCAGCTGCGATACGCGATCCCCAGCAACAGGATCAGGCCGATCGTGTCGACCATGCCGATCCATTGCGCTTCGGCGGTGGTGCGTCCGCCGATCTCGACCGAGAACGCGCCGGGGCCGGTCAGCACCAGCTTGCTGCTAGTGCCGGCGGCGATTTTGCCGAAGTCCGAATGGATGGCGTCGACCGCCGCCTGCTGGCCGGTAGGATCGAAACCCGCCGCTCGCGTCTGCGCCACCAGCAGGACCTTGTCTCCGGCGCGATCGAACCACACGTCGTGCAAGCGTTGCGGTGCGTTGGCCGGTTGCCAGCGTTCGGCCAGTTTCAGCGTTTCCAGCGTCGGATCGGAAGGCAGCAGCGGCTCGATCAACGAGGCGGCCGGCGAGCCGAGGTCCTGCACGCGCGCGTCGAGCTCCTCGCGCAACAGCGCTTCATCGAGCGGTCGCGTATCGAATGTCTCGGTCAGCAGATAGCGGTACGGGCGCAGTCGTTGCGGAATCGCATCCAGACTGGCATCGCCGCCGTTGGCGACCAGTGCGAACTCCGGACGCGCCGCCAAGGCGCTGCGCAGCGCCTGCGATTGGGCGGCGAGGGTCGGTGCATCGGCGCCGGAGATCGACATCAGCAGTAGACGCGAACCCGGGCCTTCGCCCAACTCGTCGATCAGCAGCTTCTGCGCCGGGGTTTCGGCGGCCGGCATGAACTTGCGCAGGTCGCCGCTGAGTTGCAGCCGCTGGGTGATCGCCCATGCGGCCAACGCCAGCACCGCCAGCCACAGCAGGGCCAGCGCGATGCGGCTGCGCGCCGACAGTGGGCGCTTCGATAACATCAGCGCGTGGCGCCCACGCGGCACAACGCGGCCAACGCCTCGGCGGAGCTGGCTTTAGCAGCATCCTTGGCGGCGCCTGCGAGCAGCGTGCGTTGCAAGTCTCCCTTAAGCGGACGGGTTTCGATGCAGCGCAACTCGGCGCCGCGACCGTACAGGGTGATATCGCGCACGCTGCCCTTCATCTGTGCATCAAGAGGCGCGAGCACCAGCGTCCATCGCTGGCGCGTGCCTTGCGGCGTGAGTCGATAGTGCTTCTCCAACGAGCCGCGATCGCCCGACAGCAATGCGCCGAAACTCGCCTGCAAGCCCGCCAGTTCCGGCACCCGCGAAAGCGAGAACTTGCGCGGCGTCTTGCCGGCGCGGACGATGGTCGCCTCGCCGTTGCGAAGCGTAGTGGTTTCCGCATACGGCGAGCGCACTTCGCGCACCAGCGTGTCTTGGTCGGGGCGCTGGTATTCGCCCTCGATACGCAGCGGCGCTTTCAGCATCGCCGACCCGCGCAGCTCCACGAAGGCGGTGCGCATCGGCGCAGGCCGCGCCAGCTTCTGCAGGATCCAGCCCGCGTCGACCGCTACGGCCGCGCCGGCCTCAGGGGCCGCGGCGCACGGCAACCCGGCGCTGCACAGCAGCATCAGCATCGGCATGATCGATCGCCACGATGCGCGGCGCGCCGGCCGTGAATGGCGTGCTGCCTTCATCTTCGTTGCCCCAGAAGTCATAGAAATTGAACCAGTTATAGGGTGCGGCACGGGCGTGATGCTCCAGCCTGGAGGCGTAACGCTGGATGAGCGAGAGCACGGCCTGGGCGCGCTGCTGCCGCGGCACGGCGATGCTGTCGCTGAAACTCTCGAACGCCAGGTGGTAGCGGTGGCCGTCCAGATACAGGCCGAAAGCCAGCACCACCGGCACTTTCAGCGCCGAGGCGATCAGCCAGGGCGCGGTCGGGAAGGGCGCCTCGCGACCCAGGAACTGCGCATTCAGAGCGGGCTCCCCGGGACGCGCACGATCCACCAGCAGCGCGACCAGCGCGCCTTCGTCGGTGGCCTGCTTGATCGCCATGGCGATCGATGGTCCGTCCTGGCCGGCATCGATCACCCCAGCGGCGATCTCCGGATTCAGCGCGTCCAGCAGCTGGGTCATCGCCGGGTTGTGCGCCCGGTCCAGCACCACGCGGATCTTGTAGTCGGGGCGCCGCTGCGCCAGCACCCGCATCACTTCGAAGCTGCCCAGATGCGAGCCGAACAACAGCGCGCCCTGGCGGCGATCCAGCACCTCGTGCAGCTCCGGCAGTCCGGTGATGCGCACGTCGAAACCGTTGAAGCGACCGCCGAGCAGGAACACGCGGTCCAGGATGGTCGCGGCGAAGGTATGGATATGTCTGGCCACGGACCACAACCCCGCCCTGCGACCCAGCACGCGGGTCAGATAGGTACGCGAGGCGCGCCGTTCCGGGCCGCGTACCAGCAGGAAATAAAGGGTGATGGGATACAGGAAAGCGCGGGCGATGCTACGCCCGCCGTGGCGCGCAATGCCGCGGATGAGCCAGATGGCGAAACGGCCGCCGCCTTCCGGACGCTGTTTCCAGTCGGCGCTCATGCGGCGTCCCGCGCTTCGGCCACGATCTCGCCGCTGGCCAGCAACTCATGCTCGCGCAATACCCGGAAACGCCAGCGCGGCGCTTCGCCCAGCAGCTCCACCGACGCGGCTTCCTCGGGCAACAACGGCTTGAGGAACTTGACCTGCGGCAGGCGCAGCGGCGGCAGCGGGCCGTGGTCGGCTTCGATGGCCTCGATCACCCGATCCAGAAGCACGACGCCTGGAACGATCGGCCGGCCCGGAAAATGCCCCGGCAAGCTCGGATGATCCGTTGGAATGATGAACCGCATACCGCATTTTCCCGACTGTCCCCTGCACACAAGGATACCGGAGGCCAAGGTGAACGCGCCGTGGCTTCTGCTTATCCCCGTGAGGCGCGGCAAGCAGGCCAGGCAAACCCCGTAGGGGCGGCGCACATGGATGTGCGCCGTTTCCGGAGGCGCAGGAAGCGCCTTACGGAAATTCCTGGCCTGCTTGCGGACCCAGCGGCTTCATCGCTGGGCGCGCCGTTAGGGCGGCTTTCTTTTGGTTACTTTTCTTTGCCGTTCAAAGAAAAGTGACTCGCGCAAAGCGCGAAACGCTTTAATGCTTCGACGCAAAAGCAAAGCCAGAGCACCCCTCCTCAATCCTCCCCTGCGCTACGCGCAAGGGAGGAGGTAGAAGCAGAAGCAAGTGCAGAAGCCAAGATCAAAATGGATGACCAGCCATTCGGCTGTTGAGGAGCACTTCCAGCGTTCGCTGGGATGACGACAAGAGTGGTGCGGGTGGCGCGAGGGACCCATGCCCCCACTCAACGCATCAATTCATTCCAAAACCGCGGCCCCAACCGCGCCATCTGTTGGATGAACTGGCCCACATTGCGGTACGGACGATGCGGAAAACGTCGCTTGCGCAGCCAGTACTCCACAGTGAAAAACCCACCGACGATGCCGTAATTCAGCACATTGGCGAACAGCGACCATTGTTCGTCGGTGACCGAGAGGGCAGGCGTATGCCCGAACTGGTGCAGCACGCCGCTGGGCACTGCGCACAACGCCAGCAGCAGATTCAACAGCCCCAGCACCGTCAGCATCACTGCCCAGGCCACCGTCAGCTGGCGGGTGTAGACGTACAACTCCGGAGTCATCGGCATGGACGCCTGCGCATACAGGCCCTCCACGATGCGCGTGATGAGAGGCACCCGGCCGCTGTGCAAAGTGCGTCCGAACAGCCACGCCACTAGCGCGATGAACACCACCGGCGGCGCCAGCAGCGGCATCAGCGCATAGCGCGACTGCGAGACCCACCACAGGCCCAACAAGCACAGGCCCAGTAGCGACAACGCCCACACACGGCGCTTGAGCAACGGCTCCAGCAACAGCAGCAACACGATGTCGGCCAGGGCCAGCGCCGCCCAGCCGCCATCGCCACGGGCGCTGGCCAGGTGGGCGAGTACCGGATAGGCCAGGGCCAGCAACACCCGCAGCCCCATCAGCAGCCCTCCGGAAACCTCCGGAGCGACGGGCGCGGGGTCAAGCGACCTTATTGGTTTCGACATGCGCCGACAGTGCGCGCAGCGACGCGAAGATGCGACGGTTCTCGTCGCTGTCCGAACGCAATTGGAAACCGTATTTCTTGCTGATCGCCAGCGCCAGCTCGAGCGCGTCGATCGAATCCAGACCCAGGCCGGTGTTGAACAGCGGCGCCTCCGGATCGATCGCGCCGGCCTCGACATCCTCCAGGTTCAGGCTTTCGACCAGCAGATCGGCGAGTTCGCGCTCGGCGGCGGTTTGCGTGGGCATCCAGTGACTTCCGTAAGTGACAGGGGCGACACGATCCGGCATCCGTGCCCGCTTGGCAACCGGCGGCGGCGATGGTCACCCGCAAAGCCCGAGTTATCATGCTCGCCTGTTCTTCAACGAACGACGTATATGGTTCAGCCAGGATGACCCAAGCCGACCCTGCAAGCGCACAGCCCCGTCCGGATCCGCCGGTCGCGGCATCGTCGGCCCCGGTCCCTGCAGCCGTCGATGTCCTGGTGATCGGCGGCGGACCCGCCGGCACCACCGCCGCGACCCTGCTCGCCCGTAAGGGCTGGCAAGTGGTTTTGCTGGAAAAAGGCGTGCACCCGCGTTTCCACATCGGCGAATCGCTGTTGCCCATGAACCTGCCGATCCTGCAGCGTCTGGGCGTGCTGGAGCAGGTGAAGGAAATCGGTGTATTCAAGCCGGGGGCCGATTTCCCTCTGCAGGACAATGCCAACAGCATCAATGTGTTCAGGTTCGAGCGCGCGCTCAACCCGGTTTTCCCGCACGCCTACCAGGTCAAGCGCGAGGAATTCGACCACCTGCTGTTCCAGAACGCGCTGGACAACGGTGTGGACGCGCGCATGCAGGTGACGGTGGAGAAGGTGGAGTTTGGCGCCGATGGTCGTCCGGCCACAGTGCAGGCGCGCACGGCCGAAGGCGAAACGCTGGCGTTCGCGCCACGTTACCTGGTCGATGCCAGCGGCCGCGACACTTTCATGGGCGGCAAGCTGAAACTGAAAAAGAAGAACGCCCTGCACCAGTCGGCGGCCATCTTCAGCCACTTCCGCGGCGTGACCCGCCGCGAAGGCGCCGATGCGGGCAACATCACCGTCGAACGCTTCCCGCATGGCTGGATGTGGCTGATCCCGCTGCGCGGCGACGTGATGAGCGTGGGCGCGGTGTGTTTCCCCGAATACCTGAAACAACGTCGGGGCGACAACGAATCCTTCCTGATGCAGACGCTCGAAGCGACGCCCTCGGTGTGGTCGCGCATGCAGCAGGCCGAGCGCATAGCGCCCGTTCACGTCACCGGCAACTATTCCTACACTTGCGCGCAGATGACCGGACCGGGCTGGGTGATGGTGGGCGACGCCTATGCCTTCATCGATCCGGTGTTTTCCTCGGGCGTCTATTTGGGCATGAACAGCGGCGAGCACGCCGCCAGCGTGGTCGACGGCGCGTTGCGCGATCCGACCAGCGAGGCGGCGTTGCAACAGGCCATGGAAAAACGCTTGAAGCGGGGCCTGAAGCACTTCTCGTGGTTCATCTACCGCTTCACCACGCCGGTGATGCAGCGGCTGTTCGCCAACCCGCGCAACGATTTCCAGATCGAACAGGCGGTGATCTCGATGCTGGCCGGCGACGTGTTCGACAATCGCCCGGTGCTGCGGCGACTGCGCCTGTTCCGCCTGATCTACGCCTTCAACGCGCTGCAGCTGGCGCCACGTGCGTTCCAGGGCTGGCTGCGGCGCAAGCGGCAGGTGCGCGAAAGTTTCGGCGGGGACACCCTGCAGGAAGGCAATCCGTGAGCCGACCGATGACCTCCATGCCTGCCACGACCCCGCACGCACGGTTGGACGTGGACTACGTGGCCGCCGATTCGCCCGCCGCGTTGCTGGCCGGCGACGACGTGCTCGCCGTACTGGGTTTCGGCAACGATGCGCCGTACAGCGACGATCCGCGCTACCTGCGCATACCGCTGCAGCCGCACGGCGCCGCGCCGTTCGAGGTGTGGCGCGCCAACGCCCCGGTCACCTGCGGCCGCGACGGCGACATCGCCTGGTCCACCGACGGACAGCTGCTGTTCGGCGCGATCGAGATAGACGAGAGCGTGATCGGCATCGAGGCCGCGGCCGAGATCGCTTACGCGCAACTGATCGATTTCGTACGCCGCAGCGATACTCCGCAACTGCTGCGCATCTGGAATTACCTGGACGCCATCACCTTGGGCGACGGCGATGCGGAACGCTACCGCCAGTTCTGCGTCGGGCGCGCGCGCGGCATGGGCGACTTCGACGCCTCGCGCCTGCCCGCCGCCACCGCGATCGGCCGCTGCGACGACGAGCGCACCATCCAGATCTACTGGCTGGCCGCGCGCGAAGCCGGCACCCCGGTGGAGAATCCGCGCCAGGTCAGCGCTTATCGCTATCCGCGCGAGTACGGCCGGCAATCGCCCAGTTTCGCCCGCGCCATGCTGCCGCCGCCGGGCGGGACGATGCCGCTGCTGCTGTCGGGCACGGCCAGCGTGGTCGGGCACGCTTCGCAGCACGTGGGCGAACTGCTGGCGCAGATCGAGGAGACCTTCGCCAATTTCGATGCGTTGCTGAGCGCGGCACGCTTGCGCGCACCGTCGCTGCCGGCGCAGTTCGGATCCGGCACGCGGTTGAAGGTGTACGTGCGCGACCGCGCCGACCTGCCGGTGGTGGCGCAGGCGCTCGACCAGCGTTTCGGCGACCGGGTGCCGCGGCTGCTGCTGCACGCGGCGATCTGCCGGCGCGAACTCAGCATGGAAATCGACGGCGTGCACGGCTAGGTAGGTCGGGGCTACGCCCCCGACGCACGGATATCCGGATTCTTCGCGTCGGGGGCGTAGCCCCGACCTACAGGCCCAGTCCTGCGCGTGCCAAACATCACGCCGTCGGCCACATAGTGCCGACCCACAACAGCGTCAAAGCAGCTTGAGCAGCTCCGCGCGCGGCAACTTTCCGGTTTCGCTGCGCGGCAGCGCCGGCACCCGCTTCAACGGCCGCGGCAGGAACACCGGATCGATGCTCTCGCGCAGGGCCGCCAGAATCGCGGCCTCTTCCAGATCGGGCGCGACCACCAATGCGGCCACGCGTGCCACGCCACGGTCGCCGGCGGCGTCCAGTTGCAGCATCACCCCGTCGACCACACCGGGAATGGCGAGCAGGCGTCGGGTCAGATCGCCCAGCGAGGCGCGCTTGCCGGCGATTTCCAGCAGGTCGGCCTGGCGGCCCCGCAGATGGAAACGGCCGTCGCTCTCCAGTTCCACCAGATCGGCCAGCGCCACCGGCAACGGCAAATGGGCGGCGTAGATCAGGGTGCCGTCGGGCTTGGGATGCACGTGCACGCCGGGCAACGGCGTCCACGCGGCTTCGCGGGCGGTACGGCGGCGCGCGATGACGCAGGTCTCGGTGGAACCGAACACCTCCCGCACCTCGCAGCCGAAGCGCGCCTCGGCCGCCGCCGCCAGTTCCTGCGAAAGCGGCGCGGTGGCCGAAACGATTCCGCACAACGGCGGCAACTCCACGCCGGATTCGACTAGCGCGCGCAAATGCACGGGCGTGGTGGCCAGCAATCGCGGCTCCGGCGTTTCCGCCAGCACGCGCGACACGTCTTCGGGGAAGAAGGGGCGTCCGGTATGCAATCCAGCCGGCCCCAGCAAGGGCAACAGCACCGACAGCTCCATACCGTACATATGCTGCGGCGGCACGGTGGCCACCACATGGGGCATCGCATATCCCTGCCACAGGCTTTCCAATGCGGCACGGTTTTGCCCGGTGCTGGCGCGGAAGGCGGACCAGGTCTTGGGGTTTGGCTTGGGCGAGCCGGTACTGCCCGAAGTGAAGCCGATGGCCACGACCGCCGCCTCATCGATCATCGGGACGTCTCCCTGTAACTCCGGCAGCAGCTCCGGCAGGGTCCAGTGGTCCGACGGCACCGCCGCCAGCAATCCGTCGCCCAGGCTGTAGCTTTCCGGGTATTGCGCCAGCACGTCGGTCACCACTTCCGGCGCGCGCGAAGGCGGCATCAGCGTGACCTGCCCGCGCAGCGCGACTGCGCAGAAGGCGACCAGGAACCGGTAGCGGTCTTCGCACAGATTCACCGCATGCTGTCCCGCCGGCAGGATCGCCGCGACCCCGCGCACTTGGGCCAGGAACGTCTCCAGATCCATACGCTGCCGGCCGTCCAGGGCGACGGTGCGATCCCCGTTGCCCACGACCAGCGGTTGCCGCGCGGCCGATCCGATGGGAGTTTTGACGACTGCCGACATGGTGCTGCGATCTCCTGGTGACGGTACGGCTTCCCTGGACGCGCTTGGCCCCGTTTGCGTGCGCATCGATCAACGACAGGTGGCCGATTGTGGAGGAAATTCTTGGCCGAAGGAATTGCGCGCGCGGGCCGGGCATGACCACTGGCCGGGTCGTCCACCCCAAGCTCGTCTAACCTAGGGCGGCTGGTAACCTTGCGGATTCGCGTATGCCATGGAAAACCTTATGCGCCCCCGCCTGAACGCCCTGCTGCTCGCCCTTCCCCTCGCCTTCGCCGGCACCACCGCCGCGCAGGACGCCCCGGCCCTGACCATCGAACAGGTCATGGCCGACCCCGACTGGATCGGGCCACCGGTGGAGGCCGCCTGGTGGGCGTGGGACGGCAAGCAGGTGCAGTACCAGCTCAAGCGCCAGGACAGCCCCATCCGCGATACGTTCCAGCAATCCGTCTCCGGCGCCGCCGCACAACGCGTGGGCGATAGCGAACGCGACACCCTGGATGCGGACAATCCCGTCTACGACCCGCAGCGCCAACGCATGGCGTTCGTGCGCAACGGCGACGTGTTCGTGCGCGATCTGCGCAACGGCGCACTGACCCAGCTGACGCGCAGCAACGATGACGACACGCAACCGCAGTTCGCCGCCGATGGCGGGGTGATCTGGCGCGTGGCCAACCAGTGGTATCGGTGGAACCAGGGCACAGGCGTGACCCAGGCGGCCATCGTCAAGGCCGAAAAAGACCCCAATGCCAAGCCCAAGCCGGATGCGCTGCGGGAACAGCAGTTGCGCACCATCGAGACCCTGGCCCGCGACAAGGCCCAGCGCGATGCTCTGCAGGCGCAGAACGAAAGCTGGCGCAAAGCCGACCCCAGTCGCGCCCCGGCGCCGGTCTATCTGGGCGATGAAGTGCAGATCATGGAAAGCGCGCTGTCGCCCGATGCGCGCTGGCTGCTGGTGGTAACCCAGAAGAAAGGCGCCGATGCCGGGCAGGCCGGCAAACTGCCGCGCTACGTGACCGAATCGGGCTATGAGGAATTCCAGGAGGTGCGCACTCGAGTCGGCCGCAACGCGCCGCTGCCGCAGGCGCTGTGGCTGGTGGATCTGGCGAACGCGAGCGCGCGTGAACTGAAGTTCGATGTCTTGCCTGGCATCGCCGACGATCCGCTGGCGGCATTGCGCAAAGCCGCAGGCAAGGACCCGTTGAAAGGCAACCGCGACGTGCAGGTGGCGACCAGCGGCGACAACGGCGACGGCGCCACCCTCCGCTGGAGCGCTGATGGTCGCAACGTCGCGGTGATGGTGCGCGCCATCGACAACAAGGATCGCTGGATCGCCAGCGTGGACCTGGCCAGCGGCAAGCTGCAGCCGCGCCACCGCCTGACCGACCCGGCATGGATCAACTGGGGCTTCAACGATTTCGGCTGGCTCGACGACAACCGCACCTTGTGGTTCCTGTCCGAACAGACGGGCTATTCGCATCTGTACACGCAGCGCGACGCCGACAAACCCAAACAACTCACCTCGGGCCACTGGGAAGTTTCATCGCCGGTTCCGGCCACCGATGGCGGCTTCTTTTTCCTGTGCAACCGCAAGAAACCCGGCGCCTACGAGATCTGCCGCGTCGACGGCGGCAAGGTGCGCGAGCTGACCGCGTTGGGCGGAGTCGAGGATTTCACCCTCTCCCCGGACGGATCGAAACTGCTGCTGCATCGCTCCGGCAGCTATCTGCCGTCGCAACTCGCCGTCGTCGACAGCAAGGGCGGCGATGCGAAGACCCTGACCGATACGCGCACCCCCGCGTTCAAATCGCGCGCCTGGATCGAACCGGAGTTCGTGCAGGTGCCTTCGCAGCACGGCGCCGGCAAGGTGTGGGCGAAGTATTACGGGCCGGTGACGCTGGATCCGGCTAAACGCTATCCGATCGTGATGTTCGTGCATGGCGCCGGCTACCTGCAGAACGTGCACGAACGCTACCCCGCTTATTTCCGCGAGCAGATGTTCCACAACCTGCTGGTGCAGCGCGGCTATATCGTTCTGGACATGGACTACCGCGGCAGCGAAGGCTACGGCCGCGACTGGCGCGCCGCGATCTACCGCAACATGGGCCATCCAGAACTCGACGACTACCTCGATGGGCTGGACTGGCTGGTGACCAACAAGCAAGGCGACCGCGACCGCGCCGGCATCTACGGCGGCTCTTACGGCGGCTTCATGACCTTCATGGCGCTATTCCGCGAACCCGGCAAATTCAAGGCCGGCGCGGCGCTGCGTCCGGTGGTGGACTGGACCCAGTACAACCACGAATACACCAGCAACATCCTCAACACGCCCGAACTGGACCCGGAGGCCTACCGCAAATCCTCCCCCATCGAATACGCGGCGGGCCTGCAGGACCACCTGCTCATCGCTCACGGCATGATCGACGACAACGTGTTCTTCCGCGATTCGGTGGTGCTCACCCAGAAACTGATAGAACTGCACAAGGACAATTGGGAAATCGCGCCCTATCCGCTGGAGCGCCACAGCTTCACCCGCGCCGATTCCTGGCTGGACGAATACAAACGCGTGCTCAAGCTGTTCGAGGAAAACCTGAAATGAGCCTGCCTGACATGAACCTGCCGCCGCCCATTCCGCACCTCGCGCGCCCGGTCAACAGCTTCGTGACCGTGCTGGCCTGGATCTCGATCGCGCTGGCGTTGCTTGGCGTGCTGTATGGCCTGGTGCAGACGGTGATGGGACTGGTGATGCCGCAGGACTATTACCTGCGCATGCTCAATCCGTATGGCGGCGAGCTCCCGCAGTTGCCGCCGCTGATGCATTGGATCTACACCCACACCCTGCTGATGGGCCTGCTGATGACGGTGCTGTCGGCGATCTTCCTATGGGTGTCCTGGGGCGTGCTGAAGCGGAAGGAATGGGGCAGGGTCGGATTCATCGCGGTGCTGGTGCTCGGCGCGCTGTGGCAGTTCGCCTGCGTGCTGGCCATCCCACAGTTCACCGAAGGCATGCTGGCCATCCAGGCCGGTGCGCTTCCGCAGGGCCAGACCCTGCCGCCGGAGTTCGAGACCTTCATGACCGCGGCGATGCTAATGGGCGGCCTGGTGGCCGTGGTGTTCGCCGCCCTGCACGCCTGGATCATCTGGAAACTATGCACGCCGGCGGTGCGCGCCGAGTTCGATCGTCGATAACAGCGCCTAATCGATCCACAGAAGGAACTTCAATGACCTCTCTTGCACTCATCATCAAACACAAGACCCAGCCCGGAAAACGGGATGAAGTCAGGAAAGTATGGGAACGGCACATGGCGCCGGCGGTTTCGGCCAATCCCGGCCATCTCGCCTATTTCTATTGCTTCGATAATGCCGACCCGGATGCGATCGTGGCGTTTCAGCAGTACGCCAGCGCCGAGGCGGCTGGCGAATTCCTGAAGACGGACAGCTACGCTGCCTATCTGCAGGAAGTCGAGCCGCTGCTGTCCGGTCCGCCGCAAGTCACGACGCTGACCCCGATGTGGTCGAAAGACGTCTGACGCTTCATTCGGGTCGCCGGCCCAAATCGAGCAGCTGGCGCCTGGCGATCATGGATAATGTCGCGCTGTCCCCACGTTAGTTACGGAGTGCTCCATGCCAAACGGAATTGGAAGGCTCGGCCTGCTGGCCGCGCTATTGCTTGTCGCCGACCATGCCTATGCCGCGAAACTCGCATGCGGCGTCTATCAGGATCAGAAGAATGAGGACTCCCGGCTGCTGATCGAGAGCGACTCGCAGGCACGGCAACTGTCGGCCGGCAGCGCGCCGCGCCGCTTCGAGTACCGCCGCACCGGCGCCGAATTGCAGATGGCGGACCTGGAGGCGGGCTATATCTCCAAGTACAAGGTCGACGCCGACAACCGCATTAGCGACGACCTTGGTTTCCACGAGTATGTGCTGTCCGAATCCGCGGCCTGCGCGCCCTTGCTGCCCGCGGCAGCCGCCGGCACCTGCCGCGCCGATCTGCCGCAGTGCCTGGACAACGCCTACGGCGCCGACGAAACCACCCTGCAGCGATGGTGCGAGACGGAAGCCCTGCCCTTCGCCTGCGACAAATTGATCGATCTGTATCAGACGCAGGCCAAGGCGTCGGGGCCGACCGAACCGGAGATCGAAAAGCCGCCCGTCTGCCAGGAAGGCACGCCGACTTTCTCGGAGGAAGGATGCGTGGCCGCGGCCAAGGAAATCCTGGGCGAGCAGATCGCCAAGAGTTTGGTCGGCGCGCTCGGCTCGATGTACGCCGATGCTGCGGTGTTGCCTGCTCCGCGCCTGGATCAGAGCATCGCCATGTGCAACCGTACCCGCTCGGCGGTGGTCTGCAACAACGCCGCCGGAAAATTGTGGGGCGCCGGCCGCTACCTGCAGGCGCGCAGCGCCTTGCAGACCGCATGCAGCGAAGGCGGCGACCCGGACGCCTGCAAGAAGGCCGAACCGCTGCTCGGCTTGAGCGATCAGGATCAGCGCTTCGTGTCGGCTACGCAGCTGCCCTGCGGCGACTATGCGGCCGCTACCGGCCTGATGTCGGAACTGAAGTTCGGCGACCGCGGCATGGTCGAAGCCGGCCTGGGCGGCCGCATGCGCGCGCGGCTGGAGAATGGTTTGGTGCGCATGCGCCACGACAAGGGCGGCGATTTCGTGTTCCGCGTGCTCGACGCACAACGCATGCTGGGCATCGACAGCTGGAACGAGTTCGCTCTGTACCAACGTCAGGGAGGCGCCGACCGCTGCAGCGCACCGGTGGCCTATGTCGAGAAGCCGCTGGAGCAGGACTGTCCGGCGATCATGCAAGAAGGCGGCGCCAAGGCCTGTTGCGATGCGGGCAAGCTGCAGGGCTGCAATGCCTTGGGCAACCAGCGTGCGCTGCAGGGCGACTGGACCGGCGCCAAGGTCTATTACCAGCAGGTCTGCGCGCAGGGCGTGCGCACCGGTTGCGAGAACCTGACCCAGGTGTACGCCAACGCCGGCGACGAATCGGTGATCGATTCGCTGGACCAGTTGTGCGACGCGGATCCCAAGCATGTCGCCTGCGACGTGCGCGAAACCAGCAACTGGGAAATGCTGGGAATGGCCCACGCTTTGCAGCAGTTGGGCGATTCGATGGAAGCGGAGTTGCCCACCGAAGACGGCGAAGACGGGAACAAACCCAACAAGGATTGACGCCAAGCAGTATCTGTTTAAGAGGCAATTCGAGCTACGCCCTCTCGCCGATGATTCTGGTCAAGGCAGCCGCGTCCACGCACCGCTAGAATGTGCGCATGAACGATATCGAAGACGTCCGCGACTATTTGACCGGCTTGCAGGACCGTATCTGCGGCGCCATCGAGACTGCCGATGGCGGTGCGCGCTTCGTGGAAGACAACTGGACGCGCGTCGAAGGCGGCGGCGGCCGCACGCGCATCCTGCGCGAGGGCACGGTGTTCGAGCAGGCTGGAGTGGGTTTCTCGGATGTTTCCGGAACCAAGCTTCCACCTTCCGCCAGCGCAGCCCGCCCGGAACTCGCTGGCGCGTCATGGCGCGCAGTCGGCGTCTCGCTGGTGTTCCACCCCCGCAATCCCTACCTGCCCACCACCCACGCCAACGTGCGCCACTTCCGCGCCGAGCGCGATGGCGAAACCGTGGCGTGGTGGTTCGGCGGCGGTTTCGACCTGACCCCGTTCTATCCGTTCGACGAGGACGTGCTGCATTGGCACCGCACCGCGCGCGCGCTGTGCGAACCGTTCGGCGGCGCCGAGCGCTACGGCGCGCACAAGCGCTGGTGCGACGACTACTTCTTCCTCAAGCACCGTAACGAGACGCGCGGCGTCGGCGGCTTGTTCTTCGATGATCTCGGCAGCGATTTCGAACGCGACTTCGCCTATCAGCGCGCGGTCGGCGATGGCTTCCTCGATGCCTACCTGCCCCTCGTCGAACGTCGCAAGGACACGCCCTATGGCGAACGCGAGCGCGAGTTCCAGCTGTATCGGCGCGGACGTTACGTGGAGTTCAACCTGGTCTACGACCGCGGCACCCTATTCGGCCTGCAAAGCGGCGGCCGCAGCGAAAGCATTCTGATGAGCCTGCCGCCCCGCGTGCGTTGGGAGTACGGATTCGTACCGGAGGACGGCAGCCCGGAATCGCGCTTGGCTGGCTACCTGCGCCCCCGGGACTGGCTGACCGAGCTCGGTTGACCTAATCCGTCCGGCCTTTCGTCACGATGGTGATGTGGCCGTTGGTCTCCAGTACCGCCGACTGAATGTCGTCGATGCCGATGCAACCGGCCTCGCGCAGCGCGCGGTCGAAATCCGCGCGACTGATCAGTTCCTTGCGCAACACCTCCTTGTAGACCTTGCCTTCGCGCGCCAGCAGCACCGGCGAGCCTTCGATCAGCGATTCCACTTTCGCACTGCGTGCCGATAGCAGGCCCACGGTCCAGTTGAGCGCGATCAGGGTCAGCGCCAGCAGCAAGCCGCCACCGACGGAGGTGTCCTGCCCCAGCAACGCGTTCTGCACCGCATTGCCCAGCAACACCACCAGCAGCATGTCGAACGGAGTGAACTGGCCCATGGTGCGTTTGCCGGAAGCGCGGATCATCACCAGCAGCACGAAATACACGATGCACGCGCGCAACACGAAAGACCACCAGGGCATGGCCAGGTCGAACATCTCTTCAAACACGTGCGGCATGGTCCGATTCCGATACGAGGATGCGCGCACAGTAGCGCAGAGCGCCGCGCGATCCGCAGATTGTCTTGCCGCAAATAAAAAGCCCCACCGACCAGGGGGGGGTCAGCGGGGCCAGGGAACTAGGCCTGGGGAGGGGCCTTCGTTCCGGAGATCACTCCAGGGGATGGGAGAGATCCAGTGACAGACCTTGCATCTGTCACGGGCTATATGACCAGACCGCGCATGGATAGTTCGTGAAGATTCCGGTTAAAAAACCGTAAGGTTTAAGACAGATTCAGTTTATTGAACTTGCCAGTACTGAATTAGAAACGCAAGCCTTCGCACAGGTATGAGCCGTAACTAGCGGCTTTGTCACAGGTTTGGGCCGAAATAGCCGCATCAATGCGCTTCGTCCCAGTTATCGCCCACGCCGCTGTCGACCACCAGCGGAACGGAGAGATTAGCGGCGCCCGCCATTCTCCCGGTGACTTCGCGGAGCAGGGTCTCGACGAAATCTTGTTCAGCTTCGAACACCAGTTCATCGTGCACCTGCAGGATCATCAGCGCGCGCGAAGCGTGATCGACCAGCCAGGCATCCACCGCGATCATGGCGCGTTTGATGATGTCCGCGGCGGTGCCCTGCATCGGCGCGTTGATCGCGGCGCGCTCTGCGCCGGCGCGCTGGCCTTGCGTGCCCTTGTTGATGTAATCCAGATACAGGCGGCGGCCGAACACCGTTTCCACGTAGCCCTGCTCGCGCGCCTGCTGGCGCGTACGTTCCATGTAGTCGCGCACGCCCGGATAGCGGCTGAAGTACAAGGCGATGTAGTCCTGCGCTTCGCCACGACCGATGCCCAGCTGGCGCGCCAGCCCGAACGCGCTCATGCCATACATCAGGCCGAAGTTGATCGCCTTGGCGGCGCGGCGCTCGTTGCCGGTGACTTCTTCGAGCTTGCGGCCGAAGACTTCCGCCGCGGTGGCCTTGTGCACGTCGACGCCGGATTCGAACGCACGCACCAGCCCGGGATCTTCGGACAGGTGCGCCATGATCCGCAGTTCGATCTGCGAGTAGTCGCAGGCGATCAGCTTGCGCCCGGGCGGCGCCACGAAGGCGCGGCGGATGCGGCGGCCGTCGTCGGTGCGGATCGGAATGTTCTGCAGGTTGGGATCGGACGAAGAAAGGCGGCCGGTCGCCGCGCCGGCCTGGTGGTAGCTGGTGTGCACGCGGCCGGTCTGCGCGTTGACCATTTCCGGCAGCTTGTCGGTGTAGGTGCTGCGCAGTTTCGCCAGGCCGCGGTATTCGAGGATGACGCGCGGCAGTTCGTGCTGGTCGGCGATGGCTTCCAGCGCTTCCTCGTTGGTGGAAGGCTGGCCGGTCGGCGTCTTCAGCACCGCCGGCAGTTTCAGTTCGTCGAACAGCAAGGCCTGCAGCTGCTTGGGCGAGTCGAGGTTGAAGGTGCGCCCGGCCAGTTCGGTCGCCTTCTGCTGCGCGATGAGCATGCGCTTGGACAGATCGGCGGACTGGCGGCGCAGTTCGTCGGCGTCGATCATCACCCCATTGGCTTCGATGCGCTCCAGCACCGGCACCAACGGCATCTCGATTTCGCGGTAGACGCTTTCCAGGCCGGGTTCGGCGGCCAGCTTGGACGACAGCGCCCGGTGCAGGCGCAGGGTGACGTCGGCGTCCTCGGCGGCGTAGCGCGTGGCGTCGTCCAGTGCGACCTGCGAGAACAGGATCTGCTTGGCGCCTTTGCCGGCGACCTGTTCGTACTTGATCGTGTCGTAGCCCAGATAACGCTTGGCCAGGCTGTCCATGTCGTGGCGGCTGCTGCCCGAGTTCAACACGAAGCTTTCCAGCATGGTGTCGTCTGCATAACCGGCCACTGCTACGCCGTGGCGGCGCAGTACGTGCAGGTCGTATTTTCCGTGCTGGCCGAGTTTCTTCTTGCCGGCGTCCGCGAACAAGGGCGAAAGCGCGGTCAGCGTTTTCGCCCGGTCGAGCTGCGCCGGCACGCCGGGATATTCGTGCGCCAGCGGAAGGTAGACCGCCTTGCCGGGTTCGACCGAGAAGCTCAGTCCCACCAGATTGGCCTGCATCGGATCCAGGCTGTCGGTTTCGCTGTCGAAAGCGAACTCGTCGGCGCGCTGCAGCGCGCCTATCAGCGCGCCGAGCTGTTCCTCGGTCAGCACCGCTTCGTACTCGCCCTGCGCCGAAAGCGCGGGATCGAGTGCAGCCGTTTCCATGCTCGCCGCCGCCACGAAGCCGTTGCCGCGCGCGCGGCCGGGTTCCTTTTCAGCGACCGGTCCGGCAACTTCGCCGCCCAACTCCTTCAGCGCCTGGTTGAATCCGTAACGTTGGTACAGCTGCCGCAGCGAATCGGTATCGCGTTCGCGCATGCCCAGGCTTTGCGCATTGCCGTCCAAGGCGACGTCGGTCTTGATGGTGACCAGCGCGCGATTCAGCGGCAGGCGTTCCAGCGCGGCGCGTAGGTTGTCGCCGATCTTGCCCTTGATCTCGGCGGCGTGCGCCATCACCCCTTCCAGGGTGCCGTATTCGGCCAGCCATTTGGCTGCGGTCTTGGGACCGCATTTCTCCACGCCCGGCACGTTGTCCACGGCATCGCCCATCAGCGCGAGCAGGTCGACGATCTGCCCGGGTTTCACTCCGAATTTATCGAACACGGTTTCGTCCGAATCCATGCGGCTGCCGCTCATGGTATTGACCAGCGCCAGCCCGGGCCGCACGAGTTGCGCGAAATCCTTGTCGCCGGTGGAAATGGTCACCTCGATGCCATCGGCATTGGCTTGCAGGGCCAGGGTGCCGATCACGTCGTCGGCTTCCACGCCATCGATGCGCAGGATGGGCATGCCCAAGGCCTGCACGATCTCGCACATCGGCAGCACCTGCGCGCGCAGGTCGTCCGGCATTGCGGCGCGATTGGCCTTGTACAGCGGATACAGGTCGTCGCGGAAGGTCTTGCCAGGTGCGTCGACCACGAAGGCGACGTATTCAGGATTCTCCTTCAACGTCGCACGCAGCATATTGACCACGCCGAACAACGCGCCGGTGGGCTCGCCCGCGGCATTGGTCAACGGCGGAAGCGCATGGAAGGCGCGATAGAGGTAACTGGAACCGTCGATCAGTACGAGTCTGGGCATGGGCACGATTCTAACCCCGTGTGTCCTAACCCTGTGCGTCCTAACCCTGCATGCGCTACCCCGTGCTCTCACGCACGCTTAGCGCTGCCGGCGCATAATCCCAGACCCCGGTACGGCAGCGAGATCCCCCATGAACACCCCTATCAAAGGCCTGTTGGGCGCATCCTTGCTGGCGCTTGCCGGTTGCGCCTCGATGACCGCACAGAACGATCAGGACATGAACCTGGCCGACGCGCAGGTCGCGGTGCGCACCGAGCCCAATGGCGACGTCATCGAGGAATACCGCGTCGCCAACCAGTTGCGCATGGTCAAGGTGACGCCATCGCGCGGCGTGCCCTATTACCTGATGGACGAGAACGGCGACGGCCGCCTGGACCACAGCAAGGGCGCCGGCGAGAAGGACATTTCGCCGGTGTATTGGAAGCTCTACGGCTGGTGAGTGATTCCGGCATGCAGTCGGGGACGTAGCCCCGACCTACGTAGATCGGGGCTACGTCCCCGACGCTCTTCAATACCTCGCGCGACCGCTTCTCAGGGATCGCGTGTCACTTCGTACTGTTCGATATCGGCCTGCTGCAATCGCGCCGCCTGCGGCGAAAGTGCGACCAGCGCCGAAGGCGGCGGCGCATTCTCATTCCAGGTGCAGGGGTTGAAGGTCGGTCCGCCGGTAGCGGTGGGCAAGGCGCGCGCCACCGTCGCCGACAGCTGCAGTGAGTAGTCCGCGGCGGTGACGGTCACGCCGGACGGCAGATTGGTCTGACAGGTCTGCCCCGAGGCCTGGCGACGTCCGAACGCGGTGGTGCCGCGCAGGTTGCGGAACCAGTCCGCGCGGAAAGGCGGTTGCGCGCAAGCGCCGGTGGGCAGCATGGACGCGAACGAGGGCGCTTGCGCGGTGCTGTGGCAACTCATGCAGGCCGAAGCGGGATTGTCCACCGGTCCATTGAGGCGGCCATCGACGCCCAGGTGCGCGAGGGCGTAGGCCGGTGCCGCGGGATTGATCCATGATTCGGTGATCGGCGCGCCGTCGGGATCGTTGCCCCACATCAGCCCGACCGGCGCCATCTTCTTCCACGGCGACGCGCCGGACTGCGAAGCATCGTAGGCGTAAGTGGCGAAGTACCAGCCGGTGTCGCTGGCCCGCTTGTCCTTGACCGCAATGTCGATCTGCATCAGCCGCACCGGCACCGCCGCTCCGCCCGGATTGGGGAGAATGTCGACCTTGAGCGATCCGGCCAGCAGATCCTGGGGGAACGCGCTCGGCGCTGCCGCGCTGTACAGCAGCTTGAACACGAAGCTGCCCTCGGTGAACTTCATCCCGCTGAGCTTGGGCTGATCGACGCCGGGCGTGGCCGTTTTCCATAACCGTTGGAAAACGCGCCCGCCGCGCGCGTCGTAGTAGGCGACGGCGTAGTTCTGGAAGGCGACGGTATTGCCGCCGAGTTCGCCGACGCGGACGCTGCGCTCCAAGGTCATGCCATGCGCGGCTTCGCGCGTGCCGGGCGAGTTGGTGGGTCCGTAGAACATGCGCGGTGCGGGATACCACTTCTGGTTGCGTTGCGCCGCGCTCACCGTGCCGCCCGCAGGATCGCGATAGTCGGCATCGGCGGTGAGTTGCGGGGTCAGACCGCGCGCGATCGCGCTACTGAACGCGTAATTGCGCAGTGCCAACGCGTAAGCCAGCCTTTCGTCGGGATCGCGCGGATCGAAAGCGAGCCACGGACGCGAGCCGCTCGGCACGCCGGTGGAAGCCTGTTCGAGCAGATTCGGCTGGAACCATGGGCCGGCGTACGTGTTCGAGAGCGTGGTCTTGGGCACGATGAAATCGGCGAACTTGCCGCGGCATTGCGCGACAAAGGTTCCGCTGGCCAATGGCCTTCCGGTGCCGGTGACGGACAGGCAGCGCGTTCCTGGCGCGCAGCCGGTAGCCGCAGGCAACAAAGCGGCGGACAGCGAGGCCGCGCCTGCATCGCTAGTCGATGAAGAAGGCTCTTGCGGACGCACGCGCGCGTCCTGCGTGCAGGTGACCAGCGCGAAAGGCGCCAGCAATGAAAACGAGAGTCGAGCGATGCGGTTATCCACGGGCAATCTCCATTCTTGTCGCTGCGCTGGTGCGCGCGTAGCCGTTGCTTCGGCGTCATCGCGACGCGCCCACCCCACGCCGTTAACTCTTCTCAACGCGGCATCGAAGCCGAGCCGGACAGCCTGCGATGCGATGGCCCGAAGTCGCGTGCAACCGCGTTGGTACTGTTACGCAGCAGTATTGCGCGACGTAAATAATTCACATCGCACGATCTTTCCCCCGGGAGATCCCACGCAATGAATCACCCTGGTTTCGGCGCCGGTCTTGCCCTGTTCCTATGCTGCATGCCGCCGTTGGCGGCCTTGGCCCAAGACGCGCCGCGCGAGCAACGCATCAGCACCAGCGAACTGCGCGAACAGGTGCGGCGTCGACCGCAGGGCGTCGTGGTGCCGGTGGAAATCACCAAACAAGGCGGCAAAGTGGTGCTGCAGACGGCCGATTCGGCGGTGGCGGTATCCAATGCCGATGCGGTCGCGCAGCAGGTGCGGCAGATGCCGGTGCAGGCCGCCGTGATCGACGGTCCCGGAGATTCGGTGCAGTTGCAGAATGTGCAGCTGCAGGCCACCAAACGCTGGAACGATCTCGCGCCCGCGCAGCGCGCCAAGTACCGCAATGTCGATGCCGCGCAGCGGCGCATGAGCAGCATCGCGGAAACCGCGCTGGGCGCCGACGCGACCGAGGCCGACCTACTGAAGCTCAAACGCAGCGCGGAAAACACCGAGCGGCAGCTGGTGCAGGCCTACAAAGCGCTGAACGACAGCCAGCGTCTGGAACAGCGCGAACTGGTGGAGCAGCACGCGGAAGTCCGCCGCCTCAACAAGTCGCTGTACGGGCTGGATCACGACGACCGCTATCCGCCGCAGACCTACCAGCGCATCTACGCCAATTCGCGCGGCGCTTTCGCGCTCAGGGCGCGGCAGGAAGAGAAGCCGCGGTGCAGCGCGGTGCTGATCGGCGAGAAACTGGCGCTGACCAACAACCATTGCATCATCGAGGAAACCCCGGAGGAGTTCGAGGCCGTTTTCGACTACGAGGACGACCTGGACGGCAATCATCTGGCGAGACAGGTCTTTCCGGTGACTGCGATCCAGCTGAGCGATGAAGACGAACGCGGCAATCTGGATTTCGTGCTGCTCGAACTCGGCGCCAACGCCGACGGCGTGCTGCCCGGCGCCGCGTATCCCCCGCAATGCCTGTCGCTGGCGCAGGTGAAACGCGACGATCCGCTGTACGTCATCGGTTATCCCTTGGGCGAACCGCGCACGGTGCACGACAACAGCTTCGTGTACTTCCCGTTCCGGGTCACTCCGGACGAGTACATCACCATGAAGCTGCTGGTCAGCGCGGAATTCGATTCCGTCGAGGCCGAGGACCAGTCCTACCGCGAAGGCAAGCTCAAGGAATTCGTCGACAGCTACCAACTGCGCGAGGGCGACGGCCCGTCCTACTACGAATACATCAGCGTGCGTTTCGACAAACAGCCGACCATCGGCGCCGACAGCGACACCTATCGCGGCAATTCCGGCTCGCCGGTCTACCACCGGCGCTCGCATGCGGTGATCGGACTGCTGTTCGACGGGCAGGAGGATCTTTCCGAACCATGGGCCGCCGGCTGGCGCGCGCACGAAGCGGTGCTGCCCATCACCAAGGTAGTCGAACGGCTCGATATCGCCGCCCCTGCCTGGCGCAGCGATCCGCGCGTCTGCGTACTGCCTTCCACTCTTTGAGGACGAGCCAATGCGTCATCTGTCCGTGTGCCTGATTTTAGTTGTCCTCGCGGGATGCAAGCCCGACAACGCCCCCACGGCGAGCGCACCACCTCGCGATACGCCCGCCGTACCGACACCGGCCGCGACCCCCGGCTACACGCAGGGTTATGTCGTGGAGCTCGCACCCACGCAACCGCTCGCCGATCTGCGCACGGCCGCCGATGATGTTTTCGCCAGCGTGGTCAGCATCGAACCCCTGTTCCCCGACGTGCCTGCCGACGACGATCCCGAAGGACTGTCGCGCATCTACCGCGTACGCGTGTCCGATCCACCCCAAGGCAACCCTTGGGATTCGGCGAATGCGCTCCGGGAACGCGGCGGCTTCCCGCAAGTGGAACCGGACAGCGAGGACACCCTGGTCGAAGCACAGAAGCGTGCCGCGGTAGCGGCGTGCTTCGGCGACGAAGGCGTCCCCGCGCCGCAGAATCCCGCCTGGTCGCTGGACGGGGACCACATGGCCGTCGAGGCCGCGCGCAAGCTGACGCCGCCGAGTGGCGGCAAGCAGTTGGGCGAAGGCGTGCGCATCTGCCATCCGGACAGCGGCTGGACCGATCACGTCGATCTGGATTCTGGCCGCATCGACCGCAGCTTCACCCTCAACCTGATGGAAGGCGGTAACGACGCGCGCGATCCGCTGGGCTATTCCGGCAATCCAGGCCACGGCACCAAGACCGGAAGCGTGCTGATCAGCGACGGCGGCTTCGATGCCAACGGCAACACCACCGCGCCCGGCCGCATCGACGGATTGGCGCCGAAAGCGACGCTGGTGCCCATCCGCACCTTCAACAGCGTGATCCGCGTACTGGACTCCAACACCGCGCGCGCCGTGCGCCATGCGACCAAGGCGCAGTGCGACGTGATCTCGATGAGCCTGGGCGGGCGCGCCTTCTTCGGCCTGGAACGCGCCATCAACGACGCGGTGCGCCGCGACATCATCGTGGTCAATGCGGCCGGCAACTGCATCGGCATGGTGGTGGCGCCGGCCAGCTACGACAACGCCATCGCGGTGGGCGCCACCAACGTCGATAACAAGCCGTGGAAGGGCTCGTCGAAGGGACGTGCGGTGGATATCTCCGCGCCGGGCGAGGATGTCTATGTCGCCGACGCGGTGGCCGGTGCCACCGGCATCGAGTCCAGTCCCGGCAACGGCACCTCGTTCGCCACCGCGGCCGTCGCGGGCGCGGCCGCCAGCTGGATCGCCTTCCACGGACGCGATCGCATCAAGGCCGCGCAAGGAAGCCTGACCCGACGCGATCTCTTCGTACAGGCGATGCAGGCCAGCGCTCGCGTGCCGCCGGGATGGGACGCCAATCGCTACGGCAAGGGCATCCTCAATCTCGACCGCTTGCTGCGCCAGCCGCTCGGCTCGCCGCGCACGCAATTGCGCGCGCCGCCGAAGGACGACACCGTCAGCCTGCTGTCGCGCACCTTGGATCGCGATCCCGCCGATCTGCGTGCGGGACTGCAGCGCATGCTCGGGCAGCCCGCGGACCTGGACGCCGAATTGGAGCGCTTCGGCGCCGAACTGTTGGACCTGGCGATGCGCGACCCCGAAGCGTTCCTGCGCGCGCTGGAGGCGCCGCGTCCAGGCGAACTGCAGGCGCCCAATGCGGTGAAGCCGAAAGCTTCGCGCGCGCTCAGTGCGCGCATGTCGGGGACGCCATGAACACAACCCGCGTTCCCTTCATTGCGTCGAGCGCGGTGTTGATGATGGTGCTGACTTTGGCTTGCGCCTGCGCGGCCTGCAGCGCCTCTGCGCCGCCACCCGAGGGCGCCGGCAACGCACCTTCCGAGCCCGCCCCCATCGCACCCGATACGCCTGCCACCGAAACGACCGTACCGGCGGCTCCGTTGCCGGAGCCAGCGGCCGCGCCCGTGCCGGCCGTCGAGAGCCCACCGCCTCCACCGAAACCAAGACCCATCACCACCGGCAAGACGCCCGTGAAACCGACGCCATCGCCGACCTTGCCTGTCGCCGGCGCCAAGGAGGAGGCGCCCACCCACATCACCATCAACGCACTTTCGCGCGGCAAGGGCGTCCCCGCCGAAACCCGCGAAGCATTCAAGCAAATCCGCGCGCTGCTGGAACGGCAGCAAGCGACCGCCGCCGTCACCGCCGTGCAGTACCAGCGCATCGGCCTTGAAGGCGAATCACGGCTTTGCGTCGAATTCCGCAACGCCAACGACGCGCAGGCCGCGTTGACCGAGATCCGCAAGATCTCGGCCGATGTCGATCTGCTCAACGTCGTCGAAGCACCCTGCCCCTCAAAAAAGGAATAGAACCGTGAACCCATCCACTTCATCCCCCGCGCGTGCCTTGCTGACGCTGTCCCTGGTATTGGCGCTTGCCGCCTGCAAGCAAGACACCCCGCCTGCGACGAGCACCGCGCCCCCGGTCGAGCCTGCGCCAACACCGGCCGACAGCGACATCAAACCCGCCACGGGCGCGGTCGAAGCGACCGACGAGAACATCGCCACTGCCGAGAAATCCATCGCCGAAGCGGCCGATGCCGCGCGCAAGAAATGGGTCGGCAAGACCTTCGAGGAGTTCGAGGCTTCGGTCTACAAGGAGCCCGGCGAAGGCGGCAAGTACATCGTCAATGGCGACATCGCCATTCCGGACCGGAAGCTCCTGCAGGAATTTTTCGACAAGATGCAGAAGGAAGCCGACGGCGTGGCCAATGGAAAACTGACCGTCGCGCTGGCCGCCGCCAAAGGCGCAACCGGCGGCGTCGACATCTGGACCAGCGAAAAGAAGAAGCAGCTTACCTACTGCGTCAGCAATGCCTTCGGCACGCACAAAGCCGCGGTGATCGCCGACATGGAAGCGGCGTCGAGAAGCTGGGAAGAAGCGGCGAAGGTGGATTTCATCCATGTTCCGGCCCAGGACGGCGGCTGCAACGCGAGCAATCCGAACGTACTGTTCGACGTGCGGCCCGTGGACGTGGACGGCGAATACCTGGCGCGCGCTTTCTTTCCCAGCGACCAGCGCAGCGATCGCAACGTGTTGATCGACAATTCTTCCTTCGACCTTGCGCCCGGCGAACCGTTGCAGTTGGTCGGCATCCTGCGCCATGAACTGGGCCATACGCTGGGCCTGCGCCACGAACACACGCGCCCCGAGGCCGGCACCTGCTTCGAGGACGACCAGTTCGAGCCGTTGACCGCTTATGACAAGTTCTCGGTCATGCACTATCCGCAGTGCAACGGCGGCGGCGACTGGTCGCTGGTGCTGACCGGCCTGGACAAGGCCGGGTCGGCCTGCCTGTATGGAAAGGGCAGCAACAACCCGGAGAACCTGACGCAGTGCATTTACCACGCGCCAGAAGCGCCTGCGACAGGCACTGTGGAAACCAAGACGTTCGACAACCAATCCGTGGCCAAGGGCGCGAAGAAACAGTACGGCCCGTTCTCGACCAAACCGGGTTCGATCGCCCAAGTAAAGATGCAAGGCGTCGGCGGCAACGCAGGCGACCCGGACCTGTACGTGCGCTATGTCGGCCCGCCCGACACCTCGAGCTGGATTTGCCGCCCCTACCTGAGCCACGCCAACGAAACCTGCGAACTGGAAGTGCCGGCCAACCGCAACAAGATCTACGTGATGGTGCGGGGCTATGCGGCGGGCAACTACAAGCTGGAAGTCACTTACACCAAACCGAACTGACCACGCGTCCGGGTTCCGGCCCGTTGCCGCGGGGAGACCCTGCGGCAACGGCGAAGGCCGGGCGCGCGATCAAAGCCTGCGCCAGGCGAAGCCTTCGCCGCGGCGGTGATAGACGGCGACCGCACGCCCGTACAGCTCGCCCACCGGCACCAGTCCGAAGAAGCGCCCATCGATGCTGTTGCCGCGCGCATCGCCCAACATCAGCACCTCGCCATCGGGAATGGTCAACCCATGGATATCCGGTCCGCCGCCGTGCGACAGGTTGAGCATCGCGCGATGGTTACGGAACACCTCGATATCCGCGGCCTCGATCGTTTCCAGCGGCACGCCATTGATGCTCAGCCTGCCGTCGACCAGTTCCACTTCGTCCCCCGCCACTGCGGCCACGCGCTTGATCAACCGGATGCCGTCCTGCGGCGAATCGAACACCGCGATGTCGCCGCGTTCGGGCTTGCCGGTAGCGATGAGTTGCACGTTCGTGAACGGCAGGCGCACCCCATAGGCCCGCATGTCGACCGCCACCCGATCGCCGATCTCCAACGTGTGCTCCATCGAACCCGACGGCACGTAGTAATGATTGGCGAACGAGTCCCGCGCCGCCGCCAGCAGCACCAGCATCAGGGCGATCTGCGGCAGTTCCGTGCGCACCCAGCGCCGTATTTTTCCCGGCGGGGTTGAGGATTGAGCTTGGGTCTGCATGGGCTTGCTCCGGGACGTTCTACCGCGAGTAACTCACGCACTCGGCCGCGCCGCATATGCCATCGGTCACGCGCGCCGAGTGGCGGTCACATCACCTGCAGGTTCGCATAAGCCAGCACCAGCCACTTGCTGCCTTCCGCGTCGAAGTTCACCTGCACGCGGGCGTGGGCACCTGTGCCTTCGTAGTCGGTGACGACGCCCTGTCCGAATTTCGGATGCGAGACGTTGGCGCCCAGCTTGAGCGGCGGCGCTTCGATGGGCGCGTGGCCGAAGCTGCGGGACGCGCCGGCCGAGTAGGTGCGCGACACCTGCACCTTGGGCCGCACCTCATGCAGCAGGTGCGGCGGAATCTCGCGCAGGAAACGCGAGGGGATACCGTACATGTCCTGGCCGTGGATGCGGCGCGTCTCCGCGTAGCTCAGCATCAGTTTCTGTCGCGCGCGGGTGATGCCGACGTAAGCCAGGCGACGCTCCTCCTCCAGCCGTCCGCTTTCGTCCAGCGATTTGCTGCTGGGGAAAAGTCCTTCTTCCATGCCGCCCAGGAACACGAGCGGGAATTCCAGCCCCTTGGCCGAATGCAGCGTCATCAGTTGCACGCCATCCTCGCCCGCCTGGGCCTGGCCTTCGCCGGCTTCCAACGAGGCATAGGCGAGGAAGGCGGTCAGCTCGCTCATTCCCTCGGTCTCTTCATCGTCGCGGCGCACGAAACGCGAGGCGACGGAAACCAGTTCGTCCAGGTTCTCGGTGCGCGAATCCAGCTGGCCCTTGCTTTCGTTGAGGTAGAAATCGCGCAGCCCGGAACGCATCAGCACATGATCGATCTTGTCCTTGAGATCGAGCTCGGCGACTTCCGCCGTCAAGGTTTCGATCAGGGCGATGAAGCCCGCCAGCGCATTGCGCGCACGACCGGCCAGCTCGTTGCCGACCGAAAGCGCGCGCGCGGCTTCGAACAACGGTTGCGACAGCGTGCGCGCGCGCTTGCGCACTTCATCCAGGGTGCGGTCGCCGATGCCGCGCGTGGGCGTGTTGACCGCGCGCTCGAAAGCCGCATCGTCGGCGCGATTGGCGATCATGCGCAGGTAGGCCAGAGTGTCCTTGATTTCGGCGCGTTCGAAGAAGCGCATGCCGCCGTAGACCCGGTACGGCACCTGTTCGGCCAGCAGCGTTTCTTCGAAGGCGCGCGACTGCGCGTTGCTGCGATAAAGCACCGCGGCCTCGCTGTAACTGCCGCCATCGCGCACCCACTGCAGGATGCGATCGACGACATAGCGCGCTTCGTCGACTTCGTTGTAGGCGGCGTACAGATCGATGGGTTCGCCGTCGCCGGTATCGGTCCACAGCTGCTTGCCGATGCGGTCGGGGTTGTGCGCGATCACCGCATTGGCCGCGCCCAGGATGTTGGCGCTGGAGCGGTAGTTCTGCTCCAGGCGGATGGTCTGCGCGCTGGAAAAATCCTTGAGGAAGCGCTGCACGTTCTCCACTTTGGCGCCGCGCCAGCCATAGATGGCCTGATCGTCGTCACCGACCACGAACACATGCCCACTGTCGCCGGCGAGCAGGCGCACGAATCCATACTGGATGGCGTTGGTGTCCTGGAATTCATCCACCAGGATCTCGCGGAAGCGCGCGCGGTAATGCGCCAGCAACGCGGGTTGGTCGCGCAGCAGCTCATGCGCGCGCAGCAGCAGTTCGGCGAAATCGACCAGGCCGGCGCGGTCGCAGCGTTCCTGGTACAGCGCATAGGCGCGGCGCAGGGTGTCGGTCCACTGATCGTCGCCGGGCTGGATATGCTCGGCGCGCCGGCCTTCGTCCTTTTGCGCGTTGATCCACCAGGCGATCTGGCGCGGCGGAAAGCGCGCCTCGTCCAGCTCCATCTGCTGCACCACGCGCTTGACCAGACGCAGCTGGTCGTCCGAATCCAGCACCTGGAAGGTTTCCGGCAATTTCGCTTCCTGCCAGTGCAGGCGCAACAGGCGGTGGGCCAGACCGTGGAAGGTGCCGATCCACATGCCGCGGCTGCCGTTGCGCAACTGCGCATCGGCGCGGTGGCGCATCTCGCCGGCGGCTTTGTTGGTGAAGGTGACGGCGAAGATGCCGTGCACCGGCACGCCATGCACTTCATTGAGCCAGGCGATGCGGTGGGTGAGCACGCGCGTCTTGCCGGAACCGGCGCCGGCCAGCACAAGGTAATGACCCGGCGGCGCGGAAACCGCTTCGCGCTGCGCCGGGTTCAGGTCATCGAGTAGGTGAGAGACATCCACGCGGCTATTTTACGCCGCGCCGAGCGCAGGCACTGAGATCGATCAAAGGAATTCAGTGCTCGCTCTTGGGCTTGTTGGTCACGTGGGTCATCAAACGGTCGGTGTAGGCGATGCCGATGGCCGAGAGGATGAACACGCAGTGGATGATGGTCTGCCACATCACCCCCGATTCGGTGAACTTGCTGTCCGGCATGCCTAGGTCGCCGACTTCGATGAAGGTCTTCAGCAAGTGGATGGAGGAGATGCCGATGATCGCCATGGCCAGTTTCACCTTCAGCATGCTGGCGTTGACGTGGCTGAGCCACTCCGGCTGGTCCGGATGGCCTTCCAGGCGCAGACGCGAGACGAAGGTTTCGTAGCCGCCCACGATCACCATCATGAGCAGATTGGAGATCATGACCACATCGATCAGCCCCAGCACGATCAGCATGATCGCCACTTCGGCAGTGGGGCCGCCTTCGGCCAGCTTGGCGGCCTGCTCGGCTTCGCCGCCATGCAGGAACACTTCGCTCACCAGATGCACCAACTCCACGCCGAACTGCCAGACATACACCGCTTGGGCGACGATCAAGCCCAGATAAAGCGGCAACTGCAGCCAGCGCGAGGCGAATATCAGTGTGGGAAGCGGGCCAAGGCGGGTCGGCGGTTGATGCGACATAAGATCGGGATGCTGCGTTGCGGGGATGCGGCAGGTTACCGGCCCATGATGACGCTGCCAAGCGCGCCGACGACGCTAAACTGCCGTTTCCATCGATAAACGAGCCCCACCATGATCGATTTGCACTACTGGCCCACCCCCAACGGCCATAAGATCACGCTATTGCTGGAAGAACTGGTAGACGCAGGCCATGCGCTGGAATACAGCATCAAACCGGTGAATATCGGTGCCGGCGACCAGTTCAAATCGGAATACCTGGCCATTTCCCCCAACAACAAGATGCCCGCGATCGTCGACCATGCGCCCGCCGATGGCGGCGCGCCGATCAGCGTGTTCGAATCCGGCGCGATCTTGCAATACCTGGCGGAGAAGACCGGTCTGTTCCTGCCGGAAGACCTGCGCGGCCGTACCGCCGCCATGGAATGGCTGTTCTGGCAGATGGGCGGATTGGGGCCGATGACCGGACAAATGGGCCACTTCAACGTGTATGCGCCCGAACCCATCGCCTACGCCATCGATCGCTACGGCCGCGAAGTCACGCGCCTGCACGGGGTCATGGACAAGCGTCTGGCCGAACATGAATTCCTGGCCGGCGACGTCTACACCATCGCCGACATCTCGACCTATCCGTGGATCGGCGCCTACGACAAACTGCCGGCCGATTTCGCAGCGTTCCCCAACATCAAGCGCTGGCACGAGGCCATCGCCGCACGGCCGGCGACCGAACGCGCGTACGCATGGAAGAACAAGGTGAACCCGGAAGCGGGAAAGCCGTTGAGCGAGGAAGAGCGTAAGCACCTCTTCGGTCAAAGCAGTTCAACGAAGTAAGGTCGTCATCCCGGCGATTTTTAACCGCGAAGCTGGTCAAGCCGGGATGACGATCTGTGAATGAAATGGCGACCTGAAAACAATCTGGATTCCTAATGCGACTGATATTGGCCACCTTGATGATGCTCTCGACCGCCGCAAACGCCGCCCAACCCGTTCAGAGCAAACTCACGCTCGAAGCCATCACCGGCAGCGCGCCGTTGTCCGGTCCGACGCTGACCAAGCCGCAAATCGCGCCGGATGGTTCACGGGTGACCTTCCTGCGCGGCAAGGACAGCGACCGCAACCAGCTGGACTTGTGGGAATACGACGTGGCCAGCGGACAGACGCGCCTGCTGGTGGACTCGAAGGTGGTGCTGCCCGGCACGGAAACCTTGAGCGATGAAGAGAAGGCGCGCCGCGAGCGCCAACGCATCGCCGCTCTGTCGGGCATCGTCGACTACCAGTGGTCGCCCGATGGCAAGGCGCTGCTGTTTCCGCTCGGCGGCGAGCTTTACCTGTACGACCTGGCCGGAACCGGAAAGGCCGCGGTTCGCCGGCTGACCAATGGCGGCGGCTTCGCGACCAACCCGAAGATTTCCCCGAAAGGCGGCTTCGTCAGCTTCGTCCGCGACCGCGATCTGTGGGTGGTCGACCTGGCCAGCGGACAGGAGGTATGCCTGACCGCCGACGGTTCCGATACCATCGGCAATGGCGTCGCCGAATTCGTCGCCGACGAGGAAATGGATCGCCACACCGGTTACTGGTGGGCTCCGGACGATTCGGCGCTCGCCTTCGCCCGCATCGACGAATCGCCGGTGCCGGTGCAGAAGCGCTACGAGGTCTATCCCGACCGCACCGACGTGGTCGAGCAGCGCTATCCCGCAGCCGGCGACGCCAACGTGAAGATCCGGCTGGGAGTGATCGCGCCGAAGGCCGGCGCGAAACCGAACTGGATCGACTTAGGCAAGAACGAGGACATCTATCTTGCCCGCGTCGACTGGCGCGATCCGCAGCGCCTCAGCTTCCAGCGGCAATCGCGAGACCAGAAAAAGCTGGAGCTGATCGAAACAGAACTGGCTAGCGGCAAGCAACGCACGCTCGTCACGGAAAATTCGAACACCTGGGTGCCGTTGCACAACAATCTGCGGTTCCTGGACGACGGCCGATTCGTGTGGTCTTCCGAGCGCAGCGGATTCGAGCATCTTTATCTGGCATCCGAAGACGGAAAACAGCTGGTGCCGTTGACCCGCGGCGACTGGCCGGTGGATGCCTTGCTTGCGGTGGATCAGGACAAGGGACTGGTCTTCTTCAGCGCCGGCAAGGATTCGGCCACGGAAAGTCGGGTGTATTCCGTCTCGTTGAAGGGCGGCCCGATCACCGTCTTGTCCACAACGACCGGCAAGCACGACGCGGTATTCGCCAAGAACGCCAGCATCTACGTCGACAGTTGGTCCAACCCGGAAACTCCGCCGCAGATCGAACTGTTCAAAGCCGATGGAACCAAGCTCGCCACACTGCTGGCCAACGATCTGGCCGATCCGCATCACCCTTACGCGAAATATCGCGACGCGCAGCGCCCCACCGAGTTCGGTACGCTGACCGCCGCCGATGGCAAAACCACTCTTCACTACAGCCTGATCAAACCGGAGGGTTTCGATCCGACCAAGAAGTATCCGGTGGTCGTGTTCGTCTACGGCGGCCCGGCCGCGCAGACCGTGACCCGCGCCTGGCCGGGGCGCAGCGATGCGTTCTTCAACCAGTATTTGGCGCAGAACGGCTACTTGGTGTTTTCCCTGGACAACCGCGGCACGCCGCGGCGCGGTGCGGCCTTCGGTGGCGCGCTGTACGAGAAACAGGGCACCGTGGAAGTGGACGACCAGCTGCGCGGCGTGGAGTGGCTGAAATCGCAATCCTTCGTCGACGGCAAGCGCATCGGCGTCTACGGTTGGTCCAACGGCGGCTACATGACGCTGATGCTGCTGGGAAAGCACAGCGAGGCCTATGCCTGCGGCGTGGCGGGCGCGCCGGTCACCGACTGGGCGCTGTACGACACCCACTACACCGAGCGCTACATGAACCTGCCGAAGGCCAACGAAGCCGGCTATCGCCAAGCCAGCGTATTCACCCATCTCGATGGCCTGAAATCGAAACTGCTGCTGGTGCACGGCATGGCCGACGACAATGTGCTGTTCGCCAATTCGACCAAGCTGATGAGCGAGCTGCAGAAGCGCGGCAAGGAATTCGAACTGATGACCTATCCGGGCGCCAAGCACGGACTGAAGGGCAGCGACCTGCTGCATCGCTATCGCCTGACCGAGGATTTTCTGGCGCGTTGCCTAAAACCCTGACCAGCGCTGTATTCTCCGCCCAATCCATCGGAAGGACCGTCATGAGCGCCATGCCACCGCCGCTTCCCTCCACTCACCCTCGCGGATGGTGGAGCCGACATTGGAAATGGGTCGTTCCGCTGCTTGGCGCCTTGATGTTGGCATTGTTCGCAGGAGTAGTTCTGCTTTTCATGTCGGCCTTGTTCGGCATGATGAAATCCTCCGACGCCTATCAGCAGGCTCTGCGGCAAGCCAAGGCCAATCCCGCTGTCGTCCAGGCGCTGGGCGAACCGATCGAAGAAGGTTGGCTGACGATGGGCAACATCAGCGTCAATGGCCCCTCCGGCGAGGCGAACCTGCAGATCCCCATCTCCGGGCCCAAGGGCGAAGGAGATATCTACCTGGAAGCGACCAAATCCGCCGGCCAATGGAAATACTCCACACTGCTGGTGCGCGTGGATGGCAGCGATCGATCCATCGATCTGCTATCTGCGCAAACGCAGTGAATCGTTCGTGCCGGGAGGCATGACCTAAGACGCATTGCCGGGGCCGGACCTAGCGGGTAGGGTCGTCGCACTCACTCGCCGGATCCGACAATGAAACCTCTCGTCTTCGCCATCGCCCTCGCGCTGTCCGCTCCCCTGCCCGCCCTTGCCCAGCCGGCGGCGCCCGCTGCGCAAGCCAAGCCTGTTGCGTCTCCGGCTTGGGTGGAAACCAGCAACCGCTATGCGCAGATCCTGCTGCAGGCACAAGCGCCGTTCCAACCGGAATATGCGAGCTTCTTCGGCATCCCCGGGTACGACGACCAGGTCGCGGATCTGGGACCGGACAATGCCAAGCGTTATCGCGAGGCGACCGCCAAGGCCAAGGCGGAACTGCAGAGTAAGTTGCAGCTCGAGCGCGACCCGAACGTGCGCCAGGATCTGGAGATCATGATCGCGGCGGCCGACGAGAACATCGAAGGCAGCGAGCTCAACGAAAAATACCTGCTGCCGTGGAGCGATGCGCCGCAGATGGTGTTCAACGGCATGAACGGCCTGCTCTCCGACCAGACGCCCGCCGAGCGGCGCGCCAAGGCGCTGGATCGTCTGAAACGCTATGTGGGCCTCGCGCCGGGCAGCACCGCCATCGCCACGCTGGCGCAACAGCGCTACGAAGAGAAACTGGCCGACGGCAAACTGCTGCAGCCGACCAAGCTGGAGGTCGAACGCGCGGTCGGCAATGTGGATACCTACGTAAGCGGCGTGCGCGACCTGTTCGCCAAATACAAGATCGCTGGCGCCGAGGAAGCGCTGGATGCGATGGGGAAGCAGCTAAAGGCCTACAACGAATGGACCCGCAGCAAAGTCCTGCCGAAGGCGCGCACCGACACCCGTCTGCCGCCGGAGCTGTACGCCTACCAGCTCAAGCAGTACGGCATCGATATCGATCCGGCCCTGCTGATGCGGCGCGCGCAGCTGGAATTCATGGAAACCCGCGCGGCGATGCAGCAGCTGGCGCCGCTGGTGGCCAAGTCCAAGGGCATAGCCGCGACCGACTATCGCGACGTGATCAAGGCGCTGAAGAAGGACAGCATCGCCAACGACAAGCTTGAGACCTACTACCGCGGCATCATCGACCAGATCGACCCGATCATCGCGCGCGAGAAGATCGTGGACGTGCCCAACCGGCCCATGCAGATGCGGCTGGGTTCGCCCGCCGAAAGCGCCGCGCAACCGGCGCCGCACTTCCTGCCGGCGCCATTGGTGGGCAACACCGGACAGCAGGGCACCTTCGTGCTGCCGCTGGGCAATCCCGACAAGGACGGCAAGGGCAAGAACTACGACGACTTCAATTTCGACGCGGTGGCCTGGACGCTGTCCGCGCACGAAGGCCGCCCGGGCCACGAATTGCAGTTCACCGCCATGGTCGAACGCGGCGTGTCGCTGGCACGCAGCATGTTCGCTTTCAACTCGGTCAACGTCGAAGGCTGGGCGCTATACGCCGAAGCCGAGATGGTGCCCTACGAGCCGCTGGACGGGCAGCTGATCGCCTTGCAGTTCCGCCTGCTGCGCGCCGCGCGCGCGATGCTGGATCCCAGCCTCAACCTGGGCCTGACCGATCGCGAACGCGCGCGTCTGGTGCTGGAGGAAGACGTGGGCCTGTCCGAACCGATGGCGCGCCAGGAACTGGACCGCTACACCTTCAACGCACCGGGCCAGGCCGGCAGCTATTTCTACGGCTACACCCGCATCCTGGAACTGCGCATGCAGACCGAGCTGGCGCTGGGCAAGAAGTTCGACCGCAAGGCCTTCAACAACTTCCTGCTGGACCAGGGGCTGTTGCCGCCGGACCAGCTGGCCAAGGCCGTGCGCGAGCAGTTCGTGCCTGCGCAGCAGGCGAAGAAATAGGAAGTGACGACGTTCAAGTAGGGCGGGCACTGCCCGCCGCTGCTTAATTTCCTATGGCGGGCAATGCCCGCCCTACTTTCTGTTGTCGCGCAATTGCAGTCTCAGCAAACGACTGCATTTGCGTCAGTGCGCGGGATGCTCCGCGTGCGACAGGCCATGGACGAACGTATCGAGTTCCATGTCGCCAAGGTCGGCGTGGTCTATCTCGAGCAAGCCGTCGAGGGGCGTGAACGCCTCCTCGGCCGGCGCCTGGGTCAATCCCTGCAGGCGAATGGCATCCTCGCTGCGTTGGCCACCGCAGTGTTTGCCCACGCAGTAACGCGCCGGCAGTGCGGGACCCGCCAACCAATCCAGCGCGACCGGTGTGCCCTGGCTGTCGACGCCGCGGTAACGGGTGAGCGGTTGCGCGAATGCAGCGGCGGCCGCGCCGGTCGTATTCAATTGCGCGCGCAGCGCCGGATCGACCAAGCCTGACAGCTGCGCCCAGTCCGGCACCTTGTCCAGGGTGCGTAGATCGCCCGGCGCATACACCACCATGCGCCGTTCGGCGGGATACAGTTCCCGCAGTTCCACGCCATCGGCCGTTTGCCGCCAGACCCGGACCGGTTCGTTGGCCACGCGGTATTCGATACGGGTATCGTCGCGCACCATCACCAGTTCGCGCTCGCCGCGCGCATCGCGGATGCGGTAGTCCGCCACCCACGCCGTTTTGCCGGCGACCGCGCTGAAGCCGAGCTCTTCACCGCGGCCATCGCCGGCCCATCCCTGGCCGGCGATCAACGCGAGGAACAGCAGCCAACCACGCGCCATCAGCGCTGCTTCGCCATGCCGGCGCGCAGGTCGGCTTCGAGCAACGGCGGCGCCAGCGACGACTTCTTGTCGTTCTTGCCGCAACCGCCGAACAGCGAGCAGAAGAAGAACGAAGTGTCCTTCTGCGATTGCGCCATCACGTGGAAGATGACGTTCTGTTCGACCACGCCCTGGAAGGCGTGCGCACCCGGGCCGGTGGCGTAGATGCCCACGTCTTCGGCGGCATGGGTTTCCGAGGCCATCGGTACCGCCGCTTCCTGCAGGAAGTTGACGTTGGCGGTGTCGACATTGGTCAGGTCGGGACGCGCCGCCGCGCCGCGATAGCCGGGACCGTTGATGTAGCCCAGCGTGGTGTAGGGCTTGCCGTCGGCGTCCAGCGCCAGCGTGCCGTCGGTGACCACCTTGCCCAGGATGTTGTTGCCGCGATCGGGATAGCCGGCGATGGTGAAGGTATGGCTGTGGTCGGCGGTGACGATGATCAGGGTGTCCTCGGCCGAGCTCTTGCGCATCGCCGTACGCACCGCATCGGACAGGGCGATGGCATCGACCAGCGCGCGGCTGGCGTTGCCGGCATGGTGGGCGTGATCGACGCGTCCGCCTTCGACCATCAGGAAATAGCCCTTGTTGCCGTTGCGGGCCTGCAGGATGTCGATCGACTTGGCGGTCATCTCGGCCAGGCTCGGCTCCTTGCCCGCATCGAGCGGGCGGTCGGCTTCGTATTCCATGTGCGAGCGTTCGAACAGGCCCAGCAGGTGCCGGGTCGTGGCCGGATTGATGGCGTCGAACTGCGCCTTGTTCCAGACGTAGGCCGAGGCCGGCCGGCTGCTCCATTCGCTGGCCAGATTGCGGCCATCCAAGCGACGCCCCTTGCTGCTGGTGTCCTCGGGATCGTTGAGCGTGCTGGGCAGGAAGTAACTACGGCCGCCGCCGAGCGCGACTTCCAGGCCGTCGCCATATGGGAACTCCACCAGCTGGCGCGCGATGTCCTTGCAGCCCGACGTCTTGGCTTCGGCGCTGAGCTCGGCATCGCTTTCCCAGTCGCGGTTCGGCGTATGCGCGTAGGTCGCGGCCGGGGTGGCGTGGGTAATGCGCGCGGTGCTGACGATGCCGGTATTCATGCCCAGGGCTTCGGCCACTTCCAGCAGGCTGGCCACGCTCTTGCCCTTGGCCGAGGCGCAATTGTTGTAGCGCGCTTCCTGGGTGACGCCGAGCACGCCCTGGTTGGTCTTGATGCCGGTCATCATCGCCGTCATCGTCGGCGCCGAATCGGCGGTCTGGCCATCGACCGAGTAGGTCTTGGACAGGCTGAGGTACGGGAACCGTTCGAAGCTCAGCGCGTTCTCTTCGCCGCTGCGGCCCTTGAGCTGGCCTTCGAGGATGCGCGCGGCCGCCACTGTCGACAGGCCCATGCCGTCGCCGACGAACAGGATCACGTTCTTAGCCTTCTTGTGGCTCGGGCGCAGTTCGGCGCCAGCGCGCGCAGCGCGGGCTCCGTCGCTGTACCACTGCTGCGCGCTTTCGCCGCGTGCGGGGGCCGGCGCAGCGGCGGCGCGCTTGTTCGAAGCCTTGCCGCGGATGTGTTCCGGTTCTGCAGTCAGGCCGGGGCCTGCGATCAGCATCGTCAGGGCGGCGCAGCCCAGGACCGTGGACAGGTGGCGCATCGGTATTCTCCAGTGCTCTCGGGGGAGATCGCACTGTCCGCACGCCTCATTGCACTTGGATGACCGCAATGCAACCGTTCGGCTACGCCATCAAGCTTGCGGCGCCCGGAAGTGGAGCGTGGGAGCGGCTTCCAGCCGCGAGCTTTTCGATCAGTCGCACAAGAGCTCAGAAGCTCGCGGCTGGAAGCCGCTCCCACACACCGCTGCTCCTAACCGCTCAAGGTTGCGCAGGCACGGCGCCCGGCGGCACGTAGATCGCCACGCCTGCGGCTTTCTTCTGCGTGGTCGGGATGCCGATGCCGAGACCGCCGCCGCCATGGCTGCCGTAACTGCCGGCGCCAACCGACATGCCGACCGGCGAGCCGCTGGAGCCGACCCCCATCAGGATCACGCCATTGGCGCCGAGTGCGGCGGCTTCGCGCTTGAGTCGGGCGACCGCGGCGTCGGTCTGGCCCTGGGTTCCGAAACCGACCGCGCTGGAGGATTCGAGTTGTGCGATCTCGATCGAACCGGGCGGCGGCGTGGTGTAGATCCGAACCTGGGCGGGATCGACCGGCGGACGCGCCTGGCCCAGCATGACCTTGGAGGTGCCGGCGCAGGCGCTGAGCGCCAGGGCCAGCAGGAGAAGAGTGGCGGAGCGTAGGGTCATGACGGTTTCCCCTCGAAGGATGGCTGGATGATCGGCCTATGGGACTGAATGCTCGCATACCCTTGCCCCGCCGGCGCGGGCGCCGCGACGGTGGCCGACGCGAGGCAGCAATGGCCCGGATCGAAGGGGTGCTGGCGTTATAGTTGGCACCTTCATAGGGAGTGCTTCCATGGGTCTGATCAGTGTGTTGTGGGGCGTGGTGTCCATGATCTGGATGGTGCTGGCGCTGATTCCGCTACTGGGCTGGGGCAACTGGTTCCTGATCCCCTTCGCCGCGGTCGGCGCGATCATCGCGGCCATCGGCATCTTGTTCACTTCCGATGCCAAGACTGGACGCGCCAAAACCGGGCTGCTGCTCAACGGCATCGTGATCGTGGTGGGCATCATCCGCCTGGGCATCGGCGGGGGCATCGTCTAAGCCGCCGGTCGCGCCCGCACTAATGCCTGCGTGTGCGGGTGCTGCGGATTCGACAGCACCTTGGCGGTCGCACCGGACTCCACGATGCGTCCCTGCTCGAGCACGGCAATGCGCTCGGCCACGGCCGAGGCGGCCGCGAGATCGTGGGTAACGAACAACAACGCCAGACCGCGCTCGCGTTTCAGCTTGGCCAGCAGCGCCAGGATCGCCGCGCGATGGTGCGCATCCAACGCCGAGACCGCCTCGTCGCAAACCAGCAAATCGGGTGAAGTCGCCAGCGCGCGCGCGATGGCGATGCGCTGGCGCTGGCCGCCGGAGAACTGGTGCGGATAACGGTCCAGTGCGGAATCGTCCATGCCCACCGCCTGCAACAATTCCGATGCTTTGGCGCGTTGGCTGGCGGCATTGCCGATGCCATGGATGCGCAGGGGCTCGCCGATGATGCGCGCGATATCCAGGCGCGGATCCAGCGACGCATAAGGATCCTGGAACACGACACCGATCCGCTTTCGCAACTTGCGCAGTTCGCTCGCGCTGAGCGAATCCAGCGCGACGCCGTCCAGGACGATGCGGCCCTGCGCGCCGCGCAGGAGTTTGAGCAACACGCGGCCCAGCGTGCTCTTGCCGCTGCCCGATTCGCCGACCAGGGCCAGACCTTCCCCGCGCCGCAGCTCGACATCCACGCCAGCGAGCGCATCGCGCGCCGCGCCGCGATAACGCATGCGCAGATCCTCGGCGCGCAGCAGCACAGGCGCATCGTCACCGGCCGCAGGCAGTTCCCGCAACTGGTCCGCCGCCAGCAGCTCGCGCGTGTAGGCGTGGTCGGGCGCGGCGAATACCTCGGCGGTGCCACCCCGTTCCAGCACTTCGCCGCCGCGCAACACCAGCAATCGCTGCGCATAGGCGCCTACCAGCGGCAGGTCGTGGCTGATCAGCAGCAGCGCCAGGTTCTGTTCGCGGCGCAGATCATCGAGCAGATCCAGGATGTCGCGGGCGATGCGCGCGTCGAGCGCGGAAGTCGGTTCGTCGGCGATCAGCACGCGCGGCTGCGTCGCCAGCGCCAGCGCGATGGCGATGCGCTGGCGCTGGCCGCCGGAGAAAAGATGCGGGTATTTCGAGAGCGCCTGGCGCGGATCGGGCATCTGCACGCGACGCAGGAGTTCCTCGGCCTCCTTACCGGCCGCTTCGCGCGACAGGCCGCGCGCGAAGCGCAGGGTTTCGATCAGTTGCGCGCCTATCCTGCGCAAGGGATGCAGGGCGGCGAGCGGATCCTGCGGCACCAGCCCGAACATGCGTCCGCGCAGAGCTGCGTGTGCGGGCGAACCGAGCACGATCTCCTGCCCATCGACCTGCAGGCGGCCACTGGCTTTCAATCCGGACGGCAGCAGATCGAGTAAGGCCAGCGAGGTCAGGCTTTTGCCGCTACCCGACTCGCCGACCAGGCCCGTGCATTCGCCGCCCTGGAGTTCCAGCGAGAGCCCGCACAGCAGTTCGCGCCCGTTGCGTCCGCTCGTGCTGACGCGTAGATCGGCAAGCTGTACTTGCGCGACAGGTTTCATGCGGCGGCCGACTCGGCGCGCTCGCCGCGCCCGGCTTCGCCACGAAGGTCCATCCAATCGCGCAGTCCATCGCCCAGAAACTGGAAGGCGGCCAGCGTGACCACCAGCAACAGGGCGGGAAACAGCAGCGTCCACGGCGCCGAATCCAGTTCCTGCACGCCTTCGGCCAGCAGGGTGCCCCAGCTGGCGGAGGGTTCGTCCACGCTCAGACCTAAAAAGCCGAGGAAGCTTTCCACCAAGATCGCCTGCGGCAATATCAGGCCCAGGTACACGAACGCCAGCGGCATCAGGTTGGGCAGCACATGCCAGCGCAGCCGTTGCTGAAAGGTGGCGCCAGCCGCATGCGCCGCCAACACGAACGGCGCTTCGCGCAGACGCGCGCTTTCGGCGCGCATCACCCGCGCCAGGTCGATCCACACGTAACCGCCGATCGCGGCGAGCAGCAGGCCGAGGGAGCGTTCGAATAGGGTCAGCAGCAGGATCACCACTAACAAGAACGGCAGCGCGGAGAACACATCCAGCACGCGCAGCATCGCGCGCTCCACACGGCCGCCAGCGAGGCCGGCGATGGCGCCGTAACCCAGGCCGATCACCAGCGCCACCACGCTGGCCAGCAGGCCGATGGTCAGGGACAGGCGTCCGCCCGCCAGGGTGCGCGCGAAGATGTCGCGACCGATGGCGTCGGTGCCGAACCAGTGGCCGTTGCTGCCGGGAGCGACGGACAACGAATTCCAGTCCGGCGAATGCGGCGAATACGCGCTGAACAAGGGGCCCATCCAGCAGATCAGCGCCAGCGCCGCGAGCATGGTCAGACAGCCGCGTGCGAGGGGTGGCAGGGAACGCAAAGTTTGCATGGGCACATCGTAACTTGCTCTTCCCTTCTCCCACCGGGAGAAGGTGCCCCTAGGGCGGATGAGGGTACGGCGGAATAGCTGACGTCTGAACCATGCTGACTTCGCCGCACCCTCACCCCAACCCCTCTCCCGCAGGGAGAGGGGCTCAATGCCACAGGCGTATCATTTACGCATCGATTGAGGAGCACCCATGGCCTACCCCTACACCCGCCCCCGCCGCATGCGCCGCGACGATTTTTCCCGTCGGCTGATGCGCGAGCACGTGCTGACCGCCAACGACCTGATCTACCCGGTGTTCGTGCACGAACTGCCCGGACGCGAAGCGGTGCCCTCCATGCCGGGCGTGGAGCGTCTGTCGATCGACGAATTGCTGAAAGTGGCCGAACAGGCCGCAGAATTGCGCGTACCCGCGCTGGCCTTGTTCCCGGTCACCGCGCCGGAAGCCAAGTCGCTGGGCGCTGAAGCCGCCTGGGACGACGAGGGCCTGGCCCAACGCGCGGTGCGCGCGCTCAAGCAGCGTTTTCCGCAGCTGGGGGTGATCACCGACGTGGCCCTGGACCCGTTCACCACCCATGGCCAGGACGGCATCATCGACGACAGCGGCTATGTGATGAACGACATCACCGTGGAAGCGCTGGTCAAGCAAGCCCTGTCGCATGCGCGCGCAGGCGTGGACATCGTGGCGCCCAGCGACATGATGGACGGACGCATCGGCGCGATCCGCGAGGCGCTGGAAAGCGAGGGCCACGTGCACACGCGGATCATGGCCTATTCGGCCAAGTACGCTTCCGCGTTCTACGGCCCGTTCCGCGACGCGGTGGGCAGCGCCGGCAGCCTGGGCAAGGGCAACAAGTACAACTACCAGATGGACCCAGCCAATTCGGACGAAGCGCTGCATGAAGTCGCTCTGGACATCGACGAAGGCGCGGACATGGTCATGGTCAAGCCCGGCATGCCCTACCTGGACGTAGTGCGGCGGGTGAAGGACGAATTCGGCGTGCCCACCTTCGCCTATCAGGTCAGCGGCGAGTACGCGATGCTGAAGGCGGCGTTCGCCAACGGCTGGCTGGACGAACAGGCCTGCGTGCTGGAAGCGCTGACGGCATTCAAGCGCGCCGGCGCCGATGGCGTGCTCACGTATTTCGCGCTGGATGCGGCGCGCTGGTTGAAGGAAGCCAACGCGTAGTACTTTGTAGGCGCGGGCTGGGCCCGCTCCAACGGATTTCCAACGAGGAGCACGCATGAGCCATTACGCCGTCTTCGGTCACCCGGTTTCGCATTCGCTGTCGCCGCGCATCCATGCCGCGTTCGGGCGCCAGACCGGTATCGAACTGAACTACACCGCCGTCGATGCGGCACCGGAGGCCTTCATGCAGGCCTTGGACGCTTTCGCGGCCGGCGGCGGCAGGGGCGCCAACGTCACCCTGCCCTTGAAGGAAGCCGCCTTCGCGCTTTGCAGCGCGACCAGCGAGCGAGCGCAACGCGCCGGTGCGGTCAACACGCTGACCCGCAACGACGGCCAGTGGCATGGCGACAACACCGATGGCATCGGCCTGGTGCGCGATCTGACCGGCCGCCTGCGCCTGGATCTGCGCGGACGCCGCGCGCTGCTGCTGGGTGCGGGCGGTTCGGCGCGCGGTGTGGCGCCGGCGCTGCTCGACGCCGGCGTCTCCGAACTGATCATCGCCAATCGCACTCCCGAGCGCGCCGATGCCCTGGCCGATGCGCTGGGCGAACCCGAACGCGCGCATTCGCGCTACTGGGAGGATCTGGTCAACGAAGGCGACTTCGCGCTGATCGTCAACGCCACCTCCGCATCGCGCAGCGGTGCGACGGAGTTCTCGCTGCCGTTCCAGTTGTCGACGCCGCGCACGCTGGCGGTGGATCTGAACTACGGCGAAGCGGCCATCGCGTTCCTAGCCTGGGCGCGCACCGCGGGTTGCCGCGACATGGTCGATGGCCTGGGCATGCTGGTGGAACAGGCAGCGGCGGCATTCGAAATCTGGCATGGCGTGCGCCCCGACACCGCGCCGGTCTACGCCGCGCTGCGCGGCAAGGATGCGTCTCTGGTCACGGCGGACTGAGGAATAAAGCATGGATACCTTCCTGATACCGGCCTTGACCACGCTCGGCTATGCGCTTCCGGAATTGCTGGCCTGCGGCATCGCCCTGGCGATGCTGTGGACTGCAGCGCGTCCGGGCAAGGCCAGGCAGCTGGGCCTGATCGGCATCGGCTTGATGCTGGCTTGCGCGGTGCTGCAGCTTGCGGTGGGGCTTTACCAGAACTGGGTGATCAGCTCTTCCGTCGCCGTCGATTCCGCCGCCCGGATCGGCACGATCTTCGCGTGGCTGGGCGCGGTGCGCCTGTTGATCAACTGCGTGTCGCTGGCGGGGTTGGTGATGATCGCTTGGGGGTTGTGCAAGGCGACGAGGGTGGAAGTGGGGCATCAGCCGCAGGCGCTGTCTAAGTAATACCCTGCACACTGAAATCTACTTATTAGTTAACGGGACATCATGAGCGACGATTCCGTAACTATTGTAGTGCCCGAGCCGCACTTCACACTGTTCAATGGCCAGCGTGACGATTTGCCTGAAGTGGTGGTGGTCAATGACGCGCTTCTCTCGTTTGAGCACACAGAGATGTTTTCCTGGCACCTTGAGGTGACGCTTCACGCGGTGGAGCTCGTTGACAACGGAATGCCAAGCCCCGATGAAAGCCTGCTCTTGTTCCAAATGGGCGACAAGATTGAGCAGAGTATTGTTGGCCACAACGGCATCTTTCTCGCCAGGAGCACTTGGAATGGTTTTAGGCAGCTCGCTTTTCGCGTGCACGACCCTGAGGTAGCCGACCCCACACTGCAAGCGCTGCTGGAGAGTGAGCAGAACCGTTTTTGGGAGTTCAAGATGCAACACGACGCCGAGTGGCGCGAAGCAGGCTTCTACTTCCAGCTCTTCCAATTGGCATCCGGCAATAACTCCTAGCAATTCATTTCAGCCGACCCTGATTCTCAAATCGACTTAGTTCGACGGTAGGCAGCAGGAAGCATGGCCAAATACATCTCAATCAAGTCATTCTTCCCGCATCTTCGCCGAACCGCGACACGAGATAGTTCGCAACCGCATACCTCGTTGCGAACACGGAATAAGTGACGAAAGAAAATCAAACCATCGACACCGATACGGCTCGTCATGTTTGCGCTACGATCGGGCCATGAGGAAATCAATCGCCCTACTCGTACTGATTTTCGCGTTGTTCGCATCGCCTGCGCGGGCGCAGCAGCAGTTCAAGGTGCTGGTCGCGGCCATTCCCAACAAATACCACAACGACTATGCCGTGGTGGCGCAGCCGCAGTTCGAGCGATTGGCGCGCAAGCACGACTTCGGTCTGACCTGGGCATGGAACACGTCGGCCTTCGATGGCGATCTTTCGCAGTACGCGGCGATCGTCTTTCTCAACACGCCGGGCGAAGAGCTGAAGGGCGAGCAACGGCAGCGGTTGCAGGCCTACGTGCAGGCGGGCGGCGGCGTGGTCGCGGTGCATCGCGCGTTGATTTCCAGTGCGGGTCAATGGCCATGGTTCGAGCGCCTGATCGGCAGGCCATTCCGCATTCATCCCATGGTGCAGACGGCGGTCGTGCAAGTGGAAGACCGCGGCTTCCCGGCGACCTTCGGCCTGCCTGATCGCTGGCTGTGGACGGACGAGTGGTACGAATTCGGCCCGGACCTGACCCCGGAACTACGCACCGTGCTGCAGGTGGACGAAAGCACTTATGACCCCACCCGCATCTGGCCCGGACAGGTTGCCAAAGGCATGGGGAAATTCCATCCCATCGCCTGGTACCACGCTTATGACGGCGGCCGGGTGTTCGTCACCGCACTAGGGCATACGCCGGAACTGTACAACGACACCCATTACCTGGAACACCTGTATGGCGGCCTGTACTGGGCGGCTACGGGACGCGGCATCGTCGCTGAAACACCGCCTCGGTAGGCCGCATCTTGCTTCGCTTGCATCGCCGGCTACGGCGCGACTGTCTTGCGGTCAGCGCAGAGATCTAAAAGCTCCATTCGCTCCGCCGCTTCTCCACACAGGAACGCCACCTGCGCCTCGCGCGTATCCGGTCCGTCGTACGGCATCGCCGTCCACCACTCCACCGCTTCCATTTCTTCGCCGGGCTTGAGCGTGCGGTACGGTGCGTGCACCTCCATTTCCAACAGGCCTGCGGCCGTATCCGCGCGATCATCCAGGTAAAGCTCCACCTGACCCTGCTCGGGATGGATTAGCGAACGAGGGTGATGCGGGAACCGGATCAGGAAGAGCTGGCCACTGGCGAATCCTGCCATCCAGCCCGCGGAGGGTTGGATCAAAACCTTGCCGCGCCGGGCGCTCATTCCTTTCGGAAGCACCGACCGATCCAGCGAGAACAGGCCGCGCTCCACGCGCGGCAGCACGGGCTCTATGCCCTGCTCGGTGGCTGACTGCACGCGCACGTCCTTGTCGCCAGCCACCGGCACGTACACGCGCGTATACGACGGAGTGCGCGTGTTGAACCACAGGTCCCAAGCGATGTCGGTATCGCGGATGTTGCGTGCGGTCGCGCGGATTTCCACGGTATCCGGCCTGGCGGTAGACAACTGGAATGTCTTGTGCAGGCGCACGCCCGAGACCGGGCTGTCCACACCTTCCAGGACCAGACGCGTCGGCGTTCTCTCCAGAATGCGGGTGTCGGCGAAAGCCAGGAACGGATCCGGCGGCCAATTGGCCCGGCCCTCGCGCCGCACGGGATTGGCGTCCTGATGCACCCACCACTGGCTTTGCGGCCCTACCCACACATCGTGGCCGAGGTAGCCGATGTCGTCGGCGGTTGCGCTGACTTCGGGTTTGGGTCGAGTGGTCAACGCCTCGCCGGTCTTCAGCAAGTTAGGGCGACCCTTGAGCGAAAACGCCAGGCCGCGCCCTCCCAGTTCTGGGGTGACTTCCAGTGCGATAAGCCCGTTCTCAAGGCGAACGGTTTCGACCGCCGAAACGGTTAGCGGCATGCAGAGTGCGGCTATCGCCAGCCATGATTTCATTGGACCCGCTCCCGATGGTTCGCGTGATGCTAGGGCGATCCTACCGCTGCCGCCGGAAAACATCGCGCGCGTGGAGCACGATTACAGCAAGCCGTCCCGCTTGACCGCCAGATAGCGCTCCACCAGTGCCGCAGGAAGTTCTTCGCTGGCGACATCCAGCACCATGACCCGGTGGCTGCGCAGCTTGTCGTGCGCGGCGGTGCGTTGTTCCAGGTAACGCGCGAGGGCGCCGGCACGGATGGCGCCGGGCAGGTCGCCGACTTCCTCGGTCATCGCTTCGTCCAGCGCGCGTTCGCGCAGGCTGGCGACGCAGACCAGATGCCGCTTCTGCAGCAGACGCACCGCGGCCAGCAGGTCCTCGATGTCTTCGTCGCGCACGTTGGTGACCAGCATCACCAGCGAACGTTTGCGCTGGCGCACCGACAGCTCCGTCGCGGCGGCCAGGTAATCGGTGGCCACCGGTTGCGGCTGCAGACTGTAGCTGGCGCGCAGCAAGGTGTCGATGCTTGCCATGCCGCGCTTGGGTGCGACCCAGCGCGATTCGCCGCCGCTGGCGAACAGGCCGACCGCGTCGCCCTGGCGCAGCGCCAGGTAGGACACCACCAGCGTCGCATTCAGCACATGATCGAAATGGGCCAACTCGCCTTCCTGCGCCATCATGCGGCGGCCGGTGTCCACCATCATCACCAGCTGCTGGTTCTTCTCGTCCTGGTATTCACGCGAAATCAGCTTGCGCGAGCGCGAGGTCGCCTTCCAGTCGATCTGGCGCAGGCTGTCGCCGACGCGGTACTCGCGCATCTGGTTGAAGTCGGTGCCTTCGCCGCGGCGACGCTTGAGGTGCGCGCCGACCAGCCGGGAGGCCTGTTCGGCGCTGAATAGCGCGAACTTGGTCAGCGGTGCGAAGTTGGGATACACGCGCACCCGTTGCGGCTCGCCGGCGATGCGCGATTGACGCCACAAGCGCAGCGGCGAAGCCATGCGCAGCTGCACGCCGGCGAAGGTCGCATCGCCGCGCGCGGTGGGACGCAGACGGTAGCTGAAGGTGGAAGCGGTGGCCGGCGCCAGCTTCAGGCGTTGCGGCAGACCCTGCGCGGGCCACGCGCCGGGATGCAGGTCGAACAGGTCGACGCGCTGGCGCGACATCGATTCCACGCGCAAGGTGACGTCGCGTTCGATCCCCAGCGGCAGCGCTTCGGGAATCTCGCGCGACACCTGCGGGGTTTCCCGGCGGCGCAGGAGCAAGGCATCGCCTATCGCGAGCAGAGCGATACCCGCACCCGTCGACTGCCAGGCAAGCAAAGGCACCCCCGCGAACAGCACCGCGAGGCCGGACAGGCCCCATAGCGCCAGCAACGCGATGAGGAGTGGTGCGGGCCTCATGGAAACAACCCTGCAAGAGGATCAGCCCCCTCCCCTGCGAAGGCAGGGGAGGGATGGGGAGGGGTTGAGTGGGCGCTAGGAAAGCAGGACTCCAGACAGCACCCCCTCCCAACCTCCCCCTGCCTTCGCAGGGGGAGGGGCGGGATCATTAACGCCGGACACTTCATTTACGCGGCGCTTCCACCTTGGCCAGCAGCGCATGCAATGCGTCGTCGGGCGATTGGCCTTCGATCTGCAGTTCCGGCGCCAAAGTGATGCGGTGCCTCAACGCGGGCTTGGCGATTTCGCGCACATCGTCGGGGGTGACGAAGTCGCGGCCTTGCAGCACCGCCTGCGCACGCGCGGCACGCACCAGTGCGATGCTGCCGCGCGGACCGGCGCCGAGCGAGATGCCCGGCCACTTGCGCGTGGCGGCCACGATCCGCACCGCGTAGTCGATCACCTGCTCATCCACGATCACCTCGGCGGTGCCGCGCTGCATGGCCACGATGTCGCTGGCGCCGAGTACGCGGCGCACCTGAGAGAGGTCGAAATCGCCCGCGCTACGGCCGGTGGTGATGGCATCGACCATGCGTTTTTCGTCGGCCAGTTGCGGATAGTCGATCAGGATCTTCAGCAGGAAGCGGTCCAACTGCGCTTCCGGCAGCGGATACGTGCCCTCCTGTTCCACCGGATTCTGCGTGGCCAGGGTGAGGAAGGGCGGCGACAGCTCGAAGGGCTTGCCTTCGATCGTGACCTGCCCTTCCTGCATCACTTCCAGCAACGCGGACTGGGTCTTGGCCGGAGCGCGGTTGATTTCGTCGGCCAGCAGCAGGTTGGTGAACACCGGGCCGCGGCGGATCTTGAAGCTCTCGGTCTTAGGGTCGTAGACCGCGTGGCCGCTGACGTCGCTGGGCATCAGATCGGAAGTGAACTGCACGCGCGCGTAGTTGAGCTCCAGCGCCTGCGCCAGCGCGCGCACCAGCAGCGTCTTGCCCAGGCCGGGAACGCCTTCGATCAGCACATGGCCGCCGGCGAGCAGCGCGATCAGGATCTGGTCCAGCACTTCCGGCTGGCCGATGAAGGCTTTGGAAACCTCCTCGCGCACGGCGGCGGCGCGCTCGGCCAACGCTTCGCCGGTGATCGAACCTGCGCTCGAAGCGGCTTGTGAAGCGGCTTGCGAAACGAACTGGGTGTCATCGTTCATATGCGGTTTCTCAGCTGGATCAAAGTGGAAATGCGGTCGCGGAAGGCGGGTTTGTCGTGCGAGGACGGCGGTTGCAGGGCGGTTCTTATTCTGTCGGCGGAAATGCCCAGGCGCTCGGCGATCGCACTGATCTGCGCTTCGCCGGTCAACGCCGCGGCCACTGGATCGCGGCGGCGCAGGCGGGCGAGGAAGGAATTCCGCACCGCCGCGTACAGCAAGGCGCGCCTGTTATAGCGGAACAGGTGTTCGCCGCTGGCACGCACGTGTTCCAGCAACGAACGTCGTTCGGTCGGCGGCGACGGCCGCAGCGGGCCGAAGCGTTGCATGCGCAGCCAGAGCCAGGCCAGCAGCGCGAGCAGCAGCGGCGCCCACACCGGCCAGCCTTGGGTCAGCACCGTGCGCAACAGCGAGGGCATCTGTGCGGCGTAGACCAGATGCACGGTACCCTGGCCGTAGTTGGGCGCCAGCACCTGTCGTGCCAGTGCGCGATGCGGACCATCGCGCAGGCCGCCGGACTTGCTGGCGCCGGCCAGTAGCGAAGCGCCTTCCATGTTCCCGTTGTTGGTGAGGAAGTCGAAGTCCGCTAGCACATCGACATGGCCTTTGCCGTGCGCAAGCCGCGCGTACACATAGGCGGCCTGCAGATCGCCCCAAGACAGCTCGGGCTCGACTTCATTGAAGAAGAAGCGGCGGCCATTGCAGAACTCGACGTGATGATCCTGGCCCTCCACTTGCAGCGGTTCGCATTCGGGGGAATCTTCCGTCAGCAGGATGCCCAGCGCTTCCAGGATGGGGACGGAGGTTTCTTCGTTGCCGCTGCTCTCAGGCGGCGTGCGCAGCAGCAGATGGCCGCCGCCTGCCACCCATTCGAGCAACCGGCGCGACTCCACCGGCGTCATGCTGCGTGGGTCGTTGAGGATCAACAGCGTGTCGTGCGCGCCGAGTTTCTGCGTGGCCAGATTGAGGCGCTGGCGCGACTCGACCTTCAGTCCGTCGGCCTGCAACGCTTTCTTCAGCGCATACAGCGGGTTGTAGCCGGCTTCGCCGCGCGGCGGCAGTGCGATTTCGCGCTCCACCTTCTCGTAGGTGTGCAGGAACCAGGTCACGCCGCCGCCAATTACGGCTGCGGCCAGCAACACGATCAGCGCGATGCGCGCGCCTGAGCGCAGCCGGCTCATGTCGCCCACCGGTAGCGTCGCTGCAGGGTGGACAGCAGATCGTCGAACTCTTCTTGCGCCGGCAGCTGTTGCGCGTAGGCCGCGTACTGCCATACCCGCACCATGCGCGCGAACAAGCTGCGGTCTTCGCTGTCGGGCATTCGCCGCGACGCGCGCAGGCATTCGGATTCGGTGGCGCCGGGGGGTAAGGCGACTTCCGCGCGCTGGGCCATGGTTTCCACGCTGGCGCGATACAACAGCGCCAGTGCATGGCGCGGCTTGCCCTGCGCCCACAACCGGCGCGCTTCGGCCGGCACGTTGTCGGGCAGGATCTCGGGGAGCTGCAAGGCCTCGGTTTCCACTTCCACCGGCAGCGGCTTGCGCCGACGCAGCGAACCGCGCATCCACGGCAGCCAGTGGCGCAGGGTCAGCAGCAGGATCATCACCAAGCCGCCCACCAGGATCCACAAGCCCCATTCGGCGAGGAAGGCGAACATCGCGCCAAAGCCGGACAACCATGACATATCGCGTTGCTGCGGCGGCTTGGGTTTGGTCTTGTCCCGCTTCTCCCACGTCACCTGCTTGCGTTTTGAGTCGAGCAGGGGATCGCGATAGGCCTGGTCCACGGCTTTGCTGAAACGATTTTCGTCCACGCGCTGTTCGCCGAACACGATCGGCAGCGTCGGCGGTTCGTCGGTCTTCTTGGGCTCCTCCGGAACCGTGATGGGGCAGGTGAACGCTTTCGCTGAGTCCGGTGCCGGTGTGGCTTCCTGCGCGCGCAGCATCGGCAGGCCGGCGCCGACCAGGAACAACGCTAGGACAAAGGGTGTGGCGGCCGCAGTCAGCCGTGCACGCAATTTGCGGAAGGCGATTTCCACGTCCCAGGCTTCGATCTGGGTACGACGGTTGAGATAGAGGCCGAAGCCGGCACCGACGAAGAAGGGTTCGATCACCGAGGTAGCGACCCAGCCCGCCAGATTGCTGCCTACCTGCACCCACCACGGCGGCTGATCGATGGCGAGCGACCACGCGGCGCGCATGGTTTCCGGCAGGTATTCCATGGGAACGAACAGGAATACCAGGGCCACACTGGCCAGCGCCAGCGCGATTTCGAAATTGATGCAGACCAGCGTCAGCAACGCAGCGTTGCCGTAGACCGCACTGCCCAGCACCCGCCGACGCTCGCGCAACCGCGCGCCCTGCACGCCCTCCAACAGATCGATGGGCAGGTAGAGAGAGCGCGCCGGACTGAAGCGTCGCCAGGTGAGGTAGTGAAGCAACGGCTTCCACCCCCAACGCATCTGCGCCGCCAGCGTGTCGCTCACGTCGGGCGTGGCGCCGAACGTCGCCCGGGAGATCACGAACAGCGGAATGCGGTCGAAGACCGGCTTCAGCCACCACATCAACAGACCGGCCAGCCAGATGGAATCGATGGCCCAGGCGGCAGCATTGAGCGCGACGAAGAGCGGCAAGGTCACCAGCAGCCACGGCTTCCAGATAGCCGCTGCATGCCGACGCACTAGCGCGCTGCCCAGTTCCACCGCCTCCCACGCCGAACGCGAGCGCAGGTGCACGGTCATCTGCTCAAGACGCATCCGGGTCTCCCGGCAGATGGCGACCGCCGCGCCACAACCACAGGAATACCAGCGTCCACAGTACGCCGGATACCGTGTACTTGATCGATGCCGGAATGGATTGCGTCGAAGACCAGAACGCTTCGATGAAAGCGGCCACCAGCAGCATGAAAGCGATGCCCAGGCAAAGCTTGGCGCCCTTTCTGCCGGCCACGATCAACGCATCGATGCGGCGACGCTGCCCCGGCGCGATCAGGTTGAAGCCCAATCGCAATCCCGCGCCGCCCGCGAGCACGATGGCGGTCAGTTCGAACGGCGCGTGGCCAGCAACGAAGCGCCACAGCGGATCGCCCGAACCGATCTGCTGCAGATGACCGAATGCCGCGCCGATGCCCACGCCGTTCAAGATCAGCACCAGAATCGTGCCCACGCCGGCCAGCAGGCCGCTGGCGAAGGTACGCAGGCCGATGCTGATGTTGTTCATGATGTAGACGCCGAACATGTACCAGTCGCTGCCGCTATCGCGTCCGAGCTTGTGGCGATCATCGGAGGGGTCGTACATGCGCTCCAGTTGCGCCACTTCTTGCGGACTCATCAACCCGTGGATCAGCTCCGGATAGAACTGCAGCAAGACGAACATCGTCACCAGCGGCACCACGAATAACGCCAGCGCCGCCCACATGCACGCCGCTTCGCTGCGCACCAGGCGCGGGAAATCGGCGAGTAGGAATTCGACCGCGCGCTGCCAGCGCGGCGCCGGCGTGCGGTACAGCAAGTTATGGCCGCGCTGCATCAACGCCTGCAACCGTGCCGTCACCACCGGGCTGTAGCCGCGCTTACGCGCCAGCGCCAGTTGCTGGCACAGGCGCCGATAACGCGCGGGAATATCCTCGTCGCCGATCTCGCCGATATTGCGTTCGGCCAGCGCATGGCGCGCATCGCCGCGGGTTTCCAGCCAGTGTTCGAACAACTGCCATTCGCGTTGATGGCGGGCGACGAATTGTTCCTGTCTCATCGCCGCCCCAGCAGCCAGTTGGCCATGCCGTACAAGCGCAGCACGCCGCCCTGGCCGCGGCTGCCGGTCAAGGGTTCGACGATATTGGCCAGCTCTTCCTGTCGCGCGGGCGTCAACAGCGGTGCGCGCTCGCCGAAAGCCACCACGGCCGCCTGCTCGGCCGGCTGCAGGCCGGCGCTGGGCGCGATCACCGCGTTCACCGGCGCCGCCGCAGGATCGCGTTCGCGTTCGTTGTGCACCACCAGGGTGCCGGCGACCATGTCGCCCAGGCGTCGCGCATGCGGATCGGCCAGGCAGGCGATCAGTCCGGCGGCGTAGCCGAACGGCAACATGTCCACGGTGCGCAGCAGGTTGCGGGTAATCGCGGCCAGCCAGCCGACCGGCGCGCCATCGCCGTTCACCACGCGCAGCGACATGGCTTTCTTGCCGGGCGTCTGTCCGTCCCACAGCACTTCGAACAGGATCGGGTACGTCCAGAAGATCAGGAACAGCAGGATCAGGTACAGGCCCTGGCCGGCCGCGCCCAGCAAGGCCAGCACAGTGCCGACCAGCATCAGGATGCCCAGGCGAATGGCCAGATCGATGCCCCAGGCCACCGCGCGCGGCACGGGGCCGGCGACGGGCAGGTGCAGGGCCACGCCTTCGGGCGTAATCACTTCGCGATAGGTATCCAGCATCAGACGCCGACCCAACCGGGTAAGGCGGCGCGGAGACCCGATCCTGTCAAGCGTTGCGAACGGCGGAATCCAGTCCGCGAATATTCTTTGCGCGCCATGCGCGTTCCTGTTTCCTGTTCCCGCCAGCGTCGACTTTAGCCGCGAATCCCCACCTTGCCCAGCATGACTAAACTGTGGCGGTGACCCAGACCCCATTCCCCTGCCGCCACCATTGCGGCGCCTGCTGCATCGCGCCGTCGATCACCTCGCCCATCCCCGGGATGCCGCTGGGCAAGCCGGCCGGAGTGCGCTGCGTGCAACTGGACGATGATCTGCGCTGCCGGTTGTTCGGAAAGCCCGAACGGCCGGCGTTCTGCGTCTCGCTGCGGCCGTCGATGGAGATGTGCGGAAACAGCCAGACGCAGGCGCTTGCGTTCCTCGGCCATCTGGAAGCCGCCACCGAACCCTAGGAACGAGCTCGGCGGCGTAGGCGTTGAACCGTTGTCTGCGGTCAGCTGACCGCGCCTTTTTCACGCTTGCCGGCGAACATTTTCTTGATCAGCGCGCCCAGGCCGACGAAAGCGATCAGACCCAGCTTCCAGAACTTGGCCAGGATCAACCCCAGCTTGGCGAACAGCCCGGCCTTGGCCGCCAATCCGCCACCGATCAGCGCGGCCACGCCATAGGCGGCCACCTTGTCGGTGGAAGAGTCGTAGTCGGCATAGCGCGCGCCCGCGTCGAACTCGGTCATCGGCAACAATTGCTGCATGCCGGTCTGCACCAGTCCCAGCTCGGACATGTTGGAGACGGCATTGAGGCTCAGATAGCCGTTACGGCCGAGCACGCGGATGTCGTAGTTCAGCGTGTTGTCCTTGGCCTCGTCGAACTTCAGCTCTTTGGCCCAGTACATTTTCTTGCTGGCGGCGTCGTAGCGCGGCGCCACGGCCCAACCCAGCAGATCGACGGTGCCGTAGCCCGCCTCCTTGCGCGCGGCGTTCTCGTCTTTGGTGCCTTGCTGCATTTCCTCCAGCATTTCCTGGTAGTCGATCTTGGCGGCGTCCTCGTCGGAGACGTAGCCGTCGTCGGAATAAGTCACCACCACTGCCCAGCTGTTATCGTCCACCAAGGTCGGAGTGGCCGGCACGATCAAGCCCAGCACGCTCTCGTCCGGAGGATTGCCCCACAGCTCTTCCAATACGCGGCGCGCGTCGGCCTGTTCCAGGTAATGGAAGGCCGACGTCAGCCGGAAGTGCGCCTTGGCTTGCGGTACCGCGATCTCTCCGTCCTTGAAATGCAACGAAGCGACGAACTGCTCTGGGGTCTTCCCCGACCCCGTTCCCTCTTCCGGTGCCTGCGCGGCTGCAGACAGGGCCAACCCCACGCACAACGTGGCCAGCAGGCCACGAATCATCGCCTTCATCATTTATCGCTCCGTGATTGGGCATCCCCATGCCCGTACGCCAGTGTCGCGTGACCTCCGGCCGGACGCAACGGGGCCGGCGCCGAGGTAGGTCGGGGCTACGCCCCCGACGCATGACGGCCACGATCCAACGGAATGCAGCCTGATGGTTACGAAAGCGTAGGGCGGGCACGGCCCGCCGGCTTTTCGCGACGTGCAAAAGTGGCGGGCAATGCCCGCCCTACGAGAGCGTTGGGGACGTGGCCCCGACCTACGCGCTCAGGTACTGGTCCTTCAACCGCACGTAGTGCTGCGCCGAATACAGCAGGCTTTCGATTTCCTTATCGCTTAGCCTGCGCACGAACCGCCCGGGGTTGCCCAGCCAAAGTTCGCCTTCGCCCACCACTTTGCCCGGGCCAATGACCGCGCCGGCGCCGACGAAGCCGTGGACCTCCACTTTCGCGCCGTCGAGGATGCAGGCGCCCATGCCGATCAGACAGCGGTCGCCGATGCTGCAAGCGTGGATGATGGTGCCGTGGCCAACAGTAACGTCCTCTCCGATCAGGGTCGGATAGCCAGCCTGGTTGTACGGGCTGTGGTGGCTGACATGAATGATGGTGCCGTCCTGCACGTTGGTGCGCGCACCGATGCGAATATGGTTCACGTCGCCACGGATGACGGTGCCCGGCCAGACGGAAACATCGTCGCCCAGCTCCACGTCGCCGATCACGGTGGCGGCCGGGTCCACGTAAACACGCTGGCCAAGGGTGGGAAGCCGGCCAAGATAGGGGCGTAGTGCGGTCATCCTTGCATTGTAATGGGCAGCCGAGCGGAGGCCCGACTACACTGCGGCGTATGGATACTTTCGCCGACACTTCCAGCACCGAACTGCAACCCACCCTGACCCGTCTGCGTACTGCCTGGCAAGGCAAACGCCCGGATTACGAGCAGCGTCGGGCCGATCTGCAACGACTGCGCGATGCCTTGAAACGCCGACTGGAAGAGATGGCCGAGACCATCGCCAGCGACTTCGGCCATCGTTCGCGGCACGAAAGCCTGATCGCCGACGGCATGACCGTACTCAACGAGATCGACCATCTGCGCAGCCATCTGCGCAAATGGATGAAACCCAAGCGCGTGGGCGTGGGTTGGCGCTTCTGGCCGGCGCGCGCGGAGATCCGGCCGGAACCGGTGGGCGTGGTCGGCGTGATCGCGCCCTGGAACTATCCGGTCAATCTGGCGCTGATTCCGTTGGCCACCGCCATCGCCGCCGGCAACCACGTCTACTTGAAACCGTCCGAGCACACGCCGAACACGACCGGCTTCCTGCGCAGCTTGCTGGCGGAGGTATTCCCCGCCGACCGCGTCGCGGTGGCGACCGGCGGAGCGGAGGTGGCCGGCGCATTCGCCGCGTTGCCGTTCGACCATCTGGTGTTCACCGGTTCCACCGCGGTCGGCCGCAAGGTGATGGCCGCCGCCGCGCCCCACCTGACCCCGCTGACGCTGGAACTGGGCGGCAAATCGCCGGCCATCGTATGTGCGGACTTTCCGCTCGAACAGGCCGCCGCGAGGTTGGCAACCGGCAAATGGTTCAACGGCGGGCAGACCTGCATCGCGCCCGATTACGTGCTGATCGACGAAGGCCGCGCACCGGCATTGGCCGAGGCGCTGCGCGAACAGGTCCGCGCGCGCTACGGCACCTTGGCCGATTCGAGCGACTACACCCGCATCATCAACGATGGCCAGTACGCCCGCCTGCAAGGCTATCTGGACGACGCGCATGCGCTCGGCCTGGTAGTGCTGCCGCTGGCCGAGAACGGCGATGCGCAACAACGCCTGTTTCCACCCACGGTGGTGTTGGAGCCGAGCGAGGACGCCAAGGTGATGCAGGAAGAGATCTTCGGGCCGATCCTGCCCATCAAGTCCTACCGCACCCTCGACGAGGCCATCGCCTACGTCAACGCGCACGACCGGCCGTTGTCGCTGTACCCCTTCAGCCACAATCGCGACAGCGTGGAGAAGATCCTGCGCAACACCCTGGCCGGCGGCGTTACCGTCAACGACACCGTGCTGCATTTCGGCATCAACAACCTGCCCTTCGGCGGTATCGGACCCAGCGGCATGGGCGCGTATCACGGGCGTGCGGGTTTCGACGCCTTCAGCAAGGCGTTGCCGATCCTGTGGCAGCCGCGGCGCGCGGGCAGCGACATGCTCAAACCGCCTTATTCGAAAGTGGCGCGCTTCATCGATTTCATCATCCGCTAAGCTCTCCACCTGTGTGTGGGTGTGGGAGCGCCGTCCCGGCGCGAGCTCTCGCATGCGCACGCAGGAATGCTGGAAAAGCTCGCGGCGGGACGCCGCTCCCACGGAGGACCAAGATGAAAATCGCCAGCTGGAACGTCAACTCTCTCAACGTGCGGCTGCCGCATCTGCAACAGTGGCTGGGCGCGTTCGCGCCCGACGTGGTGGGCATCCAGGAAACCAAGCTGGAAGACCACAAGTTCCCGGACACCGTCTTGGCCGAAGCCGGCTATCGCAGCGTGTTCGCCGGCCAAAAGACCTACAACGGCGTGGCCCTGCTGTCGCGGCTGCCGGCGAGCGACGTGCAGGTAGGCATTCCCAATTTCGAAGACGAGCAGAAGCGCGTGATCGCCGCGACGGTGGGCGACGTCCGCATCGTCAATCTGTACGTGGTCAATGGCCAGGACGTGGGCACCGACAAGTACGCCTACAAGCTGCGCTGGCTGGAAGCGGTGCACGCGTGGCTGGAACAGGAGCTGCGCGCCCATCCGAAACTGGTGGTGCTGGGCGATTTCAATATCGCGCCCGACGACCGCGACGTGCACGACCCAACGATATGGAACGACTCGCATATCCTCACCTCCACCGCCGAGCGCGATGCGCTCAAGCGTCTGTATGCGCTGGGGCTGCATGATGCCTACCGCCTGCACAACGAGGCCGGCGGCGTGTTCAGCTGGTGGGATTACCGCATGGCCGGTTTCCGTCGCGACCTGGGGCTGCGCATCGATCTGACCCTGGTGTCCGATGCGTTGCGTGAAACGAACGCGGCCGGCATCGACCGCGAACCGCGCACCTGGGAACGCCCCAGCGATCATGCGCCGGCGTGGGTGGCCTTGGCCTAATGTAGGGCGGGCATTGCCCGCCATGCAGTTCGCGCGGAGAGCGGCGGGCAGTGCCCGCCCTACGTCGGCCAGACGAACAAAGGCCCGGCATTGCCGGGCCTTTGCGGTGCCACGAACCATGGGTGCGTCTTAATCGCGCACGCGGTCGCAGCGAAAACGTCTAGCGCGCTTTTCCGCGCGTAAACAGGTTGATGATCAATAGCAGGACAACTGCACCGATGAATGCGGTGATCAGGAAACCCAGCGTGCCGCCACCCAGACCGAAACCGATCTGCGGCAACAGCCAGCCGCCGAGGAAACCGCCGATGATGCCGACGATGACGTTGAGGATGATGCCTTGCGAGCCATCGCGTTTCATCACGATGCTGGCCAACCAGCCCGCGATACCGCCAACAATCAGATAAATCAGGAAATTCATCGAGCGTACTCCTTGCTTCTTCGTGGAAGGGCGCTCCCGCATCTATGCAGGAACAGTTGAACGCAACTTCTCAACTGAAACGATTTAAGGCTTCGCCATGTGAAGCCACTGTTAACCCGCGTCCTGGTGGGGCCCTCTCCCTGTTGCCTTGCTAGATAGCGCAAACCAGCCGCGCTTGCACGCCGCCGCGCAGCAGAAAAATGTGAGGCGCCAAGGTGCCATCGGCTACATTGGTGCGCATGCCGAACCTGCCCCCCGAAACCCCTGTTCGCCTGTGGTTGTTGCGTCACCCCCGGCGCGAACGCGGCGAACCCTATGTGCGCCCTCTGCTTTGCGAGGCGCTGGGATGCGACGACGACGACCTGCCCCTGTCCCGCGGCAACGAAGGCCGTCCTTTGCTGGGGCCGCCCTATCAAAGCTACGACGCGGGCTGGAGCCACAGCGGCGATGCGCTGCTGCTGGCGCTGGGGGAATCGGTCCAACTCGGCGTGGATATCGAACAGCTCCGGCCGCGTCCACGCGCACGGCAACTCGCGCAGCGATTCTTCCATCCCGACGAAGTGCGTTGGCTGGCTACTCAGGACGAAGACACGATGGAGTTCTCCTTCGTGCGCCTGTGGTGCGCGAAGGAAGCGGTGCTCAAGGCCCATGGCAAGGGCTTGTCGTTCGGACTGGAGAAATTGGTGTTCGCCGAAACGGGCAATGATCTGCAACTGATCCACTGCGACTTGGCGCTCGGTCGACCGCAGGATTGGACCTTGCGCGAATGGACGCCCTTGCCCGGCTACCACGCTGCGCTGGCATGGCGCGGCGTAGGAACGACGTAGGAGAGACGTAAGTCGCGATTAGACCCCGGGGAAACCCTTCGCGACTCACGTCGCTCCTACGATCATAGGTGGGTCGTCTGCGATACTGAGGGCGATGAATACTCCTTCCTTTCCTCAAGCGCTGCGCGACGATCTCAGCCACGGCCTGACCTCCTTGGGCCTGGATACCGACGCGCTGTCGCCGCCGCTGCTCGCCTACCTGGCCCTGCTGGATCGCTGGAACCGCACCTACAACCTCACCGCGATCCGTGACCCGCGCGAGATGGTGACCCGTCACCTGCTCGATTCGCTGGCGATGCATCCCTTCGTCGAAAACGAGGCGCTGGCCGACCTGGGAACCGGCCCTGGCCTGCCCGGCATCCCGCTGGCGATCGCCAAGCCGGGACTGCAGGTCACATTAGTGGAAAGCAACGGCAAGAAGGCCCGCTTCCTGCGCGAAGCCGTACGCACGCTGGGTCTGGCCAACGCGCGCGTGGCCGAATCCCGCGCCGAAGCGCTGGACCAACCGGGCGCCTACGACGCCATCACCGCTCGCGCACTGGATACGCTGGCGGGAATAATCGAGGTGGGTGGGCACCTGCTGAAGCCAGGCGGAAAGCTGCTGGCCATGAAAGGCATACGGCCGGAAGAGGAAATCGCCGCCTTGCCCAGGGGCTGGAAGGTCTCGACCGTGCATCCTCTGGCCGTCCCCGGCCTCGTCGGCGAACGCCACCTGGCGATCATCCAGCGCGACGATTGATCCGCCGTTCTTTTCCATAGCGGACAAGGCCTTGGCCCCTATGGCGGAAGCGGCGATCCGCCCAAAATCCAAAGCTGAGCGGCGATTCCCCCAAAGTTCCACGCTTCATCCCGCATAATCCCCGACCCACGACGGTTCCACGAGGCAGCCCACGCATGGCCCGCATCATCGCCATCGCCAACCAGAAAGGCGGGGTCGGCAAGACCACCACCGCTGTCAACCTGGCCGCCGCGCTGGCGCGCGCGCCCAAGCGCGTGCTGCTGGTGGACCTGGACTCGCAGGGCAACGCCACCATGGGCAGCGGCATCGAAAAGCGCGAGCTGGAAGCTTCCAGCTACGACGTGCTGCTGCAGGAAGCCGATGCGCGCTCGGTGATCGTGAAGACGCCGGAAGACTTCGACCTGATGCCGGGCAACATCGACCTGACCGCCGCCGAGATCCAGCTGATGGAGATCGAAGGCCGCGAGCAACGCCTCAAGGTCGCATTGGATCCGCTGCGCGACGACTACGACTTCATCCTCATCGACTGCCCGCCGGCGCTGTCGCTGCTGACGCTCAACGCGCTGACCGCGGCCGACTCGGTGCTGGTGCCGATGCAGTGCGAGTACTACGCGCTGGAGGGACTCAGTGCGTTGATGGAAACCATCGAAGCGCTGAAGGCGCGCCTGAACCCGGACCTGGAAGTGGAAGGCGTGCTGCGCACCATGTTCGACGTGCGCAACAATCTGGCCAACGCGGTCTCCGGCGAGTTGATCACGCACTTCGGCGACAAGGTGTTCCGCACCATCGTGCCGCGCAACGTGCGCGTGGCCGAGGCGCCCAGCCACGGCCAGAGCATCGTCGGCTACGACCGGGCCTCGCGCGGCGGCGTCGCCTACCTGGGCCTGGCCGGCGAGATCCTGCGCCGACAGGCCGACCGCAACAAACAGCAAGCGAAATATCTGGAGAACGCGTAAATGTCCGCACCCAAACAAACGCCGGCGAAAAAGCGCGGCCTGGGCCGTGGCCTGGAAGCACTGCTCGGCCCCAAAGCGGCCGCCACCGCGCCACCCGAGGCGCAGCCCGGCGAACGCCTGCGTCAGATCCCGGTCAAACAGCTGCAGCCCGGCAAGTACCAGCCGCGCATGGGCATGGATCCGGCCAAGCTGAGCGAGCTGGCCGAGTCGATCAAGGCCCAGGGCGTGATCCAGCCGATCGTGGTGCGCGAGCTATCGCCCGGCAAGTTCGAGATCGTGGCCGGCGAACGCCGCTGGCGCGCCTCGCAGGAAGCCGGCCTGGCCGATGTGCCGGTGGTGGTCCGCGACCTGGACGACCGCACCGTCATCGCCATGGCGCTGATCGAGAATATCCAGCGCGAAGACCTCAACCCGCTGGAAGAAGCGCAGTCCCTGCAGCGCCTGATCGGCGAATTCTCCCTGACCCATGCCGAGGCCGCCGAAGCGGTGGGCCGTTCCCGCGCCGCGGTCTCCAATCTACTGCGCCTGCTGGAACTGCCGCCGGCCATCCGTACCCTGCTGGAAGCGCGCCGCCTGGAGATGGGCCACGCCCGCGCCCTGCTGACCCTTTCGCCGGATCTGGCCAGCAAACTGGCCGCCGAGGCCGCCGACCAGGGCTGGTCGGTGCGCGAAGTGGAGCACCGTGCCCAGCAGTTCGCTGCAGGCAAGGTGCCGGTCAACAGCGGCCGCAAAGCCAAGCCCGGCAAGGCCGCGCCTCAAGCCGACATCGCCTCGCTGGAGACCGAACTGTCCGAATCCCTGGGCACCAAGGTCAGCATCGCCCATGGCCGCGGCGGCAAGGGCAAGCTGGTGATCCACTACACCGATCTGGACACCCTGGACGGGGTGTTGGAGCGGTTGCGGGGATCGGCCACTCCAGCCTGAATGCCGCCGCCGTGGGAGCGGCGTCCCGCCGCGAGCTCCTGATCCTGCTTTAGACAGGCGAGCCAGAGCTCGTGGCGGGACGCCGCTCCCGCAACATCCTCCTTCCGTAAGTGTTTGCGCCACAAGGGGAAGCCGGGCATAATGCGCGGCTCGCTGCGTCCGGTTTGATCCGGATTTGCGCCCGGAAGTGCGATTCCGGCCCGCCCCGGCAGCAGCATTTTTGACCCGTATCGCGCGATGGCCGCACCTGTTCCAGGTGATCCGTCGGGGCCGCCGTTCTCCTGGCTAAGGAGGGCAACCAACACTATCGAGGTGCGTAATGTCCCGCGTATGCCAAGTGTCCGGCAAGCGTGTGATGACGGGTAACAACGTCAGCCACGCCAACAACAAAACCCGTCGCCGCTTCCTGCCCAACCTGCACGAGCGCCGTTTCTGGGTCGCCAGCGAAAACCGCTGGATCAAGCTGAAGGTTTCCGCGCATTCGCTGCGCACCATCGACAAGAACGGCATCGACTCCGTTCTGGCTGAGCTGCGCGCGCGCGGCGAAAAGGTCTGAGGAGATAAGACATGGCAGGCAAACGCGACAAGATCCGCATGATTTCCTCGGCCGATACGGGCCACTTCTACACCACGGACAAGAACAAGAAAAACACTCCGGGCAAGATGGAGATGAAGAAGTACGATCCCGTGGTGCGCAAGCACGTGATGTACAAGGAAGGCAAGATTAAATAATCCGCGCCATGCGCTGATGATTGATCCATCCGTTCCGCAAAAGCCCGCCTTCATGGCGGGCTTTTTGTTTTCTGCGCCAGCCCGCAGAATCGGGTCATGAACTCGTTTCTCCACCAGTTCGCGGAATGGGTCACGCCCTTTTCCGCCGGCGTGTGGCTGCTGGCGTTGGACTGGGTGATCCGCCTGGCGGCGCTGCTGTGGATTCCCACCCGCACCACGCCGGCGGCGGCGCGCAGCTGGCTGTTGCTGGTCGGCTTTCTGCCGCTGGTGGGTCTGCCGCTGTATCTGTTGTTCGGTCATCCCTGGCTATCCAGGGAACGCGTGCGGCGGCAGACCCTGGCCTCGGGTGTGATCCGCGAGGAACAAGCGCCGCACGGCGCGCTACGCTGGTTGCCGCATGGCAGCGATACCGCCAGCGAAATGGTGCCGCTGGTGGAAAGGCTGGGCGACTTCATGCCGACCCACGGCAACGACATCGAACTGCTCGACGATTACGCGGCTTCGTTGAAGGCGCTGCTGGCCGACATCGACGGCGCCAGCGAGCGCGTGCATCTGCTGTACTACCTGCTGTTCGACGATGCCGTCGGCGAAGCCGTGTGCCAGTCGCTGGAACGCGCCGCGGCGCGCGGCGTGCAGTGCCGGTTGTTGCTGGATGCGGTTGGCGCCAAACGCGGATTGCGCCGCTACGCGCGGCGGTTGCGCAAGGCCGGCGTGGAGGTGCACGTGATGCTGCCGGGCGGGCTGCGCTGGCGGCGCAGCGGGCGCATGGATCTGCGCAACCACCGCAAGGTCGCGGTGATCGACAGCTGCGCCGGCTACGTGGGGTCGCAGAACCTGGCCGCGCCGGATTTCGTGCGCGGCTTCCCTAATCGGGAGCTGGTGGCGCGCGTGGAGGGCCCGGTGGTGGCGCATCTGGAGGGCGTGTTCGCCAGCGACTGGTATATCGAAACCGGACAACGGCTGCAGGTGAAGCCCGTGCCCGCGGCGAGCGGCGCCAATATCGCGATGCAATTGCTGCCCAGCGGCCCGGCCTATCCGTTCGAGAACGCGCGCGACACGGTCAACGCGCTGATCCATCTTGCCCAGCGCAAGCTGGTGCTGACCACGCCCTACTTCGTCCCCGACGACGCCACTTTGAGCGCGCTGCGCATCGCCGCGCTGTCGGGCGTGGAGGTGCAGTTGATCCTGTCGGCCAGCAACAACCAGCGACTCACGGCATGGGCGCAGGACTCGTACTACGACGAGCTGTTGGCCAGCGGGGTGAGGATCGCGCTGTATCGTCCGCACTTTCTCCATGCCAAGCATTTGAGCGTGGACGACGAAATCGCGCTGGTCGGCTCGATCAATCTGGACATCCGATCCTTCGCGCTGAACGCGGAGATCGGCCTGCTCTGCTACGACCGCGGCGTGGTCGCGCGCATGCGCGAGGTGGAAGCCGACTATCTCGCCCACGCGGACATCATCACCCTGGAGACCTGGCGACGCCGCGCCGCCTGGAAGCGCAGCCGAGAAGGGATCGCGCGTCTGGCCGACTCGCTGATGTAATACCTTCCCCTTTGCAGCGCTTTTCAACAGCCGAACGGCTGGTCAAAAGGGGGATTGAGGGGGATTTGCTTTTTGCTTTCAAGCAAGATCAAGAGCAAATCCCCCGTAGCCCCCTTTGTCAAAGGGGGCAAAGCTCAAGCGTCGCAAGCCATCCTCTACAATATCGCGATGACGACTCAGCTCCCGTCCCGCCCTTTCGATATCGCCATCATCGGCGGCGGTGCGGGGGGCGTACTCACGGCCATCCATGCGTTGCATTTGGCCGACGCCGGCATCCGCATCGTGTTGATCGAACCCACCGCGCGGCTGGCGCAAGGCGTGGCCTACGCCACCACCCATGCCGAACATCTGCTCAACGTACCGGCACGGAGAATGAGCGCGTTCGACGACAAGCCGGACGATTTCGTGGATTTTCTGGTGGCGCGCGAAGGCGAGCACGCGCGCGACGCGATCGCGGTGTCGTACGCGCAGCGCAGGCACTACGGCGATTACCTGCGCGATCGCCTGCAGCGTGCGCGCGAAACCACTTCCGCGCATTTCGAAGTGCTGCAGGATAGGGTGACCGGCCTGGACGACGCCGACGGCGTACTGCGGCTGGAACTCGAATCGGGCAGCGCGATCCGCGCCCGCGGCATGGTGATGGCGGTCGGCAACAATCCCAAACCCTTGCCCGCCCGCGGCGCATCCGGATTGCCTAGACATTCGGTTCTGGAAGCCTGGGACTTCGATGCGATCAAGCAGATACCCGCCGATGCGGAAATCTGCATCGCCGGTTCCGGGTTGAGCATGGTCGACACGGTGCTGAGTCTGGTCGCCAACGGCCATCGCGGCCGCGTGCACGTGCTGTCGCGGCACGCGCTGCTGCCGCTTGCGCACACCAAGCATGCGGTGGCCGATTTCGATGCCGGGGCGCTGCTGGCGATGCCGTTGCGCCAGCGCATGCACGTCCTGCGAAAAGCGGCCAGCGAGGCGGACCGGCAGGGATTGCCATGGCAGGCGGTGATGGAAAGCGCGCGTCCGCTGGTGCAGAACCTGTGGCGCACGCTCTCGCACGACGACCAGCGGCGTTTCCTGCGGCACGCGGTGCGCTACTGGGACGTGCACCGCCACCGCATCGCGCCGCAAGTGCATGCACAACTCGAAGCGCTGCAGGCCAGCGGCCAGCTACGTCTGCACCGCGGCCGCCTGCAGACGGTGAACCGCGAAGGGGAGCGCATCCGTGTCACCTTGATGATGCGCGACCGGCGCACGCAGGAACTCGATGTGGACCGCATCGTCAACGCCACCGGCGTGGAGATGCGCGCGCAATTGATGCGCAATCCGCTGCTTTCCGATCTTCTGGGCAAAGGCAACGCCCGGCCCGGTCCGCACGGCATCGGCATCGACACCGCCAGCGACGGCGATGTGGTCAATGCCGAAGGCGAAGCGCTGCCCGACGTCATCGTGGTCGGCAGCCTCCGCATCGGCCGGCTGTGGGAAAGCATCGCCGTGCCCGAGTTGCGTGGGCAGGCGGAGAACGCCGCGCGACGGCTGTTGGCGCTTCCGCAGGTGCCGGTAGGAGCGACGTCCCCCAAGGGGACTTCCTTCTGGGCGTAAGTCGCGAAACGTTCAACCCGGAGAATTTAGGAATCGGGAGCTTCGCGACTTGCGTCGCTCCTACAGCAGCCGGCTCCTACAAGGGCGCGGCGAGGGCCTGCAGAGCAAGGTGCAACTGCGCATCGGGCGGCAGATCGACCGGCAGCACCACGACATCGTCCTCGGCGGCGGGCTCCTCCAGCGTGGCGAACTGGCTGTCGAGCAGCGCCACCGGCATGTAGTGGCCGCTACGCGCGCGCATGCGCTGGCCGATCAGCGCCGCCTCGCCGTGCAGAAACAGGAACCGCAGCGGCAGTCCCGTGCCGCGCAGCACGTCGCGGTGCAGGCGGCGCAGTCCGGAGAAGGCAAGGCTCACGCGCGCGCCGTCGGCCACGCGGCGTTGCAGGTCGGCGGCGATACGCGCCGCCCACGGCTGGCGCATCTCGTCGGTCAGCGGCTTGCCTGCGGCCATCAACGCCCTGGCCTCGTCGCTGTGGAAATCGTCGGCGTCGAGGAAGGTCGCCTCCCATGCGTCGGACAACGCGCGCGCCAGCGTGGTCTTGCCGCTGCCGGACACGCCCATCACCACGGCCACGCGCACCTCGCTCATGCCGGCCCCGCTTCACTCGGTAGTTCCACGCGGACCCGGTAGCGACGCCCGGCTTCGATGCCGGAGAAGGCATCGCCTTCCAGCCATTGGCCATCGACTGCGACGCGGGTTTCGGTGCGGCCGGCGACGCGTTCGATCTCCACTTCGAACTCGGCATCGCGGAACCGCCGCCAGGCGCGCGCGCGCGGCCAGTGCGAGGGCAGCTGCGGCGCGATCCGCAGCGTCTGGCCGTCGCCGCGCAGGCCGAACAGTTCCTCCACCAGGCAGCGGTACATCCACGCCGCAGTGCCGGTGTTGAACAGCTGGCTGGAGCGGCCGGCGGTGCGCGGATGCAGGCGCCAGGCGCCGCGGTAGTAGTTGGGCACGAACACCGGCAGCTGTCCGCGCCGCACGCAGTCCTCCGGGTCCGGTCCGGACAGCATTGCGCGCAGCACGTTCCAGGCGCGATCCCCTTCGCCGACCTTGTACAGGCTGTGCAGATAGAAGGCGGCGGCGTGGTTGTAGACCGCGCCGTTTTCGGCCGAACCGGGGAATTTCTGGGTCAGCCGGCCGACGTCTTCGCGCATGCCGGTGTAGGGCGGGTCGAGCATGGCCACGCCGTACGGCGAAACCAACTGCGCGTCGACCGCGACCAGCATCCGCGCGCGGCGCGGCGCGTCGGCGGCGCCGCTGAGCATGGCCCAGCTCTGCGGGTTGAGGTAGATGCGGCCTTCGCTATCGGCGCGTACGCCGAACGCCACGCCATCGTCGGTGATGCCGCGACCGTACCAGTCGCCATCCCACAAGTGGGCGTTGACCGCGGCATTGAGCGCTTCGGCGCCGGCTTCGAAGCGCACGGCTTGCGCGGTGCGTCCGCTGCGTGCGCAGACCGCGGCCCATAGGCGCAGCGCATGCGCGCTGGCCAGCGACAGCCAGCCGGACACGCCCCGTCCCTTCCAGCCGACCATGTTCATCGGATCGCACCAGTCGCCCTGGGCGATGTAACTGAGCCCGCGGGCGTCGCGCGCCTGCAGCAGCCAATCCATCGCCCGGTCGATGCGTTCGGCGACGCTGGCCGTATCGCCCTCGCGGTCCGTCACCGCTGTCTCGAGCAGAGCGTCGTCGCCGGTTTCGTCCAGGTAGGCTTGCAGGCACACCGGCAGCCATACGCAGTGATCGGTATGCGGCACCTGGTTGATGTACTTCAGCTCCGCGCCTTCGATCAGCAGGATGCCGTCGGGCATCGCCCCGCTAGGCTCCTGCTGCGACAGCGCGTGCAGGAAGGCCGCCCGCGCCATCCGCGGCCGCAGATAGGCCATGCCCATGTGGTCCTGCAGATAGTTGCGGGTCTGCGGATCGGTGGTCAGACGGTTGCAATCGCCGTGGTAATAGACCTGCCGCGGCAGCCAATGGTTGGCGAAGTCGTCCAGCCACGGATCCGGGGTCTCGATCCGCAGACAGCCGCGGCCCTCGTCCAGGTAGGAAGCGTGGGCCGCGGCGGCGGCGGCGAAACCCTCCTCTGACAAATAGCGCGCGCGCAGCGCGGCGGTCTCGGCGTCGTCGCGGACCGGGGCGAAGACGAAACGGAAGGTTTCCTCGCCCTCCGCCGCCAGGACGACGCGGTACTGCAACACCGCCGCCGGCGTCTCGTACAGCGCATCGCCGCCGGCCAACCGCTCACACGCGGTGATGGCGGTCGGTGCGTTCAATCCGCCCTCGCCCTCGAATCCGGCCTGGTTCGCTTCCCAGGCATCGGGCTTGCGCTCGTGCAGCAGCACGGTACGGTCCTTGAATTCGCGTTGCCGGAAGTAGTCGGCCACCTTCTGGTACGGAGCGACGCTGTCGCAGACGATCCCACCCAGGTCCGCGCGATAGCGGCCGGACTGGTTCATCCACGACAGGTAGCCGACCGGGAAGTACGGGTACAGGCTGATCCGGCGCGGGCGGCCGGAGCGGTTGCGCACGCGCACGGTCCACAGTTCGGCCACGTCTTCCAGCGGCAACCGCACCGACAACTCCACCTCGATGCCGTCGCACTGCACCGTCCAGGCGACGTCGCCCTGACCGACCGAGAAGGCGAACACTTCTGGCGCGCGATTCACCGGCGCGTGCGGCGCGGAGAACAGCAGGCCGCCGTCCTCGTCCTTGACGTAACAGAAGCGGCCGGGATGGTGAGCGTAGTACGGCTGCTCCGGCTGCATGAAACTCTTGGCTTCCAGCGTCGGCGCATGCGCGTACTTGGCCGGCTCCGGCTGCATGAACTGCGCGGTGGCGTAACCACGGCAGTTCAGCTGCAGCAGCATCCGCCGGTTCCACAGGAAGGTGGAGGCCTGTGGCATCGCAGTGGGACTGTTCAGGACGAAGCGCCGGCCCTGCTCCTGAAAGCCATAGGGAAGGCCGGCGTCGACAACAGCGCTCATGCCGGCATTTCCCGCCGCGCCTGCAGTTCCGCCTCGACCCGCGCCAACGCGGCGTCATCCAGCGGATAGGCCCGCATCACCCACACCGCGATCAGCGCCACCACGCCCGGGATCACGGTCAGCAGCAGCACGATGCCCAGGCGTGACGCGTCCGACTGAGCCTGGTTGGCGACGTAGCCCATCGCCGCCAGCATCCAGGCGATCGCGGCCGACGCGACCGCACCGCCCAGCTTCTGCGAGAACGTCGCGGCGGCGAAGGTCATCGCGGTGGCGCGGCGCCCGGTCTTCCACTCGGTGTAGTCGGCGCAGTCCGCATACATCGAGAACGCCAGCGGCGACTTCGGCCCGAGCAGCAGCCCGACCAGGGTATTGAGCGCGAACGTCACCCAGATCTGCTCCTTGGGCACGAAATACATCGCGCAGCTGATCACGCCGACCCCGGCCATCAGTCCCATCATCAGCCGCCGCTTGTCCACCAGGCGGGTCAGCAGCGGCGTCAGCGCAGCGCCGATGGCCAGCGCCACCGAGTAGCTGCCGAGAAACAGGCCGATCAACTCCGGCCGGCTTACGTAGTACTTGAGGTAGTACACCAGCGAGCCGCTGCGCATCACGATCGTCACCATGATCACCAGCGCCAGCACGAACAGCACCAGCCAAGGCTTGTTGCCCAGCAGGTCGAGCACATCCTGGCGCATCGTGCTGCGCTGCTGCGGCGGCGGCTCGATCCGCTCGCGGGTGTTGGCGAACACCGCCACGAAGGTGGCGATCGCCACCACCCCGTACAGGGCCATGGTCAGCTGCCAGCCCAGCTGCTCGTCGCCGCGGCCGAGCCAGCGCACCAGATCCAGGGTCAGCCAGTTGACCAGGGTGGTGCCGGCGAAGGCGGCGATGAAACGGAAACTGATCAGGGTGGTGCGTTGCTGGCTGTCGGCGGTCATGACCCCGGACAACGCCGAGTACGGCATGCTCAGCACGGTGTAGACGAACATCATCAGGGTGAAGGTGGCATAGGCCCACAGCAGGCGCCCGCCGCCGCCCAAGTCCGGGACCGTCCAGGTCAGCACGCCGGTGATCGCAAGCGGTACCGCGGCGAACAGCAGGTACGGCCGGAAGCGGCCCCAGCGGGTACGGGTGCGATCGGCGATCGCGCCCATAAACGGGTCGGCCACCGCATCGGCCAGTTTGGTCACCAGCATCATTGTGCCGACCGCGCCGGCGGCCAGGCCCATCACATCGGTGTAGAAGATCAGCAGGAAGGCCGAGATGTTGGCCCAATAAAGGTTGAAGCCGAAGTCGCCGATGCCGTAGCTGATCTTCTCGCGCAACGGCAGGCGCGCATCGGCGGCGGCCGCGCGCTTGTTGCCGGCTTGCGCCATGTCCTGGTCCTGCGTCATGCCTTCGCCTCGGAAGACCGGCATGTCGGCGCACCTCGCGCGCATGCACCGGGTGCTTGACAGCATTGTCAGCTTGCCGCCATCGCGCGGTGCAGGCAAGCGGGCGGTCTATGCGGTGCGGGCACGGCATACACTCACAGACTCGAGGTGTGGAGCGCCGCTGTGGTTTCCAGTTGGATCCTGCTCTTGGTATCGATCGGCTATGCCGCGCTGCTGTTCGGCGTGGCGTGGTGGGGCGACCGGCGCCCGATGTATCCGGATCGCCCCTGGTTGCGCCCGGTGGTCTACAGCCTGGCGCTGGCGGTGTACTGCTCTTCATGGACGTTCTACGGCGCGGTGGGCAGCGCGGTGCGCAACGGCATCGGTTATCTGCCGATCTATCTGGGTCCGCTGCTGCTGCTGCTGTTCGGCTGGCGCATCATCGAACGGCTGGCCCTGATCGCCCGCAGCCAGAACACCGTCTCCATCGCTGACTTCATTTCCTCGCGCTACGGCCGCTCGCGCCGGCTGGCGGCGCTGGTCACGGTGATCGCACTGATCGGTGTGATCCCCTACCTGGCTTTGCAGTACAAGGCGGTGGCACTGAGCCTTGGCGTACTGACCGGCCAGGATGCGCAGAACACCGGTTTCTTCACCGATCCCGCTTTGTACGTCGCCTTGCTAATGGCGCTGTTCGCCGCGCTGTTCGGCACGCGGCAAGTGGACGCCACCGAGCACCACCACGGCATGATGCTGGCCATCGCGCTGGAGTCGGTGGTAAAGCTGGTGGCGATCGTGATCGTGGGCGTATTCGCCTACGTGTGGCTGGGCGGCCAGGTCCTGCACGTGGAACAGTCCGCGCGAACCTTGTTCGAGAACGCGCCACCGGTGGGTTTCTTCACCCAGACCCTGCTCGGGTTCCTGGCCATCGTCTGCCTGCCGCGCCAGTTTCACGTGGCGGTGGTGGAATGCAGCGACGTCGGCGACATCCGCAAGGCGCGCTGGCTGTTCGGCATCTATCTGGTGCTGATCTCGGTGATGGTGGTGCCGATCGCCGCCGCGGGCGTGTCGATGTTCGGCAGCGGCAGCGGAATAGCCAGCGATACCTTCGTGCTGGCGTTGCCGCTGACCGCCGGCAACAACGCGTTGGCCCTGGTGGCGTACATCGGCGGATTCTCGGCGGCCACCGGCATGGTGATCGTGGCCAGCATCGCCCTGGCCACCATGGTCAGCAACGATCTGGTGATGCCGGTGCTGCTGCGGCGCGGCTGGGCCGAACGTCATGCCGAGGCCGACGTCGCCTCGCGCGTGCTGTGGATACGCCGCTTCGCGATCCTGATGCTGGCGTTGTGCGCCTATGCCTACTACCGCACCAGCAGCAACGACAATTCGCTGGCGTCGTACGGGCTCATCGCTTTCGCGGCGGTCGCGCAGTTCGCGCCCGGATTGATCGGCGGCCTGTACTGGCGCGGCGCCAGCCGGCGCGGGGTGGAAATCGGCATGCTGGTCGGCTTCGCCACCTGGATCTATACGCTGCTGCTGCCGACCCTGTCGGCCTCCGGCTGGTTGGGGCCGGAATGGCTGCGGACCGGACCGTACGAGATCCACTGGCTGCGCCCCCAGCAGCTGTTCAACCTCACCGGCTGGGATCCGCTGACCCATGGCACGTTCTGGTCGTTGCTGCTCAACACGGGCGTGATGATGTTGGTGTCGGCACGCTGGCGCCCCAGCGTGGACGAACGCCTGCGCATCGCGCCGTTCCTCGATCCGTATGCGCAGCGGCAGGCGCTGGTAGCCAGCGAATGGCCGGGCAACGTACGCGTGTCGGATCTGCTGTCGCTGGCCGAGCGCATCGTCGGCGAGCGCCACGCGCGGCGCGCCTTCGCCGAGCAGGCTACGACGCTGCAACGCGAACTGCAGCCCGCCGCCGCCGCCGATCGCGCCTGGGTGCAGTTCACCGAACGGCTGCTGGCCGCGGCCATCGGCGCGGCCTCGGCACGTCTGGTGTTGACCAGCGTGCTGCGCGGCTCGGGTATGGAACTGGGCGAAGTGGTGGCGGTGCTGGATGAGGCCGGACAGGAGCTGCGCTTCAATCGCGAGATCCTTTCCACCACCCTGGAAAACATCAGTTCGGGCGTGAGCGTGGTCGATCCGGACATGCGTCTGGTGGCCTGGAACCGCCGCTACCAGGTGATGTTCGGCTATCCGCAAGGCATGCTCTACGTGGGTCGTCCGGTGGCCGATTTGATCCGCTACAACGCCGAACGCGGCGAGCTGGGCGGCGGCGAGCTGGAAGAACAGATCGCCAAGCGCATCAGCTATATGCGCGTCGGTTCGCCGCACATCTTCGAACGCGTGCGCAGCGACGGCAGCGTGATCGAGATGCGCGGCCAGGCGCTACCGGGTGGTGGTTACGTCACCAGCTACAACGACATCACCGACTTCAAGCGCGCCGAGAACGCATTGCTGGAAGCCAACGAGAATCTGGAGCAACGCGTGGCCGACCGCGGGCGCGAAGCCGAGGCCGCGCAACAGTCGAAGACGCGCTTCCTGGCCGCGATCAGCCACGACGTGCTGCAGCCGCTGAACGCGGCGCGGCTGTTCACCTCGGCGCTGCGCGACAGCGACGAACCGGCCGAACAACGCCACTTGGCCGAGCGTGTCGACGCTTCCTTGCGCGCAGCGGAGGAGCTGCTGGACGGCCTGCTGGATGTCTCGCGCCTGGATGCGGGGGGCATGCACACCGAGATCAGCGATTTCGACGCCGGCGCGCTGTTGCGCGAACTCGCTTCGCAATACGTGCCGGTCGCCGCCGGTCGCGGTCTCGATCTGCGGGTGCACGCCTCTGCGCGACCTGTACGCAGCGATCGCCGGCTACTGCGCCGCGTGCTGCAGAACTTCATCGCCAATGCGCTGCGCTACACCCGAAGCGGCCGCATCGTGCTGGGCATCCGCCTGCGCGGACAGAACCTGGAACTGCAGGTCTGGGATACCGGCCCCGGCATTCCCGAGCACCACATGCGCCAGATCTTCGACGAATTCCATCGCTATCCGCAGCCCTTCGACTGGGGCGAACAGGGACTGGGGTTGGGGCTATCCATCTGCCAACGCATCTCGCGCCTGCTCGGCCACGACCTGGACGCGCGCAGCCGGGTCGGCCGCGGCAGCATGTTCTCGATCACGGTGCCGCGCGCGGCAGCCGCTGCCGACGCCGTTCTTGAGACCGCACCCTCGCTGCGCGCCCCGGATTCCCTGGCGGGGTTGCGCGTGCTGTGCGTGGACAACGACCAGGAAATCTTGGATGGCATGCGCGCGCTGCTGGGTCGCTGGCAGGTGGAAGTGATCACGGCGGCCACCGTGGACGAGGCCTTGCAGAAGATCGATCAGGCGCCGGCGGTGATGCTGGTCGACTACCACCTCCACGACCGGATGGATGGTCTGGAAACCCTGGACGCTCTGCGGACCGCCAGCGCGACGCCGATCACCGGCGCGCTGCTGACCGCCGACGGCCGCGACGAGCTCAAGCAACGCGCGCGCGATCGTGGTTACCGGCTGCTGACCAAACCGGTGAAACCAGCCTCGTTGCGGGCGTTCCTGGCTGCGCACCACCAGACGCTCGCGGTGTGAGCGGCGTTCGCTAGGCGTCGACCCGGGAGCGCGCGGCGTAAGGCGAACGCTGCGGAATTTTCGCCACTTCGATGCAGTCGCGGCCCTTGCGCTTGGCTGCGTACAGGGCGGCGTCCGCGGCGCTGATCCAGTCGGTCACGTTGGCGATCGAATGATTGATTTCGGACAGGCCGATGCTGACGGTGCATCTGAGATCGATGCCGGGAAACACATAGGCCGCGACCTGCCTGCGCAGGCGTTCGGCGGCGACGATGGCTTCTTCCCAGCGGGTTTCGGGCATGACGATGCCGAACTCGTCGCCGCCGTAACGTCCGCCGGTGTCCATGTCGCGCAGGCAGGCTTTCATCAGGCGCGCGAATTCCTCGATCACCGCGTCGCCCACGGTATGGCCGTAGCCGTCGTTGATCTGCTTGAAGTAATCGATGTCGATCATGATCAGCACGGCCGGCCGCCCCGCACGCACGAAGCGGTTGAACTCCACGTTGGCCGCGTACTGCCATTGCTGCCGGTTCATCAGGCCGGTGGCGGCGTCGAAGCGCGAGGTCTTCTCGAACATGCGTTTCTGGCGCAGCGTCTGCTGCGCCAGCAGACGGCTGGCCGCGCCGATCGCCAGCGGATACACGATCAGCAACGGCAGGCAGGCCAGCATGGTGCGGAAAGTGGTGTACGGCTCGAAGCGGAAACCCATGAAGGCGCTGCTGACCAGACACGTCAACGCCATCAGCGCCAGGTTCTTGGCGCCGAAGCGGCGGCCGCCGACGATCACCTTGTCCATGGTCAACATCACCGCCAGCAGTACGCTGGGCAGGGTGTCGAAGGCCATCACCGCGATCCAGAAGCCGCCGAACGCCGCGTCGGTCAGCAAGTTGCGGTATTCGGCCTGAATCGGGTCGCGGCTGCGCAGGACATGCACGTAAGCCAGGTGCGGCCAAACCAGGCCGTCGAACACCAACAACGCCCATAACCAAGGGGCGGCGCCGTGCTCCTGCATGACCGCGGCCACGCACAGCACGCCGATCGCCAGCCCGACGGCGCGCATCGGGTACAGGCGTCTGCCGAAGCTGGTGCGGCGGGATTCACCACGATCGCTGTCCATCACCGCCTATCCGGAAAGCCGGCACGCACCAAGCGGGCCCCATCGCACCATCGTAGCGCGGCCAAGCAGGCAACTCAGGTGCGATCTGTGACCAGCGCTGCATTTCCACGTCCGCCGTACGCCCGCCGATGTACAGCGAGAGGCGCGTTCAGTCCTGCTCTTCCGGCGGCAGCACCATGGCCTCGGGATCGACTGACAGGCGCCCGGCCATCAACACGGCCTGAGTGCGGTTGGTGACGCCCAGTTTACGCAGGACCGCAGTGACGTGCGCTTTGATGGTGGCTTCGGACACGCCCAGATCGTAGGCGATCTGTTTGTTCAAACGGCCCGCGCCCAACATCTGCAGGACCCGGAACTGCTGCGGAGTGAGCTCGCGTAGGCGCTGGGCCACCTCGTATTCGTCGCGGCCGATACCGGGCGCGGCGAGCGCTTCCGGCGGCGCCCAGCGTTCGCCCTCCAACACCAGGCCGATCGCTTCGCCGATCGTTTCCGATGCGGCCGATTTGGGAATGAAACCCAAGGCGCCGTGATCCAGCGCACGGCGCATCACGCTGGGCTCCTCGCGCGCCGACACCACCACCACCGGCAGCTGCGGATGCAGGACGCGCAAATGCACCAAAGCGTTGAAGCCCTGCGCGCCCGGCATGTTGAGATCCATCAGCAGCAGATCGGCATCGGGATGCGCATCGACCAACGCATAGAGTGCATCGACGCTGTCGGCTTCGTGCAGCTTCACTCCCGGCATCACCCGCTGCACCGCGCCGCGCAGGGCTTCGCGGAACAACGGATGGTCGTCGGCGATGAGCAGGGTAGTCATGGGCTTTTGCAAATCCGCTGAGTCGATTCCCTTGCATCGTCATCCCAGCGAATGCTGAGATCCATTTTGATCTTCGCTTGTTTCGACCGACACAAAGTCAAAATAAAGATGGATCCCAGCATTCGCTGGGATGACGACGGAAGGGTCGTAGCGGATCGCATCTTCAAGGTCTATTTCACCTTGCGCTCTGCCACCAAGGATTCCACCACCGAAGGATCGGCCAGCGTGGAGGTATCGCCCAGCTGATCCGGCGCGTTCTCGGCGATCTTGCGCAGGATGCGGCGCATGATCTTGCCCGAACGCGTTTTCGGCAGACCTGGCGCCCATTGCAGATGATCGGGCGAGGCGATCGGTCCGATCTCCTTGCGCACCCAGGCCACCAGCTCTTTCTGCAGTTCGTCGGTCTGGGCTTCGCCCGCGATCAAGGTGACGTAGGCGTAGATGCCCTGGCCCTTGATGTCGTGCGGGAAGCCGACCACGGCGGCCTCGGCCACCTTCGGATGCGAAACCAATGCGCTTTCCACTTCGGCGGTGCCGATACGGTGGCCGCTGACGTTGATCACATCGTCGACGCGACCGGTGATCCAGTAGTAACCGTCTTCGTCGCGACGGCAGCCGTCGCCGGTGAAATAGGTACCCGGATAAGTGCGGAAATAGGTGTCTATGAAACGTGGATGGTCTCCATAGACGCTGCGCATCTGCCCGGGCCAGGAATCGAGCAGCACCAGGTTGCCCTCCGCTGCGCCTTCCAGGAATTCGCCATTGGCGTCGACCAGCGCCGGACGCACGCCGAAGAAAGGCAGCGTGGCCGAACCGGGCTTGAGGTCGATGGCGCCGGCCAGCGGGGTGATCAGGATGCCGCCGGTTTCGGTCTGCCACCAGGTGTCGACGATGGGGCAGCGCGAATCGCCTACGACTTCGTAGTACCAGCGCCAGGCTTCGGGGTTGATCGGTTCGCCGACGCTGCCGAGCAGGCGCAGCGAACTGCGCGAGGTCTTCTTCACCGGCGCTTCGCCTTCGCGCATCAGCGCGCGAATCGCGGTCGGCGCCGTGTAGAAGATCGTGACCCGGTGCTTGTCGATCACCTCCCAGAAGCGCGACACGTTCGGGTAGTTGGGCACGCCTTCGAACATCACCGCGGTGGCGCCGTTGGCCAGCGGCCCGTAGACGATGTAGCTGTGGCCGGTGACCCAGCCCACGTCGGCGGTGCACCAGTAGATGTCGTCTTCGCGCAAGTCGAACACGGCTTCATGGGTATAACTGGCGAACAGCAGATAGCCGCCGGTGGTATGCAACACGCCTTTCGGCTTGCCGGTGGAACCGGAGGTGTAGAGGATGAACAGCGGATCTTCCGCATTCATCCGCTCGGGTTCGCATTCGGCCGGCTGGCCCTCGACTACGGCATCGAACCAGCGGTCGCGCGGCATCTGCATGTCCACCGCGCCGCCGGTATGGCGCACTACCAGCACGGTTTCCACCGTGCTGGTGCCGGGCAGTTTCAATGCCGCGTCCACATTCGCTTTCAGCGGCACCTTCTTGCCGCCGCGCAGGCCTTCGTCCGCGGTGATGATGAGCTTGCTGGCGCAGTCGGCGACGCGGTCGGCGATGGAATTGGGAGCGAAGCCGCCGAACACCACCGAGTGGATGGCGCCGATACGAGCGCAGGCCAACATCGCCACCGCGGCATCGGGGATCATCGGCAGGTAGATAGTGACCCGGTCGCCTTTCTGCACGCCCAGGTTGCGCAGCGCGTTGCCGAGCCGGCAGACGCGTTCGTACAGCTCTCGATAGCTGACGTCATAGGACGGACTGTCGGGGCTGTCGGGTTCGAACAGCAATGCGGTCTTGTCGCCGCGCGTCGCCAGCTGCCGATCCAGGCAGTTGACGCTGGCGTTCAATTCGCCATCGGCGAACCAGCGGATATGGAAATCCTTCAGGTCGTAGCTGACGTCCTTGATCTGGGTCGGCGGCTTGAACCAGTCGAGCCGGGTCGCGGCCTGTCCCCAGAATTTTTCCGGGTCTTCGATGGATGCGCGGTAGTCGCGTTCGTAGCCGTTGCGGTCGATGCGCGCCTTGGCGGCGAATTCCGGGTTGACGGGATAAAGATCGGACATGGGCCCCTCCCTGCAGACCAGTGCTGCAAGCGCTCTTGATGGTGATGGACAGGATGGTAATGGAGCAATCGGCTTCAGTCTGACGCATTCGCCGATGACGCGATGCAGCAACGTCATTAGACCATCGTCGTATCCGTGCGCATAGGCCGCCATTCATGCGGCCGCTTTCGACTAATGGCGAATAGGCGCGGCCGATGGCGGCGCGCAGTCTGCGGCGCAACCGTGCGCTCTGCGCGGCCCATCACGCATTATCGGGAGAGGGATAATGAGCAAACGCATCGCATCGATGTCGCGCCGTCCGTTGGCCGCGGCACTGTTCGTCGCGCTGATCGCGCCGGGCATGGCTTTCGCCGAAACGGCGAAGGAAAAGGAACTCGAAGCACGCATCGCCCAGCTGGAACAGCAGGTCCAGGCCTTGCTGTCTTCGCAGCAGCAGCAACAGACGGCGATCGCCGAAACCCAGACCCAGATCACCGAGGTCAAGACCGCGCAATCGGCGCCGGCCGATGGCAAGCCGCGCATCCAGACCGGCCCGATCATGCCGGGCGCCAATCCTGGAACGTCGTTCACCTACGGCGGATTCATCAAGATGGACGGCATGTACACCGATACCAGCGACGGACGCATCGCCGATGGTTCGTCGGGACGCCTGTTCTATCTGCCCAGCAGCATTCCGGTCGGCGGCCCCACCGCCGACGGCGGCGATCCGTACACCGACTACCACGCGCAGTTCTCGCGCTTCTGGTTCAGCGCCGACCACACCACCGACAAGGGCGACAAGATCAAGGCGTATATCGAAGCCGATATGTTCGGCGGCGGCAGCAACGCGCTGGCCGGCAACGAAACGGCGACCAATACCTATGCGGTTTCGCTGCGCCAGGCCTACGTGAGCTGGAACAACTGGCTGGCCGGCCAGACTTGGTCCAACTTCCAGGACGTGGCGGCGTTGCCGGACGCGGTGGACTTCGTCGGCACCACCGACGGCACCATCTTCGTGCGCCAGGCCCAGTTGCGTTACACCAAGGGACCGTGGTCGTTCTCGGCGGAAAACCCGCAGACCACCATCACCCCTTATCTCAACAACGGCGCGCGCTTCAACAGCGGGGACAACGTGGCCCCGGACATCACCGCGCGCTGGATCACCAAGGGCGACTGGGGCCATTTCACCGTCGCCGGGCTGGTGCGCCAGTTCAAGTATCTGGATGAGACCGAAACCGGCGGTGCGGTCAGCGTGTCGGGCAAGTTCAACCTGGGCAAGAGCGACGACCTCCGCTACGCGGTCAACGCCGGCAGCGGCATCGGCCGTTACCTGGCCTTCGGCCTGGGCAGCGATGTGGTGGTGGACGCCAATGGCGAACTCAACGCGCTGGATGGCTACGGCGGTTTCGTCGCCTGGCGCCATGTGTTCTCGCCCAAACTGCGCAGCAACCTGATGTATTCGGCGGCGATGTTCGATAACGACAAGGCCATCACCGGCTACGGCGTGACCGAACGCGCGCAGTCGTATCACGCCAACTTGATCTATTCGCCGTTCCCGAAACTGGATATCGGCGCCGAACTCATCTTCGGCCAGCGCGCGCTGGAGGACGATCGCGAAGGCGATCTGCGGCGCATCCACACCCACGTCAAATACAGCTTCTAACGGGGAAACGATATGTCAACGACAGCAAATGGCGCACTGCCGGCGGGCAAGCCGCTCACCGCAGGCCACAAGAAAGTCATTTTCGCCTCGAGCCTGGGCACAGTGTTCGAGTGGTACGACTTCTATCTGTACGGATCGCTCGCCGCGATCATCGCCAAGCAGTTCTTCTCGGCGTTGAATCCGGCCAGCGCCTTCATCTTCGCGTTGCTCGCCTTCGCCGCGGGTTTCGCGGTGCGTCCGTTCGGCGCGTTGGTATTCGGCCGCATCGGCGACATGATCGGCCGCAAGTACACGTTCCTGATCACCATCGTGATCATGGGCCTGTCGACGTTCCTGGTGGGCATCTTGCCGAGTTACGCCAGCATCGGCGTTGCGGCGCCGGTGATCCTGATCGGTTTGCGCCTGCTGCAAGGCCTGGCCCTGGGCGGCGAATACGGTGGCGCAGCCACCTACGTTGCCGAGCACGCGCCGAACGGCAAGCGTGGCTTCTACACCAGCTTCATCCAGACCACCGCGACCCTGGGCCTGTTCCTGTCGTTGCTGGTGATCCTGGGCTGTCGCTACTTCCTGGGCACGGAGGCGTTCGAAGCCTGGGGCTGGCGGATTCCGTTCCTGGTGTCGGTGGTGCTGCTGGGCGTGTCGGTGTGGATTCGACTGCAACTGAGCGAATCGCCGCTGTTCCAGGAAATGAAGGATCAGGGCAAGACCTCCAAGGCGCCAATCACCGAGAGCTTCTTCTCCAAGAACGGCAAGATCGCGCTGCTGGCCCTGCTTGGCGCCACCGCCGGCCAGGCCGTGGTCTGGTATGCTGGCCAGTTCTACGCGTTGTTCTTCCTGACCCAGACTCTGAAGATCGACGCCACCACGGCCAACCTGCTGATCGCGGGCAGCCTGATCATCGGCACGCCGTTCTTCATCTTTTTCGGCTGGTGGTCGGACAAGATCGGGCGTAAGCCGATCATTCTCGGCGGCTGCCTGATCGCCGCGCTGACCTTCTTCCCGATCTTCAAGGGGCTCACGCACTACGGCAATCCAGCGATGGAGGAAGCGGTAGCGACCAGCCCAGTAGTGGTAGTCGCCGATCCGGCGGCCTGCAGCTTCCAGTTCGACCCGGTGGGCAAGAAGGTATTCACCAACAGCTGCGATATCGCCAAGGCCGCACTGGCCAAAGCGGGCATCAGCTACTCCAATCAGGACGCATCCGCCGGCACCATTGCGCATATCAACGTCGGAACGGCCAAGGTCGAAGCATTCGAAGGCGCCGGTCTGGATCCTGCGGCGTTCAAGACCAAGACGGAAGATTTCGGCAAGGCGCTGAAGGCCGACCTGACCACCGCCGGCTATCCGGAAAAGGCCGATCCTGCGCGCATCAACAAACCGATGGTGCTATTGCTGCTGACCATCCTCGTCATCTACGTAACCATGGTCTATGGTCCGATCGCGGCATGGCTGGTGGAGCTGTTCCCCACCAAGATCCGCTACACGTCCATGTCGCTTCCGTACCACATCGGCAATGGCTGGTTCGGCGGCTTCCTGCCTACCATCGCCTTCGCGATGGTGGTGGCCAGCGGCAATATCTATCAGGGCTTGTGGTATCCGATCGTGATCGCGGCGATGACCCTGGTGATCGGCACGCTGTTCCTGCCGGAAACCAAGGACGTCGATATCACCAAGTAAACATTACCCCTGCGTCGCCGGACCCGGTCCGGAGTACTCAGCGCCGATCCGAAAGGGTCGGCGCTTTTTTTTCCGCAAAGCCAAGCGCTCTGTAGAGCCTGCCCCGTACTAGATACGGGGGCGGGCACTGCCCGCCGCTCCTGGCGCAAAGGTTGGCGGGCAGTGCCCGCCCTACACTCTTCCCCTCGGTCGGGAGAAGAACCTTTTTCTCCGGCCCCGCATTACTGCGGCGGTGCGGCGAGCTCTCTGGCGCTCAGATGGCCATCACGGTTGACGTCCTGTTTGTTGAACGTGGCGGCCAGGCGCTCGCGATGCTGCGCGCGGGTGATGGCCTGACCCTTGCCGCCGGGCAGCTCGTCCGCGGTCAGCACACCGTCGCGGTTTCCGTCACGCGCATCGAAGGCGTAGCTCATCCAGTCCAGGTATTCGATCTGGCTGACGCGGCCGTCGCCATCGCTGTCCATGCGCGCAAGGTAATCACTGGTCGCATTGACCTGCGCCTGCGCCACGCACGGCAACAACGCCAGAACAACGAAACCGAAACGATTCATCAATGCGCGGCCAGCGCGTAACCCTTCAGCCGCATCGAATAGTCCTGCAGCACACGGATGCCGCTGGCCTCCGCTTCATGGCACCAGGCCTGCAACTGCTTCAAGCGTTCGGACGCGTCGTTCGTGCGCGCTTCCAGCACTGCGGCCAGGCGCGCGCGGTGTTCGATCAGCGCCTGGATCCGGGGACGTTGCGAAACCCAGTTGTGCAGCTGTTCGCGCGCTTCCGGTTTCAACCAGCGGCCGTCGTCGGCCAGGCCCTTGCGCAACCGGCGCGGCAACAGCCTGCGCAGCTTCTCGCCGGCAAGGCGCGCTTCTTCTTTCAACGCGGGTTTCAGCACGTTGCGTTGGTAATCGGTCATGGCCAGGAAGCGATGCGACAACAAGGCTTTCAACGTATCGCCATCGGGCACGGAAATATTCGGACGGATGTCCAGGGTGGGCGCGACCCGCAGCACTTTGGCCAGGCCCACCGCTTCCATCGCCTTGATCGCGATCCAGCCGATATCCACTTCCCAGCGCCGCATCGAGAAGCGCGCCGAGCTGGGGAACGCATGGTGGTTGTTGTGCAGTTCCTCCCCGCCGATCCACACGCCCCACGGGGTCAGGTTGGTGGAGGTGTCGGCCGATTCGAAATTGCGGTAGCCCCACCAATGCCCCAGGCCGTTGACCACGCCTGCGGCCCAGAACGGGATCCAAGCCATCTGGATGGCCCATAGCGCGATGCCGGGTATGCCGAACAGCATCGAATTCACGAACAGCAGTGCGATCGGACCAGCGGTGGGGTGCGCGGTGTAGAGATGGCGTTCGATCCAGTCGTCCGGCGCGCCCTTGCCGTACTGCTCGATGTCGGTGCGCTGCCAGCGCGCTTCCCGGTACAACTCGACGCCGCGCCAGAACACATTGCCGATGCCCTTGAACTGCGGGCTGTGCGGATCTTCCTCGGTTTCCACCTTGGCGTGGTGCTTGCGATGGATCGCCATCCACTCCTTGGTGATCATGGAAGTGGTGAGCCAAGTCCAGAAACGGAAGAAATGGCTGACCAGGGGATGGAAATCCACCCCGCGGTGCGCCTGGCTGCGGTGCAGGTACAAGGTGACCGAGAAAATGGTCAGCTGGGTGAACGCCAGCAGCACTCCCAACATTCCCAGCCAGCCCAACCCCAGCAGGCCTCCGGACAGGAAGTCGAACAGGAAATCGGGCATTGCGAGCGCTCCAGCAAGAGGGGCCCCGGTGGATCCGGCGGCGACACCACAATGATGGGGGCAGTTGCGGCAAACTTCACCCATCGGCGGCGTATGGTGTTCATTCGCGGCGTTGCCTTCCGCTTTTCGGATTTTCATCACAGCCCCCATGCCCCTCCCTTCCGCCGGGCCCGCCCCGGATGCCGCTTCCACACCGCTGATCGAACTGGACCGCGCCACCGTGGTCCGTGGCGACGCGGCGGTTCTGCACGCGCTGTCGCTGCGTATCGTGGCCGGCCAGCACACCGTGCTGCTGGGCCCCAACGGCTGCGGCAAATCCAGCTTCATCAAGCTGATCAACCGCGAGCTGTACCCGCTGGCGCGCGAAGGCGAGTCGCCGGTGAAGGTGATGGGACAGGACCGCTGGAACGTGAACGACCTGCGCACGCGCCTGGGCGTGGTGACCGGCGACCTGACCCGCGATCTGCTGGACATGCCCGATCTGGTCGTGTCCGAAGCGGTGCTCACCGGCTTCTTCGCCTCTCTCATGTTGCCGCCGGACAGCCGGGTAACCGACGACATGCGCGAGCGGATGAACCAGGCGTTGGCGCAGGTGCATGCCTCGGCGTTGACCTCGCGGAGGGTGGCCGAGCTTTCCACCGGCGAGATGCGCCGGGTGCTGATCGCGCGCGCGCTGGTCCACCGACCGCAGGCCTTGCTGCTGGACGAACCCACCGCCGGGCTTGACCTGGTGGCGCAGCGCGATTTTCTGCAGTTGATGCGCACCCTGGCGCAGCAGGACATCACTCTGGTGCTGGTGACCCATCACATCGAGGAAATCGTTCCCGAGATCGATCGGGTGATCCTGTTGCGGGCGGGCAGCGTCTACGCCGATGGCGATCGCGCCGGTACGCTGACTTCGGAGAACCTGTCCGCGGTGTTTGGTGGGGCGTTGCAGGTGCGGTGTGAAGGCGAGCGGTATTTCGCTTCGAGTTTATAAACGGAACAACTGCATCGTCATCCCAGCGAACGCTGGGATCCATTTTGATTTTTTGCTTCCGAGGCCCATGTTAAGAGGCGAAAGTCAAAATGGATTCCAGCGTTCGCTGGAATGACGAACTCGGTTTTTCATTTCATTCCCCATTTCCCACCCAATCCCATGCCCGAACTCCCCGAAGTCGAAACCACCCGCCGCGGTCTGGCGCCGCACCTGGAAGGCAAGCGCATCCGTGGCGTGGTGCTGCGCAGGCCGGATCTGCGCTGGCCGATTCCCAAAGAGATCGAAAGCGTGCTGCCCGGCCAGCGCATCGACGCGGTGCGTCGTCGCGCCAAATACCTGCTGCTGGACACCGCAGCGGGCAGCGCGTTGCTGCATCTGGGCATGACCGGCAGCCTGCGGGTGTTGCCGGCCAGCACCCCGATCGGCGCGCACGACCATGTCGACCTGCAACTCAGTTCCGGCCGGGTGATGCGCTTCAACGACCCGCGTCGCTTCGGCAGCCTGCTGTGGCAGCCGGCCGGGGAAACCCACGAACTGCTGCGCGCGCTGGGGCCCGAACCGCTGGCCGACGAGTTCGATGGCGATTACCTGTTCGCGCGCAGCCGCAACCGCAAGGCGCCGGTGAAGACCTTTCTGATGGACCAGGGCGTGGTGGTGGGCGTGGGCAACATCTATGCGGCCGAGAGCCTGTTCCGCGCCGGCATCTCGCCCCTGCGCGCCGCCGGCAAAGTCTCGCGCGAGCGTTATGCGGCCCTTGCCGCAGCGGTGAAGGATATTCTGGCCTACGCCATCACCCGCGGCGGCACCACCCTGCGCGACTTCATCAGTCCCGATGGCGCCCCGGGTTACTTCGAACAGGAGCTCTCCGCCTACGGACGCGGCGGGCAGCCTTGCCCCACTTGCGGGCGTCCGTTGAAATTCGCCAACATCGGCCAGCGCGCCAGCGTCTGGTGCGGCCACTGCCAGCGCTGAGCACCTGCGCTCACGCCCGGCAGGGCGTTTGGGGCTATATTCCGTCCCTGCATTCTTGGGGAATGACGATGGCGGACGCAGCAGATATCACCGTATGGCTGGACTCGGCGCGCCACGGCGACCGGGCCGCGCTGGACCATGTGCTGTCCACGCTCTACCAGGAACTCCACACCATGGCCCGGCGCCAGCTGTCGGGCCAGCACGGCTATACGCTCGATGCCACCGCGCTGGTGCACGAGTCCTACCTCAAGCTGATCGGCAGCAGCAGCAACGCCAAGTTCGACGACCGTGCGCATTTCTTCGCCTATGCGGCCTCGTCGATGCGCAGCGTGGTGGTGGACTACGCGCGCAACCGGCTGGCGCGCAAACGCGGCGGCGACCTCAAGCGCGTGGCCGAAATTCCCGAAGACGTCGAAGGCCCGCTGCGCCTGGATGAGGACATGTTGGCGCTCAACGACGCGCTGGACAAGCTTTCCGCGGCCGACGAACGCCTGGCGCAGGTGGTGGAAATGCGCTACTTCGCCGGCCTGTCCGAACTGGAAATCGCCGAATTGCAGCAACGCTCCGAACGCAGCATCCGCCGCGACTGGCAGAAGGCGAGGCTGTTCCTGCTGGCGGCGATGCAGGACGACTGACCCCGGCTTCGGTCAACCTCGCTTATGGACGCCGAGCGCTGGCAACGCCTGTCTCCGCTGCTCGACGTGCTGCTCGAGCTCGGGGCCGGCGCGCGTGCCGCACAGCTGCAGATTCTGAGGGCGCAGGAACCCGAACTCGCCGACGACTTGGAAAAACTGCTGGCGCTGGAAGACGATAGCGGCGACTTCATGGCCGAGCCGCTGCTGGACAAGCCGGGTCAGCCGCAGACGGGCACGTTGGTGGGGCCGTACCGAATGGAATCGGTGCTGGGTGAAGGCGGTATGGGCATGGTCTGGCTGGCTTCGCGCGCCGACGGCCTGTACGAGCGCAAAGTCGCGCTGAAACTGTTGCGGCCCGGCCTGGCCGATCCCAACCTGCGACTGCGCTTCAGCCGGGAACGCGAGATCCTGGCCCGACTGGCCCATCCCAACATCGCGCGCTTGCTGGATGCCGGCATCGGCAGCGAAGGGCAACCCTACCTGGCCCTGGAATATGTGCAGGGCATTCCGATCACCGACTATTGCCAGGCGCATGGCCTGTCGGTGGATACGCGGCTGAAGCTGTTCCTGCAGGTCTGCGACGCGGTCAGTCACGCGCATGCCAATCTGATCGTCCATCGCGACCTCAAGCCGTCCAACATCCTGGTCACGCCCACCGGCGAAGTGCGTCTGCTCGACTTCGGCATCGCCAAGTTGCTGGACGACAACGAGCCCGCGCCGGTGCACCCGCGGACCGAAGTGCGATCGTTCACCCTGCACTACGCCGCTCCGGAACAGGTGCGCGGCGAACTGGTCACCACCATGACCGACGTGTATTCGCTGGGCGTGGTGCTGTACGAGCTGTTGGCGGGCACCAAACCTTATCGCCTGCGCCGGCAGACCGATGCCGAATGGGAGCAGGCCATTCTCGCGGTGGAACCGCTGAAGCCGTCGCTGGCCTCGCAACGCTCCACCGACGGCGGTCCCGTTCACAACGCCAGACGCCAGGCGCGGCGGCTCAGCGGCGATTTGGACAACATCGCGCTCAAGGCTCTGGCGAAGTTGCCCGAGCATCGCTATGCCTCGGTCGAAGCGCTTTCGCAGGATCTGCAAAGGCACCTGCAGGGCAGGCCGGTGCTGGCCCGGCCGCAAAGCGTGAGTTACCGGTTGAACAAATACGTTTCGCGCCATCGTTGGGGACTGGCGGTCGGCGCCCTGATCACTTCGGTGCTCGTGCTGGCGCTCGCGGCCAGCGTCTGGCAAAGCCGCCAGGCCATGCGCGAAACCGCACGCGCCCAGGCCATGCAGGATTTCGTGATCGGATTGTTCGACAACGCCGGCGTGGCCCAGCAGGGCAACATCTTCGATGCGCGCAAGCTGCTGCTGGCGGGCGAGCGCCGTGGCGAACGGGAGCTGGCCGACCAGCCCCTGGCGCGCGCGGAGCTGCTGGGCGTAATCGCGCGCTTGCGCATCGGCCTGGGCGACTATCAGGAGGCATTGACGCTGCTCGAGCGCCAAGGGGTCCTGTTGGAGCAGACGGATTCGGCCTCGGCCGGGCTGCGCCTGGAAGCGGTGACCCAGCATGGCCGCACCTTGCGCTTGCTCGATCGCACCAAGGAATGCCTGCAGGTCATGGCGCCGTTCGAATCGCTGGTTCCGGGCATCCGCGCGCAACCGGCGCAACAAGCCGACTTCCTGTCCCAGTACGGTCGCTGCCGACGCCTGATGGGCGAACGCCAGACGGCGCAACAGCTCTACGAGCGGTCCCTCGCACTGCGCCGCGAACTGAAGGACGAGACCGGGGTCGCGGAGAACTTGTACGACCTTGCCCTGATCGACAACGATCTGGGACGTACCGACGATGCGCTGGCGGGCTACGACGCCGCCTTGAAGCACTTGCGCAAACATGTCGGCGTGCGTAACGCCCTGGCCGTCGAGGTCGAAGTCAGCCGCGGACGCCTGTTCCGTGCGAAGGGCAACACCGACCTGGCGCGCGCCAGCTTCCGCCAGGCCCTGGCCATCGCCGAGGAAGTCCATGGCCCGCAGCATCCGGTCACGTTGACCATCCGGCGCTTGCTGGTCGCCATCCAAGTCGACCAGGAATACTACGTCGCAGCCGAGCAGCAGATCGAACCGCTGTATCTGATGACCTTGAACGCGCTGGGACCCAACCACCGCGAAACCGGATTGGCGTTGAACACCCGCGGCGTGATCGCCTTCGAGTTGGGACGTACGGACCAGGCGATCGCCGATGTGGCCGAAGCGGTGCGTATCTGGCGCGGCGCGGCCGGTTCGCAGAACCTCAATGGCGGCCTGTTCAATTATGGAATGGTGCTGCATGGCGCAGGGCGCGAGGACGAGGCGCTCAAGGCCCTGCTGGAATCGCGTGAACTGCGGGCCAAGCAATACGGCGCTAGCGACTCATCGGTCGGCGAAGCCGACCGCATGATCGGCGAAGTGCTCGCCAGCCAGGGCAAGCTGGACCAGGCCAGCGTCTACTTCGACCGCGCAGTCAAACTCACCCGGGTGGGATTGGGACCCGAACACCCGCGCACGCTGTTCGCGCAATTGTCGATGGCCCGCCATCAGGCACGCATCGGCCAGAGCGCCGCCGCGCTCAAGGCGCTGCAGGCATTGGCCATGCATCCGGGCACGGACAGCGAGATTCCCAAACTGCACTGGAGCGCACGCGCCTATGCCGCCGAAATCCGTTGCCGCGACGGCGAGCGCGAACGCGCGCGGCGCGATCTGGATGCGCTGGTCGATGAGCTGCGCAGCGCCCGTCCGGACGGTGGCGTGATCACCCGCGAAGCGCTGGCGATCCGCGCAGCATGCCAGTGACGGAAAGAGCTATTCCTTGGGAAAAGGGAATGGCGTCTGCAACGGATCGATGCGGCCCTCGCCGCGGGCGATCTTCTTGTATTCGGCACGGCTGACCGACACGTAGCGCTCGTTGCCGCCTATTTCGACCTGCGGTCCTTCCTGCAGCGCATGCCCCTGCTCATCCACGCGCACGGTCATGGTGGCTTTCTTGCCGGTGTGGCAGATGGTCTTTATTTCGGTCAGTTCATCGGCCCATGCCAGCAGGTACTGGCTGCCTTCGAACAGCTCGCCCCGAAAATCCGTGCGCAGCCCGTAGCACAGCACCGGAATGCGCAGCTGGTCCACCACCTCGCTCAACTGCCAGACTTGGCTACGGGTCAGGAACTGGGCTTCGTCCACCAGCACGCAATCGAGCTTGCCGTTGGCCTCGATATCGCGGGCGACCAAAAGCTCCAGATCCGCATCGCGGTCGAACGCCACTCCTTCCGCGCTCAAACCGATGCGCGACGCCACCACCCCGCTGCCAGCGCGATGGTCCAGTTTGGGCGTCAGGATCGCCACGCGCATGCCGCGCTCGCGATAGTTGTGCGCCGATTGCAACAAGGTGGTGGTCTTGCCGGCGTTCATCGCCGAATAGTAGAAATAGAGCTTGGCCATAAGATCGGGAATCGGGAATCGGGAATCGGGAATCGGGAATCGGGAATCGGGAATCGGGAATCGGGAATCGGGGAAAGCGTACCTTCTTTTGCCGTCATTCCAGCGAAAGCTGGGATCCATTTTGCTGTTGCCTTGCCCGTGGTCGAAAAACAACAGCAAAATCAAAATGGATCCCAGCTTTCGCTGGAATGACGAGCAAGAACAGAAGCGCAAGTCCGGCGTCGCCGCTACAATGCGCGCCTCCATGAACTCCCTCAATCAACCCCAACGCGACGCAGTCCGGCACTGCGACGGTCCCCTGCTGGTGCTGGCCGGCGCCGGCAGCGGCAAGACCCGCGTCATCATCGAGAAGATCGCGCATCTGGTCACCTCCGGGCGTATGCCGGCCAAACGCATCGCCGCGATCACCTTCACCAACAAGGCCGCCAAGGAAATGCGTGAGCGCCTGGGCAAGCGGCTGAGGGGCGATGCGGCCGAAGGCCTGACAATCTGCACTTTCCACGCGCTGGGCTTGCGTTTCCTGCAGATCGAGCACGCTTCGGTCGGCCTGAAGCGCGGTTTCTCGATCTTCGACGCCGACGACAGCAACGCGCAGATCAAGGATCTGATGCCCGGCGCGAAGAACGACGCGGTGGAAGCGGCCAAGAACCTGATCTCGCGCGCCAAGAACGCCGGCCTTTCCCCCGAGGAAGCGCTGGCCGCGTCCAAGGCCACGCGCGAGCAGGAGGCGGCCAAGCTGTACGCGCGTTACCAGGCGCGCCTGACCACTTTCAATGCGGTCGATTTCGACGATCTGATCCGTCTGCCGGTGCAGGTGCTGGAGCACGATGCGGAAATCGCCGCCGCTTGGCGCGAGCGCATCGGTTACCTGCTGGTGGACGAATGCCAGGACACCAACGACGCACAGTACCGCCTGCTGAAGGTGCTGGCCGGCCCGCGCGGCGACTTCACCTGCGTGGGCGACGACGACCAGAGCATCTACGCCTGGCGTGGCGCCAATCCCGACAACCTGATGCAGATGGCGCGCGACTATCCGGCGCTGCAGGTGATCAAGCTGGAGCAGAACTACCGCTGCAGCAATCGCGTGCTGCGCGCGGCCAACACCCTGATCGCCAACAATCCGCACGAGCACCCCAAGAAGTTGTGGAGCGATCAGCCCGATGGCGACCGCATCCGTGTATGGGAATGCCGCGACAACGAGCACGAGGCGGAAAAGGTCGCGGCCGAGATCTCCTACCTGCACACCGCGCGCGATGCGGCCTGGACCGACTTCTGCATCCTGTTCCGCGGCAACCACCAGTCGCGTCCGCTGGAAAAGGCGATGCAGCTGCTGCGCATTCCCTACCACCTGACCGGCGGTACCGCGTTTCTGGAACGTCAGGAAGTGAAGGACGCGCTGTCATGGCTGCGGCTGGTGGTCAATCCCGACGACGACGCGGCGTTCCTGCGCGCGGTGCAGTCGCCCAAGCGCGAAGTGGGCGCGACTTCGCTTGCCAAGCTGGCGGAGATGGCGCAACACGCGCACCTGCCGATGTCGCGCGCCGCCGAATCGATGGGCGCGTTGAAAGCGCTGCCGCCGCGCGCGGCCAACGGACTGAGCGCGTTCAACGACATCCTGCGCGACCTGCGCGCCTATTCGGCGCAGCTGTCCGCCGCCGAGCTGGTGCGGAGGCTGAGCGAACGCTCCGGTCTGCTCGCCGAGATCCGCGCGCAATGCAAGGACGATGCTTCGTTCGCGCGTCGACGCGCCAATCTGGATGAACTGGCGGACTGGTTCGAACATACCCATAGAAGCGAGGGTCGCGGCAACGCCGGCGATCTGGCCGCGCAGCTGGCGCTGCTTTCGCGCAACGACAAGGACGACGGCGGCAATCAGGTGCGGCTGATGAGCCTGCATGCGGCCAAGGGGCTTGAGTTCCGCTATGTCTTCATCGTCGGCTGCGAGGACGGCACCTTGCCGCACGAGATGAGCGTGGAGGAAGGCAATCTGGCCGAGGAGCGCCGTCTGATGTATGTGGGCATCACCCGCGCCAAGCAGGGTCTGTACCTCAGCCACAGCCGCGAGACGCGCAGGTTCCGCGAAAAGGTGCGCCTGAAACCCAGCCGCTTTCTGGACGAATTGCCGCAATCGGAACTGCAGCGCGACGGCGCCGATCCGGAAGCCGATGCGGCCAGCAAGAAGGAACGTGCGAGCGCCGGACTGGCGGCGATCCAGGCGTTGTTCGACTGACCCGTGCCTGTGGCGTTAGGCTTGCCCTGGCAATCCCGAAGCCGAGCCGATCCATGACCCGATCCAGTCCCGCCTGGTTGCTGATCGCTTTCCTCATCGCCTTCGTCGGCGTGGGTTTCCGTTATTGGCAGCTGCCTTATGCGCAGGTGTCGCTACCCGATTCCCTGTACGGGCCCGGCTTGGTCGCCATCGCCGTGGTCGCGTTGATGGCGCGCGCTTTCGGATTGGCGCGATTCTGGAAAGTGTGGCTGCTGATCGCCGCCGCCGTTCCGACGGCGGTGTTGGTGCGGATCGTCGTGGACGTCGCGGCCGATGCCACCACGCACAACTTGTGGCCGTTCGAAATCGCGATCGCCCTCGCTCTGGGCCTGGGTTGTTCGCTGGTGGGAAGTTTGCTGGGAAGCTTGCTGCTCATGCGCAGCAGCAAGCGTCCGGCCTGATCGGACTATCGCCATGGTCACCTGCGAGTACATGCGGAAGATGGCGGACTACAACCGCTGGATGAACGAAAAAGTCTACGCTGCGGCTTCGCGCTTGCCGGCGCAGGAACTTACCGCGGAGCGCGGCGCATTCTTCGGGTCGGTCATGGGAACCCTCAATCATCTGATGGTGGCCGACCTGATCTGGCTCAAGCGCTTCACCCGACTGCCCACTGCGAATACGGCGCTGGACGGCCTGCAGGGCATCGAGACTCCCACCGCGCTCGACCAGCCGCTTTACCAGGACTTCGCACGATTGCGCGAGCAGCGCGTCTGGTTGGACGGAGTGATAGTGGCCTGGGCCAACGCTCTGCAGGCCGAACATCTCGAGCACGTGCTGGAATACGCCAACACGCGCGGCGACCGTTTTCGCAAGCGCTTCGCCGGCTTGGCCATGCATTTCTTCAACCACCAGACCCATCATCGGGGTCAGGTGACCACGCTGCTTTCCCAGGCGGGCGTCGACGTGGGGGAAACCGATCTGCGCGCGCTGCTTGCGGACGAAACCTAAGCCTGATCGGTTCTGCCGGTCAGCGCCGCCACCGCCGCGCGCAACTCCGCCACTTCGTTCTCCAGCGCCTGCACTCGCGCCTCCAGCGCGGGTGAAGACGCCTCGGACGAGGATGAAGAAGAAGCGATGCGCGCCGTCACCGCCGCCACGTCGATCGCCCCGCTCAGCAGATGCACGTACCGGTCCTCGCGCTGGCCGGGACCGCGCGGAATCTGCTGGACCAGTGCAGGCTGGCGCTGGATCAGCCGATCCAGGTGATGGCGTACGTCCTCGGCATCGTTGAACGACGCCAGGCGCTCGCTGCGCGCGAGCAGTTCGTGCACGGTCTGCGGACCGCGCAACAGCAATACGCCCACCAGTGTGAGCTGCTGCTTGGACAGGTCCAAGGCCTTATCGGCGCGGTGCTCGTAACGTTCGGCACGCGAGGAGAACACCTGCTTGGCCAACCCCTTCTGCTCCAACTGACGCAGCGCGTGGTTCACATCGCCCACGTTCAACGCCATCACCGGATCGCGCGCGGTTTTCTGGTTCGCCGCCACCTGCGCCGCGTTGACGGTCAGCGGATAAGCATCGGGCGTGGTGGCTTCTTTCTCGATCAGGCAGCCAAGGACGCGCGCCTCGGCTGCGGTTAGCACCAGGGCGGAAGCTTGGTCGGTCGTATCCATGGGTATGCCTCCTTCGAACAGCGGACAAGAATAACGGAGGGAACGTGGGAGCGGCCTCCGGCCGCGAGCTTTTGATTTTCCTGTCGGGCTCAAGGGACTTGAAGCAAGCGCTCGCGGCCGGAGGCCGCTCCCACGACAACCTTCTCCCACGACAGTCCGCTGCGGGTGGTTGTCATCGGCAACCGGTAAACTTCGCGGATCGCCGCCTGATCGAACGCACTCCATGCGCCTGCTCGTCCTTGCCGTCTGCACCGCTCTGACCCTGTCCGCCTGCAAGCGCGTCGAGACGCCAGCCGCCGCAGCGCCGGCGGCACCGGCCGAATCGCCCACTCCCGCGACTGCGCCCGCCGCATCGAATCCCGCCCACGACAACCTCAACGCCGTGGCCTGGGTACAGACCTCGGTGGAGTACAAGGCCCTCAGCGAGCAGACCTATCGCGCCGCCGCCGACCATTTGGACAAGGCATTGAAGGAAAAGAACTGGGATGCGCTGGTGCCGGAAGAGCGCGGATACACGCTGGATGAAAGCCGCGCCAGCGGCCTGAAGCCGGCGGTGGTGATGGACGTGGACGAGACCGTGCTGGACAACTCGCCCTACCAGGCGCGGCTGATCCGCGACGGCGCGGACTACGACGAAGTCACCTGGGCGCAGTGGGTGGCGGAAAAGAAAGCCAAGCCGGTGCCAGGCGTGGTCGATTTCGCCAAAGCCGCCAATGCCAAGGGCGTGACCCTCCTCTACATCTCCAATCGTGCTGAGCATCTGAAGGAAGCCACCTTGGCCAACCTCAAGGCCGCAGGCCTGCCGGTAGCCGACGACAGCGTGTTCCTGGGCCTGGGCACCTTCGTCAAGGATTGCGAGCAGAACGGCAGCGAGAAGAACTGCCGGCGCAAGCTGGCCGGACAGAAATACCGGGTGTTGATGCAGTTCGGCGATCAGATCGGCGATTTCGTGCAGGTGGTGTCCAACACCCGCCAGGACCGCGACCGGTTGTACGACGAATACAACGACTGGTTCGGCGAACGCTGGTGGATGCTGCCTAATCCCACTTACGGTTCGTGGGAACCGGCCCTGTTCAACAACGAATGGGCGCAGCCGAAGGAAGCGCGTCGCCAGGCCAAGCGCGATGCGCTGGACTACGCGCCATGAGCGGCCGCGACAAATTGCAGCTCGGTCAGCGCGAACGCCTGATCTTCGCGCTGGATGCGCCTGATCGGGAGCAGGCGCTGGCCTGGGTGGACCGGTTGGGGGATTCGGTGAGCTTCTACAAGATCGGCATGGAGCTGCTGGCCTCCGGCGATTACTTCACCGTACTGGACGAACTGGCGCGCCGGGACAAGCGAATCTTCGTCGACCTCAAGTTCTTCGATATCCCGGCCACGGTGGCCGGGGTGATCGGGGGCCTGTCGCGCTGGCCGGTCACCTTCGCCACCGTCCACGGCTGGCATGCCGGGATGATGCAGGCGGCGGCCGAGGCCCGCAGCGGCGACTTGCGCCTGCTCGCCGTCACCGTGCTGACTTCCATGGATGGTAAGGACCTGCAACAGATGGGCATTTCCGGCGAACCGGCCGACATCGTCGTTCAACGGGCTCTTTCTGCCCAGGCTTCCGGGATCGATGGAGTCATTGCCTCGGGGCAGGAAGCAGGTGTGATCCGCGCCGCCTGCGGCCCCGGCTTCTCCATCGTCTGTCCCGGTATCCGTCCTGGCGGCCCGGTCGGCGACGACCAGAAACGTACCGTCGGCGTGGCCGAAGCCTTCCAGCGCGGCGCCGACGCCATCGTGGTCGGACGCCCAATCAGCAAGGCGAGCGATCCGCGCGCCGCCGCGGAAGCGATTCAGGCCGAGATTACGACCATTTAATTTATATAAATCAGATAATTACATGCTTTTAATTAAAGCATTGCATTAACTGTTAACGGGATTTAACATGGCCGCGTCCGGTTTCGGCCGGAAATGTGCCACAACAATGTCTCCGGCTTCGGCCGGTTTTAGAGGCCCTCTGCTTTCGCGAGAAAGCATGGCCTCTTTTTTATGCTTGCTCGAAGGCGCTGCCAAGCCAACAGACTTCAGCAGCGTGAAACCGGTGCTTGCCGGTGGCGGGGGGAGAAAGCAAGATGCGGCTGGTTCGGGGAACCCCTGCTTATGCCGTCGCGCCTGCCCATATCCAGCATGTCCAGATGGATTTTGCTTGCCTTGCCGTTGTGCGGCTTGCTGCTGCTGGCTGCGTGCGAGCAAGAGCCGGCCGCACCGCGGCCGGCCACCAGCGGACCTGCTGGCGCGGTCCAACAGCTGGTCCAGCGCCTGCACGAAAACGATCTTGCCGGCTTCGCCCGGGCTGCGGTCCCGCCCGCCGACTACGCGCGTTTGGAAACCGCCTGGCGCGAAGGACGCAGTCGCTGGCCGCTGACCGAGCTGCCGCTGGACGACCAGTTGGAACCTATGTTGTCGGCGTTGGCGGCGCCGGATTCGGAACGCCAGCTGCAGCAGGCCTTCAAGCGCAACTTCGCCAATCAGGACAAGGACCTGAAGGATGCGGCGCGCTCGCTGGGCCTGTTCGGCGTGCAGTACGTCAAGCGCGAAGGCGTGTTCACCGATGAGGAGCGCGCGCACTACGCGCAGATGATCCAAGCCCTGAGCGAATGGGCGCAGAAGGCGCCGTTGTCGGATTCCAGGCGCGGCCTGGCGGCGATTCCGCCGTTGGTCGCCGCCGCGCGCAAGACCGGGCTGACCGATGAGGAAAGTTTCCGCGCCGCCGGAATGACCGGAAGCTTGCAGCGGTTGTCGCCGTTTTTCGCCCAGGCCAAGACACTGCTGGCCGGCTATGGCCTGTCTCTGGACCGAAGCTTTTCCGAGCTGCGCACCGAGGTAGTGGAACAAAAGGGCGACCAAGCGCGCGTCCGCGTCCACTACACACTGGGCGACGGCAAGCTGGACGACCGCGAAATCGATACTGTGGTCAGCCTGGAGCGGCGGGCGGGCCGCTGGTATCTGACCGACTACCTGCGCCATGCGGAGCAGGCGCTGGCCCCACCGGCGGAAGAAGCCTCCGAATCGCAGATCGGTCCTGGCGCCCAGGTACCGCCTCCAGCATCCGGATCTGCGGGAGCGGCGGTGGGAGCGGCGTCCCGCCGCGAGCTCTTCGCGCGGATCCACTAGAAAGCTCGCCGCGGGACGCCGCTCCCACCCGCCGCTCCCACATGCAGACGCGATGGCGTTGGCAGGTCGCTAGGCCATAATGTCGCCGATGCCTGAACAAAACCCCCTGCCGTTTCCGGACGCACCGCCGCCGTCCGAGCCTGCACCAGAGCCCAAACCGCCGCTGGAGCCCTTCTCTGCGGGCCCACGTCCTACCGCGCGCCCGGCCAAACGCCCGCTCTGGGCCAACCTGATGAGCAAGCTGGCCGATCCCTGGCTCACGCCCAGCATCGAGCCGGAAGATCCGCGCCAGTACATGGACGGCCGCCCGGTCTGCTATGTGCTGGAGGATTACGGACTGTCCAACGCCCTGATCCTGGACCGCGCTTGCCGCGATGCGGGCATGCCCTCGCCGCTCTCCCCGCTGCCCGGCGATCCGCTGGGCCGCAAGCGCGCCTATGTGGCGCTGTCGCGACGCAATGCCGGCGCGCCCGCGCTGGGTGTGTTGACTGCCCCCGAGCCCGGCAGCACCAAGACCCACTCCGGTTCGCTCGCCCGCCTGCTGCAGGCCCATCGCGCCAATCCGGAGCTGGACGTGCAGCTGGTGCCGGTGTCGATCTTCGTCGGTCGCTCGCCGGACAAGGCCAGCGGCTGGTTCTCGGTGCTGTTCTCGGAAAACTGGGCCATCGTGGGGCGCTTTCGCCGCCTGCTGGCGATCCTGTTGAACGGCCGCGACACCATCGTGCGTTTCGCCGCACCGGTCTCCATCCGCGAAAGCATCGCCGAGGACCTGCCGCCCGAACGCACCGTGCGCAAACTCTCGCGCGTGCTGCGCACCCACTTCCATCGCATCCGCGAAGCGGTGATCGGCCCCGACCTGTCCACCCGTCGCCTGCTGGTGGACCAGGTGCTGGCCGCAGAGCCGGTGCGCGAGGCCATCGCCACCCAGGCCAAGCGCGACAACATCAAGCCCGAGGACGCGTGGAAGAAAGCCCATGCCTACGCCTGGGAAGTCGCCGCCGACTATTCCAACCCGGTAGTGCGTTCGGCCAGCTTCCTGCTGACCCATGTGTGGAACCGCATCTACGACGGCGTGCTGGTCCATCACCTGGACAAGTTCAAAGAAGCGGCGCCCGGCCACGAAGTGGTTTATGTGCCCTGTCATCGCAGCCACATGGACTATCTGTTGTTGTCGTACCTGCTGTACGAACGCGGCATCGTGCCGCCGCACATCGCCGCCGGCATCAACCTCAATCTGCCGGTGATCGGCACCCTGCTGCGCAAGGGCGGCGCGTTCTTCATGCGCCGCAGTTTCCGCGGCAATCCGCTGTACTCGGCGGTGTTCACCGAGTACGTGGCGCAGTTGGTATCGGGCGGCTATTCGCTGGAATATTTCATCGAAGGCGGGCGTTCGCGCACCGGCCGGCTGCTGCAGCCCAAGGGCGGCATGATCTCGATGACGGTGCGCGCGTTCCTGCGCCAGCCGAAGAAGCCGGTGCTGTTCCAGCCGGTGTACATCGGCTACGAGAAGCTGCTGGAGGGCAACAGCTACCTGGACGAACTCAGCGGCCGGCCCAAGGAAAAGGAATCCATCTGGGCGCTGCTGTGGGGCATCCCCAAAGTGCTGCGGCAGAACTACGGCCAGGTGGTGGTGAATTTCGGCGAGGCCATTCCGCTCAGCGAGGTGCTGGCCAAGCATGCGCCGGAATGGAATGGCGAAGCGCTGGGCGAAGAAGACAAGCCCGCGTGGCTGTCGGACACCATCGACGCGCTGGCCGATCAGATCAACGTGCGCATCAACGCCGCCGCCGACGTCAATCCGATCAACCTGCTGGCGCTCGCCTTGCTGTCCACACCCAAGCATGCGATGGGCGAAGCCGACCTGGTCGCGCAGATCGAGCTGTGCAAGACGCTGCTGGTGGAGATGCCGTATTCGGACCGCGTCACCGTTACCCCGCATACGCCCGAACGCATTATCGCCCACGGCTTGGACATCAACGTCCTGCAACGCATCAAGCATCCGTTGGGCGACGTGCTGGACGTGGTCAGCGAAGACACCGCGGTGCTGATGAGCTACTACCGCAATAACGTATTGCACCTGTTCACCGCCGCGGCTTGGATCGCCTGCTGTTTCCAGACCAACCGGCGCATGGTCCGCGGGCGGGTGATGAAGCTGGGACGTTCGCTGTATCCGTTCCTGCAGGCCGAACTGTTCCTGCCGTGGAGCGAGGACGAATTCGCCGAACGCATCGACCGGACCATCGACGTATTCGTGCGCGAGGGTCTGCTGGAGCAGGTGAACGAGGACGACGGCGGCATCCTGCAACGCAACGCCGGCCAGACCGACGAAGTGTTCCGCCTGCGCGCCATCGGCCACTCCCTGCAGCAGGCGTTCGAGCGCTACTACATCGCCATCAGCGTGCTGGTGAAGAACGGCCCGGGCGTACTGGGCGCGGCGGAACTGGAAAGCCTGTGCCAGCAGTCGGCGCAGCGTCTGAGCCTGCTGTACGCGCCGGCGGCGCCGGAATTCTTCGACAAGACCCTGTTCCGCGGCTTCATCCAGAAGTTGCGCGAACTGAAGCTGGTGTGGCCGGACGAGAACAGCAAGCTGATGTTCGACGAACGCCTCGACGCCTGGGCCAAGGACGCCAAGGTGATCCTGGGCCGGGAGCTGCGCCACACCATCGAGCGGGTGAGTCCGGAAGCGGCGAAGCCCGAAGTCGAGGTCGAGGCCGCGGCGCAGGACTGAACGCCGTCGCGTGCTCTGCCCCCTCCCTTGCGCGCAGCGCAGGGGAGGGTTGGGGAGGGGTGCTTTTCGCGGGTTGCAGCCAAGTATCAAAAGCAAAACCAAAATCAAAGGCACCCCTCCCCAGCCCTCCCCTGCTTCGCAAGGGAGGGGGCAAAACAGGGACGCTTATCTAATCTAAAGCGCGGAACTCTTTTCCGGGAACGTGCGCGTCAGCCACCCTTGCGCGGCATTGCCCGCGACCGGGTTGCGCACCAGCGGCAACAACGGCGAATCGCATTCGCGCAACAACACGGCCGCGTCGACCACCAGCCCCATGCGCAGCAGGGCCAAGCCGGAAGGCAGCACTACTGGCGGCAGGTATTCGCGGAAACCGTAATGTTCGAACACGCCGTGCAGGAAGGGTTGGCAGGCGATCAGGCCGAACTGGATGCCGTGTTCGTGGGCATGGTGGTAGGTTTCCTCCACCAGCGCATCGACCACGGCCTTGGCGCGCCGCTCGGCCTGCACCGCGAAACGGGTGCACACCGCCACCCGCTCCAGCGGCCAGGTGCGCGCGAAACGGTCGATCTGGAACAGGCTGCCGTATTCGACCTGGACCGCCGGGGAGCCGAAGTCGTGCAGGCGCAGGGTGGCGACCGCCAGTCGGCCTTCCTCCACCACCACGACCGTGCCGCTGGTATCCAGTCCGTCCGAGACGCGCCGGCTGTGCTGCTTGTCGTTCTTTCCCTGCTCCTGGAAATACACCTCGCGGCGCAGTCTCTGCACATCGCCCAGCGGCTCCCCCGGCTGGATGCGCCGCACCCGCAAGGGCTCGCCGCCCCGCGACGACCTCGGCGCGCGCGGCAGCTCGCGGCCGGCAAGGTCGTAGCCGGCGGTCAGCGTAGGAATAGGTGCCACGTGGTCATTCACTGCAAATCCTGGAAACAGAAGAAAACGAGCTTCTGTTCACAGTTACGCAAACATCGGGCCAACCCCGGAAAGCGTGTTTTGACCGCGTGTCTTCCCTGTCTGGCCGGTTATCGGCAGTCGCCATTGCGCTGGCAAAGCCGGTAGTGACGCATCGCGTCAGTAAGAGCAACGGCGGGGAGGGGAGCGAGCCGCGGGTTCGTCCCCTCCCTTGCGCGTAGCGCAGGGGAGGGTTGCTCTTGGCGCAGCGCATGAGCATCAAGAGCAGAAGCAAGCCAGCTCAAGATCAAAAGCACCCCTCCTCAATCCTCCCCTGCTTCGCAAGGGAGGAGGCAGAGCGGGGCCTTTACGCCGGCTCGTCCGGGATCAGCGCGCTTTCCAGCCGCGAGATGCAGTCCTTCAACCACAATTTGCGCTTCTTCAGGCGCTTGATGGACAGTTCGTCGGCCTGGATATCGGCGATCAGGCGATCGATTTCGGCGTCGAGATTGCGGTGCTCGAGCTTAAGCTCGGACACGCGCCGGGTGATTTCGGAAAGGCTCAGGGGTTCCACGCAGCCAGCGTACACCGCAGGCGAGGCGCCCGTCACCGCGAACGCGGCCGGTACAATGGCGCAGTCGATGACCGCCGTCAGCCCCCTTCCTTCCCCACTACGCGATCCCGCCCCCCGTCTTGCGGCAGGGGCGGATGGCAAGCGCGCGCTGCATCTGCGCCGGCAAGTCGGCCAGGCCATCGCCGACTACGGCATGATCGAAGCCGGCGACAGGGTCATGGTTTGCCTGTCTGGCGGCAAGGACAGCTACACCCTGCTGGACATCCTGCTGCAACTGCAGAAAAGGGCGCCGGTGCCGTTCGAGCTGGTGGCCGTGCACCTGGACCAGAAGCAGCCCGGCTACGACGCCGGCGTGCTGCCCGATTACCTGCGCAGCCTGGACGTGCCCTTCCAGATCATCGAGCAAGACACCTATTCGGTGGTCAGCCGGGTGATTCCGGAAGGCCGCACGATGTGTTCCTTGTGCTCGCGGCTGCGGCGCGGCGCGCTGTACGCGCATGCCGCGGCCCACGGCTTCACGAAAATAGCGCTGGGCCATCACCGCGACGACAGGGTGGCCACGTTCTTCCTCAATCTGTTCTTCCACGCCAAACTCAGCGCCATGCCGCCCAAGCTGCTCAGCGACGACGGGCGACATGTGGTGATCCGCCCGCTGGCCTATGTCAGCGAGGCGGAAATCGCCCTGCATGCGCAGGCCATGGCCTTTCCGATCATTCCCTGCGACCTGTGCGGTTCGCAAGACAACCTGCAGCGCAAGCAAGTGCAGAAGATGATGGCGGCGTGGGAGGCCGAAACGCCCGGGCGCATCGATCAGATAGCGCGCGCGCTGGGACGGGTGGAAGCCTCGCAGCTGGCTGACCCGAAGCTGTTCGATTTCCTTGGCTTGGGCCGCCCGCAGTGACATACGCAGTCAAAGAAAACTGATTTTTCCTTTTCGCACTATTTCCCGGATATTCGATGTTCTTTCGCAACCTGACCCTGTTCCGCTTCCCCACCACTCTCGATTTCTCCCAGCTCGACAACCTCATCGCCGAAGTCCCGCTCAAGCCGGTCGGCGCCCTCGAACTCTCCTCACGCGGCTTCGTCTCGCCGTTCGGCCGCGATTCCGAAGAACTCTCGCACCGCATCGGCGATTCCATCTGGCTGACCGTCGGCGGCGAAGACCGGCTGCTGCCGGCCGCGGTGGTCAACGATCTGCTGGGCAAGAAGCTGGCCGAGATCGAGCAGAAGGAAGGCCGCAAGCCCGGCGGACGCACCCGCAAACGCATCAAAGAGGATTTGGTGCACGAATTGCTGCCGCGCGCCTTCGTGCGGCCGTCGCGCACCGATGCGCTGCTGGACCTGCAGCACGGCTTCGTCGCCGTGGACAGCTCTTCGCGCAAGAGCGCGGAAAACGTGGTTTCCGAGATCCGCCACGCGATGGGCAGCTTTCCCGCGTTGCCGTTGAACGCGGAAGTGGCTCCGCGCTCGATCCTGACCGGCTGGATCGCCGGCGAACCGCTGCCCGAAGGCCTGGCCCTGGGCGAGGAATGCGAGATGAAGGACGCGATGGACGGCGGCGCCGTGGTCAAGTGCCAGAACCAGGACCTGCAGAGCGATGAGATCGCCAAGCACCTGGAAGCAGGCAAGCAGGTCACCAAGCTGGCGCTGACGTTGGACGACCACCTGTCCTTCGTGCTCGGCGAGGACCTGATCATCCGCAAGCTCAAGTTCCTGGACGGCGCGGTGGACCAGTTGGAGAACACTGAACGCGAGGACCTGCGCGCGGAGCTGGATGCGCGCTTCGCGCTGATGAGCGGCGAAGTGAAGCGCCTGTTCGCGGTGCTGGAGACGGCCTTGAAATTGAGCAAGGCCGAGGCCTGATGGGTCGCAACGTTCACCTCCGCGACGCTATCCTGCAGGCATGCAGAGTCTGCTCCGCCGTCTGATCTCTTCGCGCCCGCAAACGCTGGAGCGCGACGTGGTGACGCTGACCCTGGAACAGGGGCAACGGGTCGACATCAAGCGCGTCCGCGATCCTCGCGCCAAGCGCATCAAACTCAGCGTGGACGAACGCGGCGCGCGCCTGACCCTGCCGGCGCGCGCCAGCCTGGTGTCCGGCGACCGATTCCTGCTGGAGCACCGTCAGTGGCTGCTGGCGCAGCTCGAGATCTACACCAGCCACGACACGCTTCCGCTGCTGGTCCGCGAAACGACCGCCGCGCTGCCGCTGCGTGGCGAATCGGTTCCGCTGCTCTGGCATGAAGGGCGTTACGCCCGGCTTTCCCTCAGCGAACACGCTCTCCATTTCCACGCGCCCGCGCGTGCCAGCGACGCCACCCTGCGGCGCGCGCTGCGCGAGTTCTACGAGGCCGAAGCGCGCACGGATATCGGCCGCTGGCTGCCCAAGTACCTGCCCTCGCTGCCGCGCGCGCCGACGCGTCTGCGCCTGAAGGTGATGTCGTCGCAATGGGGTTCGTTGAGCCCGGACGGTTCGCTGGCGCTGGACCTGGCGCTGGTGCTGGGCCGGGAATCCGCATTCGAGTACGTGCTGGTGCATGAGCTGTGCCATCTGCTCCATGCCGACCATTCCCGCAACTTCTGGCGCGAAGTGGAGGCGCGTTTCCCGGCCTGGCGCGGCGAACGCGAATACTTCCATGCCGAAGGCCGCAAATTGAAGGGGAGCCTGCGCGCGTTGTTGTCGGGACAGGCAACGGACGCAACCTGAGGTTGCGGTTTGGCGAACAGGGAATGGGATTTCCTCCCGCAATAATCGTGCTTTAGCGCACGGTTCTTATCGGGGATATCAGCATGTCCGTGAATGCCAACAGCCATTGGATGGATCGCGTTCGGTCGTCGCCGGCGACGAGCAAGCCTTACTGGTCCGTGCCGCTGCAGAGCCTCAAGCAGGAATCCCGCGAGCTCATCGCCGCGCGCGCCGCCCTGCGCGGCCGCGCGGGCATTACCCAGGAACACCTTCATCTGCTGGCGCGCGACCGCCGCAGGGCAGCCCTTAGCGCCGGTCGGCCGATGCACGGCCTGCTGGCGATCGGTTTGATTGCGGCCGGTATCGCCGTCAGCGTGGCGGGCAACCTACTTAGCCAGCAGTTCCTGCTGTTGTCGGGATTCTGCGTGAGCTTCGCCGGTCTGTTGGTGGGCTGCGTTCTGCTGGCCGGCATGATGGATCCCCAGACGGGCGATCTGGCCAAGTACGTGCGTGAGGACGAAAGTCCTGTCTGCGCCGAGGAGATCGCTTCGCTGGTGCGCGCCGCCCAGGCCGACCCGGAATTGGAAAGCCTGATCCGGGGCTGGTGGAAAGAAAGCGGCGCGCCGATCCGCAAGCAGGACCTGGATCTGGTGCGGACATTCCAGCAGGCCAGCCGGGGAAACTGATCCCGGTAGGTCGGGGCTACGCCCCCGACGCACGACCCCCTTGTGCGCGCGTCGGGGGCGTAGCCCCGACTTACTAAACCGGTGATCTAGGGGCCGAAGAATCCGCCGATGGCGTGCGCCACTTCGACTGGCGCTTCCATGTGCAGGTGATGGATTCCCGGCAGTACCGTCAGCTCGCCCTGCGGCAACAAGGCGGCGCGTTCGCTGCGCAAAGGTTCCGGCAAATAGGTCTGCGCCGGATCGGCGAAAATCACCCGCACGGGGCAGTCGATCGCCGCAATCAACGCGCGCACCTGCGCTTCGGTCATGCGCTGCAATGCGGGCAGGGTCAGGCGTGGGTCGCTGCTCCAGACGAAGCCGCCGTCCACCGCCGTCACGCCCCGCTCCACCAGCAACCGCGCACTCGCTTCGCTGAGCTGATTGGCCTGCATGCGCGCGCGCACCGGTGCGCCGAGATCGGGGAATACGCGCAACTTCTTCGCCGGCAGCGCCCGCGCAGCGGCCACTCCGTCCCGCAGCCGCTGCGCGGTGCGTTCGGGCGCTTCGGCCAACGCGCCCAGCGCTTCGATGGCGACCAGCCGTTCGACCCGTTGCGGTAGCGATGCCGCCAGAATGCTGCCGATGCCCGCGCCCATGGAGTGTCCGAGCAGCGCGAAGCGTTCCCAGCCCAGCGCGTCGACGACATCCAGCACTGCGTTCAGCGTCACCAGCAGGTTGTAGTCCGCGCCCGGTCCCAGATGTCCGCTGCGGCCGTGACCCGGTAAATCCAACATCACCAAGTCCAATGCCGGCAACTGGGACGCCAGCGGCAGAAAGCTGGCCGCATTGTCCAGCCAGCCGTGCAGCGCCAATACTTTCGGACCGCCCGTGGTTCCGCTACGCAAGCCGGCGATGCGTCCGAACGGAATATCGAAGCCGATCTCCTCTAGGTTCATCCCTGGGCCCTCATCCCTGCGCTGCGCGCTGGGCCAGTGCTGCTAGCGCTTCGGCATGTGCATCGGACTCGTTGAGGCAAGGGATGTAGCGGAGTTCGCCGCCCTTTGCCGCGAAACCTTCGGCGAACTGCATCGCTACTTCTTCCAGGGTTTCCAGACAGTCGACGGCGAAGCCAGGACAGACTACGTCGACCCGACGCAGACCGCGCGCGGCCAGTTCGTCCAGCACCTTATCGGTGGCCGGCGCCAGCCAGCGCTCCTTGCCGAAACGGGACTGGAAGGTCAGCGTCCACTCGGTTGGCGCTAGCCCCAGCGCGGTGGCGATCGCCTGCACGCTGGCCGCGCAGCGCTGCGGATACGGGTCGCCGTTGTCCGCGATGCGTTGCGGCAGGCCATGGAAGGAGAACAACAAATGCTCGCCGGCGTCGTGCCGCGCGCGCCAACTGCGGATGGAATCGACGACCGCGGCGATCCAGCGCGGGTCGGTCGAATAGTCCTCGACCAGGCTCACCGAGAGCCCTTTCGACTCGCTGGCCACCACATCTTCGATGGACGCGGTGGTGGTGGTGGAGTACTGCGGATACAGCGGCAGGACCACCACTTTCTCGAAGCCTTCCTCATGCAACTCCCGCAGCACTCGTTTCAACGCCGGGTTGCCGTAGCGCATCGCCGGCAGTACCCGCCAGGCGGGCAATCGCGACTGAATCGCCGTCGCCAGGCGCTGGGTGTAGACGGCCAGCGGCGAACCTTCCGGCAACCAGATGGCTGCGTATTTTTTTGTCGCCTTGGGACCGCGCAGCGGCAGGATCAGGAAATGCAATACGGGACACCAGATCCAACGGCTCAGCTGGACCACGCGGTGATCGTGCAGGAATTCGGCCAGATACCGCCGCACCGCCTTGGCCGTCGGCGCATCCGGGGTGCCGAGATTGGCGACCACCAGGGCGATCCGTGGCGGGCTGTGGGGCGGACTGTGCAGCGTTTCTGGCATCGCCACATGATGACAGAAGGGTCGCGCGCACGAGCCGACGGCGAGCGACCGGAAAACTCATCGAGGATTCACCATGTCGCGACTAGGCTCGGGTTTTCGGGGCTGCACTATCAAGGCGTTAGCGCGCCTTCCTGCTGCACAACCTCGCCTCTGCATCCACCTCCCGGAGTCTTCCATGTCTGCCTTTCGTCCCCTCATAGGATCGCGTCTTCCGCGCCTTGCCCTGCTGCTGGCAGTGAGCGTATTCGCAGGCCAGGCCTTGGCCGGCACCGAAGAGGACAAGCGCGCCAACGATGCGGTGCGCGTGCTCAGCGAAATCCAGAAGATTCCCGAACAGGGCATTCCCGACAAGCTGCTGGATGAAGGCCGCGCGGTGGTCGTGATTCCCGACACGCTCAAGGTCGGACTGGTCATCGGCGGGCGCCGCGGCCATGGGCTGATGTCGGTCAAGAATCCGGATGGCAGCTGGTCGCAACCGGTGTTCGTCAAGCTCACCGGCGGCAGCATCGGCTTCCAGGCCGGTGTGCAGTCCTCCGATGTGGTGTTGGTGTTCCGCAACGACCGCAATCTGGAAAACATCGTCAACGGCAAGATCACTCTGGGCGCCGATGCCGGCGTGGCCGCCGGTCCGGTCGGCCGCAACGCTTCGGCTTCCACCGATGGCCAGTTGAAGGCGGAGATCTGGTCGTGGTCGCGCGCGCGCGGGCTGTTCGCCGGCGTGGCCCTGGATGGGGCGGTGCTGCAGATCGACGACGACGCCAACGTGGCAGTGTACGGCAGCGCGGCCACTCCGCGCGCCATTTTCGAAAGCCGCGCCGGGATTCCTTCCGACGCCGTGGTCGGCTTCCGCGACCAGCTGGAGGAAGCCACCGCGATCGCCCGCGCCGCGCGCCGCGACGAGCCGTCCGAGCCGGCGGGTCCGATGGCCGCGCCGGTTACCGTCACCGGATCGTCGGCCACTCAGCCGGCGGAACCCGCGCCAACGACCACCGAAGCCCAGCCGCAGGGTTTCCAGCCCGTAGTCGAGGGCGAGATCCGCAGCGAACCGCTTCCGACCACGCCATGAGCCGATTGCGGGTCGGGCTTTTCGCAGTTGTTCGCAGTCGCCGACCCGCAAGCTGCGTTATCCTGATCCCCCTCACTATTCGGCGAACATAATCATGGGCGGTTTGAGCATCTGGCATTGGATCATCGTGCTGGTGGTGGTGCTGCTGGTCTTCGGCACCAAGCGCCTGCGCAACGCCGGCCAGGATCTGGGCGAAGCGGTCAAGGGCTTCAAGAAGGGCATGAAGGACGAGGACAAGCCCAACGGCCAGCTGGGCGATCAGTCGCGCAGCGAAGAAACGCGTTCCACAGAAGCCGGCGAGTCGAAGGAACGCGACCGCGACGCGCGTTGATTCCCCGGACCCAGGCCTATAGAGGCTAGACCCGGCCATGTTCGGCATCAGCAGCGGCGAACTTTTCTTCATCGCCATCATCGCCTTGATCGTGCTCGGCCCCGAGCGGCTGCCCAAGGTCACGCGCATGGCCGGCATGTGGGTGCGCCGTGCGCGCACCCAGTGGAATTCGGTGAAAGACGAATTGGAACGCGAGCTGACCGCCGAAGAACTCAAGCGCAGCCTGCACGATGCGCAGTCGGCCCTGCAGGACACCGAGCAGAGAATCCGCGACAGCGGCGCCGAAGCGCGGCGCGAGTTCGAACAGATGCGGGCTTCGGTGCAGCAGCCGGATGGTTCGGGCGCCGCGCCGGCGCCGGTCTCCGAAGAACCCGCGCCCGCGCCCCCATCGAAGCCGCAGGAAGGCGAGAGCGATGAACCGCGAAACGCCTGAGTCCAATTCCGAATCCAGCCTGCTCAGCCACCTGATCGAGCTGCGCACGCGACTGATGCGCGGGCTGGCCGGCGTATTCGTGGTGCTGCTGGGGCTGCTGCCCTTCACCAGCAAGCTCTACAACTGGATCGCCGAGCCGTTGATCGCGCGTCTGCCGGTGGGGCAGTCGATGATCGCGACCGATCCGGCCGGCGGTTTCATCGCGCCGGTGAAGCTGGCGTTCTTCGTGGCGCTGTTCGTCTCCGCGCCCTGGTTGCTGTACCAGGCGTGGGCGTTCGTGGCGCCGGGCCTGTATCAGCGCGAGCGGCGGCTGGCGCTTCCGTTGCTAGCCTCGGCGGTGACCCTGTTCTACGCGGGCTGCGCCTTCGCCTACTTTCTGGTGCTGCCGTCGTTGTTCAAGTTCGTGATCAACTTCACTCCGGAAGTCATCTCGGTCACTCCGGACGCCAGCGCCTATCTGGATTTCGTGCTGGTGATCTTCCTGGCCTTCGGCGCGAGTTTCGAGCTGCCGGTGGCGCTGGTGATCCTGGTGCTGCTGGGCTGGGTGACGCCGGCGCAGTTGAAGGAAGCGCGCGGCTACGCGCTGGTCGGCATCTTCGTACTGGCGGCGGTCATCACGCCGCCGGATGTCGTCTCGCAGTTGCTGCTCGCCATCCCGATGTACCTGCTGTACGAAGCCGGGATCATCGCGTCGAAATGGATTACCCCGCGCGAAACCAAGGAATCCTTGTAAGAATCAGGCTTCGAGGTGCGTCGACATAGCGGCGGCATCCACGGTCTCGCTACTACCCAGCATCTGCCGCCAGGCGTAAAACACGGCGCCGGCCATCAGCGGCATCAGCACCGCCATCAGCAACAAGTTGGCTACCCACATTCCGACGGTCGGTCCGGCCACCAGCTGCACCACCATGGCCAGCAGTTGGATACCGATGCTGAGCGCGAACAGCGCGATGAACAGCAGCACGTAGAACACCAGCATCGCCGGCAGATTCTGCACGCAGGCGCGAAAGCTGTTGCGCATGGCGGCGAACCCGCCGTTGCCGCCGAAGACAATATCGGGTACGGCCACGAAAGTGACCAAGCTCATCGCGATCACCGCGGCAAACAACATCAGCAACCACAAAAACAACCGGCCGACAGGAAGGCCGCGCATCAGCTCCGGATCCGGTTGTCCGCCCGCCTGCGCCGTTTCCTGCAGTTTGGCCACCACGTCGGCCAGTTTCTGCAGGTCGCTCGGACCGATCATCGCCACCAGCAGAATGCCCAACACTAGGGCGGCGATCAGTTGCGGCAGCAAAGTGGCCAGCAGGCTTGCGGCGTATTCGCTGCGCACCGCGTGGAACAGGTGGGAAGGCGCGGCCGCACGGCCTTCGTCGACCTCGCGCACCGCCCAGAGCATGCCCGCGAACAACAACGGGCCCAGCAAGGCCAGCGCGAGCTGCATAAGCAATCCGAAGGTCACGTTGAGCGCCATCGTCTGCACCGCGAGCATCGACAGCATCCCCCAGATCACACCCAGCAATCCCAGCGCCAGCGGCGCCTTGCGGATCAGCGCGAATGCGCCCAGCAGCCATTCCGCGCCGGCACCGGCCGGCACTTTGTTGATAATCGACATCCAGGGTTTTCCGATGGTCTTGGGGGATTTTTTAAGGGGGCCGCCGCGAAATCAGCGTGCGTGCAAACCGCGCGCATGCTTGACGAAGCGCCGCAATAGTTTGCGCGCCTGCGGCGCCGCCGTCACGTCGCGGGCGATGGTGGTCGGGCAGCGGCCGGCTTTCTTCAACTCTTCGCCGCGAAAGGCGACATAGCCGCGCATGTGGTGGGTGGCGAACTCGGGATGGAACTGCACGCCCCAGGCCCGGTCGCGCCAGCGGAAGGCATGGCAACCGTCCTGTTCCGATCTGGCCAGCACGGTGGCGCCTTCGGGCGGCCGCAATACGGTCTGCACGTGGGTGGAATGGGCGGCGAAGGTCAGCGGCATGCTGGAAAACAGCGGATCTTCCTGGGCCGGCGGATGCAGATCGATGCGCACTGTGCCCGATTCGCGACCGGCCGGGTTGTCGGCCACTTCGCCGCCCAGCGCATGCGCCAGCAACTGGTGGCCGTAGCAGATGCCCAGCAGCGACATGCCTTCATGGGCGGCGTCGCGCAGCCAGTCGGCGCTGCGTTCGCTCCAGTCGGCCTTGTCGGTGACCATGGCCGCCGAGCCGGTGACGATCACCCCGGCGAAACCCTCTCGCCGCGGCAGCGCGTCGCCCCGCTCCACGTTCACCACCACCGCTTCGCTGGCCTCCAGCCCGGCGGCCACGCGGATCCAATGCGGAAAGCGGCCATATCGCCTAAGCCGCAGGGCCGGCTGGCCGGTTTCGACGATCAGGAAGGGGGCTTTCACGGCAACGTCCAAAGGCGCAAAACTTAAGGAGCATCAGGGGCTTCCCCTTATACTAGCCCGCTTTTCCGCAGTGCAATAAAAAAGCGATGACAGGTCCAACGTTCCAGGGATTAATCCAGACCCTCAACGCCTACTGGGCGGCCCAGGGCTGCGTGCTGATCCAGCCGCTCGACATCGAAGTCGGCGCCGGCACCTTCCATCCCGCCACCTTCCTGCGCGCCCTCGGCCCGGAGCCGTGGAGCGCGGCCTACGTGCAGCCCTGCCGGCGCCCGACCGATGGTCGCTACGGCGAAAACCCCAACCGCCTGCAGCATTACTACCAGTACCAGGTGGTGATGAAGCCCAACCCCGACAATATCCAGGAGCTGTATCTGGATTCGTTGAAGGCGCTGGGCATCGATCCGCGCGTGCACGACCTGCGCTTCGTCGAGGACAACTGGGAATCGCCGACTCTCGGTGCCTGGGGCCTGGGCTGGGAAGTGTGGTTGAACGGGATGGAAGTCACCCAGTTCACCTATTTCCAGCAGGCCGGCGGTCTGGAATGCCGCCCGGTGCTGGGCGAGATCACCTACGGCCTGGAACGCCTGTGCATGTATCTGCAGAACGTGGATAACGTCTACGATCTGGTCTGGACCGAAGGTCCGCAGGGCGTGGTGACCTACGGCGACGTCTATCACCAGAACGAAGTCGAGCAGAGCACCTACAACTTCGAAGTGGCCGACGTCGCCGAACTGTTCCATCGTTTCGACGCCTGCGAGGCCGAGTCGGTGAAGCTGGTCGAAGCCGGCCTGCCGCTGCCGGCCTACGAACAGGTATGCAAGGCCAGCCACTGCTTCAACCTGCTGGACGCGCGCCGCGCGATTTCCGTCACCGAACGCCAGCGCTACATCCTGCGCGTGCGCAAGCTGGCGCAGGCGGTGGCCGAGGCCTACTACGCGCAGCGCGAGAAGCTCGGCTTCCCGGGGCTGCGCGCAGCGAAGGATGCCGGCGCATGATCCTGATCGGCATGTTCGATTCGCCCTACGTGCGGCGCGTCGCCATCGCCATGACCTTGCTCGGTCTGCCGTTCGAGCACCGCAGTTGGTCGGTCGGCAAGGATTTCGACCGTATCCGCGAATACAGCCCGATCGGCCGCGTGCCGGCGCTGGTGCTGGACTCGGGCGAAGTGCTGGCCGAATCCGCGTTGATCCTGGATTACCTGGACACGCTGGCCGGCCCGCAACGCGCACTGCTGCCCAGCGACGGCGACGCGCGGCGACAGGCGCTGCGCCTGATCGGCCTGGCCACCGGCGCCGTCGACAAGGGCATCCTGATGGTGATCGAGCGCGTGTTCCGCCCGGAAGAAAAACGCCACGCACCCTGGACCGATCGCTGCCTGGTGCAGGCGCAGGGCGCGCTGTTCGCGCTGGACAAGCATTGCGGCGAACGTGCCGGCCAATGGCTGGTAGGCGATGCGATGACGCTGGCCGACATCACCGTCGGCTGCAACGGCACCTACCTGCGCGAAGCGGTGCCGCTGGATCTTTCCGTCTATCCGGCGCTGCAGGCGCATGTGGATCGCTGCGAGGCGTTGCCGGTGTTCCGGCAATTCCACCTGCCGTTCGATGCGCCCACTCCCGCACCGCTGCCATGAAAGAACGGCTGACTCCCCACCACGCTTTGGCCGCGCTGGCCCGCCGCGAGGACAACCTGCCTTTCGTGGAACTGCTCACGCATGGCTCGCTGTCGGTGGAGATGTACCGGCCCATTGGTCAGGACACACAGACGCCGCACACGCGCGATGAGGTCTACGTGGTGGTGTCGGGAGTCGGCGAGTTCGTCAACGACGGACAGCGCAAGCCTTTCGAACCCGGCGAACTATTGTTCGTACCCGCCGGCGTCGAACACCGTTTCGAGAATTTCAGCGACGACTTCGCCACCTGGGTGATCTTTTATGGCCCCGAGGGTGGTGAACACACAAGAGTCCCTCTCCCACCGGGAGAGGGGTTGGGGTGAGGGTCCGGTGAAATCGTGATGGTTCGGACTCCGTTGACTCCGCCGTACCCTCATCCGCCCTTCGGGCACCTTCTCCCGCAGGGAGAAGGAAACATAAACAGGCTTTATCGATATGAGCGAAATGAAACCCCTGCTGATCGAACTCGGCACCGAAGAACTCCCGGTCAAGGCCCTGCCCGGGTTGGCCCAGGCGTTCTTCGATGGCGTCATCGACGCGCTGCAGAAGCGCGGCATCGATTTCGACCGCGCCAACGCCAAACCGCTGTACACGCCGCGCCGCCTGGCCGTGCTGCTGCCGGGCGTGTCGACGGAGCAGCCGGAGCAGAGTTCGGAAGTGCTGGGCCCGTACCTCAACATCGCGCTCGATGCGGAAGGCCAGCCGACCAAGGCGCTGCAGGGTTTCGCGGCCAAGGCCGGCCTCGACTGGTCGCAACTGGAACGCACCACCGACGCCAAGGGCGAACGTTTCGTGCATCGCTCCAACAAACCCGGCGCGAAGACGGCCGATCTGCTGGCGGACATCGTGCGCGAATCGCTGGCGGCGATGCCGATTCCCAAGCCGATGCGCTGGGGCGACCACGACTACGCCTTCGCACGGCCGGTGCACTGGCTGGTGATGCTGCTGGGCAAGGACGTGGTGGATGCGGAAGTGCTGGGCGTGCGCAGCGACCGCATGAGCCGTGGCCATCGTTTCGAGCACGACAAATCGGTGTGGGTGAACAATCCGGGCGACTACATCGACGCCCTGCGCGGCGCGCATGTACTGGTCGACAGCGATGAGCGTCGTGCGCGTATCGAACAGCAAGTACGGGACACCGCGACCAAAGCCGGCGGCGTGGCGCGCATCACCGAAGACAACCTGGAACAGGTGAACTGTTTGGTGGAATGGCCGTCGGCGGTGTTGTGCAGCTTCGAGCCGGAATTCCTGGCGGTGCCGCAGGAAGCGCTGATCGCGACCATGGAAGCCAACCAGAAGTTTTTCCCGGTGCTGGACGACGGCGGCAAGCTGACCGAGCACTTCATCGGGATCGCGAATATCGAATCGCAGGATGTGAGCGAAGTCAGCAAGGGCTATGAGCGTGTGATACGACCGCGTTTCTCGGATGCGAAGTTCTTCTTCGATGAGGATTTGAAGCAGGGATTGGTGTCAATGGGCGACGGCCTGAAGACCGTTACCTATCAGGCCAAGCTGGGTTCAGTCGCCTACAAGGTGGCTCGCGTCGCCGCGTTGGCAGAGACCATTGCGAAAGAGCTGGGTTTCGATCCAGTGCTGGCCCGCCGTGCGGCGGAGTTGTCGAAGAACGATCTGCAATCACGCATGGTCAACGAGTTTCCGGAACTACAGGGCATTGCAGGCCGGCATTACGCCACTGCTTCCGGTGAATCTAGCGAGATAGCACTGGCAATCGATGAGTCTTACCAACCGCGTTTCGCAGGTGATGACATTGCGCTGTCACCGACCGGCAAGGTGCTGGCGATTGCGGAGCGGCTGGATACGTTGGCTGGTGGCTTCGCAGCGGGTTTGAAGCCGACAGGAAACAAAGACCCATTTGCACTAAGGCGCAACGCGTTAGGGCTTGCGAGGACGATCATCGAGAGCGGCTTCAACCTGGACTTGCCAAACCTGCTGGCATCTTCCGTGTTGCAGTCTTCTCTCGCCTTGGCCGCCAACGCCCCCGCGCAGACAGACAAGATTAAGGAACACTTCAAGGGCACGGCTGTTTCCGTTGCCACTGAAACTGGAACGGGCGGAGATGATTTCATCTCGACCCATCTCAGCAAGCATTTTGCGGACAAGGGTCATGAGATCCACTTCATGACCTCCGCTCCGATCGCCGCGGACCTTTATGACTTCATCCTCGACCGCCTCCGCGGCTACTACGCCGACAAGGGCGCACCTGCCTCGCACTTCAACGCCGTCGCCGAACTGCGTCCGCATTCGCTCTACGACTTCGACACCCGCCTCGACGCCATCGGCCAGTTCGCCGCGCTGCCGGAAGCCGAAGCGCTGGCCGCCGCCAACAAGCGCATCAACAACATCCTGAAGAAGGCCGATGTGGAGATTCCCCACGCCATCGACCGCGGTCTGCTCAACGATCCGGTCGAGAGCGCGCTGGCCGAAGCGGTGGAGGCGGCCATCGGCGACACCGACGAAGCTCTGCATCATCACGACTACATCAGCGTCCTCAGTCGTCTGGCTCTGCTGCGTCCGCAAGTGGATGCCTTTTTCGACAGCGTGATGGTGAATGTGGACGAGCCAGCGATCCGCGCCAATCGTCTGGCCTTGCTCAAGCGTTTGGCCGACCGCTTCCGTGCGGTGGCGGCGATCGAGCATCTGTCGAGCTAGTAAACCCTTCTCCCCTTGTGGGAGAAGGTGCCCGTAGGGCGGATGAGGGGGAGCGAGCGAAGCGAGTTTGCTTCCGTCCCTTGGCGAGCAAGAGCAAGATCAAGATGGATCCCAGCGTTCGCTGGGATGACGAAAAGAATGATGCCGCCTTCCACTGCATACCGGATGCAGTGGCGAGTATTCATGCCGGCTCACTCGCACAAATGTGCCGCCGACCTCACCCCTGGTTAACCCGATTCCGCGCTCGCCCGGTATCCTGCACCCATGCGACCACGCCCCCTACTCGCCGCCGCTGCCGTCCTGCTGTCCGTTTCCGGCCAGGCCCGCGCAGCCTCCACCATCGACAGGGTGGAAATCCGGGGCCTGAATCAGGACAACGAAACCGAAGCGCTGATGATCGAGAACATCAACGTGGCGCTGTCGCTGAACGACATCATCGGCCGTCGCCAGGGCGAGTCGCGGCTGGAATACCTGATGAGCGAGGCCAAGGCCGAGGCCCGCGAGGCGCTGGAGCCGTTCGGCTACTACTCCCCCGAGATCACGGTCGACGCCGCGCGCCCGGGCGGAGAGAACGAACACATCACCGTGGTCGTGCAAGTGGACAAGGGCGAACCGATGCGCGTCAGACACTCGGATCTGAGCATCCAGGGCGCGGGCGGCAGCGACCGCTATCTCAAGGAAGACCTGGCCGCGTTCCGTCCGCAGGTCGGCGACATCTTTGACCACACGACCTACGAAACCAGCAAGACCCAGATCGTGCGCCGGCTGGCCGATCGCGGCTATTTCGATGCCGATTTCGTCCATCGCCGCGTCGAGGTCACCCGCGCCGAGCATGCCGCCGACATCGGCCTGACCTGGGCCAGCGGCATCCGCTACGACATGGGGCCGACCACCTTCCATCAAACCAAGTTCCGGCCTGGGTTGCTGGACAAGCTGGTGTATTGGGAAGAAGGCAGCTACTTCCACCAAGGGAAACTCGATCGCCTGCGCGAATCGCTGACCGGGCTGGATTACTTCAACAACATCGATATCCAGGCCAAGCCGGAGAATGCCGTCGACGGCCGCGTACCGATCGACGTCAACCTCACTCTGGCCAAGCGCGACGTCTATACCACCGGCGTGAGCTACGGCACCGAGAGCGGCGCCGGTGTGCGCTTCGGCCTGGAGCGCCGCTACGTGAATTCACGTGGCCATAAATTGTCCACCCAGCTGGACTATGCGCAGAAACGCAAGAACTTCGTCACCCAATACCGCATCCCCGCCTTCAAGTGGCTGGATGGCTGGTACACCGTCGCGCTCCAGGCCTACGACGAACAGACCGACTACATCGACACGCGGCTGCTGAAGTTCAGCGTCGGCCGCAGCGGCGAGATCAACGAATACCTGACCGCCGTCGCCTCGCTCAATACCGTGCGCGAACGCTGGGCCTATTCCCTCGCCGACGATGGCGGCGGCGCGCTGGCGCCGGTCGACTATCGCTACGCGACCTTCACCTATCCCGAGCTTTCCGCCAATTACGTGGATGTCGACAACCGTTCTTTTCCGCGCCGGGGCATCGCAGGCTCACTGACCGTGCGCGGCGGTTTGGAAGGCGCGGGCTCGGACGCCAACTTCGCCCAGGTGCATGCGCAGGCGCGCTGGTTCAAGGCGGTCGGCGCCAGCGACCGCTTCATCCTGCGTGGCGAACTGGGCCATACCTTCACCGACGCGCTCAACTCCATGCCGCCCAGCCTGCGCTACTACGCCGGTGGCGACCGCAGCATCCGCGGTTATCAGTACCGCGAAGTCGGGCCGCGTGTGGAAACGGACAATGGCGATTTCTCTGTCGGCGCCAAGAACGTGGTGACCGCCAGCGCCGAGTACGAGCACTATTTCAACGCCAGCTGGGGCGGTGCGGTTTTCGTCGACAGCGGCAGCGCGTTCGACAACGGGAATGATTTCGACTGGCGGACCGGCGTGGGCGTGGGCGTGCGCTGGAAATCGCCGGTGGGCGCCGTCCGCATCGACCTGGCGCATGGATTGGACGATCCCGACTCCTCCTTCACCATCGGTCTGGGCATAGGAGCGGAATTCTGATGGTCTTCCGTCGCAAGCCAATCGCCGACAACGTGTCGCCCGAAGAACACGAGGCGCGCATCGCCGAACTCCGCGCGCGGCGTCGCGCACGCATGCGCGTGCTGGCGATCCGCAGCGGCATCGCTTCGGTGGTAATGCTGGTCCTGCTTGTCATCGCGCTGTATTGGCTGGTGCAGACCGTGGCCGGACGCGACGTACTGCTGAACCAGATCATCGCGCGCCTGCCCGCCGGATCTTCCTTCACCTGGAAAAAAGCGGAAGGACCGCTGGCAGGACCACTGACACTGTACGGCGTGGATTTCCGCTACGAGAAAATCCATTTCACCGCCGAGCGGGTGTACCTGGATCCGGACCTGCGTCCGTTGCTGGGCAAACGTTTGCGCCTGGATGCCTTGCAAGTGACCAACGCGACGCTGGACATCCCCAAGAGCGACGAGCCGTTCGAACTGCCGACCTGGCCTGAACTGCTGCCGCAGATCGAGATGCCGATCGCGATCCAGGCCGACACCCTGGGGATCGACGGTTTCCGTATCACCCAGAGCACGCAGCCCTTGATCGACATCCGGCGCGCGCGCGGCGGCATCGATATCGGCGACGGCTACTTCAAGGCGCAGAAGCTGGCGATCGACAGCGATCGCGGGCGCATCGACATCAACGGTGGTTACGAGCCGCGCGACGGCTACGCCACCAATCTGGTGGCGACGGCGGTGTTCCCGGCCTCGCTGGGCCGCACGCCCGCAAGGCTGGGACTGGTGGCGCGCGGCAACCGCAAGAGCATGGATATGGGCCTGGCCGGCAACGCGCCGGCGCCGGTGCGAGTGACGCTGGGCGTGCGTGGCGAAGAGAATCCCACCTGGAGCTTCAGCGGCAAGACCGAAGCGCTGGATCTGGCGCTGTTGGGAATCGTCGAAGACAGCATGCCGCTGGCCTTCGACCTGAAAGCGAACGGCGCCGGCGGCGGCGCCGATCTGCGGGGCCGTATCGCCCAGGGCGATTTCGTCGCCGTGATCGAACCGTCGAAGATCCGCATCGCCGATGAAGTGCTGACCGTGGAGCCGCTGGCGGTGCGCGCCTTCGATGGACTGACGACGCTGCGCGGGCGCGCCGATTTCAAAGACCCGGAAAATCCGGTGTTCAAATTCTCGGCCAACGCGCGTGGACTGCGCTGGGGCGGCCATTCGACAGGCTCAGGCCAATCGGTCGAAGGTGAGATCGCGGCGGATGCGGATCTGGGTTTCGCCGGCCAGATGAAGGCGTGGGCGGCGATCGGCAAGGCCACACTGGTGCGCGAAAACCAGAAGGCGACCGTCGACTTCGACGGCCGTGGCGACAGCGAACAGCTGGTGCTGCACAAGCTGCAGGCGAAGATGCCGACCGGCACCCTGGACACTACCGGCACCGTGGGCTGGGAACCCGCACTGCGCTGGGACCTGGCCGCCAAGCTCGCCGGTTTCGATCCCGGTTATTTCCTGGCCGACTGGAAAGGCAATGTGTCCGGAGATCTCGCCAGCAAGGGCCAGGCGCGAGAGACCGGTGGTTTCGATGCGACCCTGGACGTGCCCAAGCTGGGCGGCAGTTTGCGTGGACGCAAGCTGGACGGCCGCGGAAAATTCGCGATACGCGGCAATGAAGGCGACGGCGAACTGGCGCTCTCTCTCGGCAACAGTCGCGTCGAAGCCAAGGGCAGGGTCGGCGACAAACTCGATATCGACGCCAAGCTGCAGCCGCTGCACTTGGACGATCTGTTGCCGGATGCCAACGGCAGCATCGCCGGCACCTTGAAGCTGACCGGCGCGCGCAATGCGCCCAACCTGGATGCGGATCTTGCCGGCACCGGCCTGAAGTGGGGCGGCTACAGCGCCGATGCGCTCAGCGTGCGCGGACGCCTGCCTTGGACCGGTCCTTCGACAGGCTCAGGAGCCGGCGAGCTCGCGGTGCGCGGCGCGGCGGTCGATGTCGGCATGGTGCTGGACAGCGTGCGCCTGGAGGCGCGTGGGGCGGTCGAGAACCTGCAGTTCAACGGCGATGCCAGCAATACGATGGGTTCGGTTTCGCTCGCCGGCACGGCGTTGAAACGCGGCGCCAACTGGCAGGGCAGCCTGGACGCATTGCAACTCACTCCTTCCAAGGGCAGCAGCTGGCGTTTGCAGCAGGCCGCGCGCTACGCGCAGAACGGTTCGGCATTCACGCTGACTCCGGCATGCCTGGCCGCCAGCGGCCCTTCGACAGGCTCAGGACAGGCTAAGGCCGCGTTGTGCGCGCAGGCCCACTGGCCGAAACAGGGAATACAGGTGCATGCCGATGCGCTGCCGTTGACCCTGCTGCAGCCGTGGCTGCCGCCGAGCAACGGGCGACCGCTCACTCTGCGCGGCGACATCAAGCTGGAGGCTTCGGTGAAGCCGGCCGGCAAGGCGTGGGTCGGCGAAGTGCACCTGAGCTCGCTCGATGGCGGCTTGAAGCTGGGCAACAACGCGCGCGGCGAGATCGTGCGCTACGACAACTTCACCCTGGACGCCGACTTCAATCCGCAGACCATCAAGGGCCGGTTGGGCACCGGCTTCAAGGGCGACGGCTTCGTCGACGCCACCGTCGCCACCGGCTGGGATGAATTCGCGCCGCTGAAAGGCGATATCTATTTCCACAACTCGCGCCTGTTCTGGATGGAACTGTTTTCGCCGGACCTGGTGCGTCCCACCGGCAAGCTGCAGGGCCATGTGGGCCTAGCCGGCACGCGCGGAACGCCGGCGCTGAGCGGCGATGCGCAGCTCACCGAATTCAAGGGCGAACTGCCGTCGCTGGGCATCACCCTGACCGACGGCGTCGCCAACCTGGACGCCCAGGCCGATGGCAGCGCGCGTATCGACGGCACGCTGAAATCGGTGTCCTCCACCGGCGGCACCGTCACCGGCGGCACCTTGAGCGTGGACGGCACGCTGGACTGGAAGGTGGAAGGTTCGCCCTTGCAGTTCAACATCCGCGGCAAGGATTTCCTGATTTCCGACACCACCGAACTGCAGGCGGTCGCCTCGCCCGACCTGCAGGTCGGTTTCGCCAACAACACCATCCAGGTGCGCGGCAAGGTGGTGGTGCCTTCGGCCACCATCGACGTGGAAAAACTCGACGACGGCGTATCGGTTTCCGAGGACGTGGTGGTGCTGGATCCGGCGGATCCCGAGCGCTTGCCCAGCTCGCGCCTGGATCTGGATATGGCCATCACCCTGGGCGATGCGGTGAAGCTCAACGGCTATGGGCTCGAGGGCACGCTCGCCGGCACCATGAACGTGCGCTCGCGCCAGGGCCGCGAGATGGCCGCCACCGGCCGGCTCGATGTCGACGGCCGCTACACCGCGTATGGACAGAAACTGCGGATCACGCGTGGCGAGCTGGTGTGGAGCAACAACGCCGTCTCCGACCCACGCATCAACATCCGCGCCGAACGCGAAGTGGTCAGCGCGGGCGTCACCGCCGGCATCGACGTCACCGGCCGCGCCAGCAGTCCCAAGGCCACCATCTGGTCGAACCCGTCGATGGACGAATCGGCGGCGCTGGCCTATCTGGTGCTGGGCCGCTCGTTGAACACCGCCAGCACCGACGAAAGCCAGAAGATCAACGCCGCCTCCACCGCGCTCAGCGCCGGCGCCGGCCTGCTGGCCTCGCAACTGGGCGCCAAGATCGGCCTGGACGATGCGGGCGTACTGGAATCGCGCACGCTGGGCGGCTCGGTGTTCGGCGTGGGCAAGTATCTGTCGCCGAAACTCTACGTGAGCTACGGCGTGTCGATGGTGGGCAGCGGATCGGCGATCACGCTGAAGTACCTGCTGCGCAAGGGCTTCGATGTGGAGATCGAATCGAGCACGGTGGAAACACGCGGCTCGTTGAACTGGCGCAAGGAAAAGTAAGGCGGTCCGGGGCGCACGATGAAGATTTCCCGGATCGCGCAACTGCGCCTGCGGCGGCAACGCATCGTCGGCGGGAAATTGGAATCGCCGGCCGAAGCCGTTGCCTGGCTGGGCGCGATGCAGGCGCAGGATTACGCGGCCGCGCTATGGGCCATCGGCTTGCGCACGCAGGGCGCGACTCTGGAATCGGTGGAACAGGCGATCGCCGAACGCCGCATCGTCCGCACCTGGCCGATGCGCGGCACGCTGCATTTCGTCGCCGCCGAAGACGTGCGCTGGATGTCGGCATTGATGACGCCGCGCGTGATCGCCGCCAACAAGGCGCGACTGCTGCGCGAGTTCGAACTGGACGAGACGGTGCTCGCCCGCAGCCGCAAAGTGCTGGTGAAAGCCTTGCGGGACGGACAGAAGCTGACGCGCAGCGAGGTGTACGCGACGCTCGATAGCGCCGGCATCGCTACCGAGCGGCAGCGCGGCATCCACATCACCGGACGACTGGCCCAGGAAGGTTTGCTCTGCCTGGGTCCGCGCGCGGACAAGCAGCCGACCTTCGTGCTGCTGGACGAATGGATTCCCGCCCACCGCGCGCTGGAGCGCGAGCAGGCGCTGATGGAACTGGCGCGCCGCTATTTCCTCAGTCATGGTCCGGCCACGCTGCAGGATTTCGCATGGTGGTCGGGGCTGACGGTCAAGGATGTGCAACTGGGCATCGAACTGGCCGCGGACGACCTGGCCCAGGAAGTCATCGGCGGCCGCCTCTATCTCCATTCGGGCAAGGAATCCGAGCCCTCCGATCTGGCGAACGATCCGCAGCTACTGCCGTCTTTCGACGAATACCTGGTCGCCTACAAGGACCGCAGCGAGGCGGTGGAAGCGCGTTTCAGTCCGCAGGTCATCGGCATCAATGGTCTGTTCAATGCCGGCATAGTGGTCGGGGGACGTATCGTCGGCACCTGGAAGCGCAAAGTCGACAAGGCCGGCTTGACGGTGGAGTTGAGTCCGTTTCGCGTTTTGCTCAAGAAAGAGTTGAATTCCCTGAGCCGGGCCGCACGCCGTTATGGTGACTTCATGGGCTTGCCGGTGCAGGTGAAACTGCCGGAGGAACGACAGTCTTGAGAAAGTCGTAGGGCGGGCATTGCCCGCCTGCTCGTTTTTCGCGGCGCGGAAACGCGGCGGGCAATGCCCGCCCTACGGCCGACTCTCCGTTCGTGGTGAGCCTGTCGAACCACGCTCTTGGCGGCATTCTCCGGATAAAAGCACTTCGAGCACACTACGAAAGGCGTGGTTCGACAGGCTCACCACGAACGGAGTCTAGTTACCTGCTGGCAGAGACATGTTCGGATTTTCCTTCGCGATCACCCGTGCTCCACGCAGCGCCGGCTTGCCCTCCACGATATCGGTCCAGATCAGGTAGGCGTCATTCCCGCGCGCGACCAGCTGCGCGAAGCCGGTAGCGCGCCCCCTGCCCTGCAGCTTGGCCACCTGGATGCGTTGCAGTTCCTTACTGAGCCCTGCGTTGTAACGCGCCAACCATAGCGATTGCCCGTCGGCGTCTTCGCGCGACCAGCTCACCCACACGGCGTCGCCATCGGCCGCGACGCCGACGCGGCCTTGCACTTCCAATCCGCTATCCAGATCGACAGGCGGGGAGAAACTGTCACCGGCATCCTGCGAGCGGGCGATGCGCACCTTCGGCATGTCGCCAGCCGCCGTGTACCAGGCGACCCACGCCTGCGTTCCGCTCGCCACGACCGCCGGGCCGTTGACCGGACATGCCGGCATCTTCCAGCGGTCGTCGTGGACTTTGCGCGGCAAGGTCCATGCGCCGCTGTCGAAACGCGCGGTGACGATGTCGCGGATCTCGTCTCCATCGCGGTCGCGATAAACGATCAACGGTCCGCGCACGGTCATCGCCGCGTCGGTCTGGCAGCAATCGCAGGTGCGCGAATCGAGCTCGCTTTCGGCGGATTTGTTCAAGCCTGCATCGAGGTTCGCTACGCGCAAGGTCATCGCGCCGCCGCCGTGCGCGTCATGGCCGCCATGCCCTTCACCGGCCGTGTTGCGGCCATCCAGCCAGGCGATGCCGAGGGAATCGCGCGAGTGCGGCCACAGGGAGACGAAACCGTGTTCGGTCGGCGTTACATCGCTGTTGACCGTCAGCGGCGCCGACCATGTTTTCCCACCGTCGCCCGATCGCGACAGCACCACATCGTAGGCATATGCCGCCTTCGCCGATTGGCGCAGCCAGTGCGCCCACAGCGCGCCGTCTTCCGTGGCCGCGATGTGCGGCGTGTCGGCCCAGTTGACGAACCAGTCGTCGCCATGCGCGATTTCCTGCGGCTCGCTCCATGCCTTGCCATCGAAGGTCGCGAACCTCAGCGCATGCGCGCTTCGGCTTCCGGTTTCGATCCAGGACAACAGCATGCGTCCGTCCGACGCGACCACCAGATCGGACTGCGCTGCATTCCCCTGCACGGGCAGCTCCCATGTCGACAACTCATGGTGAACAGGCGTAGCCGCGGCCGGCGCTGTCGATACCTGCGCAACGGGATCGCCGTCGCAGGCGGTGAGGAAGATGAGGAGAAGTACAAGGTAGTTGCGCATGGATGAAGCATAACGTCTCGTGTCGCTGCGCCCCACTCAGGGACCATGACAAGCCCCGATGGTGGGAGCGGCGTCCCGCCGCGAGCTTTTTTGCACAAACAGGCACTCACAGGAAAGCTCGCGGCGGGACGCCGCTCCCACACTACCCCCAAGCCATCAATCGTGGTTTGTGAAACCTGCAATTGCTTTTCCTGTCAACGGGTTTCCCCCGCGCGCCGCGACCGCCACAATCGGCGCCTGCCACTCATGAACTCGAATAAGGTAATGAAGGACACTCCAAAGCAGCTCGCCCAGCACATCGCCCGCACCATCGCCGCGGAAATCGGCGCCCAGACCGCGCAGGCCCTGGCTGCCATCGCCTTGCTGGACGAGGGCGCCAGCGTTCCGTTCATCGCGCGCTACCGCAAGGAAATCACCGGCGGACTGGACGACACCCAGTTGCGTAACCTGGAAACGCGCCTGACCTATCTGCGCGAACTGGAAGAACGCCGCGCCACCGTGCTGGCCAGCATCGACGAACAGGGCAAGCTGAGCGATGCATTGCGCGCCGAGATCGAAGCGGCGGACAGCAAGGCGCGGCTGGAGGATCTGTACCTTCCCTACAAGCCCAAGCGCCGCACCCGCGCCCAGATCGCGCGCGAGGCCGGCCTGGAACCGCTGGCCGATGGCCTGCTGGCCGATCCCACCCAGGCGCCGGAAACCTTCGCCGCCGGTTTCGTCGACGCCGACAAGGGTGTGGCCGACGGCAAGGCCGCGCTCGATGGCGCGCGCGCGATCCTGATGGAACGCTGGGGCGAGGATCCGGCGCTGGTCGGAGAGCTGCGCAATTGGTTGGGCGAAACAGGCGTGATCCGCGCGCGCGTGGCCGAGGGCAAAGAAGAAGCCGGCGCGAAGTACCGCGACTATTTCGAACACAGCGAAGCGCTGGCGAAGATCCCCTCGCATCGGCTGCTCGCGCTGTTCCGCGCGCGCAAGGAAGAAATCCTCTACCTCGATCTCGACCCGGGCAAGGACGCCGAAGCCGGCCATCTGTATGGCGACGGCCGCGTGGCGCTGCATGCCGGCGTCAGCGACCAGGGCCGCGCCGCCGACCGCTGGCTGCTGGACAGCTGCCGCATGACCTGGCGCGCCAAACTGCATCTGCACCTGCTGCTCGACTTGTTCGGCCAGGCGCGGGAGAAGGCGGAAGCCGAGGCGATCGCCATCTTCGGCGACAACCTCAAGGATCTTCTACTGGCCGCGCCGGCCGGCGCACGCACGGTGATGGGCCTGGATCCGGGCATCCGCACCGGCGTCAAGGTCGCGGTGGTCGATCGTACCGGCAAGCTGGTGGCGACGGACACGATCTATCCGCACGAACCGCGCAAGCAGTGGGACCAGTCGCTGCATTCTTTGCATAAATTATGTGTCCAGCACGGCGTGGAACTGATCGCCATCGGCAACGGCACCGCCTCGCGCGAAACCGACAAGCTGGCCGGCGAAGTGATCGCCAAGCATCCCGAACTGAAGCTGCAGAAGATCGTGGTCAGCGAAGCCGGCGCCTCGGTGTACTCCGCCTCGGAACTGGCGGCGAAGGAATTTCCGGAGTTGGACGTGAGTCTGCGCGGAGCGGTGTCGATCGCGCGCCGCCTGCAGGACCCGCTGGCCGAGCTGGTGAAGATCGAACCCAAGGCGATAGGCGTAGGTCAGTACCAGCACGATGTGGATCCCTATCGCATGGCGCGCGCGCTGGACGCACGCGTGGAGGACTGCGTGAATGCGGTCGGCGTGCATGTGAACACCGCATCGGCCGCCCTGCTGGCGCGCGTGTCCGGCCTGTCTTCGTCGGTGGCCGAGAATATCGTCCTGCATCGCGACCAGAACGGGCCGTTCAAGCGCCGCCGCGAATTGCTGAAGGTGCCGCGTCTGGGCGAAAAGACCTTCGAGCAATGCGCCGGTTTCCTGCGCATCGCCGATGGCGATGAGCCGCTGGACGCGTCTTCGGTGCATCCGGAAGCGTATCCAGTGGTGGAGCGTATCGCGAAGGACAGCGGACGCGCGGTGAAACAGTTGATCGGCGATGCCGGTTATCTGCGCGGATTGAAACCCGAGTCGTTCACCGACGAGAAGTTCGGCGTGCCCACCGTGCGCGACATCCTGAAGGAACTGGAAAAGCCGGGCCGCGATCCGCGTCCGGAGTTCAAGGCCGCGCGCTTCGCCGAAGGCGTGGAGGACCTCAAGCATCTCAAGATCGGCATGATCCTGGAAGGCGTGGTCACCAACGTGGCCGCGTTCGGCGCCTTCGTCGATATCGGCGTGCACCAGGACGGCCTGGTCCATATCTCGGCGCTGTCGGACACCTACGTGAAAGATCCGCGCGAGGTGGTCAAGGCCGGCGACATCGTCAAGGTGCGCGTGCTGGAAGTGGACATCCCACGCAAGCGGATCGCGTTGACGCGGCGATTGGAGGACGTGCCGGTGGTGAAGCCAGGGCAAGACAATCAGCGGCGCGATGCGGATTCGTCGCGTACTCGAATACTGAGTCGGCCAGGCAAGACCGCGAGCCCGGCGACCAAACCGCAACCCGCGAATAGCGCGTTGGCAGCCGCGTTCGCCCGGGCCAAAAGCGGCGCCTGACAATCTGATGATGCGCGTAGGAGCGACGTAAGTCGCGAATGCTCGGTTTCGTTGCGTGCGCGACGAGGTTTTCGTCCTTTTCAGTCGCGACTTACGTCGCTCCTACGACGCTCCTATGACGCGCTCAAGCCACGCGGCTACGGCGCGCGCGGGTCAGGTGCACCAGCAACAGCGAAATCGCCGCGGGCGTCATGCCGGGAATGCGCTGCGCCTGACCGATGGTCTGCGGCTGCACGCGCTCCAGCTTCTGCAGCACCTCGAAGGACAAGCCGCGCACGCCGACGTAATCGAAGCCGGAGGGAATCGCGGTGTCCTCATTGCGCTGCTGGCGCTCGATCTCTTCGCGCTGGCGGTCCAGATAGCCGGAGTACTTCACGCCGATCTCCACCTGCTCGGCGACCTTGGCATCTTCCACGCCCGGCCCGATCGAGGGTACCGACACCAGCTTGGCGTAATCCAGTTCCGGGCGCTTGATCATGTCCAGCACCGTAGTCTCGCGGCTGACCGCCACGCCCAAGGTGGCTTCGACCTCGCGACCCAGCGCATTACCCGGCGAAACCCAGACCGCACGCAGACGTTCGGTTTCCTGAGCGATCGCATCGCGTTTGACGGCGAATTTCGCCCAGCGCCGCTCGTCGACCAGGCCCAGGCCGCGGCCGATTTCGGTCAGACGCAAGTCCGCATTGTCCTCGCGCAGCTGCAGACGGTATTCCGCGCGAGAAGTGAACATGCGATACGGCTCTTTGGTGCCGTGGGTGATCAAGTCGTCGATGAGTACGCCGATGTAGGCCTCGTCGCGACGCGGGCACCACGCTTCCTTCTGTTGCACCAGGCGCGCGGCGTTGAGGCCGGCGATCAGTCCCTGCGCGGCGGCTTCCTCGTAACCGGTGGTGCCGTTGATCTGACCGGCGAAGAACAGGCCGGCGACGGCCTTCGTCTCCAGCGAGGACTTCAAACCGCGCGGATCGAAGAAGTCGTATTCGATGGCATAGCCTGGCCGGGTGATGTGCGCGTGTTCCATGCCGCGGATGCTGCGCACCAGCTCCAATTGCACATCGAACGGCAACGAGGTGGAAATGCCGTTGGGATAGATCTCGGCGACCTCCAGGCCTTCGGGCTCGACGAAGATCTGGTGCGAGGCCTTCTCGGCGAAGCGCACTACCTTGTCCTCGATGGACGGGCAGTAGCGGGGGCCGATGCCTTCTATCTGGCCGCTGTACAGCGGCGAACGGTGCAGCGCGTTGCGGATGAGTTCGTGGGTGCGTTCGCTGGTGTGGGTGATCCAGCAGGAGACCTGACGCGGATGCTGCAAGGCATCGCCGATGAACGACATCACCGGCAGCGGATCGTCGCCGGGCTGTTCCTCCATCACCGAATAGTCGAGCGAGCGGCCATCGATCCGCGGCGGCGTACCGGTCTTCAGGCGATCGACGACGAACAGGCCTTCGCGCAGCTTGTGCGCCAGCGCGGTGGCGGGCGGATCGCCGGCGCGGCCGGCGGCGTACTGGGTTTCGCCCACGTGGATCTTGCCGGCGAGAAAGGTGCCCGCGGTCAGCACCACCGACGGCGCATCGAAACGCAGACCAGTCTGGGTGACGGCGCCGCGCACACGATTGTTCTCGATCACCAGGTCGTCGACCGCGGCCTGGAAGATCGTCAGGTTGGGCTGCGCTTCCACGATGCGGCGGATGGCGCTGCGATAGAGCGAGCGATCGGCCTGGCAACGCGTCGCGCGCACCGCCGGACCCTTCGAAGCGTTGAGCGTGCGCCACTGGATGCCGGCCAGATCGGCGGCGTGCGCCATGACTCCGCCCAGCGCGTCGATTTCCTTGACCAGATGACCCTTGCCGATGCCGCCGATGGCCGGATTGCAGCTCATCGCACCCACGGTTTCCACGTTGTGGGTGAGCAGCAGGGTGCGCGCGCCGGCGCGCGCGGACGCCAAGGCGGCTTCGGTGCCGGCGTGGCCGCCGCCGATGACGATGACGTCGTAGTGGTGGAAGGAAGCGTTCATGGGCTCAGTTTGGCACTGCGGCGCCCGGCGACCTAATGCGGCCGGCGGGGGCGAAAAGTTGGCACGGTTTCTGCGATATCCCTCTTGCACCCGTCGTGGCAAGCGACCAGGGGCGCAGGCTGGTAATTGGAACAGGGGCCAGCCATGTGCACTGCGGGGGAGCGCCGGGGCCGGTAGTCGGGGGACTACCGGCCCCATTTTATTTGCATCCAGCGGCCAATCCAACAAAAAGCCCGGCATGGCCGGGCTTTTGCGTGAGCGCCGACGCCCGGCAGGGCCGGAACAGGGGGGATCCAGATTTCCCCACCGGACGTCGACATAGAGGCTTGTCATTCCAATCACGTCAATAAGCGACGCAACCGGTCAACCGGTCATGACAAGCCTGCGGCGTTGGGGCAACCCGCGGCGACGATCAGGGTTCTTCGGTTCTTGTCCTTACCCCGTCGCGACGTTCGGCGCGCGGGGCGGGTTGGGTGCGCTCGATCGGCCGCGATCTTTCCATTGGACGGGGTTGCGAAGGATTCGACATCCGCGGGGGCCGCTCGCCGCCTTCCGGCCGCACCCGCATGCCTGGATACCGGCCGCCTTCGTTGCGGACCTGAGGCTGGCTGGGTACCTGGGGAATGCCGTTGCGCGGCGGAATCATCACCTGGCCCGAATCCTGGTAGCGACCGTCGGGACGGCGCCAGGGAGGCGGACGCCCGCCCTCGCTCGGCGGCCGGTCGTCGTCGTGGTCCGGGCGCGGTGGGCGCGGGTGATGCGGACGGTAGGGGTAATACGGGTAGTAACCGCCGTAATAGCCATAGTTGTACGGGGAGTACCCATAACCATAGCCGCCGCCGTAGCCGTACGAACCGTATCCATACGACCCGTATCCGTAGCTTCCGCCGTAGGGTCCGTAGTACTCCGTCGAAGGCCGTCCGTAGTAATAGCCACCGGGTGCGCTGCCGCCGGCATAGTCGTAAGTCGCGCAGCCGCTAAGCGCGGCGGTGGCGAAGAGTGCGGTCAACAGACGCAGTTTCATGGTGTACCCCCGGTTCATACAGGCAGAATCTGCCTGCCGCATTGAATCGGTGCTTAATTCGGCCGGCTATCACTGGACACACTGGGTTCCATTCATATGCTCGACCGGCGCAATCGACCCCCGTCGTTCTGCCGGGAGCGGCGAGGTAATACGCTAATCTTTCGCGTATGCCCGATTCCCTGCCTTGCTTCGACGACGTTCTGGCCGCCGCCGCCCGTATTTCCCCCCATGCTTACGTCACCCCAGTGCTGCGCTCGCGCTCGCTGGATGCGCTCGCGTCGGCGCAGCTGCACTTCAAGGCCGAGCATTTGCAACGCGTGGGCGCGTTCAAGTTCCGGGGCGCGTGCAATGCGGTATGGGCGCTTTCCGAGGCAGAGGCGCACGCAGGAGTGGTCACTCATTCCTCCGGCAATCATGGCGCCGCGCTAGCGTTGGCCGCCCAAACCCGTGGCATCTCCTGCCACGTGGTGGTGCCGGACGGCGCGGTGGCCGCCAAGCTGGCCTCGATCAGACGCTATGGCGCGATCGTGCACAACTGCGCGGCCAACCTCACCGCGCGCGAAGAGAAGTGCCTGCAGGTGCAACACGAAACCGGCGCGGTCCTGGTCCATCCCTACACCAACGCGCGGGTGATCGCGGGCCAAGGCACCGCGGCGCTGGAACTGCTCAATGCCGTGGAAGCGCTGGAAGTGCTGGTGGTGCCGGTAGGCGGCGGCGGTCTGGCCTCGGGCACCGCGATCGCCACGGCTGCACTGTTGCCGGATTGCCGGGTGGTGCTGGCCGAACCGGAAGGCGCCGCCGACACCGCGCGTTCCTTGGCCGCCGGCGAGCGTCTCGCCGATTTCGTTCCAGACACCTTTTGCGACGGCCTGCGCACCGCCGTGGGACAGCCGAATTTCGAACTGCTGCGGCGACACGCGGTGGAGGTGCTGACGGTGCGCGATGCCGACACGCTGCAGGCGATGCGTCTGCTCTGGCAGACCACCAAACAGCTGGTGGAACCCTCCTCGGCCATCGCGCTGGCGGCGGTGCTGCAAAACCCGGCGCGCTTCGCCGGGCGGCGGGTCGGCGTGGTGCTGTCCGGGGGCAACGTCGACCTGGACGCGCTGCCCTGGAGCGGCGCGTGAGCCGGCGCCGACAAGACCGCAAGCGCCGTGGGGTGCTGGGCTGGGCCTGGCGTCTATTGCTGTTGCTGGCGCTTTGGCTGGTGGGAGTGGCGTCTTACATCGTTTGGGTGGGTGAACGCGATCAGGCCGCGCCGGCCGATGTGATCATCGTCCTGGGCGCCGCCGCCTACGACAAGAATCCTTCGCCCGTGTTCAAGGAACGGATCCGGCACGGCATCGATCTGTATCAGCGCGGCCTGGCCAAGCAGCTCATCTTCACCGGTGGTTTCGGCAACGGCGCCCGCTTTTCCGAATCGCAGGTCGCGCGCAGCTACGCTCTTAAACGGGGTGTGCCGCCACAGGCCATCCTGATCGAAACCGAATCGCGCACCACCCGCCAAAACCTGCAGCAGGCGGCGGCGCTGATGAAGGCGCACAAATTCAAACGCGCCCTCATCGTCAGCGATCCACTGCATATGGCGCGCGCGCTGCGGTTGGCGCGCGAAATGGGCATCGACGCGCTGGGGTCGTCCACGCCTACCAGCCGCTTTCGCAGCTTCGAGACGCGCAAACGCTTCCTTCTGCAGGAGGTGTATTTCTTCCACCGCGACCTGTTCCTGGAATCCCGATAACCGGCCAATGCCGTCGCTTGGGAGTCGGCGCTATGATGAATCGCCGATTACGCATCCAGGGGGATCCCGTCCATGAAGATCGATGGCAACCGCAAACAGGACCGCGCTACCGAACTGGTGCTGACCTACTATTCCGCCTTCAACCGCGGCGACTGGGACGGCATGCTGGCGCTGTTGACCGACGATGTGGTGCACGACCTCAACCAGGGCGGGCGCGAATTGGGGCGCGATGCGTTCGCGGTGTTTCTGGCGCGCATGAATTCCAGCTACCGCGAACAACTGCGCGACATCATCGTGCTGGCCACGATCGATGGCGACCGCGCAGCGGCCGAATACGTGGTGCACGGCGAATACCACAGCACCGATGAGGGCCTGCCGCCCGCCAGCGGGCAGAAGTACGTGCTGCCCGGTGGCGCCTTCTTCGATATCCGTGAAGACCGTATCGCGCGGGTGACCAACTACTACAACCTGCCGGACTGGATCGCGCAGGTTTCGGCCTGACCGATCGAGGTAGAGCCGAGCTTGTTCGGCTGGGGAAACTGCACGTTTGTTCGTAGAACTCGATAGCTAAATTTTTTCCTCTCCCCTTGTGGGAGAGGATGCCCGCAGGGCAGGAGAGGGGTGCGCGAGCGTAGCGATGCGTGCTTTGGCTCTTCATACACTCGACATGCAGGGATTGTTCGCCATCGCTGGCTCCGGCTCCCTCTCCCGGCCTTCGGCCACCCTCTCCCCTCAAGGGAGAGGGGATCAATCACTCCCGGCGGCGGATCGGTATCGCCGAGAGCGGCACCGCAGCGATTTCCTCCCCTTGCCCGCGGATCGGCGCGCCCGGCGGCGGCGCCCAGGCATGGGCGTAGATCACTTCCCAGGTACTCGGCAGTTTTCCGTCTTCGCGGCGAAAGGCGTCGTAGGCGGCGCTGGCCGCGGCGAAGCGCGAACGTCCGGTCAAGGTATGCCTGCGCGATTGCAAGGCATTGGTCGCGCCCATCGCACGCAGCTCGCGCATCAGCGCGGGCAGATCGTCGTAGGTCAGGGTGAAGCGGTCGCGGTCCAGCACCGGGTCGCGGAAACCGGACATCAGCAACGCATCGCCGAACTGGGCGATGGGCGGAAAACGGCTGACGTGCGGCGCCGCATCGGCTTGTGCGAAGGCGTCGCGCAATTCGATCAGCGTTTCCGGGCCGAAGGTGGAGCACAGCAGCAGGCCGCCGGGTTTGAGCACGCGCCGGAAGCCGGCGAACACCGCCGGCAAATCTTCCACCCACTGCAGGCACAAATTGCTGAACAACACATCGACGCTGCCATCGGCGAGCGGCAGCGCGCGCGCGTCGGCGCACACGCGCGCGAAAGGTTTCCACCAGCCCGCATGCTTCTTCGCCTCGCGCAGCATCGGCAGGGCCATGTCCAGCGCCACCACCTGCGCACGCGGCCAACGCTTGCGCATCGCCGCGGCCGCGTGCGCCGGGCCGCTGCCGACATCCAGGACCACTTGCGGCGTGCGCTCGCCCAGATAGTCCAGCGATTCGAGCAGGCGCTTTTCGACTTCGTGTTGCAGGGCCGCCGCCGCGTCGTAACTGGAAGCGGATCGCGAGAAAGCGCGGCGGATCTGGCGATGGTCGAAAGGAGTGCTCATTGAGGGGATTCTGATGCAATCTCGAATGCAAATCGTAGGAGCGACGTGAGTCGCGAACGAGGCTGGCGCGAATAGCGTCTATTCGCGACTTACGTCGCTCTTACGACGGGGGAAGGGTCGCCATGAAGTTGCGCACTTCGTCGGCAACCTGGTCGGCATGGCCGAGGAAGGGGGCATGCCCACCGCCTCGAATGTCCAGGTAGCGGCTGTCCGGCGTCAGTGCGGCGGCAGCCTGCATGGCGCTTGGAGATACCAGGCGGTCGCGACGTCCTGAGATCCACAGACTGGGAATCGACAGTGCCGGTAACGACCCGCGCAGATCGCTTTGCTCCAGCAAGGTGAGGCCCTGTTGCAAAGCATGCGGCGACGGTTCGCCGCGGGCATACAGATTTTCCTTCAGCGTACGAAGCTCGGCACGCGCATGTTCGGAACCGATGGTATCCAGAGCCAGGAACCGCTCGAGCGTACCGCGGTAGTCCTGTTGCAAATCTTTGCCGAATTGCTCGAACACCGAAGCTTCCACCGCATGCGGCCAATCCCCGCCACGCACGAACCGCGGCGTGACCGCGACCAGCGCCAGCGCGCGCACCTGCGGGGAGACCGATGCGGCGTGCAAGGCGAACAGCCCGCCCAGCGACCACGCCAGCCAGGCAGCAGGCGGCGTGTGCGCCAGGATTTCGGCGACGGCGGCTTGCAGGGTCAGCGGCGTGGCGTCTTCGCGGCTGTAGCCGTGACCCGGCAGATCGACCAGATGCATGCGGAAACGATCGGACAAACGATCGACTAGCGGCGCGAACACCCCGCCGTGCAATCCCCAACCATGAATCAATACCAAGGGCGGGCCATCGCCCACGATTTCCATATGCAACGCCATCGAATCAGGCGGCGCCGCGCACGCGTTGTATGGCATCGCGTGAACGCGCGAGAACTTCGACCATGGCATCCACTTCGGCCGGCATGTGCAAGGCCGATAGCGTCACCCGCAGACGCGCCTTGCCTTCGGGCACGGTGGGCGGACGGATGGCGGTGACCAGATAGCCGGCGTTCTCGAGCGCGGACGACAGGGCGACCGCGCTGGCGTCGTCGCCGCACATCACCGGCTGGATCGGCGAATCGGAGGGCAGCAATCCCAGTCCATAGCGCTGCGCGCCGGTACGGAAACGGCTGACCAGCCCCTGCAGTTTCTCGCGCCGCCATTGATCGCGGCGCGCATGCTTGACCGCCGCCAGCGTGGCCGCGGCCTGCGCCGGCGGCAGCGCCGTGGTGTAGATGTAGGGACGCGCGGTTTCGTACAAGTGCTGGATGAGGGCATCGTCGCCCACCACCACCGCACCGTAACCGCCCAGCGCCTTGCCCAGGGTGACCAGCTGCAACGGCACTTCGGCCATGCCGAGGTTGGCTTCGGCCACACTGCCGCGCCCTTCCGGCCCACGCACGCCGACGCCATGCGCATCGTCCACGTACAACAAGGCCTGTTGCATGCGCGCGACCAGGGTCAGCGCGCGCAGCGGCGCCACGTCGCCGTCCATGCTGAAGACGCCGTCGGTGGCCAGCATCGCCGCGCCTTCCGGCGCGTGCTTGAGTTGCCGCAGCGCGCCTTCGGCGTCGGCATGCGGATAGCGCCGCAGCCTGCACCCGGCCAGCAGCGACGCATCCAGCAAGCTGGCGTGGTTGAGCCGGTCCTGCACGCAGACATCGCCGTCTTCCTGCAGCAAAGCCTGTTGCACGGCCAGATTGGCCAGGAATCCGCTGCCGAACAGCAGCCCGCGCGAATAGCCCAGCCACTGCGCGATTTCGCGCTCCAGCGCTTCGTGCGCGGCGTGGTGGCCGCTGACCAGATGCGAAGCGCCCGCGCCGACGCCGTCGCGCGCGGCGCCATCCTGCAGCGCGCTGACCACTTCGAACTGTTGCGACAGGCCCAGGTAGTCGTTGCCGCAGAACTCGGTCAGCCAGCGGCCGTCGACCTCCACGCGCACGCCGTCGCGGCGGGTGATGGTGCGGCGCACGCGCACGCGGCCCTGGGCGATGCGCAGTTTGCGCAAAGAGTGGACGCGTTCGTGCAGATTGGGCCGCATGGATTTAGGCGGCGCGTCCGCAGGCGTGGTCGGCGTGGTTGTTGATGGTGGTTTCGACGATATCGGCATGCACGGTTCCCCCTGGCGCTGGCATGGCTGGCTCCACCGGCATGGGCCGCAGACCGAGGCGCGCGAACAGCGCCTGGTCGCGTTCCACGTCCGGGTTGCCGGTGGTCAACAGTTTTTCCCCGTAGAAGATCGAATTGGCGCCGGCGGCGAAGCATAGCGCCTGCAGCTCGTCGCTCATGGATTCGCGACCAGCCGACAATCTGACCATAGAGTGAGGCATGGTGATGCGCGCGATTGCGATGGTGCGCACGAATTCGAAGGGATCCAGTTCGGCGATACCGTGCAGCGGCGTGCCTTCCACCTGGACCAGGCGGTTGATCGGCACCGAATCCGGATGCGCCGGCAAGTTGGCCAGCGCCAGCAGCAGGCCGGCGCGCTGGGCCCGCGATTCGCCCATGCCGACGATGCCGCCGCAACAGGTCTTCATGCCGGCGTCGCGGACGTGTTCCAACGTGTCCAGGCGATCCTGGTATTCGCGGGTGTGGATGATTTCGCCGTAGAAGTCCGGCGCGGTGTCCAGGTTGTGGTTGTAGTAGTCCAGCCCCGCCGACTTCAGCGCATCGGCCTGCGGGGCGCTGAGCATGCCCAGGGTGGCGCAGGTCTCCAGCCCCAGCGCCTTCACTTCGCGGATCATGGCCGCGACCTTGGGGATGTCGCGGTCCTTGGGCGAGCGCCAGGCCGCGCCCATACAGAAGCGCGAGGCGCCGGCGGCCTTGGCCTGCCTGGCTTTTTCCAGCACCGCCTCGGTGCTCATCAGCTTCTGCGCATCGACGCCGGTGTGGTAGCGCTGGGCTTGCGGGCAGTAGGCGCAGTCTTCCGGGCAGCCGCCGGTCTTGACCGACAGCAGGGTGGAAACCTGGACCTCGGCCGGGTCGAAGTGCTGCCGGTGCACGCTGGCGGCGCGGTGCAGCAGTTCCGGGAACGGCAGGTCGAACAGGGCCAGCAATTCGGACTGTTGCCAGTCGTGGCGGAGCATGCTGATGGAAGCGGGACTGGCGGTGATCGGGGCTTGTGCGGACATCAGGGCCTCGCGGCGTTAAAGTCCGGGCAGTCTGAAAACCGGAAGCAAGGCTGTCAACCGCATGGATGCTTTGAAAGTTGACGAGTGGCTGCGCAAGGCCGCCCGCGCGGTCTTTGCGCCGCGCTGCCTGCTGTGCGGCGAAAGCGGCGTGAGCGGTCGGGATCTGTGCCGGGCCTGCGCCGAAGCGCTGCCCTGGAATCGCAGCGCCTGCCTGCGCTGCGCCTTGCCGCTGCACGCGCCGGGCACCTGCGGCGCCTGTCTGCAGCGTCCGCCGCCGCTGGCCGAGACCCATGCCGTGTTCGTGTACGGGTTTCCGCTGGACCGGCTGGTGCCGCGTTTCAAGTTCCATAACGATCTGGCCGCGGGACGATTGCTCTCCGAGCTCATGCTCGAAGGCGTCTCCGGGCTGCCCAGGCCTTCGGCCTTGGTGCCCGTGCCGCTGCACGAGGCCCGTTTGCGTCAACGCGGCTACGACCAGGCGCTGGAACTGGCCAAACCTCTGGCCCGCGCATTGCAGGTTCCTCTATTGTCGGAGGTGCTGATCCGCACCCGCGCCACCGCGCCGCAATCCGAACTGGATGCCGGCGCCCGCCATCGCAACCTGCGACGCGCGTTCGAAGTCCGTGCCGACGCGGCGTTGCCGGATCACGTGGCGCTGGTCGACGATGTGATGACCACGGGCGCGACCCTGGAAGCGGCGGCAAAGCGTTTGCGGCGCGCAGGCGTGGCGCGCGTGGATGCGTGGGTTTGCGCGCGGGTGCCTTAGGGAACTTCTGAACAACTTGCTCTTGATCGTCACCCCAGCGAAAGCTGGGGCCCATTTTGATCTTGCTCAGCGAATAGCGAAGGTCAAAATGGATTCCAGCTTTCGCTGGAATGACGAACTGAGACGTGTTCTGAATTTCCTTAGCGAATCAGCCGCACGCCTCCGCCAGCAAAAGCGAAGGTTGCAATGCAGGAACCGCCGCTTCGGCCAGGGCCGCTCCAATCAGGATCACCCCCGGACTACCCAACCCGGCGTGGCGGGCGTCGGCGGCCAATCGGCCCAGGGTCGTCAGCAGCCGTGCCTCGTCCGGCTGGCTGGCCGCTTGCACCACCGCGGCGGGCGTGTGCGCCGGCAGCTGCAGCAGCAACGCGGCGCTCAGCGATTCCAGCCGGTCCATGCCCATGTAGATCGCCAGCGTGGTGCCGGTCGCGGCCAAGGCCGCCCAGTCCGGTTCGCTGTGGTCCTGCGCGTGGGCGGTGACGAAAGTGACGCCGCGGCAGTGATCGCGATGGGTCAGGGAAACGCCCAAGGCCGCAGCGGCGGCGAAACCGGAACTGATGCCGTTGACGATGACCACTTCGATACCGGACTTGCGCAGGAAGCCGATTTCTTCGCCGGCGCGGCCGAACAGCAGCGCATCGCCACCTTTGACCCGAACCACGTGCGCGCCACGTTGCGCATAGCGGCGCATCAACCGGCAGATGAAGGCCTGCGGGGTGGAGCGGCAACCGCCGCGCTTGCCCACGCGGATCACCCGCGCCCGCGGCGCCAGCGACACGATCTGCGGATCGACCAGATCGTCCAGCATCAGCACGTCCGCGGTCGCCAGCGTTCTGGCGGCTTTTATCGTCAGCAGTTCCAGATCTCCCGGCCCGGCCGACACCAGACTGACCTTGCCACCGCGTGGGTCTGCGGTACCGGAATCGTGGTTCGTAATCATTCGTTCGGTTCTCCAGAAAGATCGTCGTCATGCGCGGGTAGGTCGGGGCTACGCCCCCGACGCACGGAACCCCTCCTTCCGCGCGCATCGGGGACATAGCCCCGACCTACCCGCTGTCTACAATTTCGCGGCACATGCGCACCAGCTGCGGCACGCAGGAACCGCAGACGCTGCCGCAACCCAGCCGTTTTTTCAGTGCGTCCACATCGGCGCCTTGAGCGATCGCGGCACGGATGGAGGATTCCTTGACCTGCATGCACTGGCAGACCAGCGCATCGCGCGCCGCGCCGGCCAGACGCTGGGTGAACACCGCCAGCCGCGAGCCGGTCCAGGCCGTGCCGGCCAGAGCGATATCCAACAAGGCTTCACTGGCCGGGTCGCGCTGGCCGCCGGCCAACAACAGTCCTTCGATCCGATCGTTATGCGCGCCATGGCCCCAACCGACCCGCTTGAGCAGGCCACGACGCGCGTCGTGGTACTCCAGCACGTGCTCTTCGGGCTGCAGTTGCAAGACCTCGGCCAGGCGCTGCAACCACTGCGGCGGCGCGGTCTCGGCTGCCGCACGCAACACCAGCCAGGCCTGTCCCGAGTCCGGATCGGCATCGGCGCGCAGGGAAAGGGAAGCGAACGCGCATTCGCGCAGCAGCGGCTGCACCGCGATCTGCAGCGCGAGCGCGTCGCCGCGCCGCGCCGCCAGCAGATTCCAAGCGAAAGCCGCTTTCTCCACCCGCACCGCCGCGTGCTTGAGTTCGGGCTGGAACGATTTGGGATCGACCGCGCCGTTGCTGACTTCGTTGATGCCGCCGCTGGCCAGGAATTGCCCGCTCCAATGCATCGCCGCGAACACCGTGCCCGAACCCACTTCATCGGACACCGCCAGCGGCAGCAGCAGTTCGCCGCGCTTGCTGGTCACCCGCACCAGATCGCCGGCGCTCAGGCCGCGGCGGGTGGCGTCGTCGGGATGCATGCTCAGCGTCGGCTCCGGCGCGTGCGCGAACAATCCCGGCGCCCGGCCGCTGCGGCTCATGCCATGCCATTGGTCGCGCAAGCGGCCGGTCAGCAGACGCAGCGGATAACGCGCCGAAATCGGTTCGGCCACCGGTTTGTAAGCGGTGGCATGAAAACGCGCACGACCATCGGCGGTGGCGAACACGCCGTCGCCGTAGCGCCGCGCCTGACCTTCGCTCGCGCCCGCCGGAAACGGCCATTGCTGCGGACCCTGGCTTTCCAGCAACGCATAATCCAGGCCGCCGATGTCGAGATCGCGACCCACGGTCAGACGGCGATGCTCGTCGAACACCGCTTCGGTATCGGCGAAATCGAAGAGCGGCGCGGCGCCCGGCGGCGCCAGTCGCGCTTCGATGCGTCGCGCCACTTCATTGGCGATCCACCAGTCCGCTCTGGCTTCGCCCGGCGCAGGCAGCGCCGCGCGCACTCGCGAGATGCGGCGTTCGGAATTGGTCACCGTGCCTTCCTTCTCGCCCCAGCTGGTCGCCGGCAGCAGCACGTCGGCGTAGGGCACGGTGTCGGTGTTGAGGAAAGCTTCCTGCACCACCACGAATTCGGCCTTGCCCAAGGCCTCGCGCACCAGATTGATATCGGGCATCGAGTGCACCGGGTTGGTACAGGCGATCCACACCGCTTTGACCTTGCCGCTGCGCAACGCGTCGAACAACGCCACCGCCGGCAAGCCGAGGCGATCGGACAGGGTCTGCGTGGGCAGCTTCCATAGACGTTCGAGTTCGGCGCGGTGTTCGGGATCGGCGATCTCGCGATGCGCCGCCAGCATGGTCGCCATGCCGCCCACTTCGCGCCCGCCCATCGCATTGGGCTGTCCGGTCAGCGAAAACGGCCCGGCTCCGGGTTTGCCGATCTGCGCGGTGGCCAGATGCAGCTGGATCAGCGCCAGGTTCTTGTCGGTGCCGTGGCTGGACTGGTTCAAGCCCATGCAGTACAGCGACAGCGCGGCGGGACTGCGGCCGAACCACTCGGCGGCCTGGACGATGTCTTCGGCCGCCACCCCGCACAGATCGGCGACGAAACGCGGCGTGTATTCGCGCAGCATCAGCTTGAGCGGCTGGAAGCCTTCAGTGTGCGCGTCGATGTAATCGGGGTCGATCAACCCTTCCCAGATCAAGTGATGCAGCATGCCGTTGAACAGGGCCACGTCGGTGCCCGGCTGCAGGGCCAAGTGCAGGTCGGCCATGGCGGCGGTGTCGGTGCGGCGCGGATCGATCACGATCCACTTGGTCTCCGGATGCGCTTCGCGCGCGGCTTCCAGGCGCCGGAACAAAACCGGATGCGCATAGGCCATGTTGCTGCCGGCGAACAGCACGGTGCGCGCCTGCTCCAGATCGTCGTAGCAGGTCGGCGGGCCGTCCGCGCCCAGCGCCAGTTTGTAGCCGGAGACCGCGCTGGACATGCACAGGCGCGAATTGGTGTCGATGTTGTTGGTGCCGATCAGGCCCTTGGCCAGTTTGTTGAAGACGTAGTAGTCCTCGGTCAGCAGCTGCCCGGACAGATAGAACGCCACCGCGTCCGGACCGTGTTCGGCGACGATGCTGGCGAAGCGCTCGGCCACCGTGTCCAGCGCCACGTCCCAGTCCACCTCGCGGCGGACATCGCCGCGCAGGCGGCGTAGTTGCGGGACCAGCGCGCGGCCGGTGGTGTCGCGCGTGGTCTGCGGCAGATTGAGGCCCTTGGTGCACAAGCGGCCGAAGTTGGCCGGATGCTCCGGATCGCCGGCGATACCGGTGATGCGGCTGCCCTGCGCATCGTGTTCGGCATCGATCAGCACACCACAACCGACCCCGCAATAGCAGCAGGTGGAACGCGTGCGTGTGCGCCGCGGCGCGGCGGCGAGCGAAGACGACGTGGGTGCGCGCGTATCGCCGTCCATGGTTTGCTTCAGGTCACGCCGCGCCGCGGCTTCGGATCGAACGGATCGCCGGGCGACCCGGCGATATCCAGGGTCATGAACACGCTATTGGGGTCTGGCCTGTAGTCGCCGAAAGGCGGGCACGGAGTAAACCCGAAGGATGCGTACAAATGCCGCGCGGCCTCGAAGAACTCCATCGAACCCGTCTCCAGGCTCAGTCTGGAGTAACCGCGGGTGGCGGCTTCTTGAATGAGGTGCCGCAGCATTTTCGATGCCACCCCGCGCCGCAGGTGGGAGGCGGCGGTGCGCATGGATTTGATCTCGGCGTGCGACTCGGTCATGTGCTTGAGTGCGCCGAATCCAGCCAGCGCCGGACCGTCCCAAACGCTCCAGAAAGTGATGCCGGGTTCGCGCAGGCCAACCAGATCCAAGGCATGGCGACTTTCCGCCGGAGCGGTGTGCTCCATCGAGCCGAGGTGCTCGCGGAGCAACGCAAGAACCTCCGGGCCTTCCAAGTTGTCGAGCCGAATGTCCAGACCACTCTGCACTGGCGCCACTGTGGCCGATGACGAGTGCTGGCAATCCACGCCGGAACCGGCGTGGGCTGCGGCGGGAGTGAGCCCCGGCGAAAGCCATACCACCCCGTCCTCCACTCGCACCGGATAGGTCGTCACGCAACCCACGTCCGGCGCGCGCGCCTCGCCGCTGTCCAGGCTCAGGTTCCAGCTATGCAACGGACAGGTCACCGTTTCCCCGGCAACGATGCCCTGCGACAGCGGCCCGCCTTTGTGCGGACAACGGTCGCGCAAGGCGAACACATTGCCGCTGGCGGTACGGAACAAAGCGATGTTGTCGCCACCGTCCCTTTCCAACACGCGCGCACCGAGCGCGGGGATGTCGTCGAGCCTGCACACTTCGACCCAGTCGGGTGCGGCCGTGCTCGATGTAGACATGTTCGATATAGGCTGGTTCGATGCAAGCATGGCTCAGGCCTCCACCGGGTCGGGCAACATTTTCAGTTTGAGCGGCTGGAACTCATGCCGCTGCGCACCGGCGATGCGCGCCGCCCACGGATCGGACAGTCCTTCCAGCGCGAACAGCAGACGTTCGTGCAGCGCCCTGCGGTTGTCGGCGTCGTCGACCACGCGTTGGCGGATGTAATCCAGTCCGACCCGGGCGATGTAATGCACGGTGCGATCCAGGTAATAGGCTTCCTCGCGATACAGCTGCAGGAAGGCGCCGGTGTATTCGCGCACCTCGTCGCTGGTTTTCACCTTGACCAGGAACTGCGCCACTTCGGTCTTGATGCCGCCGTTGCCGCCGACATGGATTTCCCAACCCGAATCCACCGCGATGATGCCCACGTCCTTGATGCCGGATTCGGCGCAGTTGCGCGGGCAGCCGGACACCGCCAGCTTGACCTTGTGCGGGCTCCACATGTTGGCCAGCATAGTTTCCAGATCGATGCCCATCTGCGTGCTGTTCTGGGTGCCGAAACGGCAGAACTCGCTGCCCACGCAGGTCTTCACCGTGCGGATGGATTTGCCGTAGGCGTGCCCGGACTGCATGCCCAGGTCCTTCCACACTTCCACCAGATCTTCTTTCTTGATTCCCAGCAGATCGATGCGCTGGCCGCCGGTGACCTTGAGCATCGGCACCGCGTACTTGTCGGCGACGTCGGCGATACGGCGCAACTCGGAGGCGTTGGTCACGCCGCCTTTCATCTGCGGAATCACCGAGAAGGTGCCGTCCTTCTGGATGTTGGCGTGCGCGCGCTCGTTGATGAAACGCGATTGCGGGTCGTCCACCGCTTCGCGCGGCCAGCTCGAAAGCAGGTAATAGTTGATCGCCGGACGGCAGGTGGCGCAGCCGTTGGGCGTGCGCCATTCCAGGAAGTCGTACGCCTCGCGATGGGTGAGCAGGTGATGTTCGCGGATCGCCTTGCGCACTTCGCCATGCGCGTAGCTGGTGCATTCGCACACCGCCTTGGTCTTCGGTGTCTGCTGGAAACTGGAGCCCAGCGTGTTCATCAGGATCTGCTCGACCAGACCGGTGCACGAGCCGCACGAGCTGGAGGCTTTGGTGTGCTTCTTCACCTCGTCCAGGGTGAACAGGCCGCTGCCGGTGATCGCCTTGACGATGGTGCCCTTGCACACGCCGTTGCAGCCGCAGACCTCGTCGCTGTCCTGCATGCTCATCGCCCGGCTCTGTCCGGAATGGCCGGCATCGCCGATCGCGCTTTCGCCGAACATCAGCTGGTCGCGCAGATCGTCGATCTTGCGGCCGTCCTTGAGCAGCTTGAAGTACCAGCCGCCGTCGGTGGTGTCGCCGTACAGGCAGGCGCCGACCAGTTTTTCGTCCTGGATCACCAGCTTCTTGTAGACACCGCCGGCCGGATCCGACAGCACGATTTCCTCGGTGCCTTCGCCGCCCATGAAATTGCCGGCGGAAAACAGATCTATGCCGGTGACCTTGAGCTTGGTCGAAGACACCGAACCCTGGTAGATGCCGATGCCGTAGTGGGCCAGGTGGTTGGCGCAGATCTTGGCCTGTTCGAACAACGGCGCCACCAGTCCGTAGGCGATGCCGCGATGGCTGGCGCATTCGCCCACCGCGTACACGCGCGGGTCGTAGGTCTGCAGACCGTCGCTGACCACGATGCCGCGGTTGCAGTACAGCCCCGCCTCCTGCGCCAGCTGCGTGTTGGGGCGGATGCCGGCGGCCATCACCACCAGGTCGGCCGGCTGTTCGCTGCCGTCTGAAAAACGCACTCCGGTCACTTCGCCCGCTTCGTTGCCGAGGATCTCGGTGGTGGAGGTGTTGAGGCGGAACGCCAACCCGCGTTCGCTCAGCGATTTCTCCAACAGCCCGGCAGCGACCGGATCCAACTGGCGCTCCAGCAGCCAGCCGGCCAGATGCACCACGGTCACTTCCATGCCGCGCAACTTCAAGCCGTTCGCAGCCTCCAGACCCAGCAGACCGCCGCCGATCACCACCGCGTGGCGCTTGACCTTGGCGGTGTCGATCATGGTCTGGGTATCGAAGATGTCGCGATAACTGATGACGCCTTTCAGCTCCTTGCCAGGCACCGGCAGGATGAAGGGCAGCGAGCCGGTGGCCAGCAGCAGACGGTCGTACTCGGCTTCGGTGCCGTCGGCGGCGATCACCCGTCGGCGCGCGCGGTCGATGCGGGTGACTTCCTTGCCCAGGTGCAGACGGATGCCGTGTTCGGCGTACCAGTCCAGCGAGTTGAGCACGATCTGTTCGAATTCCTGCTCGCCGGCCAGCACCGGCGAGAGCAGGATGCGGTTGTAGTTGGGGTGCGGTTCGGCGCCGAAGACGGTGACGTCGTACATGTCCGGCACCAGCTTGAACAATTCCTCCAGCGTGCGGATGCCGGCCATACCGTTGCCGACTACCACCAATCTTGGCTTTTTCTGGATATTCATGCGCTATGCCCTATTTGCCGAAACCCGCCCCGTGACTTGAAAGGGCGAGCCCGACGATGGCTTCAGTAAGACCACTCGACTTGCAACCACGTCTTGCGCGTGTCGGTGGCGAATTGGTCGGCCCGGTAATCGGCGTGCTTGGCCAGCAGGTTGAACTTGCCGATCTTGGCGGTCGCAATCAAATTCAGCTCATCACCGTAATCCTGCGACAGGCGATCGCTGCCGAACCGGTGCCAGACGGCGTTCAAACTCACGTTGCTGAGTTTTCCGAACTGCTTGCGATTCCAGCCGAACGAAAAATACTGGTCGCGCACGCCATTGGGGGGCGTGGTCAGGAATTTGTCGGCCCAGCCCTGGAATTTGTGCGCGGTGGCCAGCGGTGTCTGGAAGCTGGTCAATGCCAATCCCGCATCCGCTCCCAGCACCTCATAGCCGGCGCCCAGCCGGAACGCGCCCACGTCCACGCTGGTATCGGCCAGCCAATACTCGGCCGAATAGTGGTTCGGGTTGTTGTGGTAGTCGCTTTGCCCAGCGTAACTGAGCGCGTAGTTCAGCTTGGCGGCTGCAAGCGGACGGGCGCCCGCCAAACGCACGCCATAGGTCTGACTGGACAATCGCCGCCCGGACACCGCGGCTTCGTCCTGGTCAATCAGATAGGCAAATCCGCTTAGCGTTCCCCACGCGGTCGGGTAGGAGAGGTTCCCAAAAAAATTGTCGCCACCGATCGCCTGCTGACGCGCACCGACCCCGTCCTTTCCCCAGATCGTGCGCACGCTCCAGGCGTAACTGGCATCCAGCTTCAACTTGCTTAGTTTCGACTGGCCTGGGCCGGTCCATTCCACCCGCGCCGCGTCGAAAGTCTGCTCGTTGTCGCGCCAGCCGGCCGCGCCGACAAAGCGCTGGTCGTCCAGGTTGATGCGTTGACGGCCTATGCTCAGCATAGTGTTGGCGAATCCCTTGTACTGGACTTGCACCCGGTTCAATTCAATATTTTCGGGGTCGGCCACCAACGGATAGGCAGTCTTGCCGTTGAGCCCGCTGTTGTAGCGCTCGTCGATCGCCGCCGTCCCTTCCGCTTCGGCCAGGAACGCGAACACCCCATTGCTGATCTCCGCACCTGCGCGGGCGCGCAAGGTTATCGCCTCTGCATCGCGGGCAAGACCCGCTTGCTCCACGCCCTCGTGGCGCAGACGCAGATCGACGATGGGTTTGATCGTGGTTTCGGCCGCCAATGCGGGGGCGGATAGCAGCAGGCCACTGGTCATTGCAAAAGCTCGTCTCATTTCGATCTCTCGGTGGCGGTGCCATGGGCGGGATGGGTGATTTGCCGGGCGCGTTTATGCGGCATCGAGGTGGGCGCCATGCTCGTAGTCGGCAAGAAACTGCAGGACTTCTTCGCGATAGGCGTAGAACCTGGGATGTTCCAGCAGCGTCTTGCGTTCGCGCGGCCGCGGCAGATCGATCTTGAGGATCTTGCCGATGGTGGCGTTGGGGCCATTGCTCATCATCACTACGCGATCTGCCAGCAGGATGGCTTCGTCGACGTCGTGAGTGACGCAGATAGCGGTGACCTGGGTGCGTTGCCACACCTCCATCAGCACGTTCTGCAAATCCCAGCGGGTGAGGCTGTCGAGCATCCCGAACGGCTCGTCCAGCAGCATCAGCTTGGGCGACAGAGCGAAGGCGCGGGCAATGCCGACGCGCTGACGCATGCCGCTGGACATCTCCGCCGCCAGCTTGTGCAGGCTGTCGCCCAGGCCGACGCGTTGCAGGTAGTACTCGATGATGTCGCTGCGCTCGGCGGCGCTGGCATGCGGGTAGACCCGTTCCACGCCGATGCCCACGTTCTGGCGGGCGCTCAACCAAGGCATCAGGCTGGGGGCCTGGAACACCACGCCTTTGTCCGGCCCAGCGCTGTCGATTTCATGCCCGTCCAATACGATGCCGCCGCCGGAAATGGAACTCAATCCCGCCGCCATGTTCAGCACCGTCGATTTCCCGCAGCCGGAATGGCCGATCAGGGAAACGAACTCGCCGCGGTTCATCATCAGATTGAAGTTCTGTACGACGGTCAGCGGCCCGGCGCGGGTGGGATAGGTCTTGCTGACATTGAACAGTTCCAGATAGCGGCGCTGCACCGCCGAACGGCCTGCCTCGGTGTAAGCCTTGGGCAGGCGCGTGACCTGGATGGGCTGCACCTTGGGCAGGGCCGTCTTAGACAGGATTGTGTCGCCGGCTGCGTCGACCGTTGCGTTGCGGGCGCGATTCAAGCCGTCAAGACAGGCAACGATCCGGTTACGCAAGGCGGTATAGGCCGGATCGTGGTTGAGCGCCGCACGCACGCGTGGCCGTTGCAACGGCACCTCGAACAAGTGTCCGATACGGCTGCCCTCAGGATCGGGCTGCAGCACCGCGATGCGATCGGCCAGCAACAAAGCTTCATCCACGTCGTTGGTAACCAGGACGATGGTGCGTTTTTCCTGGCCGCGAATGCGTTCGATTTCGTCTTGCAGACGCGCCCGGGTCAGGGCGTCCAAGGCCGAAAGCGGCTCATCCAGCAACAGGATTTCCGGGCGCATGGCCAGGGCACGGGCGACGGCGACGCGCTGGCGCATGCCGCCGGACAATTGCGCGGGCTTGCGTTCACGCGCATGGGCAAGGCCCACCAGGTCGATGGTGGCGCGAGTGAGTGCGCGCCGTTCTTCCCGATTCAGGCCTTTATGCACCGCATCCACCGCCAAACGGACGTTGCCTTCCACGCTCAGCCACGGCATCAGCGAATACGACTGAAACACCAGGCCGCGTTCGGCGCTGGGGCCGTTCGACGCAACGCCTTTCACCAGGACTTGCCCGCCATCGGGTTGGATCAAGCCGGCCAGCAATGAAATCAGGGTGGTTTTGCCGGTGCCGGAGAAGCCGAGGATGGCGATGAATTCGCCTTCGTTGACCGACAGGTTCACCCCTCCCAGCACGGCCTGCGACTTGCCGTGGCTGGGGTAGGCCTTGCTGACGTCACGCAACTGCAGGATCGGCGCGTTCATTCGATCAACTCCGCGCATCGCGGCCGACCAGTTTCTGCAGCCCCAACATGATGCGGTCCAGGCCGAATCCGATCAGGCCGATCACGATGACGGCCACCATGATCCGGGACAACGATTTTTCGCTGCCGTTCTGGAATTCATCCCAGACGAATTTTCCGAGCCCGGGGTTCTGGGCCAGCATTTCCGCTGCGATCAGCACCATCCAGCCCACGCCCAGCGACAGGCGCATGCCGGTAAAGATGTACGGCAACGCCGACGGCAACACCAGTTTGGTCAGCTTGGCGCGCCAGCTCAGCCGCAGGACGCGGCCTACGTTGAGCAGATCCTTGTCGATGGAGGCGGTGCCGATGGCGGTATTGATCAGCGTCGGCCATAGCGAACACATCATCACCACGATTGCGGAGATGACGAAGCTCTTGGGCAGGGTCGGATCGTCGCTGGTGATCGAAGCCGAAACCACCATGGTCACGATCGGCAACCAGGCCAGCGGGCTGATCGGACGCATCACCTGCACGAGCGGATTGATCGCCGCGTTGAAGCGCTTCGACATGCCGGCGACCAGACCCAACGGGACGGCGACCAGCGAGGCCAAGGTGACGCCCATCGCCACCGTCTTGAGCGAGGTGAAGATCTGGTCGACGAACGTCGGCGGCCCGGAATAGAGTTGACCGCTGGCCACCGCCGCCGCCGCATCGGCGCGCGCGGCGGAGAATTCGATCATCAGACCCTTGAACGCGTCCCAGACATCGTCGGGGCCTGGCAGGGCGCCCAGCGAGGTCTGCACCATCGGGGCCAGCGCTGTCCAAAGGCCGAGGAAGGCAAGCACTCCCACCATCGGCGGCCAAGTGGCGTCGAACAACTCCCTGCCCGGCGGCAGCTTCATCTTCAGCCTCAGGCGCTTGCGCAAGACTTCATCTCCTGCAGGCACCACCGCCGCACTTGCGACGGCTGTGCTTGCAACAGCCGCCTGCACCGGCGGTTCGGCCTCGACGCCCGCCGCAAAATCGTCTTCTTTTACCAATGTCGCTGCAGTCGTCATGCCGGGCCTCACTTGACACCAGCAGGCGTAACCGTCTGGCCGGGCTTCAGTCCGATGGCGAAGCCCGCGGCATAAGCGGCGGGTTGCTTCGCGTCGAAGGCCACGCCATCGATCGCCGGCTGGGTATAGACCCGGAAGCCATCGGTCTCGGGGAAGTCGGCCGGGTCGGCCTTGCCGTCGGCGATCAGCGATTGAGCGGCCTGGGTGTACAGATCGGGACGGTAAGCCGCCTTGGCGGTGTCGAAATACCACTGATCGGGCTTGGCCTCGGCGATCTGCCCCCAACGGCGCATCTGGGTCAGGAACCAGATGGCGTCGGAGTAGTACGGATAACTAGCGTATTGGCTGAAGAAGAGATTGAACTGCGGGGTGTCGCGGGTATCGCCTTCGCCGAAAGTGAACTTGCCGGTCATCGACGCCATCAGCACTTTCTCGTCCGCGCCGACATATTTCGATTGGGCCAGGATCTTGACCGCTTCGGCCCGGTTCTTGCCGTTGTCGGCATCGAGCCACTTGGCCGCGCGGATCAGTGCGCGCAGCAGGGCCTGGGTGGTCTTCGGGTTCTTGCGGGCGAAATCCTCGGTCAGACCGAAGACCTTGTCGCCGGTCAGCCCCGCGATGTCCGGATCGACGATGATCGGCACGCCGACCTTCTTCGCCACCGAGGCTTGGTTCCAAGGTTCGCCCACCGAATAGCCGTCGATGGTGCCCGCCTCCAGCGTCGCCGGCATCTGCGGCGGCGGCGTGACTGAGAGCTGGACTTGCGCGCCGGTGGTGCCGGCGGTGTCGCCGGGCAGGTAGTAGCCGGGGTTCAAACCACCGGCCGCCAGCCAGTAGCGCAGGATGTAGTTGTGGGTCGAGACCGGAAAGACCATAGCCATCTTGAAGGGCTTGCCTTCCGACTTCATCTTGGCCACCACCGGCTTGAGCGCAGCGGCGGAAACCGGGTGAACGATCTTGCCGTCCGCTCCTTTCGGCAAGCTAGCCGCGATCTGGTCGTAGACGCGGTTCGAAATGGTCACCCCCTTGCCGTTCATATCGAACGCCATGGGCGTGATGATCTTCACTTTCGAACCGATTCCCGCCGCGGAGGCGATGGGATGGCCTGCCAGCATATGCGCGCCGTCGAGCTGGCCACCGGCCACACCGTCCAACAGCACCTTCCAGTTGGCCTGCGGCTCTAGCGCCACGTTCAGACCTTCTTCGGCAAAAAAGCCTTTTTCCCTGGCAATAGCCAATGGCGCCATATCGGTCAGCTTGATGAAACCCAACTTGAGATTGGGTTTTTCAACTGCCGGGCCCGCCGCCGGCTTGGCCGCAGGCACCGAAGCCGTATCCGAACCGCAAGACGCTATCAACATCGCTGCGGCCAGGGTCGAAGCAAGACTGGCGATGAATTTGTTGCGCATAAAGAGCCTCGCATTGAGGGAGCGGTTACTGGAGCCGGAAACAAAAACGGCGCCGTTCCAGCTTTCGCCGGAAAGACGCCGTTGTCGGGACGGGAAGCAGGCCGCCGTTGGCCTCTTACCGATAGGTGGGGTGCCGACACCTCGTTGTGCCGTCATGAGATAACAAGAGCAATCGCCGTGCCAACATTTCGCGTTATCGCGAAATTCGTGGGAATCGTCATCCAATCAATGGGTTAGGCGCGCATGGCTTGCGGCTCGGCTCACCTGAATTGCGCTGCGACCGGCGCTTACGCACGCATTCGGTGCTAACCATTGTGCAACTGCACACCAATTGTGCGGCGCAGCAGTCGCGATAGTTCTGGGAAGCGTTAACAATTAATCCGTTCGTGGTGAGTCTGTCTAACCACGCTTTTCGAGAGGAAAACAAGCCACTGCGCACTGAAGCGGATCGCATAGAGCGTGGTTCGATGCTTCGACAGGATCAGCACTCACCACGAACGGAATCTTCGACACGCTCACCGCGAACGGGATCTTCGATAACCGGTAGGCCGTGCACTTTGGTTTGGCTGATCTGACGACGGACCCTAGTGCGCACGAATGGCGAACGCGTCCGCATAAGCCTGCGGCGCGTGTCCGTCCCAGACGATGCCGTCGCACAGCACGCTGCGGCGGATCTCCGCCGCCGGCACTTGCACCAACACACTCGCCGCCGCCTCCCGATAGCGCGCGGTGCCGTGCACTTCGGCTACTTGCCGCACCCAGTCCGACTCGGTGCGCTCCTGTGTCAGCCAGCCCCAGCGGCGGAACTGGCTGAGGAACCACAGCCCATCGGACAGATAAGGGAAGTTCACCGCCCCCCCCTCGTGGAACGACAAACGATGACGACCGAATGCATCGCTCGCGCTCAGGCAGGCGGCGATCTGCGCCACCGGCAGGCCGATGATGTCCGGCTCGGCCAGCCAGGCCGCCGCCTGGCTGCGATTGCCGGGCTCGTCCAGCCAGCGGCAGGCCTCCAGCAACGTCGCCGTCAACGCCACCGCCGTTTCCGGCTCCAAGGCAGCGAAATCGCGGCGGCAAGCCAATACTTTTTCCGGGTGGTCGGGCCAGATCTCGCCACTGGTCACCACCCGCCGACCCACCTGCAAGGTTTCCGCTTGCTGGGCCCAGGGTTCGCCGGCGCAGTAACCGTCCAGTTCGCCACGGGCCAGCGCATCGGCCATCTGCGGCGGCGGCATGACCACGCTGCGGATCGCACGCAGCGGCGACACGCCCTGGGCCGCCAGCCAGTAGTACAGCCACATCGCATGGGTGCCGGTGGGAAAGGTCTGCGCCAGTACCGGCGACCGCCGCAAGTCGGCGAAGGCCTCGAGCAACGATTGGCCGGCGCTCAGCGCCTGGGCCAGTGGATGCGACAGCACGATGCCCTGCCCGTTGCGGTTGAGGGTCAGCAGAATCGACAAGTCGGCTTGCACGCCGCCGATGCCCCACTGCACACCGTGCACCAGTCCGCTCAACGCGTGGGCCGCATCCAGTTCGCCCGTCAACAACTTGTCGCGGACCGCCGCCCACGAGGCCTGGCGATGCAATTGCAGCTGCAGGCCATGCTTGCGATCCAGCTGCAGGCGCGCCGCGGCCACCAGCGGCGCGCAATCGATCAGAGGCATGAAGCCCAGCCGCAGAAGCCGCGGGCCGGCGATGCCGTCAGGGTGATGGAGGGTCATGCGAACGTCATCCCAGTAGGTCGGCCATGGCGATGATCTGGCGGGCGATGTCCACCAGCTTCAGGTTTTGCCGCATGGCCAGCTGGCGCATGCTGGCGTAGGCCTCGGGCTCGCTCATGCCGCGCTTCTCAACCAGCAGGCCCTTGGCGCGATCGATCAACTTGCGGTCGGCCAGTTGTTGCTGCACTTCGCCCAACTGGCGACGGACGTGGGCTTGCTGTTCGAAGCGGGCCAGCGCCACCTGCAGGATCGGCGCCAACCTGGCCGGAGTCAGGCCGTCCACCACATAGGCGGTGACCCCGGCGGCGACCACGTCCCGAATCAGCCGGTCGTCGCCGTCGGCGGAAAACATCACCACCGGCCGCGGCGCATGGCGGTGCATCACCGCCAGTTGTTCCAGCGTGTCGCGGGAAGGCGAATCCACGTCGATGATCACCGCATCGGGCTGTTGCGACTCCACCGCCTTGAGCAGCTCATCGGCGCCGACCACGGCTTCCAACACTTCATAGCCCGCCGCCTGCAACGCCGCCCGCAGCTCGCCGATCGGCTTTTCGGTATCGTTGACGAGCAAGACACGCAGCATGACGGGCAGAGGGCTAGCCAGAGGAGTCCACTTCATGTTGCCATGCAACATGATCGCTGGCGAGCAACCCTCTACAAGCCGCCCTCTTCCGGAGTCCAAATGCCCTCTTCCCCGCTGTTTCCCCTGTTCGCCGATTTGGGTGGCCGCGAGGTGCTGGTGGTCGGCGGCGGCGAAGTCGCGACGCGCAAGATCGAAGCCCTGCTGCACGCCGGCGCGCAGGTGCAGGTGTACGCACAGGCGCTGAACGATGCGCTGGCGCAGTGGCTGGCGGAAGACCGTATTGATCGCCTCGAAGGCGCGTTCGACCCCGCCTGGCTGGACCGCGTCTGGCTGCTGGTGGCGGCCACCGACGATCGCGCCTTCAATGCCGAGCTGGCGCGCGAAGCCGGGCTGCGCCGATTACTGGTTAACGTCGTCGACGACGCCGAACTGTCCACTTTCCAGATTCCCGCCATCGTCGATCGCGCCCCGCTGCTACTGGCGATCTCTTCCGGCGGCGCGGCGCCCATGCTGGCCCGCCGGCTACGCGAGCAGCTGGAAACGCTGCTGGATCATTCGCTGGGCGAGTTCGCCGGTCTGTTCGCCCGCCACCGCGCCACCATCCGCGCCCGTCTGCCGCAACTCGCGCTGCGCCGGCGCTGGTTCGAACAGGTGATGGAGGGCCCGGTGCCCACGCTGCTCCAGAGCGGGCAGCGGCAGGCGGCCGAGCAGGCGTTTCTGGCAGCGCTGGAGAGCACTGGCGAGGTCGCCTCCGCCGGCAGCGTGCTGCTGGTGGATGCCGGTGATGGAGACCCTAGCCTGGTGACGCTGAAAGCACTGCGCGCGCTGAACCGGGCCGACCTGCTGGTGTGCGATGCGCAGTCGCAACCCGCCATCGTGGCACTGGCTCGCCGCGACGCCGCGCGCCTGCCATTGCCGATCGACGACGCTTCCTTGCTGGCGCTGTTGCTGGAGCACGCGCAATCCGGTCAGTGCGTGGTGTGTCTGAAACCCGGCAACACATTCCAGTCCGCGGTTGGCGGCAATCTTGCGCAGCGGCTCAGCCAACAGGGCATCGTGTGCGAGGTGATTCCAGGAGTAGGTGTTTAGAGATGCTCCGAACAACTCCTTGCCTGTCATCCCGAGCGTAGCGAGGGATCTGCTTCTGCTTTTTGCCGCGCCAACAGCAGATCCCTCGCTACGCTCGGGATGACATTCGGATTGTTCCGAAGTGTTCGCAAAGAAATCCGCTCAGCTGATTGCTTCAGCGCGGCGGGTAGCCCGCGCCACGATCGAAGTAGGGGTACGGATAGGGACCGCCGAAACCTGGACCATCGCTCTGTTCGACGCGGATTTGCAGGTTCACCGCATTGGGGCGTTCGCCGTCGCCGAAGGATTTGCTGACGTTGACCTCGGCCGCGTTGTAATGGGAAGTGCCGTAGCCCTTGCTATGACCGATGCCGGTGGTGAAGCTGCCCCAGACCTTGGCCTTGCCGTCGTCTTCGACTGCGGTCTCGTCCACTTTGCGCGACGAGGGCCTGCCGCTGGTGTCGCCGTAGTACGTGCCCGGCGGATCGCTCTTGGCTGCCGCCTCGGTTGCCGCAGGCGCCGCAGCTGGCTCGGGAACGCGCAGATCGAGCGGAGCGGCGGCGCTTTGAGCGGCGGCGCCACCCGCCACGGTCATGGCCATGCACAACAAGACGAATCGTTTCATGGGGCGCCTGCGAAGGGAGGAGGATCGCCTGGAAAACGGAAGCCCACGGCTTCCGCTTTCATGCCGTCTCACAGTAGCCGGGCCTGCTTGAACGCAAGCTACACCGACGGAAGAACGGAAAAACGACTCGTCCCCACGAAGGCGGGGATCCAGCGACTTTAAGCTTTTTGGAAAAAACGCCCGATGGCAGTACGAAAGGACCGGACCCCCTTCGCAGGGACGACGCGTTTGCTTCAGGGCGTGGTCGGCGCCGGCGGCGGTGCGGGCTTCGAAATGTCCGCCCTGGCCCGGCGGCCCGAACCGATGATCGCCTCAGCGCGCATTTCCACGGGCGCATCGGACGAGAACAACGCCGTGGTGCCCACCGCCGTCCATGCCGGGTAGTGGTCCTTGAAGAATTCACGATGCACTTTCAGCACGGGCTCGACGCGGCGGCGGAAATCTTCGTGATCGGTCGAAACGTGGAAGCTGGTCAGTTCCACCACGTCTTCCATGCTGGCGCCGGCCGACTCCAGGTGCAGTTTGAGCTGTTCGAACATCCAGCGAATCTTGGCTTCGTCGGTGTCGCCTTCAGCGGCCGGGATTCCCGACACGATCACCCGATCGCCTATCTTGACCACCGGCGTGTAGTGCAACTGATGGTAGGAGCCTTCCCAGCCCGCCGGCGCCAGATGCTCGCGTGACGGGTTTTCTGCAGCCATCGAGGGATGGGCGAGCGCAGCCAGCAGGCAGCCGATCAGAATTTTCGTCACGGAAATCTCCGACAGGAAAAGAGCGGCTAGGGTATTACGGCCTCCGCGGCGCGGCTTTGCATCACGTGGTGGATGGCGATCCCCGCGAACACCGCTGCGCCCACCCAGTTGTTGTGCAGGAACGCGCGGAAGCAGGCTTCGCGTTCGCGATGGCGGGCGATGCGGAATTCGTAGGCCACCAGCAATGCCGCCACGCCCAGCGCGGCCCAGTAGTACAAGCCCAGCTGCGCCTGCCGCCCTACCATCCACAGCGCCGCGAACATCAAGGCGTACAGCACCGCCTGCGCGATGAGGTCCATGTCGCCGAACAGGATGGCGGTGGACTTGGAGCCGGCGCGGAGGTCGTCGTCGCGATCCACCATGGCGTACCAGGTGTCGTAGGCCGTGGCCCAGAGGATGTTGGCGAAGTACAGCACCCACGCCACCGGCGGTACGCTGCCCTGCACCGCCGCGAACGCCATCGGGATGCCCCAGCCGAAGGCCAGGCCCAGATAGACCTGCGGCAGGTAGGTATAGCGCTTGAGGTAGGGATAGCTGGCGGCCAGGAACAAGCCGACGATGCTCAGGTAGATGGTCAGGCGGTTCAGCGTGAGCACCAACGCGAAGGCGGCGATCATCAGCACCGCGAACACCAGCAACGCCTCGCGAGCGGACACCGCGCCGGTGGCCAGCGGCCGTCCGCGCGTGCGCTCCACCTGCGGATCCAGCCAGCGATCGGCGTAGTCGTTGATCACGCAACCAGCCGAGCGCGTCAGCCACACCCCGGCGGTGAACACGAACAGCGTCCACAGGGACGGCACGCCCGCAGAGGCGATCCACAACGCCCACCAGGTCGGCCACAGCAGCAGCAGCACGCCGATCGGACGGTCGCCGCGCACCAGTTTCCAGTATTGGCCCAGCCGTTCGCGCCAGCGGGGCTGGCCTGCGGATTGGAATCTTTCGTAACCCATGCCCCAGATTATCAGGCCGGCCGCCGCCGGTAGGTTAGAATGCGCGTCCCATGCGCCCGTAGCTCAGCCGGATAGAGTAGTGGCTTCCGAAGCCATTGGTCGGGGGTTCGAATCCCTCCGGGCGCGCCACTTCACACGCTAAAACCGCAACGGCCAGCCAATCACTTAATGAGAGCATTCTCATTATCTAGTGGTTCTCGGCTGGTCTGCCTCCGGCCACTCTAACTGGTGGTGGACTCGATGGCCGAGGGCAGCGACACCGACCGTGGTCGCGCCAAGATCCGTTCGCGCAGCCGCAGCCCGGGGCGTTCGACCAGATAATGCAGCACTGCGGCCGCGAGCAGCGAAGCGATGCCGTACACCGCGAAAGCCGCATAGCCTCTGCCTTCCAGCGCATCGCCGGCATGCGCGTACACCAGGCCGAAGATCGGCTTGTGCACGAGATACAAGCTGAAGGACACCATCGCCAACCAGCGCGCGCCGGGCAGCGCGCGGCGCCCGATCCAGCTGCCCGCCTGCGCTCCGGCGAACACCAGCAAGGCCAACCCCAGCGACAGCACCGGCCAACCGATGCTGTTGCCGAGCAAGCCGGTACGATCGCGGAACAGCCAGAACGCCATCGCCATGGTCGCCAGCCCGATCACCGACATGAGGTTGGCGTGCACGGCGAGGCGCGCCCAGGCGCCCGGGCGATAAGTCTTCCACACCGCGAGGGCCACACCGGCGAGCAGGCCGTCGAGCCTGTTCCAGGTCGGGTAGTAGATGTCCTCGACGAACCAGGCCCGTGCGGGCTGCAGCGCGTCGAAATGCAGCCAGATGGCGCTGCGCAGGGCGATCCCGCCGAGCACGATCGCCGCGCACAGCGCGGCGAAACCTGCGACCGACGAGCGTTTTGCGAGCAGCCATGCCAATAGCGGGAACACAAGGTAGAAATGCTCCTCGACGCACAGCGACCATGCGTGGGAGAAGGTCGCGTTCTCAGCGTAATCGATCGACAGGTTGACGAAGAAGCCGGCGAACTTCCACCACGGTTCCATGCCCGGCGCTTCGCGGAATCCCGGCCACAGCAGATACACCGCCAGCACCGCCCAGAACGCAGGCAGGATCCGGAACGCGCGGCGCACGTAGAACTCGCGGAATGAGAACCGACCGCCGGCCGCCAGTGGCTTCAGCACCTGCGAACCGATCAGGAACCCGCTGAGCACGAAGAAGAGATCGACGCCCATCCAGCCGTAGCGCTGCGCCCAGGCCCAGTCCTCGCCCAGTCCGCCGACGAGGAAAGAATGGAACAGCATCGTCCAGACGACGGCGAGCGCGCGCAGCAGATCCAAGCCAGGCAGATGCGCGCCGTGCGCGGGCGACGGCGCAGGAACAGGGCCGCCGTCGTCGTTCGTCGTGCTGATGCTGTTCACTGCGCTTCGCTCTGTGGGTTGCCGGGCTCGGCACTGTAATCGAGACGCCCGCGCATTGCAGACCCCGGGCGCCAGTCCGTGCCCGGGTCGCGCCGAGCCGTACCTCGTTGCGGCATGGACGGAGATCAAACGTCATCGTCGCGTAACCGGCGTATCGAAGGACCGATGCAGGTCCGGCTGGTGCGCACGCGCGCGCCATCACGCAGACGCAGCAAATGCCCGACCGCAGCCCGTCCGATCTTCGATCAACAAGATGCGAACCCGGTTCGCGTCCGCCAATCGATCATCGTCATGTCCGGTGTGGGAAGCGGGTGCCCACACTCACCGCGACAACGGGGACTTGCGCCAGCGCGTGCGGGACCCTCATGCCTTCCGACAGGGGCTGATGCCCTTCTTGTGCAACGTGCCTACTTCATCGTGCCGCGCAAGCGTTGGATGCGGTAGTTGGCCTGGAACTTCTCCACCATGCCCCTAAGCAACGCCTGGGTTTCCGGCAGCTCCTCCATGGCCTTGGCCACGTCTTCCCACAGATCTTCGTGCGCCCAACGTCCGAAACGGATGTAGATGGCGTGCCAAGCGCCGTATTCTGGCGGAATGTCCGACCAGTAGGCTCTGGTATGCGCCATCCACAATACCGCTTCGACGAAGCGGCGGGCGTTGCCGCCGTTGCTGGCGCGCACGCCGATGCGCCCGGGCAGTATCGCTAGCACACGCGCCCATTGCCCATCGTTGAGCCGCTGGCGCGCACGCCAATTGGCTTCGCGCCGCCAAACATCAGTTCGCGGATCTGATCCATCTTGTTGTCGCTTGCATCCGCATTGGCCGCTTCGGGCGCCTTGCCGGCGATTTCCAAACGTTTATTCGCACCCATGCTCTCTACTCCGACGTTTACTGCACCACCGTAGTCGCACCCGGCCTTTTCCGTAGCCAAATTGCGGCCGCCTCAGACGCCATGGTGCGACATTAGTCACATTATCGGCTGTTGGGTGAAGAAACTCTCATTACTCTGAAATTCGTGAGATTTCTCACATTTAAACCTCCCCGCCGCGCCTCCCCCAGTTCGTCCCGGCCAACCGACTACCCCGCTAATCGCTATGCAGCTCGGCGACGAAATCGTAGGCGTCGCCGCGATAGAACGAGCGGGTGGATTCCACCACTCGGCCGTCGGCGAGGAAGGCGCGCCGCTCGATCAGCAGTCCGGGGCTGCCGGCCGGCAAATTCAGCAATCGGGCGGTTTCCGCATCCAGGGCCACGGCACGCAGGTGCTGCAGGGCACGAACCGGACGATGGCCGTGCGGCTGCAAGGCCTCGTACAGGGAATCGATCACGCTCAGCGGATCGGGGAGCAGCGCGTGCGGCACCAGCGTGCGCTCTACCGCCAGCGGCGCGTCGCCGCCATAACGCACACGATGGAACCGGATCACCCCGCTGCCCGGCGACAGGTTCAGCGCCATGGCTTCCTCCGGAGTGACTTCGCCCACGCTGCGTTCGAAGAACTCCGAACGCGGGTTGAGTCCGCGCTCGCGCAGGTCGTCTGTGAAGCTGGTCAGGCGCGAGAACGAACGCTGGATGCGCTCGGCCACGAAGCTGCCTGCCCCGTGGCGTTGGGTCAGCAGGCCGGACTCGACCAGTCCGGACAGCGCCCGGCGCACGGTGACGCGCGACAGCGATAACTGCGTACACAGGTCGCGCTCGCTGGGCAGCGCCTGCCCTGGCTGCAGCACGCCGCTGTCGATGAGGTTGTGCACCGCCCGTCGCAACCGCACATAGGCCAGGGTGCGGGTGGTTTCGGCGGCGCCAAGGCGCTGGTATTCGCGGGACAGGGCGGAGGACATAAGGAGAAAGTACCAATGAAATACCAATCCCGCAAGCTAGGTGACCAATCTCCATTAATCAAGGGCATGGATGGCCACCATGGTATTTCGGTGGTATTTTCCTCGTTCCACCACCGTTCCTTCCAAGAGACCTGATGTGACCGCCAAGACTGTTCCCGTCGACACCTTCGACCTCGTGATTTTCGGCGGCACCGGCGACTTGGCGCTGCGCAAGCTGCTGCCTGGTCTGTTTCGCCGTTACGCCGACGGCCAGATTCCCGAGGACAGCCGCATCATCGGCGTGGCCCGCGACAAACAGTCCAACGACGACTACCGGGCCAAGGTCAATGAGGCGCTGGCCTCGGTGGTGGGCGGCGAGCCTTCGCTGCAGGCGAAGTTGGCCCCCTTCCTGGAGAAGCTCGGGTACCACGCGCTCGACGCGACCAAGGACGAAGGCTGGCAGGCCTTCGCCGAGGAGCTGCTGACCCATGGCGACCGCATCCGCGTGTTCTACCTGTCCACCAGCCCCAGCCTGTTCGTCGACATTTGCACCCGGCTCAAGGCGCATGGCCTCAACACCGGCAAGGCGCGGGTGGTGATCGAAAAACCGATCGGCAAGGATTCGGCCAGCGCGGCGGTGATCAACGATGCGGTCGGCAGCGCGTTCGCCGAAAGCCAGATCTTCCGCATCGACCATTACCTGGGCAAGGAAACGGTGCAGAACCTGATGGCGCTGCGCTTCGCCAACATCCTGTTCGAGCCGTTGTGGAACTCCAACTACGTCGACCATGTGCAGATCACCGTGGCCGAGACCGTGGGCCTGGAAAAACGCGCCGGCTACTACGACACCTCCGGCGCGCTGCGCGACATGGTCCAGAACCACCTGCTGCAGTTGCTGTGCATGGTGTCGATGGAGCCGCCGGCGGCGATGGAAGCCGATGCGGTGCGCGACGAGAAGCTGAAGGTGCTGCGCTCGCTGCGCCCGATCGACGCCGAGGACGCCGCGCAATTGACCGTGCGCGGCCAGTATCGCGCGGGCGCCAGCAACGGCGGCGCGGTGCCAGGCTATCTCACCGAGCTGGGCCGCAACGATTCGCGCACCGAAACCTTCGTCGCGATCAAGGCCGAAGTGGACAACTGGCGCTGGGCCGGGGTGCCGTTCTATCTGCGTACCGGCAAGCGCCTGTCCGAACGCGTGTCGGAGATCGTGGTCGCGTTCCGCCCGGTGCCGCATTCCATCTTCGAACACACCGCCGGGCCGGTGATGGCCAACAAGCTGGTGCTGCGCCTGCAGCCCGACGAAGGCGTGAAGCTGTGGCTGATGATCAAGGATCCGGGCCCGGGCGGCCTGCGCCTGCAGCACGTGCCGCTGGACATGAGCTTCGCCGAGGCCTTCGGCGTGCACCAGCCCGAAGCTTACGAACGCCTGCTGATGGATGTCGTGCGCGGCAATCCGACTTTGTTCATGCGTCGCGACGAAGTGGAAGCGGCGTGGAAGTGGGTCGACCCGATCCTGGCCGCCTGGGAAACCCTGCGCGAAGCACCGAAGCCCTACACCGCCGGTTCGTGGGGCCCGAGCGCAGCCGTCGCCTTGATCGAGCGCGATGGCCGCACCTGGCATGAAGACGCGGCCTGAGTGCTTTTCCTTATTCCACCGGGAGAGGGGAAGCAGGAGCAACCATGAGCACCGATCTTTCCACTCAAATTCAGCATCACACCTTCGCTGATCCGCAGGCGCTGGCGAATGCCTTGGCCCACTCGGTCGCCGAGGATCTGCGCGCAGCGCTTGCCGTGCGGGACACCGCTAGCATCGCCCTGTCCGGTGGCAATACTCCCAAGGCCTTCATGCAGGCGCTCGCCTTGCAGGAGCTGGACTGGCCCGGTGTGATGGTGACGCTGGTGGACGAGCGCTGGGTGCCCGAATCGAGCGAACGCTCGAATGCGGCACTGGTGAGAAGCAACCTACTGCATGGTCCCGCCGCCCAGGCGCGTTTCGTTCCGCTTTATCGCGATGCGCCGGATCCGGAGAGCGCGATCGGTGAAATCGAGGATGGTCTGGCGATCTTGCCCCGCCCCTTCGACGTGGTGGTGCTGGGCATGGGCAACGACGGCCACACCGCCTCGTTCTTCCCTGGCGGCGATCACCTCGCCGCCGCCCTGGATCCGGCCACCACGGCGCTGGCGTTGCCGATGCGCGCGCCCGCCGCCGGCGAACCCCGCATCACCCTGACCCTGCCGCCGATCCTGGCCGCGCGCCGCCTGTATCTGCATATCGAAGGCATAAGCAAGCAAGAGGTCTTGGCACAGGCAGTTTCCGGCGAAGGTCAAGGCGCCGCCTATCCCATCCGCAGCGTGCTGAAACAAGCCCGCTCCCGCGTGCAGATTTACTGGACGGCTTGAGGCATCCGCACCTGCCCTGCTTATAATGGAGGCCTTGCCTGCGGCGCTTGCGCCCGGATTCGTCCCTTAACCTGCATGCGGCAGCCCCGGGATCCCTGATTTTTCGTAGCCAAGCACGGCCCAGGCCGTGCTGCCAAAGGTGGAAAGTGCGTAACTACGACCTCGAATTCCTCAAGCATTTCTCCATGGTCATCGGCTTCCTGATGCTGGTGACCCTGGGCCTGATCGCCGGTGCGTTCTATCTGCACGGCACCATTCCGCCGGAAGTCTCGCCGGTCGCGGCCAAGCAGACCGAGGCGCGCATCGCCCCGGCCGGCGCCGTGTACGCCGGCGCCACCGGCGCCGCCGCCCAGGCAGCGGCGCAGGCAGCGGCGCTGGCGGCAGCGTCCGCCCAGCAGGCCTATGGCGGCACCCTGGACGGCGGCGTGATCTACCAGAACCTGTGCGGCGCCTGCCATACCAATGGCGTGGGCAAGGCGCCCACCCTGACCGCCGCCGGCTTCGGCGCGCGCGCGGCCAAGGGCAAGGACACCTTGTACAAGCACGCCATCGAAGGCTTCACCGGTCCCGACGGCGGGGTGATGCCGCCCAAGGGCGGTAATCCGGGCCTCACAGAAGAACAAATCCACGCCACCGTCGACTGGATGCTGGCCAACGTCAAGTAAGCTTCGGCCCTGCCGATGCGCCGAAAACGCCGCCTTCGGGCGGCGTTTTCGTATGAACTTATCTTCGGAGTCGTCATGACCGTATCCCGCTTCCACGCTTCCCTGCTGCTCGCGCTGGTTTGCGCCTGCGGCGCCGCTTCCACCTACGCCGCGGTCAAGCGCAGCGTCATCACCATCGGCAGGGCGCAGGGGCGCGGCGACCGCAGCCCGTTGGAAGGTCAGCAGGTCATCGTGCAGGGCACGATTACCGGCAATTTCGTCGACGGCCTGGGCGGGTTTTTCCTCCAGGACGGCGGCGATGGCGATGCGTTCACTTCCGATGCCCTGTTCGTCGTTCCTCCCAAGGCGTCCAAGACCAAATTGCGCACCGGCGACACGGTGCGCGTCTACGGCCGCGTGTTCGAGGACGCGGGCGATGGCAAGTCGGTGGGTACCTCGACCACCGTTCTGGCCGAGCGCATAGAACCGGTGAAGCCCGCCAAGCCCGTCCCCGTCATTCCCACCGTACTCACCGCGCCGCCGGATCGCTGGGAGGTACTGGAAGGCATGCTGGTCATGATCGACGCACCGCTGAGCCTCAACGGCACCGATGCGCGCTACGCCGAAACCAGCGCCAGCTTCGGCGGCCGTCTGTGGACGCCGAGCGAAATCTTCGCCCCCGGCAGCGAGCGCTTCCAGGAGGTCGTGAGATTCAACGCCCGGCGGCGGATCGTGCTGGACGACGCCAGCAACCGTCGCGATCCAAAAACGATCTGGTATATGCCCGAGGGCGTGCCGCGCAGCGGCAGCATCGCCAGCGGCGCGCAAGGCATCGTCGACCAGCGCCAAGGCAGCTATCGCCTGCAGCTGACCGTTCCGCTGGAAACCAAACCCACCGCGCGGCCGGCCGCGCCCAAGGTAGCCGGTAGCCTGCGCGTGGCCGTGTTCAACATGGAGAACCTGTTCAACGGCGACGGCCAGGGCAGCGGATTCCCCACCCTGCGTGGCGCCAAGACGCCGGCGCAGCTGAAAGCGCAGACGGACAAACTGGTGCTGACCTTGAAGGGACTCAATGCGGACATCGCCGCGCTGATGGAACTGGAGAACGATGGCTACGGCCCGCAATCGAGCATCGCGCAATTCGTCGATGCCTTGAATGCGGGCGGCGGCGACTGGCGTTACATCGATGCGCAGAAAGGTCCGGGCAGCGACGAAATCCGCGTCGGCCTGATCTACCGCAAGAACCGCGTGTCGCCGGTCGGCAAACCGGCGGTATTGGAAGAAGGGCCGTTCGGTGCGCGCAGCCGTGTGCCGTTGGCGCAGGCCTTCCGCCGCGGCAAGAATGGTCAGGTATTCGTGGTGGTGGCCAACCATTTCAAATCCAAAGGATGCACCGAAGCGACCGGCGCCGATGCGGACCAGCGCGACGGACAGAGTTGCTGGAACGCGCTGCGGCTGGATTCGGCGCAGCGCCTGGACGCATGGCTGAAGACCGACCCCACCGGTCAGCGCAGCGACAAGAAGCTGGTCGTCGGCGATTTCAACGCCTACGCGATGGAAGACCCGGTGCGCACCTTGCGCGAACGCGGATGGAAGGACGCCTTCACCGTGGCGAAAGTCCCGCAGCCTTACAGCTATCTCTACGGCGGCATGCTGGGCCGCCTGGACCATGCGCTGCTCAGCCCCGCCTTGGCCAAGCGTTTGCGTGGCGCCGCCGAGTGGCACAGCAACGCCGATGAACCGGAAGCCGAAGGTTACGCCGGCAACGATATCGAAGGGCCATGGCGCAGTTCCGACCATGATCCGATGGTCTTGGGCTTCGATCTATAGCTGCAGGGCCGTCGTGGGAGCGGCGTCCCGCCGCGAGCTTTTCAGGTTTTCTGCCAGCGGCCAAGCATGCGGGGCAAAGGCTCGCGGCGGGACGCCGCTCCCACGCTTACAATTCGTGCATGACTTCTCCCGACTTTCCCGATACTTCGTCGATGCTGGCTCTGCTCGGCCCTGCGGGCGGATTGGAAGTCGCCGTCGACCGTCCCGATGCCGATGTCGTCGCCTTGCCGCTGACGGTCGTGCTCTGCCATCCGCTCTCCACCGAAGGCGGCAGCATCAGCAACAAGGTAGTCACCATGGCCGCGCGCAGCCTGCGCGAACTGGGCGCGAACACGGTGCGCTTCAACTTCCGCGGCGTTGGTCAATCGGCAGGCAGTTTCGACCACGGCAACGGCGAATTGCAGGACCTGCTGGCGGTGGTGGCGTGGGTGCGCGAACAACGCCCGGACGACGATCTGTGGCTGGCCGGTTTCAGCTTCGGCGCTTATGTGTCCTTGCGCGCCAACGACACGGTGTTGCCCGATGCGCTGATCTCCATCGCGCCGCCGGCCGGACGCTGGGACTTCGACAAGATCGTGACGCCAGTCTGCCCCTGGCTGGTCATCCAGGGCGAGAACGACGAGATCGTCGATCCGCAGGCCGTCTACGACTGGATCGATACGCTGAAGCGCAAGCCCGACCTGGTGCGCATGCCCGATACCAGCCACTTCTTCCACCGCAAGCTGATCGACCTGCGCGGCGCCCTGCAGCACGGCGTGAAGCACTGGCTGCCGGCTGCGTGAGTGCCGTCCAGGAAGCGCGCGGGGTGCCGACGCCTTCGCAAGCCTATGCCCAGGGAGCGGCGCGCGGCGATTGGCAGGACGATCCCGCGCAACACGCCGCACTACGCGAACTCGACCGCATCCAGGACCAGCTGCTGGAGGCCGCTGATGCGGGTTGGCGTGGGAAGCTTTCGTTCTGGAAAAAGCCCGAGCCGGTCCGCGGCCTCTACCTGTGGGGCGGCGTGGGCCGCGGCAAGACGTTCCTGGTGGACCTGTTCTACGACGGCCTGCCGATCCAGCAGAAATACCGCACCCACTTCCATCGTTTCATGCGTGGCGTGCACGAACGCCTGCGCGAACACGCCGGCCAGAGCGATCCGCTGGCCAAGATCGTGGAGGAATGGCGCGACGAGCTGCGCGTGCTGGTGCTGGACGAATTCTTCGTCACCGATATCGGCGATGCGATGCTGCTCGGCCGCCTGCTGGAACGCATGTTCGCCGAGGGCGTGACCCTGGTGACCACTTCCAACACCGCGCCGGAAAACCTGTACAAGGACGGCCTGCAGCGCGAGAGCTTCCTGCCCGCCATCGCCCTGCTGCAGAAATACTGCGTGGCGCTGCACGCCGAAGGCGAGGAAGACTACCGTTTGCGCGCCCTGACCCGCTCGCCCGTGTACCGCACGCCGCTGGATGCGCAGTCGGACGCATGGCTGGGCGAACGTTGGCACGAACTGAGCGGCCTGACGGAGAAGCGCGGCAACATCGAAATCGAATCGCGCAAGATCCCGGTGCGGGGACGCGGCAAGAGCATCGTCTGGTTCGACTTCGCCGCGCTGTGCGAAGGCCCGCGCGGCACCAGCGACTACATCGAGATCGCGCGCGAATTCAACACCGTGCTGCTGGGCGGCGTTCCCGCCTTCGATCGCAGCAATGAAGACGCCGCGCGCCGCTTCCTCAACCTGATCGACGAGTTGTACGACCGCCACGTCAACCTGGTGTGCACCGCCGTCGCCTTGCCGACGGCCCTGTACTCCGGAGCGCGTCTGCTAGGCGCGTTCGAACGCACCGCCTCGCGATTGATCGAGATGCAGAGCGCGGAGTACCTGGCGACGCAGCACAAGGCGTGAGCGGCCGGCGTCGACGCGATTACGCCGATCGCATGTTCCACGCGCTGTCGCTTGCATCCTGCTGGCGTGAAACCTGAAACGCGTTCGCTGGACTCCGCGGCGGCGCGTCTTCGGCATAAAGATATTCCACATATAGCGTTGACGCATCATTGAAACCACACTATGTTGTGGTTGTCGGTTCCGACGGCTCACGCCGTCGGATGAAAAGGGAAGCCGGTGCGGCTCTTGCGAGCCCATCCCGGCACTGCCCCGCAGCGGTAGGTGGAAACGAACCCGTCAAATGCACTGGGATGCTGTCCCGGGAAGCGACGGGCTAGGCCGGGGCGAGGAGTGAGCGGGGAGGAGTGAAGAACGAGTAAGGGCAAAAGCTTCTGCTTCGCCGCTCACTCCTCACTCCTCCCCGCTCACTTCTCGCCCCAAGTCCACGAGTCCGAAGACCTGCCGACAGCCGCGCGAAGCACACCGCGCGGTGCCGGCCATGAAATCTCCGGGGGGAGAAGGCTGGTGACGCCACGCCTCGCGATTTTCGTCGCGAGGCTTGCGACACCGCGCTCCCATCCTGCGATGCACAAGGCCTGCGTTGCCTGCGAGGGACAGGCCGCCGCGTGCATCATGATGGGAGATACACCCGTGACACAAAACGAACAGGCGCTCGCCGAAGCGACCGACGATACTTCCTTCCTGCTGACCCCGCCGCCCACCGCCACCGCGATGAGCGTGACCAAGCGCAACGGCGGCCAGGAGCCGGTGGACCTCAACAAGATCGTGCGCGCGGTGCAGCGCAACTGCGACGGCCTGCACGCGATCGATCCGATGCGCGTAGCCACGCGCACCATTTCCGGCCTCTACAACGGCGCGACCACGCGCGAGCTGGACGAGCTTTCCATCCGCACCGCCGCCTTGCTCACGGCGGAAGAGCCGGAGTACGGCCGTCTCGGCGCGCGCTTGCTGGCCAACTACATCGCCAAGGAAGTCACCGGCCAGGAAATCCACGCCTTCTCGCAGTCGATCCTGCGCGGCCACGAAGTCGGCCTGATCAACGACCGTCTGCTCGGCTTCGTGCAGACCAACGCGCGCAAGTTGAACGACGCGCTGGATGCATCGCTGGATCTGCGCTTCGATTATTTCGGTCTGCGCACGTTGTACGACCGCTACCTGCTGCGCCATCCGCACACGCGCAAGGTGATCGAAACGCCGCAGCAGTTCTTCCTGCGCATCGCCTGCGCGCTGAGCGAAGACGTGCCCGAAGCGCTGGCGTTGTACCGGCGGATGGGCAACCTGGATTACCTGCCGAGCTCGCCGACGCTGTTCAACGCCGGCACCACGCACGAGCAACTCTCCAGCTGCTTCCTGCTGGACTCGCCGCTGGATTCGCTGGAGTCGATCTACCAGAAGTACGGCGATATCGCCCAGCTCTCGAAGTTCAGCGGCGGCATCGGCGTCAGCTTCACCCGCGTGCGTTCGCGCGGCTCGCTGATCAAGTCCACCAACGGCCATTCCAACGGCATCGTGCCGTGGCTGAAGACCCTGGATTCCTCGGTCGCGGCAGTGAACCAGGGCGGCAAGCGCAAAGGCGCCGCCTGTGTGTACCTGGAGCCGTGGCATGCGGACGTGGAGGAATTCCTGGAGCTGCGCGACAACACCGGCGACGAAGCCCGGCGCACGCACAACCTGAATCTTGCGAACTGGATCCCCGATCTTTTCATGAAGCGCGTGGAAGCCGACGCCGAGTGGTCGCTGTTCGACCCGCGCGTGGTGCCGGAATTCACCGACCTGTTCGGCGCCGATTTCGAGCGCGCCTACGAACAGGCCGAGCTGCAGGGCAAGGCGATGAAGTCGATCAAGGCGCGCGAGCTGTACGGCCGCATGATGCGTACCCTGGCCCAGACCGGCAACGGCTGGATGACCTTCAAGGACAAGTGCAACCGCGCCAGCAACCAGACCGCCAAGGCCGGCAACGTCATCCACCTGTCCAACCTGTGCACCGAAATCCTGGAGGTCACCTCCGCCGAGGAAACGGCGGTGTGCAACCTGGGCTCGGTCAACCTCAGCCACCACTTGGACGAAGACCCCGCCGCTCATCAATACGCCTTCGATTTCGACAAGCTGGCCGAAACCGTGCGCCTGGCCGTGCGCCAGCTGGACCGCGTGATCGACCTCAACTTCTATCCGATCGAAACCGCACGCCGCGGCAACCTGCGCTGGCGTCCTGTGGGGCTGGGCGTGATGGGCTTGCAGGACGTGTTCTTCAAACTGCGCCTGCCGTTCGACAGCGAGGAGGCGCGCAAGCTGTCGGCGAAGATCGCCGAGACGATCTACTACCACGCGCTGGAGACCTCGGTGGAACTGGCCGAGGAACGCGGCCGCCATCCCTCGTTCGCGGACACGCGCGCCGCGGCCGGCGAGCTCCAGTTCGAAGCCTGGAACGTGGCGCCCGAGCACATGGAGCGTTGGGAAACCCTGCGTGAGCGCATCAAAGAAAGCGGTCTGCGCAATTCGCTGCTGATCGCCATCGCCCCGACCGCGACCATCGCCTCCATCGCCGGCTGCTACGAATGCGTAGAACCGCAGACCAGCAACCTATTCAAGCGCGAGACGCTGTCGGGCGACTTCCTGCAGGTCAATCGTTATCTGGTCAACGAGCTGAAGAAGCTGGGCATGTGGACGCCGGAAGTGCGCGACGAGATCAAGCAGGCCGAAGGTTCTATCCAGAACGTCGCCCGCATTCCGCAAGCCTTGCGCGACATCTACCGCACTACGTGGGAAGTGCCGATGCGTTCGCTGATCGACATGGCCGCCGATCGTGGCGCCTTCATCGACCAGTCGGCTTCGCTCAACCTGTTCATGGAAAGCCCGAACATCGGCGCGATGTCGTCCATGTACATGTACGCGTGGAAGAAAGGCATCAAGACCACTTACTACCTGCGTTCGCGGCCGGCGACGAAGATCGCCAAGACCACGGTCGGCAATGCCGCCGTCGAAGCGCCGAAGCCCGCCTACACACCGGTGGAAGCGGTGAGCTGCTCGCTGGAAAATCCGGAGAGTTGCGAGGCGTGCCAGTGAAGCAGGAGTGAGTTGATAGGAATGAGGAGTGAGCCGAGCTTGCTTAGCCGTTGCGGGATCGCTGGCGCAGCGTCGTCAGCATCCTGCTGATCTCGTCGATCAAGCCAAAGGGCGTTTCCAAAAGTTCTGATGGCAGCCATCCGAGACGGCTGCATAGCGAGAGCTGGGTGTGGAGTTCGGAAAGGGATCCATGCGCGACGGCGAGAAAATGCGACCGCTCCTTTTTCGATTCGCGCGTCCAACCTTCTGCGATGTTGCTGGCGACGGATACCGCGGCGCGCGTGATCTGCAAACGGATTCCATAGCGTTCTTCGCCAGGCAGTTGCGTGACGCTCTGACATGCCAGCTCGGCCAGTTTCATTGCCTTGTTCCAAAGCGTTGTTTCCATGTAATGCATGCCCGCCTCCTTCATTCAGCCTAGCTCGCCCGTCTTGCTCGCTCCATCAGAGGAATCCTTCTTTCATGTCAGCCATAACCCCACTCACTCCTCACTCCTCTCAGCTCACTCCTCGCCTGCTGGACCCCGGCTTCGAACTAACCCTGCGCCCCATGCGCTATCCGCAGTTCTACGAGATGTACCGCAACGCCATCCGCAACACCTGGACCGTGGAGGAAGTGGATTTCTCGCTGGACACCAAGGACCTGAAGGACAAGTTCGGTCCGGCCGAGCGGCATCTGATCGAGCGCCTGATCGCGTTCTTCGCCACCGGCGACTCCATCGTCTCCAACAACCTGGTGCTGAACCTATACCAGCACATCAACGCGCCGGAAGCGCGCATGTACCTGTCGCGGCAGCTCTACGAAGAAGCGCTGCACGTGCAGTTCTACCTCACCCTGCTGGACACTTATCTGCCGGATCCGAACGAGCGCGCCAAGGCCTTCTCGGCAGTGGAGAACATTCCTTCGATCCACCGAAAGGCCGAGTTCTGCTTCAAGTGGATAGACTCGTTGCAGGGCATCCAGCGCATCGAGACGCGCGAACATCGTCGCCAGTTCCTGCTCAACATGGTCTGCTTCGCCGGTTGCATCGAGGGCCTGTTCTTCTTCGGCGCCTTCGCCTACGTGTACTACCTGCGATCGCGCGGACTGTTGCATGGACTGGCCAGCGGCACCAATTGGGTGTTCCGCGACGAGAGCGCGCACATGGCCTTCGCCTTCGAGGTGATCCGCACTGCGCGCGAGGAAGAGCCGGACCTGTTCGACGACGACTTCAAAGCCCAGGTGGTGCAGATGATGAGCGAAGCGGTGGAATGCGAGGTCGCCTTCGCCGAGGACACCTTGAGCGGCGGCGTCGCCGGCCTGTCAATCAAGGACATGCGCCAGTACCTGGAATATTGCGCCGACCAACGCATGGCCCAGCTGGGCATGCCCAAGCACTTCGGCTCGACCAATCCGTTCCCGTTCATGGACCTGCAGGACGTGCAGGAACTGACCAACTTCTTCGAGCGTCGCGTCTCCGCCTACCAGGTCGGCGTGCAGGGCGAAGTCGGTTTCGACCACGCGTTCTGAGCGAATGCTCAATTTGGTCGCAGTGCGAAGCTGAAGACATGACTGCTTTCCCCTCTCCCCTTGCGGGAGAGGGTGGCCGAAGGCCGGGAGAGGGCGCTCTTCGCGCGGTGCTGAAGGAAAAGGCAAAAGCACGCTCCGCTGCGCTGCGCGCCCCCTCTCCTGCCCTTTGGGCATCCTCTCCCACAAGGGGAGAGGAGAGAGCCTGGCCTTCGCGGGGATCATGAGACTTCGGCTATGCCGCTACGTACTCGCCCACCCGCATTTCCTTTGCCGCAGCCACCATCGCCGTCAACGCGGCGCGCGTCTCCGGCCAGCTGCGCGTCTTCAACCCGCAATCGGGATTGACCCAGATCTGTTCCGGCGCCAGCACGGCGCGCGCTTTCTTCAATAGATCCAGCATTTCCTGTCCGTCGGGGACGCGCGGCGAGTGGATGTCGTACACGCCCGGCCCGATCTCGTTGGGATAGCGGAACTTCACGAACGCCTCCAGCAACTCCATCCGCGAACGCGAGGTCTCGATGGAGATCACGTCCGCGTCCATCGCCGCGACCGCCTCCATGATGTCGTTGAACTCGGAGTAGCACATGTGGGTGTGGATCTGGGTGGCGTCGGCCACGCCCGAAGCGGTGATGCGAAACGCTTCCACCGCCCAGTCCAGGTAGGCCTTCCAGTCCGAGCGGCGTAGCGGCAGGCCTTCGCGGATCGCCGGCTCATCGATTTGGATCACGCCGATACCCGCGGCCTCCAGATCGGTCACTTCATCGCGCAGCGCCAGCGCGATCTGCCTGCAGGTCTGCGAGCGCGCCTGGTCGTCGCGCACGAACGACCACTGCAACACGGTCACCGGACCGGTCAACATGCCCTTCATCGGCTTGCCGGTCAGCGACTGCGCGTACTGCGACCAGCGCACGGTCATCGGCCGCGGACGGGTGACGTCGCCGTAGATGATCGGCGGTTTCACGCAGCGCGATCCATAGCTCTGCACCCAGCCGAGCTTGGTGAAGGCGAAACCTTCCAGCTGTTCGCCGAAATACTCGACCATGTCGTTGCGTTCGAATTCGCCATGCACCAGCACGTCGATGCCGATGTCTTCCTGGAAGCGCACGCATTTTTCGGTTTCCGCGGCCAGGAATGCGTCGTAATCGGCATCGGAAAGCGTGCCGGACTTGTTCTTGGCGCGCGCCTCCCGCACTTCCAGCGTCTGCGGGAACGAGCCGATGGTGGTGGTGGGGTAGGCCGGCAGCTTCAGGGCCAACTGTTGCAGCGAACGTCGCGCCTGATAGCCGGCGCTGCGCTGCGCGGAGGCTTCGGTCAGGGCGGCCAGGCGTGCGGCCACTTCCGGTTTGTGCACCCGGGAAGACTGTCGTCTGGATTCCAGCCGGTCGCACGCGACGGTCAGCTCCGCCTCGGCGTTGGGAAGCCCCTGCAGCGCATCGGCGAGCGTCCTGAGTTCCTCGATCTTCTGCCGCGCGAACGACAGCCACGAATGCAGATCGCCAGGCAACGATTTCTCGTTGCTCAGGTCGACGGGCACGTGCAGCAGCGAACACGAAGGCGCCAACCACAGATTGTTTGCGCCGACATGGCCGCTGGCGTATTTGGCCAGGATCAGCGCGTTGTCCAGATTGCTGCGCCAGACGTTGCGGCCATCGACCAGGCCCAGCGAAAGCACGCGCCGCTTCGGCAGCGCCTTCAGCACCGCATCCAGCTGTTCCTTGCCGCGCACCAGATCCACGTGCAGCCCCTCCACAGGCAACGAGGTGGCAAGGGCGAGGTTGTCGTTGAGCGCGCCGAAGTAGGTAGCCAACAACAACTTCGGTCGCGGCACGTTTTCCAGCGCGGCATAGGCAGCGCGATAGGCGGCATGGTCGTCGGCGTCTTGGTCCAGCACCAGGCAGGGCTCGTCGATCTGCACCCACTCGGCGCCGGCGTCTTTCAGTTTGCCGAGCAGTTCCGCATACGCCGGCAACAAGCGGTCGAGCAGATCCAGGCGGTCGCTGCCGTCCACGGCTTTCGACAGCAACAGAAAACTGACCGGCCCCAACAGCACGGGCCGCGCAGCAAAGCCCAGCGCCTTCGCCTCCAGGAATTCGGCCACCGGTTTGTCGCCGCGCAGGCGGAACCGCTGGTCGCGATGCAGCTCCGGCACCAGGTAGTGATAGTTGGTGTCGAACCATTTGGTCATTTCCAGCGCGTGCAGGTCCACGCCGTCCTTCTGCAGGCCGCGGGCGAGCGCGAAGTAGCCGGCCAGCGGATCGCGGTCGGCCAGCGCCCGGTAGCGGTCGGGGATGGCGTCGAACAGGAACGCGGTATCCAGCACGTGGTCGTACAGCGAGAAGTCGTTGCTGGGCACCACGTCGGCGCCGGCCTCCTTCTGCAGTCGCCAGTGGCGCTGGCGCAGGTCGCGTGCAGTGTCCTGCAGTTGGGCGGTGGAGATCTCGCCGCGCCAGCAAGCTTCCAGCGCGCGCTTGAGTTCGCGTTTGGCGCCGATGCGCGGAAAGCCTAGATTGGTAACGGTAATCGTGTTGCTCGTGGTTGTACTCATTGCGTTTCCTCATGCGGTTTCGGATGAGGAACGAAGGAACCGCGCGGAAGCCAGGCCGCATTGCGGTCCGTCTCGCCACGCCAGCGACCTTCGCCCCCGCGGGCGAACCGGACTTCCAAGGGCAAGGCGCAAGAGAACACGACCATGGTCTGCATCACGGTCGGTCGCTCCGGCCACCTCCCCTCGGAAGTTCCAGGTCATGCGGAAGACGTTCGCGTCCTCCGGCCGGGGCAGGTCTTCGGGCTCATGGACGGGCGCACGGATGACGAGTGCGCTGGCCTACTTTCCGCCGCTTCCCGGTCCGCGAGGACCAGTGCTATGACGGGGTTCGTTTCCAATTACCGCTGCGGGGCAGCGCCGGAATTGGACTCGTGCAGAGTCCGCACCGGCTTCCCTTTTAATTCCATCGCTATATCCGGATAAAGCGATGGAAACCTAGGCAAGCGCAAAGTACGCCGCTGGCGGCGGGCCGTCAAGCCATACCCTCGCGCACGCCAGTGGCGAGCTTGATGCGCTGGCCGGAAACCTATCCAATGCCGGTGATGCCGATCAGCCCTCCTCACTCGCCAGGTCGCCGCCGTTTCATCGCAATGGGCGCCCTGTCGGGCATTGCGGGGCTGACGCCATTCGGCGCCATGGCGGCCGCATGCGGGAAGCGATCCAGCGCGTGGATTCCTTCGGATGACTTCCTCGCCGAACTGCCGCGGATCATGGAAGCGTTCGCCGTGCCCGGTGTCGGCATTGCCGTAGTCGAAGAGGGCAAAGTTGCGTGGAGCCGTCCATTCGGCGTGACCAACGCGCTCACGCGCACGCCCGTGGACGCGCGCACGGTGTTCGAGGATGCCTCGCTCAGCAAACCGGTCTTCGCCTATCTGGTGCTGCAGTTGGTGGACCAGGGCCTGATCGACCTCGATCGCCCGCTGGTGCGGTACCGGCGTCCGGACTATCTGGCCGAGCATCCCTGGATCGAGCTGATCACCACGCGCGACGTGTTGCGTCATTCCACCGGTCTGCCGAACTGGCGCAAGTCGCCGGCGACGGAAAAACTGGCGCCGATGGTCAAGCCGGGGACGCGCATCGACTATTCGGGAGAAGCTCTGTTCTGGCTGCAGCTCGCGGTGGAAACGATCACCGGCCAGAGCCTGGACGAGTCGATGCAGGCGCATCTGTTCGGCCCGGCGGGCATGAAGGACAGCAGCTACACCTGGAATGCGGACTTGGCCGCGCGTTCGGTCTACGGCCACCGCAGACACGACCAGCCCGGAACCGACATGCCGCCGCAGATGTTCCGCGAACAATGGACCATCGCCGAGCAGGTCGCCGAGCGCTGGGGCAAGCCGCTTTCTTCGTGGAAGTACGACGACGCGGCGCGTGCGTTGCCGGAAGTGATGGCGCTGGCGCCGGCCGGGCTGGTGACCTGGCCGGGCGACATCGTGGCCAACTCGGCGGCCAGTCTGCGCACCACGGTGCAGGACTACGCGACCTTCCTGGCCCTGGCGATGACGCGCCGGCAGCGCGCGAGCTGGGAGATCAGCGAGACCACGCGGCAAGCGATGCTCACTCCGCAGATCAAAATTCCGGGACGCTGGACGGAGAAAGGGCTGGGCTGGAACATGGAGGCGACCCGCGACGGGCCGGTGTTCTACCACTCGGGCAGCAACGGCGACATCTTCAAGAACTTCGCGGTCGGCGATGCGCAGCGACGACGCGGCATCGTGGTGCTGACCAACGGCGGCAGCGGCTCTTTCGTGCATCAGCGCGTGGTGCGCGCGGCGACGGGGTACGACCTGCTGTCCTACGACCTGTAGGGACAAATCAGAAAAATCGTCATCCCAGCGAAAGCTGGGATCCATCTTGATCTTGATTTGGCTGCAACGCCCTCGTCTTTGAAGCAAAATCAAAGTGGATCCCAGCTTTCGCTGGGATGACGATGTCTCGAGTCCGGGCCGACGGACGCCTTTCAGAGAGCCCGATGCGGAACACGGAACACGGAGCGGTAGTATTGCTCCATGCGCCCCGACTACATCCTCACCCTGTCCTGTCCCGACCGCACCGGAATCGTCTATCGCGTCACCGGTCTGTTGTACGAACTCGGCTGCAATATCCAGGACGCGCAGCAGTTCGGCGACGAAGAGACCCGGCGTTTCTTCCTGCGGGTGCACTTCGATCTACCCGAGGCGGCCGATGCGGAACTGCTGCGGGAGAATTTCCGCTCGCTGGCGGAGAGTTTCGGCATGGTCTGGCAGATCCACGACGCGCGCCGACGCGCGCGGCTGCTGGTGCTGGTCAGCCGCCAGGGACACTGCCTCAACGATCTGCTGTTCCGTGCGCACAGCCGGCAGCTGCCGGTCGATATCGCTGGCATCGTCTCCAATCACGAGGACTTCGCGGCGCTGGCTGCGTCCTACGGCGTTCCTTTCCACTACATGCCGGTAACCGCGGCGACGAAGACCACCCAAGAGCAACGGATCGCCAGTCTGGTGGAAGACGAAGGCATCGATCTGGTGGTGCTGGCGCGTTACATGCAGATCCTGTCGCCGGAGCTATGCGATGCGCTGGCCGGACGCGCCATCAACATCCATCACAGCTTTCTGCCCAGCTTCAAGGGCGCCAAGCCCTACCATCAAGCGCACCAGCGCGGAGTCAAGATCATCGGCGCCACCGCGCACTACGTGACCCGCGATCTCGACGAAGGCCCGATCATCGAACAGGACGTGGCGCGGGTGGATCATGCGATGACGCCCAGGGAACTGGTGCGGGTGGGCAGCGATACCGAGTCGCAGGTGCTGGCGCGCGCGGTGCGGCGGCATGTGGAGCATCGGATTCTTTTGAACGGGCATCGCACGGTGGTGTTCAGGTAAGACGAATAATAAAGAGACGTCGTCATCCCAGCGAACGCTGGGATCCATTTTGATCTTGCTCTTGGCGTGAAGGGCTAAAGCAAAAGTCAAGATGGATCCCAGCGTTCGCTGGGATGACGGACGGGGATTTCACTACTCTGTGGGGAACACCGATATGACCACCGACTACCACATCATCGGCAATTACATTTCTCCCTACGTACGTAAGGTATTGGTGTGCATGGAGCTGAAAAGCTTGCACTACACCATCGACCCCATCGCTCCTTTCGTGGGCAACGAGCGCTTCAGCGAATTGAGCCCGCTGCGCCGCATCCCGGTGCTGATCGACGGCGAGCGCGTGATCAACGATTCTTCCGTGATCTGCCAATACCTGGACGAACTCCATCCGCGACCTTCTCTGTATCCGGCCGATATCGGCGACCGCGCGCAGGCGCGGTGGCTCGAGGAGTACTGCGATTCGTGGTTGGGCGACGTGGTGATCTGGGGCATGTTCTACCAGAAGGGCGTCAAGCGTTACCTGTTCGGCGAAGAGCCGGACGAAGCGGTCATCGCCCGCGCGCGCGACGAGCAACTTCCCGTTGCGCTGGACTATCTGGAATCGCAGATGCCGGCCGAAGGTTTCCTGTTCGGAGAAATCAGCGTGGCCGACATCAGCATCGCCAGTTTCTTCCGCAACGCCGCCTTCGTGCGCTACGCGGTGGATGCGCAGCGCTGGCCGCGGACGGCGGCGCTGTTGGAAAGAACCTGGGCATTGCCCGCGTTCGGCAAACTTGGCGAACTGGAAGAGCGTTCGCTGCGCACGCCGCTGCCGGAGCAGCGCAAAATGCTGAGGGAACTGGGCGCGCCGGTCAGCGCGGAAACGCTGGGAACCTCGCCGCCGCGGCGCGGAGTGATGCGGCTGGAGTGAGGCCCAGCCGCGGGCAAGGCCGATGACCCTGCCCGCGACCGACTCATGTGCGAATGCGGCGAACGCTAACGCGCGGCATTGCTATTCATCGCTCCGTTGCGGCCGGCATCCAGGTACTGGGCCGGATCGCGCATGCCGGTGGTGTGGCATTGCCCGGTCACATGCCCCTGGTTCACCGCCCCGGGCAACTGCCCGTAAGCCTTCTCGGTGGTGCCGTCCTCCGGATCGGAGAGCACCAGGTCGGAGGCGAAATTGCAGTAATCGTTGGTCCACCAGTTGGTGCTCTTGAACGAGGTGGTGTAGTAGTTCACCTTGGCCCGCGCCCAACTCGGGATGCCCGCCAGCCATGCCGAGGCGCCGTCGTAGGTCATGTCGTAGTTGGAACCGCAGGCCACGCCGAACCACGATCCGACCGTGGCGATGATGCCGGACAGGTTGGTGCCCTGATAAGGCGTGCCCACGGACTGCATCAAACGGTTGCCGGTGGCGTTATCCAGGCCACTCCAGTAGTAGGCGTACAGATGCAACGCCGCCGCGCCGCCCTGGCTGTGGGCCACCGTGCCGAACGAGTTCCAGGCGCTGCCGTAGTTTTTCAGCAGCTGTGCGAACTGGTCGTGGCTGCGGTTCTGGTTGGTATCCAGGAACGAGGAGGCATTGGTGAACTGCGATTGCGGCCAGACCCCGCCGGAACAATAGCCATGCACCAGGATCAAGCGCGAGCCGGTGCCTGCCTTGGTCTGTACGAGGGCGGCCGGGCGCGGGCCCATTACCATCGATTCGTCGACAATCGCGCTGCGCTTAGCCAGCGTCGCGACGTTGTCCGGCAGAACGAGACTCAGGCTTGCAGCGTTGGCCACGGGAATGAAGTAATCGGCATCCTCGACGCGTAGGTTACGCAGCGAGAACGGCGCGCGCGCGCCGGCGCGCTGGATCCAGCGCTGGTCGAGACCCAGCGGCAGTTGCCGGCCCTTCGTCGAAGCCATGCCGCCGATCCAAGCCACCGGCACCTGCCTGCCGTTCGCGCCCCGACCCCAGACCTCGGCGAACACGCGGTAGCGACGCGCGGGATCCAAATTTCCCGTAACCGGAATACCCAGGCTGATGCGCGTGCCGCCGGCCGGCACCGCGCCGACCTTCGCTGCGCCGAGCTTCAATCCGGGCGCGATCACCGGCACCACATGCTCGGCGGTGCGCACGAACGCCGCACCATCGCGGTCGATGCCTTGCGCCACCACTTGGACGATGTAAGTGCCGGTTGCGCCCGGCGTGAACGTGCCGCCATAAATCCCATCGTGCGCGACCGCATCGCCACGACGTCCATCGTCGGCCATCGGCCACCGGCTCTCGCTTCCATCCGGTGCGATCACCCGCAGGCTGCCGCGTTGAATGCGACCGGCCGCCGCACCCAGCACCGTGCTCTTCTGCGCGCTGCCGCTGAGCACCGCGGTGAAGCCTAGGCTGTTGCCGACCCATTGGCGTCGATGCGTGGGATACGAAGCCAGTTCGGTACTCGCCTCGCCTTCCATCAACACATAACCGCGTTGCGCTTGGCTGCTCTTGGCCAGACGGTTAGCGGGCCGCAGGGTCAGCGTCCATTGACCGCGCTGCAGCCCTTCCAAGCTGTATTGAGTGGCGGGATACGCGTTGCCGTCCAGACCCAGGCGGGTGGCCTTGGCGCCGCCGGCCATCTTCTGCGCGATCAACGGACGACCGGAAGGCGAAGCCAATTCCGGTTGCCAATCGGCGCCGCCGGAGAACAGCGCGAAACGCAATTTGCCGTTCTCTACCGGCAGGCTGATCGCCGCACCGCTCTTGCCGCTTAACTCGATCGGCAACAGCGCGCTCTTGGAGATCACCGCCGACTGCGCCGGATCGGGCGCGCGCATCTGCGCGAACTCTTCTGGCGGGCCGGACAACTGCTTGGGAATCAATGCGGTCTGGGCCTGGGCCACGGACGCGGACAGCGATAACGCGAACAACAGCGACAGCTTCATTGCCTTGGACATGATGCCTTCCCCTTCCTTATGGTCATGGACACGTCGGTCGGCGCGGCGAATTGCGGCCGGCTGGACGACGTGGATGGGCACACCCGCAGATCCCTGCTTCCCGAATGGCAAAGCCGGTTATACGGGTTCCAGGGGGCGGTTCAATGTGCGCTGCAGCAGGCAGCAGCGGATTTGGAAGGCAACTGTGCCGCGCGTCTCAGCGACGGACGACGCGAAGCAACCCGTAGGTAGCGACCAACGCCACCAGGGCAATGCCGATCGCCAACCATTCCTTGCCGGTCAGGGTGGTCACGATCAGCAGCATCGCCACCACCGCCAGCAGCGGCACCAGCGGTCCGCCCCACAACACGAAGGGCTCGCCGCGTTCGCGCAAACCGGTGCTCTGCCCACGCCAGGCCGCAAGGCTCACCAACGCATAGACCAGACAGATCGCGCCGCCGGAAATCAGCGCCAGCGCATCGAAGGTGCCGCCCAGCGCCAGCAGCCACGCCAATCCCGCGTGCGTGGCCAGCGCCAGCAAGGGCACGCGATGGGTGGCGCTGACGCGGCCGTAGGCGTGCGGCAGGTACCCGTCGCGTCCCAATGCGAACAACAGTCGCGACGATCCGAGCAGGTTGCCGAGCAGAAACCCGGCCATCGAAATGCAGGCGGTGACCAGCAACACGATGCGGCCCGTCTTCCACAGCACGCCGGCCGTATCGGCGATGGGCACGCCGCTGCCGGCCAACGCCGGCCCCAGCAAGCCCTGACTGACGATCTGCAGTCCCATGTACAGCAGCACCACCAGCAGGATCGCCACCATGGTCGCGCGCGGCACGCTGCGCGAGGGATCGCGCACTTCGCCCGAAGGCACCAGTGCGGTTTCCATGCCCGAGTACGCGAACATCACCAGCACCATGCCGGTGCCCAGCGCGGTCCATGACGGAAGATCGCCGACCGCGAAACTCACCTGTGTCCAATCCACGAAGAACAGGCCGATCCCCGCCAGCAGGAACAAAGGCGTCAGTTTCAAAGCGGCCAGCGTGGTAATGGCGCGAGCGCCCAACTTCACCCCGAACGCGTTCAAGGCGAACAGCAGCAGATAGAGGGCCGTCAGCAAACCTACGCGCGGCAGCGGTTGCGCGAACCACGGCACCAGGTTGGCCATCTGCACGGCGAATGCGGCGGCCACGCCCGCGCTCGAAGCCACGTTGCTGATCCACATCAACGAGCCGGCGATGAAACCGGCGAAGCTGCCGAAGGTAGCGCCCAGATAGCTGATCGGGCCGCCGGTGGCGACCGCGCGGCTGCCGATGGCGGCGAAGCACAAGGCGACCGGAACGATGGCCAGCGCACCGGCGATCAGCGCCAGCGGTGCGGCGGTGCCCAACTGCGCGGACAGTGCAGCGGGCATGCGGAAAATGCCGCCGCCGACGATGATGTTCATCACCGCGGCAGCCAAGGCGAACGAGCCGACCGCGCGGATCAGCGCGGCATCGCCTTCCAGCGGCTTGTTGGAGTTCGGATCGGTGCTCATGGATATTCTCGGTCGGGCCGGGCGCAGCGTCGCATGCCGGCCCAGGGATTGCGAGCCGTGTCCGGATTATGGATATGCGATCACGTCATGTAGGAGCTGCGTAAGCTGCGATTGCGAATTCTCTGCTATCGGAAACGATCCTCACGTCCCCGAAGGGTTACCGTCGCAGCTTACGCAGCTCCTACAAGACCCGAGGGTCGCGATACCATGGCCCTCTCTCGACCTGGAGACCTGCATGCCTTTTTCCGGACGTATTGCCGCAAGCGCACTTCTCTCTTCCCTGCTGCTCACGGTCGCAGTTTCCGCACAGGCGCAGGACTCTGCTGCCGCCAAAGAGCTGCAACGTGTTCAACCCCGGATCGTCGAATGGCGTCGCGACCTGCACGAACATCCCGAGCTCGGCACCCATGAAGTCCGCACCGCCAAACTGGTCGCCGACCAGCTGCGCGCCTTGGGCCTGCAGCCGAGAACCGGCATCGCCCAAACCGGCGTCATCGCGATCCTCAAAGGCGGCAAGCCGGGCCCGCGCATCGCCATTCGCGCCGACATGGACGCGTTGCCGGTGACCGAGCAGACCGGTCTGCCCTTCGCGTCGAAGGTGACCGGCGAGTATCGCGGCCAGCTGGTCGGCATCATGCACGCCTGCGGCCACGACGCGCACGTGGCGATGCTGCTGGGCGTGGCTTCGGCGCTGGCGGCGATGAAGGACCAGTTACCGGGCGAGGTGATGTTCGTGTTCCAGCCCGCCGAGGAAGGTCCGCCCAACGCAGGCGAGGAGTTCGGCGCCGCATTGATGTTGAAACAAGGCATCTTCGCCGACTTCAAACCCGACGCGGTGTTCGGGCTGCACGTCTGGGCCGGTCTGCCGGTCGGAAAAGTCGGCACCCGCAGTGGCGCGCTGATGGCCAGCGCCGACGAGTGGACGCTGACCGTGCACGGCAAGCAGACCCATGGTTCGCGACCTTGGGATGGCGTGGACCCGATCACCATCGGCGCGCAGATCCTGCTGGGCACCCAATCGATCATCGCGCGCCAGGTCAACATCGCGGCCACGCCGGTGGTGCTGACCGCCGGACAGTTCCAGAGCGGCGTGCGCTTCAACATCATTCCCGACGAGGCCAAGCTGGTGGGCACCCTGCGCACCTTCGATCCGGTAGTGCGCCAGGACGTGATCGATCGCTTCCGCCGCACCGCCGAAGACTTCGCCCATGCCGGCGGCGGCAAGGCGGAACTGCAGGTGGTGAACAACGCACCGGCCACCATCAACGACCCGGCGCTGGCGCAACGCGGCCGCGCTTCGCTGGAGAATGCGCTGGGCGCAGGCAACGTGGTGGAGATGCCGCTGGTCACCGTGGCCGAGGACTTCTCGCAGTACGCCACCGCCGCGCCGACTTTCTTTTTCTTCGTCGGATCGACTGCCCTCGGCACCGACCCCGCCACCGCGCCGATCAACCATTCGCCGCAGTTCCTGCTCGACGAGCAGTCGTTGCAGGTCGGCAGCAAGGCGATGCTGCAGGTGGCGCTGGATTACCTGAATCAGCCGACCCAGTGAGGACAGCCCCATGACTCTTGCCGTGCAGCAGACGATTCCCACCCTGCGCATCTTCAATGTCGAGAAAGCGAAGGAGTTCTACGTGGATTTCCTGGGCTTCGCCGTCGACTGGGAGCACCGCTTCGAGGAGGTCGCGCCGGTCTACCTGCAGGTATCGCGTGCGGGACTGGTGTTGCACCTTACCGAGCATCACGGCGATGCCTGTCCGGGCTCCACCGTGTTCGTACGCGTGTCGGGGCTGCGCGATTACCACGCCGAAATCAGCGCCAAAGGCTATGGATACCTTCGCCCGGGCGTGCAGCCCACTTTCCACGACTCCCTCCAGATGGAAGTCATCGACCCGTTCGGCAACCGGATCCGCTTCGACGAGATGATCTGAGCCCCACTGGAAATCTAGATGCCCAGCCACGCCCGCAACGGATGGGTGGGATCGGCGAGCAGGCGGATCGCGAGCGCGACCGACACGATCACCAGCAGCGGTTTGATGATCCTGGCGCCCTTCTTCATTGCATAGCGCGAACCCAACTGCGCGCCGAGGAACTGCCCAGCGCCCATGACCAGTCCGACCTTCCACAGGATCGCTCCGTGCGCCAGGAACACGGCAAAGGCGCCGACGTTGGAGCCGAAGTTCAAGAATTTTGTGTGCGCCGTGGCCTTGAGCACGCCGTAACCCGCCAGTGCGATGAAGCCCAGCATCAGGAACGAACCGGTGCCGGGGCCGAACACCCCGTCGTAGAAACCGATCGCCGGCACGAAGGTCAGCGCGAAGGCCGTGGCGCTCAAGCGCCGATGACGATCCAGTTCTCCGACATCCGGCTTGAACCCGAAGTAGAGGGCGATGCCGATGAGAAGGAACGGCAGGACTGTTTTCAAAGCTTCGGCCGGCACCACCGTCGCCAGCAGCGCCCCTGCCACCGCACCCAACGCCGCCGTCAGCGCCATCGGCAATTGGGCGCGCAAGTCGACGTGGCCGTGCCGCGCATAAGACAGACTGGCCGAACCGGAACCGAATAGCGATTGCAGCTTGTTGGTGCCCAGCACCTGCAGCGGCGGAATGCCGGCGAGCAGCATCGCCGGAATAGTGACCATGCCGCCGCCGCCGGCGATGGCATCGATGAATCCCGCGAGCAAGGCGGCCATGAACAACAACAGCAGGATCAACAGGCCAAGCTCTTCCAAGGGATCATCCGGCGATGGGAAACGGGACGTTGGCGCCCGTGCTGGCACCGAATGCGAAACCGATGATATTCCATCGCCCTCCACGCGGGTTAGCATCGCGCAACCCCACAGGAGTATGTCGATGCCCTTCCCCGCCCGGATCGTCCCGCTGTTTGCCGCGATGGCCTTCGCCTTCCATGCGAATGCGCAGGAGTCGCCCACCCAGCGCGCGGAGGTCTCCGCCGCGGCAAGTAAACTCGATGCGAAGATCGTCGCCTGGCGTCGCAACTTCCACGCCCATCCGGAACTTTCCAATCGCGAGGAGCGCACTTCGGCCAAGGTAGCCGAACACCTGCGCGCGCTTGGCTTGCAGCCGAAGATCATGGCCGGCCACGGTGTGGTGGCAATAATCGCCGGTGGCAAGCCGGGACCGAAGATCGCCCTGCGCGCGGACATGGACGCGCTGCCGGTGACCGAGCAAACCGGCCTGCCGTTCGCGTCGAAAGCGACTTCTACTTATCGCGGCGAGAACGTCGGCGTGATGCACGCCTGCGGTCACGACGCGCACACCGGCATCCTGATGGGCGTGGCCGAAGCGCTGGTGGCCATGCGCAAGGACCTGCCCGGCTCGGTGATGCTTATTTTCCAGCCGGCCGAGGAAGGCGCGCCGCCGCCGGAGGAAGGCGGCGCTTCGCTGATGCTGAAGGAAGGGCTGTTCAAAGACTTCAAGCCGGAAGCGGTGTTCGGGCTGCACGTGTTCTCCAGCGTGCAGGCGGGACAGATCGCGGTGCGGCAGGGGCCTCTGATGGCAGCGTCGGACCGGTTCTCCATCAAGGTGACCGGCCGGCAGACGCACGGCTCGGCGCCGTGGAACGGCATCGATCCCATCGTGGCCGCCGCCGACATGATCGGCACCGCGCAGACCATCGTCAGCCGCCGCACCAATATCGCCAAGCTGCCGGCGGTGGTGACCTTCGGCGCCATCAAGGGCGGCATCCGTTACAACATCATTCCCGACGACGTGGAAATGGTCGGCACCATCCGCACCTTCGACCCGAAGATGCGCCAGCAGGTCTTCGCCGATCTGCGCAACGTGGCCGAGCACACCGCCGCCGCGCATGGCGCCACCGCGCAGACCGACATCTACGAGAAGGACGGCAATCCACCCACCGTCAACGATCCCGCGCTGACCGCAAGGATGTTGCCCAGCCTGCAGGCCGTGGTCGGCAAGGACAATGTGTACGAGCCGCCGCTGCAGATGGGCTCGGAGGATTTCTCGCTATACGCGCTGGAAGTGCCGTCGATGTTCTTCTTCGTCGGCTCGACCTCCAAAGGCATCGATCCCGCCACCGCGCCCAGCAATCATTCGCCGAAATTCCTGCTGGACGAATCCTCGCTGGACATAGGTTTCCGCGCGCTGATGGAAGTGACGCTGGACTACCTGCACGGCGAAAACGGCTGACGATGCGGCGTTATTCCACCACCACCCGGTAGGTCGCGGTTCGAACCGGCTCGACTCCCTGTTCCCAGGATCGCCGGTACACCAGGCGCAGGGTTGCCGTTCCGGTCTGCGCGGCGCGGTAACGCCAACGCGAGATCCCGCCGGCTCCCGGCATGGGCGGAACCGCCGGTGCGGCGCTTGCGGGCACCGGCGCCGATTCCAGCACCGGGCGGCCATCCTCGATGATTTCCCAGGCGTAGCCCGTGCTGGCGTTGCTGTCGAGCGCGATGGCCAGCAGCTGGCCGCGCCGCAGGCGGGTTTCGCCGTCTGCCTGCGCGTCGACCACGACGGCGTCCGATGCGTTCTCGGAAGTTCCGTCGGCTTCGGTCTTGTCGCCCGGCTCCGTGGCGCATCCGGGCAACGCCATGGCACAGGCGAGAAGGACGATGGCATGCGGCTTTAAGGACATGACTGGATCCTGTGGCGGAGGGCGGAGTTCGCCGTTTTATACACCTGACCTTACCGGCGCGCCCGTAAAATGAAGCCATGAATACCCCACAAGATTCCAGTCTGGGCCAGGAAGTCGTTTACCCATCGCAGTACGACGCTGCTTTGCTGTTCCCGATCCCGCGCGCCGCTGGCCGCGCGGAGATCGGCATCGCCGGCGACGCTCTGCCCTTCATCGGCCATGACCGCTGGCAGGCCTACGAGCTCAGCTGGTTGGATGCGCGCGGCAAGCCGTGTGTGGCCACCGCCACTTTCACCGTGCCTTGCGATTCGCCGAATCTGGTGGAATCCAAATCGCTGAAGCTCTACCTCAACTCGTTGAACTCGGAACGTTTCAACAGCGATGAGGCCGCGCGCGAACGCATCGCCATCGATCTGTCTGCGCGCGCTGGCGCGGACGTGATGGTCGCATTCGGCTTGCCGGAAATGTCGGCGGCGGACGACGGCGAATCCATCGACGCCCAGGACATCGAAATTACCGACTACGGTCCACCGAACCCCTCCTACCTTTCGTCGGATGAAGCGCAAATCGTTGAAGAGGTACTTGTCTCACATTTGCTCAAATCCAACTGCCCGGTCACCGGCCAGCCGGACTGGGGCAGCGTGGTGCTGGCCTACCGCGGGCCGCGTATCGAACGCAGCGGACTGCTGCGTTACCTGGTGAGTTTCCGCGAACACGCCGGATTCCACGAACAGTGCGTGGAACGTATATTTCAAGAGGTTTCGACGCATTGCCGGCCCAACCGGCTGTCGGTAGAAGCGCGTTATACGCGCCGCGGCGGACTCGACATAAACCCCTGGCGCGCGACGCACGGTTCCGCTTCGCCTATCGCTCTGCGCGAGGCCCGCCAATAGCGTTATGAACCGCGAAATTGTGGTTTCACCCGCAGGCGATGAATTCTTAACAATGCATGTGTAGATTTGGCGTCCCCAGCACATCAACTCCCTCAGGGAGGAGCCCCGCATGAGCACCGAGAAGAAAGCTGATTTTTCCGATGTCACCGCTAAGGTCGACAGCACCGAGCAGAAAGCGGCTGATTTTTCCGATGTCACCGCCAAGGTCGACAGCACCGAGCAGATCATCGGCGAGCGCACCTACACCATCGAGAAAGGCGACACCCTTTCCAAGATCGCCAAGGAACAGCTTGGTCACGCAAGTGCGTGGAAACAGATCTTCGAAGCCAACCGCGATGTGCTGGACGATCCCGACCGCATTTTCCCGGGACAGGTGATCAAGTTGCCGCCCGGCACCGATACGACCGCCTGATCCTGCTTCTCTCTCCCAATCAAACCATTCAAGGACCGACCTCATGAAACTCAATCGCATCTCCTACGCTCTGATCGTCGCTTTGGCCGGCACCGTTGCCCTGGCCGGCTGCAAGAAGAAGGAAGAGGCCGTCGCGCCGGCACCGGTCGTGACCGAGCCCGCACCGGCTCCCGCCCCCGTTGAGCCGGCACCGGCTCCGGTCAGCGCCACCAGCGTCACCGTCGGCAACACCGCCGCCGCCGACAAGTCGGTTGCGGCCGTCAGCACCTTCGGCGTCAAGGACAAGATCATCGTTTCGGTCAAGACCGACGCCGCCACAGCGGCCAACGCCGCCATCGATGCCAAGCTGACCTATCAGGACGGCCAGGTCGCCGGGCAGCAGACCGCCAACGTCAAGGCAGAAGACGCCGGCACCACCAATGTCGAATTCACCAAGGCTACTCCGTGGCCGGCCGGCAAGTACAAGGTCGATGTGACTGTCAACGGTCAGCCCGCTGGCATGACCCAGGAAATCGAGGTCAAGTAAACCGCCCTCTCTCCAGGGCGGCAAGCTCGGGCGCGGAGCAATCCGCGCCTTTTTTTGTCCGCGACAAAAGTCGGCTTTGCCCTGCGCGCCGCTAAGCGCGACAATGCCGGTCCGCTTCACACGTATTTTCACCCGCATTGCGCGCCGACCCACGCGGCGCGCACCGTTCCAACTCCCCGGGAGCAACTCCATGGCAGAACCAGTGCTTACCCCGCCCGCCGGCGGCGAGACGATCACCATATCGGGCGGCAAGCTCAATGTGCCCAACCACCCCATCATCCCCTTCATCGAGGGCGACGGCACCGGCCCCGACATCTGGCGCGCTTCGGTGCGCGTGCTCGATGCGGCGGTAGAAAAAGCCTACGGCGGCGCGAAGAAGATCCACTGGCTGGAAGTGTTCGCCGGCGAAAAGGCTAACAACAACTACGGCACCTGGTTGCCGGAATCCACCGTGCAGGCCTGCCGCGACTATCTGGTGAGCATCAAGGGTCCGCTGACCACGCCGGTCGGCGGCGGCATCCGTTCGCTCAACGTGGCGCTGCGACAGATGCTGGACCTGTACGTGTGCCTGCGGCCGGTGCGCTGGTTCGAAGGCGTGCCTTCGCCGGTGAAGAAGCCGGGCGACGTGGACATGGTGATCTTCCGCGAGAACACCGAGGACATCTACGCCGGCATCGAATGGGCCGGCGGCAGCGCCGAGTCGCAGAAGGTGTTGGACTTCATCGCCAAGGAATTTCCGCAACCGTTCGGCAAGATCCGTTTCGGCACCCAGGAAAAGGTCGACGAATGGCAGAAAGCGCTGGAAAGCATCGGCGCGCCGCATCGCGACATGACCGTGGAAGTCGGCATCGGCATCAAGCCGGTCAGCCGTCTGGGTACGGAGCGCCTGGTGCACAGCGCCATCGGTTACGCGATCGCCAACAAGCGCAAGTCGGTGACCCTGGTGCACAAGGGCAACATCATGAAGTACACCGAGGGCGGCTTCCGCGACTGGGGCTACCAGGTGGCGCGCGATTTCTACGGCGCGGTGGAACTGGACGGCGGTCCGTGGATGATCATCCCGGAAGGCAAGCCGGGTGCCGGCCTGATCATCAAGGACGCCATCGCCGATGCCTTCCTGCAGCAGATCCTGCTGCGTCCGAAGGAATACGACGTTTCGGCGACGCTGAACCTCAACGGCGACTACCTGAGCGATGCGCTGGCCGCGCAGGTCGGCGGCATCGGCATCGCCCCGGGCGCCAACATCAACTACGTCACCGGCCATGCGGTGTTCGAAGCTACCCATGGTACCGCGCCCAAGTACGCCGACCTGGACAAGGTCAACCCGGGCTCGGTGATCCTGTCGGGCGAAATGATGCTTCGCTACCTGGGCTGGACTGAAGCGGCCGACGCCATTATCGAAGGCGTCAACAAGGCCATCGCCAGCAAGCGCGTCACTTACGACTTCGCCCGCCTGATGGAAGGCGCCACCGAAGTGAAGTGCAGCGAGTTCGCCGACGAGATCATCAAGCACCTCTGAAGATCGCAGCGTCGCAAAGAGAAGCCCGGGCATGCCCGGGCTTTTTTTGTTCGCCACGCGCGTAGGAGCGACGTAAGTCGCGATGGCAGGTCGCTTCATTCGCGACTCACGCCCCGAAGGAAGTCCCCTTGGGGAACGTCGCTCCTACGACTCGTGCAGGGCGTAATGCTCTACTCGCGGCTCGAACTCGAGCAGAAAGTCGCGGTCCTCGGGATAGTACTTGGCCAGGGCGATGTCGCTGCCGGCGAACGCGGCGATGGCTTCGGTCGATTCCCAATGGGTGACGACCAGAAAATGCGTCACATAGCCCGCGCTGCGATGCAGGATTTCCACCGATACATTGCCCGGTGTGGAGCGATAGTCGGGAACGGCGCGTGCCTGCAGAAAGGCGAGGTATTCCGCGGATTTTTCCGCGAGGGTGACGCCATGCCAGAGACGCGCGATCACGACCGAACCTCAGCGCGCTGCCAGCGCATCGAAGGAGGCAGCGGCCAGCTGTCGGTCCAGCGCCGAAGTTTGCGGCGGAGAGACCGGCGAGTGAACGATGCGCACGGTGTTGCTCGCCAGGAACAGCGCCAGGTCGGTCGATTCCGGGTACACCGTGATCCGGGGGAGGTCTACGATGCGGTGCGCCCGGAAATAGGCGACGTCCTGCGGCGACGCGTGCACGGTGACGGCAGGCAGATCGACGACGCGGCCTTCGACCGGCGCCTCCGTCGGGAAGCTTATGCGACTGGCGGCGGCCGTGGCCACTGCCAGCACCGTCAACGCGGCGAGTGGAATGACGAGGTTGGTATTCATGGTGTGGACTCCATGCATTCCTGCATGGCGGTCTGCCGCTTGCTCAGCAGGTCGCGCAGGTTTGCGATTGGGGGATCTTCCCGTATCGGAACGGGGTAGACGGGGGGACGTAATCCAAGTGCTGCGGCGCAGGTTCGTCGTCGTCGATCTGCGGGAAGGGTTCGTCGATGTCGTCGTTATGGCCGGGCGTTACCGGACGTCCGCCCAACAGCAGGAAATTCCGGTACGCGCGATTGGCTTGTTTCCGAAGCCCGGCAGAGATCGTCAGCGGGCGGCCCTCCGTTGCCCCGGCCTGGCTTGCGGCCGGCACGGTACGATCCTGCGAAGCCGGATCGGCGAGATTGCCTTCGATGAACATCATTCCGCGGCTAATGGCGCCCATTTCCCGCCACCAGGATTTGTACAAGCTGCTAGCCATGGTCTTCTCCTCCGCCGGCCTATCCGGCTTGAATGACAGCCAAGTTAGGCTCATTCTTTGCCTTGAAAAAGCGAAACTTCAGCAAGTTAGACTTGAGGTATATTCAAGATGAGCCGGCCTCCCCTGGACCAGATAGATGCCTTCGTCATCGCCGCCCGTCTCGGCAACCTGACCCGAGCGGCCGAGGCGATGCACCTGACCGTCAGCGCCCTCAGCCATCGCATGCGCCTGCTGGAGGAACGCGTGGGCCAGCAGCTGTTGGCGCGCGGCCCGCGCGGCGTGGTGCTGACCCCGCAAGGACAGCGCCTGTTCGATGCGGTCGCCGAACCCATCGATGCCATCGAGCACGCCTTGCGCCGGCTCAGCGCACGCACCGACAACCTACTGACGCTCAGCCTGATTCCGTCGATGGCCACGGCATGGCTGGTGCCGCGATTACCCGGATTCCTGTCGCGCCACCCGGAACTGGGCCTCAGCTTGCAGGCGAGCACGCACGTGGTCGATTTCGAACGCGAGCCGGTCGATGCGGCCCTGCGCCTGGGCGCCGGCAAGTGGAGTGGCGTCGCTGCCGAATTCCTGTTCGATGAATGGATCACGCCGGTGGCCAGCCCGGCCTTCGTGCAGCAGCATGGCAAACCAGCGCTGGCCAAGATCACGACGCTGCCATTGCTCGGCGATCCAGCCAATCGCTGGAAGGACTGGTTCGCGGCCTTCGGCGGCAGCGCGCCGGCGCGCTATGTCGCGGCTTTCGACGATACCGAAACCCTGCATCAGGCCGCGGCGCAAGGACTGGGCGTCGCCCTGGCGCGACTGACCTTGGCCCAGCCGCTGATCGATAGCGGGCGCTTGGTGCGGCTGACCAACAAGCGGCTCAAGGCCGAGTTCGCGCACTACCTGGTGTATCCGGAGCGCAGCCTGCACCTTTCGGGATTCCAGGCCATGCGCACCTGGTTGTTGGAGCAGGCGGCTATCGCTCGGTAAATGCAGGCTCGGTAAATGCAGGCTCGCTGACACAGGCCCGGTAAGCGCGCGACTGCTTGCGGACCGATTGAGATTACGATGCGGTCATGGAAGCCGCCGACATCTACGCCACGATCATCCGCGACGCGTTCGAGGACTATCACGCCCGCTTCGCCGATATCAGCCGGCGGGCCAAGCTGCGTTTCGAGACGCGCGACTGGGCGGCGGCGCGTATCGACGCGGTAGAGCGCATCGAGCTGTACGACCAATGCATCGCCGAATGCATGCTGCGCCTGGAAGCGACGTTGCAGGGGCGCGCGCACGATCATGCCTTGTGGTCTTCGATACGCGACGCCTACGAACGCCTGATCGGCGGCCTGATCGACCGCGAACTGTTCAAGACCTTCTACAACACGCTGACTCGCCGCTTCTTCAGCACCCAGGGCGTGGATTCGACGGTGGAGTTCGTGGCCCTGGACATCGAGCCCACCGACGCCATCACCCATCCGGTGGAAAGGCATAGCTATGCGGTGTCGGAACTGCGCCCTGTCGACACCTTCACCCGGGTGCTGGGCGACTACCGTTTCAACGTGCCTTACGCGCACCGCACCCGTTGCGCGGCGGCGATCGTTGTACGCCTGCAGGACGACCTGGCGCACTGGGGGCCCAATCCGTTGCGTTCGGTGGAGCTGCTGGACACGGTGTTCTATCGCGAGCGCCGCGCCTATCTGATCGGCCGCGTGTTCGGCGAGCACCGGTTCTCCCCGTTCGTGATCGCGCTGGTCAACGACGACGCCGGCCTGCGCGTGGATGCGGTGTTGACCCATCGCGCCGATGTGGTGCATCTCTTCAGCTATTCGCGCAGCTATTTCCATGCCGACCTGGGCACGGTGGGCGATGCGGTGGTGTTTCTGCGCACGCTGCTGCCGGGCAAGCCGATCGACGAGATCTATACCGTGCTGGGCCGCGCCAAGCAGGGCAAGACCGAACGCTTCCGCACCTTCTTCCGCCACTTCGCCGCGCAGCGCCACGAACAGCTGACCCAGGCCGAAGGCGAACGCGGCATGGTCATGGCGGTGTTCACCCTGCCCAGCTATCCGCTGGTGTTCAAGGTGATACGCGACCGTTTCGCCTACCCGAAGGAAATGAACCGTGCGCAGGTGGAAGCCAAGTATTCGCTGGTCTTCCACCACGATCGCGTCGGCCGGCTGGTGGACGCGCAACCTTACCGGTTCCTGCGTTTCCCGCGTGCGCGTTTCGCGCCTGGCCTGCTGCAGGAATTGCGCGAAACCTGCGCCAACGGCATCCGCGAGGACGGCGAAGACATCGTCGTGCGTCTCTGCTACGTGGAGCGGCGCATGCGCCCGCTGAACCTGTACGTGCGCGAACAGAAGCCCGAGGCCGCGCGCCTGGCCGCGATCGACTACGGGCAGGCGATCAAGGACCTGGCCCGCAACAACATCTTTCCTGGCGACTTGCTGCTGAAGAACTTCGGCGTGTCGGGACACGGTCGCGCGGTGTTCTACGACTACGACGAGCTGTGCCTGATGACCGAGTGCAACTTCCGCGCCATCCCGCAACCGCACCACCATGAGGAGGAGATGGAGGACGGTTGGTTCTATGCCGCGCCCAACGACATCTTTCCGGAGCAGTTCCCCAAGTTCCTCGGCTTATCTCCTCTCTTGATGGAAGCGCTGAAGAGCGCGCACGGGGAGATCTTCGACGTGCAGTGGTGGAAGGAACTCCAAACCCGGTTGAAGGCCGGCGACTATCCGGACACGCCGCCGTACCCGGACGCCTTGCGACTGGCCTGAGCGCGCAACGCGCGTTTACCGGAGCGCATGCTAGGCTCGCCGCACTTTCAACGCGGAGTCCGCTGCATGAATCGTCTCTCCCTTTTTCTTGGTGTCGCCGTAGCCTTGTCCGCGGTGACTGGTGCCCATGCGCAGGGCGCGGCAGCCCCTGCAGCGAAGAGTGAAGCCACTGCGGCTTCTGCCCTCGACACCGTGCTGGCGGGCAGCTGGCGCGATCCGGCCAATGTGGCGCGCGACGGTTACCGCCACCCGAAGGAAACGTTGTCGTTCTTCGGCCTTTCGCCTGCGCAGACGGTGATCGAGATCACTCCCGGCGGCGGCTGGTATTCGGAGATCCTGGCGCCGTACCTGCGCGACAATGGCCAGTACATCGCCGCGGTGGTCGATCCTGCCAGCGTGGCCGAAGGCAAAAGCCGCGACTACCAGCAGAAGAACAAGACCACGCTGGAAACCAAGTTCGGTGCCGCGTTGGCGCAGTACGCAAAGGCGAAGATCGTCGGCTACGATCCCAAGGCGCCGGTGTTCGGCCCTGCCGATTCGGCGGACCTGGTGCTGACCTTCCGCAACGTACACAACTGGCGCAGCGCGGGCCAGGCCGAGGGCATGTTCAAGGGCTTCTTCGCGGTGCTCAAGCCGGGTGGAATACTGGGCGTGGTCGAACATCGTGCCAAGGCCGACGTACCCGCCGACGACAAAAGCGGCTACGTGGGCCAGGCGCAGGTGATCGCGATGGCCGAGGCGGCCGGCTTCAAGCTGCAGGAAAAGAGCGAAGTCAACGCCAACCCGCGCGACACCAAGGACCATCCCAACGGCGTGTGGACCTTGCCGCCGGTGAACGACCACGAACCCGCGGACGATGCCAAGTACAAGGCCATCGGCGAAAGCGACCGCATGACGTTGCGGTTCGTGAAACCGGCCGGTTGATCTTCCTTCTCCCTCTGGGAGAAGGTGCCCGAAGGGCGGATGAGGGAATGGGATATCAGCTTGTAAGTTGGTTTCCGTGAGCTTGAGTTCTCCCGCCCTCATCCGGCGCTACGCGCCACCTTCTCCCGAAGGAGAAGGAAAGCCCATGCCATGCTCATTGCCTTCAACAAGCCGTTCAATGTGCTTTGCCAGTTCACCGACCGCAGCGCGCCTGCGCGGCGAACGTTGGCCGAATTCGGCTTGCCGGCCGGCGTCTACGCCGCCGGCCGCCTGGATTACGACAGCGAAGGCCTGTTGCTGTTGACCGATGACGGCACGCTGGCCAATCGCCTCACCGATCCGCGGCACAAACAACCCAAGACCTATTGGGTGCAAGTGGAGGGCGTAGTCGACGACGACAAGCTTTCGGCTTTGTGCGAGGGCGTGCAGTTGAACGACGGCATCACGCTGCCGGCGCGGGCTCGCGCACTGGAAACGCCGACGGAACTGTGGCCGCGCGATCCGCCGGTGCGGTTCCGTAAAACCGTCCCGGATGCCTGGATCGAGCTAACGATCAGCGAAGGCCGCAACCGGCAGGTGCGGCGGATGACCGCCGCGGTCGGCCTGCCGACGCTACGCTTGATTCGGATTTCCATAGGCGATTACCGCCTGGGCGCCTTAGCCCCCGGCGAATGGAGGCCAACGTAGGAGCGCCCCATGGGCGCGAGCTCTTAAAGACGTGGAGTGAATCGGCCCCGTCGTAAAGCTCGCGCTCATGGGGCGCTCCTACCAATGCTTCGGTCAGGCTTCGGCGGAAGGTGTCGTTGTCTTGCGCGCGCGCGGTGCGCGAGTAGTCGACGTCGTGGTCTTGCGTGCCTTGCCGGTGCCGTTCACACGTTTGGCTTCGATGCGCTTGGAACGACCCTCGATCGGTGCATTCGCCTCATCCCTCTTGCGCTTGCGATGTGCGGCATAGGCCAACACGCCAACACCGAGCGCGGCGGCCACGGCCACGATCGGGTTGCGGCGGACGAACTTCACCGCCACGCGGCCGCCGGTCTTCACCGCGCCTAACGCGGCGCCGGTTTGCAGCAGCTTGCTGGCGCTGGGTCCGACGTGCTTGAGGCTGGTGCCGGCCTGACTGACCAGGTCCATGGCGCGGTCGGTGATGGTGGTGAGCTTGCTCATGCGGGTGCTCCTTGAGATGCATGTCGAGAACAGCAGTGTCCGCCGCCGGATGTTCAGGACGTGTTAGCGCCTGCGTCGCTGACCGACCGGGCGCTGAATGCGATGCGCTAAGTGCCGCGGGGCTTGGCGCGATGCGTGGCTGTCGCCGACCACGGATCTTCGGGCCACGGATGCCTCGGATAGCGTCCCTTCATCTCCTTCTTCACTTCCGGATAGGTGCGCTCCCAGAAGCCGCGCAAGTCCTGCGTGACCTGCAGCGGCTTGCCGCCCGGCGACAACAGATGCAGCGTCACCGGGATGCGCCCTTCCGCCACACGCGGCGTGTCGGCCAGACCGAACAGTTCCTGCAATTTCACCGCCAACACCGGCGACTGGCCGTGGCTGTATTCGATTCTGCGCTCCATGCCGGAAGGCACGGCGATGCGCGGCGGCGCCAGCGAGTCGATGCGTTGCCGCTGCGACCATTCGACCCGGGATTTCAAGGCATCGGCCAGTTCGTCTTCGCTCAACGCTTCCAATCGTGTCTTGCCCACGAAAGCCGGTTGCAGCCATACGGACAGCGTCTCGAGCAGGATTTCGTCCGACAGGTCGGGGAATCCTTCCCCCGGCAGCCAATCCCGAAGGCAGCGCACGCGTTCGCGCCATTGCGCCAGCGAATCGCTCCACGGCAACGATTCCAGGCCGAGTTCGCGCGCCGCCCCGGTGAGCGCGGCGGCGGCATGCTGGGGATCGATGCGACCGGCCGGTTTGGTTTCCAGCACGATCTGGTCGAAGCGGGTTTCGCGCTGCGCCGATAGCGCGCGCTTTGCCGCGTCCCAGCGCACCGCATCTTCGGTGACGAAACGTTGCGGGAATTCCTGGCGCAACCGGGCCTCGTCGACCGGCGCGGCACGCAGGATCAGTGCGTCCTTGGCTTCGTAGCGAAGCTCGCTGGCCACGATCCAGGGTTCGCCGAAGATCGCGCTGTCGTCGAACACGCGGGCCATGCGTCCATTCGCCAACTGATAGCGACGCGGATCGAGCGGATGCTGATGGGCGATGCGGTCCGGAAACGCATGCGCCAGCAGATCGCCGAGGCGATGCGCTTCGATCTCGCGCGGGGCCGTGCCGTCGACCCGCAATCGGCGACGCCATTGTTTGGCCGCTGCGTCGAGCGCGGCCAGGCCTGAACGATGCGCATCGCCGGCAACGCGGCCCTGACGAAAGGCGGACAGCGCGCGCCAACGCGCCGCGAGCGCGTCGCCGCCGCTGCGCAGCGGATCGCGCGCTTCCACCAGCGCGGCGAGATCGCAGGCCAGCGCCCGGTCTTCTTCGCCCTGCGCCGACAGCAGCATCGCCGCCAAGCGCGGATGCGTGCCGAGCGTCAGCATGCGTTTGCCCAGTGCGGTAATCGAGTTCGAATCGGCCAGTGCGCCCAGCCTGCGCAATAGATCGCGCGCTGCCGACAGCGCGCCGGCGGGCGGCGCGTCGACGAAACGCAGAACCTGCCCCGGACCTGATCCGGGGTCGGAGATGCCCCAGGCGGCGAGCTCCAGCGCCAGCGATGCCAATTCCACCTGCGCGATCTCGGGACGGCGTTGCGGTTCCAACCGCTGCGATTGCGGCCACAGGCGATAAGCCCAGCCTTCGGCGACACGGCCCGCGCGGCCGGTACGCTGGTCGGCCGAGGCCTGCGAAATGTTGACGGTCTCCAGCCGTGCGAAACCGCTGCTGGGGTCGTAACGCGGCTCACGCGCCAGGCCGCTATCGATCACCACGCGCACGCCGGGCAGGGTCACGCTGGATTCGGCGACGTTGGTGGCCAGCACCACGCGGCGGCGATTTTGCGGGTCGGGTCGTAGGGCCTGGGATTGCTGTTCGATGGAGAGTTCGCCGTGGAGGGGGAGGACGACGATCTCTTTCCCTTCTCCCTCCAGGAGAAGAGCCTGCCCCGTACTTGATACGGGGTGCCCCGAAGAGGCGGATATCGAAGCCGCCTCAAGCGGCTGAGGTACGGCGAAGTCAGCCATGTCCGAACCATCGCTACTTCGCCGCACCCTCACCCCAACCCCTCTCCCGGCGGGAGAGGGGCTCAACACTGCTTCTACTCGAGCTATCTCCCGCTGTCCCGGTAAGAAAACCAGCACATCACCCGGATGTTTTTCCAGCGCCTCTTCCACCGCGCGCCTGGCCTGCGATTCGAGCGATTCGTCGCGTCGTCCCGCGAAGTGCGCGACAGTCACCGGATAACTGCGGCCTTCGCTGCTCAACCTGGGCGCGTCCAGGAAACGCGCGAGCTTCTCACCATCCAGCGTGGCCGACATGACCACGATGCGCAGATCCTCGCGCAGCTGCGCCTGCACATCGAGCGCCAGCGCCAGGCCCAGATCGCCCGCCAGATGGCGTTCGTGGAATTCGTCGAACAGCAAGGCGCCTACGCCCTCAAGCATGGGATCGTCCTGCAGCATGCGGGTGAGGATGCCTTCGGTGACCACCTCGATGCGGGTGCGGGCGGAGATCTTGTTTTCGAAACGGATCCGGTAGCCCACGGTTTCGCCCATCGCTTCGCCGAGTTGCCCGGCCATGAAACCGGCAGCGGCGCGCGCGGCCACCCGGCGCGGTTCCAGCATCACGATCTTGCGTCCGTCCAACCAGGCCTCGTCGAGCAGAGCCAGCGGCACCTGGGTGGTCTTGCCGGCGCCGGGCGGTGCTTCCAGCACCAGGCGCGTATGCGCGGCGAGCGAGGTGCGGATCTGCGGCAGCAGGGCCTGGATGGGAAAAGACGGCAAATTCATCGGCAAAGGCTAACGGGAACACGCGCACATTGCAGGATCAGAGTGCGACGGAGTGCGGTGGCGGCTGTCATCGGCATGGGCTAGATTGCGGCCAGACCCCTTCGAAAGGATTCGCCGATGTCGTCTACGCACGCTTGTTCCCGCCTGCTCGCCCTCGCCCTGCTGCCGCTGTGCGGCTACGCCCACGCCGAAGTCTTCATCAACGAAGTGCATTACGACGACGCGACCGCCAGCGGCGATGTCGGCGAACGCATCGAGGTGGTCGCCACGGCCGGCGAGAGCCTCGGCAGCTACCGCATCTACCTGTACAACGGTTCTTCGCCGAGCGCGGCGACCACTTACGACAACGATCTGGTGCCCGCCGGCAGCCTGGTGAGCTGCGGTGGCAGCGTGCGCATCGCCACGCTCAGCTACCCCAGCAACGGCATCCAGAATGGCCCGAACGACGGCATGGCGCTGGTGAACGGCAGCGGCGCCGTGGTCCAGTTCCTGAGTTACGAAGGGGCCATCACCGCCAGCAACGGCCCGGCCGCGGGCCTCACCAGCAGTAACTTGCCGGTATCGGAAACCGGCAGCACCGCCGCCGGCACTTCGCTGCAACTGGGCGGCAGCGGCAGTCTGGCCAACTTCACCTGGCGCAGTTCGGCGGCGCAGACTTTCGGCGGCTGCAACAACAATCAAACCTTCTCCGCCCCCAATCCACCACCCGTGGTGACCGCCACCACGCCGATGCAGGGGGCGACCGACTTCCCCGCCGCGGGCGATCTTTCGGTCGGCTTCAGCGAAACGGTGAACCTGACCAGCGGCGCCTTCACCCTGGTCTGTGGCACCTCGGGCACCGTGGTGCTGACGCATGCCAGCTCGGGCAGCGCTTTCCCCGTTTCCACCAACACCGCGCTTTACGCCGGCGAAAGCTGCACTTTCCGCGTGGTGGCCAGCAAGGTGTCCGACACCGGCGGCGCGCATCCCGCGCAGGACACGGCGATCGATTTCAGCGTGGCCAGCGGCAGCGGCGGCGGCAGCTACTATTCGCACGTCAACGCCAGCAGCGCACCGCAATTGCGCTGCTCGCTACACGCCACGATCAAAGGCCACACCGCGTATCCGTACAGCGGCGGCACCACCAACACCTGGACCATTCTCGAAATCGCCGACGAAGATCCCAACAACGCCGGCCGCATTCTCGACGTCTACCGCAATCGCAGTTATCTGAAGGGCAGCGAGCGGGCGGGCACCGGCACCGGCATCACCTACAACCGTGAGCACACCTGGCCCAATTCGCTCGGCTTCGGCAGCGCCACCGGCGATCTGGGCCTGCCGTATGCGCCGTATACCGACACCCACATGCTTTACCTGAGCGACACCGGCTACAACGCCGACCGCGGCAACAAGCCGTACGCGGCCTGCGCGCAGTCGTCCGGCTGCAGCGAGCGCGCCACCGAAGCGAACAACGGCTTCGGCGGCGGCAGCGGCACCTATCCGGGCAACGGCAACTGGTTCAAGGGTCCGGACGGCAACAGCGGTTCGTTCGAAACCTGGGGCCATCGCCGCGGCGACATCGCCCGCGCCGTGCTGTACATGGCGATCCGCTACGAAGGCGGCACCCATCCGGGCAACGGCCAGTCCGAACCCGATCTGGAACTCACCGACAACCGCAGCCTGATCGTGATCACTTCCGCGTCGCCCGCCTACATGGGCCTGCTTTCCACCTTGCTGGCCTGGCACCAGGCCGATCCGCCGGATGCGGCCGAGCGCGAGCGCAACGAAGTGATCTACAGCTTCCAGGGCAACCGCAACCCCTTCATCGACCATCCGGAGTGGGCGACCTCGGCGCTGTTCACCTCGAGCAAGCCCGCGTCCTGCCAGTTGAACTGATCGCCGCTGACCGAAAACCCCTCTCTCGCATTGCGGGAGAGGGACGCGCAAAGCGCAGGGTGAGGATCCGGCTTTTCGCAAAGAACTGAATCTTTACCTCTCTCCCATCGTCGGAAGAGAGACCCAAAGTTCACCACACGCTCTAAACTTCGCCGTATGCAACTCATCGATATCGGCGCCAACCTCACCCACGACAGTTTCGACCACGACCGTGACGCGGTGCTGCAACGCGCGCGCGATGCCGGAATCGTGCAGATGATGGTCACCGGCGCCAGCCGCGAACATTCCCCTAAGGCGCTGGCGCTGGCCCAGGCCCATCCCGGTTTCCTGTTCGCCACCGCCGGCGTGCACCCGCACCACGCGGTGGAGTACACGGACGAATGCGATGCCGAGATGCGCGCCCTGCACGCGCATCCGGAAGTGGTCGCGGTGGGCGAATGCGGGCTGGATTACTTCCGCGATTTCTCGCCGCGCCCGGCGCAGCGCAGGGCCTTCGAGCGGCAGTTGCAGATCGCGGCGGACCTCGCCGTCGAAGGCGTGGGCAAGCCGCTGTTCCTGCACCAACGCGACGCGCACGCCGATTTCATGGCGGTGATGAAGAGTTTCGAGGGACGGATCGGGCCGGCGGTGGTGCATTGCTTCACCGGCACTCGCGAAGAGATGTTCGATTATCTGGACCGCGACTGGCATATCGGCATCACCGGCTGGCTGTGCGACGAGCGCCGCGGCCTGCATCTGCGTGAACTGGTGAAGAGCATCCCCGCCAACCGACTGATGATCGAGACCGACGCGCCCTACCTGTTGCCGCGCACGGTCAAGCCCAAACCCTCGCACCACCGCAACGAACCGCGATTTCTGGCGCATATCGTCGAGGAATTGGCGCGCGATCGCGGCGAGGAGGTGGCGACCACGGCGGCGATGACGACGGCGACGGCGCGCGACTTTTTCCGGCTGTCTGCAATCCCGTAAGTCGGCCTACGAAACCTTCGCGTCCATCCGCCCCGCTTCGTAGGCCTGCAGGTGGCACCAGGCAGCGGCGAGCAAGGGAGCAGAGACGCCGGAGGATCGGGCGCGGTGCAGCATGTCGCCGACGATGTGCGCCGCTTCGACCCGTTGCCCCGCTTCTAGATCGCGGAGCATCGACGCCTTCACCGGTGAATCGGTCTGGGTAAGCGTGCCGAGAGCGTTCGTCTGCGCGGCTTCGGGAATGGGCTCTCCCGCCGCTGCGGCGACATCCACGCATTCGCGGTACAGCGCGCGCATGAAATCGGATCCGCCCTCTCCCGCCACGATCCGTCCCACGCTCGCGCGCATCAGGCAGGTCCCGGCAGCGAGCGCGGTAAGGAAGCTGTACTTGATCCAGAGTTGTTGGTTGATATCGGGTGAAGCCAGATGATCGAGTCGGGCTTGTTCGCATAGCTGCGCGAAGTCGCGTACGCGGGCACTGTCAGGATCGCCTTCGCGCTCGCCGAAGGTGATCGATGCCGGCTTGCCGAGATGCAGCACTTCACCGCCGGGACCTTTCATCGCGCTGATGAAGCACAATCCGCCGAGCACGCGTTCGCGGCCGAAGCGCGCGTCCAGCGCCGCGTAATGCAGCAGGCCGTTGAGGATGGGCATGACCGTGGTCTGCGGGCCGACCGCCGGAGCGATAGCGTCGAGCGAGCTGTCCAGGTCGTAGGCTTTGCAGCTGAGCAGGACGAGGTCGAAGGGCTTTTCGGCAGCCAGCGTCTTCAATTCTTCGGCCACGACATACGCGACCGGAAAATCCGCGTCGCCGAGCGGACTGCGGATCTGCAAGCCGTGCCGTTCGAGCTGCGCGGCGCGCGCCGGCCGCACCAGGAAAGTGACGTCAGCGCCGGATTGGGCGAGGCGGCCGCCGAAGTAACCGCCGGTGCCGCCGGCGCCAAGAACCAGTATTCGCATTGCTGGGACTGTCCCCTGCTTGATGGGCTTTTACGGACAGGCGTGGCCGAGCCGCACTTACCTGCACTCGATCGACGACGAAACCATACAGCGCACGGTGTCGAACTGCTCCCGCACCTCGCCGCAATTGGCCTCGTACTGCTCCGGGCTTTGTTGTGGAATCACCAAGGCCAATAGCTCATGCATGCTCCGGTTTCCGGCCGCAAAGGCTTCCGCGTAGCCGGCCGCATCGAAAGTTTCGCCTTGCTGCTCAACTTTGTAGCGCTGCTCCTTTTCCAGGCCGGAACGCACTTGCTCCACTTCGTCCTTGGGGAAGTCGCAGATCTGCGCCGTCGCTACGAGCGAGCCATCGTTCCTGGCGTGGTCGTACAGCGTCGCCGATGGATTTTCACTGGATGCTTCGGCGGAGGCTTCCGGCGGCACTTCGGCCAGAGCAGGAGCGACGGTCAGCAGCAACGGCAGCAACCACCGCTTCACGACCTCAGCTCCTCAAACCCACGCCGCGCTTCAACAGCCACAATCCCAACGCCCCCAGCACCGCCACGAAAATCAGCATCAGCGCATAAGCCACCCATACCGGCACGTCGCTGGTGCCCAGCAACCCGTAGCGGAAAGCGTTGACCATGTAAAAGATCGGGTTGGCATGGGTCATCGCCTCAGCCCACGGCGGCAGTAGCTTGACCGAATAGAACACGCCGCCCAAGTAGGTCAACGGGGTGAGGATGAAAGTGGGCACGATGGCAACATCGTCGAACTTCTTCGCGTACACCGCGTTGATGAAACCGGCCAGCGAGAAGATGGTGGCGCCCAGCAGCACCGTGGTCAAGGTGATGAAGGGATGCGGCACGCGCACCTTGGTGAAGAACATGGCGATCACCAGCACGATGGCGCCGACCATGAGTCCGCGCAGCACCGCGCCGGCCACGTAGCCGCCCAGGATCACCCAATTGGGCATCGGGCTGACCAGCAGTTCCTCGATATGGCGGCCGAACTTGGCGCCGAAGAAACTGGAGGAGATGTTGCCGTAGCTGTTCTGGATGACGCTCATCATCACCAGACCGGGAACGATGAACTCCATGTAGGTGTAGCCGCCCATATCGCCGATGCGCGAGCCGATCAGGCCGCCGAAGATCAGGAAGTACAAGGTCATGGTGATCGCCGGCGGCACCAGGGTCTGGCCCCAGATGCGCAGGATGCGCATGATCTCGCGGCGCACGATGGTGCCGAGGGCGATGAAGTTCTTCTGCAGCGAGGTGGTGGTGACGGCTTGGTTCATTGCGCTCTCTTCGTTTTGCTTCTGCTTCTGCTTTTGGCCCCCTCCCTTGCGAAGCAGGGGAGGGTTGGGGAGGGGTTGGCTTTTGATCTTGCTTTTGGTTTTTCTCAAAGCAACAACAACAGCAAAATCAAAAGCACCCCTCCCTAGCCCTCCCCTGCTTCGCAAGGGAGGGGATTTTCTATCTATGCCGCCTGTTCCCGCTTGGCCGCCGCTTCATCGCCTGTCAGCCGCACGAACAGCTCCTCCAACCGATTGCTCTTCGTACGCATCGACCGCACGCGGATGCCCGCCTCGCCCAGCGCCGCGAACACGCGGTTGAGATCCATCGCCCGCGGCATGTCCAAATCAAGAGTATGGTCGTCGGTGGCGACCAGCGTGGTTCCTTCGATCGTCGGCAATTGCGCAGGCAATGGGCCATCGATATCGAACACGAAGCCTTCCACATCGAGCTTGGCCAGCAGCGCACGCATCGGCCCCTGTTCGACGATGGTGCCGCGGTCGATGATCGCCACGTTGCGGCACAGGCTTTCCGCTTCCTCGAGATAGTGCGTGGTGAGGATGATGGTGGTTCCCGCGGCGTTGATTTCCTTCAACGTCTTCCACATGCCGCGCCGGATCTCGATGTCCACACCGGCGGTGGGCTCGTCCAGGATCAGCAGGCGGGGACGGGTCATCATGGCCCGGGCGATCATCAGTCGGCGTTTCATGCCTCCGGACAAAGTGCGCGACATGCTGGTGGCCTTGTCCCAGAGCTGGGCCCGCTTGAGTTCCTCCTCGGCGCGAACCAGCGCCTCGGCGCGCGGCAGGCCGTAGAAACCGGCGTAGTTGACCAGGATGTCCAGGGGCTTTTCGAACATGTTGAAGTTCAGCTCCTGCGGCACCAAACCGAGCAGGCGCATGGCGCCGTCGCGGTCCTGGGACAGATTGACGCCAAACACCTCCACTTCCCCGGCCGTCTTGTTGACCAGCGAACTGACGATGCCGATCAAGGTGGATTTGCCCGCGCCGTTGGGGCCGAGCAGAGCGAAGAAATCGCCTGGCGCGACTTGCAGCGACACGCCTTTGAGCGCTTGCACGCCGGTGTCGTAGGTCTTGCGCAGGTCGGTGACGGAGAGCGCGGGCGTGGCCGCGGAGGGTGCAGCTTGGGAAACCATTGAGGAGGCCTTGCGGCGCCAACGGGGCGCCCGGAGTGTGCAAGCGCTTATTATAGGCGTCCCGTCGGGCCACTCCCGGCACCAGACTGTTCCGGTTCCGATCCTTGGCCATCGTCCATTTCCCGCTCAAGTTGGTAGAACGCCGCATGCTGGCGCCCTCCGTCGGTCACTACGTGTTCGCGCGCGGCGACGGCCAGCCGTTGGATTTCATCCCCGGCCAGTTCATCCAGGTGCATTTCAGCTACGCCGACGGCACCCCCGCCAAGCGCAGCTATTCGCTGGCCACCATCCACGACCACGCCATCGGTCCGGGCGAAGGCGTGGAAATCGCAGTCAGCTACGTGGCCGGCGGCGCGGCCACCGCCCTGTTCGAAGGCCTGGAGATCGGCGGCAGTATCGATGCCAGCGGCCCGTACGGACGTTTCTGCCTGATGCCGGGCGACGCCAACAAGCGCTATCTCTTCATCGGCACCGGCACCGGGGTCACGCCTTACCGCGCGATGCTGCCGCTGGTGGAGAAACTTATCGCCGAACGCGGCATCGAAGTGGTGCTGCTGTTCGGCGCGCGCACCCCGGAAGAATTGCTGTACGGCGACGATTTCCGCGCCTTCGCCGACGCCCACCCGCAGTTTCGCTTCGTGCCCTGCTTCTCGCGGGAATTGCCGGAGAACCCCCACGCCGACGTGCGCCGCGGTTACGTGCAGCAGTTCTTGGCCGAGTTTTCGCCCAACCCGGAAACCGACATCGCCTACCTGTGCGGCAATCCCAATATGGTGGACGCCTGCTTCGAATCGTTGAAGGCCGATGGGCTGCCGATTCCGCAGATTCGGCGGGAGAAGTACGTTTCTTCGAAATGATTGCTTCCCTTCTCCCATCGGGAGAAGGTGGCGCGACGCGACGGATGAGGGCGTGGACTCTCAGCTTGTAGTGGACCTTTGAATATAAGCCGTCAGCGCTTTCTGAGACCGTATCGGCAAGTTACTTCCCACCCTCATCCTCCCCCCGTATCAAGTACGGAGCAGGCTCTGCGGGCACCTTCTCCCGAGGGGAGAAGGAAAAACCATTGCCCTGCCTTTGGTCACATCCGCCGCCCGTCTCCGTCGTGACAACATAAGGGTCTGGAAGACCGCTCACCGGAGACGCCATGCGTCGGATACTGATTGCTGCTGCCCTGCTGACTCTCGCCTGCGCCGCTAACGCGCAGAACCGCAAGTTGGGTTCCCTGGAGTTCAAGACTTGCTCGCTGAGCACGCCGTTTTCCGGCGATGCGCTGGCCGCGCAGTGCGCGACGTTGCAGGTGCCGGAAAATCCGGCCGCCCCGAACGGCCGCAAGATCGGCCTGAAAATCGCCTGGATACCCGCCGACAAGGACGATGCGGCCGAACCCGATCCGGTCTTCATGCTCGCCGGCGGGCCCGGACAGTCGGCGCTGGAAAGCTATCCGTCGACCGCCGGCGCATTCGCCGAGACCCGTAAAAAGCGCCACCTCATTCTGGTCGACCAGCGCGGCACCGGCGCCTCCAATGCGCTGACTTGCAAGGAGCCCTTCGACGAAACCCAACTGCCCACGCCGCAGGCCGCCAGCGACTACACCAAGCGCTGCCTGGTCTCGCTGTCCAAACGCGCCGACCCGCGCTTCTATACCACCAGCGAAGCGATCCAGGATCTGGACGCGGTGCGTAAGGCGATCGGCGCCGCGCAGATCAACCTGGTCGGTATTTCCTACGGCACACGCGTGGCCCAGCAGTATGCCGCCAAGTATCCGGCCAGCACGCGCACCCTCGTGCTCGACAGTGTGGCGCCCAACTCTCTGGTGTTGGGCAACGAGTTTTCGCGGAATCTGGAAGACGCGTTGGATCTGCAGTTCGCGCTCTGCGCCAAGACCCCAGCCTGCGTGCGGCGCATGGGCAACCCTCGCGAGAAACTGCGGGCGTTGATGGCGAAACTGGAGACCGATCCGCCGCTGGTGACGTATCGCGACGGCATCACCGGCGAAAGCAAGCAGGAAAAGCTCACCCCTGCGCTAGTGGCCGGTCTGGTCCGCATGTACGCCTACATGCCGCTGGCCTCGTCGCTGCTGCCGCTGCAGTTGAACGAAGCCGCCAACGGACGCTACGACGCGTTGATGGCGCTTTCGAAAATGCTGGGCGACCAGATGGCCGACAGCATCACCCTCGGCATGCAGCTGTCGGTGATCTGCAGCGAGGACGGCGGCGAGCTCAAGGCCAATCCCGCCGACGAAGGCACCCTGCTCGGCAACGACTTCTCCCGTTACCTGGCCGCGCAGTGCGCGGTCTGGCCGAAGGGAACGCGCCCGGCGGGTTTCCGCGCGCCATTGAAGACCAAGGTGCCGGCGCTGCTGCTGTCGGGCGAATTCGACCCGGTCACACCGCCGCGTTATGGGGATGCGGTGGTCAAGTCGCTACCGAATGGGCGCCACCTGGTATTGCGCGGACAGGGCCACAACGTGATCGGCATCGGCTGCATGCCCAAGCTGATGGGGCAGTTCATCGACACCGCCGATGCCGGCAAACTCGACGCCAAATGCCTGGCCAAGCTGGCCTATACGCCGCCGTTCACCGGCTTTTACGGATGGGAACCATGATCGACGTACAAGCTCTGCATAAATCCTTCGCCTCCGCGAAAACGGTGGTCAAGGCCGTCGATGGCGTCAGCTTCGAAGCGCGCGACGGCGAGATCACCGGCCTGCTCGGCCCCAATGGCGCCGGCAAGACCACTACCCTGCGCATGCTGTACACGCTGATGAAGCCCGACAGCGGCCGCGTGCTGGTCGATGGGCACGATACGGCGACCGAAGCCGAAGCGGTAAGGCGGGCGCTAGGCGTGCTGCCCGATGCGCGCGGCGTGTACAAGCGTTTGACCGCGCGCGAGAACATCGCCTATTTCGGCGAACTGCATGGGCTGGATGCGGCCACGATCGCGACTCGCACCGAGGGCCTGGTGCAGGCGTTGAACATGCAGGACTTCATCGACCGTCGCACCGAAGGCTTCTCGCAGGGCCAGCGCACCAAGACCGCGATCGCCCGCGCCCTGGTCCACGATCCCGGCAACGTGATCCTGGACGAACCCACCAATGGCCTGGACGTGATGACCACGCGAGGCCTGCGCGAATTCCTCAAGCAACTGCGTGCCGAGGGCCGCTGCGTGGTCTTCTCCAGCCACATCATGCAAGAGGTCGCCGCGCTGTGCGACCGCATCGTGATCGTCGCGCGCGGACAAGTGGTGGCCTCGGGCACCGCCGACGAACTGCGCGCGCAGACCGGCGAAGACAACCTGGAAGACGCATTCGTGAAAGCGATCGGCTCGGAAGAAGGACTGCACGCATGAAATCCCTCCGCGCTCTGATGACCGTGATGCGCAAGGAATTGCGCGACATTTTCCGCGACCGTCGCACCCTGCTGCTCGCGCTGGGGCTCAGCCCGTTGCTGACTCCCTTGCTGATCATCGGCCTGGGCACGCTGGGCGAAAGCCGCGCGCGCAGCCAGACCGAGAAGCCTTTGGAACTGCCCGTAGTCGGGCGCGAGCACGCGCCCAACCTGGTCGCCTGGCTGGAAGGCCAGAACGTCGTCATCAAGACGCCGCCGAAAGACATCAATGCGGCCATCGCCAACCAGGAAGAGGACGTGATCCTGCGGATCGGTCCGGAATTCCCCGAGCAGTGGCGGAAAAGTCTGCCGGCTCCGCTGGAGATCATCCAGGACAGCACACGCCAGGATGCCGAGATCCCGGTGCGGCGTCTGCGTGGACTGCTTGACGCTTACGGCGGGCAGACCGGTGCGCTGCGCCTGCTGGCACGCGGGATCAGTCCCGGCACGGCAACGGCTTTGCAAGTGCGGCAGACCGATCTGGCCACGCCCGAAGCGCAACGCGGCCGCCTACTCTCTTTCATCCTCCCTTACTTCCTCATCATCAGCGCGTTCCTCGGCGGCGTCTCGCTCATCCTTGATGCGACGGCAGGCGAGCGCGAACGTCAATCGCTGGAGCCGCTGTTGGCGACCCCGGCACCGCGCGGCGCCATCGTCAGCGGCAAGATCGCGGCGGCGTGCGTGATCGCGTTGATCTCGCTGCTGCTCACCTTGCTGGCGTTCAAGCTGGGAGCGTTGCTGTCGCCGTCGGTAGGCCGGCAGATGGAGGTCAGCTTCATGGCCATCGCCAAACTGCTCCTGATTCTGGTGCCGATGGTGTTCATCGGCACCACCCTACTGACCTATCTCGCCGCTGCGGCCAAGAGCATGAAGGAAGCGCAGAGCCACATGACCTGGCTGATGCTGCTGCCGATGCTTCCGACCATCGTGCTGATGGTGAACCCAGTGAAGACCCAGCTGTGGCAGTTCGCGGTGCCTTTCCTTGCGCAGAACCAGCTGATCCTGAAAGTCGTGCGCGGCGAAGTGATCACCGCACAGCAATGGGCGGTCTACTTGGCGACCGGTTTCGGATTGGCGGCGATCCTGTGGTTCGCGGCGACGCGGCGGTATCAACAAGAACGGCTGGCTATCTCTGGTTGAGCCCACTCCAACAAAAGCAACCCGAGAGATTGTACGGCGGACAATACAAACGCTACCGCGCCACCGTCAACGAAGATGGAACCGTTCGAACCTTGGATTGACCATGCTGGACATTTACTACACAGATCCATCCACCACCGATATGCCCGACGATCCCAGCGGTCTTGAACTGGCGGGCTCCATCGATCTCGATGCCCACCGCTCGCTGGCGGTTCTGTTCGACAAGGGCAGCCTGGCCGGCGCAGGTCTCAAGTATTTCGAAGATTCTTTTCTGCAGCCTGCCCAGATCACCACGCTCATGAAGATATTCACGACCAACGTGAGCGAACTCGGCGGCAACCGCGGGGCGCTGGACGCGTTTGCGGCGATGCGCAGCCTCTTCGAGGCGGCATTGGTCAGAGGCGCAGGCCTAGTTGCCTTCTGCGACTGAGCCTGCGCCGAGAAGGGAACGAATCGCTTGGATGGTTTCCCTGAAGAAAAGAAATAACCGTCATCCCGGCGCATGCCGGGACCCAACTTTCAGTTGACGCAGTGTCGGAACGTGCGCCATAAGAAGCCAACCCGTGACGCATACGAGCGATGCGTGGCAGCGCATGCATCGTATTGAAATGTCTCTTCATCCCGCAGCGAAGCACTTCATTTTCCACTGCTAACCCGTCTGCCCGAGCGCTGCGAATTGGGTCCCGGCATGCTCCGGGATGACGGTTTTATTTTGCACTGGCCGTATTCTTGTTTGCCTGCAATCCGGCTTCCCAGCTCGCGGTGCCTACGCTTAGCTCATCCCCACCCAAACAAAGAAGGCCGGCTTACGCCGGCCTTCTCGTAGCTGTTGCGTCGTGTATCAACCCGGATTGAAAGCCAGGGTACGGCGCGTGGTGGTCGGCGCATCGATGGGCTCGAACTTCCAGCGACGCACGGCATTCAACGCTTCGCGATCGAAGACGCGCGGCGGGGTGGCGCGCACCACGCGCGCGTTGGTCACCGAGCCATCGGTACCCACGGTGATCTCCACCAGCACTTCACCGGCGGTGCCGGCACGCAACGCTTCAGGCGGATAACGCGGCGACGGCGAACTGACTACCTTCAGCGAGGTGCTGCTGGCAGCTGGTTTGGTGGTGGCCGGTGTGGCGGCAGCGGTGCGTGCGGCGGCTTCACGTTGAGCGGCGGCGGCGGCTTCACGCTGGGCGGCGGCGGTACGCTCGGCTTCGGCCGCACGCGCGGCGTCCTGCTGCTGCTGGGTCGCCAGAGCCGCGGCCGCGGCGCGCTGCTGTTCGGCCTGCTGGGCCAGACGCTTTTCTTCCAGCGCCTTGGCCTCGGCGTCGGTGACTTCCTTGGTCTTTTCGGTTTCCGCGCGTGCCGCCACCGCCAACTGCGCGTTGGCGATGGTTTGCTTCAGACGCGGCAGCGCCGGCGCCTTGGGATCGGCTTTTTCGAGCAGCGCCGAGAGACGCTGGGCTTCGACGAAGTCCTCACGGCCAATGCTTTGTTCGGTGGCGATCAGCGTATAGGGCATCAGATCGGTCAATGCGCTGGTCACGGCCGGGTCGCTGGGCAGTTTGTCGCGCAGCGCCAGGTAGTACTCCATGGCGTTGTCGCCGCCTGGGGCATAGATACGGTTCTCGCCCAGCGCCTTGGTGGCCGCGGCGCGCAGCTGTTCGGCGCTCATCGCCTGGACCTGAGCCGAAACGGCCGGTGCGGGCGCAGCCGTTACGGGCGCGGCGGTGGGCGTTGTCGTGGTCGCTTCGGTGCCGGCCTGCTCGTCCTTGGAACAGGCCGCCAACGCGACCACCAGCGACAGCGCAATCCAGCGCGACTTCTTTGAAATCGTGACAACAGACATTCGTTTACTCCCCAGACAAGCAGCAATTGGAAAAAACCCCATACCAGCCAAGCATGAAGCATGCCAGGGCATTTGTCGGCTTCCGCGGGCTCATTTGCCGATGCAGAAAGTGGAAAAAATGCGGCCCAGCATGTCATCCGGCGAAATCCTCCCGGTGATTTCGCCCAAGGCTTCGTGAGCCAGCCTCAATTCTTCGGCGGCTAGCTCCAGCCTTTCGTGATCCAGTTCACGGTTTGCCGTATTCGCGTGTTCCTGGGCTCTGCGCAAAGCGTCGACGTGGCGGCCGCGCGCGGAGAACTCCCCGGCGCTGGCCTCCTGCGTGTTCCCCATGGCCAGGCCTCGCAGGCGAGCGTGCAGTGTTTCCAGGCCTCGCCCGTCGAGGGCCGAGACATGCACCGTGGTCTCGGTATCGGCCGGGGGCGAGGCCAGCAGGTCGCTCTTGTTGTGGATCAACAGGCGCAGAGGCACCGTCGCGAGTACACCCTCCACCGCCGACAGCCCAGCGGCGGGGTCGCGCGCATCCAGCACCACCAGGGCGAGGTCCGCGGTTTCCAGTTCGGCGCGTGCGCGGCGCATGCCTTCGCGTTCGATGGCATCGCCGCCCTCGCGCAAGCCGGCGGTGTCCACCAGCGTCAGTTCCAGACCATCCAGGCGCATGGTTTCGCGCAAGACATCGCGGGTGGTGCCGGGAATGTCGGTGACGATGGCGCGATCGCCGCCGGCCAGCGCGTTCAGCAAGGAGCTCTTGCCGGCATTGGGCGGACCCACGATCACCGCATGCAGGCCGTCGCGGAGTTTGCGTCCGCGTTCGGCGTCGGCCAGCAATCGCGACAGGTCGACCTGCGTCGCCGCCAGTTTTTTTCGCACGGCTTGGCCGCCGAGCGTGTCGATGGATTCGTCGGCGAAATCGATGGCCGCTTCCACATGCACGCGCAAGGCCGAAAAGCTGTCGGCGATGGCCTCCACGCGTTGCGAGAACACCCCCTCCAGCGCACGCCGCGCCGCGCGCGCGGCACGCGTGTCGGAAGCGGCGATCAGGTCGGCGATGGCCTCGGCCTGGGCCAGATCCAGTCGCTCGTTGAGGAAGGCGCGCTCGCTGAACTCGCCCGGACGCGCATGCCGCGCACCCAGCGCGCAGGCGCGCATCACCAGTTGCTGCAGCACGACCGGACTGCCGTGCGCCTGCAATTCGACCACGTCTTCGCCGGTGAAGCTGTTGGGTGCCGGAAAGGACAGCGCGAGGCCGTCGTCGATGGTGTCCCCGTTGTGTTCGGAAAAACGCACGTGATGCGCGTGGCGTGGCCGCAAGCTGCGGCCGCATATGCTTTCGGCGATGACGCGCGCGCGCGGACCCGACAAGCGCACGATGCCGACGCCACCCGCACCTGGCGCAGTGGCGACGGCGGCGATGGTGTCGGCATTCGGATCGATCGTGGGTGCGGGCGCAATCATCAGGCGGAAGTCTTGCATATTCCCGAACGCGGGTTCGTTCAATAAAAAGGAACCCGCCTTCCGGCGGGTTCCTTAGTGTTGCCGATGCGACCGATTACTTCTCGGTCGTCTTCTTTTCTATCGCCTTGCCCTTCTCTATCGCCTTGCCCTTGGCTTCAGGCGCGGCCAGCGGCTTGCCGTGTTTCTTGCCGACCCACCATTGCTGCAGCAAGCCCAGGCTGCCGTTGGTCACCCAGTACAGCACCAGGCCCGACGGGAAGAAGGCCATCATCACGCCGAACACCAGCGGCATGAACTGCATCATCTTCTGCTGCATCGGATCCATGCCCACGGCAGGCGTCATCTTCTGCGTGGTCCACATCACCAGCATGTTCAGCGCGGGCAGGATGAAGTACGGATCGCGCGCGGTCAGATCGTGGATCCACAGGAACCACGGCGCCTGGCGCAGTTCCACCGACTCCACCAACACCCAGTACAGGGCCAGGAAGATCGGCATGGTCACCAGGATCGGCAAGCAGCCGCCCATCGGATTGACCTTCTCCTTCTTGTACAGCTCCATCATCGCCGCTTGATGCTTGGCGCGATCGTCGCCGTAGCGCTCCTTGAGCTGGGCCACGCGCGGCGCCAGCGCGCGCATCTTGTTGGCGCTCTCGTACTGCTTGTTGGCCAGCGGATACAGCGCCAGCTTCACCAGCACCACCAGGCCGATGATCGACCAGCCCCAGTTGCCGAATAAAGAATGCAGATGGCTGAGGATCCAGAACAGTCCCTGGCCTATGAAATCGAAAATGCGAAACTGACTGTAATCCACTGCGCGATTCAGGTTGACGCCCTGCGCCTGCATCTGCGCTATCAATTTCGGTCCCACGAACAGTCTTGCTTCAGTAACCTGCTTCTGACCTGGAGCGACGCTCAAACTCGGGCCGAGTTCGCGAATCAGTGCGTGGCCATTGATCTCGTCGGTCTGTATTTTGACGTCCGCTTTCTGATCGGGAATCCATGCGCTGAAGAAATGATGCTGCAGCATTGCGATCCAACCGCCGCTCGCATCCTGATTCAACTTGCCATCGTCCATGTACTTGGCGAACTTCAGCCGCTCGTACTGCTTCTGCACGCTGTACCAGGTGGCGCCGCTGAAGCTGAAGGATTCCGGATTGGTCATGCCGGTCTTGATCACCGGCGGCTGCCGTTCCAGCTGGCGGTAGATCGTGCCCTCCCAGGGCGCGTTGCTGTTGTTGACCACTTCATCGCGCACGCCCACCGCGTAGTCGTCGCGCTTGAGTGTGTAGGTGCGGCGGATCACGACGCCTTCCGGTCCATTCCATATGAAGGGCACCGACACCGACGCTGCCCCGGGCGCGAGATTCACCACGCCGGCGCCGTTTTCCGGGACAAAGCCGCCCAGGTGGCTGGGCGCCGGATTCTTGCCGTTGGCCCAACCGCTCTGCGCCGTGTAGTAGTGCGCCGGATCCTGGGTGAACAACACCACGGGCGGACTGCCGGCGGCCTTGGTTTGCGGATACTTCAGCAACACCGCTTCCAATACGTTGCCGCCGTCGATGGTCAGGCGCAGCAAGTCGCTGCTGACCACCACGCTCTGCCGTGCGGGAGCCGCAGTAGCGCTGGCCTTGTTGGCAGCGGCTTCGACCGCGGGCGCCACGGGCACGCCCGCATTCGTCACCGTGGCGGCCGGCTGCGGGACCGGCGAGGCGGAAGGCACCGAGCCGAGGCTTGCGGGCTGCGGCTGGGTCGTGGCGGTCGGCAGGTCGGCCGGCTTGGGCGCGTTGAACTTGCCCCACTCCATCCACAACAGGGTCGCCACCATCAGCCAGGCGAAAAACAGGAAGACACGGGTCTGGTTCATCAGGCAGGCATTCTCAACCGGCGGAAACGTCCGGTTTGGGCGTGTTGCGGGAAAGGGAAGGAAGAGGTTTCGTGACCGGCGGCATTGTGCCGGGCGCGGCCGACGCGGGCAATGCACCGGCACGCACCAGCGTGCGCAGAAAAGTCTCGCGCAGCTGCGCATTGTCGGCTTTGCGCGCGGCTACGCGGGCGACCACCACATATTCGCCGGCGGGCAGTTGCGCGCGCAGCTTTCGGAATTGATCGCGGAATACGCGTTTGATGCGGTTGCGGCCCACCGCATTGGGATCGACCTTGCGCGAGACCGCCAGACCCAGTTTCGCCGGCGTTTCGCCGGCCAGCCAATGCAGACTCAGGATCGGGTCGGAGGTGCGGCGGGCCTGTTCGAACACGCGTGCGTATTCGGCCCCCGTGCGTACTCGCGCAGAGGGCGGGAAGTGGGCGTTCATGGAATCATGCTCATGAAGGCGTGCTCATGCCGACATGAACATGCGGACATGAAAAAGTCCGCACAAGGGTTGCGCGGACTTTTTGCAGAAGACAGACATCGATGGACTCGGCCGCAGACGCGGCAGAACCATCAGGCGCTCAGGCGAGTGCGGCCCTTGGCACGACGACGGGCCAGGATCTTGCGGCCATCGGCGGTCTTCATGCGGGCGCGAAAGCCATGGTCGCGCTTGCGCTTGAGGTTGCTGGGTTGGTAAGTGCGCTTGGTGGCCATGGGGCCCTCGGGCGGTTTGCGGTGGAAAGAACCGGAAATTCTATAGGGCCGACCCGGTCGCGGTCAACTACGGCGGGGCTTGAGTCAAAAACGGACGGTATCGAAGCGCATGGCTATTCAGGTCCGCGACGTTTTTCGACGCTGTGGATAACTACCATGCCAGGTGCTGCCGCATGATAATGTGGCCGACTGTATTTCACCCGCGTTCCGCGCCGTTCGACTGCCGCGGGCACGCCCTCTTGAAGAACCGATCGCCGCCCTCGATGGATGCCTGGCCCCGCTGCCTCGAACGCCTGGAAGCCGAACTGCCGGCCGAAGATGTCCATACCTGGCTCAAGCCCTTGCAGGCCGAACAGCGCCTCGACGCCATGGTCCTGTACGCGCCCAACGCCTTCATCGTGGAGCAGGTGCGCGAACGCTACCTGTCGCGCATCCAGGACCTGCTGGGCCACTTCGCCGGCCATCGCGACGTCTCGGTGGAAATCGGATCGCGGGCGCGCATCGCCGAGCCCACACCGTCGGCTTCCGCAGCGGCAGCGGCCGCGAATTTCGCCGCCAGCGAGCCCTACGCCGGCAATCTGGATTCGCACTACAGCTTCGACAACTTCGTCGAAGGCCGCAGCAACCAGCTCGGCCGCGCCGCCGCCTGGCAGGCCGCGCAGAAACCCGGCGACCGTTCGCATAATCCCCTGCTGCTGTACGGCGGCACCGGTCTGGGCAAGACCCATCTGATGTTCGCCGCCGGCAACGAACTGCGCCGGCAGAACCCGAATGCGCGTGTGCTGTATCTGCGTTCGGAACAATTCTTCAGCGCGATGACCAAGGCCTTGATCGAGAAATCGATGGACCAGTTCAAGCGGCGTTTCCAGCAAGTGGACGCGCTGCTGATCGACGACATCCAGTTCTTCGCCGGCAAGGACCGTACCCAGGAAGAGTTCTTCCACACCTTCAACGCGCTGTTCGACGGCCGCCAACAGATCATCCTGACCTGCGACCGCTATCCGCGCGAAGTGGAAGGCCTGGAGCCGCGCTTGAAGTCGCGGCTGGCTTGGGGGCTGTCGGTGGCGATCGAGCCGCCGGATTTCGAGACCCGCGCGGCCATCGTGTTGGCCAAGGCGCGCGAGCGCGGCGCGCAGATTCCCGACGATGTCGCCTTCCTGCTGGCCAAGAAGATGCGCTCCAACGTACGCGATCTGGAAGGCGCGTTGAACACCCTGACCGCGCGAGCCAACTTCACCGGCCGCGCCATCACCACCGAATTCGCCCAGGAAACGCTGCGCGATCTGTTGCGCGCGCAGCAGCAAGCCATCAGCATCCCCAACATACAGAAGACCGTGGCAGACTATTACGGTCTGCAGATCAAGGATTTGCTGTCCAAGCGACGCACGCGCTCCCTGGCGCGCCCGCGGCAGGTGGCGATGGCCTTGGCCAAGGAACTGACCGAACACAGCCTGCCGGAAATCGGCGATGCCTTCGCCGGTCGCGACCACACCACCGTTTTGCATGCCTGCCGGCAGATCCGCAACCTGATGGAAACCGATGGCAAGCTGCACGAGGACTGGGACAAACTGATCCGTAAGCTCAGTGAGTAACTAACCTCAGGCTCTGTGGATAAGTTGGGGATGAAAATCGCCTCCAAAGTTATCCACAAGTTGCACCAGTGCTCCAGCGTTCTTGATACACGCTTTCGAGTCGTCAAAAAACGAATAGGATTCAAAGGGTTGCGTAGCTTCTCCACCGAAATCTGCGAAACCATCACCACCAGTTTTTGATTTAATACTCTTTCAAGATCCAGTGCATAAGGGGCCAGCACCACATGCGTTTCAGTCTGCAACGCGAAGCATTCCTGAAGCCGTTGGCGCAAGTCGTCAACGTGGTCGAACGCCGGCAGACGTTGCCGGTCCTCGCCAACTTCCTCGTCCAGGTGCAAGGCGGGCAACTCTCGCTCACCGGCACCGATCTGGAAGTCGAGATGATCGCGCGCAGCGCGGTCGACGACGCCCAGGACGGTGAAACCACCATCCCGGCACGCAAGCTGTTCGAGATCATCCGCGCCCTGCCCGACGGCAGCAAAATCACCGTCAGCCAAAGCGGAGACAAGGTCACCGTCTCGGCCGGACGCAGCCGCTTCACCCTGGCCACCTTGCCGGCCAATGATTTTCCCTCGGTGGACGAAGTCGAAGCCACCGAACGGGTCAACGTGCCGGAAGCCGCGCTGAAGGAACTGATCGAACGCACCGCGTTCGCGATGGCCCAGCAGGACGTGCGCTACTACCTCAACGGCTTGCTGTTCGACCTGGGCGACAAGCTGCTGCGTTGTGTGGCCACCGACGGCCATCGCTTGGCGCTGTGCGAAACCCCGCTGGAAGGCGCTGCCGGCGCCAAACGCCAGATCATCGTGCCCCGCAAGGGCGTGACCGAACTGCAGCGCCTGCTGGAGAACGGCGACCGCGAGTTGGAACTGGAAATCGGCCGCAACCACATTCGGGTCAAGCGCGACGATGTGACTTTCACTTCCAAGTTGATCGACGGTCGTTTCCCTGATTACGCCGCGGTGATCCCGATCGGTGCCGACCGCGAGGTCAAGCTGGACCGCGAGGTTCTGCGTGCGGCTCTGCAGCGCGCGGCCATTCTGTCCAACGAGAAATACCGCGGCGTCCGCGTCGAGGTGTCCCCTGGCCAACTGAAGATCAGCGCGCACAACCCGGAGCAGGAAGAAGCCCAGGAAGAGATCGAAGCCGACACCAAGGTCAGCGATCTGGCCATCGGCTTCAACGTCAATTACCTGCTCGATGCCCTCTCCGCACTGCGCGACGAGCACATCATCATCCAGTTGCGGGACGCCAATTCCTCGGCTCTGGTGCGTGAAGCCAGCAGCGAGAAGTCCCGGCATGTGGTGATGCCGCTGCGCCTGTGATTCCACCCTTGTTTCACGTGGAACATCCTCAACGCCCGGACCTCTCCGGGCGTTCTGGTTTTGCGGGAACCCTTTTCGCTTGTTGCTGTTGCGCTCCGATAGAGCCCGGCTGCACCTGGCGACCATTCGTAGGTCGGGGACGTAGCCCCGACCTACGGCGATCGGGACGTGCGGGGAGACTGCTTAAATGCAGGTGATCCGCCTTACCGCCGCCGGCTTGCGACGCTTCGAGAGCGTGGCGATCGAGCCTGCCGCGGGCCTCAACCTGATTACCGGCGACAACGGCGCCGGCAAGACCAGCCTGCTGGAAGCCTTGCACCTGATGGCCTACGGGCGCAGTTTCCGCGGACGGGTACGGGACGGGCTGGTGAGGACGGGATCAGACGCGGTCGAGGTCTTCGTCGAGTGGCGGGAAGGTCCCGACACCCGCCATCGCCGCGCCGGCCTGCGCCATACCGGCCAAACCTGGACCGGGCGTCTGGACGGGGAAAACGTGGCCCAGCTCGGCGAACTCTGCGCCGCCTTGGCGGTGGTCAGCTTCGAACCGGGCAGCCATGCGCTGGTGACCGGTGGTGGGGAGCCGCGCCGCCGGTTCGTGGACTGGGGGCTGTTCCACGTGGAACCTGATTTTCTGCCGCTGTGGCGCCGTTACGCCCGCGCCCTGAAACAACGCAACGCCTTGCTGAAGTCCGGTGCCGGCGGGCAGCAGCTGGACGCCTGGGACCACGAGCTGGCCGAAGCCGGCGAACCCCTGACCCGCCATCGTCGGCAGTACCTGGAACAGCTTCAGGTCCGCCTTTCCGCGGTCGCCGCGGATCTGGTGCCGGCGCTTGGCGCCAGCACTATTGAATTCCAGCCCGGATGGCGCAGCGGGGAGTTATCGCTGGCCGACGCCCTGTTGCTGGCGCGGGATCGCGACCGCAGCCTGGGCTATACCTCGGTCGGCCCGCATCGCGCCGATTGGCGGATCGACTACGCCGGCCATCCCAACCGCGAAGCCCTGTCGCGAGGGCAGGCCAAGCTATCGGCCCTGTCCGCCCTGCTCGCACAAGCCGAGGATTACGCGCAGCGACGTGGCGAGTGGCCGATCGTAGCCCTGGACGATCTTTCCTCGGAGCTGGACCGCAAGCATCAGCAACGTGTCTTGCAACGCCTGTTGGGCAGCGGAGCGCAGATCTTCGTTACCGGTACCGAAGCCTCTGCGGCGTTGGAAACCCTCGGCGTAACGCCCACTTTGTTCCACGTGGAACAGGGGAAAATCCAGCGCTGCTGATCCGTTGCGGCATGGAGAGGAAGAGGCCGAAATGCTATAATTTCTGCTTCACTCCCTATAGCTAATGTGTGGCACAACAGATTCGCGAAACATCCGCGAATCCCGGCCGGCACAGGAGCGCAGCAGGCGATACGAAGCGCATGACCGAAGAAACCACTCCAGTCCCCACCCCCAACGGCAACTACGATTCCAGCAAGATCACCGTCCTGCGCGGCCTGGAGGCCGTTCGCAAGCGCCCTGGCATGTATATCGGCGACGTGCACGACGGCACCGGCCTGCACCACATGGTGTTCGAGGTGGTGGACAACGCCATCGACGAAGCCCTCGCCGGCCACGCCGACGATGTGGTGGTGAAAATCCTGGAAGACGGCTCGGTCGCCGTGTACGACAACGGTCGCGGCATCCCGGTCGACATCCACAAGGAAGAAGGCGTTTCCGCGGCCGAGGTCATCATGACCGTGCTGCACGCCGGCGGTAAGTTCGACGACAACAGCTACAAGGTTTCCGGCGGTCTGCACGGCGTCGGCGTCTCCGTGGTCAACGCCTTGTCCGAGCATTTGTGGCTGGACGTGTGGCGCGACGGTTTCCATTGGCAGCAGGAATATTCGCTGGGCGAACCGCTGTATCCGCTCAAACAGCTTGAAGCCTCGGACAAACGCGGCACCCTGCTGCGCTTCAAGCCGGCGGCCGCGATTTTCACCGACGTCGAGTTCCACTACGACATTCTGGCCAAGCGTTTGCGCGAGCTGTCGTTCCTCAACTCGGGCGTCAAGATCACGCTCAGCGACGAGCGCGGCGAAGGCCGTTCGGACGTATTCCAGTACGAAGGCGGCATCGCTTCCTTCGTCGAACATCTGGCGCAATTGAAGACTCCGTTGCACCCCAACGTGATCTCGGTGACGGGCGAACAGAATGGCATCACCGTCGACGTCGCCCTGCAGTGGACCGACGCGTATCAGGAAACGATGTTCTGCTTCACCAACAATATTCCACAGAAGGACGGCGGCACCCACCTCATCGGTTTCCGCGCCGCGCTCACCCGCACGCTGACCAATTACATCGAACAGAACGGCATCGCCAAGCAGGCCAAAGTCGCCTTGTCCGGCGACGACATGCGCGAAGGCATGATCGCCGTGCTGTCGGTCAAGGTGCCCGATCCGAGCTTTTCCTCGCAAACCAAAGAAAAGCTGGTCAGTTCCGAAGTAAGGCCGGTCGTTGAGAGCACGTTCGGTGCACGTTTGGAGGAGTTCCTGCAAGAACACCCCAACGAGGCCCGCGCCATCGCCGGCAAGATCGTCGACGCCGCCCGCGCCCGCGAGGCCGCGCGCAAGGCCCGCGACCTGACCCGCCGCAAGGGTGCGCTGGATATCGCCGGCCTGCCCGGCAAGCTCGCCGACTGCCAGGAAAAAGATCCGGCCTTGTCGGAGCTGTTCATCGTCGAGGGCGACTCCGCCGGCGGTTCCGCCAAGCAGGGCCGCAATCGCAAGAACCAGGCGGTGCTGCCGTTGCGCGGCAAGATCCTCAACGTCGAACGCGCGCGTTTCGATCGCATGCTGGCCTCGGCCGAAGTCGGTACGCTGATCACCGCGCTGGGCACCGGCATCGGCCGCGACGAATACAACCCGGACAAGCTGCGTTACCACCGCATCATCATCATGACCGACGCCGACGTCGACGGTTCGCACATCCGCACCTTGCTGCTCACCTTCTTCTACCGGCAGATGCCGGAGCTGATCGAGCGCGGCCACATCTACATCGGCCTGCCGCCGCTCTACAAGTTGAAGCAGGGCAAGCAGGAGATGTACATGAAGGACGATGCGGCGTTGAACGTCTACCTCGCCAACAGCGCGGTGGAAAACGCAGGCCTGATTCCCGCCGAAGGCGAGCCGCCGATCACCGGCGAAGCGCTGGAAAAATTGCTGCTGTCCTTCGCCGGCGCGCGCGAAGCGATCGCGCGCAACGCGCATCGCTACGACGCGATCCTGCTGGAATCGCTGATCGACTTTTCGCCGCTGGACGCTGCGCATCTGGCGCAGAACGTCGACGAGCGCCAGGAGCTCGACTCGCTGGAGAAAAAGCTCAACCGTGGCGGCATCGGCAGCGCGCGCTACGCGTTGACCCTGCAGGAAGCCACCGAGCATCGTCCTGCCGCATTGCTGTCCACCCGCAAGCACATGGGCGAGGAACTGACCCAGGTGCTGCCGCTGTCGGCGTTCGAAGTGGGCGAGCTGCGTCCGCTGCGCGAAGCCGCGGCCGTGCTGCATGGATTGATCCGCGCAGGCGCGCAGATCGTGCGCGGCAACAAGACCCAGCCGATCTCGAGTTTTGCCGAAGCACAGGCGTGGTTGCTCGATGAGGCCAAGAAAGGACGCAGCATCCAGCGCTTCAAGGGCCTGGGCGAAATGAATCCGGAGCAGTTGTGGGATACCACGGTGAACCCGGATACGCGTCGCTTGCTGCAGGTCCGCATCGAGGATGCGGTCGCCGCCGACCAGATCTTCAGCACGCTGATGGGCGATGTGGTGGAACCGCGGCGCGAGTTCATCGATGCCAATGCGTTGAAGGTTTCCAACCTCGACGTCTGAAGTGAGCGCGATAAAGTGAGCGTGGACCCGGCACTGGAGTTGCAGCAGGCGTTGCGGCCGCCACCGCGGTCCGCACGCCCGATCGCCGGATTCTTTCTGGATCTAGCCATCGCCATCGGCGCGCTGCTGATCCTCTCGCTCGCCTGCGGCGCAGTCTGGGCCGCGTTCAAGGGCGCGCAGATCGCGATGCAGCAAGGAGGTGCGCTCGATCCGGCCAGCGTCGTACGGTTGCTGGGCGAACCCGGCGCCATCGCGGTGATCTGGATGACCCTGGTCAGCACCGGCGGTGCGGCCCTGCTGGTGTATTACTGGCGCCGTCGGGCCACGCGCGAAGAACATGCCGTCTCTCGACAGGCTGTCCTGCGCATCGGTACTTGGGGCTGGGTGGTGGCGACCGCCACGGCCACCTTCGTGGTCAGTTCGGCGATCAGCTTCCTGGGCCAGCATTTGGGCATCAGGCCCCAACCCACCAATCTGGCGGTGATCGAAGCGGCTTACGTCGCAAGCCCGGTATTCATGTTGCTGTTCGGCGTGCTGATCGCCCCGGCTTACGAAGAACTGCTGTTTCGCCGGGTGCTATTCGGCAGGCTGTGGGCGTCCGGGCGTCCCTGGCTGGGCGTGCTGCTGAGCAGCGCCGCCTTCGCCTTGATGCATGAAATCCCTGGCACCACGGGCAACAGCTGGCAGGCGACGAGCATGCTCTGGCTGACCTATGGCTTCCTGGGCGCCGCCTTCGCGTTCGTGTATTGGCGGACACGCACGCTGTGGGCCGCGATCGGCGCCCACGCGCTGAACAATGCCATAGCGCTAGTCCTGTTGAACCTGTCCGCAGGCAGCTGAAAGCCCGAAGTTTGACGAAAAGTTAAGACGCCACTCGCCACACTCTGTACTTATCAGGAGGGGCGTTGAATGAAGCACTGGATACTATCGGCGGCGATCGTTGCCGGGCTGGCGGCCTGCGCCACGACAACGTCTTCCACGGGCCGCAGGCAATACGTGGGCGGCGTTTCGGAACAGCAGCTCAACCAGCTGGGAGCGCAGGCCTTCGTTGAGGCCAAAACCAAAGGACCGCTGAGCAACGACGCCAAGCAGAACGCCTACGTGCGTTGCGTGGTCAATGCGCTGGTCCGCCAGTTGCCGCCGCAGGCCCAGGGAACGAGTTGGGAAACGGCGCTGTTCGCCAATAAAGAGCCCAATGCTTTCGCGTTGCCCGGCGGCAAGGTCGGCGTAAACACCGGAATTTTCAGCGTGGCCAAGAACCAGGATCAGCTGGCGGCGGTGCTGGCGCACGAGATCGGTCATGTGGTCGAGCGCCATCACGACGAACGCATCACCCGGCAGATGGGCGCTTCCGGCGCCGTGCAACTGCTCGGCGCACTGGCCGGCGACTACGGCAGCCTGGCGACCCAAGGCGGAAGCCTGTTGGCGCAGACGGGGTTTCTGCTTCCGGGTTCGCGCGTGCAGGAAACCGAAGCGGACGTGGTGGGGCAGCGTTTGATGGCCGAAGCCGGATTCGATCCCGCCCAGGCCGTCAATCTTTGGCAGAACATGATCGCTTCGGGTGGCGGCCGTCCGCCCGAATGGCTGTCCACCCACCCCAACCCTGAATCGCGTATTCAAGAACTGCGCAGCCGCGCCGGAACGCTTGCGCCCACCTATCAGCAGGCGCGCGCTTCCGGGCGCGTTCCAAAATGCGGGTGAATGCAGAATTTGCTGCTTTGCACCACCCAACCCTGTTTCCGAGCGCTAGCCGTTTCTGTTAGCGTTGCCGCCCCCGTGCCTGGGCCGGCGGCATTCGAATCGGTCTTTGCAGTCCCCAAGAGGTGATCTCCATGTTGTTCCGCAATTGCAAACAAGCCTTGCTTTCCTTGGCCATCGTCAGCCTGTTGGGCACGGCCGCCGTCAGCGTCGACGCGCAGACGCGCGAGCGCACGGAGCGCAGCAGCAAGGGCAAGCAGGAAAACATGTATCCCAACGCCACCCGCGAGGAGCCGAAGGCGAAGGGCGCGGCCAAGCTGCAGTCGAAACTGCAGAAGCTGGTGGAGGCGTACAACAAGGACGACTTCGCCAATACCCGCAGCCAGGCCGATGAAATCCTGGCCAATCCGGCAGCCACCGATTACGACAAGGCCGTCGCCTCGCAGCTCGCCTCGCAGGCCGCCTACAACCTGGACGACACCGCCGCCACCATCGCCTACCTGAAGCAGGCGCTGCAGCTCAACGCCCTCGACAACAACAGCCATTACCAGCTGATGCATATGCTGGCGGGCCTTCAGCTGCAGGAAGAACAGTACGCCGACGGCATGGCCACGCTCGATCGCTATTTCGCTGAAACCAAATCGCAAAATCCCGAAGATTTGGTGTTGAAAGGCCAAGCCTTTTATCAGCAGGAAAAATACGCGGAAGCCATTCCGGTGCTGAAACAGGCCATCGAAGCCTCGCCGGAACCTAAAGACAGCTGGCAGCAGTTGCTGATGGCGTCTTACGCCGAAGCGGGCCAGTCGGCCGAGGCCACCCAGTTGGCCGAGAAGATCGCCGCCAAGACGCCCGGCGACAAGAAGGCGCAGATGAACCTGGCCAGCGTATATCTGCAGGCCGACAAGTTCGACCAGGCCGCGGCCATCCTCGAAAAACTGCGCGCCTCCGGCCAGATGACGGACGAGAAGGAATACCGCCAGCTCTACACCACCTACGCCAATATGGACGGCAAGGAAAAGGAAGTCATCGCCGTGATCAACGACGGCATGCAGAAGGGCGTGCTCAAGCCGGATCAGCAGACCTACTTGGCGCTGGCCCAGTCCTACTACTACTCGGACCAGATCGCGCCGGCGATCGACGCATGGCAGAAAGCCGCGCCGATGTCAAAGGACGGCGAAGCCTATCTGAACCTGGCCAAGGTGCTGTATCAGGAAGACCGCATTCCCGAAGCCAAGCAGGCGGCCAAGTCGGCCTTGGAAAAAGGCGTCAAAAAGCCCGAAGAGGCAAAGAAAATCATCGCTTTGCCCTGATTGCGGGAACCGGGAATTAGAGTTCCGGCACCCTGAAAAGATGGTACAGGCGTGGAAGATTGGTATAAGCTCGACACCCCCGCGCCGGAAACGGTTGCGGGCCCCAAAATTTGATGGTGCCGCACTGTCGGCCCAAGAACTGAGTTCACTGGCGCATGGCTGAACAACTGGTCATTAACAACAGGTACCGCGAAGAAGAGCAACCAGGCTTGAACTGGTCGCGCATCATCGGTATCGCTTTCGTCATCGCGCTGCACGTAGCCGCATTCTTGTTGCTGCTGATTCCCGCCGTGGCACCGCCCGCGGAAAAAGAGCAGGAGCAGAAGACGATCGTGACCATCGTCGATGCGCCGCCACCGCCGCCGCCGCCGCCGCCGCCGCCGCCGCCGGATGAGACCCCGCCGCCGCCGGTCAAGAACCTGGCGCCGCCGACCCAGACTCCGCTGCCGCCGCCGCCGGAAGCGCCGCCCATCGATATCGCTGAGCCGCGCCCGAACGACGTCTACACCCCGCCCGCGCCGCCCGCGCCGCCGGCACCGGTGCAGAACATCGGCGCCAGCGTCGACATCTCGTCCAAGAACATGAATCCGCCCAAGTACCCGCCCGCCGCCGCGCGCGCAGGTATCCAGGGCACCGTGATTCTGATCATCGACGTCGACGCCAGTGGCAATGTCACCAACGTGTCGGTCGAGAAGTCCAGCCGCAACCGCGACCTGGACCGTGCCGCCATGGATGCGGCGCGCAAATGGCGCTTCAATCCCGGCAAGCAGGGAACGCAAAGCGTCGCCGGCCGCGTACGCGTGCCGGTTGACTTCAAGATGTAAAGCGCGGACAAGCTTTAAGCCACATTAGCTTTTAGTCGCAAGCTTTTAGTCACAAGCTCCAAACCAATCCATAAACCGCATCATTCTCATCATCACAAATAAAAGGTAAGCGTCATGCTGCAGGAAACCACCGCCGCTGCTGGAGGCAACAACGCCGCCCAGGCCCTGAACAACATGGGCTTTGAGCACCTTATTAGCGAAATGACCGCCACCCCCGGCTCCTATGTTGTTTCCTGGGTCGTGTTGATCACGCTGCTGATCATGTCCGCCCTGGCCTGGTACTGGACGATCATCAACTTCATCAAGAGCATGCGCCTGAAGGGCCAGGCCGAACGCGTGACCGGAACCTTCTGGGACACGGCCAACGCCCAGGACGCCATCCGCCTGATGGAAGAACAGCCGCGCAACGAGCCGTTCTCCAAGATCGCGCTTGACGCCGCCCAGGCCGCCGCTCACCACCAGCGTAGCGAAGGCTCCAAGCTGGCCGAATCGCTGAACCGCTCCGAGTTCGTCGACCGCGCCCTGCGCCAGGCCGTCACCCGTGAGAGCTCCAAGTTGCAGGCCGGCATGACCGTGCTGGCGACCGTCGGCGCGACCGCACCGTTCGTGGGTCTGCTGGGTACGGTGTGGGGCATCTACGGCGCCCTGATCCGCATCGGCGCGACCGGCCAGGCTTCCATCGACGCCGTCGCCGGCCCGGTGGGCGAGGCGCTGATCATGACCGCGCTCGGTCTGTTCGTCGCAATCCCGGCGGTGTTGGCGTACAACTTCTTCAACCGCACCAACAGCGCCACCAACGCCAAGTTCGATACCTTCGCGCACGACCTGCACGACTTCTTCGCCACCGGCTCGCGCGTCCGCTAAGCCTGCGTCGAATTCGAACAGATCAATAACGGAGCCCGAGAATGGCCTTCAGTAGTGGTAACGATAGCGGCGGCCCCATGGCCGACATCAACGTCACGCCCCTCGTGGACGTGATGTTGGTGCTGCTGATCATCTTCATCATCACCGCACCGCTGATGTCGCATAAGGTCCAGATCAAGCTTCCCGAAGCCAATCTGAACCAGAAGCCCGACGATGCGACAAAGCGTGTGTCGCCGATCAACCTGGCGGTCAAGGAAGATGGCACGCTGTACTGGAACGACGAGCGCATCACCAAGGAAATCCTGGAGTCGCGGCTGTCCAGCGCGGCCCAGCTGACTCCGCAGCCGCCGTTGAACCTGCGTGGCGATCGCACCACCAAGATGCGCACCATCAACGAGGTCACCAAGATCGCGCAGGAGCAGGGCATGCTGGATATCGGCTTCGTCGCCACCAAAGACAGGGGTCAATAAGCCATGGCATTCGCAACCGGTTCCGGCAAGGGCCAGCCGATGGCGGACATCAACGTCACCCCCCTCGTGGACGTGATGCTGGTGCTGCTGATCATCTTCATCGTGACCGCGCCGGTCATGACCTATCCGATCGACGTGGATCTGCCGCAGCGCGTGATCAACCCGCCGCCGCAGCTGCGCGAGCCGCCGCCGCCGATCGAACTGAAGATCGACGCGTCCGGCCAGGTGACCTGGAACAACAATCCGGTCCAGGTTTCCGCGGTCCAGGCCATGATGGAAAACGAGGTTCAGCGCGATCCGACCAACCAGCCGTTGCTGCAGATCGACGCCAATCCCGATGCGCAGTACGACGTCATGGCCAAGGTGCTCGCCGCGGCCAAGAACGCGCAGATGCAGAAGATCGGTTTCGTCCAGCAGGAGTGATGCCTGCGGACGGCTCCAAAAAGAAAGCTTCCACGCCGCCTACGGGCGGCGTGGTCGTTTGAGGGCTATGGAACAGCGAGTCGCCCGCTTGCGGGGCGTCGAAGGCGGGAGTAGCGTGGGCTTGCCCACCGACGCAAAGGAGTACGCCATGGCTTTCTCCGCTACCGCCCGTGATTCCGCTGTTGCCGAAATGAACATCACGCCGCTGGTGGACGTGATGCTGGTGTTGCTGGTGATCTTCATGGTGTCGGCGCCGCTGCTGACCAAAACAGTCGACGCCGCATTGCCGCAGATAGTCCCGCCCAGCCTGGATACGATCAAGCCGCTGCAAATGCAGCTCGACGTCGGCGACGACGGCTCCTATCGCCTGGATGGACGCTTGTTGACCCAGTCCGAAGTAGGGGAGCGGTTGGCTGAGGCAGCGATCTCCGACCCGCGTGCTGTACTGCGAGTGCACGCCTCATCGGGAGCCGATTACCAGCAGGTGGTGACGGCACTGGCCGAGGCGCGCAACCGCGGCATCGCCAACCTAAGCGTGCAGCACTGACACGTACGGAGGGCCGCTGCCGGCCTCAATGCGGCGACCAGAGTAGGGCGGGCACTGCCCGCCGCTCTTGATTTTCCTGTGGCGGGCAATGCCCGCCCTACTTAAGCGTTGTCACTTAATTTAGAAAGTCCCAATAAGCGCGCAGCACTGACGCGCAAGGAGGGCCGCTGCGGGCCTCACTGTGGCGAAGAAAGGATCTGCAGATAGTTGTGCACCGTACGCTGCAGACCGACATACAACGCTTCGCTGATCAGAGCGTGGCCGATGGACACCTCCAGCAGCTGAGGTACGGCCTCCAGGAATTCAGGCAGATTGGCCTGGCTGAGGTCGTGGCCGGCATTCACGCCCAGGCCCAGCGTCTGCGCTTCCCGTGCGGTATCGACGCAGGCGGCGAGAGCGGCACGCGCATCACCCGACGCCTGCGCCTGGGCGAAGGGCCCGGTGTAAATCTCGATGCGGTCGGCACCGATCTCCCTGGCCAGGGCCAGCCCCGCGCCGCCGGCATCGACGAACAGACTGACCCGGCAACCCAGGGATTTCAGCTCTGCGATCAACGGGCGAAGGCGCTCGGCGTCGCGCTCGAAATCGAAGCCGTGGTCGGAAGTGAGCTGCCCATCGCTGTCGGGCACCAGGGTGGCCTGGGCCGGACGCACCTGCTCGCACAGCGCCAGGAAGCCGGGATAGCCCTCGCGCGGCGGAGCGAAAGGATTGCCTTCCAGATTGAACTCGACCTCGTGCTCCAGGGTCAACGCGGCCAGCGCCAATACGTCGTCGGTGCGGATATGGCGCTGGTCCGGGCGCGGGTGCACGGTGATGCCATGCGCTCCCGACTGCAGGCAGGTGCGGGCGGCGCGAACCACGTCGGGCTCGTTACCGCCACGCGAGTTGCGGAGCACCGCGATCTTGTTGACGTTGACGCTCAGCGCCGTCATCGCGCGCCGTCCGCTATCGGGGAGAGTCTGATTTCAAGAGCTCGCGGTTTCAAGAATTCGCCGGCGGCTCGACGGGCGGCTGCATGCCCGCCTTGCGCGCTTCTGCGATTTCGCGCAGGCGACGCAGCTCCGCCGGATCGATCATCTGGCTTTCGTCGCGGCTGTTGCTGCCGACGCGCGCCGCGTACCAGCCCATGATCCAGGCAACGAACAGACCCAGCGAAGCCAGCAGGCAGACCAGCATCAACGCCGTCGACGAGGTCTTCAATGCGATCCCCATCGCCCCCAGGGCCAGCAGCAGGAATAACCAATGCATGTTGTGCGTCCCCTCCAGACAGTGGGCGAAGTTTACTATTTCCGCCGCGGCGAAACGCCAACCCGTTCACAGCAACAGACTCATAACAGCAGGCTCAAAACCGCAGGTTCATAGCAGCGGCGACATCAGGCGGGCCAGCGCCTCGGGCAGACGGTTGCGCCAGAACGAGCGATTGCGCAGGTCGTGGACGGAGCCGGAAGCGGCGATCTCCCCCTCCACCAGCTGGGCGAGGGTGGCGGCGATCACGTGGTCGCGGAACAGCACGGAAATCTCGAAATTGAGGCGGAAACTGCGATGGTCGAAGTTGGCGCTGCCGATGATGGCCAGATCGTCGTCGCAAAGCAGCGCCTTGGTGTGGAGCAGGCGCGGGCCGTATTCGTATACCTTCACGCCGGCCGCCAGCAGCTCGTCGAAATAGGACCGCGCCGCATAAGTCACCAGGCGCGAATCGCTCAGCTTGGGCACGATCAGGCGCACGTCCAGACCGCCTAGCGCGGCCGAGGTCAGGGCCATCCGCGCGGCCTCGCCGGGAACGAAATACGGCGTCACCAGCCAGACCCGCGCGCGGGCTTCATGGATGGCGGCCACATGCAGGCGATGGATCGCCTCCCAGGAAGAATCCGGCCCCGAGACGAGGACCTGCGCGGCGATGCCGCCCTGGACTTCCGGCTCGGTCGCCTGCCACAACGCCGTGCCTTCGAAATCCTTGCGCTTCTGTCCGGTCGCATAAGCCCAGTCCTCGACGAAGACCAATTGCACGCTGCGCACCACGTCGCCCTCCAGGCGCAGATGCAGGTCGCGATAGGCATTGGCGCTCAGGCGCTCGTTCTCTTCGTCGGTGATGTTGATGCCGCCGGTGAAGGCGACCCGGCCATCCACCACCACGATCTTGCGGTGGGTACGCATGTTGACCCAGGTGCGGGTGAACGGACGGAAGCGGGTAGGGTGGAACCAGGCCAGCTCGCCGCCTGCCTCAAGCAGCGGCTGCAAGAAGCGTCGGCTGACTTTCGACGAACCCACCGCATCCAGCAGCAAGCGCACCTTGACCCCCGCACGCGCGCGTTCGGCCAGGGCATCGCGCAAGCGCGTGCCGGTCGCATCGGGCATATAGATGTAGTACTCGAGATGGATATGGTTGCGCGCACCGGCGATCGCGTCGATCAGCGCGTCATAAGTGACGCCGCCATCCACCAGCAGCTGCGCCGAGGTCGCGCTGGACGGCGGCAGGCCGGTCGTGGCCTGGCCCAGCAAAGCCAGTTCCGACCAGCCCTCATCGACCGGCCATGAAACCGTATGCGATTCCATGCCTTTGCGCGAATGGTGGCGGCGCATGCGCTGGCGATGGATCTTCTGCGGGCCCAGCAGGAAGTAGATCAAGTAACCCAGATAGGGCAACAGCGCCAGCGAAAGCACCCAGGTCAGGGTCGCTACCGGCTCGCGTTTCTGCAGCACTATCCAGCCGCACAGCAGCACGATGTACAGCAACCAGGCCAGGGTCAGATACAACTTGAGATGCGGGATCGCCCACAACGCGTGCCACAGGTGCTGGAGGGTTTCTAGCATGTACGGATACTAGGGCCTGTCGTCGATTCAACCAAACGTAGGTCGGGGCTACATCCCCGAGGCACGGGAACCCGGACTCCTCGCATGTCGGGGGCGTAGCCCCGACCTACGTGTCGCCTGTCCTGAGACGTCGCGGCGCTAGGATTGGCCGCATGGGCGAGTTGATCAAAGGCCGCGGTTCCACGGGCTATCTGCCGGGCCGCTTCGAAGTGACGGTCAGCCAGGCCGTCGACGACGGCTGGCATGGCGGAGAGGAGGGGGAATTCGCCGGCGTCCTGCCTCGCACCCAGGTGCGCGAGGAAACCGCGCGCAGCATCATCAGCCGCAACACATCGCCGGATATCCCCTTCTCGCAATCGCTCAATCCGTATCGCGGCTGCGAGCACGGATGTTCGTACTGTTTCGCGCGCCCCTCGCACGCCTACCTGGGCCTGTCGCCAGGGTTGGATTTCGAAACCAAGATCTTCGCCAAGACAAATGCGCCGGAACTGTTGCGTCGTGAACTGGCCAAACCCGGTTACCAAGTCAGCCCGATCTCGCTGGGCATCAACACCGACGCCTACCAGCCGATCGAGCGCAAATTGCAATTGACCCGGCGCATCATCGAAGTCCTGGCCGAAACCCGGCATCCGTTTTCCTTGATCACCAAGAATGCGCTGGTCACGCGCGATATCGATCTGCTGGCGCCGCTGGCGAGCGAAAACCTGGTCAGCGTGCATTTTTCGGTCACCTCGCTCGACAACCGCCTTTCCGCAGCGCTCGAACCGCGCGCCTCGGCACCGCACTCGCGCCTACGCGCGATCCGTGCGCTGCGCGATGCCGGCGTGCCGGTGGGCGCGATGGTGGCGCCGGTGATTCCGTGGGTGAACGACAGCGAGCTGGAAGCGGTGCTTGAGGCCGTCCGCGAAGCCGGCGCCGGCTCGGCGGGCTACGTGCTGCTGAGGCTGCCGCATGAAGTGGCGCCGCTGTTCCGCGATTGGTTGCAGACCCATGCGCCGGACCGTGCCGCGCACGTGATGAGCACGATCCAGCAGCTGCGCGGCGGCAAGGACTACGATTCCGCTTACGGCAAACGCATGCGCGGCGAAGGCGTGTATGCCGATCTACTGGAACGACGCTTCTCGCTAGCGCTCAAGCGCTACGGTTTTCCCGCCAAACGACCGCGTCCGCTCGATTGCAGCCGCTTCGTCGCACCGCGCGCGCCCTCGCCTCAGGGCGAGTTGTTCTGACTCCCGGGAAGGGTAAAAAAGCGAAGATTGGCGAGTCGCGCTAAGCTTGGTCGACCCGCTGCTTTGTCGTTCGTGGCCGGGCATGCGGAAGGGCGGGGAACCCTTCCAAGCGTCGGCGCCGCAAAAAGTTCCACGCACTGCGCGCGGACGGCGCCGTATCCGGGGAAACGAACGAGTTGAACCGTGTCAGTCAGCGCCAAGACGCTTCTCGTCTGGCTCATCCATCAAGGGGAAACAAATGAAGCTTCGTTCCATTGCAACTGCAGCCCTGCTGTTCGTTTCCGGCATTTCGGTCGGCCATGCGGCGCAAAAAGCCGAACCGTCCCAGTACCGGGGCAAGGAAAACAAGCAGGCCGCTCATGCGCTGCTGGAAGTGGCCAAAGTACAGGCCGGAAAAGGCAGCTGGGAGCGGATCGCGGTCGGCCGGATCTATTATCTGGGGGGCTTCAAGCCAGAGGGACAGGCGATCTTCGACGACGTGCTGGCGAACGATCCCGAAGGAACCGATCTCTTCCGCATCGCCCGCATCTATCGCGAGGCAGGCGAATGGGAACGGGCCAAAGCGCTGTTCGAACGTGCGCTGCGCGAGAACCCGAAAGACAGCAAGGGCATGGCGGAGGTCGGCGCCTATTACCTGTTGCTCGGCGATCGGGCCGCAGCAGAAGCGCTATTCGATCGTTCGTTCAACCGGGAAGACGAGCTGTGGTCGACGGTCGCGGCGGCAGGCAGTTATCTCGGTGTAGCGCCGCAGGAATAGAGCGACCCGAAACCGACGAAGAGGGCGAATGAGAACTCACATTAAGGGACTGCAATTGTGAGAGGTCAGCGGGAAAGATTGCCTTTATAGTCGGCCGCCTCTGCAGGCAACGCTGTTCCATGCATGGCTCCTTCAAAGAAACGCGAAGCGGCAAGGCCGCTGCAACTGCTGCTCATCGGCGGAACGCGGTCTTTCGCAGAGGAAGTCGCCAGCTCGCTCGAACTTGGCGGACATCAAGTGGATTACGCCGCCAGCGGCAGGCTTGGCCTGCGGTTGGCGGCAGAACACCGCTTCGATGCAGTGATCATTTGCGCGCACGTCCGCGGAGCGCTGGACGGTTTCCAGGTCTGCGAGACGATGCGGTCCGACTTCCGCCACGATGTTCCGCTGGTCATGCTGGGCGAAAGCACCGAGGCGACGATAGCGGCCTTCCGTGCGGGCGCCGATGCCTATATGGCATGGCCTTTCGCCCGCGAGGAGCTGGAGGCGCGCCTGCATGCGTTGCTGCGGCGAATCCGCGCGACCACCACCACCACCCTGCGGGTCCACACGCTGGAGCTCGATCTCACCACCCTGGAAGCCCACCGCGAAGGCCAACGTCTGGCCGTCACCCGCACGGGCATGCGGATCCTGCGCGTGCTCCTGGAGGCCGCCCCCAACCTGGTGACCCGACGCCAGTTGCACGAAACGCTTTGGGGTGGCGATTACGACCACCAGTCCGACGCCAAGGTGCGCGCGCATATCTATGTACTGCGCGGGACCGTGGACAAGCCGTTCGATCGGCCGCTGATCCATACCCACCGTTGTTGCGGCTATCGGATCTCGGCGTAGAGTTTATCCGCCGGCTGGAACAGGATCCAGCTGGTGGCGATGAACTTGTCGCCGTTCTGCGGGCGGTTGCCGCGGTGAGTGTGGGTGAAGGCGGTGGGCGCGATCAGCAGGCTGCCGGTGCGCGGTTTCACCTTGCGTTGTTGGAACAGGAATTCGGTTTCGCCTTCCTCGAAGCCGTCGTTGAGATACAGCGTCCATAGCAGGTGCCGGTGCAGGGTTTCGGCACTGGCATCGCGCGGATACAGCTCGCAATGCCAGTATGGATAACCGCCTTCGCCGGCCGAATACCATTGCAGGTTGATCGCGCCCGGGCGCAGGCAGACGCGCGCCAACTCGGCGATGGCCTTGTCGTCCATCGCAGCGAAATCCTCGGCCTGCAGACGGCGCAACCCGCCATTGGTGTCCGGCTGTTGCAGCATCAGCGGCGAGATCAGGGTTTGCGGATATTTCCGCAGATACCCTAGTACTCCGGCAAAGACAGCTTGCTGCAGACGCGCATCCACTTCGGCCCAGTCCGGATTTCCGCTGATGCGCAGGTCGCGGCTGTGTTTGAGTTCCGGATACACGCCTCCGCCCACCCGGCCAGGTTGCAGCCCTTCGCTGCCGCGCAGGCGCGACACGATCGCCGCGCAGGTGTCGCGGTCGACGGCGTCGTCTATGACTTCGATGAAATCCATGTGCGATTAGGAGTCCGGACAAAACCTGCGCGCAACTGTATCGCGGAATCGTCCGTTCGAGCATTGAGGGGCTGGTCTTAATGCGGAAACCTAAGTGGGAGCGGCGTCCCGCCGCGAGCGGGTGCTCAGTTCTTGTCGGTTCGGACAAGAACTCGCGGCGGGACGCCGCTCCCACGTACTTGCCTCGCCGGGAAACTGCTTCAGATGATGCGCAGCGTGATCGCCTTCAGCACCGCGCGCGTACGGTCGCGGGTGCCGAGCTTGTCCAGGATGGTGGAAACGTAGTTCTTCACCGTGCCTTCGGCCAGGAACAGGCTGCGCGCGATTTCCTTGTTGGAATAGCCGCCGGCCAGCAAGCGCAGGATCGCCACCTCGCGGGTGCCGAAGGTTTCGGTGGGCGCGGATTCGTCGCGGAAGCGGAAGCGCGCACGTACCGGATCGGTGCTCACCGGCTGCAGCAGGGTCTCGCCCGCCGCCACCCGGACGATGGCGTCGCGCAGGTCTTCCGGCGCGGCGTCCTTCAGCAGGAAACCCTGCGCTCCCGCATCGGTCGCCCGCAGCAGCAGGTCGCTGTCGTCGAAAGTGGTCAGCAGCAGCACCGGCGTGCGGTCGCCGCGCTCGCGCAGGCGCAACAGAGCGTCGATGCCGTCCACGCCGGGCATGCGGATATCGCTGAGCACCACGTCGACGGATTCGCTGGCCAGTTTGTCCAGCAGATCGCCGCCATCGAGGGCCTCGAAAACCACCACGATGCCTTGGCGTTCGAGTAGGGCGCGCAAACCGCCGCGCACCAGCGCCTGGTCGTCGGCCAGGGCGACGCGCAATGAAGATCCGCTCATCGGCTGCATGCTCATTGACGGCGTGCTCATGCCGGCAACCTCGCTTCGATGCGCAATCCGCCTTGCGGTGTGGTGTCCAGCCGCAACGAACCCCGCACGGCGTCGATGCGCTCGCGCATGCCGGCGATGCCGTTGCCTTCGCGCAGCCGGCCTTGCAGGCGGCCATCGTCTTCGATGCGCAACAGCACGTCGTTGCCCTCGCGGCGTATGTCGACCGACAGCGTACCGGCGTCGGCGTGGCGCGCGCTATTGGTCAGCGCTTCCTGCACCAGGCGCAGGATCGTCTCGGCTTGCACCGGGTCGGCGATCTTCACTTGTTCGTCGATATGCAACTTCAAGACCGGTTTGGGCAAAGGCGCGGCCAGCGCACGCAATGCGGTATGCAGATCCAATCCGCGGGAGTCGCGCAAGGCCTGGACCACGTTGCGGATATCGTCCAGCAGCTCGGACGCCAGCTGTTGCGCGGTGCGCACCTCTTCGCGCTCGGCCAGATCGGGTTCGGCGGCCAGCGCGCGCAGATTGAGTTTCATCGCGGTCAGTTTATGCCCGGCCACGTCGTGCAGTTCGCGCGCTACGCGCAGGCGTTCGGAGTCGCGCGCGCTGTCGGCCAGCAAGGCGCGGGTGGCGAGCAGGTCGGCGTTGACCAGGGCCAGCTGATCGCGCGCCAGTTCGGCATTGCGTGCGTAGTACACGCACAGTCCGGCCAGGGCCTGGAAGCCCAGATTGATCAGCACCATGGTCAGCGGCGAATTCAAGTCCGCCTGCCGCAGCAGCAGATAGAAGACCACATCGGCCAGCAGCACGAGCGGGGCGGCCAGTTTCGGCGGCCAGACGCTGAAGGCCACTGCGGTCCACACGACCAGCAGCACCTGCGCGGTCCCCAGGCGCGGCGTGTACCAGGTCAGCGTCAACGCCACCGCCGGCATCAGCAGCAGCGAAACCAGGCGCGTGCGCCGCCAGCGCTCCGATCCGGCGCTGATCACCACAAACAGCGCGCTGAAGGCCGCCAGCAGCGCGGCGGCGACGATGAGCTGCGGCAGCGGCAGGAAGCGCAGCGACAAGCCGACCGCGGCCAAGGTGAACAACCCAGCCAGATTCATCGGTTGGCGCAGCTCGCGGAAGAATTCTTGCATGCCGCCATGCTGCGTGTTGCGTCGCGCGCTGGCAATGCGTCCGGTGCAGGAAGTGACTTCCGGCACCCTCGATCGATGACCAACGGCAACTGATCCGTCCGTGGCCCGATCGCACACTGGTCCCGTCATCCCACCCGTCGAAGGACACCGCCATGAACCGCATTCGCGCCCCGCACATCGTCTCGCTCGTCCGTACCGCGATAGGGCTTGCCCTGCTGGCTGGCGGCCCCGCCTTCGCCGGCGATCTGACCGTCAAGCTGCACGGCGTGCGTGCGCAGACCGGCCTGATCAAGGCGGCCGTGGTCGATTCGCAGGAGGCATGGAACGGCAAGGCGGCACCGGTCCAGGCCGATGGAGTTCCTGCACAGGCCGACGAAGCAAGCTTCACCTTCAAGGATCTCAAGCCCGGCAGCTATGCGGTGATGATCACTCACGACGAAAACGGCAACGGCAAGCTGGACACCAATGTCCTGGGCATGCCGCTGGAAGGCTACGGCTTCAGCAACAACCCGCAGGTGATGCGCAAACCGACCTGGGACGAAGCGCGCTTCGAAATCACCGCCACCGGCGCGGCCATCGACATCGACCTGCGCTGAGACGCATCAGGCCAGCCACCGCAACGCCAGGAGCATCGCCATGAACACCAGTGCCAACAGCCGCCGCCGTTTCCTGTGCAACCTGCTGTCCGGCGCCGCCGCGCTGGCGATCGCCCCTTCGCTGCTGCACAGCGAGACGGCACTGGCCGGCGATCCGGTCGAGTTCGCGCGCGGACTCCATGAGCATCCATGGCTCGCGGGTTGGCGCAGCGTCGGCGCCGAATCCCTGGGACCCACCCCGATCGAATTGGAAGGCCGCCTGCCGACCGGTTTCGCCGGCACCTTGTACCGCAACGGACCGGCCTGGACCGAGCGCGCCGGGTTCCGCTACGAGCACTGGTTCGACGGCGACGGCATGGTCCACGGATGGCGCTTCGGCGAAGGCCGCGTCACCCATCGCGCACGCATGGTGGCGACGCCCAAGTTCACCCGCGAGCGGAAAGCCGGTCGCTTCCTGTATCCGACCGCCGGCACCACGGTTCCGGAGACGCAAGCGGTACGCAACAACGACGACGCCAATACCGCCAACACCTCGGTGATGACGATCGGTGGCCGTCTGTTCGCCCTGTGCGAAGCCGGCTCCGCTTTCGAACTCGATCCCGACCAGTTGAACACGTTGGGTCCGGTGACCTGGCGTCCGGATCTGGCCTCGCTGCCGTTCTCGGCGCATCCGCTGGTCGACCGCGACGGTTCGGTGTGGAATTTCGGTTCCGTCGCGCTGATGGGCGGCGCCGGGCTGTTGATCTGGCATATCGGCGCGGACGGCAAGCTGATCTCGGCCGATATCATCGAGACTCCGGTGCGCGGCTACCTGCACAGCTTCGCCATGACCGACCAGCATCTGGTCTGCACTCTGATTCCGTTCGCTTTCGCAGAAGGGCAGGGCGCGTTCTTCCGTCGCCTGCGCTTCCAGGATCAGCAGGCGCTGCGCGTGGGCGTGATCGCCAAGCACACGCCGACCGTCGCGCGCTGGTTCGAAACCGAATTCGCCGCGATCTACCACTTCGGCGACGCCTACGAGCGCAAGGGCGAGATCGTGATGCGTGCGGTGCAGCATCCGGACATCGAAGAAGCGCGTTCTCCCATGCAGGAAGCGATGAAGGGACAGGCGGGAGCGCACGGCGGACAGGGGCGCTTGCGCGAGTTGCGCCTGGACCTGCGCGGCGGCACCGCCCGCTGGGAGGAAACCGGGTTCGACGGCATCGAGTTCCCGTTGTTCGATCCACGCACGCGGGGCGACAGGCCGGCCGTGCTCTACGCGCCGACCAACGAGGGCGAAGCCAGCGCGCCTTACTTCAACGCAGTCGCCTCCCTGGATGTCCGTCGCGGCGAACGCCAAGTGCATCGCTACGGTCGCGACATATTGGCCGAAGAGCATGTGTTCGTGCCCCGGCCCGGCAGCTCGCGGGCGGGCGACGGCTGGCTGGTCGGCACTCTGCTGGACAGCGCGCGCGGGCGCAGCGGCATCGCGGTGCTGGACGCCGAACGGGTCGGCGAAGGTCCACTGGCGCAGGCGTGGCTGCCGTACTCGTTCCCGCTGGGTTTCCACGGTCACTTCGCAGTCGGCTGAGAGCAGTGAGAAGGGCAAACTCTTCGCTGCGGCAAGCAAATCCCGTGCAAGGCACGAAATAGACCGAGACTGCTGACAACAGGTTGTCAGCAGCGGACGCGCAAGCTAACGGCGTGCGATCGGCACGCGGCGCGGATAAGTTCATGCAGCAGCACGCAGTTCGATCTAATGGCCTGGTGCCGCGGTTGTGGCACGCCTGGCTGGATCGGGTGAACCGCAGCGTCGTCTGCGGCGATCAGCTCGTCTACGGCAACGGGATCGCCCGGCCGCGGACCGCAGCCGACCTGATCGCCGACGATGGCCGGCACGATTTCGATTTCTATCACGGCCGCTGGCAGGTGCGGAACGAGCGCTTGCGCGAGCGACTGCGCGGCAGCGACGAATGGGAAACCTTCGAAGCCATGCAGGAATGCCGCCCGATCCTGGGCGGTCTAGGAAACCTCGATGAGTTCGCTACCGACTGGGGCGATGGTTTCCGCGGCATGACCCTGCGTCTGTTCGATCCGCAGACCCGGCAATGGAGCATCTACTGGGCGGGCAACCGCAGCGGCGTGCTGGAGCCGCCGGTGCTCGGCCGATTCGAGGAGGGCGTAGGCGTCTTCTTCGGCGACGACCGGCATCAGGGCCAGCCGGTGCGGGTGCGCTTCCTGTGGTCCGAGATCAGCGCGCGCAGCGCGCACTGGCAGCAAGCATTCTCGATCGACGATGGACGCAGCTGGGAAACCAACTGGCATATGTACATGACCCGTTGCGACGATTGATCCGCTTCGACAAACCGGAAGGAACCCACATGAAGCAAACGGTGGAAATCCGCAGCTACAACCTCAAACCGGGATCGCGCGAGCGCTTCGGCCGGATCGCCGCCGAGACGGTGATGCCGATGCTGGTGCGCTGGGGCACCGAGGTGGTCCGCCATGGAGCTTCCGAGCACGACCAGGACAGTTACTTCCTGATCCGGGCCTACGCCAACCTCGAAGACAGGCAACAACGCCAAGACGCATTCTATGGGAGCGACGAATGGAAACTCGGACCGCGCGAATCCGTGCTCGAACTGATCGAGAGCTTCACCTCGCTGGTGCTGGAACTGGACTCGGCCACCATCGCCGGCTTGCGTGGCGAGTCGAAACAGGAAGGAGAGGAACAAGCATGAATACAAATGCAGCGAACGCCATCAGCGAAGACGTCATCGAACTGCGCCAGTACACCCTGAAACCCGGCCGCCGCGACGAGCTGGTCGAATTGTTCGAAAGCGAACTGATCGCAGGCCAGCAGGCCGCCGGCATGCGCATCATCGGCCAGTTCCACGACCTGGACGATCCGGACCGTTTCGTGTGGCTGCGCGGCTTCGCCGACATGGCCGCGCGCAAACGCGCGCTGGCCGATTTCTACGGTGGGCCGGTATGGCAGGCGCATCGTGCCGCCGCCAACGACACCATGATCGATTCGGACAACGTGCTGCTGCTGCGGCCGGCGTATCCGGGCTCCAATTTCGACCTGTCGTCGTCGGCGAACGCGCAGGGCGAGGGACGCATTTTCGCCACCGTGCAGTATTTCGATGCGCCGATCAGCGACGAGGCGCTGTCGTTCTTCGCCCTGGTGATGGTGGCGGTCTGGTCGCGCATGGGCGCGCCGGTGCTGGCGAGCTTCGTCACCGAATACGCCGACAACAATTATCCGGCCTTGCCGGTACGCGCCGACGAGCATGTGCTGCTGTGGTTCTCGCGCCACGCCGACGAGGCCGCGCACCGGCGGCACGTGGAACAGCTCGCGCAGTGGCCGCAGGTCTCAGCCGCGTGGGCGCGTCTGGCACCGCGTCCTCCGGAAGTGCTGAAGCTGCAACCGACGCCGCGTTCGTGGCTGCGCAGCTGAAACCATGACCACCGACCTTTGCGCGGCGCGGCGCGCACGCGCGATGATGCGCGGATGCGCCGCGCCGACCGCCTGTTCCTGATCGTCCATGCCCTACGCGGCCGCCGTTCGGCGTTGACCGCGCAGGCTCTGGCGGAGACCCTGCATGTTTCCCTGCGCACCATCTACCGCGATGTCGCCGATCTGCAACAGTCCGGGGTGCCGATCGAAGGCGAGGCCGGGGTCGGTTACGTGCTGCGCAAGGGTTCGGACATCCCGCCGCTGATGTTCAACGCCGAGGAACTGGAAGCATTGGTGGTGGGCACGCGCTTCGTCCGCGCCTTCGGCGGCAAGCGCCTGGGCCTGGGCGCCAGCGCGGCGTTGCTGAAGATCGAAGCGGTGTTGCCGCCGGATCTGCGCGAACGTTCGCATCGCACGCGCATCTTCGCGCCGGAACTGGACAACCGCGTCGAAGCCAACGGCATGATCGACCGCCTGCATGAGGCGATCGGAACCTGCCGGGTGCTGCATTTGCGGTACTGCGATCCATCGGGCAGCGAAACCCTGCGCGAAGTGGAACCGCTGTGCCTGACGTTCTGGGGCGGAAGCTGGACCTTGGGCGCCTGGTGCCGGTTGCGCGCGGACTTCCGTAATTTCCGCCCGGATAGGATCGTCGGCGTCGAAGCGACGGGAGAGTTATTCGTCGAGATCGCCGGCCGCGATCTGGACGCTTATTTGCAAGCGGTCGGTAATCCTCTGCGGCACCAGGGGTGATTGTTGGGGAACAGCCGAGCAGCAGACCTATTCCGCTCCCGCTCGTGGTGAGCCTGTCGAACCAAGCTCTTGGCGAGATCTACAAGCACATTTATAAATTTCCCGCTAAAAGCGTGGTTCGACAGGCTCACCACGAACGGAGTTATTCGACAGGCTCGCCACGAACGGATTTATTTGCGTCGACGGATCCATTTGTCCGCCACGGTTTCGGAATCTGAGGTCCTCAACGCGACCACGTCCACTGCGCGCCGACCAGAAACGTGCGGCCGGGTCCGGGTTCGTAGAAGCGCCCGTTGCCTTCGTTGACGATCACCGAGCCGATGTAATTCCGATCCAGCGCATTGTCGATGCGGGCGAAGGCGCGCAGGCCGCCGGCGCTGAAACTCCATTCGCGCGCCGCTTCCAGATGCAGCAGGAAATAGCCCGGCGCCGATTCGCTGCCCACGTCGTTGACCACCACCTCGCTCACGCCTTCGGCTTCCGCCGCCGCGCTCCACGCGCTTCCGCGCCACTGCAGGCGACCGAACAACTGCTGGCGCGCCACCCCGGGGATACGCGAACCGGCCGCCACCGGCGTTGACGGCACCGTGCAACCGGCGCCAGTGCAGACCAGGTAGGCGCTGCGGAAAGTCGCGTCCAGCCAGGTGTAGGCCAGCTGCAGGCGCCATCGGTCGGATAACGCGGTCTCGAACGAAGTCTCGAATCCCTGCCGCCGCGCGCGTCCCACATTGCGGAAGCTGCTGCGCCCGCCGACATTGCGCGCCACGGCCAGCTCGTCATCGGTGTTGGCGCGGAACAGCGCGGCTTCCAGGCGCGCGTCGCCCTCGCCGCGCCATTTCATTCCCAGCTCGACGTTGCGGCTGATCGCGGGCTGCAGATCGAAGGCCAGGCCCGCGCCGCCGTCGGCGCGGTATCCCAGTTCGTTGAAGGTCGGCGTCTCGAAACCGCGGCCTGCCGAAAGGTAGAAGCGCAGAGCTTCGCTCGGCTCGAACATCACCCCGGCCACCGGCGTGGTGTCGCGATAGCGGACGCTGCCGCTGTCATCGGGATTGTTCGCAGTGACGTAACGATCGTGGGCGTCGAATTCCACTTCGCTATGGCGCGCGCCGGCCAGCAGCGACCAGCGCGGCGCGAAACGCCACCATGCCTGCGCGAACTGGTCCATGTTGCGTACGCGATCGCTCTCATTGCGCCGCAGCGCGCCTTTTACGCCCAGAGTGGCGCCGATGAAATTCTCGTAGCCGCGGCGTGCCTGATCCTGTCGGTCGAAGTTGGCGCCGGCGGTGAACTCGAACGGCTTTGAAACCAGTTCGCCCTGCCAGCTCCAGCGCAGATCCGCGCCGCCATAGTCGCTGTCCAGGTCGATCACGCCACCGGCGTTGAGCGGATTGGCCTGCGCCGCGACCGGTAAAGCCAGGAACTGCTCCACCGCGCGTCGCCCCGCATAGGCCATTGCGCGCCAGCTCTGCGCGTCGCCTACCTGTTGTTCGTAGGTCAAGCCGCCCTGGCTCTGGCGCACCGATTTGCGCGTATCGAACTGGCTGGCGACCGACGTGGCCTGGCGCGGGTCGGCCCGGTACTGCGTGCGCGTCAGCCCCAGCGGATCGTCGGCGTCGGGTAGGTCGATATGGTTCAGCACCAAGGTCAGCTTGCGCGAGGGATCCAGGCGGAAATCGAAGCGCGCGTTGAGCGAATCGCGCCGCGCCGCGCTGTGGTCGCGATAACCCTGAGTATCGAAACGCGAGGCGGCAATGTTGTAGCCCAGATCGTCGCTGGCCCCCCGTAACTGCGCGCCCAGCGTGTACGCGTCATCGCTGCCGGCCGTGGCGCGGATCCGCCAGGGGTCGCCTTCCTTCCCTTCTGCGCTCCACAACTGCACCACGCCGCCTGATGAATTTCCGTACAGCGCCGAGAATGGGCCGCGCATGATTTCGATGCGTTCGCCGCCTAGCGCATTGAAATGAGAGAGCTGGCCCTGTCCGTCCGGCATGGAGGCGGGAATGCCGTCGGAAAACAGGCGCACGCCGCGCACGCCGAAGGTCGAGCGCGCGCCGAAGCCACGGATCGAAAGCTGCGTGTCCTGGGCGTAGTTCTGGCGGTCGCGGGCCAGCAAGCCAGGAACGCCGCCCAACGCATCGGAGACGTTGACGGCGTTGCCGTTGTCGTCGTCGCGCAGTTCCACGGTATTCACCGATGCCGGCGTGTCGAAATCGTCGACGCCGATCAGGCGCGTGGCCTGCACGTGGATGCGATCGAGGGTGATGGGGTCGCTGCTGGTCGATTGCGCATGAGCACTGCCGCAACATAGGACAAGGCCGAGCGAGACGAGGATGAGTTGTTTCGCGGTCATGCGCCATGATCGCGCATCTCTTAACTAAAGATCGTCCTCCTGGCGAAAGCGGGGGACCCAAGCCCCACAGCAACGGAAAGTTGAGTCCCGGCCTTCGCCGGGATGACGACCTATTTTTTAGCGGCGACTACGTTCATCCGGATGCCGACCGCCAGTTACACGTCGGCGTCCATGGCCCAACCTTCGCCCGTGCCGCGAGTGAACACCTGATCGGTTTCCAGCACCTTGCCTGCCGGGTACGCTTCGCCCTTCGCCAGTCGCGCATAGATCGGCGTGAAGTCCGGTTCGGTCGCAGCGATCAGCTGCTCGAAGCTGTCGATGACAAAGTAGGTTTTTTGGAACGTGTCGATGCGGTAGCGCGTGCGCATCACCCGCTCCAGGTCGAAGCCGATGCGGTTGGGCGCGTCCGATTCCAGCGAGTAAAGCGATTCGCCCTTCGACGACACGATACCGCTGCCGTAGATGCGCAGGCCCTGCGGCGTGTTGATCAGACCGAACTCCACCGTGTACCAGTACAGACGGGTCAGGTTGACCAACGCCTCCGGGCCGATGCCGTGCGCCTTCACCCCGCCGCGACCGTAGGCCAGCATGTAGTCGGCGAACAGCGGGTTCATCAACAGCGGCACGTGGCCGAACAGATCGTGGAAGAGATCGGGTTCGGCGATGTAGTCGATTTGCTCCGGGCGGCGTATCCACCAAGTCACCGGGAAGCGGCGGTTGGCCAGATGATCGAAGAAATCCAGCTCCGGCAGCAGGCCTTCCACCCCGATCAGGGTCCAGCCGGTAGCCGCGCCCAGCACTTCGTTCAACTGATCGAAGCGCGGGATCGCATGCGGAGTCATGCCCATCTCGTCCTGGGCATGCAGGAACTCATCGCTGGCCCGGCCCACCAGCAGTTCGCGCTGGCGCTGGTACAGCGTGCCCCAGGTGGCATGGTCCTCGGCCTGGTAGTCCTCCCACGGCTGTTCCACCACGGCGGTCGTATAGACCGGCACGTAGCCTTTGTCGGTCTGTTGACGCTCGACGCGGCGTGGCTCGTTCATGGGTTCTCCGAGAAGGTTGAAGCGGCATTCGATGTTAGCGCCGCAACCGCGCAACAGGGTTGCGAAGTTGCAAGGATCTATCCGAATAGAGCAATATTCTTGCGCGAAAATAAGAAATGGAGCATGAAATGGCCGAATCCGTCTCTCTGGACCGCATCGACCTGCGCCTGCTGGCGCTCCTGCAGCAGGACGGGCGCGCCACCAATGCCGATATCGCCGCTCAGGTGAACCTGTCTCCCTCGGCCTGCCTGCGCAGGATCCAGCGGCTGGAATCCTCGGGCGTGATCCGCGGTTACGCGGCCATGGTCGATCCCAAGCGGGTCGGCCTGGGCCTGCAGGCCTTCGTGCGCGTGCAGCTGGAGAAGCACGGCCAGCTGGGACTGGACCGCTTCATCGAGGGCGTGAACGACTGGGATGAAGTGGTCGCCTGCCATGCGCTCACCGGCGACATGGATTACCTGTTGCAGGTGGTCGTGCAGGACCTGGAGCACTTCTCCCGCTTCCTGCTGGACAAACTGATCAACGCCACCGGCGTGGCCGATGTGAATTCCAGTTTCGTCCTGCGCACGGTGAAGCAGACCCGCGCGTTGCCGCTGGGGCATTTGGGGTAACGGGCGGCAGGAGCGTACTTATGCGCGCGACGCTTTTTGCTCTTGCTTTGCCCCCTTTTGACCAGCCATTCGGCGGTTGAAAAGCGCTGCAAAGGAGGAGGCTTAAGGCAGGGTCACGGCCTTGACGCCGTGCGCCAGAAAAAAAACGGCCATCCGAAGATGGCCGTTGGGTATCGCAGGAGCTGCGAAGATCAGAAGCGGTACTCGATGCCGAGAGTCGCGGTCTTGAGCTTGGCGTCGACATCGAAGATGTCCGTCTTCGCGTAGTCGTAGTTCAGGCTCAGGCCGAAGTTGTTGGTGAAGTCGTAACCCACGCCCACGCCGGCGTAACCTTCGGTGGAGGTGTCCTTGGCGTTGCCCACGCCCTCGACGCCCAGTTTGGTTTCGATATGCACCGCGCCGACGCGGCCGCTGATGAAGAAACCGGTGTGCGCATCGGGACCGAAATTCTTCTTGCCGACCACGCCCACGCCGTAACCGGAAGCCTTGATGGAAACGCCGTCGCCGGAGTCGTCGCCGTAGTTGGTGTAGAAGCCTTCCACCGCCACGTTGGGGGTGAAGAAGTAGCCGCCGCGCGCGCTAAAGGTGTCGTCGTCGCCTTCGGAACCGTCGATTTCGAGGGTGGTGGTGCCGGCTTCGCCGCGCACGTACCAGCCTTCGGCGGCCGCGGCGGAGGAAGACAGGCCGGCCAGGACCAGTGCGGAGGCCAGCAATACAGACTTGTTCATCAAGATATTCCCCATTTTGAAAAAACCCGCCCGTCATTGGGCGGTCGGCAGAATATCCATTCAGTTATTTTTGTCAAATATTTGTTAAGCGAAGGTTATGCTAAATGGGACCTGAGCCATTGCCCCGCTAGTTGCTGTCCTGCAACATGCGCGTGCTAGACGCCCGCCCTTCTTCCACCACCCTTCGGAAGCCACCATGTCCTCGAACCGTTCTTCGTCCGTGCGTCCGCACCGACTTGCCCTCGCCATTGCCGCCTTGTTGCCGTTCGGCAGCGCCCTCGCCCAGGAAGCCGCGCCCGCCGCGCCTACGCAAAGCGAAGCCACCACGCTGGACGCGGTCGAAGTCACCGCGCAGCGCCGCGTCGAGAACATCCAGGATGTGCCCGTGTCCATCAGCACCGTCAGCGGCGAGCAGCTGGACGTGCTGGCTTCGGGCGGCACCGACATCCGCTTCCTGTCCGGACGCGTGCCCAGCCTCAATATCGAATCCTCCTTCGGTCGCGCCTTCCCGCGCTTCTATATCCGCGGTTACGGCAACACCGACTTCCGCCTCAACACCTCGCAACCGGTGTCGTTGGTGTACGACGACGTGGTCCAGGAAAACCCCATCCTGAAGGGCTTCCCCTTGTTCGATCTGGAACAGGTCGAAGTGCTGCGCGGGCCGCAGGGTTCGCTGTTCGGCCGCAACACGCCAGCGGGCGTGGTCAAGTTCGAGTCCGCCAAGCCATCGCAGGAAACCACGGGTTACGCCAAGGTCGGCTACGGCAGCGACAACATGTGGAATGTGGAAGGCGCCATGGGCGGGGCGTTGAGCGAACGTTGGTCGGCGCGCGCCTCACTGCTGTACCAGCGCCGCGACGATTGGGTGGAAAACACCTATCCGGGTCCGAACGATGGCTACGAAGGCTATGACGAGTCCGCCGGCCGCGTGCAGTTCCTCTACGAAGGCGACACCTTCGAAGCGCTGCTCAACGCGCATGCCCGCAAATTGAACGGCACCGCGCGCCTGTTCCGCGCCAACATCATCGAGCCGGGCACCAACAACCTGGTCGATGGCTTCGATGTGGACAAGGTGTCGCAGGACGGCCTGAACTACTCCGAACTCGAATCGCAGGGCGCCAGCGCGCGACTGCGCTGGGATCTGGGCGACTACAACCTGTACTCGATCACCGGCTACGAAAGCGTCGAGACGATCAACCGCGGCGACATCGACGGCGGTTCCGGGCCTTACTTCACCCCGGAACTTCCGTTCGCATCGGAAACGGCCGACGGCATCCCCGACCATTCGCAGTGGACGCAGGAATTCCGCATCGAGTCCGATTACGCCGGTAAGGTCAACTGGCAGGCGGGTTTGTTCTACTTCAAGGAAGACTACAAGGTCGAAAGCTTCAGCTACGACACGACGGCCGGCAGCGTGCAGGACGGTTACGAACGCATCCGCCAGACCAACGACGCCTGGGCGGTGTTCGGCGCGGTGACCTGGCAGGCGACCGACAAGCTCGAACTGCGCGGCGGCCTGCGTTACACCGTGGATGAGAAGGAGCTGACCGTCGAGGATTACTGGAACACCGGTTTCGTGCCGTGCGTACTGCAGGGCAAGTGCACGCTGGCGCAACTGGCGGCATTGGAACCGGACGGCGACCTGTCGGCTTCGCCTGAAGACAAGAAGGTCAGCTGGGACCTGTCGGCCACCTACGCGGTCAACGAAGACGTGAACGTCTATGCGCGCGCGGCCACTGGTTTTCGCGGCAGCAGCATCCAGGCCGCCGGCGCCTTCAATGCCAAGTCGGTGGCCGACCCGGAGACGGTGACGTCGTTCGAAACCGGAGTGAAGGCCGATCTGTTCGACAAGCGCGCGCGCCTCAGCGCCGGGGTCTTCTTCTACAAGATCAAGGACCAGCAGCTCACCGCCGTCGGCGGCGCCGCCAATGCCAACATCCTGCTCAATGCCGACGAGTCGGTGGGCAAGGGCTTCGAGCTGGACCTGCAGGCCTACGTCACCGACAACCTGCTGGTCACGCTGGGCAGCAGCTACAACGACACGGAGATCAAGGATGCCGATCTGGCGGTCGCCGTCTGCGCGGCCTGCACCGTGACCGATCCGCTGAATGCCGGCGGTCTTGCGCTCATCGACGGCAACTCGCTGCCGCAGGCGCCCAAGTGGGTGCACAACATGACCGCGCGCTGGGCCATGCCGGTGGGCGAGGGCGGCGAGTTCTACGTGTTCACCGACTGGGCCTACCGCAGCGAAGTGAACTTCTTCCTCTACGATTCGATCGAGTTCACCGGCAAGTCCTCGCTCGAAGGCGGCCTGCGCGTCGGCTACAACTGGAACCAGGGCGACTACGGCGTGGCGTTGTTCGGCCGCAACATCACCGACCAGACCCGCATCGTCGGCGGCATCGACTTCAACAACCTCACCGGCTTCATCAACGAGCCGCGCACGGTGGGCGTGGAGTTCAACGCCAAGTTCTGACCGGCAACACCGCGGCCTGTCCCGAGAGGGGACAGGCCGCTCATTCCACCGGGTAGGGCCCGTCCTCGAAACTCCGCTCGTGATAGCCCTTCGCGCCGACTTCGACGGCGAGCGGGCTGCGCGGATCTTCGCCGGTGCGCAGGCACTCCAAGATGCGGGCGAAATCGTAGTTCGGTTTCCATCCCAGCGCCTGCCGCGCGGCGGCGTTGACGTACACGCGCTCGATACCCGCGAACATGCGCCAGCCGCGGCGCGCGTACTCGGCTTCGTAATCGGGAAAATACCGCGCCACCACGGACGGCGCGTCGTCGTGCAGTTGTTGCAGATCCTCACGACCGAAAGGCGTGGTCGCGCTGATGATGAAGCGGCCGAAACCTATCCCGGCCGCACGCTCCATCGCGCACAGATGCGCGTCGACCACGTCCTGCGGGTCCGCGCGTCGATACAGGAACTCGTTGGCCTTGATGTTGGCGTCGGCGAAGCTCTCGCGCACCTGCCTGCGGTCGTCGGTCTCCGGAAAGAAGCGCGCAACGCGCAGCACCACGCAAGGCAGCCGTTCGTTGCGGTGGAACAGCTGGCACAGGTTCTCGGCCGCGATCTTGGTCGCCCCGTAAATATTCTTCGGCACCGGCACCACGTCTTCGGTGATCCAGGCCGAAGGCGCGCCCGGCGGCGGCACCAACGCGTCGCCATACAGGCTGGTGGTGCTGGTGAACACGAAAGCGCCCACGCCGTTGCGCTTGGCCGCTTCCAACAAATTGAGCGTCCCGGTGATGTTGGTGTCAACGAAGTCCTGGCGCGTGTGCGTGGCCACGTGCGGCTTGTGCAGCGTGGCCGAATGCAGCACCGCGCCGATGCCGCGCATGCATCGGTCGACGAAATCGCGGTCGGCGATGGAACCGACGAAATCGGTATGCGAAGAGGACGCGATGTCGATGCCGACGGCTTCGCGGCCTTGCGCGCGCAACGTGCGCATCAGCCCTTCGCCCAGGTGTCCCGCACTGCCGGTGACCAGTATCCGCATGCCGCGCGCCGCCGTCGGAAAACGGCGATTATAGTCGTGCCTCCTACGCTTTCCTGCGTATTGCTACGGCGCTTTGCGCAGGGCCGCGTGGACCACGTCCAGCAATTGCTCGTCCGGATCGGTGCGCTGCTCCCAGTACATCACGCCGCCCAGGCCGCGTTCGCGCACGAAATCCGCCTTGGCCCGCAACGCCTGCGGGTCTTCGTAACTGATCAGGCGTTTATCTTTTTCGTTCCACAGCCAGGCCGCTTGCGCCTGTTCGTCCCAGAGACGGACGAACCCGCCCTTGTCCAGGTGATCGCGGGCGATTTGCTGCCAAGTGACGAAACCGCCTTCGCTGGCGAAGGGCTGGTGCAGCCCCTGCTGCGCGTCGGTCACCTTGCCGAACACGCGACCATAGAACGCCAGGCCTACGTTGAGCTTGCGCGGCGGAGTGCCGGCTTTCAGGAACTCGTCCACCGCCTGCTCGGTTGTGCGGCTGCCCGCCGCCGCCGTGCGCGAACGGTACAACGACGCGTGATGTCCCGTGGTCGGGGTGAGACTGCCGTAGAAGTCGTAGGTCATGAGGTTGATCCAGTCCAGCACCTCGGAGATGCGGGCGATCTCCAAGCCGCGCGCGGCCTCGCCGTCGGCTGCAGCGATGGTCAGCAGATAGCGGCGGCCGCCTTCGCTTGCTCCCAGTACGTCGAGCTTGGCGCGTATCGCCTGCAGCAGCAGGGTGAAGTTCTGCTTGTCCTCCGGGCGATGGCTGATGCCCGGTCCCGGATGGGCCGGATACTCCCAATCGATGTCCAACCCATCCAGGTCGTGCTTGCGCACCAGCGCCAACGCGGTGTCGGCGAAACGTGCGCGCGAGACGTCGGTCAGTGCGGCTTCGGAAAAATTCCCCGCGCCCCAGCCGCCGATCGACAGCAGCACTTTCAGGTCCGGATTCGTTTCGCGCAAAGCCACCAGTCCGTCCAGCGAACGGGCGGCGGTTTCGTGCGGCAGAAAAACCTCGTGCGCCGGATTAACTTGCGCGAAAGCGAAGTTGACGACGTCCAGCTTGTCCGCGCTGATCTTCGGCAGCGTGGGGCCATCCGCGACATAGCCGATGATGCGGTAGTCGCGCGCAGCGTCTTTCGCATAGACGGGACCGTGGACGAATGCTGCGGCCAAAGCCAGGCCGGTCGTCAAGCGGACGATGTATCTGTACAAGGCTTCCATTTTCATACCTGCGCCGGTCGCAAGGGCCAACTATAACGGCGCGATGTTCGGCAGGGAGCCAAGGCATGATCGGAACGATCGTCGGACAAGCGCAGGACAGAACGTGACCGAATGCTTGTCGTTATGGATGTCCGATCAGGAATGCGGCGGATCGCGCGGAGGAAAGCGTAGGATCACGCCGCGCGAACCTTCGTTCTGGGGCCGCACCCACAGCACCGGCACTTCGCGCGGCGCGGGCGGTTCCAGTTCGTCGTCCAGCGGCGCGAGATTTTCTTCTTCGTCTTCCCAGCTGTAGCGCTTGCGCGGCAAGGCCGGATCCAGTCTGCGGAACAGCAGCGCAGCGACAATGCCGCCCACCGCACCGCCCAGGTGCGATTGCCAGGACACGCCGGGTTCGTGCGGCAACACCGTCAGCAACATGCCGCCGTAGAACAGGAACGCGATCATGCCGGTGGCGATGGCCGGCCGGTCGCGGCGCAGCACGCCCAGCATGAAGATGAGGAACATCAATCCGTGGGTCACGCCGCTGGCGCCGAGGTGGCGCGATCCCGCATCGCCCAGCCACCACGCGCCCAGCCCCGAGCCGAGCCACAGCAGCGGCAACGACCACAAGGTGGCGCGCGGATACACGCTGCCGGCCAGCGTGCCCAGCATCAGCAGGGCCACGCCGTTGGCGGCGATATGTTCCACCGAGCCGTGCAGCAGCGGCGCGGTGAGAATGCCGAGCAAGCCTTGCACGCTGTGCGGGGCGACGGCGAACGGCGCCCAGTCGAAACTGCCCTGCGCCGAATACACCAGGATCAGCGTCAGCACGAAGGCCAGGCTGAGGTTCAGCGCGCGGATCAGGCGGCGGCGGTCGGCCTTGGCCTGCGTTTCGGCGTCGTAGCGCGGATCGTCGGGATGATGCGGGTCCATGCGAAAGGGATGGCGACGGGGTGCGGGAATGCAAGGGTGGGGAGGGTCGGGATGATGAATCCCGTGGCCTGCATGTGCAGGAAAAGTGTGAATGGGCCACCTCTCCCCTCGTGGGAGAGGTCGACGCGCTTGCGCGGCGGGAGAGGGGTGAGCGGAGAGATAGGGCATCAGGTCACCTTTCCCGACCACAGTCGAGTCGCCTGTTGGAAGACCGCAGTCCTCAAGCTCTTCTTCTTCGCTCGCCCCTCATCCGCCCTACGGGCACCTTCTCCCACAAGGGGAGAAGGGAGCCACACCCACCTTCTCTCAGAAGGGAGGTGGGGAACAACAAAGTAGAATATGAGCATGAATACCCCACTCCCCACCGTCCATCTCAAGAACGCCTGGCGTTCCAGCCATCCCTGGATCTTCCAGAAACTGGTAGCCAAGCCCGAACAGAAACCCAAGCCCGGCACCATCGTCGACGTGATCGGCGTGGAGGGCGAATGGATCGGCCGCGGTTTCTACAACGGTCATTCGCGTATCGCTGTGCGCATCCTGGAAACCGACCCCGACGTGCCCGTCGACGCCGGCTGGTTCTCGCGCAAGATCGCCGAAGCGGTTTCCCTGCGCCGTGAGGTACTCAAGCTCGACGAGGTGTCCAACGCCTGGCGCGTGGTGCATGCCGAAGGCGATGGCCTGTCCGGCCTGGTCGTGGACCGCTACGACGATCTGCTGGTGGTCGAATTCTTCAGCGCGGGCATGTTCCGCCATCGCGAGTGGATTTACGAAGCGCTGACCGAACAGTTCCCCGGCGCGCGCTTCTACAGCTTCGCCGAAGAACACGTGCAGAAGCAGGAGTCGTTCGACTTCCGTGGCACCGAACCGCCGGCGCCGGCGATCATCACCGAATACGGCGTGCGCTTCCGCGCCGACCCGGCCGGCGCGCACAAGACCGGCTTCTTCGCCGACCAGCGCGAGAACCGCGAGTGGCTTTCGCACCAGGTCGCCGGCAAACGGGTACTGGATCTTTGCTGCAACACCGGCGGCTTCGGCGTGTACGCGAAAGTGCGCGGCGCCGAGGAAGTCGTCGGTGTGGATATCGATGAGGACGTGATCTCCATCGCCAAAGGCAACGCCAAGCTCAACGACGTGCGTCTGAAATTCGTGCAGGCCGATATCTTTCCGTGGCTGCGCGACGCCGGCAATGCCAAGGATCTGTACGACGTGGTGATCCTGGATCCGGCCAAGATGACCCGCGACCGCGAGCAGGTGATCGCCGCGCTGAAGAAATACCTGGACATGAACAAGCTGGCGCTGGGCGTGGTGAAGCCGGGCGGCCTGTTCGCTACGTTCTCCTGCACCGGCTTGGTCAGCGAGCAGGAATTCCTGGACATGCTGCGCCGCGCGGCCTATTTCTCCGGCCGCACCATCCAGATCCTGAAAGTCTCGGGCGCGGGCGCCGATCACCCGTTCATGGCGCATGTGCAGGAATCGCGGTATTTGAAAGCGGTGTTCTGCCGGGTGTTTTGAAATCCATCACCCGATCCTTGTCATCCCGAGCGTAGCGAGGGATCTGCTTCTGCTCTTGCTCTTCGCCAGGCCTGAAGCCTGAAGCAGATCCCTCACTTCGTTCGGGATGACAAGTAGAGGGATTACGCGTCGCCGCCTTTCGCCAACAGGCTCGCGCGCCGGCCATAAGCCAGATAAGCCACCAGTCCGATCGCGTTCCAGATCAGGAAGTACAGTTGCGTGCGTTGCGGCAGGCTCCAGAACAGGTACAGGCAGCCGAAGATCGCGATCGGTCCCACCACCCATGCCAGCGGCGTGCGGAACACGCGGCGGCGCGACGGATCGCGCTTGCGCAGCACCAGCAGGCACACCGACACGGCGATGAAGGCGGCCAGCGTGCCGGCGTTGGCCAGCGCGGCGATCTCGTCCAGGCGCGCCACGCCGGCCAGCGCGGCGACCAGGATTGCGGTGAACAGGGTGGTGGCGATCGGCGTGCCGGTGCGCTTGCTCACCTTCGACAGCCCGCGCGGCAGCAGGCCGTCGCGCGACATCACGAAGAAGATGCGGCTTTGCCCGTACAGGAACGCCAGCAGCACGGTCGGCAGGGCGATGACGGCAGCGGCGGCGATGATCGTGGCCGCGTTGCCCTGCTGCAGTTCGCGCAGGATCAGCGCCAGCGGTTCGGGGCTGTTGCCGAACACGGTGTAGCTCAACGCACCGACCGCGGCCAGCGCGACGATCATGTAGATCAGGGTGCAGCCGATCATCGAACCGACGATGCCGATGGAAAGGTCGCGTTCCGGGTTCTTGGTTTCTTCGGCGGCGGTGGAGATCGCATCGAATCCGTAGAAGGCGAAGAAGATGATCGCCGCCGCCGCCATCACCCCGCGTTCCACGCCGTCGGCGCCCATCGACTTGGCGAAACCGAACGGCATGAACGGGTCCAGCCGCGCCGCATCGAAGTGCGGCAGCGCGATGGCCACGAAGATCGCCAGCGCGATCACCTTCACCACCACCAGCACCGCATTCAAGGTGGCGCTTTCCCGCGTGCCCGCCATCAGCAGGCCGGCGACCACGAAGACGATGGCCACCGCTGGCAAGTTGATGAATCCGCCAGCGTGCGGTCCGGCGGTCGCCCATAGCGGCAGATCCACGCCTAATCCTTTCAGGAAGCCCACCGCGTAGCCCGACCACCCGACCGCCACCGTGCTCACCACCAGCGAATACTCCAGGATCAGGCTCCAGCCCACGATCCAGGCCAGGGTTTCGCCCAGCACGATGTAGCTGTAGGTGTAGGCGCTGCCGGCGGCCGGCATCATCGTGGCCATTTCCGCATAAGCCAGCGCTGCGCAGGCGCAGACGATGCCGGCGATGGCGAACGAGAGCAGCACGGCGGGGCCGGCCAGGTTGGCGCCGACGCCGATCAGGGTGTAGATGCCGGTGCCGACGATGGCGCCGATGCCCAGTGCGATCAGGTGCGGCCAGCTCAGGGTGGGAACCAGCCGCCGCCCTTCTTCGTGCACGGTCACCTGGTCGATCGATTTGCGCCTGAGCCAAGTCTGCATGCGTGCCCCTGAGTTTCGAAAGGAAAAGGTGGCACATAGTGGCGCATCGGCCGCGGCGATGCGATGTGCGCTGCGGCGATCAGCCGCCGGGCGGCGTGTACGGCCCCTTGACTTCGCCCCAGCCCCAGCGCGGCATCGGCGCGTTCTCTTCCGCCTGCGCACCGTCCTGGGAGTTGAGCACCGCCAGCCGCGATCCCCATTCCAGGTAGCCGACCAGGGCCGAGCGGAATTCCGGATCGTCCGGCAGTCCCAGTTCGTCGGCGGTGTCCAGCAGCAGCGCCACCCAGGCGCGCCGCTGCGGCTGGGTGAGGTGGCGGTTGAGGTGCTGGCGGATCATATGCGGATGCCCGCCATGGCTGGCCGAATACTCCGCCGGGCCGCCCAGCACTTCGGCCAGGAACGCGGCCACGTGCTGCGGGTGTTCGGCATCCATGTGCGCGAAGATCGGCGCCAGGATTTCGTCGTCGTGCACGCGCTCGTAGAAGCGTGCAGTAAGGCGGTTGAGGGCGTCGAGGCTGCCGGCCCATTCGTAGAGGGTGGGGACGGGATTCGTCATCCGTCGATCTCAGGCCGTCGGGGTTTCGTTGGTCACGTTGTAGGCGCTGCCTTTCTGCGGATCTATCGGCCGGATCTCGTAGAACAGGCCGTACTGCATGCACGGGTTCTGCGCGGCCAGTTGCGCGGCTTCATCCAGGCTATGGGCCAGGATGAACCAGTAACCGCCCACGACTTCCTTGGATTCGCCGAAAGGTCCGTCGGTCACCACGCCCTTCTTTTTTGAAACCGTCGCACCGGGCGTATCCAGGCGCTGGCCGGTCTTCATTTTTCCTTCCACGATCAGGCGTTCCAACCAGAGGTAGAACTCGTCGATGGCGACCTGGATGTCCGCGGGCGCGGCGTCCTTGTCCCATTGGCCGCGGGAGAGGACCAGGTATTCGGAGGGTGGGGTTTGTTCGGTCATGGCTTTTCCAGTGAGGTGGCACTGACGCGCAGGTTATGAACGTATTGGGTGAATCCAAATCCTAAGGCTGTCGGGCGCGAAATTCACGGATCACCGCGATCCTGCCAACAATATTGTCGTTAAGAATTTCGAGATCCTCGGCTGGAATCCACCACTCCGTATGATGAGATCCACCCACCTGTTGAATCTGGTACCGACACATAAATGACGAGCGGACACGGAACATGGTCACAGCGCCATAGCCGCTATCTTTGACGTTCCATTTCTCCGCGATCTCCGAAGCATATCTTTCGTTTGTAACCGGATAGAAGATCGGCTGCTCAGGGAGACGAGGCGGCCAGCGAGTGAAGTCGCTTTGCTTCAGAAGCTCCAACTCTTCCGGTCCCACTGGGCGATACAAAATGGTTGTTGTGTCATCCATAACCGCTACCCGCCGAACCTCACTGAATCTCCAATTGCTTGTGTCACCACTTGCTTCTAGATGGCCAGCCCGAATGAGTTCATCGACTCGACTCGCGATAAACCCCGCATCGTCCTCGCTTTCGGGAAAATCCAACTCTTGGTCGGCAAGAGCTTTAGCAATGACCATTGCAACCTTCTGCCAATTGGAATCAATGGAACTAAGAATGAATTGGTCGAGTTCGTTGATTTCAGTCATGTGCTGTCCAGCGTTTGAAATATGTACCGAGAATGCGAGTTAGAGCCCGTCCTACGAGACCTGGGCCGCCAAATGATAAAGCGCATGATGAAGCTCCCAGCCTTCCCAGCCTGGCGAGGCTATTGCTCCATCCATGGTTAGAGGAGACAAATTGAAGCCTTCCTCGACATCCTCGTAGTACAGAGCAATCCCTTTATCTTGCGCGACTACAAACACGTTCTCGATCAAACCAAATCTCTCAATCTTGGCTTCTCGAAGGCCGGTTGATATCCGGGTAAAGTACTGTCTCTGCTCGTCCGAACACCTAGATAACTCCCTTTCAAGGAGAGCTTCTAGTTCCTGGGCTGTAATTGGAATCCACGTATCCATAAGCGGCCTAACAAAGAAATCGATTCGAGAAATGAGGCAGAGCGCAGTAGCGTAGCCCGGGTTTCGCTGTGCTCTACCCGGGCTACGTCACTTGAATGAACTGCCAGGCGCCAGTCAGCTCACGGGTAGTTCGCCCCGGGTGCCCAGTACTCTTCGAGGGCAATCATAGCCGGCTCTTTCCAGACGGACTCGTCCGAAAATGCGAGTTGGTCCAACGTGGCGACAATCGCCGTCTCCTCAGCCGGTGTAAGCGCGCCGAAACGAGGTGGGGTGCGGTCAGGAGGCCTCAGCGAATATAGAAATGCATCTATCGCATTCGACTCCGGACTAGCAATATTGTCCAGGGCGTAACGCAGCAAGTGCGGCAGGTAAAAGCGCCAGGACTCCGCGTCAAGGTGGGAGATGCCCCAGAAATACATCTCAAAGTATTCCGGCGTGATCTGGTCAAGTACGGCGTCGAACGGCGGCACCGGTGCGTGATCGTCGACTGCGTTGCCGCCACGGAGCGACATGGCCGGAACCTCGGGTTCATCGCTCTCTACCCTCGCTACGTCACTCACTTGTCACCTCGACTGGCAACAAGCAGAAATCCGCAGTTCGGCGTGAAGCCGAGAAAGACAGCCAAACAAATCCAAATCGGTCAACTTCGACGACTGTTCGTTTCTCTCCGACCAGGGCGGAAAGACGATCCTGATCATCCCGCGGTAGTTCGCGAGCACAAGACGTCACGGCCACGATTGTGACAAGGACTCCCGGCGCCAGAAGCTTCCCGTGCGCATCAACTGGTTGAGGCGGAAGATCATCAACACTACTCATCAGACACCCATAAAGCTCCTAACGTGGCTTCGGTCCAACTGAATTTTCAGCGCCCACCCGATAGCTCGGAGTTGAACACCGTGAAGTGGGGTGAGCCCTCAAACTCGGGCTGCACATCTGCGAGGTGCACATGGCTGTAAGAATCGCCCATGCGCTCCATACTATCTGCGGCCGAGAGCAAGAAGGCAGCAATCTTCCGTGTCTCATCGGGAGTCGCATTGAGCGTTATTTCCGCAAGTTCGACGGGCACAATGTCCTCAATCGGCAAACCCTGGTCGCTGTATCCGTAAATCTTCATGGATTCTCGTGAGAGCTAACAAGAAATGGGCCTCGGGAATGAGGTGTAACGCAGTATGAAGCGTTATACGAGATGGACAAACGCCCCGGCGCAACCCCTGAGACCGACCCCGCTACACTGTCCCCCATGGATACCAACACCCTTCTGCTGATCCTCCTCGTCCTGGCCGCAGTCGCCGTCGTCCTGCTGGTCTTGCTGCTGCTGCGCCGCCCCGAACAGCGCATGGAGCTGGCCCTGCGCGAGGAACAGCGCAGCGGGCGTAGCGAATTGCGGGAACAGCTGGACAGCCTGTCCAAGCAGCAGGAAACCCGGATCGAAGGCTTCGGCCGCAACCTGACCGAGCTGAGCACCCGCACCGACCAGCGCCTGGACCTGCTGCGCGAAGCCCTGGGCGAAGACGCGCGCAAGGGGCGCCTGGAAAGCAGCGAACAACAACAGCGTTTCAGCGACACCCTCAGCCAGCGCCTCAACGAACTGACCCAGCGCAACGAACTGCGCATCGGCGAACTGCGCGCCACCCTGGAAACGCGGCTCAAGGAACTGCAGGCCGATAACACCGCCAAACTCGAACTCATGCGCCAGACCGTGGACGAAAAACTGCATGCCACCCTGGAAACGCGCCTGACCGAAAGCTTCGGCAACGTCACCGCCATGCTGGCCCAGGTGCACCAGGGCCTGGGCGATATGAACAAACTCGCCGCCGACGTCGGCGGACTGCAGCGCGTGCTCAACAACGTCAAATCGCGCGGCGTGTTCGGCGAAGTGCAGCTGGCCGGCCTACTGGAACAAGTGTTCGCCCCCGACCAGTACGCGGCCAACGTCGCCACCGTGCCCGGCAGCAACGAACGCGTCGAATTCGCCGTGCGCTTCCCCGGCTCGTCAGTCGACTCGGTGGTGTGGCTGCCCATCGACGCCAAATTCCCACGCGAGGATTACGAACGCCTGCTGGACGCCCAGGAAAAAGCCGACGCCGAAGGCGCGCGCGCCGCGGGCGAGGCGCTGGAACGCCGCGTACGTTTGGAAGCGGCGCGGATCCGCGACAAATACGTCTCGCCGCCCAGCACCACCGAATTCGCCATCCTGTTCCTGCCCACCGAAGGCCTGTACGCCGAAGTGCTGCGCCGCCCCGGCCTGGTCGACGCCCTGCAGCGCGACCAGCGCATCGCCGTCGCCGGGCCGACCACCCTGCTCGCCCTGATGACCAGCTTCCACATGGGCTTCCGCACCCTGGCTATCGAAAAGCGTTCCAGCGAAGTGTGGAAAACCCTGGGCGCTGTGAAGACCGAATTCTCCAAGTTCGGCGACGTGCTGGATTCGGTGAAGAGCAAACTGGACCAGGCCAGCACCCAGATCGAGAAGACCGGCGTACGTACGCGCGCCATCGAGCGCAGGCTGCGCGAGGTGGAATCGCTGCCTAGCGAAGGGGAGCCGGGGTTGTTGGGAAGCGAAAGCGAGGATCCGCAGGAATAGCTCAGCAACCCGACGACGTCATCCCAGCGGCTTTCAACAGCGAAGCTGGTCAAGCTGGGACCCATTTTGACGTTGCTGTTGCCTTTGCTTTGCCGCGTCGCCCACCAAGATCAAGATGGATCCCAGCTTGACCAGCTTCGCTGTTGAAAGCCGCTGGGATGACGGCTCTTAAGTAGGTGGACCAGGGCCAGCACCTAGATCGAAAAGACCGGCATGCGTACGCGGGGGATGAAGTGGAATAGCCCAGTTTCACCTCTCCCCTTGTGGGAGAGGTCGACGCGCTTGCGCGGCGGGAGAGGGGAGGAGCGGAGTTAGAGAGCTTCAGATCGGCCGGAGTCCATCAACATCCAGAGCCGCTTGTTTAGGGGCTTGCTGGAGATTGAGGTTTCACGCTTCGCTCGGCCCTCATCCGCCCTTCGGGCACCTTCTCCCGGCGGGAGAAGGGAACAACAGACTCAACCGCCGCCCGGCGTCGGCACGATCACCGGCATCGCGTCCATCGGCACGGTCGGGTTGTCTTCTTCTTCCATCAGATAATCGGGCAGATTATCGTCGTCCGACTTCTTGCGATCGTCGCCGATCTGGTAGTTGCGGCGCTGCAGCCAGGAATCGCGGAACAACGCGTACTCGTCCACCGCGCCTTCGCGCAGCGCGTCGATCGACAGCAGTTGTGCGCGCACGTCGACCAGCTGCAGCCCTTGCAGGAAGAAACGGGTCTTGTCGTTCTCCACTTGGCGGATCGGCGACAGCGGCGCATCGCCGACCAGGCCGAACACGTCGCGGATGGTGCGCGGCCCGAACAACGGCAATTCCACGTAGCGCGAACGCTTCCATCCCCACACGCCCAGGGTCTGGCCGAAATCCTCGTTCTTGCGCGGCAGCTTGGCGTCACTGGCCGGATCGAAGATGCCGCCGATGCCCAGCGTCGAATTGAGCAGGAAACGGCCCAGCGATTGCCCGGCCTGTTTGGGTTTGCCCTGCAGCAGGCTGTTGAGCGCGGTGATCGGCTCGCCCAGGTTGCTGAAGAAATTGCCGACGCCCAGACGCACCGGCCGCGGCACCACTTTCACGTAGCCCCGGGCCAGTGGCCGCGCGATGGTGCGGTCCACCGCGTTGTTGAAGGTATGCACCTTGCGGTTGAACTTTTCCCACGGGTCGTACGACTTCGGCATTTCCACGCCGGGCGGCAGGGTGGGGTCGGCGACCGCGTTGTATTCGTCCTGGCCGTAGATGGCGGTGAAGTCGTCTTCGGCGGCGGTTTCTCCGCCGGTGGAAGTTGCGGCAGGCGTCGCCGTCGCCGCGACTGCATTGGCATCGGCGTTGGTGTCGATGCCGGCGTCGTTAGGCGTGGGCGTTTCGATGGGAGCCGTCTGCGGAGCTTCTCCGACGACAATGGTTTCGGCCGGCGGCGCGGTGGAGGCGGCGGGCTTGGTCGACGCGCAAGCCGATGCCAGCGCAGCGAAGACGACCACAATAGCGATGCGTAACAGGTTCATCCCATTTCCCTGGGTACTACGGCGTGGGGGTGGTGCCGGGGAAATCCAGCCCGGACGTCAAGCGATAAGCGGTGCGCAACTCGGACAAGCCGGCGGGTTCGCCCTCTATCTGAGGAGCTGCGCCTGCCGCGCGCAAGCGCGCGGCGAGTTCGGCCAACAATGCCAGCCCGGCACTGTCCACGGAAGTGACTTTGGTCAGGACAATGCGTTGCGCGCCGGCCAGCAATTTGCTGGCCGACGGCCACAAGCCGGCGGCCGCGGCGCGATCGATCGCGCCAGCGAACACCAGCGCGTCGCCGTCGCGATCGACGCTGGCCGTATCACCAGTGTTATTGGCCGCCATTGGCCTGCATCTTGCCGGCGCGCAGGTCGGCGGCGACCTGGGCGATGGACTTCTGCCGCAGCGGCGCGTCGAACTGGTTCTTGAAGGTCTGCACGTAGGAAATGCCTTCGATCATCACGTCGAACGCTTTCCATTGGCCGCCGACATTGCGGACCAGATAGTCCACTGGGATCGGGTCGCCGCCGTCGCGCAGCATCTCGCTGGAGACCTTGACCCCGCGGTTGCCGGGCAGCGGCGACTCGGACTTGATGCGCACGCGCAGCTTGGTGTTGAAGTCCAGCAGCGAGGTGCCGTAGCGGGACATCAGGTTGTCGGCCAGCGCATCGGAGAACAGCTTCACGTCGGCATCGGACGCACCGCGGCCATGCACGCCCAGCACCAGGCGAGCGGCGTAATCGCGGTCGAACGTGCGGTTGAATTCGCTGGTGACGAATTGCTTGAGCGCGGCCGGATTCTTGCGGAACTCGGCGCGGCGCTGTTCCAGCGTGGTCAGGATGCGGGTGCTGCTGTCGAGCACCACCTTGCTGGCGCTGCCTTGGGCGGCGGGCGCGGCGGCGGCAGGCTTGGCCGCCTGTGCGGTGGCCAGCAGCGGGGCGCCGGCGAGCAGGGCGGAAGCGATGACGAGCGAAAGCAGTGACTTCTTCATTTGGTAGGTTCCTCGGAGGGCGGGGTAGCGGCGGGCGGTGCGCTGGCGTCGGCGCCGGCTTCGGCGCTGTTTGCCTCGCCAGAGCCGGCCGGCTTGCCGCCGCCGCTGAACATGTATTTGCCGACCAGTTGCAGCAGGTCGACCGCGGGTTGGGTGTAGGCGATCTCTTCGCCGGGCTTGAGCACTTCCGGGTCGCCGCCCGGGGACAGGCCGATGTAGTTTTCGCCCAGCAGGCCGCTGGTGAAGATGCCGGCGGAGGTGTCGGCGGGCAGATCCTTGTACTGCTTGTCGATATCCAGGGTCACGATGGAATCGAATTTGACCGGGTCCAGCTGAATACGGGCCACCTGCCCGACCACCACCCCGCCGATCTTCACCGGCGCCTGCGGCCGCAGCTGGCCCAGGTTGGTGAAGCGCGCGGTCAGCTCGTAGCTGCTGCTGCCGAAACCGAACTTCTTGTTGGTGGAGGCGATGGCCAGCACCAGCAGCGAAGCCAGCGCCAGGAAAAGGAAGGCGCCGACGGCGAATTCGAGACGGGGTCCACGGACGGCCATGGCATCAACTCCTGAACAACAAGGCGGAAAGAACGAAATTGAACATCAGCACCAGCAGCGAGGCGTTCACCACCGCACGGGTGGTGGCGACCGAAGTGCCTTCGATGGTGGGCTCGGCATGAAAGCCTTCGTAGGCGGCGACCAGGGCGCAGGTGCCGCCGAACACCGCCGACTTCAACAGGGCCACGCCGAAGTCGTCGTAGAAATCGACGCTATTGCTCAGCGCCGACCAGAACACGCCGTTGTCCAGGCCCAGCACGTGCACCGCTTCCAGATAGCTGGCGCTGATGGCCAGGCTGCAGAAGAAGCCGGTCAGCAACGGCACGGTCAGCACCGCCGCCCAGAAGCGCGGAGCCACGGCCTTGGCCACCGGGTCGATGGCCATCAGCTCCAGCGCCTTGATCTGGTCGGTGGCGCGCATCAGGCCCAGTTCGGCGGCGATCGAGGAACCGGCGCGGCCGATGAACAGCAGGGCGGTCAGCACCGGCCCCAGTTCGCGGTACAGCGACAGGCCCAGCAGGGTGGAGAGCGCATCGGAGGCGCCGAAGGTGGTCAACGTGCGCCAGCCCTGCAGGGTCAGGACCAGGCCCACGAAGGCGCCGCCCACGGCGATGATCGGCAGCGAACGTGCGCCTATTTTGTAGATTTCGCGTGTAAGTTCGGCGAAAAAGTCCTTGGTCGGTTTCGAGGACCGGAACACCGACAGGGTGAACAGACCGGCGCGGCCCACCGAACGGATCGAAGCGACAAGGGGCATCAGGCGGCCTCCGTCCGGGGGGTGGCATCGAAGGCGATGGGGCCGTCCGGCTGCCCGCGCAGGAACTGCAGCACCAGCGGGTCGGTGGTGGCTTCCAGTTCCGCCGGGGTGCCGGAGAACACGATGCCGCCGTTGGCGATGACCACCGCCTGATCGGCGATGGGCAGGGTCTCGTGCACGTGGTGGGTAACGATGACGCTGGTCAGGCCCAGGGTGTCGTTGAGGCGCTGGATCAGGCTCATGATCACGCCGCTGGCGATCGGGTCCAGTCCGGTCAGGGGTTCGTCGTAAATCATCAGCGGTGGGTCCAGCGCCAGCGCGCGCGCCAGTGCAACACGCCGGGCCATGCCGCCGGAGAGCTCGCGCGGATAGGCATCGGCCGCGGCCAGCAGGCCCACGGCGTTGAGCTTGAAGTTGACGATGCGTTCCACCAGCACCGCCGGCAGTTTGGTGTGGGTGCGCAGCGGCAGGGCGACGTTTTCGCCCACGCTCAGGTCGGTCAGCAGGCCGTTGCCCTGCAGCAGCACGCCGATGCCCTTGCGCATTTCCAGCAAATGACGGGTGCCCCGGGGCACCGGCTTGCCGAACACCTCGACCGTACCCGCCGCCAGCGGCAGCTCGCCGGTCAGCGCCGCCAGCAAGGTGGACTTGCCGCTGCCCGACGGGCCCAGCACCGCAGTGATGCTGCCGCGCGGCACCGACAGGTCGATATCGCGCAGGATCGTGCGTCCGCCCCGGTCGAGCCGGGCGTTGGACAGGTGCACTACAGGCGAATCGGGGGAGGTCATCGGCACAGGCAATTCCGGAACAACCGTGGAGCATCAGGGTAGACGGCTGAACAATAGTGCACTACCCAGTTTCATTTTATGTCCTGCGGCGCAAACAGGCGACCGGCCGGTCCGACGGCGAGGGGGAAATGCAGTGCGGTCGCGGTGGCTGCGACCAGTCTGCGGCAAGATGGGCCGATGCCCGGGCCTTCCTCCGATTTCCGTCTGTACCACTCCAACGCGCTGGACGTGCTCGCCGGTCTGCTGGCGGCCGAGTTGCGCCAGCCTGTTCCCGGTCAGCCGCTATTGGCGCCGGATATCGTGCTGATCCCGCAGGTGGCGATGCGACGCTGGCTGCAGGCCACGCTCGCGGCCGAATACGGCATCGCCGCCAACCTGGAATTCCTGACCCCGGGCGAGTTCGTGCAGCGCGCGCTCGACGCCAATGTCGCCGGCGCCGCAGACGATTTGGGCGCGGACGCCTTGCGCTGGCAGCTGTACGCGGCGCTCACCGATGCGGCGGTCCTGCGCGAACCGGCCCTGCAGCCGCTCAGGCGCTATCTGGGTAGCGACGACGCACTGAAACCGTGGTCGCTGGCAGCAGAGTTGGCGTCGGTGTTCGAAAAGTACCAAGCCTGGCGCCGCGACTGGCTGCTGGGCTGGGAGGCGGGGCAGGCGCCGCGCGATCCGCAGGCGGCACTGTGGCGGCGTATCGCCGGCGGGCGCGCGCACCGTGCACGCCGCATCGACGACTACCTCGCGCGCTTCGGGCAAGCGGGCGACGGCAACGCCACGCTTCCGGCCGATCTGCCGCCACGGCTGTTCGCCTTCGCCACGCTCAATGTTTCGCCTGACGTGTTGCGGGTGATCGCCACCCAGGCCCGGGTCGGCGTGCTGCATTTCTATATGCCGACCCCGACCCGCTCGTACTGGGGCGATCTGCAGACGGTGGGCCAGCGCCTGCGCGCGCAGGAAAGCGATCCGTTCGGCGCGGTCGAATCCGACAACCCTCTACTGCAAGCCTGGGGCGCGGCCGGCCGCGATTTCATCGGCGTGCTCGGCAGCTACGAAGTGGTGCATCCTTCCGGCGAGATCGCGGCCTACGCCGATCCTGAGCAGCGCCGGGACGACCGCCCAGACCGCGACAGCCTGCTGCAACGCCTGCAACGCGACCTGCTGCATCGGCGTCCGCCGCCTTCGACGCCATGGCGCGATGCCGTCGATGTCCATGATCCAAGCTTGCAAGTGCATGCCTCGCCCACACGCCTGCGCGAAGTACAGGTGCTGCACGATCAGTTGCGTGGCCTGCTCGAAGACACCCGCTACGATCCGCCGCTGCAGCCGCGCGAGATCGCCGTGCTGGCGCCCGATATCGATCCTTACGCTCCGCATATCGAGGCCGTGTTCGGCGGTTTGGCTGGGAGCGCGGATTTCATTCCCTATGCCCTGGCCGATACCAGCCCGCTGGCGAGCGAACCGCTGGCGGAGGTTTTCCTGCATCTGCTGGCGCTGCCGATCTCGCGCTTCGGTCTCAACGAAATCCTCGACCTGCTGGCTTGCGCGCCCATCGCCAGCGCCGCCGGTCTGGATGCGCCCGCACTGGAGCGCCTGCACGGCTGGCTGTCCGCAGCCGGCGCGCGCTGGGGCATCGACGCGGACCATCGCCAACGCCATCAGGCCCCGCGCGATGACGCCTACACCTGGACGTTCGCGCTCGACCGCCTGTTGCTGGGTCACGCCAGCGGCGACGAAGACGACATCGCCGGTATAGCGCCGTGGCCGGAACTGGAGGGCAGCGCACTGGCTGCGCTCGATGCCTTGATCCGCCTGCTGCGCGTGCTTGCGCGCCATGAACGCGTGCTGGGCGAAGCGATGGCGCCGGCGCAGTGGCGGGAAAGATTGCTGGGCCTGCTCGAAGCGATCCTGCCGCAGGCGCCGCAAGCGCTCGCCGATCAGCGCGCGCTGGAACGTTTGCGCAATGGCATCGATGACTTCGCCCAGGCCGCGCACCGTGCCGGCTTCGATAAACCGGTGCCGCCGGAAGTGGTGCGCGCGCATTTCGCTACGCAACTGGCCGAGGCGGACACCCGCGCGCCGCTGCTGACCGGCGGGGTCAGCTTCGGCCGCATGGTACCGATGCGTTTGCTGCCGTTCCGCGCGATCTGCGTGCTGGGCATGAACGACGGCGATTACCCACGCCGCGATCCGGCGGCCGGACTCAACCAGCTCACCGCCGAACTGGGAACCGACAAGCGTCGCTATGGCGACCGCTCCCTGCGCGAGGACGACCGCTATCTGCTCCTGCAGCTGTTCACCGCCGCCTCCGAAGTGTTCTATCTGAGCTACCTGGGCGCGGACCCGCGCGACGGCAGCGCACGCGAACCGTCGGTACTGGTGTCCGAGCTGATCGACATCGCCGCCCGCTATCACTCGCAACCGCAGGTCGCGGTCGAAGCCTTGGTCGTGCGTCATCCCTTGCAGCCGTTCGCGGCGGCCGCCTTCGGTGCGGGCGACGAAGACGGTGACGAACGGGCCGAACCGCGCCGCTACAGTTATCGCAGCGAATGGCGGCCGGCCGCCGCCGCGCCGGCGTCGCGCAGCGCACTCGCGCGCTGGGTAGTCGATCCGTTGCCGTCGGGCGAAGCGGTGGAATCGCTGTCGCTCTCCGACTTGAGCAATTTTCTGCGCGATCCCGCCGATGCCTTCCTGCGTCATCGCCTTGCGCTGCGCCTGCCGGAGGCGGGCGAGGCCGCGGAAGACTGCGAGCCGCTGGCCGCGCCCGGCCGCGGCCTACGGCGCTGGCGGTTGCAGCAGGCGTTGTTCGAAGCCTGCGTGCGCGGATCGGTCGACGATGCGCAGCTGCACCGCGAACTGCGCGCACGCGCGCTGCTGCCGTCCGGCCCGCTCGGCGAGCGCCAGTTGAAAGCATTGCGTTCACAGGTGCAGCCCTACGCCGATGCGTTCGTGAATTGGCGCGGCGAACAGGAAGCGCAGCCGGAAGCGTTCGAACTCGATCTGGATGGCGTGCGCCTGCACGGACGCATCGAACAGTCGTACGCCAACGGATTGGCGCGGTTCCGTTTCGACAAGCTGCATGGGCCTTCGCAGATCGCCCACGGACTGGACTGGCTGGCGATGTCCGCGCTGGGACGCGCAAGCACGCTGTTCCAGTTCTACGAAACCGGAAGCGGTCCCGGTCCCGTCCCGCGCGCTCCGGTGCAGGTGGAAGCCGCGCGCGACGCGCTGCGTGCGTTGCTGCGCCTGCGCACGCAGGGCTTGCGAGAACCCCTGCCGTTCGGTCCGCGCGCAGGCTGGCTGTTGTACGACGGAGAAAGCCGGCTCGCCGCAGGCGAAAAGCCGCGCGCCAATAGCAAGACGCCGTGGGAGCGCGCCCACGATCAATGGCAGGCCGAGCGCGGCTTCAGCGAAGGCGGCACCGGCAGCGCGCGGCTCGCCTTGCGCGGGCGCGATCCGTTCCAGGACTCCGAGTTGGAAGAGGAATTCCGCGCCATCGCCAGGATCGTTTTCGATGCGGTGATCCTGGGACGCGATGGAGAGGCCGCATGAGCGCGCCGCTGGATGCCATCGCCCTGCAAGGCGCTGCCGACGCCTATCTCGATGTCCCTCTGCACGGCGTGCGGCTGATCGAGGCCAGCGCCGGCACCGGCAAAACCTTCACCCTGGCCACGCTGGTCATGCGCCTGCTGATCGAGCGCGGCCTGCGCCTGGAGCAGGTGCTGGCGGTGACTTTCACCGACGCGGCGACGCAGGAGTTGCGCGCACGCCTGCGCAAACGCCTGGCGCTGGCCGCCGATATCGCACGCGGAATGTTGGCCGGTGCCGATCCGGCGCACCCGGAAACCCCCGAAGTCGCGTTGACCCGGCAGATCCTCGAACGCCAGCTGGCGTTCGAGGACGCCGCGACGCTGCATGCGCGTTTGCGGCGTGCCGAACACGAAATCGACCTGGCCTCGGTGTTCACCATTCACGGTTTCTGCGCGCGCCTGCTGGCCGAACATGCGTTGCAGACCGGCCAGGCTTTCGACCCGCCGGAAATGATCGGCAGCGAACGCGAACTGCACGACGAGCTCGCCGCCGACCTGTGGCGCGCGCACGGCGCCGATCCGCGCGATGCCGAATTGCTGCAGACGCTGTGGTCATCCCCGGATCAGCTGGCCGGGGATCTCGGCGCGCTGCTGCGGATTCCCGCGTTGTCGCCGCATCGGCCCGACGACAGCCCCGATCCGCTGCCCGCATTGCAGGCCGCCTTCGATGGATTGGATGCGGCGCTGGCGAGCCACGGCGCCGACGCCCGCGCCAAGATCGGCACCGCGTTCGCGGCCAAGCATTTCGACGGGCGCAAGGCGCGGGCGGCGAGTTTCGAACAGGCCTGGGATTCGCTGGAGCGCGGCGTGGCCGGCATCTGCCTGAGCTGCGACGATCCGCATCTGGACAAGCTCACGCCCGAGCGTTTGCGGAGCTTCGCCAAGGCGGGCAGCGAGGATCGTGTGCCGACTTCGCCCTTGTTCGACGCGTTGGGCGAATGGTTCGCCGCCGACCGCTTGCGCACGCAATGGCTGGCGGAACAGGCGCTGATCCTGCTGTACCGCATCCGCGACGACGCGCGCCAGCGCCTGCAGCTGCTCAAGCGCACGCGCCGTATGCAGACCTACGACGACCTGATCGACGAGGTCGCCGAGGCGCTGGACGGACCTTATGGCGAAACCCTGGCCCGCAACCTGCGCAGCCAATACGCCATCGCGCTGGTGGACGAATTCCAGGACACCGATGCACGGCAGTGGTCGATCTTCCGCCGCGTGTTCGGCAGTGCCGATGAGCAAACCGCAGAATCCCCCGCGCCGGCGCTGGTTCAAACCGGGCTGTTCCTGATCGGCGATCCCAAGCAGGCCATCTACGGCTTCCGCGGCGGCGACGTGCACACGTATCTCGCCGCAAAGCGGGAGGCGATTGCCGCGCCGCCGTTGACGCACAACTTCCGTTCGCGTCCCGGCGTGTTGCGCGCGATCGAGGCGCTCTACCTCCAGGCGGGCGAACACGCGTTCGTCGATGAGGGCATCCGCTTCCACCCCGTCTCGCCAGGCGCGGGGACCGCCGATGTCGATTACCAGCGCAAGGGAAGCGTCGCACCGGCATTGACGCTCCGCGTTCTGGCAGCCCACGCAACCGATGCCGACAGCAAACCGGCCCCCTTGAGCGCGCCCGAATCGCGCCGGATCGCCAGCGAAGCCTGCGTCGAGGCGATCCATTCGGTCCTCAGCGACGCGCGCGCCGGGCTTGCGAGTATCGACGGCAAGCGCGTGCAAGCCGGCGACATCGCGGTGCTGGTGCGCAGCCACGCCGAAGCCACGCGCATGCGGATGGCGCTTTCGGCGGCCGGCATTCCGGCGGTGGCCGCCGGCAAGCAAAGCCTGTTCGAAACCGAGCAGGCCGACGAACTGCTCGCGGTATTCGAGGCTCTGCTGCAGCCCGCCGACGAAGGCCGCTTGCGTGCCGCGCTGTCGACGGTGCTGCTGGGCGCCGACGCGTCCGCCATCGATCGCCTCGACCACGACGACGGCTGGCGCAGCAGCAAACAGCTGCAGGCGCTGGCCTGGCGCGAACGCTGGCAGCGCCACGGTCCGCTGGCGCTGGTCTCCGATCTGTGCGCGGCCAACGCCGAACGCCTGCTGCGGCTGGGCGATGGCGAGCGCCGGCTGACCAACTCGATGCAGCTCGGCGAGCTGCTGCAGGAAGCCGATGCGCGCTCGCTCGGCATGCACGGACTGGTCGACTGGCTGCGCGCGCATATCGCCGATGCCGATGCCAACGACGAGCAGCAACTGCTGCGGCTGGAATCGGATGCGCGGCGGGTGCAAATCCTGACTCTGCACAAAGCCAAAGGGCTGGAGTTCCCGCTGGTGTTCCTGCCCTTCATCGGCGTGGGCAAGAAAGACGACAAGCCCTCGCGCCATTGCCAGGTGCCCACTGCGAGCGGGCGCGTGCTGCACTGGAAGTTGGGCAAGAGCGACGACTCGCAGCGCTGGCTGGAGGCGGTCGCCGCATGGGAACACGAACAGCGTGCCGAGGATGCGCGCCTGCTCTATGTCGGATTGACCCGCGCCGAACATGCGTTGTGGCTGGCGTCCGGCGACTTCTACAAAAACGAGGCCACCGCACTGGCGCCGATGCTGGCGCGGTGGGAGGAGCTGCGCGGACACGCCGACATCGTCATCGACGCGCGCGCGCCGCAAGGACTGCCGTCGCCGTTGCCGCCCGAATCCGTGCCCGAGGTTCCACCGGTACGCCAGTCGCATCGCGTAGTGCCGCGCGACTGGTGGGTCTACAGCTTCACCCAGCTCAGCAAGGCCGACGCCGGCGAATACGGAGTCGCGGCGACCACAGGCGAGCGGGGCGCAGAGGACGAACCGGAACCGACGGTGGGCGAAGAGTTGGGCGCACCCGTCGCCATCGACTACCGCTTCAGCGGCAGCCGCTTCGGCAACGTGCTGCATGCAGCGCTGGAACATGTCGACTTCGCCGTCTGGCGCGATTGGCATGAGCAAGCCGCACCAATCGGACAGGAGGAGCTGCTTCGCAATGCGCTGCGCAGCGGCGGGTATGTCGAGGCGGAACTGGAGGACGGCGTGGCCGAACTCACCCACCTGGTCGGGCGCACACTCACCGTGCCCTTGCCCGAAGGCGGGCGCCTGTGCCAATTGCCGGCCGATGCGCGCCGCGCCGAACTAGAATTCCATTTCGCGCTGAAGCCGACTTCGGTCGAGGCCTTGCTGGCGACGCTGCACGCGCACGGCGTGTTGCCTGGGCGCCGCGCATTCGGTTTGCGCCGCCAGCTCGAAGGCTTGATGACCGGCAAGATCGACCTGACCTACCATCATGACGGACGCTGGTACCTGCTCGATTACAAATCCAATCGTCTGCCTGCCTACGACGCCGCCAGCCTTGATCTGGCCATGGCGCATAGCGAGTACGACCTGCAGGCGCTGATCTATACCCTCGCCCTGCACCGCTGGCTGCGCTTCCGCTTGGGCGAGGCTTACGACTACACGCGCGATTTCGGCGGCGCACGCTATCTGTTCTGCCGCGGCCTGGATATGCAAGGCGATACGGTCAGCGGCATCCATGCCTGGAAGCCGCCGTTGGAGCTGGTCGCCGCGCTCGATGCGCTGTTCGCCGGAGGCGGCGCATGAGCTTGCTCGACGATCTGTTTCGCGGTGGCGCCCTGCGCGTGATCGACCACGCGCTGGCGCAGAGCCTGCGGCGTCTCGATCCCGCCACGCCCGACCCTGTGCTCGCCGCTGCCGCACTGGCGTCTTACGCAGTAGGGCAGGGCAATGCGGCATTCGATACGGCACGGCCGCAGCTGCTTTTCGATGTCGACATCGACTGGCCGGACCCCGAGGCATGGAATCGGGCGCTGTCCGATTCGCGCTGGGTCAGCACACCGAATGCGGAAGACGCTGCCCCCAGCGCCGCGCCCCTGGTGTTGGAGAACGGACTGCTCTATCTGCGCCGTTACCGGCAGTACGAGTACCGACTGGCCCTGCGCCTGCGGCAGATCGCGGCGCAGGCTCCACACGCCGATGACCTCGCGGCGTTGGCGCCGTTGTTCGCAATATTGTTCCCCGAGGCCCGCGACAGCGACGATCGCCAGGCGCGCGCGGCTGGGTCGGCCCTGTTGCGTTCGCTGTTGTTGGTCACTGGTGGTCCCGGGACCGGCAAGACCACCACCATCGCCCGCTTGCTGCTGTTGCGGATGGCGCAAGCGCGGCACGCCGGCGAAGCGGCGCCGCGCATCGCACTCGCGGCGCCGACCGGACGCGCCGCCGAACGCATGGCCGAAAGCCTGCGCACCGCGATTTCCGCCTTGCGCGGAACGCCGGGCGTCGATGCCGCGCTATGCGATGCGCTGCCCACGCAGGCCAGCACCCTGCATCGCCTGCTGGGTACGATTCCCGACAGTCCGCGCTTCCGTTTCGATGCGCAGCATCCGTTGCCGTTCGACATCGTGGTGGTCGATGAGGCGTCGATGGTCGATCTGCCGCTGATGTGCAAGCTGGTCGAAGCCGTGCCCGACCGCGGACGGCTGGTCCTGCTCGGCGATCCCGACCAGCTGCCTTCGGTGGAAGCGGGCGATGTGCTCGCCGCCATCCTCGATGCGGCTGGCGCCGGCGACAGCGCCGATGCCAAGCGCGCGCTCGCGCCTCTGCTTGGTGAAGGCGATTCCGATTCGTGTCGCGAACCCCCAACGCAAGGTTCCGCCTCGCCCCTGGCCGGACACCACGTGCGACTGCAACGCGGCTATCGACAGGATCGCGCGTTCGGACTCGCACCGCTCGCGCTCGCCGTACGTGAAGGCGATGCGGATGCCGCGATCGCATTGCTGCGTGGCGGCCGCTTGGCCGGCGTGCATTTTCACGAAAACCTGCTCGACCCGCTGCAAGCGCATCGCGACGCATTGCTCGTGCACTGGCGTCGGCTGGCCGAGATCGACGATCCCGAATCCGCGCTAGCGCTGGCGGCGCGTCTGCGGTTGCTGACCGCCGTACGCGAAGGGCCGCAAGGCGCGCGCGGACTCAACGCGCGCATCGAAGAAGCATTGGGAGCAAATCGCGGCCAGGGCGGTGCGTATTTCCATGGCCGCTTGCTGCTCGTCACCGAAAACAGTTACCGGCAGCGCCTGTTCAACGGCGACATCGGCATCTGCCTGCGTGGCGACAAGGGCGCGCCGGTGGTGTGGTTCGCGGGCGATGGGGAAAGCGGGCCGCGGCCCTTCCCTCCGGCCGCCTTGCCCGCGCACGAAAGCGCCTTCGCCATGACCGTGCACAAGGCGCAGGGTTCGGAATTCGACGAGGTCTGGTTGCAACTGCCGCGTCAGCGTACCCGCGTGCTTTCGCGCGAGCTGGTCTACACCGCACTGACCCGCGCACGCCGCGAAGTGCATGTCTGCGCCAGCGCCGACGCCTTGAGGCAGGCGCTGGCCCACCGCGTCGAACGCGTATCGGGCCTCGCCGCGCGCCTGGCATGACGGCTTCCGACAGCCCACTGGGTTACGATGCGCGTCCCCACAGGGAAACCGATCCCATGAGCAAGTCCGCGAAAAAAACCAGCCCGCGCCAAGTCACCCAGGATCAGGCCGAAGACGCCGTGCGCACGCTGCTGGCCTGGGCCGGCGAAGACCCCGCCCGCGAGGGCCTGCTGGATACGCCCAGGCGCGTGGCCGAGGCCTATGGCGACTGGTTCAGCGGCTACCGCGAGGATCCGCAAGAGTACATGGCGCGCACCTTCAAGGAGGTGGCCGGCTACGACGAACTGATAGTGCTGCGCGACATCGAATACGAAAGCCATTGCGAACACCACATGGCGCCGATCATCGGCAAGGTCCATGTCGGTTACCTGCCCAATGGCAAGGTGGTGGGCATCAGCAAGCTGGCGCGCGTGGTCGAAGCCTACGCACGCCGCTTCCAGGTGCAGGAAAAAATGACCGCGCAGATCGCCCAGTGCATCCAGGACGTGCTGCAGCCGCTGGGCGTGGGCGTGGTGGTGGAGGGCGCGCACGAATGCATGACCACGCGCGGCATCCACAAGCGCGGGGTCAGCATGGTCACTTCGAAGATGCTGGGCAGTTTCCGCGAGGATGCGCGCACTCGCGCCGAGTTCCTGCGCTTCATCGAGGTGGGCAACGGCAAGCGCTGAGTGAAGTGATCTTTCCCTGAGCGGAAAGAGATTTGAGACAAGGAGGTCTCATGACAAGAACCGCCAATTCGTTGTTGCATGCAAAGCGCATGCGTCAATCGGCTACGGATGCCGAAGCAAAACTGTGGCGAAACCTGCGGGCGGGGCGACTCGCCGGATACAAGTTCAGAAGGCAGCAGCCCATCGGCCGTTACATCGTGGATTTCGTTTGCTTTGAACAGCAGCTTGTCGTCGAGGTAGACGGTGGGCAGCACGTTGAAGCGCAGCTTTCGGACGCCCTGCGTACGGAATGGCTGGAGAGCGAGGGTTTTCGGGTTCTGCGGTTCTGGAATGACGATGTGCTTCTGCGTACGGACTTGGTTCTGGCAGAAATACTGAGAATGTTGAGCACCAGGCGAGGCCAATGACCCACCTCTCCCCTCGTGGGAGAGGTCGACGCGCTTGCGCGGCGGGAGAGGGGCGAGCGGAGACAGCAAAGTTGGCCCACTAGTGCGGCTGCCCACTCGATATCGACCGTTGCGCTGACCACATTGGCCATGGATTGCTACTCCGCTCACCCCTCTTCCGCCCTTCGGGCACCTTCTCCCACAAGGGGAGAAGGGGGCATCCGGACCCGCGATGGTTTTAACGAGAACCCGTACCGAGTACAGGGCGGTCGCTTCTCCCGCAAGGAAACAAAGGAAAAGCTAAACTGCGGCCTTTCTGTCGACCGGCTTTCCTGTGAACGCGACTAACCAGACTTCCGGCAAGCGCAACGCCGCCTTGATCTTCATCTTCGTGACTGTGCTGATCGACGTGTTGTCGTTCGGTGTGATTATTCCCGTGCTGCCGCACCTGGTGCAGGATTTCGTCGGCGGCAGTATCTCCGAAGCCGCGATCTGGGTCGGCATCTTCGGCATGGTGTTCGCGGGCGTGCAATTCGTGAGCTCGCCGATCCAGGGCGCATTGTCCGACCGTTTCGGCCGTCGCCCGGTCATCCTGCTTTCCTGCCTGGGTTTGGGCTTGGATTTCATCTTCATGGCGCTGGCCAATTCGCTGCCGTGGCTGATGATCGGCCGCATCATTTCGGGCATCGCCTCGGCCAGCTTCACCACCGCCAACGCCTACATTGCGGACATCACTCCGCCGGAGCAGCGCGCCAAGGCGTTCGGCATGATCGGCGCCGCTTTCGGCTTGGGCTTCATCATCGGTCCGCTGATCGGCGGCCAGCTTGGCGAAATAAGCCTGCGGCTGCCGTTCTGGTTCGCAGCGGGATTGGCGTTGTTGAATTTCCTGTACGGTTGGTTCGTGCTGCCGGAATCGCTGTCGAAGGAAAAGCGCGCCAAGCGGTTCGATTGGTCGCACGCCAACCCGTTCGGTTCGATGCTTCTGTTGAAAAGCTACCCGCAGGTGTTCGGCCTGGCCGCGGTAGTGCTGCTGGCGAACCTGGCGCATTACATCTATCCCAGCGTGTTCGTGCTGTTCGCCGACTATCGCTACCAGTGGGGTCCGCGTGAAGTGGCTTGGGTGCTGGCCATGGTCGGTGTCTGCAGCGTGATCGTGCAGGCGGGCTTGATCGGGCCGTTGGTCAAACGTATGGGCGAACGTCGGGCATTGTTGTTCGGACTGGCCTGCGGCGTGACCGGATTCGTGATCTATGGTTTCGCATCGGTGGGTTGGATATTCCTGATCGGCATTCCGATCAGCGCGCTGTGGGGATTGGCCGGTCCCGCTACGCAAGCATTGATTACGCGGCAGGTCGGCGCCGACGTCCAGGGCCGTATCCAGGGCGCGTTGATGAGCCTGGTAAGTCTGGCCGGCGTATTCGGCCCGATGCTGTTCGCAGGGACCTTCGCACTGTTCATCGGCCAACGCGCGCCGACGCACCTGCCCGGCGCGCCGTGGCTGCTGGCGGCGGGCTTGCTGTTCGGCGCGCTGCTGGTGGGATGGCGCTATGCGCGCGAACGCCCGGCGCCTGCCGCGGCCTGGTCGGGCGCGGAGCAGGAGCCGTGACGATAGCAGTAGGCGAATTCCAGGGCTTTCCCGTACTGCGGATCGAGACTCCGCTGGCCAGCGCCGCGATTTCGTTGCATGGCGGCCAGCTGTTGTCGTATGCGCCGCGCGGATTCGACGACCTGTTGTGGCTCTCGCCGGTCAGCAAGCGCGCGCCCGATGCGATCCGCGGCGGCGTACCGGTGTGCTGGCCGTATTTCGGTCGCGAGGGACAGTCGCCCGAAGCGCCGCAGCATGGGTTCGCACGCAACACGCAGTGGATCCTGATCGATTCGCGAATCGATGCCGAAGGCGAAGCCACGATCGAGTTGGCGCTTCCGCAAAAAACAGGCGTCCCGTTGCGCCTGACGCAGACCTTGCGCATCGGCAGCGAGCTGCGTCAGTCGCTGAGCACGCACAATGACGGCGGCGCGACCATTTCGCTCACCCAGGCCTTGCATACCTATTTCCGCGTCGGCGATGCCGAGCGCGCGCACGTCACCGAACTGGAAGGCTTGGTGTACGCCGACCGCTACGACGGCCAGCGGCATACGCAATCGGGAGAATGGAACCTGCAGGATCCACGCGACCCCGGACGCAGCGACCGCACCTACCAGCGCAGCGGCAATCGTTTCGCGCTCGTCGATCCGGCCCTGAATCGCCGCATCGACTTGACCACCTCAGGCAGCCGTTCCCTGGTGGTGTGGAATCCGGGGCAGACCGGCATCGCTGCGATCGGCGATGCCCCGGGCGACGGCTGGCGTCATTTCGTGTGCCTGGAAGCGGCCAATGCAGGCGAGGACGTGATCGAACTGAAACCCAATGAGAGCCATACGCTGCAGCAGATCGTCAGCGTGTCTGCTCTCTGAAGGATTACAGGCCCTGTTTCACGAATTCGGCATTCAATGCGTAGACCAACTTGCCGACTTGCGGCGTCAGGCAAGTGTTGAATGTCGCCGGGTTGGCGCAACTCGCGTCCACGTCCGCGGAAATTTTCTTCAGTCCGTAATTGGCCAGGATCTGGCGCGCCTTGACGAAGCAGGCTTGCCCCGGCGACCCGGTCTGCAAATTGGCGTACTTGGTACTGCAGTAGGTCATGGCGCTGGCCAAGGCCGCCGAGTTGATGGCATATAACGACGGACTGGGTTTGGCGGGTGCGGCGACCTGTGCGGCGGCGGGTCCGCATATTGCGAGCAACAGCACTGCAGCGTAAGCGTTCTTCAACATAGGCGTTCCTCCGGATGCGCGCATTGTCGGCCGCAAACGCAGGCCGCGCCAGTACCAATGCCTCACGGATCGCAAAAAAAAAGGGCCGCATCGCTGCGGCCCTCTTTGCTCGCATCGAGCGGAGAACGGCTCAATCGTTCTCGACATGAAGGATGTGGCCGTCCTTCGGATCGAGGTGGATTTCCACATCGTTGCCATCGGCGCGTTCGGCTTCGGCCTTCCACACGCCATCGTCGAAATCGACATCGTGCACCTTGGAGTAGCCGGCTGCCGATAGCTTGGCCTTGACGTCGTCCTCGCTCAAATTGGAGACCAGCGCTTCGGCATAGATGCGTTTGCTGGCGGGATCGACCCGCACGTCGACGCGATTGCCGTCGGCGCTGGTGGCATCGGTTTCCCAGGCACCGTCCTCGAAGTCGAGATCGTCGATGCGGGTGTAGCCCTTCTCCGTCAGCAACGCACGTACCTGCGGTTCGGTCAGCGCATTGGTCTGGGGCGCTTGCGCCAGGGCGGCACCGGACGCGAACAGCGCGGCAGGCAACAACAACGTTCGTAGTCGGAATTTGCGCATGGATATTCTCCCGCGTTGGATAGAGCCCGGAGTGTGCAAGCCCGCACCTCACTGTCGCGTGAACTCACGGCACGTGGACAATGCTGACTCGCAGGCAACGCGTGCCCGCATTGCGCTCCCATGCTGCGGCGAAGCAGTCAGTGCGCCAGCGGTGCGCCTCCTCCTCTGCGGCCCGCGGTCGTCGGCGGTTCTCCGTGCATGCGGTTGGCGAGTCCCAGGCCCGATACCAGCAACGCGACGACGATGAGTTGATACACGATATCCGCACCGGTGCTCGGACCTGTTCCGGCGAAGAGGGTGAACATGCCGATCAGCGTTCCCAGCAACGCAACGCCCTGCGTGGCCAACGCATCGCTCCGCGTCCACGCCGGCTTTATCCAGCTCATCGCCGCCGCCGCATACAGCACCAGCGCAAGCACGGCTTCGACGATGCTGGCCTGGCGGTGCTCATAGCCGGCCATCAACAGCCCGGAATGCGCCACGCTGCCGATCAGGAACGTGGTCGCCTGGACCAGCAACAGCGTGCGCATGGCCGCTCTTTCGTTCATATGGATCATGGTTTTGATATTCATGTGCAGCTCCCGGAGTCGCGTTCGTCCACGCGCGGCACCTGCAACGCGCTTGCGCGGTGCGCGCCGGGCACTTCGGGTGTCTGCGCTGGATTCGTGCCGGATTGCGGCAGCGGGCGGATGCCCGTTCGCCCCGGGAAGTGCCCGAAACACCCAGCATTAGCGCTGGGAGCGGGGCGGCGTGGCAGTCTTGGCGACAGGCGAATCCACGCATCGTCTGGAGTGAATTGGACTCCAGTAAAGATTAAATCCGTGAGAAGAACCGGCCGACGCGAAGCCCGGTTCAGTGTCGACGGCGCCACACCAGCAAGGTAACCGCGCCGGCGACCAGACCCCAGAACGCCGAACCGATCCCGCCCAGCGAAATGCCGGAAGCCGTCACCAGGAAAGCGATCAACGCCGGTTCGCGGTCGCTTTCCTCACGCATCGCCGCCGCCAGGCTGTTGCCGATGGTGCCGAACAGGGCAAGCCCGGCGATGGCCATCACCAGTTCTTTCGGAAACGCCGCGAACACCGCCGCGACCGTTGCGCCGAACAGACCGATGAGCACGTAGAACACGCCGGCGAAGATCGCCGCCACATAGCGCTTGTCGGGATCGTGGTGCGCTTCGCGGCCCATGCAGATCGCCGCGGTGATCGCGGCCAGATTCAAGGCGAATGCGCCGAACGGCGCCAGCAGCACGTTCGCCACGCCCGTCCAGCCGATGACGGGAGAGATCGGCACCGCGTAGCCCGAAGCGCGGATCACGGCCACGCCGGGTACGTTCTGCGAGGTCATGGTGACGATGAACAACGGCAGCGCGATGCCGAATACGGAAGCCAGCGACAGGGCCGGCGTGGTGAAGACCGGGCGCGCGAATTCCAGACGTACTCCGTCGGTATGCAATAAGCCGGTGGCGCCGGCGATGGCGATGCCCAGCAACAGCGTCACGATCACCGCGTAGCGTGGGAACAGGCGGCGGCCGCACAGATAGGCTACGAACATCGTCAACGCCATGCCCAGCTGCGTCTGCATGGAGACGAATACATCCAAGCCAAAGCGCAGCAGCACCCCGGCCAGCATGCCCGAAGCCAGCGAAACCGGAATGCGGTTCAACGACCGCTCGAACACGCCGCTGAAACCCGCGATGGCCATCAGCAACGCCGACAGCACGAACGCGCCGATCACTTCCGGATAGGGCAGGCCCGCGGTGCTCGCAATCAGCATCGCCGCTCCGGGTGTGGACCATGCCGTCACTACCGGCATGCGGTAGCGCAGCGACAGGACGATGCAGGTGAGGCCCATGCCCAGTCCCAGCGCCCACATCCACGAGGCGATCTCCTGCTCCGATGCGCCCAACGCCTGCGCGGCCTGGAACACGATCACAGCGGAACTGGCGAAACCGACCAGCACGGTGACGAAACCGGCGGCCACGGCAGAAAGAGAAAAGTCGCGTACGAAATGCTGAAAGGGATTCCGGCTCATGGCCGCATTGTCGCCCAACCCGTGACCGTAGGAGCGCCCTATAGGCGCGAGCTCTTCGAGCGGCCGGCAGAATAGCTCGTGCCCATGGGGCGCTTTCTCGGAGCTAGGGCAGGTGATTCGCCAATCCCGAGACCACGCCCAGCGACGGATCCCCGTGAACCATGCGCGCCTGCGGAAATGCCTCGCGCACCACGGCCCGCACATACGGCGCACGCGACATGCCGCCGGTCAGGAAGATACTGTCGGGCGGGTTTTCCAGCGTCTCGCTCACCTCCGCCAACAGGCGGGCGAGCCGGCCCAGGAAATCCACGCTGGCCAACTGCAGGTCCTCGCGAGTGGCCGCCACCGACAGCGCCGCATCGATGTAGTCCAGCGCATGCCGGCTGGCATCGTGTTCGCTGAGCCGCATCTTCATCGCTTCCACGGCGCGGTACAGCCGAGTGGTGCCGCCATCGAGCTGCAGCGCCTGCAGGCGGCCGTTGTAGGGCGCCGGCACTTCGCTGAAATCGCGCTTGTGGAAAGCGCGTTGGCGCGGCATGTCCTGGACCATGGCCGCATCCACGAAATGGTGCGCCGGCACCCGCGTGTCGCCGCGTCCGAACAGCGGCATGAAGTGGGCCATGCTCAGCGCCAGGTCCACGTCGGTGCCGCCATTGGGCAGGCCCCAGGCGCGATGGATCACCGGCGCCTCGCTGCCGCCGACCCGCGCATGGGCGATATCGGTGGTGCCGCCGCCGATATCCACCACCAGCGTGGAATGCCGGGTGTCGCTGCCCACGTGGTAATGCAGGGCGGCGGCGGCAGGTTCCTCCAGGAAATCGACCGCATCGAAGCCGGCGATCTGCGCCGCTTCGGCCAGGATATCCAGCGCCTGTTCGCCGCCGGCCGGGCCCAGCGAGCTGCGGAACTGCACCGGTCGCCCGATCGTGGCGATGCGCACCGACGCGCCCAGCTGCTGGCTGGCAGTCAGACGGATGTGTTCCAGGATGTGCGCGGCGATGCCGGTGATGGTCTGCCGCGCGCGCGGCAGCAGGTCGTAGCCCAGCATCGACTTGGGCGACTGCACCAGGTGGCCGCTGCCCTCCAGCAGATAGCGGTCGATCGCGTCTTCGCCGAACACGGCATCATCCAGGTCAGCCGCCGCGTCCTCGGCTTCCTTGACCTGCGCTTCCAGCCATTGCCGACGCACGACCTGCACGGCATCGCGATGCAATTGCGCATCGCTGCGCGGCATCACCCCGCTGCGGGTCTGCTCGGCCTTGGCCGCGCGCACGAGCGCAGCGACTTCGCCTTCCAGCGCCGGAGTCAGGCGGAAATCGGCCGGGTCGGGCAGGCTGGTGGGAAAGAACACCGCGGTGCGGAACTGCGGCAGTCCGCCGAAGCGGATGTGTTCCAGCCGGTCGCCGATACGCGCGGCCGCAGCGGAGTAGCTGGTGCCGAAGTCGATGCCGATTCTCATGCGAGGGATGATGCTTGCGCGCGGGGGCCGGCGATTCTACGTGGTCGGGGCCGGCGCGTCCCGGGGTTCGTCGCGAAAATCGCTAGTCAGGAGCTGGCGGACAAGGGCGGCATTCAGCGAATGGAATCGTCAGTCGTCTTGCGGCTGCAGAAACCGGAACATGACGTACGCATCCACAAACCCAAGTTCCTGATGCCGAAAGGCCTTCGGTAAGGTGCCCACGATGGCGAAGCCCAGTTTCCGGTACAGCTCCACCGCTGGTGCGTTGGTGCTCACCACATAATTGAACTGCATCGCCATGAAGTCTTCGCTCCGGGCCTGGGCGATGCTGTGCAGCACCAGCGCGCGTCCGATGCCCTTGCCTTGGGCGACGGAGCTGACCAGATAGGTAGCGCTGGCGACATGCGATCCAAGGCCCGGATAGTTCGCGCCTAGCTTGTACATGCCAAGCACCGCCGAATCGACGACGGCGACATAAGAGGTCTGCGTACCGAACCAGTGCGAATGGAACGTCTCGCGATCGAAGTCCGTGGAAAACGGCAGCGCGTCGCCCGTGGCAATAACGGACTGGAAAATGTCCCACATCGCGTCGAGATCGGCGGCCGTTGTTTGTCGAATCTGCATGATGGTTGGAATATCCCTAGAGCCCGATCAGGGCCGGATGGTGAGGCGAAGCAAGTCTCTAAGCTCTGTATCCGTCGAGCAAAACGGGAGGAAGACCCAAAGCCTCTTGCATCCATTCCTTGACGGAATCCCTGCGCAGGAGCTGTTCGTACCAGGTCCCCGTCAAAGGCCACGCGTCCGAATCCGGTTCGTGCGACATGATGCGGATCAGAGTAGGGACGAACGCAAGATCCGCGAGCGATAGCGCGCCCGTAAGAAAAGGCCCATCGCTGCGCTGGAGTGTTTCCTCCAGAACATCGAACAACCGCCTCGTGTCCGCTGCTTCCTCGGAGCTCATGGGCCGCTTGTTCGGATAGAACGAGCTTTCGAAAGAGAGTCGCGGGCACAGATTGGAAAGGCCGGAATGCTGCCAAGCAACCAAGGAGCGGGTTTTGGCCCGAAGTTTGATATCCGCCGGCAGAAGTGAGCCATCGCCCAGATCGTTGGCGTACTCCATGATAGCGAGCGAGTCGTAGATGACTGCGTCGCCATCCACCAGTACGGGTACGGCGCCCGGCGGTGAAAACTCGGCAATACGCGCAAGATTGGCGAAGCGTTGCGGTTTCCGAATATCGACGACGCGTTCCTCGAACTCGATGCCCTGCTCTTTAAGCGCCAGCCAGGCCCGAAACGCCCAACTGGAAGCATTCTTCGTGCCGGAGTAGAGGATTCTGTTCATGCGACTGAGCCAATGGTTTGTTTCCTACCCGGCCAACGTCCGAATTGAGCCGACGCGCTAGGCAAGTTCGGTTTGATTGGATTATTAGGCAGCACGACCAGCCTAAATGCCCTTTGCATCGGCGTAGGCAATCCAGAGGCCGCAGATCAAAGCAAAATAGATCAGGCCGCCCAAGGAAATCATCTGCGATCGACGCAATTGCGGATGACGCTTCCCAACGCTTGCCAAGTACATCAGCAGGCCGATTTTTCCGATGCTGTGGCCGTCGGCAGCGGCTTGCTCCGCAATCAGCATGAAATGGCGGATGGCGAAGATGAAAGGGAATAGAAGAATAGTTTGAGCTACCGCAACAACCCAGACCACCGGGAATCCGAACGGCGCAGAGCCAAAGGCTTTGGCGAGAACAGGCTGGACCTCCGGCGAAAACACGGTGCCGATGAGCACTGCGTAGACCACAGCCGGAAGCGCATAGCTCATTTTGCTTTTGCTGAACATCGCCGATTATCCCAAGGCCGTCTATGCCCCGATGTTTGCATCGTGGGCTGAGCGTCGTTCCACATGCTGCTTCAGGATTTCCAATGTTCCGCTCCAATAGAACTGCAGGTGCTTAAAGATGGTATCCGAAGGAAAGCCGGTCGCTGCAAAGGCGATAAAGGCGGTGTCGCCGATGGACTCAAGAGTGAATTCGAGAGTCGTGTGGTTCTCAGGCACATCGGGAAGCCGGGATAGCGAACTCAGATGCGTGTAGGCGAGCCTCGCTCTGGGTTCGAATTCCAAGACCGCGCCGGTATTTTCGAAGGGAACATGGTGAAATCCCCGCACGACAATCGGGCCGCCAACCGTCCAGTCGGTTTCGACCTCAATCGCCATTTCAGGCTCGCCCATCCACTCCTTCATCAGCTGGCTCTGGGTCAAGCTTTCCCACACGGCGTTCGCCGGCGCGGCGATGAATATGGTCTGTTCGAATGACTGCATGATATTCCAGCGGGCCCGCTGGCCGACGGTACTAAGCCGAGCCACGAAGCATGTTCGGCCCGAACTGACTAATTGCTGGCGCCGCTCACACTCCACTCCTGAATGGGCACGTCGGTGCGCTGCACGATGAGTTCTTCGATGATCTGCTGTTCGGTGGTCAGTTGCGTCTTCGCCTGGGTAATCGGCTCCAGGGCGCTGTCCGCGTCGCGCCAGGCGACCGTAACCCGCAGATCCCATTGATCGTTGCTGGCGTTGAAGGGGGGCCTGGACAAGCGCACCCACAGCACACGGCCCTCTTTTATCTTGGCGCGCAGGAGTGGAACTCGATTCTTCTCGAACAAGCCGATGAACTGCAGTTCTTTGCCGGCTTTGATCCAATAGGTTTGCTCGACGACGAACGGAGGATGCGCCACGGGAGGCTGCTGCGCGATGGCATTCAGCGGTATCACTGCGAGAAGAAGCACCAGAAAAGTAATAAAGCGCACGCGATTTGTCTCCTTGGCGGCTAACGCCTGAATGAAGCCGACCCGAGAAGCGGATTCGGTTTGAATGGCTTACTAGGTCGAGTCTCAGTATTCGTCGGGTTCACCCGAAAAAGAAGCGGACCCCTCCGGCAGGATGATGCCTGGAAGCATACGAGACGTCCAAATATGGACGGCCTGACCGAGATCGACGGGCTCATCCAGCGAGCCACCCTTGATGCTCAGTATGTCGGCAGAGCCGCGACGCTGGTGCCAAAGTCTCGAGCCGCACTCAGGGCAGAATGCACAGTCAAGCGTGTGTCCGGTCTCAGTGGGGCGCGACCAGAGTTTTGGTTCCCCTTGCGTGACGTGCAGTGCGGTCAGCGGCACGATAAAGGAAATGCCGAACGCCGACGCGGACTGTTTGCGGCACTCCCTGCAATGGCACACGTAAAGCTGCAGCGGACCGCCGGACACTTCATAGCGGATTGCGCCGCACTGACACCCGCCTTGAAGAACTTCGTTTTTGTTTGGCATGGGTCGTAAGCCTTCTCGATGGGTCAGCGCCCTAACGGCTGAATTAGACGAGTCGCGAAGTTGGTTAGGCTTGAACTATTTGTTAGGTGGCGGACTAATTCTTCGCATTGACAGGCTCTACGTCCATCCCATCATACGACTCAAGACCATGATCATCCGCAAATTTGCACAGCGCTATGTTCCTTTGGTTGAGTGAATCTGGTGTATGAATCTCGACTTTCTCGACATGCAGCCACCACAGATCAGGGTCCTTAGAACTTTCCTTGTCGGCAAGATAGATGTCCACAAACCTGTATCCCTGGGACTCTAGGAACGGCTTAGCGGCTTGTAGCCGCTCTTTAGACGCGTCAGTGAAAAAATAGCCCCACAGCATAGGCTTGGAATAGTCCCAAGAACTGTCCTGAGACATGCTGTCGAACATCTCAATAAGCTGATCCTTTGTGATCACATCTTTATTCTCTGTCGGCCCACAGGCCGATAGCAGCAACGCTAACAGAATGACCTTTGGAAAATTCAGCATGAGATGTATCCAGCTAGCTCGTATGAACTGTCAGGCCACGCGCCGGCTACTTGGATCTGCATGCCGAGACCTGCCAACAACATGATCACCGAATTGCATCTTCGGTTATTCGAACGTGCGCATCGGTGACGTGAACGCCGTACGCCTCCAAATCGCGCAGGCAGTCGTTAACGTCCACGCCAGGAGTGGGCACGTCTTTCTTCAATTCGACCGTCTTGAAAGCGATCCAAGGAGCGTACTTGGGTGGGAGGTTGGCTCCCGACGGATCGGCCGTGAAAGCGAATACACGATCCGGGCCTCTAAAAATATGTACCTGCATATTGCTCACCATTTGAAATGACAGCTCACTGCCTTAACCAAGCCCGCCAGCAAAGCGGGTTCGGCTTGAATGAATTATCAGGCCGCAGAGAGCGCACTGATCATGACGTAATACCCGTCGGGATCACGCAATGCGAACTCCATGGTACCCGTGTTCGGATTCACGTTAGGCTCTTCTTCCAGCGCTGAAACCAGAGAACGTGCTCGAGATAGCGCCTCGTCAAAATCATCGACGCGGAAGAACAGAAGCAGTCCGTTTCCAGGCTGTGCGCGATCCGGGCTGGCCAAGGAGGGATGTTCGTGAGCGCCCCACTGGTGTAGGCAAAGCAGGACCGTCCCATCCGTATCGAGGATTTGCCCGAAGTAGTCGTGGGCCGGATGCGTCGCCGGTTGGCCAAACAGCGCCTGATACCACGCGAAGCTGCGAGCAACATCGGCGACACCGATGATTGTCCATGTACGTTTCATCGCCTACTCCTGCGGGTTGACGCCTGAACTAAGCCGCCCACGAAACGGATCCGGTTTGAATGAACTGTTAGGCTTTCCATTCGAAGCGTTGTTCATTGACTTGCTTCCCCCACTGGTCGCCGGCTTGCTGGTGAACCAACCGAAAGCCATGCCTTTCATAGAGATGCCGCGCAACCTCCAGGCCCTCGAAAGTCCACAAATAAACGCGACGAAAGCCTTGCGCGATGCAATGTTCCATGGCGCGCTCAATTAGTCTGCTTCCGATTCTTGTCCCGCGAGTTTCCTCGGACGCAATGAACCAGCGAAGGTGCGCCCCTTCTTCCTCGGCGCGCGACCCGTCTATGGCGATGGACCCCAGTATTTTTCTTCCATCGACAGCCAGCCAAATTCCATCGCGTCTTGCTTGGTACTGCTCAAAGAATGCAACCAAGCCATGGGCGACCTTCGCTTCGAATGGCAGGCCGAACCCGACGAGACGGCCATAGAAATCGGCGTGGAGCTCGGTAATGCGTCCGATGCAGCCGGGTGCGTATCCCTGTTCTATGGTCAGTGTCATTGAGCGTTCTTTGCAAACCTAATGTCTAGATTGAACCGATCCGCTAAACAGGTTCGGCTCGAATGAATTATCCATCGGCGGGTGTCTGAAAGAGACAGAGGCGCCATGAAATACCGCACCATCGCTATACATGAAATATGCCGAAGACCTGTCTCCTACGCTGCGTTCGGATCAATCCGTAACCTGATGCGCCCTCTTCGAAAGCACCGTCATCTGCGGTTTCTCGTTGCCTTCCTTATCAGGCTGCACATTGAACGGATAGTCCGGCTTCCACCAGGCGCCGCCAGCCCAGTAAGTCCAGCCTAGCCACACATCGGCGTTGGCATGGATGTGCTCCAGCATGGAGTCCAGCGCCGCCAGACAGACCGGATCGCTGCCGGCGGCGAATTCGCCGAGGAAACCCCGCTTGTTGTGCCGGCGCAGCCAGTCGGTGAAAACCTGCAGCTTCTGCGCGCCGATCTGCTCGCTCTGGCATTGGCCGGAAGTGCCGGAATAATCCGAGTCCAGATACTGATGCGCCTCGAATGCGACACGGTCGGCCGGATCGGTGATCGCAAGCAGCGCCTCGCCATTGGAAGTTCCCCCGTAACCGGTACTGCTCCAACTGTGCGCGCCGCTGTACGCGGTGCCCGGCACCAGCACCAGATTGCGCGCGCCGGTAGCGCGGATTGCGTTCAAACCGGCTTGCGCGGCAGCGGCCCATTCGTTGGCGTCGATGCCGTTGGGCTCGTTCATCAGGCCGAAGATGACTGCGTCGTCGTCCTTGAATTCGGCGGCGAGCTTGCTCCAGAAATCCGAAAACACCGCGACCGGCGTTTCCGGCGTGCCGATCCGTTTGCCGTTGTATTTAGCGTAGTTGTGCACGTCCAACACCACGCGCAGATTCTGCGCCTTGGCCCGGGTCACCACCGTGCGCAGCAGGGACAATTGTTCGCTGTCGAGCGCCCCGGAAGCCTGCGGTTGCAGCCGCTCCCACAGGAACGGCAGGCGGATCACGTTCATGCCCTTGGACGCGTAGTAGGCGTAGTCAGACTCGCTGGGATAGGTGTAGTCCTTGTAGAGCACACCGGGTTTTTTCGACGAATTGAATTCGGCGCCGGCCAGATTCACGCCGGCCAGCTTCAAGCCGGTGTGTTCCAGCACACGTGTGGTTTGCGCCGAAACCGGACTCAGGCTGGCCGACAACAGAACCAGACAGGCCGCGAGGGCGGTCCGGCAATAGGGAAGAGCATGCAAACGCATGATCGATTTCTCCGTTCACGACACGCCGACCTTAGCATCGTGGACTACGACGGGCAGTGGAGCCCGTCGCAGAGTTCAGGAAAGCAGCATCTGCGCGATGCTGCCAGCCGCATCGCGGCCTTCGGCCACCGCGGTCACCACCAGGTCTGCACCGCGTACCGCATCGCCGCCGGCGAACAACTTCGGATTCGTAGTCTGGAACGGCAGACGATCGTCGCCGCCGGCGACGATGCGTCCGTTCGGGCTGCCTTGCACGCCTTGCGCGGCCAGCCACTCCGGCACCGTGGCCGAAAAACCGAAAGCGATGATGACGATATCCGCTTCCAGCAACGACTCGCTGCCTTCGATCGGCACCGCACTGCGGCGCCCGCGCGCATCGGGTTCGCCCAGTTTCGTCTCCACCACCTGCACGCCGACCACTTGCTCATCGCCATCGCTTTCGATCAGCAGAGGCTGGCGGTTGAACAGGAAACGCACGCCTTCCTCGCGCGCATTGGCTACTTCGCGCGCGGAACCGGGCATGTTGGCCTCGTCGCGCCGGTAAGCGCAGGTGACCTTGGCCGCGCCCAGGCGGATGGCGCTGCGCACGCAGTCCATGCCGGTGTCGCCGCCACCCAGCACCACCACGCGCTTGCCGCTCATGTCGGGCAGCTGCATGGTGTCTTCCCAGCCGGCGATCGGCCGGCCCCAGGGATCGTTGCCGCCGACGATGCGCCCGTTCTGCACCAGGAAGGGCAGCGCGGGCAGCACGCCTTTCAGATCCTGTCCGGGCAGGCCGCCATCGGTATAGCGATAGGCGCCGGTGCCGAGGAATACGGCGTCGTAGTCGCCCAGCAATTCCTCGATCTGGATATCGCGGCCGACCTCCACGCCCAGATGGAATTGCACGCCCATGCCTTCCAGCACCTCGCGGCGGCGCGCGATGATGCTTTTCTCCAGCTTGAAGCTGGGAATGCCGAACTGCATCAGTCCGCCGATCTGTTCGTAACGGTCGAACACCACCGCCTGGATGCCGCTGCGCGCCAGCACATCGGCGCACGCCAGTCCCGCAGGGCCGGCGCCGATCACCGCAACGCGCTTGCCGGTGGCGACCACCTCGCTCAGATCGGGACGCCAACCTTTTTCCAGCGCCGCATCGACGATGTATTTCTCCACCGCGCCGATGGTGACCGCGCCGAAGCCGTCCTCCAGCGTGCAACTGCCTTCGCACAAGCGGTCCTGCGGGCATACGCGGCCGCACATCTCGGGCAACGGATTGGTGGTGTGGCAGAGCGCCGCGGCTTCTTCAAGGCGGTTCTCCTGCACCAGCTGCAGCCACTGCGGAATGGCGTTGTGCACCGGGCATTTCCAGCTGCAATACGGATTGCCGCAGTCCAGGCAGCGCCCGGCCTGATGCTGCGCCTCGGGCAGGGCGAACTTGCCGTACATCTCGCCCCAATCGCCATTGGTGCGCAGTTCCAGCGGGATGCGCTGCGGCATCTGCCGGGGGAGTTCTACGAATTGGAAGACTTGCTTGCGGCTCATAAAAATCTTTCCGACGTCATCCCAGCGAAAGCTGGGATCCATTTTGACGTTGCTTTTGCTTCTGCTTCTGCTTCTTTCGTTCGGGTTCGCGCCAAGATCAAGATGGATCCCAGCTTTCGCTGGGATGACGACAAGAGAAGCTCCCGCTGGGACGATGGGCAGAGACTCATCATGCAGCCCTTCTCAACGATTCCGTCAACGACTCCAAACTCGCCGCCTTCGGCTTCACTAGCCAGAACTTGCCCACGTAGTCGCGGAACTCGTCGAGGATCTGCTGCGCCCAGATGCTGCCGGTCAGTTCGCGATGGCGGGTGACCAGGGTGTGCAGATGCTGGCGGTGACTCTCGAAGCCTTCCGGCGAGATGCGATGGATGTCGATCAGTTCGTGGTTGTAGCGGTCGACGAAATCGCGATCCAGATCCAGCACGTAAGCCAGGCCGCCGGTGAAGCCGGCGCCGAAATTCAGGCCTACCCGGCCCAGCACCATGACGATGCCGTCGGTCATGTACTCGCAGCAGTGATCGCCCGCGCCTTCGATCACCGCCAAAGCGCCGGAATTGCGCACCGCGAAGCGTTCGCCAGCGCGGCCGGCCGCGAACAGCTCGCCGCCGGTCGCCCCGTACAGACAGGTATTGCCGAGGATCGCCGTGTTGCGCGCCTCGAAACGCGCGCCGCGCGGCGGACGCACCACTAGGCGGCCGCCGGCCATGCCCTTGCCCACGTAGTCGTTGGCCTCGCCCTCCAGCTCCATCAACAGACCGCCGGCGTTGAACGCGCCGAAGCTCTGTCCCGCGGTGCCGCGGAAACGCAGCTGCAAGGGCGCATCGTCCATGCCGTGGTTGCCGTGCGCGCGGGCGATGGCGCCCGACAGACGTGTGCCGATGGAACGGTCGGTGTTGTGGATGAGGAAGCGCTGCTCGCCGCCGCTCTTCTTCGCGATGGGTCCGGCCATCAGTCCATCGAGCTGCGTGGCCAGGCTGTCCGGCGATTCGTACAGGCGTTGCGCGGCGCAATGGCCGGTGTCCTGGTGCACGTGCTTGAGCAGGCGCGACAGATCGACATGCACGCCAGGCCGCGGCGACACCTCGAGTTGCTGCAGCAGATCGGTACGGCCGACGATCTCGTCCAGCGAACGCGCGCCCAGGTACGACAGCCACTGGCGAACTTCTTCGCTGAGCAGGCGGAAGAAATTCTCCACGCGTTCCGGCAGGCCGGTGAAATGCTTGGCGCGCAGGTGTTCGTCCTGGGTGGCCACGCCGGTGGCGCAGTTGTTCAGATGGCAGATACGCAGGTATTTGCAGCCCAGCACGATCATCGGCGCGGTGCCGAAACCGAAACTGTCCGCGCCCAACAGCGCCGCCTTGACCACGTCCAGACCGGTCTTGAAGCCGCCGTCGGTCTGCAGCACGGTGCGGTCGCGCAACTGATTGGCGACCAGCGCCTGGTGCGATTCGGCCACGCCCAGTTCCCACGGCACGCCGGCGTAACGGATCGAACTCAACGGGCTGGCGCCGGTGCCGCCGTCGTGGCCGGAGATGGTGATCAGGTCCGCACCCGCCTTCACCACGCCGGCGGCGATGGTGCCGACACCGGCGTGCGAGACCAGCTTCACCGAGATCAGCGCCGATGGATTGACCTGACGCAGGTCGAAGATCAGCTGGGCCAGATCCTCGATGGAGTAGATGTCGTGGTGCGGCGGTGGCGAGATCAGGCCGATGCCCGGCTTGGCGTAACGCAGCCGCGCGATCATTTCGTTGACCTTGTGGCCAGGCAGTTGTCCGCCCTCGCCGGGTTTCGCGCCCTGCGCCACCTTGATCTGCAGCACTTCGGCGTTGACCAGGTACTCCGGGGTCACGCCGAAACGGCCCGACGCCACCTGCTTGATCTTGCTGCGCTTCTCGGTGCCGTAGCGCGCGGGATCTTCGCCGCCTTCGCCGGAGTTGCTGCGCCCGCCCAGACGGTTCATGGCGATGGCCAGCGCTTCATGCGCTTCGGGCGACAACGCACCCAGGCTGATCGCAGCGGTGTCGAAACGGCGCAGCAGGTCGCTGGCGTCGGCCACTTCCTGCAGCGGCGTGGGCGTTTCCGCCTTCTTCAACTGAAGCAGGTCGCGCAGGGCCGAAGGCGGACGCGCATGCACGAAATCGGCGTACTTCTGCCAGTCGGCAGCTTCGCCGGTACGGGTGGCGTGCTGCAGCGACATCACCACGTCCGGGTTGTACATGTGGTACTCGCCGCCGTGCACGTACTTGAGCAGGCCGCCGATCTCCTGTTTGTGCAGTTCGTTCCACGCATTGCGGGTCAGCTGGCGTGCTTCCACGTCCAGCCGCGCCAGGTCTACGCCGCCGACGCGCGAGGCCGTGTCCGGGAAGCAGAGGTCGATCACGTCCGGTTGCAGGCCCACGATCTCGAACAGCTGGGCGGCGCGGTAGCTGGCGATGGTCGCGATGCCCATCTTGGAAATGATCTTGGACAGGCCTTTGTAGACGCCCTTGCGGTAGCTGCGGCCGATCTGCGCCTGCTCGCCGCCTTTCTTCAGGTGCAGGATGCCGCGGCGGCCCAGATCGAACAGGGTCTGGTAAGCCAGATACGGATACACCGCGGTGGCGCCGAAACCGAGCAGGCAGGCGATGTGGTGCGGATCGCGCGCGGTGCCGGTTTCGATGATCAGGTTGACGTCGCAGCGCAAGCCTACGCGCGCCAGATGGTGGTGCACCGCGCCGGTGGCGAGCAGGGCGTGCGCCATCGGCCGGTCGGCGACCGGGTAGCGGTCGCTCAGCAGCAGCATGACCATGCCGTCGCGCGCCGCCTGTTCGGCTTCCGCGCAGATGCGCTCGATGCCGGCCTTCAGGCCTTCTTCGTGCGAGTACGACAGGTCGATCAACCGGTTCTTCTTGTCGTACGGCTGCATCTTCAACAGCTGGCGCAATTTACGCTGCGACAGCACCGGCGAGTTGAGGATCACGTGGTTCACCGTTTCCGGGCCCGCGTGGAAGATGTTGGTTTCCTTGCCGAGCTGCGTGGATAGCGACATCACGCAGTCTTCGCGCAGCGGATCGATCGGCGGGTTGGTGACCTGGGCGAAGGCCTGGCGGAAATAGTCGTACAGCGGACGCGTCTGCCGGCTCAGCACCGCCATCGGGGTGTCGTCGCCCATCGAGCCGGTGGCTTCCTGCTCGGTCTCGGCCAGCGGCCGCAGCACGAACTCCACTTCCTCGTTGGTCAGCTGGAACAGCTTGTGGTAGCTACGCAGGGTCTTCTCGTCGAACGGTTCCTCGACCAGCGACGGATCGATGAGTTCGGTCTGCAGGTAGGTCACGCCGTGCTGCAGCCACTGCTTGTACGGCGCGCGGCCGCGGTTGATGCGATCGACGGCCTCGCTGTCGAGCAGATCGCCGCGCTTGAGGTCGATGGCCATCATCTCGCCCGGACCCAGCTTGCCCTTGCGCACGATGCGTTCGGCCGGCAGCTCCCACACGCCGGCTTCCGAGGCGACCAGGAAATGGCGGTCGGAAGTCAGCAGCCAGCGCGCCGGGCGCAAGCCATTGCGGTCCAGCATGCACGCCGCGTAGCGCGCGTCGCAGGCGACGATGCCGGCGGGGCCGTCCCACGGCTCGCTGTTCAAGCCGTAGAACTCGTAGAACGCGGCCAGGTCGGGGTCCTTGAATTCCAAAGACTGCGTGGCCGGCGGAACTAGGATGCGCAGCGCCTGCAGCAGGTCCATGCCGCCGGCGATCATCAGTTCCAGCATGTTGTCCAGGCTCTGCGAATCGGAGCCGTGCATGGAGATCACCGGATCGAATTCGGCGATGTCGAAACGCGGCGTCTTCCACACCTTGCTGCGCGCCTGCGCCCAGCGGCGGTTGCCTTCGATGGTGTTGATTTCGCCGTTGTGCGCCAGCAGGCGGAACGGATGCGCCAATGGCCAGCGCGGCAGGGTGTTGGTGGAAAAGCGCTGGTGGAACACGACCGCGCTGGCGGTCAGATCGTTGCGCTGCAGATCCGGGAAGAAAGTCGAGAGCTTGTCCGGCAGCACCATGCCCTTGTAGCCGATGGCGTGCGGGCTAAGTGTGACCACGTAGAAATCGGCGGCGCTGTCGCCCAGTAGCGGCTCGCGCAGGCGTTGTTCGACACGGCGACGCGCCAGGAACAGGCTCAACGCGAAGGCATCGTCGTTCTGGCCTTCGCCGGCATCGACGAAGACCTGTTCGATGCGCGGCAGCGTGTCTTTGGCCAGTTGTCCGCACACCGAATCGTCGGTGGGCAATACGCGCCAGCCTTGCAGTTTGACGCCGACGCGTTGGAATTCCTCCGCAAGAGTGTTCCGACAGAGCGTCGCCTGTTCGGCGTCGTGCGGCAGGAACACCAGACCGGCGGCATAGCGCTCGCCCACGGAGATGCCGGCTTCTTTCGCCAGTGCGCGCAGGAACGCATCGGGTTTGCGGATCAGCAGGCCGCAGCCGTCGCCGGTGAGGCCGTCGGCGGCGACGCCGCCGCGATGGGTCATGCGCGACAGCGCGGAAATAGCGGTATCCACCAGCGAACGCGACGGCTGGTCATCGAGCTGCGCGACCATGCCGAAACCGCAGGCATCGCGTTCGTCGTTCGGATCGTAGAGCCCTTGGCGACTGCGGGGGGCCATCTTCTTGCCTCAACCAATACGGGCTGGCCGGCTCACGCCGATCAGCTGAAGTGACGACGACACCGCACCCTGCGCAAAGCGGCGCTACTGAATGTCTCCGGAAACCCGACTAGAACATAGATGGTGCGGTGCCGCAACACGAACGGCACGTAGCTTGGTTAGTTACAACAGCAACTGTTTTTTCCGATGTTGCCGAACCCGAATCAACTGCAGTTTATGCGGGCGATCCTGCCTTCCGCATCCAGCACCAGGTTCAGCCGACCCACCCTGAATTCCTTGGTGATGGGCTGGTTGTGCCTAAGCACGCGCACCACTTCGGCGCCCGCGCTGGTTCGCGCCCGCTCCTGCGTTTCCGGCGTGGGCAGTTGGCCGACCGCGTCCGAGGCCTTGCCGGCATCGCAATGCGCCGGCGCGGCGGCTTCGGCGCCCGACGTCGGCGACGAAGCTGCGTCGGCCGGAGCGGGAATTTGCGCGCAGGCGGACAACGACAGGATCAGGCTCAGAACGATAACGATCGACCTTGCCATGGGGCGTGCCTTCCAGGAAGAAGTCGGTGGCGGATATCAGCCGCAACGGATCGCGGTCACCGCGCCGGCTTCATCCAGATCCAGGTTCAGCCGGTTGGCGTTGAATTCCATCGTCACCGGTTGGTTGGGTTTGAGCGTCCGCGCAGTCTGGGCGCCACTGTCCTTGCGCGCCTGCTCCACCTCCGCGTCGGTTACTTTCTTGCCGACCGCCCATTGCGCCTGTGAGTCGTCGCAGGCCGTGGCGACTGCCGGCGGTGTCGGCGGCGCCGGCTGCGCGGCGGCTTCTGCACGTTCCTCGGACTGGGCCACCGCCTGTTCCTGTTCGTCCGGTTTGGAGGTGCAAGCGGCGATACCCAGGGTCAGCAAGGCGAAGGCGGGCAAGAGGAATCGGGACATGCGGGGCTCCGGCGAAGGTGATGGGCTGATTCAAGCATCCCGCATCCCGCATTCGCAAGGCGTTAACCGGGTCTTGTCCCAACAACAAGGGAGCACCGGCATCATGGCGCTTCGACGAACGGCACCGTCTCCTCTCCCGCCGCCTCCACCTCCACCAACCGCAACATCAACAACGCCAGCGTCACCACGTCCTGGTGGTTGTGCGCGGCCACGCGGCGTAGGTTGCGCGCCGACCCGCCACGCAGATAGTTCAGCCATGCCGCAGGCGCTTCGGATCCGGGCAGATCGTCCTCGCGCACGATGCGCAGCAACTCGCGCTCGATCGTCGCCAGCCGGCAGTTTTCCCAAGTGCCGCGGTATCGCCGGCGAGTGGGGAACAGCAGATCCACATGGTCCAGCGGTGCGATCGGATCGGCCTTGCGCGCCAGCCGGTAACGGGTCTTCAGCAGCGGAGAGTCATAGCAGCGGCCGTTGTAACTGGACAACACGGTGTCCTTTTCCCGCAGCCAGCCGGTGAACACGTCGAGCATCGCGGATTCGGCCGCCATCGTGGTCATCAGCAACTGGCGCACGCGCAATCCATCGCCGTGCCGGCTGTCGATATGCCAATCCGCGGCGCCGATCATGAAGGCGCGCGTGCCGGTACCGCCGGCCAGACCGGTGGTTTCGGTGTCGAAGAAGAGCAGGTTGCGCGGATCTACCGATTCGTCATGACGCTTGGCGAATGCCAGTGAGAGCTCGTAATCAGGCGCGGGCATGGGCAGGTGGGTTTCGATCAGGCGCAGGCCGGGCGCGATTTCCTCGCCTGGGACTTCGCGGTCGGTGGATTTGCGTGGGCGTGGAGGGGCGGAATTCTTTTCGCGAAGGCCCAGGAGCTTTTGCAGCGCGTCGATGGACTGCGAAGCAGGACGCGTCGCAGGAAAACGCAAAGCATCAGCGAGCGGCGGATCAGCCTCCTCCCTTGCGCGAAGCGCAGGGGAGGATTGAGGAGGGGTGCTTTTGATCTTGTTGTTGCTTTTGTTCTTCCCATCACCCGACGCAAAGTCTCCAGACGATTCTGCGCCAACAGCACCCCTCCCCAACCCTCCCCTTGCTACGCAAAGGGAGGGGGCAAGAGCACCCGCCTCGCGCTTTAGCGCCCGCAGCTTCTCCAGCGACACGCTCATGCGTCCGCCATCCGGTTTCTGCGTAGGAGCGACGTGAGTCGCGAAAGATCCTCCGCCGAAGTCTTTCCGCTAGCAGGCGAATTTCCTTCGCGACTCACGTCGCTCCTACGGGAATCATGCACGCTCGCGGTTTCCCAATAGTCCCAGCACTTCCAGCGCCAGCGATTTCGGCGTCGTCAGCGGTTTGCCTTCGCTGGCCGCCAGCACCGGCCCCACGCAGGCCGGGCAGCCGGCGACGCAATCGCAGCGCCCCACCAGCTCACGCGCGCGCTGCACCAGTTCGGCCTGCCGCTGCCACAGCGGCTCGCTCAGGCCGACGCCGCCAGGAAAGTTGTCGTACAGATACACGGTCGGCACGAACTGCTGCACGTCGAGAGACGAACTTTCCAGCATCGGCACCGTTTTCCCGTCATCGTCCTGCACGCGTCCGTTGCCCTTGCCGTCCTGGGTGGCGAACCAGGCGCCGTCGCCGTTGCCCACCGACTGCTGCAGGTCGCGCGCATCGGCCATCACCGCCACCGTCGCCACCACATGCAAGGCGTAAGCCGCGCCCAGGAAACCATCCAGCGCATCCTGCTTGGACGCGAACGCCTTGAATAGGACCGCCTGCGGCAGCTGCCACCACACCGCGGTGGTATGCAGTTCCTGGTCGGGAAGATTCACCGGTCCGTAGCCGATGTTCTCGTGCGTGTAGTAGCGGATCTTCTTGTAGCCGGCCACGCGCCGCACCACATGCACCTCGCCATGGAGACTGTCGCCGTCGCCGGCTTCGCATCCGTCGAACCGCTCCAGCACCTTGAGCTTGGTGAAATCGATGCTGTCGGTGTAGTAGTCCACGTGCGTGCGGATGACGTAGGCCTTGCGTCCTTCCCAGTCCAGCCGCTCCACCTGGTAGGGCGTGCTCTGCACCATATGGATCGCGCCCTCGTACAGGGTCAGCGCGGCGGCGGAGTAATCCACCTCGCACAGGATCGTCTGCCGCCCTTCCGTTCTATCCACCACCACGAAGTTGCCGTCGGCCACCGAACGCAAACTCACCGCCTGCGCCGGATAGCTGTCGGCGATCCATTCCCAGCGCTCGCCTTCGCGGTGCACGACTTCGGTTTCCGCCAGCGCTTCCAGATACACCGAAGGATCGATCGGTCCGAATGCCTCGCCTACCAGGAACGGCAGTTCGAAGGACCCGCAGCGGATATGGTCGAACAGGATCAACGGCTGGTCCGGGGCGATACGCGCGTGTTCCGGCGGCGCGTCGGCGAAGAAATCCGGATGCCGCACCACGTACTGGTCCAGCGGTTGCGAGCTGGCGACCAACACGCCCAGCGAAGGCCGCTGGCGGCGTCCGGCGCGGCCGAAGCGCTGCCAGGTGGCCGCCACCGTGCCGGGATAGCCGTTCAGCACGACCACATCCAGACTGCCGATATCCACGCCCAGCTCCAGCGCGGAGGTGGCGATGATGCCGTCGATGCTGCCGGCGCGCATGTCGCGCTCGGCGGCGCGACGTTCGGTCGGCAGGTAGCCTCCCCGGTACGCGCGGATGCGCGGCGGCTTGCGCGGGTCGTGGTCGAACACGTCCTTCAGGTATTTGGTCAGCACTTCCACCATCAGCCGCGTCTGCGCGAACACCAGCGTCTTCAGTCCGGACTTGATGGCGACGCGCGCGATGCGATTGCTCTGCGAACGCGCCGAGGCGCGCAGGCCCAGATCGGCGTTGACCACCGGCGGGTTCCACAGCAGCACGTGCTTGTCGCCGGTGGGCGCGCCCGACTCGGTGATCGCATGCACGCGGTCCTCGATCAACGCTTGGCAATGCGCCTGCGGGTTGCCGATCGTCGCCGAGCACAGGATGAATTGCGGTTGCACGCCATAGAACGCGCAGATGCGCTTGAGCCGGCGCAGCACGTTGGCGACGTGGCTGCCGAACACGCCGCGATAGGTGTGCACCTCATCGATCACTACATAGCGCAGGTTCTCGAAGAACTGCGCCCACTTGGTGTGGTGCGGCAGGATGGCCTGATGCAGCATGTCCGGGTTGCTGACCACGATGTCGCCATGCAGGCGGATCGCCTGGCGCGCATCGCCCGGGGTGTCGCCGTCGAAGGTGAACGCCTTCACCCCCAGCTCGCCGGCGCGGTTCAATTCCAACAGTTCCGCCACCTGGTCCTGGGCCAGCGCCTTGGTCGGGAACAGGTACAAGGCCTTGGCGTTGCCGGTCATCGCGGTGGCCACTACCGGCAGCGTGTAGCACAGCGACTTGCCGGAGGCGGTCGGGGTGACGATGGCGACGTGTTCGCCCGCTTGCGCGGCGGCCCACGCCTCGGCCTGGTGGCTGTACAGCCGGTCGATGCCGCGCGCCCGCAACGCCGCCTTTAGCGCTTCCGGCACGTCATCGGGTAGAGGCGCATACCGCCCCTCGCGTCCCGGAATCATGAAGTTGCCGGTGATGCGGTCGGCGTAGCGTTTCGACAGCCGCTCGGTCAGCAGGCCGCCATCGCGGCTCAGGCGCCCATCGGAAAGAGTGGAAAGGCGGCGTTCGTCGTCTTCAGTACGTTTGGCTAGGGCCTGGGCCGGCGGCATGGCGATGACTGCTAGGGAGGGGTCACCAGTTCACCGCGCCGCTTTCTCACTTGGTGAGACTAGGATTCCTTTCGTGGGAGCGGCGTCCCGCCGCGAGCTCTTCGCCTTTCAAAAAGCTCGCGGCGGGACGCCGCTCCCACTCATGTCGCGACGCTGGTTCGACCTGCGCGTGCACGTTCCAGCCACCACAACGCGCCAGCGCTGACCAGCCAAGCAAGCAACCAGGGCCAGGACGGTCCGCGCCGTCCGGGCGCCGCAGGGTCATTGGACTTGCCGGCGGCACTGAGCGGCACGGCTTGCAGGCGCAACGTCGCGTCGCGGAGTTCGGCTGCACGCAATCCGGCTGCGGCGTCGGTCGCGTAGACGAAGAAGGGCCACTCGCGCTCACCCGCTTCGGCATCGGTTTGCCGCAACAGGTGCCAGCCCGCGTGGCGCGGCCAGTAGGCGGCGCAGGCGGAGTCGCCGGTGGCGGGATCGGTCAGCAGCACGGCCACTTGTCCATCGGGTGCAACGACGCGGGGTTTTCCGCCGAGCCCGCATAACGCGAGGCGCTGCTGCTCGTGCGGTTGCTGCTCGATGCGTGGAGCGGAATCGGTTTGTGCGCGGGCCAGGGTGGCGAAAGCGCTGCTCCATAGCTCGGCATGGCGCGCGCCTTGCCCGGACAGCACCAGCGCGAAGCTGTCGGTCATGCTCCAGACCGCGACGCGTCCGCGCTGTTCCGCGCGCCAGACCGCGAGCACGTTGCCGTCGGCATCGCGCAGCAGGGGTGTGGCGTCGACACCGCCCAACTTCAGTGCGCGACGGGAGAGCGCCGGATTTCCGTCCTGCATGCCATTCGGCGCGGCGGCCGTATCCGCCGTGCCCGGTCCGCGACGTGCGCGCAGTGCCTCTTCATCGATCGACTCAGCGGGAAGGCGGACCGCGGCTGTGTCGGCGCCCGCGGAAAGCGCGAAACCCAATGCCTGCCACTGACGGCGCGTGGCATCGGGCAGAGGTCCGGTGACACGCAGCAGAATGCCCAGACCCTTGCGCAAGGCGTCGACCAGCGCCGCGCGTTCGCCCACGCCCAGCGCCGCCCAGCTGCGTTCGTCCAACACCACTAAATCGAAACGCTGCAACGTGGCCGCATTCAACGGCAGCGGCGCATCGCCGAGTTGCAGGCCGTCGCCCACGCTGAGTTGGATATGCAACGGAAGTCCGGCATCGGTGGCCCAGCGGCGCAGGTATTTCAGTTCCGGCGAAGGTGCGCCGGCCAACAGCAACACGCGCGGCGCCGGGTCGGCCACGATCCACACCGGCACCGGCACGTCTTGCAATGGTTTGCGCTGCGCATCGCGCACGCGCACGGTGAAGGTCGCCAACCCCGGCACCCGCGCAGTGCCGGCGAGAACGAAAGCGCCGGTCGCGGGCAAGGGCGATGCATCCACGCGCCGACCGGCCGGATCGAGCAGTTCCACCGAACCTTGGTCCACGCCGTTCACTTGCCCGCCGACCTGGAATGCAGCGCCGGCGGCAACCCGTTGCGGTCCGTCGAGGCGCACCATGCCGCGCGGCAATGCGGGCGCATCGAAGACCAGCGACAAGCCGCGCACGGCATCGCGGTCGCGCGGTTCCAGTCCGGCGCCGATGACGCGCAGTCGCTGCATGCCGGGATGCCGGCGCAACGCGGTGGCCAGATCGGGCACGCGCTCGGCATTGGGCAAGGCCGGCGCTTCGGGTAGTGCGAGCAAACGATCGCCTGTCGCCTGCGTGCCGGTGCGCGTCGCGCCCGCGGTAGCGACCACCAGCGTTCCCGCTTCTGTAGGCAGCGTGGGCGGCGATAGCGTGAAGTACAGCAGCGTTGCGCACACCGGTTGCAGCAGCCACAGCAACGCCAGTCGCCAGCTGCGCGATCGCGACGCGGCCGGCGTGCGGCGTTGCCAGAGTCCCAGGCGCACCCAGGCGAGCGCGACCGCCAGTCCCAACAATGCAGCCAGCCATAACGACAGATTCATGGCCCGGCCTCCTGGCGCAAGGCCTCCAGGTAGTGACGCCCCTCGGCACCCGGGTCGCCGCGCCGCGATACGTTGGCCGGCGGTCGTGGCAGCACCATCCATAACAGTCCGCGCAAGTTGCGCCGGCATTCGAGGCAGGAAGGATCGCGCCGCACCGCATCGATCGCGCTGACGAAAGCGAGCGGGTCGGGAACAAGCGCTTCGTTCGCATGCAGCCAGCGTTCGAGCGCATCGAGCGGCAGTTCGGCGGCCTTCGCCGTGTCCGGTGATTCGGCAAGCAAGCGCCATGCGTCGTCGGGTGCGGCATCGGTGTAGGCGCTCTTGCTCGTCAGCGCCAGCTCGCGGCGCGCGAGTCCTGCACGGTCTCCGCTCAGTCGTCGGGTTTCATCGATGGGCGGAAGTTCGGGGCCGACGCGCGCCAGGAAAATACGCGTGGCCTGCTGCACTTGCTTGATGAAGCCCAGCGCCTTGTACGCATACGGCAGCGCCTGTTGCGGATGGCCCTGACGCAGGTGCAGTTCCGACTGCCACATCTGGTCCAGCGCCTGCTTCAAGGTGGCGCGGGTTTCCGGATCCAGCAGCGTGGCCGCTTCGGCATGATCGTGGGTGTGGCCGAATTCCTCCAGCACATTGGCGTCGGCGCCGAATGCGGGTTTCGCCTCTTCGCTGGCGGCTGCGTGGTCATGGTCGTCGTGGCTGGCCGCCTCCGCTTGCGTTTCGGCATGCTCGGCGTCGTGCGTCTCGGCGTCGTTGGTCGGCGGCGGTTTCGCGCCGCCCTCGGCTTCCTCGCCCAAGAACTGGCCGTAACGCAGGCGCAGGATGCGCTGATCCACCCCAATGCTGTCGGAACGGGCGACGAAGCGCTCCGCATCTAGCTTGCGTTTCTCTTTCAGCAGTGCCTCGGCGTCGATGATGATCTGGCGCTGGCTGCGGAAGTACGCGGGCATCACCTTCTTGACCATGCCTTCCAGGCCGGTGCTTTCGGCGCCCAGGTCCGAAGGCCAGCGCAGGATCAAGCTGGGACTGCGGACCTTCTGCGGCTGCGGTGCGCGGTTATCGCTGATCGTGAGCTGCGCGATCAGATCGTCGCCGGTCGCGAATCCCAGCGAAGCCAGGTCCAGCTGCGGCGAAAAGCGTTTGAGCCTGCCGTCGCCGGTGCCGCGCAGGTCGAGCGTGCGTTCGCGGAAAGTGATGTTTTCGCCTTCGCCCTGGGCCAGGGTGATGCGCAGCTGCGCGTTCGCGGCCACGCCGTAATCGTCGCTCGCTTCGAAGGTCAGCGGCCAGCTGCGCTGGCCCGGCGTGACCAGGCTCAGGCTGCGCTCGGGAGCCAGCACCTTGATCTGCGGCGGCGCGTCGGCGAGCGCATCCAGCCGGTGCAAGGGCGGCGCGGGTTGCGTCTCGGCCCCGCGCGGTACTACGCGGTACAGCACCGATTTGTCCAGGTTGCGGTCGATGCTCCAATCGTCGCCGTCGCGGACCAATGCGATACGCGTGCCGTCATGGAAGACCAGATCGGCAGCGGCGGCTTGCGGTTCGAAACGCAAGGTCCAGCGCAGACGCGAACCTTGTGGGGCTTTCGCATCCAGGCTGGCGTCGTCGCGCGCCGCCAATCCGGTATAGGCAGGCGGAACGATGCGCAGGCGTTGCGCCACCAGCCGCGGCACGCCAGCCACCACCGGCAGATTCTCCGTGCTGGGCGCGAGGGCTGTCGTCGATTGCCGGGCTGGCCAGAAAACGAGCACGGCGACGGCCAGCGCACCGGCGATCCAGGACGCGGCAATGCGAGACGAGGACCAGGCCGGCCGCAAATCGGGCGCGGCACCCGCAGCCAGACGCTGCCGTAAGCGCGCGCGCTGCAGTTGCTGAAGAGGATTCAATCCTGCATCTTCGGCGAACAGCAGATCTGCGCTGTCCTCCATGTCCACGCGACGCGCATCGAGTTGCCGGATCAACCACTGCCGATCGAAGCGGCGTGCGCGCCACCACGCGAATGCGGCCAACGCCAAGAGGCCAGCGAGCGTAACCAGCGTAGCGGCGATTGCGCCCTGCCAGCGCCAGACCACCGCGACTACAACCAACGGCAACGGCGACCAGATCAGCAGGTCATCGACAACGCTGCGCGTTCGTGCCGGTTGCGACAACCGAGAGAGGAGCGCATTCGTGCTCATGGGGAGGATCCCCGGCTGCGCCGCGTCGCCAGCCAGCGTTCGACTAGCAGCAACGCTGCGATCAGCAGGGCCAGCCACGGCTGCAGATCGCGCGGAGGCTGCGCGTATGGCGCTCCTCCCGTGATCGGCGTGTAGTCGCGCGCGGCCACCCGCGCCGGCACGGGTGCGGGCGTTGCGAACAGGGTCCGCAGATTGCGCGGGAACTCGGGTTGCAGCAGTTGCGGCATCGCCGCCGGAGAAAATGCGCGAGTGAAGCGAAGCACTCGGCCACGCCCCAGCGCCGCGCCCTCGACCAGCGGCGCGCCGACTTCATCGCGCCAGTAGACGCTGCTCGTGGCAGGAAATTCGTACTCGGTCTCCGTCGCCAGTAGCGCGGTTCCGCCTTGGCGGATCCAGTCATTGACTGCTGCGGGCAAAGGACCGGACGCGAGCCAGACCAGGTTCCGCGTCTCGGCCGGAAGCGCTTGCGCGACCGGCGCCGCTGCGAAGGCGGTCCTTGTCGTGCTGGGCTGCCACGCGGCGGTCGCCGCGTGCAGATAACGCAACCCTTCCCGGTGATCTTCCGAATAGCGCACGCTGAGCGCGGGCGCGGGTGTCGCCAGCGGCTTTGGCGCAGGCATCGCCCCAGGAAGCACCTTCCATTCCACGACGCGCGACAGCTGCGGTCGTTGCGCATCCGCGCCCTGCAGTTGTTCCGGAACAACGACACTCAACTTCACCGCCGCAGGAAGTTCCGAATCGAGCTGGCGCAGCAGGCTAGCGAACGGCAGCGATGCGGTTGTGGGTGGTGGCTGATCCAGGGCAGGGAAGCCGGGCGCCAGCCAATGCAGGCGCGCCTTCTTGCCGTCGACGGCCGCGCGTGCCTGCACGGCGTCGATGCCGGGCATCACCGCCACCCACGGCGCTTCGCTTGCGCTGCCGAACAGCACCGGCCTTGCCAACCACACCGCCAGCAAGGCGAGCAGCAACAGCCGCAGAATCAGCAGCGGCCATTCGTCGAAGCGAATGCGATGGCGCGGTTTGGGTTTCTGCCGCAACCAGCGCAACGCGGCGAAATCGGTGGGGTGCTGTTCGCTGCGCCGTGCCAGATGGATCAGCAACGGCAATAGCAGCGCGGCGAGCGCGGCCAACGCGGCCGGTAGCAACAAAGCCGCGTTCATGCGTACTCCGCGGCGTCGCGCGAACCGAACAGGCGACGCAAAGGCACATCCAGTTCCTGGTCCAGCACGTAACCGGCGTGGCGGATGCCGCTGGCATCGAGTTGCGCATGCAACAGGTCGCGCGCTTCGCTGAAGCGGCGCAGGAAGTCCGCACGCAGCGCGACGCCATCGCCCAACAGTTCTTCGCCGGTTTCCGGATCGCGGAAGCGATGACCGCCGTGGAACGGAAAGTCGCGTTCCTCCACGGTCAGCAACTGGATCGCCAGCACCTCGCGCCGCGCCGCCGCCAACTTCTGCATCAGCTCCAGGCAGGCCGGATCGAAGCAGTCGCTGAGCACGATCACCAGATCGTGCGCACCGACCCGGTCCCATAACGGCATCAACTGCTGCACGCCGGGGAAACCGCCGCGCGCCGACAAGCCATGCATTTCCAGCAACAGGCGGTCGCGCTGCCTCGCGCCGGCCGCGGGCGCGACCAGCTGCAAACCCTCATCGCGCAAGGCCACCCAGCCGAAGCGATCACCCTGGCGCATCGCCAACTCGCCGACGCATGCGGCCAGCGCCTTGGCCGCGTCCAATCGCGACCAACCGGGACGCGCCGCATCTTCCTGCGCCATCGAAGCGCTGACGTCGATCAGTATCCACGCCGCCAGCGGACTTTCGCGTTCGGCTTCGCGTACGAAGAAGCGATCCGAGCGCGCATAAAGCTTCCAGTCGATCTGGCGCAGTTCATCGCCGGGCTCGTAGGCGCGATACTGGGCGAACTCAAGTCCCGCGCCGCGACTGCGGCTATGGTGCAGGCCGATGCCGTGCAAACCGACCGCACGCCGCGAAGTCAGCCGCAGGTCTTTCAACCGGCTGCGAACCTGGGGCGGGATCAGTTCGTACGACACCGCGCGCGGCCGTTCAGGCGGCAGGCAACGGCACGCTGCGCAGCAGCGCGGCGATCACATCGTCGGCGCTTTTCTGTTCGGCTTCGGCGGCGAACGACAGCAATAGGCGGTGACGCATGACCGGTGCGGCCAAGGCGACGATGTCTTCGCGCGTCGCGGCCAGGCGTCCGTGCAGCAGCGCGCGCGCCTTGGCCGTCAACACCAGCGACTGTCCGGCACGCGGGCCGGCGCCCCACTTCACGTACTTGCGCACTTCTTCCGGAGCGCCGTCGCCTGGCCGGCTCGCGCGCACCAGTCGGGTGATCCATGCCAGCAGATCCTCTCCCAGATGCACTTCGCGCACCCGCGCCTGCAGCGCCAGCACTTCGTCGCCGTGCATCACCTGCGGTACTTCGTTGCTGCGGCTGCCGGTGGTCTGGGCCAGGATGTCGTGCTCTTCGCGTTCGCTGGGGTAATCCACGCGGATGTGCAGCAGGAAGCGATCCAGCTGCGCCTCGGGCAGGGGATAGGTGCCGGCCTGTTCCAGCGGATTCTGCGTGGCCAACACGAAGAACGGCGCCGGCAGCGCGTGGGTCACGCCAGCGTAGCTAACCGTGCGTTCCTGCATCGCTTCCAACAACGCGGCCTGGGTTTTGGGCGGAGTGCGGTTGAGTTCGTCGGCGAGCAGCAGATTGGTGAATACCGGACCGGGCTGAAAACGGAAATGGCGATGGCCGGTGCCGTGGTCTTCTTCCAGCAGCTCGGTGCCCAGGATGTCGCTGGGCATCAGGTCTGGGGTGAATTGCACGCGGCGAAACTGCAGCTCCAGCGCCTGTCCCAGCGAACGCACCAGCAAAGTCTTACCCAGGCCGGGCACGCCTTCCAGCAGACAGTGTCCGCCGGCCAGCAGGCAGATCAGCAGCTGTTCGACGACTTCATCCTGGCCGACGATGGCCTGGGCGATGGCCTGGCGCAATTGGCCCAGCCGCGCGAGTTGGGATTGGACGTCGGATTCGGTGAGGGGGGTGGTCATGGTGGTTCCTTGCTGACTTCAATGCGGCCGGTTGCGAAAAAAAAGAGGTCGTCATCCCAGCGAAAGCTGGGATCCATTTTGCTTTTGCTTCTGCGCGACGCACAAAGCGAAGATCAAGGTGGATCCCAGCTTTCGCTGGGATGACGGCGGAAAGATTTCGGCGTGCTGGGACACGCTCATGCCGTCAACGCATACATAACGATATTCACCGCGAACTTGGTGTTGTCCTCGGCCAGGAAGCGCTTGTTGCGCCAGTCGTAGTCCCACTCGCAGCCGTAGTCCTTGTTGCTGTAGAGCAGGCCCAGGCGGCCGTCTATCTCGATGCCCTGCAGATATTCGTGCACCAGGTCGTCGCCCCAGCCGTTGAGTTCGAAACCGGTGGCCGGCGGGCCGTCGAACTTGAAGAAGCTGCGGTAGATGGCGTGGTTGTTCGGCAACTTCTTAAGCGCTTTGGCGCCGAAGATCGCCGCCATCTGCGCCTCGAACGACTTGGCGAACAAGCCGTCGATGTCGTGGTTGCAGTCGTCCACTAGCACGAAGCCGCCGTTGCGCACGTAGCGTTCGAAGTTGCGGCGCTCGGCCGGATTGAATTCCACCAGCTTGTGCCCGGCCAGATAGCAGAACGGCGCGGTCAGCATCTTCGGATCAGCCAGGGCCAGCACGTGTTCCTTCGGGTCCACGCGCAGGTTGGTGTAGTCGATCAGCGAGGTGATCAGATTGGCCGGCATGCGCTGGTCCACATCCCAGTCGCCGGAGTCGTACTTCAGGCGGGTGAACCAGAAGTCGTAGCCCGAGACCGCTGCGCTGGCGTTGCGCAGTGGGCCGGCGAGTAAAGCGCCGGCCATCAACCGCAGGAACTGAGCGCGGGTCATGGAGCGAGTGAAGAGGAGTGAGTCGTGAGGAGGAGTGAGGCAGGAGCCGCGGGTGCCAGGAGGGTTCGATCAACCCGCGCCCTTACTCGCTTCTCTCCCCTCTCCGCTCTCTCCTCGCTTTCAGACCGCATCCGACAGCGAGGTGAAGGTGAAGTCGCGCAGCTTCATCGGCGGAATCATCATCACGAACGAGGACTCGTCGCCGGCCACGCGCACCGGCTTGCCCAGTTCTTCGATGTTGTTGAGCATGATCACCGGCGATTCGTTGAAGCGGAAATTCTTCACCGGGTACTTGATCTCGCCGTTCTCGATGTAGAAGGTGCCGTCGCGGGTCAGCCCGGTCAGCAGCACGGTCTGTGGATCGACCATGCGGATGTACCAGGTGCGGGTGACCAAAATGCCCTTCTGCGTGCTCTTGACCAGCTCGGCGGTGGACTTGGTGCCGCCGGACATCAGCAGATTGCCGGCTGCACCGGTCGCGCGCTTGCCCTGTTTCTGCGCCCAATAGCGCGAATACTCCAAATTGACGACCTTGCCGTTTTCCACCACGGACGTCTTCTCGCGCGGCAGGCCCTCCTCGTCCCACGGCATCACCGGCGCTTCCGGATGCCAGGGATCGGCGGAAATATTCACGCGCGGGTCGTAGACCTGCTCGCCGATCTTGTTGCCGCCGCCTTTCTTGGACAGAAAGCTGCGGCCCTCGTCGGCCTGGCGCGCATCGAAGAAATTCATCATGAACGAGATCAGGCCGGCGGCCGCGGCCGGTTCCAGGATCACCGTGTACTTGCCGGGTTCCAGCGCTTTGGCCTCGGCCGACTCGCTGGCCTTGCGCATGGCCGTGCGCACGTCCTGGCCGGCCTTGAACGGCGTGGCGTCCTGCAGATTGCGGCCGACCCAGCCCGAACCGCGCGCGTCCTCGGTGCGCACCGTGCAGGTGTAATCGAGGTTGGTGGCTTTCTGGTAGCCGTAGTTGCCCTTGCTGTTGGCGAAGGCGACGAAACTCTGGCCGTCCTCCAGAAAACCGGCGGCGATGAGCTTCTCCGCGCGGCACGGGCCGATGGAATCGGCCGCCACCTGGGCGCGGTATTCCGGAGTGATCGCCGCAGTGGCTTCGCTGAAGGTCTGACTGGCTTTGTAGGTCTGCTTTTCCACCGCCGGCACGAACTCAGGGTTTTCCGGCGCCAGTCTGGCCAGGTCTTCGGCACGACGGACCACGCGCTCCAGCGCGCCATCGTCGAACTCGTTGATGGTGGCCACGCCCACGCGCTTGCCGAAAGCCACCTGCACGGCCAGATCGGTGTTGTCGACGATGCCGGCGGTGGACACGTTGTTCAGGGCGAAGCGGATGTTGCCGGAAATGGAACCGGACAGCTGCGCGGTGCATTCGTCGGCCTTGGACAAGGCGATGACCTTGTCGAGGATGGCCTTGGCTTGCTCTTCGGTGAGGATGCTCATGTTCTTGTGGTCTCCTGGATGCGGTCAGCCGAGCGAGCGGGCGGTGTTGATGACGTTGATGCCGTTGAAACGCGCGGTGCTGGACCCGTGCGAGACCGCCGACACCTGCCCAGGCTGGCCCTTGCCGTCGAAGAACGAGCCGCCCATGCGGTAGTCGCTCTGGTCGCAGATCCCCGCGCAAGCGTTCCAGAATTCTGGCGTACGGATCTGGTAGGCCACGTCCTCGATCATCGCGCCGATCTTGCCGTTCTTGATTTCGTAGAACAGCTGGCCGCCGAACTGGGCGTTATAACGCTGCTGATCGATGGAGAACGAGCCGTCGCCGATGATGTAGATGCCGTTCTCCACATCCTTGACCATGTCGGCCACGCTCAACTTTTCCTTGCCTGCCTTGAGCGAGATGTTGGCCATGCGCTGGAACTGCACGCTGGACCACGAATCGGCGTAACAGCAGCCGTCCGATTCCTTCTTGCCCAGGATGTGGGCCTGGTCGCGGATGGCCTGGTAGTCGACCAGTTTGCCGTTGCTGATCAGGTCCCATTGCTTGGTCTTGACGCCTTCGTCGTCGTAGCCCACCGCGCCCAGACTGCCGACCTGGGTCTTGTCGGCGACGATGTTGACGATGTCGCTGCCGTACTGGAACTTCGCTTCGCGCTTGTCCAGGGTGGCGAAGCTGGTGCCGGCGTAGTTGGCCTCGTAGCCCAGCACGCGATCCAGCTCCAGCGGATGGCCGACCGATTCGTGGATGGTCAGCCAGGTATGCGAGGGATCCAGCACCAGATCGTACTTGCCGGGCTTGACCGAGGGCGCCTTCAATTTCTCGCGCGCCTGCTTGGCCCCGGCGATGGCGTCTTCCTTCATGTCGTAGGACAGACCGTAATTGACCACGCCATTGGGCGACACGAACTTGCCCGAAGCGGCGCCGTCCAGATATTCGAAGCCCATGCCCATCGGCGAGGAAAGGCCGTCGCGGGTACGGAACTTGCCGCTGGCCTTGTCGATGGCGGTGACCGTGGTCGGCGCCCAGATGCGGTGCACGTCCTGGTCGATGTAGGAGCCGTCGGTGCTGGCGAAATATTTCTGTTCGTTGACCAGGAACAGCATGGAATTGACGAAATCCGCACCGGCATTGATGGCGGCGGCATTGACGCCCAGCAGCAGGTCCACTTTGTCCTTGATCGGAACTTCCATCGCGTTCTTCACGATCGGCGTTTTCCACGCCACTTGGCCCACGCCCTTGACCGGCGCCAGTTGCACTTTCGCGGTCTGGATCTTCGCATTGGCCTTGGCGATGGCCGCGGCCTGGCGCGCGGCCCGAGCCACGCCATTGCTGGTCAGGTCGTTGGTGGCCGCGAAACCCCAGGCGCCATCGGCGATGACGCGGACGCCGGCGCCGGTGGATTCGGTGTTGACCACGTTCTGCACCTTGTCTTCGCGGGTGATCACGAACTGGCGCAGATAGCGGCCCACGCGCACGTCGCAATAGCTGGCGCCGGCCTCGGTGGCCGCGGCCAGCGCGGCATCGGCCAGGCCTTTCTTGAAACCGATGTCCAGCGTGGTCTGCAATTGCTCGGCGGCGATCGCCTTGCCGAGGAAGGACGGCACGATCAGGCCGCCAAGGCTGAGGCCGCTGATGGCCAGGAAGTCACGTCTGTGCAAGGCTGCTCTCCATCGGTAGAGCCCGCGCGGATCGCACGGGAAGGGGAAACTGGATCGAACGACAGGATCGGACGACTGGGACGCGCATGCGGCGCAACGCCATGGCCGACAGCGATCATTGCCGCCGACGGAAACGACGTCAAATGACTTTTGGCATAGACGGAGCGAAGTGTTTCAATATTTTCTCCGCGGATTCCCCAAACCCGATCGGTTCGCTGGCTCGACGGCGGCGCTGCCTTTCATTCCACCAATAAAGGTCAACAGAGGTGGACATCCTTCCGCAATTGCAGAGGTAGGAAGGTGTTCATTCCGCTTGCCTGGCTGCACTCAACCCGGAAACTCCAGTCTCGTTGAACGCCTCGACCGCCATCACGTAGGACTGGTCGACGTTCAAGGCACGCAGTTCCAGGGTGGTGCCCTTGTCGGCGAACACCTGATAGCTCAGGTTCAACCGGTCCGCGCGCAGGCCCCAGCGCACGTTGTATCCCACCGCGCTGGGAACGGCCTTCCAGGTCACCACCGCATTGCGGCGATCCTGATCGCGCTTCACGGCCACATCGCGTGGCGCAGTCGGCGGCTTGCCCTCCGCATTGCCGAACACGCGCAAGTCGCTGATGGCCAGATTGGCCGCGCCCACATGCCCGTGCACATAACGGAGATAACGTAGGCGCACCGGTTCCGGCAGTTGCAGGTAAGCGTTGGGACGGTCGCGACGGTCCGGACCATCGCCGACTTCCGCCAACGGCTTCCACTTCTTTCCATCCGTCGAATGCTGCAACTGGAACGCCGTGTAGATATCCGGCGCATCGGCGAAACGCCCGGACTGATAATCGGCGTAATTGACCTGCACGGCGCGCACCGTCTTCTCCGCACCCAGGTCGACGGTCAAGGTCTGGCCGGGTTCGCTGCTGCCGGCGACCCAGAACGTACGCGGATTCTCATCGGTGACCCGGCTGGCGGCGAACTCGCCCCGCGTGGACGAGGCCGTCGCCTTCTTGCGGTACGACAGCAGCATCCAGCCGGTGAACAGCGATTCCGGATCGGCGATCTTGCCTTCCGGCATCCAATGCGGGAAATCGCCGAAGCGCGCGGACACGCTCATCTGTCCGTCATCGGCGAACGCCGCCGGAAACATCGCGATGCGGCGTTCGAAGGTCCAGTTGTAGCCGATCCAAGGCGTACCGGTGTTCCACCAGTTGCCGTATTTGTCCTGGAAGGTGGAACCGTGCCCGGCGCCCTGCACGAAACCGCCGGGCTTGTACGCCACCGGGTTGTAGGGCGCGTATTCGAACGGGCCCAGCGGATTGTCGCCGACATAGGTGCCGTTGGCGTAGGCGTTGTATTCCGTGCCCGGGGCGCCGTATTGCAGGTAGTAGCGGCCGCGCACCTTGGTCATCCACGCGCCTTCCATGTAGTTGCCGACCGGTTTGCCGTTGGGGAAATTCATGCCGCGGTGATCGGGGCCGAAGCGTTCCCAGCCATGTTTGGCCGGATCCAGCGCCAGCATCACCTTCGGTTCGCCACGGAAGGTGAACCCGCGAGGGGCTTTTTCCATCTCGATGCCGTACAGCGGGTAGGTGTCCGACGAGCCCCAGTAGAGGTACCAACGGCCATCGTCGTCGATGAAAATATCCGGATCCCATGGCCCCGGCGGAGTCTTGCCGGCCGGCAGCGGCAGCAGGTCCTGGCCCGGCGGCACCGCGCTGGGAATACGCGGCAGCAGCCGAGTGAGGTAGTCGATCTTGCCGCTGGCCGGATCGGTGGATTGCAGCAATGCGCGCGGGCCGAACGCCGACTGCATGATCACCAAGCGATCGCCGTCGGAAACCACGGCCGGCGCCACGATGCTTTCCGACGGCCAGCGGCTGGGGGTGACGAAGCGCCAGTCCAGCAGGTTGGTGGAGCGCCAGTAGCCGTCGGCCAGGGTCTGGAACAGATAGTAGGCGTCCTTATGCCGCACGATCACCGGATCGGCGCCGGTGCGATAGGAAATGCCTTCGTTGAGCTGCTCGAAGTTGTAGCGGTAGTCCAGATCCATGGGGTTGGCATAAGTGCGGCGTCCAGGCGGTTCGGCCGCCGTCGCCAGGCTTGCGCTGAGTGCCGCAAGCAGCAGCGTGCTGCGTCGCATCGATCGGAAATATTGCATGCGCCCTCTCCTGACGGTCTGGCGATGCCGGCTACCTTACAGCGCCCGTTTCCTCGCCGCAGTTAAACTGGCGCCTCTCCGCGGATCCGGCCATGCTTCGACTCACCGACCTGAAACTTCCTCTGGACCACGACGAAGCGGCCTTGCCTGCGGCGATCGTCGCCCGCCTCGGCATTGCCGCCGACGAGCTGGTCGGCTTCACCGTGGCCAAGCGCAGCTACGACGCGCGCAAACGCGGCGCGATCATGCTGATCTATGCGGTGGACGTGGAGACGACCCGGGAAGCGGACATCTTGCAGCGGTTGCAGGTGGACGAGGAAGCGGCAGACGGGGTCGGGCCGACGCCGGACACCACCTACAAACCCGTGGCCCATGCGAAAGAAACGACGGCCTCCGCGCAGGTGCCGCTATCGGTGTGTTCGGAAGACGCGCGGGTGGTGGCGACCACGGTCGAGGAATCCGTGCAGGCGGCCCCGCATCCGGCGGCGCTGCGGCCGCTGGTCATCGGCATGGGTCCCTGCGGTCTGTTCGCCGGCCTGATCCTGGCGCAGATGGGCTTGCGGCCGATCATCCTGGAGCGCGGCAAGAACGTGCGCGAACGCACCGTGGACACGTTCGGTTTGTGGCGGAAGAAGATCCTCAATCCCGAATCCAACGTGCAGTTCGGCGAAGGCGGCGCGGGCACGTTCTCCGACGGCAAGCTGTACAGCCAGATCAGCGACAAACGCCACTATGGGCGCAAGGTGCTGACCGAGTTCGTCAAGGCCGGCGCGCCGGAGGAGATCCTCTACGTCAGCAAGCCGCATATCGGCACCTTCCGCCTGGTGTCCATGGTGGAAAACATGCGTGCGGACATCGAAGCGCTGGGCGGGGAGATCCGCTTCTCGCATCGGGTCGACGATGTGCTGATCGAAAACGATTCGTCGTCCGGCGCACGCGCGATCCGCGGCGTGGTGCTTGCGAACGGAGAGGAAATCCGCGCCGACCACGTGGTCATGGCGCTGGGCCACAGCGCGCGCGACACCTTCCTCATGCTGCACGAGCGCGGCGTGTTCCTGGAAGCCAAGCCCTTTTCCATCGGCTTCCGCATCGAGCATCCGCAATCCCTGATCGATCGCGCCCGCTTCGGTCCGCAGGCCGGGCACCCGCTCCTCGGCGCGGCCGACTACAAACTGGTCCACCACTGCCGCAACGGACGTTCGGTGTACAGCTTCTGCATGTGCCCGGGCGGCACTGTCGTCGCCGCCGCCAGCGAACCGGGACGGGTGGTCACCAACGGCATGAGCCAGTACTCGCGCAACGAACGCAACGCCAATGCGGCCATCGTGGTCGGCATCACGCCGGAGGACTACGCCGAGTTCGACCCCAGCGGCAGTCCGCTGGCCGGCATCGCCTTGCAGCGGCATTGGGAGGAGCAGGCCTTTCGCCTCGGTGGCGAAAGCTACGACGCGCCGGGACAGCTCGTAGGCGATTTCCTGCGCAAGCGCGCGTCCGTCGAATTCGGGTCGGTCCAGCCCTCGTATACGCCGGGGGTGAAGCTCGGCGACCTCTCGGTCGCATTGCCGCGCTACGCGATCGACGCGATCCGCGAAGCGCTGCCTGCCTTCGACAAGCAGATCAAGGGTTTCGCGATGGACGACGCGGTCCTCACCGGCGTGGAGACGCGCACTTCTTCTCCGGTACGCATGACTCGTGGCGTGGATGGGCAGAGTCTCAACACGCTTGGCTTGTTTCCTGCGGGCGAAGGAGCAGGGTATGCGGGGGGAATCCTCTCTGCGGGCGTGGATGGGATCAAGGCGGCTGAGGCGGTTGCCATGCAGATGATCGCAGCCGGCATCGCGAGCGCCGTCTAGCTTTTAGTCCCCTCCCTTGCGAAGCAGGGGAGGGCTAGGGAGGGGTGCTCTTGGCGCGATAGTCGGCGGGTGGTTTGAAAGTCACCGGCTGTATTCCGACAGGAGCAGGTCATGGCTTTCTAACGTCACCGCAAAAAGCACCCCTCCCCAACCCTCCCCTGCTTCGCAAGGGAGGGGGCTGATCATGTGCTCTGCAAGATCGAAGGAGTATGTTGGGTCAGTCCTTTGGCATGCCAGGAATCAACCCCATGAAATCCAGAAACAACGGCAAGTCCGACAACGACGACGACCAGCCGCGATTGGCGGTGCTGATCGATGCGGATAACGCCCAGCCGTCGGTGATCGAGGGTCTGCTGGGCGAAGTGGCCAAGTACGGCGTGGCCAGCGTGAAGCGCATCTATGGCGACTTCACCAGTCCGCGCATGACCCAATGGAAGGCGGCGCTGCTCAGGCATTCGATCAGCCCAGCCCAGCAGTTCGCCTATACCAGCGGCAAGAACGCCACCGACAGCTCGATGATCATCGACGCCATGGATCTGCTGTACACGCAGCGCTTCGACGGCTTCTGCCTGGTCTCCAGCGATAGCGATTTCACCCGGCTGGCCCAGCGCCTGCGCGAGGAGGGTCTGACCGTGTACGGTTTCGGCGAGAAGAAGACGCCGGATGCGTTCGTGCGGGCCTGCGACAAGTTCATCTATACCGAAGTGCTGCGCATGGAAGCGGCCAGCGCACCCGTGAAGCCGGCGGCGAGCAAGCCCGCAAAGAAGGTCGCGACAAAGTCTGCGCCAACGAAACCGGCTTCGACCGCGACACCGCCGCCCGTGCCGGCGGTGGAGGCCAAGAACAAATCCACCGAGCAGTTGCCGCTGGCGCTGATTCGCCAGGCCATCGAAGAAGCTTCGGATGACAACGGCTGGGCGTTCTTGGGCGCGGTCGGCAGCTACCTCAACAAGATCCAGCCGGACTTCGACCCGCGTCTGTACGGGCACCGCAAACTCAGCGATCTGCTGAAGCATCAGCCCCGGTATTTCGCCATCGAGGAGCGCGGTGCGAGCGGTTCCAACAAAATGATCTACGTCCGCTCGCTGGCTTGAGTGGCCGTCATGGTTGCCGAAAAACCGTTCTCGCCGGCCAGCGAACGCAACCGCGATCCGATCCTGGAGGTGTTGCGCGTGCATTTCGCCCAAGCGCGCGAGGTGCTGGAGATCGGCAGCGGCACCGGCCAGCATGCGGTGCATTTCGCGGCGGCGATGCCGTGGCTACGGTGGCAGTGCTCGGATCGTGCGGAGCAGCTGCCAGGCATCCGTATGTGGCTGGAGGAGGCTGGGCTGCCGAACACGCCGGCGCCGATCGAACTCGACGTCGCGCATGGCTCATGGTCGCCGACGCATTTCGATGCCGTATTCACCGCCAATACCCTGCATATCATGGGCTGGGACGAGGTCGAGGCGTGCTTCGTGAGCCTGGGCGAAATGCTCGCGTTCGCCCCGACTGCCGCCGCACCTTTCGTCTTGGCGGTCTACGGTCCGTTCAACTACGACGGCGAGTTCACCAGCGACAGCAATCGACAGTTCGATGCGTCGCTGCGCGTACGCGACCCGCGCATGGGCATCCGCGACTTCGAGGCGGTGGATGCTCTGGCGCGCGCGATCGGCCTGCGGCTGGCCGCCGATGTGACGATGCCGGCGAACAACCGCACGCTGGTCTGGCGGCGCAGTCCCTAGCGGGCGGCCGCCACTCGCGATCCAGGTTCGGCGCGTGCGAACTCTTGCTCGACCAGCGGCGCCAGCGCAGTGGTGAAGCGCTTGGCATCGGCGGCGGTCAGGTGCGACCACTCCGGTAATTCGTAGCCTTGCAGTTGCGGGTAGTCTTCGAAGTGGATGCCAGGCGTACCGGTGCGCTGCAACAGCACGTCCCAGGTCCGCGCGCGCGGCGTCGTTTTCTGCTCGAACGCGTAGTACTCGCCGTCGCTGGGCGGGCGCACGAACACCACGCGCACGCCGCGCGCGCGCAAGGTGGCGATGGCCTTGACCGCGCGCTCGATCTGCGTCTCCATCAGCTTCCGCGCCTTCTCCGGCGTATCCATCATCGGCGGCGGCGGACCGGTGAAGTTCTCGGCCCAGATGCTGCGCGCCAGCGCGCGATATTGCGGATCGACCTCGACCTTGCGCCAGATGTGGGTGTTGCGATCGCCGCTGTCCTGCGTCATCAGCTTGCGCACGCGCGTGTCCTTGCGCAGGCCTGGGCGCGGCGGCCAATCCTGGCGCCGGATCACCGTGGCCAGCGCGAAATCCGGGTCGTAGAAGGCGAAGTACGGTTCAAGCAGGCGCTTGGACAGCCAGTGCCCGCTGCGCTGCGATGGCCCCTGCTTGTGGTAGTGCGAAATCGCCTCGCCCCGGTAGGCGAAGCCGCTGAAGAACAGGCCTGGGGTGACGTCCACCACCAGACGGCCGGTGAAGTCCGGATCAGCAGCCAGGTCCTCCAGCGCCGGCACCGCCGATGTGCCTTCCAGCGCCAGCTGGATCGGGCGCTCGCCGGTCGCGCGTTCCCACTCCGGCAGTTGCACGTCGAACAGGATGCGCGAGCTGCCGATCAAGACGGTCTTGCCGCCTTCGCCTTCATTGATGCGGCGGCGTTGCTCGGCCCATGCGCCATTGCTGTTGCGGTAACCCGGCGTGGCGCCGAACGCGCGCCAATACCATTCCCATCCGGCCATCAGCAGCAGGAACAGCGCCAGCGCCCCGAGCAGGATCCTTCCCCACGGCTGCGGTGGGATGTCGCGTTCCGGCACCGGCTGGGCGACGCCGGGCCGGTCGGAGGCGGTCAGGCGCACGAAACCGGGACGCTCGAAGCGTTCGGTCGTCCCAATGGCGACATCGCTGGTCATGGTCATTTCCCCGGCATCAGAACTGGAAGTAGATGAAGGCATTGCCCGCTCCCTGTGCCGCAACCACCGCGAACGCCATCGCACCCAGCGCCGCCGACAGCGGCACCGGGTGCCGCCGCGCGAGCATCGCTTCCAGCGTGCGGCTGCGCATCAGCCAGTGGGCGATCACTATCCCGCCCACGATCAGCGCCACCATCGCCAGATGCGCAGTGGTCAGGATGGGTTGCGCCTCCGGGTTGCCGCCGAACATGCCGCGAAGAATCGTCCATGCCTGTTCGAAACCCTTGGCGCGAAAGAACACCCAGGTGATGTTGATCAACCCATAGGTCAGCAAACCCAGGCCGACCAGCGCCAACGGCCCAGGCCGATAGCCCTGGAAGCGCGCGCGCAACATGCGCTCGGCCGCCAGATACAACCCGTGCAAGCCGCCCCAGACCACGAAGGTCCAGCTGGCGCCGTGCCACAGGCCGCCGAGCAGCATCGTGGCCATCAATGCGAAGTAGGTGCGCGCCTCGCCATGGCGGTTGCCGCCGAGCGGGATATAGAGATAGTCGCGCAACCACGCCGACAAGGTGATATGCCATCGTCGCCAGAAGTCGGAAAAGCCGATCGCCGCGTACGGAAAGCGGAAGTTGTCCGGCATGGCGAAGCCCAGGCACATCGCCGCGCCGATGGCGGTGGTGGAATAACCCGCGAAATCGCAGATGATCTGTCCGCTGAAGGCCAGCGTGCCCATCCATGCGTCCAGCGCGCCGGGGATCCGGCCCGGCGCGTCGTAGACCGCTTCGGCCGCAGGTCCCAAAAAGCCGTCGGCCAGCACGATCTTCTGGAACAGCCCCAGAACCATCAGCGCCAGGCCGAAACGCAGCTGGTCGGCCGTGGCGCGGCGTTCGTGCGCGAACTGCGGCACCAGCTCGGTCGGGCGCATGATCGGTCCGGCGACCAGGTGCGGGAAGAAGGTCACGAACAGCGCGTAGTCGAGGAAGCTCTTCGCCGGTTTCGCCCGCCGCAGATAGATGTCCAGCGTGTAAGACAGCGTGGCGAAGGTGTAGAACGAGATGCCGACCGGCAGCACGATGTCGAGCGCGGGCGGTTGATAGGCCACCTCCAGCGCGGCCATCAGCGCCTGGAAGTTCTCCATCAGGAAGCCGCCGTACTTGAAGTAGCCGAGCATGCCGAGGTTCACCACCACCGACAGCAGCATCCACGCGCGCCGCGCCGCCGGCTTCTCCGCGTCTACCAGTTTCTTCGCCGCCCACCAGTCGACCACCGTCGACACCCACAGCAGGATCACGAACGGCGGATTCCAGGCCGCGTAGAACAGATAGCTGGCGACCAGCAGATTGGTTTTCTTCGTGGTCCAGCGGAACGGCATTACGTGCAGCGCAAGCACCAACGCGAAGAACACGATGAACGTAAGGGAGTTGAAGACCACGCGGGCTGACCTCGCCGGCGGGGGCCGGATATGACCTGCAACGCGGTTAGTGGACAGCGACGGACAGTACTGCGGCGAATGGCGGTGGGTTCGTCGCCATGTCGCGGGCTGGGTGGGAGCCCATGGCGCTATCCGATTCCGCTAGTCGTTCCCGCGCACCCCGCCCGGGCTGTCCTACCCATGAAGACGGGTTGCAGGCCTCCGTACAGGGAGCACCCGCGCCGCAACACCACGAACGTCTACGCAATCGGCCGCAACTTACCCCGCACCTAGCATTGGTGGCGGGATTCAAGATCGTTCAGGGGTTCGGCAATGCGGACTCCATCGGCGCGCCGCGGGCGATCGACGCGTGCTTATGCCGCAGCCACATGCCGAATGCCGACAGACTGATGATGGCGGTCGTCACCAGTTCGCCGCCATCTTCGATCAAGGTCAGCAAGGTTTGCGACACATTCTTTCCCAGCATCCCATGCACGGCGTCCACGCCGACACCGAAGAAAATCAAGGTCGCGAAGTAGGCCGTAAAGACGAGGTAGGGAAGCCAGTCGTCTTCGCCTTGAATCAGGCGCGTGCCGGCGAGCCAGAACACGACGGACAAGAATCCCGTGGTGGAGAATCCGATCAGATCCCCGGCGACCGGCGACAGACCCAGTCCGACATTGAACAGGTGCCCGATAGCTTCATGCAGTTCGAATGCATCGTCCAGAAACGTCACGAACAGGATCGCCGCGAACGCATACCACTGCTTCTTGCCATACACGCGGGCGGATAGGGCAAACAGCGCGCAGGCCGCCAGTTCCAGGCCGTAGCCGAAGATTTCGGGATAGCCTCGGTCGACAAACGAGAACTGGAGGCGGTCATAGAAGAAGCTGTCGGTCAGATGATGCCTCTCCACATACGCATACCTTATGAAGCAGGCAATCAGCGTCGCCATCGTGCCGGTCACGGCCGCAACAGACCATCGATGCGCACGATCGGGCAGGATCAAAAAATCCCGCGCGAGCCGCAGGCCGCGCGGGACAAGATAGGGGAGGGAATGGGGTTGACGACCGACAGCGGCGTGCATATGACCTCCTAACGGGATGACTTGCTGCCGTCCGCGAAACCGGGCGGTGGGCCTGTCATAAAGTCGTCATATGTTGCTTGTGTAATAGAAAGCTTTGCAATTTTTTTGCGACGTGTTCAGCAAGAAAAATTCAATGAATTCATCTCTCCTCTAACCGGCGTTAACGTAGGTGATAGCGGCGTGACGCCGATGCCATGAAAGATCGGGACGGTAATTTTTCTCGAGGGGTAGGGGCAGAAGCAAAGGATCGAAGAAAGCCAATCTCTCTCGCGTCGGCAACGCCAAGATCGCCAGCGCATGGGAAGAGCGCCCACCCGATTGGTGTTTGATGTTCATACCCAACAGTTTCTTGCACCGCAGGCAGTGGCAACGCTCGCACTCGTCCCGCGTGCCTCAAGAGCCTAGCCGGCGATTCCGTCGATAGGGCCGAGACCGGCTGCAAGCTTGTCGTTTCCCGCGTGACATGCCCAGAATGCTGGCTTCCCACGTAACTGGAACCCGCATGGCGCGGCTCGTGATCCTGTTGCTCTGTTTGCTGGCCCTGCCGTTTCCCGTGCGGGCACAGGCGCCTACCGTCGCGCCCGTGGTTTCCGACCGCGATTACCCGGGGGTGATATCGCTAGCGGTCGATGCCACCGACGTGTCGCGCCGCATCTACCGGGTGCGCGAACGCCTTCCGGTCCAGCCCGGTCCCTTGAAGCTCTGGTACCCGCAGTGGATACCCGGCAATCACGCGGCCACCGGCCCGATCAACCAGTTCGCGGGTCTGCTGATCGCAGGCAACGGCCAGCGCATCGAATGGCGGCGCGACCCCTTGGACGTCTACGCCTTCCATCTGGACGTACCCGTGGGCGTCGCCGCGCTCGAGATCGAATTCCAATCGCTTTCGCCCACTGCCGACGATCAGGGCCGGGTGGCGATGACCACCGAACTGATGTCGGTGCAGTGGTCGCGATTGCTGCTGTATCCGGCCGGTTACGATGCGCGCCGAATCCGTTTCGAACCCAGTCTGCGTTTGCCCGAAGGCTGGCAATTCGGCAGCGCGCTGGAAACGGCTGGGTCCGATGACGGAGTGACTCGCTTTCAGCCGCTCGCGCTCGTCGATCTGGTCGATTCTCCCGTCTACGCCGGCCGTTACTTCAAGCGATTCGACCTGGATCCAGGCGCGAAAATACCGGTGCGCCTCAACGTGATCGCCGATGCGCCGGAACTGCTCGATGCCAAGCCGGAAATCCTCGCCGCGCACCGTGCGCTGGTGAAGCAGGCCGATCGGGTGTTCGGCACGCGCCCGTTCGTCCACTACGATTTCCTGCTGGCGCTGTCGGACCAGTTCAGCGGCATCGGCCTGGAACACCACCAATCGAGCGAGAACGGCACCTTTCCCGGCTATCTGACCGGCGATGCGCCCTTCACCGACAACTATCTGCTGCCGCACGAATACGCGCACAGCTGGAACGGCAAGTTCATGCGTCCGGCGATGCTGTGGACGCCGCACTACAACACCCCGATGCAGAACGATCTGCTCTGGGTGTACGAAGGGCAGACCGAGTTCTGGGCGTGGGTGCTGGCCGCGCGCGCCGGGCTTTATACGCCGCAACAGGCGCGGGAAGTGCTGGCCGCCAACGCTGCGATGTTCGAGCATCGCGCCGGCCGCGGATGGCGCAGTCTGCAGGACACCGTCTACCAGGGCATCGTCGACTTCAACGATGCACCGCAGGCGTGGGAGAGCTGGCAGCGCGGCTACGACTTCTACGACGAAGGCACGTTGGTATGGCTGGATGTAGACACCAAACTGCGCGAGCTATCGAAGGGAAAACGTTCGCTCGATGATTTCGCGCAGGGCTTCTTCGGCGGCTACGCGGGCGAAGTCGGAGTGAGCCGCTACGGTTTCGCTGAGGTGGTCCAGGCGCTGGATCGCGTGCAGGCGCACGACTGGGCGTCGTACTTGCGTGAGCGCGTGGACAGCCATGGCCCCGCCGCGCCTTTGCAAGGACTGGCGCGCGCTGGCTGGAAACTGGTCTACGACGAAACGCCCAACCTAGCCATCGCCGATGCGGAAGGCGACGGCGAGTACGACGATTTCCGCTACTCGCTGGGCCTGCAGGTCGCCCACGACGAAGGCACGGTCAACGACGTGCTTTGGGACAGTCCGGCTTATCGCGCGGGCATGGCCAAGGACATGCAATTGGTGGCGGTATCGGGCATGGCCTACAACGCCGAGCGCCTGAAGCGCGCGATCACCGTCGCGCACACGGACCAGCGACCGCTCGAACTGCTGGTGAAGCAGGGCGATGCCTATCGCACGCTGCAGCTCGACTATCGCAACGGCCTGCGCCATCCGCATCTGCAGCGTATTGCGGGAACACCCGATCGTCTGACGCAGTTGCTTGCGCCGAGGAAGTAGTCGTCGCGACTTCGACCGGGGCATGCGGGAGGACAGAAAGCCTCGCTACGGCGGCGCTTTACCGTGATGTCACGCGCCGTTGCGGAAGGATGCGCAATACTCCGACAAAGAGGGCTCGGGTCCGTTGGAAGGAGAGGATGTCCATGAAAACACTCTTGTGCGCCTCGCTGGCGCTCGCGTTCTGGTCGAACGCGGCCGCCGACGAGATGGTCTTCAATGATTGTCTGGCGGGTTTGCGAGGAAAGGCCGAAGCGGCAGGCATAGAAGGAGCGAGCTTCGACGCCAACACGCGCGATCTTGTTCCGGACATGGGCGTGCTGGAATTGCTCGATGCGCAGCCCGAGTTCACTACTCCGATCTGGGACTATCTGGCCGCGTTGGTCGACGACCAGCGCGTCAGCGATGGCCAGGCCATGCTGCTGGCCAACGCCGCGACTCTCGCCCAGGTTTCGCAGGAGTACGGCGTGGACCCGCAGACCGTGGTGGCGGTGTGGGGCGTGGAAAGCGACTACGGCAAGACCTTCGGCAAGCGGCCCTTGCTGGTTTCGCTGGCGACGCTCTCGTGCTTCGGGCGCCGCCAGGATTTTTTCCGGGGCGAGTTCTTCGCCACGCTCGATCTGCTGCAAAGCGGCGACTTGAAACCGGAAGGTTTGACCGGCTCCTGGGCCGGCGCGTTCGGCCATACCCAGTTCATGCCCACCACTTACCAGCGCATCGCGGTCGACGGCGACGGCGATGGACGCCGCGATCTGGTCGCCAGCATTCCCGACGCGCTGGCCTCGACCGCCAACTACCTCAAGCAAGCCGGCTGGCGCACGGGCGAACCCTGGGGATACGAAGTGAAACTGCCCGCGGGTTTCGATGCCGCGCTCGCCGGCAGGAAGAACAAGCGACCTCTGTCCGACTGGATCGCGCGCGGCATCACCCGCGTCGACGGCACGCCGCTGCCGGCGTCCGATGCGCAGGCCGGCGTACTGCTGCCTGCGGGCGCGACGGGCCCCGCCTTCCTCGTGTTCCGCAACTTCGATGCGATCTATTCGTACAACGCCGCCGAGAGTTATGCGCTGGCCATCGCAACTTTATCCGACCGCTTGCGCGGTGGCGGCGCCTTGATCACGCCCTGGCCCACCGACGATCCGGGGCTGGGCCGCGGCGAACGCAAGCAACTGCAACTATTGCTGCTGGCGCGCGGGCATGCCATCGGCGAAGCGGACGGCATGATCGGCACGCTCACCCGCCGTGCGATCGTGGCCGAACAACAGCGGCTGGGATTGCAGCCGCAGGATGGGCGCGCAGGACGCAAGATCCTTGATGCATTGAGGCGGGAAGGGCCGCCCATACAGGTGCCGCTCTGATCTGCACCTGCATCGCCTGTCCAGACCCGCATCGAGGAAGGACTAGCGTTGCCGCGCTACCGCGTGACCCAGCGAAGCCGACGCTCCTTCGGCGATGCGTCGGAAGGCTTCCGAGATCGCGGGGTTGTCGGCGACTTGTCGCCAGAACGCCAGGGCCAGGGTCGCCGCCACGCGCCAATTCTCGCGAAATTCCGGCGTAGGCAAGGTGACGGCGTACTCGCGGGGCACTATCTCGCCGCTGGCGGCGGGACGGAAATGCATCGGCAGCATATCGTAGGCCGGCGCCAACGCGAGCGGCCGGTCATCGGTGAGGGCCAGGGCGGCGTTGCCCAAGTGCATGTCGTTGTTGGCGATCAGCGCGCCGAACCACCCGAGCACGCGCAGGCGCTGCGCATTCTCGGTATCGATCCAGCCATCACGTTGCAGCTGCGGTGCGAAGCGCCACCAGTCGATGCGGCCGTGACCGTAGAAAGCGGCGTCCAGCGCCGCTAGCGATACGAATCCGCGACGGCCCAGTACCGAAGTGCGATCAAAGCGGGTCGATTGCAGGAACGTGCGGCCATCGGCCTCTACGATCTCGCCGAGGGCGGCAGGCTGGCCGTGCGCACGCAGGACCGCCCCGGCGATCTGCTCGCAACGCAACAGGTCGGCCCAACGTCGGGCGGCGGGTGTTTCACCGCGTTCGCTGAACTTCACGATCACCGGCTGGAAGCCATCGTCTCCACGCAGCGTCGCTAGAAACTTGGGCTGTTCGCCGCCCGCGGACGAACCGATGTTCTCACCGCGCAGCACCGCTTCGGCAAGCGGGGGATAGCGGGCCTCGCGCTCGTTGACGGGCATGGCGTCTTCAGGCGCCAGCGCCTTCTGCAATGCATTTTGCAGCGCGGACTCACCGAGGACGAGATCGCCGGGCTGATCGTCTCCGTAGCGCAGCAGGGCAAGCACCACGTCGTCAGACCGCCAGCGCGTCAGATCTCCCGATGCGCCGATGTCCGCAGCGACACGACGCGCGAACGTGCGGCCCAGGAACCCTTGCGGGCGTTGGTCGTCGAGAAACCAGGGTAAGCCAGGGAACAGGCCGTTCAGGAACTGGCCGTTGGCGAAATCGCCTCGGAGGAAGGCGGGTAAGGCCTGCGCGGGTTGAAAGTGGAATTCATCACCGTGCAAGGCGCGCAGTTCACCCAGGGTCTCCGCCTGACCATAAGCGTCTATGCGGTACAGGGGCCACAAATGGCCGGCACGCGCAATTTCACGGCTCAGGACATAACGCGCCGCCCTAGCATTGCCGATTCGGACAACGCGGTCACTGGAGGCGATCAGACGCGAAAGGGTTGGTTGGCTGATGCCAAGGGCGCCGGCCAGTTCTGCTGCGGTTTGCGGACTCCGCAAGCGCAGCAGATCTTCCAATTGGCTCGTTCGGAGATTTTCCATACGAGCATTGAATAGATTTATGAATAAATAATCAAGTCTATTTAATGAGTAGAACTGGATAAATCTCAGACCATGACACCAATTGTGAATAGATCGTTGAATTGATATCCTGATTGCCAGGACGTAGGGCGGGTTTCAACCCGCCATGGCCATGCATCAACCTCGCGACGGCAATGGAAAGAAGCCCAACCGCCGCCAATACCACCGGAATGATGGCAATGGCGGGTCAAGACCCGCCCTACGCTGCCTGCACCAGCGGGATCTCGCGTGGGTTGTTCCACTTGTCCAGCAATGCCGCTTCGCGCGCCTTGGCCTTGTGCAGGTGGGCTTCCTTGACGTGTCCGTAGCCGCGGATGTGTTCGGGGATGCTGGCGATTTCGGCGGCCAGAGGCAGATTGTCCGCATTGAGCGAACTCAGCAGCCCGCCGATCGTGTTCTCGTAGTCGCCGATCAGGCGGCGTTCGCCCTTGCGCTCTTCGGTGTAGCCGAAGATGTCCAGCAGGCCGCCGCGCAGGAACCGGAACTTCGCCATCAGCTTGAACGCGCTGAACACCCACGGACCGAATTCCTGCTTGATCAGCCGGCCCTGCGCGTCCTTCTTCGCCAGCAACGGCGGCGCCAGGTGGAAGTGCAGCTTGTAGTCGCCTTCGAACTGCTGCTCCAGCTTCCTTCTGAAATCGCCGCTGGTGTACAGGCGCGCGACTTCGTATTCGTCCTTGTAGGCCATCAGCTTGAAGAAGTAGCGTGCCACCGCCTCGCTCAACGCGGTCGAACCCGGCGCACGCACGTGTTCGGCGTCGCGCACCTTGTCGACCAGCGCGCTGTAGCGGTTGGCGTAGGCGGCGTTCTGGTACTCGGTGAGGAAGGCGACGCGGCGCTGGATCAGTTCGTCCAGCGAGCGCGACAGGCGCAGGTCGTCCAGCGGCAGGAAAGCGAGATTGCTGTCGCCGCTGTTGGCATCCTGCAGGCCGCGCACTTCATGCTCGTTGTCGGGGGTGCGCGGGGCGCTGGGGCTGGCCCACTCGCTGGTCTCCCATTCGCCCGGCGGCAGGATCTGCAGATTGTGCGGGGTACGCTCGGATTCGGTCTGCGCGTTGTGGATCACGCCGGCCGCTTCGGCGACGGCCACAGGGTTGACCACGGCCAGGCGGCCCCAGGCGAAAGCCTGGCGATTCATTTCTATCGCCGCGCCGTTCAACTCGACCGCACGCATGATCGCCTCGAACGAAATCGGCACCAATCCCTGTTGCCAGGCGTAGCCCAGCATGAACAGGTTCGCCGCGATCGCATCGCCCATCAGCGCCGTCGCCAGCACCGTGGCGTCGACCTGCAGCGGCGCGCGTCCGCCGAGCGCCTGCGTCACTGCGGACACGATGCCGGCGGCGGGGAATTCCATATCCGGCCGCGTGGTGAAAGTGCCGGGCATCGCCTGGTAGGTATTGAGGACCACCTGCGAACGTTCGCCGCGTACTTTCGACAACACCCAGTAATCGTTCACCACCACCATGTCGCAGCCCAGCACCACGTCGGCTTCGCCGGCGGCGATGCGCACGGCGTGGATGTCTTCGGGCGTGCGCGCGATGCGGATGTGGGTGGTGACCGCGCCGCCCTTTTGCGCCAGACCGGTCTGGTCCAGCACGCTGGCGCCCTTGCCTTCTAAGTGCCCGGCCATGCCCAGCAGCGCGCCGATGGTCACTACGCCGGTGCCGCCGACGCCGGTGATCAGGATGTTCCAGGGTTGCTGGAAATCGGCCTTGAAAACGGGCGCGGGCAAATTGGCCAGCAGTTCGGCCGGATCCTTTTTCTTGCCCTTGCGCGGCCCGCCGCCATGCACGGTGACGAAGCTGGGGCAGAAGCCGTTGACGCAGGAATAGTCCTTGTTGCAATTGGACTGGTCGATCTCGCGCTTGCGCCCGAACTCGGTTTCCTTCGGCAGCACCGACACGCAGAAACTCTTCACGCCGCAGTCGCCGCAACCTTCGCAGACCAGCGTGTTGACCATGACCCGCTTCTGCGGATCGACCAGCTTGCCGCGCTTGCGGCGGCGGCGCTTCTCGGTGGCGCAGGTCTGGTCGTAGATCAGGATGCTGGCGCCCTTCACTTCGCGCAGTTGCTTCTGCACTTCGTCCAGGCGCTTGCGGTCGTAGAATTCGACGCCGGAGGGGAAGATCTCCGGCTTGCTCCACTTCTCGATTTCGTCGCTGACGATCACTATCGTCTGCACGCCCTCGGCGCGCATCATGTGCGCGATCTGCGGCACGCTAAGCGTACCGTCCACCGGCTGGCCGCCGGTCATGGCGACCGCGTCGTTGTAGAGGATCTTGTAGGTGATGTTGACGCCGGTGGCGACCGACTGACGGATCGCCAGCGAGCCGGAATGGAAGAAGGTGCCGTCGCCCAGGTTCTGGAACACGTGCTCGGTTTCGGTGAACGGCGCCTGCCCCGACCAGGTCACGCCTTCGCCGCCCATGTGGGTGAAGGTGTCGGTGTCGCGGTCCATCCACGTCACCATGTAGTGGCAGCCGATGCCGCCCAGTGCGCGCGAGCCTTCCGGCACTACGGTCGAGGTGTTGTGCGGGCAGCCGCTGCAGTAATGCGGTACGCGCGGGAAATTGGCGCGTGGCAATGCCATCTCCGCTTCCTTCTCTTCCATCCAACGCAACCGCTGTTCGATGGATTCGGTGGTGAAGAAGCGCTGGATGCGGCGGCCGATGACGCCGGCGATGGTCGCGGGCGTCAGTTCGCCGGTGGAGGGCAGGATCCATTCGCCTGCCTCGTCGTACTTGCCGACGATGGAGGGACGCGGGCCGGCGCTCGCTGGCCAGTTGTAGAACTGTTCCTTCATCTGCCGCTCGATGAAGGCGCGCTTCTCTTCGACCACCACGATGTCTTCCAGGCCGTGGGCGAAGTGGGCGATGCCCACCGGCTCCAGCGGCCAGGTCATGCCGACTTTGTACACGCGGATGCCGATGTCGGCGCAGGCCTGTTCGTCCAGGCCCAGGTATTCCAGCGCCTGTAGCACGTCCAGGTAGCTCTTGCCGGTGGTGACGATGCCCAGCCGTGCGCGCGGCGAATCCAGCACGATGCGGTCCACGCCGTTGGCGCGGGCGAAGGCCTGCGCGGCCTTCACCGCATAACGGTGCAGACGCATTTCCTGATCCAGCGGCGGATCGGGCCAGCGGATGTTCAGCCCACCGACCGGCATCTCGAAATCCTCCGGCAGCACGATGCGGCGTGCGAACGGATTCACTTCCACCGAGGCGGAGGATTCCACTGTTTCGGCGATCGTCTTGAAGCCGACCCAGCGCCCGGTGTAGCGGCTCATCGCCCAGCCCACCAGGCCCAGATCCAGGATGTCCTGCACGCCGGCCGGGTTCAGCACCGGCATCATCGCGCTGACGAATTCGTCTTCCGAACCGTGCGGTAGGGTGGAGCTGCGGCAGTTGTGATCGTCGGCGGCCATGGCCAGCACGCCGCCGTGCTTGGAGGTGCCGGCGGCGTTGCCGTGCTTGAACACGTCGCCGCAGCGATCCACGCCGGGGCCTTTGCCGTACCACATCGAATACACGCCCTCGACCTTGGCGCCGGGGAACAGGTTGGTCTGCTGGGTACCCCAGACCATGGTCGCGCCCAGATCCTCGTTCAGCCCGGGAATGAATTTCACCTGCGCCTCGGCCAGATGCTTCTTCGCCCGCCATAGCTCCAGATCGAAACCGCCCAGAGGCGAGCCGCGATAGCCGCTGATGAACCCGGCCGTATTCAGTCCCGCGGCCTGGTCGCGCAGGCGCTGCATCAGCGGCAGCCGGACCAGCGCCTGTACCCCGCTCAAATAGATGCGGCCGTCGGTGCGGGTGTACTTGTGTTCGAGGGTGTAGTCGTTGTCCAGCACGTCGATCTGCGGGGTGTTGGCGGACGACGGCGAGGTGAGTTCGGCGGTGCTGGTCATGGCTGGCCCGGGGGTGTCGGAGGCGGCTGGCGACGTCCGGCGAACGCCGGACGCGTGGTAGCGAATTGTATCAGCGCGGTATTTCGTGACCTTCCTCACTCCCCGGATGTGCGCTGCAGCGGTTAGGATGGCGATGGGGAGGTTGCTGTTCGTGGTTGGGGAATGTCGCATGACTACTATTCGGGTTTTTCTGGCCATCTTGTTGGCCATCCACGGCTTTGCCGCGCAGGCGCAAGCCCTGCCTAAACAAAAAGAGTTCTATTTCGACGCCGATGCCGGCACCGCACGCAAGATCGTGGTGGCGCAGGGCGAGGGCGACGCCCTGGCCGCGGAGCTGGTCAAGATGCGCGAGCGGGGCCGCAAGCTGATGGAGGCGACGGCGCAATTGGCGCACGTGGCGATGTCCGACAACCGCACCGACCTGGGCAAGACGCTGTACACCGAGGCGGTGGGAGCGACCCAGGTCAACAGCGGTATCGGCCGTGCGATTCGTTGGAACTATGCGTGGGACCTGTACAAGCACGACGAAGTGGCGCCGGCGCTGGCGTTCTGGGCCGAACTCGCCCACGGCTACGGCCAACCGTCCTGGGTGCCGCCAACGCTTGCCCTGGCGTTGTGGAGCGCGGATCGCAAGGCGGAAGCCGTGAAGTGGTACGCCGCCGCGGTGCGAACCGAGCCCAACCTGTGGAACGACCCGGCCAACTACCCGACTTTGCTGCCGGACTGGCGCGAAGAGGATCGCAAGCGTCTGGCCGAGGTGTATACGGCCTGGGCAGCCAATCCCCCCGCCTGGCCGTAACATGCGGCGGGTGGGTCGGCGTCGTCGCTGACTTTTGCGAGGCCTTCCAATGCGCTATCTATTGACGCTGCTGTTGCTGTGCGCGGCGCCGGCCTATGCCGCCGACCGGATTACCGGACGCGATTTCGCCACTCGCTCGGAAGTCATCGCGCCGCATGCGATGGCCGCCACTTCGCATCCGCTGGCCACCCAGATCGCGCTGGACGTGATGAAGCAGGGCGGCAGCGCGGTCGATGCCGCGATCGCCGCCAACGCCGCACTGGGATTGATGGAACCTACCGGCAATGGCGTGGGCGGCGATCTGTTCGCGATCGTGTGGGATCCGAAAACGAAGAAACTCTACGGTTACAACGGTTCCGGCCGCTCGCCGAAGTCGCTGACGCTCGATTACTTCCAGAAGCAGGGCCTTACCGACATTCCGCCACTGGGTCCGCTGCCGGTCAGCGTGCCGGGCGCGGTGGACGGCTGGTTCGCCCTGCACGACCGCTTCGGCAAGGCGCCGATGAAGGACGTGTTGGCGCCGGCGATCCGCTATGCGCGCGAAGGCCATCCGGTCGCCGAAACCATCGCCTACTATTGGGGTCGTTCGGTGCCGCGCTTGTCCAAGTACCCGGGCTTCAGCGAGCAGTTCACCGTCGGCGGGCGTGCCCCGCGCACCGGCGAGTTGTGGAAGAACCCCAATCTGGCCGACACCCTGCAGAAAATCTCCGATGGCGGTCGCGATGCCTTCTACAAGGGCGATATCGCCCGCACCATCGACGCTTATTTCAAGGCCAACGGCGGTTTCCTCAGCTATGAAGACCTGGCCGCGCATCACGGCGAATGGGTGGAGCCGGTCAGCACCAACTATCGCGGTTACGACATATGGGAGCTGCCGCCCAACGGCCAGGGCATCGCCGCGCTGCAGATGCTCAATGTGCTGGAGGGCTACGATTTCTCGAAGATCCCGTTCGGCAGCGCCGAACACGTGCACTTGTTCGTGGAAGCCAAGAAGCTCGCCTTCGCCGACCGCGCGCGCTGGTACGCTGACCCGGCGTTCCAGCCGGCGCCGGTGGCCAAGCTGATCTCCAAGGCGTACGCGCAGCAGCGACGCAAGTTGATCTCGGAAGACAAGCCGCTGCGGGAAGTGCAACCCGGTACGCCGGCCGAACTAGATCAGGGCGACACCATCTACCTGACCACCGCCGACGCCGACGGCATGATGGTGTCGCTGATCCAGTCCAACTATCGCGGCATGGGCAGCGGCATGGCGCCACCGGGGCTGGGTTTCATCCTGCAGGATCGCGGCGAAATGTTCGTGCTCAAACCCGGTCATCCGAACACCTTCGAACCGGGCAAACGTCCGTTCCAGACCATCATTCCGGCGTTCATCACCAAGGACGGCAAACCCTTCGTCAGCTTCGGCCTGATGGGCGGTGCGATGCAGCCGCAGGGACACGTGCAGATGGTGATGAATCTGGTCGACTTCGGCATGAATCTGCAGGAAGCCGGCGACGCGCCGCGCATCCAGCACGAGAACGACACCGAGCCCACCGGCCAGAACACCGCGATGAGCGATGGCGGCGTGGTGCAGCTGGAGTCCGGTTTTCCCTACGAAACCGTGCGCGGCCTGATGGACAAAGGCCATCACGTGGAATGGGCGCTCGGTCCGTACGGCGGCTATCAGGCGATTCGCCGCGACCCGCAGACCGGCGTGTATTTCGGCGCGTCGGAAAGCCGTAAGGACGGACAAGCCGCCGGTTATTAGCCGGTAGGAGCGCCCCATGGGCGCGAGCTTTTTCCTGACGCGTGCAAAGAGCTCGCGCCCATGGGGCGCTCCTACCGAGCGCATACGTATTCCCCGAATTTGCAACGCTGGGTTTGGTGAAATCGGATTGCCGATACCGTTGCTGCACTGCACAATACCCTTGTCCGATGCCTCCGTGCCGATCGCGCGCGGACCTTACAAGGAACCCCATGCGCCTGCCCCTTATCGCGCTGGCCGTCAGCGCCTTCGCCATCGGCACCACCGAATTCGTGGTGATGGGCCTGCTGCCGCAGATGGCGGCGGACCTGGGCGTCTCGATACCGTCGGCGGGTCTGCTGGTGTCCGGTTATGCGCTGGGCGTGGTGATCGGCGGGCCGCTGCTGGCCATGGCCACGGCCCGCTTGCCGCGCAAAACGGTGCTGCTGGTGCTGATGGGCGTATTCGTATTGGGCAACCTGTTGTGCGCGCTGGCCCCTAATTACGAAACGCTGATGGTGGCGCGGGTGATCGCGTCGTTGGCGCATGGTTCGTTCTTCGGTGCGGGTGCGGTGGTCGCACGCCATATCGCGCCGGAAGGAAAAGGCGCGCAGGCGATCGCGTTGATGTTCACCGGATTGACCGTCGCCAACATCCTGGGCGTGCCGCTGGGCACTCTGCTCGGACAGGCGCTGGGCTGGCGCGCCACGTTCTGGGCGGTGGTGATTCTGGGCGTGGCCTCGCTGCTGATCCTTGCCCGCAATGTGCCTTCGCTGCATGAACTGACCCCGCCGCGGCTGCGCCAGGAACTGCGGGTGCTGCGTCAGCCGCAGGTGTTGCTGGCCATGGCGATGACGGTGTTCGGCTTCGGCGGCATCTTCACCGTGTTCACCTACATCGTGCCCATCCTCACCAGCGAAGCGCACCTGGGCGAATCCACGATCAGCTGGGTGCTGGTCCTGTTCGGTTTGGGCGCCACCGGCGGCACGCTGCTGGGCGGGCGCCTGGCCGACTGGAAGCTGATGCCCGCATTGGGAGTCGCCCTGGCGACGTTGTGCGCATTCTTCCTGCTGTTCGCTGGCCTCATGCACCTGCCGGCGTTCGCGGTGGCCAGCGTGTTCCTGATCGGATTCATCGGCTTCCTGGGCGGTCCGGCCCTTCAGGCGCGCTCGGTGCAGCAGGCCAGCGAAGCGCCGTTGCTGGCTTCCACTTTGAACCAGAGCGCATTCAATCTCGGCAATGCCGGCGGCGCATGGCTGGGCGCGAGCCTGCTGACCGACGGCCACGGCTATCCGCATCTTGCGATTGCCGCCGCGTCGGTCACTGCAGTGGGTTTGGCTCTGACCGGTTTCAGCGCATGGCTGGAATCGCGCAACCGGCAAATGCTCGTCTGCGACGAAGCTGCGGGTGCGTAAGCGGCGCAACCCGGGATAATCATTGGCGATGGCCTTCGACGCGTTCGCCCTGATCCTGACCATGCTCGCCCTGGGCATGGGATTCGCGCGTCTCAGGTTATTGCCCGCCAACGCGGCGGAGACGCTCAATCTGGTGGTGCTATACGTATGCCTGCCGGCGGCGGTGCTGATCTACGCGCCGCGCCTGCATGTGGACGTCTCGCTGGCGGGATTGATCGCCACGCCCTGGCTGCTCGCGGCCGCGACCCTGCTGCTGGTGGCGTTGGCCACGCGCCTGTTCAAGTTCCGCCGCGACGAACACGCCGTGTTGCTGTTGTGCGTGGCGCTGGGCAACACCAGCTTCATCGGCTATCCGATGGTGCGCGCGCTGCTCGGCGAACGTGCGCTGCCCTATGCGGTGGTCTACGACCAGTTCGGCACGTTCGTGCTGTTGTCCACGTTCGGCTTGTACGTACTGGCGAAATACGCGGGCGACGAGGCGCCCACGGCGAAGCTGATACTGCGGCGCATCCTTAAATTCCCGCCGGTTTGGGCGTTGATACTCGGCCTGACCGTCATGCCCGAACAGCCGCCGCAATGGATCGCGTCCGCCTTGCAGAAGCTCGCCGACGCGTTGCTGCCGCTGGTGATGCTGGCGGTGGGCCTGTCCATCCAGTTGAAGCTGCCGCGCGATGAGGTGAAGCCCTTAGCCACGGGCCTGCTGTTGAAGTTGGTGATGATGCCCGCACTCGCGCTGGCGTTGGCCTTGCTGTTCGGCATGCGCGGCGGAATGTTGCAGGTCAATGCGCTGCAGTCGGCTATGCCGACCATGATCTCCGCCGGCGCGTTAGCCATCGCCCACAACCTGGCGCCACGGCTAGCGGCGGCGTTGGTGGGTTACGGGATTCTTCTTTCCCTGGCCACGCTGCCAGCGTGGGTGTGGGTGCTGCAACGCTTCGGCGGCGGTGCCTAGTAGGAGCGACGTCCCCCAAGGGGACTTCCTTCGGGGCGTGAGTCGCGAAACAAGCATCAGTCGCGACTCACGTCGCTCCTACGAGAAATCGACCCGCTGCGATCAATCGGCCGGCACCGTCCGCTCGCTCGCCCACGCGCGCAACGCCGAAACCTGTTCGGCCATGATCACCGAGAGCGGACGCGAATTGCGTATTTCCTGCATCAACAGGTCGGTGTCCAGCGGCTTGCGGTCCGCGTGGGCGGTGTACAGCGCGGCGACGATGGCCTGTTCGATCTCCGCGCCGGAGAAGCCGTTGCTGGCCGCGGCCATGGCGGGCAACGCGAAATCCTCCGGCTCCAGCTTGCGACGGGTCAAATGCAGGCGCAGCAGTTCCACCCGCGTGTCCGGGTCGGGCAGGTCGACGAAGAAGATTTCATCGAAGCGACCCTTGCGCAGCAGTTCGGGTGGAAGCTCGTTTACCTGGTTGGCGGTGGCGACCAGGAAGACTTGGCTCTTGCGCTCGGCCATCCACGTCAGCAGATAACCCAGCACACGACGCGATACGCCACCGTCGCCTTCACCGCTGCCGCCGGCCAGGCCTTTCTCGATCTCGTCGATCCACAGCACGCACGGCGCCAGCTGTTCGGCCGAGGCCAGCGCGCTGCGCAGGTTCTTCTCGGTCTCGCCATGGTACTTGTCGTACAGGGTGCCAAAATCCAGGCGCAACAGGGGCACGCCGAAACCGGCCGCGGTGGCCTTGGCCAGCATCGATTTGCCGCAACCCTGCACGCCCAGCAGCAGCATGCCTTTGGGCGGGTCCAGACCCGGTGGCGCGGTGCCTGCGACGAACACCTCGCGGCGTTGCTCGACCCAGCGCTTCAGGCGTCTGGCTCCGGCCACGTCGGCGAAGCGCGCGGTGTCGTATTCGTAGTGCAGATGGCCGCTGCGGTTGAGCAGCTCGAACTTGAGCTTGGACAGCTGCGGCAGATCGGCGGCGTTGAGCGCGCCGTCGTCGTAGATCAGCTGGCGGGCGATGCGGCGCGCATCGGGCAGGCTCAGTCCCTGCAGATTGCGCACGATCTGCTGCACCGCTTCGCCGTCGGCTTCGACCCGGCGGCCGCCGTTTTCGCGGGCGTATTCGCTGGCTTCCTCGCGCACCATCTTCAGCAGGGCGTTGGCGTCGGGCAGGCGCGGATTGAAGCGCACTGCGATGGCTTCCAGTTCCGACGGCAACTCCACCTTGGCGCCGACCAGCACCACCACGTGCGGCTGGCAATGACGACGCTGCACGATATCGCGTAGCTGGCGCTGGCTGCTGGCGTAGCCCAGGTAGGGGTGGAAATCGAGCAACAGATAGATGCCGCGTTGCTCAGCCTGCTTCATCGCCTGCAAAGCGGCGCTGGCATCGGGCGGGCCTTCGGCTTCGTCCTCGCGGTCCATGTCGATGCGGCGCAGACCTTCGGTGATAGACCACCGATAGAGCGCGCGCCAGACCTGGGACAAAGCCTGGCGGAACAGCTCGACCGCGCGGCCTTCGTCCTGGGTCTCGATGACGATCAACGGGGTATTGGCGCGAATCAGCGCGGTCAGGTCCTGCAGTTCGCTCACGATCGGTCCGGGTCCTTGGCAGCGCGCACGATAGCAAAGCGGGAAACAGGGAATGGAGGGTTTGCGCTTTGCCCGTTCGAAACGAGGCCCATGCAGGGTCCGCTTTTGATCTTGAGCAAAGGAGCAAAAGCAAATCCCCCTCAATCCCCCTTTTCCCAAGGGGGAGGTCGGGGAGACCGTTCCCCGTTAACCGTCGCCGGTGTACCCTGCGGCTTCCCGGTAACGAGGCGTGCGCATGAAGACGATTCTGGTCGCCAGCTCCAAGGGTGGCGCGGGCAAGACCACACTGGCCACTAACCTGGCCGCGCATTTCGCGCTGGACGGCAAGCGCACCGTACTGGTGGACGCCGATCCCCAGCACTCCTCCACCCGTTGGGCCGAACGCCGCGCCGAGCTGGAAACCGCCGTACTTCCCATCGATGCCAGCGGCAAACGCGCCTGGCGCGCTTGGTTGCCGGATGACGCCGAGCGGGTGGTCATCGATGCCCCGGCCGGAGCGATGGCCGACGACCTGCCGCAGTTCATCGAGCACGCGGACGCCATCGTGGTCCCGGTGCTGCCGTCGGCGCTGGACATCGAGGCCACCGTGGGCTTCCTGAATTCTCTATCCAAGGTGTCGCGCGTACATAAGCGCAAGCTGCCGGTGGGCCTGGTGGTCAACCGCAGCAAGCCGTGGACCAACACCTCGCAGCAGGCCGTGGAAATGCTCAAGACCTGGCCCTATGAGGTGGTCGCGCAGCTGCGCGATACCCAGGCCTACGTGGTCCTGGCCGGGCTGGGCCGCAGTCTGTTCGATTACCGGTCCGCGCAAGTGCGCGACCATCAGGCCGACTGGGATCCCTTGTTGAAATGGATCAAGAAAGCCTGAGCCTGCTTCTGAGCTCGCTCCAACCGAAGGGATGCCATGCGTGAACTGATACTCCTGCGCCATGCGCATGCCGAACCCGCCGCCGCCGGGCAGCCCGACCTCGATCGGCCCCTGTCCCCGGACGGACTGGCCGAGGCCGCCGCCGCCGGCCGCTGGCTTGCCGAACAAGGTCTGGTGCCGGACCGGGTGCTGTGCTCGCCGGCCCGCCGCGCGCGCGAAACTCTGGAGGCGGTCCTGGAGACCATCGGTTACGTCGAGCAGCGCCTGGAAGATCGCATCTACGAAGCCACCGCCGGCACCCTGGCGGAACTGGCCGATGCTCACCGCGAGGCCGAGCGCTTGCTGCTGGTCGGCCACAATCCCGGTCTGGAACGACTGGCGGCGCTGATGCACAGCGGCCAGTCGGGCGACTATCGCGGCATGCCCCCCGCGTCCGTAGTGGTGTTGAAGCTGCCTGCGGACGCCAGCATCGAACCGGGAGTCGCGACCCTTTCCGCCTTCTGGTGGCCGTGACGGCTCCAATGTTCGGCTGGAAGCGCTGGGGGTGGTGTGGCCTGGCCGTGCTGTGCCTGTGGCCCGCGCTCGCGGCGACGGCCGAGACCTTCGATCCGGCCGCCTCGCGTTTCGGCTTCGAACTGCGTACGCGCTGGGGCATGAAACTGGAAGGCGAGTTCGCACGCTACGAAGGCGAGGTGAAACACCTGCACGACGGTCGCCACCAGGTGGTGCTGCGCATGTTCACCGAATCGGTAGAGATCATCGGCCATCCGCGCTATTCGGAGTGGACCCGTGGCCCCCAGTTCTTCGAAGCCAAACGCTATCCGGTGGTGGTGTTCGTCTCCAAGCCCTACGACGAGCAACTGCTGAAATACGGCGGCGACCTCGCCGGAGACCTGAGCATTCGCGGCATCACCCGGCCCAAGACGCTGACGGTGGCGCCTTCCACCTGCGCGCGCCCGGGTCGGGATTGCGATGTGATCGCCACCGGCGCGGTGCGGCGTAGCGATTACGACATGGACGACTGGATGATGGCGGTCAGCGACCGGGTGGTGTTCGTGCTGCGCGCGCGCCTGAAGGCGGAGGTCGCGCCATGAACCTGCTCTTCCGCGGCCTGGTGGTGTGGCTGGCGCTGTCGAGCGCGGCCTGCGTCAGTCTGTCCGAGACCCAGCGCAATCGCGCCGCTTCCATCGCCGTGGCGGCGCGTTCGCGGATCGTGGATTGCAGCGCCGCCAATGCTTGCGCGCAGCCGTCGCCATTGCATGAGCTGAGCGACCGCGCCTACACCGAATCGAGCCCGCAGACCCCGCGCCATTACGCGCTGATCCTGGACCGTGGCCGCGACGCGTTGCTGGCGCGCATCAACCTGATCCGCAGCGCGCGCAGCCGTATCGACGTGCAGACCTACATCTTCGACAAGGACGACAGCGCACGGCTGGTGCTGGACGAACTGCTGGCCGCCTCGCGCCGCGGAGTGAAAGTGCGGCTGCTGATCGACCAGCTTTCCGCGATCCCGGACCTGGGCATCCTGGCGGCCTTGTCGGGCTCGCACATGAATTTCGAGATCCGCATCTACAACCCCAGTTTCCGCAAGGCCAAGCTCAACTACTTCGACTACGCGGGCAGCGTGCTGTGCTGCTTCCGGCGCTTCAACCAGCGCATGCACACCAAGCTGATCCTGATCGACGAAGCGGTCGGCATCACCGGAGGACGCAATTACCAGGACGACTATTACGACTGGGACGCCGAGTACAACTTCCGCGACCGCGACGTGCTGGTGGCCGGACCGGCCTCGCGCGAGATGGCGACCAATTTCGAAGCGTTCTGGAACGCCCGCCGCAGCATACCGGTGGAACGCCTGAACGACGTCGGCCGCATGTTGCTGAAGGAAGGCGTGCCGGCGATGCCGGCGGACGCTTTCCTGCGTCCCGACCGGGTGGCGGCGCTGTCGGCCGAAGCCGGCGACGAGCAACTGGTGCGCGATCGCCTGGCGCAGGCCGCGATGCCGGTGGGAGTGGTGAAATACGTGGCCGATCTTCCGCAGAAGCACCGCCGCGAACGGCCCGCAGACGCCGCGCCCGCGGCGCCGGAACTGGAGACGCTGATCGCGGGCGCACAATCGGAAGTGCTGTTGCAGACGCCTTACCTGGTGATGTCCGAACCCGCGCAGGACCTGTTCCGCGCGCTGCACCAGCGCGAGTCCGCACCGCAGGTGATCGTGTCCACCAACAGCCTGGCCGCCACCGACAATGCCGTGGTGTATTCGATGTCGTTCAAGTACAAGCGCCGCTATCTGCGCGAGTTCGGGTTCCGCATCTACGAGTACAAGCCTTTCCCCGAAGACGCCCCGGTGGACTATGCCGCACTGATGCCCGAGGGCCCGCCGTTGGCCATGGAGGGCGAGGAGAGTTTTCGGGGCCCGTCCGGTTCGATCGGCCCGTCCTCGGGATCGGCCCGCACCGGCGAAACCACGCGACGGCTGCAGCGCACCGAGTCGCGCCCTTCCTTCCTCAGTAGCGGCGCCGCTACTTCGCCATTGCCGCTCAAGCGCGCCGGCGTACGCATAGGCCTGCATGCGAAATCGATGGTGATCGACAACCGCATCGGCGTGATCGGCACGCACAACTTCGATCCGCGTTCGGAGAACTACAACACCGAGGCGGCAGTGGTGATCGAGGACGCCGCCTTCGCCCAGGCGTTGGCCGCCAGTATCCGCCGCGATACGTCGCCGGAGAATTCATGGGTGATCGCGCCGCGCGCCAAGCCGCCGGTGCTGTCGGGGCTGGACTACAGCATGGGTAAGGTCTCCGAAGCCTTGCCCCTGTTCGACCTCTGGCCGTGGCGGTACGCCACCAGTTACGAGTTCAAGCCCGGCCCCGACTGCCCCGCGCCGGTGCCTGCGAACGATCCCGCCTTCCATCGCTGCTATGAAGCCGTCGGCGATTTCCCCGAGGTCAACGTCGGTCCCAAGTGGTTGTATACGCGTCTGCTGACCGCGTTCGGCGCCGGTCTGGTCCCCATTCTCTGAGAGGAGCCGCTATGGCCTTCCGCAATCCTGTCGACATCGACGCCCTCAACGCGCGCGTGCGCGGATCCATGGTCGAGAACCTGGGAATCCTCATCATCGAAGCCGGCGACGACTGGCTGCGCGGCACCATGCCGGTGGACGCGCGCACCAAGCAACCCTATGGGCTGCTGCATGGCGGCGCGTCGGTGGCCTTGGCCGAAACCCTGGGCAGCATGGCCGGCGGCCTGTGCGTGGACAGCGCCACCGAAGCGGTGGTCGGATTGGAAATAAACGCCAACCACTTGCGCGCCGTACGCGAGGGCATGGTCATTGGCACCGCGCGCGCGCTTCACGTCGGACGCAGCACGCACGTCTGGGAAATCCGCATCGAGAACGAAGCCGGCAAGCCGGTTTGCATTTCGCGGATCACGCTGGCGGTGATTCCAGCCGCAGTGTAGGTCGGGGCTACGCCCCCGACCGCATTGTCCCGATGACGCTCGCAGACCATGCGCCGCGTGCGTCGGGGGCGTAGCCCCGACTTACGGCCCAGCGCTTAGTAGCCGTACTCCAGCCCCATCCGGTATTGTGAGGGGATGATTTCCCCCCTACCTCACGCCACCTCAGGCGGCGGACTGGGGCGCGCGTTCCGCTACCTATACCGCGTTCCCCTGCTGCTGATCCACATCCTGGTGCTGTTGCCGCTGGTGCTGCTGAGCATGGTGCCGCTGTGGTCGGGGATCCGCGTGGCCGGTTTGCGCATCGAGCATCTGGCCATCCGCTTGTGGTCGGCCGGGTTGATGCGCATCTTCGGTTTCCGTCTGCGCCGGCTCGGCACGCCGTTGCCGGATCCGGCGATGTTCGTGGCCAACCATGTCAGCTGGGTGGATATCGAGATGCTGCACAGCCAGCGCATGATGGGCTTCGTGGCCAAGCAGGAAATCCGCGGCTGGCCGCTGGTGGGTTGGCTGACGGCCCGCGGCGAAACCATCTTCCACCAGCGCGGCAGCCAGGAATCGATGGGCGGGGTGATGCACGCCATGCTGGCGCGCCTGCAGGCCGGCCGGCCGGTCGGAGTGTTTCCCGAAGGACGCACCCGCGACGGTTCCGAGGTGGGTCCGTTCCATGCGCGCATTTTCCAGCCGGCTGTGGAAGCCGGCGTGCCGGTGCAGCCGGTGGCCCTGCGTTACGGCCCGCGCGGCAGCGCGCAGACGCTGGTGGCGTTCGGCGCCGGGGAAAGCTTCTTCGCCAATTTCATGCGTCTGCTGGGCGAACCGGCACGCAGCGCCGATATCTGTTTCCTGGCCCCGATCGCGGCGGGCGAACTGGAAGGCCGCAGCAAGATCGCCGAATTGGCGCGCGAGCGCATCGTCGCGGCGATGGAATCGGACGCTTGAGGGGTTTGGAGACAATGCTCCAATCCACGCGAGCATGCTCGCCCCGATGCTGACTGCAGACGACTACCATCCGCCCAAGTGGCTGCATAACCCGCATCTGCAATCGGTGCTGAGTTCCAGCGGCCTGCGCCGCCGGCGCGGCCTGCGCGCGCTCAACGCCACTGGTGCGGTGACCACCGAACACATCTTCGACGGCGGCGACGGCGTGCGCCTGCAGGGCTGGCACAGCGCGGTACCGGGCAAGACCTCCAGCGGCCTGGCGCTGTTGCTGCACGGCTGGGAAGGCAGCACCGAATCCAGCTACATGCGCATGACCGCCGCGCGCCTGCTGGAGGCCGGTTTCGAGGTGGTACGGCTGAATTTCCGCGACCACGGCGGCACCCATCATCTCAACGAAGAAATCTTCCACTCCAACCGGCTGGATGAAGTGGTCAACGCGGCCGGCGATGTGGCCCGGCGCTTCCCGCACCGCCGGTTCGTGGCGGCCGGTTATTCGCTGGGCGGCAATTTCGTCCTGCGCCTGGCCTTGCGCGCGCCCCAGGCGGGTTTGCCGCTGGCGCGGGTGGCCTCGGTCTGCCCGGTACTGGATCCTTCCGCATCGCTGATGGGCATGGAGGAAGGGTTGCCGCTGTATCACTGGTATTTCCAGCGCAAGTGGCGGCACTCGCTGGAGCGTAAGCGCGAGCTGTTTCCCGAGCGCCACAACTACGACGACGAAACCCTGGCCAAGAGCGTGCGCGAACTGACCCGCTGGATGGTCGAGCGGCATACCGATTTCGGCACCATCGACGACTATTTCGAAGGCTATTCCATCGCCGGCGACCGCCTTAGCGGCCTGACCGTGCCGGCCGATATCCTGATGGCCGAGGACGATCCGGTCATCCCCTTCGCCCATTTCCAGGCCTGGCAGCTGCCCGCCCTGGCGCATCTGGAAACCGCGCGCTGGGGCGGACATTGCGGATTCATCGAGAACGCGGCTTGCGACGGATTCGGCGAACGCTGGGTGACCGAGCACCTGCTGGCGGCGACCTGACGGTCGACTGGCTACAATAAGCGGTTCCGGGCCCGCGCCTGCAGCAGCATTCCAGCCACATGCACGAAGAAATCGTTGAATCACTCCGCCGCGGAGATATTGCGGCTGCCCTAGGGATGGCGCAGGCCGCCGTTGCGGTTGCCCCGGACGATCCCGAGAAACTTCGTTTGCTCGCGCTCGCGCTCGGAATGAACGGCGATTCGCGGCAAGCGCATGCCGCGCTCGATCGAGCAATGGCATTTGCCCCCGTTGACAGCAGCCTGCACTACCAGCGCGCGACGTTGCTGATGGCCGAAGCTCGCATCGACGAAGCGCAGGCCGAACTCGGCCGCACGATAAGCGCCGATCCTAACGAACTGCGAGCCTATGTGATGCAGGCGCAGATCGCGCTTGGCCGTGGCGATCTGGACGAAGCCGAACGCTTGGTCCGCCTTGCGTCGCGCGTCGATCCGAACCACGCGTGGCTGTTGACGGTGCAGGGCATGGTGCTGCTGCATCGCAAGCAGTTGAAGGAGGCGCATGCGCTTCTGATGCGCGCGACGCAGCTCGCTCCCGATGCGTTGCAGACACGCTATGCGCTCGGATTGTCTTTCCTTGCCCAAGACCATCTTTCGTTCGCGGAGCAGGCGTTCCGCGTCGTGGTCGAAAAAAATCCGACCGCGCACGGCGTGCGCCACATGCTGGCCGATGTGATCCGCGGTCAAGGCCGGCATGCGGAAGCGGCCGAAGTGATCGAAGCGGGCCTGGTCCCCAACAACACCATGCCGCCGGACCTGATGCGCTACGCCGGCGAGTTGTGGCTGGTCGCCGGCAATCATGCCCGCGCGCTTCCGTTGCTGAAGCGCGCCGCCGCTGCCGCGCCGGACGATCGGGTGACCTTGGACGCGCTGATCGAAGCGCTGCGCCGCAACGGCGATGCCGCCGACGCACGCAACACGCTCGAGGCCGCGTTGGCTACGTCGCCCCACATCGACGGTTTATGGTCCGCGAGGTTGTCCTTCGAGCCGGCCGATGGCGATATCGACGGACTTGCGAAGCGCTGGCAGGCCGCCATTCCGGAATCGGTGCAGCCCCTGCATGTAAAGATGTGGCAAGCCGAACAGCAAGGCGACAAGCAGGCGGCGAAGGCGCTGGCCGAGCGCATCATCGAGCTCGAGCCAGGGCACGTCGAAGCGAACAGCCAGATCGTCAACCAGCTCTTTCTCGACGATCCGCCCGCGGCGGTCGCCTACATCCAGGCTCTGCTCCCCAACATTACCGATCCGCGGACCGGACGTATGGTGCTGGGTTGGCTGGGCCGGGCGCAGGATCGGGCGGGCCAGTATGCCGATGCGGCGGCTACTTGGACTCGGTTGCACGCGATCCCCGACCCACAGGCGCAGCCTCTGCCGGCGAGCAGCGGAGACGCAACGATCTATCCTCCTATCGCCGAGCCGGAGGGCAACGCACCCCGCCCGGTTTTCCTGTTCGGCCCTTCGGGGTCGGGCGTCGAGCGCGTGGTGTCGACGCTGCTCCACAACACGAGGTCGCGGATCGGCATAGACCGCACCAGCCTGCAACCGCCGCACGACCCCCTGCAATACCCACAGACCGCCTTGCGCCTTTCGGTAGGCGAACTGGACGCTGCGACGGTCATTTCCGCGTGGCGCGCCACTCTGGCGTCGCGCGGCCTGGACGAGTCGAACGGACCGATCGATTGGCTGCCATGGTGGGACAACGCATTGCTGCACGCCTTGCGCAATGCGCTGCCTGAGGCTCTGGTGTTGTTCGTACTGTGCGATCCTCGCGACATGCTTGTCGATTGGCTGCAGCGCGATTCCTATATCCGCTACGACGCCGGCACGCCGATGCGAATCGCGGTCTGGCTGGCCCATGTACTCGAACAGGTCGCGACCGTGGCCGAGGGCAGCCCGGTTTCCAATCGCGTCGTACGTATCGATGCGATCGCCGACGATGCCGCGGCGATCGCTGCCGCCACCGGTCAGGCGCTGGGTATCGAGTTGTCGCCCGCACCCGCGCTAGGCCCTGGTCGTTTTGTCTCAGGGCACTGGCGGAATTATGCTGAGGCCCTCGCCGGTCCGTTCGCGGCGCTGAACGCCGTTGCCCGCCGCCTCGGTTATCCCGACGCCTGATTTCCCAGAGAATGGCCATGCGCATCGCAAGCGACAGTTTCGAATCCGGCAAGCGCATCCCGGCAGAGTTCGCGATGGGTCTGCCCGATGGGTTCGGCGGGAACCGCAACCCGCATCTGGAATGGAATAAAGTTCCGGAGGGAACCCGCTCGTTCGCTTTGCTGTGCGTCGATCCGGACGCGCCGACGGTGCCGGAAACGGTGGGTCGCGACGACCTGCAGATTCCGGTGGAACAGCCGCGGGGCGATTTCGTGCACTGGGCGATGATCGATATCGCCGCCGATGTGCGCCTGATCGAAGCGGGCAGCTGCAGCGATGGCATCACGCCAAAGGGCAAGCGGAACCCGCCGGGTCCGCCGGGCGCGCGCCAGGGATTGAACGACTACACCGGTTGGTTCGCCGGCGATGCGGACATGGGCGGCGATTATTTCGGCTACGACGGTCCGTACCCGCCGTTCAACGACCTGCGCACGCACCGGTACTTCTTCCGCTTGTTCGCGCTGGATGTGGAAAAGCTCGAGGTGCCGGAGCGTTTCACTGCGGCGCAGGTGCTACGTGCGATGCAGGGACATGTCCTGGCGGAAACCGCGATACATGGCTTCTATTCGCTGAATTCCGGCGTTTGACCGAACACCGCATGGATGCGCATAACCCGTATCGAACGCCCGATGGCGAGATCGTCGAGGCGCCTTTGGTCCACCATATCCAATCGGCGAGCAAGCCGCGCCGATTCCTGAACTGGCTCATCGACAAGCTGGCCATGCTTGGATTGATGGTGTTGGCGGCGGCGTTGATTGGAGTCTTCGGAAGCGACGCTGCGCTGGAATGGATCGACGGCATGAACAAGCCGACCGAATATGCGATCGATTTCGCCATGGTTTTGATCTACTACACCGCAATGGAAGGCTTGTTTGGTCTGACGATCGGGAAGCTGATCACCGGTACGCGCGTAGTCGATGCGGAGGGGAGGCGATTGACGTTCAAGCGGGCATTGCTGCGCAGCTTATGCCGACTGATTCCCTTCGATGCGCTGTCGCTGCTCATAAGCGACGACGACGTGCGTCGGGCGTGGCACGATTCTATTACCCGCACTTACGTGGTATCCAAGCCGCGTGTCGAAGCGACCCATGATCAGGGCGCGACGGTCTCCGACTCCACCACCATGTCGAGCACGTAGGCCAGCGAACTGCCATCGGCCGGCGGGTTCTTGATCGCGTAACGCTTGACTCGTACGACGTTGCGGATGCCCGGCTCGTGGGTATATCCCTCGATAGCGCTGTAGAAATTCTGGAACTCGCCGTCGGTGCCGGTCTTGATGCCCTTGTCGTCGTACTCGAGCTCGCGCACCTGCAGGCATTGCATGTTCGGGATCAACGGATGATTGCAGGGCTTGGTCTGGGCGGCGACTTCGAGGAAGGCGGTTTCGCCCTTCCCGCCGTAACGGGTTTCGGCGGTGGGATCGCCTTTGAAGGTCAGTACGTCGCCGTTGCCGCCGGTCAGCGTCAGCGTCGGGGCATCGCCTGATTGCAGCGCGAACGTCGACACGGTTTCCAGGCGCTTGCCGATCTCCTGGTCCAGCGCCATCAGTTTGGGATCGGTGCAGGCCATCAGGGTCGACGCCAGGCGGTCGAACTTCAGCTTGTCGCCTTCTACCGAATACGCGCCGCCCATGTGGTTGCAGGCGTTGCTGACGCTGATGCGTCCGTCTGCGAAATCGAGTTGCAACGGTTTGTCCGCGCTGACGAAAAGCGCCTCGATGCGTTTGCCGCTGGCATCCTTGGCGTCGTTCAATCGCCAGTGATAGGCGGACAGGGCAGTCGTATCGGCCGGCGCGGGTTGTGTTGCGGCCGGAGCGACCGCGGCGGGCGGCGTGGCCGGCTCACCCTCAGGGGGCTTGGCGCAGGCGGCGAGTGCGAGCGGCAACATCAGGATCAGGCAGCGTTTCATTTCGTTCTCCAGCGATGAGCTCAGGCAAACGCATCAATGCAACGAATGGGGTGAAGCTGCCGGATCGGCGTAGGAGCGATGTGAGTCGCGATTGATGTCTGTTTCGCGACTCACGTCGCTCCTACGCACGGGATCAACTGCCGGCCGGCACCATCGCCAGCAATGCCAAGCCCAGCACGAAACGGTAGATCGCAAACGCGGTGAAGCGGTGGCTCTGGATATAGCTCAGCAGCCATTTCACCGCGATGAAGGCGGTGATGGCCGAAGCGACGAAAGCGACGGCGAACGCCGCCCAGTCCTCGTTCGCGGCCTGACCCGAGTGCAGCACGTCGATCAGTTCGTAGCCGGTGGCTGCGAACATGGTCGGAATACCGATCAGGAAGGCGAATTCGGTCGCCGCTGCACGATTGGTCGTACCCGCCAGCAAGGCCACGAAGATCGTCGCCGCCGAACGCGAGGTGCCGGGAAATACGCCAGCCACCACCTGCGCAATGCCGACCAGGACCGCCACCGTCCAGCTGATCTCGCTGCGTTCGCCCAAGGCCTGCGCGCGCTTGGCGGCGAAATATTCGGCGGCGATCATCCAGATACCGCCCAGGATCAGCGCCCAAGCGATGGGGATGACTTCTTCCGGTAGCTTGAAGCCCAGCTTCTTCACCAGCAGGCCGAGAACGGCGGTGACGCCGAAGGCGACTGCCAGTTTCAGCGCGTAGGCGCGCGCCTGCGCCGGGCTCAGCGCCATGCCGGCAGGGTCGTGGTCGGCGGGCGCGCCGCGACCGAAGAATCCCATCGCCAGATCCCACAACCGCTGCCGATAGATCAGCACCACGGCCAGGATCGCGCCAGCCTGAATGCCGATGTTGAACAGGTCGCTGCGGTGGCCCAGCCCCAGCAGGCGTTCGGCGAGCAACAGGTGCCCGGTGCTGGAAATGGGCAGGAATTCGGTGATGCCTTCGATGATGCCGAGGAGCAGGGCTTTGAGTAGTTCGATCATGGAGTGGGGTCTGAGGTAGGGGATGTGGCTTCGGGCAGTCGAAGGGCCTGGCAGCCCAGACGAGGGCAATCACCTCAAAAGGATCGTCATCCCAGCGAAAGCTGGGATCCATTTTGACTTTGGCTCTGGCTGGTCACGCCAAGCAAAAAGCAAGATCAAGGTGGATCCCAGCTTTCGCTGGGATGACGACGTTCTGTAGGGACCACGTTCGGTGCGACGCCCTCAAGAATAGTGGATTTATAAAGAACCAATATGGTGCAATTTCTGTACTTAAATCCCCGAAATTGTGCATTAAGCCTCTATCCGTGACGCGTCGCACCATACGAATCAGCCACTTACGGTGCATCGAAGCTTGGCACGCGGCTTGCAATAAGGACCTCACTCAAATCCGAAAACCGAGGTTCCAAGATGTCTGCGGACAAAGTCGAAAAGCTGATCAAGGACAACAAGGTCGAGTTCGTCGACCTGCGCTTCGCCGATGTGCGCGGCATCCAGCACCACGTGACCTTCCCGGCCAATATCGTCGACGAATCGCTGTTCGAGGACGGCCGCATGTTCGACGGCAGCTCCATCAGCGGCTGGAAAGGCATCAACGAATCGGACATGGTCCTGCTGCCCGACGCCAGCACCGCCTACCTCGACCCGTTCACCGCCGACCCGACCGTGGTCCTGACCTGCGACGTGCTGGATCCGGCCACCATGCAGGGCTATTCGCGCTGCCCGCGCGGCATCGCCAAGCGCGCCGAAGCCTTCCTCAAGTCCAGCGGCATCGCCGAGCAGGCGTTCTTCGGCCCGGAACCGGAATTCTTCATCTTCGATTCGGTGCGCTACGCCAACGACATGGGCAACACCTTCTTCAAGATCGAATCGGAAGAAGCGGCCTGGAACAGCGGCACCAAATACGAAGGCGGCAATAGCGGCTATCGCCCGGGCGTGAAGGGCGGCTACTTCCCGGTGGCCCCGGCCGACACCCTGCACGACATCCGTGCCGAGATGTGCAAGACGCTGGAACAGGTCGGCATCGAAGTCGAAGTGCACCACCACGAAGTGGCCACCGCCGGCCAGTGCGAGATCGGCACCAAGTTCAATTCGCTGGTGAAGAAGGCCGATGAGTTGCTGACGATGAAGTACATCGTCAAGAACGTGGCCTTCCGCAACGGCAAGACAGCCACCTTCATGCCCAAGCCGATCGTTGGCGACAACGGCAGCGGCATGCACGTGCACCAGTCGCTGGCCAAGGGCGGCACCAACCTGTTCACCGGCGACGGCTACGGCGGCCTGTCGCAGCTGGCGCTGTGGTACATCGGCGGCATCTTCAAGCACGCCAAGGCGATCAACGCGTTCGCCAACTCCGGCACCAACAGCTACAAGCGCCTGGTGCCGGGCTTCGAGGCGCCGGTGATGCTCGCGTACTCCGCGCGCAATCGTTCCGCTTCGTGCCGCATCCCGTGGGTGTCCAACCCGAAGGCGCGCCGCATCGAGATGCGTTTCCCCGATCCGTTGCAGACCGGCTACCTGACCTTCACCGCGCTGATGATGGCCGGTCTGGACGGCATCAAGAACCAGATCGATCCGGGCGAACCGTCCGACAAGGATCTGTACGACCTGCCGCCGGAAGAAGAGAAGAACATCCCGCAGGTCTGCTCCAGCCTGGACCAGGCATTGGAAGCGCTGGATGCCGACCGCGAGTTCCTCAAGGCCGGCGGCGTGATGAGCGACGACTTCATCGACGGCTACATCGCGCTGAAGATGCAGGAAGTGACCAAGTTCCGCGCCGCCACCCATCCGCTCGAATACCAGCTGTACTACGGCAACTGAGTTTTAGCGGCGATAGCGACGGACGTACCCCTCCCACACGTCGCTATCGCCGCGTTTTTCCTTCGTAACTTTCGACCGGCAACAGAAAGAAGAACAGAAACAGCGAACCGCAGCTCCCTCTCCCACGTCGAATGCGGTTTCTGTTTTGTGTACGAAACCCACCGGTCTCTTCGCGAGGCCGGTTCCATCCACCCACGGGGAATGCGCATGAAACTGATCACCGCCATCATCCGGCCGTTCAAGCTAGACGAGGTTCGAGAATCCTTGTCGCAAGCGGGCGTGTCGGGCATCACCGTCACCGAAGTCAAAGGCTTCGGCCGGCAGAAGGGCCACACCGAGTTGTACCGGGGCGCCGAGTACGTCGTCGATTTCCTGCCCAAGATCAAAGTCGAAACCGTGGTCACCGACGAACGCCTGGATGCCGTGATCGAGGCCATCCAGCAGGCGGCGGGCACCGGCAAGATCGGAGACGGCAAGATTTTCGTCACCGCCATCGACCAGGTCATCCGCATCCGCACCGGCGAAGTCGGCGCGGACGCGCTCTAACCCCTACTCGGAGTTCCCACATGAAGACGCGTTTTTTCTCCGGGTGGAAAACCCGACTGCAAGTCATGAGCCTGGCGGCATTGTGCTGCGTGGCGCTCGGTACCGGATTCGGCGCGATGGCGCAGGACACCGCGGCGCCGGCTGCAGAAACCGCTGCCGCGCCGGCCGACCCGGCCGCCGCTCCCGCCGCTGACGCCGCCCCCGCTCCGGCGCCTGCCGAAGCCGCCGCGACTGCCGCTGCCGAGCCCGCCGCTGCCGAAGCCGCTCCTGCGGAAGAAGCCGCGCCGGCACCCTCCATCAGCAAGCCGGATACGGTCTGGGTGCTGATGTCGGCGGCGCTGGTGATCTTCATGACGCTGCCCGGCTTGGCGCTGTTCTACGGTGGTCTGGTGCGTTCGAAGAACGTGCTGTCGATCCTGGTGCAGAACCTGGCGGTGTTCTCGCTGGTGGCCGTGTTGTGGGCGCTGTACGGCTACAGCATCGCCTTCACCGAAGGCTCGCCTTTCATCGGCGGTTGGGATCGCTTGTTCGCCAAGGGACTGGATGCCGCGTCGATCGGCGCCACCTTCACCAAGGGCGTGTACATCCCGGAACTGGCGTTCTTCGTGTTCCAGGGCGCGTTCGCCTGCATCACCTGCGCGCTGATCGTCGGCGCCTTCGCCGAGCGCGTGAAATTCGCTGGCGTCATGCTGTTCACCGTGCTGTGGTTCACCTTCGCCTACCTGCCGATGGCGCACATGGTCTGGTTCTTCCCCGGCCCGGATGCGTTCACCGACGCCGCTGCCGCCACCACCGCGCTGTCCAAATCCGGTTTCCTGTTCGCCAAGGGCGCGCTGGATTTCGCCGGCGGCACGGTCGTGCATATCAACGCCGCGGTCGCGGGCCTGGTCGGTGCGTATGTGATCGGCAAGCGCACCGGTTACGGGCGTGAAGCGATCAAGCCGCACAACCTGACCCTGACCATGGTCGGCGCTTCGATCCTGTGGTTCGGCTGGTTCGGCTTCAACGCCGGTTCCGCATTGGAAGCCGGCGGCGTGGCCGCGATCGCCTTCGTCAACACCTTCCTGGCCACGGCCGCGGCGGTGGTGGCGTGGACGCTGATGGAGTGGATCTTCAAGGGCAAGCCGTCGCTGTTGGGTGCGGCTTCGGGTGCGGTGGCCGGTCTGGTCGCGATCACCCCGGCGGCCGGCTTCGTCGGCCTCAACGGCGCACTGGCCATCGGCGCCATCGCCGGCGTGCTGTGCCTGTGGGGCGTGACCGGGCTGAAGAAGCTGCTTGGCGCGGACGACAGCCTGGACGTGTTCGGCGTGCACGGCGTGGGCGGCATCACCGGCGCGTTGCTGACCGGCGTGTTCGCGGCTCCCTCGCTGGGCGGCGCGGGCATCTGGGATTACGTGACCGAAACCGCGCTGCCGGAATACGACATCGCCGGCCAGGTCTGGATCCAGGCCCAGGGCGTGCTGACCACGATCGTGCTGTCGGGTGTGGTGGCCCTGGTCGCCTTCCTGATCGTGAAGTACACCGTCGGCCTGCGCGTCAGCGAAGAAGCCGAACGCGAAGGTCTGGACATCTCCTCGCATGGCGAAGCGGCGTACGAGGCCTGATGGCACATCGGGGGCGGCCTTGCACTAAACTGGTGCAATGCCGCCCTTGACCCTCAAAAGTTTGGCTACAGACGGACCCTCCGCCGACGTGCTCAGCACGGCGGTGGCCTGGGCGGACGCCGGGGGCAACCTGCTCGGCGTCAACCCGGCCTTTGCGCGCTGGATGGGCGTCAGCCCACGACGCTTGCTCGGCCAACCTCTTGCGGCATTGGAAATGGATGGCGATGCCATGGCGCGTTTCCTAGAAAACACCGATCGCGATGTGTTGCGGCTGCACCGCATGGCCCTGGGCCTGCCGGGCGAATCGCAACGCTTCGCCGAAGGCTGGCTGTCGCGGCTGGATGACGGCGGCTGGTTGCTGGAGGCGCATCCGCTGGACGAATTCCCGGCGTTGGATCCGGCCCAGGTACTGCCCAGCGCCCTGGGTGCGGCATTGAAAGGTCTGGCCCACGAACTTCGCAATCCGCTGGCCGGCCTCAAGGGTGCCGCGCAGCTGCTGGCGCGACGTGCGCTGCATCGCGACGACAACGATGACGAGCGCGAGCTGATCGGCCTGATCGAATCGGAGATCGAACGCCTCAACGGCTTGCTCGACCAACTGCTTTCTCCCTCCCCGCAACGCCCGCATACGGCGCTCAACATCCACGTGGTGCTGGAACGCGTGCTGCGCCTGGCCGAGACCGAAGGCGGCTGGTCGGTGCGCTTGCAACGCGATTACGACCCCAGCATTCCCGAATTCCCCGGCGACGCCGACCGCATGACCCAGGCGGTCTGGAACCTGGTGCGCAACGCGATCCAGGCTGGCGCCGCCAGCGTGACCCTGCGCACCCGCGTCGAGCATGGCGTCCGCATCCACGACCACCTGCACGCGATGGCGCTGCGGGTGGAGATCATCGACGACGGCAAGGGCGTGCCCGAAGAATTGGCCGAACACCTGTTCCTGCCCTTGGTCAGCGGCCGCGCAGAAGGCAGCGGGCTGGGTCTGGCGCTGGCTCAGCAGGTGGCGCGCGAACACGGCGGCTCGCTGACCTACCGTTCGCGCCCGGGACATACCGTGTTCACCCTGCTGCTGCCGCAGCCGGACGAGCATCGCTCAGAGGGGCAGCGCCCCGAGGAGCAGCGCCATGTCCATTGACCCGGCTTCCTTCGCTCCCGCCGCGCCCAACGCGCAGCGCATCTGGGTGGTGGACGACGATCGTTCGGTGCGGTTCGTGCTGGCCACCGCGTTGCGCGATGCCGGTTATGCGGTCGATGGTTTCGACAGTGCGGCGTCCGCTTTGCAGGCGCTCAGCGCGCGCGGCGCGCCTGATTTGCTGTTCACCGACGTGCGTATGCCCGGCGACGATGGCTTGGCGCTGCTGGAGAAGTTGAAACTCGCGCATCCGCAACTGCCGGTGATCGTGATGTCGGCCTATACCGATATCGCCAGCACTGCCGGTGCGTTCCGCGGCGGCGCGCACGAATTCCTTTCCAAACCTTTCGATCTGGACGACGCCGTCGCGCTAGCCGCGCGCACCTTGCCCGATGTCGCCGCGAGTCCCGCGCCGGAACCGGTTGCCGAAGCGTCCGGCTCCGACGTCGGTGGCACCGAGTTGATCGGAGATACGCCGGCCATGCGCGCGTTGTTCCGCGCCATCGGCCGTCTGGCGCAGGCGCCGCTGTCGGTGCTGGTCACCGGCGAAACCGGCACCGGCAAGGAACTGGTCGCCCACGCGCTGCACAGCGAGTCGCCGCGCGCGCGCAAGCCGTTCATCGCGCTCAACACCGCGGCGATTCCCGCCGAGTTGCTGGAAAGCGAACTGTTCGGCCACGAGGCCGGCGCCTTCACCGGCGCCCAGCGCCGGCACATCGGGCGTTTCGAACAAGCCGACGGCGGCACGTTGTTCCTGGATGAAATCGGCGACATGCCGCTGCCCTTGCAGACCCGCTTGCTGCGGGTGCTGGCCGAAGGCGAATTCTTCCGCGTCGGCGGCCGCGAACTGATCCGGGTCGACGTGCGCGTGATCGCCGCTACCCACCAGAACCTGGAAGCGCTGGTCGCCGAAGGCCGTTTCCGCGCCGACCTGCTGCATCGGCTGGACGTGGTGCGCCTGCAGCTTCCACCGTTGCGCGAACGCCGCGACGATGTCGCTCAGCTGGCGGAAAATTTCCTCGCCATCGCTTCGCGCAAGCTCGGCGCGCCGGCCAAGCGTTTCGCGACGGCCGCACTCGAGGCTTTGCGCGCCTACGACTGGCCGGGCAACGTACGCGAGCTGGAAAACGTGTGCTGGCGCCTGGCGGCGATGGCGCCGGGCGAAACCATTACTCCCTTCGACCTGCAGGGCGCGCTCTCCACCAACGTCACGACGTCGGCGCCGCAGGCGATGGAATGGCACCAGGCGCTCGCGGTGTGGGCGCATGCGCGGTTGGACGCAGGCGCCGAAGGTCTGCACGCCGAAGCCCGCGAGCGCTTCGATCGCACCTTGCTGGAAGTGGCGTTGCAGTTCACCCATGGCCGCCGCGCCGAAGCGGCCAGCAAGCTGGGCGTCGGCCGCAATACGGTGACACGCAAGTTGGGGCCGGGACGCAAACGGCGTTGATCGCCAAATAGCCTTGCGGCCTTGCGTGGGAGCGGCGTCCCGCCGCGAGCTTTTCATCTTGGTGCTCGGTCCGTGCGGAAAGCTCGCGGCGGGACGCCGCTCCCACGCGCCGCTCCCACGATCCTGCTCGCATCAGTACCGCTTTCATCGCGCGTAAACCGTCGCGCGGTTACGTTGGCTGCGAACCTCTACGGAGCATCCCCATGCGCATCGCCCTGATGGCCGCCGCTACTGCCGTTTTTCTCACCGCCTGCGGCAGTACCCCGCCGCCGAAGCAGGCCCCCAAGGTGGAAGTGCCGACGCAGAGCACCGCCAAACAGGCGGTCGTGAATCTGGCGTCTGCCTCCGGCAGTCTGGTCAGCGGCAAGGCCACGTTGGTACCGATGAGCGGTGGCGTACACATCACCGGCACCGTCGGTGGATTGCCGCCCAACAGCACGCATGGATTCCACATCCACGAAAAAGGCGACTGCAGCGCGGTGGACGCCAGCAGCGCCGGCCCGCATTTCAATCCCTTCGCTGCTGCGCACGGCAACGCCGAATCGGGCCCGCACCATGCCGGGGACATGGACAACGTGGTCGCCGACCGTGAAGGCGTGGTCAAGCTGGATATCCACATCACTGGCGTCACCCTGGGCGGCGGCGCGGTCAACGACATCGCCGGGCGCGCTCTGGTGGTGCACGCCGCACCCGACGACTACACCAGCCAGCCCGCAGGCAATGCCGGCGCGCGTGTGGCCTGCGGGGTGATCAAGGTCACGCAATAGTTCTTGCTTCCCTTCTCCCTCCGGGAGAAGGTGGCGCGTAGCGACGGATGAGGGAGGGAGAACTCAAACTCACGGAAACTACATTACAAGCTGATATCCCATTCCCTCATCCGCCCTTCGGGCACCTTCTCCCGATGGGAGAAGGAAAATCAGACGCGCAGTGTGTCGCGCGCGTCTTCCGCACCCGAGCAATAAGCAAAAGTCACCGGAATCCCGTGCGCTTCCAGCACCGCCGCAATTTGTCGCTGGCGCGCCTGGAAGTACTCGTAGGCCTGTTCCAGCCGCGTCGCATCGCCGGAGAGGTGATCGGCATGACGCTGCCGCCATGCAACAGGATCCAGCAGCGCTATCTGCACTTCGCCGCCGGCGTAGCGCAGCAGCGGTTCCGGCGGTTCATCCAACCATTCTTCGCTGTTCGGGGCCAGCAGCGCGGTCTCGATGATCGGCCATAGGCGCTGCAGGCCTTGGTTCTGGTACTGCATGGCCGTGATCGCGGTCAGGTCGTGCACGGTCAGGTAACGCGCGTGTTCGATCTGCGCGCCGAAGGCTTGCTGGGCCAGCAACGCGGTATCGGCCCCGGCCATGCCGCGGTCCAGCAGCACTTCCTCGAAATTCTCCTGCAAGGCGCGGACGGTTTCCGGCGCCCCGCTGAGCAGGAAGGGCAGCACGCGCATCTGTCCGCCTTGCAACCCGGCCTCGGCGGCGAACGGTAGCGGCACCTTGCCTTCGCCGTCGGCACCGAACGCGATCACCCGTGGGCCTTGTTCGCGCCCCGGCGCGCGCTGGCGCAATTCGTCCAGCCTCCGATGCAGCGGCCAGCCCGGGCGCAGCACTTCGGCCGGATCGAAATGGGCGGCGGCGAAGCTCAAGTCCAGCGCGCTCGCACCCGGCACCAGCTTGCTCAGGTCGCGCGCCAGCAGCTCCGCCAGCCCGCCGGCCTGGGTTTGCGGCAACGCCGCAGCGGCGGGAAAACTGCCGCCGCTGAGCTCGAGCGCGAACACTCCCATTACATGCTCGCCCATCACATGCTGATCCATCACATGAACACCGAAGTCGGATTGAGTCATCGTTAGGTTGGCCCGGTGCCGTCACGGCATTACACTTTCGCATTATGCCCGCTGTGCGTTAACGGGCCGCTTGTCCCGCCTTCACTCCGCGAGGTTACCCATGCCAGCAGCCCGTCCCGTCGCCATCCTCGGCGGCGTCCGTATTCCGTTCTGTCGGCAGAACACGGCTTATTCGGACGTGGGCAACCTGGGCATGTCGGTGCGTACGCTGGGTGCGTTGGTGGAGCGCTTCGGCCTGCACGGCCAGCAACTGGGCGAAGTGGCGATGGGCGCGGTGATCAAGCATTCCAGCGACTGGAACCTGGGCCGCGAAGCCGCGCTTTCCTCCGGCCTGTCGCCGCTCACTCCAGGCATCACCTTGCAGCGCGCCTGCGGCACCAGCCTGGATTCCATCATCACCGTCGGCAACAAGATCGCGCTGGGCCAGATCGAATCGGGCATCGGCGGCGGTTCGGACACCACTTCCGAAGTGCCGATCGTCTACGGCAAGAAGCTGCGCGCGCGCCTGTTGGCCGCCAATCGCGCCAAGACCACCGCCGACAAGGTCAAGACGCTGGTCAAAGGCTTCAAGTTCGCCGAACTCAAACCCGAATTCCCCGGCGTGGCCGAGCCGCGCACCGGCAAGAGTATGGGCGATCACTGCGAAGACATGGCCAAACAGTGGAGCATCTCGCGCGATTCGCAGGACGAACTGGCGGTCGCTTCGCACCACAAACTGGCCGCGGCGTACGAACGCGGTTTCTTCGAAGACCTGATCGCGCCGTTCCGCGGCCTGCAACGCGACAACATCCTGCGCGCCGATACGTCGCTGGAAAAGCTGGCGACGTTGAAGCCGGCCTTCGATAAGACTTCCGGCCGCGGCACGCTGACCGCCGCCAATTCCACTCCGTTGACCGATGGCGCCGCCGCGGTGCTGCTGGCCTCCGACGAATGGGCCAAGGCCCATGGCCATGAGCCGATGGCGTACCTGCGCGACGCGCAGGTCGCGGCGGTGGATTTCGTGCACGGCGAAGGCCTGCTGATGGCGCCGACCATCGCCGTGCCGGAAATGCTCAAGCGCCACGGCCTGACCCTGCAGGATTTCGACATCTACGAAATCCACGAAGCCTTCGCCGCGCAGGTGCTGTGCACGCTGCGCGCGTGGGAGAGCGAGGAATACTGCAAGAACCGTCTGGGCCTGGACGCGCCGATGGGCCGTATTGATCCGGCCAAGATGAATCCGAACGGGTCTTCTCTCGCCACCGGGCATCCCTTCGCCGCCACCGGCGCCCGCATCATCGCCACCGTGGCCAAGGAACTGAAACAGCGCGGCGGCGGCCGCGCGCTGGTGTCGATCTGCACCGCCGGCGGCATGGGCGTGGTCGCCATCGTCGAACGCTGAGCATTCGCAAGCGGTATTGCCGGGGTTCGCTTAACCCCGAATCTTGTCTTGCTTCGTTGTCAGGGATCACGCCGCGCACCGTGCGCGGCTTTCGCCAGGCCGGCGATTTTCCTTGAGGACGAGACATGCAATCCCGCCATCTGCTTCGCATCACGCTGTGCACGGCACTGATTACCCTGTTGATTGCCTGTTCCAAACAGGAACAGGCGGCTGAAGCATCGATGGACTCGGCGGCGCCGGCACCCGCCGCCGCTCCCGCAATGGAAATGGAAGCCGCCGCCACCGATGCCGCGAAGGCATCGGTGGGAGGGTCCTTGCGAGAGGACGCTTCCGCCGACGCGCCTTCCGCAGCGCCGCCGACCCAGGCGCAACTCAGTTCCAGCGCCGCCACCTACACCGACGCGCAACGCAAGTTCATCCGCACCGCGCAAGCCAACTTCCGGGTCAAGGACGTGTATCAGTCCGCGCTGGCCATTGAGGACGCGGTCGCGGCGCAGGGCGGATTCGTGGTCAGGAACGAGATCGCCGCCGATGTGCAGGAAGTGCAGCGCCGTCCCAAGGGCGACGGCAAGCTGATCGAGCTCGCCGAGTACACGGTGCGCGGCAACCTGTCGGTGCGCGTGCCCAGCGACAAGGCGCAGGCATTCCTGCGCAGCATCGTCAACCAGATGGAATTCCTGGATCGTCGTAACTTCGACGCCGCCGACGCGCAGTTCGCGATGCTGCGGCAGCAGTTGGCCTACCAGCGCAATCAGGAAACGCAGCAGGAACTCGGCCAGGCCACCCAGCAGGGCGGCAAGCTGGGCCAGAAGGTGGAATCGATAGCCGCACGCGGCGACGCGAAATCCGCTCGGGACGAAGCGTTGGTGGCGCAGAAGGAATTCGAGGACCGGGTCGCCTTCGCCACCATCGACCTGTCGTTGTATCAGTTGTCAAAGATCCGACAGACCGAATTGACCGATGTGGAAGCGGTGTTCGAAGCCAACAGTCCCGGCTTCTTCCCGCGCCTGGGCAGTTCGTTGCGGATCGGCTGGTATGGCGTGCTGGAGGCGTTCATCCAACTGATTGCGTTGTGGCCGCTGTGGCTGCTGATCGCATTCGGCGTGTGGGCTTACCGGCGGTGGCGCAGGAAGTAAGTCAGTCGGCGGCAGCGGCAAACAAGAGAATAAAAGGGTCGTCATCCCGGCGAATGCCGGGACCCAACTTAACGAGATCGGGAAGAGGGATCCCGGCATTCGCCGGGATGACGACCTTATCGAGGACGCGCTACAGCCATGCGCTGATGCGCGCATGTGCTACTCGCGCAATCGCGGCACGCCATGCTCATCGCGTTCTTCCACCACGGCCTCATCGAAAATCTTCTGCTTGAGGTCGCGACCGGGCAGTTCGGTCGCCGCCACGCCGCGTTTGGCGGCCAGCGCATTGGCGTAGCTGCGGCGCGCCAGCATTTCCTCGCCCGCGGCGGCGAAGCCATGGCCCAGTTCTTCCCAGGCGTCGGCGCTGGCGCCCTGGGCCAAGGCGCGATGCAGGAACTCCTGCGCCTGCGGCCACTGCCCCTGCAGGCGCGCCAGCTGCGCCAGCGTGACCAGTAGCGGCGGACTGGCGGGATGCGCCTGCAGCCAGCGTTGCGCGCTGGCGCGGCGCGAATCGAGTTTGCCGATCGGCAGACGGCCGTACAGTGCGACCAGCGATTCGTCCCAGCGGGCGTCGATGGCCTGCTCCAGACTGCGCGCGGCCGCATCCTCCCAGCGCAGCGCGGCCGCGCGTTCGGCATAGGCGGCGACGATGGCGGCATCGGCGCGCAGCGGCTTGGGCAGGGTTTCCCAACGTTCGGCCAGGACATTGGCGTCGCTGGCCTCGCGCATGGCCTGCGCGGCGAGTTCCGATTCGAGCGTCGTGTAGCGGGCCGACGACAGCGCTTGCTGCTGTTTCAGCGGTCCCAACATGCCGTAGGCATCGCCGGCGCGGCCGCTGTCGGCCAGCGCCTGCACGCGCAAGGCCAGACCGCGCGGCGGCAACGGCTGGGCGGCAGGCGCGTCGAGCGCGGCCAGCGCTTCGGCCGGTTGCTGCCGCGCCATCGCCCGGTCGGCCACGGCCAACGCATGCGCACTGGCGCTACGCTGGGCCAGCGCGCTCAGATGCGATTGCACCGCGGCTTCATCGCCGCGCGCATCGGCCGCGCGCACGGCGGCGGTGCGGGCGATGGTGCCGACCTCGTCGTCTTCGGCGGCGAGCTGCAGCAATTTCTCCGCGCGTTGCCAGTAGCCGCCATGCAACGCCTCCAGGCCTTCGGTCAGCCGTGCGCGTGCCTGCTTGCGGCGGTAGCGGCCCCAGGCGCGGAACGGCAAGGTCAGCAGTTTCCAGCCGATCCACAGCAGCAACGCGGCGGCCGCCAGCGCCAGCAGCGCGCCGGGCAGGGTCGCGCTGAAATCGTAGCCGCCGGCGCGCACGAAGACTTCGCCGAGATCGCGGGCGCCATCGCGGGCCAGCCATTGCGCGCCGAGCACTCCGAGCAGGATCAACAGCAGCAGGATCGCGGTGCGGAATATTTTCATCGTTCGATCTCCGCAGTGGGGGGCGGCTGCGTTGCGGCGGCCTGCGGAAGCGGAGATGAGTAACCCGAGTTCCGCAACTGCCGCAGTTGCTGCAAGGTACTCCCTAACACCGGCAGCGAGGGTTGCAAGGCGGCGGTGCGCAGCGCCTTCAATTCATTGCGGCGCTGCTGCAAGGCCGGCGACTCCGGCCATAGGCGCGTCAGCCAGGCCTCCATGCGGACGATTCCGGCGCGAAAACCGGCGGCATCGTCGCGTTCCAGTGCCGCACGCGCCAGGCCCAGTTCGATCTGCAGGGCGGCTTCGCCGGCGGCGCGCTCGGTCGGTGCGATCACGGTCTTGCTTTCGGTTGGCCGTATCTTCACCAGAGGGGATAGCAGGCGTTGCCAGACGGCTTGATGACCTTCCGCGGCGGGCGCGCGGTCCGGAAGTTTGTCCAAGGCGGCAGCGAATACGTCCAGTTGCCGTGCGATGGCCGCATGCGGGCCGTTGCCCAGCGTATCCAGAGCGGCGCGCTCCTGCGCCAGCGCCTGGCGCAGGTTGAGCAGGCGCGGGTCGTCGATCCCCTGCAAGGCACCGTCGGCCAGGGTGTAGGCGCGGCGGGCACCGTCCAGGTCGTCGGCGATGGCCAGGCGCTGCTGGGCTTGGCTCAACAGCAATTCCACTTCGTCCAGGCGCAAGGCTTGGGCGCCGTGGCGAGTGGGATCGGCGAGTTTGGAGACGCTGTCTTCCAGCAACGCGCCGCGTTGGCTCAGGCCCAGCACCTCGTCGCGCAGCACGCGATTGGTGGCCGCGGCATCGAGAATGCGCTGGGTCTGCGCGCGCTGATCGCGGCGCAGGGCGTCGATGCGTTGCTCCAGCGCACCGAGACGCTGTTCAGCCTCGGCCGCGCTGGCCCGGGCGTGGGTTTCGCGCGCCTGCCACATCGCCCAACCGCGCCAGCCCAACAGGCCCAGCAATAGCAGCGCCAGCAGCATCACGATCACTCCGGTGCGGCCGCGCCTGGGGGTGGAAGGAATTGTTTCTTCGGTCACGCCAGCGTCCCTGTTTACGAGCAGTCTGTTCACAAGCAGTCATTGCAATCCGAATGCTAACGGAAGCGGCGCGCCATGGCGGCAATCAGTTGCCTCGGCAAGGGCCCCTCCGCCAGCTCCACTTCGGCAAAACCGGCATCGCGGGCGAGCTGCTGCAATCGCGCGCTGGCCGCCACTACCGGCTGATTGCGAAGTTGTTGGAGCAAATCGGCCGGCGCCTTGTCCAGCAACTGTTTCAATGCGCCGCCGCTGCTCAGCGCCAGCGCGGCGGGCGCGTCGAGCGTGCGCAGCTTGCGTAGCGCCTGCGTCGACAGCGCAATCGGTTCGCGCGCATAGACATCCGCGCGCAGGACTTCGGCGCCGCGTTCGCGCAATGCGGACGAGAGGACTTCGCGGCCTTCGGGCGCGGTCACCAATCCGATCCGGATTCCCTGCAGATCCTTCAACGCGGGCAACGCCAGCAAGCCCTCGCTGTCCATGCGCGAGGGAAAGTCGATCCCATCGACTCCCGCTTTCCGCAGCGCCGCCGCGGTTCCGCTGCCGACCGCGATCCAGGTCTGGCCCGGCCTGCGCACCAGCGGCAACAGCGCCGCGGCTGCGCGTACGGCATTGGGACTGGTGAACAGCAGGCGCCGCGCCGGCAAAGCACGCGCCAATGCCTGGCGCGCCTGATCGTCGCCGCGCAGCACCACGCGCCACGGAGACAACGCGATCAATCGCGCACCCTGCGCGCTGGCGGCATGGCGCAACGAAGCGTGCCCGCCCTGCGGGCGCAGCGAGATGACGTACCATCCGGGCGGTTCGGCGAAAGCCATGGGTGGATCATCTCAGATGGATGCGGTTTTGAAGAATGCAGGTTTGAAGCAGGCAGGTTTGAAGCAGGCGACCACGCGCGAATCGGCCCTGGAGGCGCTGCGCGTCTATACCCGCGAACTGGTGCCGCTCGCTGCGATGCAGGTACGCGTTGGCGAATACGACGGCGTGCGTTTGCATATGGACGCGCCGCTGGCGGTCAACATGAACGACAAGGGCAGCGCGTTCGGCGGCAGCATGACCTCGCTGATGACCTATGCGGGCTGGGGACTGGTGACGCTGCAGCTGCACCAGGCGGGACTGCAGGCCGACGTGTTCGTCGCCGACAGCGCCGTGCGCTATCGGAAGCCGCTGTATGCGGACCTGCGCACCGAGGCGGAACTGGCGCCGGAGGAGTCGTGGGCGCCGTTCCTGAATACGCTGGCCCAACGGGGCCGGGCACGCATCCAGTTGCAGGCGCGGATCAACGGGCCTGAAGGCGAGGTCATGGCCGACCTGAGCGGCCGCTACGTAGCCATTGCGAAAGGGTAGGATGCAGCGCTTGGGAACGGAGGGGTCCGATATGCGCAAATGGCTGAACCTGTTGGCGGTGCTGCTGTTGGCGCTTATGGTCGCAGCGCCAGCCAGCGCCCTGGGTAAGCGCAAGAAGGGCGGCCAGCTCGAAGCGATGCAGCTGGCGTACGCCACGGCGATTCGCTGGGGCGAATTCGAGGAAGCCTGGCAACTGGTCGATCCCGCCTATCGCGAAGCGCATCCAATGACCGAACTGGCGTTCGAGCGCTACAAGCACATCGAGATCTCGGGCTATACCGACAAGAACAGTTCCGTAAGCGAAGACGGCAACGTGTTGCGCAACGTCGAACTGCGCGTGATCAACAAGCACAACATGGCCGAACGCAGCCTGCGCTACCGCGAAGAATGGCGTTGGGACCCCGTAGCCAAGCGTTGGTGGCTGGTGGTGGGGCTGCCCGATCTGTGGAACGGCGAATAAGGCCCCGACCTGCCGGCAAAGCGCCTTTCGCCCGCCGGGCACGAACTTGCCCCGGGCCTATGCGACAATCGCGGCCCGTTTTGCAGCCATCCATACCGTGAACTTCGAACAACTGCAGGCCTTCGCCAGCTCCTCGCCCATGCTGTCGCTGGCCCTGGTCGGATTGACCCTGGCCATCATCGTCACCGAGATCGCCCGCCTGTTCCGCGGCTACAAGGCCCTGCGCCCGGCCGAGCTGACCGGCCTGATCAACCGCGACAACGCCCTGGTGGTGGACCTGTCGGCCAGCGCCGATTTCGAAAAAGGCCATATCGCCGGCAGCCGCAACATCGCCCCCAGCCAGTTCGATCCGGAGAACAAGGTAGTGGCGGCGGCCAGGCAACTGCCCATCGTGGTGGTTTGCCGCAACGGCCAGGCCTCGGCCGCGGCAGCCAAGCGCCTGAAGAAAGCCGGCTTCGAGCAGGTGTACTGGCTGGACGGCGGCGTCGCTGCCTGGCAGCAGGCCGACCTGCCGCTGGTCAAGGGTCGCTGATCAAGAGCCGCTGAATCTTGCTGCCGTTTCGTCGGCCGGTCCTTGAACACGGGCCGGTGCGTCGCCATCCCATGCGATAATCGTTTTCTTTCGCGCCCTCCTTCTTCCATTCAGATTTTCCCATACAGATCCACGGAGTACGTTCATGTCCGACGAAATCACCAACGGCGCCGTCGCGCCCGCCGAAGCCAACGCTCCCGCCTTCACCGTGGAGAAGATCTACGTCAAGGACGTGTCCTTCGAAGTGCCCGGCGCGCCCGCGATCTACAGCGAGAATGTGCAGCCCGAGCTGCAGCTCAACCTCAACCAGCGCGTGCAGCGCCTGGGCGAGAACGCGTTCGAGGTCGTGCTCGGCGTGACCCTGACCTGCAAGGCCGGCGACAAGACCGCCTATGTCGCCGAAGTGCAGCAGGCCGGCGTATTCGGCCTGGTCGGCCTGGAACCGCAGGCGGTGGACGGCCTGCTCGGCACCCAGTGCCCCAACATCCTGTTCCCGTACATCCGCCAGCTGCTCAGCGACCTGATCCAGGCCGGCGGCTTCCCGCCGTTCTTCCTGCAGCCGATCAACTTCGACGGCCTGTATGCCGAAACCCTGCGCCAGCGCGCGGCCCAAGGCGATGGCGGCGAGCTCGCCAACACCGAGCCGGTCGGCAACGTCTGATCTTCGCGACCCGATCCTGTGGTTGAATCGCCGCGGTAAGCGGCGATCTGGCGGGCCGTAACCGGCCCGCCGTTGTTTCCAGGAGGGAGAAGCTTGGCCGAATCCTTGAAAATCGCGGTACTGGGCGCGGGTTCCTGGGGCACCGCGCTGGCCGCGCTGATGGCGCGGCATGGACATGCCGTGATCTTGTGGGGCCGTGATGCGCGGGCCGCCGAGGTCATCGACCAGAACCACGAAAACGTCCGCTACCTCCCCGGCATTCCGCTGCCGGAGACCTTGCACGCCACCACCGATCTGGCCACCGCCCTGCAGCAGGCGGATCTGGTGCTGGTGGTGGTGCCTTCGCACGCGTTCACCGAAACCCTGCGCCTGCTGGCGCCGCTGCGCCCGTCCGCTGCCGGCGTGGCCTGGGCGACCAAGGGCTTCGAGCCGGGTTCCGGCCGATTCCTGCACGAAGTGGCCGAAGACATCCTGGGCCCGACGGTACCGCTGGCCGTGGTCACCGGCCCATCTTTCGCCAAGGAAGTGGCGCTGGGCCTGCCCACTGCGGTGACCGTGCACGGCAGCAACGCCGAATTCGCCCAGCGCGTGGCCGAGGTCCTGCATGGCCCGGCGTTCCGTGCCTACACCGGCGACGACATGGTCGGTGCCGAACTTGGCGGCGCCATGAAGAATGTGCTGGCGGTGGCCACCGGCGTGGCCGACGGCATGCAGCTGGGCCTCAACGCCCGGGCCGGTCTGATCACCCGCGGGCTCAACGAAATGTTGCGCCTGTCCGCAGCGATCGGCGCCAAGCCCGAGACCCTGATGGGCCTGGCCGGGCTGGGCGATCTGGTGCTGACCTGCACCGGCGATCTCTCCCGCAACCGCCGCCTCGGCCTGGCCTTGGGCCGCGGTCAGTCGCTGCAGGATGCGGTACGCGAAATCGGCCAAGTGGTCGAATCGGTGCAGACCGCCGACGAAGTGATGCGCCAGGCCGATCGCCATGGCATCGATCTGCCCATTTCCAGCGCCGTGCGCGCCGTGCTGCATGGCGATCTGGCGCCCGCCGCCGGTCTGCAGCAATTGTTGGCGCGCGAACAGAAACCCGAGTACCCGCAAACGCTGTTCAAGGATTGAGTCCGCGCCGGATGCCGCGCCATAAAAAAGCCCGGCGCTAGGCCGGGCTCAGGGTGCGACGCGGAGAGAGAGGGACGCGTCGCGTTACTCGATGACAGTGGATACCCGTCGACCTTATTACCAGGTGAAGCGCGGGCCCACGAACCACTGGGTATCGTTATCGGCGAATTTCACGTCGCCGGTAATGCCCCAGTTCGGGTTGAACTTCACCTGTGCGCCCAGGCGGCCGTAGAAATCGCCGTCGTAGTCTTTGCCGTCTTCGTAGCCGGCCATGGCGTAGCCTTCCAGGTTCGGAATCAGTGCGGCTCGCACGCCGACCTCGGCGCTATAGCCGTCCAGGTCGTCGCCGGGGAAGCGCACATCGCCGACGGTGAAATCGTCGCCTTTGAATTTTTCATAGGCCACGCGGGTGACCAGGTCCACTTTCTGCGAAATTTCGTGGTTGTAGCCCACACCCACGCGCCACTGGTCGTAGCCGTAGTTCGTGTCCTTCAGGTCCTGGTTGTTGTAACCGGCGAAGACATGGAAGTTGGGTGCGATCGCGACCGAGCCATTCAAGCCCCAGCCGTCGGAATCGGGCGAATCTTTCAGGTTGGTGGCGGTATAGCCGCCTTCGACGTAGTTGTACGACACGCCCTCTGCAGCCGAAGCGGCAGCGCTCAAAGTGAGCGCGGACAGGAGCGAAAGAGCAAGCAAGGACTTCTTCATTGCAATGAGCCTCTAAGGTTTATGGTTATTAGCCGGCGCTGAGGCGGTAAGCCGTTCGCAGCCGGTATGTGAAGTATCCGTAAAGCGCTGCAATGCCCACTGAATACCAAACTGAGCGGTACATAAATTAAGTGCAGCGTTGAGGAACTAATCGAGGCGCGCGAAAGCTGCGCTCAGTTGCCGCCGGCGAAGCCGATCTGTCGCCAGGCTTCGAACACCACCACGGCGATGCTGTTGGAGAGATTCAGGCTGCGGTTGTCGGGCCGCATCGGCAGGCGCAGGCGCTGCTCCGGCGGCAGGCTTTCCAGCACCTCGGCGGGCAGACCGCGGGTTTCGGGGCCGAACAAGACCGCATCGCCGGCGGCGTAGCGCGGTTGGTCGTAGCGTTGGCGGCCGCGCGTGCTGAGAGCGAACAGGCGTTTAGGCGCGATCGCAGTCAGAGCCGCTTCGAGCGAAGCGTGGACTTGCAGCGTGGCGTATTCGTGGTAATCCAATCCGGCGCGTCGGAGCTGCTTGTCCTGCAAATCGAAGCCCAAGGGCTCGATGAGGTGCAGCCGCGCGCCGGTATTGGCGCAGAGGCGGATCGCGTTGCCGGTGTTCGGTGGAATCTCCGGCTGGTACAGCAGCACGTCCAGATCGAGTGCGCTTGCGGTGTCGTTGCTCATCGCACGGATTCTACGGGGCGCTGGCTCTACAGGCGCGGTGCCGCACAGGGTTCCGGTGATGCTTGAAGCGGGTTATTCCATTAACGCAAAGCTATTCAAAGGTATTGCGCTTCAAGCGATCAACGCGAAGCCAGCTGCTGGGCCAGGGTAGCGGCACCGACGGCCACGATCTGCACGTCTTCCATCGACGGGCGCACGGTCACGACCGGCATATCGACGATGCGGGCGGCGCTGTTGGCCAGGGTGTTGTCGGCCAGGAAGTACGCCATGTCTTCAGCGGCCGGGCGTACCGTCACCGCGGCCAGATCGACGATCTTGTGGGACTGGTAGTACACCGCGTCTTCGAACGACGGGCGAACCGTGACGGTCGGCAGGTCGACGATGGGGCTGGAAACCGGGGCGGAGGCCTTGGCGTTGGCTTCGGCATAGGACTGGCTGGAGATCAGCATGGAGCCGGCGCAAACGGCGAACAGGGCGGCGGCGGTCAGCGGGAGGAAGGTCTTGGTGTTCATGGTGTTGTGCCTCTTTAGTGTCGTTGTTGGGTGGTGTGGTAGTAATGTAGTACACCTAATCAGATCGGTCAAGTAGAACTTGCATTTGCAGTTCTTTTATTCAGCTATTAGTCAGGTTTGGTTGGATCGGTTGTGCTTGCAGAGTAGTAATGCAGACGCCGTGCCAACTTTAAGTTATTGATTTTATTGAAAATGAGTTCGAGAAACTGGTGTCCGTCCGTCCGCCCGGGTGTCCGGTGGGTGACCGGATCGCTGTCAATGACATTCGATCCCGTCGCATGTGACCCCCTTCTACGGACGAAGGAAAATCACCCGGCCAGCTTTCTGGACAGTAGTTGTGATGCGCTTCAGGGAAGAAAGGTTGAACGCGGACGCCGGATCCGCGTCACCAGGGCAGGGTTTGTCCTTGCCAATCCAGGAAAGCGCCGGAGTCCTGTGCTTGCAGCCCGCCGATCACTTGCAACAGGCCGCGGGCCGATTCCTGCGGACTCAGCGCGGCGCGGTCGGTGCCCATGTCGGTGCGCACCCAACCGGGATGCAATGCCACCACCACGATGCCGCGCGGCGCCAGCGCTTGCGCCAGCAACGAGGTCGCCATGTTCTGCGCGGCCTTGCCGATGGCGTAGCTGGGAGTCCGGAATTCTTGGCGCAGGCCGATCGATCCGATTTCCGAAGAGATGTTGGCTACGCGCGCGCCGTCCGCGAGTTGCGGGGTGAGGGCCTGCACCAGCAGGAACGGCCCCAGGGCATGGGTGCGGAAGCTGGTTTCCAGATCGGCGGCCTGCACGCTGCCGTAGCGCTCGCCGCCGCGCAGCACGCCGGCGTTGTTGATCAGCAGGTCCAGCGGTTCGCCGTCGGTCAACAGCGGCAGTTCGCGCGCCAGCGCCGCGTGGCTCTTGGGTTCGGCCACATCCAGCGGCGCCACGCGCAGCCGTCCGGGATATTCGCCGGCCAGCGTATTGAGCGCGGTGGCCTTGCCGGGATGTCGGCAGGCGGCAATCACCCGGCCGCCCGCCGTCAGTAGCTGCCGGCAAAGTTCCAAGCCCAGCCCGCGATTGGCTCCGGTGACCAGACTCCGTTGCGCTGCCTTGCGTTCCATACCAGCACCCGCCTCACGACCATGCCTTGTGGCCTAGTGTAATGACCGGCCGTGGCCGCTAGCATCACGAGCCGACCTGCAGACCCACCTTATATAAAGGAATACCCGATGCGCCTTTCCCACCGTCCGCGTGCCGCCCTGCTTGCGGTTGCCCTGTCGACCGCCCTCACCGGGCTGGTGGCGTCGCCGCAAGCCGCCCAAGCCAAGCCCGCGGGCAGCGCGCAGGTGGAGATCAAGTACGACGAGTTCACCCTACCCAACGGCTTGCGCGTGATCGTGCATACCGATCGCAAGGCGCCGGTGGTGGCGGTGAACCTGTGGTACCACGTCGGCAGCAAGAACGAGCAACCCGGCCGCACCGGTTTCGCCCACCTGTTCGAGCATCTGATGTTCCAAGGTTCGGAAAACCACAAGGCCGAATACTTCGAACCTTATGAACTGGTCGGCGTGACCGACCAGAACGGCACCACCAACCAGGACCGCACCAACTATTTCCAAAACGTGCCCACCACCGCGCTGGACATGGCGCTGTGGATGGAATCGGACCGCATGGGCCATCTGCTGGGCGCGATCGACCAGAAGTCGCTGGACGAGCAGCGTGGCGTGGTCCAGAACGAGAAGCGCCAGGGCGAGAACCAGCCCTACGGCCGTCGCATCAGCGCCAAGATTTTCGAAGCGCTGTATCCGGCCGGCCATCCGTACAGCTGGCAAACCATCGGTTCCATGGCCGACCTGGACGCGGCCACGCTGGACGATGTGAAGACCTGGTTCAAGAGCTGGTACGGCCCCAATAACGCGGTGCTGGTGCTGGCCGGCGACATCGACCTGAAAACCGCCAAGCAGAAGGTCGCCGAATATTTCGGCGACATTCCCGCCAGCGCCACCCTGGCCGACATGCCCACCAACATCCCCAAGCGGGACAAGGACACGCGCGAGACCGTACCGGACCGCGTCCCGCAGGTCCGCATCTATCGCGCCTGGCCGGTGGCCGAGCTGGGCAGCAAGGACGCCACCCTGCTGGATCTGTTCGCGCAGGTCCTGGGCGGCAGCGCGTCCTCGCGTTTCGACACGCGTCTGGTCCATCGCGACAAGATCGCCGACAACGCCAGCGCCTATGCCTGGAGCAGCGAACTGAGCGGCACCTTCTTCCTGGTGGCCACGGTCAAGGACGGCGTGGACACGGCCAAGGTCGAAAAGACCATGGACGAGGAACTTCAACGCCTGATCAGCGAAGGTCCGACCGCCGAGGAACTCGAGCGCGCCAAGGTCACCACCCGGGCCAGCTTCGTGCGCGGCATCGAACGCATCGGCGGTTTCGGCGGCAAGTCCGATGTGCTGGCCCAGTGCGCCGTCTATTCCGGCAAGCCTGATTGCTACAAGACCGATCTGGCCGACATCGACGCGGCCACCCCGGCCAGCGTGCAGGCGGTGGCGAAGAAATGGTTGGGCGTCGGTTCGCATACGCTGGTCGTGCAGCCCAGCGAAACCCCGGCCTCGTCGCTGCCGGAAACCGTGCAGGCGGCGCCTGCCAGCAAGCCGGCGGAAGTACCGGCGGTCGACCCGAAGTTCAAGACGGTCAAAACCGATATCGATCGCAGCACCGGCGTGCCGAAAACCACCAGCTTCCCCGCGCTGAAGTTCCCCGCCTTGGAACGCGCCACGCTCTCCAACGGCATGCAGGTGGTGCTGGCCGAACGTCACGAGACGCCGGTGGTGCAGCTGTCGGTGGAATTCCCCGGCGGTTACACCGCAGATCTGGGCAAGAAGCTGGGCACCGCCAACTTCACCATGCAGATGCTCGACGAAGGCGCCGGCGCGTACAGCGCCCTGGACCTGGCTGCGCGCCAGGAGGATCTGGGCGCGCAGATCGGCGTCGGCGCCGGGCTGGATTACGCGTCCGTCGGCCTGTCCGCGCTCAGCGACAAGCTGCCCGAATCGTTGGACCTGCTGGCCGACGTGCTGCGTCGTCCGACTTTCGCTCCGGAAGAAATGGAGCGCGTGCGCGCGACCTGGATCGCTGGCATCAAACAGGAAAAGGCGCGGCCGCAGACCGCGGCGATGCGCATCATGCCGCCGCTGCTCTACGGCGAAGGCCATCCGTACGCTATTCCGTTCACCGGTAGCGGCACCGAGGCCTCCATCGCTTCACTGACCCGCGACGATCTGGTCGCCTTTCACGACAACTGGCTGCAGCCGGACAAGGCCCGGGTAGTGGTGGTCGGCGATACCACCTTGAAGCAGGTCCTGCCGCTGCTGGAAAAACGCTTCGGCGACTGGAAAACGCCCGCGGGCGCGCCGGCATTGCCGTCCGTCTCCCAGGTCGCCGCGCCTACCGCCAACCATGTCTATCTGATCAACCAGCCGGGCGCGACCCAGTCTAACGTCTACGTCGGCCAGCTGGTTCCGCCCACCGGCGATGCCGGCACCATCGACTTCGATTTCGCCAACGGCGTGCTGGGCGGCGAATTCACTTCGCGCCTGAATTCGAACCTGCGCGAAGACAAGCATTGGGCCTACGGTTCCTACAGCAACGCCAGCAACACCCTGGGCCAGCGTCCGTGGTTCGCTTCGGCCGCGGTGCAGACCGACAAGACCGCCGACTCGATCAAGGAGCTGCGTTCGGAAATCACCGCTTTCGCCAGTGGGGAGAAACCGGCCACCGCCGCCGAAATCGCCAAGATCCGCGCCAGCAACACGCTCAGCCTGCCCGGCGGCTACGAAACCGCGTCGGCGGTGCAGGGCCAGATCAGCAGCAACCTGCGCTACGGCCGTCCGGACGACTACATCGTCCAGTACAAGGCCCGCAACGACGCGATGACCGTCGCCGAAGTACAGGCCGCGGCCAAGACCCTGGTTCCCGGTTCGCTGATGTATGTGGTGGTCGGCGATCTGTCCAAGGTCGAGGCGCCGGTGCGCGCCCTCAACCTGGGCGAAGTCAGTGTGCTGGACTCCGACGGCAAGCCGGTGAAACCCGCGAAGTAAGCCACTGCCCCCTCCCTTGCGAAGCAGGGGAGGGTTGGGGAGGGGTTGCTCTTGATTTTGCTTTTGCCCGACTTTTGATCTTCAAGCTTCCCGCCAAAAGCACCCCTCCCAGCCTCCCCTACCCGCTGCGCGGGCAAGGGAGGAGGTAGGCGCAGCTTCCTCCGAAGTTCAGAACTCCCGCCACATACTCCAACGCGCTACCCCGCAAACAGGATTTCCCCATGCGTCTGCCGCTGATCGCCATTTCCCTGATCCTGACCGTTTCCGGCTGCACTTGGGTGCAGATGGCCCCCGAAGCCAGCGGTGTGCGCGTGATCGCGGCCGGCGCCGCTCCGACGGGTTGCGAGAAGCGCGGCGAGGTCTCGGTGTCGGTCAAGGACAGCGTGGCTTTCTACGAGCGCAACGCGCTGCGCGTACGCGACGAACTGGAAACCCTGGCCCGCAACGAAGCCCCCGGCATCCAGGCCAATACCGTGCAGCCGCTGGCCGACCCGGCCAATGGCGAACAGCGTTTCGCCGCCTACCGCTGCGCCAGCAGCTGATTCGCCCCTCCCTTAGCAGGGAGGAGTAGGTCGGGGCGATGCCCCCGACGCGCAGGAACCGGAACCCTCACGCGTCGGTCGCGTAGAGGGGGTCGACACCTCCTCACCTTGATAAAAACCTCCCCCTGCTGGCCGTACGGGTGGGGGACGAGCATCGGCAAAGGTGCGATAAGGCACGGAAGCCGGTACCCTTGTCGCCCCTCCGGCCAGCCTCGGCGCTCACTTAGATGCTCTTCCAGAACGTCTCCATCGCGGGACTGGCGCATATCGATGCGCCGCACACCCTGACTTCCAAAGCCATCAACGAACAGTTGAAGCCCACCATGGACCGTTTGGGCATCCGCACCGACGTGCTGGGCGACATCGCCGGCATCCACGCCCGCCGCTTGTGGGACGACGATCAGCAGGCCTCCGACGTGGCCACCCTGGCCGCGCGGCTGGCGCTGGAAGACGCCGGCGTGACCGCCGATCAGATCGGCCTACTGGTCAACACATCGGTCAGCCGCGATTTCCTCGAGCCGTCCACCGCCAGCATCGTGTCCGGCAATCTCGGCATGGGCGAGGACTGTCAGAACTTCGACGTCGCCAACGCCTGCCTGGCCTTCATCAACGGCATGGACATCGCCGCCCGCATGCTGGAACGCGGCGAGATCAACTACGCCCTGGTCGTGGATGGCGAAACCGCCAACCTCGCCTACAAGATGACCCTGGAACGCATGCAGTCGCCGGACGTCACCGAAGAACAATTCCGCAATGAACTGGCCACCCTGACCCTGGGTTGCGGCGCCGCGGCCATGGTCATGTCGCGCAGCGAGCTGACCCCGGACGCGCCCCGCTACAAGGGCGGCGTAACCAAGGCTGCCACCCAGTGGAACACCTTGTGCCGCGGCAACCTGGACCGCATGGTCACCGACACCCGCATGCTGCTGATCGAAGGCATGAAGCTGGCGCAGAAGACTTTCGGCGCGGCCAGGATCGCATTGGGCTGGGTGGTGGACGAGCTGGACCAGTTCGTCATCCATCAGGTCAGCCAGGTGCACACCCAGGCCTTCATCAAGGCCTTCGGCATCGACCCCAAGAAAGTGCTGACCATCTTCGGCGAGCACGGCAACATCGGACCGGCCAGCGTGCCGATCGTGCTGAGCAAACTCAAGCAGCTGGGCCGGCTGAAGAAAGGCGACCGCATCGCCTTGCTGGGCATCGGTTCGGGTTTGAACTGCTCGATGGCCGAAGTCGTCTGGTAAGACGGCGGGCCAGTATTCCTCGGGGCCGGTTCGCCGGCCCTTTCATTTTGGGACGCTAGTACACGATGAATCTTCCCGGTTATCCCTACACGCCGAAGAAGTTCGAGGTGCGTCCTGGCCTGTCGATGAGCTATCTCGACGAAGGTCCGCGCGAGGGCGAGGTGGTGGTGATGCTGCACGGCAACCCGTCGTGGAGTTATTACTGGCGCAACCTGGTGTCGGGGCTTAGCGATAAATACCGTTGCATCGTTCCCGACCACATCGGCATGGGCCATTCCGACAAGCCCGGCGACCGCGACTACGACTACACGCTGCAATCGCGCATCGACGACGTCACCGCACTGCTGAATCACCTGGGCATCGCCGGCCCGGTGACGCTGGCCGTGCACGACTGGGGCGGCATGATCGGCTTCGGCTGGGCGCTGACCCACGCCGCGCAGGTCAAGCGGCTGGTGATCACCAACACCGCTGCGTTTCCATTGCCGGCGGCGAAGAAGATGCCGTGGCAGCTGTCGCTGGGCCGCGATTCCAAGTTCGGCGCTTTCGTCATTCGCGCCTTCAATGCGTTCTCCAGCGGCGCCTCCTACCAGGGCGTGGAAACGAAAATGCCGGCCGACGTGCGCCGTGCCTACGTGTCGCCCTACAACAACTGGGCCAACCGCATCAGTACGCTGCGCTTCATGCAGGACATCCCGCTGCATCCGGGCGACAAGGCCTGGGCGCTGGTGGAAGCGGCCGGGCAGCGCCTGCCGCAGTTCGCCGACCGTCCGGCCTTCATCGGCTGGGGGTTGAAGGATTTCGTGTTCGACAAGCATTTCCTCGCCGGTTTCACGAAAGCCTTGCCGAACGCGCAGGTGACCGCATTCGAAGACGCGGGCCACTACGTGCTGGAAGACAAGCGGGCCGAGCTGGTGCCGGCGATCCGCAAGTTCCTCGATACGCACCCGCTGGCATGAGCCGGATCTGCAACATCGCCGCCACGCTGCCGCAGCTTGCGCGCGAGCGGCCCGAGCAGATCGCGATACGCTGCCCCGGTTCGCGCGGCAGCGACGGTTTCGGCAAATACGATGTCGCCCTGACCTACGCCGAACTCGACGCGCGCAGCGATGCGATCGCCGCGGGCCTGGCCAAGCACGGCATCGTCCGCGGCACGCGCACGGTGATCATGGTGCGGCCGTCGCCGGAGTTCTTCCTGTTGATGTTCGCATTGTTCAAGGCTGGCGCGGTGCCGGTGCTGGTCGATCCCGGCATCGACCGCCGCGCGCTGAAGCAGTGCCTGGACGAAGCGCAGCCGGAAGCCTTCATCGGCATTCCGCTCGCCCACATCGCACGACTGATCCTGGGTTGGGCACGCGGCGCGAACAAGTTAGTCACGGTGGGTTCGCGCTTCGGCTGGGGTGGAACCACGCTGGCCAAGATCGAGCGCCTGGGCGCCGGCGCCGGCGCACAGCTCGCCGACACCCAGCCCGACGACGTGGCCGGCATCCTCTTCACCAGCGGTTCCACCGGCGTGCCCAAGGGCGTGGTCTACCGGCACCGCCATTTCGTCGCCCAGATCGAACTGCTGCGCAACGCGTTCGGCATGCGGCCCGGCGGCGTCGATCTGCCGACGTTTCCTCCGTTCGCCCTGTTCGATCCTGCGCTGGGAATGACGTCCATTATTCCCGACATGGACCCGACCCGGCCGGCCAGCGCCGATCCGCGCAAGCTGCTGCATGCGATCCGCGCGTTCGGCGTGACCCAGCTGTTCGGTTCGCCTGCGTTGATGCGCGTGCTGGCCGATCACGGCGAGAAACTCGATGGCGTGCAGCGCGTCACTTCCGCTGGCGCGCCGGTGCCGCCGGAAGTAGTGGAGAAGATCCGACTGCTGCTGCCCGACGAGGCGCAATTCTGGACGCCCTACGGCGCCACCGAATGCTTGCCGGTCGCCGTGATCGAAGGCCGCGAACTGCAAAGCACCCGCGCGCAGACCGAAGCGGGCGCCGGCACCTGCGTCGGCCGCCCGGTCGCGCCCAATGAAGTGCGCATCATCGCCATTCGCGACGAGGCCATCGGCGAATGGTCGAACGATCTGGTCGTTGCCGATGGCACCGTCGGAGAAATCACCGTCGCCGGACCTACCGCGACCGACAGCTACTTCAACCGCGAAAGCGCCACCCGCGCCGCGAAGATTCGCGAGTCATTGCCGGACGGAAGCGAACGCGTCGTGCATCGCATGGGCGACGTCGGCTATTTCGACGCGCAAGGTCGTCTGTGGTTCTGCGGACGCAAGACTCAGCGGGTCGAAACCATCGCCGGTCCGCTGTACACGGAACAGGTGGAACCCATCTTCAACACGCATCCCGAGGTGAAGCGGACCGCATTGGTAGGCATCGGTACGCAGGGTCGGCAGGAACCGGTGCTCTGCTACGAATTGCAAGCGGACGTTTCGGCAAGCCGTCGCGCCGACGTTGTCGTTGCGCTTCACGCGATTGCTGCAGGGCATGCGCACACGGCGGGTATTCAACGATTCCTTTGCCATCCGGCCTTTCCTGTCGACATCCGCCATAACGCGAAGATCGGGCGGGAGAAGCTGGCGGTGTGGGCGGCAAGCCAGAAAAGCATCTGACGTAGCGCTCTTGCTCCCTCCCTTGCGAAGCAGGGGAGGGTTGGGGAGGGGTTGCTCTTGATCTTGCTTTGGCTTTGCTTCGAAATACAAAGACAAGACCTAGCCAAGGCAGGAAGCCAATGGACACGCTTCGCCAAAGAGCACGCAAGCTTCGCAATTCTGCCACCGACGCAGAACAGCGCCTCTGGCAGCATCTTCGACTGAAGCAACTGGGTGGTTTTAAGTTCAGAAGGCAAGTTCCCGTAAAAAGCTATATTGCCGACTTCCTATGCCATGAGTTGAAGCTGGTCGTGGAATTGGATGGCGGTCAGCATGTCGAGCAGTCTGCGTACGACAAGCAGCAAATAACGATGTGTTGCTGCGGACTTCCTGTGTTCTTGAGGATATTCTGCGGATCTTGGAATTGACGCAGAGCAACGGCAAGATCAAAGGCACCCCTCCTCAACCCTCCCCTGCGCTGCGCGCAAGGGAGGAGGCTAGCAGCAACAGCGAAGGCAACGACTAATGAAAATCCTCGTCACCGGCGGCGGCGGTTTCCTAGGACAGGCGCTCTGCCGCGGCCTGGTCGAGCGTGGTCATCAGGTCATCAGCTTCAACCGCGGCCACTATCCTGCGTTGGCCGCGCTTGGCGTCGGCCAGGTGCAGGGCGATCTGGCCGATGCGCACGCGTTGACCCATGCCGCCGACGGAGTCGAAGCGATCTTCCACAATGCGGCCAAGGCCGGCGCTTGGGGCAGCTACGACAGCTACTATTCGGCCAACGTGATCGGCACGCAGAACGTACTCGATGCCTGCCGCACGCACGGGGTCGGCAAGCTGGTCTACACCTCTACGCCCAGCGTCACCCATCGGGCCACCCATCCGGTCGAAGGCGGCACCGCGTACGACGTGCCTTATGGCGAGGACTTCCAGGCCCCTTACGCCGAGACCAAAGCCATCGCCGAAAAAGCGGTGTTGGCTGCGAATAGCGGCACGCTCGCCACCATCGCCCTGCGTCCGCGTCTGATCTGGGGGCCGGGCGACCAGCAGATCCTGCCGCGTCTGGTGGAACGCGCGAAAGCCGGTCGGCTGCGCCTCGTCGGCGACGGCAGCAATCTTGTCGACACCACTTACATCGACAATGCCGCGCAGGCGCACTTCGACGCTTTCGAGCACCTTGCCGTCGGCTCGGCCTGCGCGGGCCGGGTTTACTTCATTTCCAATGGAGAACCCAAGCCGATGGGCGAAGTGCTCAACGCGTTGCTGGACGCCGCCGGTGCGCCGCGCGTGGAAAAGCACCTCTCGTTCAAAACCGCCTACCGCATCGGCGCGGTGTGCGAGACGCTGTGGAAGATACTGCCGCTGAAAGGCGAGCCGCCGATGACGCGCTTTCTTGCCGAGCAACTCAGCACCACGCACTGGTACGACATGGCTCCGGCCACGCGCGACTTCGGCTATCGGCCACGCGTGAGTTTTGACGAGGGCCTCACAAGGCTGAAGCAATCGCTGCAAAAAGCCGCTGTCATCACCTAGAAGCAACTTGCATGTGTCAATGATGATCGCGTCGCCAATCCGGCGCATCGATCAACGGAGGACTCCATGCTGCATTACGCCGTCATCTTCCTCGTCATCGCGATCATCGCCGCCGTGCTCGGCTTCAGCGGCATCGCCGGCGCCGCCAGCAACATCGCCTGGATCCTGTTCGTTGTATTCCTGATCCTGGCGGCGGTTTCGTTCTTCCGCAAACGCGCCTGAGCCATTCGCGATGGGCGGCCGTGGCGCGTCCTGCCTGACGACGCGCCACGGCCGACCGCGCCGGCCGGTTAGAATGCCGGCATGGCGACTTCTCCCTTCGACTCCCTCAAGCCGCTCGCGGGTCGCGCCCTCGAAGCTGCGCTCAACCGCGCCCTGGCGCTGGATCCCGACACGCGCGAGGCGTTGAAGCCGCTGGATGGGCGCAAGATCGCGCTCTCCCTCGAGGCCCCCGCCCTGGCATTGCAGATCGACGTGGCCGGAGAGCGCCTACGAGTGGGCCCGGTCGATTCTTCGGAAGAGCCCGATTTGGCCGTGCGCAGCACGCTGGGCGGTTTGCTGGGACAGCTTCCCTTCTTGCGCAAGGACAACGCCGCGCCGGTCGGACGCGTACGCGTTTCTGGGGACGCGGAACTCGCCCGTCGCCTGCAGACCCTGGCCGAACGTTTCGATCCGGACTGGCAGCAGCCGTTCGTTGCCGTATTCGGCGAAATCGTCGGCGTGCAGATCGCCAACGCCGCGCGCGGCGCATTGCGCCAGCTGCGCAGCGTGGGCGGGAACCTGGCCCAGAACGCGGCCGAGTTCGTCACCGAGGAATCGCGCGATGCGGTCGGTCGCGCCGAACTCAATGCCTTCCACGACGATGTCGATGCCTTGCGCGACGATGTGGAGCGTCTGCAGGCCAAGGTAGAGCGTTTGCGCGGGAGCGTTGCGTGAGGGCCGCGCTGCGGGCGAGCAAGATCGGACGCGTGCTGCTGCGCTATCGGCTGGACGACCTGTTCGAAGACACGCCGGCCGAGCGCTGGTTGAAATTGGCGCGTCCGTTCGTGCCGCGCGCCTCGGCTTCCATCGCCGCGCAATCGCGCGGCGCGCGTCTGCGTCTGGCGTTGCAGGAGCTCGGCCCGATCTTCGTCAAGTTCGGCCAGATCCTGTCCACGCGCCGCGACCTGGTGCCGCCGGACGTGGCCGACGAACTGGCGCAGCTTCAGGACCGGGTCAAACCTTTCGACGGCGAAACCGCACGCGCCATCGTGGAACAGGCATTGGGATTGCCGATCGGAGAGGCGTTCGAGACCTTCGACACCACTCCGTTGGCTTCCGCTTCCATCGCCCAGGTGCATGCCGCGACGCTGGCGGGCGGGCGCGAAGTGGTGGTGAAAGTGCTGCGCCCGAAGATCGAGAAGCAGATCGCCGCCGATATCTCCTTGCTCAACTCGATCGCCGCCGTGGTGGATCGCGCGCACCCCAGCGCCGACAAGATCCGTCCGCGCGCGATCGTCGCCGAGATCGAGACCACGCTGGCCGCCGAACTCGACCTGCAGCGCGAAGGCGGCAACGCCAGCGTGATGCGACGCATGTGGCTGGATTCGGACGACCTGTACGTGCCCGAGATCGTCTGGAGCCACACCGCCGAGCGCGCGCTGACCATGGAGCGGGTGCGCGGCATTCCCTCAGACGACATCGCCGCGCTCGATGCGGCCGGCATCGATCGCAAGGCGCTGGCGGCCAAGGGCGTGCGCGTTTTCTACACGCAGGTGTTCCGCGACAACTTCTTCCACGCCGATGCGCACGCCGGCAACATCTGGGTCGACGACGATCCTGCGCGTAAGACGAATCCGCGCTTCATCGCGCTGGATTTTGGCATCATGGGCCAACTGTCGCAGGAAGATCAGTACTACCTGGCCGAGAATTTCATGGCCATCTTCAACAAGGATTATCGACGCATCGCCGAACTGCACGTGGAGGCGGGCTGGATGCCGGCCACTGTGCGCATCGACGAGCTGGAAGCGGCGGCGCGTTCGGTGTGCGAGCCGTACTTCACCCGTCCGCTTTCTGAGATTTCCCTGGCCGAAGTGCTGGTGAAGCTGTTCCGCACCGCGCAGAAGTACGAGCTGACCCTGCAGCCGCAGCTGATCCTGCTGCAGAAGACCTTGCTGAACATCGAAGGCGTCGGCCGCCAGCTGGATCCGCAACTCGACATCTGGGCCGTGGCCAAGCCGGTGCTGGAACGCATCCTGCTGGAGCGTTACAGCCCGCAGCGCGCGGTGCAGGAACTGCGCAAGCGATTGCCGGAAATCATGACCCATGCGCCCGATATGCCCCGACTGGTGCACGCCTGGCTGAAGCAGCAGGTGGAAGGCAAGCACGAGCTCGCGTTGCGTTCGCGCGATCTCAACGAGCTGGCCCAGACCATGAAAGGCATGCAACGGCGCATCGTCGCCGCGATCCTGGGCACCGGCCTGTTGATCGTCGCGGCGGTGCTGTACGGCTTCGAAGCCGGCGGGCCCAGCCTCATGTCGATCCCGGCCTCGTCCTGGATCGCCGGCCTCGGCGGTCTGTGGGCCTTGTTGGCGGCGTGGCCGCGACGCTGATCGTTTGCCGGGGTTAAGCGGCGGGATCGCTCTACCGACAACGGAAAATCACCGTCATCTCCGTGCCATGGGTATAGCATTGCCCACCCCGTCCGATGGGATCATCGCGATGACCCAGACGTCCTTCGAGATCGTGTTTTCCACGCATTCGTTCGGGTTGATGGCGCGGGTCACCGGCGAGGCCACCTTCGAGAATACAGTGGCCTATTGGCGCGCCATCGTGGCCGAGTTGGACAAACGGGCCTCGCCGGCGCTGCTGCTGATAGACGAGATGACCGGCACGCCTTTATCCGAAGAGCACTGGCGGCGGCTGGTCGAGATGATGAAGGGCGGGCCGTTGGAACGGTTGCGGATCGCGCACGTCAAGCCGATGGGACTGGAACGAATCGAGTACTGCGAGATATTCGCACTGGAAGCGGGCATGCACGCGCGCGTTTTCACCGACCAGACCGACGCGGTCATCTGGCTGCGGCATGGCCTGAGCTAGCCGTCGGCGCCGATCGGTCGACGAAGCCTGTAGGAACGAGAGAAGAAGCGCGTTACTGGGCCGCAGCCGGAGTAAGCTGCGCCGCCTTGGCGACGTCGCCGCATCCGGACCGGAGAACTTGTGCAAGAAACGACCTTGGCGCTGCCGACGCTGTTTTTCGACGAATGGCTGGCCGTGATCGACAAGCCGGCCGGACTGATGGTCCACGACAGCAAGCTGGCCCGCGGCGAAACCGATTTCGCCGCCGATCGTCTGCGCGAGCAGTTCGGCAAGCCGATCTTCCTGATCCATCGGCTGGACCGGGCCACCAGCGGCTGCCTGTTGCTGGCATTCGATCGCGAAACCGCCGGCGCGCTGGGCAAGGCGTTGATGACGCAGGAGATGGACAAGGAATACCTCGCCGTTTGCCGCGGCTGGCCGCAGGAAACCTTCACCGTCGACCATGCGCTCGATGGCGGGCCGGGCAAGCCGGAGAAGAAACCGGCGGTGACGCATTTCACCCGCTTGGCGACCGGAGAGCTGCCGGTCCCTTCGGCCGGGTTCGAAACTTCGCGCTATGCGCTGTTGCGTTGTGCGCTGGAGACCGGGCGCTTCCGCCAAATCCGCCGGCATCTCAAGCACGCTTTCCATCACATGATCGGCGACACCAGCCATGGCGATGGCCGCCACAATCTGCAGTTCCGGATGCGCGGCGTGCATCGCATGCTGCTGCACGCTTCGCGGCTCTCGTTCGCGCACCCGGTCAGCGGCGAACGCATCACGGCGGCGGCGCCGTTGGATACGGAATGGAAGAAGGCGTTCGCCTTGTTCGATTGGGACGAAAAGATTCTGTAGGAGCGCCCGATGGACGCGAACTCTTGTTTGTTCTCGCAGATGAAGCTCGCGCTCATGGGGCGCTCCTACAACAATGAGATCAGCCTACCTTCAGCGCCGCCAGCACGATCAAGGCGATGGCGCTGGCGAATCCGACCAGCCACACCAGGCTGCGCAGCGCCTGCACATTGGCCACGTAGAACACGCCGTGCAGCACGCGCGCAATGACGAAGACGATGGCCAGCAGGTTGATGGTGCCGGCACCGACTCCGGCCAGCTGCGCCATCAGCACGCCGGCAACGAAGACGGGAAAGGATTCGAAGCCATTGAGGTGCGCGGCGTGGGCGCGATTGGAGCGGGGATTGGTCTGTTTGGCCTGCCAATCGCGCGGATCGCGGTTGTTGTAGCGTTCGCCGGATTTCTTGGCGACCGACACCCATACGTACGGCAGCAGAGCGGCGATCAGGATGCACCAGTAGGCGATGGACATGTCTTTCTCCTCAAGGTTGCGCCATAGCCTAGCCGAAGCGTCCGCAAAAAGAGACGGCGCCTTGCGGCGCCGTCTGTGTAGCTCCTTCCCCTTCAAGGGGAAGGCTGGGATGGGATGGTGTTCCCTTCCAGTGAAGTAAATCCCAATCGTGAGCGGCACATCATCCCCACCCAACCCTCCCCTTGAAGGGGAGGGCCTAAGCGTTTTACTTCGCTGGCGCGGCTGCCGCCGGCTTGGCCTTCAACATCGCGTCGCGCGCGCGCTTGAACGGATTGCCGGAATACCAATTCGGCCAGCGATCGCCGTTGGCGATCTCCAGGCCTACGCCATAGACGGCGGACAGTTCGTCCATGGTGCCGTCCAGCTTCCAGGTCGCCGCGTCGTACTGGTCGCCGGGCTTGTGGTAGCGGTTCTCGTTGTAATCCTTGGCCGCCGCCTCGCCCGCGGCCTTGCCGCCCTCGATCAGGTCGTCGCCTGCGTCTACGTACAGCGCCGGCACGCCGGCCTTGGCGAAGTTGAAGTGATCCGAGCGGAAATAGCTGCCGGCTTCCGGACGCGATTCCGAATGCAGGGTGCGGCCCTGCTTCTCGGCGATGGGCTTGAGGATGTCTTCGAGCTCCGAACTGCCCATGCCGACCACGGTCATGTCGCGGGTCTTGCCGGCCACGCCCATTGCGTCGAGATTGATGACGGCGACGGTCTTGTCCAGCGGCACTATCGGATGGGCGACGTAGTACTTGGAGCCCAGTAGGCCCGATTCCTCCAGGGTCACCGCTAGGAACACCACCGAACGCTTCGGCTTGCCGACCTTGGCGAACTGTTCGGCGATTTCCAGGATGCCGGCCACGCCGGTCGCGTTGTCCACGGCGCCGTTGTAGATGTTGTCGCCGGTCTCGTCCGGGTGCTTGCCCAGATGATCCCAGTGCGCCATGTACACCACCGCTTCATCGGGCTTCTCGCTGCCGGGAAGAATGCCGACTACGTTGCGCGACTGCTTCTCGGTGCTGGTGCTCTTCAAGTCCACGCTCATCTTCGCCGGCAGCGGCACGGCCTTGAAGCCGCGCTTGTTGGCGTCGGCGCGCAGTTTGTCCAGATCCAGGCCAGCGTCGGCGAACAGGGTCTTGGCTTGGTCGCCGGTGATCCAGCCCTGCAGCGGCACGCGCGGCGCCGGGTCATCGGCGGCGCGCAGGTCGTACTGGGCGCCCGACCAGGAATTCTTCACCACGTCCCAGCCGTACGATGCGCCTTCGGTATCGTGGATGATCAGCGCGGCGGCGGCGCCCTTGCGTGCGGCTTCCTCGAACTTGTAGGTCCAGCGCCCGTAGTAGGTCATGCGCTTGCCTTCGAACAACGATTCGTCCTTGGCGTGGAAGCCCGGGTCGTTGACGAACATCACCACGGTCTTGCCCTTGACGTCGAGGCCGGCGTAATCGTTCCACTTCTGTTCCGGCGCATCCACGCCGTAACCGACGAAGACCATGTCGCTGGCGTCGATCTTCACTTCCGGTTGGCCGGTGCGCGTGCCGATCACCATGTCGCTGCCGAACTTCAGCGTGTGCGCCTTGCCCTTGACGTCGATGGTCATCGCCGTGTTTTCGTCGGCGGTGGTTTCCATCATCGGCACGGTCTGGAAATAGCTGTCGCCGTTGCCGGCCTTCAGGCCGATGCGCTTCATCTGCGCCTGGATGTATTCGACGGTCTTGTCTTCGCCGGGCGTGCCGGGGCCGCGGCCTTCGAACTCATCGGAAGCCAGCGTCTTCACCAGTTCGGAGAAGTCGGCCGGATTGATCTCGGAAGAGAAGGCGTGCTCGGGCGCTGCAGGGGCGGCGGCCGGCGTGGCGGGTTCGGGTGTTGCGGTTTCGGGCGTTTCGCGCTTGCAGGCCGACAACGCGGCCAATAGGGCGAGGGACAACAGCAGAGGGGAGCGCATCCGGGATTCCTCGGTTCAGGAACCCCGGATTCTAGCGCTTATGCTCCAGTGCGGTCGTGCATGGATTGGTCAGTCTTTAGGAGCAGTCGGACCGTCGAAGGATTGCGCGGTGGCGCCGGTGACCGCGCCGATCTTCGCGCTCTTGTGCACGTACAGCTTGACCGGGCGCTCGAAGACCAGCGTGCCTTCCACCACTGCATTCGGGCCGATGATGATGCGCGGGTCGCGTTTGGGTTCGATGTTGAACATGCCCTGCGACTTCTGCACGCGCAGACCGCCGCGCACATGCGAATCGACGCCGACGGTGATGTCGCCGCGGACGGTTTCGATGCCGCCGCCGATCTGGGTGGCGACCAGGCCGATCGCGCCGTTCACGGTTGCCACGCCGTCCTTCACCTTGCCGCCACGGTCGACGAAGATGCTGCCGTTCACCGTTTCCACGCCGCCGTTGACGGTGACGTCGCGTCCCAGCTTGATGCTGCCGTTGACGGTTTCCAGGCCGCCGGTGACGGCCTTGTCGTCCACCGCGATGCTGCCGTTGACCGTGCTGGCCTGATCGGTGGTCGCGCCGCCGTTGATGCGGATGCTGCCGTTGACCGTTTCCAGATCGCCATAAGTCTGGCCGGCTTCGGCGGTGATGCTGCCGTTGACCTTGGAGACGTCTTCGGCGGCGAAAGCGGGACCGGCGCTCAGCGCCACGGCCAGGAACAGTGCGGTGCGTACTCGGGACATGGTTTTTTCCTGTCTGGGTGTGATGGCTGTGATGCGCCGGGCGGGACGAAGGTTTAAACCCCGTCCGGTTTCTTGCGCGTGAGGACGCGGTGCGGGCATCCATTGCATCACGCTTCGTTACAATCCTCACCTGCCTGAAGTCATCGCTGCCCCCAACGACCGCCCGTCATCGGCCGCCCCTCATCGGCCGCCCCTCATCGGAGTTCCCCCGTGTCCGCATCCCCCGCACGTCCCAAGCCCGTCGTCCTGCTGATCCTCGATGGTTGGGGCCACCGCGAAGAAACCGCCGATAACGCGCTGGCGCAGGCCACCCTGCCCAACTGGCAGCGCCTGCTGGCCACCGCGCCGCACACGCTGATCCATACCGAAGGCCGCCACGTGGGCCTGCCGGAGGGGCAGATGGGCAATTCCGAGGTCGGGCACATGAACCTGGGCGCGGGCCGTATCGTCTATCAGGATCTGACCCGCATCGATGCGGCGATCGAGGACGGCAGCTTCTTCGAGAATCCCGAACTGGTCGGCGCCTGCGAAGACACCAAGGCCGACGGGCGTACTTTGCACGTATTCGGGCTGTTGTCGCCGGGTGGCGTGCACAGCCATCAGACCCACATCTTCGCCATGCTCGAGCTGGCCAAGCGCCAAGGTGCGCCGCGCGTGGCCGTGCATGCGTTCCTCGATGGACGCGACACGCCGCCGCGCTCGGCCGAAGCCAGTCTGCAGGCGTTGCAGTCGGTGTGCGATCGGCTGGGCAATGCCCATATCGCTTCGATCAGCGGCCGCTATTACGCGATGGATCGCGATAAGCGCTGGGACCGCCTGCGTCTGGCCTGGGACGCCATCGTGGAGGCGAATAGCGAACAACATGCCGCCGATGCGCTATCCGCCCTGCAAGCCGCATACGCGCGCGGCGAGAACGACGAGTTCGCGTTGCCCACGGTGATCGACGGTGCGCAGCCGATGCGCGACGGCGACGCGGTAGTGTTCATGAACTTCCGCGCCGATCGTGCGCGGCAAATCACTTCGGCGTTCGTATCGCCCGCTTTCGACGGCTTCGACCATGCTGATAAAAGCGTGCGCCGGCCGAAGCTGTCGCGCTTCGTATGCCTGACCGAATACGACGCCAAACTGCCGGCGGCCGTCGCCTTCGGGCCCGATGACCTGAGCCATACGCTGGGCGAATTGCTGGCCGATGCCGGCCTGAGCCAGCTGCGCATTGCCGAAACCGAGAAATACGCGCATGTCACCTTCTTCTTCAGCGGCGGACGCGAAGAGCCTTTCGCCGGCGAGGAACGCATCCTGGTGCCGAGCCCGAAGGTCGCCACTTACGATCTGCAGCCGGCGATGAGCCTGCCCGAACTCACCGGCAAACTCGTCGAAGCCATCGGTTCCGCGCGCTTCGACGTGATCGTGTGCAACATCGCCAATCCGGACATGGTGGGCCACAGCGGCGATCTGCAGGCGGCGATCCTGGCCGCGCAGGCGGTGGACATTGCGATTGGCGCCGTGGACGCGGCGGTGCGTGCGCAACAGGGCGCGCTGGTCATCACTGCCGACCACGGCAATCTGGAAATGATGCGCGACCCGGTGACCGGACAGCCGCATACCGCGCACACCGTAGGCCCGGTGCCACTGGTGTATGTCGGCGACCGTAAGGCGACGCTGCGCACGGGCGGCGCTTTGCGCGACGTGGCGCCGACCTTGCTCGACTTGCTGGGCATGCCGCAGCCTGTGGAAATGACCGGCCGCAGCCTGTTCGACCACGCCGGATGAGGCATCGTTTCGCCCTGGCCTGTCTTGCCTTGGCGATCGGCCTGACGGTCGTCGTGCCGTCGGCCGCACAGAGCCAGCGCGAAGCCGAGAAGAAACTACAGAAGCTGCGCGGCGAGCTGAAGAGCATCGCCCAGGAACGCCGCAAACTGGAGGACGCGCGCGGAGAAGCGGCCCGCAAGCTGCGCGAGGCCGACGAGCAGGTCGGCAAATCCAGCCGCTCCCTCAACGACACCGAAACCGCGCTCAAGCGCGAGGAAGCTGCGCTCGCGCAATTGCAGCAGCAACGCGACGAGATGCGCACGCGGCTGGACCGGCAGCGGCAGCAACTGACCGCGCTGGTGCGCGCTTCCTACCAACTGGGTGGCGACGCGCCGTTGAAGGTATTGCTGTCGCAGGACCGGGTGGCCGATGCGAACCGCGCGCTGGCCTACCATCGCTACATACAAAGCGACCGCGCGCAGAAGATCGCCGCGCTCTCCACCGAACTCAAGGCGCTGGATGAGGTGGAACGCGAGATCGCCGCGCGCCGCGCGCAGCTCGACGCCACCCGCAACCGGCAGCGCGCCCAGGTCGCCGCGCTGGCGAAGGACCGCAAGGCCAATGCCGCGCTGACCGCCGATCTGGACGAGCGCTACAAAGACCGGAGCGCGCGCGAGAAAGCGCTGGGCCAGGATGCGCGTTCGTTGGAAACCCTGCTGGCCAACCTGCGCGCGGCCGCCGCACGCGCCGAGAGGGAGCGTCGCGCCGAAGCCCGTCGCTTGGCCGCGCAAGAGGCCGCGGAGAAGAAAGCCGCTGCCGCTTCGCCACGCAACGCCGGCGACAAAGCGGCGACGGCCACTCGCTCGCCGCGTCCTGCCGTGGCCAATGCGCCGGCGCTGAAAGTCGGCGGCCTGGGCTGGCCGCTGTCGGGCAACCTGCTGGCGCGCTTCGGCGGCCGCATGCCGGACGGGCGCACCAGTTCCGGCGTGCTGATCGGTGCGCCGGCCGGCAGCACGGTGACCGCGGTGGCCGATGGCAGCGTGGTGTTTTCCGAATGGATGACCGGCTACGGCCTGATCCTGATCATCGACCACGGCAACGGCTACATGAGCCTGTACGCGCACAACGAAAGCCTGCTGCGCGACGCCGGCGACCGGGTCAAGCGCGGCGACGCGCTGGCCAAAGTCGGCACTTCCGGCGGCCAGGGCACGCCGGCGCTGTATTTCGAACTGCGCCGCAACGGCCAGCCGGTGGATCCTTCCTCCTGGCTGCAGCGCCGCTGAATCGCCTGGCCTCGGCGTGCGGCGGTTAAACGCGGGTTTACGGCCGCTTCGCGCATAATCCGGTGAAACTTCGCGCGGCTGTGCGGGGTCGATCCTTTGAAGCCTCCCCGGAGCGATTGCATGCGTTTGCCCTTGGTCCTGTTGCTGGTGTTGTTGCCCTTTCCCGTATTTGCCCAGCAGCAAGCGGACAAGGAAGAACCCGCGGTCGCTTCCAGCGACGATCCCGATGCGGCCGAAACCGCGCCCTCGAAAGTGCCGCTGGACGAGATCCGTCGCTACGTGGCGGTGTACAACGCGGTCAAGGACGCCTACGTCGAGCCGGTGGACGATAAGAAGCTGATGCACTCGGCGATCCGCGGGCTGTTGTTGGACCTGGATCCGCACAGCACGTATTTCGACAAGGAAGACGCCGAGGCCTTCGACGAACAGGCCACCGGCGCTTACGACGGCGTGGGCGTGGAACTGCTGCAGCAACCCGACAACACCTTGCGCGTCATCTCGCCCATCGACGACACGCCGGCGGCCAAGGCCGGCATCAAGGCCGGCGACGTGATCGTGGCCATCGACGGCAAGCCGATCAGCGGCGAAGACGGCATGGAGCCGCTGCGCGGCGAACCGGGCTCCAAACTCACCTTGACCCTGTTGCGCGAAGGCAAACCCAAGCCCTTCGACGTCACCCTGACCCGCGAGACCATCCGCATCGCCAGCGTGCGCAGCCGCCTGTTGGAGCCGGGCTACGGCTACGTGCGCATCAGCACGTTCCAGGCCGATACCGGCGCCGATTTCCAGAGCAACCTGGACAAGCTGCAGACAAGCGGAAAATTGAACGGACTGGTACTGGACCTGCGCAGCAATCCGGGCGGCCTGTTGATTTCCGCGGTGCAGGTGGCCGACGATTTATTGGACAAGGGCAACATCGTCAGCACCCGCGGACGCATCGCGGTCAGCGATTCCAAGTTCGACGCCACACCGGGCGACCGCCTGCAGGGCGCGCCCCTGGTCGTGCTGGTCGATGCGGGTTCGGCGAGCGCTGCCGAAGTGCTGGCCGGCGCGCTGCGCGACAACAAGCGCGCGCGCGTGGTCGGTAGCCGCACGTTCGGAAAAGGTTCGGTGCAGACGGTGCTGCCCCTGGACAACGGCGATTCGGTGAAACTGACCACCGCGCGCTACTACACGCCTAGCGGCAAGTCGATCCAGGCCAGCGGCATCGTGCCGGATGTGGTGTTGAAGCCGGAACAGGACACGGCGGCGACGTCCAAGGATCCCAAGTTCGTCAGTTCGACCGGCGCGAGCATCGACTACAGCGAGGCCGCGCTGCCCGGCCATCTGCGCGGCGACGATGAAGGCGCCGAAGGCTATAGCGCCGGCGAGGCGCTGGACGGCGACAAGCCGATCGATGCGGCGTTGGCGGAGCTGAAGAAGATGGCCGCCGCGCCGGCCGCGATAACGCACCGCTGAAGCATCACGAATGCGAGGGAACCGGCGAAGTTCGGACGCTCAATGTCCATCATGCCCTCCGCGGTCGAGCTGGCCGCGGATCTCGCCGCCCGGAAACAGCGACGAATGCACGTTGACGTAAGCCACGCCTTTGCGGATGGCAGCGACGAGCTCGGCGAACTCGCCCGCCGTGATCCCTTGTCCGCTGGGGCCGATGATGTTCGCCGGCAATAACAGCCCGGCGACCTCGCCCGAGACCGGGCACGTCGGCGCCAGGCCGGTGGGATCGGGATTGGCCGCGGTCTGGCACAGGAAGACGCTGACCCCGCCATTGACGCTCTTCTGGCCGAGATGGATGTGCGCCTGGCGGACTTCGCCCTGCAAGCCTTCGTAGCTGAGCCGGTAGGCGATCGCGCCGTCGTCGATGCGGGCGCGGAACATGCCATGCGCGCCGGAGGAGATCGAAGGCACTTCCTCGAAACTCCGTAATGGGATGCTGATGTTCTGGGCTTTCGAAACGACTGGGGCGCAACACAACACCAAAAGGCAGGTGGCGCGGGCGAATAGCGTCGTCTTCATGGCGAATTCCTCGATGCTTCGCATCGGATCCCCTCATGCGCCGTTGAATACGCGCGGCATCGTTCAGCGGCCGTGAAACCTCCGCGCTTTCCGATCAACGGGGTTCGCTTCGACGAGCCCGCTAACGGGGTTTTGCCGGCAGTGGAAACGGCGTCACCACCCGTTCGCCGCTCTCCGCATCGCGGATCACCGATTGGCCCTTACGTTCCACTTCCTCGATGCGCACGATGCTCTGCATAGGCAGGTGCAGCACTTTGGTGCCGGCGAACTCGTCGCGCAGGCGCTCCTCGGTCGGATCCACCACGATGCCGTCGTGCACATCGAACACCAGTTCGCCCACCTCGGTGAAACCCCACAGGCTGCTGGCCGCGACATGCCGGCCATACAGTTCGTAGATCTTGCCGTGGTTGAGGAAAGTGATTTTGTAGAGGGACTTGGCCATGGACCGATTATAAGAGTCGGGTGTGGGTCGGTGGCCTTTGGCGGACAAAAGCGAACGGGCGCCACAACGGCCGTTCAGTACCCTTGCCGCTTGCGCAAACGCCGCGCGATCGCCGCGCGCACGAACAGCGCGAACACGATGCCGAACAGGAAACCGGCGATGTGCGCCGACCACGCCACCGCGCCGAAGGCGGGACCGATGTAGGCGAAGATCACCTGCAGCAGCGCCCAGATACCGATCAACAGCGATGCGGGCGCCTTCACGAATTCCAGGAACAGCCCCAGCGGCACCACCACGCCCAGTTTGGCGCGCGGAAACAGCGCCAGATAAGCGCCGATCACCGCCGAGACCGCACCGCTCGCGCCGATGATCACCCGGTCGGGGGCGCCGATCGCCAACACCGCGGCCAGATTGGAGAAGGCCCCGCCCAACAGGAAAAGAACCAGGAACCGCCACGGCCCCATGGTGCGTTCCGCGGGCAGACCGAAGATCAGCAGGAAGACCAGATTGCCCAGCAAGTGCGCCCAGTCCGCATGCAGGAACAAGGCGGTGAACAAGCGCAGGGCGCTGCCGTCGCGGATGGCGGCCATCCAGTCCTGGGGCGAGGACAAGCCGCCGGACAGGGCGCCCCAATCCAGCAATAAGCTGTCGTGAGCCGCGACCGGTCGCGTCGCAGCCCACAGGAAAGCCACCCACAGCACCGCGAACAGAACCGGTGTGGCCCAGCGCAGGGCAGGTTTCTTACGCGAGGGGAGGGAAACGAACATGGCGGGAATGTACCCGTTCCTCAAACTGAGCGCTGCCAGTGACTTGCATCACAACCATGAACCCAAGTCTAACCAGCAGGGCCGTGGATTGTTAGCTTTTGGTTATACCCTGAATGTATACTGCATACGGCGTCGTATGTCGGGAGGGGATTCCGGCACGTGGTAGTAGGGCTAAGCATTGTCCTCGAACGACGCAGTGAGCTTTTTCCCACGTCCTTCCGGAGCAGAGAAATCATGGAATTCGTAAGCAAAGTAACCCGCATCTCGGCGTTGGCCCTCGGCATCGCCGGCGCCCTCGCTTGTGGCCAGGCCCAGGCCTCGGCCTTCCAGCTGAAAGAAAACAGCGTCAAGGCCCTGGGCCGCGCCACGGCCGGCTCGGCTTCGGCCAAGGGCGACGCCTCGGTAGTGGTCAACAACCCGGCCGTCATGTCGACCTTCACCGAGAAGACGGTGCAGGCCGATCTCACCGCCATCGACCTGTCGTTCAACTTCAGCGGCGGCGGCACTGCCGCTGCAGGAAGCCCGCTGGCGCGTCCGCTTACCGGCGGCGACGGCGGCAACGCCGGTGGCGTGAGCGTCGTGCCGGCGATGTCCTTCATCCTGCCGCTCAGCGACAGCTTCGAGTACCTGACCGTGGGCGCCATGATCAGCGCCCCGTTCGGCCTGAAAACCGATTACGAAAGCGATTGGGTCGGCCGTTACCACGCGCTGGAATCTGACGTGAAGCTGGTCGACCTGACCCTGGCCGCTTCGCTCGCGCTGGGCGACCGCTTCTCGGTCGGCGCCGGTTTGGTCTACGAGCGCGCCGATGTGACCCTGTCCAATGCGGTCGACTTCGGTTCGGCCATCTGCCGCATCAACATCGCGGCCTGCATCACCCCCAGCCCTGCCACTGCTCCGTATGGTCCGCAGAAGAACGACGGCCTGGCCAAGATCCATGGCACCAACAACGGCTTGGGCTGGATCGTCGGCTTGAACTGGCGACCGACCGACAACCTGTCGTTCGGTTACTCGCACCGTTCGGAAATCGACCACGATCTGCGCGGCACGGCTGAATTCACCGTTCCGGGCAACGTGCGCGCGCTGATCGGCAACGCGGTGTACCTGCCGACCGACGGCGGCGGCGCCCAGCTGACCACGCCCAGCATCGACATCTTCAGCGGCACCTGGCAGACCAACGAACGCCTGGCCCTGATGGCCGAAGTGTCGCGCACCGACTGGCATTCGCTGCAGGAAATCCGCATCGAATTCGACAACCCGCTGCAGGCCGATGCGGCCGAAAACTACAACTGGAAGGACAGCTGGTTCTATTCGGTCGGTGGCGAGTACGCGTTCAACGACAAGTTCACCTTCCGTGCCGGCGTGGCCCGCGACGACTCCCCGATCAGCCGTCCGTACCGCACCCCGCGCATGCCCGACCAGGACCGCATGTGGTATTCGCTGGGCCTGACCTGGAAGGCGACGGAGAACTTCGAACTGAGCGCCAGCTACGTCAAGATCGACCTGGTCGATACGCCGGAAGTGGATCTGCTGTCCTCCAGCGGTTCGCGCCTGGTAGGCGAATACGACGGCGGCGCCGACCTGTATGGCGTCTCCGCGCAGTACCGCTTCTGATCGCAGCAGCATCGCATCAAGAAAAACCCCGCTACGGCGGGGTTTTTTATGTTCCGGAATCTAGTGCGGCTTGTTGCCGCTAATTTGGCCCCTCCCCCAGAAGGGGAGAGGAGAAAACAGCGGCGGCATCCCTACTAAGATCAGGATGCTTCTATTCCTGCCGACGACTTCCCTCAGGCGTGCAAGCGCATCTGCACTTGATTGCGTCCCAACCGCTTGGCCTCGTACAGAGCCTGGTCGGCGATCCGCATCAGCGCCGGAAACGCCTGCGGTTCGCGGGAGGCGCCCACCCCCGCGCTGACCGTCACCTTCACCGGCGCATCGCGCGCGGCGAACTCCAGCGCCGCCACTTCGATGCGGATGCGTTCGGCCATGTGCCGCGCGCTTTCGGCGCTGCTGTCGGGCAGCACCACCACGAATTCCTCGCCGCCGATCCGCGCGAACAGATCGTCGCTGCGGATGCAGGCCCGCACGGTGTCGGAGAAGCCCTGCAGGACCTCGTCGCCGGTTTCGTGGCCATGCACGTCGTTGATGATCTTGAAGTGGTCCAGGTCCATCACGATCACGGCCAGGCCCTTGCCGACGGGCGCGGCTTCTACGTGCGTGCGCAATTCGCTGCTCAGGCCGCGCCGGTTGAGGGCGCCGGTCAGCGGGTCGAACAATGCGCTCAACCGCAGGGATTCGCTGGCGCGGAAACTGGTCAGCATGAGCATGCAGAAATTGAGCAGGAACCAGATCGAGAGATCCAGGTTGACCCAGGCATCGTTGGGACCGTATTCGCCGAGGAAGGCGCTGAGCAGGTCGCGCCCGTAAAGAATCGCCAACACCGCGCAACCCATCATCATCAGGCGGGCGGGCAAACGGTCCGGCGGGGTGTTGAGGTGCCGCAGCTGCGCGATCAACACCAGCAGCACCAGCACTTCGGCCGCGCTCATCGCCGCGCCTTGCGCGTCCACGCTGCCCCAGAACATCCAACCCGTCAGCGAGAGGCCAAGCAATAGCGGCATCAGCAGCCATTCGCCGCGACGCAGCGCGCGCTGACCCACGAATTGGGTGATGGACCAGCCCAGGCCGGCCAATCCGGCGCAGGCCAACAGGCCGCCGATGCCGGCGGTCCAATAGGCGGCGTGGGTATCGCCGGAACGCGCGAGTTCCTGGGTGGTGCCATCCAGCATGGCCGCTCCCAGCGAATACACCAGATGCGCCACGCCCCACAGCGCGATGCCGCGCAGGCCGCGCGAGATGCGCTCCACGTACCAGAACAACACCAGCAGTACGACCGCAAGACCGCAGTCGCTGAGCAGCAGGTTGTAGAAGTCCGTGGTCATACCTGCCGATAGTATCGGCGGTTAAGGCCCATCGTCACGGCTGCGGCCGATCTTGGCCGCAAGCCGCCCGACGCAGCCAAGTGGACGCCCGCGAACGGGTCGGTCAGTCGCCCAGGGTCAGCAGCGAGGCGTTGCCGCCGGCCGCGGTGGTGTTGACGGTGACGGTCTTCTCGGTGGCGAAGCGAGGCAGATAGTGCGGGCCGCCGGCCTTGGGACCGGTGCCCGACAGGCCCTGGCCGCCGAACGGCTGCACGCCGACCACCGCGCCGATCTGATTGCGGTTGACGTAGACGTTGCCCACCTTCACCCGTGCGGCGATGCGGTCGATGGTTTCGTCGATGCGCGAATGCACGCCCAGGGTCAGGCCGTAGCCGGTGGCGTTGATGGCGTCGATGACCTTGTCCAGTTCCTCGCCCTTCCAGCGCACCACGTGCAGGGCCGGACCGAAGACTTCCTTGTGCAGCTGATCCAGCGAATGCAGCTCCCAGGCGCCGGGCGCGAAGTAGGTGCCGTGAGCGACGGAAGCATCCGTATGCGCGCGCTTGATTGGTTTCGCTTCCCGATCCATGCGCGCAGCATGGTCTTCCAGCAGCTTCAAGGCGTCGGCGTCGATTACCGGGCCCACGTCGGTGGAAAGCAGGCCGGGATCGCCGACCTTCAATTCGTCCATCGCCCCGGCCAGCATGCCGATCACCTTGTCGGCGATGTCTTCCTGCACGAACAGCACGCGCGCGGCCGAGCAACGCTGGCCGGCGGAGGTGAAAGCCGAACCGATCGCGTCCTTGACCAGTTGTTCCGGCAACGCGGACGAATCGGCGATGAAGGCGTTCTGGCCGCCGGTCTCGGCGATCAGCACGCCGATGGCCGCATCGCGCGCGGCCATCGCGCGGTTGATCGCGCGTGCGGTGTCGGTGGAACCGGTGAAGGCCACGCCCGCCACGCGCGGATCTTGGGTCAGCGCCGCGCCGACCACGGCGCCGTCGCCCGGCAGGAACTGGACAACGTTCTCCGGCACGCCGGCTTCGTGCAGCAGCTTCACCGCGGCATGGCCGATCAGATTGGTCTGCTCGGCCGGCTTGGCGATCACGCTGTTGCCGGCGGCCAGCGCCGCGGCGACCTGGCCCAGGAAGATGGCCAGCGGAAAATTCCACGGACTGATGCAGACGAATACGCCGCGTCCGTGCAGTTGCAGTTCGTTGGATTCGCCGGTCGGTCCGGGCAGGCGTTCGGGCGCGCCGAACTGCGCGCGCGCCTGCGCTGCGTAGTAACGCAGGAAGTCGACCGCCTCGCGCACCTCGGCCACGCCGTCGGGAATGGTCTTGCCGGCTTCCTTCACGCACAGCGCGATGTATTCGGGCATGCGCGCTTCAAGCAAGCTGGCGGCGTGCTCCAGGATCGTCGCGCGGCCCGCAGCGGGCGTGCGGTCCCAGCCGGGCTGCGCGGCGACTGCGTTCTGCAGGGCTTTCTCGACGATGGCCGCATCGGCCGCATGCCATTCGCCGATGGTCTGGCGACGGTCGGCGGGGTTGGTCACCGGCAAAGCGCGGGTGGACAGCACCGCGCCCGGCACCAGCGGCGCGGCGCGCCAGCCGTGCGGACCGGCCTGGTGGAAAGCGGCGTTGACCTGCTCGGCGAGCGCGCGCAGGTCCTGATCGTTGGCGAGGTTGGCGCCCATGGAATTCTTCCTGTTGGTGCTCAGGCTCGGCGCCTGGTTCTGGAAAAGTTGCACCGGCAGCGGGATGCGCGGGTGCGGAATGGAGTCGAACGACGACACGGTTTCCACCGGGTCGCGGATCAGGTCTTCGATGGCGACGTTTTCGTCGGTGATGCGGTTGACGAAGCTGGAGTTGGCGCCGTTCTCCAGCAGGCGCCGCACCAGGTACGGCAACAGGTCCTCGTGCGAACCCACCGGCGCGTACACGCGGCAGGGCGCATCAAGGCGTTCTTTCGGAATTACTTCGGCGTAAAGGTCGTCGCCCATACCGTGGAGTTTCTGGAATTCGAAGCCCCTCTCCCTGCGGGAGAGGGGTTGGGGTGAGGGTACGGCGCGTGCCTCAGTAGTCGGATGCTCCGGACCCTCATCCGCCCTACGGGCACCTTCTCCCGACGGGAGAAGGGACAAAGCATGGATCGCCGCAATCGTCTGCGCGTTATGCGTAGCGAACATCGGATACAGCGCATCGATATTCGCGAACAGGCGCCGCGCATTGGCCAGATAGGACACGTCGGTATTGGGCTTGCGGGTGAACACCGGATAGCCCGGGTGGCCTTCCACCTGCGCGCGTTTCACTTCCGCATCCCAGTACGCGCCCTTGACCAGGCGCACCGGCATGCGCCGGCCGACGCGGCGGGCCAGGTCGGCGAGGAAGTCGATCACATACGGCGTGCGCTTCTGGTACGCCTGCACGGCCAGGCCGTAGCCTTCCCAACCGTCGAGCGATTTGTCGGAGAAAGTGGCTTCGATCAGGTCCAGTGAAAGTTCCAGGCGGTCGGCTTCTTCGGCGTCGATGGTGAAGCCGATGCCGTAGGACTTGGCCAGCTGCGCCAGCTCCAGGATGCCCGGGGCTAGTTCGGCCATGACCCGGGCGCGCTTGGCGTGTTCGTAGCGCGGGTGCAGCGCGGAGAGCTTGATCGAGATGCTGGGAGCGGCGAAGACGTCGGCGAATGGCCCCGTCTTTCCTATCGCATGGATCGCCTTGCGATAGGCCTCCAGATAGCGCGCGGCATCTTTCGAAGTCAGCGCGCCCTCGCCCAGCATGTCGAACGAATAACGGTAGTTGGCGTTGTCGCCCTTGCGCGAACGGGTCAGCGCCTCGGCGATCGTGCGCCCCATCACAAACTGGTGACCCATGATGCGCATGGCCTGGCGCACGGCCAGGCGGATCACCGGTTCGCCCACGCGGCCGACCAGGCGCTTGAACGCGCCGCGCACATCGTGGCGGGTCAGGTCGTTCAGGCTGACCAGCTTGCCGGTCAGCATCAGGCCCCAGGTCGAGGCGTTGACCAGCACCGAGTCGCTTTCGCCCATGTGCTTCTTCCAGTCCGCGTCGCCCAGCTTGTCGCGGATCAGCTTGTCGGCGGTGTCCTGGTCGGGGATGCGCAGCAGCGCCTCGGCCACGCACATCAGCAGCACGCCTTCCTCGCTGCCCAGGTCGTACTGGCGCATGAAGGCCTCGATGGCGCCCTGGTCCTGCGCGCGCGCGCGGACCCGGGTGACCAGGTCCGCGGCCAGCGCCTGCGCCTTGGCCTGGTCCTCGGCGGGCAGGCGGGCCTGCTCCAGTAATTCGCGCACATGTTCAGTTTCGTCGCGCATCCACGCCGCGGTGATCGCGCGGCGCAGGGGCGCCGGTTCGCCCGGCAGTTCGGAAGAGAGGATCGGTGCGTCGGCGGCGAGGCCGCTGGCGGCTTGGGGAATGGCGGTCATGAGGCCCGCAGAGTGCGTGTCGGAGCCGCCTAGTGTAGTGCGTGGCGAACCCGCGAGAACCCCCTTCGGCTTGCCGCAATGCGGCACGGGAGCTACCATTTAGTGGTTTTCCGCGACAGCTACGGCGCGGGTAGCGACATGATCGAAGTGGTTCCGTCTTTCCCGGTTGGGCATGGCGCGCGGCTCAGCCTGCGACCGCCCCGGGCGCTGACGGCCCCTCAGTTCAGGGCGCTGTTCGCCGTGCTGGCCGGGACGATGTGGCTGGTGGCCAGCGCAGGCTGGCTGGCCGGCAATGTGTTCGCGCCGGCTTTCGCGCTGCTGCACAGCGCGATCGTGGCGGCTGCGCTGCGCTGGTTGTGGCGCAGCGGCGAACGCGGCGAATGCATCACCATCGATCCGGAGGTGGTGGAGGTCAGCCGCAGCGCCGGAACCGGGGCAGAGGCACAGCCGATATTCCGGGCGCATCCCTATTGGGTGCGTCTGCGTATCGAAGAGGAAGGCGAAAGGATTTCGCTGGTTTCCAGCGGCAGGCGGGTCGAGGTGGGCAACTTCCTCGGGCCGGCCGAACGCCGGGAGCTGGCAAGGCAATTGCAGGATTTACTGGCGGCGGCAAGTCGCTACCGATGACGCACAAGGGTCTAGGCAATGACGCAAGCGAAAGGTTTCTTCAAGCGGGTCACGCGGTCTTTGGGTGCGGCCTGCGCATTGTTGCTGGCGCCGGCATTGGCCTGGGCGCAATCGGCCGATCCCAAACCCTGGCAGCTCAACATGGGCAGGGGCGTCACCACGTCCGCGCAGCACGCCTACGACGCGCACATGGTGGCGCTGTGGGTCTGTGTGGTGATCGGCGTCATCGTGTTCGGCGCGATGGCCTACGCCATGGTCAAGTTCCGCCATTCCAAGGGCGCGGTCGCCGCGCAGTTCAGCCATAACACCACGGCCGAAGTCATCTGGACGGTGATCCCGATCCTGATCCTGATCGTGATGGCCTGGCCGGCCACGGCCAAGCTGATCGCCATGTACGACACCCGCGATTCCGAGATGACGGTGAAGATCACCGGCTACCAGTGGATGTGGAAGTACGAATACCTGGGCCAGGACGTCGTGTTCACCAGCCGCCTGGACCGCGAATCCGATCGCATCCGCCAGAGCGGGGCCAAGCCGACGGTGGCGGCCAATCCGCACTACCTGCTCGACGTCGACAACCAGCTGGTGCTGCCGGTCAACACCAAGATCCGTTTCGTCATCACCGCCGACGACGTGATCCACGCCTGGTGGGTGCCGGCGCTGGGTTGGAAGCAGGACGCCATTCCGGGAATCATCAACGAGGCCTGGACCGACATCCAGACCCCCGGCATCTATCGTGGCCAGTGCGCCGAGTTGTGCGGCAAGGACCACGGCTTCATGCCGATTGTGGTGCGTGCGGTATCGAAGGAAGAATTCAAACAGTGGATCGCTTCGCGTAAGCCGGCCGCCCCTGCGCCTGCGTCCGCCCCCGCTGCGCCGGTCGAAGCCACACCGGTTGAAGCCGCGCCCGCCGGGGCTGCGCCTGCCGCCGCACCGGCCGAAGCCGCTCCCGCCCCCGAACCCGCCAAGGCTTGATCGCGTCTAACCGACGCCGATCCGCTCACGCCATCCGCATTTCACTAGCCCGCACCGATTTTCTGAGGTAACACCCCATGGCCTATTCCGAAGTCGCCCACCATGACGATCACGGCCACAAGCAAGGCTTCATCGAGCGTTGGTTCTTCTCGACCAACCACAAAGACATCGGCACGCTGTATCTGATCTTCAGCTTCGTCATGTTCCTGATCGGCGCCGGCATGTCGGTGATCATCCGCGCGGAGCTGATGACCCCGGGCCTGCAGTTCGTGAAGCCCGAGGTCTTCAACCAGATGACCTCGATGCATGCGCTGGTGATGATCTTCGGCGGGGTGATGCCGGCGTTCGTGGGCCTGGCCAACTGGATGGTGCCGCTGCAGATCGGCGCGCCGGACATGGCGCTGCCGCGCATGAACAACTGGTCGTTCTGGATCCTGCCGTTCGCCTTCACCATGCTGCTGCTGACCCTGGTGCTGCCAGGCGGCGGACCGGCCGGCGGTTGGACGCTGTACCCGCCGCTGTCGCTGCAGGGCGGCTACAACGTGGCCTTCACCGTGTTCGCCATCCACATGATGGGCGTCAGCTCGATCATGGGCGCGATCAACATCATCGCCACCATCCTCAACATGCGCGCGCCGGGCATCGACCTGCTGAAGATGCCGATCTTCTGCTGGACCTGGCTGATCACCGCGTTCCTGCTGATCGCGGTGATGCCGGTGCTGGCCGGCGCGGTGACCATGCTGCTGACCGATAAATTCTTCGGCACCTCGTTCTTCAATGCGGCCGGCGGCGGCGACCCGGTGATGTTCCAGCACATCTTCTGGTTCTTCGGGCATCCGGAGGTCTACATCATGATCCTGCCGGCGTTCGGCATCGCCAGCGAGATCCTGCCGACCTTCAGCCGCAAGCCGCTGTTCGGCTACCAGGCCATGGTCTACGCCACCGCGTCGATCGCGTTCCTGTCGTTCATCGTGTGGGCGCACCACATGTTCACGGTGGGCATGCCGCTGGGCGGCGAGATCTATTTCATGTTCGCGACCATGCTGATCGCGATCCCGACCGGCGTGAAAGTGTTCAACTGGGTCAGCACCATGTGGCGCGGTTCGCTGTCGTTCGAGACGCCGATGCTGTGGGCGATCTCGTTCGTGATCCTGTTCACCATCGGCGGTTTCTCCGGACTGATGCTGGCCATCGTGCCGGCCGACTTCCAGTACCACGACACCTACTTCGTGGTCGCGCACTTCCATTACGTGCTGGTCACCGGCGCGCTGTTCGGCATCATCGCCGCGGTCTACTACTGGTGGCCGAAGTGGTCGGGCCGGATGTACAGCGAGTTCTGGGGCAAGGTGCATTTCTGGTGGACGATGGTGTTCGTCAACCTGCTGTTCTTCCCGCAGCACTTCCTGGGCCTGGCCGGCATGCCGCGCCGCATCCCGGACTACAACCCGGTGTTCGCGGACTGGAACCTGATCAGCTCGATCGGCGCGTTCGGCATGTTCGTCACTCCGTTCCTGATGGCGGCGATTCTGTTGAGCTCGCTGCGCAACGGCGCCAAGGCCGAAGCGCGCGCCTGGGAACACGCGCGCGGACTGGAATGGACGGTGCCTTCGCCGGCTCCGCACCACACCTTCACCACGCCGCCGGTGATCCGCCCGGGCGACCTGGCCCATGACGACGTGACCCACTGATCCGCCATGACCGCGCCGCGCCGCCCTGCTGCCAGCTCTACCGAGAATGATCTCGCCGCGCGCCGCAAACGCGCGCTGCGCACGGCGTTGGTCATAGGCGCGATAGCGGTGGCGATCTACGTCGCCTTCATCCTGTCCGGCGTGGCCGCGGCATGAGCGCCAACAAGTCCAACGCGGCCGGACTGTTCAAGCTGGTGGGCGTGTCGCTGGCCGCTTTCGCCTTCACGTTCTCGCTGGTGCCGCTGTACCGCATCGCTTGCGAGAAGGTTTTCGGCATCCGCCTGGAGCAGGGCCCGGGCGAAGCCCAGGCCGCAGCGCTGGCGCCGAAGGCGCGCACGGTGACCGTGCAGTTCGATGGCGGCGTGAACTCGAAACTGCCGTGGGCGTTCCATCCGGAACAGCTGACCATGCAGGTGGTGCCGGGCGAATTGAACGAAGCGCTGTACTTCGCGCGCAACGACAGCAAGAACACCATTGTCGGCAGCGCCGTGCCGTCGGTCGCGCCGTCGCGCGCCTCGGGCTATTTCACCAAGACAGAGTGCTTCTGCTTCACCGCCCAGACCCTGCAGGCCGGCGAAACCCGCGATATGCCGGTGCGTTTCATCGTCGATCCCAACCTGCCGGCCGACGTGAAAACCATCACCCTGTCGTATACCTTCTTCAGGAACGATGCCTTGACCGCGCGGCTCGGCGCGGCCAAGACAGCGCATACGCCGCTCGCGGCGCCGTAAGCAACCCAACAATCCGCAATCCATCGCATCAACTGCATCAGAAACAGGAAAGACCCCGCCATGGCCCAAACGCATTCGCCGGACGCCAACGTCTACTACGTACCGCACCACAGCAAGTGGCCGTTCGTGGGCTCCATCGCCATGTTCACCACCATGCTGGGCGTGGCCAGCTGGCTCAATGAGACGGCGTGGGGCAAGTGGGCGTTCTTCGCCGGCCTCGTCATGCTCTGCGCCACGCTGTTCATGTGGTTCGGCGATGTGATCCGCGAATCGATCACCGGCAGCTACAACAAGCAGGTGGACGTGTCGTTCCGCATGGGCATGGTGTGGTTCATCTTCTCCGAGGTGATGTTCTTCGGGGCGTTCTTCGGCGCTCTGTTCTACGCGCGCAACCTGGCGTTGCCGTGGCTGGGCGGCGAAGGCGACGGCGTGATGACCAATGCGCTGCTGTGGGACGGGTTCAGCGCGGCCTGGCCGACTTCGGGTCCGGCAGAGGTCGGTGGCGCGTTCCAGACCATCCCGGCCTGGGGCCTGCCCTTGGTCAACACCCTGATCCTGTTGAGCTCGGGCGTGACCCTGACCATCGCCCACCACGCGCTGAAAGCGGCCAACCGCACGCAGGTGCTGATCTGGCTGGGCCTGACCGTGGTGCTGGGCGGCCTGTTCCTGACCTTCCAGGCGGAGGAGTACATCCACGCCTACAAGGAATTGAACCTGACCCTGGGTTCGGGCATCTACGGCTCCACTTTCTTCATGCTGACCGGCTTCCACGGCGCGCACGTGTTCCTGGGCACCTTGATGCTGCTGATCATGTGGCTGCGCGTGCTCAAGGGCCATTTCACCAAGGACAACCATTTCGCCTTCGAAGCGGCCGCGTGGTACTGGCATTTCGTCGACGTGGTGTGGCTGGGCCTGTTCCTGTTCGTCTACGTGCTGTAAGAACGGAAAGTCGCCCGCTGCGCGGGCTGTGAATGGGGAAGTCGGCTGCTGCGCAGCCTGCGAATGGCAAGCATGGCTCGTCCATTTTCAGGCTGCGCAGCAGCCGACTTCTTTGATTTGCAGCGTCGAAGGCGCGACTTCCCCATTCACAGCCCGCGCAGCGGGCGACTTCCCCGTTGCTCAGCCGCCGATACCATGCGGTTTGATCACCCCGGTATAGATGCCCAGCGCCACCAGCAGGATCAGCGCCACCGAGAACGCGATGCGCCGGGTCAGGGCATTGACGGTACGCTTGCTCTGGCCCTTGTCGACCAGCAGGTAGTACAGGCCGGCGCCCAGGTTCCACAGGATCACTATCAGGAACGCGATGATCAGCAGGGTTTTCAGCGAGTCGTTCATGGTGCTTTCGTCCGGCGGTGAACACGTGGTATCGAGGCCCGCATTATCGCAGGCACGGGACAAGCGCGCGTGAGCCGGCCTACTGGAAATCTGTTCGGCTGGACGCTCGCCTTGCTGGCGATGGCGCTGTTCTGCAGCCTCGGCGTCTGGCAGCTGGATCGCGCCCAGCAGAAAAAGGCGATGCTGGCCGAATCGCGAAGCGTTCTGGCCGTGCGCAAGCCGCTGCCGTTGCGCGCCGCTGCGGATCCGGCGCGCAAAGCCGTCTACGACTGGGCGCAAGGCGAGGGCCGTTTCACCGAAGCGCCCGCCGTGCTGCTCGACAACCAGACCCGCGAAGGCCGTTCCGGAGTCCGCGTCTACCGCGTGTTCCAACCCAACATGTCCCAACCCGACAGGCACCAAGCCGATGCCGCCGCCGCACCGCCTTTGTTGGTGGAACTGGGGTGGATGCCGCTTGCGGGCGATCGCAGGCTTCCCCGAATCGAATCCTTTTCCGGCACCTTGCAGGTGGCTGGCCTGCTGGCGCCGCCGCCGTCCGCGGGCCTGGCCAGTGCGATCGCTTCGCCGCAGGCCGATGGCAACCTGTTGGCGACCAGCCTCGACCATGCGGTGCTGTCGAACGCGCTCAAGCTGCCGACGCTCGCTCCGCGCGTGCTGCGCCTGGATCCCGCGCTCAAGGTCGGCTACCTCCGCGACCTGGACATCCTTCCCAACACCCTGCCGCCCGAACGCCACCTCGGCTACGCGGTGCAATGGTTCGGGCTGGCGCTGACCGTGTTCATCACCGCTTTGGTGCTGACCTTGCGCAAGCGCAAGCAGCGTTCGCAGGCAGCGTAGAGCCTCTGCGCATGAGAAAATGCCGCAAATGAATTCGAATCCTCCTCTTCCGACCTCCTCCGAGGCGGCACGAATCCGCCGCGGACGCTGGATCCTGGTGCTGATCTTCCTGCTGTTCTTCGGCACCATCTTCGGGGCGGGCGTGCTGCGGTTCAGCGGCTGGCAACCGCATGGCACCAAGGCCCATGGCGAAATGCTGCGCCCGGCGGTGGATGCGCGCGCAGTGGTGCCCAAGCTCGCAGGTGGCGGCGACTACGCGTGGCGACCTGCCGAACGCATGTGGCGGATCGTGGTCGCGCCGCCGGCCGATTGCGCCAGCGACTGCCTGAAACTGGCCAAGGACCTGGACGTGGTGTGGCAGTTGTTCGGCAACAACGCCGATCACGTCGAAATCCTGTGGATCGGCCCGCGTCCGGCCGGCGCACCCGACACCGTGTCGTTGCGCCAGCTGCAGCCAACGCCCGAGCTGCTGACCGCGTTGCCGCGCGTGAACGACCCCGCCGGCGTGCCGGTGTACGTGATCGATCCCAACGGCTTCGTGATCCTGCGTTACGCGCCGGGTACCGATCCGGGTTTCATCCGCACCGACGTTTCGAAATTGCTCAAGTTGATCTGATGAATCTGCTCGCCCGTCCCGCCGTCTATAAACATTTTCACCGCTTCGCCTGGCTCGCCGTGGCGCTCACGTTGTGCGTGGTGGTGTTCGGCGCGTTTGTGCGCTTGTCCGATGCGGGCCTGAGCTGTCCGGATTGGCCCACCTGCTACGGCCGCGCCGCATGGCCGCAGGCCGCCAGCGAAGTGAACGATCACGCCGCCAGCGCCATCCGTCCCTTCGAAACGCATAAAGCCTGGCGCGAGCAGGTGCACAGGATGCTGGCCGGTTCGCTGGGCGTGCTGGTGCTGCTGCTGGCAGTGCTGGCCGCGCGCAAGCGCCGCTACGGGATCGCGCAGATCGCCATCGCCTCGTTGCTGGTGGCGGCCGCGATTCCGCTGTACATGCGCGGGCAACATGGCGCCGCCTCCGTGCTGGCGATCCTTGGCGAAACCATTCTGCTGTTCGCCGCGTTGCGCTGGTCCAATACGGATCTGGCTCGCACCGGCGCGCTGACCCTGGCGGTGATCATCTTCCAGGCCCTGCTGGGCATGTGGACGGTGACCTGGCTGCTCAAGCCCATCGTGGTCATGGGTCATCTGCTGGGCGGACTGACCACATTCGCCTTGCTGACGTGGATGGCGTGGCGCGCGATCGGCCGTCCGATCATCGTCGTCGAAGCCGACACTCTGAAGCGCTGGGTCATCGCGGGCCTGCTGCTGCTGGGGCTGCAGATCGCGCTCGGCGGCTGGGTCAGCGCCAACTATGCGGCCCTGTCGTGCGGCGCGGGCAGCTGGTCGGCCGACAACTTCCCCAAGTGCGTGGGCCAGTGGTGGCCGCCGCACGACTTCCGCGAAGGCTTCGTGCTCTGGCGCGGCGTCGGCGTGGACTACGAAGGCGGCGTGCTGGACGGCGCCTCGCGCATCGCCATCCAGATGGCGCACCGCATCGTCGCGGTCGTCCTTGCGTTGTACCTGCTGACGTTCGCCGTGCGCCTGTTGTACACGCCGGGCATGCGCAGCTGGTCCACTGCATTGATCGTGCTGGTCGTCGCCCAGGTCTCGCTGGGTATCCTCAACGTCAAGCTGGCCCTGCCGCTGCACGTGGCGGTGGCGCACAACGCCGGCGCCGCGCTGCTGTTGTTCGTGCTGGTCTCGCTGCTGGCGCGTTTGCGCAAGCCGGAATAGCGATGTCGGTCATCCGCCAGTACTGGAGCCTCACCAAGCCGCGCGTCGTCGCGCTGATCGTGTTCACCGCGCTGGTGGGCATGCTGCTGGCCATCGACGGCATGCCAGACGCGCAACAGCTGAAGCACGGCGCGCTCGGTTTCCTCGGCATCTGGCTGGCGGCCTCCAGCGCGGCCGCGATCAACCAGATCCTGGATGCGCGCATCGACGCGAAGATGGCGCGCACTTCGTGGCGCCCTCTGGTCGTCGGCCAGCTGCAGCCTTGGCAGGCCTTGGTGTTCGCGCTGGCGCTGGCCGCCCTCTCGATGACGGTGCTGGCGGTGTGGGTCAACACCATCACCGCCGTGCTGACCTTCGCCTCGCTGATCGGTTATGCGATCGTCTATACCGTGTTCCTCAAGCGCGCCACGCCGCAGAACATCGTCATCGGCGGCGTCGCCGGCGCCGCGCCGCCGTTGCTGGGCTGGGCCGCGGTCACCGGCATGACCGGCGAGTGGGACTGGCCGTATGCGCTGCTGCTGGTGCTGATCATCTTCGTATGGACGCCGCCGCACTTCTGGGCGCTGGCCATCTTCCGTCGCGACGACTATGCGCGCGCGCTGGTGCCGATGCTGCCGGTCACCCATGGCGTGACCTATACGCGCTGGCAGATCCTGTTCTACACGGTGCTGCTGGTCGAGGTCACCGTGCTGCCGTGCATCTTCGGCATGAGCGGGTTCTTCTATCTGGGCGGCGCGCTGGTGCTGGGTGCTGTATTCCTCTGGTACGCATGGCGATTGCTGGACCCGCCGGACGAATTCTTTCCGATGCGCGTGTTCAACTATTCCATCGTCTACCTGATGGCGCTGTTCGCGTTCCTGTTGGCCGACCACTGGCTGATGCCGTTGCTGCAGCCGACGGCGTTGATCGAGTTCGCTCCGCAGTCCTGACGGCACGGATCCGTCCGGGCACCGCTCGCTTTGCCTATACTCGGCGGGTCGATAAAAACGGGAAGGTGGAGATGATCGAACGTGGCCTGCTTGCTTCGGGGTGCCTTTTTCTTGCCGTCGGACTGGCGCTCGTGCCGGGCGCGGTCTCCGCGCAAGAAAGCGTGGCCGAAGCTACGGTATGGATCACCGCCGAGCGCATGCTGGACGTCCGCAGCGGCCGCCTGGTCGACCAACCGCACGTGCTGGTGCGCAACGGCCGTATCGTCGAAACCGGCAGCGGCGCGGCCGCCGTACCGGCGGGCGCCAAGCATGTGGATTTGCAGGGCATGACCCTGCTGCCCGGGCTGATCGACATGCACGTGCATCTGGACAGCGATCCCTCCTATGGCGGTTACACCGGCCTGCAATTCAGTGACCGCTTCTGGTCGGTGCTGGCGGTGGCCCACGCGCAGAAGACGCTGATGGCTGGCTTCACCAGCGTGCGCAACGTCGGCGCCGAAGCGTGGAACGACGTCGGCCTGCGCCAGGCGATCGACGCAGGCAAGATTTCCGGGCCGCGCATCGTTACTGCAGGCTATTCGTTCGGCTCGACCGGCGGCCATTGCGATTCGACCTTCTTCCCGCCGTCGATGGAGCAGAAGAGTCCGTTCAACGCCGACAGTCCCGAGGAAGGCCGCAAGCGCGTGCGCGAACTGCGCAAGTACGGCGCGCAGGTCATCAAGATCTGCGCCACCGGCGGGGTGTTCTCGCGCAATACCGAGCCGGGCCAGCAGCAGCTGAGCCTGGAGGAAATGAAGGCCATCGTCGAGGAAGCGCATCTGCAGGGTCTCAAGGTCGCGGCGCACGCGCATGGCGCCTCGGGCATCAAGGATGCGATCCGCGCCGGGGTGGACACCATCGAGCACGCCAGCCTGATCGACGACGAAGGCATCGCCCTGGCCAAGAAGCATGGCGCGTGGCTGTCGATGGACATCTACAACACCGACTACACCCAGGCCGAAGGCAAGAAGAACGGCGTGCTGGAGGACAACCTACGCAAGGACCGCGAGGTCGCCGACATCCAGCGCGAAGGTTTCCGCCGCGCCCACGCCGCCGGCGTGAAGCTGGTCTACGGCACCGACGCCGGCGTCTATCCGCATGGACTGAATGGCGGCCAGTTCAAGGTGATGGTCCGCTACGGCATGACGCCGGTCGAAGCGATCCGTAGCGCGACACTCGATGCGGCCGTAGCCCTGGACCGCAAGGACGTCGGTGCGATCGAGAAGGATCGCTGGGCCGATCTGATCGCCGTCGCCGGCGATCCGACCCAGGATGTCAGTCTGCTCGAAGCGATTCCCTTCGTGATGAAGGGCGGGGAAGTGGTGAAGGATCTGCGCTAAACAGCGCGATCAGCTGTTCGCAGATAATCCTGTCGAACGCTGAGCCGGTTGGGAGCACCTTTGGCGAAGCGCAGTGGAGCTGCGAGTTGACCGGGACATCCAGGTTTGTCAGGACGGCAGTTTGCCGCGACGGCGTTGCGCCTGCATCAGGGCCATCAGTTCGTACTTGTCGGCGACGTCCAGGGGGCCGGCGCCCATCTTGGCGTGCAATTCCGCGAGGCGCTGCTGAATGGCCTGGTCTTCAAGCTGTTCGGCCGCATCGATCAAGATCTGCCGCCAGATGGTTGCGTCGCCTGGCACGGCTTCCGATGCCAGTTTCTGCAGTGCGTTGAGGTCGTCTCGTTCCGAGAAATGCTGCAGTAACGCACCGGTGGTGATTTCCGGCCGTGCATGAACCAAGGACAGCAGCTCGATCAGCAGTCCCACGCCCGGTTGGTTGAGGTCCTTGAAACCGTATGGTGGCTCCAGCGAAAGCGCCAACGAAGGTTGCTGGAGCAGGACGGTGATCGCACCACGCACCAAGCTGCGTTTCTGCGTCTGCGCGGGCAGGCGCGAAACTGTTTTTGGTTTTTCGGGCAGCGCGACGGGCTGCTGCACGCCTACTCCGGTAATCTCTCCCAGGCGCTGCCGCATCAGGTCGCCGAAGGCGCCGTCGGGAATCTGCGCCAGCAGGGGTTTGGCGCGTTCGGCCAATCTCGCCTTGCCGTCCAGCGTCGAGAGCTTCACGTCCTTGCCCAGTTCGTCGTAGAAGAACTGCGACAACGGCGTGGCCTGTTGCAGACGCGTATCGAAACCCGCCGCGCCTTCGCTGCGCACGATGCTGTCCGGATCTTCGCCATCGGGCAGGAACAGGAAGAACGCCTGGCGTCCGTCCTTCATGCGCGGCAACACCGACTCCAGCGCCTTCCAGGCGGCGCGCTGGCCGGCAGCGTCGCCATCGAAGCAAAAATACACATCCGGCGAATTGCGGAACAGCAGCTCGGCATGATCGGGCGTGGTCGCCGTGCCCAGCGTCGCGACGGCTTGCGTCACTCCGTACTGGAACAATGACACCACGTCCATATAGCCCTCCACCACCACCAATCGTTCGATCTTCTGGTTGGCCTGCCGCACCTGCCACAGACCGTAGAGTTCGCGCCCTTTGTGGAATAGCGGCGTCTCCGGCGAATTGAGGTATTTCGGACCGTCGTCCTTGGCCAGCACCCGCCCGCCGAAGGCGATCACCCGGCCGCGGCGGTCGTGGATGGGGAACATCACACGGTCGCGGAATTTGTCGTAGACGCGGCCGTTGTCGCTCCTGGACAGCATGCCGGTCTTGTCCAGCAGCTTGATCCGGCGCTCGTCGGTACCCAGCGCATCTTTGAGCGCGGAAAACCCATCGGGCGCATAGCCGATAGAGAATTGCGTACGGATGCTCTCGTCGACGCCACGCCGGTCGAGATACGCCTTCGCTTTTTCGTTGCCCTCCAATTGCCGTTGGAAGAACTTCGCCGCCGCGTCCAGCGCCGCGTACATGTCGCGGCCGTCGTCGGTCTCGTTCCGTTTCTGGGTTTCCTTGGGCACTTCCATGCCCACGCGCTTGGCCAGTTCGTCGACCGCATCGAGGAATTCCAGACGATCGTAGTTCATCAGGAACGAGATGGCCGTACCGTGCGCCCCGCAACCGAAGCAGTGGTAGAACTGCTTGGTCTGCGACACCGTGAACGACGGCGAACGTTCGTCGTGGAACGGGCAGCGCGCCGAATACTCCTTTCCCTGCCGCTTCAACGGCACGCGCGTACCGATCACCTCGACGATGTCGGTGCGCGCCAGAAGGTCGTCGATGAAGGCGTCGGGAATACGCGCCATGCTGGGGTTGGAAGCCTCGGTTGCGGGGCCGATCGTGCCGGCCCGTTGGGGTAAGACTGCCGCCATGGGTGCGGGGCGCATCGCCATTGCCGGCATTGTATTTTCTGCGATTCAAGTATGATCGATCCGCCGCGGGTATCACACCGGAATCGTGTACGCCGCGGCTCGTTCAGGACGAGCGGGATTCCGCTCATAGGGAGGTTTTATGGGGAATAGGATGTTGTGTCTTGTGGGCCTGCTGGCCCTGTCCACGGCCGCGCGCGCCGGTACTTGCGAAGACGGTTTCGAGGCGGTCGGCGACCCGCGCAATGGCATGTTGTTCATGGGTCAGGTGCAGAAGCCGGGCCTGAGCGTCAGTAGCGCCCTTGGGCAAATGCAGAAGATCGCCCAGGAAGAGGGCTACCAGATCGGCAACGAGTCGATCACCGGCAATTCGGGCGAGTTGCTCTTCACCCAGACCAATCTTCGCACGCCGCTGGTATGGCGCGTGCAGGCCGACAGCTCCGGGCAGGTATCGCTGGGCACAAAACTGGCCCGGGGCCAGAAGATGGAAGTCGCAGGGGCGCGCACTGAAATCTGCTCGATGCTGGCCAAGCTCAAGACCGGCAAGGAAGGCGAGGCGATCGCCGCCGCTGCGCGCGCCAAGACCGGCGCAGGCCAGGTCATCGATGCCGAGGCCCCGAAGCTGTCCGCGGAAATCGGCCGCGACATCCAGAAGACGATGGCGGGAGTGAACAGCAAGGGGGTATTCGGCAACCTGATGGTCGGCTCCAGCAATTACGCGACCGCCGGCGAACGCAACGAAGCGTTCGCGCCCATCGTCGCCAAATACAAGGGGCGCAAATACCGGATCGACGGACAGATCTACACGGTGTCGGAGAACCAGTTCAGCGGTGAAATGGAGGTCGCCTACCTGGTCACGCAAACCCGTGGCTTGCTTGCGATTCGCCAAAGTTCTTCGAACAACAACAACAACTTCACCATCCAGTGCATCCTCGCGCCGGACCAGGCGAAGTTCTTCACTACCCTGGCCGATGGCGATTGGGTCAAGCTGGCGGGCACGGTGAACCAGATCGATACGCAGGGCATGGTGCTCAAGGATTGCCGCCAGGCCAACTGAGCCCGGCGCCAATCGTTCGTCATGCGCAGGACTCGATCCGGACCCTAGGCGTCCGGATCGGTCCGATTCCGCGGCCAGCGCGTCCAGAGCCGGCCCGCTGAGCCGTTGCACCGTCCATTCCTCCAGGCGCGCTGCGCCCAGGCCGCGGTAGAAACGGATGGCCCGGCCCGTTCCCCAGTCCAGCACCGACTGCTCGAAGCGGCCGTCGCCGAATTTGGCGGCCATGCCGGCCGAAGCGCGACGGCGCCAACAAGTGCAGCGAACGGGCTGCCGCAAAATCCGCACGGCCGGGCGCATCGTGGCATCCCTTCAGCCGATCCTCGGGCCCGTTCACCTTAATATCCGGCCGCCTCCGACCTCTCGGTCAGTCGCACCGATCATGCTGTGTGCGGTAACGCCACGACGACTTCCAAGCACGGAAATGTCAATCACGAGAATGGATTTGCTATGAAAAAAGGAATTTATCTTGCCGGCCTGCTGATATCTGCCGCGATTGCCCCTGCCCATGCGGGTACCTGCGAACAGGATTTCAAGACGATAGGGGACCCGCGCAACGGCCTCACTTATCGGGGTACGGTCAGAGTGTCCGACCTTAGCGTCAGCAGCGCGCTGGGACAATTGCAGAAGTTGGCGATGGACGAAGGCTTCCAGGTCGGTGGAGAGTCCATTTCCGGCGACGCCGGAGAACTGACTTTCATGCAGGCCAACGTAAGACCGCCGCTGACCATCAGGGCGTTGGCCAGCAGCTCCGGCGAAGTCTCAATAGTCACCAAGCCCGCACCCGGGCAGAAATTCCCGGCCGAAGCCGCTCGAGCGAAGATCTGCGGAATGCTGGCGAAACTGAAGGGCGGCAAGGAGGGCGAAGCCATCGCCGCTGCGGCGCGCGCGAAGAGCGGCACGGGCCGCGTTATCGACGCCAAGGCGGTGGACCTGTCGGCGGAAATCGGCCGTGAAGTCAGGAAGACCACGAGCACCCTCAACACCCGCGGGCTCAAGGACCTGCTGCTGGGCACCTATTCTTCCTCCGGCGGCAGTGAAATCGATGCGACGCTCGCCCCGCTGGCCGCCAAGTACGTCGGCCGCACCTACCGGATAGACGGCCAGGTCTATACCGCCTCCGAATCGTTCGAGCGCGACACCGTCGGTCGCATCGACTATCTGGTCACGGTCACCCGCGGATTGCTGCGGGTCCGTCAGGACTCCAGCTACAACAACTTGAATTTCAGCATCGAATGCAAGATGGCGCTGGATCAGCAGGAGTATTTCTCCACGTTGAGGGCGCAGGACTGGGTGACGTTGATCGGCAAGGTGGAAGAATTCACCCCTCAAGGCATGGTGCTGAAGGATTGCCGTCAGGCCAACTGAGAAGGTTGCGAACCCGAATTGCGACCGCGACCCTACTCACCGCGGATCGCGTGCAGCCAGCGCCTTGAGCGCATCGCCGGTGACGCGCTGTACGGTCCACTCGTCCAGCGGCGACGCGCCGAGTTCGCGATAGAAATCGATGGCGGGCGTGTTCCAGTCCAGCACCGACCACTCGAAGCGGCCGCAATGGCGTTCCGTCGCCAGTTTGGCCAGATGGATCATCAGGCGCTTGCCCAGGCCCAGGCCACGATATTGCGGACGAACGAACAGATCTTCCAAATACAGGCCGCGCTGGCCGAGGAAGGTCGAGAAATTATGGAAGAACAACGCGAATCCGGCCGGCTGGCCGTCGACTTCGGCGATCACTACTTCCGCGGCCGGGCGCGCACCGAACAATTGCTCGGTCATGTCGGCTTCGGTAGCGACGGCCTCATGGACGAGCTGCTCGTACTCAGCCAGTTCGCGGACGAAAGCCAGAATTTGCGGCACGTCCGCGCGCGTCGCGGGACGTAGTTCGACATTCGGGGAGGTGATGGATTCAGTCATGGCCGAAGCAGCATAGCCCTCCCCTTCAAGGGGAGGGTTGGGTGGGGATGGTGTGGCTGCGAAAGTGAATCAATGGGATCGGACGGGAAACCATCCCCATCCCGTCCTTCCCCTTGAAGGGGAAGGAGAAAAACTCAGCCCGCGAACTTCTTCTTCACCAGCGCCGACACCAAGCCCATATCGGCCTGACCTGCGAGCTTCGGCTTCAGCACGCCCATCAGCTTGCCCATGTCCGCGGGGCCGGTCGCGCCGGTCTGGGCGATGGCGGCGTCGATCTCGGCCAGGATTTCGGCTTCGCCCAGCTTGGCCGGCAGGTACTTCTCGATCACCACGATCTCGGCGCGCTCGATCGCGGCCAGGTCTTCGCGGCCAGCGGCCTCGAACTGGCTGACCGAATCCTTGCGCTGCTTGACCATCTTCTCCATCGCGGCGACTACGGCGGCGTCGTCCAGCTCGATGCGCTCGTCCACTTCGCGCTGCTTGATGGCCGCGTTGATCAGGCGCACCACGCCCAGCGTTTGCTTGTCGCCGCTTTTCATTGCGGCTTTCATGTCTTCGACCAACTGTTCTTTAAGGCTCATGGCAGTCTCCAGATTCCGATCGTAGGGCGGGCATTGCCCGCCGTGCTCTTGCTCGAACCCGCGGCGGGCAATGCCCGCCCTACAGGGCCTAAAAACACAAAAAGCCGGCTACGCTCGCGCGTGCCGGCTTCTGGCGAAGCGACGCGGCTCAGTAAAGGCGCTGGCGCTTGGTGACGTCGCGCGAGCTGCGACGCAGCTGACGCTTCACCGCGGCGGCGGCCTTGCGCTTGCGTTCCTGGGTCGGCTTCTCGTAGAACTCGCGCTTGCGGGTTTCGGCCAGAACACCGGCTTTTTCGCAGGTACGCTTGAAGCGACGCAGAGCAAACTCAAAAGGCTCGTTTTCGCGGACTTTGACGCTGGGCATGGAATCTCCGGGACACAAACAACCGGGTCAGTCCCGGCGAGCCGCGTATGATAACGGCAGCCCGGGCCCGCCTGCAACCCGCCCGGGCGCTGGATTACCGCTTCCGAGTCCCCATTTCGAGCCCCATGCGCGTCCTTGGCATTGAAACCTCCTGCGATGAAACCGGCGTGGCCGTCTACGACACGGCCCTGACGGGCAGTGCCGGCCTGCGCGCCCATGCGGTTTACAGCCAGATCGCGCTGCACGCCGAGTACGGCGGCGTGGTGCCGGAACTGGCCAGCCGCGACCATGTCCGCAAGCTGCTGCCGCTGGTCAGACAGACCCTGGCCGAGGCCGATCTGAAGCTGGAAGACCTAGACGGGGTGGCCTATACCGCCGGCCCGGGACTGGTCGGCGCGCTGCTGGTCGGGGCGGGCGTGGCCCGTTCCCTGGCCTGGGCGTTGGAGATCCCGGCGGTGGGTGTGCACCACATGGAAGGCCATTTGCTGGCGCCTTTGATGGAAGACGACCCGCCCGCGGCGCCCTTCGTGGCCCTGCTGGTCTCCGGCGGACACACCCAGTTGGTAGCGGTGGACGCCATCGGCAGCTACCGGCTGCTGGGCGAAACCCTGGACGACGCGGCCGGGGAAGCCTTCGACAAGACGGCCAAGGTCATGGGCCTGCCGTATCCGGGCGGTCCGCAGCTGGCCGCCCTGGCAGCGCAATCCGACAAGGAGCCGGGCCGCCCCGGCGCCTACAAGTTCTCCCGGCCGATGACCGACCGGCCCGGGCTGGATTTCAGCTTCAGCGGCCTGAAGACCCAGGTGATGCTGGCCTGGCGCGATAGCGACCAGTCCGATGCCACCCGCGCCGATATCGCACGCGGTTTCGAGGATGCGGTGGTGGACACGCTGGCGATCAAGTGCCAGCGCGCGCTGGATGCGGCCGGCAGCGACACCCTGGTGGTCGCCGGCGGCGTCGGCGCCAACAAGCGTCTGCGCGCCAAGCTGCACGACATTTGCGGCAAGCGCGGCGGACGCGCCTGCTTCCCGCGGCCGGCGCTGTGCACGGACAATGGCGCGATGATCGCTTTCGCCGGCGCCTTGCGCCTGCAGGCCGGACAGCACGAAACCGCGGCGGTGAAGGTGACGCCGCGGTGGGATATGGCGACTTTACCCCTCGTGACCTCTCCGGCATCCGAATAAATAATGTCGTCATTCCCGCGAAGGCGGGAACCCAGCGCCTCCGCCTTTTGCGCAACCCATCCAAAGCAAAGTCACTGGGTTCCCGCCTTCGCGGGAATGACGATCGAAAGCGGATAGTCTCTCCATTTCTCTTCATACTCTCGGCGCACATGGACAAAGTCTTCATAGAAGGTCTGGAAATAGACGCTCTGATCGGCATCTACGACTGGGAACGGCGCATCCGCCAGACCTTGCGCTTCGACCTTGAGATGGGCTTCGACAACCGCAAGCCTGCGGCCAGCGACGACATCGTCGATACGCTCAACTACAAGGCGGTCAGCAAACGGCTGATCGAATTCGTCTCGCAATCCGACTACGGCCTGGTGGAAACGCTGGCCGAGCGCTGCGCGGAAATCGTGCTGGCCGAATTCGGCGTGTCTTGGCTGCGGCTGAAACTCAGCAAGCCCGGCGCGGTGCGCGGCGCAGTGGCGGTGGGCGTGATCATCGAGCGTTCGCGCGGATGAATTCCCAACCCTTTGTCATCCCGAGCGCAGCGAGGGATCTGCTACACGCTTCTGTCGCCGCGCAGGGGAAAGCAGATCCCTCGCTGCGCTCGGGATGACAAAGTCTATTTGCTCGGGATCGCAGTAAACATGGGCAAGGCTTATCTCAGTCTAGGCAGCAACATGGAGGCGGAAAAGAATCTCGCCTCCGCGGTATCCGCGTTGCGTACGAGATTCGGTGCGCTGGCCCTGTCGCCGGTTTACCGCACCGCCGCGGTCGGCTTCGAAGGCGCCGACTTCCTCAACGCGGCCGCGATCATCGAATCGGATCTGGATGTGCATGCGCTCAACGATTGGCTGCATGCGCTGGAAGACGCGCATGGCCGCGACCGCAGCGGCCCGCGTTTCGGCGACCGTCCGCTGGATATCGATATCGTGTTCTACGACGATCTGGTGATGGAAGGGGCGGGGAGTTTGCGTATTCCGCGCCCGGAGTTGAGGCACGCTTTCGTGCTGAAGCCTCTGGCCGACATTGCGCCTGATTTCGTGGATCCGAAGTCGGGCCGGACATTGGCTGCGCTGTGGGCCCATTCACCGGAGCGCGAGACGTCGTTGCGAGTCGTGGGAGCGGCGTCCCGCCGCGAGCTTTAGCCCTTCTGCGGTAAGAACAAAGCAAACGCTCGCGGCGGGACGCCGCTCCCACCGGTCATCCTGCCAGTGTGCGGCCGCCATCCACACGAATCACCTGGCCGGTGGTGTAGGTCGCATCGCGCAGCAACCAGCGCACCGCTTCCGCGATTTCCTCCGCTGTGCCGGTGCGCGCCAGCGGCGTGCGTCCGAGCATGGTCTGTTTGGCGGTGTCGCTATGGTCCTGCTCGGGCCACAGGATCGCGCCCGGCGCGATCGCGTTGACGCGCACTTCCGGCGCAAGTTCCAGCGCCAGCGATTGGGTCGCCATCAACAGCGCGGCCTTGGCCATGCAGTAGACCGTGTGTCCGGCCAACGGTTTCTCGGCATAGATGTCGACCAGATTGACGATGGCGCCATGCGAGGCCTTCAGGTGCGGCGCTGCCGCCTGGGCGAGGAAGAACGGCGCGCGCGCATTGGAGGCGAACAGCTCGTCCCACTGCTGCGGCGTGGTGGCGCCGATGATCGTCGGCCGGAAAGCGGAAGCGTTGTTGACCAGCGCATCGAGCCGCCCGAAGTGGCCGACCGCCTTGGCCACGAGTTCGGGCAGGCGGTCGAATTCGGACAGGTCGGCCTGCAAGGTCAGCACGCTGCCCGCACGCGTCGATTCCAATTCGGCCGCCAAGGCCTGCATTTCCGCCGACGAGCCGCGGTAGTGCAGGGCCAGCTCGTACCCCGCCGCATGCAGGCGTCGCGCGATGGCCGCGCCGATACGGCGGGCGCTGCCGGTGATCAGGGCGACGGGTGTCGATGCGGACATGGAATTCCTGAAGGTGAAGGCCAAAGACAATGTGTCTCCTGACATTATGTCTCCAATCCGGCGCCGCGGGCCAATGCTTGACGGCCCTCCCGGTTCCGGGCATGTTGCAATGCATCACCTGCGCGGAGGCACGCTCCGGCGCAGGACAACGGAACGGAGCGAATGGACTGGGCGAAATACCGCACTACCACTTTCGACGAGCTGATCCAGGCTGACGGCCAGCCGCGCCCCGCCGCACGTCGCCTGGTCGAATACCTGGGTGGCCTGTCCGGTCGTGAGCTCGCCGAACGCCAGCTCGCCGCCGATGTCATCGCCCGGGTCATGGGCATTACCTTCACCGTGTACTCCGACGGCCGCAACGTGGACCGCACGCTGCCGTTCGATCTGATCCCGCGTGTCATCCCGCGCACCGAATGGGTGCGCACCGAAGCCGGCCTCAAGCAGCGTATGCGCGCGTTGAACCTGTTCATCGGCGACATCTATGGCAGGCAGCAGATCGTCAAGGACAAGGTGTTCCCGGCGATCCTGCTGAAGGACTCGGTCAATTTCCGCCCGCAGTGCGTCGGTGTGAAGCCGCCGCTGGGCGTATGGGCGCATATCTGCGGCTCGGACCTGGTACGCGACGGCGATGGCACCTTGTACGCGCTGGAGGACAACCTGCGTATTCCCAGCGGCGTGTCCTACATGCTGGAAAACCGCATGGTGGCCAAGCGGGTGTTTCCGGAACTGTTCGAAACCAGCTCGATCCTGCCGGTGGACGAATACCCTTCGCAGCTCTACGACACGCTCGCGGCCCTGTCGCCGCGTCCGGGCGATACGCCGACCATCGCCTTGCTGACGCCGGGCGTGTTCAACAGCGCCTATTTCGAACACGCCTACCTGGCCCAGGCGATGGGCATCGAACTGGTGGAAGGCAACGATCTGTTCGTGGCCGACGACGACTGCACCTACATGCGCACCGTATACGGCGCGCAGCGCGTGGATGTGATCTACCGGCGCGTGGACGACTTGTTCATCGATCCGGAAGTGTTTCATCCCGAGTCGGTGCTGGGCGCGCCGGGACTGATGCGCAGCTGGCGTGCGGGCAAGGTAGCCTTGGCCAACGCGCCGGGCGCGGGCGTGGCCGACGATAAAGTGGTGTTCGCGTATGTGCCGAAGATGATCAAGTACTATCTGGACGAGGATCCGATCCTGCCCAATGTGCCCAGCTATCTTTGCCACAACGCGAAGGAGCGCAAGTACGTGCTGGAGAACATCGAGAAACTGGTGGTGAAGCCGGCCAACGAATCCGGCGGCTACGGCATGCTGATCGGGCCGCGCTCCACCAAGCGCCAACGCGACAAGTTCAAGAAACTCATCGAAGCCGATCCGCGCAATTACATGGCCCAGCCGACGTTGTCTCTGTCGACGGCGCCCATAGTCACCGACGACGGCCCCTCGCCGCGGCATCTGGATTTGAGGCCTTTCGTGTTGTCCCGCGAAGATATCTACGTCACCACCGGCGGCTTGACGCGCGTCGCCATGGAAGCGGGGTCGCTGGTGGTGAACTCTTCGCAAGGCGGCGGCGCCAAGGACACGTGGGTCGTGGATCTAGATGAGGAGGCCGATTGATGCTCTCCCGCGTCGCCGACAATCTGTACTGGTTCAGCCGCTACGTGCGCCGCGCCGAGAACACCGCGCGCCTGGTCGGCGTCGGCAGCCTGCTGCAGCTGGACCTGCCGCGCTCGGTGCGTTTCGCCTGGCGGCCGATGGTGGATACGGTGGGTGCGGGCGATGCCTTCGCCGAGCTGTTCCCCAGCACCGGCGACGATGCCAGCGACGCCGAGGTGGTGCGTTTCCTGTTGTTGGACGAACGCAATGCGTCCTCGCTGCGCAGTTCCGTCGATAACGCGCGCGAGATTCTGCGCGGCATCCGCGATACCCTGCCGCAGGAAGTATGGGAAGCCATCAACGATCTGTATCTGTACATCGAAGCCAACGGCGAGCGCGGCGTTAGCCGGCGCTATCGCATGGAGTTCATCGCCCGTATCGCCGATGGCTGCCTCAAGGTTTCTGGTCTGCTCACCGCGAATGTGAGCCGAGATATCGGCTTCCAGTTCCTGCGCCTGGGCACGGCCATCGAACAGGCCGACATGACCACGCGCATCATCGATGCCGGCGCGTCCGGGCTGGTGACACCGCGCAACGAGGACGATCGCGAAGCTTTCCAGAACATGCAATGGATGGCGGTGCTGCGCTCGCTGGCCGCCTACCAGATGTATCGGCGCCATGTGCGTCAGCGCGTCAGCGTCGAACATGCGTTGCGCTTTCTGCTGCAGAACAGCGAATTCCCGCGCAGCGTGCAGTTCTGCCTGGCCCGCGCGCAGAGCATCCTACCCACCATGCCGGCGCGTCCTGGCGTGGATCGCGGTTTGAACAGGGTGGTCGGACTGATCCGTAATGCGGACCCGGCGCACCTGGCGGCGAAGAATCCCGCGGATTTCATGGACGAGATCCAGGTGCACCTGGGTACTTTCCATGCGGCACTGGCAGATGGCTATTTCTGCGGTTGAAATTCTGGGCTTTGCGACCCGCTCACACTGTCATCCCGAGCGTAGCGAGGGTTCTGCTTCATCGTTCGCAGCAATAGCAGATCCCTCGCTACACTCGGGATGACAATCCCAACTATTGCTGTTGACCCGATGCATCGCCCGGATCGGGTCGTGGCGCCACCCGGCGTGGCGGCAGTGGCGGCAACGAAGAAGTCTGCTCTTCGGGCGCGCGCGCCGGTTCCCACGGAAAACGCGGCAGGCTGTGCACGGCGGCTTCGAGTTTCCGCGACCAGGTCTCGTGGATTTCTGAATACAGCGGCGTATCGCCTTCCATGCGCATCTTCTGGGTGATCTTCAGGTCGCCGGCGCGGATCAGGGCGATATCGATAGGCAAACCCACCGACAAGTTGGAGCGGATGGTGGAATCCAGCGACACCAACGCGCAGCGTGCGGCGTCTTCCAGTGTGGTCTGCGGACGTAGGATGCGGTCCAGGATGGGCTTGCCGTATTTCGATTCGCCGATCTGCAGGTACGGCGTCTCCGGCGAAGTGGCGATGCAGTTGCCCAGCGGGTAGATCATGTACAGGCCGGGTCGTTCGCCGGCGATCTGCCCGCCCAGGATCAAGGTGGATTGCACGCTGACGCCGCTCTGCTGCGCCTCGTCCTTCATTTTTACCTGGCTGGCCACCAGCACCTCGCCGACGTATTCGGCGACCTCGTACAGATGGGTGAAAGTGCGCAGGCTGCGGCTGGCCGCGGGATCCTCGGCATCGCGCATCAGGCGCGAAATGGTCAGTTGCGTGGTCGCCAGGTTGCCCGCCGACATGATCACGAACACGCGGTCGCCCGGATACTCGAACACGTGCATCTTGCGGTACACGCGCACATCGTCGAACGAGGCGCTGGTGCGCGTATCCGCCGCGAAGACCAGGCCTTCGTCTGTTTCTATGCCGACGCAATAGGTCATGTGGCCGTTTATGCTGCCATTGTGCTGTGCATCAACGATTCTATGCGGGCCATCCACGCTTGGCTAGCGCCACCGTCTGCCGCGTAAGATGTGACGCTCGATTCTCTTATTCCCCTCCCATGTCAGATCTTCCCACGCCCGATCCGGATGCGGCCCATCACAGCGAAGGGCTGGCGGCGATAGTCCGCGGCGAAATCGCCGGATCCGGTGGCGGCATTCCGTTTTCGCGTTTCATGGAGCTGTGCCTGTACGCGCCGGGTCTGGGCTACTACAGCGCGGGCAGCGCCAAGTTCGGCGCCGCTGGGGATTTCGTCACCGCGCCCGAACTCGGCCCGCTGTTCGCCGGTTGCGTCGCCACCGCCGTGGCGCCGGTGCTGCGGCAACTGGGACCGGAAGCCGAGTTCCTGGAAATCGGCGGCGGCAGCGGCGCCTTCGCCGAGGTCATGCTCAAGCGCCTGCTGGCGATGGATGCCTTGCCCGCGCGCTACGCGATCCTCGAACCCAGCGCGGACCTGCGCGAGCGCCAGCGCGAACGTCTGGGTCGCAGCCTGATACCGCCGGTGTTCGATCTGGTGGAATGGCTGGATGGCCCTCTCGAACAATCCTGGAACGGGGTGCTGTTCGCCAATGAGGTGATCGATGCGTTGCCGACCCCGCGCTTCACCCTGCGCGATGGCGAAGTGTTCGAAGAAGGCGTCGCGCTGGACGGAAACGGCCGCTTCGTGCGCAGCGATCGGCCCGCCGATGCGCTGCTGGCGGCGGCGGTGCGCCATCTGGAGCGCACCTTGGGCGCGCCTTTCCCGGAGGGTTATCGTTCCGAACTCTTGCCCCAGCTGCCCTACTGGATTCAGGCGGTCATGGGTGGGCTGGAAGCTGGGGCGATGCTGTTCGTCGACTATGGTTATCCGCGCCGCGAGTTCTACCAGCCGCAACGCCACCAAGGCACGCTGCGCGCTTTCTATCGTCACCAGACCCACAACGATGTTTATGCGTGGCCCGGGTTGCAGGACCTTACCGCATCGGTCGACTTCACCGCCCTGGCCGAGGCGGGCACGCAGGCCGGCTTCGACTTGACCGGCTACTGCACGCAGGCCAGTTTCCTGCTGGGCAACGGTCTGCCGCAACTGCTGCAGGAAGCCGAAGCGCGCGCATCGGCAGCGCAACTGCAACGTCTGCGCAATGAGGCCAAACAACTCACCCTGCCCAACGAGATGGGGGAACGCTTCCAGGTGATGGGATTCTCGCGCGACGTGGAATTCGGCGCCGCTTTCCTGTCCGGCGATCTGTCGTGGCGGCTGTGAGTGCGGCGCTGAAGCCGCTGCGCAGACCGCGACTGTGGCTGGGCCTATGGATGGCGGCCATCGTGGCGCTGATCGTGGTCTGCTTGATCCCGCTGGATTCGCTGCCGCCGCTGCCGGACAACAGCGACAAAGTGGAACACCTGTTGGGCTATTTCGTGCTGTCTGCCGCGGCAGTGCAGTTGTTCGGCAGCCGTCGTTCGCTGTTGCTGGCCGGCTTGGGCCTGGTCGGGCTGGGCATCGGCATCGAAATCGCCCAAGGCTATACCGCTTACCGTTCTTCCGATCCGGCCGATGCGCTGGCCAATGCGCTGGGTGTGGTGCTCGGCATGGCCACGGTACTGTCGCCGTGGCGCGACCTGTTGCTACGCATTGAACAGCGGTTGCTCCGGTAAAACGTAGGAGCGACGTAAGTCGCGATGAGACCTTTGCGACAATCCATCGCGACTTACGTCGCTCCTACGTCGCTGACTCCTACTTGGGATGCAGGGTCACCCGATCCAGCACCCACATCGCCGGCCGCGTATCGCCGGTGAAGAAGATGCACAGGTTCTGCGCTCCGGTGGTCGCTTCCAACGGCGCTTTCAGGGTTATGAAGCCATCGGCGTCGGGTGCGGCCGGCAACGGCACTGTCGCCAGCGCCGCACCGTCGCAACCCGCGCGGATTTCGAGTTCGCCGTTCGCGCTCGCCGCCGGCTTGAACTTGCGCGCGGGCTCGTCGTGCGCCAGCTGGAAGTAGTACGGCATGCGTCCAGCGCGCACTTCGATCGAAGCGATGCCGTCGAGATCGGCGGCTTTCCATTCCCAGCAGGGATTGAAGATGTCCGCGTTGAAGATGGCGCGTTCGCCGTCGGCCGGGCCGTCGTCCTCCAGCCGCAGCATCAGTGCACCCGTGCACATTGCCAGTTCTTCGTCGCTGCGGCTCAAGAGCGAGGCGGCGTCGAGTTTGCGAGTCGCGGCTTGCGTCAGCGGCTTTCCGTCGACGAATACCGCGGCGCGCAGTTCTGCGGGCAGCGCCAGCGAGAAGGGGCCTTTGTAGGCAGTCGAACCAGCGGAAGGCTCGCTGCCATCGGTGGTGTAGCGGATATCCGGATACCCCAGCGAGTTGGACAGACTGACCTCCGCGCGGTTGCGCTTGCGGTCTTCGACCAGCGTGCTGCGCACCTCGAACGGCGTCTGCGCGTAGCCGATGCCCATCGCCTGGTAACGCTGCAGCTGCGCAGGCAGGCGGGCGACGAAACCATCCCAGTTTTTCTTCTGCGCAGGCGACCATGCGGTTTCCGCCAGCGCGGCGATGCGCGGGAAAACCGCATGCTGCACGCGCGCGAAGGTGCGCATGTGCTCGGTCCATACGTTGGCCTGCAGGCCCAGGATGTGCGAGCGTTTGTCGGCGGCCAGCGCCGCGGGAACCGGCTCGAATGCGTACACCTGCTTGAGGGGAATGGTCGCCGGGCGCCCGGGCGGTTCATTGGCGGAATCGGTCTGCAGGTAATCGAAGTACAGCTCCGACGAAGGCGACATGACCACATCGTGACCCTGGTTGGCCGCTTCGATACCGCCCTCGATGCCGCGCCACGACATCACCGTGGCTTCTTCGGGCAGACCGCCCTCCAGGATTTCGTCCCAGCCGATCAGGCGCCGGTGCTTGGCCACCAGATATTTTTCCAGCCGCTTGATCAGGTAACTCTGCATCCCCGCTTCGTCTTTGACGCCCAGTTCGCGGATCCGCTCCTGCACGCGCGCCGAGGCCTTCCACTGGTCTTTCACCGCCTCGTCGCCGCCGACATGCACGTAGGCGCCAGGAAACAGCGCGACCACTTCGCCCAATACATTCTCAAGGAAAACGAAAGTGCTTTCCTCCACATTGAAGAGATTGGTGTTGACGCCCCATTCGTTGGAAACCACCAGCGGCGTGTCCAGCACGCCCAGTTGCGGATAAGCGGTGATCGCGGCGGTGGCGTGGCCGGGCACATCGATTTCCGGGACTATGGTGATGTGCAGTGCGGCCGCGTAGCGCACCACGTCGCGGATCTGTTCCTGCGTGTAATAGCCGCAGTAGGGCTTCGGCTTGCCCGCGGCGTCCAGACCGCCATCTCCTGCGGGAATGCGGCAACCGCCGACCTCGGTCAGCTTGGGATATTGCTTGATCTCGATGCGCCAGCCCTGGTCGTCGGTCAGGTGCCAGTGGAAGGTGTTGAGCTTGTGCAACGCCATCGCATCGAGCATCTGCTTGATCTGATCGACGGTCTGGAAATGACGCGCCGAGTCGAGCATCAGCCCGCGCCAGGCGAAACGCGGCGTGTCGTCGATGCGCAACGCCGGTAGGGACAGCGACCGGGCATCGCCGGGCGGCAGCAGTTGCCATAAGGTCACCGCGCCGTAGAGCAGGCCGCGTGGATCGCGCGCGGACACGATCGCGCGCTGCGGATCGATCTCCAGCGTATAGCTTTCCGGCGCCGTGCCGATCGCCTTCGGGTCGATGCGGAAGTGGATCGCGCCTTTGTTGGCGCCTTCGGCTTCGCGCAGCTTCAGTTGCAGTCTGTGGGTCCTGGCGACGAAAGCAGCGAACTGTTCGGCTGCTGCCCTTGCCTGCGGATCCAGCACCACGATCTGTGTGGCCGGATCAACCAGGAAACTTCCCGGGAGCCGCTGCATCGATACGGGCGCGGGGATCAACATCGGATCCGATGGCGCCGCGCTGGTCGTGGCCATCGCACCGGCCGAAGCCATGGCCAGCACCGTCAGCGTTATCAATGCGACACGTCGCAGGCAATCCGAAATCGTCATCACTTCATCCTCGCAATATTGTCGATCCTAACCGACAGTCGTGGGAGCGGCGTCCCGCCGCGAGCTCTGGCTCCTGGCTGCAGAAAGCAAAAGCTCGCGGCGGGACGCCGCTCCCACAATGTTTCGGTATCCGGATCAATCGTTGGCATCCATCATCCCTCAAAAAAATCGGGCCCGGACAAGTCCAGGCCCGTGAGGGAAACACAGCAATCGGTATCCTGTCGGCGCTTAGAACTTGAAGCGCAGGTTCAGGTAGTACTGGCGGCCGTTCTCGTAGATCGAACGCGGACGGTCGCGATTCTCTGCGTAGTACTTGGTCTTCGGATTGTTGAGGTTCATCAGATCCAGGCTGAGCGACAGGTTGTCGTTGATCTTGTAACCCAGCGAAGCCGAGAGGTTGTCGATCTCGTCCTGATAGAACGCCGAAGCGCGATCCAGGCCGCTGTAGAACTCCGAGCGGTAGGTGTAGTTCACGCGTGCGTTGAACGTGCTGTTCTCGAAGTAGGCGCCCACGTTGTAGGTGTTCTTCGAGGTGCCCAGCATGGCAGTGCCGTCGTCGGTGTCGCCATCGGCGTAGGTGTAGTTGGCGAACGCACCGAAGTATTCGCCGATCGGCGCTTCCCAGGCCAGTTCGAAGCCCTTCACCTTGGCGCCTGAGCTGACCGGCACGGTCAGGTCGTAGTCGATGAGTGCGCCATTGGGGTTGTTGGAATCGATGGTGAAATAGGACTGACGATCGGTGCCGAGGGCCACGTAGTTGTCGATGTTCATGTAGAACACGCCGACCGAGAACAGCGAACGCTCGCCGTAGTACCACTCGAAGGTGGCATCCACGTTGGTGGAGAGGATCGGTTCTAGGTTCGGGTTGCCGCCCGAGCCCGTACCCACGCCGCCGACGGCCGCAGGCGGGCTGAGCGAGACCGCACCCGCCAATGCCGAGAAGTCCGGGCGCGTCAGCGTCCGCGAAGCGGCCAGACGCAGCACCATGTCGTCATTGAGGTTGTATTTGAAGTTCGCGCTCGGCAGCCAGTCGTTGTAGGTGTTCTTGGTCTGCACGGTCTTGAACGCGCCGAACAGCGAAGTGGTGATCGCGTCGGGATCGGTCGGGTCCGCGTTGACGTAGTTCTTGACGTCTTCTTCGGTACGCACGTAACGCAGGCCGACGTTGCCGCTCCACTTTTCGCCGGAGAAATTCAACTGCGCATAGGCTGCGGTGCTGCGCTCTTCCAGGCCGTAGGCGCCCGGGAAGTAGAAGCGCGCTTCCTTGTCGCGATTGGTGAACGCATTCAGCGCAGCCAGTTGCTCCGGCGTGTGGTACCAGATATCGCGCGGGAAATTGCCGCCCAGGCCGTCGCCGAAGTCGCCCGGATAGTTCTGGAAGCCGCTCGGCCAGTTGGCCGGATCGAAGGGGGAGGAGGAACCGACCGGGCAGGAGGGATCCACCACGCCGTTGACGAGGCAGGCCGGGCCTTGCGCGGTGACCTGGTCCAGATTGCGCTCGTGCTTGGCGCTACGGACGCCGAAATCCAGCGAGCTCAACGCGCTGTTGCTGTCGAAAAGCAGCTCGCCGTCGATCTTGGCCCAGTCTTCCTTGTCGACTACGTCGATGTCCTGGAATCCGAAGATCCAGTCGAGGCGATAATCGACATTGGCCACGCCCGGAACGCCGGTCACGGCATTGCCGAGATGCCAGTCGGCGGCGCCCACACCGTGCAGAGCCCAGCCGCCGCCGCTGTTGAGTCCGACGTCCCATTCCGCCACATCCTGCACGGGGCTTTCGCCGTGTCCTTCGGAAGTGCCGGCCTGGCCGGAGAAAGTCAGGTTTTCGCTGACGCTCCACTTGCCGTCGACGCTGAAGAATTCGGTGCTGGACTTGGCGCCTGGGCGGGAGATCTCATCGTAGATGCCGAATGCGTTGCTGGGATCGGCGCCCGGCGTCGGCGCGAACTCGGCCTCGACCAGCGTGTTGTTGCGGACGACGTATCCGGCCAACGGTACCTGGCCGTTGTTGCCGGCGGTACCGTTGATGATGCGCGAACCCCACAGCATGTAGTTGCGGTTGTAGTTGTCGGCCTTCATGTCCGAGCGGAAGTAGTTCGCCTCGATTTCCACCGAATCGCTGGGCTTGAACTGCATAGTCAGCATGCCGCCGGTGCGCTTGCGTTCCTGTTCGAACAGCGCCGAACCCACCAAGGTCGGGAAGTACACGCCCACCAGGTCCGGATGCGCCGTGCCGGCCGCGGTGCCCGCGCCGATGGTGTCGTAACCCAGCAGCTCCTGGCCGTCGCGGCGCAGGTGACGTTCCTCGCTGAAAGCCTGGACGGACAGGCCGAAGCTGCCATCGGCATTCTTCCAGTTACCAAGCACGGAGATCTGCGGGTCGGTGTTGCCGGGAAGTTCGGCGTATACCGCGCCCACCGAACCGAAGATGCTGAAGCCTTCCTCGAAGTTGAGCGGGTTGCGAGTGATGATGTCGATGCTGCCGACAGCGCCGCCTTCAACTATCTTGGCTTCCGAGGACTTGCGTACCACGACCTTGTCCACGAGTTCGGCGGGCAGCAGCGAATAGCTGACGCTGCGGCCGACGGTGCCGGTTTGGTTGAGCACGAACCAGTCGCCGGTACCGATGTTGTGGCCATCGATCAGGGTCTGGGTGAGGCTGGGACTGGTGCCGCGCATCGACACGCGGTCGTTTTCGTCGAAAGCGCCTTCGTTGGCGCTGGCGGCGCTGATGTTGACGCCGGGCACGCGGGCCAGGGAGTCGGCGACGTTCTTGTCGGGCATCTTGCCGATGTCTTCGGAAGTGATGACTTCGACGCGGGAGTTCTCGCCGCGCTTGGCGTCCAGCGACTTCTCGATGCTGCCGCGGATACCCACGACGACGACCGTATCGAGGTCCGTGGCTTCTTGGGTGGACGTGGCGCTGGTCGTTTCCTGCGCATGCAACTGCGCAGCGAAGCTGAGGCTCGCCACGATCGCAGCCGAAAGGATTGATTTCTTACAGTTCATGATGCTTCCCCATCGCTGGTTGAGTTGTGGCAACGAAGACCGCTGCCGTGCCTATGCCTGTTGTTGCTGATCGTTTGCAGTTGGACCGCGCCTGCCCCAAGCAGGTGGTCCGTGGTCGCTCCGACGACTTTTCTCCTACCCACCCTCACATTGGCCGAGATACCAGTTCGCGGCGCCGATGACGCCGAGTTGTCCGTGCTCGACCAACCGCACGGGTATGCGTTCCAGCGCCGCGCGCATCGGTCCCTTGTTGAGGAACCGTTCGACGAAGCTGCTGTTCAAGAGGAATTCGCGAATCTGCGGCAGGATGCCGCCGGCCAGGTAGACGCCGCCCTGCACGCCATAAAGCAATGCCATGTCGCCGACCGCGCTGCCCAGCAGGCCGCAGAAAATCTCCAGACTCTCGCGAGCCAGAGCGTCGCTGCCGGCGATCGCGGCGGCGGTGATCTCGCCCGGGGTCTTGTATTCGTTGCGCGAACCGCGCAGCGCGCACAAGGCGGTATGCAGGTTCATCAGGCCGGGGCCGGAAAGGGCGTATTCGACCGGCACGTGGGTGCGGTCTTTCAGCATTTCGGCCAGCAGCGCCATCTCGATGGTGTTGCCGGCGGTCAGCGCGGCCTGGCCGGCTTCGGTCGCCAGCACCACGGCGCGCTTGCCGGTGGGAATCCACACCGCCGCGCCCAGGCCGGTGCCGGGGCCGAGCACCAGCGTGGGTCCGACCACCGGGGCGATTTCCGGACCGGTGAGGCGCAGCACTTCGCTGGCGTCCACATAAGCGGCGGCATGGGCCACGGCCTCGAAATCGTTGACCAGGCGGAACTCGCGGAAGCCCAGGCGTTCGCGTATTTCCTGCGGCGACAGGCGCCAGGGCAGGTTGGCGGTGATCACCGTACCGTCTTCCAGCGGATAACCCGCGCTGGCGATCACGCCGCGGCTGACGGTCTCGCCTTCGAGGGTGCCGAGGAAATCCTCGATGATTTCGGTCAGGCCCGGGTATTGGGCGCAGACGTATTTGCGGTACTGGAGCACGACCACCGGGTGGGCGGGATCGTCGCTGCCCTGTACCAGTCCGATACGTACGTGGGTCCCGCCCACGTCGGCGGCGATGAACCGCTCATGCAACGTGTCCAGGGGGCTAACCGGCATTGGATTGGCGTTGGCGACCACACATCTCCCCATGTCTTCGCGAGCCGCGGCGCAGAAATCCGCAGGGCCATTGCGCCGGAGTGTGGGATCGGTCTGACAACGTTGTCAACAGGTGGTCACGAAAAACTGGCAGGGCCGGCCAGGAGGGTTGCAACGGTATCGATGTCAGTAATAATTCTGACAAATTCAGCGCATTTTTGAATATTAATGTTCATATTCATGCACATATGGTTGTCTTCCATACGGTCATCTTGTTGCGGCGCAAGAAAATTCAGGCGAGGATTTGGAGCTCTCCATAGGTGCGGTGTGCCTCCAAAGTGGCCCTGGAGAGAAAAGTATGACAACGTTATTCCCAGCTAGAGCCGCAGATCTGCCTCCGGCGCCGCTCGCTTACCGGCGTGATTGCGGCCACCGTCCCCAGGGAGTCCATCGCCATGACCGCAGTACCCGCTACCGCCGCTGCCGCCGCCAACCGGCATGTCGGTTCCATCGCCATCATCGGCGTGCTGTTCTTCATCATCGGCTTCTTCACCTGGATCAACGGACCACTGATCACGTTCGTGAAGCTCGCCTTCGATCTGGACGAGGTGAAGGCGTTCTTCGTCGTCTTCGTCTTCTACATTTCCTATTTCGTGCTCGCGTTGCCCGCTTCGCTGGTGCTGAAGCGCACCGGCCTGAAGAAAGGGCTGGCGCTCAGTCTGTTCGTCATGGCGGTGGGCGCGGCCTTGTTCGGCGAGCTTTCCACGCAGCGCGTGTATGCGGGCGCGTTGACCGGGTTGTTCGTGATCGGCGGTGGTTTGGCTTTGCTGCAGACCGCGGTCAATCCCTACATCAGCATCCTGGGCCCGATCGAAAGCGCGGCGCAACGCATCGCTTTGATGGGCATCTGCAACAAGATCGCCGGCATGCTGGCGCCGTTGCTGATCGGTTCGCTGGTGCTGCATGGCATCGGTGACCTGGCCACGCAGGTCAGCGCCGCCGATGCGGCGACCAAAGCGACCTTGTTGAACGAGTTCGCCGCGAAGATCCATACCCCTTATCTGGTGATGGCGGCGGTGCTGGTGGTGGTGGCGATCGCGATCCTGTTTTCGTCGCTGCCTGAAATCAAGCCTTCCGACGCCAATGCCGAGCGCGTCGACGGCGCAGCCGGTGGCAAGGGCAGCGTGTTCCAGTTTCCGCACCTGTGGCTGGGCGTGCTGTGCCTGTTCGTGTACGTAGGCGTCGAAGTGCTTGCGGGCGACGCCATCGGCACCTACGGCAACGGCTTCGGCCTGCCGCTGGACGAAACCAAATTCTTCACCTCCTTCACTCTCGGCGCGATGCTGCTGGGCTATCTGAGCGGCCTGGTGGCGATTCCGCGCTTCATTTCCCAGGAGCGCTACCTCAGCGTATCGGCGGTTCTGGGCATCGTGTTCGCCCTCTGCGCGTTCCTGACCAAGGGTTATGTGTCGGTCGGTTTCGTGGCGGCGCTGGGTTTCGCCAACGCGATGATGTGGCCGGCGATCTTTCCGCTGGCCATCAAGGGCCTGGGCCGTTTCACCGAAACCGGTTCGGCGCTGCTGATCATGGGCATCGCGGGCGGCGCGATCATTCCGCAGCTGTTCGCCGTATTGAAGCAGCACCACGATTTCCAACTGGTATTCGTGACGCTCGCCGTGCCGTGCTACCTGTACATCCTGTTCTTCGCCCTGCGCGGACACCGCGTGGGCAAAGCTAAACAGGCATGATGGACGCCTTAGCGGAAATCACCGGCCATGGCTGAACCGAACATGCGCAGACCCACTATCAAGGATGTCGCCGAGCGCGCCAAGGTCTCGTTGAAGACCGTATCGCGCGTCATCAACAACGAGCCTTCGGTCATGCAGGGCACGCGCGCGCGCGTACTGCATGCCATCGCCGAATTGGACTACGAACCCGACCAGTCCGCGCGCAACCTGCGCAGCGGCACGCCGTTCGTGGTCGGCCTGATCTACGACAACCCCAATCCGTACCACATCATCGGCGTGCAAAACGGCGTGCTGGCGGCGTGCCGCGAAACCGGCTTCGGCCTGCAGATCCATCCCTGCGATTCCACCTCGCCGCTGCTGGCCGAGGAGCTGTCCGAACTGGTGCAGCGTTCGCGCCTGGCCGGCCTGGTGCTGACCGCGCCCATGTCCGAAAGCATGGAGCTGGTGCACGCGCTGGCCGCACGGGGCGTGAAGCTGGTGCGCATCATCGCCGCGACAGAAGATCCCAACGACGGCTACCCCTGCGTATACGTGGACGACCACGACGCCGCCTACGAGATCACCGAACACCTGATCCAGCTCGGCCACCAGCGCATCGGCTTCCTGTGGGGCGGGCTGGCGCACCGCTCCAGCATCGAACGCTACAACGGTTACGAAAAGGCGCTGAAGGATTACGGCATCACCCTGGACAAGCACCTGGTCGTGCCTGGCGACTACACCTTCGACGACGGTTTCCGCGGCGCGCGGCGCCTGCTCGCACTACGCGAACCGCCAACCGCGATCTTCGGTTCCAACGACGAAATCGCCGCCGGTGTGCTGGCCGCGGCCAAGTCGGCGGGCATGAACGTGCCCTACGACCTGTCCATCGCCGGCTTCGAGGACAGCCCTTTCTCCAAACAGTCCTGGCCGGCGCTGACCACCGCCAAGCAAGCTACCGAAGACATCGCCCGGCAGGCCGCACGTCTGCTGATCGCAGGACTGCGCCACGACGCCTACGACGACAACCCCACGCCGTTGCACAACCAGGGCTTCGTGCCGCAACTGGTGGTGCGCGGCTCCACCGCGCCGGTACGCCCGCGCAACGATTGAAGCCACCCCACCCCCATGAACACTGCAGCAACGAACCAGACCGGTTTGCCCGCCCCCCACGACACCCTGATGTACGCCGAGGCCGCACAGACCGCCGAGGTGGTCGCCACCCAGTTCGCGCGCAACGCATCGGTCATCGCCACGCTGGCCGAAGATCTGCGCCGCAACCCGCCGCCGTTCGTGGCGACCTGCGCGCGCGGCAGTTCCGACCATGCCGCCACTTATGCGAAATACCTGTTCGAAACGCAGCTGGGCATCGTCACCGCTTCGGCTTCGCCCTCGGTCGGCTCGGTCTACGAAGCGAAACAGAAACTGGAAGGCGCGTTGTATCTGGTCATTTCGCAATCGGGCAAAAGCCCGGACCTGTTGCGCAACGCCGAAGCCGCGCGCGAAGCCGGCGCGCGCGTGGTCGCATTGGTGAACGTGGAGGATTCTCCGCTGGCGCAACTCGCGCATACGGTCGTGCCGCTGCATGCAGGGCCCGAACGCAGCGTCGCCGCGACCAAGAGCTATCTGTCGTCGCTATCGGCGATCCTGCAACTGGCCGCGAACTGGAAAAACCAGGCCCCGCTGCTCGACGCGCTGGACGTCTTGCCCGACAGTCTGCGCGCCGCCTGGCAGGCCGACTGGTCGCCGCTGACCGAAGGGCTGGTCGATGCGCACAACCTGTTCGTGCTCGGCCGTGGTCTCGGCCTGGCGGCGGCGCAAGAGGCCGCGCTCAAGTTCAAAGAAACCTGCGGACTGCATGCCGAAGCCTACAGTTCGGCGGAAGTGAAGCACGGGCCGATGGCGCTGGTGGGGCCAGGCTTCCCCGTGCTCTGCTTCGCGCAACCGGATGAAACCGAGGCCGGAATGCTGGCCTTGGCCAAGGAATTCCGCGCACGCGGCGCCGAGGTCTGGGTATCGTCGGCGCACGGCGAGCTGCCGCTGGTGAAAGCATCGCATCCGGCCTGCGCCCCGCTGCTGACCATCCAGAGTTTCTATCGCGCCATCAATGCATTGGCGTTGCGTCGCGGGCACAATCCCGATGTGCCGCCGCATCTGAACAAAGTCACCGAGACCGTATGAATAACCGTCTGGCCCTGGTCAATGGCCGTGTCCTCACCGATCGCGGGATCGAAGAGGGCGTCGCGGTGCTGTTGGAAGCGGGAAACATCGCCGCGGTCGTTCCCGAGCACGAGGCATTGCAGCGCGCGGACGATGCGCACGACCTGCAGGGCGCGATCCTGCTGCCGGGCTTCATCGATTGCCAGGTCAACGGCGGCGGCGGCGTGCTGTTCAACAATTCTCCAGACGTGGAATCGCTGCGGCGGATCGGCGCGGCGCACCGCAAGTTCGGCACCACCGGTTTCCTGCCCACCTTGATCAGCGACGATGCCGACAGGATGCGCGAGGCGATCGCCGCCACGCGCGCGGCGATCGCGCAGGGCGTGCCGGGTGTGCTGGGCATTCATCTGGAAGGCCCTTATCTGGCGCCCGCGCGCAAGGGCACCCACGACGCCAGCAAGTTCCGCGTGCCGGACGCGCAGGAGATCGAGTTCGCTACCGCCCTGAATAACGGCATAACGCTGATCACGCTCGCGCCCGAGCGGGTCGGCGCGGAAACGGTGCGGGCGTTCGTGAATCGCCGGGCCATCGTCTGCGCCGGCCATACCGCCGCCAGCTACGACGAAACCCGCGCCGGCATCGATGCGGGAATCAGCGGTTTCACCCATTTGTTCAATGCGATGTCGCCGCTGACCGGCCGCGAACCCGGTGCGGTCGGCGCGGCGATGGAAGACGCGCATTGTTGGTGCGGCGTCATCGTCGACGGACATCACGTGCATCCGGCCAGCCTGCGCGTGGCGCTGGCGGCCAAGCCGCGCGGCAAGATCTTTTTGGTCACCGATGCGATGCCGCCCGTGGGTGCGGACGATCCCAGCTATGAACTATACGGCGAGGTGATCACCGCGCGCGACGGCGTGGTGCGCAATGCGGCCGGCGCGCTGGCCGGCTCGGCGCTGGACATGGCTACCGCGGTGCGCAACAGCATCTCTCTGCTCGGGATATCGCTGGAAGAAGCCGCGCGCATGGCCTCGACCTATCCTGCCGAATTCCTCGGCATCGGCGATCGTTACGGACATATCGCGCCGGGCTATCGCGCCGATCTGGTGGCGCTGGACGATTCGTTGCAAGTGGTCGCCACGTGGATCAACGGCGGGCAATGAAGGCGAACACGCCGCAGCGCTTCGATTCCGTCGATGCGCTGCGCGGAATCACGGTCGCGGCGATGCTGCTGGTCAATAACCCGGGCGATTGGGGTCACGTGTACGCGCCGCTGCTGCATTCGGAATGGAACGGCTGCACGCCGACCGACCTGGTGTTTCCGTTCTTCCTCTTCATCGTCGGCGTGTCGATCGCCCTAGGCATCGTGCCGCGCGTGGAAGCGGGCGCCGACCTGGCTTCGCTGCGACGTGCGGTGCTGCTGCGCGCGACGAAGATCATCGGTTTGGGTTTGCTGCTGCACCTATTGGCGTTCTGGTTGCTGGACAAACCCTGGTTCCGGCCGTGGGGCGTGCTGCAACGCATCGGCCTATGTTTCGCGGTAGCGGGGATGTTGGCGACCCTGACCCGCGCGAAGGCGCAATGGACGATCATCGCCCTCCTGCTGCTGGGCTATTGGGCGTCGCTTGTGGCGGGCGGTTCGTTGGCGCCGTGGGACAATCTGGCCAGTCGCCTCGACGCCGCCCTGCTGGGGCCACTGGCCTACCAGTTCGACGCGGCCAGCGGACGTGGCCACGATCCGGAAGGCTTGTTGAGCACGCTGCCCGCCATCGCCACCACGCTGCTGGGCGTGCGCGCGGGCCAATGGCTGCGCGGCGGCGACGTGAAGCGACTGCTGTTGGCCGCAGTGATCGCAATGGCGGCCGGATTCGCCTGGTCGTACTGGTTCCCGTTCAATAAGAATCTGTGGACGTCCTCTTATGCGCTGTGGACGGCGGGCTGGGCCATGCTGGCGCTGGTCCTGTGTCATGCGCTGATTGATGAAAGGAAGTGGCCTGCGCTAGGCCGCCGTTTCGGGGCGAACGCCATTGCCGCTTATGTCGGATCGGCGGCTATGGTCTATGCCCTGGCGGGCCTGGGTTGGTGGGAACCGATCTACCGTGTCGGTTTCAGCCAATGGATGAGCCCGCGTTTCGGGCCCTACTTGCCGTCGTTGGCCTTCGCCTTGGCGTTCGTGGGATTGTGGTGGGGAGTGGTGTATTGGATGGACCGCCGTCGGTGGTACCTCAAGCTCTGACCGCTCCCTGCATCCTTCTGCTTCCGATCACAGCTTTCTCCGCTGCATTGGAGTAGAAAGGCGGGCATCCCCCGGTGTGAGTGCCGCCATGCGCCCGTCTCGATACCTGCTTGCCTGCTGCTTGCTGTTGCTGACCGCGTGCGATCTGCCAGGCACTGAGGACGACAGCAAACGTTCGGCACAGGAAGCGCCCGAACGCGCTGCGCCCCGGCGTGCAGTTTTTCCACGCGTCATACCGGCGAATCGGCCGGCCGGCGTCCAGGCCAGCGCCGTTGCGCAAGCCGCGCCTGGGCAGCCCCCCTCGATGGGCGGCAATCTGCCCGCCCGGCAGATTCCCAATCCCGCTTTCAAGAGCACCGAAGTCGCGCGTTTCGACCAGCCCTGGGCGATGACCTTCCTGCCCGATGGACGTCTGCTGGTCACCGAGAAACCGGGCAGATTGCGCTTGATCAATGTCGCCACCAAGCAGATCGGCGAAATCATCGGCGTGCCGGCCGTCGCCTACGGCGGGCAGGGCGGCCTGGGCGATGTGGTGCTGCACCCGCAGTTCGCCAGCAATCATTGGGTCTATCTGAGCTATGCGGAGGAAGGCACCGGCGGCGTCCGCGGCGCGGCCGTGGCCCGCGCCGTCTTGAATCTGGATGCGAGCGGCAACAATGGCAGCCTGTCCAACCTGCAGGTGCTGTGGCGGCAGATCAAGGTCAGCGGCGATGCGCATTACAGTCACCGCATCGCCTTCGACCGCGACGGCAAGCTGTGGATCAGTTCGGGCGAGCGTCAGAAGGGCACGCCGGCGCAGGATCTGCAATCCAATCTGGGCAAGATCCTGCGCCTCAATGCGGACGGTTCGATTCCTGCGGACAATCCTTTCGTCAACCAAGGCGGTGTCGCCGCACAAGTGTGGTCATTGGGCCACCGCAACGTCTATGGACTGGTTTTCAACACGCAAGGCCAGCTCTGGGAACACGAAATGGGTCCTATGGGTGGCGACGAACTCAACCTGATCGAACGCGGTTCCAACTACGGATGGCCCATCGTTTCCAATGGCAGCAACTACGACGGCAGCGACATTCCCGACCATTCCACACGGCCGGAATTCAACGCCCCCGAAGCCTGGTGGACACCCGTCATCGCACCGGCGGGTTTCATCATCTATACCGGCGACCTGTTCCCCTATTTCCGCGGCAACGGTTTCATCGGCGGCCTGGCTTCGACGGCGCTGATCCGCATCCAGTTCGATGGCGACACGGGCAGGGAAGTGTCGCGCTACCCGATGGGTCAGCGTATCCGCGAAGTGGAGCAGGGTCCGGACGGCGCGATCTGGCTGCTGGAGGACGGTTCGAACGTACGTCTGTTGAAGCTGACGCCGACTTGAGCGTCGTGCGTGCCGGCACGCGCCGCGATCAGAGGTCGATTACGGCTTCCACGCTCACGTAGCGGTACGCGTAGCGATCGGAGCCGGTTTCGTTGAGCACCGGGGTGTCCTTGTATCCCGCGCTGGCGCGCAGCCAGGCCTTCTTCCAGTGCGGAGTGTCGACGCCGACTTCCAGCATGCGCGCATTGCTCCAGCCCTCGCTGTCGCTGCGCTGGCGGCCGAAGCCCGCCGCCGCACGCCATTGATAGCCGTGGTAGCGGCGCCGAAGCGCGACTACGCCCAGGACTTCCCCGTACCATTCCGGAGAGTAATAGTCCCCCTCGCGCGCCTCGCTGTTGCGGAAGTAGCGGCTGCGCAACTGCACGCTGATGCCCTGCTCGGGCAAGGCCGCGAAGATCAGGTTGCCGCGCAGGTGCGTACGCAGATTGTTGCCGGAACCGAAGTCCTGCAGGCCGACCAGACCGGTGGCGGTCCAGCGCTCGCCCATCGGCAGATCCACCGCGGCGCCGGCGAAGGTCTGCACCAGGCCGCGTTCGGCGCCCTCGTGGGTCTCCAGGACTTCGCGCTCCAGGAAGAATTCTTTGCGACGGGCGTCCTCGCTATGCAGCGAAGCGCTGCCCAGCAGCGCATCGCCGTTGGTGCCCGCGTCCACTTTCCATCGCCACAGTTCGCCGCCGCCCGCGGCGCGGACATACAGGCGCTCTTCGCTCTGCGACCAGCCGTCGCCGGCGAAGCGCGCGCGTTCCACCTTCATTCCCAACCAGCGATCGTCGCTGTAGCGGCGCAGGTCCCACCCCAGTCCGTACTTCTGCGTTTCGTTGCCGTCGGCGTCGGAGGACAGCCACAGCTCCGGTCGCAACGCCTGTTTCGACGACGGTTCTTCGCCGGCGACCGCCATGCCCGACAGCGCCATCAACAGCGCGAAAGCCAGTGCGCCGCGCTTCATTTCGTGCCCCAGGTCTTGCGCAGGCGCAGCAGTTCGGCGGCATAGCCCAATACGCATACCGGTTGCAGCAGCATGGTGTAGCCGATCGAATAGAATAGGAAACCGCTGACATTGCGCCGCACCTGCAGATCCTGCCGCTTGAACATGCGGGTCTGCACGCTGAAGATGACCACGTTCCACAGCATGGCCAGAGGCAGCACCAGCAGCGTCATCAGTCCCGCAATCCAGTAGTAGCCGAACAGCGCCAGCACCAGGCCGGGCAGGAACGCCAGCGTGTAGACCAGGTCCAGCGGCAGGAACAACAGGTTCCACCAGATGAAGAGCGTGCTCATGCGCGGCGCGAACAGCAGGCGGCCGTGCCGCGCGAAGGCTTCCATCAGCCCGCGCGACCAACGCTGGCGCTGACGCGCGAATTGCCCGACCTTGGCCGGAACCTTGGTGAACAGACAGGCGTCCTCGCAATAGCCGATGCGCGCGCCGGTGGCCAGCAGCGCCCACGACACCACGATGTCTTCGCCGACGCACTCGGGCCAGCCGCCGACCTCTGCCAGCGCCTGCCGTTCGTACAACGAGAACGCGCCCTGCGCCACCAGCGTGCCGTGATACATGCTCTGCATGCGCTTCACCGCGGCGATGCCGTGGAAGTAATCCCATTCCTGCGCGCGGGTCAGCCAGTTGTCGCGCGAATTGCGCACCAGCACCGCGCCGGCGACCGCGACCGTGCCGACGGGATCGGAGAGGTAGCGCTGCACGATCTTGCGCAGCGCGTCGGTGCGCAGATAGGAATCGCCATCGACGGTCAGCACCAGGCCCTGCCGGGTCTCGGCGAAGCCGCGGTTCAAGGCCGCCGACTTGCCCTGATTGCGCGGCTGCGCCAGCACGCGGATCCGCATGCCCGGGCGCGAGAGCCGAGCGGCCGCCGCTTGCGCGATGGCCAGGCTATCGTCGGTGGAACCGTCGTCGATCACCACCACCTCGACCTGGCCGACGTAGTCCTGCAGCGAGAGGCTGAGCAGGGTGTCGTCGATGTTCTCGGCTTCGTTATAGCAGGCCACCAGCACGCACAGATCCGGATACACGGCGAACTCGCGCCGCGAAGGACGGCGATCGCTGAGGATCGAGCCGATCAGGAAGGCATTCATGAAACCGGGCACGTAGGCGATGAAGGCGATCACCATCAGCGCCACCGCGAATCCGGTTACCTGCGACAGTTCGCCCAGCCAAGATTGCGACAGCCACACGCTGAAACCCATCCAGGCCGCGGCCAAGGTCAGGACCAGGACGAATTTGAGCCGCAACGGCACGTACAGACCGCGGCGCGCTGTTACTGCGGGGCTGGGCGAGAGTTCGCCGGTCAGTTCGGGAAATGGATCGGCCGCGGGGTCGATAGGCGCCGTCGAATCGAGGTTGTACATATCCAGTGTCCAGGTGCCTACGGGGTAGCGGCCCTGAAGTAACAGCAATTATCGTGTCAAATGTGAGACCCCCTCTCGTGCTCGGCTTTGGGTTGAGGGAAGGCAAGGGAATGGCCGCAGATGGCGGACTGCGTCACATTTTTACCGGCTGCTGCCTTGCCAGAGCCGCTACGGCGCAGCCGGCTCAGCTTTGGGGCGCCGCGCCTGCTGGAGGGCGAGCAGGCGCGCCTTCTTCAGCGCCTGCCCGACTTCCGGGCCGGTCAGCGGACCCTCGGCCAGATCGCGGGCGTTCACCGCCAATGCGGCGGCGTGCAGGCGCTGTAGTTCGCGGCCCTGCGGATAGTCGTGCTCGCTGCTGCCCAGGCGGCCGCGCTTGTCGGCCTCGCATACCCGGGCCAGCTGGGCGATGCGCTCCGGCTTGCGGAAGGCATCGCAACGGGCCAGCAGCTCGAGCACGGTGGTGTCGCGCAGCTCGTCCAGCCGATGCACGTTGAGGTGTTCGCGGCAGGCCATGATCGCCAGCTCGCGATGCGCGGCCGGTACCTTGAGGCGTTCGCACAATGCTTTCAGCGGGGCCAGGCCCGCGTGCTCGTGGCCGATGTGCTTCGGCAAGACCTCCGTCGGCGTCAGCGCCTTGCCCAGGTCGTGGGTCAACGCGGCGAAGCCGATCACGTCATCGCCGGGCGCCAGCCGCGCGGCCATGTCGCTGACTAGTTCCTGATGCAGGCCGGTGTCTATTTCCGGATGGAACTCGACGCGCTGCGGCACGCCGTACAGCGCGTCCACCTCCGGCAATATTTGGCCCAATGCGCCGCAGTCGCGCAAGGTGCGCAGGAAAGCCGAGGGTGTGGACGAACGCAATGCGCGTACCAGTTCCTGCCAGACGCGTTCCGGCACCAGCTCGCCCAGCTCGCCGCCCTCCGCCATCTCCCGCATCAGCGCCAGCGTCTCCGGCGCGACCTTGAAGCCGAGGTCCGCGAAGCGCGCCATGAAACGCGCGGCACGCAGCACCCGCAGCGGATCCTCGACGAAGGCGGGTCCGGCATGCCGCAGTAAGCGCGCTTCGATGTCGCGCACGCCGCCCAGTGGATCGGACAGGTTGCCGTCTTCGTCCTCTGCGATCGCATTGATGGTGAAGTCGCGGCGCGCCAGATCGTCCTCCAGCGTCACCGACGGATCGGCGTCCACCACGAAACCGCGGTAGCCGCGCCCGCTCTTGCGCTCGGTGCGGGCCAGCGCGTATTCCTCGCCGGTGCGCGGATGCAGGAACACGGGGAAATCGCGGCCGACCGGCTTGAAGCCCTGCGCCAGCATTTCCTCGGGGGTACTGCCGACTACGACATGATCGCGGTCGCCGGCCTCCAGGCCCAGCAACCTGTCGCGTATCGCGCCGCCGACTAGGTAGGTTTTCATACTAAGGATGATGCCTTGTTTTTTCCTTCTCCCACAGGGAGAAGGTGCCCGAAGGGCGGATGAGGGAATGGATTTTCAGCTGTTGGGAAATTTCCCTGGCGAGTAATTCCCATTCCCTCATCCGTCGTTGCGCGCTACCCCGTATGGAGTACGGGGCAGGCTCTTCTCCCGGTGGGAGAAGGAAAAGCGCAACTCAGCTCTTCGGCACCTGCGCCGTCGGACAGGTAAAGGATTTGCGCTTGGCGTCGACGCGGCCGAGCATGCGGTCGGTCACCGGCAAGGCGTTGCCGTTCAAGCGCCAGTCGTAGATCACGCTGAAAGCCAGCACGCGCGCCACGTACTCGCGGGTTTCCTTGTAGCTGATGGTCTCGATCCAGAAATCCGGATCGTAGTTGGGGCGTTGCGACTGCCAGCGTGCGGTGGGCGCGGGGCCGGCGTTGTAGGCGGCGATGGCCACGTACGGCGTGCCGTACTTGTTTTCCATCTGCCGCAGATAGGCGGTGCCCAGCATGATGTTGGTGTCCGAGTCGTACAGGCTGGCCGCGCCGCCCCAGGGCAGGCCCAGGCTCTTGGCCGTGGCCGCGCCGGTGCTGGGCAGGACCTGCATCAGGCCCATGGCGTTGGCACCCGAACGCGCATTGGGGTTGAACACGCTTTCGGCGCGGATTTCCGCCGCGACCCAGGCCGGGTCGATGGCGTTCCTGGCCGCTTCGCGGCGGATCGTCTCGCCGTGGTGCAGCGGGAAACGCAGTTCGTACAAACGCTGCTCGTCGGGCCGGCTTTGACCGGCAACGCTGCCCAGCGAGAACACCGCCCGATCGAACCAGCCATTGTCGCGCGCCACCTCCACCGCCAGGCGCCGCTGGGTATCGTCGAAGCGCGACAGGGCGCTGTTCCATTCGCTGGTGGCCCAGCCGGGGCGTTCCAGTTTCCACAGCTCCATCGCGCGGACGATCGCCGGATCCCGGGCGACCGCGGCGCGTGCCGCGGCGCCGTCGTTGGGAATCCAGGCGCACAGGGCGTAACCCTGGTTGATGCGGTCGGCGGCCATGAAACCGTGGAAGGTGGCCGACTTGGCGGCTTCGCGGAACAGACGCTGGGCCTCGGCCTTGTCGCCGGCCTTCTCCGCCAAACGCGCTTCGAAATAGCGCCAGCGCGAATCCTCGCGCTGGGTTTTCGGCATCTTGCGTATCGCCGTCAGGGCCGCGGGCCAGTCGCCGCGCGCCATGGCTTCGCGCGCGCGCCATTCGTGCAGCTTCTCGTCGTAGACCGCTTCGGGCACGGCGTTCAAGCGGCGTGCGGAATCGGGTTCGTAGGACGCCACCGTCCACAGCGCCGCTTCGTACAGCACCTTGCCGCGTTCGGTTTCGCTCATGCCCAGCGCCGCCGCATATTGCGGCAACTGCAATTCCGCGCTGGCCGGCGAAGACTTGGCCAGACGCATCAGACCGTACATCGCCATCTTGCGGCTGCGTTCGGTTTTCGGCCAACCGAGCGCGCGCGTATGCACGGCGCCCAGGAACGCGGCGTAGTCGTTGGCCAGGGCGGCGTCGGCCGCAGGCAGTCCGCGCGCTGCGCTGCGCATGACGGCGGGTTGTTGTTCGGCAGCGGCCTTGTCGATGCGCTCCCAGCGCAGGGCGGGCGGCAATCCGCCGTTTGCGCCGAGCAGGGCGAACACGGGATCGCAGCTGTCCGGCAGGGCCTTGCCGGTGCTGGTCCAGATCTTCTGCGCGTCCAGCGTCCATTGCGCATCGGCCTTGCCCAAAGCTTGACGCGCATTGAGTTCGGCGCACTGCAGACCGACGTTGGAAGTCGGTTTCCATACCGCACGCAGCGTGGGCCAATCCTGTCGCCGCGACAGCGCGGGCAGCCACAGGGCACGGAAAGCATCGGCCACGGCCTGCCCGTCATAGCGCTTGAGGAAGGACTGCGCCTGCGCCGTGGACAAAGTGTCGATGTTGCGCTTCAGATCGGTCAATTCCACCCAGCCGTACAGCGGATGCGCGCCTAGTCCCGGATAATCGGAGGCATTGAAACTGCCGCTTTCCGCCGCTGCCAGCGCTGCCCGGATCTGCGGGCGCTGGGCCTCGAGGTTCTGCGCCTGCGCGCCGCGCGACAGGAATAAGCCGAAGGCGGCAGCGAGTACGATGACGGAATGGGGTCGTTTCATGGCCGAAATAGTAAGGGACGGCGGATGAATACCGCTTTCTCGTGGGTGGCCTTGGCGGCGTTTCCGCGCTTATCGACAACGGAGCGAACGTGTTCGACGCAAGCTGGTTGGAAGGAATCTGGATATTTCCCTTGCTCGGCGTAATCGCGGGCATCCTCGCGGGTCTGCTCGGGGTGGGAGGCGGGCTGGTACTGGTCGGCGCATTGGCCTGGGTGCTGCCCTTGTACGGCGTTCCCAAGGAGGCGGCGATGCATGCGGCCCTGGCCAGTTCGCTGGCCAGCATCGTGTTGACCGCTGCGTCCTCCGCCTATGCCCATCACGGACGCGGCAGTGTGTTGTGGCCGACGGTGAAATGGATGGTGCCCGGGCTATTGCTGGGCGGATGGCTGGGCAGCGGCATCGCGGTGAAACTGGACGACAGCGTGCTGCGCTGGATCGTGGCCGGCTACTGCCTGCTGGCGGCGGCGCAGTTGCTGTTCGGCAAGACTCGGGTCGGTGCCGAGGGCGTGATGGCGGCGCCGCCCACCGGCTTGCCGATGAGCGCTGCCGGTACCGGCATCGGTGCGATGTCGGCGGTGGTCGGTATCGGCGGCGGCAGCATGACCGTCCCGCTCCTGGTTTGGCGCGGCGTCGCGCCGGTGCGCGCGGTCGGCACCTCCAGCGCCTGCGGGGTGGCGATCGGCCTGGCCAGCGCCATCGGCTATGCGATGCATGCGCCCGCGGGCGCGTTGCCGCAGTACGCGGTCGGTTACGTCTATCTGCCCGCCGCCATCGGCGTGGCCGTGGCGTCGGTATTGGCCGCCCCCTATGGCATGCGCCTGGCCCACAGGATCAGCGGTCTGGCCTTGAAGCGGGTGTTCGCCGTATTCCTGACTGCGGTGGCGATCACTCTGCTGGTTTGAACGCGAGCAGATGAAGTAATCGAAACTCGCGGGATTCCGGGATCGAGTCAGCGCAAGGCGAGATGCGGAACGTCGATGCTCATCGCCAGGGCCAGGTGATCGGAGAAGGCGGCGGGAATCGCACGCGCGTCGGCGAACGTCAGCCGTTCGCTGACCAGGATGTGGTCGATGGCGCGTTGCGGGCGCCAGCTGGGAAAAGTGGGCACGCAGAAGGAAGGCGGACGCAGGTGGGTCCGGTTGTACAGCAGATCCATTTCAGGCCGATCCGGCAGGCAGTTGAAATCGCCCATCAGCACCGCATGCGGGTGGTCGGCCAGCAGCTCGGCGATGAACGCCAGTTGCGAGCGTCGTGAAGCCGCACCCAGCGACAGATGCGCTACCGCGATCACCAAGCCTTCGTCGCCGTCGCCGAAACGCGCCATCAGCACGCCGCGTCCGCCGATGCGGCCGGGCAGGGCGTGGTCGCTGACTTCCACCGGTTCCAGTTTGCTCAACAGACCGTTGGCGCTGGACGCCACACGGCCGACATTGCGATTGGGCTGGTGGCTCCAGTAGTCGAAGCCACCCTGTTCGGCCAGGTAATGGGTTTGGTTGGTGAACCCCGAGCGCAGGCTGCCGGGATCGGCTTCCTGCAGGCCGACGATATCGTGTTCGCCGGCCATCTTCGCGATCGAATCCAGGCTCACGCGCTTGTTGCCGTAAGGCATTGCATGCGACCAGCTGCGGGTCACGTAGTCGCTGTAGCGACGCGTGCTGGAGCCGGCCTGGATGTTGGCGCTGAGCAGCCTGAGGCGGCGGGTGTCCGCTGCGGTCATGTGGGGTTTGACCGACCGTTACTTCGCCGTACCGCTTTGCGCCGCGCGTTCCATGGCGACCAGATGGTCGGTGATGCGGACCATGTCGTCCCAGTTGCGGCCCTTGACCAGGTACTTGCCGTTGACGACCAGCGAAGGCGTGCCTTCGATCTTGCTGCGCAGGGCGAACTGATTGGCCTTGTTGATCTTGCCGGCGATGGCGAAGCTCTTCATGGTGTTGAGGAACTGCTCGGCGCTGACGCCGTACGCGGTGTAGAACGCCGCCACCTTGGCCTCATCGGGCTTGTCGCCTTCGGCCGGGATGCTGTGCTTGACGTGGATCGCCTCGTACACCGCCGAATGGGTCTTTTCTTCCAGACCCAGCGATTCGGCCGCGTAGAACGCTTTGGCGTAGGGCACGAAGTCCGGACGGAACTGCGCCGGCACGTAGACCACGCGCACGTCCGCAGGCTGCTTGGCCTTCCAGTTGCGCAAGGTCGGATCGAACGCGTAGCAGGCCGGGCAGATGTAGTTGAACATCTCGACCACTTCGATCTTCCCGTCCAGCGGCTGCCACGGCTGGCCGCCGGAGATTTCCACGTAGTCGGTGCCGACCACGGGTGCCGGGCCCTGCGGCGCCACGACCGGGTTGTTGTTCGGCGCCTCGGGCGCTGCGGGTGCGGCCGCTTCGGCGGGCGTGGCGGCAGGCGGGGTCTCGGTAGCGGCGGGTGCGGCCGGGGTGGCTGCCACGGGCGCTTCGGGAGCCTCGGTCTTCGAACAGGCGGCCAGCACGGGCAACAGGATCGACAGCATCAAGGCATGGCGGATTTTCATGATCTGGACCTTAGGAATTGGTGGAGAAGAGAATCAGTAGTGTCGCTCACTTCAATGCCGCGCGCCGTTGCGCGACCAGATACTCGGCAGTGCGAAGCATCGTGCCGTAGCCGCGTTGATCTACCGAGACCAAGTATCTGCCGTCGATCACCAGCGAAGGCGTGCCTTCGATCCTGGAACGCACCGCGAACTGCCGCGAGCGGTTGATGTTGGCGCCCACGGCAAAGCCTTGCATGGTGCTGGTGAAGGTTTTGGGATCCACGCCGAATTGTGCGTAGAACGAGCCAATCTGTTCCGGCGTAGCCGTCGGGCTCAGGCTGTGTTGCCGGTGCAGCGCGCTGAACACGGCCTCATGGCTCTGCTCCAGTACCCCCAGGGTCTCGGCTGCATAGAAAGCCTGGGCATAAGTCACCCAAGGGCCGCCCAGTGAAGCGGGGACCAGGGAAATCTTTACGTCGGCCGGCAGTTTGCTTTTCCAGGCGACGAACAGCGGTTCGAAATTGGCGCAGTGCGAGCAGACGTAACCGAACACCTCAGCCACCTCCACCTGTCCGTTAAGCGGTGCGTATGGCTGGCCTTCGGCTAGCTCCACATAGTCCACGCCCGCCGTTGGGATCGGCCCTTCCCAGGCAGGAGGTACCACTGCAACCTGAGTCGTCGCGGTTCCGCTAGCCGATGCTGAGGGCGCGGTTGCGGTTGCCTTGCCGGCAGGCTCCGCAGTCGTCGCATCGGCGGGTGCCTTTTGCGGGCCGCACGCGGCAAGCAGCGGCAGCACGACCAACAGCAATAGAGCGATGCGGGATTTCATTGAGCGCGGCTCCAGAGGGCAGGTCGCTTCGGGACGGCGATTACGATTACTTGCCGGCGCGTTCTTTCGCCACCAGGTAGTCGGTCACGCGCAAAGTCTCTTCGGGATTGCGCGCGGTCACCCGGTACTTGCCGTTGACGATGATCGTCGGCGTACCTTCGATGCCGGAGGCCATGGCGAATTCCTTGGACCGTTCCAGCAGCAGATCGGTCGCCGGGCTTTCCATGACCGCCACGAAGGCCTTGGGGTCTGCGCCGTAGCCTTTGTAGAACGCGGCGATTTCCTGCGCCGACGCGTTCTGGATCGGCAGGGTGCCATCCTCATGCAAGGCCTTGAACACCGCGTCGTGGGTCTTGCCCAGAACGCCCGTCTTCGCCGCGGCGTAGTAGGCCCGCGCATAAGGCATCCAAAAGCCACCGAATGCTGCCGGGACCGGAGTGAAACGTACCCAGGAAGGCTGCTTCTTGTGCCAGGCGTTGAGCATCGGCTGGAAGTGCGCGCAGTGGATGCAGGTGTAGCCGAACACTTCGACCACCTCCACCTTGCCCTTGAGCGGCGCATACGGCTTGCCCTCCGGGATAGACACGTAGTCGACACCGGCGACCGGGTCGGCGGCGAATGCGAGCAGCGGCATCAGCGCCAGCAGCAGAACGGCAAAACGCGATTTCATCGTTGGTACTCCTGGCGCAAAAAGAAACGCCGGCCATGATTGGGCCGGCGCGATGAACAAGAGCTGTGATCCTCGGACCGCGCCGGGCGCGCGAAGTTCACGATTTTTGTGGAGTCGGCTCGGCAGCGGGTGCGGGCGCCGCTGCCGGGACTGCGGGCGCGGCAGCCGGCGCGCCGCTTGCGGCGGCATCGTCGGCATGATCGTGCAGGCCCTGCAAGTAGGTGCCCAGCGCCTGGATTTCCTGGTCGGTCAGCTTGTTGGCGACCTGCGCCATGATGTTGAACAGCGCCGGATCCTTTTCGGTGGTGGTGCCGGTGCGGTATTCCTGCAGTCGTCGCGCCGCGTAATCCTGGCGCTGGCCGCCCAGATGCGGATAGGCCGGGCCGGGATTGCCGGCGCCGCTGGGACCGTGGCACGCCATGCACGCCGGAATGCCGCGGGAAGCGTCGCCGCCGCGGTACAGCTGCTGCCCCACTTCGTAGAACTTCATGTCCTTGTAGGGACCATCGGCGATCACCGTGTCGTCGGCCAGGCCGGCGCCGGACTTCTGGGTGGCGAAATACGCGCCGATGTCGCGCATGTCCTGCGGGGTGAGATCCTTCACGAACGGGACCATCGCCACCGCCGTGCCGGTGCGCTGGCCGCTGGCGATGAGGGCAATCTGATGGGCCACGTAGCGCTCGCTCTGGCCCGCGATGCGCGGGTATTGCGGGTCGCTGGAGTTACCGTCGGCGCCATGGCAGGCGGCGCAGGCCGAGGCCTTGGTCTGGCCGGCCTTGGCATCGCCCCAGGTGGTCTTGCTGAGGTCGATCTCCAGCGGCGCGGTGACCACGGGCGCATTGTCCGGCAGCGGAGCGACGGTGGTCTGGGCGAATGCGACCGCACCCACGGCCGCAATGGCCAGTCCGGCAAGTCCAAAAACGCGAGCGTGGCGCATGCTAAAGCTCCGGGGGCAATATCGAAAAAGCGGCGAAAAAAGCGGAGCCGAGCGGCAGCCGCGAAACAGGGGAATTATCGTCGCGGCAGGCCTTGCGGGTCAATGAAAGCGCCCGTCGCGGCCGATCCACGGCCCTCAAGCGGCCACTGCGATGCCGATTCCAGCCGTGGCGTGCCATCCTAGTCGCATGTTCAATCCCCTAGAAAAAGCCAAATATCTGCTGGCGGCGCATATTCCCAGCCAGCTTCCCCCCGACATCGGCCACGAGGTCGCTTTCGCCGGCCGTTCCAACGCCGGCAAGTCCACCGCGCTCAATGCCCTGACCCGGCAGAACGCACTGGCGCGGGTCTCCAAGACCCCGGGCCGCACCCAGCAGCTGGTGTTTTTCGAAATCGAACCGGACAAGTACCTGGTCGATCTGCCCGGCTACGGCTACGCCAAGGTCCCGCATGAACTGAAGGACCACTGGCAGGCCTTCCTGGATCGCTACTTCCGCAGCCGCGAGGCGCTCAAGGGTCTGGTGGTGGTGATGGACATCCGCCACCCGCTGAAGGACTACGACCGGCACATGCTCAGCTACGCGGTGGAGCGCGGCATTCCCGCGCATGCGCTGCTCACCAAGGCCGACAAGCTGGGCCGCGGCCAGCAGGCGAACTCGCTGCAGGCGGTGAAGAAGGAACTGTTCTCCCTGTTCGGCGACACCGTCAGCGTGCAGACCTTCTCCGGCGAGTCCAAGCAGGGCGTGGACGAGGCGCGTGCGGTGGTGAACGGGTGGTTGGGATTCCCGCAGGCCTAGGACTTCGCTCCGCGGTTATCCTCTGCGGTTTCCGAGAGACACCTCCGATGCGGCTTTTCCTTTTCCTGATCTGGATCTGTGTGGGGCTGCCCGCGCACGCCGCATCCGCAGCCGATGCAACCGACCGCCGCATCGCCGTCACCATCGACGACCTGCCATGGGCGCGGCTGGACGGGATCACCCCGCCGGATCTGCAGGCGCGCCATGAGCGATTGATCGCGGCATTGAAACAGGCGGCCGTGCCCGGCGTCGGCTTCGTCAACGAGAACAAGCTGGAAGTCGATGGCAAGGTCGATCCCCGGCGCCTGGCGATGCTGGAGGATTGGCTCGACGCCGGCTACGAGTTGGGCAACCACACTTACTCGCATGCCGATATCAACGAAGTGGGCGTCGACGCTTTCGAGAAGGAAATCCTCGATGGCGAGCGCCAGCTACGGCCGTTGCTGGCCGAACGCGGGCAAGCGCCGCGCTGGTTTCGCCATCCCTACCTGCGCGCCGGCCGTACCGCGGAAGAAAAGGCGAACGTAGCCTCCTTCCTGCAAGCGCACGGTTACCGTATTGCGCCAGTCACCGTCGACAACGGCGAATGGGTGTGGGCGTTCGCCTACGCCAACGTGATGAACGCGCAGCCGGATTCGCCCGAGCGGGAAGACTTGCTCTCGCGCCTGCGCCTGGGCTATGTGCCGTACATGCTCAACAAGCTGGACTATTACGAAGCGCAATCCATCCAGCTGCTGGGCTACGCGCTGCCACAAGTCTGGCTGATGCATGCCAACGAACTCAACGCGGATTGTTTCGCGACGCTGATCGAGGCCACGCGTCGTCGCGGCTATCGCTTCGTCGGCCTGGAAGAAGCCTTGCGCGACCCTGCGTATGCGCATGCCGACGGCTACGAAGGACGCTACGGGCCCAGCTGGCTGCATCGCTGGGCGATGGCGGAGAAGAAACCGAAAGAGTTCTATGCCGGCGAACCCGCTGTACCGAAGTGGGTGATGGACCTGGCCGACGTGGATTCCGAGTAGGTCGGGGCTACGCGTCGTTTTCCAGTCGCGGATCCATCCATCCGCGCAGCGCGTCCACTAGCGTGTTGATCGCCACGATCAGCGCGCCCACCACCAGCACCACGCCCAGCACCAGGGTGTAGTCGCGGTTCAAGGCGCCTTGCACGAAATAACGTCCCATACCGGGGATGCCGAACACCTGTTCCACCACCGCAGAGCCGGTCACCACGTTGATCAACGCCGGCGACAGCCACGCCACCACCGGCAGCAACGCGGGTTTCAATGCATGCGAAAACAATAGGCGCGTTTCCGAGAATCCGCGCGCGCGCGCCGCGCGCAGATAATCGGCGGAAAGGGTTTCCAGCATCGAGACGCGGGTCAGGCGCGCGCAGTAGGCGATGTTGGGCAGGGCCAGCGCGATCACCGGCAACACCAGATTGCTCCACTCGCCCCAACCGCCGGCCGGCAGCCAGTGCAGGGTCACCGCGAACAGCAGCACCAGCAGCGGCGCGGCAACGAACTTCGGGATCGCCAGTCCCAGTCCGGCCAGCAGCATCAGGCCGCGATCGATCCACTTGCCCGCCCGCAACGCCGCGAAAACGCCCAGTGGAATCCCAAGCGCCAACGCCAGCAACAGAGCGAGTCCGCCATTGAGCGCGGACACCGGTAGCGCCTGCGCGATGAGTTGGTTGACCGTGTAGTCCGGATATTGGAACGACGGACCCAGGTCGCCGCGCAGCACGTCGCCCAGCCATGCGCCGTATTGCGCGACGAGGGGCTGGTCCAACCGGTATTGCGCAGCGAGCGCGGCTTGCACTTCGGGCGGCGCGGATTTTTCGGTGTCGAACGGACCGCCGGGCGCGGCGCGCAGCAGCATGAAGCAAAGCGTCGCCAGCAACCATAGCGTTATCAATGCTTCCAGCAGTCGGGAAAGCAGGCGTTTCATCGAAACGTCCTCTTCTTCGGGTCGTCATCCCGGCACCGAGCTGTGCCTTCTGGCGCAATGAGACCGGGACCCAACTCAACGCTGAAGCGATCCCACCGCGAGCGCATCATGCTTTCTTGTCTGCGTCGCTACGCATCACACGCGCACATCGAACAAGTTGCCGATCAAGTGCGAAGCCGCCATCGCCATCGCTCCCCAGAAACCCACCCGCAACGCGCCCCGCAGCAAAGGCGCACCGCCGGCGTAAGCGGCCAAAGCGCCGGAGACGAAAAGGCTTGCCAGCGTGACCGCGATGGTCGCCACGCCGACATTCTTTGTCGGCACCAACAACACCGCGGCCAGCGGTATCAGTGCGCCCACGGTGAAAGCGGCCGCCGAAGCCATGGCCGCCTGCACCGGGCGCGCGCGCAGAGTGTCGGTGATGCCTAGCTCATCGCGCGCATGCGCGCCTAGGGCGTCGTGCGCGGTCAGCTGTTCGGCGACCTGATGCGCAAGCGCGGGAGTCAGGCCGCGGCGCACGTAGATATGCGCCAGTTCGGCGAGCTCGGTATGCGGGTCCTCGGCCAGCTCCTGTTTTTCCTGGCGCAAATCGGCCTTTTCCGTATCCGCTTGGGATTGCACTGAAACGTATTCCCCTGCCGCCATGGACATGGCGCCGGCCACAAGACCGGCCACTCCACTCAGCAGTACGGTGTTGTGGCTCGCTCCGCTGGCGGCCACGCCCACCACCAGTCCGGCGACGGAAACGATGCCGTCGTTGGCGCCCAGCACCGCCGCGCGCAACCAGCCGACCCGATTGGAGCGGTGCAGTTCCCGGTGCCTGGCGCGCATGCGTGCTCCGATTCCCTCAGTCGCGCCAGCGTAACCAGCGCGAGGCGTGCCGGTCGAGCGGATTCGCTTCGAAGCCGAGCACTTCCGCTCTGACCAGATGTTTGGAGGTGTAGAAATACAGCGGTATCGCCGCCTGGTCGTTCAAAAGCTTCTGCTCCGCCGCGTGCAGCCAGGCGTTGCGCGCGGTCTCGGTATTCGCCGCGTCGGCCTTGGCCAGACGTTCGCGAAAACCCGGCTCGTCGTAGCCGGTCCAGTTGAGCGGCCCGTCGTTGCCGAACGCGGCCAGGAAGTTGCGCGCGTCCACCACATCGCCCACCCAGCCGCCACGGAACACCTGAGTGATCACCCGTTGCTTGCGGTTCTGCACGAATACCTTCCATTCCTCGTTGCGCAGCCGCACTTGCACGCCCAGCACGTCGCGCCACATCGACGCTACCGCCAGCGCCATGCGCCGGTGCGGCGTAGAAGTGTTGTAGCGGAACTCCAGCACCAGCGGCCGGTCGGCCGAATAGCCGGCGGCGCGATACAGCGCCTTGGCGCGCGCCTCCCGTTGCGCCTGGGTGGCGTCCGCCCACGGAGTCCGGGCGCCGGTATACCCGGGAATTCCGGAAGGCACCAATCCATACGCAGGTTGCTCGCCCAGCCCGGTGACGTAACGGGTGAGCTTGTCGCGATCCACCGCCAGCGACAGCGCCTCGCGCAGGGCGGGATTGTTCCTGAAAGGCGGCTTGGAAAGATTCATTCCCAGCCAGAAGGCGCCCAGATAGGGAGAAATGCGCAACTGCGCTCCGAAACGTTTCCGTAGTACGTCCAATGGCTGCGGCGGCACCGTCTCGGTGAAGTGCAGATCGCCGGCGGCGAAGCGCTGCAGTTCGGCCGACGCGTCTTCGGTTACCTGGAATCGCACGCGTTGGATCGACACGTTGGCCGCATCGTGGAATCGCGCGTTGCGTTCCAGGGTCAGGTTGGCCTGCGGCGTCCATGCGAGCAACCGATAGGCGCCGTTGCCGACCAGCCGACCGGGTAGCGTGTGTTGCGCGCCGTATTTCTCCACCGCCGGCAAATAGACCGGAAACGCGATCGGCAACGTCAACAGCGCAGGCAAGGCCGCGCTGCGGCTCAGGGTGAACACGACCCGGCGCGCGTCGGGCGCGGCGACTCCCAACGCCTCGGGCGCGAGCTTGCCGGCCTGTACGGCTTGCGCATTGCTCAGGGCGTCGAACAACTCGGCGAACGGCGCGGCTGTTTTCGGCGCGAAGGCACGACGGAAACTCGCCACTACCTGCGGCGCATCCAGCGGCTCGCCGTTCGACCAGCGTAGGCCTTCGCGCAAGTGGAAAGTCCAGGTGCGGCCATCGGCCGACACCTCCCAGCGTTCGGCGATGCCCGGAATCAACCTTCCCGCGGAGTCCTCGGTCACCAGCCCTTCGTAAAGGTCGCGAAGCACATTGCCGCAAGACACTTCCTGGCAACGGTGCGCGTCGAGCGTGCTGGGTTCGGGGCCGTTGCCGCGTTCCAGCTGAGCATGCTCCTGTTGAAGCGGCGGAGCGGCCTGCGCCACGGCATCGGCGGAACACAGAAACAGCAGGGCGGCAACGATCAGGCGCATCGGCTCAGGATATAGTGCGGGCCTTGCGATGTCAGGGCAGCGGCCCAACATTCCCTAGTCTCCGACGCAGAGTATCCGCCCTTGTCCAGTCCCAGCCATGTCGCGGGTACGCCGATCACCGACCGCAGCCAACTGGTCGACTACATCGCCTCGGGCGAAAAGCCGAAGTCCCAATGGCGCATCGGCACCGAGCACGAGAAGTTCGGTTTTCGGCTCGATGATCTGCGTCCGCCCAGCTTCGAAGGCGAGCGCGGTATCGAAGCGTTGTTGAAGGGGCTGACCCGCTTCGGTTGGGAACCCGTCGAAGAACATATCGGACAAGGGCCGGGCAACGTCATCGCGCTGCTGCGCGACGGCGCCTCGGTCACGCTGGAACCGGCCGGTCAGCTGGAACTGTCCGGCGGCATGCTGGAGAACATCCATCAGACCTGCAGCGAAGTAGGCACCCATCTGAAGGAAGTGAAGACCGTCGCTGACGAATTGCAGCTCGGTTTCCTGGGCATGGGCTTCCAGCCGAAATGGACGCGCGATGAAATGCCGTGGATGCCCAAGGGCCGCTACCAGATCATGCGCAACTACATGCCCAAAGTCGGCAAGCTGGGCCTGGACATGATGAAACGCACCTGCACCGTGCAGGTCAATCTGGATTTCTCCAGCGAAGCGGACATGGTGAAGAAATTCCGCGTGTCGCTGGCGCTGCAACCCGTCGCCACCGCGTTGTTCGCCGATTCGCCGTTCACCGAAGGCAAACCCAACGGCTATCAGAGCTACCGCTCGCACATCTGGACCGACACCGATCCGGACCGCACCGGCATGCTCGACTTCGTGTTCGAAGGCGGCTTCGGCTACGAACGCTATGTCGATTACCTGCTCGATGTACCCATGTACTTCAGCTACCGCAACGGCGAATACATAGATTGCTCCGGCCAGAGCTTCCGCGACTTCATGGCCGGCAAGCTGCCCGCGTTGCCGGGCGCGCTGCCCACCATGACCGATTGGTCCGACCACATGACCACCGCGTTCCCGGAAGTGCGCATGAAGAAATTCCTGGAGATGCGCGGCGCCGATGGCGGCCCGTGGGGAAGGCTGTGCGCATTGCCGGCGTTCTGGGTCGGCCTGCTGTACGACCAGACCGCGCTGGATGCGGCGTGGGACCTGGTCAAGGATTTCACCTTGGAAGAGCGCAACGCCTTGCGCGATGGCGTGCCGAAGCATGCGCTGAAACTTCCGTTCCGCGGCGGCAGCGTGCGCGACCTGGCCGCCTCGGCGTTGAAGATCGCGGTAGCGGGCCTGCAGCGCCGCGCCGCGCTCAACAGCAAGGGCAGCGACGAGTCCGGCTTCCTCGATCCGTTGATCGAATTCGCCGAGGCCAACGAAACCCCGGCCGAGCGCAAGCTGGCTTTGTTCCATGGCCAGTGGAACGGCGACATAGATCGCGTGTTCCGCGAGTTCGCTTATTGAGAGAGGCCTAACGCTGTCGTAGGAGCGACGTAAGTCGCGAAGGGTCTTTCCTATGGAATTTCCTTCGCGACTTACGTCGCTCCTACCCGCTCTTACCCGCATCCAGCGCCTAGGAGCCGCCTTGGGGCTAAAATGCTCCGGCCGCATTCCCGCTGGAGTTGCCCAATGAAATCACGCGCCGCCGTCGCCTTCGCCGCAGGCGAACCCTTGCAGATCGTCGAGATCGACGTGGCTCCGCCGCAGAAGGGCGAAGTGCTGGTCAGGATCACCCATACCGGCGTCTGCCATACCGACGCGTTCACGCTGAGCGGCGACGATCCGGAAGGCCTGTTCCCGGCGGTGCTGGGCCACGAAGGCGCAGGCGTGGTGGTCGAAGTCGGCGAAGGCGTTACCAGCGTCGCGCCGGGCGATCACGTGATTCCGTTGTACACGGCCGAATGCCGCGAGTGCGAGTTCTGCAAATCCGGCAAGACCAACCTCTGCGTTGCGGTGCGTGCGACCCAGGGCAAGGGCGTGATGCCCGACGGCACCACGCGCTTCTCCTACAACGGCCAGCCGATCTACCACTACATGGGTTGTTCGACCTTCAGCGAATACACGGTCGTGGCCGAAGTGTCGCTGGCCAAGATCAATCCGCAGGCCAACCACGAACAGGTCTGCTTGCTGGGTTGCGGCGTCACCACCGGGATAGGGGCCGTGCACAACACCGCCAAGGTGCAGGCCGGCGATTCGGTGGCCGTGTTCGGCCTGGGCGGCATCGGCCTGGCGGTGATCCAGGGTGCGCGCCAGGCCAAGGCCGGCCGCATCATCGCCATCGACACCAATCCCGGCAAGTTCGCGATGGCGCAGGAGATGGGCGCCACCGACTGCGTCAATCCGAAGGATCACGACAAGCCGATCCAGCAGGTGATCGTGGAAATGACCGGCTGGGGCGTGGACCATTCGTTCGAGTGCATCGGCAACGTCAACGTGATGCGTGCGGCGCTGGAATGCGCGCACCGCGGCTGGGGCCAGTCGGTGATCATCGGCGTGGCTGGCGCAGGTCAGGAAATCTCCACGCGTCCGTTTCAACTGGTCACCGGGCGCAAGTGGATGGGTACCGCGTTCGGCGGCGTGAAGGGACGCACCCAGTTGCCGGGCATGGTCGAAGACGCGATGCGCGGCGACATCCAATTGGCGCCCTTCGTCACCCACACTCTGCCGCTGGATGAAATCAACGAAGCCTTCGATCTGATGCATGAAGGCAAGTCGATCCGGACGGTGATCCACTACTGACACGCGTTGCTACAGGGGCGTCGCGCGGGCGTTCCGCGCATCCGCTGAATCGGTGGTTTCCGCACCGGAGGGTCACCATGAGCACAGTCAAGATTCATCCATCGGTAGACAACGGCATCAAAGTGGGCGACGAGAATTTCGCGGGAGGCACGTTGGCCTGCCATTGCGCGCAGGACCAGGTCACCGTCGAGGTGGACGCGCAAACCGCCCACAACCATGCCTGCGGTTGCAGTAAATGCTGGAAGCCGAAGGGCGCCACCTTCTCGGTCGTCGCCGTGGTGCCGCGGGATAAGGTGGCCGTCACCGCCAATGCGCAGAAGCTGAAGGTCGTCGACGATAAGGCGACGATCCAGCGCCATGCCTGCAGCGGTTGCGGCGTGCATATGTTCGGCCGCATCGAGAACCCGGAGCACGCGTTCCACGGTCTGGACTTCATCCATACCGAGCTGTCGCCGCAAACCGGCTGGTCGGCGCCGGGTTTCGCCGCGTTCGTGTCCTCGATTATCGAAACCGGTACCCCGCCGGCGCAGATGGCGGCCGTGCGTGCGCGCCTGCGCGAACTGGGCCTGGAGCCTTACGACTGTCTTTCGCCGGCCCTCATGGACGCTCTCTCCACCCAAGTAGCCAAGTTGCGTGGCGTACTGGCTTCGTGAAACCGCGCAAGCGCTCAATCGGTTCCTTCTTCCTGGGAGGAAGGAACCACCGGAAAACACATGACTCTTGAACGCATCGAACACCGCGCCTGCTTCGGCGGCTGGCAGGACGTGTACCGGCACGCGTCGGAAACGCTGGCCTGCGGCATGAACTTCGCCGTCTACCTGCCGCCACAAGCGCAGACGCAGAGACTTCCGGTGCTGTACTGGCTTTCCGGCCTGACCTGCACCGAGCAGAACTTCATCACCAAGGCCGGCGCGCAACGCTACGCCACCGAGCATGGCCTGATCCTGGTCGCGCCCGACACCAGCCCGCGCGGCGAGGACGTCGCCGATGCGGATGGCTACGATCTGGGCAAAGGCGCTGGCTTCTACGTCAACGCCACGCAGGCGCCCTGGTCCAAGCATTACCGGATGTACGACTACGTCGTCTCCGAACTGCCGGCTTTGATCGAGGCGAATTTTCCGGCGACCGAGGCGCGCGCCATCAGCGGACATTCGATGGGCGGGCACGGCGCGCTGATCGTGGCGTTGAAGAATCCCGGTCGCTATCGCAGCGTGTCGGCGTTCTCGCCGATCGTGGCGCCTACGCGGGTGCCGTGGGGCGAAAGGGCGTTCACCGCCTACCTTGGCGAAGATCGCGAAGCCTGGAAAGCATGGGACGCCGCCGCCCTGATCGCCGATGCGACCGAGCGTCTGCCGTTGCTAGTGGATCAGGGCGATGCCGATGAGTTCCTGGCCGGACAGTTGAAGCCGGAGCTGCTGCAGGCCGCGTGCGCGGCCGCGGATCATCCGCTGGAACTGCGTCTGCAGCCCGGCTACGACCACAGCTACTACTTCATCGAAAGCTTCATCGGCGAGCACATCGCGTATCACGCCCATGCCCTGAAAGCCTGATCGGCACCGGTTCGTAGGACGTAGGAGCGACGTAAGTCGCGAAGGAGCTTTTCTCTAGAAAACCCTTCGCGACTTACGTCGCTCCTACGGGCGCGGTGCGAGGCTGAAGTCGGTGTAGGCGAAACGTCCGTCGCGCAATACGGTCTCCCCGCGCTCGATGGCCAGCGGATGCGAGAACATCGGCCCGGCCTGCACGCAGGTGTGGAATTCGCCGTTCTCGCCGCAGGGATCCACCTTCGCCGGCAACGCGTCCAGCAATGCCGCATCGAAATCGCGTCCGGCGAAGTCGGCGGAGAGTTGCTGGGTATCCACGCAACAGATCGCCGCCTTCAATCCGTCCGCTTGCATCTGCCGCGCCAGCGACGCGGTATCGCTGCCGAACAAGGGCGTCAGCACCCGCCAGCCCAGCGATGCGCACATCGCCACGCGGTAATCGCGGATATCCTGCAGGAACAGATCGCCGAAGGCGATGGACAACGCTCGCGGCCAGCGCTCGCGCGCGGAGCGGAGCGCGGAGGCGAACGCCGCTTGGTAAACCGTGTTGTCGCAGGCCGGCGGAATCATCGCTTCGATCAGCGGCAATCCGGCGGCGACGGCCTGCGCATGCAGGATCTCCCTGCGGATTCCCTGCATGGAAACGCGTTCGTAGCCGGCGGTGACCGTGGTGATCAGTCCCGCCACCGGCACGCCGGACTGTCGCAGGCGATGCAAGGCCCAGGCCGCATCCTTGCCGCCGCTCCAGGACAACAACACCGCCTCGACGGTCATCTTGCCGGCACCCGCTCAGGCGGAAGAAACGTCGCGCAGCTCCCACGCACTGCCGGCGAGCAGGCGCAGGCGATGCTTGAATACGCTGCCGGGGATCGAAGTCACCGCGATCAGGTCGATCTGCAGGTCGTGCTGTTCGCCGGTCACCGTCGCCGCCGGGTCGCTGGCGCCCAGGCCGGCATCGACCGAATCCGGATCGGGCTGCGCCGCGCGCCAGCGCTGGAAGAATCCGTCGCTGCGCAGCGCATCCTGCAGCTGCGCTGCGAATTCGCCGGCGCCGTGCGCGGTGAAACTGAAAGCGGCGTCGTTGCCGCGCGCCTTGCCGGGATTCTTGAGGCTGATGTAGTAGCGGATCGGCATGCGGCGGCTATCCTCGTGGAGTCGCCACCAGCCTAGCCGTTGCGCGTTAGCCAGGTGTTACGAAACGCTGAAGGTATGCGGTTCGGCGGCGAAGCCGACCACCACCGCGCCCTTGCCCACGTTGACCATGCCGGTCAGGCTCATCACGCTTTCGAACACTTCCACGTTGTTGTTGGCGCAGATATCGCGCAGCCGGTCGTAGCCGGGCAGCGCGCGCATCTCGCCGAGTTCGCCGCCGTAGCTCAGACAGACGGTGGGCGTCAGCAGGCCGGCGATGACGCGGTTACCGGCGAACTTGAACATCTGCTCGACCGCGTTTTCGAAACCCTTGATCTTGGCCACCGGCTCGGTCTTGCCGGCATGGCCGTGCAGCACCGGCTTGATGTCCAGCGCGCTGCCCAGCGCCACGCTGAGCAGGCCTACGCTGCGGTCGCCCTTGGTGCGCGCGCGGGCGCGCAGGTAGTAGAGATCGCGCGGGATCATGTAGCCGTGGCTGTTGGAGGCCAGGTATTCCAGCTTGGTGCGCATGTGCTGCACGTTGGCGCCGGCGGCGCGCATGCGCACCGCTTCGACCGCGGTGACGCCCTGCGCGGCGAACAGAGTCTGGGTATCGATCACGCGTAGCGCGAACGGCGAGTTGTGGCCCGCGGCCTGGCGCACCGGCTTGTAGTCGTTGAGGATGGCGAAGCTGGCTTGCATCGCGTTCTCGTGGATCGGGCTGCGCGTCTTGGTGATGGTCATGCAGTAGACGTGGTCGTAGTCGATCACCAGCCGGCTCAGGAACAAGTCGCGGATCTGGTTGACCGTGAACGGGGTCGTTTCCGCTTCATGGCCGCGCTCTGCCACGTGCGCATGCAGAAAGCTCAGAGTGGCTTCCTCGTCGCGGTGATCGGCCAGCACCGCATCGCCGATGCGCACGGTGATGGGCAGCAGCACGATATCGTTCTGTTGAATGAAGTCCTGCGGCAAATCGCAGGCGGAGTCCACCACTATCCCAATGCGCATGAAGCCCCTCCCGGCATGCATCGCAAACAAGCCCGGCAACGTAGCGCAAATCTGCAACCCGCTGCGCTGCAGAAATGTGAGCTTGTGCACACTATCGCGTTCTGGCTGTTCCAGATGTCCGCTGCCTCTCGCACTAGGCAAAAAGGCAGGCGTCTTTGCCTAGGCCCGTACCTTGCGGCTTCGATGGCATTCAGTCGTATATGAAACGTGACGTTCGTCACATTTATATATGCGTAAAGCTTGTTAATGGTTGTGCCTGAGGTCGACACTGGTGCCGGGCAAGCAAGGGGCGTGATGAGCAAGCGGTGGCTGCTGGGGATGGCGTGGTGCATGGCAGCGCTTTGTTCTGCCCAGGCCCAGGAGGGGGGCGTCGTGCGTATCGATCCTCTCGCCGCCGATGCCAGTCCCACCGCCGAACAGCATGCGGGCATCTTCGCCGAACGCGATTTCATCGCCGATCCCCGCAAACCCTCTGTCATCGGCAACGGCCAATGGCGATTGCAGCCCGTCGCGGGAATCGACCAGCCGTTGTTGCTTGTCTACCACCCGTACAGCGCTCGCGTCAGCGTGCAGGGTCCTGGCCCGGCCGCACCGGTCGTCCAGACCCTGTTCGATCGAGATCTGGATCCGCAGTACTCGCGGCATGCGTTGGTGTTTCCGCTGCACGGCGACGGTCCAGTCACCATCAACGTGGAAGGTGCGCGTTATCCCTTGCAGGTGGCCGTGGTGCCACGCACCCGGCACATCGCCTACGATCTGACCCAGGTGCGCATCCTGCTGCTAGCGGTCGGGGTGCTGGTGGGCGTTTCGCTGACCGTGCTGTTGTTCTGGGCGATGCTGCGGGAACGGGTGTATCTGTTGTACGCGGCGACCATGGCGCTGCAGATGCTGTTTCTGCTGTGCTCGTATGGAGAGGCCTACGCTTTGCCGGGCTTGCGCGCGCTGGCGGTGTTCGGCGCACCGGGCATCTGGTTCATCGCCACCCTGTCGACCATGGCCGCGGTATGGATGTTGCAGGACTACGCCGGCCTGCGGCTGCGCGTGCCCCGTCTGAGCCGGGCCATGCGCTGGGCGGGAATCTACATTCCCGCGGTGCTGCTGCTGTTGCTGGTATCGCCGTGGCCTGCGCGCAAGGAATGGTTTCCGAACCTGGGTAATGCCCTGTTCCTGCTCACCAATCTGCTGGCGATCACCGCCCTGTACAAAGCCTGGCGTGGGGGTGGGCGGCATGCGGGCTTCATCCTGATCGCCTGGGTTCCATTGGTGTTCTTCAGCACCGCGCGCGCGGTGCAACTGAGCATGGGCATTGCCGTCGAACCGTGGCTGCAATACGGCTTGCCGCTGGTGCTCGCCTTCACCGCGGTGGTGCTGGCGCTGGGACTGGCCGATCGCATGCTCACCTTCCGCCGCGAACGCGATACCGCCCAGCAACATGCCGAACGCGATTGGCTGACCGGCGTGCTCAATCGCGGCGGTATCGAGCACCGCCTGGACTGGGCGGTGCTCAATACGCGCCGCGAAGGCATGCCGCTGTCGCTGCTGTTTCTGGACTTGGACAATTTCAAGCAGGTCAACGACTGCTTCGGCCACGCATCGGGCGATGCCTGCCTGCGCGCAGTGGTAAGGCTGGTGAGCGAAGAGCTGCAGTACGGAGACCATCTGGGGCGTCTGGGTGGCGAGGAGTTCGTGCTGGGCTTGCCGGGCGCCGACAGCGCGCGCGCCATCGCCATGGCCGAACACTTGCGCCTGAAAATCCAGGCCCAATGCCAGGAAGTGGAAGGCGTGCCGGTCGCGGTCACCGTGAGCATCGGCGTCACCCAGTGCAGCGCCGTCGATACGGTGGCGACCTTGATCAAACGCGCCGACAAGGCGATGTATATCGCTAAGCACGGCGGGCGCAATCGCGTGGCTACCCTGGAAGCTGCGGCGGTCTGAGGTTCCCGAACTGCGCTTTAGCGCCCTCTTGATGGTCATTCCCGCCTTCGCGGGGATGACGCACCATTAGGAATTCGCAGGTAACTCAAGGCGAATACGCACGCGGCAACGCCCCGGCCGCACGCAGATAGCGGTTGCGCAATTCGGTCTGGCGCGAGCGCATGGGAATGGCGCGACCGCCCAGCCACAACTGGCTCGCGACGTTGGCTACGTCCAGCGGATCGCCGGTCCAAAGCACCAGATCGGCCAGTTTGCCCGGTGCGATCGTGCCCAGCTTGTCGTCCACGCCTAGTACCCGCGCCGGCACCCGGGTCAGGCCTTGCAGTCCCGCTTCCCAGGGCAAGCCATTGGCCACCGCATTGCCCGCGTACTGACGGATCTTGCGCGCGTTGTGCGAGGCGTCGCCGAACTGGGCGAAGCTCACTTCCACGCCGGCCGCGTGCAGACGTGCGGCGTTCTCCAAGGTCGCTCCGATCTGGTCGAAGTCGCCGGGAAGGTCGGCCAGCGCATCGACGAAAACGGGCACTTTCGCCGCTGCGATCTGTCCCGCGAGTTTCCAGGCCTCGACTCCGCTGGCGATGGCGATGCGCACGTTCTCGCGCTGCGCCCAGCGCAGCAGCTGACGGATATCGGCCGCCCGGTTCACGTTGACCACGATGCGTCCGTTGCCTGCCAGGTAGCGGGCCAGGACCGCGCGGCCGGTAGGCGTCAGCAGCGCATGCGGCGAATCGGCGGGGATACGGCCGCGCGCTTCGCCGACCATCTGATCCAGCAGCATCCACTGCGCCGCCCGCGAACTGCCGCTTTTGCCCAGCACGTCGCTGCCCAGTTTCACGAACAGCACGCGCGGTCCGATCGGATCGGCGCCGCCATCTAAACGCATTACCCCGCCCTGTCCGGCGATGAAGGAACCGCCCGTATTGGCGCCGAGCAGGGTGAATCCCAACCCTTCCATGCGGGCCACTGGGATCAGTACCGATTCCGGGTTGTAGGCCAGGGTCACGTCGAACTCGGGCCGCATCGGCTGGTCGGTGGCCAGGGTCACCGCGCTGTCGACCGTTTCGGCTTCGCCCGACACTTCCTCGATGCCGATCTCGGTAATGCCGCCGAAGAAAGCGGGGGTCAGCGGTTTGCCGTTGGCTTCGACCACGCCGACCGAAGCAGGCGCCTGCAGGTCGACGCCCACCGCACGGATAACGCCGCCTTGCACCAGTACGTCGGCGTTCTGCAGCGTGCCCTGGGCGCCGGCGGTATGCACGGTGGCGTGGCGGATGAGGACGTCCTGGGCGGACGCCGTGCCTGCGAATAGCAAGGTAAGGACTGAAACCCAGAACAACCTTGTCGTCATCCCAGCGAAAGCTGGGACCCATTTTGACCTTGGGCGCGGGGTCGAACGCAGCTGCAATGGCGACAGCAACGGCAAGATCAAGATGGATCCCAGCTTTCGCTGGGATGACGGCGCGAACAACCGGCGGTTCAAGACGCTCATTTCCCACCTCCCATCGCCGCTTCCTGTCCCAGCATGAAATCCGATTTCGGCTGCCGCGCCGGATCGTTGCGGTCGTAGATGCGCGCGCCGTCGATGTAGACCTGTTCCGCGTGCGCGTACACGCTGAAGGGGTTCTGGCTCCACACCACCACATCGGCCATCTTGCCCGGCTCCAGGGTGCCGGTCCGCTCCAGGATGCCCATCGCTTTGGCGGGGTTCTGCGTTATCCAACGGATCGCGCGTTCTGGCGGAATCTCGATGCCCACCCGCTGCGCATTGGCGATCACCTTCGCCGCCTCCTGGTTGAGGCGCTGGATGCCTTCGTCGGAATCCGAATGCACGATGGCGCAGCTATTGGCGGGGCGGTCGACCAGCGCGATGTTTTCCTGGATGCCGTCGAAGGCCTCCATCTTGAAGCCCCACCAGTCCGCCCACAGCGCGCCGCACACGCCCTCGGCGGCCAAGCGATCGGCGATCTTGTAAGCCTCCACGCCATGATGGAACGCGGCGACCTTGAAGCCGAACTCCTTGGCCAGGTCCAGCATCGTGGCCATCTCGTCGGCGCGATAGCAGTGGATATGCACGCGGATATCGCCCTCGATGGCGCCGGCCAGCGTGTCCAGTTTCAGATCGCGCTTGCCGCCGGTGTCTCCGGAACTGTCCTCACTGCCATTGCCCGAAGCGCGCTCCCACCAGCGCTTCTTCTTCGGCTGTTGCTTGGCATTGTTCTTCTTCAGGTATTCGCTGGCGTCGATGAAGGCGGCGCGATAGCCGGCGATATTGCCCATGCGCGTGGAAGGTCCGCCCTTCTGGCCGTAGACGCGCTTGGGATTCTCGCCGCACGCCATTTTCAAACCCCAGGGCGCGTCGGGGAATTTCATCGCTTGGTAGGTCGTGGCGGGCACGTTCTTCAGGGTCACGCCGCGTCCACCGACCAGATTGGCCGAGCCGGGCAGGATCTGCAGCGAAGTGATGCCGCCGGCGAGCGCGGTTTGAAAACCGGGGTCCTGCGGCCAGATGGAATGCTCGGCCCACACGTTCGCGGTGACCGGCGCGGTGGCTTCGTTGCCGTCGCTGTGCGCGCTCATGCCTGGGCTGGGATACACGCCCAGATGGGAATGCACGTCGATGATGCCGGGCGTGACCCAGCGTCCCCTGCCGTCGACCCGGGTCGCCTCCGCGGGCGCGGTCAGTCCGCGGCCCACCGACACCACCTTGCCGTCGGTCAGCAGCACATCGGCGTCGTCCAGGCGTTCGCCGGTGCCGGTCAGCACGGTAGCGTGCTCGATCAGCACCGGACCGGAGGCGATGCTGCGGTAGGTGCTGGGGTAAGGATCCTGGGTGAATCGTGACTTGGCAGTGGCGATGCCGGTATTCCCGCACACGGAAACTAGGCCGATCACGGCCAACAGAACGAAGCGCATGGTGATTCCCCGGAAATTCTGATTTTCAAAACTGGCTGATTTGTTGAGACTTTCTTAAGTAAGTGACGACGTTTGAGTAGGGCGGGCATTGCCCGCCATAGGGAAAACAATAGCGGCGGGCAGTGCCCGCCCTACTTTCTGTCGTCACGCAAATACGCAAGTCCCAATAAAGCCGGCCGACCGAAAGCCGGCAGTACGAAACCTAACCGGCCGGTCCGCGCTTGCCAAGTGCTATAGCGCAGGCCCATGCCACAATTGAGGGGACCAACAAGAACAGAGAGCATGCGATGAAAGACAAGACCGAGATCGTGGACAACTGGCTGCCGCGCTACACCGGCGTGCCCCTGGACCAATTCGGCGAACATATCCTGCTGACCAATTTCGGCGGCTACCTGCACGCGTTCTCCGCATTGACCGGCGCGCCGGTGGTAGGCCTGGACCGGCCGATGGCCAGCGCCACCTTCGACGGCATCACCATGATCAACTTCGGCATGGGCAGCCCCAACGCGGCGACGATGATGGATCTGTTGTCGGCGATCATGCCCAAGGCGGTGCTGTTCCTGGGCAAGTGCGGCGGCCTGAAGCGCAAGAACCAGCTCGGCGATCTGGTCCTGCCGATCGCGGCGATCCGCGGCGAAGGCACCAGCAACGATTACCTGTTGCCGGAAGTGCCTGCGCTGCCCGCCTTCGCCCTGCAGCGCGCGGTGTCCACCATGATCCGCGACCTCGGCCACGATTATTGGACCGGTACGGTCTACACCACCAACCGTCGCGTATGGGAACACGACGTCGAGTTCAAGGAATACCTGCGCAAGGTGCGCTGCATGGCAATCGATATGGAAACGGCCACCATTTTCGCCGCCGGTTTCGCCAACCGCATTCCGTGCGGCGCCTTGTTGCTGGTTTCGGACCAGCCGATGATTCCCGAAGGCGTGAAGACCGAAGCCTCGGACGCGCGCGTCAGTGCGGACTTCGTGAACCGTCACATCAATATCGGCATCGAGGCCTTGAAGCTGATCCGCCGGCACGGCAAGTCGGTGCGGCATTTGCGTTTCGACGAGTAAAATATCGATCGACAATCAACGAAGGAGAAAACCGAATGGATTATCGTATTGCCGCCGTCGTTCCGGTTCTGTTGCTGCTTGCCTCCACGGCGATGGCCCAGGAGTTCAAGGCACGTCCGGCGGACGCTCCCCAAGTCGACCGACCCAAAGCGTTCTCCGCCAATGGGCTGGCATTCAAATACCCGGGCAACTGGAACGCGGTCAGCCACGAGCAAGTCGAAGGCAGCAGCTGCTACAACGTTTATCTGGAGGCCGACAAAACCGAGTTCGAAGTGCTTAACCTGGATGCGCACGTCATCGCCTGCCAAAACGCAGATGCGCCGGTTCCGCGGGAGTATGTCGACTACCTGGTCACCGCCACGCAGACGGACGACGGCGGCGAATACGACCGAACCGAGGTTCTTTCGCGCCAATACGGCAAGCACGAGCTGTTTGCGGCGCACTATCAAAACGAGGTCGAGGCGGTGGGGCCTTTATACAGCCAGCATCTGGTGATGGTCGGAAGCGCGGCCTGCGGCGGGGAATGGACGTGCTATGCCTATACGCAGAATCTGCAGGCCAACGAACCCATGGCGGGCAAGGCATTCGCCCTGATCCTGGACACGGTCAAGTACTCGCCGACCAATGAGTAACCGGGTGGAGTCGCGCGCGTTGCTGGATTTCTGGCGTACTGCCGGTGCCGAGAAATGGTTCGCGCGCGACGCCGCCTTCGACGCCGCCTTCGTCGACCGGTTCCGCGATGCGCATTTCGCCGCCGCGCGCTGCGAATTGGAAAGCTGGATGGGCGACGCCGAAGGAGCGTTGGCGCTGACCTTGCTGCTGGATCAATTTCCACGCAACTGTTTCCGCGGCAGCGCGCATTCCTATGCGACGGACGGGCTGGCGCGGCATTACGCGCAACGCGCGATCGATGCGGGTTTCGATCTTCAGGTGGACGCCGCGCTACGGTCGTTCTTCTATCTGCCGTTCGAGCATTCGGAGGCGATGGCCGACCAGGACTACGCGATGGAGTTGTTCGCGAAGATCGGCGACGATGAGCTTATGAAGTACGCGGCGTTGCATCGCGACTTGATCGCGCGTTTTGGGCGTTTCCCCCATCGCAACAAGGCGCTGGGGCGCGAGTCGACGCAGGAAGAGGTCGATTATCTGGCCAGCGGCGGGTTCAGCGGCTGAGAGTCCCTTCTCCCTGCGGGAGAAGGTGCCCGAAGGGCGGAGGATGAGGGTACGGCGCGAGCGCCCAGATTCGGATGCTCCGTACCCTCACCCCAACCCCTCTCCCACAGGGAGAGGGGCTCAGAAACTCAATACTTCGTCAACCCAGAATCCATCTCGTCCGCCCAGGCATTGGTGCCGCCAACGACGTTGTAGACGTTGGAGAAACCCAATGCGCGGAATTCTTCGGCGGCCTGCTGGCTGCGGCCCCCGCTGCGGCACAGGAAGGCGATCGCCGTGTCTTTCGGCAAGGCTTCGAGTTCGGCGCGGCCATTGCCATCGAAAGTCTTGAACGGCAACTTTACCGCCGCGATCGCGCGCTCTTCGGCGGGGCGCACATCCACCAGCAGCACTTCGCCAGCCGCCACGCGTACATCGGCTTCGGCGGGCGAGAGCGTCTGCACCGGCTTGGGCGCGTTGGGGTTGTCGATGGCCAGGCCCTTGCCGCGGATGTCGTCTACCCAGTCGATGGTGATGCCGTCGGCGCGGCGTGCGCTGGCCAGGTCGAACTGGATGCGCACCCCATTGGATTCGGCGGCGATGGCATTGGCGTCGAACTGCGCCAGCTGGAAATTGGGTTGGAACTGCGCATTGATCGACAGTGACAGCGCGCCGCCCGGGCCGGCATCGGCCGCCGCGTTCGACAGCATTTCGGCCGCCGCCGGGGTGATGGTGATCTTCGGCGGCGTGCGGTCCGGCGCGGCCACGCCGAGCAGCGAAGCCAGTTCGCCGGAGTTGCTCATCTGCTCGATGATGTCGCTGCCGCCGACCAGCTCGCCGTCGATGTACAGCTGCGGGATGGTAGGCCAGTCGCCGTAGGCCTTGATGCCTTCGCGGATGTCCTGGTCGGCCAGCACGTTGACGTGCGCGTAATCGACGCCGAGCGTGGACAGCGCGCCGACCGCCTTGGCGGAGAATCCGCACTGCGGCATGCTCGGCTGGCCCTTCATGAACAGTACGACGCGGTTGGACTGCAGCAGGGATTCGATACGGGAACGCAGGGCGGGGTCGAGGGACATCGGGGGAATACCGGCTTTCGGACTTTCGGGGCCGTGATTTTACGCTGCATGGCATGATTGCGGCATGACCGCGTCGGAAACACAGAATTGCGCGCCGAATAGCGCATTGCACCGCGTCCCGCGCCAGCCGCATGCGTGGATCTGGCTGGCGCTGGCCTTGCACCTTGGCGTGATCCTGGTCTGGTGGCGGTGGGGTTGGGCGATCGGACTGGCGAGCCTGTTAGCGACCCACATGCTGTTCCTGTGGGGAACGATGCGACCGCAATCGCGGCTGTTCAGTCCCGTGCTCAGCCGCCTGCCGACTGAGAAAAACGTGGTCTGGCTGACGGTGGACGACGGGCCTTCGCACGAAACTCCCGCCTTGTTGGACCTGCTGGACCGCTACGGCGCCAAGGCCACTTTCTTTCTGGTCTCCGACCGCGCCGCGGCACGGCCCGAACTCGCCCGCGAAATCCTGCATCGCGGTCACGGCATCGGCAACCACAGTCGCTCGCACCCGCAGGCCTGGTTCTGGGCATTGGGACCGCGGCGCATGGCCGCGGAAATAGACCAAGCGCAAGCGACCTTGCGCGACCTCACCGGGCAGCCGCCACGCTGGTTCCGCGCGGTGGTCGGCATGGCCAATCCCTTCGTCTCCGCTTCATTGAAGAAAAACGGACTGGCGCGGGTGGCCTGGAGTGCACGTGGATTCGACGGTGTGCGAGGCGAACCCGGTGAAGTGGTGAAACGCATCGTCGGCCGGCTTCAGCCCGGTGCCATCGTCCTGCTGCACGAAGGCGCTGCGCACGGCCACAATCTGGCGATCATCGAAGGCGTGCTGCAGACGATGCGCGAACGCGGCTACGCCGCAATTCTGCCGGAGAATTTGTAAGAGCGTAGGTCGGGCTACGTCCCCGACACTGCAATCAGTCGCAGACGCAGCCCCGACCTACGGTTTGCTGGCGACGATCAGCCAGTTGTTGAAAGGCGTGTTGCCGTACAACGGCGAGAAGGCGGTCTCCAGTCCGGCTGCATCGAATCGCGCGCGCAGGGCTTCGGCGTCCGGATAGCACCTGGGGTGGAATTGCATCCAGCCGATCAGATTGGCCAGGCGGTCGGTGATGCGGCTGGTCCTGCCGCGCCGGCTGTCGTCGCCCAGTGCGGTGCGGATAACCAGTCGCGCCCCCGGAACGAGCATCTCCATCGCATTGGCGATTAGTCGCCGCTGATCGTCGGCGGTGAGGTATTGCAGCACGTCCAGGATCGCGACGCTGCCGCGGTGTTCGGGTGTCCCCTTGGCCAGGTCGACCAGCTCGAACTTGGCATCGACTAGTCCATTCCTTTCGGCCACTTTCTGCGCGCGCGCGATCTTGGCGGCGTCGTTGTCGACACCGCGATAGTCCATCGTTTGTCCGTCCAGCCGCAAGGCATGCGCCAACAGACCCAGGCCGCAACCCAGGTCCAGCACCGGGGCGTCGCTGCCGCGCAAGGCTTGCAATACCCCGGGATACAGCGGATCGCTGCCCAGCTTGGCGCGGGTGTAGTAATAGTCCCAGCGATTGCCCAGCGGGTGCCGGGGCAGATAAGCGCGGGCGATGCGCGCGGCGGTGACGCTGTCGAAGGGTCGAGTAGAGGAGTGGGTCATCCAACGGCCTCCATGGCGCGCACGACCGGAAGCGCCAGTCGCATCCATTCGTTATACATCGTGGCGGAAGGATGGAGTCCGTCTTCGGCCAGCATCCTCGGCTCTGCGCCGTACGCGCGGCTCACCGCGGTGATGTCGACGAAAGCCACTCCGCGTGCGTCGCAGACCTCTTTCGCGGCCGCATTGAACGCGTCGATCTCGATGGCGATCCGCCCCGCATCGCGCGCGGCCTCGTGTGCGAATGGGGTGACGCCCCAGTCCGGGATCGACAGCACCAGCACGCGTTCGCGCCGCCATTGCGCGAAACCGATGGCGCGTTCCAGCAGGCCGGCGAACTGCGCGCGGTACTCGTCCACGCTGCGTCCGCGGTATTGGTTGTTGACCCCGATCAGCAGACTGACCAGGTCGTATTCGGCCAACGGATGCACGGCGTCGATGGCCGCATCCAGTTCGTCGGTGGTCCAGCCGGTCTGCGCGATGATGCGCGGGTCGGCTAGGGGAATGCCATCGGCGCGCAACGCCCGCGCAAGCTGCACGGACCAGCGGCCGGATTCCGGCACGCCTTCGCCGATGGTGTAGGAATCGCCGAGTGCGAGGTAACGAAGCTCGGTGGCGGCAGTGTGAGTCTGGGTGCGGAAAAGCTCAGTCATTCTTGTCGTCATCCCAGCGAACGCTGGGATCCATTTTGACTTTGTTTCGAGTCGCCAGGGGGACAAGCAACGGCAAGATCAAGATGGATCCCAGCGTTCGCTGGGATGACGGCAGAATCGTCACGCCGCCGCGGGTCGCGACTTCGCCTTGCTTGCGGTAATGGGCACCACCTTGGTCACCGCCTCGGCGCGACGCGCGAGCACGCGGTCGATGCGCGCGAACACTTCACGCATCGTGTCGGCTTCCGGCAACAGGGTCACGCGGAAATGGTTGCGGTAGGGCACGTTGAAGCTCGAGCCCGGCACCACCAGCACGCCTTCGGTTTCCATCAGTTCCAGGGCGAAGTCGTGGTCGTCGAACCCCTTGGCCGCAGCGCCGATCACGGCCGGGAACGCGTACAGCGCGCCGGCGGGCGCGACCAGTTCGAGGTGGTCGCTGGCCTCGCAGGCTTCGATCACCGCACGACGGGTTTCGTACAGGCGTCCGCCCGGCGCGCACAGCGCCGAAATGGTGTCCGGACCGTTGACCGCCGCTTCCACCGCGTACTGTCCCGGCACGTTGGCGCACAGGCGCAACGCACCCAGCAGGTCCATCGCATGGTGGAAATTGCCGACCGCCTCGCCGTCGCCCGACAGCACCGCCCAGCCCACGCGCCAGCCGCAGGCGCGGTGCACCTTGCTCAGACCGCTGAAGGTCAGGCAGGGCACGTCGCCGGCCAGCGGCGCGACCGCTTGGAATTTCGCCTCGTCGTACAACACCTGGTCGTAGATCTCATCGACCATCAACAGCAGCTTGTGCTTGGCGGCGATGGCGACGATGCGCTCCAGCAGCTCGCGCGGATAAGTCGCGCCGGTGGGATTGTTGGGATTGATCAGCACAATGGCGCGGGTGCGCGAAGACACCAGCGTTTCGATCTCCGCCGGATCGGGCAGGAAGTCGTTCTCGGGATCGCAGCGGTAATACACCGGGCGGCCGTCGTTGAGGATGGTGGCGGCCGACCACAGCGGATAGTCGGGCGAAGGCACCAGCACTTCGTCGCCGGGATTGAGCAGCGCGCGCAGCGACAGATCGATCAGTTCGCTGACGCCGTTGCCCATGAACACGCGGTCCGGATGCGCATTCGGCGTGCCGCGGCGCAGGTAGGCGGCGGCGACCGCTTCGCGCGCGGCCGGAAGGCCTTGCTGGTGGGTGTAGGGATCGGTGTGGTCGATGTCGCCGGTGATCGCATGTTGCAGGTGTTCCGGCGCGCGGAAACCGAAGGCGCCGGGATTGCCGATATTCAACTTGATCAGCTTGCGCCCCTGGGCTTCCAGGTCGCGCGCGCGCCGTGCCAGTTCGCCGCGGATCTCGTAACGGACCTCGGACAGGCGCTCGCGGGTCGCGAGCGGTTTGATCGGCGGAGTGGACATCGGAGCGGTCTGGCGGCGGAAAGTACTAAATCTTAGCGGAATTGCCCCCAATCGCGATGAACCAGCCCAAATGTTGGTGTGGGAGCGCCGTCCCGGCGCGAGCTTGGCTGTTCGGGTTGAGGCGGCTCGGAAGAGAGCTCGCGCCGAGACCGCGCTCCCACGGCAGAGGGGCGGGCACGCCTACAATGGGTTCATGCCCGGTACCCCCATCGATTTCCCCACCCTGCGCCAGATCGGCTGGCCTTACCCCGGTCCGCCCGAGGACACGCTCTGGGCCCAGGCCTTCGCGGCCCATCCGCGGGCCAAACCGGCGCGGGTCAGCGAGCAACACCGGTCGGGATACGTGGTCGCCGACGGGCCGGAAGCGGCGCTCAAGGCCGAATCCCTGCCCGAATGGCAGAAGCCGCGCTTTCCTTCCCATGAACGCGCCGCCGTCGGCGACTGGGTGCTGATGGAAGGCAAGAAGATCGTCGCCTTGCTGCCGCGGCACACCTCGATCAAGCGCGGCGCCGCCGGCGAGCACTATCACCAGCAGGTGATCGCGGCCAACGTGGATACGGTATTCATCGTCTGCGGACTGGACGACGACTTCAATCCGCGCCGGATCGAGCGCTATCTGATGCTGGTCGGCGGAGGCGGCGCCGAGCCGGTGGTGGTGCTGACCAAGGCCGACCAGACCGACTACGCGCCCGACGCGGTCGAGACGCTGGCCGAACTCGCCGCGCAGGACATCACCGTGTGCGCGGTCAACGCCAAGGATCCGCACAGCGTGGCCTCGCTGCACGGTTGGTTGGGCGCGGGCAAGACGGCGGTGCTGGTGGGTTCCTCCGGGGCGGGCAAGTCGACCCTGACCAACACGCTGCTGGGCATCGACAGGATGAAGACGGCGGCGGTGCGCGAGAACGATTCGCGCGGGCGCCACACCACCACCCATCGCGCGCTGATTCCTCTTCCCTCGGGGGCGTGCCTGATCGACACGCCGGGCATGCGCGAGTTGAAGCCGACCGGCGAGGAAGAGCTTTCCGAAAGCGGGTTCGCCGATATCGAGGCATTGGCCGAGCAGTGCAAGTTCCGCGATTGCTCGCACCAGACCGAGCCGGGCTGCGCGGTGCGCGCGGCGATCGAGCGGGGCGATATCGATGAGGAGCGTTTCATCAATTATCTGAAGTTGCGCGATGAGGTGGCGGCGGCGGCGGACAAGCTGGCGGCGCGGTTGGCGCAGAAGTCGGAGGCGCGGGTGCAGGGCAAGGCATTGCACAAGCGATTGGAGGAGAAGTACGGAAAGCATTAAAAATAATCGGAGGCCGAGCGCCATCAGAATTAGCCCTTCCCCTGTTTACGGGGGAAGGTGCCGAAGGCGGATGGGGCTTTTCGCGCTGACCTCCACCTTGAAAGAGTTTCGCGCTTTGCGCGAGTCACTTTCTTTGCTTGTGCAAAGAAAGTAACCAAAGAAAGCACACCCTAACGGCGCGCCTGCGCTTTGCGCAGGTTCGCAAGCAGGCCGGGAATTTCCGTAAGGCGCCTCCTGCGCCTCCGGAAACGGCGCACATCCTTGTGCGCCGCCCCTGCGGGGTTGATCCCGTCCCGCTTGCCGCGCCTCACGGGATTTTTCTGGCAACAGCAACAGCAACAGCAACAGCAACAACAACAGCAACAACAACAGCAACAACAACAGCAAAATCAGAAGCAAGGCAGCCGACATGACCGATCTGATTTCCGATATCCCCTACCATGCCGCGCTCGATGCGCGCATGGTCAAGGCCGTGCGCGGGATCAGGTTGTTGAGTCTGGCCAGTTGGCCGGCGGCGGCGCAGGCGCCGTTTTTGGAGAGTTACGCGCGCGGGCAGCCGGTGCTGCCGGAGATCGACTACCCGAAGCTGGATTTCGCCGAGGCGCGAGGCGAACTCGCCCAGATCGCCGCCGCCGCCGATGCTTCGCATCCCTTGGGCGTCTATCTGCGCGAATCGGCGCAGAGTTGGGACACTGCGGCGCAGTTGCTGGAATCGCTGGGTTCGCCCACGGTCACCACTCATTCCATCGCGCTGTTCGGCCAGCCCGACGAAGCCCTGCCCGGCGATGGGCCGACCGCGCGCGAGGCGGCGCGGCATTTCATCGATATCGCCAACGATCTGGATCACGAATTGCTGGCGCCGGAAGAGCAGATTCCGGTGTCCGCCACCGCATTGCAGCTGCAACTGCAAGGCGATCTGGACGATTTCTTCGGCAGCCGCGTGATCGTGGTGGAGCTGGATCCGGACCTGATCGCCAAAGCCGCCGCCGGCGCCACCCGCATCCGTCTGCGCCAGGGAGCCGCGTTCAGCGATTACGATCGCCGCCAACTGCTGCAGCACGAAGCGCTGGTGCACTCGCTGACGGCCTTGAACGGGCGCGAACAGATCCATCTGCCCAGCCTGGCCCTGTCCTCGCCGCGCGTCACCGCCACCCAGGAAGGCCTGGCCACCTTCGCCGAACAGATCACCGGCAGCATCGACATCGAGCGCATGAAGCGTATCAGCCTGCGCATCGAAGCGGTGGCGATGGCATTGGACGGCGCCGACTTCATCCAGGTGTTCGACTATTTCATCGAGGCGGGACAGAACCCCGCCGAAAGTTTTTCCTCGGCGCAACGCGTGTTCCGCGGCGTGCCCACCGGCGGCGGCGCGGCGTTCACCAAGGACACGGTGTACCTGCGCGGCCTGGTGGGCGTGCATACCTTTTTCCGTCGCTCGTTGCAGCAGGATCGGCTGCGCCTGTGCCGCCGCCTGTTCGCGGGCAAGATGACCCTGGGCGACGTGAAGGCGTTCGAGCCGCTGTTCGACAGCGGCGTACTGGCGCTGCCGCGATGGTTGCCGCACTGGGTCAGCCGCGCTAACGGGCTGGCGGGCGTGCTGGCGTTCTCGCTGTTCGCCAACCGCATCCGCCTGGATCGGATATCGGAAGCGGAAGAAGGAAACTAGCGCTCCCGCTTTGCCCTTCGATCAGAAATCGATTTGCACGCGTCCGACCAGGGCGCGGGTTCGGTCGAGGGTGAGGTCCTGCAGACGGTCGCGGTTGCGGCTGTCTATCCAGTTCAGCATCAGCCGCAGATGCGGTCGCGGATACCAGTTCACGCCGGCGGTCAGCGAACTCACCTGCACGTCGCGCAGCAACGGTTCGCCGTCCGGCCGCTGGCGGCCGGAAATAGTGTCGTAACGCAGCGCCAGTTCCCATGCACCGGCGCGGCCCTGCGGATTGATGCGGCCGAAGCGGCCGGCCTTGGCGTCGTAGGGGCGCACTTCGCCGGTCAGCATCCAGGCGACCTGCGCATAGCCGGTGGAGAGCCGCGCCTCCTGTTGGCCATCGTCGAAACGCGCGCCGCCGGCTTCGCCCTGGAACGTCCAGGGACCCTTCACGGCGGCCAGCTCCAGCGAATACTTGTCCACCCGCGTATCGCGGCCCTGGCTGAAATCGGCCAGCGTCACTCGGCTGTTGTCGGAAAAAATCCCGGCCGGCCGCGGCCGGATGCGCAGCGCGGAGGCGCCGTCGGCGCCAGGATGGTCGTAGTCCTCATGCGCCAGCGACAGGCCAAAATGCAGCACTTTTCCTTCCTCCCGCCACGGCGCGTAAGTACCGCGTGCGGCGACGGCCAAGCCTTCGGTCTGCCAGACATCGATGCTTTCCAGGCTGTAGATGCTGCCGCCCACGGTGTAGCCGTCGCGCGCCGTCAGCCAGGCCGCACCCAGGCGGTAAGTGGGGGCCAGGTTCTGGACCAGATAGCTGCGTTCGATGAAGGTCATGTGATTGGAGCTGATGCGGTCGTCCAGGCTGAAATACTGCTTGAACTGTCCGACGGTCAGGGTGCCGGGCGCGAATTTCTTGCTGACGTACACATCCTTGGCCAGCACTTCGTCGCCGGAGAAATCCGCTTCCAGTTTGTAGTTCAGTCCGTAGAACTTGCCGGACAGATCCAGCCAGAGCGCACGCAGATCCGAATCGTTGGCGTTGGGCGCGCCGCGCGTATCGTTGTCGAAGTCAGCGATGTCCCAGTGCAGGCGGCCGCCGAGCTTGCCGGTGACGTTGTCCTCGTTCTCCGCATCGGCGGCCTGCGCGCTGGCCGCGCAGGCGAGCAGCAGGACGGAGGCCGCGGGGAGCAGTATGGAAACGGCAGGGAGCAGGCGAGCGCGTGGCGAAGTCATCGGGTGCGATCCGGCGGTGGTCGATGGTCCGCACGATGGCAGCGGCAGCGTGCGGTACCAATAGCGCATTGGTATTAGCAGCTTGATTTTCCTTCTCCCGCCGGGAGAAGGTGCCCGAAGAGCCTGCCCCGTACTTGATACGGGGGCGGATGAGGGCATGGCAAATCAGTTTGTACTGAACCTTCCGTAGCAAGTCATTCTCCCGCCCTCATCCGTCGCTGCGCGCCACCTTCTCCCGGTGGGAGAAGGGAAGAACTCTGCTGCATGGCGGCATCGCCAACCTCAAGTCCGTGCCAGACTTGCCCAATGACCGCAACCAAAATCCTGGTAGCCGACGACCATCCGCTGTTCCGCGCAGCGGTGCTGCATGCGTTGCAGGGAGCGGTGGAAAACCTTTCGACGGTGGAGGCTTCCAGCGCCTCCACGCTCACCGCGCTGCTGGCCGAGCATCCCGATCTGCAACTGGTGCTGCTGGACCTGACCATGCCCGGCGCGCGCGGTTTCTCGTCGCTGGTCTATCTGCGCGGCGAGCGGCCGGAACTTCCGGTGATCGTGATTTCCTCCAACGACCATCCGCCGGTGATCCGCCGCGCGCAGCAGTTCGGCGCCGCCGGTTTCATTCCCAAATCCTCGCCGGTGGAAACCATCCGCACCGCGGTGCGGACGGTGCTCGAAGGCGGCACCTGGTTCCCGCCGATCACCGCCGAGCGCTCGGAATCCGACGCGCGGCTGGCGGCGCGGCTGGCGCAGCTGACCCCGCAGCAGTTTCGCGTGTTGCTGTGCATCGCCGACGGTTTGTTGAACAAGCAGATCGCCTACGACCTGGGCCTGGCGGAAAACACGGTGAAAGTCCACGTGACCGCCATTCTCAAGAAACTCGAATGCAATAGCCGCACCCAGGCGGCGGTGCTGGTGAAGGCGCTGGAGCAGGAAGGCGGGATCGATCCGTAGCCGCGGGACGGATCGGGAGCTCTCAGGCCTGCTCGCGCATCAGCCTCTGCATGATCAGCGCGCGCAGCGCCGCAGGGCGGACCGGCTTGGGCAGGAAACCCCAGCCATGTTGCCGGGCGATGGCGCGCACGCTGTCGTCCTGCTCGGCGGTCACCAGGATCACGATGGGTTCGCTGCCCCAGCGTTCCACCAGTTGCGGATACAGCTCGGGGCCGGTGAGGTTGCCCAGGCGCATGTCCAGCAACAACAGGCGCGGCGCCGCGCCGGGTTGCGCGGCCGCCAACGCGTCGCCTGCGCCCGCCGCGAGTTGCACTTGGCAGTGCCAGCGTTGCAGCAGCGTGCGGCTGGCCTCGCAGACGCGCGGATCGTCGTCGACGCACCAGACCGTGCAGTCGCGCAGGTCTCGATCGTCGTCGGTCGCCGCAGCTTCGGTTGCGGGCGCAGCGACCGCGCTGCGGTCTCCCCACGGCACCAGGATGCTGAAGCAGCTACCGCGGCCCACGCTGGAACGCAGGCCCACGCGATGCCCCAATAGGCGCGCGATGCGCTCCACGATGGCCAGTCCCAGGCCGGCGCCGCGATCGTCGGCCATGCCGTCGTCCAGGCGCCGGAACTCTTCGAAGATTTCCTCCTGGCGGGCCTCGGGAATGCCCGGGCCGGTGTCGTGCACTTCGATGCGTAATCCGCCTTCCACGCGCCGGCAGCCCAGCACGATGCGGCCCTTGGGCGTGTAGCGCAGCGCATTGGACAGGAAGTTCTGCAGGATGCGCCGCAGCAGCGCTTCGTCGCTGCGCACCACGGCTCGCGTGGGTACCCAATCCAGGCGCAGTCCGCGGGCGTGGGCGAGCATGCCGAACTCGCGCGCCAGCGTTTCCAGCAGCGGCGCGAGCGCGAAATCCCGCACCCGGGTTTCCAGCGCGCCCGATTCCAGCCGGGAAATATCCAGCAGGCTGTTGAGGATGGCGTCTTGCGCGGCCAGCGCGTCCTCCACGTTGTCGGCCAGCCCCTGCGCCTGCGGTTCCTGCAATTTGTCGCGCAACGCGGAGACGAACATGCGCGCGGCGTTCAGCGGTTGCAGCAGGTCGTGGACCGCGGCGGCGACGAAACGGGTCTTGGAGCGATTTGCGTTTTCCGCTTCGCTCTTGGCCACGGCCAGATCGCGGGTGCGCTCGCCGATGCGGTGCTCCAGCGCGTCGGCGAGCGAGCGCAGATCGCGCGCGGCCTGCTTGTAGGCGGTGATGTCGGCGTAGCTGGTGACGAAGCCGCCGTCGGGCAACGGGTTGCCGCGGATCTCGATCACGGTGCCGTCGCTGCGTTCGCGTTCGTGCATGTGCGGCTTGCCCGAACGCAGGTGGTCCAGCCGGCGGGCGATGGCGTGCTCGACCGGACCCGGTCCCAACAAGCCGCGACGCGCGTTGTAGCGGAACACGTCCTCGATCGGCAGCCCGACATGGATGAAGCCGGCGGGAAATTTGAACAGATCGATGTAACGGCGATTCCACGCCACCAGGCGCAGATCGGCATCGATCACGGATACACCCTGCGGCAGATGCTGCAGGCTGGGGCTTTCGCCGTAGTCGGCGCCGCCGGCGGCCTGCACCAGGCCGTCCTGGGCGGTGCGCAGTTCGATCGCGTGCTGTTCGACCAGTTGCTGCAGCTCTATCCGGCCGCGTTCGCGCATACGGGCCAGTCGGCGACGCTGATGGATGAACAGCAGCAGGAAGGTCACCGCCAGCAGGCCGGCGGCCACCGCGATGGCGACCGTGCGCGCGGCGATCATCGAGGAACGGGTGCTGTGCAGCAGATGCAGCGTCCAGCCCTGTTCGGGCAACGTCTGCGAGAGCCAGATCTGTTCGCCCTGGCCGGGCATGCGTACGCGGCGCACATCCGGCGCGAACGCTTGCAGCTCGCGGTAGGGCAGCAAGCGCTGCGGCACATCGCCGTACTGACGGGTGCGCGCCAGTTCGCTGCGTTCGTTCTCGCGCAGGGGACGCAGATCGAGATAACGCCAGCGGTCGCGGCCGGACAGGAAGATCACGCCATGCGCGTCGCTGACGAAGACCGGGTCGGGCAAGGCGCGCCAGGCCGCTTCCAGTTCGGAGAACACCAGCTTCACCACCAGCACGCCTAGCGCTCGGCCCTGCGCGTCGCGCACCGCCTGCGACAGGAAATAGCCGGGCACGCGGGTGGTGTAGCCCAGCGCATAGAAGTCGCCGGTGCCGTGGGTCATGGCCTGCTGGAAATACGGACGGAAACCGTAATCGGTGCCGACGTTGCTGTTGGGCGTGCGCCAGTTGCTGGCCGCCAGCGCCTTGCCGTTGCGGTCCAGCAAGGTCAGGGTGGAAGTGGTGGCGACACCGTTGACCTGTTCCAGCTTGCGGTTGAGCCGCTCGACCATAGCCGCGTCGTGGGTATCGGCGGCCAGCGCATCGCGCACCTCCGGATCCAGCGCCAGCACCGCCGGCAGCATGCGATAGCGTTCGACGATGGCGTCCAGGGTGTCGCGATGCAGGCGCAGTTGTTCGCGGGCCTGTTCGGCGCTGGCGCGCAGGCTGCGCCGTTCGGCCTGCCAGGCTGCCAGCCCGCTCAGCAGGCCGATGCCCAGCACGACCGCCAGCCCGGCCAGCAACAGACGCAAACGGGGGCGGAAGGACGGAACCATGACGGGCATCTTCACGCGGGGCGCGGCTTTTCTCCAGCGCGGGAAGACCATTCTGCGGGCTTGGGTGGACGGCTAGTACCAATGCGTTATTGGTGCGGGCCCCGGACGCTGCCATTGTCGGCCCCGTCATCGCCACTGGAGCGTTCCGCCATGCTTGCCAAATCCTCGCGGTTGTATCTGTGGGTTCTCTGCGCCATCGTCATCGGCGGACTGATCGGCCACTTCGCGCCAGCGACCGGCGTTGCGCTCAAACCGCTGGGCGATGGCTTCATCTCGCTGATCAAGATGCTGATCGGGCCGATCATCTTCCTGACCGTGGTCATCGGCATCGCCGGCGTGGCCGATGTGAAGAAGGTGGGGCGGGTCGGCGCCAAGGCGATCCTCTACTTCGAGGTGGTCTCCACCTTCGCCCTGGCCATCGGTCTGTTGGTGGTCAACCTGTGGAAGCCCGGCGCCGGTTTCAACGTCGATCCGGCCACCCTGGATGCGGAAGCGGTGTCCAAGTACGCCGAGAAAGCGCACGAGCAGAGCACCGTCGACTTCCTGCTGCACATCATCCCCAAGACCTTCACCGAAGCCTTCACCGGTAACGGCGACCTGCTGCAGGTGCTGCTGCTGGCCTGCCTGTTCGGCTTCGCCCTGATGGCGGTGGGCGAGAAGGCCAAACCGGTGCTGGGCATGTTCGATTCCCTGTCGCAGGTGTTCTTCCGCATGATGGGCGTGATCATGCGGTTGGCGCCGATCGGCGCCGGCGCCGCCATGGCCTTCACCATCGGCAAGTACGGGGTGGATGCGCTGGGTCCGCTGATGAAGCTGATGGGCGGCTTCTACGCCACCTGCGCCATCTTCGTGCTGGTGGTGCTGGGCACCATAGCGCGGATCACCGGTTTCTCCATCCTCAAGTTCCTGGCTTACATCCGCGGCGAACTGCTGCTGGTGCTGGGCACCTCCTCGTCCGAATCGGCGCTGGTGCCGCTGATGCAGAAACTGGAGAAGCTGGGTTGCCCGAAATCGGTGGTCGGCCTGGTGGTGCCCAGCGGCTATTCGTTCAACCTGGACGGCACCAACATCTATCTGACCATGGCTGCGCTGTTCATCGCCCAGGCCATGAACATCGACCTGAGCCTGCCGCAACAACTGACCCTGCTGCTGGTCGCCATGCTCACCTCCAAGGGCGCTTCGGGCGTGACCGGCGCCGGCTTCATCACCCTGGCGGCCACCCTGGCGGTGGTGCCATCGGTACCGGTGGCGGGATTGGCGTTGATCCTGGGCATCGATCGCTTCATGAGCGAAGCGCGCGCCATCACCAACATCATCGGCAACGGCGTGGCCACGCTGGTGGTGTCGAAGTGGGAAGGCGAGCTGGACGTGGCGCGGCTGCGCGCCGAACTCGATGCCGGTCCGGGCGGTTTGATCGAAGCGCCGGAAACGGTGCTGCCCGGACCTTTCGCCGGACCGGGCCAGGCGGTGCTGGGCGACGCGGACTGAACCCTGCGTTCCTGAAAGTCACATAACGGCTCGGCCCCGGCCGAGCCGCGCGCGATCCCGTAGAATCCGGATCCAGTCCACGGATGATGTGTCGATGTCGAACGAAGATCAGAAGAACTCGGATTTCAAACAGGCCGCGCTGGAATACCACCGCATTTCGCCGCCGGGCAAGATCAAGATCGCGCCGACCAAGCCGATGGTCACCCAGCGCGATCTGGCCCTGGCGTATTCGCCGGGCGTGGCCTACGCCTGCGAGGCCATCGTCGAGGATCCCAACGCCGCCAGCGAGATGACCGCGCGCGGCAATCTGGTCGCCGTGGTCACCAACGGCACCGCGGTGCTGGGTTTGGGCAACATCGGTCCGCTGGCCGGCAAGCCGGTCATGGAAGGCAAGGGCGTGCTGTTTCAGAAGTTCGCCGGCATCGACGTGTTCGACCTGGAGATCGACGAGAACGATCCGGACAAGCTGGTCGACATCATCGCCTCGCTGGAGCCGACCTTCGGCGGCATCAACCTGGAAGACATCAAGGCGCCGGAGTGCTTCATCGTCGAGCGCAAGCTGCGCGAGCGGATGAAGATCCCGGTGTTCCACGACGACCAGCACGGCACTGCGATCATCGTCGGCGCGGCGATCTACAACGCGCTGGAAGTAGTGGGCAAGAACATCGGCGAAGTGAAGCTGGCCACCAGCGGCGCCGGTGCCGCCGGTATCGCCTGTTTGGACATGCTGGTGGCGCTGGGCCTGAAGCCGGAGAACATCCTGGCGGTCGACCGCGACGGCGTGCTCTACACCGGCCGCGACCATCTGGATCCGGACAAGGCGCGTTACGCGCGCGACACCGACAAACGCACGCTGGCCGACATCGTCGCCGGCGCCGACGTCTTCCTGGGCCTGTCCGCCGCCGGCGTACTCAAGCCGGAGATGGTCGCGACCATGGCCGAGCGGCCGATCATCCTGGCCCTGGCCAACCCCAATCCCGAGATCCTGCCGGAAGACGCCAAACGCGTGCGCCCGGACTGCATCATCGCCACCGGCCGTTCGGATTACCCGAACCAGGTCAACAACGCGCTGTGCTTCCCCTACATCTTCCGCGGCGCGCTGGATGTCGGCGCCACGGTGATCAACGAGGCGATGAAAACCGCCTGCGTCAAAGCCATCGCCGCGCTCGCGCGGCGCGAGGCCTCGGACCTGGGCGCGGCCTATGGCGACGAGATTCCGTGCTTCGGCCCCGAATACCTGATTCCGCGTCCGTTCGACCCGCGCCTGCTGGTGGAGCTGGCCGGCGCGGTGGCGCAGGCGGCGATGGATTCGGGCGTGGCCCTGCGCCCGATCGCGGACATGGATGCGTATCGCGAGAAGCTGGGCCAGTTCGTCTATCGCACCAGCCTGATGATGAAGCCGGTCTACGACCGCGCCCGCGCCGACAAGCAGCGCGTGGTCTATGCCGAAGGCGAAGAGGAAGTGGTGTTGCGCGCGGTGCAGACGGTGATCGACGAGGGCCTGGCCTTCCCGATCCTGATCGGCCGCCCGGACGTGATCCAGACCCGCATCGACCGCCTGGGCCTGCGCATGCGCGCGGGCGTGGACTTCGAACTCACCAACCAGGACGACGATCCGCGCTTCAACGACTACTGGCAGTACTACCACGCGCTGACCGAGCGTCGTGGCGTGACGCCGGCCGCGGCCAAGAACCTGATGCGCTCGCGCCCGACCCTGATCGCCGCGGTGATGGTGGCGCGCGGCGAAGCCGATGCCCTGGTCAGCGGCATGGTCGGCCGTTTCCACAAGAAACTGGGTTATGTGCGCAGCGTGATTCCGCTGGACCCGGGCGTGCAGTCGACCTCGGCCATGACCGGGGTGATCAACAACCAGGGCGCGTACTTCTTCCTCGACACCCACGTGCAGGACGACCCGACCGCCGAGCAGATCGCCGAGGCCACCTTGCAGGCGACCTACCGGCTCAAGTTGTTCGGCATCGAACCGAAGGTGGCGCTGCTGTCGCACTCCAACTTCGGCAGCCACGACACTCCCGGCGCGCAGAAGATGCGCAAGGTGCGCGCGCTGTTGCGCGAGCGCATGCCCAAGCTGGAGATGGACGGCGAGATGCAGGGCGACACCGCCTGGGACGAAGTGCTGCGCAAGCGGATGATGCCCAATACCACGCTCAGCGGCCGCGCCAACCTGTTCGTATTGCCGAACATCGATGCGGCCAACATCACCTACAACATGGTGCGGGTGATGACCGACGGCGTGGCCATCGGCCCGATCCTGATGGGCATCTCCAAGCCGGTGCACATCCTCACCAGCTCGGCGACGCCGCGGCGGGTGGTGAACATGACCGCGATCGCGGCGGTGGATGCGCAGATACGCAAGCAGCAGAAATAGGTTTTTGCTATTCCCTTCTCCCTTCGGGAGAAGGTGCCCGAAGGGCGGATGAGGGGCGAGCGGAGTTACGTTGTCTGAATCATTGCCACTTTCGTCGCCCCTCACCCCAACCCCTCTCCCGATGGGAGAGGGGCTTCGGCAAAGCAACTCAACCCGCATCGCTCCCATGCAGCATCTCCCGCTGCAACTTATCGATATAAGCATCAGCTTCAGCAGTAGAAGCGAATATTTCGCCCAGCGGTAACGCCTGCACCATGTCCAGCACCTTGCGGATCTGCGCTTGCGGATGGACCGCCAGCACCTTTCCTCCGGGGGCCAGGGCTTTGCGCGCCTGCAGGATGCAGCGGATGCCGGCGCTGCTGATGTATTCCAGCCGGGCCAGATCCATCACCAGCACCATCGTGGGTTTGGCCGCGGCGAGCAACGGTTCCAGCGTGTCGTCCAGCTGTTCGTAGGTATGCGTGTCCAGCCGACCAGACAGCACCACGTACTGGTTGCCGTTGACCGGCGGATAGATCTCGATCTCCAGACTCATGGGCATTCCGTGGCTGCTTGAGGGTGGGAGCGGCGTCTGTGGGAGCGGCGTCCCGCCGCGAGCTTTTCGCTTTCGATAGTGATGCGAAAGCTCGCGGCGGGACGCCGCTCCCACAGACCCCACAGACGCCGTTCCCACAGTGGGGTTGGGGCTGGCATCAGTCTTCCTCATCGCCCTGCAGCACTTTGCGCTGCATCGCATCCAGGTAGGCGTCGGCTTCGGCGGTGGAGGAAAAGATCTCGTTCATCGGCACCGCCTTGACCACGTCGAATACCTTCTGGATCTGCGCCTGCGGATTCACCACCAGCACCTTGCCGCCATGCCCGCCCAGCGCCTTGCGCGCCTTGAAGATGGAACGGATGCCGGCGCTGCTGATGTATTCCAGCGCAGCCAGATCCAGCACCAGCGAGTGCAGGTTTCTGCTCAGCAGTGGCGCCAGCTTCTCATCCAGGTCTTCGTAGGTGTGCGTGTCCAAGCGACCGCTCAGGACGACCCGCTGGCTGCCATTGGCGGCGGGAAGGATCTCGATGTGCAGGCTCATGACAGTGTCTCCGGAGTAGCGATGCGCAGGCGGACGCGCAGCAGATTAGCGTCGTCGACGCGACGGTAGTGGGTTTCCTCGGCGATCTGCCGGATCAGGTACAGGCCCAGCCCGCCGATGGGGCGGTCCATGATGTCGGCGTCCAAATTGGGCGGCGCGGTGGACAGCGGGTCGAAAGGCGCGCCCTCGTCGCGGAATTCCAAGGTCAGCAGGTCGCCGGCGATGGCGATGTTGACCGACAGCTCGTGCTGGCCGACGCCGCCGTAGGCGATCGCGTTGCTGGCCAGTTCTTCCACGATCAGGCGCACGTCGCCGCGCACGCCCGTGTCGATGCCGTGCCGGGTCAGCACCGCTTCCAGCGAGGTATTGAGGTCTTCCACGCGGGCGTGTTCACCCGGAACGATCAGACGTATCAGCATGCGCGCTCTCCTCGATGGTGGCGGACTGCGTGGTTTCCGATTGCGTGGTTCTCGGTATTTCCGTTTGCTGGCCCAGACGTATCGCCAGCACGGTGATGTCGTCCGATTGCGGCGCGCTGCCGGCGAAGCGGTGCACTTCGGCGATCAACCGCCGGCAATTGTCCTGGGCACTGTAACCGGGACGCAGCGCCGCCAGCAGGCGTTCGCCGCCGAAAGCCCGGTTGTCCGCATCGAAGGCCTCGGTGACGCCGTCGGTGTAGGCCAGCAAGGTGTCGCCGGACTGCAGCCGCCCATGCCACAGCGGGAAATCGGTGCTGACTTCGAATCCGACCGGCGGGCCGGCCTCGGCCGCGATCGTTTCCACCCGGCCGTCGGCATGCAGCAGCAGCGGCGAATCGTGGCCCGCGTTGGCCAGGGTGCACTGTCCGCTGCGCACGTCGATGCGGCCGCACAGCACGGTGGCGAACATGCAGGTGTCGTTGCCTTCCACCAGGCGTCGCGACGCTTCGGCCAGCACCTGGTCCGGCGAGGACGACGAGCGCGCCGCCACTTCCAGCACGGTCACGGTGCGGGCCATGAACAGCGCCGCCGGTACGCCCTTGTCGGAAACATCGCCGATCGCGAACCACAGTTCGTCGCCGCGTTCGATGAAGCTGTAGAAATCCCCGCCCACCGCCTTGGCCGCTTCCAGCATCGCGTGCGCCTCCAGGCGCGCGTCGCCGCGCTCGATCACCCGTGCGGGCGAGAGCATCGCCAGCTGGATGTCGCGGGCGATGGAAAGCTCGCTCTCCAGTTTCTGCCGCGCCGCGCCCATCTCGCCGATTTCCACCAGCTGCTGCTGGATGGAAACGCGCGCGTGTTCCAGGGTGCGCGCCATGCGCCCGACTTCGTCGCTGCGTCCGGTGTGCGGCACCGGCCAGTCGTACTCGCCCCGGGCCAGGCGAGTGGTGGATTCGGCCAGGTGCTCCACCGGCCGGCTGATGCGTTTGGCCAGGCGCCGCAGCACCAGCATGGAGATCAGCGCCAGCAACAAGCCGACCGCGGCCAGCTGCCACAGCGCCTCGTTCAACCGCGCCACGATCAGCTGGTAGGACTGCGCCACCAGCAGCGACCAGCCGCTGTCGCCGATCGGTTCGACCACGGTGTAGCGCCGTTCGCCGCTGCGCGTGTCCTGATGGTTGAACTGTCCTGCCTGGCGCAGTCGCACCGCGTTCGCTGCGTCGGCCAGGTCGACGCGGCCACTGCGCCGGATGTAGTCGTCCAGAGTCATCGTCAATGCCACCCCGGGCTCGGGATTGGCGGCCAGGGTGCCGCCCGGGGCCACCAGCGAGACCCGCCAGCCGGGCAGATTGGCCAGGGATTCGAAGTGGTCGGTCAGCGTTGTCAGCGGCAGGTCCAGACTGACCATGCCGCGGGCGCTGCCGCCGCGTGCGGTCGGGCGCAGGGGCAGGTTGTAGGTGACCATCCACACGCCGCCGGCGGTCTGGTTGCGGTACGGCTCGGACCACCAGCCGCTGGACGAAGACAGGGTGCGCTGGTACCAGGCCTTGCTGCGGTAGTCGTAACCGTCGGCGAGCAGGTCGCGGTCCTTGCCATTGGCGGCGATGTAGCGGGCGTAGCCCAGTTCCTCGCGCGGCCCATGCACCGGCTCCAGCACCAGCAGTCCGCCGTTGGCGCCCGGGGTGGCCCTGACCATGGCGCGCAGGGTGGTGGTCAGTTCGTCGTGGTCCAGGGTGGAGGCGGCGACCAGGTCGGACAGGCCGGCGGTGGTGATGGTCACCGAACGCATCGCCACGGCCAGGCGCTGCGCGGCTTCCTGCGCGCTGGCGCGGGTGTTGCGCTTGGCGTCGTCCAGGATCATGCCGCGCGCGACCCAGGCGATGGCGACGGTGATCAGCAGCAGCAGAATCACGTTGAGCGCCCCGGACCACAGGGCGATACGCGTGCGCAGGCTGCCGCGCCAACGCACAGCGTCGGCACGCGCTGTGCTGCTGCGCTGCTTTGGACCCGCTCCGGGCATGCCGGTATCCCAATGAATCCCCCGGCCCGATCATATGCTCCCGCCCGCGACTAATGTGAGACGGGGCGCGCGTGTCCTGCGCCTCCCGCGGCGGCCGGTGGACACCCAGGCGTGTCGGGCCGTGCCGTCTCCATACGCAGGCGTAGCGAGGCCGAATAACGGGGCCTGCGTTACACTCGCGGGCTCACAAAAAAACGACTACCCGCCATGCCCGGCATGGCCCCCACGGGAGTGGCAATGAACTGGTTGAACGACATGTTGCAAAGCGATCCGGATCCGGCGGAAACCCGGGAATGGGTCGATTCCATCAAGGCCGTGATCGAGGCCGAAGGCCCGCTGCGGGCGCACCAGCTGCTGGAAGGCATGGTGGAACTGACCCGGCGTTCGGGCGCGTTCCTGCCGTTCTCGCCCACCACCGAATACGTCAACACCATCGCCCCGGCGCTGGAAGCCAAGTCCCCCGGCGACGCGGCCATCGAATGGCGCCTGCGCTCGATCATCCGCTGGAACGCGATGGCCACCGTGGTCCGCGCCAATCGCAAACCCGGCGACCTGGGCGGCCACATCGCCAGCTTCGCCAGCTCGGCCACGCTGTATGACGTGGGCTTCAACCATTTCTGGCGCGCCCCCAGCGACAACCATCCCGGCGACCTGCTGTTCGTGCAGGGCCACTCCTCGCCCGGCATCTACGCCCGTTCGTTCCTGGAAGGCCGCATCAGCGAAGCCCAGCTGGACAACTTCCGCATGGAAGTCGACGGCCACGGCATCTCTTCCTATCCGCATCCCTGGCTGATGCCCGATTACTGGCAGACGCCCACCGTCTCCATGGGCCTGGGGCCGCTGGCCGCCATCTACCAGGCGCAGTTCCTCAAATACCTGGAACACCGCGGCTTGATCGCGCCCTCCGACCGCAAGGTCTGGTGCTTCATGGGCGACGGCGAGTCCGACGAGCCGGAAAGCCTGGGCGCGATTGCGCTCGCCGGCCGCGAAGGCCTGGACAACCTGGTGTTCGTGGTCAACTGCAACCTGCAGCGCCTGGACGGTCCGGTGCGCGGCAACGGCAAGATCATCCAGGAGCTGGAAGGCGTGTTCCGCGGCGGCGGCTGGAACGTGATCAAGCTGCTCTGGGGCAGCTACTGGGATCCGCTCCTGGCCCGCGACACCGACGGCGTGCTGAAGAAGCTGATGATGGAAACCGTCGACGGCGAGTACCAGAACTGCAAGGCCTTCGGCGGCAAGTACACGCGCGAGAACTTCTTCAACAAGTATCCGGAAACCGCGGCCATGGTGGCCAATCTTTCCGACGACGACATCTGGCGCCTCAATCGCGGCGGCCACGATCCGCACAAGGTCTACGCGGCCTATCACCAGGCGGTCAACACCAAGGGCATGCCCACGGTGATCCTGGCCAAGACGGTGAAGGGCTACGGCATGGGCGCGGCGGGCGAATCGCTCAACCCCACCCACCAGACCAAGAAGCTGGACGACGAGACGGTCAAGATCTTCCGCGACCGCTTCAACATCCCGGTCACCGACGCGCAGCTGGCCGACGGCAAGATTCCGTTCTACCACCCGGGCGAGGACTCGGTGGAAGTGCAGTACCTGAAGGAACGCCGCGCCGCGCTGGGCGGTTATCTGCCGCAGCGCCGGCAGAAGGCCACCGAGTCGTTCGAAACGCCGAAGCTGGAAGTGTTCGACCGCCTGCTGAAGTCCTCGGGCGACCGCGAAATCTCCACCACCATGGCTTTCGTGCAGACGCTCAACATCGCTCTGCGCGACAAGCAGATCGGTCCGCGCATCGTGCCGATCGTGGCCGACGAGGCGCGCACCTTCGGCATGGAAGGCATGTTCCGCCAGATCGGCATCTACGCGCCGTTCGGGCAGAAGTACAAGCCGGTCGATGCCGACCAGCTGATGTACTACCGCGAAGACCAGAGCGGCCAGGTGCTGCAGCAGGGCATCAGCGAACCCGGTGCGATCTCGTCGTGGATGGCGGCGGGCACCAGTTATTCGGTCAGCAACGTGCCCATGCTGCCGTTCTACATCTACTACTCCATGTTCGGCTTCCAGCGCGTGGGCGACATCGCCTGGCAGGCGGCGGACATGCGCACGCGCGGCTTCCTGCTGGGCGGCACGGCCGGGCGCACCACGCTCAACGGCGAAGGCCTGCAGCACGAGGACGGGCATTCGCATCTGCTGGCCGGGGCCATTCCCAATTGCCGCAGCTACGATCCGACCTTCGGTTTCGAGGTCACGGTGATCCTGCAATACGGCATGCAGAAGATGCTGCAGGAGCAGGTGGACGAGTACTACTACATCACCCTGATGAATGAGAACTACACCCATCCGGACATGCCGGAAGGGGCGGCCGAGGGCATCATCAAGGGCATGTATCTGTTGAAGGATGCGGGCAAGCCGAAGAAGGGCGAGCTGCGCGTACAGTTGCTGGGCAGCGGCACCATCCTGCGCGAGGCGATCGCAGCGGCAGAACTGCTGGACAAGGATTTCGGTGTCAGCGCCGACATCTGGTCCTGCCCCAGCTTCAACGAGCTGCGTCGCGATGGTTTCGATGTGGAGCGTTGGAATCGCTTGAATCCGGAAGCCAAGGCGCCGCGCAAGGCCTACGTCACCGAGCTGTTGGAAGGCCGCCAGGGCCCGGTCGTCGCCGCCACCGACTATGTGCGTGGTTATGCCGACCAGATCCGCGCGTTCGTGCCGCAGAAGTACACGGTGCTGGGCACCGACGGCTTCGGCCGCTCGGATACGCGCGCCAACCTGCGCCGGTTCTTCGAGGTGGATCGCAACTACATCGCGCATGCGGCCATTGCGGCGCTGGCGGCGGACGGCAAGATGACCGGCAAGGATGTGGCGCGTGCGATCAAGCAGTACAAGATCGATGTGGAGAAGGTGAATCCGGTCGGGGTGTGAGCCCCGATTCAATTTGTCTCACCACGGAATGCTCTCTCGCAAGGAATGCGAACCATGCCATCGAAAACTCGCAACAAACTCAAGAAAGGGGTGACCATCGGTCACCCCTTTCTTTTGCATGAAGAAAACGGGAAGCTGGCAGCGCATCGATAGGTTGCATGCTCGTCATGCGCCCCACCTAACACCATGACGAGGTAGTCGTGCTCATAGCAAACAAAGGAATGCGGATCGCGCTCATGGCCCTGGCCTTGTGCGCAATGACGGGCTGCCCACAGCGGCCGCCACCCCCGCAGGTAAGCGAACCCACCGCAAAGGAGCCAAGTGACATGCGAACCGCAGTACCCCTGGTACGCCGTCTGGACCCCAACGAAACCGGCGCGATCGAACTGGAGTTCGATGTGCCCGCGTGGGCGGACAATCCGGCTCCACCTTTGTTCATAGGATTGCGGCTAACGAATGTCGATCCTGCCGCACTCTCCAATGGCGATTCCACCGCGGTGGCCGACGCGGCGGATCGGTTGAGACGTGCCGACATCTCGGCAGAAGTGCATCTTTACCGCGTCCAGGAATCTGGACAGACGGCAGTAGCTCTTCAACGCAGCCAATGGAAAACCGGGTTTGGGCCAGGTGAGGCGGTCGTGACTCTAGCGGTTCCTGCCGATGGCTTGGTGCCCGGACTGACTCCCGCCGATGCGGATGTCGGCACGATGGAGGCGGCGGGTTTGCTTCCGTCGGGTTCCACCTACCGCGAGTTCGCAAAACACAAGGAACTCGAATTCGCCTATGTACCCAGTTTGCCTTCGGGCCGCTATCGGACAACGGTTCGCTTTGTCCGGAATCGCGAAGTGTTATTCAAGGAAAATGCAGAGCAGATCAGGTCAGAACTGATAATCGCCTATCCACGACAAGGAAAGTAGGTCACACACTATGGAAAAGAGATACACCGCTACGGTCTATGTTGCCGCTCCCGGAACGCCATTAACGGTACCTGCCGGAGGTACTTCTGCGGCGGGGCACGTCTACTACTCGATCTCCGATGGAGGGGAAGAAAAAAGCTACGGCTTCGCGCCAGCCGCACACGGGCAATCGAGTGGGCCCGGCAAGGTGTACGAGACAGATGTGAAGGACTACAAAGATCCCCGCTACTCCCGCACCATGGAGATCAGCAAGGAGCAGTACGACAAGCTGCAGGAGTTCGGCAAGGATCCGGCCAAGCACAACTTCGACATGAAGTACGACGGGGCGTCCAACAGCTGCATCGATTTCACCTGGGGTGCGTTGAACCATGCAGGGCTGCACCGGGACACGGTGCTTGGCAAGGACAAGAACTACGAAGGTGCATTGAAGCCGCTGGACAACATCCGGGATATCAAGAGCATCGATGCGCCTTTTCCCAAGAGCGAGCTCAACACGGAACAGCAGAACAAGATGCCGGAGCGTACGCCGCTGCAGTGGTTGATCTCCGAGCAGGAGCAGGGCGGGCCGACGGGTCCTGGCCGCGATCAGGCGAGCGCCAGCCGTCCGGATCCGCTGGTGTCGCAGGCCGAGGCGGCGGTGCGCCGTCTGGATGCCAAGGTCGGGCGCGAGTACGACGGGCAGAGTGCGTGCATGGCCGCCAGTGCGGCCTGTCTGGCCAAGGCCAATGGGCTGTCGCAGATCGACCATGTCTTGTTGAGCGAGGGACGTGGGGCGGTGCGTGCGGGCGAGAATATGTTCGTGGTGCAGGGCGAGCCGGGCGATCCGGCGCAGCGGCGGGCGCAGATGAAGACGCAGGATGCGATCAATACGCCGGTCGATCAGTCGGTGGCGCAGTTACAGACTTTGAACGAAACCCAGCAGCGGCAGCCGCAGGTGCATGCGATGGAGGACCCTAGAAGGGAAATCAGTGCTCCGCAGATGCGGATGGGTTGAAGCAGGCGACAGCGAACCAAGTAGCGTCGCAGGCAGTAAATATTTCACACATGCGAGCGGCTAAAGGCCGCTCGCTTCGTATGCGCTGTTGTGTCCTAGAGTCGAAACGTGACAAGCTGCGGACTGAGAGAGGGTAGTGCGGATATCTCAGTACGCTCGCAAGGAGTTTGGATGGAGTTGGCCTCATTGAACACTTCGACATGCGGCGACCCATCGATTTCATTCGAAGCATGGACCGGGCAGCGCAAGATCGTTTCCATCGGCAGCAACGCCGGAGCGGAGCCTCTGCCCTTTCAGGAATGGCACCATTTCAAAGAGGCGTTCGCGCCAGAGGTCGTCGCCCGCGCCGTTCGAGAAAGCCATCGACCGATTGCCACATGTCTTGATCCTTTCGGCGGGTCCGGCACGACGGCACTGGCCAGCCAGTTTCTTGGCATTGCGCCGACGACCATCGAGGTCAATCCCTATTTGGCTGATCTGATCGAAGCCAAGCTCGGCGTATACAATCCCGACGAGCTCGCGCAAGACTTCCGGCGGATTGTGCGGGCAACCTCTCGTCAGGCGGGCGACCTTCGGCGATTTGCCAGTTTGCCTCTGACGTTCATCGAATCCGCGGCGACGGATAGGTGGATATTCGACCGGGCCGTTGCTCGTCGCATCGCCTGTCATCTAGTCGCAATCGACACGCTGTCGAATCCGCACCATCGACGCCTGTTCCGTGTTTTGCTCGGGGGGATGCTCATATCAGTAAGTAACGTCATCATTAATGGGAAAGGACGTCGCTATCGTCGCGGTTGGACCGAGCGACGAACGGCGCCGGAAATGGTGGACATGCTCTTCAAGCAGCGGTGTCAGGCTGCGATCACTGAAATCCACGAGCATCGCTATCGCCGGCACCGAGGCCATACTGTTCTTCGCGGTGACTGCCTAAGCGAACTCGCGAATGCCGCGCCAGCCGACTTGGCGGTGTTCTCGCCGCCATACCCCAACTCTTTCGACTACACCGACGTCTACAACGCAGAGCTGTGGATGCTGGGCTACCTCGATAGTACCGCCAGTAACCACGCACTTCGCAAGTCGACGCTGTGCTCGCACGTTCAGCTCAAGCGTGACTTCCTGGCGCCACCACCTGGTTCGCTGCGCCTATCCCGTGCACTAGGACGGCTTCGCAGGGAGCGCGACAGCCTTTGGTCGCCATGGATTCCCGACATGATCGGCCATTACTTCCACGACATGTCCAAGGTCCTCGGCTTGCTATATGAGCGGCTTACACCGCACGCCGAAGTCTGGGCAGTCGTCGGTGACAGTCGGTATGCCGGCGTCCAGATTCCTGTGGCGAAGATCCTCGCTGATTACGCCCCGACGTTGGGCTATCGCGTTCTCAACGTCGAACCGTTCCGCTCGATGCGTGCTTCGGCGCAGCAGGGTGGGCAACATCAGCTCGCTGAGTCGCTTCTGATTTTGCAGAAGGACGATTGACCAGTATTGAACCGAGGCTGTTGAGTCATCGGCCAAAGTGACCAAGTAGTCGCTGTGCGCAGAGAAGCAGGCTACTTGGCCGCACTGCCCTTCTTGACTGATTTCCTGACGTACTTCTTCGCTGCCTTACTTACCTGCTTTTTCGTCGTGAGCTTCTTGGACTTTGCTGGAGTCTTGGCGATCGGCCCAGACGCCTTGCTATCGATGGGTGCTTCCATTAGGTAACGCCGCAGACGAACGTCTTTTTCCTTGGCGACGTCGTTCAGGTCCAGCATTTGGTCGGCCTGGTCGTTGCGTGCGTCGAATACGCATGCGAACACGGCTTCGGAGTCAGCTCGGCGGTAACGATGTGCTTGTGTGATACCGGACAAGGCCCAATTTCGATGATAGGTGGAGCCCTTGCCTTCGATTAGCACTTTCAGTTCGAGCATAGTGGTTGTGTATTCGTTCGGAGAGCCAAGCTTGGGCCAAGTGACCTTGATGTCGCACCGCCCGCCCTTCCCCCGAGATTCTTCATCCACGATCCCCGCCAAATGCTTGTACGATGCGTTTAAGAACAGGTGCAAATAGCTCTGGATACGCTGCTCGGGAATAGGGTTCAACTTATAGGGATGCTGCTTACCCCTCCACACCATTTGCGAGATCGGATTCGTGGCGTAAAGCAGACTGTCCTTGTGGAATTGCTCGATGTCGGCTTCGATGCGGTCCGCGGATAGTGGCTGCGTAGACAGCTGCATCATGCTCACGGTGGGATTACTGCACCAGTCTTCGAGATTTCCGCCTGGTAGATGAAACAACAGCCGACGTTGCGATAGCTGCGCGATGGCAAAGGTATCGGTCGCCGTCAAATGGTCGACCACCAACTTAAAAGCGTCGCCGAGTGAACTTAGTGTCGGACAAATGCTATGTATCGTCCGGAAGTTCTCGTTGCTCAAGATAACCCCTTGGGCCTTCTGGTCATGCGCGCCCTGGAAGAAGCGGGTCCATTGCGTTTCAATGGCGCTGAACTTCGGACGCTCGATGTCGGGCGCCTCGGCAAAAATGAACATTAAGACCTGATCAGATAGCACCTGACCGTTGTCGAGAGGGTACTTGTTGGCAACAAGCCACGCCTTAAACCAATCTTGACACTGCTGGACGAATCGCAGCGGTGGCTCGCCGGACGGCGCAGCTCGTTGACCCTGTAGCGACTGCAGCTCGTCGCTGGTCAGCCCATCTGCGGCAGACTCGTTGATCATCAGGCCGCCTTCCGGCTGCGCCGCATCAGCAGCGTTTGATAGGCTGCCACTACATCCTTGCGATTGTATGCGCCTTGTTGCTCCAGACACTCTTCGATACTGCTTAACCCGGCTACCGTGGGTGTCTGCTCATCCGGGGCATCCTGCAGCTCCAAAATGTCGCCATAGCGCCTTACCGCCCTACGATAGGTCAGGTCTTCCCCAAGGATGTTGTCTAGCAGAATGCCTTCACGCTTAATGCCCGGCTCCAGGGTCGCGTCGGTGTCGCCGTTGTGGGGGTTAGTCGTATAAGCCGACGCCAAGCACATATCTAGCAAAAACCGATACAGCCGAGCCCCCGTAACCGTTTCGCGCATCGTTTGCGCCACGTCCAGTCCCGTCAAAGTAGGGCGAAAGACGCCCTCGAACTGAAGGTCACGAGGCGCCGGGTGTGCCATGAAATCCTCAACCGAAACCATGCCGCCCAACACCAGGCCACCCAAAGCGACATGCGCATTTCGATAGTAGGGGCCTTGCTGCGTGCGGCGTGCCCGCTGGCGCAGCGGTTCTATGGCGTAATAGCGGCTGGATGCAAACGACATGAACAGAAGTGCATGGAGGCGTTGCCTGGACACTTTAGGCAGGCCCGCAGCCTCGTTGGCGACGAGCAGAAACAGCACCCATCGCGTGAAGAAGAGCCGATCGTGGTCGGCGCGGGTCACCGGTTTGCGCTTAGCTGCCAAGGTAACCCCTCAGCTCAGACGTGAGCTTCTCCCGCGCTTCGTCATCGCGTAATACGCCCGGCTCCTCGGCCAGTGCCATCAGGTCGATCAATCGACCTTGCTTGGCCTTAGACAGTTTGCGCATAGTTCCATCCTTCTTGATCAATCCCAGAAGAGCCGGAATCATCGACGTACCGTTGACGTTGGACGTGGCGATCAGCATGCGCTGGCTGTCCTCGGGCGAGAACTTGCGAATCATCTGCGCGGCCCGCTCCATGAACCAGGAGTCCAAGCTCGCTTCGGGCGTCTCCATGACCAGCATGGTAGTGCCGTCATTGGCCACCATGTCCAGCAGCGTCATGCGGAATGCAAGGTCCAGAAACTCTTTCTGGGACTCAGAAACGCTTGTCGCAGTGGAACGGTCGTGAGCCGCCAGGTGGGTGCTGGACGTCATTGCGATGCGAAACGTCGGTAGATTAATCTGAGGGGCGCCCGTTGCCACCTTGAACGGATAGTTTCGCAGGAACTTCACCACCACCGTTTCATGCAGGAATGCTTCGGCATAGCCGGTCAGACGACTACCCAGGTCATTCTCGATCTCACCCATTTCCACGAACAGCTTATCGATCTGGCGTTTGTATTGGGCGCTGAGTTCTTTGCGTTTCTCGGCTAGCTGATCGAGCTCGATCTTTTCGATTTCGAGGTCGGCCAGGAGCGGTGCTTGGGTGGCATCCGAAGTCTCGGGAATCTGCGCCTGTAGCTGCTCCACGCGCATCATCAGCTCGTGACGTCGCGCGACTGCCGGACGAACCAGCGCCAAAGCGCCAGCATAGGCCTCATCCTGCTGTTGCTGCGCCTTAAGGTGGGCCGCGATTTCGGTGCGCAACGCATCGATTTTGTTCTCTATTTTTTGTAGAGCGCGGGCTGTGATTGGTGTTACGTTCGGTGCTGATGCGTGCGCCAATGATGCATTGCACACAAAGCAATGATGATCACGCAGCCGTTTGCTGATCGCCGCAACCTCACGTTTTCCACTCTTCCCACACACGAAGCAGCCAAGGTTTGATCCTAAGCCTTGCATAAGCATCTGGAACTTGTCATCCAGCGTGGGAAGCGCTTGCGCGATGTAGGCAGCATCCTGCTGATGGAAGGCATGTATCTCTTGATCCAACGTGACTTGCAGTGATTCAATCTTGCGGTCGGCATCGTCTCGCTGCTTGACGAGTTCGGCCACCTGTTCAGTGGCCCGGCGATGATCCCGGCTGGCGCCATCAAGCTCCGCTCTTGTTTCGGCTAACTTAGCTGTCACTGCGGTCAGATCTGGATCGACCGACTGGTATTTCGCACGCGCCTGCTCGTATCGATACTTACGCAGGTTGTACTGGTAGGTCCGGTTGCGATAGTCGGTGTCAGCTCCTTGGATCTCGGAGAAGAGCTTGTTGAGCTTTCGACCGATGGCCTCATCGACGAAGAGCATTTTGAACAGCTCCAACTGTGCGGTGGGCGACCACAACAGCGGCAACCGCTCCTCAGTGAAGAACTGGACATAGCGAACGACCATGTGGAAGTCGTAGGGCGTGGCCAGCCCGGACAGTTCCGCCATCTGCTCCAGAAACGAGCTGTTGTCGGGCGTTGCCACGGACTTTCCGCTGATGACCAGCTTGGTGATTTCCAAGTTGGTCAGTCGCCGCGTGACAGCAATCTGCTTCCCGCCAATCCTGAATGTCAGGGTGGACGTCGCGTTGGCAGCCAGAGCGACCCCAGCCCTGTCCTGGAAGAAACTGAACTTTCTGGCTGTGATTAGACTGCGCTTACTGACACGGCCGATGTCGCGTGTGGCGGCCTTGGACGGGCTGGTCGGCCCGACCAACATCCGTAGAAGCAGGTTCAGCAGGGTCGTCTTGCCGATGCCGTTGATACCGGCAATGACGGTCACGCCCTTGTCGAACGACAGATCAAGACCTTGTTTCGTCGATCCCGGATAAAGCGGATAGTTCAGTACTCGCAGTCGTTCAACGACTGGAAGATGAATCGCTGAGCGCATGTACCTCTCCCTAACTACTAACCCTATCTTCCACGGAGCGCTCCCATTGACTGGCAGCAGCAGTCTGCTTTGTGCCTAGATTAGCCAGAATCGGCGCCATCAGTACATCCCACGACCGTACTGAGCACTTACGCCAAGTGGCTGGAAGAATTGAGATGGCACTTTATCGTGTTTAGTAAGCAAGATAGATGCCAAGCCCCTTTGTTGCTGGGCGGCGCTAGATCCAGCCCGTGTGAATTATTTACGTGCCACAAAGCGTCACATTGCGCACGAGTTCCGCTGGGGCGACCCGCTAGCTAACCAGTAGACCGCGTTGCAATCGGGTAGGCTGTTGAAAACCACTGGGGAGTGGCCGTGATAGAGAAGCTATTGGAAGTCAGCAATGGAAAGCTGTTGATACCGGTGCTATGCGCCCTGGTGGGCGCTGTGCTGGTGAAGGGGATATTCAACCTGCACAGATCAAAGAGTGCGGATCGTCGCGATTTCCTCGATCTGTGGATGCGCAACGAAGGACGCGACGACATCTGGCTTGAGGTTTCCGTACGCCACCTGTTCGGCACCTATCTGCCTGCATCGATTATTCGCTCGCTGATGCAAGGCCCGCAGGCCGCTCGAGCATTGCTGGAGGTTTCCGAGTTCTGGGATCTTCTAGAAATGAATGACGAGACGCTTGAGCTCAACTGGAAGAAGAAGAGCCACGCCACGTCTAATGGCAGACGGAATTGGCGCTACGCGCTGAATGCCCTCTACTTCCTGGCGATGGGGTCTGCGTTGTTCTTCATCTATCTGGCAATCATCGCCGATGTAAGAACGCCGCTGGTGGTTTCGTTCTGGATCTATGGACTTTTCCTGGGGGGGCTCGGTATGCGGTGCCTTCACCTTGCGGACAAGCTCACAACAGCAAATACCGCGGCGTGCAGGTGGCTCGGATTGCCCTAGTCACGTAGCCTGGGTAGAGCGCAGGGAACCGGGATGCCAACATCGGAAAGCCACCGCTCTAGAAATCCCTGTCGAAGCAGCCCGGTTGCACGAGGCGTCCGTACGCCAGATCAAAAGCCCCGGGTTTCGTTGCGCTCTGCCCAGGCTACAGCTACATCACTTCAGCGTCGAGAATGGGGGAATGGAATGTCTGGAAATGGGTTGGTTGCGCAAGGCGTGGTGAAACTGATATCAGCCGTGCAGCCAGATGCCGACGATGTAAGACGACATATCGTCGACCTGCGTAGCGCGCATCCGAAGCTTACAAGGGGCGAGCTTGCAGAGAAGTGGGCGGATCGCATCTGTTGGCGATACGCGTCCGAAGGCGCTGCTACAGCACTGCCCGGCGCGATTCCTGGTATTGGCACCGGCGTGATGGTCGCTGTCGAAGCAACCGCCATAAGCACGGATCTTGCCTACATGTTTCGATGCATGGCCGGCATGGCGATCGGTATTGGTATCATTTACGATCGTGACGTGAATGCGTCTTTCAACCAAGACTTTGTGCGCGTTCTTGGGCTGTGGTGCGGCGTCCTTACCCTCGGAAAAGAAACGGCGGCTCGACTGGCGACAAAGGTTGCGATTGCTCAGTTCAAGAAAGTGCCCGCGAAGATCTTTAGTAAAATTAATCAGAAGGTTGGCACGACGATAGTCACAAAGTACGGGGCCAAGCGAGGTGGTGTTGCCGTGGGTCGTCTGATCCCATTTGGTGTTGGCGCGCTGGTGGGCGGTGGCTTCAACCTTGCAACCATGAAGGGATTCAAGAGAGCTGCCATCAAGTACTACGCCACTGACGGGGCGGTTCTCTACGAAAAGTAGGTCCCGTAACCCGTAGGATGCGCCAAGTCGTAGGCGCACCACATCGTTCGCGTGATGGTGCTCGTGATTGATGCGGTTCGCTGCGCCCACCACATCTTACGAACTCGCCGTAAAACAGAAAGGCCCCGCGTCGCGGGGCCTTTCCTTTTTCAGTGGGAAAGGTGGAACTCAACCGCAGGTTTGCGGTTCGTCGAGGACCTCCTCCGCCCACCGGCGGTTGAACCGCACCGCTAGCATCTTGCGCATAAGCAAAGCTCGGAGCCTTGCGCGCAACACTTCAAACTCAGAAGCTGGTGCTCATGTGCCTTGCGCGCCCGCCACAAAGCCTTGCACGCAAGGCGCGGAGCTCCAGGCGCAAGGCTATTTGCTTTGCGCGCAAGGAAAATTGCCTTGCGATTCCGCTTTCCAGCCACGTCCACCGGGTGTGGGAATCACTTTCGCAAGGCTCGGAGCTCGGCGCGCAAGCCTCAGCGCTTCGCGCGCAAAGCCTTTCGCTTTGCGTGCAGAGCTAAATGTGCCGAGGCTGACATTCCGAGCCTTGCGGGCAAGGATCAGAGCTTTGCGAACGGCGCTCGTGGGCTTTGCGGCCCGTGCCCTGAGAGTCGCCGACGGCCTTCGCCCGCCCGACTGCCGCCCTTCCAGCCATGCGCACCAGGCTCAACCGCCGCCCGTCTAACCTTCGAGGTGCACAACCACACCGTCCGGCTGGATCGGTCAGGGCATGGGCAGGCGCAAACCGAACGTCGCGCTTTCAGCCTCGTTCGCCGACCACATAGGTTTGGCAAGCAACTCCGTGACATCCACGGAAAGCGAAGCCGCCAGTCGATCCAGCCCGTCGATGGAAATATTGGCGACGCAACGCTCCAGTTGGGAAACGTAGGTACGGTGAAACCCCGCCAGTTCCGCCAACTGTTCCTGGCTCAATTCCCGCTCAGTCCTCAGGCGCTTCACGCACCGGGCGATACGTTTCCGTGCATCGCCCGCTTTGCGTCGAGAGGATGACTTCCCGGTCATGACGCATTGTTGTGCGCGGCGACCCACCGCACCACAGCCTATCGCTCTACTGCTTTTAACTCTCCATCGAACACGTAAGTGGTTGCTGCACAAAGACATCGGTGGGGAAGCGGGATAGAGGCCGCAACACCGGTTTGCTTCATGGCATACCGGTAACGATGATTGAGACGCCTGCTGGAAATCAGGCGAGTCCCGCCCTCACTACAGGAAGTTGCCGATGAGCCAGTCCCTGCACCGCCAAACCTCGCCGGAAGAAACCGACGCAGCGGCACAAACCCCCGACACCTTCGCGTTCGCCGAAACGCACACCCCGCTTGAGCGGCTTATCCATCTTCTCTCGGGCAGAACCAACGCCACCCTGGCCGACACCGGCATTGCCTGCCTGTCGCCGGACCGCTTGAGTGCCGTGTCCGACAACGCCCAGCAAGAGAGCGACACCTGTCTGGACCACGCCTTCCTACTCCTGCGGCTCATGCAGCACACCCTGGAGAACGGCTGCCCACCCGATACCAGCGAACTCATGGCCATGGCCCAGCACATCACTTACCTGCTGCAAGACCACCAACGCTGGCACACCCTCGCCGACAACGCCGCCTACTACCGCGACCATCCCCAAGTCGCCGCCCGCATCGCCGCGCTGCAAACCTCGTAAGAGGAGTCGAGCGCAGCGGCTTATGTCGTGAGGGCCAAGCTTGATTGACGGACCTCCCAGGCCACACCCACAATCCGCGCTACACCCCACTTTGGGGTCTAATCGTAGTGAGGCACGTGGACGAAGATCTTCGCCAGCTGATTGAGCTATCCATCAAGCGCGAGAGCGCAAACCCGCTGTGGCCCGATGGCTTTCAGCCATTTTGTGCAAAGCACGGCATGGACAAAGATCGTTTCTGCTATCTCTTCGCCAAGGTGGTTGCAGATGAATTTGTAAACGGCGAGATGTCCTATTCGGACGGAGACGTTGCCATGAATCAGCTCGCCGCAATCATGGACATCGACCTTAGGGGTTTCCCATTGGTTATCTATCAGGCCTTCGATGCTGGAGAGTTCTACCGGGATGATGACCCGAAGGGCACAATTCCTTGGCAAAAATACACGCTCCCCGCGGTAATGGAGGCTTTGGCTAGTGAAAGTCTGCTGCCACGTGCCTAACAATTCATTCAAGTCGAACCCGCTTCGCGGGTCGGCTTAATTCAGGCGTTAGAGCGCATATGAAAAATCTCGCTATGTCGGTCATCTGCATCGCACTTCTTGGAGGCTGCGTTGTTGCAAAGTCTCGCGATGTGGTTCGGAAAAAAAGTAAAGCTGAGCTAATAGTAGAAGCTGATGCCGCCCATACAAAAGCTATTGAGGCACGCAACGCTGCCGAAGTTAATCCGTCTCAAGAGAAGGTCAAGGCTTATGCCCAAGCAGCTTCGGATTCCGCCGCTGCGGCAGCTACAGCAGCCGCGGTCATTGTGGCTGAGGAGGGAAATGCAGACCAAGATCCGCCAAAGCCGCCTTTACGGTGAGAGCGTCGAAGATGCGCTCTAACAATTCATTCAAACCGACGTCGCTTCGCGGTGCGGCTGTGTCAGGTGTTAGGTGTCATGACCAAACTTCTTAGCTATCTGACCCTAATAACAGTGATGCTCGTGGCTCAAGCTTGCGCAGCGACATCGCCTACCGATCGCGCGGCATGCCCGAGAAAATCGGCAGACGATTACTACTTTGCAAACAGCGCTCTTAATCAGACAGATGAACGCTCAGACGCGTTTGTCCGTCATTGGTACTCCAAGCACTTAACCGCCATGGGGGAACCGTCGCTGTCCTGTGGGCAGCCAGGGCACGTCTACCGCTTTACGTGGCTGCGCACATTTCACCATCCGGTTGTTGTGAGGGTGATTGACAAAGGAAGTCATGCGGTTGTCCAAGCCATTGAATTGGATGGCGCTGGTGGTTACGAGCCGGGTAAGGTGCTCCGACGCTTCGAGAAAACGCTATCGGTCGATCAACTTCAAGAGCTCAAGAACGCCTTTTCTGAGGCACAGTTTGGCTCCATGCCCACCTCTGAAGAGCGCAATGGGCTTGACGGCTCAGAGTGGATTGTCGAGGTATCGGATACAGGTAAGTATCACGTGGTTGTGCGTTGGTCCCCGGATAACGGCCCGATTCGTGATATCGGCTCCCGTTTCCTCGCTCTTACCGGATGGACGTTTGATGAGGTGTACTAGCAATGGCACCTAACAATTCATTCAAGCCGAAGCCGCTTCGCGGCGCGGCTTAGTTCGGGCGTTAGACCACAACGCAAGATCGTACGATGGAGCTTCGAGAGGGGCGCCGACAGAGCTTAGTGACCCAGGAACTAATGGAGGATGTAGTTGTGATGACAAATAAGTTGCATAAATATTTCTTCCTGATGCTGTGCTCACCGTGCTTGTTGATGGGCAATGTCGCTTTCGCAACGGCGAAAGCCTCGGATACACACGCTAGCAATGAAGCCATTGCAAATGCTTACAAGTCTGCAATCGATCAGTTCATCAATGAGCTGAAGTTGCGTGTGAATGAAGGGACTAAGACAACTGGAACGTTTATGGGGTCTTTTGAGAACTATCGATCTGAGGTTCGTAAAGATGATGAGGGGTTCTGTATAGTTTTTTCTCCGAGAGATTTCGAAGGTGGTCCGGTGTTTGGGGGATCTATTAGCTATTGCTTTGATGATACAGGCACTGCTCTTAAGAGGGTTTCTAAGAATAGATGAAGTAATCGGTATGTCTATTCAGGAGGCCCCATCCTACGTCACTACCGAGTTGATGCAGCCGACCCAACTTAGGGTCATGGGAGCAACGCGCAGGCACGGATGTTCCTGCAACGTGACGACTAAGGACGAAGGATTGCACGCCACGTTGATGCCCGATGATCGAAGATGGGTATCACATTGGAGGATGCACCGAAATGAACGTGAACACCGAGATCCAGCATAGCTTGAACGACCTGATCGAGATCGCACGCGATGGCGGCGATTTTTACACCGAAGCTGCTGGCAAGGTGGAGGACAGCGAACTGTCCACATTGTTCGGCCAGATGGCCACGCACAAGCGCGACATCGTCGCCGGCCTGAGCGCCGACGTCGCTGCGACCGGTGGCGAGCCCGCCGAACACGGCACGACGGTGGGGACGATGGCGCAGGCCTATACCAATGTCCGCGCGGCCTTGGGCGACACCAACTATGAATACGTGTCCCAGCTTGAACAAGCGGAAGATCGCCTGATGACCGCCTTCAAGGACACGATCAACGACAGCGACACACCGGCAGCGGCAAAAGCGTCCGCCGAAAAGTACATGCCGCGCGTAGTCGAGTGCCATAACATCATGCGCAGCCGCAAGGAGGCGATGAAGGCCGCAAGCTAATTCGTTCGCGACGGATCAAGACGTCCTGCACTGAAAAGGCCCCGCATCGCGGGGCCTTTTCTTGTGCAATCCGTGCATGCCGCCGTCAGCGGGTCGCGATTCAGCGCGACGGCGGTGGCGTCGGCTTCCAATCGCCGAACAGGAAAGTCAGCGCACCGGGCAGCCGCTTTTCCCAGGCGGCTTCGGTGTGCTCAGCTTCCGGCTCAATGACCACCCGGAAATTCGTTTCGTCGTAGCCGGCGGCGTGGAAATTCGATTCGACCTGGCGGACGAACCCGATCATCTTCTGGCTGATCGCCGGATCCGACGCCTCTTTGCCGCCGAAGGCTACGAAGACTTTCTTGGGCATGGCCGCCAACGGATTGGTATCGCGCACCAACTGGCCCATGCCCACCCACAACACCGGACTCTCGATCAGGCCATAGCCAAACGCGTTCGGATTGGCCAGGAGGGCGTACAGGCTGGCGACGCCACCGTAGGAGGAACCGCCAATGCCGGTATTGGCTGCGCCGGTCAGCGTGCGGTAGTTGCCGTTGACCAACCGCATGACCTCTTTATTCATGAAGTCGGGAAACAGCTTGCCGGCCGGCTCGTCCATATCGGGGTTGCCGGCGAAATCCTTGTACGGCAAGTACTCCCGCGCACGGTCCTTGCCGGCGTGATCCACGCCCACCACGATCAGCGGCGGGATCTTCTTGTCCGCAATCAACTGCCGCACCGTCTCGTCGGCGCTCCACTCGTGATGGCTGACCTCGCTCAGGCACGCGTCGAACACATTCTGCCCATCCAGCAGATACAGCACCGGGTAATGGCGATCCTTGTTGGCCGCGTCGCTATACCCTGCCGGCAAGAGCACACGGATCTTTCGCTCATTGCCGAAGATCTCGCTTTTCAAGGTATGCACATGCAGATCGCCGCTGACCGTCGACTTGCACCCGTTGGCCGTCGGGGAAGTCTGGGCCTGGGCCGCGCACGCTGCCGCCAAGCCGGCGCACAGTGCGAAACAGATCAAAATCGTACGCATATCAGTGTCCCTCCGGTTTCATTCCAGTAGTGGGCCCGCACAGCGGCCAGGCCGGTAACATGCACTACATCGCAAGTGCGCGCATCCTTCCACCCATCCTACGGCACATGCCCCGGCCGCACGGACCGGCTTAAATGGGCGGAGCAATCAATAGCAAGGCCGCCCGCTCTCGTTCGCTGCGTTGGCAGGCAAGGCAGTCCGCGGTTCGTTTGCCAATACCACGACTCCCGAACTCCATCGAACCTCTTGAGGCTGCTGCCATGATCCGCTATCTGCTTGCACTTTTTCTTGTGATCGCGCCCTCGGCCTTGCTGGCCGCCGAACCCGCACGCGTACTGATCGTCGGTACCTATCATTTCAGCAACCCGGGCCAGGACCAGGCCAACGTGCGGGCCGTGGATGTCACCGTGCCGCAGCGGCAGGCCGAGCTGCAAGCCGTTGCCGATGCCCTGGTGAAGTTCGAGCCGACGCTGGTCGGCGTCGAATGGCCGGCGGACACCGCAAGCACCGAATACGCGCGGTATCTGGACGGCAGTCTGCCGCCTTCCACCAATGAAGTGGTGCAACTCGGCTTCCGGCTGGCCAAGCAACGCGGGCTCAAGCAGGTCCACGGCCTGGATGTGTCGGGGGATTTCCCATTTGAAGCCGTGCAGGCGTGGGCCCAGGCCAATGGCAAGGCCGATGCGCTCGACGCACTGACCGAGCAGGCCCAAGACATCACCGCCCGCATCACCGCGTTGCAGGCCACGCACACCATCGGCGGCGTCCTGCGCGAGATGAACACGCAACGCGCCATCGACGAGAGTGCGTCCTTTTATGCGGAGTTCCTGCGCTACGGGAAGGGCGAGGAGCAACCTGGCGTCGCGCTCAACGCAGCCTGGGCGAAACGCAATTTCGCCATCTGCGCGCGCTTGCTGCAGGCACTGCAACTCGGCGACCGCGCCGTGGTGTTCTACGGTCAAGGCCATGTCTCCCAGTTGGCCAACTGCGTCCGCGCAACGCCGGGGGTTGAGCTCGTGGACGCGAATGCGTTCCTCCCGACGAAGTGAACGGGACTGCCGGGGAAAAAAGCAGTCAGATCCCGCAGGACGCGGTAAGCCGTCGTTCGCGTGGTGGCGCTCGCGATTGATGTGGTTCGCTGCACTCACCACATCCCACGAGCTCTGATACCCTTTTCTGCCGAACTAACGACCTTGAGTGCAAGGATTCGCGGGCATGGCGACTTTCGTGTTGATCCACGGCGGCGGCGACGTCGGCTGGTACTGGCATCTGTTGGAGGCGGAGTTGCGTGCGCGGGGGCACGAGGTGGTCGCTCCCGACCTGCCGTGCGACGACCCCGCTGCGGGCCTGAGTGAGTACGCGGACGCCGTGGTCGAGGCTGTCGGCGACCGAAGGGATCTGGTGGTCGTGGGCCAATCGTATGGTGGCTTCACCGCGCCGCTGGTGGCCGCCCGGTTGCCGACCGACCTGTTGATTCTGCTGGCTGCGATGATTCCGGCTCCACGGGAGACCCCGGAAGACTGGTGGGCCAACACCGGCTACAGCGAGGCCTCGCGGGAACAGGCCAAGCGCGATGACGGAAAGACCGGCAACGACGATCCGCTCGTCAGCTATTACAACGGTGTGCCACGCGCCCTGGCCGAGGAGGCGTTGCACAGGGCACGCGAGGAGTCGCCGACTGCCTGGCGTACGCCGTGGCCGCTCGACGCGTGGCCGAAGGTGCCGACGAAATTTGTGCTGTGCAAGGACGATCACCTTTTTCCGCCCGACTTCTTGCGCCGGATCGCGGCAGAGCGCCTGGGCATCATCCCCGACGAGATTCCCGGCTGCCACTGCGTCGCGCTTAGTCACCCGAAAGAGTTGGCCGAGCTCTTGGTAAGTTACATCGCCGACTGATGCCGCGCGAGAAAGCCGCTATGCTCCACCCGGGTGCGTCGCTTGGCGAGGGGCCGCGACTGCTGACGCGGCCCGGATACAACGAGGGGAATTGGCAATGACACGAAGAATTTTGCTGTTCACGTTGCTGGCGTTGTGCGCCTTCGCCGCTTCGGCAGCTCCGTACGAGAAGACGCGCAAGCAGGTCGAGGCCAGCATGCTGGTCACCGGCGAACTGGTTGTCGCACCCGATGGCGCGGTGAAGTCGTACAAGCTCGACCGTGCCGACGCGCTGCCGCCGGAAACCAAGCAACTCCTCGCGGAAGTAATACCAAGCTGGGAACTCGATGTGGCGAACGCCGACGGCAGTCCGTTGCAGTCGCCGGCTGCGGTCAAGATGAGCGTGCAGTTGCTGGCGCGACCCATCGCCGGCGTCGATGACAAGCTCCGGGTCACGATCCAGGACACGGCGTTCCGAGACCCGAACGTGCCGTTCGAGGTCAAAGCCAAGGCGGCACTCACACCGCCGAAATATCCACCGTTCGCAGCTCGCTCGGGGGTAAGCGGAATCGTGTATGTCGTGCTGCGGCTCGATCCCGACGGCACCGTCGCCGAAACGCATGTCGAACGAGTCGACATGACGGTACTCAGCGACGAAAAAACGTTGCGGAAATTCAGCAAGGTTCTCACCGAGGCCGCGGTGGAAGCGGCGAAACAGTGGACCTTCGACATCGCGCCGGAACGGCTCGCCAAGCCGGGACCGGTCGCTGTGCGCATGCCGATCACGTTCAAGATGGCGACCGATGAGAATCATATTCCGAAAGCGGAATACGGCCGGTGGCAGGCCTACGTGCCCGGACCGTACGCACCCATCCCGTGGCAGAAGCGGACGGCGGACGGCAACGAAGTCGAGAACGGCCTCGGCGCCATGGTGCCCGGTCAGCTCTATTCGACGGATGCGCCGATCAAGCTGCGGGGTTCGCGGGCGGGTAGCTGAGGCCCCGACTAAGCCGAGCCGCGAAGCGGCTCCGGCTTGAATGAATTGTTGGAGATCACTGCCAAAAACTGTCTTTGCGTGGGAGTGTCAGCTTTTTCCCGTTGCCAAACGTTCCTACCAATTCGTTGGACCCCACTACACCGACGAATTGTGATGATGGGCAGCCAAGCTCTACATTAGGCGGGATAGTGATCTTTACTTGATCTGCCGCCATCTCGACTTGACCTATCAAAGGTGGACTGACCTTGCCGTTCGCGCATTGGACGATTGCGTAGTAGTCGGACTCTGCTCCTACCGCACGATCGCCTTTGATTATGAAGATCTCGTACCCGTAGAGCAGGCCATCCTTGTCTATGTTTAGAGTAGAGAACATCCCGGTTTTCCGTGGCTGACATCCGGTCAGAAAAAGCAATGCCAAAAGAAGAACCGGGATGAGCCGTAAGACCGTCATGTGAGTTCTAACGCCTGGGTTAAGCCAAGCCGCGAAGCGATGTCGGCTTGGACGAATTGCTGGGTTCCGCAGTCGCTGTTGCTTGGCTTGACGACTAACACTGCAGGCCTAAGAGCTTGGAAAGAGCACCTTCCACAGGATAAAGAGAATGCCGCCTAAGACAAGGCCGCCTACCCCTATGACTATTCGCGCCCACTTGCGGAATGTCCCCGACGCCTCGCCGAGCAAATCCTCGTCCGGATCCCCTAAAGTCATGGCGAAAAGAAAAAATGGAGCAGCCGAAACCATCATGATCCATTTCGGGGCATCGAATTCCACAGCCACCCAAGGCGGAATTGCGAGTACCAATAACCAGACGTACTTGAGCATGTTTGCCTTTACGGGATGGGCATGATGCTTGATGCCAGGGATGTAAGGCCTAACGCCTGAATCAAGCTGCGAGGCGGCGTCGGCTCGAATGAATTGTTAGGCCGCACCGATGTGCGTTCCCAGCCACCACAGGTTTCCTTGGGGATCCCGCACGCCAGCGCTGCGATCGCCATACGGAAGATCCCGGGGCTCGGACACGCTCGTGGCGCCGGCCGCCAACGCTAAGCCGTACACCGCGTCCACGTTCGGAACATAGACGTGGATGGAACCCGGGAGCGCAGCCGAACCTCGTTCACCCATCATGAGCACCGAATCTCCGATGCGGACCTCGGCGTGCTTGACCCCTCCATTCTCGCCTGCAACGCGATAAAGTTCGACGGCTTGGAACGTGGCAATGACAAATGCCAAAGCATCCACGACTGAGGGAACCAGCAGGTACGGCGAAACCGTGTTGTGGCCGGGAGGCGTGAATCCAGTGGTCATAATCTCTCCGAGCAAACTAATGCCTGAGTTAAGCCGACCCGCGAAGCGGCTTCGGCCTGAATGAATTTTTAGGCTGCTTATCGTGACTGGTTGTAGCAAGCGACCGAATCTTCAGTGGCATACAAACCTCCGTTCTTGGCTATGTCTTCGTCGGTTTGTGCGCCACCGCCGCCTTGGCATGCATGGCTGCAGCCACCACCGACATTCGGCAATCCACCTTTAGCCTCACATTGGATCTGGCACCTGTCAGATACGGCGCAGCGATTTGCCAGGGCACGTAGCTCACAGGCTCTTTGCGGAGAGAGCTTACTGTTCCCAATCCAAGAGACATCACAACCCATCGCTGCGGAACCGGATTCGCTACTAGTGACACAGCCGGAAAGCAAGAGAAGGACTGCGACACATAACGTCTTTCGAGCGATTGTCATAGCGGCATAATGCCTGAAGTAGGCCGAGCGTGGACGAACCCGTTATACGTCCCTACCAAACCTTCCACCATGGCTTTGCCGAGGCGGTTGGGCGCAGTTGCTGCAGCACCTCAAAGGGATCGGTCTTGGCGTCTTGAATGTCCTCATCGTGGCGATACGAGGTGATGGCTTTAGCTAGCGCGACTGGCGCATCATGAAGGTAGTCTACGTCCGCGTCCGCGCCACCGGAATCGTCTTGTTCTTTCTTTAGCGATGCGTAGATGTCGTTAAACGCAGGCGGGACGTTGCCGTCTGACACTAGATGGTAGATATCTTCTTGTGCATCGTGTTCCACGTGCCATGCTCTCGCGCCATTTTCGTGGCAAGTAGCAGAGCTGAACATCACGTGTTCCTCGACCTGGCACGACACGACACTGCACCCAACAGATAGATCGCTCAGAGCTCTCTCTGAGACGATAGGCGAATCGAAGCTGTTGGCAAAGACGAGAAACCAACCTCCTTGCAGGGAGGCGCATGTGAACGGAGATTCCGGAAATTCCTCCGATTCTCCAGTGCGAGTGAAGCCCAACTCATCAAGCACCTGTTGCGGCTCCTTGCCTGAGACAGCGAGCCAAGATATTGCGAAGCCCATCGGAACTCCCCTGTACGTTCAATGCCTGAACTGAGCCGGCCCGCGAGGCGGGTTCGGCTTGAATGAATTGTTAGGCAGCGGCTCGTACAAGCCAACTACCTCCACGTGTAACTGATGTAAGCACGCCGATTGGATGCGCGGCCTGCATCAGTCCCATTGTCTCCTATGGGGCGAGCGGCACCGTAGCCGAAAGGCGATGAGAGCCGTGACGAGGGTACGCCTTGTTGAATCAGCCAATCATGCACCGCTTGAGCGCGACGCTGAGAAAGCGCGACACAACTAGAACCAGAGCACTCGTGACTGTCAGTGTAGCCCTCAACGCGGAGTGGTTCGGTTGCCGGAAACTTGGCGATAAGACCTAAGTCGTGCCGAAGAGCGTCGTTGGAACGATCATCCGCCAATGACGCAATCAGATCGTTGTCCGAAGAGGGCTGGCCTGCCTTGAAGTTGACGCCAATGAAGTCCGCGGGGTCGGCAAAATATCCGGCGCGAGGGTCATGGCCAGCGGAGGGCGTAGCGGCACAACCCGACATCGCGAGCATTGCAAAGAATGTCAAACGTACACACATTGTTTCACCGCTGCCTAACTACGATTAAACCTCAAAGTGAGGTGTAGCGTGGATTGTGTGTGTGGCCTAGGAGGCCCGTCAATCGGACGTTGCCTGCACGACACAAGGATTACGGCGATATCGCAGGTCGGCAGGGCATGCAACATTGTGGTGTGGGCGCTTACCGGCACGGAAGCCGTCTAATGCCTCTTGGATCGCTGGCGAACGCCCGCTGTGGGTTACGGATTTAACCGGCCGGTCACAATCGCGAGCGCCAGTGAAAAACCAAGTGCCACTGGAGACCTGAGTGCGCCGATAGTTGGCCATCCATGACCTTTTGCACGCATTGGGCCCACCGCCCGGGAATGTATAGTACGTCGGGTATGGCGGGTACCTTGCCCGGCCACGAATCACGGAGAGATGTCATGGGTCTTGTGCAAGCAGTGACGGGTGCGGTCGGTGGCATGCTCGGCGACCAGTGGAAGGACTTCTACACGGTGCCGGACGGCCTGCCGTCGACGGCGGCGTTGTTCGCCGCGGTGCCGCGCGGCACCAACGCCGGACGCGGCTCCAACACGCACGGCTCCTCGAACATCATCACCAACGGCTCGAAGATCGTGGTGCCCGAAGGCTACGGGCTGCTGCTGTTCCAGGACGGCAAGATCACCGGCTTCGCCGCCGAGCCGGGCGGCTACGAATGGCGCTCGGACGACCTGAACTCGCAATCGATCTTCGCCGGCGACGGCCTGGTCGGTCCGCTGATCAAGCAGAGCTGGGAGCGCTTCAAGTTCGGCGGCCAGCCGGGTTCGCAGCAGGCGGCGTTCTTCGTTTCGCTGAAGGAACTGCCGGAGAACCGCTTCGGCACGCAATCCGAGATCTATTGGGACGACGGCTTCCTCAATACCCAGGTCGGCGCGGTGACGCGCGGCTCCTACACGTTGAAGATCGTCGATCCCATCCTGTTCGTGAAGAACTTCGTGCCGGCCAGCTATCTGCAGCCCGGCCAGATCTTCGACTTCACCGACCTGGACAATGCCGCCGCCGGCCAACTCTTCAACGAAGTCGTCGGTTCGCTGGCGCCGGCCTTCAGCCTGTACTCCAACGATCCGGCCAAAGGCAACCGCATCACCAAGCTTCAGCAGGACTCGCTCGGTTTCGCCAAGAGCCTGTCCGACGCGGTGGAGAACGGCTACCAGTGGAAATCCGAACGCGGCCTGGCCATCGTCAAGACCGCCATCGTGTCGATCGAATACGACGCCAACACGCGCGAGTTGCTCAAGACCGTGCAGCGCGCCGATGCGCTGGCCGGTTCGCGCGGCAATTCCAACCTGCAGGCTAGCGTCGCCCAGGGCATTCAGTCGGCGGGCGAAAACGGCGGCGCCGCGGGCCTGGTCGGCGTGGGCATGGCCTCGGGCATGCTCGGCGGCGTCGGCAACCTGCAGCAGCCGGTTGCGCCGGCCGCACCGGCCGCCGACGACCCGGTCGCCAAATTGAAGAAGGCCAAGGAGATGCTCGATCTCGGCCTGATCACCCAGGACGATTACGACGCGCTCAAGGCCAAGGCACTGGGTCTCTAAATCGCGCACCACGAACCGCCCAACCTAAATGTCGAATACCAATAGTCCGCCGCCACTGCCGCCGCCGTTGCCGCCCGTCACCGGCCCGGGATCGCCGCAGGACGTGCCGCCGCTGCCGGGCCGCCTGCCGGTCGACCCGGCCACGCTGCCCGAAGCGATCCGCGAGGAACTGCTGGCGCCCGACCCGGTCGCCATCGACACGGCCGCCGCCGAGCTCAAGGACGGCCTGAACCGCTGTCCGAAATGCGGCGCGACCGATATCCGGCACAAGCCCGGCAGCGACCTGCTGGTCTGCCTGTATTGCCGCAACGAATGGGAGGGCGCGCGGGTCGAGGAGGAGTTCGGGTTCGGCGAGGGCATCGGCCAGCTCAAGGGTACGGTGATCGCGTCCGGCGCGCGGGACATCGCCGCCGACGCCGCCAGCCTGATGAGCTTCAAGTGCACCGGCTGCGGCGCCGAGGTGACGGTCAATACCGACAACGCGATGACCGCGCGCTGCCACTGGTGCCGGCACGTGCTCGGCGTCAACGAGCAAGTGGCCAACGGCGCGGTGCCCGACGCCGTGCTCCCCTTCCATATCAAGAAGGACGACGCGGTCGCGCGCATTCGCCAGTTCGTGGACAAGCGGCGCTTGTTCGCGCTGAAGGCATTCAAGGAACAGTTCACGCCCGAGAACGTGGTCGGCGTCTATCTGCCCTACATGATCGTCGACGGCAACGTGAGCGTGGACGTCGCCGGCCAGGGCGAGATACAAACGCGCGAGTACACGCGCGGCAGCGGCGACAAGAAGAAGACCTACTACGATGCCGATGTGTACCAAGTGGAGCGGCACGTGGACTTCACGGTGGACGATTTGCCGCTGGAATCCTCCACCGAACGCGGCAACCTGGATACCAAGACCAACACCAACAACATCATCAACACCATCCTGCCCTTCGACACCAAGAACGCGGTGAAGTGGAACGCGTCCTACCTGTCGGGCTTCACCTCGGAGAAACGCAACACCGACGTGGAGCGCCTGCGGCCGCGCCTGGAAGATCAACTGCTGTCGGTCGGTCGCGCGCAAGTCGAAGGGTCGGTAAGCCGCTACGGCCGCGGCGTGCGCTGGGAGCAGGAACGCCTCAGCGTCCATGGCACGCGCTGGGTGTCGATGTACCTGCCGGTGTGGCTGTATTCGTACCACCAGCCGGGCGCCAACGGCGGCATGCTGCATTACATCGCGGTGAACGGCCGCACCGGCGAGACCATGGGCAGCGTGCCGGTGCAGCAGTGGAAACTGCTCACGGCCGCGCTGACGGTGGGCACGTTCCTTGAAGGCATCGCACTCTGGATCATGGTGGCTGCGTCATGAGCGACGACAATGGACTCTGGCTGCTCGCCATCGGCCCCGCCGGCGCCACGGCGCTGTATTGGGCCCTGTACCGTTATTACCGCAACACCGACAAATCGCACGCCTTCGAACGCGAAACGGCGGTCGAGGCCCAGCCGGTGACCGGCTCGGACGAGAAAATCGGCGAGAACAACGGAACGCGGGAGACCAGCATCTCCGGCAATAACGTAAGCGCGTATCGCACGCGTGTGGAGCGTGTCCGGGACGATGCCGGATAGCGAGACGCGCTTCTCGCGTTTATTTACACGCTCGCTCGACGTCGACCGCAGCCGATCGAGTTTGCTGCTCCTGTCTCGACTTCAGGCCGTAGCCAGTCAGGCCGGAACTCGCACTGCCGCTACCATGACCCACTTACCACTTCCATGCACGGGCACTCGACATCGATGCCTACGACGCTGTGGTGTTGCGGTAGTATCGGAAACGCCGCTCACTGGCGTCGGCGCAATCGACGCCGACCCGCGTGTTCGGACACTACCGAAGGAGAAGTCGATGAAGGCATTGATCGCGCTCGCTGCTGCTGCGCTCGTGGCGTTTCCGGCGGCGGCACAGGTGCCGACCGGCACGATGGGGGAACTGCGTCCGGACCAGAAGCAATTCTTTGAGCTTTACAAGGAACTGGTGGAGACCGACACCACGGTCGCCAACGGTAGCTGCACCCAGGCCGCGGAGCAGATCGCGGCGCGATTGAAGGCGGCCGGCTTCGCCGACGACCAGGTCACCCTGTTCTCCGTGCCCGAACACCCGAAGGAGGGCGGGATCGTGGCGATCTATCCCGGCACGTCGACCACGCTCAAGCCGATCCTGCTGCTGGCCCATATCGACGTGGTAGCGGCCAACCGCGCCGACTGGGAGCGTGATCCGTTCAAGCTGATCGAGGAGAACGGCTACTACTACGCCCGCGGCATCGCCGACGACAAGATGATGGCGGCGACCTGGGCCGACGCCCTGATCCGTTTCCGGCAGGACGGCTACAAGCCGGCGCGTACCGTCAAGATGGCCCTGACCTGCGGCGAGGAGACCGATACCGCGTTCAATGGCGCGCAGTACCTCGCCAACCACAAGCGCGAGCTGATCGATGCGGCCTTCGCGCTCAACGAAGGCGGCGGCGGCGACACCGATGGCAAGGGCCACCTCGTGGCGCAGTCGATCCAGGTCGGCGAGAAGATCTACCAGGACTACAAGCTTGTTGCCACCAACCCGGGAGGACACAGCTCCCAGCCGGTGCGCGGCAACGCGATCTACGCCGTGTCCGACGCGCTGCTGAAGATCCGCGAGCACGAGTTCCCCGCCGAGTTCAATGCCACCACCCGCGTGTTCTTCGAGCGTGCGGGTGTCGCGCGCAAGGACGCCATGGGAACGGCGATGGCGGCACTGGCGAAGGATCTGGGCGACGCCGACGCGGCGGCGGTGGTCAACACCGACAAGGGTTTCCATTCGATGCTGCGCACGACCTGCGTGGCGACCATGATCGACGGCGGCCACGCGGTCAACGCGCTGCCGCAGCGGGTGGAAGCCAACGTCAACTGCCGCATCTTTCCCGGCCATACGCCGGCCGAGATCAAGGATCAGTTGGCCGGCATCATCGGCAATCCCGACATCTCGATCGAGCTGGCGCGCAAAGACAAGCCACTGGCCAAGTCACCTCCGCTCGATCCGGCCATCATCGGCCCGATGGAGGCGCTGAGCGCGAAGTACTTCCCCGGCGTGCCGGTGATCCCGTCGCTCTCGACCGGTGCGACCGACGGGCTCTACCTGTCGGCGGTGGGAATCCCGACCTACGGCGCACCAGGCATGTGGGGCGACCCCGACGGCAACGGCGTCCATGGCCTCAACGAACGTCTTGAAGTGCGTTCTGTCTACGTCGGCCGCGATTACCTGTTCGACCTGGTCAAGGCGTTGGCAGAGTAGAGAGAACGCGGTCAATCGCGGGCGTACGGGAACCCCCCGCGTTCCGCAATTGTCTTGGGTCGGACGCGGAATTCACTGATTGCAGTGCGCGGTGTAGCCTGATGTCTGTTCACTTTCTGCGCAAGAAATGGCGGGTGGCCCACTGACCGCATGGAAGATGCCCCGTTGACCCCTTCCCGGCCGGCGACCGCACAAACGTTGCTGGTTGCATTCGGCAGTCTGTGCGTATTGCTCGCACCGCACTTCGGCGTGCCGATGTTCCTCTATCCTTTGCTTGGGCTCGGCCTGTGTGCCGGGATGCTGCGATATCAGCGGCTCGGGTTTGCCGACATCGGGTTTCGGTGGCGGGCATTGGGACTCGTGCCGCTGCTGGTGGGTGGCACGCTCGGCGTGGCCTACGCGATGGCCAACTACGCGGCGATCGGTCCGATGCTGGCTCGTCTGTTGGGCGAGCCGCCCGATCTTTCCAGTTTCGATTTCGTGCGCGCGCACCTGTCCGGTTACCTGATTGCCCTCGCGTTGGCCTGGGTGATCGGCGGGTTCTATGAAGAGCTCGTATTCCGCGGGTTTTTGCAGGCCATGCTATTGCGGCACCTGCCGGCGTGGCGTGGGCGGCCGGTGGTGGCGACGACTCTCGTCGTGCTGTTGTTCGCCGCCTATCACTTGCAGCTCGGTGCTTTCGGCGTGGCCAATGCGCTGGTATTCGCAGTGTTTGCGGCGGCAGTGCGGCAGCGCTGGCCGAACAACCTGTGGTACGTGATCAGTTTCCACGCCTGCGCCGACATGACTGCCTTCACGTTGATGCATCTGGGGTATTTGTAATCGCGGGCCGTACCCGGGCTACGTCGCGGCAGAAGCCATGGGTTGATGAAACCAACCCAGCCTACCGGGCTACATCACTTCCTTTTAGCCTAGACGCAGCTCCTGCTTGCGGCCGGTTCCGCAGGCGGCATAGATGGCATCGATGATTTTCAGGTCTTTCAGGCCTTCTTCGCCGTCGACAGGGACCACGGGTGTGTTCCCGTCAAGCAGGATGCCGGCCATCTCGTCCATCTGGATAGTCTGGTGCATGGCGTGCGGCTGCGTGAGTTCGCCCTTGTGGGTACGACCCTCGATGGGGCCATAGCCCGTGGCAGGCTGCAGCTCGGCGAATCCCTGTTCGCCGGTCATGAAAAAGCGGTCCAGATGGTTCATCTGGTAGGTGGACAGGCAGGAAGCCACCGCACCGCTGGGGAAGCCCAGCTGGAACTGGATGGTTTCGTCCACCCCTTCCTTGAATTTGACCGGGTCGGTCTTGGTTTGCTGCGCGGTCACCCATACCGGGTCTTCGCCCACCATGTAGCGGGCGCCGTTGATGGCGTAGATGCCGATATCCATCAATGACCCGCCGCCGGCCAGCGCCTTATTCAGCCGCCACTGGTCGGGGTCGCCGATGCGGAAGCCGCACAGGCCCTGGAAAAACGAGATGCTTCCGAAATCGCCCGCCTTGCGCATGCGGATCACTTCCAGCGTCTTGGGCTCGAAATGCATCCGATAGCCCACCAACAGCTTCACGCCGGCGTCGGCGCAGGCGTCGACCATGTCCTGCCCTTCCTTGGCGTTGACCGCCATCGGCTTTTCGCAGATGACATGCTTTCCCGCCTTGGCGACGCGGATCGCCTGATCGCGATGGAGCGCGTTGGGGGTGATGATGTAAACCGCATCGATGTCCGGATCGTTCTTGATGCGGTCGAAATTCTCATAGTCGTACCGGTTCTTTTCCGGCACGCCGAACTTCGTTCCCCATTCCTGGAGTTTGGAAGGCGTTCCGCTGATGAGCCCGGCGACCTTGGCGCGCTTGCAGGACTGCATGGCTTCCGCGACCCGGGCGGCATAGCTGCCCAACCCCATCAGCGCGACGCGCAGCGTCTTCCCCTGGTGGCTGCCGGTACTGGCGCGATCGGCTTGGGCGAGTGCCCGATAAGGCGAGAGCAACGGCACGACCGCGGCCGATGCCACCAGTTTCTGCAGGAAGTTGCGACGAGGGTGATCCATTGTCATGGCGATTGATGAGGTTTGTGGTCCACGGTTGAACTGTACAGGCGGATTGGCCCCGCATCACGGATAGGATCATTTGCAACAAATGACAGCCTGCCCACGAGCCCGCTCCCCGACGCCCGACACCGCCGATCCGCGAAGCGGGTTCGGCTTGAAGGAATCGTTAGCCGTCATGCCCCAAAGTGGAAGCGCACGACGGCCATACATAACGCGAACAAGTAGCCGTAAGAAAAACGGTCTATCCGGAGAGTTTGTTGTCCACGTCGAGAGCGCCATGCACCCATTGCAGCCATGGCCAGGCCAGCCAGCACAGGTGTCACGGCCAGATTAACCAGGCGCCAAATCTCCCCCTGCACCAAGGGCTCTGGCAACACGAACAGGCTTATGCCACCAGCCGTTGCGCCAAAGATGGCGTAGCCGATAGCAGCGAGCCACGGGTTGGGCGGCTTGCGGAATGGTTCGGTAGTGGAGCGCAGCCCGATCTCCGCCAGGAGCTCGACGACGACCTGCAGCAGGAACTCGGCAAAGAACTCAAAGAGAAGTTCGAGCAACTGAGATCTCCGTGGTGATGGTTAACGCCTGACACAGCCGACCCGCGAAGCGGGCTCGGCTTGAATGAATTGTTAGGCAGACATACGATCAACTCTCCATTGAAATTTCATCGATCTCTCCGGCGTCGTCAAAGCGAACGGAGAGAACGTAGTCCGTTACGTCTCCAGGGAGCGAAAAGTCAAAGTTTTCAATGTCACCCTCGCCCCAGTTGGACTTGAGCTGGAGCAGTCTGAGCACCGCAGCTGGATCGGGTGCATCAGTACCGGTGCGCTCTTGCCAGTAGTCCTGAGGAAGTTCTTCTAGGTGATGCCCGACGAACATGGTGGTGCTGAACTCGCCCGCCTCTGTTCCATACGCATTACGGATTGCATCGAGCGCCAGCTTTGCACGCTTCTCAACTTCGTCTGCCATGATCTCTCCTTGTCTGCCTAACGCCTGAGTTAAGCCGAGCCGCGAAGCGGCTTCGGCTTGAATGAATTGTTAGCTGCCGGCCAGTGTGCGATCACGGAGATCGGCATAGATGCTCTCCAAATCCTGCAGCGTGCCCGGTGTTAGCTCGTCGGAGATCAGGGTAATGAACTCAGTTTTTGCCGGATCAAACTCCTCGAGATGCCGAGTCACCTCGCCATTCGGCATTAGGTGGAGCTCCATCGATCTGAGGTGGCCGGTAACAACAGCGCCAAATCCCTTTACATCACCATGCGGCCACCACGAAAAGTACTCCCCCGCCGACTCCATGGCTAATCTCTCCTTCTCGAGCCAGGCGAACTGAGCTTTGTCGTCTTGAAGGAACGTAAGAATGTCCATGGCAGCTAACTACGACTAGACCCCAAAGTGGGGTGTAGCTCGGATTGTGGGTGTGGTCTGGGAAGACCGTCAATCGGGCTTTGCATACACGGGACAAGGAACTACGGCGATATCGCGGGTCGGCAGCGCATGCGGCATTTCTGACTGGCTCGCGGGCCGTCGCGTTCGCCGAAGCCGCTGGTGACTTCCACGGCTGCCCCCGTCCGCGGGCAGCCCTCCCCGGACGACGCAGCCCGTCCTCACGCCATCAGTACGGACGCCACCTACAATCGCAGCGTCCACAGACAGGAGGCACGCACATGTCATCGTTAGCGATCTATATCTTGGGTATGGTGGTGTTGATCGGTGGTTTGGCCTATGGCGCGCATCTGGCCGGCCTGGCCCCGCAATGGATAGGAGTGGGCGCGATCGTGCTGCTGGGCATCGGCATCGTCACCGCGGTGTCCCGGACCCGGAGCAAGGATCCGCCCGCCAGCCCGGGTCCCTAAGCCCCGCCCACCGTCGGCGTCAGGTTGGCGTAGGCCAACGCCAGGTTCCAAGGGATGGATGAACGCAGCGGTCCTCAACAGCGAAACTGGCCTGCCCTTACGTGCGCTCCCTCGCCGCCGGATTCCGCGTGGTAAAGAGTTGCCTCTATTTCACAGACCCTGCCGCGCGAACAATTCGATGCCACGGTCGCCCAAAACAGGGCGGCCGCCAAAACCAGCCACCGGTTAATTCTTCTATGCAATGCGCTTTCCCAAGCGTATGAAACATTTTCGCGCCAGAGACCGCGTGTGCCACCAGCATTAGCGACTGGTGGCTCCTTCCCTGGAGCCGTTAATTCGTTATTGTCCGTAGGTGCGTCGGTTCACGGCAACGTAAATATTTCACACAACAGTATCGTTGACCTCTGTCGCTGCATCGTTTCCAAAGGCATGACCGATCATCTTCGACGAAACTAACCAAATCTTTCTCGAGGTTGCAGATCGCGGCATCGCCAGCTAGGCCGGCAAAGCCTGCCAATCTCCTGGGACTGCGTGGCGCTGGGTTGATGGAGCCGACCCAGCCTACGAACTAGGTGTCTGATCCCCGTAAAGCCATTCTTTTTTCATCACGTCTGACACGGACCCTTGGGCCACAGGCCGGGTTAGCGCCTCACCGAATGGATGTGGAGGCGCGGGCATTCTTGGCAATCTGATATTCTCGAGATGGGGACAGGGGAGTGAACATGGGACTTAGTTCTGAAGTCTTGCGCACGACTGACAAGCGTGCGTCGGGGAAGAGTGGCGTTTCCGGAGTCATTCGACTGCTTCTTCGAGTCGGGGTGCTTCTGCTATCGGCAGGCATGGTTCAAGCGGCCGCGCCCAGCGACCCCATCATCACGTTCGTGGCCGGTGGAGGAGTGCCCGGCGTTCTGGGCGACGGCGGACCCGCAACATCGGCATATCTCGATGGCGCTTACGACATCGAGATGGATGCCCAAGGCAACCTGTACGTAGCCGACAAATACAACTATCGCGTGCGCAAGATCAGCGCCGCCGGCACGATCAGCACTGTGGCCGGCAACGGAACCGATGTGTACGGTGGGACCAATATTCCCGCCACCAGTACCGGAATGGTGCCTGCGGGAATCGCGCTGGACGCGGCAGGCAACCTGTACATAGCCGACGCCAAGAACGCGCGCGTGCGCAAAGTATCCACCGCCGGCATAATCACCAACTTCGCCGGCAACGGCATACCTGGTTATGGCGGTGACCGCGGTCCTGCCTATTCGGCGTCGATGTACGTCCCCGATGACGTGGAAGTGGACAAGCAAGGCAATGTCTATGTGCTGGACATCGGGTTTCCGACAGTGCGTAAGATTGCGCCCGACGGAATAATTTCGACGATCGTCGGCGACGGTCAGTCCGGAGCCTCTGGCGATGGAGGGCCCGCGCAGCAGGCTCGCATCTCACCGGCCGAAGGCATTGATGTCGACGACGCCGGCAATCTTTACATCGCCGATACCAGAAACAACCGAGTTCGCCGTGTGGATACCGCGGGGGTAATACGTACCGTGGCCGGTGGCGGTACCTTCAGCGACGATTCGGTCGCCAAGAACCTCGTGCTGTCGGCACCGATGGATGTGAAGGCGGATGGGAGAAACAACCTGTACGTCGCACTGTCCAGCAGCCTGGTGAGAATGGTGACCGAAAGCGGTGCGACCCAGATAGTCGCGGGGACGCTAATTCCTACCTCAGCTGAAGGAGAAGGTCAGTGTGGATGGCTGGGCGACAATGGTCCGGCAAACCGTGCGTTGCTTTGCAACCCGACCAGCGTGGAGCTGGACGCCGCCGGCAATCTGTATATTTCCCAGCTCGGCTCGATCCGGAAAGTGACGCCGGTTCAGCCCGTCATGCCTCCTGGTCTGAATGCGTTCTCTTCCTACTCGTCTCCCCTCGTGCAAGACACCGTCGTCTCCATCGTCAGCGGCGACGTGAACGACGACGGTCGCGACGATGTCGTTTATTCCACCGCACAGGGTTCCAACCCCGATGCGGCGAAGGACTACCGCGTCAACATCATGCTGCAGACCGCCAATGGAACGCTGGCGGCACCGATAGGCATTGCATATGCTCCGCCAACAACGTCGCCCTCTTCGCAATACCCAAACGGCAGCCTTGAGCTGGGCGATTTCAATAATGACGGAATCCTCGATATCGTTGTCAGCCATGAGAAAGGTATAGGCCTGGTAGTGGGAAAAAGGCAGGCTGACTTCGTTCTAGGCTCCTTCAGTGGTCAATTCAACATGCCCACCGGGGAGCTGATGGCGATCGACATCAACCGGGACGGAAAGCTGGACATCGTCGCGAAGAGTCTGTCGAGCACATCGGCGACCAACGAATGGCCCGGCCTTGGGTTGTACTTCGGCGATGGCCAGGGTCAGGCGTCGGTCCGTAGCTACATGGCGTTTTCGGACTCGCTCGGCCAGCTGCGCCAGGGCGATTTCAACGGCGATGGATGGAACGATATTGCCTCTTCATTCAGCGACTTCCTCATCACCAACGGCGGTTCCGACGGCGGTGCGGTGGTGTTCTTTAACAACCGCAACATGGGATTCCAGCAAGCGACGAAGACTTACTCTGTCGACAGGCAGCCCAACCTCAATGCTTCAGTGGGCGATTTCAATGGCGATGGCCGCCAGGACGTGGTTACCGCCTTTGATGGCGTCTCCGGGAATGCGGCTATCAATTTGTACTTGCAGGGGAATATGGGACTGCTGCCGCCTGTGCGCGTTCCTTCATATATGAGTCCCGAGAGGATGTTGACTGCCGACATGGACGGCAATGGCCGCGACGACCTGTTGGTAATGCACTACGGGCACGACGCGCTGGGATATTACACACAAGCCGGAGCGGGCTTGGTCAGGGAGACGAAGTACTACGTCCCTTACGCCAACTCCCCCAGCAACGCAGCACAGCCGGCGATCGGGGACGTCAACGGCGACGGTTACAAGGACGTCGTCGTATTCGATTACAACCCGGGTATATCGATTCTCTATGGAACGGGTAAGGTCACCGGACTCAACCTGAGAATGAATGGCTCGCAGGCGCTCGTTCCCGGCGGGGCGAACCAACCCTCCACGACGGGCAATGGCGCTACCCAGGCCTTGGTCCCAAGCCTTTCCGCGACCAATGAAAACAATGCCTCGGTGGCTAGGAATTACGGGTCGCGCGCATTGAACTTTGCGCATCTCGTGTGGGCGTATACGTCCAATGCGTTTCGCGCCAGGCAGAGCACGGTGCTGCGCGCGTTGGCGGAACGCAACCGCTTTTTCGGGTCAGGGCTGGGCCTTATGGCCCGGCGCATCGTGCAGATGAAGCACGTATCTTCGTCAACGAGGGGACCTGCGGTCGATGCGAGGGTCCCGGCTCCCGCACCGGTAGCCGGGAGCATTCGCATCCAGCAGGGAGAGTGGCGAACCGTTTGCCAGCGAGCACCTTAGATTTGGGCTTGATGTTGGTGAAAAAGACGTCTTGCGAGGGTCGCAGGCTGGGGCGATAAAGGAGTCGGAGAACGTATGCGATTGAAGCGGATATGTTTTCTGACCCGACGATGCAGATAGCAGCATTGTGGCATCGCCAGCTAGGCCGGCAAAGCCTGCCGAGACGCTTCACGTTCCGCTCTTCGTCTTACGCTAAGGTGGCGCCGCTGCCGATACCGTGGGCATCGCCCGCGTCAACGGCGGCCGACGTGAACGAGGAGACGAACATGACGATCAAGACCAAAGCAACGAAAGTGAACCGTCGGTTGCGCGGCCTGGCGACGGGGGTGCTGCTGGCGATGGCTGCCGTATCGGCACTGGCGCATCACGGCTGGTCCTGGGCGGAAGAGAAGCAGACCACCCTGGAAGGAAAGATCCTGTCGGTGTCGATGGCGCCGCCGCATCCGCAACTGCAAGTCGAAGCTGGCGACGGCAGCCGCTGGCAGATAGACCTGGCAAATCCCTCGCAGACCGAGCGCTCCGGCTTCACCGCGAAGAGCGCCAGCGCTGGCGACAAGGTCACGGTGCTGGGCAATCGCAACAAGGAGCCGGGCAAGCGGCACATGAAGGCGGTGCGCATCACCATCGACGGCCACAACTACGACCTGTATCCCGAGCGGTTGGTCGACATGCCGTGAACACGGCCGCGGCTATTGCGGCTATTGCGGTTATTGGTCCGACGGTGGTGGACTGGATCGGCAACTGGCCGGGCGCGCGCTGGCTTCAGCAGTCGGGTACCGCCTACCTGTTGGTCAATGCCGCACATATTCTTGGCCTGGGCCTGCTGTTGGGCGCAATCCTGCCGCTGGACCTGCGTCTGGTGCTGGGGCGGACGCAGCCTGCGTTGTCCGAGCTGGTGCCGCTAGCGATACGCACCGCCGCCGCGGGCCTGGTGCTGGCCCTGCTCACCGGCGCCTGGCTGTTTTCGGTGAATCCCGGGGACTACCTGGACAACACGGCCTTCCGCTGGAAGCTACTGCTGCTCTCGTTGGCGCTGGGCAACGTGGCGGTCCAGCACCGGCACTGGCGCTCGGTCGAACTGCCGGAGATGCCGCGCGCATTGCCCGTGCGCGTGCGCGTGTTGGCAGGGACGTCGGCGCTACTGTGGATTGCGACGTTGGTCGCGGGGCGGTGGATCGGATTCGTTTGACGGTTGTTCAATGCGCCGATGTCGGAGCGGCGGGTGCGGTGAGTTGGGTTTCCGTCTTGTCGCCATCACCAGGTGACCGAAAGCGGACGCTGGCTACGGCGCGAACCCTCCTCGCCGCAGCGGGCCGCGTGGCCGCCTTCCGCAGGAGCACACGTTTTTTAGAGTGAAGGCGCCGGATGCGGCTGGCAGGCGGTCGAACAGGGGGACACGCCTCACGCATCCGGCGGAGAGGGGGATAGCACCCCGGCCGCCTGCGGTTTCTTCAGCGCATCGTCGGCGTGGGTTGTCGGGGAACTCGGCCGCAGGCAAGCCCGCGGGTATGCCTGCTTTCCCAAGGGGTATGCGCACCATGAACGACAACAACGGCTTCGCAATCCGTCAGGCGGTATTGGGACCGCTGGCCTTCCTTTCGCTGCAGCATCCCGCGCGCGACAGCACGCCCGCTGCGCCCAGCAACGAAGAGCGCTTCCGCGCCTACCGCAATCTGCTGCCGGCCATGCCCGGCAACAACTACGCATGGGCTTTTCGCCACGCCGCTCTACACAACAACACGGGCGGGTGAGCACGCGGCGCCCGCGGTGCCTCGAGGGCGCACCGCGGGCAGGGGGCATCTATCGTGCGGGCTTCATCAGCTTGCGACCGCTCATTCCACCTTGCGCAGCCGATGCTGCGGCCGCTCGCACACAAGCATCTCTCCCGGCGCGGTCACCGTGCCGACGGCCTGCACGCGATCGCCTGGCTTAAGCGCCTGCACGTCGCCGAGAGGCGGCGCCTTGCACAGGTTCCAGCGTGCGGGCAGTTGCACGCCGACCGTGCCCGCGGCTGCGCTGGAAACCGTGATCACCGCATTGCCGTCGTAGGCCCACGGGTCGGTATCGACGCGAACCACTTCGCCGTCGATCGTGGCCTGCTGCCCGACTACCAGCGCGTCGCGTGCGGGCGCGACGGCGCAAGCGGACAACGCGATGAGCGTCGCGGACAACGCGAACAGACGGATGAGAGGCGCGGTGCGGATGCATTGGATCATCGGTGGAGCTCCGGGAGGAAGGGTGTCCGTTCCGCTCCTTTTTACCGCATCCGGGATTTCGATGTTTGAGCGACGCAGGCTAGGTCGGGGTCACCGACCCAGCCTAGAACCTATCTCAAATTCCACAAGTCAATGTTTTCTGCCCGTCGTCCCCGCGAAGGCGGGGATCCAGTGACTTTAAGCTACTGAAAAGCAAAGGCGCGGGGTTCCCGCCTTCGCGGGAATGACGATGCTAATTCTTATCAATCTGACTTTAAGATAGGTTCTAGTTAGTTACTGCGGAATCTACCTTCGCTTCTTGCCCGCCACCTTGGCCGGCGTCTGCTTGCGAGCCGGCTGTTTTTTACCCAACTGCTGTCGACCAAGCGCTTCCGGCTTGGCCTGCTGCGCGGCGGCGGCCAAGGCCTTCAGGCTGCCGGTGAGCTGACGCGTGGCCTTGATGCCTTCTTCAAGCTCGGCGGCGGCCAGCTCCAGATGGCGTGGCAACAGTTCCAGCAACTGCTTCTGTACGTTGAAGTACGATTTCTCGTCGGCTTCCCCGTAACGCTCCAACTGCTGCGTCGCGGCGATGGCCAGCGTGCCCAGCAAGACCTGCCGACGCAGCTGCGCATCCGGCAGCAAACCCTGTCGCCAACTGTCCAGCGGCTTGATCTTGCGCGACAAGGTTTCGGATACCGGGTCCCACGGGTCCAGCTCCGGCATCAGCTCTTCCCAGATGCGCGGATCGAATTTCCAGATCGGGTAGAGAATGATGGGCAGCAGATGGAATTGCACGCAGAAGCCGCGCACGCTGTTGAAATAACCCTCGGCCAGCTGCGCGAATCCCAGGATGTGGCGCAGGTCCAGCGTCTGCAGGTATTCGCCATGGAAGCGTGAGCCCTTGAATTCCTCCCAACGCGGGTTCAACCGCACCGCCTGCGCCAGTTCGTTCAACCATAGGAACCGCGTGCGGTGTTTGGGAATCAACCAGTACACCAGGTTGCGGTAGTACCACATGATCTTTTCGTAAGCCGGCACCGGCGTGTCGCCCGGGCCGGAGTAGAAACCCTTCGCCTTGCTGGGATTGAGCCCGGCGAACGACGAAGTGGTGCCGATCAGATTGATGTTGACGAAGTGGTGCCAGGTGGCGTCCACCACCGCCCGTCCGATGTTGGCGCGATGCCCGTCGTAGGCCGCGATGACACCGAAAGAGTAGTTCCCGCTCATCGGCGAGATGGTGAACGGTGCGCCGAATTCCTGGTTGTAGGTTTCATGCGGCAGCACTTTGGCATCGGCGATGACTTCCGGTTCCACCTGCACGCCGTCGGTGCCCAGCGGATATTCCGGTTTGCCGCTGCGTCCGGGCAGGTCCTCGTTGCGCGACAGATCGCTGGGGACTTCGCACCAACCTTCGTGCATATGATCGGGCAACACGTTCACCCGGCCCAGCGGCGAACACAGCAGCGGATGCGGCAGCGTTTTGCGGAACCAACGGCTGGAGTACACCGTGTAGGAACGCGTGCTGATCGGCTGCGGTTCGCCATCGGACTGGTCGTTGAACTGATACGGATAGACGATGCCGTTGTTCGTGCCGCTGTCGGTGCCGCGCTGCAGGGTGTCGTGGCGGTCGGCTTCGGTGCCGCTGGGCGCCACGGGTCCGCCATGCGGTCCGGCGACCGGCGAAGCCCAGCGACGCATGCTGCGCACGCGCGGGATATGCTGATTGATGCTGGCGCCCAGATCTTCGTGATCCCCCACGGCGAGGAAACCGCCGCCTGCTTCCATGAAAGCGGCCACGGCCGCGGCTTCGGCCTGGCGGCTGGCATCGGAGCCGACCGGATCCTCGGACTTGGAGGCGATCGACAGGAAGAAACACATGTCGAAGCCCGCCAGGCTGGCCGCGCTGAAGCGGAAGCCATACAGATCCGCGCCGATCGGATGGGTCGCCTGCGGTGTGCCGGGAGAGGGATTGGCGCTGCGATGCGCACGCGTGATTTGCAGGGTGAAGCCTTGCCAGTCGGTGTCGTTGAGCACCTTGACGAATTCGCCGAGATGGAACTTGTGCGCGGTGGAATTGCTGCGTTGGAAGCCGCCGTCATCGTCGGTGACGATGAGGACCTTGACGATAGCCATGAATGAATCTCCTTGGGATGGTCATGCGCCCATGGCGCGTGAGTGCAGGCCTCCATCGTCGCCCCTGTCGTCCTGGTGGGGTGCCTGCTTATGGACAAACGCGGCTGCGGCGGCGCGGCGGCCATGCTCGTTCAGCGCCCGTAAGCTCTCGATCCCGCCATGCGGAGATCAATGCGCGGACAGCAGTCGCACGCCGGTCTACGTCCCGGTGCTCGTTCCGCGTGCATCGCAGGTAACGATGGCGTGCGATGCACGCCCGCTCAAGCGAGTCAAACCAACACTTGTCTGGTACTCGCAAGGAACTGGTGGATCTCTTCCTCGGTCCGCCTGTCGATCATGTAGACCGGGCGCATGCCGTTCGGGCAAAGCAGGCTGGGCGTCGTTCCGAACAGCCGGCAGATGAGGGGGCGCTCGCTATAGACCTCGCAACCATGCTCGCCCAGGTGCGGGCAACTCAATTCCGCCAGCGCGGCTTCATGCTCGGCTTCGGTTTTGACGGGAAGCCTGGCCATCTCTTCGGACGATGCAGTCACCGGCCCGCAGCAATCGTGACAGCCCACGATGCACCTGAAGCTGGGAATACGCGCGCGCAGTTCGTCGAGCTTGCGATTATTGCTGTCCACGCTGCGCGCCCTCCCGGCAATGGCTGCCACCCACGGCATGCTTCGCCGACAGTGTATTGCAAGCCGGTGGATAGTCGCCGAGGAAGCGTCCATAAGCGAAGGCGGGGGAGGGAATCGACACGGGGCACGCACGCAAGACCGGTTAGGCCGAGTATCGGCACGCTGTCATCGTCGTCACAGTGCCCTTGGTCATTGATGGCTTGATCGATCGCGCGGCGCTCGCTTCCCACACTCCCTGCGATTGACTATCGTGCCTCTTCGCTTCTTACCTGCAGGACCGCATGAGCCGTAAAGCCTGGTTGTGGAGCGTGGTGGTTCTGATCGCCGTCGCGCTGGCCGCTACGTTCTTCTTCGCCGCGAAAAATCCCGATGCACCCGCAGGCCCGGCGCCCACGCCGTTCGGCTGGACCGCGCAGTTGCGGCTCGTGGCCGGCGATGGCGTGCGCGGGATGCGCAATGGGCCGGCCGCGCAGGTGCGTTTCGACGATCCCTACGGTGTCGCGGTCACCGAAGACGGTACGCTGTACGTGGCCGATGCCGGCGACAACAACCGCATCCGTAGGATCGGCAGCGACGGCGTGGTCACCACGTTGGCCGGCTTCGCCGAAGGCTTTGCCGATGGCGACGGCACCGCGGCGCGCTTCAACACGCCTTCCGGTCTGGCGCTGGATCGTGCGGGCAATCTGTACGTGGCCGACACCGGCAACCACGCCATCCGCAAGGTCACGCCGCTGGGCAGGGTCAGCACCGTGGCCGGTACCGGCCTGGCCGGATTCCGCGATGGCGCCGGGACGCAGGCGCAGTTCAACGGTCCCATCGGCGTGGCGGTGGATGCGCATGGCGATGTCTACGTCGCCGACACCTATAACGACCGTATCCGCAGGATCGACCTGCAAGGGCGGGTCAGCACCCTGGCCGGCGGCGACCGGCCGGGCAATCTGGATGGCGTGGGCGCCGCCGCCCGCTTCGATACGCCCACCGCGTTGGCGGTGGACGCGCAGGGCATCGTCTGGGTCGCCGACACCCGCAACAACGCCATCCGTCGCGTCGCGCCCGATGGCACGGTGGTGACGCCGTATTACGCCGGACGGAATGCGCTGTACCGGCCGATGAGTCTGGCGCTGACCCACGACGGTCTGCTCTACGTGGGCGAAATGTCGTCGGGACGGGTGATCCAGCTGTCACGCGACGGACGCCCGCATGTGTTGACCGGCGCCACCCAGGCGCAGCGGCTCTCGCGCCCGGCCGGTCTGGTCCTCGACGCCAAGGGGACGCTGTTGGTCGCCGATGCCGGCAGCCGTCGCCTCCATCGCATCGCGGCGGTGGAAGCGGCGACCGCCATGGCCACGCCAACGCTGGGTGCGGTGGGTCCCGCGCCAGACGATCCGCTGCCCGCCACCGATGGACGCTGGCCGCTGCATCCGCAGGACGGTTGGCACGAAGTGGTCGGCACGTTGGGCGAAGTGCGCGGCAACTACGACAACGAAAGCCGCGATCATCTGCATGGCGGGTTGGACATCCGCGGCGACGTGGGCGCGCAGGTGCTGGCGATCGCCGACGGCAAGGTCAGCAGCCCGTCCGGGGCCTGGGGACTGGAGGAACTGGGCGAAGGCATGGCGATCGACGGCCTCAGCTATATCCACATGCGGGTAGGGCGCGATGCGCGCGGGGTGGTGTCCGATCCGCGCTTCCAACTGCTGCGCGACGAAGCCGGCGAACCCGAACGCATGCGCGTGCCGCGCGGCACGCGCTTCAAGGCGGGCGAGGTGCTGGGCACTATCAACCGCATGGCGCATGTGCATCTCAGCGTGGGCGCGAACGGTTTCGAGCGCAACGCGGTGGCGCTGGGCTTCAGCGGATACGCCGACCACTATTCGCCGCGCATCGAAAGCATCGAACTGTTCGACGCCAGCGAACGATCGTTGGCCAAGCGGGCCGATGGCCGCGTGCGGGTGCCGCGCGGCATGGGCGTGCAGATCGTGGTGGACGCCTGGGACCAGGTGGACCGCAACCTGCCCAGGCGCAGGCTGGGCCTGCATGCGCTGGGCTATCAGGTGTTGCGCGCCGACGGCACGCCTTGGCCGGGTTACGAAACGCCGCGCATGAACATCGAATTCAACCGCATGCCTGCCGATCCGGACGCGGTGAAGGTGGCTTACGCGCCCGGCAGCGGCATCACCGTGCACGGCAGCGCGGCGACGCATTTCAAATACGTGGTCAGCAACATCGTGCGCGACGGCGAACTCGCCGCCGGCGCCTGGTGGCCGGACGACCTGCCTGCCGGCGACTACACGCTGCGCATCACGGCCGTCGATTACATGGGCAACGCGGCCAGCGCCGGCCGCGATCTGAACATGGTGTTGGAATAACGGGAGAAGGCGAACGCAACGCCAACGCGGCCTGCTCGCGGGAAGGCCACGTAACCTCGGGGTGGCGTCACCTGGTCTTCTTAGCGCCCGGCGTCTCCTTCTACCGCCAGCGGCCGCACCTGCTCCAGCAGGCTGACCAGGGTCTTGCCAGGTTCTTCCCACGGCATCATGTGCGCAGAATGTTCGAACCAGACGCCCCGCTTGTAGGGCGCTTTCACCTGCTGCAGCCAGCGTTCGGTAGGCGCCGAGGGTGTCGTGTAGTCGTATCGGCCCATGAACATCACCACCGGAATCGGAAACTCCTTGACCCCGGTGAAGTCCACCTGCAAGAACTCGTCCAGAAGCCGGCCCAGGGAAAACACGTTGCCGGCATCGATCGCACAGCGGTCGCGGTCGTCGTAATCCGGCGATAGGCGCGGCGCGCGGTAGTAGTAGGTCGAATCCTCGCGGAATGCGGTGAGTCCGCCGTAAAACTGCGGCCATTTGCGCGCGATGACGATGCGCTCACGGGTGATGGGGGTAGTACCCGGATAGGGCGCGATGGTTTCCATCTCGCGGATGGCCTCGGCGTTGTCGTGGGCGCGCGCCTGCTGCAGGCCGTATTCGAAGCTGATGCGCTCGTTCTCGCGCGTGTTGACGACTTGGCCTATGCCCACGTAAGCATGGAACAGGTCCGGCCGCTTCAACGCCGCGTGCATGGCTACTACCGTACCCCAGCTGTGGCCCATCAGGATCAGCTTGCGCTTGCTGTAGCGCTTGCGCAGATACTCGGCCATCTCGATGGCGTCGTCGACGTAGCGTTGGATATGGATGGTGTCGGCGATGCTGTCCGGCGCCACGCTGTTGTAAGTCTTGCCGGCGCCACGCTGGTCGTAGTTGACGATGGTGAAGTATTCCTCCAGCGGACGCTGGAACTGCCACTGGCTAGGCATGATGGGGGCCGCCGGCCCACCGTGCACGAACAGCACCATGGGATTGTCGCGGTCCTGCCCGCGCACGCTTAGCCATTGGTCGATACCGCCGATGCGTGCGGCGTAGGTTTCCTGCACGCCGTTGGGCGCGACGATCTTTTCCAGGTCGCGGATGATTTCGCGTGCGGGCTCATAAGTGGAGCGGTCGGGGCATGCTTCCTGCGCTCGCACGCGCGCCGGCAGCAGTGCGGCTAACAGGACCAGAACTAACAGCGATAACCTCATGGGCAATCCTCGTGGGGTGGCGGATGTGGGATCTATTATCACGGCCTTCTCGGCGATGACATGTGCAGATCGTAGTGGTCCGCATGGCGAGGCGGAAAATGGGAAGCGCCGAGGTCGGCAGGCTGGCATCATTGCCCCATGCCGTTGACCTTAGACCACCTGCGCCGTTACGCCATCGCCCGTTCGCTGTTCAAGCCGACCACGCTGATGCGGGCCATCGAAAAACTCGGCTTCGTCCAGGCCGATCCGATCCGCGCGCCGGCGCGGGCGCAGGATCTGACCTTGCGCCATCGCGTGATCGGCTATCGCGCCGGCGACCTGGAGCGGCGCTATCCGCGGCTGGCGCTGGAGGAGGACTTCTTCGTCAACTACGGTTTCCTGCCGCGCGCCCACCACGCGTTGATGCATCCGCGCACCGCACGCCAGACCTGGACGCCGGCGCGCTGGAGACAGGCGCGGGCGGTACGCGAGTTCATCGCCGAACGCGGCGCGGTGCATCCGCGCGAAGTGGACGCGCACTTCGCCCACGGCAAGACCACCAACTGGTTCGGCGGTTCGTCCAACGCCAGCACCCAGCTGCTGGACGGCATGCACTACCGCGGCCTGTTGCGGGTGGCGCGGCGCGACGGCGGCACCCGCGTCTATGCCGTGCGCGAAGACGTCGCGCCAGTGGACAAGGCCGATATCGACGCGCGCCTGGACGCGTTGATCGACCTGATCGTGGACAAGTACGCGCCGCTGCCCGATGCCAGTCTCGGCCAACTGGTGAGTTACCTGGGTAGCGGCGTGCCGCAATGGAACGCAGCGCGCAAACCGGCGCTGTTGCGTGCGCGGCAACGTCTGCAGCGGGCGCGAGTGGAAGGCGTGGACTGGCTATGGCCGGCGGACGAGCGCGCGCAGAGCCGGCGCTGGAAGCCCGACGAGCACGTGCGCCTGCTCACGCCGTTCGACCCAGTGGTGTGGGACCGCCGCCGTTTCCAGCTGTTCTGGGGCTGGGCGTACCGCTTCGAGGCTTACACGCCCGCGCCCAAACGCAAGCTGGGCTACTACGCGCTTCCGCTGCTGTGGCGCGACCGCGTGATCGGCTGGGGCAATCTGTCGGTGGCCGAGGGCGTGTTGCGGCCGCAGCTGCATTACGTCGACGGCCATGCGCCACAAGAGGCGGCGTTCGACCAAGCGCTGGAAGCGGAACTGGGGCGGATGCGGGTGTTTCTGGGGTTGGGATGAACGGGAGCGGTGGGTGCCGGCGTCCGTTGATCTGGATATACATGCGAATCCAACACATATAAGCCTGCTCCGTTCGCAAACTGTAGTGCTTTACTCGCAATCTGTGCCGAACTTCATCGAACAGCCTAGGCCTTGGCGGCACAGATTCTGGATTGCTTATGACCGCGAGGTCTTCCGCAGTAGGCATTGGACGGCCTCCGTGCCGGTAAACACCCGCAATGTTGCATGCACTACCGGCCCGCGATACCGCCGTAATCCCTTGTGCCGTATAGGTAAAGTCCGATTGACGGGCCTCCCAGGCCCCACCCACAATCCGCGCTACACCCCACTTTGGGGTCTAATCGTAGTTAGGCGGCAGGAGGAACAATGCTAGGACTCATAGATTTGGTTCTGGGTATCGGTGAGTTGCTCTTTTCCTGGCGACTGTATGTAGGCTTTGCGCTCATAGCTCTGGCTTGTTGGCTGCTTGTTTCGGTCATTCCCAATCAAACAGCCCAATGGGTCATCTGTGTTCCAGTTGGTCTCATCGGTGTTTTCTATAGTTTTCGTTGGCAAATCCGCGCGGATCACGATAGATGATGGCGCTCCAGCAGGTTGTTGGAGTGAGCCAGCCGCCTAACAATTCATTCAAGCCGAACCCGCTTCGCGGGTCGGCTTAATTCAGGTGTTAGGCCGCAGGAGGATCTATGCAGCACTTGGCTAGAAACATCTCCGCTGGGGTTACGTCAGGCGGACTCACATGTGCCGCATCCATCTATACACTCGCCATAACCAACGCCTTTGCAGCGCCGCGGGACTTCCCTATCGTCCTTTGGGATGCAGTCGTGGTTTTTGGTATTGGCGCAACCCTTGTGGCATTGCTTATCCACTTCCTCGTAGCTCGACTGTTTGCGGCCAGGCCCCTTCCTGCCTTCTCAGCATTTGCGGTGACCGTGGTTGCTGCCCTGGCGGCGGCTGACCTGCTGAGCCACGGTGGCAAGGTCCTTGCGGCGTGGCTTATCGGCGCCGTACTGTCGTCGCTGATCCACACCTGGCTGCGGCCTAACAATTCGTTCAAGCCGAACCCGCTTCGCGGGTCGGCTTAATTCAGGCGTTAGGCCACAGATGAAGAGACTCGTGATTCCTGCAGTCGCAGCGATGGCATTGGCTGGTTGCTCGGAGGCTACGCCGGTCGCTATCACCAATAGCTCTACAACGCCCATCGAGAACGTCTCAGTCTTTGGCACGGGCTTCGATCAGCGAGTTGGATCCATCGCTCCGGGTCAAACAGTGACTGTCCAACTCCGACCAGCGGGTGAGTCGGGGCTGGGTCTGGCTTTCCGGTCCGGGTCACGCCATTTCCGCACGCCGCCGCAGGGCTACTTCGAGGGTGGCGGAGCTTATAGGGTCAAAGTAGTTGTCGCCCTAGACCTCACGGCTACCGTCGATGGCGAGCTCAAGTACTAGTAAGCTGTGGCCTAACAATTCATTCAAGCCTAACCCGCTTCGCGGGTCGGCTTAATTCAGGCGTTGGGCCTCAGAGGAATCCACATGTTTCGCCTTCTTGGTAGCCGACTATTCTCGATCTGTCTTATCCTTATTGGAATCTTCTTCATCTATGCGGGCCACAGGAACGCAGTCAAATTCGCTGCGCTTCGTGATCACGGCAAGACAGCCAAAGCCGAGATTACGAACTTGGAGTGGAAAGAGAAGAAGACGAGTCATGCCGACAGCCTCTACACGGCACATGTCCGTTTCAAGACGGAGGATGGCCGTGAGATCCAGGCTGAAACTGGCGTACCGGCGGAACTGGGACGCTCCTTGCGGAGCAACGCTGCTGCTGCAACGATGAACGTGCGCTACCTACCCGAATCGCCAAGCACCATCGAGGACGTCAACAAGGATGACCCCTCTGACGCTCAGAGCGGGATCGGCCGACTTATGCTGTTCTTCGGGGCCGGCATGCTAGTCGTTCGCTTCCTACTCTCCAAGAGACGCGCACGTTGAGGCCTAACCCTTCCTTCAAGCGAACATGCCTTCGGCATTCCGCTTAAGTCAAACGTTAGCTGCTATGAGATTTTTCGTCGTGGTCTTGTGCTTCATGGTCATCTTTGCGGCTTCGGCTTCAGATGGACTTGAGCCTATCTACAAGGTCCCGGTGAAGATCCCGCCTGACTCCTGCATGGGAGAGACCTTCACGTGCGCGGTAACACTTGAGTTCGTAGTGCTGCCAGACGGCACTGTATCTGACGTGTCAATCAAAGATTCTTCTACAGATCGCGCCTGCGACCGGCAAACCCGCGATACTGTGGCCAAGTGGCGCTATCCACTTCGGAGTACCTCAGTGAGACTGGTTAGGCGTATAGATTCCTACTCTTGCCCATTACGGCCGCGGGCAGCTAACAATTCATTCAAGCCGAAACCGCTTCGCGGTTCGGATTAATTCAGGCGTTAGGCGACTTCCCATAATGTTGCGACTACTGATCCTACTGATCGCTTGCTCGACTCTCACCGGTTGTGGTGGCTGTGGGTCTAATGCTGATTCCATTGCTCTGGCAAAGAGCCTATCCCAGCCACGATTGGCTCAGCTATATCAAGACGCCGTTGCCTTGGATTTGACTCACTCTGGCAACGCACGCTTATTCAAAGATGGCAAGTCGGGAATTCCTCCCAACTTCAATGACCTTGAGCCCCAATCTGTAGTTTCTGATGGACTGACTGCGCGGATACATATGGCAGGTTGTGTCGATGACAAAGTGATGCTGTTTGTAAATGGACTTGATGGCAAAAGCGGTAAGGAGATAACTCTAGTTCCTGGCGAGGCACAAGACTCGGTGATCCTTTGGCAGGTCAAGTAGCGCCGCCTAACAGTTCATTCAAGCCGAACCCGCATCAGGCTCGCTAAATTCGGCTCGTTCTGAGTAATATCGGCTTCGGTGCCAATCCAGTGCGGGTCGGCTAGTTCAGGCGTTAGGCGCCATACCAATCATCCATGCAAATGTCAGATGCATACGCCGCATTGGTCAAAGAGCTGGAAGCAGTTCGGCAGCTTTCCGCACCGGATCTGCTGGCTCTAGTGGGCGCACCTCCTATTGGTCGCGTCCTGGACATTGCCGGTGAGAGGATTGAGCTTGAGCTATCTGTCTCATGGCGTGACAACACTCATGAGTCAGTCCGTGTTACTCGGCATGCTCGTGGCCCAAGCACTTGGCACACCGAGCATTTGCAGGAGAGCATTACAGTTCCTGTTCCTTCGGGCGCAGTCGATGGCGCCTAACAATTCATTCAAGCCGAACCCGCTTCGCGGCTCGGCTTAATTCAGGCGTTAGAGCCCACGTGAAAAATGTTCGGCCCTGGTTCAATGCGTGCTTCTTCTGGCTGCCCATGGTGGTCACGCTGCTTCTCAATCCCGGACGCAACGCGATCAACATTCCGCAATTCTCAGTTCTCGCCTTGCTCACACTAGCTGCCTGCGGCATTTCCTTGATGTTCTACTCAGTCGTAGGATTCATTCAGCCTAGGGGGATGAGCTCTGTATTTTTGCCAGACCCAGCTAAAACCCGTCACATGGTGCAGTTCCTTTTGTCACTCCTATTCGGGCTCATGGCAATTTACTACGCTACTCAAGGCGCTGGGTTCGTGGGGCGCGGGCTCTAACAATTCATTCAAACCGAACCCGCATCAGGTTCGCTAACTTCGGTTGGTTCTCGGTAATATCGGCTTCGGTGCCAATCCAGTGCGGGTCGGCTTAATTCAGGCGTTAGGCCCCTATGAAGGCACTCTTCTTACTGCTGGTGATATGTGGCCAATTCGCCGTGACGCGCGCGAATGCTGGCCCCATTGCTCCTGAGGCCGAGCGCCTGACATTAGGCGGGATCACGATCGGCCAGAGCGAGGCGTCCGTTATCGCAACGCTAGGCAAACCTCGGCACCGTAAACAAGAAGAACACTTCTTTCTACCCATAACATTGGTCTATCGAGGTCTTGTAGTTTCCTTTGATGAGCAAGGTGTCGGCGGCGTGCTCAGCACCAGCAAGAAGTTCTGTACCCCGGCAAAGATCTGCCCTGGCATGACATATGCGCAAGTTGTAAAAGCATATGGGCCTTCCGACGCATATGAGAGAGATGGAGCTACCTTCAGGGACTATCTATGGGACGACGGCTGTTGGCTTCGGCTGAAGTTTCAGGCTGGTACAGTGTCAACTGTGGAGACCACATGTTCGCCCTGAAGGGACCTAACAATTCATTTAAGCCGAACCCGCTTAGCGGGTCGGCTTAACTCAGGGGTTAGGCCGCACATGAGATATCTCCTCCTCATATTTGCTGTTGCGATCACTGGCTGCAATAAACCAGGCCGCGTGGTTGAAGGATTGTTTACGGTGGATGGAAAGCCTACGCCAGGCGTAGAGGTGAGACTTCCAAATAACATCGATGACTATTCTGATTGCGGCGGCGCTCCGCTCGCGGCTGTGACGGATCAGTCGGGAAAGTTTAGGGCGTCAATTGACAAGTATCCGATCCGTCCATGCTTCACAGTCAATGGCAAAATCTACAGCGATTTCATGATTGTTGACGACAAGAAACAAGACGCTATACAACTGAGATGTAGGATTCCGAATGATCCAAAGGGCCACTTCGAAGATGCGCAAGTTTGTTTCTGAGGTGCGCAGCCTAACAATTCAAGCCGAGCCCACATCAGGGCGGCGTCTGAGTGCACGCCTTCGGCTATTTCGCATCCAGTCGCCGCCCTGATGCGGGCCGGCTTATTCAGGCGTTAGGCCTCCCAGGAATCACGCATGACTAAAGACGATTTCATCGCGCGGGGCCGCAGGATCAACTTCGGGGCGCTACCGTACGATCTTGCTCACACTGTTGTGATCTGCGCATTTGCATTGGCAGGCTGGCCCATCTCCATTTATCTGCCTGACTCTATGGTTTGGGCTTACGTGGCTTTTCTATTCGCTGGAAGTATCGGCTACTTGTGGTGGTCCAAGCGCGTTGACCGCAGTACCGGCCTGCTGTGCCACACCTGCAATAGACCAATGGTTCGACAGGCAGCCAAGATGGCCATTGACTCCAATGCTTGCCCGCATTGCAAGAAACCGGCATTTGCGCCAGAGGCCTAACAATTCATTCAAGCCGAGCCCACATCAGGGCGGCGCCTGACTGTACGCCTTCGGCTATATTTGCATTCAGTCGCTGCCCCTCTGCGGGTCGGCTTAATTCAGGCGTTAGGCCGCATGAGACAGACCACCGCATCCAACTTAGCTCTCGCACTTGTCGTACTCGCGTGGCCACTTGCGTACTTCGGCGTCATGTCGCAACTGGGCGACTACGCACCGTCTACCCCTCGTGCCGTGATCGAGGCCAATAGCCATAGATCCACCATCATCCTACTGGCCGGCCTGCTGTGTTTGTTCAGTTCACTTTGGCTATCTGGCTATAGCTTTGCTGGTGCCAAGATTCGTTCGGTTGTTGCAGCCATCGCATGTGTTGCACCTATGGCCATTGTCATCCTTGCCTTGTGGCAGTGACAATGCGGCCTAACAATTCATTCAAGCCGAACCCGCTCCGTGGGTCGGTCATGTCAAGCGTTAGGCGCTAGGTGCGACAATGTCGATGGCGACAGATTGGGTAACACTTCATGGAAGTTGTCATTGCGGAAAATTACGCGTCGACTTTTCCACTGGCTTAAACCTAGAAAATGTCACTCCGCGCGCGTGCGATTGCGCGTTCTGTCGGAAGCACGGCGCAGCTTACGTTTCAGACCCTGCCGGGAGATTGTCAGTGTCTTCGAGTCAAGGCGCAGTGCGTAAGTATCGTCAGGGGTCAAACGCAGCCGATTTCTTGATCTGCGCATACTGCGGTGTGCTTGTTGCGGTCACCTACGAGCACAACTTCCGCATTTACGGTGCAGTGAATACTGGCTGCTTGGATGGGCATAACAGGCTCGGGAGTTCCTCCCCAGCGTCCCCTCAAGCCCTGAATCAAGATGAGAAGATTTCCAGGTGGTTACAGCTGTGGGTTCCAGACGTGCAGATGGTTACGTCTGGCGCCTAACAGCCCATACAAGCCGAACCCGCTTCGCGGGTCGGCTTGATTCTGGTGTCGGATGTCATTCAGGATATGTCCTTCTCACTACGGAGAACGTATATGAAGAAAACCTACCACGGTAGTTGCCACTGCGGCGCAGTACGCTACGAGGCGGACATCGATCTGAGCGCTGGCTCGGGAAAGTGCAACTGCTCGATCTGTACGAAGACGCGAAACTGGGGCGTCATTGTCAAACCCAATGATTTCCGCCTGCTTTCTGGCGAGTCCGATCTGAGCGACTATCAGTTCGGAACAAAGAGCGGGCATCACTTGTTCTGCAGGCATTGCGGCGTTCGGTCGTTCGGCCGCGGATACGTCGAGCAGATCGGCGGAGACTACGTTTCCATCCAATTGGGCACACTCGACGATGCGCCGCCCGAGGAACTCCTGCAGGCGCCGGTTCGGTTCGCCAATGGGCGGGACAACAGCTGGTGGACAGAGCCTGTAGAGACGCGGCATCTATAAGCCGTACAGGCAGAAATCCAGTCCGCGCAAACTCGCCGCCACAGATGACGTAAAACCCTTCCTTCAAGCGGACTCGCATACGGCCGTCCGCTTGAGTCAAACGTTAGGCTGCATAGAGGATTTATGCGAAATTTAGCCCCAGACATAACCAGGCAGCGCTTGCTGATCGAGGGTTTCTATACCGGTGCAGTGGATCGCGCCTCGGTTGAGGGATACTTGACCGGCGTAGCGGCGCATTTGAACCTGCGCACCTACGGGACGCCGATCATCCACTCTCCCGCTGGTGAGGGAAAACTGGAGAACGCCGGCTTTGACGCGTTCATTCCGCTGATCGACTCTGGCATTTCGCTTTATGTCTGGTCGGAGCGCAAGTTCTTTGCGACGGTCTTGTTCACCTGCAAGGCATTCGATGTCCGTCAAGCGCTCGAGTTCACGCAGCATTATTTTGGCGCTTCTCAACTTGAGCATCGAGAGTTCTAATTGTTCACAGGCTGCCGTGGGTGGGGCCTGATAATTCATTCAAGCCGAACCTGCCTTGCGGGTCTTCCTGGTTCAGGCGTTAGGCGATAGTCGAGTAGTGGAGGTGTTTATGTGCAGAAATATCAAGACGCTGTACAACTTCGACCCTCCGGCAACTGGAGATGAGATCCGAGCCTCTGCATTGCAATTCGTTCGAAAATTGAGCGGGTTTAATGCGCCATCGAAAGCTAATGAAGCAGCGTTCAATGAGGCGGTGAGGCAAGTTACGCTGGCAGCGACAACGCTCATCGATTCGCTCACCACATTCACACCGCCAAAGAACCGAGAAGTCGAGCGCAATAAGGCTGCGAACCTTTCGGCTAAGCGCTTCGGGGCGAAAGATCCGCCCAACAAGTTGTTCACGCCGAAGGCGCTTCGCAGGTCGCCTTAGCTCAGACGTTTGGCCTCAAAAGGAATTCCGATGAAGCTTGGCTACACAATCGTCTATGTCCCGGATGTCCACGCATCGTTGGACTTCTTTACCCAGGCATTCGGCATCGAGCGCCGCTTTCTCCATGAGTCGGGAGAATACGGTGAGCTTGAAACGGGAGAGACCGCCCTCGGTTTTGCTCGCCACGACCTGGCCGAAACGCATTTCCCAGGAGGGCATATCGAAGCGCATAGCTCGGCCAAGCCCTTGGGTATGGAAATAGCGCTTGTCACTGCGAACGTGCCTTCGGCGCATAAGCGCGCCATTGCCGCAGGCGCTTTCGAGCTGGCTGCTCCTGCCGAAAAGCCGTGGGGGCAAGTCGTTTCCTATGTTCGCTGCCCTGATGGCACGCTCGTCGAGCTATGTACGCCGATCGGTTGATGAGAATCCCATAGGGCGGGCTCAAGCCCGCCCTATGAACTGCCCGTTTGCCATGCGGTCTTATCAGGCCGGCCACAACCACCAGAACGCCAGCGCGCTGACGACCCCGTAGATCAAAGCGTCCAGCAGATCCTTGATCACGCTGATCCAGGGCTTGCCCATCCAGATGCCGGACTGCACGCTGCCGCCCGCATAGGTGAGGAAGGTGATCAGACCGACCAGATGCCCGGCGTAGTGGGCGTTGCCGGGCAGGCCATAGACCTGCAGCGCGATGGCGCCGGCGGCGAGGGCGATCACCAGGTTGAAGAGGAACCAGCGGATCAGCATGCCGCCCATCTTGGGCGGGCCGCTCTTGATCACAGTCAGCATGCCGATCGGGCCGTCCACGTATTTCTTCATCATGGCTTCTTCCCGCATGGCTTTCATGTCCGTGCAGTGAGGAATGCCGTACTGGCCGGGCGCGGGCGCGCCTTTGCGCAGAACGGCCTGCACTTCGTCTTCGTTGGACAGTTTCTTGTAGTCGCTGTTATGCCACTTGAAGACCATGTGGATCAGGCTGCTGGCGATGTAGACCAGGACCGCTGCTACCAGGATGGGCAGCCAGAGTTGCGGCAAAGCATTCATGACGGGGCTCCTTCGGGTTTGGGTGATGGCGCGCAATGGATGGAGCGGGCGGAAACCAAACGCGTGATGCGGGTAACGGTGGCTGTGGGAGCGCCAGAGGCATCTTACTCCCGCCGCCGCGCTAAGACGGGCTTCTTGGCAGGCAATGGAGGGCCAAGACCGTCGCCACTGCGTACCCTGCCCATAGTCACCGTGACCAATGCGCCTTCAGCCTGGATGGGAGGATGGATGAGAATCCCTGGCGGTTTCCGGCATAGGCGGGATCGCCGGCTTTGCGTGTCGCTCTTGCGGCGGCCACTTTTCTGCAAGAGAACCGGAGAGCAGGGCTATGCGATCGAACAAGCGCACCGCAAGGATAGCCGGCCTGTTGTATCTGATCGTCGTGCTGGCCGGCATCTTCAGCCTGGCCTACGTTCCGTCGCAGATCAATGTGTCCGGCGATGCCACGGCGACGGTCCGCAATATCGTCGCGCACGAATCGCTGTTTAGGTTCGGCATCGTGGCCGGATTGATTTGTTACACGGCGTTCCTGTTGCTGCCCCTGGCGCTGTACAGGCTGCTCAGTCCTTTCGGCAGACAAGCCGCCGTGCTCATGGTCGCGTTCGCCGTGGCCAGCGTTCCCCTCTCGTTCGCGGTCACGCTCAACAAGTTCGACGTGCTGGCGCTGCTGGGCGGCGCCGACTACCTGCAGGCCTTCAGCGCGCAGGAGCTGCAGGCACGGGTCATGCAGGCGTTGCAGTCCTATCGCGACGGATTGCTGGTCGCGCAGATCTTCTGGGGCCTGTGGCTGTTGCCGTTCGGATATCTGGTGTACAAATCCGGCATCCTCCCCCGGTTGCTGGGCATCCTGTTGATGCTCGGCTGCTTCGGCTATCTGATCGAGTTTATCGGGAAAGTGTTCTTTCCCGGCTACGCCGAAAGTAGCATCGCCGATTTCGTCGGGCTTCCCGGTTCCATCGGTGAAATCGGAATCTGCCTGTGGCTGCTGCTGGTGGGCGCGCGCGAGTCGGCAGAATGATCCACGGTCCGGCTCTCTCTAGATGGTCAGACCATACTCCAGCACCACCAGTCCGCCCGCGTGCGACTGGGCGCTCAACAGTTTCAACTTGCGTTCTCCCAGATCAGTAGGGGTGAAGGAGCGGCCATCGCCGATCAGCACCGGCAACACCCGCAGACGCAACACGTCGACCTCGCCTGCGCGCAGCAGCGCGTCGGCCAAGGTCAGGCTGCCCCACACGATCAGATCGCCGCGGATGCGCGCGCGCAGCGCACGCACCGCTTCCACACCGTCGCCTCTCAGTATTTCGACCGCGCGGCCATCGCCCCACGGCGCCGATGGCAGCGTGGAGGAAACGACGAATTTGGGCAGCGCATTGATCGGCGCCGCCACCGGCTCGGCCTGCGCCTCGGTGGTCGGCCAGTAGTCGGCGAACATGCGGTAGGTCGTCGCGCCGAACACGATGGCTTCCACGCTGGCCAGCATCCGCAGCTGCTCGGGATCGGCGTCGTTGAGCTGGCGCGCGGTAGAGAAGAAGCCGATGCCGCCGTCCGCATCCGCGGCGTAGCCGTCGGCGCTGAGGATCTGTTCCACGATGAGTTTGCCCATGTCCGCTCCGCTGCGTTGCTGGAGAATCCGGACGCGCCCGGTGGCGTGCCCGCAAGGCCGATGGTTTCACCGATCTCCTTCGAACGACGAATGAGCGTGGCCGAAATAGACAGCAAGCGCCGTCAGCAAAAAAATTCCGCAGAGCTAGTCCTGGCGGGCGCCCGGCTCCACTTCCGGATCGTTGCGTTCCTCGCCCGATCGCTTTCCTGGTTGTTCTCCCACCTCATGCGTCGGCTCGAGGGCCGCATCGGGTTCGGAAGGATCCAGTTCGGGGGGCAGAGGGTTCTTGGTGCTCATGTTCCTACTCCATCGAAATCAAACCGCCCCGTTCTCTTACCCGCATTCGTATCATCCCGGCGTGAAGAGAGGCTTATGGGCGGAAGGGCAGAGCGTACAGCTGAGGTTGAAGTCCGCGGCTCACCGCAGCCGAAAGCTGTGGCAGTCTGTCGCCCTACCCCCATGCAACGTACCCAAGATGAAACAAACGCCACTCTCCGGCCGTTGCGCCTGCGGCCAGGTCGTGTTCCAGGCGATGACGGAAACCGCGTGCGCGGTCTGCTATTGCGAAACCTGCAGGCGCGCATCGGGTTCATGGGGCATGGCCTGGGTCGATGCGATCCGTTCCTCGCTTTCCATCCACGGCCCGGTGTCGCGCTGGAGATCTTCCTCGCACGCGTACCGCCACTTCTGCGGGGTCTGCGGCACGCAGCTGCTGCTGTTGGAAGACGAGGGCGAGGACGTCGTCGAGATCGCGGTCGGCTCGCTGGATCAGCAGCACCTGATCAGCGTCGACCACGAAAGCTACCTCGCCAGTCGCCCTGAATGGGCCGCAGCGTTGAAGACATAACAACGATTGGCGCGTCTCCGTGGGCCGCTGATCGTGCTGCAGATTGAGTGGTCCTGTTGACGGCCAGCGGGGCTGAGGCGACTATCCGGTATCCCACGTTTCTCGGCACGCTTAGAATCGGCGGCACACGGAGGCAGCCATGGCGTTGGACTTGCTCGACCTCGGAACCATCATCGATATCTTTATGGCCCGTCGTTTCTTTGTGCCATTCGCCATCGGTGTAGCCGGGGCTATCGCATTCTACTATTTGACTGGTGAGACACCGGCGTCTGCCGCGATTGCATTTTTTATAGGGTTGATCGGCTTGATTGCGGGAATTATCTTTCAGATGGCTGGCAGCAGATCGGGTTCCGTCTAACATCTCTTTCAAATCGAATCCCGCTTCATGGAGCGGCTCAGCTTAGGCGCTAGCACCAACGCCTCCCTGATATTTACGCATCAAGGAGCAACCACATGTACACGAAGACGCTTTACGCGGGTTGGGCCGACATGGACTTCAACTCGCATATGAAGAACACGGCATACCTCGACAAGAGCGCCGATGTGCGGCAGATGTTCCTGATGGAGAACGGCTTCCCCATGGAAGAGTTCGTGCGGCTCAGGATAGGTCCGGTGGTCATGAAGGACGAAGTCGAATATTTCAGCGAAGTGGGCTTGCAGCAAAAAATCACCGTGACCTACGCGCTCGCCGGCCACGCGCCGGACGGCAGCCGCTTCCTGCTCAGACACGAGATCTTCCGCCCGGATGGAAAACTCAGCGCGCGCGTCACCAGCACCGGCGGATGGCTCAACCTGGCCGAGCGCAAGCTCATGGCGCCACCGCCGGCGCTGCTATCGGCCATGAATCTGCTGGAGAAGACCAGCGACTTCGTTGTCCTGCCCTCCAGCATAAAGACGCGCGCCCAGTAATTCGAAGCCGAACCCGTTACCAGTGCCTTGGAAGATCCATGACTCATCGACTCTTCGTTTACGGAACGCTCGCCCCGGGCCGGCCCAACGCGCACGTCCTGGCGGAGGTTCCGGGACAGTGGGAGCCCGCGACCGTCACTGGAACCTTGCGTCAGCAAGGTTGGGGTGCGGAGGTGGGCTATCCGGGAATCGTCCTGGATGAGCGTGGTGGCGAAGTCAAAGGCTTCCTCTTCAGCTCGGAGAACCTGGCCGAGTGCTGGGCCAGGCTCGATGCGTTCGAAGGCGATGGCTATTCGCGCGTGCTAACCCCAGTGCGGCTCGACGATGGCACCGTGGTGGACGCCTACATTTACAGCCTCAGCGGAACTTGATCGCCGCACCATCCGGGAGACGGCAACGCCTACCAGCTGTGCCGCAATCCCGCCTGCACGGCCCAGTACTGCTTCGTTTCCATGCCCGAGGCCGCGGACGCTTCGAAGAACAGCCCCGTGCGCTTGCGACTGAAGCTCACGTCGGCACCCAGTACGAGTTCGCCTCCCGTGCCTTTGCGCTTCGCCGTGTCCGGCACGATGCTGCCCCCATTCATTGAAGCGGTGATGTCCAGGTTGTCGCCGAAGTAGTGCAGTGCGGATGCCCGCGCGTAGACATTGCCTTGTCGCGCTCCCTGCAGCTTCCTTCCGAAGGCGACGCCGACTCGCGCGAACGAGCTATCGAATCTGTCCTGATCGATGCGCACGCCATTGAGCGTGGTGTGCTGGCTGTCGCGGATTGCGCCCACCGACAGGCCAAGCTGCGGTTCCAGGTAATAAGACTTGGAAAGCTGGAACGGATATCCGCCCTCGGCATAGAACTGACCGGCTTCGGTACGGTACTTGCCGGCGATTTCGCGACCCTGGGAATCGCGCGCGGAGTATCGGTTCTCCAGCGAAGAAGCACTCGTCCCGAGCAGTACATAGGCACCACTATTGGCGCTCCAACGGCCGTATAGCCCCAGCGTGGTTCCGCTCAACTCGCCACGGCCCGCCGCGTAATGCGCGGTCGAGCGGATGCGGCCTGCGGTGAAGCCGACAGCGGCGGAGGAATTGGCCAGCGCGAAGCCATGATCCGCGCCCAGCGTCGCGCCCTGGTAGTCCTGGCGATAATGGCGGGAATACGCGGTCTTGGCCGTGAGTTCGCCGCTATCGACCCTTACCCAGACGTCCGATTGATCCGCGGTATTGTCGCGTGTTTGACTGCGCACGCGTTGCAGCGAAGTCTGCCCACTGATCTTCCACAAGTTGGCTAAGCTGTCGGCCGCATCGGCGGCGGTCTGTACCGTCTCCGAGGGCAGGATGCCGATATCCCCGCCGCCATCGTCAATGTCGCCGCCGCCGCCGTCACCGTCACCGTCACCGTCACCGTCACCGTCACCGTCACCGTCACCGTCACCGTCACCGTCACCGTCACCGTCACCGCCCGTGCCGTGGATGGTGATGCCGGTCAGCAGGATCCGCTTTCCATCGGCGCTCAGCGCTACCTGCGGGGTATAGCTGAACTTCACCAGATTGTTTTCGTAGATTCCGCTCCATTCGCCATCCAGGCCTGCCACTGCCGAGAACGTGGCGCTTCCGCCCGCGGCCGCGCTCGCATCGACGATGGCGAGCGCCGCATCGGCTTGAATCGACCTGCCGTCGCGGACGGTCGTGGCGTTGACCCAGGACGTGTCGTCCAGCACCGGGTCGTAGACGATTCCCACGCCCTGCGTGCCGGTGGCGGAAAAGGTTCTGATGCCGCTGCCGAACACGATCTGGTCGGCGCTGGCCGTGCCCTTTATGCCGGTGATGTCGCTGAGCACCAGAAACCGCGCGCCGTCGGCCAACGCCACGGTGGCGCCGATGCTGGTGTTGCTGCTGTCGATCAGCAAGGTGCGATACGAATGCGTGGGGACGGAGGTGGGCGAAAAGGTTCCCCAGTACGCGGCCATATCGATCGCACCGCCATTGCCAAAGCTAAGGGAACCGGAGCCGAAATCATTGCTCAATGTGCCCGTGCCTTGCGGGATCCACGTTGCGCCGTTGGCGAACGTCAGATCGGCCTTGCCGACGCTGAAGCCGGTGGCGGTCTGCAGGCCGCCGACCGAGCCGCGCAACCAGGAATCGGAGGTGTCCAGGTTGAGATCGACCGAGCCGAGAAATCCGTTGGCTGTGTTGCGGGCGGTCACGATATCGCCGTCGAGCTGCACGGTGTGGCCACCGGCCTGGTTGACCGTGACGCTCGCGTTCTGCGTGTCGAGAGGCACGCTCCAGATCGAATACGCAGTGCCGGTGCCGCCCGCGGTGGTCGACACGGTCAGGCCGCCGGCGACGTTGACAGTGCCGAAGTTGCGGATGCCGTACACGTCGACATCAGCACAATTCGGGTGGTCTGGCGGGTTGCAAACGTTGGCGACGGTGAACGACACCGGCGCGGTGGGCGAGGTGAAGTCGATGGTGCCGGTGCTGACCAGTCCGTAGGTTTCCGTCTCCGAGGCGACGTCGACATTGACGGCGCCGTTGAACGTCATCACCGCACCGGGCGAGCGGTCGTTGCTGAGGCCGGAGGGCTTGCCGAACGGCGTGTAGCCGTTTTCCGGCCCTTCGCTGCGTACGCGCACGTCGACATTACCATTCCAGGTCATCCGCGCCCGCCAATGCGTGTTGGCGATCCCGTGCGTGGAGCGGGGCCCCTGGACATTGACCGTGGTGTCGCCGTTGACTTCCATGTTCCCCTGGTTGCGCACGCCGAATGCGGTCGAGCCCATCGCGACGGTGGTCAGCGACAGGTCGCCGTTCACCGTCAGCCGGCTGCCGACGCCGTCGTTGTAGATCGCATGGGCGTTGTCGCTGGGCCAGATCGATAGCGCCGAGATGGTGGTGTCGCCGTTGAAGGTGATGCGGCCATCGAAGCTGTAGACCGCATCGAGCGTGCCGCGGCTCTCGGCCAGGATCGTGGTCGGGCCGTTGAAGATGATGGTGCTGGTTCTATCGGCCCAGACCGCACGCGCATGGCCCTGCGTACGGGCGTGGATGTCGGTGGCGCCGTTGAAGATCGTGGTGCTGCGGCCGCGGCCGATCACTCCTTGCGCACCGTTACCCCGGACCGTGCCGAAATCCAGGTCGTCGGCGTTGGTGGAGATCCTGGTGTTGCCGTTGACGGTGACCGTGTTGCCGTCGTTGAGGATGCCGACCGCGCTGCCCACGGTGCTGCTCTCGCCGCGGATCGCCGATAGCTCCAGCCAGCCGTCGCCGGCGACGTCCAGCACGACCGGCGGGTTGCCGCCGGTGACGGACATGGCAATCACATCGCGGTCGACGCCTTCCAGCGCCACACGGTCGCCATCGGCGAAGCGGTAGTGCAGAGTCGTGCCATCGGAGCTGAGGTCGTAACCGGGGACGTAGCCGCCGGTGCCGCCTGGCTTGTCGTGGTCGGCGACGCCGGTGATGGGATCTTTATGGTCGGTCGCGTGCACGGTCGTGGGCCGCGCGACCACGCCTGCGACCAGCGTGGCGGCGATGGAAAAGGAAAGCTTTTTGCGGCGGCGCGCTTTGCCGATGCGTTCGGCCTCCTCGCGTGCGTTTCTGACTATCGATTCCTGCCAAAGCGGCGGTAGTTGCAGATCGTGTTCAACGCCACGCGAGGCGAGCCGCAAAGCCCGCTCCTGTTGTATGCAGGTCATCAAATTCCCCTGTGCCAGAAAGCTATGGCCACGATAGCCAGAGCGTATGAGCGACCCCTCCAAGCCGCTCGATTGGAAAGTAGCACGGCGCTTTCAATGGCTGAAGTCCAAAGCCCGGCCTGTGCGTGATTGCGATGCGATCGTGTGACCGGCATCGCAATGCGATTCCTTCGACAGGCGTTCGCAAGATCATCCGTGGCCCGAGATCTTCTTTCCCCAGGCCCTGCCGCAAGATGATTCGCGTCAAGCGACGACGGGTTGAAGGCGGGCACGACGCAGTGCCGTGCCTTGATCCGCGCAGGAATCCGCTAGCGCGATTCGTCGTAGTAATCGCCGCCGATGATCGTGCAGATCTGGGCCTCGGTGAAACCGTGGAAGCGGCGGCCGCCGGGGGTATGGCGCTTGGCGAAAAGCTTGCCGTTGGCCGCTGTGCGCTCGCGTTTTTCCTGCAGCAGCCATTTGGCGTAATCGTTGGTCAGGTTCCGCGACCGGATCGGGTCGAGTTTCAATCGGGGCATTGCCTGGGTCCTGGGTGGGGGGACGACAAGGCTACCCGACATGGCCTCCACGGGGCGTACCCACCCCACGCTTGCCCCCCGTAATCCAGGGTGTCGGCGCCCTGATTGGAGCGAGGCAATCCGCCGTGTCCGCTCGGACGGGATTCCCTCGTTGGCAAGTTTACGGGGGTCGACGGGAGATCCTTATGAAATCACTATTCCTAGTCTGGGTGATGGTTTTGCTCCTTCCGGGGTGCGAACACATGCAGACCAAAAGTCAGGGCGTGGAGGATGTCGGCGGAACTGATGAAGCCAATGCGCAGCGTTCTCGCGAGATCCTCTACGCCACATTGTGGATGCAGCACAGCACCGAATACCGGGCCGCCGCCCTGCAGGCTTTCGAAAGCGCCAGAGCGCAACTGAAAACCGCGACCAAATGCGGTACGGCAGAAGCGGGGCAACTGCAGCAGAGCAAGGGTGCGTGCGGCGCGAAATCGCCTTGGGCGAAACGTCCTGCGGCCATCATCTTCGATCTAGACGAAACCCTGCTGGACAACTCCGCCTACCAGGCGTTCCAGATCAAACATCGCGAGCTCTATGACGACGCGCGTTGGGAGACCTGGGTCAAGTCCGAAGAGGCCATGGAGATCGCCGGCGCGGTGGATTTCGTCGAAGCGGCTTCCAAGGTGGCCAGAATCTATTACGTCTCCAACCGGGCGTGCCGGCGACCGATCGACAAGATCAGGGTGGAGCAGAAAGTGAGGGAGCTGTGTCCGCAACTGCTCGACACGATGTCGCGGATGGCCAAGCTTGGGTTTCCAAAAGCCAAGGATCGGTCCGCGTTCTATCTGAAAGGCATGTACACCGATCTGCGATCGAAAGAGGAAATACGTCAGAAGATCGCGGCCAAGCACCGCATCGCGATGCTCGTCGGCGACGACCTGGAGGACTTCGTCGAGAGTCGTGCCGTCTATGCGCAGAACGAAGCTGCGTTGGCGCCCTTGTGGGGGAAACGCTGGTTCATCCTCCCCAACCCTGCGTATGGTTCCTGGCCTGGAGTCCTCAGTGCCGATATCGAGCAGGAAGTTTCCAAGGCATGCGATCCGCTGGAAACCAAAGAGGCGAGGGATCGTTGCGCCTACAGGCTTCGATACGAAACGAGACTGGACAAACTCAAGGTATGGCTGCCGCTGGAATAGGGTTTCTGCAGCTCCGCGCGATCAAGGCTCCTGTTTCGGCGGGCATCTGGGCACGCCCGATCCGACCACGCAATGCACGCAGCAAGTTGGCGCCTGCGTGGGTAACGGCTCGGCAGGAACCGGTGCGAGGCTGGACGCACCCGGCAACTTCGCCAGGACATCGGCGGGTTTCAGCTTCAGCAACACCGCCCAGTCCTGACGGTTGACGTTGCAGGCCGCCTCGTTGTCCGGCGCGCACAGCGACTCGCCGCCATTGCGGTACGGCAAGCCCCAGAACTCGCCGTTGCGGTTCAAGGGCAGCAATCGCATGATCACGGCTTGTTGCACATTTCCGCTGATCAGGTAGGCGGTGTTGTCGTTGTCGGGGCTGGCAGCCACCACGATCTCGCAGTGCATCTCCAGACCCGCGCTGCCCGCGCTCACCACCGAAGACAAACCTTCGTAGCCGTACGTGCGGTTGCCGTTCCGCACGTAACAGAGCATGTCGCCGGCCCCGGGTTTGGCATGCGCAGGATCGACGAACTGGTAGGCGCTGGTTTCCGGACGCTGGTAAGCGTCGCGCACATAAGTGATATGGCTGGCCGAAGCGCGGAAGCCCGGTACGCCGGCCTTCCGCATCACCCAGGAAATGAAAGCCGCCGACCAGGGGTTGTCGATGACGAAACCGCGGCAAGCGGGCGAAGGATAGTTGCCGGCGGCGGCGCCCTCGCACTCGCTGGCGCCTGGCAGTTGGCCTACCTGTCGCAACACCCCGCTTTGCTGCCAATAACCGGCTACCCGACGCCAAGCCTCGGTCTGGCCATCGCCCAACGGCTGTGCTTCGGCTTCCGTGATCGCGCTGTTGGCGATACGGCCGTTGCGATCGATGAAGGGCCGGTACCACAGGCCGTGCTCGTGGCAGGCGTAGGCGGCGATGCGGGTGGCGACCTCCGGTGCCGCCCGCTGTTGATCCAGACCTGGGCATACATCGGCGGCATTGGCCGTGGCCGAGGCTAACATCAGAAGGTGGAACACGATCCATACGCGCATCGGCACGCTCCTTGGAGGAAGACAGGTTTCCCCTGCGCGCATCATGCCGCAAACGGAGGTGGGTGCGCCTGCCGTGTTTTTCGAGTCGCGCTGAGAGCTGGCGGGCAGTGCCCGCCCTACTTCTTGCTGGTGGATTTTTTGCTTGCGGTCTTCTTGGCCGTCTTCTTGGTGGTCGATTTCTTGCTCGCGGTCTTTTTCGTCGCCGTCTTGCGGCCGCTGCCCTTGGCGCCGCCGTCCTGCTTGTTGACGGTGGCCCAGGCGATCCGCTCGGCGGCCGCCTCCGAACGTCCCTGCTCCCGTTCGCTTTCCTCGATATGTTCGGCCTGCCGTTTTTGCTTGTCCGAATAGGAAGACTTGTCTCCACGTGGCATCGCGTTCTCCCGGCTATGAAACACGGAGGCGAGGCTAAGCGCCAAGACGTAATCGGGCGATGAAGGCCGTAGTGCACGTGCCATGTGCCTCCTCCATCAGCACACAGCGTCCTTTCCCTACCGACGCGCTTCCCCAGACCCCGTAGAATGCCGCTGGCCGCAATGCGAGTCGCATTGCTCGGACTCGTACACAGTGCCCATCGCCGCCAGAAGTGTCCGCTTTGGCGACGGCGGCACGTTCTTCCCCAGACAACACCCGCCAGAGAGAAGTTGATGGCTCACCGGTTAAGGGACACCGCGAACGCGGTCATTGCGACCGCAATCTCGCCTTCCAGACAGGACGATCCGCCGGAAGGCCGGTTGGCGATCCGCAAATGGCATTTCCTGGCTTCTCGTCTGCCCGGCCAGTTGGCCATCAAGTCCGTAGGCGGGCTGAGCACGCGCAGATTCATAGAAGCGGTCCTTTGGATCGCCGCTACCGACTCCACTTGGCCCCAGCTACCGAAGTCCTACGGCAATTTCCACGCCGTGTACCAACGGTTCGCCAGATGGGCGCGCCTGGATGTCTGGGACTATGTGAGCACCTGTCTGGAAGGCGACCCGCGGCTGCCCGCGCTGCAGCGACTGGTTCGCCAACATCTGGAGATCCGCCGCAGGCGGAACAAGCCGGTCGAGCAAGCTGCGATCAGCGAAACGATTCCGCTTGTGACGACCCCGAAGGATCGCATCCATGAACTGGAGGCGCGGATAGCAAGAATGGAGCTGCAGTTGCGCGTGGTGCTGGCGGCATTTCCACAGGTCGCGGAGCGTTTCCCGGACCTGGAGGTTGGGGACTGAGGCGGATCGCTTCGCCGATTTCGCTGTGCCCAACGCAGGCATAGGAAACGGACGACTTCCCGGGCGGAGTCAGAGACTCTCGCTCGCCAATGCCAGTCCCGGTTCCTCGCAGCACACGCGATTGCGGCCTGCGGCTTTGGCCCGGTACACCGCGCTGTCGGCGGCGTGATACAGCGCGTCGTCGTCCTGATGCAGATTGCCGTCGAACTCGGCGATGCCGATGCTGGCGGTCATGACCAGCACGATGCCATCCGGTGCGATGGGATTCTCGACCAGGCTCGCGCGGAAACGTTCCGCACGCTGCATCGCCGTGGTGAGACCCTGTCCCTCCAGGACCACGCCGAATTCCTCGCCCCCGACCCGCGCCGGCAAATCGCCCGGTTCGCTGAAGCTGCTTTTCAGCCGCGCGGCGATGGCCATCAGGCAGGCATCGCCGATGGCGTGGCCATAGGTGTCGTTGATCTGCTTGAAATGGTCGATGTCCAGCAACAGCAAAGTCAGCGGTTCGCTGCGCCTGGTCCGCTCGGTCGCCGCTTCCAGTACATCGGCGAACTGCCGGCGGTTGGCCAGTTCCGTCAACGGATCGATCCTGCTTTGCCGCGAAAACAGATCGCGCTGGCTGCGCAGTTCCTGATCCAGGTCCAGCCGCTGCTGGTATTCGGCGTAGCTGCGCAACAGCGAGATCACCACGTAGACCAGGTAGATGGTCACCATCAAGCCGTTCGGCCGATCGGCTGGGTCGCTCCAGAGCAGGAACAGGCCGGGCACGCACAACAGGCCGATGCCGGCGAAGGCGAAACCGCGGCGCATGCTGAAAGCATGCGCGATCGCCGTGGCCAGGCCCAGGGTGAACAACAGCGCGGTAATGCGCGCCGGCCCGAACCCCGAATCGAGCGTGGCCCAGCAGAACAAGCCTCCCCACAGCGCGGTGGTGAAGAGCACGATCCCCCAGTGCAGGCGCAACCAGCGCGAAAGCGCGGGGCCTTCGGCTCCGTCGGGGAGCGGGCGATGCAGGAAGCGCCAGACCGTCAGTCCGATGAAAGCCAACAGCAATCCCCAGCTGAGCATCGGCTCGCGCTCGAAGGCGTCCCCATAGATGCCGACCAGCAGCCACGAGGCCGCATAGAACGGACCACCGGTCAACGCGCGCTGATAGGTGTCGGCCATCTCCTGGGTAAGTCGGCGGGTCTGTACGGCATTCATGCGAAGGTCCAGCGAAAGGAGTTGCGTACGGCGATATCGGTCACGTTTCCATAAATCTACATGGCCAGCACACGCAACTTGAGTGCCATTCGTAAGTCATTGAATATAGCCGCCAAATGCCGGCAAATGCGGACCGCAGGTGGCGATGCGTCACTTTGTGACGCATCGGCAGGCCGGCGAGCGGCTATGTTGTGCCGCATTCTCGTTTCCCTCCGCCGAGCTGTTGAGCGCCTCACCCGTTCTGAACGTGCGGCGTGGAAGGGTGGCGACAGGACCGCAATGCAGGAACCGTCGCCATGGCCGACAGCAAGCAGAAACACAGACCCGCCCCGGAAAGCGGTTATCGGGAACAGCACGATCCACGCGGACAACCCGGACAGCACCAGAACAAGGACGGAAGGCAGCTGCCGGAGAACGCCGACAACGCCAAGCCTAAGCCTCGAGAGCCCGAGCAAAAACCGGCAAGGCGCAAACCGGCTCCCTAGCCCGGCATCGAAAGCATCGGCCGTGGCCGCGGACGAACCGGTGGTCGAAGCGGAAGCAATCAAGAAGTAGACGCAAGGCTGGCGTCCAGGTGCTGCTGGCCGCTATCGTAGCGCCCGCCCTCATCACTCGAGAACCGGCCGCGATGACCGTGTCCGAAAACGCAACCGGACACGACGCGCCGGCCCATTGCGAAAACTGTCACGCACCGCTGCATGGCGAGTTCTGCCATCAATGCGGACAATCCATCCACAACCCGGTTCGCCATGCGGGGCATGCGCTGGAAGAAGTGTTCGAGTCGTTCTGGCATCTGGACGGACGCGTATTCCGCACCTTGCGCGATCTGTTGAGACCGGGCCACACCGCCATGGAATACCTGGCCGGCCACCGTCAGCGTTACCTGCCGCCGTTGCGCATTTTCGTGATCATGAGCCTGCTGGCGTTCTTCGTGGGCAGGGCCACGATCCATTTCGACGACGAGCCGGTTTCTCCCCAAGTCGACGTCACTGCCATTACTCAAAGCAAGACCGTGGCGGAAGTGGAACGCAATCGCGACCGAATGCTGGCCGAGCTTGAAGAGGGGCGCAAGGAAGGCGGCAAGGTAATTCCGGGCGTGGACGCGGTGATCATCGCCGCGCAAGTGAAGATCCAAGGCGAGGCGGCCAACCGTATCGTGGAACTGACGTCCGGCAAGAATGCGGAGGCTGCTTCCACTGCGCAAAAAGACGGTGCGGAAGCCGCTCCGTCCAAGGGCGAACTATTCTCCATCGAAAATGAAGCCTGGAACCCCGAAGCGAATCCAGTGAAGATCGGCTGGCTGCCGGCTTTCGCCAACGCCTGGCTGACCCGCAAAGCGGGCCATGCCATCGACAACATAAAGCTCATGGAGAACCGGCCAGACCGCTATTTCCAGGCTTTCATGGGCTCGTTGCCTTCGGCCCTGTTCGTGCTGGTGCCGGTGTTCGCGCTGATGTTGAAGCTGTCCTACTTCTTCCAGCGCAGGCTGTACATGGAGCACTTGGTGGTGGCTCTTTACAGCCATGTGTTCCTGCTGATGGCGTTGACGACGATCTTCGTGTTCATGGCCCTGAGCGGGGCGTTGTCCGCGCACGTGCACTGGCTTTCGATTCTGCTCAATATCGCGGTCGTGCTGTTGCTGCTGTGGATGCCGATCTACCTGCTGCTGATGCAGAAGCGCGTTTATGGGCAAGGCTGGATCATGACGCTGGTGAAGTATTCGGTTATCGGCTTCGTGTACGTGAATCTGCTGGCCACCGTGGCTGCGGTGATGTTTCTGGTGACGCTGGCGAAGGGCTGAAGGCAGCATCGCGCCCGCATCGCCGCCGGGCACACGCCCGCGCGATCAGCGGTCGCCGGATCCGGGCGCCACACGGGTGTCAGTCGCGATCCAGTTGACCTCCCAGGTCTTGCCGCCATCGGCCGAATACGCCTGCTCGAAATGGCAAGAAGTCGCAGTGATATCGGAAACGACGAAGCGCACCAGGATGGCGCGGCCGTTGAGCGTTTCCTGCGAATAGAACTCGCCGCGACCTCCACTGAATCCGCCTATCGACGGCGGACTCAGGGTGCCGGTTCTGATATTGGAGAAGTTGAGGCTCCATTGGCGCGTTTGCGGATTGTAGAGGCGCAACGAGAGTCCTTCGATGCGGCCGGCAGGGCCTTGCACCTCCAATTCCACCAGATTCGCGCGTCCGCCCAGTACTTTGCTGACGACGGTAGTGCCCTCGTACTCGACCCATTTTTTCGAGCCCGACAGCGGATCGACGAGCCGCTTCAGCTGCGTGCGCCAGGTACCGATCTCGAAGTCGAAATCATGCTGCCCATCGCGTCGCGCTTCCGACGCCGGTGCATTGGTCGCGGTTGCTGTCTGGGCAGCTGCGGGATGCGGCGCAACGACGGCCAGTAAGGCGAGCGACAGCAAGGATCCGAAACCGGCGCGAGAGGTTTCCATCTGGGCGACTCCTGACGTCCGGGCAGGCGGACGATTTCGGTCATTCTAGGAAAACGACTGTGAAGTGCGGTATGCAATTCTTGCTATCAGGCGCGCTGCGCTTCTGTCGCTGGATTGATTGTTCGCCTGTAATACTCCGCCGTACCCTCACCCCAACCCTCAGCCGCTTGAGGCGGCTTCGATTCCCGCTGGGAGAGGGGCTTTCATGAAGAGTCCACCTGGGTGCGGTGACTTGCCGGCAGCGCAGGTCAGTCTTTCGCGTAGCAGCCCAGGAACATGTCCACCGCCGATGCGGCCACCTGCTCCTGCATGTCCTTACTCAGTGGCGGCGCGCCCAGGGTGATCTGCGGCCAGAAGGCGAAACTCTTCACCAGTCCCTGGATCTGATGCGCGGCGAACACCGGATCGAGCGGCTTCAGTCGTCCGTCGGCCAGCGCGGCGCGGATCCAGATCGTCACGCCTTCCTCCTTGCCGCCCATTCGCGCCACCATGCTTTGCGCGCGCTCCGGCGAGTGGATGGTTTCGGCGATCGCCACGCGCGCCAGATCGATGAAATTGGCGTCGTCCAGCATGCGCAGTTTCTGCCGCAGCAGTTCCAGCAACTGCTCGCGCAGCGGGCGGTCGGGGCGATAGGTCAGGTCGATCAGGGCCGTGCTCTTTTCCCACAGCTGCACCAGGATCTCGGCGAACAGCGCGTCCTTGCTGGGGAAGTGGTTGTAGACCGTGCGTTTGGAGACGCCGGCGGTGGCGGCGATGCGATCCATGCTGGTCGCCTCGAAACCATTGCCCCGGAATTCGTCGATGGCCGCCTGCAAGATGGCCAGGCGCTTGCGGTCGGTCAGGCGCTGCGGGGCAGGGGAAGACTTGGAAATCGGGCACATGCTGCCATTTTACACTCAGTGGTTTACTTTTTAAAATATGGGAACTACACTGTGCAGTGTAGGCAGTGGCCGTCACTGTCCAGCCCATCGCCAGCCACGCCCCGCCGCCCATGAAACTCCCCGTCCGCTCCCTGATCCTGCTTGGAATTCTGACCATGACCGCCTGCGTCCTGCATGCCACTTCCCGTACCCCCGCCCACCCGGACTCGCCGCAGCTGCACGAGGGCAAGTTCCAGAACGCGGTGCCCACGCCGCCCACGGGCTTCCTGAAAACCGTGCGCTTGGCCTGGAACGTGCTGACCAACAAGCCGCGCGACACCGTGCCGGCCGGTGCCATCCCCCTGCAGACCCTGACCCGCGCCGAGCTGGTGGCGGCGCCCGACCGCAGCTTGTTCCGACTGGGGCATTCCACCGTGCTGCTGAAACTGCGCGGGGAGTTCTGGCTGACCGATCCGGTGTTTTCCGACCGCGCCTCGCCGGTGCAATGGGCCGGACCCAAGCGTTTCCATCAACCACCGATCTCCATTGCCGACCTGCCGCCGATCAAGGGCGTGCTGTTGTCGCACAACCACTACGACCATCTGGATCACGCCGCGATCCTCGCGCTCGCCGACAAGACCGACTACTTCCTCGCCCCGCTGGGCGTGGGCGACACCTTGATCGAATGGGGCGTGCCTGCGGACAAGGTGCAGCAGTTCGACTGGTGGCAAGCGGCCACAGTGGACGGCCTGCGTTTCGTGGCGACGCCTGCGCAGCATTTCTCTGGTCGCGGTCTGTTCGATGCCAATAAATCGCTGTGGGCGTCGTGGGTGATCGTGGACGACGATCTGCGCGTGTTCTTCAGCGGCGACACCGGCTACTTCGACGGCTTCAAAGCCATCGGCGAGCGCTTCGGTCCGTTCGACGTGACGCTGATGGAAACCGGCGCTTACGACAAACAATGGCCGCATGTGCACATGCAGCCGGAGCAGACGTTGCAGGCGCATCTCGACCTGAAGGGCAAGTGGTTGATGCCGGTGCACAACGGGACGTTCGATTTGGCCATGCACGCCTGGCACGAACCTTTCGACCGCATCTCCGCATTGGCCGCGGAGAAGGGCGTGCGCTTGACTACCCCGTCCATGGGTCAGCGGCTGGATCTGCAGAGGCCGCAAGCAGGCGATGCCTGGTGGCTGGCGACGCAGTGACTTCTTCCCACGCGGATTCGAGAAAAAAGATCATGAGCACATGGACCACCCACGACATTCCGCCGCAAAGCGGAAAGATCGCCCTCGTCACCGGCGCCACCGGCGGCTTGGGTTACGAAACCGCGCTTGCGCTGGCCGATGCGGGCGCCGACGTGATCCTGGCCGGGCGCAACCAAGACAAAGGACGCGCCGCACTGCAGGCCATACGCACGGCGATTCCTTCGGCGCGTTTGCATTGGCAGACGCTCGATCTGGCCAGTCTCGCGTCGGTGTCCGACTTTTCGAAGCGCATCGCGGAAAAATTTCCGCGGGTGGATACGCTGGTGAACAACGCAGGGGTGATGGCGCTGCCGAAGCGGAAGACGACCAGCGACGGTTTCGAAATGCAATTCGGAACCAACTATCTGGGCCACTTCGCGCTGACCGCGCACTTGCTGCCGTTGCTGCGCGCCAGCGACAGCGCGCGGGTGGTGAGTCTGGCTAGCCTGGTGCATCGTCAGGGCCGGATCGACTTCGGCGATCTGCAGGGCGAACGGCTCTACAAACCTTGGAAGGCCTACAGCCAGTCGAAACTGGCGATGCTGATGTTCGCGTTGGAACTGCAACGACGTAGCGACGCAAACGGCTGGGAGCTGAAGAGCACCGCCGCGCATCCAGGATGGGCGCGCACCGAGCTGATGGCCAATGGGCCGAATTCGGAAGCGCGACGAGTCGTTATGAACGCGCTGTCCGCGGTGTTCCAGCCCTGGTTGAGCCAGTCCGCCGCCGCCGGCGCCTTGCCCACGCTGTTCGCAGCCAGCTCGCTTGCGGCCACCAATGCCGGTTACTACGGGCCAGACGGCTTCAACGAACTCAAAGGCGCCCCCGCGCCAGCGAAGATATCCGAGCGGGCGAGCGATACCGGAGTCGCCAAACGGTTGTGGGAAATTTCCGAGCAGCTGACTTCAACGCGCTTCTGATCCGCGCGTTGTCAGCCTACGCGGCAACCACAGCGACTCAGTTGGTGAGCTGGCCCTGGTATTTCAACCAGGCTTCTACCTGAGGCGCGGAGTCGCCCACGGCGTCGATGGCCTGTAACAGCTGGTTACGAGAAACGCCCAAGCGTGTCGTCCAATATTGCACCTGCTGTTGTTGCTGCAGGGAAATCAGGCTTGTGTTGTCGTTGTCGTGGCCAGCATCGTCTGGTTGGTCTGTCATGACTGCTCCAAGGGCTGGGTTCGGAAGGACCGTAACTAACATGCGCCGATAGTCGGCAACCCGCTGTGAGGATGGCGTGCAGAAACTGGATGTCCGCTTTATGCGGTTCAGGTCGTTAATAAGGCATGTAGTCCGGGCGGCGACGGCGTCACGGCCGGCTCACGGGACAGGTGGAAGATAGCGCTACGAGGGTAGGCGGGAAGGTACTTTTATGAAGACATTGAGAGCCGCATGCTTCCTGTGCCTGGGGATGATGCTGGGAACCATGCTTTCCGCGATCTGACTGTCTGTTCAGGCATCTCTGCGCGCGAACACATCGGCAATGCGGCCGCGCGGCCAGGCTGCGGTCTGTGCTTCACTTGGGAATAGATCGCGCTCGTTGTTTGCCGTCGATGATCTTGATCGCCTGCCGCAGCACCATGTCGGTTCCATCGTCGACCAGGGGCGTAGTGATGGCGATGTCCGGAACCACCCCTTGCGCTCGCGTATCGCCGTTAGAACGCAGGATTCTCGCCTTCGGAAAACTCACTTCGATGCCGGTTCTGGGTAAGGTGAATTTCTCCAGTGCGCCGTAGGTGCTGGCCAGATCGGCGGTCTCCTCGCCCAGCACCGTGCCGAAGCCATAGTCCTGCGCGATAGCCGCAACCAGCACCGTATTCGAATAGGAATGGCGGTTGATCAATAGGTACACCGGGCCGGCGAAACGAACACCTTCACGCGGAGAGACCAAAGAAATAGGGAAGCTGACCCGGTTGCCCAAAGGTTTGCCGTCATAGGCGGCCGCCAATCGCAATGAGGTCGAGTTCGTTTCCCCGCCTTTGCCCTGCAACCGCTTGCGATTGGATTCTATGGCCGCAGTGCTGACCTTGATGTCGAACTCCTCGCTGAAGCGGAACGGCTTGTCCGCGAACCAGGCCACCATCAGGTCGCTGAAGGAATTGTCGCCTCCGGGGTTATCGCGCAGATCGATCAGCAGACGATCCGCGCCTTGGGCGATGAAGCGGCTGAAGGCTTCGTCGATGAAGGACGCGAAGGCGGTGGTGTCCCAAGGATCGGCCGCGTCCGGGCGGCTGTCGTAGAACGGGCCGGGACGCAGGTAGGCCAGACCGCCCTCGAGTATGCGTGCTTCGCGCGCGCTCCAGTCCAGTTCGAAACGTTTCGGCCGCTTGGCCGCCACCGCTTCGAAATCTGCGCGGCTGAGCGCCGGCAAAGCCACTCCGGCCTGCGTACCGTCGGCTTTGCCGAGCACGAGGGCGAAGGACTGCACTTCGCCTCGCGCCAGCCACACGAACATCGGCAGTTGCGACTCCAGCTGCGCCCATGCCATGTAGTCGTTGTCGGCCGAAACGAAGGTGCGCGTCGGCTCCAGCCAGCGCAGGGCGGGCATGCCATCGATCGACACCACTTCGTCGCCCTGCGCGATCGTTCCCAGGCCGCTGTAGTCGTCGGCGACATAGGCCTTGCCGTCCACCACTCGCAGGAACAGCGGGAAAGCTTTGCCGCCGGCCTTGCGGAAGTTTTCCCAATGCTCGGCAACCGGATCTACCCGCGCGTGGGCCACGTTGCCGTAGGCCACGAATCGCTGATAGCGTTTCCAGACTTCCAATGGAGCCAACGGCGTCTCGAACCCGGCGCGCATCTGCTGGAACAGCGCGTCGTATTCCTGCTCGGGCCGACGCACGAACAGGTCGTAGTGCGAGTCCTGCAGCCGTGCGTACAGAGCGTCGAAATCGGCACGGCTGTCGTCCGGAGAAACCAGGGACGGGACGGTTTGCGCGGGCGAGCTATCGGCCGGTCCGGAGGGTGCGGAGGCGGCGCAGGCCGGCAGCGCCAGACTGAGGGCCAGCAGGATACCGGTCAGGGAGATTCTTGGGTGCAATGGCATGAGGTTTCCTTATGACGGGCCGGCAGATCGTCTGCCGGTTGCGGCGCCATTGGAGTCGAGGCCATGCTAGCCGGGCCATGACCGAATCCTCCCGTTTTCCTGATTTCTTCCGCCCGGCCGCAAAACGTCCATGAATACGCCCGCTTCCAACACCGGTCTGCGCGTCGGCGAGTGGAGCGTGGACAGCGCCGCCGGCGAATTGTCCGGCGTGCCGGGCGCGGTACGGGTGGAACCCAAAGTGATGGACCTGCTGTTGTTGCTGGCTTCGCAGCCCGGGCAGGTAGTGACGCGCGAACGGATCATGAATGCGTTGTGGCCCGGGTTGGTGGTGGGCGAGGACAGTCTGGCGCGTACCGTCTCCAAGCTGCGTCAGGCGCTGGGCGATGACGCCAGATCGCCGCGCTATGTCGAAACCATTTCCAAGCGGGGCTATCGGCTATTGGCGGAAGTGACCATGTCCGCCGCCGCGACACCGACCACAGCGCCGACGGTCGCGCCAGTATCCGCAGCCCGGAACCATAAGAAATGGCTCGGCGTCGCTGCGCTGGGAATAGCGGGCCTGATCGGATTGGGCTGGCTGCTTGGCCGCGGACCGGCACCGCCCGTTTCGTCGGATGACAGCGCCTTGCTGGTTTCGCGCGCCGACGATTACTACTTCCAGTTCTCCCGCGCCGATAACGAGGCGGCCATCGAACTCTACCAGCGCGTGCTGGCTCTGCATCCCGATCACGCACCGGCTCTGGCCGGTCTGGCCAACGCACTCACGCAGCGTGCGATCCGCTGGCCCGAATCGCCGGGTACCGGTCCGGCGGAATTCACCCGGTTGGGCGATGCGCTGGCCAACGGCCATCTGGATCGCGAACCCGCGCGTACCCAATTGCGGCGCGCGCGGCAATTGGCCGAGCGCGCAGTCGGTGTGGCGCCGGATTCGGCCGCCACGCACAAGGCGCTGGGTTTCGTGGCCGGCGCACAACGGCGTTTCGAAGCGGCACTGGTTTCCTACCGGCGTGCGGTCGCACTGGACCCGGATGCCTGGGGGCCGCTGATCAACATCGGCGACGTGCTGGAAATCAGCGGCCGCGACGATGAAGCGCTGGCGTACTTCGAGCAGGCCTATGCGGCGATGGGGCGTGCCTACGACCGCAACCCGGTACAGGTCCGGCCCTGGTATGCGCCCATGGGCGTGCTCATCGCCAGTCGTTATCGCGCGCGCGGAAACTTACTTGCCGCCGAGGCCTGGTATCGACGTGTGCTGACTCAGTCGCCGCTGCAGCCCGAGGCGACAGGCGGGCTGGCCGAGGTATTGCGAACCGGCGGCGATATCGCGGCAGCCGATCGGCTGTGCGACGAGCTCATGCAACGTGTCGGGGCGACTGCCGCCTGCACTCGGAAGGCCCGGGAATCAGCGCGCTGATCCGATGAGTCCCGGGCCCTGCGCCGAACCACTTTCACCATTCCGCAATCAGATCCTTGAACGGCTTGCTCAAGCGGATGCCGTTGGCGTCGTAATCGGCGGTCTGCTTGCCGTCGACGGTCACGCGAGTGGGCTTTCGACGGTTGGGCCAGCTGACCGACAGTGCGGTGTTCTTGTTCAATCCCGATTCCAGCCTTACCCGTAGCTGCTTTCCCTGCTGGAGCGCGCTCATGCTCAGCCGACCGTACATGGTGGGCAGGTCCTCGACTTTCAGACCTTCGCCGGCCACCCACGAGGGCGGCGTGCCGAGCAGCAACGCCAGACGGTCGTCGTCTTCATGAGCCAGCATGCCGAAAATGGTGCGCGCGTATTCCGCACCAATCCAGGTGTGCGGCATGTCGCCTAGGTAGCCCGGATAGCGCAGGCGCGAATGCACTACCTCGGCCAGCACCTGCCACGGCAGCGGACGGCGGTGGCGCAGCAGGTTCATCAGCAGTTCGTCGGCGTCCTGCGGCTGGTTGAGGTGCATGTAGGTCAGCACGTTGCGCATCTCGTACGGCGTGTACGCGTACAGCGCCCCGGGCTTGTCGCGCGAACGCACGTCGGCGAGATAACGCTCGAAAGTCAGCTTCAGCGCATCCGCCGGCATCAGGTCCTGCTGACCGGCCGGATCCAGCCCGATCGAAACGCTGGTCGGATCGCCGCCGCCGGTGTCGGCATCGGCAGGAATGAAGTCGGAACCCTTCCACTTCATCGTCGCGCGGATCGAGGCGGCCACCGATTCGCGCAGCGCGGCGTATTGTTCGCGCGCCCACTTGGCGGTTTCCGCATCGCCCCATTGCTCGGCCAGCCAAGCGCCGTCGTGCCAGCCTTTGAGCGCCCAGTAGTCGTCCCAGTAGCTGTGGGTGGGGCTGGAATAGCCTTCGTGGCTGATCGAGGGCGCGATGATGCCGTGGAAGCGTTCCGGCGCCGGCTGATCGGCCAAGTAACCGGGCGCCATGGTGCGCTCGCGCAGTTCCTGCATGAACTTCATGGCGCGCTTCACCACGTCCTGGTAGTCGCGCACGCTCGCCGCGCCGCCGTCGTAGCGCGCGGTGTCGGCCACCAGCGCGATGAATTCGCCTTGGCTGTCGTATTCGATGTCGCTGCCGAAGCCGGTGTTGACGGTGCCGTCCTGGTTGAGGATCGGCGACACCAACCCGTTCTCGTGCACGGCGTGATCGGAATACCACTTCAGATAGTCGCGGGACACCTTGGCCTGACCCACGCGCAGCAGCACCGACGAAGTAGCGGCGCCGTCGCGGATGAAAGAGCGGTTGTAGTTGCGCGGACCCGGCTGCATCGCCGGTCCGGTCTGGTTGAGCAGCATGTAGGCGCCCTGCGCGCGCAGCATGTCCACCAGCGAGTGGTCGGGCAGCGACAGGCCCAGCTTGCCGAAGCGCGAATGCCATTGCTGCGCCACTTGCGCAGCGACCTTGTCGAAACCCGCGCCCGCATCGCCTTTGGCGCCGATCAGCGCCACGCGGTCGACCGCTGGCGCCTCCGGCAACGCGTCGGTCTTGGCGTCCGCGCGCGAAGTGCCGAGCGGGAACGCCAGTACGACATCGCGGTGTTCGCCGGGCGCAAGCTTCACTTTGTAGTCGAGCAATGCCGCGGCAAGCCCGTCCGCGTCGCTCGCCCGCAGTGCCTCGGGAACGGTACCCGCGGCGACGTGCGCCGTGATCTCGCCTTCGCCGTGCGCGCCGAAGGCGGACGCGCCGCGCGCATCGGCCCGCGTCAGCGACGCGAACAGCACGCGGCCGTTGACGCGCACATCGGTGCGATCGGCGGCGCCTTCGATGGCGACTTCCCGGATCGGCGATACGCCGCCGTGCTGCCACGGCGGATTCACCTGCAGCGGACGCAATACCAACGCCAGCGTTCCGTCGATGGATTGCCGACCGGTGTTGCTGACGCGGTAACGCGTGAGCGTCACCGGCTGTCCGTTCTGTTCGACCGCCATCGCTTCGGTGCGGATCTGCAAGCCGGGCTGCGCTTCCCACTGCACCGCGGGCATCGGCATCCAGCCGTCGCGCAGCGAATGCGTACGCTCGACGTTGTCGGAAATGGCGACGCGGCCCGAGGCATCGCGCCACGCGGCCTGCACCATCGGCGCGCCCTTATACGCTTCCAGATTGCCGTACTCGTCGAAGATCGATTTCTGCATGCCGGCCGGAATGCCGACCACGGTCCAGTACACCTGCTGCTGGTGCAGCGACGACGGGAACAGTTGCGAGTTCGCGCGCGACGCCACCGCTTCATAGCGGCGGGTCGGCGTCATGATTCGTTCCGGTCCCAGCAAGCGCAGGCGCTTGATCATGGGCGCCGCGCCATCGATCTCGCCCGCGCTCAGGCGCAGCGCCGAAAGCGTATGCACCTCGCGCGCGGCGAGGTTGGAAAGATCACCCTGCGATCCGGGGTCTTCCGCCAGTACGATCCACTTGCCGGAGGCATCGCGGCCTTCCAGCTTGGCGCCGTTGCGTGGACCTTCCCACCAGACTTCCAGGCCCGGGGTGGGCAGCGGGCGGCCCAGCGCGATATCCACTTCGCGCGTGCCCGGCGCCTGGCCCTTCGCCTGCAGCGCGCGCGCCGGTCCGGTGGCGGCCCACAGCGCCTGCACGTTGTCCTTGCCGGCGAGGTTGACGATGCGCGCTGCCTGGCTGGGCGCAAGCGGCTCGAACTCAAATACCGACACGCCCCAGTCCGCAGTCTTGGGCAGACTGGCCAGGCGCACGTAGCGTGCCTTCGCCGTCGGGAAGAACAGATAGTCGGTGAATCCGCGCGAATCGCCGCTGACATAAGCGTCGTGCCACTGCTTGCCGTCCACCGAGGTCTGGATGGCGTAGGACACGGCGAAACCGCTGTCCCAATGCAGCAGCACGCCGCCGACGTCGGCGACCTTGCCCAGGTCCACCTGCAGCCAGTGGTCGGCGCTGAAAGCCCCGCCCCAACGGGTCTTGGGATCGCCGTCGATCGCGTGCGACGCGGCCAGCGCCGGCACCTGCAGCGAGGACCCAGTGGCCTTCCACTGCGAGCGCGGGGGCAGGGCGTCGCCCTTGGCCAGGGCGACCGAGGAAGACAGAAACAGCGCCGACAACAGGGCGAATCGCGACAGCCTGACGGCCGGGGACGAGCTCGGGGATTGGGTGGTCACGTGGGTTTTCCGCGTCGATTGCAGGGGAATGAAGCCGTGGGGCCGGGCTTCGCGTGGCCCCGGATACTAGTGTTGAAAACGATTACATGCGAGCCGCAGTGCACCACGACGTCCTGACCGTTCGTCGCCTAGCCTCTGACCCATGACTTTCTTCCTGTTGACTACATATGTAGTCATATGCATGATGACTACATATGTAGTCACAAGGTGGATGGCATGAGTCGCAAGAGCATCGGTGATCAGGAACTGGCGTTGCTGCAGCACATCGCGGAGCAGGGGGACGCATCGGTCGGCGAAGTCGCCGCCGCCTTCGGCGAACCGCGCGGATTGGCGCGCTCGACCGTGCTGACCATGATGGAGCGGTTGCGCGCCAAAGCTTTTCTCAGGCGCAAGCAGGTCGATGGCGGCGTGTACCGCTATTCCACCACCGCGCAACAGGACGATGTGGTGCGCAACGCGGTCGGCAGTTTCGTGGAGAAGACGCTGCAAGGTTCGGTGTCGCCGTTCGTGGCGTGGATGTCGCAGCGCACCGAGGTCAGCGACAACGAACTGGCGGAACTCGAGGCGCTGGTCGCCACCCTGCAATCCAAGCGTAAGGAAGGTTGAGCCATGGCCCTCGAATTCGTTTCGGAAATCCTGCTGCCGCGCCTGCTCGCCGCCAGCGTGCAATCCACGCTGTTCGTCGTCGTGGTCTGGACGCTGTGCAAATCGTTGCCGCGCTTGTCGGCGTCCGCGCGCGCCGGCTTGTGGTGGCTGGTGGCTCTGCAACTGGTGGTCGGCGTGCTGTGGTCCAGTCCGCTGGCGCTGCCGCTGCTTCCCGCCGAAGTGATGGAGCAGGCTAGCGCAGCGCCGGCGCCGATGACCGTGCTTTCCCTCGCGCCTGCCGAAACGCTCGCATCACCGATGACGAGCGCTTCGCCCTACCTCGCGTCATCGGCAGCGTCGTCCTGGTCGTGGTCCGGGGCATTGGCCTGGCTATGGCTGCTGGGCCTGAGTTTCATGGTTGCCCGCACCCTGCACGGTTATATGGCCACGCGACGCCTGTTGCGCGACTCGCGCGCCTGCAAGGACAGGACTTTGCTGCACGCCCTGCAACTGGCGGCCGAAGCGCACGGCCTGCGCCGCACGCCGCACCTGCGCCTGTCGGCATCGATCGATTCTCCGCAGCTGATCGGTCCATGGCGGCCGGTATTGCTGCTGCCCGCCGACCATCCGCAATCGATGCATGCCGACGAACTGGACATGGCGCTCACCCATGAACTGGTCCATCTGCAACGACACGATCTGTGGTGGGGCTTGTTGCCGGCGGTGGCGCAGCATTTGTTCTTCTTCCATCCGCTCGCGCATCTGGCCGCGCGCGAATACGCGCTGGCCCGCGAAGTCGCCTGCGATGCCGCCGTGCTGGCCGGCAACCGTCATTGCGCGCGCGACTATGGACGCCTGCTGATTCGACTGGGCGTCGCGCCAAGGCCCAGCGCCGGCCTGGCCAGCGCGTCGCCTACCTTCCATATCCTCAAGAGGAGACTGCTCATGCTGCAGAACACCGCTTCCACGCCGCGCGTCGTCGCGCTGGCCATCCTCGGGGTGGTCGCCGTGCTCGGCGTGATGCCGTACCGCATCATCGCGGCGCCCGCGCCTGCGGCAGAAACCGCGACCGCGCCGCGGGCGCCGGTCGCGACTACGCCCAAGCCGTCGGCCGCACCGGTCGCTGCGCCGGCTCCGCGCGTCGCGGCCACCCCGGTACCGGCCCCGACCCCTGTTGCCGCTGAGACTCCGGAGATCAGCCCGGCCGCCGAAATAGCACCCCCCCGACCGATTCCTGCGCCTCCGGCCCCGCCCGCTCCGGTCTCGGCCCCGACTCCTGCGGCATTGCCGGCCCCGCCTGCGCCTCCTGCTCCGCCTGCCGCAGCACGGATCACCCGCGGCACCTTTCATCTGGCCACGAACGCCAACGAGGCGTACGTACTGCTGCGTGAAGACAACAGTGTGATGAACGGCTCCATGGAAGACCTGCGCGAGGCGCAACGCTTGCAGCGCAATGGCGAGGAATTGCTGTGGTTCCGCAGAGGCGAGTCCAGGTATGTAATCCGCGATCCCGCGACATTGGAACGCTTTCGCGCCACCTATGCGGAGGTCATGCGCCTGGGCGATGCGCAATCGACCATGGGCAATCGCCAGAGCGCGATCGGCGATAAGCAGGCCGCTATCGGCAGCCGCCAGGCCGAGCTGGGCATGAAGCAAGCCGAGCTCGCCACGCGGCGGATGCGCGAAAACGAAGCCGATGCGCGCATGGCGGAGCTGGATCGCCAGCAGGCGGCACTGGAAAGGCAGCAGGCCGAGCTTGCCGCGCCCATGGCCGAACTGGATCGCGAGCAGGCCGCATTGGACAAGCGGATGAAGGCCGCCGATGCGCGTGCAGAGCGCGATGCGAAGAACTTGATGTACGAAGCCATCATCAAGGGCATGGCACAGCCGCTGAAGAAGGGCTGATCTCGGATGCTCAAGCCGCTCCTAGTGGGGCGGCAATGCGCTCAGTCCGCCTTCCAGAACTTCATCTCGCCATACTCCCACGTCCACGGCGCTCCGGTTTCGCCCAGCACGAAACGGACCAGCTGCGGGAACGCAGCTTCCGCGCGCACGTCGTTGGCCAGGATCACCACGCAACGGCGTCCGCGCTGCAGGCATACCCAAGTGTTGCCGGTGCTGTCGTTGTGACCGCCCTTGAAGAAGCCATGTCCCTGCGGGCCATCGAACACGACCACGCCCAGTCCCGCCGCTAGATCCTTGCGCCGTTTTTCGGTCGGCAGTTCCGGTTGCAGCGAGGGGAACTGGCTGGCGGTGGTAATGGGCAGCTGCGGCTTCGCCAGCTCCGCCGATCCCTGCGCCGACAGGCCCTCGCCGCGGATATATCCTGCGGAAAACCGCGCCATGTCGGCGATCGTCGTGTCCATGGAGCCGGCGGCACGCACTTTGCTGCGTTCGTCGTGCGCTTCGACGCTGCCGTCCTCGCGCCAGCCATCGGCGAGATTCTTGGCGAAGTCCGCCCGCCACATCATGCTGGTATTGGTCATGCCGAACCGGTCGAACACGCGCCGCTGCATCTCCGCGCCCAGGTCCAGGTCCAGCCCGCGCTCGATCACGAACTGCAGCAGGATCATGCCGTCGCCCGAATAGGCGTAGCGGCTGCCCGGCGCGAAGTGGAAGTGCAGCTTCTCGTCCGGTTCGACGAAATAGAAGTTGGCGAAGCCTGCGCTATGCGTCAACAGGATGCGCGGGGTGATCGCACGCCAGCGTTCGTCGCCCGACAGACTGGACCAGGGCGCATAGCGGTCGTCGTCCGGATACTCCGGCAACGGCTTGGCCAGGTAATCGCCGATGGACTTGTCCAAGTCCAGTTTCTTCTCATCCACCAGTTGCATCACCGTGTAGGCGAACGCGGCCTTGGTCAACGAGGCCGCGTACATGATGGTGTCCGTTTGCAACGGGTCGCCAGCGGCGTTGCGCGCGCCGTAACTGCGTACCTGCACCACTTTGCCATCATCGATCACCGCGATCGCCAGGCCTTTGGCCTGCGTGGCCGTCATCGCACGCGCGGCTTCGGCGTCCAGCGCCGCTTCGGTGGGAACGGCCGCGTGGGCGGCCTGCAGACACAACAATGCGAACGATCCGGAAAGCAGCGACCCCAGCCTCATCGAATTCTCTCCCGTTGCCTTGTGGACCTAAGGACTTTGCGTTTGCTTGCCGCCGCATGCCAGGCATTTGCGGTAGTCGCCGTGCGCGCCATGATGCAGCGCGCTCAGCGGTCCGCCGCAACCGGCGCAGCGAGGCGTCTTGCCGCTTTTCCAATTCCACAGCCGCAGCGTCGCGACCAGGCCGGTGACCAATGCGGCCAGCAGGAACACCGGCGGTAGCCATTTCACGTACGGCACCAGCAGGCGCAGGCTTTCCACGCTGCCGAACAGCGACGTCCACAACATGCACACCGCCGCCGCCGCCAGCGCCGTCAGCGCGGGCAGGTAGGCACGCACCACCATCCAACCGTATCGATTCATCGCCAACCGCCCATCTTCGTCGCTGCTCCCCCGTAATGCCGGCAGCTTACCGGGTTGTCTGTCGCAAACGTGGCGATGCGGCGAATATCGGCGTAAGGGATATCAGGCCGGCGATGCGTCCCGCGCATGCTTGCGCGCATCGCCCAGCGCCGCTTCCAGTTCCTGCAGCCGATACGGCTTGGGTAGCACGGAAAGCCCCAGTGCCTCGGCTTTCTGCTTCGCCGCTTCCACGTGGCCGGTGGTGAGCACGACCGGAAGTCCTGGACGACGCAATCGGATCTCTTGCGACAGGTCGATGCCGTCCAGCTGGCCCGGCATCATCACATCGGAGAACACCACGCCGAAGGGTTTCTCGCCGGCCAAGGCGCCCAGTGCGGCATCGGCATTCTCCACCCGCGTCACTTCGTAGCCCAGCGCGGCCAGCATTTCGCCGGTCAGTGCGGCCACTTCATCGTCGTCCTCCACCAGCAGCAACGATCCCTGCGCTTGCACTGCGTTGCGGTCGGGCGTTTCCGCTTCCTGCTCTTCCGCGTCGTCGACGGGCAGCTTGTCGGTGCGCGGCAGGTACAGGAACACCGTGGTGCCTTTGCGCGGTTCGCTCTCGACCCGCACGGTGCCGCGTGAGGCTTTGGCGAAGCCATGCGCCTGCGCCAGCCCCAGTCCCGAACCCTTGCCGATTTCCTTGGTGGTGAAGAACGGCTCGAACACCCGCGCCAGCACTTCGGGCAGCATGCCGGTGCCGGTATCGGCGATGGACAACTCCACGTAATCGCCGAACAGCTCTTCGTCGTTCAAGGCGGGCGCGTTGCGGCCGCCGATGCGGATGGTGCCGCCGCCGGGCATCGCATCGCGCGCGTTGACGGCCAGGTTCAGCATCACCAGTTCCAGCTGGCCGGGATCCACTTCCACCGGCCACAGTCCTGCGTCGAAAGCCACTTCCACATGCACGTCGCCACGCAGGCTGCGGTCCAGCATCTCGCGCATGCCGCCTATCTTGCGCGCCAGGTTCACCGGTTCCGGACGCAACGGCTGGCGACGCGAAAACGCCAGCAGCTGGCGGCTCAGGCCGGCGCCTTTCTCCACCGCCTGGCGCATGCCGGCGATCACTTTTTCGCGGCGCGCGGGCGCCAGGGCATCCATGACCTCCAATCCGCCGGAGATCACCATCAGCAGGTTGTTGAAGTCGTGCGCCACGCCGCCGGTCAGCTGCCCGATCGCCTCGATCTTCTGCGCCTGCTGCACGCGAGCCTCGGCCTCGGCCAGGCGTGCCTGTTCGCTGGCGCGATCGGTCACGTCGTATACCACCACGAACGCGCCGACCTGCTTGCCGCTGCGGTCCCTCAGTGCGTTGAAGCGCGCGTCGTAGTAACGCTTGCCTTCGGTGGGCGAATCGAACGTCTCTGGAACGTGGAAATCCTCGCCGCTGATCGCGCGATTCCAGAATCCGCGCATGCGTTCGGCGCGCACCGGATCGCCCTTGAGCATTTCCAGGAGGTTGTCATGGACCTTCAGGCGGTGGCCGTAGATCCTCTCGAACTCGTCGGAATAGGAATTGTTGACCGCCAGCACGTAGTAGCACAGGTCGATGGCTAGGATGTGGGTGTCGGAAAACTCCACCAAGTCGGCCAGAATGTTGCGCTCGGCCACCGCATCGGCCACCCGCTGCTCCAGCGTGTCGTAAAGCTCGCGCACGGCGTCGGCGTCGGCATGCGCGCCGGTCACGTCGAAGCCTTCCACGAAGATGCCGGTCACCTTGCCTTCCGCATCGGCGATGGGCTGGTAGACGAAATCGACGTAGCGCTCGATCGACGCGGTGCCCGGCGCACGGGTTACCTCGTATTTCGCACCGGTGGCGGAGAAAGCCTTGCCGCTGCGATACACCTCGTCCAGCAGGTCCAGGTAACCCTGTTTCACCGCATCGGGTTGCGCCTCGGCCACCGTTTTGCCCAGCACCTCGCGATTGCCGATCAGTTGCAGGTAAGCGGGATTGGCCATCTCGATGACGTGGTTCGGTCCGTCCAGCAACGCCATGAATCCCGGCGCCTGCCGGAACAGCTCCTTCAGCCGGTCGCGTTCGGCCAAATGCTTGCGCTCCGCGAGAACCTGTTCGCTGGTTTCCGCACACACCACCAGCACGCCGCCCACTCCGTGCGGCGCATCGGGTTCGTCGATGGGGCTATAGCTGTAGGTCCAGTACACGTCCTCGCGCGCGCCGTTGCGCGTGATCGGCACCAGCGCGTTCTCCTTCCAGGTGGCGTCGCGTCCTTCCATCACCTGTTCGATCTGCGGACCGATGATGTCCCAGATTTCCCTCCAGCATTCGCGGCCGCGCTGGCCCAATGCGCCAGGATGATGCTCTGGACCTAGCGAGCGAGCGTAGGCGTCGTTGTAGAACTGAATCAGCTGCGGACCCCACCAGATGAACATCGGGTGGGGGGTCGAAAGCAGCAGCCGTACCGCGGTCTTCAGTTGCGCAGGCCAAGTCTCCGGCGCGCCCAGCGGCGTGGACGCCCAGTCGAAGGCCCGCGCTCGCTCGCCCATTTCGCCACCGCCTTCCAAAAAGGCGAGCGGCCGTTTCTCGGCAGCGGGCGAGGTCATCGGCTTCCTCGGAGAAGGATCGGACGGCTCCATGTTATGCCCGACTTGCCGTGAAAAGGTCGTGTGTGGTCCAACTTTTCTGTTCGCAGGAGGGCTTTTCCCGAACTTCCTTCCGGCGCGGATCGCCGCCGCGCCGGGCCCCGCTACTCCGCCGTGGTCGGATCGATGGTGGCGATGACTTCGGAAACGCGATTGGCGGGAAAGCCGCCCCGCTGCGCGTGATCGCGGACCATCTGCTCGTTCTCTGCGCGATACAGGCAGTAGATCTTATCGCCGGTGACATAGCTGTGGATCCACTGGATCTGCGGGCCCATGTCGCTCAACACCGCGCAGGAAGCCTGCGAAATGTTCTTGAGTTCCTCGGCCGACAACTTGCCGGCGCCGGGGAGGTCGCGTTCGATCACGTACTTCGGCATGGCGGTTTCTCCAGTGAAGTCCCACAGAAACCAACGCCGTGCAACGCCGCCGTCGGCCAAAACTCGCGCCTTTTGCCGTTCAGCCCGCCATCTTTTCCAGCATATGGTCGATGACCTGGTTGTGCTCGTGTTGCGGGCTGAACAGGATGACCTCGGCATCCTTGCCGACTTTTATCGTGTGGCCGGGCGGCCAATAGAACAGGTCTCCGCCGTTGACGACTTCCTGGCTATCGTCCGCGTAGGTGACGGTGACTTCGCCCTGCAGCAGGTAGCCCCAGTGAGGCGATTGGCACAGGTCGCCTTCCAAGCCTTGCAGCAGCGGGGCGATATCCGTGCCGGCACCCAGGGAAAAGTATTCGCCGCCGATCCTGCCGTAACCGGAGGCATCGCCGAAATCCATCGTCTGTCGGGCCGTCGCCCCCGGTATTTCGATACGGACGGGGATATCGTTCTTGGCGATTCGCATGGCGCGCTCCTCCGCTGCGGACGTGGTGGAGGCGATGGATCGCTGTCGTCCTGCCTATTCCTCAACCAACGCCACGCAACGCCTCCATCGGCCAGGAAAAGCCCTGTAGGAGCGACGCGAGTCGCGAAGCCCTAGGCGGGCAGCAGCGCCCTCAACAGCATATATAGCCCCAGCACTGTCAGTCCGGCGAGGAACCAACGGCGAAACGCTTCGGGATGCAGTTTGTCGCGCACGCGTTGTCCGAGATACATGCCGGCAAGCGCAGGAAGAACGGCGAGGAGCGAATTGCCGGCTTCGGTCAGTTCGTAGTGGCCGGTCAGTGCGAGCGCTGCCGCCAGCGCGATGGTCGAGACGGTGAAAGACAAGCCCAAGGCCTGAATGAGTTCGTCCTTGGACAGATTGAGAGAGCCCAGGTAAGGCACGGCGGGAATGACGAACACTCCCGTGGCTCCGGTGATCACGCCCGTCAGCAGGCCGACCAGGGGCGACGACCAGGATTCCGCTTTGGCGGGAATGGCGAAGCGGCGGGCGACGAGGCTTACCAAGCCATAAAGCGCCAGAATGCCGCCAAGCGCTGCGCTAGCCATGGACGAAGACGCGCCGGTAAGGACGCCGATGCCGATCCCTGTGCCCACGCAGAGCGTGAGCATCATGGGCGCCAAACGCCGAAGCAAAGCGACGAAGTTGGGGCCTGCGAGAAGCTGCCAGAGGTTGGTGACCAGCGAGGGGACGATCAGGATCGCGGCTGCTTTGGCGGGCAGCATGGCCAGGCTGAGCAGTCCCATCGCGAACGTGGGAAGGCCCATGCCGACAATGCCTTTCACGAAGCCTGCCGCCGTGAAAACCACGGCGATGAATAGCGCGAGAAGAGCGGTATCGGTCAAGGACTGGGCATCCCTGAATCAGGTCCCACGAGCGGACTCGTCGCTAGGCGATTCAGGCCCACGCGTTCGCATTCTTGGGAAATCCCGGGCGTTGGATGCGGACGACGCAGAACCGTTGTCCGGTCGGGGCCTGCATCACCACCCACCGCTCCAAGCGGTCGACGACTTCGGCGCCTAATGCTTCCAAGCGGGCCACTTCAGCGGGAATATCGTCGGTTTCGATGTCTAGGTGAACTCTGCTCTCATGGTCGACGCGCTGAATCTGCACGATAGGTTCGTCGGCCGGTGTCTCCAACATGCGGTAATTGCCGCGAGTGCCCGGGTGATCGGGGTCGATAGCGCGTCCCAACGCTCCGGCCCAGAAGTTGGCGGCCTCATCGATATCAGGCGTATTGCAGTCGATCAGCAGCGCACAGAGTCGGGAATGATGCATGGCTTTTCTCTCAAACTTGGATTCGAACGATTGTGTGCGATTGTATGAGCTTCCAGTTGCTGCTTCCCTGCCCTCAGAAATCACAATGCAGCTTGCCGACGATCCGCTCTTTGCCGATGGTCATGCGGACATTGTTACCTATACCCTCAAGGGTGAAAGATGGCGGAAGGCTCGGATCGCCGGGGTTGCGATAGGCGAGATTGATCTTGCTTTTTCGTTCGTCGAACTCCAAAACTTTGTATGAGCCCGCGGGAAGACTGCGTGGGCCCCTGGGCAGGCTCATCAGAATCGCCCCTATTTCCCCATAACCGATGAATTCAATGCTGTAAGACGAAGAGCCGCTCGAACCCTCGAACGCGCACATCGTGCTGGTCGCCGAAGCTGGTATTGCTGCCGCAGCAAGAAAGACAGCAGAAATCACTCGATGAATTTTCATTGCGACTATCGCCAGGTTTGAGCCGGCCCGTGATCCGGGCCGGGCTTGGATGAGAGGTTAGGTGGTAACCCGCAAGGCCAGGAATTGCCCGCTCGCACTAAGAAAAACACAAAATGCGGAGAACAAGAGTGTTTTGCCCATAGCTAGCAGGGCTGGACGCCATGAAAATGCGCGAAAGAAGTAGTAGGGAATGCCAACAGGCGCGATAATTCCGACTAACAGCGGAGCTCCCATGGGCGGTACGATTCCAAAAGTTGCGGCGTGCGATTTGCACCACGCAAATAAAAGGACGGAGAGAACCACCGCATGTGGCAGAGTTGCTTCGTTGTAGGGCTGGCCAAAACTCGGCGTAAACGGCTCGATGAAACCGCCGACTAGCCAAGTTGCGGCGATGGCCAAGAGCAGGATGCGGTCACGAGCCACGATTTCCACCTAGGTTGAATTAAGTCGACCCCGCGAAGCGGTTTCGGCTCGAATTGTCAGGCGCCACCAGACGCTCGCTCCCATGATGCCACTGGTCCGGGACCGGAATGAAATAGCGGGTGGCATAGGGGCCTGCCGAGCTCGCGCCACTGCGCAAAGAGCGCGGGGCTGCGGGCAGCGAGTTTTTGCAGGAGATGCTCCCACTCGTAGTTGATCTGCCCGCGAGTCGCCGAAATAGGCGCGACCGGCCGAACGGGACCGATCTTGGTGCGATCGAACGTGTAGCCGCGCGAAGTCGCTTCGGCGTGGACGGTTGCCAGATACGCATTGATCGCCAGACGCGGCGATGCATGCGCTTTGAAGCGTTCAAGCTGAGGGTGGTGCGTATACCCCCGTGTTTCACCGCGAAGGACGGCGCGCGCTAGCAAAGCCTCGCGCCATAGCGCGACCAGGCCTTGTGGGTCCAGGTACTTGGGATGCAATGTCCAGAGCCGCATGCGTAGCGCCTATCCCCTGAGTTGTGCCGATCCGTGAAGCGGATTCGGTTTGAACGAATTGCTAGGAGGCGACCCGCCATACCCAACGCATAACCAGCTCTCCATCCGTATCCACCAGCGTACCTTCCGGGGAGAACCCCAGGCGAGCGACCACGTTGGAGGACGCAGTATTGTCCGGAAGTATATGGGCAACGACTTGCTGGACCAGATCGCTCCGCGCGGCCAGTTGTTGGAGCTTCCCAACGGCCATGGTTGCGATTCCGTGACCTCGCTCTGCGCGGGCGACGCCATAACTGATCTCCACGCTGCCGTTAACGGGCGCGGTTTTGAAGCCGCATGCGCCAAGCAGCGTTGAACGGGAGGTGGAAACTATCAAGAACGGAATGCACCAGAGAGCCGGCGTGCCCAGATCCAGCTGCGTTAGTGCACGGGCGACGGTCTTGGAAGGCGGCAATGCACCCTCAGCAATGTGCAGTGCCTCGAGCTCAATGCGCTCAGAGACGGCAAGACGGCACAGGTTGGGCACACTGAGTTGGATGAGTTGAATCGACTCCGGATCTAAGGCCTGCATGGTCTCTCCGCAACCTAACGCCTGCATGGTCTCTCCGCAACCTAACGCCTGAATCGAGCCGACTGCGAAGTCAGTTCGGCTTGAATGATTTAGGTCGCATCCGACGTAAGAGGAGCAAACCTGCGAACTCGATGGCCGTCAATGACAACATGCTCACAGAACATGGCGTACGGCCGAACCCAGAGGCCACCGTCTCCATAAAGCGCCCTATAGACAACGACAGCCCCAAGAGTCTCGCTGTGCCGAGCAACGGCTACCACCTCATAGTCGTTGCCCTTGTAGTGCCTGTAACGACCGGGAGCAAGTTCGGGAACGGGAGGAAGTTTGGACATTAGTTCTCTAAGAGTAGTGGTTAAGCGCAAACGGCCTAATTCTCAGTGTGCCCCAATTTTGAGGCGAAATTAATAGTCCTCCGACACCGGAGTGCCGGTCAATCGTAATTTCTGGATCAGCAAACACGTGCGGCCGCAGGCCACCTTCCACTCGACCGTACGAACTGCAGGCGGACGCCTCTGTCCGATGGGTTGCATGAGTGAGTGGATGAAAGGACGAGGACTTCGCGACTGACGTCGCTCCTACAGACGGCCGCGCGCGTCGTCCGTCGGCAGCAACTGCCAGGTATTCCTGCCGGCCTTCTTGGCCGCGTACAACGCCGCGTCGGCGGCGGCGGTCAGGGTCTTGGCCACGGCCGGGTGCACCGAATAGGCGATGCCGATGCTGGTGGTGACGTGCAGAATAGAATCCCCCACCGCGATGCCTTCGCCCATCGATTCGATCAGCTTGCGGGCGATCATTTCGGCGGTGGCCGGCGCCGACAGATCCTCGATCAGCACCACGAATTCGTCGCCGCCCAGCCGCGCCACCAGATCGCCCGAACGCACGCACGCGCTGAGGCGCTGACCGAAGATGCGCAGCACCTCATCGCCCGCCGCATGGCCGTAACTGTCGTTGACCTGCTTGAAATGATCGATGTCCATGTACATCAACGCCACCGCCAGCCCCTGCCGCCGCGGCCGGCCCAGCGCATGCGTCAGCCGCTCGTCGAACTGGCGGCGATTGGCCAGCCCGGTGAGGCTGTCCAGACGCGCCAGCGCTTCCAGCTCATTGCGGCTTTCCCGCAACGCCTGCTCGGCGGCCACCCGCTGGGAGACGTCGCGACCGGCGAAGATGATGTCCATCGCCGCGCCGCCATCGGCACTAGGGATCGAACGCGCCGCGGCTTCCATCCAGACGTAGTGCCCGTCCTTGTGGCGCAGTCGGTAGATCGCGGTAACCGGATGGCCCGAAGCCAACACCGAGGCGATCGTCTGCTGCTGCACGGCGCGGTCGTCGGGATGCACCAGGTCCTGGCTGGGCCGGAGCAGCTCGGCCGGCTCCCAACCCAGAATGTCTCGCGCCGACGGCGAAACATAGAGTCGTTGCCCGTCCGCGCGCATCCGTACCACCACATCGTGCGAATAGTCGGCCAGCATCCGGTAGCGCAGTTCGCTCTCGCGCACGCGGGCCGTCAGTCGGGCGCGCTCGGCCATGCTCAGCGCTACCGGGAAACTCATCAGGCAAGCCGTGCCGACGAACAACTGCAACAGGATCGTGCGTTGGATAATGTTGCTGTCGTGCACCAGGGCCAGCGGCCCATAGCCCAGCGCGGTGGCGACGCCGCCGACGATGGCCAGCAACGAGATGCCGGCCACCACGCCGGCGAAGCGATGCCGGAAAACTCCGTACAGCAATGGCGGATAGACCAGGAACAGCAATGGATAACTGGACTGGTAGAACACCGCGGCGCAGACCACGGCGATCAGCAACATGTCGCTCAGGAAAATCCAGCGCCGCCCGGGAACGTCGCTCAGGCCGATCCCCTTTCGATGGGCCACCAGCGTCAGCGTCGCTACGATCACCATGCCGACTACGTGCGCCGAATACCAGATCAGGAAGGTAGTCAGGAACGGCGTGTGGGAAGTGGCGGAGACGACTGCGCTGGCCAGCAGGCCAGAGACGGCGCAGGCCGCCAGCGTACTGCTGGTGGCGATGCCTCCCAGGCCGAGCCAGCGCGTGGGATTGCCGATATCCGGGACCAGCCGCCGGACCATGCCGGCGACGATCAGCACTTCGAGCAGATTGAAGGCGCTGAGTGCGAAGCTCAAACCCAGACCGTCGCCGGACAGCAGCCGCACCAAGAGTTCGGCGACGAAGCCGGCGCCGACATAGCCTGGCCAGAGTTCGGTCCGACGCGACAGCAGCCAGCCGACGAAGATGCCGCTGCTCACCCATACCGCGGAGACCTCGCCGGGCAAGCGGGCGACGTTCAAAGACACCCAGGCCGTGGCGCCGATCAGCAACGCCATGATCAGCCGGTCCCGCCAGAGCCGGGTGCGGTGCGATTGTGAGGACGTGTCGTCGTTCAACAGTGGACATCCTGCCCTGTGCGGCACCGGAAGCTTATCGGAGCGCATGTGAGCGCATGTGATGGCCGGAGTCCATCGGGGTTGCAGGGAAGTGCGGCCTCCATCACTTCACTTGCTGCAACGCGGCGCACAAAAAAGCCCCGCCTGGGCGGGGCTTTCCTGTTGCGAATCCGTCGCCAGTGCGGACTCAGTAGCCCAGTGCCTGCGAAATCAGGCCACTGGCGACTTCTACCAGCAGGTAGCGATCGTCTGCCGGGCGTACCCAGCGATAGCCGCGTGGCGGCGCGGCCAGATGGTAGCGACGATAGTCGGTCACGTAATAGCGCGGCTGCAGGTAGACCACCGGGGCGTGCATACCGCGGCGATAACCGTGCTTGATCTGGCCCAGGTGGCGGCCGTTGTCGTGGCGGCGGCCCTCGTAACGACGGTCGTCATAACGACGATTGTCATAGCGACGGTCGTAACGGTCGTCGTCATCGCGGTCGCGGCGGTCGCTGTAACCATAGCGATCATCGTCGTAGCGGTCGTGCTTGTCCTTGCCATGATCGCGGGCCATGGCCGCGGCCGAAGACAGCAGCAGGACGGCGATGGAGGTGGTGAGCAACAGTCGTTTCATGATGAGACTCCCTGTGGGTTGGTGCACAGCCAGGCTAGGCGCGCTTACCTGAACAGGGATCTTTTTGCTGACGATTGACCGCGCACGCGTTCAGGTTCGAGGATGGCAGCCCCGCCCTGTCTGCGTTTGCGCTGGAGAAACCCTATGCCGTTCGTACGAGTCGATCTTCTGGAAGGCAAGTCCGCCGATTACCTTGCTGGTCTCGGCGAGGCCGTCTACGACGCGATGCGAGCGACGTTGAATGTGCCTGCGGACGACCGCTTTCAGGTCATCGCCGAGCACAAGCCGGGCACGTTGTTCATCGATGAGCGCTACCTGGGCATCCAGCGCAGCGCCGAATGCGTGCTGATCCAAGTCACCCTCAATGCCGGCCGCAGCGTGCAGATGAAAAAGGACTTCTATCGCGCGGTCGCCGACGGCTTGCAGGCGCGGCTCGGCCTGCGCAGGGAGGATGTGTTCATCAGCTTGGTGGAAGTGGTGAAGGAGAACTGGTCGTTCGGCAACGGCGAGGCGCAGTACGCGGATCCTTGAGCGATCGGTTGCCGGTCGCCGACTCCAGGCCGCCATGCGGAAGCATGGCGGTCATCGCGCGCGCTAACGCGAACGCGGCCGCACCGAAGGCGCGGATTTGGGTACTTCGCCTTTCTGCGCAGGGGCCACGGTCTGCAGCACGCGGGTTACGCCCAGCTTCTCCACTTTGCCGCCGGATTTTTCGTAATCGGCGATGTCGCTGGCGATACGCTCGCTTTCCAGGCGCTTATGCGGATTGCCGTCGCTGCCGGCGGGCGGTCCCTTGGGGGCCGGCCCCTTGCCACTGGTTTTCTTCGCTTTCATCAATCCCCTCCTGCGGGGCGGCGGAGGCGTCATGCCTCCGGCTCGGAGGCCGCCCAACGCGACTTCCGCCCCCACTATGCGCCTTTAGGCGGCAGGACGGTGTGATCGTTGCGCCGGCCGCCAGGACTAAATAGGAGGTTTGAACGCTTCTGATGACGCTGCAGGGGCTTCGCCACCTTAGGAGAGATAGAGTGTTTTACAGGCGGCAACCGCTTTCGCACCAGCCATCGCGTTGAAACAGCTATCGCAACACCTTCCCCAGCGTCAGTGGAGTCAGCGGTTCAGTGCGCCCATCATGGCCTCCGGATAGCGCATGCCCGCGGCCGCGTCGGCCGGGAAGATCGCCTCGATCCTGGCCAGGTCGTCGGCATCCAGCCTGACTTCCAGCGCGCCCAGGTTTTCCTCCAGGTACTTGATGCGCTTGGTGCCCGGAATCGGCACCAGATCCTCGCCCTGCGCCAACACCCAGGCCAACGCCAGTTGTCCGGGCGTGATGCCCTTGTCGCGGGCCAGTACGTTCACTTGATCGACCAGTTGCAGGTTGCGGGCGAAGTTGTCGCCCTGGAACCGCGGCGACTGGCGCCGGTAGTCGTCGGCATCGAAATCTTCCGGCGATTTGATCGCGCCGGTGAGGAAGCCGCGGCCCAGCGGCGAATAAGGCACGAAGCCGATGCCTAGTTCGCGCACGGCGTCGAATACGCCATTGGCTTCCGGATCCCGCGACCACAGCGAGTACTCGGTCTGCAGCGCGGTGATCGGATGCACCGCGTGCGCGCGACGCACGGTTTCGGCGGAGGCTTCGGACAAGCCCAGAAAACGCACTTTGCCCTGTTCCACCAGCCGCGACATCGCCCCTACCGTGTCCTCGATCGGCACGGTGGGATCCACGCGATGCTGATAGTAGAGATCGATATGATCCACGCCCAAACGTTTCAGGCTGCCGTCGCAGGCGCCGATCACATACTCGGGCCGGCCGTTGATGCCACGCGCGGCGGGATCGTTGGGATCCATCTGGATGCCGAACTTGGTCGCCAGGAACACGTCCTTGCGGCGGCCGGCAATCGCCTTGCCCACCAGCACCTCGTTGGTGTGCGGGCCGTACATGTCGGCGGTATCGAGCAGGCTCACACCCAGCTCCAGCGCGCGATGGATCACGGCGATCGCGTCGGCTTCCTCGCCGCGTCCGCCATAGAACGCGCTCATGCCCATGCAACCCAGGCCAAGGGCGGAAACCTCGGGGCCATTGCGGCCGAGCGTGCGTGTCTTCATGGCGAAATCTCTTTGCGGGGGAACCGCATTGTGGATTTCGCGACCGACAATATTCGTTAAGCCCCACGCGCCGCCGACAGCGCGGCGAGGGAGGGGATCAGGCGCCCACGCGTCGGCGTACCGCATCGATGTCGCGCACCGGCCGTACTTCGATGCAGCCGGTCGCGGCCCACGGGAACTCGGCGGCGATGCGCACCGCTTCGTCGATATCCGCCGCTTCGATCAGATTGAAGCCGCCGAGGATTTCCTTGGTCTCGGCGAAGGGACCATCGACCACGCTGGTCTTGCCGTTGCGGATGCGCACGGTTTTGCCGGTGGAGGCGGCTTCGAGCTGCATGGAGTCCTTCAGCTTGCCCTGCGCGCGCAACTCGTCGGCATGGACGAAGCAGCCGTGCATGGTGCGGTCGAACTCGCCCGCGGGCATCGCTTCGAGCAGGGTTTCGTCGTTGTAGATCAGGACCAGGAACTGCTGCATGGCGGCCTCCAATATGGGCTGCCACAAGTACCGGTTGCCCGCCGCGAGGTCAAGCTGCGCATGCACAGGGATTCATCTTCCCGTATCCGGGACAGCGACGGCAGCCCGGCTCCGGTAGGATTCACGCACTTCATCGCGTCAATGCGGGAATGCCGTGCAATCCATCATTTCAATCAACAAACTCAGCAAAACCTATGCGTCCGGGTTCCAGGCGCTCAAGTCGGTGGATCTGGAGATCCGCAAGGGCGAGATCCTGGCCCTGCTGGGACCTAACGGCGCCGGCAAGACCACCCTGATCAGCATCGTCTGCGGCATCGTCAACGCCAGTTCCGGCAGCGTGACCGCCGACGGCCACGACATCGTGCGCGACTATCGCGCCGCGCGCAGCAAGATCGGCCTGGTGCCGCAAGAACTGTCCACCGACGCGTTCGAGACGGTGTGGGCCACGGTGAAGTTCAGCCGCGGCCTGTTCGGCAAGCCGCCGAATCCGCAATACCTGGAGAAAGTCCTGCGCGATCTGTCGTTGTGGGACAAGAAGGACAGCAAGATCATGACCCTGTCCGGCGGCATGAAGCGCCGGGTGCTGATCGCCAAGGCGCTGTCGCACGAGCCGACCATCCTGTTCCTGGACGAGCCCACCGCCGGCGTCGATGTGGAGCTGCGCCGCGACATGTGGCAGATGGTGCGCAACCTGCGCGAAAACGGGGTGACCATCATCCTGACCACGCACTACATCGAAGAGGCCGAGGAAATGGCCGACCGCATCGGCGTGATCAGCAAGGGCGAACTGATCCTGGTCGAGGACAAGCATGTGCTGATGCGCAAGCTGGGCAAGAAGCAGCTGACGCTGCAGTTGCAGACTCCGTTGCAGCGCCTTCCCGACGAACTGTCCGCGCTTGCGCTGGAACTGACCGACGAAGGGCATGCGTTGGTCTATACCTTCGACACCCAGACCGAGGAAACCGGGATCGCCGCGCTGCTCAAACGCTTGGGCGAACTGGGCATCGACTTCAAGGACCTGCATTCCAGCGAGAGTTCGCTGGAGGAGATCTTCGTCAGTCTGGTGCACGCGGGCAAGCAGGAGGCACGCGCATGAGCACGCTCCTCAATTGGCACGCGATCCGCGCCATCTACCGTTTCGAAATGGCGCGCACCTTCCGCACCATCACCCAGTCCATCGCCTCGCCGGTGCTGTCCACGTCGCTGTACTTCGTGGTGTTCGGCGCGGCGATCGGCTCGCGCATGGGCGACATCGACGGCATCAGCTACGGCGCCTTCATCATTCCCGGCCTGATCATGCTGTCGCTGTTGAACGAAAGCATCTCCAACGCCTCGTTCGGCATCTACATGCCCAAATGGGCGGGTACCATCTACGAGCTGCTGTCGGCGCCGGTGTCGTACATCGAAGTGGTGATCGGCTATGTGGGCGCGGCGGCGAGCAAATCGCTGATCCTGGGCATCCTGATCCTGGTCACCGCGCGCATCTTCGTGCCCTACGAAATCGCGCATCCGTTCTGGATGCTGTGCTTCCTGCTGTTGACCGCGGTGACCTTCAGCCTGTTCGGTTTCATCATCGGCTTGTGGGCAGACGACTTCCAGAAACTGCAGGTGATCCCGTTGATGGTGGTGACGCCTTTGACCTTCCTGGGCGGCGCGTTCTATTCCATCAGCATGCTGCCGCCGGTATGGCAGAAGATCACCCTGTTCAATCCCGTCGTTTATCTGATCAGCGGATTCCGCTGGAGTTTCTACGGCGTGGCCGACGTCAATGTCGGCATCAGCCTGGCCGCCATCCTCGGCTTTCTGGCGCTGTGTCTGGCGGTGGTGTGGTGGATCTTCAGGACCGGCTGGAAGCTGAAATCCTGATCGGTTCTAATAACCCGGGGCCGCAACGGCCGGGGGAGAGAATCGATGGGGAAGCGGAATGCGCTGGTCCTGCTGGCCGCGTGGCTGTTGGCCGCGCCGGCTTTGGCGCAGGTGGATCTGGACGCCTACCTTAAGCGGGACCAATACGAGCGCATCAAGATTTCCCCCACCGGGGAGTACATGGCGGTAACCGTGCCTTTGCCGGACCGTACGGCCCTGGCCATCATGCGGCGTTCGGACAAGACCATCACCGCCAAGGCCATGGGCGGCGAGCATTCGCTGGTCGACGATTTCTGGTGGGCCAACGACGAACGCGTGGTGGTCGCGATGGCGCAGCGCCTGGGCACGCAGGACGCGCCTTTTGCGACCGGTGAACTGCACGCGGTCAATGCAGACGGCACCAAGGGCATGCTGCTGGCCAGCCCCCGGGGTGTCGATGACATGGTCGGCATCGGCGGCAAGATTCGCATGACCGCAGATCCGGCCGTGTTCATGATCGATCCACTGGCCAGCGACGAACGCAACATCCTGGTGTCGTCAATGCGCTTGACCACCGATCCGCTGACCTACGTCGAGAAGATGGACATCTACAATCGTCGTCGGACACTGGTCGCCTCCGCGCCTGTGCGCAACGCTTCGTTCGCCGTAGACAGCGCAGGCGAAGTGCGGTTCGCGGATGGCTCGGGCTACGACAACGTCAGAAAACTGTACTACCGTGAGGCTCGGGGTCAGGACTGGCGCTTGATAAACGACCAGTCTGCAAGTGGCATCGTGATGACCGCCTCGGGCTTTTCCGTCGATGGGAAGACGGCCTACCTGACGGCGCAAGTACCGGGTGGTCCGGATGCGATCTTCGCTTACGACCCTGCGACCGACACGCGCACGCAACTCATCCGCGACCCGGTCGCGGATCCTTGGGCGCTGATCGAACGTCTGGGCTCGCAGGAACCGGCAGGCGTATGGTTCATGAGCGACAGGGTCCGTAGCCGCTTCTTCGATGAGACATCGCCAACGGCGCGTCTCTACCGCAGCCTCGAAAAAGCTTTCCCCGGCCAGGCGATCGCGGTGACTTCCACGACCCGCGATGGACGCCTGGCCGTGCTGAACATCTGGAGTGATCGCAATAGCGGCGACTTCTATCTGTTCGATACCGAAAAGAAGAGCGCGGACCTGCTCTACAGTCGGCGCGAATGGTTTGATCCGGCCAAGGTATCCGCCTCGCGGGCCATCGAAGTCAGCGCACGGGATGGAATGAAATTGCACGGATACCTGACTCTGCCTTTAGGCAAGGAGAAACACCTGCCTCTGGTGGTCTTGCCCCACGGCGGTCCGTTCGGGATCTTCGATGCGTGGGGATTCGACGATGACAGCCAGATGCTCGCCGATGCGGGCTATGCGGTGCTGCGGCTCAATTTCCGTGGATCGGGAAATTACGGGCGCGACTATAAGAACGCTGGGGCCCGGCAGTGGGGCAAAACCATGCAGGACGACCTGACCGATGCCACCCGCTGGGCCATCGCGCAGCAGGTGGCCGATCCGGCGCGCATCTGCATCTACGGGGCGAGCTATGGCGGCTATGCCGCACTCATGGGGGCGGCAAAAGAACCTGCCCTGTACGCATGCGCGGCCGGCTATGTGGGCGTGTACGACCTGGAGAAAATGCACAAGGACGATGCGGCGCATAGCCGTTCCTGGAGAAGTTGGACCAACGACTGGGTAGGGGATCGCAACGCGCTGGGCGAGGTGTCGCCGGTGAACCTCGCGGGGCGCATCAAGGCTCCGGTGTTCCTGGCCGCTGGAGGCCAGGACGAGCGCGCGCCCGTCGAACACACCCGCAAGATGGAAAAGGCGCTGAAGGAAGCAGGTGTCCCGGTCGAATCGCTCTATTTCAAGAGCGAAGGCCACGGCTTCTTCACCGAGCCGCACCGGCGCGAGTACTACACACGGCTGCTGGCGTTCCTTTCCCAGCATCTGGGTGGGGCCAAGGCGAAATGATCAAGGCGCGGCAAGCGCTGCAGCCGCACTAACGGTTACTTGGTCAGCTCACGCTGGATATCCTCCAGCCCATGCCCGCGCGTCTCGATGCCGCGGCGCAGCAGCATCACGCCGGAGATCGCCATCGGCAATGCGATGAGCAGCGCCGACAGTAGGAAATTCTCGAAGAAGCCGAGCACGCCGAAGCCGGCGCCCAGGATGCCGCCGAACTTGGAACTGGCCGCGACCACGCCCGAGCCGGTCGCGCGCAGGTGCACCGGGTAGATTTCCGCTGCGTATGGAATCAGCATCGCGATCACGCCGCTAACGCTGATCAGCAGCGCCGCAGTGGCGACGACGGTCGCGGCGGCGGACTGCAACTGCATCCAGCTCATCGCGCAGAACGCCAGCAGCGACAGCGTGGTCAGGGCGATGAACAGCACCAGCGCACGGATGCTGCTCCAGCGGTGGTACAGCCATACCACCACGGCGATGCCGGGCAGCGCCAGGATGGCCGAACGCGCCAGCAATGCGCTCGCACCCTTGGCGTCCACACCCAGTTCCACCAGATTGGTGGGTAGCCATAGCAGGAAGCCGAAGTTCGCCAGTCCCCAGGCCACGCCGCAGACCAGCAGGCCCCAGGTGATGCTGGCATGTCGGCCGCGCAGCAGTTGGCGCATGCCCACCACCGGATGCTGTTCGTCGATCACGCTGCCGGCCGCTTCGGGCGAATTGTCCGCTTCGATCGCCGCGGAGGACGCGCCGGAGAATTTCCTCAACACCGCACGCGCCTCGTTCTCTAGTCCCGCATTGGAAAGGAAGCGAGGCGATTCGGGGATCCAGCGGTTGAGGAACACGATCAGCGCGCCGGTCGGCAGGCCCAGCAGCCACAGCACGCGCCAGCTGAACATCGGTTCCAGGATGGCCGCCGCGCCCGAGGCGAGCAGGTAACCGGCGGAAGTGCCGATGCCGCCCAGCGCCACCAGCAGCCAGCCGCGGTGCGCGGCCGGAATGGTTTCGGCCATCAGGGTGAAGGCGATGGGCAGCAGGCCACCCGCCGATGCGCCCATCAGGAAACACATCGCCAGGTTCCAGTTGAAACTCGGCATCGCGCCGCAGATCGCAGTGCCCATGAACATCAACGCCGACAACAGAATCGCGGCGCGGCGTCCGAACAGGTCGCCCATGCGGCCCCACAGCACCGAACCCACGGTGGTACCGGTCAGCGCGAACAGCGCCAGCAGGCTGGCCCTGGATTTGGTGATCTCGTACTCGGCGCTCATGCCGGGCATGACGAAGCCGAGCGTGGCCGGCTTCATCACATCCACCGCCAGCGCCACGATCAGCACGATCACCAGCGTCCAGTGCGCGCGGTTGAGCGGCACGCCATCGGCGATATGGAAATAGCGATGGTCGCGCGCGCGCTGCGCGGTGTTGCGCATCTGCTCCATGCGCGGCATCAGCCCATACATCGACAACGCCAGGCCGACCGGGATAAGCGCCATGCCGATCCACATTTCGACGCTCATCGGCATGCCGACCATCTGCCAGTGGGTGTGCTGGCCCATCATGAACATCGGCACATGAGCCAGCACTCCCGCCAGCACCAGCAAGCACCCCAACCAGAACGCGAAGGGGTGGTGGAACGAGATACCGCTGGTTTTCATAGGGTCAGGCGCGTCCGGAGTGCGCGCAGCCTAGCAAATGGCGCCGCTTGCGAGCGCAGGCGCCAGACGCTTCAGGCGATATCGCGGTAGTAGGCGACCACTTCGCCCTTGACCTTGATGGTCATCGGATTGCCGCGGCGGTCCTTGGATTTGCCGACCTGCACGCGGATCCAACCCTCGCTGACGCTGTATTCCTCCACGTTGTCGCGCTCCACGCCGTTGAAGCGGATGCCCACGCCGCGATCGATGGCGACTGCATCGTGGAAAGGACTGGCGGGGTTGATCGCCAGGTGGTCGGGAGGCGTGTCGGTCATGTCGGGGCTCGATGGCGCGCGTAGGGAAGCGGAAAGAATAAACGCGCGCCGTGGTTTAGTCTTGCCCCTATGACCGACGACGCTGCCCAGACAGAGCCGCCTGCCCCGGCGCGAGAGCGCCATGACCTCATCGACGCCTTGCGCGGATTCGCGCTGGGCGGCGTGCTAATGGTCAATCTGGCCTCACTGACCCTGTACGAATTCCTACCTGATGCCGCGCGCGCGAGCCTGCCGACGGCCGGATTCGACGCCATTGCGCTGCAGGCGATGGAACTGCTGGTCAACATCAAGTTCATCACCCTGTTCTCCCTGCTTTTCGGCCTGGGCTTTTCGCTGCAGATGGAGCGGGCGCAGGCGAAGGGCGGACTGGCCCGATTCGTGCGCCGGCTGCTGATCCTGCTGGCGATTGGCCTGATCCACAGCTATTTCATCTGGTGGGGCGACATCCTGCTGACTTATGCGGTGGTGGGTCTGCTGCTGGTGTGCTTCCGCCACGCCTCCAATCGTGTGTTGCTGGCGGCCGGACTCACGTTGGCCTTGCTGCTGCCGCCGCTGCTTTCTCCGTACATGCGGGAAGTGCTTTCCGAATGGCCGAAGCAGGCGGAGGCCTATGCAGGTGCCCTGGTTGCATTCTCATCGCCGTCGTTGACGGAGGCCTTGCGCGGCAACATCGACATGGCCAACTGGGCGCGGGTTTCCAACTGGGCTTTGCTTTGCTTCGTGCTGGGACGTTTCTTGCTGGGTTACTGGGCCGGACGTCGTGGCCTGCTGCAGTATCCGCATCGGCACAAGGTTCTGATCGTGCGGCTGTTCTGGTGGTGCCTGGGCATCGGTGTGGCGATGACGGTGTTGCAGTTCACCCAGGCCGGTCTGCGCCAACACTATCCGTTGCTCGACAGTGAAGCCTCCAAGTTCCTGATCCGGGTACTGTTACGGGCGGGTCCGCTGGCATTGGGGATCGCCTATGCGACCGGTTTCGCCTTGTTGTTCCTGCGGCCGTGGTGGCGACGCGGTCTGGGAGTGCTGGCGCCAATGGGACGCATGGCCCTGACCCATTACCTCAGCCAGAGCCTGATCGGCATCGGCTTGTTCTACGCCATCGGCCTGGGTATCGGGCCGCGCTGGGGTCTGGCAGGTTGGGGTTTGGCCTGGGTAGCGATCTTCACTACGCAAATCGCGCTGAGTCATTGGTGGCTGGCGCGATTCCGCTTCGGGCCGATGGAATGGGCGTGGCGTTCGTTGACCTACGGCCGCCGGCAGCCCATGCGTTACCCGGACGCAGGCGATGGGTTGCGGCTTGCGGCGACATCGTCCTCTTCAGCTCGCGATGCCGAGGCCCGGTCTCCATTGTCCTGAGCGTTCCTTTGTGTTGGCTTCGAACGGAACGGCGGACTCAAGTCCCACCGAATAGGGGTGCAAACGAAAGCATGGCAATGGTGGGCCAAGGCCCATCCTACGGCTGCGTGGCTTGCGCCTTGGCCTTGCGGATCACCGCGCGGACCAGTTCGCGGTCGGCGTGGCGGGAGATCGCCACCGCGCCCAGACGCAACGCTTGTTCGCGCAGCTCCACGGTGACGTCGTAGTGCGCGCCGCTGGTCTTGTCCTGGAAGGCGCGCCGCGGCATGCCCAGTCGCGCGGCCATCGCGTGCAGTTCGTCCAGCGTGTCGGCCATCAGGTGCGCCCAACGCTGGCCGCGCCACCAGGTCACTGCATCGTCGACATAAACGGTCATGCCGCGAGTTTTCCACACTTACCGGACATCCGCGAATGATCGCTACGCGGGCTGCTTGCAGTCCGACCAGGAAATGCTTTCCAAGTCCTCCGCCAAGCGCCACTATCGATATCCTGATCGTTCCTCCATACCTTTTATGAACATGCCCGACAACGAAGCCGACTACGGCGATCACGAAGCCGATCCCGAAGACCTCGACGATGCCGATGAGCTGACGACCGAGGCGCTGGTCTGGCAATTGCTTCTGCTGGTCAATCCCGGCGACGAGGAAACCGCTTTGCGCCAGTTCTCGCACTACCGCGAGGCGGCACAGGAAGCCGGCGAAGAGGCCGAGCCGGTGTGGCTGCTGAAGGACGCGATCGACTGGACTTCCGGCTTCTTCGTCGATTGGAAGGACAGCGAATCCTTCATCGACAGCGTCACCGAGCTGGTGCGGCGCTGGAACCTGGAGATCGACTGGGGCGGGGATCCTTCGGACGAGGATTTCCTGGACAACACCGATGTGCCGGCGCTGATGTCCACGGCCTACGACCGTCTGCGCGAACGCGGCTATACCCTGTGGACCTGGGATACCGGCAGCGACAACTACGGCGGCTGGATCACTTCCAGCCGCGACGACGAAGCGATGCGGCTGGTGGCCGTGGCGTTGAACATCGAGTTGCGGCCGGGCAGCGATTCGTTCTGATCGCCCGTCGAGCGGGCTGCCTGCGATGCGTTTGCCGCGTGGTCGGCGGAACTTACAAGCATCGCAGGCAGGACTCCGCTACAAGGGGTGGCGGCTTACTCTTCCTCGTCGCCGCCGATCTGGTCGTGATTGGTGCGTGTGTTCATCAAGAGGCTCCTGGTGGCCGGTTGCCGGCTAGCGGGATCGCCGCCGGAGCTGCTTTGTAGGCCCATTGCCGTTAATCGGTTGCGACGGGCGCGCTATATTTTTTTTACACCCGGTGATCCGTTCCGCAGATCCGGTCAGCTCTTGCGCAGACGCGGCTTGAACTGGCCCGCGCAGCGGATATGGGATTCGATATGCATCCGCGCCAGATCCATGTAGTTGGCCTTGGGACCGCTGCCGCTGCCGTGCACTTCGCCCAGGTATTCGCCGTCGGCCCATACCTTGCCGACCCATTCGGCTTCGGTCTCGCCGATGGTCAGGGAGACGGTGTAGCGCATGTCCTTGTCGTCCAGGTTCTTGCAGCCGTAGACCATGGGGAACTGGGCGGTGAACACCTTGTCCTCGGCCAGCCGCGCCAGGTGCTGGCGGGTACGTTCGGCGATCTTCTTGCGCGCGTGCTCGACGACCGTATCCACCGCATTGCGGACGTATGCGGATCGTTCCATGAAATGGTCGATCGCCTCGAGGGGGTGATAGGCGTTCTGCTTGACCCAATCGATGAACGCCATTTCCAGCTCCACCGAGCCGGCTTTGAGCTTCTGGTTCATGTGATGCGACTCCCCGTTGCGGCGCGCCGACCCCAGAAGCGTGGCGGCAGCGCAAGTTAAAAGCGAAGCGCGATTGTGTGGAAGAAAATGTTAACGGCGCGCGAGCATGTCGCGCGAGAAAGCCACGCGCCATCGGAATTCCCGCCAGCGTGGTCAGCGCTCCAGCCGCACCATGCGCTGCAGCAGATGCTCCATGGTCGCCGGCATGTCGCCGCACTTGCCCATGTGAACAGGCGAAGTCTGAATGATCGAGCTGCGCTTGGCGGTGAGCCAGTGGAAGCGTGCGCGTTGCGGCAGCAGGCCGATCGGCCCGGTGCCTGCGCCGCCGCGGCAGATCGCGGGAATGGTGTCCAGATGCCGGCGCAGCGATTCCAGGTCCAGGTCGGGCGCCAGCGCCAGCACGCGGGCCTCGTCCAGTTCGATGCGCGCTTGCAGATAGCGCGAGGCCTCGCAGGAGAGGATCACGCCGACGTTGACGAACTCCTCGCGTTCCACCCGCGGCACGACCCTGATCACCGCATAGTCGTAATGGTTGTCGTTATGGCTATTGGCGTGCATGGATGGCCTCCTGCACGAAAGACTGGCGCTGATCGAGGCGCCGCACCAGATATTCCACGTAGGCCGAGCGTTGTGTGGCCGGATCGGCGAAGGCATCGGCATTGAGCAGCCAGCTGTCCGGCACCTGCGCCACGATGTCCTGGAGGATGCCGCGATCGAGTTTCGCCGAAAGCGCCGCATCCGCGGCGGGCAATGCTTCCGCCCACGGCAGCAGCACGTGGTCCTTGATCATCTTGAACGGATTGCCGGCATTGGCGCTGCTGCCGTCCCAGCCATGATGGAAATACAGCGCTGCGCCGTGGTCGATCAGGCGCAGTTGCCGATGCCACATCAGCAGGTTGGTGTTGCGCGGAGTGCGGTCGACGTTGCTGACGTAGGCGTCGAACCAGACGATCCGCGACGCGAGTTCGCCCGAGGGCTGTTCTGCCACCGGATCGAAGTTCACCGCGCCCGGCAGGTAGTCCAGGGCCAGGTTCAGGCCCGCGCTTTCCCGGATCAGGTGCTGGATTTCCGGATCGGGCTCGGTGCGCGCCAGGTCGGGATCCAGCTCCAGCAGCACGATTTCGGGAATGGGCAGGCCCAGCGTGCGCGCGATTTCGCCTGCGATCAGTTCGGCCACCAGCGCCTTCGCACCCTGACCGGCGCCGCGGAACTTGAGCACGTACATGCCTTCGTCGTCGGCCTCCACCACCGCAGGCATGGAACCGCCCTCGCGCAGCGGCGTGACATAGCGGGTGGCGGAGATGGTGCGCAGCGACATGGCCGATAGGATACCGGCTCGGGCCGCGGACCAGCGCTACCGCGTTCTTAGGCGCGCGACGGCGCCCGGCTTCCGTCGTTATCAGCGCGCGCTGAGCTCGGTTTTCGGCTTCAGTTCCTTGCGCAGCCAGTCGTCCAGCAGGCCTTTCTCATAACGCAGCGGATCGCTGTCCCCGAACATGCTGTTGCCCATCAGGAATCCGGAGTCGACCAGTTTGCGTTCCCCCTGATCGATGACGTTGCCCTGCGCATCGGTGTGCTTGAAGGTCAGCGACACGCGCGGCGGATAGATTTCGCGCACGAAACGGGTGTTCTGCAGGTTGGGTCCCCGCCAAGGCTCGTACTGGCCTGCGCGCTTGATGTCGGTGATGGTGACTTGCAGTTTTTCGCCGGACGGCAGTTTCTTCGCCGCGCTCTTCTGCAGGTGCTGGGCGAGCTGTTCGACCCAGTTGCCGCGTTGCGCTTCCCAGCGGTTGCCGCTGTAGCGGATATCGGAAAACTGCGCCGGATCGGTCCAGTCCACGCTGACCGGGCCTTCGGCAGGCAGGCTGCGCGGGGCGTCCGGATCGGTGACATTGCGCGACTTGGCCGCCACCGGGCCGGCGAGGAACAGCGCCAGCAGGATACCCGCGAACAGGGAGGAGGTTTTCATGGGGAGAACTCCATTAGGCGGGGATGCGATTGTGCTCCCCTCGGTACTTTCATACGCAGCAGGCCGTGGATTCGTTGCGCTGCCGTTGCGCGGCATTCATGCAGCGCGGACGTGGAGGTCAGTCGGCGGTGCCCGCTTCCGCGCCCCCGCGATGCAGCGGATCGGGCAGCGGCGCCCCGTGTTCGGTGAAGCCCAGCGACACCGAATTGAGGCAGTGGCGCTCGCCGGTCGGCGGGGGACCGTCCGGGAAAACATGGCCCAAATGGCTGTCGCAGCGCGCGCAGACGATTTCGGTGCGGATCATGCCGTAGCTGGTATCGCGAATGGTCTTCACGTGCGCATCGTCGTAGGGCTGGAAGAAACTGGGCCAGCCGGTGCCGGAATCGAATTTGGCGCTGGAGCGGAACAGGGGCAGCCCGCATAGCCGGCAGGTGTAGACGCCCTCCAGCTTGTTGTCCAGGAACACGCCGCAGAACGCCGCCTCGGTTCCATGTTCCAGCAATACCCGGCGTTCTTCGCCATTGAGGCCGTCGATCAGTTGCTGGCGCTGGGTCGGGCTGGGTGGGCTGAGGTCGAATGCGCTCATGGCGGGCTCCTGAATTAGGATCGAAGTTTACGTAGTACGCGTGGGCCAGGCGCGAAGGCATAGGAGGCCCGTATGGACGCGATATGGGGACGCGATGGCCGTATTTCCACCAAAGGTATCGCATTGGAATCAAGGGACACTTGTCCCGTTCGTAGTGAGGCTGTCATGAAACCGTTCGTGGTGAGCTTGTCGAACCACGCTCTTAGCGGATCGTCACAGCTTGCGATAGTTGATTTTTAGCGCGAAAGGCGTGGTTCGACAGGCTCACCACGAACGGGATCTTCGGCAAGCTCACCACAAACGGTTCGCTGACGGCGGGACGATCAGCGGCCCACGCCGAACCTGCGCAATAGCACGTACACGAACACACTGGAGGCCACGCACAGCCCCATGGCGATACCGAACCCGTGTTCGCTCGACAGCAGCGGCAGATTGCCCATGTTCATGCCGAACACGCCCACCACCAAGGTGGGCGGCAGCAGCAACGCGGTGACCACGGACAGCACGAATAAGTGCCGATTGGTCTGCTCGGCCAGTTTCGCCGCCACTTCGTCCTGCAGCAGTCGCGCCCGCTCGTGCAGGGTGGCCACATCGCTGTCCAGTTCGTCGAAGCGCTGCGACAGCCGGGTGGCCGCCGGCAGCAAGGCATGCCGGGACGAGACGGCGTAACGTTGTTCGAACTGCCGCAGCACGCGCCGCAACGCAGTCAGGGGACGGTGCATGTGCACCGCCTGGCGACGCAACAGGGCCAGATCGCGGCGTTCCTCGCCGATGCGGTCGGCGAGTACGCGGTCTTCGATGTGGTCCAGCTCCTCGCCCAGTTCCAAGGTGGCGTGGGCGACCGAAGCGGCGAATTGCTCGACGATGGCTTCCAGCACCTCGGTCGCAGAATCGAAGCGCACGCCGCCGCGCACGTGCTGGCGCACCTGCTCCACCGAGCGCAACGCCTGCCGTCGCGCGCTAACGATCAGGCCGTCGGCCAGGGCGAAGTGCAGCCAGCCCACTTCCGCGTCGCCGCGCGCGAACGATTGTTTGCTGTGATCGCTGCCACGCTGGTGGCGCCAGTCCACGAACACGCCATAAGCGGTGCCGCCTTCGAGGTGCAGGCTGACGTGGGTATCGTGCGAGAGCAAGGCTTCGCCGGCGGCTTCGGGCAGGCCCAGTTCGCCGATCGCATGGGCGGTTCGCGCATCGCTGGTGTTGAAGTGCAGCCATAGCCAGGCATGATCGCGTCGCGCATCGGCAAGCCGCTCCCGATCCAGCATGGCGGCGTCCAAGGTGCTGGCGTTGCCTTCCGCATCGAAACCATAGGCCCATACCAGGCACGGCATGCCGAGGAAGGAAGGAGCATCCGTGGTGGGAACGAGCATGCGGGTAGAGAGCTTCGTTTCAAGACATTGAGGTGACAACGAAGCTACGCCGCGGTTATGCCGTTTTTGTGACATCGGATTGGCAGGCCAGGGCGGAGGACAACCGAAACCCCAGTGTTCCGTACCTGGATCACTGCATTGCTCCGGCGTCCGATTCGCGACGACCACGCCGTATCCGGATTGATCCCCGGCGCAACGCCCCCATCTGCCCGGTATCGCGGCATCGCCGCTGGCCGAATTCCGTGGAGATGCCGTGTCCGTTCCCGTCAAGATCGATTTCGTTTCCGATGTCGCCTGCCCCTGGTGCGCGGTGGGCTTGAAGTCGTTGCAGGCGGCCATTGCGCGCGTAGGCGAAGAACTCGAAGTCGAGCTGCGTTTCCAGCCCTTCGAACTCAATCCGCAGATGCCCGCCGAAGGGGAGGATGCGGTGGAACACCTGACCCGCAAGTACGGCATCACCGCCGAACAGGCGGCGCGCAATGGCGAAGCCATCCGTGCGCGCGGCGCCGAGCTGGATTTCGAGTTCCGCATGGACCGGCGCCGGCACATATACAACACCTTCGATGCGCATCGCCTGCTGCATTGGGCGGAAAGCCAGGGCGAGGGAAGGCAACTGGCGCTCAAGCACGCGCTGCTGCGCGCCTATTTCACCGATGGCCAGGACGTGTCCTCGGCCGAAGTGCTGGCGCAGCTTGCGGTGGAAGTCGGTCTGGAGGGAGACCGCGCACGCCAGATCCTGGCGTCGGACGAATACGCGCAGGCCGTGCGTGCGCAGGAAAGCTTCTACACCAGCCAGGGCATCACCGCGGTGCCGTCGGTAATCTTCAACGACCGGCATCTCGTGCAGGGCGGGCAACCGGTGGAACTGTTCGAACAGGCCCTGCGTCAATTGGCGGGGATTCCCGCGGCGCCGCCTAAACCCTAATTGTCCGCGCCGGCCGCAGAGACCGCGGCTGGCCTGGGCCGCGGCAATTTCAGCCGTGGCAGTTCAGCATCACCGACTCGCAGCCGGCCATGTCCATGACCACCGCGGTGGGAATGCCGTGGTTTTCGTGCAGAGAGGTCGCCATCAGGTCGGCGGTTTCCATGGCGTCGCTGCGCGAGGCGAACCATAGCCGGCCCTGGTCGCCTTCATAGAGCTGCCAGCCGCTGCACGCGGAGACGATAGTGAACATCAAGCGCTGCTGCATGTCGGGTTCTCCTGGTGGCGATACTGGTGCCGCAGAAGCATCCTGGACTCATGTGACATGAATCACATTAGGGCGATAACCCTTTGCCGCGTAGGAAAAGTCTTACCCGGATTCGCCGACAACCGGCTCGCCGGCACCGCAACTTGCGCTGTTCGAGGTCAGCAAGGCTGAAGGCCAAGCTCCTTCATCCGACTCGAAATACGGAGCCTCCGATCAATGCGTCGCAATGGTGGGGATGGCTTCGAAGCGCCGGGCGTAACCGCGTTCGTCGGCGACGCGTTCCACTTCCTGGTCGGCCAGGTCGGGCGCGCCATAGACGGCATAAGCGATGCTGCCGTCATCGCGCTGGCCGACCTGGTGCAGGCGGTAGCGGGGGCGGCCGCTGCCGCTGTTTTCGGGGTAGTGCACGGGCGGTTGGTTGCCGTCCAAGTCCATTTCGCTGTTGTCGACTACACCGCCAATGAACAGAGCACGCATCTTAATTCTCCTAAGAGGAAGGAATCCTCAGACGTAGCGGAGCATCGCAAACGCATTGTTGGGGTTGTATGAAGTTGGCGTTGGGATTGCGACAAGTCTGCGTGAAGAAGATCGCCGATACCCGCCGGCGACTCGTCATTTCAACAAAGGCGCGAGGGCTTTCCAGACATGATCGCGAAGCTTCGGCTGCGCCGTGGCGATGGGGTGCAGGTTGTCCGCCTGGAACGCGCCACGATCCAGCGCGATGGGTTCCAGCAGGAACGGCAGGTAGGCGGTCTTGTGCAGTTTCGAAAGCTCGCTGAAGTTGCGTTCGAAACCTTGCGTGTAGTCGCGTCCCATATTGGGCGGCATGCGCATGCCGATCAGCAGCACTTTGGCGCCGGCGGCCTGCGATAGCTTGATCATGCGCTCCAGGTTGCTGCGCGTCTGCTGCAAGGGCAGGCCGCGCAGGCCGTCGTTGGCGCCCAGTTCGATCACCACCACCGCTGGGCGGTTGCGTTTCAACTCGCCGGCGATGCGGGATACGCCGCCGGCGCTGGTTTCGCCGCTGATACTGGCATTGACCACGCGCCAGCCCGGCTGGGTCTTGCTGACCCGGTCGGCGGTCAGCGCCACCCAGCCCTGCGAGGCGCTCAGGCCATAAGCGGCCGAGAGCGAGTCGCCCAGCACCAGAACGGTGCGCGCAGCCTTGGCGGCGGGCGTCTGTGCGAACGAAGCCGGAACCAGCGTCGCGAAAACCAGGAACACAAGACCAATGGCACATTGAACCCGACCCCGCCAACCCGCATAACCTGACGACATCCCACGTCTCCGATGCATAACCAGGACCATCATGGCCGATTCCACCGAACTGCGCGCTGAAGTCGCGCGGCCCGCACTTGCACGACAAGAGCCAGAGCCGACCCCCGCCCTGCAAGTCCACGCGTTGGGCAAGCGTGTGCCGCTGCCGTCGGGAGAGCTGACTATCTTGCAGGGAGTCGGCTTCAAGATCGGCCATGGCGATACGGTGGCCATCGTCGGCGCCTCAGGCTCCGGCAAGAGCACGTTGCTGTCCTTGCTCGCCGGCCTGGACAGCCCCAGCGACGGCAGCGTGACGCTGGATGGCGAAGCGCTTTCCGCGCTGGACGAAGACGGCCGCGCGCGGGTGCGCGGCGAGAAGGTCGGTTTCGTCTTCCAGAGTTTCCAGCTGCTGCCTTCGCTCACTGCACTGGAGAACGTGATGCTGCCGCTGGAATTGCGTGGCGATGCCGACGCGGAAACGCCGGCGCGGCAGATTCTGCAGAAAGTCGGATTGGGCGAACGCCTGGGCCACTATCCGCGCCAGCTGTCCGGTGGCGAGCAGCAGCGCGTGGCGCTGGCGCGCGCCTTCGTCACCCGGCCCTCGCTGTTGTTCGCCGACGAACCCACCGGCAATCTGGATACGCATACCGGACAGGCCATCATCGAACTGCTGTTCGCCCTGAACGCCGAAGCGGGCACCACGCTGGTGTTGGTCACCCACGACGAACACCTGGCCAGCCGCTGCGGCCGCATCCTGCGGCTGGACAGCGGCGAGCTGGTCGGCGAGAGCCGCACGGCATGAAAACGTTGAGGCTGGCATGGCGGCAGTTGCTGCGCGACGTGGCCGCAGGCGATATCCGCATCCTGTTCGCCGCCCTGGTATTGGCCGTGGTCGCGGTGACCGCGGTCGGCTTCGTCACCGATCGCGCCGAGCGTGCGCTGGCGATCGAAGCCAACCGCCTGCTGGGCGGCGATGTCGTCGTCCGTGGCGATGCGCCCATCACCGGCGTGGTGCGCGACGCGGCCAACGCCAGCGGATTGCGGCGCACCGAAACGCTCAGTCTGGACAGCATGATCCGCGCCGGCGAACAGCTGCGCCTGGGCGATTTGCGCGCATTGGGCGAAGGATTCCCGTTGCGCGGCAGCTTCCGCATCGTCGACGCTGCCGGAGGCGCCGAACACGACGCGAAAGGCATTCCTGCACGAGGCACCCTGTGGATGAGCCAGTCCGGCGCCGAGACGCTGGAAGCGAAGATCGGCGACGAGATCGGTATCGGCGATTCGCGACTGCGCCTGGCGGCGCTGGTGGTGCAGGAACCCGATGCTTCGATGGATTATTTCAACGTCGCGCCCAAGGTTTTCCTGAACCTTGCCGATGTGCCGGCCACCGGCCTGGTGCAGGAAGGCAGTCGCCTCGGCTATCGGCTGGTGGTGGCGGGCGACGCTGCGGCGGTGGAACGCTTCACTTCCCTTGCACGCCCCGCGCTCGCGCGCGGCCAGCGCCTGGAAACGATCCAGGACGCGCGGCCTGAAATCCGTTCCTCGCTGGATCGGGCCGGGCGTTTCCTCGGGCTCGCCGCGCTGGTTTCGGTCGTGCTGGCCGCCGTGGCCGTGGCGATGGCGGCGCGCCGCCACAGCGAACGGCATCTTTCCGGCACTGCGGTGATGCGTTGCCTCGGCGCCAGCCAGCGCACCCTGGTCGGCATCCACGTAGGCGAACTGGTTTTGCTCGGTCTGATTGCCTGCACCGTGGGCGTCGTCATCGCCTTCGGATTGCAGTGGGCGATCGGCAGCTGGCTGCAGGCGGAAATGAAGATCTCGATTCCCCCCGCGGGCTGGTTGCCTGCGCTGCAGGGATACGGTGTCGGCATGATCGTATTGCTGGCCTTCGGCGCTCCGCCGGTACTGGCGCTGCGTCGCGTGCCTGCGTTGCGCGTGTTGCGTCGCGACTTGGATCCCACCGAGCCCAGCGCATGGCTGGTCGCCTTGACCGGCTTCGTCGGCCTGGGCGCTTTGTTGTGGTGGAAGGCGGGTTCGGCGACCTTAGGCACGGCCATGCTGCTCGGCATCCTGGCCACGCTGGCGGTGCTCGCCCTGCTGGCCTGGCTGATGATCCTGTTGGTGCGCCGCTTGCGGTCGCGCCTGCGCGGCAGTTTGCGTTATGGGCTGGCCAACGTGAGCCGTCGCGCCGGCACCAGCGTGGCGCAAGTGTCCGCGCTGGGCCTGGGATTGATGGCGTTGCTGCTGCTGACCTTCGTGCGCACCGACCTGCTGGATCGCTGGCAACTGTCGCTGGCCGCCGATGCGCCCAACCGCTTCATCATCAACGTGCAGCAAGACCAGCAGGCGGACGTGAATGCGTTCATGGCCGAGCAGAAGATCGCGCCGCCCACGCTGTATCCCATGATCCGTGGGCGCCTGGTCTCGCTCAACGGCAAGCCCACCAGCGGCGCCGACTACGCCGACGACGAAGAAGCCAAGCGCCGGGCCGAACGCGAGTTCAACCTGTCCACGGCGGCCACGCTCCGCGACGACAACAAGGTCACCGCGGGCAGGTTCTGGGCCGGGCGCACGCCAGCGACGCCCGAGCTCTCGGTGGAAGAGCGCTTCGCCGAACAACTGGGCTGGAAAGTCGGCGACCGCGTCGCCTTCGATATCGCCGGCCAAGCCTTCGAAGGAAAGATCACCAGCCTGCGCAGCGTGGACTGGGAAAGCTTCCGCCCCAACTTCTTCGTGATCGCCTCGCCGGGATCGATGCAGGGCTATCCCGCCAGCTACATCACCGCGGTGAGCGTGCCGCCCACCCAGAAACGTTTCACCGCGCAGCTGGTCGAGCGTTTCCCCAATCTGTCGGTGATCGATGTGGACGCGGTCCTCAAGCAGGTGCGCAGCACCGCCGACCAGGTGTCGACTGTGGTGCAGGTGGTGTTCTGGTTCTCGCTGGCCGCGGGCGTGCTGGTATTGCTCGCGGCGGTCAGCGCCAGTCAGGACGAGCGTCTGCTGGAAGGCGGCGTGATGCGCGTGCTCGGCGGCAGCCGTCGGCAATTGCGTCTGGCGCAGGCCTCGGAGTTCGCCGCCATCGGCCTGTTGTCGGGGCTGGTCGCGGCCATTGCGGCATCGGTGCTGTCCGGCGTGGTCGCCACCCAGGTGTTCGATCTGCCGTGGAAGGCGAACTGGTCGCTCGCCGCCATTGGCGGGGGGCTGGGCATGCTGGCCGCGCTCGTCGCAGGGCTGTTCGCCACGCGCCGCGTGCTTGATGCGCCGCCTTCGGTGACGTTGCGGGAGCTGCAGGGCTGAGCCGGCGGTCCGGATTCGCGCGCTATTGAGCGTTTGGCCCTCGTTTCACCGTGCGATTACCAATGCGTGGACACACTCGCTGGAAACCGCACGGAGCCGAGCGATGGATTCGAACTCGCACAACGCGCCGCAGGTCGGCGGCGGCATGGAGCGCAGGGCGCAGATCCTGCGTTTCCTGTGGCGCTACCGCAATTCGGGCGTGTTCTCGGGACTTTCGCTGGAACCGTCCTTCGAGCATCGGTCCGAGTCGGAAGGAAGTCCGGAGGAATTCAGCCGCGATCTGGAGGCGCTGGGCCCGACCTTCGTGAAGCTGGGGCAGATGCTTTCCACGCGCCCGGACATCGTGCCGCCGGCCTACGCCACTGCGCTGGAGCGCATGCAGGAGAACGTCGGCCCGATCCCTTTCGAGCATGTACGCGAGGTGGTGGAGGGCGAACTAGGGGTGCGCCTCAGCAAAGCCTTCGAACAGTTCGATCGCGAGCCGATCGGCTGCGCCTCTCTGGCACAGGTCCATCGCGCCACGCTACGCGACGGCACGCCGGTGGCGGTCAAGGTGCAGAAGCCGGGCGTGGGACTGCAGCTGGCTTCCGATCTCTCGCTGTTGCGGGGCGTGGCCAACGCCGCCGATCGCATCACCAAGCTCGGCCGGCATGTGCATTTCGCCGACTGGCTGGGAGAATTCAACCGCACCCTGATGGCCGAACTCGACTACGTGGCCGAAGCGCAGAATCTGGAACGCTTCGGCGAACACCTGGCGCCGTATCCGGAGCTGTGCGTGCCGTACCCGGTCTGGGACCTCACCAGCCGTCGCGTATTGACCATGCAGCTGTTGGAAGGCGCGCGCGTGGATCACGTGCCCGGCGTGCGCCGCACCGAACAACCGATGCAGCCTTTGGCCGACGCGCTGATGCGCGGCTATCTGGACCAGATGTTCGTGCACGGCGAGATCCATGCCGACCCGCACCCCGGCAATCTGCGCGTGACCGGCGACGGCCGTTTGGCGATCTTCGACCTGGGCATGGTCGCCAACGTGCCGCCGCGCCAGCGCGAACGCATGCTCAAACTGTTGTTCGCAGCGGTCGACGGACGCGGCGAACAGGTCGCGCAGGAAGCCATCGCACTGGGCACGCCGTTGGACGACTACGACGACGAGCGCTTCACCCGTGAAGTCGGGCAACTGGTCGCCCGGTACGCCGCGCACAGCGCCTCGATGTCGGAAGGGCGGGTGGTGCTGGAGCTGGTGCGGCTGGCGACCGCCCACGGTCTGCGCACGCCGCCGGAAGTGAGCCTGTTGGGCAAGACCCTGCTGAACCTGGACGCGGTGTGCCAGCTGCTGGTGCCGGGATTCGACGCGAAACAGGCGGTGGAAAACCACCTGCAGCACGTCATGCGCGCGCGCCTGCGGCGGTCGCTGTCCTCGCCCAGCCTGGCCAGCGAACTGATGGAACTGCAATCGCTGATGCGCGATGGTCCGCGCAAAGTCACCGACATCCTAGGCCTGGTCGCGGACAACCGCCTGCAGCTGCGCGTGACCGGGCTGGAGGAATCGCATCTGATGGAGAGCCTGCAGAAGATCGCCAACCGCATCGCCGCCGGCGTGGTCACCGCCGCCCTGATCCTGGCTTCGGCGCTGATGATGCGCATCCCCACCAGCAGCACGCTGTGGGGTTATCCGACCATGGCGCTGTTGCTGTTCCTGCTTGGCGTGGGCCTGGGCGCGAGCATCGTGGCCAGCGCGCTGTTCGGCGACCGTAAGGTGAAGGCGAAGTAGCGGGATGCGCGGTAGAGGCGCCGTAGGACCGACGTAGGAGCGACGTAAGTCGCGAAACCTAGTGCATGGACGGATGGGTTCGCGACTTCCGTCGCTCCTACGGCAGCAATAAGAAAGCGCCGCCCTGTGAAGGGCGGCGCCGTTTGTTGCGAGCTTGATCAGCCCTTAATACAAATCACCTGGCGCAGGGTATGCACCACTTCCACTAGGTCGTTCTGCGCAGCCATGACTGCGTCGATCGACTTGTAGGCGGCCGGAGATTCGTCGACCACGGCCGCGTCCTTGCGGCATTCCACGTGCGCGGTGGCCTCGCGGTGTTGTGCGAGGGTGATCTCGGCGCGTGCGCGGGTACGGCTCATCACCCGGCCGGCGCCGTGGCTGCAGCTGTGGAAGCTGTCCGCGTTGCCCTTGCCGCGCACGATGTAGCTGCGCGTGCCCATGCTGCCCGGAATGATGCCCAACTCGCCTTCGCGTGCGCTGACCGCGCCCTTGCGGGTGATCAGCAGTTCCTCGCCGCCGTGCGTTTCCTTCTGCACGTAGTTGTGATGGCAATTCACCGCGGTCTTCTCCAGTTGGAACTTCGGCAGGCGATGGCGCATCTCCGCCAGCACCCGCGCCATCATCGCCTCGCGGTTGTGGCGTGCGTAGTCCTGCGCCCACGACACCGCCTCCACGTAGTCGTCGAACAACGGCTCGCCTTCCATGAAGAAGGCCAGGTCCTTGTCCGGGACGTGGAAGCCCAGCACGCGATGCGCCAGTTGCTCACGCGCCAGCTCGATGAAGTAGCTGCCGATCAGATTGCCGGTGCCGCGCGAGCCGCTGTGCAGCATCACCCACACCGCGTTGGTTTCATCGAGACAGATCTCGATGAAGTGGTTGCCGCCGCCCAGCGTGCCGATCTGGCGCTCCAGCTTGTCGGTGCGGATCTTGCGGTGCTTCTGCTTGATCGCTTCCAGGCCGGCATGCAATCCCGATTGCGCGATACGCGTTTCGTGGCTGTCGGGCAAGCGACGGTGCTCGCCGCCCGGACCGTTGCCGACCGGCACACCGCGTTCAATGGACGAACGCAGTTGCGCCAGATTGTCCGGCAGATCGTTGGCGCGCAGGGTGGTGCGCACGGCGGCCATGCCGCAGCCGATGTCCACGCCGACCGCAGCCGGAATGATCGCGCCGCGGGTCGGAATGACCGAGCCCACCGTCGCGCCTTTGCCCAGATGCACGTCGGGCATCACCGCCACCCACGGCCCGACGAACGGGATGCTGGCGATATTGCGCAATTGCGCATGGGCCTGCTCTTCCAACGGCACGCCGCGCACCCAGCCCTTGATCGGCGTCGCGCTGCCTTCGGCATGCAGTAGTTCGTAAGTACTCATAAAACTTCTCCTGGTTCCATGGAAAGTCCGCGCATCCGCTTCCCTGCGGATACGCGGGATGTTACTTCAACGTCACCAACTGCTTCAGCACGCCGTCCAGGCCGCCGAACACGGTGAGCTTGTCGATCTTCTCGGTGACCTTCTCCAAGGCCTCCAGCTCCTTCAGGCGCATCAGCACCGGGCTCTCCTCGATCAGCTTGGCGGTGTTGAGCAGGGAACGCGTGGCGTTCGCCTCCTCACGACGACGGATGACGTTGGCCTGGGCCGCCTTCTCCGCCTGCACCACGCTGTTGAGGATCTCCTTCATCTCGCCCGGCAGGATCACGTCCTTGACGCCCACGCCCAGCACCTCGACGCCGAACGCGCCGACCTGGCCGCGCACGTAACCGAAGATGTCGGCGTCCAGCGAGGCCTTGTCGCCCAGCAATTCGTCCAGCGTCTTGGCCGAAACCGCCTTACGCAGGCCGTACTGCAGTTCGCGATACAAGTGGTCGCCGAACTTGGCCACCTTGGTGCGCGCGGCGACCGGATCGGTCACGCGCATGCTGGCGGCCAGGTTCACACGCAGGCTGACCTTGTCCTTGGTCAACAGTTCCTGGCCGGAAACTTCGACCGACTGCACGCGCAACTCGATCACCTCGGCGCTCACGTTCTTCTGGAAATTCCAGAAGGCGTACGCGCCCGGCGCCAGCGTGCGCGCCAGCTTGCCGTCGACGAACACCAGGCACGCCGATTCCGCCGGCACTTCCGCGATCACCGCGACCTTGGACAGCACGCCGAGCTGGCGCAAACGGCGAGTGACGGTGGCGTCGACCTCGAGGTTGTCGGCCAGCGACACGCGCTGCACTTCGACCTTCACCAGTCCGCGCCAGTACAGCTTGCGCGAACCCGGCGCCAACACGTCTTCCAGCTTGCCGTTCTTCGACACCAGGCCGACTTCATCGGCGCCGATGTCGGCCAGCACGAAGGTCTCGTCCAGCTTGTCGCCCAGGCGCGCGATCAACGCGTCGGCATCGCGGCCGGCGTATTCCGGATTGGCGATGCCGTGCACTGCGACTTCGATGCGCTTCAGCGGATCGAACATGCGGTACACGCCTGCCGCGAGCACGCGCTCGAACTGACGATTTTGGTACACCAGGCCGCGCTCGCCGTCACCGATCACGACCCTCTTGGTCCAGAACATGGCACTACTCCTTGGTATGGCTCTGGTGGTCCGATCCGTTTCTTACTTCAATACGCATGCCGGATCGGTTGGCGCGCGCGTTGTGGTTATCCCTTCTCCCACCGGGAGAAGGTGGCGCGAAGCGCCGGATGAGGGCGGGAGAATTCCGACCTTCGAAAACTGCCCGTGGGTCGGTGAGTTCACGCCCTCATCCGCCCTGCGGGCACCTTCTCCCGAGGGGAGAAGGGAAAGAAAAGTGGAAACCCCCTTGACGTCGACGAAGCGGAACCGCGGCGCTGTCCGCGGAGAGCCGGAAGCCTCCTGTCGGCATGGCGATGTCCTGCCGCGTCGACGATCCGCTTCCGTCCATCCGCCTCGAGGGCGGCGATCCGGCTTCGCCACCGCTGCCTTGTTCCGTTGTCCGCATTCCTTCGCGGATATCCGGAACGCCGCACGGGGCATTTCCTGTTGTGGAACTTTCGTTCCTGGTCATGACGTAACTGGTCATGTTTGGAGCGGGAATCGAACCCGCAACAGTCGGTTTATCAGACCGATGCTCTAACCATTTGAGCTATCCAGTGGTGGACGAACCGGATTCGAACCGGTGGCCAACGGCTTGCGCCGCTGCTCTGCCTCTGAGCTTCCGTCCTCGCGAAACACCTTCTCCCACGCTTCGGCATACGCCACGGCAAGGCCGCGCGCACCGGACGACGTCGCAAGCCGTACCGCTGTAGCGTGTTCGATCGATGTTCCGTATTGCCGGCTGTCGCCAACCGGCAATCCTTGCAGGCGCATTGCGCCTTGTGCGTTGCAAACCCAGCCTCGCGCCGCCCGCGTCGAAGCATCACCACGCGGCGCACATGCGCCGGTCGCAGCCGCGCCCCTGCCTCGGGCGCGCAGCATCGCTGCGCCCGGATGCTTCAGGGCGAATATCGCTTGTTGAAAGCCGATTTTCCGTTGGCTGGTTTTGCCGAACTCTTGCGCTGCATGCGCTTCCTTTGCGAACGCTGGAAACAAAACGCCCCCGGGACTTGCGACCCGAGGGCGTTCGCGTTGCCTCGGGAGATCGGGGTGGCCGATCTCCCAGGGAGTCCGACCGTGACTAGGTGTGCGTGTACCGGTTGCGTTCGCCGGGTAGACGATCGCTGTCCTTCATGCATCCGCGCGCGTCCGCGCCGCGGCCGGTGGGCCACAGTGCAAAGAGGATCGCGTTGACGAAGTTCGGTTTCATGGGAAATTCTTGTGTCGCAATGCGCCGCAAGGGCGAAGGCCGCGCACGATACGCGCGTTGTTTTCGATCCGCAACTATTTTTTAACATCAGAATCGCGAACCCGACGAACGGTTGCGATGCAGTGGCGAACGATCCGCATCGTTGCCGAATCGGCGCGACAGGTAGAATCGTCGCTGATTCTTTTCGGTGACACCTCTTGTCCGCCCCCATTTCCGATCCCGCGCTCGATTCTCTGTTCCTGCCGTTCTCCAGTCGCTCGCTGACGTGGGCGGACGGTCCGATGCTGTTCCTGCGCGCGCGCGAAGGTTGGGCGATGCGGCAGTTTCCGCTCGCACAACTGGTGTGCGAACAGAGCTACAAGCCGTTCGCCGATGAGTTGGAGCGCGGCGGATTGCAGGTGATCGCCGATGCGTCGGAATCGACCGCCCGCTACCCACTGGTGCTGGTGCTGCCGCCGCGCCAGCGCGAAGAGGCGCGCGCGCTGTTCGCACGGGCGGTCTCGCTGTGCGCGCCAGGCGGCGTAATCGTGGCCAGCATCACCAACAACGAGGGCGCCAAATCCGGCGAGGCCGACCTCAAGCAGCTCACCGGCCTGGGCGGAAGCCTGACCAAGAACCATTGCCGCGTGTTCTGGAGCAAACCGATCGATGGTTCCCAAGATCAGGTGGCGATCGCGAAATGGACCGGGCTGGATGCGCCGCGTCCGATCCTGGAGGGTCGCTTCAGCAGCCGTCCGGGCGTATTCGCCTGGGACCGCATCGACCCGGCGTCGGCTTTGCTGGTCGAGCATCTTCCCGCCGATCTGGCGGGCAAGGGCGCCGACTTGGGCGCGGGTTACGGATATCTCTCGGCGGAGATCCTGTCGCGTTGCGTCAAGGTCTCGGCGCTGGATCTCTACGAAGCCGAGGCGCGCGCGCTCGCGCTCGCGAAACAGAATCTCGCGCGGTTCGAGCAGCAGGCGACGCTCGGTTATCGCTGGCACGATGTCACCACCGGCGTGCCGGAGCAGTACGACTTCATCGTCAGTAATCCGCCTTTCCATACCCAAAGCCGTGCGGACCGTCCCGATGTCGGCCGCCGTTTCATTGCGGTGGCCGCAGAATCCCTCAAGCCCGGCGGCCGGTTGTTCCTCGTCGCCAACCGGCACCTGCCGTACGAGGCGGTGCTGAACGCCAGCTTCGGCCAGGTGCGGGTGGTGGGCGAGCGCGACGGCTTCAAGGTGATCGAAGCCATCAAGGCCATGCCGTCGTCAAGGTCGAACAAGTCTCCGCGATGAAACTGGTCAAGCATCTCGCCAACCTGGGCTATGGCAGTCGCAAGCAGGTCGCCCTGATGTTCCGCGAAGGGCGCATCACCGATGCGCAGGGCGAAGTGATGTATGCCGACGATCCCGTGGACCATGACAATCTCCGCGTCGACGGCGAGCCGCTGGATCCGCCGCAGGGCCTGCTGATCATGCTGCACAAGCCGGTGGGCTATACCTGCTCCACCAAGGATCCGGGCCGCATCGTCTACGATCTGTTGCCGCCACGTTATCGGCTTCGTTCGCCGCTGCTGTCCTCGGTGGGACGATTGGACCGGGACACCAGCGGTCTGCTGTTGTTCACCGACGACGGCGCGCTGCTGCACAGGATCGTGTCGCCGAAATCGAAACTCTCCAAAGTCTACGAGGCGACCCTCGCCAACGATTTGCGTGGTGATGAAGCGCAGGCCTTCGCCAGCGGCACGCTGATGCTGGAATCCGAGCAGACGCCATTGCTGCCCGCGGACCTGGAGATTGTCGACTCACGCCATGTCAGGTTGACGCTGCACGAAGGTCGCTACCATCAGGTGCGGCGCATGTTCGCCGCGGTCGGCAATCATGTCGAGGCGTTGCATCGCAGCCGAATCGGCGGGCTCGGGCTGGAGAATCTGCCTTCCGGCGAATGGCGCCTATTGGATGAGGCGGCGAGAACGGAGCTGTTCAACGCATGAGCGCACGCGCGGTGATTTTCGATATGGACGGCCTGCTGATCGACAGCGAGCGCGTCATCCTGGAATGCTGGCGGGTCACCGCTGCGGAGCAGTCGTTGGCGGTGGACGACACGCTGTGGCTGTCGATGGTGGGTCTGCACGATGCGGGCAGCGCCGAACTGCTGAGCGGGCTGCTCGGCGCCGAGCGGGCCGAGCGGCTGACGCTCGAGTGCAAGCGCAGATACGACTTGTTGGTCGAAGAGGGATTGCCCCTGAAGGCGGGCGCCCGCGAACTGCTGCAGGATCTTTTCGATCTAGGCGTGCCGCTGGCCGTCGCTACCTCGACCCGCGGCGAGCGGGCGCGACTCAAGCTGGCGCGCAGCGGCATCGATGGATATTTCAACCATGTGGTCACCAGCAGCGATGTGGCGCAAGCGAAACCCGCGCCTGATCTCTATTTGCTGGCTGCCGAACGACTGGGCATCCCGCCGCGCGAATGCATAGCGATCGAGGATTCGGAATTCGGCGTGCGCGCGGCTTCCGCAGCCGGAATGCGGGTGATCCAGGTGCCCGATCTGCTGCCCGCATCCGAGACAACCCTGACACTGGCCAAGGTCGTTCCCGATCTGGATCGGGCCCGAGCCTGGTTTCAGAAGTGGCTGAATCTGGAATCGCTGGACCCGAGCATAAGCCTGTCGCCCTGAGCCGGGTGCTGCGATCAGGCGAGCTCGAGCAAGGGCTGCAGGCAAGAACGCAAACGACGGATCAACTGCTGCAGATCCGGGTCCAGCGCCCAAATCCTGTTGTCGATCTCGGCCAGAGCCAATTCCAGCAGCCAATCGTTCCGCTGGGACTTCCCTAGCGCCGCAACCAACGATTCGCGATAGGTGATGTCCGGCCGCAGCGCGGCGAACCAGCCCGCGAACACCACGCCGCGCCAGTCGAAATGGTTGCAAAGATCGTCGATGAACGTCGCATCCAGGTTGGCCATGCATTTCAGCAGAACGTAGTGCGGGTCCAGCGGCTCGTACTTGACCTGTGGATACCGCAACAGCATGGATTCCAGTTCTTCCGCATCGCGGACCAGGCGTTCGACATGACGCTTGGCGTTTCCCTGCTTGGCCAGCGTTACGTACGGAATATGGTCCAGTAGGCGCTGGGTTTCCTCTTCGCCAAGCCTTGTCATCGAAATGCGGGTGCCCATGAGGGTTGCGGCCTGATCTGAGGGAGTCATGGCGCGAACAGCTTGCGCCAGCCTTCCACGCCCAACCGATCCAGCGTTTCCACATTGCGGTCCACGATCTGGTCCGCGTCCGGGAAAGCCTCCACCGCGCGGCTGACGCTGTCTTCTCGCAGCAGGTGCAGCGTGGGATAGGGCGAGCGGTTGGTGTAGTTGCCGATGTCGTCGAAAGCGGTGCCGGCGAACTGGTAGGCCGGATGGAAGCTGGCCACCTGCAGCACGCCTTCCAGATCCAGCGCCTCGACCGCGGCGTCGGCGTTGTCCAGGAAATCGTTGTAGTCCAGGAAATCCTGCAGCACATCGGGGTGCACGATCAGAGTGGTGTCGATCTCGTCGGCAGGCGTGTCGCGCAACAGCAGCAGTTCTTCGGCCAGTTGCTCCAGCAAGGCCTCGGGCGTGCTCGCATCGCTCAGCACGAAGCGTACCTGCTGTTTGACGTAAACGGCTTTGGCGAACGGGCACAGGTTCAGGCCGATCACCGCGCGCTCCAGCCAGTGCTTGGTCTCAGCGATGGGATCTGAGTTGGAGGTCATTGAGATCGGCGTCGATAGCCCTCCCCTTCAAGGGGAGGGTTGGGTGGGGAGGGTGTTGCACCGGGGTTGGGAGAGTTTTCATCGTCGGAGGAGAAAACCATCCCCATCCCGGCCTTCTCCTTGAAGGGGAAGGAGAGAAATTCAGTCACGGAAATTGTCGAACTGCAGCGGCAATTCGAAATCGCCCTTCTTCAGCAGCGCCATCGCGTCCTGCAGATCGTCGCGCTTCTTGCCGTTGACGCGCAGCTTGTCGCCGTTGATCTGGGTGTCCACTTTCAGCTTGGCTTCCTTGATCGCCGCGGCGATCTTCTTGGCCAGCTTCTGCTCGATGCCCTGCTTGACGGTGATCTTCTGGCGCGCGCCGGCCAGGTTGGTTTCCACCTCGCCTTCCTCCAGGCAGCGCGCGTCGATGCCGCGTGCGATCAGGCGCGCGCGCAGGATGTCGGACATCTGCTTGAGCTGGAAGTCGCTGGGTGCGGACTGGCTGATGACGTTGTCGTCCAGGCTGAACCTGGCGTCCACGCCCTTGAAATCGAAGCGCGTGGTGAGCTCGCGGTTGGCCTGGTCGACCGCATTGGTGAGTTCGTGGGTGTTGACTTCGGAAACGACGTCGAAGGAAGGCATGGGCGTGCGTTGTGCGGTGGGGAGGCGGCTAGGTTAACGCAGGCGGTCCCGTTTTCCTTTCCTTTGAGGCGAAAGAGCCGCAGTAAATTGGCGATAATGCCGAATGACTACCCGCGCCTCGCACCTGTCCGCCATCGCTTTCATGCTTTCCGCCGTAGCGCTGTTCGCGTTGATGGACGCGGGCCTGAAGCTGCTGGCGCCGCACTATCCGCCGCTGCAGGTGGCGGCCTTGCGCGGCCTGTCGTCGCTGCCGTTGGTGCTGGTGTGGGTGTTGTGGACGGCCAAGCCGAACACCCTCTGGCGCGTGCACTGGCCCTTGCACCTGCTGCGTGGAGCCCTGGGTATCGGGATGATGTTCGGATTCGTGTATGGCCTGCGCAGCATGCCGCTGTCCACCGCGTATGCCATTACTTTCGTCGCGCCGATGCTGGTCACCGCCATGGCCGGCCCTTTCCTGGGCGAACGGGTGGGTCCGCGGCGCTGGACCGCCATCGTGGTCGGTCTGGTCGGCGTGCTGGTGATCCTGCGGCCGACGGGGCAAGGAATGGCGACGCTGGGCGGGTTGGCCATCCTCGTCGCCGCGATCTGCTATGCGGCCAGCGCGATCACCGTGCGCCTGCTTGCGCAGCGCGACAGCATCCAGGCGATGGTGTTGTGGTTCATCGTGCTGCTGTCGCTGGGCGCCGGAGCGATGGCTGCCCCGAACTGGCTGCCGCTGCGTTCGGCCGACTTGTGGGTGATCGCGGGCGTGGGCGTTGCCGGGTCGTTGGCCCAAGTGGCCCTGACCGAGGCATTTCAACGCGGGGAGGCTTCGCTGATCGCGCCCCTGGAATACAGCGCGCTGGTCTGGGGCGTATGCCTGGATCTGGCGCTGTGGCATGTGCTGCCCGATGGGGTGACCTGGCTGGGTGCGGGCATCATCGTCATCAGCGGCCTGTACCTGCTGCGCCGCGAAAAAGTGCATGCGGAAACCGAGCATCCCTGATGCCTTTGCTGATCGTTCCGCTGGTCATCCTGGTCCTGCTGGTTCTGTGGCTGCTGTTGCTGCCGCTGTCGTTATGGCAGCGCTATCGCTTGGGCAAGGCGCGACGCAAGGCGTGGCCATGGCTGGTGAGACTGAATTCGTGGCTGCTGTTGCTTTCCGTCGGTCTGTTCGTGACCAGCATGGCGATCACCAACGTGTGGTGGCCCGGTGCGTTGGCTTATGCATTGGCGGGAATGGGGGCCGGGTTGCTCACCGGAATCATCGGACTGTGGCTCAGCCGCTTCGAACAGACCCCGCAAGGCATGTACTACACGCCCAATCCCTGGCTGGTGTTGACCCTGACTCTGCTGGTGGCCGCCCGCATCGCGATGGGCTTCGTAGAAATGTGGCGTTACTGGCAGGGCCGCGAAGCGCTGTCGATCATCCCGGTGCTCGATCACGCCAGCCTGTTCGCCGTGGCCGGTCTGTTGCTTGGCTATTACCTCAGCTATACCTGGGGCTTGCGGCGGCGGTTGCCGCCACGCGTGGCCTAGAAGTCCTCGACGATCTCGATCGCGCTTTCGGTGCGTTCGGCCAGCACTTCGGCCACGGCATGGATGCGACGCACGGCTTCGTCGTTGGGGGCTTCGATTTCGATGTTGTGCAGCCCCGGCGATTCGTCGTCCGGCAGGCCGGCGGAACTGGAATCGTCGTCGTCCATGTGCGGCATCAGGTCGGCGACTTCTTCCACGTGTTCGATGCCTTCGATGGCTTCCAGTGCATGAATGATCTCGGAAGCCGCGTACTCGTTGCCAGTAACGCGCAGTCGGACGATGGGCATAGGTTAGTCCGGTATAAGGAGAAGGGGACGGGTACCGTAGCCATCGCCGCGCTAAGGCGGAGTGAGAGGGATCCTTCAATCAGGTGACCACTTGCTCCCAACCAACGAGGCCGAATCAGTTGCAAAAGAAACGACGGGCTCCTTGCGGGGCCCGTCGTCCGGTGTTGCCGGGATGCAGCAGCGATTTGCTGCGCCGCTAGCCAGTGGATCAAGCGCGCAGAATCAGAAGCGTGCGCCCAGACCCAGGCCGACGGTCCACGGGTCCATGGTCATTTCGTCGCCGTTCGGCTCGCCTGCCACGTTCACCTTGGCATCGCCCTTCATGTAGCGCACGTCGGTGCGTGCGAACCAGCGGCTGTTGATGTTGAAATCCATGCCGGCGGTGGCGATGGCGCCCTTGGCGGTGTCCAGGCCGACGTGCGGGCCGCCGCCGGAGATGTCCTCGTTGCTGAAGTTGGACTCGTAATAGCCCAGTCCGACGAACGGACGCATCACGCTATCGGCGCTGCGGAAATGGTATTGGCCGCTCAACGCGATCGGCTGCTGCTCGATGGTGCCGATCTTGCCGCCATCGCCGCGCACGCGGTGATTGAACTTGTCGGCAGCGCCCCACAACTCGACGGCGATGTTGTCGTTGATGTACCAGCTGGCGCTCAAGGTAGGCGCAGTGCCGCCATCGATGTCGATGCGCGCACCCGGCAGCGGATCGGAGTCGGGCTGCAGGATCGCGCCGCCGCCTACGATGGCGATGCGCTTGCCCGAAGCGGTATCGGTGGAAGTGGTGTCGGTGCTGGTGGTTCCTGCATCCTGCGCAAATGCGGAAGGCGCGAACGCCAGAGCGGATAGCAGGGCCATGCTCAGGGGGCGAAGTGAAGACATATGATTCTCTCCATGTGTTTTTTGTTTGCCCGGGGAGTGGGCGCGCACACCCTAGCCACCGACGCATGAATGCGAACCGGCACGCGCATTTTTGTTAACGCCCGTTTTCATCTTTGCTTCAGTCTGGCGTTTTTCGCGTGCATCGCATAACAATGGGTTCAGTTTTCCGCTTGCAGCGCTCGCTTAAGCAACTCCACATGAGGGACGAAAGAACATGGTCGGCAGCGCCGCCACAACCGTCGAAGCGTATCTGGCCGAACTTCCGCCCGAGCGTCGCGAAGTGATCGCAACGGTGCGCGCTTTGGTCAATGCCAACCTGCCCGATGGTTATGTGGAGGGCATGAACTGGGGAATGGTCAGCTGGGAGATTCCGCTGTCGCGTTACCCGGTCACCTATAACAAGCAGCCTTTGATATACGCCGCGCTGGCGGCGCAGAAGAATCACTACGCCTTGTACTTGATGTGCGCGTATGCCGATTCGCAGAACGAGCGCGACCTGCGCGCCGCCTATGCCGCGGCCGGCCTGAAACTGGACCTGGGAAAGAGCTGCCTGCGCTTCCGCCGGCTCGACGCGTTGCTGCAATCCGCGGTGGCCGCGGCGATCGCTTCGACCCCGCCGGAAGTGCACATAGCGCGCTACGAAGCCAGCCGCGTGCGAGACTGAGCCCATGCGCCCCCCCAAGACCGGCCCTGCCGACGGCAGAAAAAGCGACAGCCTGACCATGGCCGATCTGGCCAAGGTGGCCGGCGTTTCCGCCATCACCGTGTCGCGCGCGTTGCGCGACAGCCCGCTGGTCAATCCCGAAACCCGGGCGCGGATCGCCGAGATCGCCCGCCAGTACGGCTATGCGTTCAATGTCAGCGCGCGCAATCTGCGCCTGCGCCGCAGCATGACCGTGGCGGTGGTGGTGGAAATGAAGCCTACCTTGGAGCGGCAGATGTCCGGTCCGTATCCGCTGGACCTGTTGGGCGGCATCACCCAGGAACTGACTTCCTCCGGTTACAGCGTATTGCTCACTTCCCTGCAGGGCGGTGCGCTGTCGCACGTGCAGGCGGCCGATGGCGTGATCCTGCTGGGGCAGGGCGCGCATGAGGATGCGATGCACGAGGTGCAGGGCTGGGGCCGTCCGATGGTGGTCTGGGGCGCAGTCAGCCGGCACGAGTCGCACGTGGTGGTCGGCAGCGACAATCGCCGCGGCGGCGCGCTGGCCGCGGAAAGATTCCTGGCCCTGGGCCGCAGTCGCCCCGTGTTCCTGGGCGATCCGGCGCACGCCGAATTCGCCGAACGACTGGAAGGCTTCGCCGGTACCCTTTCGAAATACGGCATCACCCCGTTCACGCCCATGGTTTCCAGTTTCACCGTCACCGCGGGCGCCGAAGCAGTGCATGCGCTGCTGGCACAGCATCCGCAGATCGACGCCTTGTTCGCCGCCAGCGATCTGCTGGCCATCGGCGCCATCCGCGCGCTGATCGAGCATGGGCGGCGGGTGCCCGACGACGTTTCGGTGATCGGCTACGACGACACACCCCTGGGCGCCACCTATGTGCCGCCGTTGAGTTCGGTGCACCAGAACTTCATCGATGCCGGCGTGTTGCTGGCCCGCAAGATCCGGACCCTGATCGAAGGCCAGCCCGCCACGTCCGAAACCCTGCCTACCCATCTGGTGCTGCGCGCCACCTGAGCGCTGGAGTCTGCTGCATCGCAGCGAACGCGCTAGATACCCATTCGATGGATTTGCTGGCGCGGCGGGCACGATCGTGGCGCCAAGTCCCTGTTTCGTTTAGGGAAAACCCCCGTCGGCTACGGTAATTCGTATTACCAAATGTCCCGAGCCAAGCGCAACAAGGGCCGCAGCAGCCATTTGTTATCGATAACTTGACATCGATAACAACGCTTCCTAGCTTGCCTCCCCGTCGGCATCGCCGCCGGCGGCAGACAAGCAAGCATCGGGATAGGGACGCGCGTGGCGGAAGCAATCCAGGACAACGGTCGGACCCAGGGCGCGCAAGCGGCTATCGATCCTTGGCGCCTGCAACAAACCAGCTTCGAGCCTTCGCAGCGGGCGCGCGACGAAAGCCTGTTCGCGCTGGCCAACGGATCGCTGGGCGTGCGTGGCGGCTTCGAGGAAGACGACAGCCCCAGCGACGGCAGTTTCCTGGCCGCGGTGTTCGAAAAGAATCCCATCCACTATCACGAGCGCCTGTCCGGCTTCGCGCGTAGCACCGACACGCGCGTGCCGGTGGCCGAAGGCAAGGGCATCGGCGTATGGCTGGGCGACCGGCGCGTACGGCTGGATCAGGCCGAATGGCTGCAGTTCGAGCGTTCGCTCGATCTGCGTCGTGGCGCGCTCGACCGACGCCTGCGAATCAGAACCGCCGAAGGCCAGCGTATCGAGATCCGCGCCGAACGCGTGGTGCCGCTCACCCAGCCGGCGCTACTGGCCATCCGCTTCAGCGTTACCTCGCTGGATTACCAAGGCCCGCTGACGCTCGTTTCCTTTATCGAAGGCGGACGCCAGGCGGTAGAACAGGGCGACGATCCGCGCATCGGCGTATCCGGCGGCCAAGGCATGCAGATCTTCGGCCTGCATGCGGACAGCCACGGCGCGCAGCTGTCGCAGCGCGCCTCGGGCAGCGGCATCGAAGTGGCCTGCGGACAGGCGCACCGTTTTCCGACCGGCGATCCGACCGAGGATCTGTCTTTCGTCGAAGCGCAAGCGCAAGGCACGCGCGTCGAACAGCATTTCCGCGCCATGCTGCAGCCGGGCCGTACGGTCACGCTGGAGAAGTTCGTCGCCTACGTCGTCGACGGCGACGCAGCCACGCGCGAGGACCGCTTGCGGGCGACCTTGTCGGAAGCGACCGCTGCGGGCTTCGACGGACTGGCCGCCGATCAGGCCGACGCGCTGGAAACGTTCTGGCGCCATGCGGAGTTGTCCATCGACGGCGACGCGGCATCCGAACAGGCATTGCGCTTCAACTTGTTCCACCTGCTGCAATCGGCAGGACGCAACGGCGTCGATGGCACCGCCGCGAAGGGGCTGACCGGCGAAGGCTACGAAGGCCATTGCTTCTGGGACACCGAAGCCTTCGTGCTGCCGGCCATGGCTTTCACCGCGCCGGAAGTGGCGCGCGCCATGCTGATGTACCGCTACCGCACGCTTGAAGCTGCGCGCGGGCATGCGCGCGAAATGAATCACCAGACCGGCGCGCTATATCCCTGGCGCACCATCGATGGCGGCGAGGGTTCCGCGCACTACCCCAGCGGTTCGGCGGCGTACCACATCAATGCCGCTATCGCTTACGGCATCGGGTTGTATCTGGAGAGCAGCGACGACCTCGACTTCCTGGACCAGGCCGGCGCGGAAATGCTGTTCGAAACCGCGCGCATCTGGCCGCAGGTCGGGCACTTCAATCCGCGTCGCGACGGCGCCTTCTGCATCCACGAAGTCACCGGTCCCGACGAATACACCACCCTGGTCAATAACAACTACTACACCAACCGCATGGCGCAGCGGCATCTGCGCTGCGCGGTCGCCGCCTGGCGCTGGCTGTCGGGGGAACGCCCGCAGCGGATGCGGGAACTGTCTGCGCGCCTGAAGCTGGATGCGCAGGAAATCGAACTGTGGCAACGCGCAGCCGATGCGATGTACTTGCCTTACGACGCGGCGCTGGGAATCTTCGAACAGGACGACGGCTTCCTGGACAAGCCGCGCTGGCCGCTCCCAGTGCACGCGAGAAACAGGCACGACTCGTCGCAAAGTAGTGAGCACCGCCCGCTGCTGCTCGACTACCATCCGCTCACTCTGTACCGGCACCAGGTCTGCAAGCAAGCCGACGTGGTGATGGCGCTGGTGCTGGCCGGCGACGATATCGAGCTGGCGCGCAAGCGTCGCAGCTTCGATTACTACGAAGCGGTCACCACCCACGATTCCACTTTGTCCGCGCCGGTGTTCGGCATCCTCGCTGGCGAAGTCGGCCACGCGGACAAGGCCTGGCGCTATTTCCACGACAGCCTGCGCGTGGACCTGGACGATCTGCATCGCAACACCGACCACGGCGTGCACATGGCCGCCATGGCCGGCAGCTGGCTGGGACTGGTGCAGGGCTTCGGCGGATTGCGCGTGCGCGAATCGCAACTGCATTTCGCACCTAGCGTGCCGCAGGCGTGGAACGGCTACGGCTTCAACCTGCGTTGGCGCGGGCGCAGCCTGCGCGTGGACGTCTCCCGGGAAGGAGCGACCTATGTCTTGCGCGATGGCGATGCACTGACGATTCATCACGCCGGACGGGCCTTGGAATTGCGAGGCGGACAAGCGCAGACGCTGGCGCTGGCGCAGTTGGGGAAGGAGCAGGTGGAGGAATCGGACGCGGTGTTCCCACGGCCATGCCAGGCGTTGATCTTCGATCTGGACGGCGTGCTCACCGACACCGCGCACAGCCACTACCTGGCGTGGAAACGGCTGGCCGATGAGATCGACGTGCCCTTCGATCTGCGTACCAATGAACGCTTGAAAGGCGTGGATCGCGCCGCTTCGCTGGACATCATCCTGGAAAGCGCCGCGGCTCCGTTCACGGCCGAAGCCAAACGCGCATTGGCCGAACGCAAGAACGGCTACTACGTGGCGGAAATAGAGAGTTTCGGCCCGCAGGACCTGTTCCCGGGGGTGCGCGAACTGCTGGAAGCGGCGCGCGCGGCCGGGCTCAAGCTCGGACTCGCTTCGGCCAGCCGCAACGCGCCCGCGTTGCTGCGCAAACTCGGTATCGAGGACCGCTTCGATTACATCGCCGATGCCGGGCGGATCGCACGCGCAAAACCCGACCCGGAAATATTCCTGACCGTCGCCCGCGAACTTGGCGTCGCGCCGGAACGGTGCATCGGCGTGGAGGACGCCGCCGCCGGCATCGTCGCCATCCACGCCGCGGGCATGCCCGCTATCGGCATCGGCGATTCACGCGTGCTCGACCAGGCCGATGCGGTACTGCCGGATATCGCCGCGTTGCGGCTGGAGGATTTCGTTTCAACCTGACCGTACGCGGCCGCAGAGCCGCGACGGATTCGTAACCAACCTGTCTAAACAAGAGTGGAGGGAACACCCATGCAACAGACGACACTGATCCGTTACGCATTGTCCGTAGCCATCGCCGCGGCCTTGGCGCCGGCCCTGGCCTACGCCCAGGAGACCGCTCCCACAGAGCCGACCCCAGCTGCTCCAGCAGAGCCGGCCAACAGCGGGCAGGACGCCACTACGCTCGACACCATCGTCGTCACCGGTAGCGCGGCCGGCGGTGTGAAGAAAATCGAGGCCAGTTACAACATCGTCACCGCCAACGCCGAGCAGATAAAGCAGGCCAACCCCAAGAGCACGGCCGATCTGCTCAAGATCTCTCCTGGCATGTGGCCCGAATCGACCGGTGGCCAGACCGGCGCCAACATCGAGATCGCCGGCTTCCCGGGCGGTGGCGACGCGCCTTATTTCTCCACCTTGCTGATGGGTTCTCCGGTCTACGGCATGCCCACGCTGTCGTTCTTCGAAACCACGACGCTGATGCGCCTTGACGACACCATCGAATCGGTCGAAATCCTGCAGGGCGGTCCGTCGGTGGTGTTCGCCGATGGCCAGATGGGCGCGACCGCCAACTTCTTCCTGAAAACCGGCACCGAGGAGCCGACCGGCAGCGTCGGCCTGACCTATGGCGACGAAGGCCTTTATCGTTTGGACGCATTCACCGGCTTCAAGATCGCCGAGGGCTGGTACGGCAGCGTCGGCGGTTTCTGGCGCACTTCCGATGGCGTGCGTTCGCCGGAGTTCAAGGCCGACGAGGGCGGTCAGCTGACCGCGACCCTGGCCCACGATTTCGACAAGGGTTCGATGGTCTTGTACGCGCGCTACCTCAACGACAAGAACCAGTTCATCACTCCGATTCCGTTGATCCAGACCGGCGAAGACAGCTTCAGCGAATATCCGGGCTTCGATCCGCTCACCGATACCTATTACAGCCGCGCGATCCAGCATGTGCATCTGCCCACCTATCCGGGTGGCGGCACGGACGCGGACCTCGCCGACGGCCGCGGCGCCGACATGATCTTCGTCGGCGGCAACTTCGACTTCAGTTTCGACAACGGCTGGTCGATCAGCGACAAGTTCCTGTTCAACGACGGCGACGTGGATACCAATGCCTTGTTCTCCGGCAACAATCCGGCCACGTTGCAGGACATGCTCTACACCGCAGGTACGCCGAGCGGCTTCAGCCTGCCCGCCGGTTCGGCCACGGCCACTTATGTCGGCGGTGGTGCGGTGCCGTTGGACCAGAGCGTGATCCAACAGGGCTGGTGGCATATCCACAAGCACCTGAGGAGCTTCAATAACGACTTCCGGCTGAGCAAGGAGCTGTTCGAGGGCAACACACTCACCATCGGCTTCTACGTCAACCACTACACCATGGACGACAAGTGGTCGCTGGGCAATCAGATGCTGATGAGCAACACGCCCAACGCCACGCCGATCACAGTCAGCTACGTCGACGGTGGACAGACTTACCAGCGCACCGATAGCCAGGGCTTCGCCGACTTCGGCGGCTTCCACATCGCCCAGCACGGCAGCGCCACCAACATGGCGCTGTATCTGTCCGATTCCTGGCGGGTCGGCAAATGGCTGTTGGATTTGTCCGGTCGCCTGGAGAATCAGGACGCGACCAACAACGTTTGCAATCGCAGCGCGGTTAATCCGGGCGCGGGCGGCCTTGATGGCGACCCGAACACCCTTTACGACAACAATGTCGAAATGTGCAACGGCACCTATGCGCGGACCGACTACAAGAAGAGCCATCCGGCCTTCACCGCGGGCGCCAATTATTCGTTCAACGACCATATGTCGATGTACGGCCGCGTCAACACCGGCGGCCACTTCCTCGACTTCGATAACGGCATTCGCGGCAGCACTACCGGCAACACCCCGCCGATCCAGAAGATCCGTAACTACGAAATCGGCTTCAAGTACCAGTCGGATCTGCTGTATGCGGATATCAGCGCATACCGGCGCGTTTTCAGCGGCCTGCAGTATCAGCCGACCGATGGCGCGGGTACGCCAGTGGGTACGCCACTGATTTACGGTTCCGATTCTGTGGGCGTCAACTTCATCGGCGCGCTGACTCCGATCGAGAATCTGCGTCTGCAGTTGGTCGCCAACTATCTCGATGGCGAGTACACCGACTTCAATGCCTGCTTCCCATACACCGATATCAACGACCAGCCCGCCTGCGCGCCGATCGAAGGCCAGCAACTGCAACGCCAGCCCAAGGTGCGCTTCATGTTCACGCCTAGCTACAAGTTCGTGTTCGACTGGGGCGACATCATGCCGTACGTGACCTATACCCACGTCGGCGACCACACCCAGGACCAGTCCGGTCTGCAGCAGCTGGGTTCGTACCACACCGTGGACTTCGGTGTGACCTCCAACGTCGGCGAGAACTGGCAGTTCAACCTGCGCGGCACCAATATGACCAACGAACTGGGTCTGACCGAGAGCAACTCGCGCATCTTCGGTTCGGCCGCCAGCGCGGGTGGCGTGCTGTTGGCGCGTCCGCTGGAAGGTCGCGAAGTCAACTTCCAGGCCAAGTACAGCTGGTAAGCGAGTAAAGAGCTAAGGAAGTGCGAGGGCCTTCTCCCCGTTCGCGGGGAGAAGGCGCCGGTAGACTGCCGAGGGTGTCCGAAGCAGGGTATTCCCTCGCCTATCGCCGCTCACCCGGCGCTTCACGCCATCTTCTCCCGCTAGCGCGCAGAGAAGCATTCTTTCCTTTCTAGTCTCCGGCGCCCGCATGAACCGAACCCGCATGATCCTGGCGATGATCCTGACTTACGTGATCTTCGCCATGCTGCTCAACAGCGTCGGTACCCTGATTCTGATGAGCCAGAACGCGCTGGGGGCCAGCATAGAGGCCACCAGTTTCCTCGACGGGTTCAAAGACCTGACCATCGCAGTCGTGGCCTTCGTGGCGACTTCGCTGTTGCCACGGATCGGCTACCGGAAAAGCATGATGCTGGGCCTGACGCTGGTCGCCGCCGCTTGCGTGGCGATGCCGCTGGCCAACGCGTTCTGGATGGTCAAGATCATGCTGGTCGCCGTCGGCGCCGGCTTCGCGCTGGCGAAGATGTCGGTGTATTCCACTATCGGCCTGCTCACCGAAGGCAACAAAGCCCACGCCAGTCTGATGAATTTCATCGAAGGCTGTTTCATGCTGGGCGTGCTGGCCTGGCCCTGGGTGCTGGCCGCATTCGTGGGACAGCAGGACAGCTCGACCGACCCGATCTGGTTGGATGTGTACTGGTGGCTGGCGCTGGCCTGCGCGGTGACCATCGCATTGCTCATGTTTTCGCATATCGACGAAGGCGCAGCGCACACCGGTGCGGCGCAGTCGTTCGCGGATCTGTTCCGGCTACTGGCGTTGCCGTTGGTGATCGTGTTCCTGGTTTCGGCCTTTCTCTACGTGCTGATAGAGCAGGGCATCAATACCTGGCTGCCGACGTTCAACAACAAGGTGCTGCATCTGTCCACGGTGACCAGCGTGCAGTTGGCCAGTCTGTTCGCCGCGTCCACCGCGATCGGACGTCTCGGCGCGGGGCTGGTATTGCGCTTCCTGCCTTGGCATTGGTTGCTGATCATTTGCCTGTTGGCGATGGCGACCCTGGTATTGCTGGTGCTGCCGATGGCTGCGCAAGTGCAGCCGCCTGCGCAGGAGGGCTGGTGGCATGCGCCGGCGGTCGCGTTCATCTTCCCGTTGTTGGGCTTGTTCATGGCGCCGATCTATCCGGCCATTAATTCGGTGGTGCTGAGCGCGCTGCCCAAGGCTCGGCATGCGGCGATGACCGGCTTGATCGTGGTGTTCTCCGCCTTGGGCGGCACCACCGGATCCTTCATCACCGGCCAGGTGTTCGCGCGCCTGGGTGGGCAGACCGCGTTTTACCTGTCGCTGATCCCGATGGCGCTTCTGCTCATCGCGGTATTTCTGCTGAAGCGGCAATCGACCCTGCATGCCGCGTCCGCGCCGCAAGCGGCTTGAACCGAGAACTTTGGCCATGACCGCATACGCAAAAAGATTGCTGGCCGTTGTTCTGCTTAGCCTGGCCATTGTTGCCGGCGCCAAGCCGCCTGTCGCATCGGCGCCGTTGCAATTCAACATCACCGAAGGCCGTACCCTCAACGCGTTCTATCAGCAAGGTCCGGTGGCTGCGCACCTGTTGTTGAATTCCGGCACCCAGCCGCGGGTGCTGGTGGCGTTCCCGGCCGGCAACAGCGGTACCGGAATCTGGTTCGAGCCGACCAAGGCGCCGGTGCACTGGACGCTTGAAGAAACGCACGCTCTCCAACAGGCCGACGCGAAAGGACGGCCGCTGCACGGAATCGTCGCTACCGCCAGCGTCGATGGGGACCTGGTAGTGCGCGACGCGGTGTTGGGTAGCGTACGCATCCTGCGCGACTACCAGATCGATGGCCGCTATCCCGCCGAAACCGCGGCCACACCCACGCGCAGCGGCAACACGCTTACTTGGTCGCGACCGAGACTGGACGGCGCGGCGGGATATCTGATCTCGGTCGCCGTCGAAAACGGAAGCCTCGTGGGCGATGGCAAGTCGCCGTGGACCTTCGCCGCATCCGCTCCCGGCAAACCGATGCGTCTGCGCATCACCGCCCTGACCGGCGAAACTCCGCTCACCCCGCTCGGCGAAAACCGCTTGCTCAATGCGCGCGCCGGCGCCGACCTACGCAGCCGACAGGCGCTGGCCTTCCTGAGCTATGAGGAAAAATTCCTCGCCGGTTCCTGGCGTTTTGACACCTATTTCGGCCGCGACACTTTGATGTCGTTGCGCTTGCTGATGCCGGCACTGCAGCCGGTAGCGATCGAAGATGGACTGGCGTCAGTGTTGGAACGACTCAACGCGCAGGGCGAAGTGGCGCATGAGGAAGACATCGGCGAGTTCGCGGTGCTGCGCCATCGCAAACAGGGCGACCCGCCCAACGATGCGCCGATCTACGACTATGGCATGGTCGACGACGATTTCATGTTGGCTCCAGTGGCGGCGGCGTATCTGCTCGACCAGAGCGATGGCCGCGCGCGCGCCGCCGAGTTCCTGGCGCGGAAACTGCCGTCGGGAGAAACGGTCGGCGCCGCGCTCGCGCGCAATTTCGCTTTCGTCGCCGATTCGGCGCAGGCCTTCGCGGCAACGCCGGAGGCGCGCAACCTGGTGCCGATCAAATCAGGTCGCAAGACCGGGCAATGGCGCGACAGCGAGGACGGCCTGGCCGACGGACGCTATCCCTACGATGTCAACGCAGTGTTCGTGCCTGCCGCATTGAACGCGATCGGGCGCTTTCGCGACGAGGGACTGCTCGCGCCTTACGCGACACCGGAACAAGCCGAGGCTCTGTCGGCCGCGGCCGGTCGGGCCGAGGTGTGGTCGCGACAAGTGCCGGCGCTGTTCCAGGTGCACTTGCCGACCGCCGATGCCCAGCGCCAGGTGCAGGCCTACGCCGATAGCCAGGGAATCGCCCCTGCGTCCGCCCTCTCCAGCCTGACGACCGCGGGGCTCGACTTCGCCGCCATCGCTTTGGATGCGCAAGGCCGGCCGATCCCGGTGTTGCATTCGGACGGCGGCTTTGCGTTGCTGTTGCAGGATCCACCGGCGACCGAGCTGGAGCCGCTGGTCGACGCGATGCTGCGCCCGTTCCCCGCTGGCTTGCTCACCGATGCTGGGCTGCTGGTCGCCAACCCGGCCTTCGCCGATGCCGATATTCAGCGTCGCTTCGGCCGCAACGCTTATCACGGCACCGTCGTGTGGTCGTGGCAGCAGGCCTTGTTGGCGGCAGGCCTGCAACGACAATTGCAACGCAAGGATCTGCCGGCGGCCACCCTGACCCGATTGCGTTCGGCCCAGCGCCAGCTGTGGACGGTGATCGGCAACACCCGGGGAATGCGCACGTCGGAACTGTGGTCATGGACCTATACCGATGGTCGTTACCAGCCGGCGCCGTTCGGGCAGAACAGCGGCGACGCCGACGAATCCAACGCGGCGCAGTTGTGGAGCACGGTGTTCCTGGCGTTGCCATCGCCGAGCGCGGCGCAGCAGCCAACGCCGCAGGAAGAAAAGCGCCCATGAGCCTCCGACAAGTTTTCACCACCTTGGGCCGGTACGGCATGCACGCAACGGTCGCAGCCGTATTGCTGGCCGCGCACGCGCCGCTGCGTGCCGCGCAGGCACCGGCCGACGAATCGGCCACGGCTGCGATGCCGGCCACCGCGCTGCCTTATAGCCGCTTCGCCAGTCCGCAGGCGCGCGCCAAGTTTGCCGAGCTGCTGGCGGAAACACGCGAAGGCAAAGGCCCAGATCCGGCCGACTTGGCCGACCAGCGCCGCTTCTACCAGCGCTACAACGACGATCGCCTGCGTGAGGTCGAACGCGCGTACCGAAGCCGCGTCCAGTCCACGCGTATGGGCGGCGTGCCGGTGCAGGTAGTGGATCCGGAAGGCGGCGCCCGTGGCGACAACGCGCATCGTGTATTGATCAACCTGCACGGCGGCGCTTTCATGTGGGGCGCGGGCAGCGGGGCGCTGGTCGAAGCGATCCCCATCGCCGCAGTCGCAGGCATGCGCGTGGTCGCAGTGGGCTATCGCTTGGCGCCGGAGCATACCTATCCAGCGGCGGTGGACGATGTGGAAGCGGTCTACCGCGAATTATTGAAAAGCCATCGCCCGGAAAACATCGGCATCTACGGGTGCTCGGCGGGCGGCGCGCTGACCGCGCAGGCGACCGCGCGCATCCTGCAGGCCAACCTGCCGCGTCCCGGCGCCATCGGCACCTTCTGCGGTTCCGGCCTGCCCTTCGGCGGCGATTCGGCCATCCTGGGCCAGTTGGCCGTGGGCGCGGCGCCGATGCCGGCCGACGGCGAGCTTCGCCTGCCTTACCTGCAGACCGCCAAAGCCGACGATCCGGTTGCTTATCCGGGGCAGTCGCCGGAACTGCTGGCGCGGTTTCCGCCGACGCTGCTGTTGGCTGGCGGTCGCGATTTCTCGGTGAGCGCGCTGACCACCATGCAACGCCGTTTGCTGGCCGCCGGCGTCGACGCGGAACTGGTGGTCTTCGACGGGCTGTGGCATGCCTTCTTCGTGTTCCCGGATCTGCCGGAATCGAAAGAAGCCTATGGCCTGATCGCACGCTTCTTCGATCGCCGGCTGGGCCGTGCCGCGATTGAAGGCGCGACCGGCAACTAGGCCCCCAACCCCTGTCATCCCGAGCGCAGCGAGGGATCTGCTTCCCGGAAGCCCGGCGAAAAACGATGAAGCAGATCCCTCCCTGCGCTCGGGACGACAAAGTGCGCTCGGGATGACAAGGAAAGCGGGATCGGCTCGCGTATCTTGGACGCCTTCGATATTGCTAGGAGAGCGGGATGAATGCGACGAGCGGTCTGGCCTTGGCGGTTTTCATCGGCATGCTGTTGCCCTTGCAGGCCTTGATCAATGCGGCCTTGGGAAGGCAGACCTTCGGTCCGCTGTTCGCGGCGCTGATGTCGTTCGCCGTCGGCACCATCGTACTGGCGGTGTGGTGGACGGCATCGCGGCCGACGTTCGAAGCGGCGGCGTTGGCGAAAGTGCCATGGTGGGCCTGGACCGGCGGCGCGATCGGCGCTGTCTATGTCGCGGCCGCGACGCTGCTGGTCCCGCGCATGGGCGCGGCGGCGCTGATCTGCGCGGTGGTGTTCGGGCAGGTGGTCGGATCGTTGCTGCTGGACCACTTCGGCGTGCTGCACACGCGCACGCCGATCGATCCGCTGCGCGTGGTGGGCGCGCTGCTGGTGGTGGCCGGCGCATTGCTGGTGGTGAAACCCTGGCAGTCGGCCGCCTGATGGCAGTAGAAAGAGGCGGGGGTGGGAGCGGCGTCCCGCCGCGAGCTCCTGCTTTTTTCTGTCATGCGAAAAGCTCGCGGTGGGACGCCGCTCCCACGTTAAAGACCACAAGCAGGCATGACCAACGACCTCCCTGCCGAACGGCACGTTGGCGGCGGCGCGTGAAATGGCATGCTGGCGTCCTCCGATCACCCGGGAGATTCCCATGCGCCGCACTTTCTGCTCTCTCGCCCTGCTGTCGCTGGCCGTCAGCGCCCAGGCCAAGAACGTCAGTTGCAATATCGAAAGCGACTACGACCTCAGCATCAACGACCAGAGCGTGATCCTGACTCGCGAAAGCGGCACGCCCAAGTGGATCGTGATCCGCGGCGACCGGTTGTTCGTCGATGATCGATGGGTCGCGCTCGGCAAGGAAGATCGCCGGCGCATCGCCGACTTCGACCGCGGCACACGCGAGATCATGCCGCTGGCGCGCGAAATCGGCCGCGAGGCCGCCGGCATCGCCTTCACCGCGCTGGGCGAAGTCGCCGCCGGTTTCAGCAGCGACCCGACCGAAACCCGCGCCAAGCTGGATCAGGCCCGCAAGAAGATCGATACGCGTCTGGCGCGCTCGATCACCGTCAACCGTTTCGACGGCGGCGATCTGGGCGAGGGCATCGGCCAGGCCGTATCGGAAGTCGTTCCCCTGGTCATCGGCGATATCGTCGGCGGCGCAGTGCGGGCCGCGCTGAGCGGTGACACCCAGCGCCTGGAACAAATGGAAGGCCTGGACAAGCAGATCGAGGCACGCATCGAGCCGCGCGCCAAGGCGCTGGAACAGCGCGCCGAGCAGCTGTGCGGAAAGATGGAGGCGCTGGACCGGCTAGACAGTGCGCTGGCGTATCGTCTGCCGGGCGGTGCGGCGCTCGATATGTTGCGGATCAAGCCGGAGGTCGACGCCGATGCGGAAAAATAGCGCTTATTCCGCCACGCCAGGGCTGCGGTAAGGCATAAGGAGACAAATTGTTCCAGTGAGAGGTTGGCGCATCGCGTGTAGATGGCCACAATAGGGGTCCCCACACGATCTGATCACTGGAGTCTCTGTATGGCCGAACTCAAGGAAGCGCGCGTTCCCGATATCGGCGATTACAGCGATGTGCCCGTCATCGAAGTGCTGGTCGCGGTCGGTGACACGGTGGTCAAGGACCAGGGCCTGGTCACGCTGGAGTCGGACAAGGCCACGCTGGAAGTGCCGGCACCCTTCGCCGGCGTGGTGAAGGAACTCAAGGTCAAGCTGGGCGACACGCTTTCGGAAGGCTCGGTGGTCGCCATGATCGAAGCGGCCGATAGCGCCGCTTCCCAAACCGCCGCCGCGCCTGCGCCTGCGGCGAAAGCGGAAGTCGCGACATCGGAAACCGGCGCCAAAGTCGAACCGGTCGTCGCCGCCGCCCAGCCCGACAAGATCGCCGAGCGCGAGATCGCGCAAGAACGAGCCGCCCCGGCCCAAGCCGCCAGTCCGCAGGTGCTCGACAGCAGGCCCGGCATCGATCCGGAGGCCTCGCCGCCGCACAGCCCACCGGTGGAATTCAACGCCGATGCGGTGCTGCCGCAGAAAGTCCCGCACGCCAGCCCGTCGGTGCGCCTGTTCGCGCGTGAGCTCGGCGTCGACCTGACCCGGGTCAAAGGCAGCGAACGCGCCGGCCGCATCAGCAAGGAAGACGTGCAGAAATACGTGAAGGACGCGTTGGCCGGCGGCGGTGTCGCTTCCGCGGCGCCGGTTGCGGGCGGCGGCAATGGTCTGAACCTGCTGCCGTGGCCCAAGGTCGACTTCGCCAAGTTCGGCGAGATCGAAGTCAAACCGCTGTCGCGCATCAAGAAGATCTCCGGCGCCAACCTGGCGCGCAACTGGGCCATGATCCCGCACGTCACCCAGCACGACCACGCCGACATCACCGAGTTGGAAGAGCTGCGCGTGCTGCTGAACAAGGAGAATGAGAAGGCCGGCATCAAGCTGACCATGCTCACTTTCATCCTCAAGGCCACGGTCGCCGCGCTGAAGAAATATCCCGACTTCAATGCCTCGCTCGACGCCAGCGGCGAGAACCTCACCCTGAAGAAGTATTTCCACATCGGTTTCGCCGCCGACACGCCCAACGGCCTGGTGGTGCCGGTGATCCGCGACGTGGACAAGAAAGGCCTGGCCGAACTGGCCAAGGAAATGTCCGAGCTCGCCGGCAAGGCGCGCGACGGCAAGCTGGGTCCGGCGGAAATGTCCGGCGGCTGCTTCTCGATCAGCTCGCTGGGCGGCATCGGCGGCGTCGCCTTCACCCCCATCGTCAACGCACCGGAAGTCGCCATCCTCGGCGTATCCAAATCCTCGATCCAGCCGGTCTGGGACGGCAAGCAGTTCCAGCCGCGCCTGCAGCTGCCGCTGTCGCTGAGCTACGACCACCGCGTCATCGACGGCGCCTCCGCCGCGCGCTTCACCGCGTATCTCGCCCAACTGCTTGGCGACATGCGCCGCGTGCTGCTGTGAACCCACGCGTTGTCGCCGCTGCGGCCGGGCTGCCTGCGGCGTTGCTGGTGTTGTCGGCAGCGCTGATGCCTTGGTCGGCGATGGCGAAGGAGTGCCCAGCGCAACTCGGTCGTGGATGGCCGCCCGGAACCGCTAACTATGGTGGGGCGGTGGAACGGTTGTTCGACGGACAGGCATCGCCGGCCCTGTCCTTGGTCTGGCTGCCCCGCAGCGGCAAGGAAACCGGATTGGCCCTCCTACCGGGATCCGAAGGCATGGCATGGGCCCTTCGTTACAGCGAAGCCGACGAGCGTGTCTATCACTGGGGCCGCGACGCTCTCGAGCTGAAAACAGAGCAGACGCCTCGCCAGTCCACCGTGCCGATTCCCGCAGCGCTCGCGCAGCGTTTGATGAAAGTGTGGGGCGACTCGTTGCGGCAGGCGGTGCCGGAAGCCGCGGCCGCCACTTTCCATGAAGGCGACGTGTTGTCGGCCGTGGTCGATGGCGTGCGCTTCAGCGGTCCGGTTTCCGAGTGCGGCCCGCTCGAACAAATCCTCGAACAAGCCGGGCTGCTGATCGAGGCCAGCGACGAGAAAGAAAGCAAACGCGAGCGGCGCTGGGCTGAGATCGATGCGTCGCTGCAAACCTTGCAGCAATCCCTCGCTGGTGCGGGCGGCTGAAACGGTATCTGGAGAAACCAATGGCAGTCATCGAAATCAAGGTTCCGGACATCGGCGATTACACCGATGTTCCCGTCATCGAAATCCTGGTCGCCGTCGGCGACACAGTGAAGAAAGACCAGGGCCTGGTCACGCTGGAATCGGACAAGGCGACGTTGGAAGTGCCTTCGTCCGCTGCGGGCGTAGTGAAGGAATTGAAAGTTAAATTGGGCGATACGCTCTCCGAAGGCAGCGTGGTCGCGGTCCTGGAAGCCGAAGGTGCCGCCGCAAGCGCACCGGCCGCTGCCGCGCCGGCGAAAGCCGCTGCCGAACCGGCCAAGCCTCCGGTGACGCCATCGCCTGCCGCTCCTGCCGCAGCGCCAGCGCCCAAAGCCGCGCAAGGCACCGGCAAGACCGCCGACATCGAATGCCGCATGGTCGTGCTCGGTTCCGGTCCCGGCGGTTATACCGCTGCGTTCCGCGCTGCCGACATCGGTCTGGATACGGTGATGATCGAGCGTTATTCCAGCCTTGGCGGCGTCTGCCTCAACGTCGGCTGCATCCCGTCCAAAGCCTTGCTGCATGCCGCCGCCCTGATCGAGGAAGCCGCGCACTCGGCCGACATCGGCGTGGAATTCGGCCCGCCCAAGATCGACCTGGACAAGCTGCGCGCGTTCAAGGACGGCAAGGTCGTAGGCCAATTCACCAAGGGCCTGGCCGGCATGGCCAAGCAGCGCAAGGTACGCGTCGTGCAGGGCGTGGCTTCGTTCGTATCGCCGAACGAGCTGGAAATCGTCGGCGAAGACGGCAAGACCCAGCTGCTGCGCTTCGAACAATGCATCATCGCTGCCGGCTCGCAGGCGGTGAAGCTCCCCGCCTTCCCGTGGGACGATCCGCGGGTGATGGATTCCACCGACGCGCTGCAGATTGCCGACGTGCCCAAGCAATTGCTGGTGGTCGGCGGCGGCATCATCGGCCTGGAGATGGCGACGGTGTACCGCGCGCTGGGCAGCCAGGTCACCGTGGTCGAATTCATGGACCAGCTGATGCCGGGCGCCGACAAGGACCTGGTCAAGCCGTTGGCCGATCGCCTGAAGAAGCAGGGCGTGGCGATTTATCTCAAGACCAAGGCGACCAAGGTGGAAGCCTCGAAGAAAGGCATCAGTGTTGCCTTCGAAAGTGCGGTGGAAGGGCAAGCTGCGGAATTGCAGACCACCACCTTCGATCGCGTGCTGGTCGCTGTCGGCCGTTCGCCGAACGGCAATAAGATCGGCGCGGACAAGGCCGGCGTTACCGTCACCGAGCGCGGCTTCATTCCCGTCGACCGGCAGATGCGCACCAACGTGCCGCACATCTTCGCCATCGGCGACATCGTCGGTAACCCGATGCTGGCGCACAAGGCCACCCATGAAGGCAAGCTGGCGGCGGAAGTGGCCGCAGGCGAGAAGAAGGAATGGGTGGCGCGGGTGATTCCGTCCGTGGCCTACACCGATCCGGAGATCGCCTGGGTCGGCGTCACCGAAACCGAGGCCAAGGCCAAGGGCCTGAAAGTCGGGGTGGGCAAGTTCCCGTGGGTCGCTTCGGCGCGCGCGGTGGGCATCGGCCGCGGCGAAGGCTTCACCAAGCTGGTCTTCGACGAGGAAACCCACCGCATCATCGGCGGCGCCATCGTCGGCGTGCACGCGGGCGACCTGATCACGGAAATTTCGCTGGCCATCGAGATGGGCGCCGATGCGGCCGACATCGGCCACACCATCCACCCGCATCCCACGCTGAGCGAATCGGTGGGGATGGCGGCCGAGGTCTTCGACGGGACCATCACCGATCTCTATATTCCCAAGAAGAAATAGCAGATGCCCATCATCCGCGCGGCGTTCTGGGCGATGTTGCTCCTCACCCCAGGCGCATTTCCTGAAACGGCAGCCGCCGATGAAGGCGACGCCATAATGACGGTGGTGATGGAAAAATGCCCTGGCGCCGCCAAGTTCATTCTGCGGGGACATCCGGACTTGGCTTCATTGGAGAAATCCGAGTCCCAAGCGAAAGAGGTTGCGCAAGCGTCCTCGCCGTCGCTCGTCTATCCCGCATTGCGGGACGAATTGCTGGAAATGAGCCGCAAAGATCAGGCCGCCAGGCTTGGGGATATGAGTACTCCCGAAGCATGGAATCGGTTATCCGCAGTCGATGCGGCCAATCTTGCCCGCTTGAAGCAGATTGTCCTGGAAAAGGGATTTCCGGATGCGGCGATGGTCGGTCGCGATGGATTCAACGCAGCATGGTTGCTGGTGCAGCACGCCGACCCCGATCCCGCTTTTCAGCAGGACATGCTTGAACTATTGATGGAAAAGCACCTGATTGAGGGCGAGCAGCTCGCGCTGTTGACCGATCGTGTGCTGCGCGCTCAAGGCAAGCCTCAGCGTTACGGGAGCCAGTTCACTGAGGAAGACGGTCGCCAAGTACCGCAACCGATCGAGGAGCCCGTAGAGCAGCTCGATCAGCGCCGGGCGGCAATAGGAATGATGTCATTTGCAGACTATCAATGTGCCATGGACGTTACTTATCTCGCGCGCAAAAATCTCGTGCGCAAAAAGCCGTAGCGATCCAGATCGGACGTTACGGCGACTTAAGTCGACAGCGATCCGTGGCCGTTGGCCGATGTTTCACCCCAACTCGCGTCGCCGTCGTCATGAAGGGCGACAAGGCAGCAGAGCTGGCACCCGGTCATTTCCGCAGGTTCAAAGAGAAAATCCTGACAGCGGGGTGGTTCAATCGTATGTAAGGATTCAGGCCGGCAATGGCGCCACCGCGCGTTCGGCGCGCCGACGTTCGATCCGCTTCCAGACTTTCTCGTGGAAGTGGAACACCACCGTATTGCAGGCCGGTTCGACCAGCGCCAGTGCGCCGCCCACCAGCAGGCTGCCCGTGAACAGCCAGCCCAACAGGAAGGCGACGGTGAAGTGCAGCATCGCGAAGCTGAAAGTCTTGGTCATGGCCGGTTCCAAATGAGAATTGGTCTCATTATTGGGGGCAATGCGCCAAAGTCCAGCGCATAGTTTCTAGTCAATCAATAGGTTTTACCTATGATTGGTTCTTGTGGGCCACCAAAGAGGAAGCCCCGGCAGCGGGCCGGGGCTTCTTGGGAAGGTCTGCGGCGGAGCATCGACGAGGAAGTTGAGCGCAGACCGTGCAAGGACTGACCCGGCCCTGAAGGGAAAGTTCCGATCTTTCCGGCTGAATAGGCGAATTGATTGAAATCGTTTAGCGCCAGCATCGGCGTGGTTCTTCCGCTGCGTCGAATCCCGCCTCGAATCCGGTGGCTTGGTCGCAAACACGGCTTTCGGCGGTTGCCGCTGAAATTTAACGCCTGCTATACTTTTGCGGCTCGGCGAGGCGCGTTCAATGGCCTTGTCCCTTCCTACTCACCGGGTTTCGCGTGTGCTGAATTCCGCCGCTGCGGGCCGGCGACTGGCATTGCGGGCGGTGGCCTATCAGATGGTCGCCGTAGTGCTGGTGGCGCTGGTTTTCCTTGTACAGGGGTGGTCCGCTTCGCTGGCGGCGCTTCTGGGCGGGGCCAGCGTGGTGTTGGGAGGCGCTCTGGCCGCGAATGTCGCGCTGGGCGGGGGAGTGGTTCCGGCGAGATCCGCATTCCTGCGGCTCCTGCTGGGAACCGGCCTGAAATGGGCGGTGGTAATAACGATATTTGCGATGGCATTGGGTGTTGGGCGCTTGGCGCCGCTCCCGTTGCTGGCAGGGCTCGCGGTCGCTTTGATCGCGCACCCACTGGTTTTGAACTTTAGTGTCAGGGTAGAACGTGAGCGCTGAATCGGCCTCCGGTGGCGGGTCCACCGAATACATCCAGCACCATCTCAAGCATCTTCAATGGCATGTTGGGGAAGGCAAGTTCCCGGTCATCAATATCGATAGCGTGATCATCACGCTGGTGTTGTCGACCGTGTTTCTGTTCTTCTTCCTGCGCACTGCGCGGAAAGCCACCGCTGGCGTTCCGGGCAAGTTCCAGACCGCCGTCGAGATGGTCGTCGGCTTTGTCGATGGTCTGGTGCGCGAGACTTTCCACGGCCGCAGCAAGATGATCGCGCCGCTGGCGCTGACCATCTTTTGCATGGTGTTCCTGATGAACTTCATGGACATGCTGCCGGTGGACTGGCTGCCGGGCGCCTGGGTCAAGGGCAACGAACTGGCCGGCCATGATCCGCATCACGCCTATCTGCGTGTGGTGCCGACCGCGGACCTCAACACCACCCTCGGCCTGTCGCTGATGGTGTTCCTGCTGATCCAGGTCTTCGGCATCAGCCACAAGGGCATCGGCAAGTTCACCGCCGAGGCCTTCACCGCGCCTTTCCATGCGGAAGGTACGGTGATGAAGATCCTGCTGGCGCCGGCCAACCTGCTGCTGCGCGTGATCGAGGAGTTGGTGCGCCCGCTCTCGCTGACCCTGCGACTGTTCGGCAACATGTACGCCGGCGAGCTGATCTTCATCCTGATCGCGCTGATGACCTGGAATTCGCTGTTCTCCAGCGGCATGACCTACGTGATGGCGCCGTTGCAGTTCATTTCCGGTTTCGTGTGGACCGCCTTCCACATTCTGGTCATCACCTTGCAGGCCTTCATCTTCATGATGTTGACCGTCGTGTACCTGAGCATGGCGGCGGAAAGCCACTGAGTTTCGCTTCACCCTTACCTTTCAATCCAATCCTTTTTACCTGACGAGCAGTACGGAGAACACCATGGAAAATGTCGCCCTCTACGCAGAAATTGCGAAGTTCACGGTCATCGCGGCCGGCCTGTTGATCGGTCTCGGCGCCCTCGGCACCGCCATCGGCTTCGCCATCCTCGGCGGCAAGTTCCTGGAAGGTTCGGCCCGCCAGCCGGAACTGACCCCGATGCTGCAGACCAAGATGTTCATCGTCGCCGGCTTGCTGGACGCGGTGCCGATCATCGGCGTCGCCATCGCCCTGCTGCTGATCTTCGCCAACCCGTTCCTGTCCGCGATCGCGGGCTGATCAGGCAACCGGTCTTGGCTAACGCCGGCGTCTAGCGCGCCGGCGTCTGGAGTACGCAATGGATATCAACCTCACTTTCATCGTCCAGGGCTTCGCGTTCTTCGCGGTGGCGTGGATGGTGATGAAGTTCGGCTGGCCGCACATCATCGCGGCCATCGAAGAGCGTCAGCAGAAGATCGCCGAAGGGCTGGCCGCGGCCGACCGCAGCCAGAAAGACCTCGCGCAGGCGCAGGAAAAGGTCAACGACGCGTTGAAAGAAGCGCGCACGAAGGCCAACGAAATCATCGATCAGGCGCACCAGCGCGCCAACCAGATCGTCGAAGCCGCCAAGAACGACGCGATCGCCGAAGCCAACCGCCAGAAGGCGCTGGGCCTCGCCGAGATCGACGCCGCCAGCACCCGCGCCAAGGAAGACCTGCGCAAGCAGGTGTCGGTCCTGGCCGTGAGCGGCGCCGAGAAGCTGCTCAAGCGCGAAATCGACGCCAACGCCCACAAGGCGCTGCTCGACGAGCTGGCCGCGGAAATCTGATCGATGAGCCAAGCCCTCACGCTCGCCCGCCCGTACGCCCGCGCCGCGTTTTCGATGGCGCAGGACGAAAACGGTCTCGCCGTCTGGTCCAACGCGCTGGGTTTCGCCGCGCAGGTGGCCGCCGACCCGCGCGCCGCTTCGCTGCTGCTCAATCCGCAGCTGACCCACGCCGAAGCGGTTGCGTTGCTGTCGGTCGATGGCGCAGGCGAATCGTTCTCGCGTTTCCTCGCCTTGCTGGCGGAAAACCGCCGCCTGGCGCAGTTGCCGGAGATCTCCGGCCTGTACGAGGAACTGAAGGCCGAGGCCGAGCGCGTGGTGAAGGCCACCGTTACTTCGGCGGCCGAACTGCCGGCCGGCGAGCTGGACGTGCTGAAAGCAGCGTTGAAGAAACGCTTCGGCCGCGAAGTCGAACTCAGCACCGCGATCGACGCGTCGCTGATCGGCGGCGCGGTGATCGATGCGGGCGACGTGGTGATCGACGGCTCGCTGAAAGGCAAGCTCTCGCGGCTGCAGGCCGCACTCGCGCAGTAACGCTCAGGCGTTGCGCGCGACCAAATTCATTTGAACCGCCGGCCTCAACCGGCACATAGGACTTACCGATGGCAACCACGCTCAACCCCTCCGAAATCAGCGAACTGATCAAGACCCGGATCGAGAAGGTCAAGCTGGCCGCCGAGGCCCGCAACGAAGGCACCGTGACCAGCGTGTCCGACGGCATCGTGCGCATCTTCGGCCTGGCCGACGTGATGCAGGGCGAAATGATCGAACTGCCGAACGACACCTTCGCCCTGGCCCTGAACCTGGAGCGCGACTCGGTCGGCGCCGTGGTGCTGGGCGATTACGAAAACCTGCGCGAAGGCGATGTGGCCAAGACCACCGGCCGCATCCTGGAAGTGCCGGTCGGCACCGAACTGCTGGGCCGCGTGGTCAATGCCCTCGGCGAGCCGATCGACGGCAAAGGCCCGATCGACGCCAAGATGACCGCCCCGGTGGAGCGTGTGGCCCCGGGCGTGATCTGGCGCAAGTCGGTGTCGCAGCCGGTGCAGACCGGTTACAAGACCGTCGACGCCATGATCCCGATCGGCCGCGGCCAGCGCGAGCTGGTGATCGGCGACCGCCAGACCGGCAAGACCGCGCTGGCCATCGACGCCATCATCAACCAGAAGGGCACCGGCATTAAGTGCGTGTACGTGGCGATCGGCCAGAAGGCCTCGTCCGTCGCCAACGTGGTGCGCAAGCTGGAAGAGAACGGCGCCCTGGCCCACACGATAGTGGTCGCCGCCACCGCTTCGGAATCGGCCGCGATGCAGTACATCAGCGCCTACTCCGGCTGCACCATGGGCGAATACTTCATGGACCGCGGCGAAGACGCGCTGATCGTGTACGACGATCTGTCCAAGCAGGCCGTGGCCTACCGCCAGATCTCGCTGCTGCTGAAGCGTCCGCCGGGCCGCGAAGCGTATCCGGGCGACGTGTTCTACCTGCACAGCCGCCTGCTGGAGCGCGCCGCGCGCGTGTCCGAGGAATATGTGGAGAAGTTCACCGACGGCGCGGTGAAGGGCAAGACCGGTTCGCTGACCGCGTTGCCGGTCATCGAAACCCAGGCCGGCGACGTGTCCGCGTTCGTGCCGACCAACGTGATCTCGATCACCGACGGCCAGATCTTCCTGGAAACCGACCTGTTCAACGCCGGTATCCGTCCTGCGGTGAACGCCGGTATCTCGGTGTCGCGCGTCGGCGGCGCGGCCCAGACCAAGATCATCAAGAAGCTGTCCGGCGGCATCCGTATCTCGCTGGCCCAGTACCGCGAGCTGGCTGCGTTCGCGCAGTTCGCCTCGGACCTGGACGAAGCCACCCGCAAGCAGCTCGAGCGCGGCCAGCGCGTCACCGAGCTGATGAAGCAGAAGCAGTACCAGCCGATGTCCATCGCCAACCAGGCGCTGTCGATCTACGCGGTCAACGAGGGTTACCTGGACGATGTGGCGGTGAACAAGCTGCTGGCGTTCGAGGAAGGCCTGCACGCGCATTTCGCCAACACCGCCGGCGCGCTGATCGAGAAGATCAACGCCAGCGGCGACTGGAACGACGAGATCGAAGGCGCTTTCAAGGCCGGCATCTCCGAGTTCAAGACCACCGGTAGCTGGTAACGAAGGCGGTAAATGGCAAAGGGTAAAGAGTGAAGTAAAGCGGCACCGCTTCAACTCTTGAGCTTGCGCAGCAAGCGCCCCCTTCACCCTTCACCCTTTACAGCGAGCATAGCGAGCGACAACGAATGGCAAGCGGCAGAGAAATCAAAACCAAGATCAAGAGCGTGCAGAACACCCGCAAGGTGACGCGCGCGCTGGAAATGGTCTCGGCCTCGAAAATCCGCAAGGCGCAGGAACGCATGAAGGCCTCGCGTCCGTATGCGCGCGCCATGAAGCAGGTCATCGGCCATCTGGCGCAGGCCAACTCCGAATACCAGCATCCGTTCCTGGTCGATCGCGCCCTGCTCGAGGGCGGCATGATCAAGCGCGTCGGCTACATCATCGTGTCCTCCGATCGCGGCCTGGCCGGCGGCCTCAACAACAATCTGTTCCGCAAGGTGCTGGGCGAAGTGCGCCAGTGGCAGGACAAGGGCGCCGAAGTCGACGTGGTCACCATCGGCCAGAAGTCGTCGTCCTTCTTCCGTCGCATCAAGGTCAACATGCTGGCCAGCGTCACCCATCTGGGCGACAAGCCGCAGCTCGAGCAGCTGGTGGGCGTGGTCAAGGTCATGCTGGACGCCTACGAATCCGGCAAGGTCGACCGCGTCTATCTGGTCTACAACGACTTCGTGAACACCATGACCCAGCGCGCGGCGTTCGACCAGCTGCTGCCGCTGCCGGCCGCCGACACCCAGATCACCCACCACGACTGGGACTACATCTACGAACCCGATGCCGCCACCGTGCTCGAGCACGTGCTGACGCGCTACGTCGAATCGCTGGTGTACCAGGCCGTGCTGGAAAACGTAGCGTCCGAACACGCCGCGCGCATGGTGGCCATGAAGTCGGCCAGCGACAACGCCACCAAACTGATTGGCGATCTGCAACTGGTCTACAACAAGGCCCGCCAGGCAGCCATCACCCAGGAAATCTCCGAAATCGTAGGCGGCGCAGCGGCGGTTTGACGCGCGCGGTCACTGTTTTTAAATAAAGAATGCATAACTTAGAGGCTGCAGCAATGAACCAGGGCAAGATCGTTCAGATCATCGGCGCCGTCGTCGACGTCGAATTCGCGCGCACCGAGGTGCCGAAGATTTACGACGCGTTGAAGGTGGACAACACCGCCATCACGCTGGAAGTGCAGCAGCAGCTGGGCGACGGCATCGTGCGCACCATCGCGCTCGGTTCCACCGACGGCCTGAAGCGCAACCTGATCGCCACCAACACCGGCAAGGCCGTGTCGGTGCCGGTCGGCGTGGGCACGCTGGGCCGCATCATGAACGTGCTGGGCGAGCCGATCGACGAAGCCGGTCCGGTCGAAGCGACCGAGCATTGGGAAATCCACCGCGCCGCTCCCGCCTACGCCGATCAGTCCTCGGGCAACGACCTGCTGGAAACCGGCATCAAGGTGATCGACCTGATGTGCCCGTTCGCCAAGGGCGGCAAGGTCGGCCTGTTCGGCGGCGCCGGCGTCGGCAAGACCGTCAACATGCTGGAGCTGATCAACAACATCGCCACCGAGCACGCGGGTCTTTCCGTGTTCGCCGGCGTGGGCGAGCGTACCCGCGAAGGCAACGACTTCTACCACGAGATGGCCGAAGCCGGCGTCATCAAGCTGGAGAACATGAAAGAGTCGAAAGTGGCGATGGTCTACGGCCAGATGAACGAGCCGCCGGGCAACCGCCTGCGCGTCGCGCTGACCGGCCTGACCATGGCCGAGTACTTCCGCGACGAGAAGGACGCCGACGGCAAGGGCCGCGACGTGCTGTTCTTCGTCGACAACATCTACCGCTACACCCTGGCCGGCACCGAAGTGTCCGCGCTGCTCGGCCGCATGCCGTCGGCGGTGGGTTACCAGCCGACGCTGGCCGAGGAAATGGGCGTGCTGCAGGAACGCATCACCTCCACCAAGACCGGTTCCATCACTTCGATCCAGGCCGTGTACGTGCCTGCGGACGACCTGACCGACCCGTCGCCGGCGACCACCTTCGCCCACTTGGACGCCACCGTGGTGCTGTCGCGAAACATCGCTTCGCTGGGTATCTACCCGGCGGTCGATCCGCTCGACTCCACCTCGCGTCAGCTCGATCCGAACGTGATCGGCCACGAGCACTACGACACCGCGCGCCGCGTGCAGTCCACCTTGCAGAAGTACAAGGAACTGAAGGACATCATCGCCATCCTGGGCATGGACGAGCTGTCGGAAGAGGACAAGCAGGCCGTGTCGCGCGCGCGCAAGATCGAGCGCTTCTTCAGTCAGCCGTTCCACGTGGCCGAAGTGTTCACCGGCTCGCCGGGCAAGTACGTGTCGTTGAAGGACACCATCCGCGGCTTCAAGGCGATTGTCGATGGCGAGTACGATCACCTGCCCGAGCAGGCGTTCTACATGGTCGGCGGTATCGAAGAAGCGGTCGAGAAGGCTAAGAAGCTGGCCGAGAAGGCGTAAGAATAGTGGTGAGGGGAGAGGAGTGAGGAGCGAGTAGAAGCTCTCACTTCTCACTTCTCCCAACTCACTTCTCACCTTCCCAAGCCGAACAAAGCGAGACACACATGGCATCTACCATCCGTTGCGACATCGTCAGCGCCGAGCAGGAAATCTTCCACGGCGAAGCGACGCTGGTCGTGGCCACCGGCGAGCAGGGCGAGCTGGGCATCGCCCCGCGCCATGCGCCGCTGATCACGCGCCTGAAGCCGGGCAAGGTCGTGGTGACCCTGCCCAGCGGCGAACACCTGGATTTCGCCATCAGCGGCGGCATCCTTGAAGTTCAGCCGCAGGTGGTTACCGTGCTGGCCGACACCGCGATCCGCGCGACGGACATCGATGAAGCCGCCGTGCGCGCCGCCATGGAAGAGGCCGAGCGCATGCTGGCCAACCGTGGCGAAGCGATGGACGTGGCCGAGGCCCAGCAGAAGCTGGTCGAGGCGACAGTGCAGCTGCAGGCACTGGAGCGGTTGCGCAAGACCCTCAAGCACTGAGTTCCTCTCGCGCTACGCAATATCAAAACGCCGGCCCAATGCCGGCGTTTTTGTTTGTCCCACCACATACGCCAGGCCGCGACGCCGTAGGGCGGGCATTGCCCGCCGCGTCTGACACGATGCGAAGGGTCCTTCAGGCGGGCAGTGCCTGCTCTACGTTCAGTGGTTATAGACCCAATGCCGCGACAGCAGGAAGCCGAGCGCACCTAGCACGAGCTCCACCGCAGGCTTCGCGATCCAGGCCCATTGCAAGCCGAACCAGTCGTCGATGCTACCCATCGACCACGTGCTCACCGCGGTGGTGGCCAGCCACATCAGCAGGAAGCGTGCGAACTGCTTGCGTCCCATGCGGTGCTGATCGCCGGAGAAGGTGATGCGGCCATTCAACCAAAAGCCCAGCAAGGCACCGCTGACGCGCCCCAGCACGTTCGCCGGCTCCACCGGCATGCCGCTATGGCTCAGGCCCACCATCACGCCCCAGTCCAGCAACCATTGCAGGATGCCGATCAGCAGGTAGTAGCGGCTCTGGCGGAGAATACTCATCGCGCATCTCCCTTGGCCGGAACGCTCCACCACTGCGCATCACCTTCTTCGGCGCGCAACGTCGCGTTCGCGCGCGACAAGCCGGCGCGCTGCGCAGCGGTCAGCGTCTTGGCGCGCAGCAGCACTTCGCTGATGTCTTCCTTCTCCAGCAGCGATTGCCAGGCAGCACCGGTGGAGTCCTGATTGGCGGCGATTGCCGCTGCGGCGAGGGAGGGATCGTAGTTCGACACCGTGCGAGCGCGCATGCCCATCTCCGCCGAGAAGGCGATGTCCGGATCGAGCGCGAGCACATTGCCGGCGGAGGGCGGCGCAGCGCGCAATTCGGCCAGCAGAATCCGTTCCGGCGCGTAATGCCGGAACGAGGCGTCGTCATCGCCGTGCGCCACGATAGCCTCCTTCAATGCGCCCGTCCTCAGCATCCAGTGGCCATTGGCCTGGAAAGCCACGTTAAGCAGGCACACGCCTCCCAGCAACCAGCTCGCGCGCCGCGGATGGACACGGAAGGCCATCACCGCCAGCAGCGGCAGCAACATCACGCTGGCGGGGAATGCGTAGCGCAGGTACTGCATCGGAATCAGCGGAATGGCGATCGACACCGCCATCATCACTGCCGCCAGTGCGGTCCGGCGTTGCGTCATCGCCAGTATCCAGCCGCCGAGCAAGGCGATCAGCACGAAACCGCCACCGCCTGCGAACGCTTCAAGATAACGGCCGGTGTCGAAAGTCAGCTTCCAGGGCAGCAGCGCATCGAAGCCCGCATGCCAGCGCGTATCGTCGAAATCGGAAAGCTGGAAGTACGGCGAGCGGAAATAAGCGTTGAACAGCGGCAGGAAAGGATTGCCCGCGAGGATCGCTGCATACACATAACTGCTGGCACCGACCGCCAGCGCCAGTGCGATCGCAAGCAAAGTCCGAAGTGGTCGCAGTGAGCGCCAGTGCCGCCAGATCGCCCATGGCAGCAGCAGGATCGCAGCGGCGGCGGCCGCCAACTTCAACCCGAGCAGACCGCCGACGAGTGCCGCTCCGCTATACAGGCCGCGCGACTGCGTAAGGGGAGCGCGCGCTATCAGCACCGCCAGCCACACCAGCAACGCAGCGGTCGGCGTTTCGGTCTGCATGCTGCCCGCCAGCACTGCGGTCAGCGGCAGGCTGGCGTAGAGCGCAACGGCCGCCCAGCTGGCACGCGTATCGCCTCCCAGCGCCTTGCTCAACTGCCAGACGCCGGAAGCGGTCAGCAGTATCCACAAGGCATTAACCGGGCCTCGGGCCTCTTCGCCGGCGATCGCCTGAGGGAATGACTGCAGCACATCGCCCAGCCAAGGAGCCAGCGCCCAGATGTGCGTTTCCGGATCCATCGCATAGCGGCCCTGTTCCATCAGCTCCCAGGGCAGGCGCAGGTGATAGCCCAGGTCATCCACCTGCAGGGTCGGCAACCAGCATCCGGTGCTGGCCAGACCCAAGGCGAGGACTGCGAAGGCCGCGCCACGCGGTGCGGTAGCCGCCGCATCCCGCCAGCCCTGCCGCAGCGCCTGCAGCGCCGCAAGCAGCGATTCGCGCCTAAGCACCACAAGTACGATGCTCAAACATAAATAGCTCCATCGGTAATGCACAGGCAATGGCAGCAGCCATCCCAGCACGCCTCCCAGCAGCGCCAGGCCGCAGACCGCCTGCAGCGCAAGCGACTCGCGGCCGGCCAGTATTCCACCCAGAGCGATGGCCGTGGCTGCAAGTACCAGAGTCGCCGCCACCGGCACTACGCCGGCGAAGAGCGCCAATGCCAAACACCACGGCAAGGCCAGGGCGCTGGCCCAAGACCAGCCCGCGAATCGCCGCAACGGCCAGGACAGGCCCCATGCCAGCAGGGAAAGCAGCAAGAGCTCGCCGAAACGGCCCGAATGCCATTGTTCCCACAGCCGGTAGTGGAACAGGCCGAAGGCGCACAACGGCACACCCGCCCAAAGCAGGGCGATCTGCCAGCCACTAGCGGGAGCGCTGCTCGAAGGCGGGTCGTTCAAAGGCGGGTCGGCTAACGGCGGATCCGGCGGCCGAACGGAAGAAGGGGAAGAAATCATCGCGCGCATGCTAACAGCGCGCCGATTTAGAATGGGTCACGACATCGAATCGCTGGAGCGCACATGGCCGGACCCCTGCACGTCATCATCCTCGCCGCCGGCGAAGGCAAGCGCATGCGTTCGGCCAAACCGAAAGTGCTGCAGCCTATCGCAGGGCAGCCGATGCTGGCGCAAGTCATCGCCGCCGCGCGCGCGTTGAATCCGGCAGGCATCCACGTGGTCCATGGCCATGGCGGCGACCAGGTGCAGGCCGCCTTCGCCGACCAGCCCGATCTGCAATGGGCGCAGCAGGCGCAGCAGCTCGGCACCGGCCATGCGGTCGAACAAGCGATGCCCAACGTGCCCGACGCGGCCACCGTGCTGGTGCTGTACGGCGATGTGCCGTTGATCCGCAGCGAAACCCTGCAGCGGTTGCTGGAAGCGCCAGGAAGGCTGGCTGTATTGGTCGCCGAAGTCGCGGACCCCACCGGTTACGGCCGCATCGTGCGCGATGCCGAAGGCCGCGTCGCCGCCATCGTCGAGCAGAAGGACGCCGACGAGGAGCAGCGCCGCATCCGCGTCATCAACACCGGCATCATCGCCGCCGAATCCACCGCGCTGAAGCGCTGGCTGGCGCACCTGTCCAACGACAACGCGCAGGGCGAGTACTACCTCACCGATGTGTTCGCCGCCGCCGCCGCCGAATTCAGCGCTGCCGAAATGGTGCTGGTTGGCGAACCCATCGAGGCCGAGGGCGCGAACGACCCCTGGCAGCTCGCCCAGCTCGAACGCGCCTTCCAGCTGCGTCAGGCGCGCGCGATCTGCGCGCAGGGCGCCCGCTTGCTGGATCCGGCGCGTTTCGACCAACGAGGCACGGTGGCCGTGGGTCGCGATGTGGAAATCGACGTGGATGTGATTCTGGAAGGCCACGTGGAGCTGGGCGACGGCGTCAGCATCGGCGCGTTCACGCGCTTGAAGGACGTCAAACTGGGCGCCGGCACGCTGGTGCGTTCGCATTGCGATCTGGACGGCGTGGTCAGCGAAGGCGCCGCACAGATCGGCCCGTATTCGCGTCTGCGGCCGGGCACGGTGCTGGCCGATGGTGTGCATGTCGGCAATTTCGTGGAAACCAAGAAGGCGACGCTGGGTGTAGGCAGCAAGGCCAACCACCTCACTTATCTGGGCGACGCCGTCGTCGGTTCCAAGGTCAACATCGGCGCCGGCACCATCACCTGCAACTACGACGGCGTGAACAAATTCACGACGACCATCGAGGACGGCGCCTTCATCGGCTCCAACTCCGCGCTGGTGGCGCCGGTGACCATTGGCGCCAACGCCACCATCGGCGCGGGTTCGGTGATCGGCAAGGACGCGCCGGCCGACAAGCTCACTATCACCCGCGCGCGGCAGCAGACGCTCGAGGGTTGGCAGCGGCCGAAGAAGCGTTAGACGGCACAGGAGGCATCATGGCGTTCTATCAACTCATTCCTGATGTCGACGCCCTTTTGGCCCTGGAGCCAGAAGAGCTCGCAGGCGTCGTTCTGCAATACCTGACAACTGCAAGTACGTCCGAACTTCATGCCGGAAATTTCACTCTTAACAGCAACGTCGAAGGCTATCCCCAGAACAGGCGCGAGCAAGCACAAGAAGCGTTGATGGAGGCTTGGGTGTGGCTTGAGCGAGAAGGATTGCTCGCGCCAAAGCCTGGCGGTACAAACAACTGGGTATTTATTACCCGCCGGGGCAAAGAACTTGCTAGTCCAGATGCGTTTGATGCATACAAGAAGATCAACCTGCTCCCAAAAGAGAAGCTCCATCCGGTAATTGCGCAAAAGGTGTGGGCCACCTTCCTTCGTGGAGACTACGACACAGCAGTCTTTCAATGCTTTAAAGAGTTGGAAGTACGTACTCGAAAGCTTGCATCTCTTGAGGCTTCTGATATCGGCATGGACTTAATGCGCAAAGCTTTCAAACCTGGTACGGGGCCGCTTTCGGAAGCTTCATCGCCAGCGGGGGAACAGGAAGCGCTAATGCATCTGATGGCGGGGGCAATTGGATCTTACAAGAATCCTCATAGCCACCGATCGGTTGCAATAGAGCCCATGGAGGCTGTCGAGATGATTATTCTGGCCAGCCACCTGCTGCGCATAGTTGACAAGCGTGCCGTCTAACAATTCATTCAAGCCGAACCCGCTTCGCAGCTTAATTCAGGCGCTAGCTATGAACCAGACCACGCTCGACGCACTCGCCGCTTTCCCGCAGCAGTTGGAAGCCTATTACGACATCATCCCCACAGGCTCCAAGAACTGGAAGCCGGATTCGTGGGAAGGCATTCCCAGCGAACCCTTCAGCGCCATCGAGCAGATCTGCCATGTGCGCGATATCGAGGTGGACGGCTACCACGAGCGCTTCCGGCGCACTCTGCAGGAAACCAACCCAGCGCTGGAGAACGTCGACGGCGAGACACTGGCGATAGCGCGCGCCTACGCTGCTGCCGAACCAGCCGAGGTCTTCGCCGCTTTCCGTGCCGCTCGCGTGAAGACGCTTGAAACCCTCTCGACGCTGACCGCAGAGCAGTCCGAGCGCACCGCCGTGTTCGATGGCGCACCGATCACCGTGCGCGGCCTGGTGCACATGCTGTGCAGCCACGATCAGCAGCATCTGGCCGGATTGCAGTGGTTGATGGCCAGGATCGATGGCTCTCGTATTAACCAGACGGCTGAATCCTGATGGCGCTATCCGACATTGTGGAAGTGGTAGTCGAACTTGTAGATCTTGCCAATTCGTGGTGTTTTTTCCTGCCTACGACAGCAGGAGCCCTTGCTGCGTGGGGTCTCGTTGAGTTGTTCGGAGCATCCACGATGTCTTTCATTCTGGCCGGCATGGTTGGCACGGCAGGGCTTTGTGTCGGGTTGGTCTGGCAATGGCATCATGCGCGGATCAGCTAGATCTTGGCGATGACCGATCCGCTTCTCCGCGCCGGAACCGAAGCCGACATAGACGCATTGTTGCAAGTCGAACGTCGTGCTGCCGAGCTATTGCTGGGCCATGGCGCGTACGACCTTTTCGCCATGCATACCTTATCGCCACAGAACCTGCAGGACGGCATAGCGCACGGAATCCTGCGCGTGGCGGAAGTTGGCGAACGAGCGGTGGGCTTCGCCTTGTGCGGCGAGATCGACGGGCATGCGCATCTGTTCGAAATGGACGTGGTGCCGGAACACGGCCGCCGCGGCATCGGCAGCGCGCTGCTCGAATCGGCCTGCAGCGAGGCTGCCGCGCGCGGATTCTCCACGATGACGCTGACTACGCTGCGCGATGTGCCGTGGAATGCGCCGTTTTATGCGGCACGCGGTTTCGTGGAGATGCCGGAGTCCTTATGGGGTCCGCAGCTCGGCGGGATTGTGGTGCGGGAACGGCTGCTTGGGTTTCCCACGCAGTTGCGGGTAGTTATGCAGCGACGGATGTCAGGCCGTTGAAGGTTCTCCTCTCCCCTTGTGGGAGAGGATGCCCATAGGGCAGGAGAGGGGCGCGAGCGTAGCGATGCGTGCTTGGGCTCTTCCTCATTCGATGCGATGTGGTTATCGATCTGCACTGGCTCCGGTTCACCCTCTCTCGGCCTTCGGCCACCCTCTCCCATCAAGGGAGAGGGAAATCTTTTCAGGCTTCCGAAGTGCCTTCAGCCCGCATCCGGCAGCTGTATCGCCACGCACAGCCCGCCACCCTCGCGGTTATGCATCGACAACCGTCCACCATGCGCCTCCACGATCTCGCGGGTCAGCGCCAGCCCAAGTCCGGTGCCGTTGCGCTTGGTCGAATAGAACGGCACCAGCGCGTTCTGCAGCACCGCCTCGTTCATGCCGCCGCCACGATCCAGCACCTCGATGCGCAGCCATTCCGGCAAGCGGGTCAGTTTCACGCTCACCGATGAACCTTCGCCGCCGGCTTCGTGCGCGTTCTTGAGCAGATTCAAAAGCGCCTGCTCCATCTGCGCCTGATCGATGCGGCTGCTCATTCCCTCGGCGGAGCTCTCCAGTTCGAATCCGATCTGGCGTTGCAAGCTGGCCAGGAAATTCGTCCAGTCCACCGTATTCAACAGCGGCTGCGGCAATTTGGCGAAACGCGCATAGCCGCGGATGAATCCTTCCAGATGTCGCGCGCGCTCCTCGATGGTGCCGAAGATCTCCTCCAGCCGTTCGTGGCGTCCGCGGCGGACCAGTTCGGCGCCGGAATGGGCGAGCGAAGCGACCGGCGCCAGCGAGTTGTTCAACTCGTGGCTGATCACACGGATGACCTTCTTCCAGGTCTGCACTTCCTGGCGGCGCAGTTCGTTGGTCAGCAGGCGCAGCAGCAACAGTTCGTGCTTGCGTCCGTTGAGGCGGAAGTGGCGGCGCGACAGGTGGTAGACCTGCTCTTCCTCGTCCGCTTCCTCGTTGCCGATGGCGAACAGGCTATCGCCGCCCCGCTGCATGGCCTCGCGCATTTCCACCGGTGCGGCCAACATCAGATCGTCGAAACGCTGGCCTTCCAGCTTCCAGCCGCTATGCAGCAGCTTGCGCGCGGCCAGGTTGGCGAACACCACGCGGCGCTCGCCATCGCCGCCGGCGGCCACCAACAGCATCGCCACCGGCGTGTTCTGCACCATCGTGTCCAGCAACAGTTCGCGCTGCACCAACCCTTGGCGCTGGTCGCGCAGCACTTCGCCCAGTTCGACGTGCGAGCGCACCAGATCGCCCAGGTCGTCGTGCCCCTGCCAGTGGATGCCGAAGTTGTATTCGCCATCGCGATAGGTGTTGACGCTGCCGGACAGCGCGCGAAATAGAGAGTTCAGCGGGGCCAACGCGCGGCGGATCACCCACACCGCCAGCGGCACGATCACCAGCGCGGACAAGACGCCCACCAGCTTCGCATCGTCCAGCCATTCCAGCAGTAGCAACGGCAATGCGATGGAAGCCGCCAGCAAGGGCAGTACCCAGAAGAACAGCCGGCCGGCGACGGAGCGGCGAATCATTCGCGGGGAATACCGAAACGGTCCATGCGCCGGTACAGCGCCTGGCGGCTGAGGCCCAGATCGGCGGCGGCCTGTGCGATCACGCCGCTTGCGCGCGCCAACGCGGCTTCGATCCCGGCACGATCCGGCTCCGCCACCGATGCCTGTTTCACCATCGCGGCCTTGGGCAGGTTGAGATCCGCCGCTTCGATACGGTCGCCGGTGGCGAGCAGCCCTGCGCGCTGCACGACATTGCGCAATTCGCGCACGTTGCCGGGCCAGGGATGGCGCAGCAGAGCGCTGCGGGCGCTGTCGCCGATCGGCTTGTCGGCAGGACGGAAACTCTCGGCTAGCGGCAGGATGTCGCCCGGACGTTCGGCCAGTGGCGGCAGCGCCAGCTCGATGGCATTGAGGCGGTAGTAGAGGTCTTCGCGGAAACTGCCGTCGCGGATCAGGGCCGGCAAATCTGCATTGGTCGCGCTGATCACGCGCACGGTGACGTGGCGTTCGCGGTTGGAACCCAGGCGCTCGAAGCGACCGGTTTCCAGCACGCGCAGCAGCTTCATCTGACCGGCCAGCGGCAGGTTGCCGATTTCGTCCAGGAACAGGGTGCCGCCATCGGCGGCTTCGAATTTGCCCTCGCGCGCTTTGTTGGCGCCGGTGTACGCGCCGGCATCGGCGCCGAACAGTTCGGCCTCGATCAATTCGGAAGGCAGCGCGCCGCAATTCAACGTCACGAATGCGCCGTTCCTCACCGACGAATTGGCCTGCACGATTTCGGCGATCTTCTCCTTGCCGCTGCCATTGGGCCCGGTAATCAGCACCGGCAGGTCGGAGCGCGCGACCTGGCAGGCGAGCGCGATCACGCGTTCGCTGGCCGGATCGTCGAACACCACGCCGCGCAGATCGTATTTTTGCGTCAGCTGTTCCTGGCGCGCGCGTTCGCGGTTGCGGCGCCGATCCAGTTCGCTGCGCGCCTCGGCCAGCTCAAGCAGGTTGTTGACCGTTGCCAACAGCTTGCGGTCGTCCCACGGCTTGGCCACGTAGTCGGCGGCACCGGCCTTGACCAGTTCCACCGCGCTGCTCAGATGCGTCCACGCAGTCAGCAGGATCACCGGCAGGTCCGGATGCCGCGCGCGGATCTGCGCGAACAACGCCACGCCTTCGTCGCCGGAGGTGGTGTCCTCGGTGAAGTTCATGTCCTGGATCACCAGGTCCACCGATTCGCTCTGCAGCACCGCCAATCCCGCCTCCGGTGTCTGCGCATGCAGAGTGGAAATATCGTGCAGCGAGAACAGCACTTCCAGCGCCGTGGCGACCGCGGGGTTGTCGTCGATGATCAGTAGGCTGGGCATGCGGGGTCGATGATGTGTCGGTTAGTGTGTTGGTGTCGGTCCGGGCGCATCGTAACGTCTATCGGGCCTCGGCCGCCGCACGGTGGCCGTAGCTGAGCACGCGGGTGATCTGCCACCGACCCTGCTCCTGGCGCCAGACGATCACGAAATCGGCCAGGCCTTCGCACTTGCCGCTGTCCAGTTGGCAGAAACGGTGCACGCCTTGCGAGATGGCGCCGAAATCCTTCACCGGGTACACCTTCAAGGTGCCGGGGATGAGTTCGCGGGTGAAGTGGCCGCACACGTATTTCTTCGTGCCGGCGATCATCTCGTCCCTGGTCCAGGTGACGCCGCCGGTGTCGTGGTAGAACTCGATGTCGGGCGAGAAGTAGCCGGCGTGTTCGTCCAGCCGTCCCGGCTCCGCGCAGTGGTTGAACGCGTCGAACACTTTGGTGTCCAGCGCGGAGATTTCCCCGAATAGCGGTTCCGGCGCCTGGCCGTCGGCAGGCGCCGCATCGGCGGCGGTCGCCGCCGGTGCCTGCAAGATCGCGATGAAGAGGAAGGACAGCAGCGGCAGAGAGATCTTCATCGGGGTTCCTGCGGGTGGTGGAGGACTATTTTCGTATTGCCTTGGTCTCGCGACCGTCCATGAACAGCACCAGCTGATCGGCTTCCCCCGCGGCGTTGACGCCGAAGCTCACCTTGGCGCCGACCTCCTGCACGCGGAACACCGTCTCCGAGATGCCCTGCAGCGGCCAGGCCGCCTGCCCGGTGGCCTGCAGCATCAACCGCTCGCCTTCGCGCCATACCTTGATTTCGAAACCGGACGAGATGACGTAGGTGCCGACATACGTGTCCAGCGTGCCTTCCGATACGAACACGCCGCTGTCCGCGGGCGGTTCCGTCGTCTGCGCTGCGCTGGAAAAGCAGACCGAAAAGGCCAGTGCGAGGGACAATGGAAGGATCAGCGTTTTGTTCATGGCGGCACCGCTCCGGGGAGGAAGCGCGACTATAAGCAGCGAACCATGAACCTCGGTCGGCCTTCCCGCACGCTCGCCGGAAGGCGAACGTGCGGGCTGGTTTCATGCGCTGCGGGTGGCCACCGCTGGGGGTACCGACGCCGCTTTGCGTGCCGGACCGTAGACAGCGATCTGGCCCAGCAACCACAGCAGCACCGCACCGACTGGCAGGTAGTACAGCGGCAGGCGTGGCAACTCGTACTTGCCCATCAGCAACTGATTGATGGCGTAGGCGAGCAACATGCCCAACACGATGCCGATAGTGGCCAGCAGGAAGTTCTCGGTCTGGAAGTAACGCAGGATCTGGCCGCGGGTGGCGCCTAGCGCGCGGCGCACGCCGATCTGCTTGGTGCGCTGCTGCACCCAGAAACTGGCCAATCCGACGATGCCCAGCGCGGTCACCACCAGCAGGGCCACGATCACCGCCACCAACATCCAGACCATCACGCGATCCTGGCGATAGTACTGGGCACGCAGTTCCTCCATCGTCTTGGTGTTGTCTTGCAAGATAATGCGGTTCGGGCTGTTTTTTTCCAGCGCCGCCACGGCCGCCTTCAGCACTTCGCCGCGGCGCGCCGGATCGGTGCGCAGCAGGTAGTTGCCGCCCATGGAGAAGGGAACATGGATCGGGAAGATCATCGAGTACTCGTGCGCCACCGCGCCGCCTTGCTCGCTGGGGCGGACCAGATGATCGACCACACCGACTACGCGAATGGCGTCTTCGCCCCAGCTATAGAAACTCTTGCCGACGGCGTTCTGCCCTGGGAACAGCTTGTCGGCCATGCTCTGGGTGATGATCACCGAGGGAATCGAGACCTTGCTGCCAGGAGCGTCCAGCGCCGACCACTCGATGTACTCGTCGGAGGTGAAGTTGCGGCCGGCGACCAGTTTCGGGCCGAGCGCCGCCAGGAATTGCTCATCGCCCATGTAGGTGGTGGCGCTGAGGGTCGGTTGCTGCTGATCCTTGACCATGTTGACCGAGGTGTTCCAGGACGAATTCACGAACGGCACCTGATTGGTCACCGAAGCCGCCTTGACTCCGGGCAGGCCGCGCAGCAGCGCAAGATCGCTGCGGGTGAGCGCTTCGGCATCGGCGTCTTCGCCGATTCCGGTCAGTTGCACGCGCACGACTTCGTTCTCGGCCACGCCGCTGACAAGGTTCAATCGATCGACCCGCTCGCCGATCAGGAACAGCGCGTTGCAGATGATCGCGCAGCTCAGGGCGATCTGCAGCACGATCAGACCGGCGGCGGTCTTGTGCCGCGACAGGGTGGAAAGGATGGGGCGCAGTTCCATGACAATCTCCGAAGGCGTCGTCGACGCCTGCATTGAGTAAAGGGGGTTATTGCGACTTCAACTGCATCGCCGGGGTGACCTGCATCGCCTGCCACGCCGGGATGATTCCGGCCAACAGGCTGGCGACGATGGCCAGCACGAAAGTCGTCAGCAGCATCCAGGGATCCAGGTGCGCCAGTTCGGCATAGCTGGCCGGTTGCTGGCGTACGGCCCATAGGCCCAGCAATGCCAGCCCCAGTCCGGCGATGCCGCCGGCCAGGCCGACGGTGCCGGCCTCGATCAGGCACTGCATGAAGATCGCCCGACGCGAAGCGCCCAGTGCACGGCGCACGCCGACCTCGCCACCGCGACGCAGGAACTTGGCCAACAACAGGCCGATGGTGTTGAGCAGGCACACCAGCAGGAAGCCGAACGCCAGCCACACCTGCAGGCGCACGTCGCCCGGCACGACCTTGTTGAAATCCAGCCACTCCATCACCTTGCGCAGGCGTACGTTGGTCGGTCGTTCGAAGCGGCCCGCGCTGCGCTGCTGGTCCGAATAGTTGGTCAGGTACTGCTTGTAGGCCGACGCCTTGCTCGCGCTGTCCAGCTGCACCCAATACTGGATCCAGACGCAAGGCGCATTCAGGCCGGTCGAGCCCTCCGGATCCGATCCCGTATCGCCCCAGCAGTCCATGCTGCCGTTGCGTCCCATTTTCAGATCGCGCGAAGTGGAGAACGGCAGGAACACCTGCTCCAGTTCGCCGAACTGATCGCTGTTCATGTCGTAGAAGCGCGGCGTTGGCCGCCATTCGTCGATCACGCCGACCACAGTGAAATCGACCTTGTCCAAGCGAACGGTTTTGCCCACGCTGTTGGCCCCGCCGAACAGTTTGTCGTTCAGCGCCTTGGCCAATACCGCCACGCGGCCGTGGCGCTCGTCCTCGGACGCGTTCCAGCCGGCGCCGAACAGGAACGGCATATCGAACATCGGGAAGATGTCGGCGGTGGAGTAGCGCGCATCCACCTGGAACGGCATCAGTCCCTGCTTTTCCGGAGTGATCGCGACGCCGCCGCCGGTCATGTACGCCTGCCGGTCGCCGCGTTTCTCGCGCAGCAGCTTTTCCGCGTCGAAACGCGTCACCTGCTGGGCCGGTTCGTCGCCGGGGGTGAAGCCGTTCATGCTCTCCGGCGCCATCTGCACGTAGTACAGCTGGTCGCTGCGGGTGGGCACCGGGTCGCCGGAGAGCACGTAGAACACGGTCAGCGTGGTCATGCTGGCGCCGATTCCCAGGGCGATCGCCAGCACCATCAGCGCGGTCAGCACCTTGTTGCGTTTGAAGCTGCGCAGGGCGAGTTTGAAGTAGTAGCCGAACATGGTTTTCTCCGTAGGGCGGGCATTGCCCGCCGCGCATTTGATCGGATGTTCCGAGGCGGGCAGTGCCCGCCCTACAGCGTTGCTCCGGCTTCCGCCGAATGCGCCACGCGGATCAGACTCGGCTCCACCGATAGATCGGTGGCCATGCCGTCGACGATGTGCACGTTGCGCTGCGCGCGCGCGGCCAGCTCCGGGTCGTGGGTCACCATGATGATGGTGGTGCCCTTGGCGTTGATGTCTTCCAGCAGTTCCAGCACGCCGCGCGCCATCTGCGAGTCCAGGTTGCCGGTCGGTTCGTCGGCCAGCAACAGGCGAGGTTTGCCGGCCAATGCGCGGGCGATGGCCACGCGCTGCTGCTGGCCGCCGGAGAGTTCGGCGGGGAAATGCTTCATGCGCGAACCCAGCCCGACCTGGCCCAGCGCTTCTTCGATGCGTTGCTTGCGTTCGCTGGCGGGCAAGCCGCGATAGCGCAGCGGCACATCGACGTTATCGAACAGATTGAGGTCGGGGATCAGATTGAAGCCCTGGAAGATGAAACCGATCTTCTGGTTGCGCAGGCGGCTGCGCGCGTCGTCGGACATGCCCTTCACGTTCTCGCCGTCGAGGGTGAACTCGCCGCCGGTGAAGTTCTCCAGCAGGCCCGCGATGTTGAGGAAGGTGGTCTTGCCCGAACCGGAAGGTCCGGTGACGGCGACGAATTCGCCTTCCTTGACGTGCAGGTCGAGCGAACGCAGCGCGTGCGTTTCGACCATCGCGGTGCGGTAGACCTTGGTGACCTGGCGCATATCGAGCATCGGAGTTTCCTTTGGCGGGTTGTCGGGTTGTGAGGAGTGAGAAAGGCAGAGAGTTGGTTCGAATGGATCAGTGGATGGTCACGCGCTCGGCATCGCCGAACTGGTCGCTGCCGGAGACGACGATTTTTTCGCCGGGCTGCAGGCCGGAGACGATTTCCACCGCGCTCAGGCTGCTGGCGCCGGTTTGGATCGGGCGGCGCACGGCGCGGCTGCCATCGACGACATACGCGAAGCGGCCGCCGTCCTGATCCAGGAACGAACCGCGCTCGACCATCAGCACGTTGCGGCGCGTGTCCAGCACGATGCGTGCGGACAGGCGCTGGTTCTGCCGCAAACCTGGCGGCTGCTTGCCCTGCGCGAATCGCAGGCGCGCGTTGACTTCGCCGTTGACCACTTCCGGCGACACCGCCGAAACCTGCGCGGCGTACTGGGTGTTATTGCTGGTGATCTGCGCCGGCATGCCGATAGCCAGATCGCGGGCGAAGCTTTCCGGGACTTTGATTTCCACTTCGAACAGGCTCAGGTCCACCACGCTCAGGATCGGCCCGTTGGTGGCGACGATGGTTCCCTGCGGAATCTGCACCTGGCCGATCTGCCCGTCGAAGGGCGCACGCACGGTGAGCGCATCGACCTGGCGCTGCAGCTCGGTGACCACCGCACGCTGGCGATCGGCGAGCAGACGCTTGTTGCGGGAGTCCAAGCCGGCGCCTTCGCCCTGCAGTCCGGAATCCTTGCGGGCGGCGGCCAGGCCGATGTCGGCCTTCTTCAATTCGTCCTGCGCCTTGGCGTATTCGTTCTGCGAAACGGCGCCGCCCTGGTAGGCGCGTTCGTAACGCTCCAGGTCGCGCTCGGCGGCGGTGCGTTCGATCTGCGCCTGGTCCAGCAACTTGGAGGCCGTGGAACGGGTGATCTGCGCATCCAGCAGCGCGCGGCTGGCTTCGGCTTCCATGCTGGCCAGGGTCGAGCCTTCCTGCGCCAGCTTGCTGCGCAGCTCGGGGCTGTCGATTTCGGCCAGCGCCTGGCCCTTCTTCACCACGTCGCCCGCCACTACCTTGAGGGCGACCGTGCCGCCGGCGATGGCGTACAGGGTCGGGCTGTTGGCGGCGATGACCCGACCGTCGGCCGAGATATCCCGCACCAGGTCGCCACGGGTGACTTCGGCCACCCGCACCCGGGAGGCGTCGAACGACCGTCCGCCGGACATCCAGCCGCTGATCACCCACACCGCCAGCGCCAGCACCACTGCACCGGCGATGCCGCCGATCAGCCAGGGCTTGCGATTGCGCCGGGCCGAGGCCGCCGGCTTGATCACATTGTCCTGGGCCGAGGTGTCGCGGATGCGGAAAGGGTCGCTGGTTTGCATGGGGTGTCGGGTGTCCGTTGGTGCCTGGAGGTGTGGATGCGGTCTTGGATGCGGTAAACAAAGCAATGGTTGTGCCAACTGTAAGCTTTTGAATAGAAAGGAAATATTTCGCAACGAAAGTGTCCGCGCGGACACTTTCGGCGTCCGCACGGACGGTCGGGCACGGTTTCGGCGTTTACACTGGACACCTAGGAATCAGGAGCGGTCATACATGTGCGGCATTGTTGGTGCGATCGCGGATCGCGATGTGGTTCCGGTACTCATCGAAGGACTGAAGCGGCTGGAATACCGCGGTTACGACTCGGCCGGCATCGCCGTAGTGGAGGAGCGCGACGTGCGCCGCGTGCGCCGCACCGGGCGCGTGGCCGAGATGGAAAGCGCCGCGATCGCCGAGGGCTTCCATGCCCACCTGGGCATCGGCCATACCCGCTGGGCGACGCACGGGGGCGTCACCGAGGCCAATGCCCATCCGCATATCAGCCAGGGCGTGGCACTGGTGCACAACGGCATCATCGAAAATCACGAGGAGCAACGCGAGCGCCTGCGCGAGCTCGGCTACCAGTTCGAGTCGCAGACTGACACCGAAGTCATCGCCCACCTGATCCACCACTATCTGAAGGAGGGCAACGACCTGCTGGGCGCGTTGCAACACGCGGTCAAGGACCTGACCGGCGCTTATGCGCTGGCGGTGGTCAGCCGCAAGGAACCCGAGCGCATGGTTTGCGCACGCATGGGCTGCCCCTTGTTGATTGGTTTGGGCGATGGCGAGAACTTCGTCGCTTCCGATGTGTCGGCGATCCTGCAGGCCACCCGCCGGGTGATCTTCCTGGAGGAAGGCGATACCGCCGAAGTCAGCCGCGGCGGCGTGCGCGTGTTCGATTCGGCCAATGCCGAAGTCGCGCGCGAAGTGCACGTCTCCGACGTGTCGCTGGCCTCGCTGGAGTTGGGGCCGTACCGCCACTTCATGCAGAAGGAAATCCACGAACAGCCGCGCGCCATCGCCGACACCATCGAAGCGGTGATCGACGGAGGCTTCTCGCCGGAGCTGTTCGGCAAGAATGCCGAGGCCGCGTTGCGCGACGTGGAAGGCGTGCAGATCCTCGCCTGCGGCACCAGCTACTACGCCGGCCTGACCGCGCGCTACTGGATCGAGGCGATCTCCGGCCTGCCGTGCTCGGTGGAAATCGCCAGCGAATACCGCTACCGCGCGGCCTACGCCAATCCCAAGCACCTCATCGTCACCATCTCGCAGTCCGGCGAAACCCTGGACACGATGGAGGCGCTGAAGTACGCGAAATCGCTCGGTCACAAGCACACCTTGTCGATCTGCAACGTGCCGGAAAGCGCGATCCCGCGCGCCAGCGAACTGGTCTGCTACACCCGCGCCGGCGCCGAGATCGGCGTGGCCTCCACCAAGGCGTTCACCACCCAGCTGGCGGCCTTGTTCCAGCTCTGTGTAGTGTTGGGCAAGCTGCGCGGCAACGTTAGCGCGACCGACGAAGCAGATTATCTGGAGCAGTTGCGCTTCCTGCCTGGCAGCGTGCAGCACGCGCTCAATCTGGAGCCGCAGATCGCACTGTGGGCGGAAAAGTTCGCCGGCAAGCAGAACGCGTTGTTCCTCGGCCGCGGCCTGCATTATCCGATCGCACTGGAAGGCGCGTTGAAGCTCAAGGAAATCTCCTACATCCACGCCGAGGCCTATCCGGCCGGCGAGCTCAAGCACGGACCGCTCGCACTGGTCGATGCGGCGATGCCGGTGGTGGTGATCGCGCCCAACGACAAGCTGCTGGAGAAAGTGAAGTCCAATATGCAGGAAGTGCGCGCGCGCGGCGGCGAGTTGTTCGTGTTCACCGACCAGGACAGCAACTTCACCGAATCCGAAGGCGTGCACGTCATCCGTACCCCGCGCCACGCTGGCGTGCTCAGCCCCATCGTCCACACCATTCCCGTGCAGCTACTGGCCTACCACACGGCGCTGGCCCGCGGCACCGATGTGGACAAGCCACGCAACCTGGCCAAGAGCGTCACCGTGGAATGAATGCCGGCCGGCTTCGCATGCCGGCCTGGCATTAGGGCTTACCGGCGCGCACCCGCGCCATCGCCTGCATGCGCGAGCGCACGCCCAACTTCTCGAAAATGCGGGTAAGCGAGTTGCGCACGGTCTTGTCGCTGATGAACAAGGCGGCGGCGATTTCCGCGTTGCTGCGGCCGGCGACGAGGCCGGCGACGATCTCCCGCTCGCGCGCGGTCAATGTGGCCAGCACCGCATCGTCTTCGCCCTTGCCGCCGAGAAACTCCAGGGTCTCGCTACAGAAGCGTTCCCATGCCGGTTCGTGTTCGAGCAGGACGTGATTGCGCGAGTCCAGTTCGACATAGCGCGACTCGGGAATGCCGGCCGCCAGCAGGCGTCCTTCCTCTACCGGCACCACGCCGTCGTGCCGCGCATGCATCACCAGGGTGGGCACGGCGACCTGGCCCAGCATCGAAGTGACGTTGATGTGCGCGCGCGAATCGAGCAGTGCGCCGGCCGCTTCGGCCGTGGTGGTGATGCGGGCCAACTCGTTGAACCAACGTACTTGCGCTTCGGTCGCATCGGGAATGAAGCGTGCCGTGAACAACTGCCGGAACACCGGATTCTCGTCGGCCCAGCCGCCGCGCGCGACGTCGGAGATGGCGTGGTATAGGCGCGCCGCTTCCTCATTTTCGCGTTCATAAGGACCGCGCGCGTAGGCGCCATACAGCAGCAGCTTGGAGACGCGGTGCGGATGCTTGACCGCATAGGCGACGCACGCCGCCGCGCCCTGCGAGACGCCGAGCAGGGCGAAAGGTTCGTCGATGCCTGCGGCGTCGACCACCGCTTCCAGGTCCGCCAGCCAGTGTTCCAGCGACAGACCGCGCGGATCGCCGCCGGTCATGCCGCAGCCACGCTCGTCGTAGCGCACGAAGCGGAAATGGTCGCCGAAGAAATGCACCCAGTGGCGCCAGAGCGGGCTTTCCAGGTCGTATTCCAGGTGGCTCAGCCAGTTGGCCGCTTTGACCAGAGGCACGCCGCTGCCCATCGACGCCCAGGCCAGCCGCGCGCCGTCTCTCGTGGTCAGGTAGCGGATCGATTGTTGCATTCAGGATTCCCTGCGCTGAGCCCCGACCGGAGTGTAGCCGGGACATTCCTCCACGTTATCCACGCATTCCGGCGCCACGTCGGGACATTACTCCCCTGTCGCGCCGCTTGCGCGCGCGCGACGCTGCCGCATCCTTCCCCAAGCACGCGCAGGCGACGCCTGCGCAGGTGCCGCAAACAGCGAGGCCGCGATGAAACGTTCCCTGATCCTGCTCTACGGCGTGGTTTGCTACGCCGTGTTCTTCGCCACGTTCCTGTACGCCATCGGCTTCATCGGCAATCTGTGGGTGCCCAAAACGATGGACTCGGCGCGCACCACCAGCGTCGGAACCGCGGTGATGATCGACCTGGGCCTGCTCGCCCTGTTCGCACTGCAGCACAGCGTGATGGCGCGGCCGGCGTTCAAGCGCGTGTGGACACGGATCATCCCCGAGTCGGCCGAGCGCAGCACGTACACGTTGCTTTCCAGCCTCGCCTTGATCCTGCTGTTCTGGCTGTGGAGTCCGATTGGCGGCATGGTCTGGAACGTGCAGAACGAAGCGGCGCGGATCGCTCTGTACGCGGCTTATGCGTTCGGCTGGGCGCTGCTGCTGTACACCACGTTCCTGCTCAACCATTTCGACCTGTTCGGTCTGCGCCAGGTGTGGCTGCAGTTCCGCGGACGCACCTACACGCCGCTGCCGTTCAAGACACCCAGTGTCTATCGCTGGGTACGCCATCCTTTGTATGTGGCCTGGCTTTTCACCTTCTGGGCCACTCCCACCATGACCGTGACCCACCTGCTGTTCGCGCTGATGACTACCGCCTACATCCTCATCGCCATCCAGCTGGAAGAACGCGATCTGGTCGCGGCGCTGCCCGAGTACGAAGACTATCGGAAGCAGGTGCCGATGCTGGTGCCGCGCCCAGGGCGGCAGCGAGGCATCGACGCCCTTTCGGAATCCGCGCAACGCCTGCAGGCGCGCGGACCGGGTTAGGCATTGCTGTGCATGCTATCGCCGTCCCCGCGCGGCGATACCATGCGCCGAGGTTGTCCGTTACAGTGGCGATAACATCGCCGCTGACCTGGATGGCATGCACGTATGAAGGCCTCGGTAACCGAGCTCCTCGGACAATACGATCCTGCGACGCCGCTGGCGGAAGCCAGCACCATCCCCTCCTCGTGGTACGTCGACGAACGCATCGCCGCGCTCGAACGCCGCACCACCTTCTCCCGCACTTGGCAGCTGGCCGGACGCGTGGACCAGTTGCGCGAACCCGGCCAATACGTCACCTGCGAAATCGCTGGCGAACCCATCCTGGTGGTGCGCGGGGACGATGGCGTGCTGCGGGGTTTCTTCAATGTGTGCCGCCACCACGCCGCGGCGGTGATGACCGAAGCAGCCGGCTGCGCGAAGAACCTGCGCTGCCCTTACCACGGCTGGACTTACACATTGGAAGGCGCGCTCAAGGGTACGCCCAGCTTCAACAGCGAGTGCCACTTCGACCGCAGCACGCACGGACTGGCGCCGGTGGCGACGGCGGTGTGGGAGAACTGGGTATTCGTGCGCCTGGATGCGGACGGCCCTAGCCTGGAGGAATTCCTGGGCCCGGATCTGATCGCGGAATTCGCCGCCCTGCGATTGCACCAACTGCACTGGTTCGAGCGCCGTCACTATCTCTTCGACTGCAACTGGAAAGTCTTCGTCGATAACTACCTCGACGGCGGCTATCACGTGCCGCACCTGCACAAGGGCCTCAACAGCGTCCTGGATTTCAAGAACTACACCATCGAAAACGGAAAGCACCACTGCTTGCAGTCCAGCCCGATGGTGAAGGACGGCGATCACGCCGATTTCTCCTCGGTGCGCGGCGGCGACCGCGCGTTGTACTACTGGCTGCACCCCAATTTCATGGTCAACTGGTACGAAGGTCAGATGGATGTGAACCTGGTCCTGCCGCTGGGGCTGGACCGCACCGAGGTCATCTTCGATTTCTACTTCGCCGATGTCTCGGAGGCCGCGCGCGAACGCAACCGGGCCAGCATCGATGTGGGCAACATCATCCAGGACGAGGACATGGCCATCTGCAAATCGGTGCAGCGCGGCCTGAATTCGCGCGCCTATTCCACCGGCCGGCTTTCGGTGCGGCGCGAAGCGGGCGAGCACCTGTTCCATCGCCTGTTGCACGCGGATCTGACCTCGGGAACCGATGCCTAGCGAGGCTGTGCGCGGCATAATGCGCCTGTGCGCAAGATCCTCCACATCGACATGGACGCCTTCTACGCGTCGGTCGAGCAACGCGACAATCCCGACCTGCGTGGAAAGCCCGTCGTGGTGGCTTGGCGCGGCGCGCGGTCGGTGGTGTGCGCGGCCTCGTACGAGGCGCGCAAGTTCGGCGTGCGCTCGGCGATGCCGGCGGTGCGCGCGGAGCGGCTATGCCCGCAGGCGGTATTCGTGCCGCCGGATTTCGTGCGCTACAAGGCGGCCTCGAAACAGATCCGCGACATCTTCCTGCGGCACACCGACTTGGTGGAACCGCTATCGCTAGACGAAGCCTACCTGGACGTCACCGAGCCCAAGACCGATTTCCCCAGCGCCACCGCCATCGCCGAAGAGATCCGCCGGCAGATCCGCGAGGAAACTTCGCTCACCGCTTCGGCCGGCATCGCCCCCAACAAGTTCCTGGCCAAGATCGCCTCGGACTGGCGCAAGCCCGACGGTCAGTTCGTGATCCGTCCGCAGCAGGTCGACGCCTTCCTGGCGCCGCTGCCGGTGGCGAAGATTCCCGGCGTGGGCAAGGTGATGCAGGGAAAACTTTCCGCGCTGGGCATCGAGCTGGTCGGCGATCTGCGCGAGTACCCGATGGACGAGCTGCAGCGCAATTTCGGCAGCTTCGGCGCTTCCCTGTACCGCCGTGCGCGCGGCATCGACGAACGGCCGGTCGAACCCAACCAGCCGGTGCAATCCATTTCCGCCGAGGATACGTTCGAACATGACGTGCCGCTGCACGAATTGGCGCCCACCATCCGTCGCCTGGCGGTGAAGACGTGGGAAGCTTCGCGCAAGACCGAACGTGTCGGGCGCACGGTGGTGCTGAAGCTCAAGACTTCCCAGTTCCGCATTCTTACCCGCAGCCATACGCCGGAGACGCCGCCGGATTCCCTCGAAACGCTGACGGACATCGCCTTGTCGTTATGCGCGAGAGTGGAGCAGCCGGAGGGAACCCTGTATCGGTTGGTGGGCGTGGGGCTGGGAGGCTTTCGCGAGCGCGAGGAGGGAATGTCCCAAGGCACATTGTTTAATGAGTCGAACCCATAGAGAACCGTTCGTGGTGAGTCTTAGCAGCCGTTTGAGCCTGAGCAACCGTTCGTGGTGAGCTTGTCGAACCACGCTCTTGGAGGAATCTTACAGCCGCTTGCTCTGAAGCATTATGCAAAAGGCGTGGTTCGACAGGCTCACCACGAACGGGATACTCGACGGGCTTACCATGAGCGGGATCTTCGACAAGCTCACCACGAACGGGATATAAGTTTGCGGTAAGCAATCTTTTCATCTGGAGAAAAATCTTGAGCTTTCCTTATTCGCTTGTCGTCTTCGACCTGGACGGCACCCTGGTGGACAGCGCGTCCGATATCGCCGAGGCGGTCAATCGCACGCTGGCGGACTGGTCATTGCCGCGGGTCGAGGAATCGGTCATCCGCGGCTGGATAGGCGACGGCGCGCGCGCATTGGTGACCAGCGCATTCGAACACGCCGGCAAGCGCATTGACTTGGAAGAAGTGATGCCGGGCTTCATGGTCCATTACGCCGAGTGCCTGCTGCTGTATCCCACCGTCTATCCGGGCGTGGTCGAAACGCTGCAGGCGCTGCGCGATCGCGGCGTCGCTGTGGCGGTGTGCACCAACAAGCCTGAGCGTTTCGTGCGTCCGCTGCTCGATGCGCTGGACCTGGGCGGTTATTTCGAAGTCATCGTCGGCGGCGACACGCTGCCCGAGCGCAAACCCAGTGCGCTGCCGCTGCTGCACGTGGTCGAGCATTTCGGCCTGCAACCGGCGCAATGCCTGATGGTCGGCGATTCGGCCACCGACGTGGAGACGGCGGTGGCGGCCAAGATGCCGATGGCGCTGGTGACTTACGGTTATCTGCGCGGCTTCGATCCGCATGCGGTGAAGGGGATACAGGTGGTCGACGACATGCGCGAACTGCTCGCGGCCTGAGCCCCTCTCCAGCGGGAGAGGGGTTGGGGTGAGGGTGCGGGCGTGCGTCGAGATGCGTTGCCGACAATTCAAAAGCGGCCGAGCAAGCATGTCCTGAGCCTGTCGAAGGGCTCGCCTCTACGTCGCGCGCTCAGCGCGCTGGCCGGTAGCGCAGGCTCAGCCCGTACTCGCGGCCGGGCTGGTTGTACCAGGCGATGGTCTCGTAGTCCCGGTCGAACACGTTGGTCGCGCGTGCCTGCAGCGTCCAGTCGGCATTCACTGCATATTCCAAGCGCAGATCCACGGTCCCGTATCCGGCCACACGCACAGTGTTGGCCGCGTCGTCGTAGCGTGCGCTGGCGCCGTTGAGGGTGGTGCCGAAACGGAAGGCGCCGAAGCTGCGGTCCAGGTCGATGCGACCGGTGCGCGGAGCGCGACGGGGCAGCAGGTTGTCGTAGTTGGGATTGTCGGCGCCTTCGGCGGTCAGGTGCGCACGCGCACGCGGATCGGCATAACTGAGTTGCGTCGACAGGTCCCAGCCGGCGAAGGTGGTGGCGAAGGTCAGTTCCGCGCCACGGATGCGCGCTTCGTCTATCTGCACCAGGTTGAAGAAGCTGTCGTAGCCGGTCAGCGCATCGATGCGCGTCTGGAACACGTTGAACGTCCAGGTCCAGTTCGCAGCGTATTGCCCGATACCGAGGTTGAAGCTCTTCGACTCTTCCGGCTTCAGGTCCGGGTTGCCGCCGAACGGGAAGTACAGGTCGTTGAACGTAGGCGCCTTGAAGCCGGTGCCGTAGCTGGCGTTGAGCCTGAAATCATTGCCCAACGACATGCCCCAACCGACGCTGCCGGTGGTGTGGTTGCCGAACTGTTCGTTGTCGTCGTTGCGCACACTGGCCTGCAGCTGGTGCGCGCCGAAGCGGCCCTGGTATTCGACGAAGACGCCGGTGTTGTCGCGTTCGTTCACCAGAAATTCGGTGGTGCTGGTCACTTCGTCCCGTTGCCAGTCGCCGCCGGCGGTCAGCAGCTGTCCGTCGGCGAACGCGAAATCCGCCTGCAGCGAGGCCGTGTCGCGCTGCGTGTCGAAGGTGTTGACGTAGCTGCGGACACCCGCGTCACGGAAGTACGCGTCGGACTTGTCCGCAGTGCGTCCCGCCTGCGCGGTGAGTTTGAAGCGCTCGCCCGGCGTCCAGGTCAGCTTGCTGCCGAGCACGCGCTGGGTGGTTTCGGTCTCGTTGCCGCCGAAGATGCTGCCGTCGTATTCGTTGTCGGCATCGGCGTTGAGGAAATGGCCCTCGACGGTCACATCGTCGGTGACGTCAACGCCGCCGCGCAGCGATAGGGAGACGTTGCGATAGCCGTCCTGGTCGGGTTCGTCGGCGAAGCAACCCTGGAAGACGGGAAAGCCCGCGCCACGGCAGGCATTGATGCCGTCGGTCTCCTGGTACGCCCCTTCGGCGCTGATCCAGCCGCGTTCGCCGCGATTGCTGAAACCGGCGCTGGCCTCGCGCAGATTATTGCTGCCCGCGCCGATGCGGAAATGCGGTTCGAAACCCATGCCGCCCTTGCGGGTGAAGATCTGGATCACGCCGCCGATGGCTTCCGAACCGTACAGGCTGGAGCGCGGGCCGCGGATGATTTCGATACGTTCGATCTGATCGACGGGCAAGTCCTGGAAAGACGCCAGGCCGGCGGTGGCGGAGCCGATGCGGATGCCGTCGACCAGTACCAGCACGTGGTCGGATTCGGCGCCGCGCAGGAAGATCGAGGTCAGCTTGCCTGGCCCGCCCTGGTTGGTGATGTTCAGGCCCGCGCGGCCTTTCAGCAGTTCCGGCAACGAGCGCGCCTGCGTGCGTTCGATTTCTTCGCGGTCGATCACCTGCGCAGGCATCAGGCTGTCTTCGATGGCGACATCGGTGCGGGTGCCGGTGACCACGATCTCGTCGAGATCGGTGGCGTCGGCGGCGATCTCCGCACGGGCCATCGAGGGAAGAACCAGCGCGATGGCGAAGGCAAGGACGTGGAGCGAGGGGAAAACGGGAAGACGGTGCTGCATGGCGAACTTCTCCACCGCGCACGACCCGTACGCGGAATGGTCTGATGGAGTCGCAAGCGGTGGGAATTGCCAGTTAAGGCGCGCGCGAAGGCCCGCAGCACGGACCGCCGCCGCAATGCCCGCCGCATCGCAACCAGTGAACTCCAAGGCCGGTCTCCGGGCTTGCGAGTTGAAGAGGGCACTCGTGCGAGTGCGGCTTCGGCCGCGGCGCCTTCCCGCACATGCGTGCAGTGGCTGATGCTCTGGCTGGCTCGCTTACCGTTGCGGGGGCAGCGCCGGAATCGTGGCTCGCGACCTGGATCGGAACGACTCACCGGCTTCCCGTTTCAACCCGTTGGCGCGTGCCGCAGGGTCACCTTGAAGCGCGCGAAGTGTACGCGATGCGGGACGGGCGGGCATAGCCGCGCGTCGGGCGCGACCGATTTAGTCTTCGCGTTCGCCGTCGTCGTCGCCCGGCGAATCGAACAGATCGAACGCGGGCGATGCCTCGTGATCCTGCTGTTCGTGGTGCGTGGTGGTGACCGGCGACGCGGCGGGACGTCCGCGCGGTGCGGGAAGCAGGGCGGCGGCCGCTTCGTATTCGGCCACGAGTAGCTGCCGGCGCGCTTCGGGCACTTCCTGCCAATGGCAGTCGGCCAATGCGCCTTCCAGCGCGTACAGCAAGTTGAGGCTGGGACGGAAACCGGCGCGCTTGACCCGCATGAAGGCATCGACCGGGCCGGCGGCGGCGATGTCTTCCTGGGTCCGCAAGCCCACCTGGCGCAACCAGGCGGCGGACTTGGGGCCGATGTTGCGCATCTTGATCGGCGGCGCGGCGGTCATTGCAGGGCGTCCAGGAAGGCTTGGGCGATGGCTTCCAGGCCCTGTTGGTCTTCCTCGTCGAAGCGATTGACGCGCGGGCTGTCCAGGTCGAACACGCCGACCAGTTCGCCGTCGTGCACCAGCGGCACCACCAATTCGGAGCGTGAGGCCGCATCGCAGGCGATATGGCCGGGGAAGGCTTCCACATCGGCCACGCGCTGGGTCTGGCGGGTGCGCGCGGCGGCGCCGCAGACGCCTTTGTCCAGCGCGATGCGGACGCAGGCGGGCAAACCCTGGAAGGGACCCACCACCAGTTCGGCGCCGTCGTAGAAATAGAAGCCGACCCAATTGAGATCGGGCAAGGCGTGGTAGACGAGGGCGGCCAGGTTCGCGGCGTTGGCCACGCGGTCGGGCTCGCCCTGGATCAATGCGCGCGCCTGAGCGACGAGCTGCGCATACTGTTCCGGCTTACTGCCGGACAGGGTCTGGGTGGCGAAGGACATGGCCGGATTCTATCCCTTTCATGATGACGGCGTTCCGTGCAGCCATGGTGTGGCTACGCCTGTTGATTAGGCGCACATGCGTAACCTAAATCATGCAAAAGTAAACGAGATTCGACGCGAGCAACGGCCACCATTTCCAAGATGAAGCATTTCTACGTCACCGGAACCGACACCGGCATAGGCAAGACCATCGCCTCCACCGCGTTGCTGCACGCTTTGCGATCGGACGGACTGCGTGCGGTCGGCATGAAGCCGGTGGCCAGCGGTTGCGAGCGGACCGACACCGGCTGGCGCAACGAGGATGCGCTGGCGTTGTTGGAAGCCAGCGATCCGCGTCCCGGCTACGCCGATCTCAATCCCTATGCCTTGCCTTCGCCGCTGGCGCCGGAAATCGCCGCGCGCGAGGCCGGCGTGGAAATCGAATTGGGGAAGATCGTGTCCGCATTCGAACGCTTGCGGGTCTCGGCCGATGCGGTGGTGGTGGAGGGTGTCGGAGGTTGGTCGGCGCCGTTGTCCGCCACGCTGGATCAGGTCGACGTGGTGCGCAGCTTGCGCTTGCCGGTGGTGATGGTGGTGGGCATGCGCCTGGGCTGTCTCAATCACGCGCGACTGACGGCGCGCGCGATCGCCGACGATGGTTGCGAGCTGGTGGGCTGGATCGCCAATCACGTCGATCCGGACATGGACCGCCAGGACGAAAATTTCGAATTGTTGCGTGTCCGCCTGCAAGCGCCCTGCTGGGGAAGATTGCCTTTTCGCCCGACACCGGACGCCAAGTCTTTGTCGCGCGAGCTGAAGTTGGCGCGCGAAGGTCCGCTGCCGTAGGAGCGCCGTCCCCCAAGGGGACTTCCTTTGGGGCGTAAGTCGTGAAGCCAGGATCTCGGCACAATTCGCGACTCACGTCGCTCCTACGCGCTCGGGCAATAAAAAACCCGGCAGCGTGGGGGCTGCCGGGTCGGTTGCGCGGAGGGAGGGGGGCCGCGCAATAAAACGACGAGGTGTTGCAGATTGCTTGCTTGGCTTACTTGCCCTTAGCGGCCTTGGTCGCCTTGGCCACGGTCGCCTGCGCGGTTTCGCTGGCGGCTTCGAACTGGCTCTTGGCCAGCTGGCCGAGGGCTTCGTTGGTCTTCAGGGTCAGGCCGATCACTTCCTGGCCGGCAGCGGCGAAGCGCTCGGCGTTTTCCTTGGCGATCTGCAGGCCCTTCGGCCACACGGTCTTGTAGGCTTCGACGTCGCGGATTTCCGACAGCTCGCCGAAGAACGCGGTGGTGGCTTCGACGTTCTTCTCGAAGGTCTTCAGCTGCACGCCGAACACGGTTTCGGCGTTTTCCAGGGCCAGACGGTTGGCGCGCGCAGCGGCAGCGGCGAACTGGTGGGTGAAGGTGGTGAACTGTTCGTTGATCTGTGCGGACATGATGATGTCTCCTGAAAGGGGTTTACCGACTTGTTGCGGTGCAGCATATACAGGCCTTTGTTGCAATGCAACAACAGGCGTATGGTCAGCCGACGAACGGTCAGGGCCCGTTTAAAATCAAGCGCTTGTATGGACCCAATAGGGCCGTGGGAGCGGCGTCCCGCCACGAGCTCTTACCTGGCACAGGTCGACAATGCGTGATTGCCTGGGGGAAAGCTCGCGGCGGGACGCCGCTCCCACATCTATAAATAGATGTGCCGCCGGCTCAGCCGCGGTAGCGGCAGCCCGAGGTGCAGGTCTCGTGGACCACGATCTCGCTCAGCGCAGGCAATGCGGGCTTGAGCCGCTCCCAGACCCAGATCGCCAGCCGTTCGCTGGTCGGGTTGTCCAGGCCTTCGATGTCGTTGAGGTAATGATGATCCAGCTGGTCGTATAGCGGCTGGAACGCGGCCTTGATGTCGCCGAAGTCCATCACCCAGCCGGTTTCAGGCCCCGGTTCGCCCGTCACGCGCACTTCGATGCGGAACGAATGCCCATGCAGGCGCGCGCACTTGTGGCCGGGCGGAACGTTGGGAAGCCGGTGCGCGGCTTCCAGGGTGAAGATTTTGAAGATGTCCATGGGCGGCATTGTAGTTGTGTGGGTTGGGGCCGAAGAAGGCCCGGATTACCGAGAAATATTCATCAAAGGTCGTCATCCCGGCGAATGCCGGGATGACGACCTTATTTTGGTTGCTCGATGACAAAGAAAAGGCCGGCCCGAAGGCCAGCCCTTTCCGAATCAATTACCGAAGAAGCTCAGCGTGCCGGACGCGCACCCTGACGATAGGGGTTGGGACTGCGCGCACCATCGCGCTGTCCGCCCGACGGATGCGCGCCGCCGGCGGTACGCTGCTTCGGGCCGGCATGCGCATGACGCGGCGCCTCCGAATGCGGACGACGCGCGGTATTGGCGCGGCGCGGGGCGCTGTTGCCGCCCGGACGCTCGTTGGGCGGATTGTCGTTGCCCCAGCGGATCGGACGCATCGGCTCGAAGCCGGGCACGTCGCGGATTTCCACGTCGCGCTTGAGCATGCGGGTGATCGCACGCAGCAGTTTGGCTTCGTCCTGCGCCACCAGCGAGATCGCTTCGCCCTGCGAGCCGTTGCGGCCGGTGCGGCCGATACGGTGCACGTAATCCTCGGCGACCATCGGCAGGTCGAAGTTGATCACGGTCGGCAGCTGGTCGATATCGATACCGCGCGCGGCGATGTCGGTGGCCACCAGTACGTTGATGCGGCCGGCCTTGAAGTCCTTCAGCGCGCGGATGCGGGCGCCCTGGCTCTTGTTGCCGTGGATCGCCGCGGCCTTGATGCCGGACTGCTCCAGGTACTTGGTCAGCTTGTCGCAGCCGTGCTTGGTGCGGCCGAACACCAGGGTCTGCTTGCGCGAATCGGCGGCCAGGATGTGCAGCAGCAGTTCGCGCTTGCGGGTGCCGTCGACCGGATGCACGCGGTGGCTGATGGTCTCGGCCACGGTGTTGCTGGGGGTGACCTGGATCTGCTTGGGCTCGTGCATGAACTCCATCGCCAGCTGCTTGATGCTGTCGACGAAGGTCGCCGAGAACAGCAGCGTCTGCCGGTTCTGCTTGGGCAGTTTGGTGAGGATGCGCTTGATCGCCGGCAGGAAGCCCATGTCGAGCATGCGGTCGGCTTCGTCCAGCACCAGGATCTCGATGCCCGACAGGTCCACGTTGCGGCGGTCCATGTGGTCGATCAAACGGCCGGGGGTGGCCACGATCAGGTCCACGCCACGACGCAGCGCGTCCTGCTGCGGGCCCATGCCGGCGCCGCCGTAGATGGTGGTGCTGGGGATGCGCAGGTATTTGCTGTAGTCGCGCAGGCTGTCGTGCACCTGCACGGCCAGCTCGCGGGTCGGGGCCAGGATCAGCGCGCGCGGCTTGCGCTGGCCGTTGACCGCCTGCGGAGAGGTGCCCAGGTGCTGCAACAGCGGCAGGCCGAACGCGGCGGTCTTGCCGGTGCCGGTCTGCGCGCCGGCCATCAGGTCGTGGCCGGCCAGGGCCAGCGGAATGGCCTGGGTCTGGATGGGGGTGGGGGTGTCGTAACCCTGTTCTTTCAGGGCACGCAGCAGGAAGGGCGAAAGCCCGAGGTTTTCAAAAGACATTCGATGAAGCTCCAGTATTCCGATCGAAACGGCCGCAGTCGCCCACGCAAAGTGCGGACGGCAACAGACCAGAAGAGATCGAGGTATTACCCGAAGCGTTCCCGATGAACCGCGCTGCGAGAAATGTAGGCGGCCGGCGCCAAAGCGGCGGGGCCGTATCTGCAAGGCGAATGGCGTCGGAGTGGGGGCGGGCGCATCGGTCAACTTACGAGACCTGAGGCGCCGGCGATCCCGAAGGGAAACGGACGGCCGCTTGCAAACGGGGCGCACTGTAACCGATCCCGCTCGCAAAAGCTCCTCCTTAGTGGTGTCGGACGTTCAGACAGGGCCCGGGAGTATCATGGGCGCATGCACGGGAAACCCCGCTCCTGACATGGATTCACCCGTCCTGCGCAGCCCCAGAGGCAAGGACGTTCCCGGCCCGATCCGGGCGGCAACGCCGTCGCGCCGTACCGGCACCCATGCCTGCACCCGCTGTCTGGTGCGCCATCTGGCCGTCTGCACCGCGCTTTCCACCGACCAGACCGAAGCGCTGGACGCAATGGCGGGCGATGTCCGTCTGCAGGCCGGACAGATGCTGGCCCGCGAAGGCGATGTGCGGCGCTATGTCTTCACCGTCACTTCCGGGGCCCTGCGCCGCATCCGCGTGTTGCCGGACGGCCGCCGCCTGGTGGCCGGTTTTCTGATGCCGGGCGATTTCATCGGTTTCAGCGGCGCCTCCCACTATCGGCACTCGATCGAGGCGATCAGCGACAGCGTGCTCTGTTCCATCGCCCAGGCCGACATGCGCGAACTGTGCGAACGCCATCCCGGGCTGGAACACGAATTGTTGGAACGCGCCTGCGTCGAACTCGATGCGACCCGCAACAACCTGATGGCGCTGGCGCGAATGACGCCGCTGGAGCGTCTGGCCGGCTTCCTGCTGGACATGGCCGCGCGCCGGCAGCGGCAGGGCATCGGCGGCAACCAACTGGTGCTGCCGATGACGCGCGCCGATATCGCCGACTACCTGGGGCTGACGGTGGAGACGGTGAGCCGCAGCTTCACCAGGCTGCGCCAGGACGGGATGATCTCCGCTGCTGATCCGCATCACATCGAGTTATTGGATCCGAAGCGTTTGCAGGCGCTAGCCGAAGCGCGGGCTTGATCATGCTTTCCTTCTCCCTCCGGGAGAAGAGCCTGCCCCGTACTTGATACGGGGTGCCCGTAGGGCGGATGAGGGAAGGAAAAATCAGCTTGAACTGTAACTTCCCGTGAGCCTGAATTCGCACGCCCTCATCCGTCGCTTCGCGCCACCTTCTCCCGGTGGGAGAAGGGAGTCAAAAGCAGTCGCGCCGCTCGTCTCTAAAATAAAGACTCACGTTTCCAAGACCAGATGCCCATCGATCAATCGATATCGGGCATGCACAACCCCTTCCGGCAATTCATCATGGCTGACCATCAGCACGCTGCGCGATCCGCTGGCGGCGGACAGGTCCAGCAGCAGTTCGTTGGCGGTGTCGGCATCCAGGCCTTCGGTCGGCTCGTCCAACAACAACAACGGCGTGTCGCGCAGCAATGCGCGTGCGAGTGCGATGCGGCGCGATTGGCCGGCCGAAAGCGTGGCGCCGTTCTCACCGATCCACGCATCGAGCCCCTCCGATAGCGCGCTAATCGCGCCTTCCATCTTCACTTGCGACAACGCGTCCCACAGCTGCGTATCGTCGGCTTCGGGCGCGCCCATGCGCAGGTTGTCGCGGACGCTGCCGGCGAACACCGGCGCTTCCTGCGGCAACCACGCGATCTGCGCGTGCCAGTCGGCCTGCTTGAACTGGCGCAGGTCGGCGCCGCCATAACGCACCGATCCGCTTTGCGGATCGCACAGGCGCAGGGCCAGCGCCAGCAGCGAACTCTTGCCGGCGCCGCTGTCGCCGTACAGCGCGATGCGTTGTCCGGGAGCGATGCGCAGGTTCGCTTCCCGCAATACGTCGCGCGCCTCGTCCGGCCAGTGGAAACAGACGTCCCGGAATTCCAGCTCCGCGTGCTTGGGCACGGGCTGAGCCATCGCAGGATCGGCCACTAGCGGCGCCTGCGTGGCGACCTGCTGCAGGCGCTGCTGCGACGCGCGCGCTGCCTGCAGCGATTGCCAAGCCAGGTTCGCGCCGGCGCACGCTTCGTAGACGGCGACGGTCATGAAGAACAGTCCACCCACCGCGGCGGGGGACAGACGGCCGTTGTACGCGGCGTCCAGCAGCAACCACAGCATGGCCGGCAGCGAGAGGGCCACGACGGTCGCATGCAGGGCGGTGCCCAGCGACAGGCGCGCCTTGCGCTCGCGTTCGCAGCGCGCGGCTTCCGCGGTGGCTGCGTCGATATGTTCGATCCACGATCCGGTCGCTTCCAGCGCGGCCAGATCGGTCGCGCCTTCCAGCCCTTCGAGTACGGCGGTGCGCAAGTCCGCACGCGCTTGCGCTCTCGCCGTTTCAGCGTGGGTTGCGCTGCGGGAGACGACGGAGGGAATGCCGACGCCCAGCGTCAGCAGGACGAGGGCGAGTAGCGCTCCTGCCGCAGGCAGCACGAACCCCGCTGCGATGGCGGCGACCAATCCCAATCCCGCCAGTGCGAGCAAGGGGCCGAGCGCGCGCACCAACAGGCCATCCACGCTTTCGATGTCCGCCACCAGCCGCGCCAGCAGATCGCCCACGCGATGCCTTCCCAATCCCAGCGGAGCGAGCGGCAACACGCGGTGGAAGAAGTCCACGCGCAGGTCGCGCGCCAGCCGCAGGGTCGTGTCGTGGCCGACGAGTTTTTCGGCGTACCGCGACAGGATGCGGAGGAAGGTCAGCGCGCGGATGCCGGCAGAGGGAGCGAAGAAGTTGAACCCCATCGCCGTCGCGCCCGCCAGCGCGGCGGCGGTCAGGAAGTGCCCAGCCAATCCCAGCAGAGCGGTGCCTGCCAGCAGCGTGAGCAGCAGCAGGAAGATCGTCAGGGCGATGGATCGCGCGTGCAGGCGGAATACGCTCACGGCATGCCCTCCGCCGGGGAAATCACGCCATCCGGCAGCCACAAGACTTGTCCGGCCAAGCGCATGGCGGCCTGACTGTGCGTCGCCAGCACCAGGGTGCGCCCACGCGCGAACTCCGCCAGTGCGGCGAGCAATGCGGTTTCGGTTTCGGAATCGAGGAATGCGGTGGGTTCGTCCAACAGCAACAGCTGCGGATCGCGCAGGAACACGCGAGCCAAGGCGATACGCCTGGCTTCGCCGCCGGACAGGCCGAAGCCGCGTTCGCCGATCATCGTGTCCAGCCCATGCGGAAGCTTGTGCGCGAAGCGGAGCACTTGCGCGGCTTCGGCGGCAGAGTGCAACTCCGCTTCGCTGGCTTGCGGATTAGCCATGCGCAGGTTGTCGGCGATGCTGCCGTGGAAGAGGTAAGGGCGCTGCGAAGCGTAGCCAATGCGGGTGGCTTCGGGGATCGACAAGCTGCCAGCGGTTGGAAGGAGCCAGCCAGCCAATGCGTCGAGCAGCGTGCTTTTCCCAGAGCCGCTCGGACCGCACAGCGCAAGGCCGCCGCCGGCGTTCAAGTCGAAGGTGATGCCGGTCAGCACGTCATGTGCCGCGCCAAGCGGGCGCAGAACGAGATCGCAGACTTCAAGCATCGCCGCCGCAGTGGGAGCCGGTCGAGCCGAAAGCTGGCCCTGTGGGAGCTGCCCCTGTGGGAGCGGCGTCCCGCCGCGAGCTTCTGCTCCTGCTTGTGGCTGTTTTTCCAGGGTTGTGGAAGAGGGTAAGGGCAAGAGCTCGCGGCGGGACGCCGCTCCCACGTGCGCCGCATCTGCGGCACGTGTGCTGTCTTCCAGAGCGCTTTCGATTTCATCGAGCGCGGCCAATGCATTCGCGCGATCATGGTAATGCGTGGCCAGACGCCGCAACGGCGCGTAGTACTCCGGCGCCAGCAGCAGACAGAACACGCCCATGCCCAGGCTCAGCGGCGCGCCACGCAGGTCCAGCATGCCCAAGTAGGTCAGACCCAGATAGACCGCCACCATCGCCACGCTCAACGAGGCGAAGAATTCCAGCACTGCCGAAGACAGGAAAGCGATTCGCAGCACTTTGAGGCTGCGCACGCGCACTCCTTCGGCGGCATCGCGTATGCCCGCCAGCTCGGCATCGCCGCGTCCGTACAGACGGATCACTCCCAGCCCGCGCAAGCGGTCGGCGAAATAGCCGCCCATGCGCGCCAGCGCCTTGAGTTGCTGCCGGCTGGCCGCTTCCGCACCCCAGCCGACCAGCATCATGAACAAGGGAATCAGCGGCAAAGTCACCAACAGGATCGCGCCGACCACGCGGTCCACGCAGAACACTGCGATCAACAAGGCCAGCGGCACCGCGATCACTTCCGCGCGCGCCAGCAGGTAGCCGCCGAAATAGCCTTCCATGGCATCGGCATGGGTGCCCATCAGTTCGGCGAGTTCGCCGCTGCGGCGTTGGCGCAGCCATAGCGGTCCACCCGCCAGCAGGCGTCGGATCAGTCCGTTACGGAGATCGGCGCGTATGGCTTCCACGGCCTCATCGGCTTGCCTGCGCGATATCCAGGCCAGCGCGGCACGCAGCAATCCCACCATCAACAGCGCGCACAGCGGGGCCATCGAGTCGCGGGGGCTCGCATGCTCCACCAGCACTTGCTGCACCGCCCAGGCGATGGCGGCCGCCTGCGGAATCAGCATCCAGCCCGCGAGCGCGCCGCAGGCGCCGGCGATGCGCAGGCGGCCTTTGCAGGCCCGCCCCAACCCATTCAGGCGCCGGATCTTTCCCCGACGCAGCGCGACTGCTTCCGTTTCCGCCGTTGCTACGGCTTCCATGCGGTTGGCGTCGAGGGGAAGTGGGCGGCGATCAAGGCGAACCGTGGGTTCCGGGCAGGAGGTGCCGGTGAACGCATTGTAGCTATGCGTCCAAGGCGGACGTTGATCCAGATCAATGCGGCAGGCGGAGAAGGGGCGCAGAATGCCGGCATCTTCACCGGGTAAGCCGCGCCATGCCGGACATGACCGTAGTCGAGTTGTCGCGCCTGCAGTTCGCGCTGACCGCGATGTACCACTTCCTGTTCGTGCCGCTCACCCTGGGTCTGTCCTTCATGGTCGCGATCATGGAGAGCGTCTATGTGATGACCGGGCGCGACATCTGGCGGCGGATGACGCTGTTCTGGGGCACGCTGTTCGGCATCAACTTCGCCATGGGCGTGGCTACCGGCATCGTCATGGAATTCCAGTTCGGCATGAACTGGTCCTACTACAGCCAGTACGTCGGCGATATCTTCGGCGCACCGCTGGCGATCGAAGGGCTGATGGCGTTCTTCCTGGAAGCCACTTTCGTCGGCCTGTTCTTCTTCGGCTGGGACAAGCTGTCCAAGGTCAAGCACCTGATGGTGACCTGGCTGGTCGCGCTGGGCACCAATTTCTCCGCCTTGTGGATTCTGATCGCCAACGGCTGGATGCAGTATCCGGTCGGCGCCACCTTCAACCCGGACACCATGCGCATGGAAGTCACCGACTTCATGGCGGTGCTGTTCAACCCGGTCGCGCAGGCCAAGTTCGTGCACACGGTCAGCGCGGGCTACGTGCTCGGCGCGGTGTTCGTGATGTCGATCAGCGCGTTCTACCTGCTGCGGGGACGGCACGTGGACCTTGCGAAGCGCTCGATGGCGGTGGCCGCGAGCTTCGGATTGGCGGCGTCTTTGTCGGTGGTGGTGCTGGGCGACGAGAGCGGCTACGTCACCGGCGAAAACCAGAAGATGAAACTGGCGGCGATCGAGGCGATGTGGGAGACCGAACCGGCCCCGGCCGGCTTCAACGCCTTCGCCATCCCCAACCAGGAAACCCGCACCAACGAATACGCAGTGCATATCCCCTGGGTGATGGGGCTGATCGGAACGCGCTCGTTCAATACCGAGATCCCCGGCATCAACGAGTTGGTCGAGCGCGCCGAGGAACGCATCCGCAACGGCCAGGTCGCCTATGCGGCTCTGCAGAAGCTGCGCGCCGACCGCAGCGATATGCATGCGAAGGCCATGTTCGACTTGCATTGGCAGGACATGGGTTACGCATTGTTGTTGAAACGCTACCGCGAGGACATCGGCAACGCCACCGAGCAGGAAATCGACAAGGCCGCGGCCGACACCATTCCGCGGGTGGCGCCGCTGTTCTGGAGCTTCCGCTTGATGGCCGGCGTGGGCTTCTATTTCATCGCCTTCTTCGCGCTGGCGTTCTGGCTGGCGACGGTGCGGAAGCTGGACAAGTACCGTTGGTTCCTGAAACTGGCGCTGTACAGCCTGCCGCTGCCCTGGCTGGCCATCGAAGCAGGCTGGCTGATCGCCGAGTTCGGACGACAGCCGTGGATCATCGATGGCGTGCTGCCGACGTTCCTCGCCGCCTCCGGCTTGAAGTTGCACCAAGTGATCATTTCGCTGACCGGCTTCGTGGTCATCTACACCTCGCTGGCGGTGGTCGACGTGTACCTGTTGCGCAAGGTGATCTTGAAGGGGCCGGACGACATGCCCGGCGGCGCGCGGCGCCCCAACCACGAAGGCACGCCGCTGGCGGCCGCTTCCTCGACCGCGGCCTGACGGGAGAACGACATGGACACGATTCCCCTCGATTACGAGACCCTGCGCCTGATCTGGTGGCTGCTGCTGGGCATTCTGCTGATCGGCTTCGCGGTGATGGACGGCTTCGATTTGGGCGTGGGCACGTTGTTGCCCGCAGTGGCGCGCACCGACGCCGAGCGGCGTCTGGTGTTGAACGTGGTCGGCCCGGTGTGGGAAGGCAATCAGGTGTGGCTGATCGTAGGCGGCGCAGCGATCTTCGCTGCCTTTCCGGCGCTATATGCGGTCAGTTTCTCCGGCTTTTATCTGGCGATGTTCCTGATCCTGTTCGCGCTGATATTGCGGCCGGTCGGTTTCAAGTTCCGCAGCAAAGTGGAAGACAAACGCTGGCGCGCAGTGTGGGACTGGGGCTTGTTCATCGGCGGGTTCGTGCCGGCGCTGGTGTTCGGCGTGGCCATGGGCAACGTGCTGCTGGGCGCGCCTTTCCACTTCGACGACACCCTGCGCATCTACTACACCGGCGGATTCTTCGCGCTGCTCTCGCCGTTCGCGGTGCTGTGCGGTCTGGTCAGCGTGAGCATGCTGGTGGCGCATGGCGCGGCGATGCTGACGATCAAGACCGATGGACCGGTGGCGATGCGCGCGCGGCGCTACGGTTCGCTGGCGGCGTTGGCGACGGCGGTGCTGTTCGTGTTGGCGGGGATCTGGGTGGCGTTTGGGATAACGGGCCATACGATCGTCGGAGTCGCCGACACCGCGGCTGCATCGAACCCGTTGTTCAAGCAGGTCGCGTCCGCAACCGGCGGCTGGATGGCCAACTACCAGGCTATGCCCTGGACCTGGATCTTCCCTGTGCTGGGCGTGCTGGGCGCGCTGCTGAGCGCGCTGCTGCTGCGCGCAGGACGCGGCGGATCGGCGTTCCTGGCTTCGGCATTGGCCATCGCCAGCATCATCCTCACCGAAGGCGTGGCGGTGTTCCCGTTCCTGCTGCCCTCCTCCACCCACCCATCCTCCAGCCTGACCCTGTGGGATTCGTCCTCCAGCCACCTGACCTTGTTCGTCATGCTGGTGGTGACCTGCTTGTTCCTGCCCCTGATCATCCTCTACACCAGTTGGGTGTACCGCGTACTGCGCGGCAAGGTGAGCCCGGAAAGCCTGGAACAGAACCACAACTCCTACTGAGGTGAACCATGTGGTATTTCTCCTGGATACTCGGCGTGAGTCTGGCGGCGAGTTTCGCCATCCTCAACGGCATGTGGTACGAAATGCGCGAGAACGACCGCACCGCGCGCGAAGCGAAAGAACAGGAAGCCAAGCGCCTGGCGGAAGAAGCGCGCGCTGATTGAACCAACGCGGTAGAAGCGGCGCTCGTGGGAGCGGCGTCCCGCCGCGAGCTTTTGGAGTCTCCACAAGATCAAGAGCTCGTGGCGGGACGCCGCTCCCACAGACGTCGCGCGAGGGGTTTTTCAGTGGCGATCAGCGCAGGCGCAGGGTGGTGCGGGTGCCTCGGCCGGGCACCGAGGAGAACGCAAGCTTCCAACCCAGATGTTCGCACAGGCGCGAGATCAGCTCCAGGCCGATGCCGCCGCCGTCCCGTCCGCCGCCGCGCGCCAGGCGCGCATAGATTTCGCTGATCTCCTCGGGCGACATGCCGTGGCCCGGATCCTCGATCACCACCGTCGCATCCGCACGCAGGCTGATGCGGATCTCGCCGCGATCGCTGTTCTCGATGGCGTTGCGCAACAGGTTGCCGATGGCGGCCTGCACGATGGTCAGAGGCGCGACGATCTCGCAGGCCGGCATGGCCTGCTGCACCAGCACCAGATCCTTGTCGCGGGTCAGGTGCTGATGGTCCTCGACGATTTCCGGCAACAGCTGGTCCAGCGCAACCCGGTCGCTGGAATCGGCCAGCCGCGCGGGATCCTTGGCCAGAGTCAGCAGCAACGAAATCAACTGCTCCACATTGCGCGCGGTGCGGTGGATGCGGGCCACCTGATTGCGTGCGGCGGCGGGCACGTCGGCCTGTTCGAGCACCAGCTCGGAGGCGCCGGCGATCACCGCGATAGGAGTACGCAGTTCATGGCTGGAGCTGGCGATGAAAGCGTGCTCGCGCTCCACGAAGCTCTGATTGCGGCGCAGGTAGTCGTTGAACGCATCGGCGATGACCACCAGTTCGGTGCTGGCGTTGGCATCCAGATTCACTTCCTGATTCGGCTGCGCCGGTTTCAGCGCTTCCACCTGTTTGGCCAACGCCGCCAGCGGTTGGATCACCAGACCCAGGCGCCACATCACCACCAGACCCAGGATGAGGATGACGATGACGGTCCCGGCGGCCACGGCCGCGCTAATGGTTCCCTCCACGCCCTCGAACTCGGTCAGGTTGAGCGCCATCGCCAAGGGTTTTCCGTCGATCTGCTCGATCAGCACCACGCTGTTCACCCCGTCCAGGGTCATGTCGTCGTGCAAACCCGCCTCGAGAGGCGTCAGGTTGGCCGGCAACGGCGGAGCACCGGGGACTCCGAACAGGCGCAGGGTGTCGGTGTCGTGCCAGCGATAGGCCGGATTGGCCTGGATGCGCTGCCCGTAGTAGTCCAGTTCCGCCCTGAGCAGCGATTCCCAGGCCAGGTGCTCCACCCGCTCGTGGATGAAGTATCCGCCCATCAACACCGCGGCCGAGAGCAATACCGCGTAGACGACCAGCCAGCGCAGGATGCGTTGTTTCAGCGGCGTCCTAGTTTCCATCGGCGGGATCCTGGGTGATGGCGGCCAACCGATAGCCCACGCGTGGCAGGGTGTGGATGAGCTTGACCGGGAACGGGCCATCCACGCTGCGCCTCAGTTCGTAGATATGCGAGCGCAGCATGTCTCCGTCGGGCGGTTCGTCGCCCCATAGGGCGTGTTCCAGCCGTTCGCGGCTGACCGCGGCGGGGCTGGCCTGCATCAGCGTTTCCAGTAATTTGCGGCAGGCCGGATACAAGTGCAGGACTTGCCCGCCGCGCGTCACTTCCAGCGTGGCCAGATCCAGGCGCAGATCCTGGACCTCGAGTATGCGGCTACGGCCGCGACCGGCCACACGGGCGATCAGCGCTTCCACGCGTACTTCCAGTTCTGGCAGGGCGAAGGGTTTGGTCAGGTAATCGTCGGCGCCGGCGCGGAATCCGGCGATCTTGTCGGGAAGCTCGTCGCGAGCGGTCAGCATGATGACCGGTACCCCGGAGTTCTCGTTCTCGCGCAGCCGCCGCAGCACTTCACGGCCATCCATCCGCGGCAGCATCCAGTCCAAGATGACCACGTCGTAGGCGCCCTTGCTGGCCAGATGCAGCCCGGTAATGCCATCCGGGGCCGCATCCAGCGTGTGGCCGCGGGCCTCGAAATATTCGAACAGGTTGGCGACCAGGCTGCGGTTGTCTTCGATCACCAACAGTCGCATGGAGAATCCTGAAAGCCTGTCGCGGCGAGCGATGCAAGGATTGATGCTCCCAGTATCGGTGCCCCTCTGTCAAAGCGCCTGTAACAGGCGGTACCGTAGGCTTGGTGGTGGAAGTGAACGGTTAACGCCGGGCTAACGGAGTTCTGACGAATTTCCGACAGCCCTTTTTCCACGCTTGCTCGACTGTGGAGTCGGAGGGGGTGGCTAACGTATGGCTTGCCCGTGCGCGCTGGTTTTCCGACGTGCCTCCCACCCTCGTTTGCCAAGCTCTATGACCGAGACGCATTTGTCGTGACTCCCGAACTTTCCGTGGTCGTGCCCGTGTACAACGAGCGCGACAATATTGCCCCCCTAGTCCACGAGATCGTCGCGGCGCTGCGCTCGCGGCTGCCTTTCGAGATCGTCTATGTGGATGACCATTCCACCGACGACAGCGTGCAGCAGCTAAAATCGTTGCAGGAGCAAGTGCCTGAGTTGCGGGTGATCCGCCATCTGGTGCAGAGCGGGCAGAGCACGGCCATCCGCACCGGGGTGAAGGCGGCGCGCTCGCGCTGGATAGCGACCCTGGACGGCGACGGGCAGAACGACCCTGCCGACATTCCCAAACTGTTAGAGGCGTGTACCTCGGCAGCAGCCGAGGTGCGCCTGTTCGCTGGCTGGCGCGTAAATCGACAGGACAGCGCCAGTAAGCGTTGGGCGTCGCGATGGGCCAACGCCATTCGTTCCCGCCTGCTCCGCGACGACACGCCGGATACCGGCTGCGGCATCAAGCTGTTCGAACGAGAGGCTTTCCTCGAGCTGCCCTATTTCGACCACATGCATCGTTACCTGCCTGCGCTGATGCAGCGCGCCGGTTGGCGCACTGTCAGCATCCCGGTCCATCACCGCGGCCGTACGGCCGGCGTTTCAAAGTACAACAACCTCCACCGCGCCTGGGTAGGCATCAGCGATCTGCGTGGCGTAGCCTGGTTGATAAAGCGCAGCAGGATTCCGCGCGCAGAGGAACTGTGAGCAGAACATGCATCCGATGAACCAGGAAATCCTGTGGCTGAGTTGGACCGGTCTGCACATGACCCCGTGGAAGGTGATCGGCATGGTCGGCGCGCTGATGTTCGGGGCGCGCTGGCTGGTGCAGTTCGTCGCCTCGCGCCGCGCCCGCAAGCCGGTGATCCCGCGATTGTTCTGGTACATGAGCATCGTCGGCAGCTTGATGACTTTGAGCTACTTCCTGTTTTCCTCCAAGCAGGATTCGGTAGGGGTCATCCAGAACCTGTTCCCGGCCTTCACCGCGATCTACAGCCTGTATCTGGATATCCGCCACCGTGGATGGAAGCGAGACCGGGCAGCGCACTAGCCGGCGCCTCCTAACCGTGGTGGCTTACTCGGCCTGGTTACGTGCATCGGGATAAGAATCGTCGCTGGCCCCAAGCAACGCGAGCCGATAACCGACCCTCGGCAAGGTATGGATCAGCTTCACCGCAAACGGGCCGTCGACGCTGCGCCGCAACTCGTACACATGGGAGCGCAGCAGGTCGCCATCCGGTGGGCGATCCACCCATAGCGTCCGCTCCAAACGCTCGCGGGAAACGGCAGCAGGGCTGGCCTGCATCAGCGTTTCGAGCAGCTTGCGGCAGGCGGGGTACAGGTGCAGCCGTTGTCCGTCGCGATGGACTTCCAGAGTATGCAAGTCCAAACGCAGGCCGTGCACTTCGAGCACGCGATTGCTTCCACGTCCATCGCGCCGCGCCAGCAGCGCTTCGAGGCGGACTTCCAACTCGGGCAGGGCGAAGGGTTTGGTCAGATAGTCATCTGCACCGGCACGGAAGCCGGCAATCTTGTCCGCCAGTTCGTGGCGCGAGGTCAGCATGACTACCGGTTGGGCGGGACGCTCGTTACGCAGACGGCGCAATACCTCGCGGCCGTCCATGCGTGGCAGCATCCAGTCCAGAATCACCACGTCGTAGGACTGCTGGGTAGCCAGGTGCAGACCGGTGATGCCGTCCGGAGCCGCGTCCAGCGTATGGCCGCGCGCTTCGAAGTAATCGAACAGGTTGGCGACCAGGCTCGCATTGTCCTCTACCACCAGCAGTCGCACGACTCAGCCCTCCGGGTCGCTGGGAAAGCAGCGCACGAGATGTTTTCATCGCCCGGGTCGGAAAAACGTCAGAGTCTGTTCTTACATATTTCCTACATTGCAAAATCCACTATTGCCACGTTTCCGCGAGCGCCGCGCACCCTAATGACCCGCCTGCCACGAATGTCCCTGTCCTCGTCCCGTTTGGCGTTGCTGATCGTACTCATCGCGGTCAGTCTGCTGGCCGGACTGGGTATGCGGGATCCTTCGCCTCCGGATGAACCGCGCTTCGTCCTGGCCGCGCGCGACATGGTCGAGTCGGGGCAATGGCTGTTCCCGCATCGTGGAAGCGAGTTCTACGCCGAAAAGCCGCCTGTGTTCATGTGGATGCAGGCGGCGGCGTACGAAGCGATCGGCAACTGGAGGGTCGCCTTCCTGCTGCCTTCGCTGCTCGCGGCGCTGCTGACCCTATGGCTGACCTACGACCTGGCCGCGCGGTTGTGGAACCGCAGGGCAGGCCAGTACGCGGCGCTCGCCTTGTTCGTCTGTCTGCAGTTCGGCTTGCAGGCCAAGCGCGGCCAGATCGACATGGTCCTGGTGGCGATGACCACCTTGTCGCTCTATGGGCTGTTGCGCCATCTGTTGCGTGGACCGCACTGGCCACTGGCGTGGCTGGGTTTCTTCGCCGCCGGGCTGGGCACGGTGACCAAGGGCGTGGGTTTTCTTCCCGTGCTGGTGCTGTTGCCCTGGGCTGTGCTGCTGTGGCGGGATCGCAAAGCGCCGCGCACGACGCTACCCACGCGCGATGGATGGCGTTGGCTAGTGGGCGCGCTGTGCTTCGTCGCGGGTACGGGCGTTTGGGTCGTGCCGATGCTGTGGGCGGTTTACAACAGTTCGGATCCCGCCTTCCACGCTTATGCCGCCGAAATCCTCCTCAAACAGACCGGCAAACGCTATGCGGGAGCCTGGCACCACGTGCAGCCGTTCTGGTACTTCGCGCAGGTCATCGTGACCTTGTGGCTGCCGGGCGCCTTGCTGTTGCCCTGGCTGGTGCCCGCCTGGTGGCGTCGGTTGCGCCGTGGCGATCGGCGTTTCTGGTTGCTGCTGGGGTGGAGCGCATTGGTCCTGCTGTTCTTCAGCGCCAGTCCCGGTAAGCGCGAGGTTTATATTTTCCCCATGCTGCCGGCCTTGTGCGTGGCCGCTGCGCCGCTGCTGCAAGCGCTGATGCGTCGCGTCGCCGTGCAGCGGACGCTGTTGGGTTACGTAGGGGTGCTGGCGCTGGTGATGTCCGCCCTGGCGTTGTCGGGCTTGCTGGGCGCCAACGAGTGGGCCCACCGGCTGGCCGCCCAACGCGACATCGACACGGCCACCTTGCGCACCTTCTTGTTCTGGCTGCTCGCTTTCGGGCTGACCTCGATGGCGGTGATCCTCTGGGCCGGGCGCCGACGCGTGGGTACGGCGGTAGTCGTGGTGACGGCCTTGCTGTGGATGACTTATGGCTTCGGTCTGGCGCCTACGCTGGATGCCGACAGTTCCGCCCGCAAGCTGATGCAGCGGGTGAGCCAGCGCATCGGGCCGCAAGCGCAACTGGGCATGGTGGCTTGGCGCGAACAGAACGCCTTGCAGAGCGACCGGCCCACAGTCGATTTCGGCTTCAAGCACTCATGGCAGGACCAGTGGGCCGCGGCCGGGCCGTGGTTGCTGGAAGATCCGTCGCGGCGCTGGGTGTTCGTGCTGGACAAGGCCTTGAGCCCCTGCGTGAACCGCGCACGCGCGATCGATATCGGCCAGTCCAATCGCAACCGCTGGTTGCTGGTGCCGGGCAATGCATGGAAACCGGGGTGCACGACGCCCGCGTTCAAGGCGGAGGACGACGAAACTCCTTGAATCCCAGCTAACCGATCCAGGGTCTTAACGGACAGCGAACCCCGCTCCGACCGCTCTCCGACAGAGCAACTCCAATCATTCGCGCCAATTGTTCCTATGCGCGCGCGGATGCAATCTCCTACTCCTCTACCCGCTCCACGATCATGGCTGGCAATCGGCCCCGGCGCGCTGGGCGGCAATCCGGTGCGCGAGTGGCCGAATGTCGGCTCGCGGTTCTATTTCCAACACTTGTGGATGCCGCTGACGATCTTCGCCGGTCTATCGGTGGTGCTGATGGGCCTGCATGGAGATCTCTGGCTCGCGGATCGTTTGTACGCAATGGAGGGCCACGCCTGGAATCTGCAGACCGGATACCTCACTCAGGATCTGCTGCATGCCTCAGGCCGTCAGGCCAGCAAGGACATGTGGTTCACCTTGGCGCTGATGGTCGGAATATCGCTGCTGGTGCGGCAAGCAAGGCAATGGCGGCGGCCGCTGGTCTACCTGCTGCTCGCCACCGCGCTCTCCACTGCCGCCGTCGGTCTGTTGAAGCGTTGGACCAACGTGGACTGCCCTTGGGATCTGCTGCGCTACGGAGGCGATAACGCCTACTACGGGTTGTTCATGCATCGGCCGTCGATACTAGGTCATGCGAAGTGCTTTCCCGCCGGCCATGCCAGCGCGGGCTATGCATGGATCGCACTGTATTTCTTCTTCCTGAGCACGCGTCCGCGTTGGCGCTGGTGGGGGCTTGGCTTCGCATTGGGTCTGGGCGCCATATTCGGAGTCGCGCAACAGCTTCGCGGCGCGCACTTTCTTTCTCACGATCTCTGGGCGCTGATGATCTGCTGGCTCATCGCGCTGGCGCTTTATCTGCTGATGCTGGGACATCGCCAGAAGGGCCAGTGGGTGGAGGCTGCGCCATGAGCACCATCGTCGGGAGCCAGGAAGCGCTCAATCGGAAAGACGATCGGCCTATCGCCTGGTGGAAACTTCGTCCGGTTATCGGAAGCGAGGCGCTGATTCTGCTTTGCAGTCTGTTTTTTTCCATGTTCAGCAACGGCGCGTTCTGGCATAGCGCGCTCGCCCATCCGCTGGAGCAGTGGCGATTGGCGATATCGTTGTTCCTGGTGACGACCGCATTGCATGCGCTGCTGCTGGGGCTGGTGGTCAATCGCTGGACGGCCAAACCGCTGCTGACCGTGCTTTTTCTGGTCACCGCGCTCGCCGCCCATTACATGAGCGCCTACGGCGTGTATCTGGACGCCGACATGCTGCGCAACGTGCTGCATACCGACAGCAAGGAGTCCAGTGAGCTGTTATCTCCATTGCTCCTGATTCCCATCGTACTGACCCTCGTTCCGGTGATGGCGCTGTGGCGCATACGTCTGCTCAAGCGCAACTGGCACCGCGCGCTGGCCATCCGTTCCGCTTTCCTGGCGATGATGGCAATGGTGGCGGCCGCGGGGACCTTGCTTTCATTCCAGGACATCTCCTCGCTGGTACGGAACCATCGCGAAGTGCGCTACCTGGTGACTCCGGCCAATTACATCGTTGCGTTGTCCAACGTGGCGCTGGCGTCGCCTCCCGGGCCCAAAAAAGCGCTCCTTCCCATCGGAACCGACGCCAAGGAGACCCCACGCATCAGCGGCGGCAAACCAAGGCTGCTGGTGCTGGTGGTTGGAGAAACGGCGCGCGCGCAGAACTGGGGATTGAACGGTTACGCGCGCCAGACCACGCCCGAACTGGCCAAGGTCGACGGACTCATCAACTTTTCCCAGGTGAGTTCCTGCGGGACCAGTACCGAGGTGTCGCTGCCCTGCATGTTTTCTCCCTATGGCCGCCGCAATTACAACGAAGAGGAGATCCGCAGCCACCAGTCCTTGCTGCACGTACTGGATCATGCGGGTGTGACCACCTTGTGGCGCGACAACCAGTCCGGCTGCAAGGGGGTGTGCGACGGTCTGCCGATCCAGCATCTGGCGGACGCCAAAGATCCCGATCTTTGCAACGGCAAGCGTTGCCTGGATGAGATCCTGCTCAAGGATCTGCGTGCGCAGCTTTCGCCCTCCAAAGGCGACCAGGTAATAGTGCTGCATCAGTTGGGCAATCATGGCCCCAGCTATTTCGAACGTTACCCATCGCGCTTCAAGCGCTTTACGCCCACCTGTGAAAACTCCGAGCTGGGCGAGTGCGAGCGCCAGGGCATCGTAAACGCCTACGACAATGCGTTGTTGTACACGGATCATTTCCTCGCCCAGGCCATCGGCCTGCTCGAGTCGCAGGCCGACTACGACACGGCTTTGATCTACGTTTCCGATCATGGCGAATCGCTGGGCGAGAAGGGCTTGTTCCTGCACGGCGTGCCTTACTCCATCGCACCGGCGGAGCAGACCCGGGTACCGATGGCGATGTGGTTCTCGCCAGGGTTCGTGCAGGACGCCAAGCTGGACACCGCATGCCTGAGGCACGAGGCGACGGAACCGGTCAGTCACGACAACCTGTTTCCCTCCATCCTGGGACTGATGCAAGTGAGCACCCGCGAGTATCAACCCGCTTACGATCTGTTCGCGAAGTGCCGTAGCAGGCAATAGAGAAGCGCGGCGCCGAAAACGACGGTAGCGATTTCCCGCCCTAGCGTTTCCACCAGCGAATGACCGCCTCTCCCGACAGGCACAGCAACATGGAGAGGAACGCGCAGGCGGCCGTGATCGCCAATAACGTGGCCAGCGCAAGGAATGGGGCAGGATGCAGCCCCTTGCTGCCGTCCGTCGCCAAAGCGGCGAGGCCGCATAGGGCTGCGGCGATGGTCGATCCGGCGAATATCCGGAGAAGTCGCGGGTAGGCAGTGATCTGCGTATCGCCTTCAGTTCGCCCGCCGCGTTCTGCAACCGCCATGTTTGAATGCTTCATCGCTATTCACTCGAAGAGTCGCTACAAGGATGCCTAACGATCCGTCGGAGGGCGGTCGGAACGACGTTGGTTCTTGGTTAATCCGCCCGCTTCGTTTCGCTTCAAGCTCGTGTCCCGGTGGTTAAAACCGCACCGATGCCGGTGGCCGGCTTTATTCCGATGCTTGACGGTTTTGGATCTCGGCTGAGGTCGGCATAGGCGATGAACGGCGTGTCTCCCAAGCATCTCCGCTCGCAAACGGGGACCGCCACGAGTCACCCTGGGCGGCTGCGCCATTGCCGCGGGCGGTCGACGCGGCCAGCGCCGCGATGTGCGGAGCAGGATGGGGCCGCCGCGCGACGGCGACCTGCAGGAAAGGCAGCCAACCTGGGACGCCGCCCGTGACGGAACGGCATCTGGAGCAAGTCCGGGCGTGAAAAACCGTCGGATCCGTGCCGGTACCGGCCTCGACCCGGCAACAAAAAACCCCGCAATTACGCGGGGTTAGCTGATTCAATACCGGATTCAAGGCGTTGCTTGATGTGGTGGTATGGGTGGTTTCGTATAGTGTATTCAAGTAACTGTTTCCGAACGATTTATTGTTTGTAGACTTTTGCGGTTACCGTCGCAGTTACCGTCAGAAAAACCACAGACTGTCAGCCATCGATTTCCTTTCAGTTATCGCCTCAAGCCTTCTCCGTGAATCCATGTAAATTTAGGGTCTGTTTAGGTTATTGGTCGGGATATCCGGTGGTCAGCTAACTGCCCTACGTGCTCAACGATGCACTTAACCAACTCTGCGGCGGCGGCCGGGTTTTCTAGAGCGATGTAATCGACGACGGCGTCCAAGTCGCTCAACGCCGGCTCCGAACAGATTATTTCAACCATCGCGCGAGGCGCGTCTTGGCTTGGGCATGAGTGGCCACGCGCGCCTCAGCGATCGCCAACTCCCCACGGGCGATGCCCTCCATCACGGCCATGCGCTGTTGCATCAACTGATAGGTCTCGACGTCCACGAGGTAGGCGCTTGGCAGGCCGTGTTGAGTAATAAGAATAGGTTCCTTGTCCCGTTCGATATCCGAGAGGAGTTCGGTCGCCTGCCGCTTGAGGGTGGTAACGAGTTCGGTGCGCATGAAGTGATACTCCAGTATCACTTTGGAGCGCGCAAGTAGTCGGTGCAAGGCAGGCAAATTTCATATAGAGCTCTGCGTACTGGCTTCACTCCGTACATCGACACCCTTCAATCAGGGTCGCTGGCTGCCCGCGCATCAGGCAGTTCCGCAGTGATCGGCTTGGCGCGCTGTATGCGGTCATAAATTTCGGAGCGGTGGACCGGCACGGCGCTCGGCGCGGCGATCCCAAGGCGCACCTCGCCATGCGATTTGAAGGGGAGAACGGTAATGGTTATTTCGTCTCCGATCTTTATCGTCTGACCAACGTGTCGGGAAAGATTGAGCATCGATGTTCCTTCATCGCGAAGTTGTTTAGGATAGCTGATAGTAAGTCGGAGGTTACGCCTGCGACCGTACTACTGCACCGCGCAACTCAAGGTGAAGGTCGCTGTGGCGCCATTCGGAATCGTAGCTCCCTCAGGCTGCTGACACGCTGTGGACGGCCCGTCATTCCTGCCGGGTTGTTCAGACTGTCTACCGTTCCAAAAACCGACGGATGGCGTCGGCCTTGGCCTCGGTGAATACCCCGCTGGCAAGCAGATCGAAGATCGAAGTCACCCCGCCGCGCGAGCCCCAACTGCCTTCGTCGATGACCCTGAAGGTGACCCACCAAGCGAGCGACGGCTTGTCGATGCCGCATCCCTCGGCCATGGCCGCCAGCATGTTTTTGATAACCTGCAGGTGTCTTTGGGCCAAGCCCCGTCCATGACACAGATGTCGATCGTCGCCACGTCGAGTGGGGGTCTTGGTCCGCCAGAAGAACTCCGCCGATCGCCATCTGGTCAAGGGATCGTTCGGCGCGAGCCAATGTCCGATTCCGACCCATAAGGGGTCCACCTACAGGAAACCCGATGCTCTCTTGGCCGGAGGAGCGGCTACCGGGTTATTCTTCTGCCAAAACCCCGCTATCCGGACTCTCTCAAGTTCGGTAAGTCCCGGGAGCAAAATATCCATCACGTTCCGAGCTTCGAACTGCGTTGAAGCAGCATTGCCACTAACCTACCTGTACCGGCGCATGTCTATCAGAATGATAGGAATGTCTGCGTTGTATAGATGGCCCTGTCTAATGGGCCTCGCGGCGCTTGCAGCGTCGTACTTTTCTGTTGTCGCTGATGCTCGCGCATTGACGCACGCGCACATCGCTGCGGAATCGCACCCCATTACTGTGATCGAAGGCGACGATATTGCCTTCAGTCGCGTAGAAAACTCTCAGGAGTTCTCGGCGTCGAGAGTCGGGCAGATTGCCCAGGACGATATCGGATTCATGTGGTTCGGGACGCAATACGGTCTGTATCGATTCGATGGATACAGTCATGTGGTATTTGCAGCCGATCCAAACAACAGGAATCAGCTTAGTGGCGTGTTCGTCTACGCTATTTATAACGATAAGTCTGGTCGGTTGTGGATCTCGACCGAGAAGGGCGTAGACATTTTCGATCCCCGGACCGGGACTTTCAGTCGGATCTCCTACGCCGGCAAGTCCAGTCCAACGGCTCAATCGTTTTATCAGGACCGATCTGGGACTATGTGGCTGAGCACCACCGCAGGCTTATACGGGATTGATTCGGACGGCAGAGCTCTCGCGCATTTCCAAGCTGATCCCGAGGACTCTGGTTCGCTCGCCAGCAACGATCTGAAATTTGCTAAGGAAGACCACTCGGGCACTTTCTGGATAACAAGTTCTGCAGGGCTCGAAGCCATCGACCGGAGCAGTGGTCGGGTGCTCACACGGATACCGCTCCGGGAGCCAAGGGAAATAAACTTCATCGAAGATCGTTCGGGAATACTCTGGATCTATCATGCGGGCGGAAGCGGACTCTCCACATTTGATCGGACGACCAATACTCTGACCAACTACCGATTCGTCGATAGCACTGGCGCGCCGATGCCACGCTTCGGAATATTCACGGCGCTCGAGGATCGCGGCGGTGGTTTGTGGTTCGGCACTGGAGGCGCGGGGCTGCTTCACCTGGACGTTGATCGTCAGCGCTTCATTCGGTATCGCCATAGCCCCAGTGACCCGCAAAGCCTCGGTGGTGACGACATCGTCACGCTGTTTCAGGACCGGGAGGACAACATTTGGGTGGCCTTGCATGGCGAGCAACTCAACCTTTTCCCCGCACGGAAACCACTTTTCGAGAAACTTCCTCCGAGACCCACCTCCCTCCGCATACGCAGCGAGAAGATGGTCAATTCCATTCTTGAGATAGAGGGCCAATCTTTGTGGATCAGCTACATGGGGATGCTGTTAGGTGTCGATCAACAGTCAGGTGAACGACAAGATCTGCACCAGCGACTGGGTCTGCAGGCCGATGTGATCTCGATGGCACAGAACGCTCGTGGCCGCATCTGGCTCGGTACTACGGGAACCGGCATAGTCCTAGTCGAACCATCGGGTCGCGTGGTTCGATTCCAGCACGATCCCGCCGATCAAAACAGTCTTGCAGATGACGTGGTCAACGATATCCTGGTGGACCGATCGCAGAACGTTTGGTTTGCGACTTGGGGCGGGCTTTCCCGCTTCGACGACAAGAGCGGCCGATTCGAGAACTACAAACCGCCGAAAATTGATCCAAAGTATCTCGCCCTGGCGGAAGACAGCTCGGGGAACATCTGGTTGGGCACTAACCAGTACGGCCTGCAGCGTTTCAATCCAGTGACGAAGGAGTTTGTGACGTTCCCGTCCATCGGTGCGCCTGGGAGCGTGAGCAATGGCAGAGTGAACGCCGTACATGTAGATCGGCGCGGAGTGGTCTGGGCGGGAACGCAGAATGGTCTCGACGCGCTCGATCCAGCCACTGGCCACATCCGCAATTATCGCGTCCACGATGGGCTGCCGGGTAATGCAGTGAGCTGCATTCTTGAAGATGCGCAGGAAGGCATCTGGTTTGGGACCAACAAGGGTATCGCTCGGCTCGACGCGGCAACGGGAAAAATCCAGAGCTACTCTCAGATAGATGGACTTCCGGGCCAGGATTTCACAGGCTGGGGTGCCTGCTACCAAAGTCGGGCACATAAAATGTACTTCGCCGGATTCTCGGGAGCCACGGCGTTCTACCCCGACCGAATCCGAATGCAGGGGCATGTACCTCCCGTCGAGTTTACGGATCTGACGATCGCCGGGCGCAGGTTTCCCGATGGGCCGCCACAGTCACAACCACAAGTGCTACCCGTACTGGCAAGACTGAGTTTGCCATACTCGCAGAACACGTTCACCGCCGGATTCGCAGCCTTGAGCTACACGAATCCGACTGCGATTGGCTACCGTTTCCGTCTGGTTGGGCTGGGAGAAGAGTGGCACGTGGTGGACAGCAGTCGGCGCGTGGCCTCTTACAATTCTCTGCCGCCAGGAGATTACCGGCTGGAAGTACAGGCAGCTGCGAGCGGAGGTCAATGGTCCGAGACGACCGCGTTGGAACTCACCATTCACGAGCCCTGGTGGCAGACCATTTGGTTTCGCACACTTATGGCCCTGTTCGTACTGGGCTCTGTGTTGCTCATCTATCAGCTGCGCGTGCGCCAAGTGCTACAACGGTTCGAGATCCGTCTTGATGAACGCGTCACAGAGCGCACGCGCATCGCCCGCGAACTACATGACTCTCTGCTGCAAGGATTTCATGGTCTGATGTTCCGGTTGCAGGCAGTACGTAACCTCCTTCCGGCGCGACCGCAAGAAGCCGCAATCGCGCTGGATGAGGCGTTGAGTCGCGGTGATGAAACCGTGGAGAGGGCTCGGGACGCGGTCACAGACCTCCGCACCTTTGGTGCCAGCGAATCTGATCTCGAAGCAGCGCTGCGCGCAATGGCACGGGACATGCCGATGCTCTCGCTGGACGGCGCGCCGGAGTTCCGTATCGTTATCGAAGGTACGCCGCGTCGCTTGATCCCACTGGTGCGCGACGATGTCTTGCAAGTAGGCCGTGAAGCATTTCGAAACGCCGTGCAGCACGCGAGAGCCAAGCTGGTGCAAGTAGAAGTTCAGTGGGGCGCCGAACGATTTTCGATACGTGTGCGTGATGACGGTGTCGGCCTGGAGCCCCAGTTGATCGCGCACGGTCGGGACGGTCACTGGGGAATACAGGGCATGCGGGAGCGGACCCGCCAGTTGGGTGGAAGCTTGGAGATCCGCAGCGACGGCAACGGCACGCTGGTGGAGCTTAAAATTACCGCGAGTCGTGCCTACGTCGGCTCGGACTAAGGTTCGCCGAGACTTATTCACTCACCGAGGGAAGAATTCCTCGAGCCAGCGCCAAGGTCACGGCATGAGTGCGGTCATTGGCGCCCAGCTTGGCCATGATGTGCTTCACATGCGCCTTCGCCGTTTCCTTGCTCACCGACAGACGTAAACCGATTTCGTGGTTGGAGTTCCCCGCGGCCACCAGCCTCAACACGTCGATCTCGCGCGATGAAAGACTTTCTCCTCCCCGATGCGCGGCGAGCGCGCTGGCCACGTCGGCGGTGATGTGCTTGTGTCCCAAGTGCACCGAGCGAATCGTATCCAGTAGCTCCTTGCGTACAGATCCTTTTAGCACGTATGCGTGCGCGCCCGCCTTGAGTGCACGCTGTGCCAGCGCATCACCGCCATACGTCGTCAGAATGATTACGTGCGCGTCAGGGAAGTCGCTCCGAATGGCCATCAGCGCTTCAATGCCGCCCATTCCCGGCATCTGGATGTCGAGCAAGGTAATGTCCGGTCTGAATTCACGGAAGCGTTCGATGGCCTCCATGCCGGTCGACGCCTCCGCAGACAGTTGCATGTCGGGTTGACCGGCAATCAGCGCAGCAATCCCTTCCCTGAGGAGGGGATGGTCATCCACAGCGAGAATGCGGATGGTATTCATAGCTACTCGTTGATGTACTCAATGCCCATCCGACGGCGACCGGCGCTGGAGTTTAGTTGCGCCTCGATCCACTGGCAGGTCTTCTCACGGACGATAGCATGGCCGTGATCGTTGATCAGGTCATGATAATAGCCCTCGAATACCTGCAGTGTCTTGTCGCTGGAACCCACGCGCCCATGAAGGTACTCGCTACCGGAGGGCGGTGCCATCATGTCTTCTGATCCGTGCAACAGCAGCAGTGGCAACGACAGTTCGCCTAGGGCCTCGCGTAGGCGATCGTTGGCACGGAGCAGCGTAGTGCCCGCCAGCCAGAAAAAAGAGGGGGCCAGCCCGCTGAAGATCCGCAAGATCGCGGCGTTTCGAGGCGAATCGAGCACAATCCCCTCGCAGATGATCCCGTCCAACTCGTCTCCGTGTCGCAAGGCATGGAGGCAGGCGACCACCGCACCGGTCCCATGACCGAACAGAAATAGCGGACTCGTGGGATCGCGTTCGCTTATGCGAGACATCATCGTGCGGGTATCGCGGAGGTAGCCATCGATCGGGCTGAGTTGGAAGCGCGAGCCCGGCGACCGACCGCATCCTCGAAGATCAATAGCGCAAGTGGCAACGCCCCGCGTAGCTAAGGCTTCGGCAAAAAGCCGATACTGACCGCTGTGCGACCCACGTTCATGCACGATGGCCACAACAGCACGAACGCTTCCGGGGCGCCAGTAACGCAGGAATAACCTTCGGCAGTCTTTTGATTCGACGAACTCCTCCACAACCGATAGCCAGGGCTGTGAGGCCATGCGGTTCTCCAAGCAGTTGAGGCTAAATTAATATCAGAACAAGGAGGGGTGCTAATTACCCGAACGGGGAATGCGCGCCCTGGGACACCGAGGCATGCTCGCGCCACTTGCATCGCAGGAATCGATCAACCGATGTCCATCAAGCGAAAAGTGGCGTGGGGCATCGGGATAATCATCCTGGCGGCGTTGGCCTATCTATGCTTCTGGCCGGTGCATGCGGACCCGCGAGCCTGGGCAGCGCCACTGGCGCAAGGCTACGTGGGTGTTTATGCGCAGAACGCGCGATTGGCGAATCTGCATACCGTCGACCTAAGCGAGGAATACGGTCCCGAGCACCTCGCAATAGGCCCGGACGGCAAGCTATATGCCGCCATGACCAGTGGCAACATCCTACGCATGGACCCAGACGTAAGTCACGCCAAGGTCTTCGCCAATACCGGCGGGCGTGTGCTCGGATTTGACTTCGACGCTGGCGGGAACATGATCGCCGCCGATGCCATGCGCGGGTTGTTGAGCATCGACGAAGGTCGCGTGCGCGTACTCGTGGATCAGGTCGGCCCGAACGATCCCATTCGCTACGCCAATTCCATTGTGGTGGCTGCCGACGGAATCATCTACTTCACCGATGCCTCCACGCGATTCGCGCCCGTGGACTGGGGTGGTACGTACGAGGCGAGTTTGTACGACATCCTGGAGCAGGCTGCGAGCGGCCGTGTGCTCGCCTATGATCCAGCGACAGGATTCACGCACGAGGTGGTGCACGGCCTTTCATTCGCGAACGGCATTGCAATGGCCGCAGACGGACGGTCGCTATTTGTCTCGGAGACCGGCCGGTACAGGGTCTGGAAGATCGATGCGTCCGCACGTGATACTGATGTCTCGAGTGGATCCCCTTCGGCACGGGTGCTCCTGGACAATCTTCCTGGCTATCCAGACAACCTGATGCGCGGCCGGGACGGTCGAATCTGGCTCGGCTTGTTCAGGCCACGCAATCCTGCAGCAGATGAGCTTTCTGACAAGCCGTTCCTCCGCAAGGTGTTGCTGCGACTGCCTCGAGCCTTGCTTCCAGTTGGCAACCCCTATGGGCACGTCTTCGCCTTCAATGAAGACGGTCATGTTGTCGAAGACCTACAGGATCCACTCGGATCCTATCCAGAGACGACTGGCGCAACCGAAACCATAGATCGGCTCTACATACATAGCCTGCATGCCGCATCGATCGGTTGGATGAAACGATGAACGTTGCAGTTCAAAACCGAGCCGCGCCTATTCTGGGATCATGGATCTCGATAGCATCATTGATCTTCGGCGTTGTCATCACATTGCCTGTCTATGCCGAACAGAGTGACTCGCCAACAGGGCATGACGAAAGATTCGAGGAAATCTATGTCCTTCGAAGCATCCGAGACCGGCAAGAGGTCCAAGGCGGAAGATGCATAGCCTCCGCCGTCGGATTTGACCCGTATCCGATCGATGCTGATCGACGGTACTCGTTTTGGAGCGTTATATCGCGACCTGCCGATGGACTCATCGTAGACGCTGCCAATCAAAGGGTTGCGGAGCTTCGCGGCTGCTTTGGGCCGACAGACGATAGAACCAGGCAAAACTTCCATGCCGAGATACGTATGGGATCAAAGGTTTTCCGTGGCCGCGGAGAGTGTCAGGCGCTCTTGGTGAACTTCCCGGAAGAAGCGTTGATCCCAGTCCGATGCCAGATCGTTTTGAATGATCTGCCTGAGGCATACATTGGCGGTCTCTTAACCACGAACACACTGACAAGTGGCGCGCAATACGGCGGAGAGACATCCCCGTCAGGCTATACCCAAGCCTCTATCGCGACCATCAGACTTTGGAAAAAAACGATAGCTAGGCAGCCCACACCCCCATGCGTGAAATCAGATCGCATGTTAACTCAGAAGGAGAAATAGCCATGATCCATGAGCCAGGTCCCGACGACACCGATCTCCAAAGGCGCAGTGTCCTGCAAGCAGCTGGAATCACCATCGCTGGCGGCTTGGCCGCCTCGGCGATACCCACCGCCTTGGCCGCGCAGGGGCCTGCTGCGAAAGGGGCCGCAGCCAGAGCCCTCGGCTCGATCGGAGGACGCCTGAGAGGGGTGCAGCATTTCGGCCTTACGGTACAGAACATGGATCGAGCGTTCGAGTTCTATACCGAGGTTCTCGGTGGTACCGAGGTGATGCGCGACGGGGACTTCTATGGAGAGCGTATCCACAATACGTTGCTTACCGACCAAGTGATCGAGTCGCGTGCTCGCAAAGTTAATCCGCTGACCATGGGCATACCGGATCTGAGGAGCGGTGCGCAGCGCCTGGATGTCCGCTTCGTCCAGTTCGACAACGTGGTGATCGAGCTCCTGCAGTATCGGGATTCGGAACAGCCTACCGGCAGCGGAAATGCGTTCGCGGAACCGCTTGATCACATGAGTCCTGCTTATCCCAGAATGATGCACATCTGCTTCCACATCCGGGATGAGGTCGATTTCAATCAGTTCATCGCCGACCTGGAAGCCGAGTCAGCGCGCCGCGGGATGAACCATGTTCGGGCCAATCGAGTCCTCACCGTCACGTCGGAGGAGCAGCGTCGATCCGCGCCGATCGAAGCAAACAGCAACGGCATCACCGAAGGCAAGTCGAACGGTTGGCGGCTGATCTATTGCAAAGGATGCGAGGGCGAGCAACTTGAGTTCGTTCAGGCATTAGGTCCGGTCAAGCGCGTATTCGATGGCGCACTTGAGGCCCGCAAGCGTCTTGTATCTAGCGCATAGCATCGGATCACAAGTCGTTTCCATATTCAGGTTAATTGCAAGGAGTAGAGCCATGAAGCGTTCGCTGTCAATCCAGATCAATGTTCTCTTGGTCATCGCTGTACTTGGGATTGCATCTGCTTTCGCGGCAGATTCCCATGTGGCGCGTTACGACGTGATCCCACCCGACGCATACGCCGTCGTCGCGGAAGTGCGCGCGAAGCCGGGGAAGGAAGATGAACTGCGCGCGATTACGTTGCCTCTGGTCGAGAAAGTTCGCGCTGAACCAAACAACTTGATGTACTTCCTGCAGGAAGATCGGGAGACACCTGGGCACTTTGTTTTCTACGAGATCTTTGCGACACAAGCGGACTTTGAAGCCCACAACGCCACGCCCCATGTGCAAGCATGGTTCGCCCGGTTACCGGAACTCGCCGATGGCGGGGTAAAGGCGACTCGAATGGAGATCCTGGGGAATCGAGTCGAGCCTTCGCCGTGAAGCAGGTGTCGTTAGGCCCCAGTCCGATGTTTACATCCCAGGAGTGATGTCATGAAATATCTCTTTGTTCTCGCAACGCTGGCCATGGCGACCACCTCCGAGGCCCTTCCTGCGGCTCCCTCCACAAGCCGACCGACGATCATTCTGGTGCATGGCGCATTCGTAGACGGTTCCGGCTGGGCGGGTGTCCATCGCATCCTGACAAAAGAAGGATTTCCAGTCGTAGTGGTCCAGAATCCAGCGAACTCGCTTGCAGATGACGTCGCCGTGACGAATCGGGCTATTGCAGGGGCTGCTGGGCCTGTTGTGTTAGTAGGACACTCTTACGGAGGAGTGGTTATTACAGAGGCGGGATCGGATCCCAAGGTTTCGTCGCTGGTCTACGTAGCGGCTTTCGCGCCCGATCAGGGCGAATCCGTTTCCTCGTTGATCGCCAACGCCCCTGCCGGCGCGCAAGGGCCGCCTATCGTGCCGTCGGCCGATGGCTTTCTGACTCTGGACAGATCCAAGTTTGCGTCAGCATTCGCGTCGGATGTCCCGAGTGAGATCGCCCAGTTCATGGCCGATTCCCAGGTTCCTTGGGGTGTCCAGGCCTTTGAAGGGAAGGTCGGAACGCCCGCTTGGAAAAGCAAACCAAGCTGGTACTTAGTAACAGAGGACGACAGGATGATTCCCCCAGATGCCCAGCGTGGTATGGCTGGACGAGCGAGCGCAACCGTTGTCGTTTCGGCTGGGAGCCATGCAATCTATGTCGCCGCGCCGGAAACGGTCGCCGCATTGATTCGGCAAGCTGCCGAAGCTGCGTCGGTCGCTGTGTCGCCTTCGGAATAGGCGGGCGACAGCGCGCCCTTGGAATCGATGGCATTCGACAAGCCGACGGTTATCTGAGTGTGTTGTGCGATGTAACTCGGCTAGTTGATTCTTTAACTGCAGATAGAGGAACTCGGTATGTCATTGAAAGAGCTCCTGCCCGGAAAGCTTGGTTTCGGCACCGCTCCGCTCGGCAACATGTTTCGTGACATCCCAGAGGCGGAGGCTCAGGCAACTGTTTTGGCGGCATGGGCGGATGGCATTCGGTACTTCGACAATGCGCCATTCTATGGAGCAGGACTTGCGGAGATCCGAATGGGTGAGGCGCTGGCGGGAAAACCGCGAGATACGTATGTAATCAGCACCAAGGTGGGCCGCCTGATCCTGGATGAGGTAGAGGACATCAGTGTTCGCGATCTCGGGGAGAAGGGCGATGTATTCAAGTACGGCCTGCCAAACAAGATTGTCAACGACTACTCGTACGACGCAACGCTTCGTTCACTCAATGACAGCCTGAAGCGGCTTAGGACGGATCGCATCGATATAGTTTGGGTCCACGATGTCGCGCAGGACTTCTATGGTGATGAATGGCTGGCTGTATTCGAAACAGCACGCAAAGGGGCATTCAGGGCTCTCCATCGTCTCCGAGAGGAAGGCGTCATCAAAGCGTGGGGGCTAGGTGTTAATCGCGTCGAGCCTATCGAACTCCTACTCGATCTGGACGAACCTCGCCCGGATGGCTTCCTGCTTGCAGGCCGATACACCCTTTTGGATCATTCGCGTGCGCTGCAGCGCGTCATGCCGAAGGTGATGGAGCGTGGGCTGCACATCGTGGTGGGTGGGCCCTATAGCTCAGGAGCGTTGGTGGGTGGCCCGAACTTCGAGTATTCGCCGGCGACGCCGGCAATTTTGGACAAAGTCGCGCGCATTAAAACGCTGGCCGACGGATACGGGATCAGCATGAAGGCTGCGGGCCTTCATTTTTCACTGGCGCATCCGGCGGTGGCGGGGGTAATCCCGGGCGCCAGCAAGCCTGAGCGTATCGCCGAAGATCGCGCCGCGCTGCTCGAAGTAGTGCCGTCTGGATTCTGGCGCGATCTTCGCAGCGCTGGCTTGATTGACGCCGAAGCTCCATTGCCAGCAGACGATTAGATTGACCTGGACGGTTAGCCATTGATCGAGCAAATAACGTTCTTTTCTACTGAAGGTCGGAAATATGAAACTCGAAGGTGGATGCCTGTGCGGTTCTGTCCGTTATCGGACTGAATCTGATCCGGTCATGACGGTGGCCTGCCAGTGCCATAGCTGCCAAAGGCAAACAGGAACCTCGTTCTCGGTGATCCTCGCTTACAAGAAAGGAACACTGGAGTTTACGAAAGAGCGCCCAATCTTCTATGAGCACAAGGGCGGCAGCGGCAAGTTTGTCCGCCGTCATTTCTGTGCAAAGTGTGGATCACCGATCATGGCAGAATTGGAAGCGACGCCGGAGCTCGACTGGCTTAAGACTGGCACCTTGGACGACGTCGCTGCTCCTTGGTTGACCCCCCAGGTCAGCATTTGGGGTGCCAGCGCGCAGGCGTGGATGGAATGGCCGGAAGAAGTCCACCAGTTTTCCGAGAACGCTGGATAGGACGGATCACTTAGGATGCCGGCCCGGTCAGGCCGCTATCTACCCACCGACTAGGCTGGAGATTCGGGTCTTGCAAATTGCCGTACCTACCTCGCGCGAACAATTGTGGGCACTGCTGGCTGAGGCGGCCGAGATCGAGCATCACCTGATGTGCTGCTACTTGTACGCAGCCTTTAGCCTTAAGCAGAGTTCAGAGGAGAGCTTGTCTGACTCTGAAATGGAGGCGGTAAATCGTTGGCGCCGTGAGATCGTTGCCGTGTCGGTCGAAGAAATGGGTCACCTTACGATCGTCTGCAATATCCTGTCATCGCTGGGTGCACCGGCTCATTTTGTCCACCAGAACTTTCCCATTGCACCGGGTTACCATCCGGCCGGAATTGTGGTGAAACTGGCGCCGTTTGATCGACAGACGCTCGCGCACTTTATCTATTTGGAGCGGCCTGATGGCACGGACATAGCGGACGGGGACGGATTCGAGCCACCACGGCGCTACTCGCGCTCGCTCGATATGAACCGTCTAATGACGGTTTGCACCGACTATGAAACCGTTGGTGAACTGTACCGATCTGTCGCTGCTGGACTGAAACACCTAAGTGTCTTGATGGGCGAATCAACACTGTTCGTCGGAGATCCCGAGCATCAACTCGACGAAGATGTGGCTCAGCTACCGGGCTTGAAGACCGTGCGCTGCCTAGAAACGGCATTGAGCGCCATCGATTCCATCGTTCGCCAAGGCGAAGGCGCCGATTCTGAAAGTGTGGACTCACACTATCAGCGGTTCCTACGTATGGGTTATGAGTACGACGCGTTGCTGCAAGAGCGAGCAGATTTTTGCCCTGCGCGCGCCGGTGCCATCAACCCGGTGATGCGGCCCCCGCTGACGCAGGAAGATCGCTTGTGGATCCGTGAAGAGCCGGCGGCCGCTCTGCTCGATCTAGGTAATGCACTCTACAACCATTGTCTGCGATGTGTGGCGCTGGCCTATGGTGATGTAGGACGACCAACGCAGACCGCGCTAGTCGCCGCAGGCATCGAACTCATGCATCTGCTTGGGTCGGTCGCAACAAAATTGAGTTCACTTCCCGCCAACGCCAGTGCCACAGGCGTGACTGCTGGTCTGAGCTTTGCGACAGTGCGTTCGGCGGCGGCAATGATTGGTGAGGCAGGAAGTATTGAGGTTTTAATAGAACGAATGCACGAGATTTCCATCAGATGCGAGAAGCTGGCAAGCGCGTACCCGGACCTTCAGACGATGTTGCGTGCGACAGGCGCCGCTACCGACCACTTGGCCAAGCGCCTTGCTGGCCATGCCGAGCGCTGTCGTCGGGAAGAGGAAGCAATGCGTGACTCCGCTCAAGTCGGTGTAGTCGCTGAAGCTGTCGCACCACAACCTGCCCCACCTCAGCCGCTAATCCAACGTGACGGAGCCAAGATAATTCGGGGGTCGGCCGTAGATCTAGTCTACGATGGCCCGCGTTGCATTCATGCACGGCACTGCGTACTGGAGCTCCCAGCGGTATTTAAGGCCAATACGCCTGGCGAATGGATCCATCCTGAAGCGGCGACCGCTGAGGCGCTGATCACCGTCGCCCACATGTGTCCTTCGGGCGCAATTGGCTACCGGCGGCGGGATGGTGGTCAAGAGGAAATGGCGCCGGCTGTCAACCTTGTTCAGCTTAGGGAAAATGGGCCCCTTGGCATTCGTGCGCAGCTGATTCTGGACGGAATTCCAGTTGGTATGCGCGCGGTTCTATGTCGTTGCGGTGCATCAGCGAACAAGCCGTTCTGCGATGGAAGCCACAATGCCATCCATTTTCAAGCGTCTGGCGAGCCTGACACCGTTGCATCCCAACCTTTGGCACAACGCGGTGGTCCGCTGAATATTGATCCCGAAACCGATGGACCGCTCCTGGTTAGCGGAAGCGTCGAAATTTGCAGTGGCACGGGCAGGACTATCAACCGAACGACAACCACCCGCTTATGCCGCTGTGGAGGATCGGGCAACAAGCCGTTCTGCGACGGAACCCATCGCGCAAATGGATTCCGCAGCTGATGGCCGATCCTGCATCCAACATGCAACTGATTCAGGCCGTAATTCTGCTGGGCGCGGCGGTGGTGATGGTTCCCCTGTTCAATCGGCTTGGGCTCGGCTCGGTCCTCGGCTATCGCATGCGTAATCGCATTGACGTCGGTAGGTCGTAGCTAAGGGCGTGTCCGCTCTTGGCCGCGGATTCAATCGGTCAATGCAAACGATTGACGGCTGCGAAGGCTGCTGGTGTTACCCAGCCTAAGCTCTGGTGGGGGCGAATATGGTTGTACTCATATCGAAAGTCCTCCGCAACCTGGTGGAAGTGCTCCAACGAGGAGAACTTGTTCCATCGGAAAAGATCTGACCGCATTGTTAGGTTAAAGCGCTCTATATAGCCGTTCTGGTAAAACTTAAATGGGGCTGTGTGTTTGATGGCGATGCCCTTGGAACTGGCCCAAGCGGCCAGAGCCTTGCCAGTAAACTCCGGACCGTTGTCGCAGCGAATCTGGGCCGGCACTCCACGTCTAGCGACGAGCTCGTTGAGCTGCTCGGCTACTAACAACGAACTAGTGCCGAAACCGCCCTTGATCAAAAGACACTCTCGGCTGAAATCGTCCAGCACGTTGAGGGTGCGTGCAGCCGCATTATTGGTCAGCCGAAAGTGCATGAAGTCCATAGACCATGTCGCGTTTTCATGTAATGCGGTGTCTAGATGGCGCCGTTTACTGCGTTCCGTGCGTTTCGAGTTACGCCTGTACAGCTGAAGCCCCGCCTCGATATAGAGCTTCTGTGCCCGCGTCTCGCCACACAGCTTGCCCTTGAGGATTCTGTGATACATGAGTATTAAACCGTGGCTGGGATTGGAGGCGAGATATTCCTTCATGGCCCTAAGGACGACGGTGTTGTCTCGCTCATATTTGACTTGGGGCGTCATGGTGTTGCTGATGCAGAGCATGCGCTTTGCTCGATGAGCGGATACAAGATTTGCCGACTGCAACTGCCCGAGCAGCTGTATCCGTCTGTAGAGCGGTAGATGAATGGCGCGTATGAGCAGCTGCCAAGCTCTACGTTCACCCTCAAAACGGGTCGCTTCCCGCCGAAGTTGCTCAAGTTCTATATTGGCTTCCATGGCGCGCTGGACATCTTCCAGCGAAAAGCCGCGGTACAGGGCGTGCCATCTGGAAACACTAGTGCTACTGCATCCGACATTCTGCGCTATCGTCGTTTGTTGCACGCCATTCGCAACGGCTTGGACTACCGCAAACACTTGCTCGGCTGTGTATGCTCGCTTTGCCACACTAATCACCCGAGTTAAACCGATCCACCTGTCCTGCGGCCGATGGGATCCGCGCGGCCATCGTTATATGGCTCGTCACCACAGGGCGTTAGGGCCGGACGGACCTCTTCCCGCATGGCCCGATGATCATACTCTCCTGTGATACCACCTCAGAATAAGCCGCTGGAAAGGACCGCTGCGAGTACCTTTGGCGTTCTGCCCCATACCAATCCCGCATTGGGGTATGCGGTTTGCCGCTTGAGGCGATCGGTGTCTTTCGGAAATATTCCGGAGCAAAAACCTTATCTGAGCTGCGATCTGAATAGGGAGGGATCGTGCTCCGATAGAAAGGGCATCAGAAAGGATTGGTTCAGTATGGTCATCGTTGACGTCCTGCGGCAACGTCCAGGCGCGTGGTTTGCCTGACCCGAATCTCGATAGTCTGTTGCGCAGCGCTCTCCTCCACGAACCAGGGTAGCGGCAGGTTGTCTGGTAGCACGGTGATCCGGTGCGAGCCCACTGCAACCCGTGGGAATTCGTACTGACCGTTACTGTCGGTCCTCACCGAGTAGCGGCCATCAAGGATGATGGTGATGTTGGCAGCCGGTTGTTCGGAGGCAGCGCGTACCCCATCGTTATTCTCATCCAGAAACACTGACCCCACGATGCCACCTACGGCAGTGCCTGGCGCACCGCCCAGTACTGCCAGGGATCGTCCGGCTTGCCGTTCATAGCGCAGGGTCAGAAAGACCGAGCGGTCACGGGGGAGCGAGATGAACGGCGTATCGGTGACCAACGGATCCAAGATGAAGGGAGACCGTTGCGACCCTTGGCTCTGGTAGAACGCCGCGGCCAATGACCACCGCGGACGGATGCGCCAGTTGACGCCTAGGTTCAAATCCAGACCCCGCAGTGCACTCGGACCATTCCCATAGGTCCAGCGAGCGGTCCCGTCGATGGATATCGTGTCGGTCAGGTCCCGACCACCATAGAACGCGGTGGTGGTCGTGGCCGTCGGTGACTCACCGGAATAGCTCAGTTCGCCATAGGCCAACGAGGCCGAGAGGCGAGTGCCTTCACGCATCGGAAATGCCTGATCAATACTGGCCAGCCAGCTGTCGCCGCCTTGATTTCCACCATCAGCACGGTCGAATTGGACGCGTGTCTGACCCCAATGTGTGCTCTTGTCTGCGAAGAGTTGCATGGCATACGTATTTTCGGACGTATGCCGAACGCTGAGGCTGCCACCGTAACCGAACGTGCTACTGGCTTGATACCGCAAGAAACCTGTGCCGTATTGACCATCGAAGCCGTCGCCGCTGATCGATCGGATATCGTCGATGCCCGCATTCCACGACCAGCGTGCGAATTGATAGGCGATGCGATAATAGCCGCCGCGGACGTCGTTGTTGATCGGCAACGCGCCCCAGGCCAGTTCGGGGTCCAAGGAGAAGGCGCCATAGTTGTGGCGATAGCGTCCCCGACGCGCACTGGCATCGATCCAGACGCCCTGCGCCGCGCCATGCTCGGTGTCGCTTCCCAAAACGTTCAATTGCACGGCGTCGCGTTGTCCTTCCCATTGGGTCGCCAGGTGCACCGCTTGGGTTTGATCGTCGACGAACACAGCTTCGCCTCGATCATCGGGGGTAATACGACCCTGAGTGCGCAGGTACGAAGCTGCACCGGTCCAGCCAGGTGCCCAGCGCCACTGGCTACCGAACGAAGCGACGTAGCCGTCAGCCAGATCGAATCCGACGACGCGCGTACCGTTGTAGAGACCAGCACGTCCGGCTGCGCCATAGACAACGGTGCCGTGTTCGTCCTGAGTCCACTGGGTACTTACGCCTGCAAAGGGCACGGTCGGCAGGAAGAATCGATATTGGTTGCGCTGCAGATCCAGCGAGGGCGTGTTGATGACGCCAAGCCCATTATCCAAGCGCCAACCGCCGTCCACGAAGAGGTTGCGTTGCCATAAGGTCGCCGCGCCACCCCACCCACCATCGTCCTCGAAGCGCTCGCGATTGCTGTGGAATAGCGTGGCGTCGAGCGAGAAACTGCCCCAGGTGGGGGTTTCCCAAAAAGCCCCACCCGATATCCCTTGTTCGCCAAACGTGTCGTCGCCACGTTCGGTCTGCGCCGCATTTAGCTCCAGGCGAATCGAGCGTGGCAGCCCGTCAGTGTCTTCCGGTTCCTCATCGTCGGGCGGCAAGGGCGCCAGCGCTTGCGGAGCGATGATTCGATCACGATAAGTCGCCTGTGGATCGGGCTCGGCTGCATTAGCCGAGGCCATAATCACGGATGCGATGAGGATGACGAGCACTCGCCGGGCGGGCTCGCGATGCCACCTCATTGTGAGATGACGGTATCGATGTCGAGACGTTGCGCGCCCCACTCCAGCCGGCCCTTCAAATTCAACGGATAGGTAATCGTCGCCGCCGGCGTGTCCGGATCATCCCCCTCAGGGGTCAGCGCGATGGCACGCGACTCTGTAGGCAGCACGGGCAGACCGGAAGGCGAAAAGGCGAACTTGCGACCACTGGCATCGACGCCTTCAATGAAGCCGGCAAGTCGACCGTGTGCATTGCCCGTGTTGCGTACCTGTAGGACAGGCACAAGCCGTCCGTCAACGGTGTCGGCTTTTGTGCCGACCACCGTAAGTTGGGCGGCCGCATCGCCAATCGTGAGATAAACGATGATGCCGATCCGACCCGATACCGGGGGAGCGGCACTGTTGGCCACCTGCTCCGGATCGCCTTCCAGCATGATCGCAAAGCGGCACTCACTGTTAGGGGCTTCCGGTGGCACTACCACCTCGAACCGATAACGGCGCTTGCCGTTCGCCGCGACAGTGATTTCCGGTGCTTCGATACCGACCCAGGGCCGACAGCTGTCAGGGGCCAGCGTTTCGGAGAAAACCGCTGCGCCTTTGTCGTCCAAACTCCAATCGGCTGTCTTTAACGTGTAGTGCGCTGCGCTGCCCGAGACGTTGGATATCTCCACCACGTTGCGATAAGTGGTTCCGGCCTTGGCCGTGTCTTCGAAACGAGGTGGCGAGACGAGCGCTGAGAATCCCTGCGCCATGCTGTTCGCGGCGTACAGCAAACTCAACACAAGGGCGCCAGCCTGCACAAGATGACGGCACATCAGGGACTCTCCACATCAATCTCGAATGAAAAATTCAGTTGTTCCACACGCACCAAGCGCTGGCCGTCCGCCTGGATGACCAGCCGCATCGTGTCTTCATACAAGCCCGTAGGCATCAAGCCGGTATAAACCAGCGTGCGTTCGCCGGCGCGCAGAGTGCCCGGTAACATGCGTCCTTGGGTGGTCCAAGTGGCGGTTATCGCGCCGGTGGGCTGTGCGGGTAGCGTCATGTAGACGCGCCCGGTTCGACCCTGCCAGGGCGCTAGATTGAGGCGTACCAGTACCGTGATCGCGCCCGAAACCGTGGCGCGCTGACCCCTTTGCGGTGCGACCGAATCCCACTTCATCTGCAAAGTGTTGCCCAATACCTGACTGGCACTGTCGTCGACACGATGTGTCGTGCCCGCAGCCGCAGGCACTGTTGGTATTATCAAAAGAAGGCCCATGCGCAAGGCCCCTATAGCAACATGTAGTCTCATGGCGCACTCAATGTGTACACGACACGGCCGCTGTAGGTGCCTGCCGCGACGATGGCATCGTTGCCGTAGCTGAAGGTATGGCAGCTCTCGCGCCAGGTGTTCACAGGAAAGCTGGCCAGGGTCTGCGTACCGCCGGTAAAAGTGCCTGCAGGTACTGGTTGCGTGGCCGCGCCATCGTTGTTGCCGCTGCTCGTCCAGGTGATCTGTGAGAAGGGAATGGTGTTACCGGCCGCATTGACCAGATTCACAGGCGCGGCTGCCGTCAGCGTTGCCGTGCCGGTGAAACCGGGAAGCCGATAGAAGCCGCCCACGTAGATTTCGTTGGGGACGTTGCAGAACGTGAAGCCATCGTAGCTACTGACGCCTGTTGAGGCGTTGGTCGTCATGGTCTGGTTGGTGCCGTTGCCAAGCATCGCGGCAGGCACCGATACCGATACCACGTTGATCGCGCCGCCCGATGCGGGGATGCCCCCGGTGTTGTAGTTGCCGGTGAACGCGCCGTCGCCGACACGCAGATACACCGCGCGCGTTCCCGGTGCGATGTTCACGATAAAGGCATGGGCTGCATCGCATGCGCAAAGCGCAAGCGACAAGAACAGCCACGGCAGGCCGCGAGCAGGTGTAGAAATCGGAGCATCCCCTTTTGACGAGAAACACCCCGCAAGGCTCATGAGGAGACCTTGCGGGGTTGAGCTACGCTCGTTTACGGCATGGACGCGGTGTAGGTCACACGGCTGTTATTGGTATTCACGCCACCGTAGGTGCCCGGGGCGATCACATTGTTGTTTGCGTATGCAAACGTCCAACGGGCGTCACGGTTGATGACCTTGCCCGTCGTGGGGGTCAGGGACACGGTGGTGGTAGCACCATCGGCCAACGTCGGGTGCGGCAGCGGTACCGCCGAGGTCAGCGCCGTTACCGTCGCGGCGATTTCGCTATAGCTGATCGTGTCGCCGGCAGCACCGTTACTCAGCGCACCCAGCGTGGTCGAGGTGAAGGTAATGTTGCCGTTGTTACCGATGACGCGGGCCGTGACTGCGCCGGTGCCCAGGTCGCCGGAAGCGGCTGTGGCGGCGATCGGCGTTCCGTTGCCCATCGTGGCAGCCGGGACGGTGAAAGCGATCTGATTAATGGTCGCGGTGGTTGCAAAATCAGTACCGGTACCAACACGCAGATACAGAATCTTCGGCGCCGTCACCTGGAAGTCCAGACGTGCGCTGGCGGTGATTGGCGTGCCCGTGCCGGTGGTGAAGGTCGATTCAGCATTGGCCAGCATAGGAACGGCAGCCAGCAGTGCGGCAGCCAAAAGGGTTTTGGAGGTCATGCGCATGGAATTTTAGAGTCCGGTCGGTGGTGGGATGGCAGGCATAGCGTTAAAGCCGTGGTGTCACGGCCCGAGGTGGTAGAGCAGAAAGCGTGCCAACCGTGGAGCCGGTCCCTTTTTACTGTGAGCAAATCGAGAAATTACTTGCGATTTGCTCTACCATTCCTTGCCGAGCTAGCTAGCACGGCGGGATGGTAAGGCACTTTATGACGTCCCACGTCACACTTTACTGAGATTAAGTGTGAGTTCTTGTTGTAGTGTGATGGGTATCACATTATTTGGTACAAAAGGGCCTTTCGCGTCCTTAAATGGATCGTTCGAGACTGGCAATCAGGTGCTGGTTCAGTGCCGCGGACCAGCCGTTTGTCCGTCACAGGCTGGTGCAGTCGCACAATCTCTGTCGTTCCCAAGTACCAGCATGTCAGCCGGCTGAGCTGACCTTGGATGCTGTGTGACGTGTGAGTTCGACCATGGTCACCGATCTCAGAATCTGAACATCCCGGGGCGATACTTCCCGTCCATTCGCCGAATGGCGAGCTTAATTCCGAGCGATGACAAGCCTTGCGATGACGGCGAGTCTGTAACTCCGTTCGAGGTTGCAGGCGGGCTGACCTGAAAATGAGGAGGTGTTGTGGCAAACCGACTCTATACAGCAAAGCAAATCCACGCTGCCGTACAGGCGATGGATGAAGGAATACCTGCAGTTACGGTAGCTGCCCGTATCAAATGCCACCCGGGCAGTGTCCGGGGGTGGAGGCGCAGATACAGCGGGCTTTCGCTTAGTGAGGTGCAACAGGCCATGGCTGCCAGCGCGGAGCTGGAGCAGCTCAGGCGGAAAACAACACGTTATGAAGCGGAGCGGGCCGCATGGAAGCACATCATGCGTAGGCTGGCGCCTCCTCTGTCACGCCGCATAGAGCTGTTCGGCCAATTGCAGGCCGCCGGGCTGGTATCGATTAACCAGGCCAAGGCGATGCTTTGCATGGCCAGCCCGCATGTCTCGTTGGTCAAATACGAAAGAGATGACACCGTAATTCTTCGGACCATGAAAGAACACTTGGCAGCGTTTCCCGGCCACGGCTTCGAAACGATGTTCCACCAGGTACTCGCGGGAAAAGTCTGCGGCATCGGGAGAGCGCAGCGGATCTATGCTGGCGCCGGCTTGCAGTTGTATCGCCGAAACGCGAGGCGGCCTAAAGGGAAATATCGGCTTGCAGTAGCGCCTCATTCCAATTTCACTTGGTCCATCGATTTCATGCACTTCCGTCTGGTTAGCGGCGCGCCAGCGCGCACGCTCAATGTTCTCGACGATTTCAGCCGAGAATGTCTTCTGATCAAGGGAGGTTTCGGCACTAGCGCGTCGCTTGTAGCAGAGCAACTTGCCGAACTAGTTGGAAGGCGCGGTTTGCCGAGCACGATACGTTGCGACAATGGCCCTGAGTTTACTGGGCGTGCTTTCCTGCAATGGGCAGCTGCTGCTGGGATCACAATCGAGCATATCGCCCCATATAGGGCCTATCAGAATGCCTACATAGAACGGTTCAACCGAACTGTGCGCGACAATCTGATCCTGTGGAACAGCTTCACCTCATTGGATGATTTCGACAGGGTGGCTGAAGACTTTAGATATCATTACAACCATTGTCGACCGCACGAGAGCTTAGGGTGGACGACGCCTGCCGGCTATGCCGCTGCAAACGCCCATTGCTAGCCTCTCTTCAGATCATCGAACGGAGCAGTCAATGCTCACGCGTTCTCCGAAGTGGTTTTACTTCCTTGCATATATAGACGCTCGACTTCTCTGTCATTGGATTATCCCAAGTAAGTATGTAGTGGCAGCCTCTGTGCTGGTCCGCCCAATTCCGAAAGCTGCGTATCAATTCATTTTTGGTGGGCGCATTGCCTGAGCGGCGTACGAATTCATCCCAAGACATATGTTGAAGCCACCAGCCGTGCCGTACAGGCCGCCAGCCGACTTTGAGATGTTCTACCCAAGAGAAATCGGACATAGGAGCCTCGTCTTAGCGCATATTCTGGACGAGCGGTGAAGAGAAACTAGAGTCTGGCTAAAGCCGACGCGCGACACTGTCGCTCTCTGCGAATCCGGCCATGAGCCGTGGCGCTGGTATATCGCGGCACCTGATCCTGGAGCAACAAAAGGGGCGTGAGGCAAGCATTCCCCTCTTTGATAGTTGGCTCGCATAAGGCGTTCGCCCGCCACTTTCTAAGGCGGCAAAATGCTCCGATGCAGGCCGGATAGGTCCCTGGTAGGTGGAGGCCTCCGGATTCGTCTCTCTCATTTGTTTATGTGCAGCATCGACGCCCGTGTGACCGCTCCGCAGGGCGCACGCCACTAAATGTATGACCGACTGCTTGCCGATTGTCGGCTAAATAGCGCCGATTGTCTGCTATCGCTTATACAGATAACAAGATTATTTCCCCTGCAGCCGATCGGGGAATTGGCCCCTCTGAGAGGCCAGAGCCTTGCCTGGTAACGTTTTCACGACCGCAGCTGCATTTGCTTGCAGGACAACACGGCCTCGTCGCAGCCCAGAATTCTGACGCTGAGCGTCACTTTTCATTTGTGCAGTCTTTCACGCTAAATATGTGACGTCGTTAACATTGCCGTCGCGCAGCCTTTCTTGCTCCCGCGCCACGCCGGACTGGTGATGCCTCGCATTGCTAGTCAGGCATTGGTGGCATCAGCAAGAACGGTAGCGCTTGGGGTTGATCGTCGGGGGCAGGTCACTTCGGTGCCAGTAGCTCGTGATCAGAACACATTGAATTAGGGGATTCACGTGACTGATACGTCTCGCTGCAGAGCGCGGGCTTTCCTGCGCTTGTTCACTTTGTGCCTTTTTGCGCTCGCTAACACCCTTCTCGGAAATTCGGCACGGGCGCAGACCGTTTCCAATACGGCGACGCTCACGGTGCCAACGGGTTTCAGCTGCCCCGATGCAGCTACCAATCCAACCTGCGTTGCTAGCGCGAGCGATACCGACGATGTGGTAGCGCCGCAGATCAACGTGGCCAAGTCCGCGGTTGGTGTGTCAGGTCCGAGCGTTCTCGGCGTTTACACGGTCTCCTACACGATCACGGTGACCAATTCCGGCGCCGCGGCCGGCACTTATGGAGCATTGACCGATACCCCGATTTTTCCTGCCAACACCAACATCACCGGCATCGCCTGGACCACTTCCGGTGCGGGCGCTCCAGCCGGAGGTTCGTCGACGATCGACGGCCCTAACCAGCTGACCGGAACCGGCATAGCGATCGGAGCTGGCGTCACCCATACCTTCAACGTCAGCATTACCTACGTCTACACCAACGCTTCGGCTCCCACGACTTGCGCGGCCACTCCCACGCCGGGTAGCGGTCTGTACAACAACGCATCGCTGCCCACCGGTCAGGAAGCGGACACCAGCGACAACGCCACGTGCGTGAATCCGCCCGCCGTGCCCACAGTTTCGCTGACCATCGAAAAGACTGCCGGCACTCCTTCGGGCAGCAGCGCGGGCAGCACCATCGCCTACACCTTCGTGGTCACCAACACCGGCGCGGTGACGTTGAATGGAATTGCGGTAGTCGATACGCAGCTGGATGCGCCCGCCACTTGCGGCAGCACCACGCTGACTCCGTCCGCACCCGGCAACACGACCACTTGCACCGGTGTCCACACCATCACCGCTGGGGAAGCCGCCACCAGATCGGTGAGCAACAGTGCGACCGCTACCGGTTCGACCAGTGGCGGAATCGTAGTGACCAGCCCAGCGGACACCACGCTCACCACGCTGGTGCCCAGCGTCGACTTCTGCGCCGTCGATTCGATCTTCAACGTTACCCAGACGGTCACTGGACTCGGCGAGTTCTATCGCTACACCGTCGGCAGCGGCACGCCTGACGTCCTAGTGCCCGAGCTGACCTTGCCCGTCGCTCCCAACCTCAACGGGCTAATGGTGGATCCGGCGAACAGGCGGCTGCTATTCGTCAGCTATAGCGGCGGCCAGGCGACGCTGTACGCCTATGACGCCGCCAACGGCGGCTGGTACGTCGCTGCCGGTCCGATCACCACGCCCGATTTCCCGCGTGCGGCCATGAACCAGGCAGGTGTTGGTTACCTGGTGGCCGGCAATGGAAACAATCCCGCAGTCTGGCGATTGCAAGCTTCCGGCACTTTCAGCTACTCGCTGACTTCGTACGGAAGCCTGACCTACGATTTCGACCCCACCAATCCCAGTTCCGGCGACATCGCGTTCGATAACGCGGGCAATGGCTGGCTGACGGCGGGTGTGGATCTTTACAGGGTCGACTTCAGTTCGACATCGGTACAGGCCACCCGGCAACAGCGTCCGCTGCTCAACGGCGCACCCAGCACCCTGCAATGGGCGGGTGTGGCTTACGGCAACGACGGTCTCCTGTATGTCGCTACCAACACGAACCCCAGCAGGTATTTCCGTATCGATCTTGGCGCCGGTACGCTGACGCAGGTAGCGGCCACCGCGGCCAATCAGGCTCGCGACCTGGCCTCATGTTCTTTCCCCGCTGCCCCCACACCGGCACAGCTGCGGGTCGAAAAAACGCTGGCCCAGGTGAACGGTTCGGCCTATGTGGCAGGTGCTGCGGTTGCCGCTGGCGACACGCTCACCTATGAGATCGAAGTCACGCATGTCGGCGGCAGTCTCGCCGCGACCCTGTTCGTGGGCGATGTGGTGGAAACCCTGCCGGTCAACACCACGGCCATCGCTGCGGGCAATAACTTCACCTGCGCCGCGAGCAACTGCACCAACACCAATGCCGTGAACATTCCGGTGAGTGGCAGCGTCACGTTGAACTTCGTGGTGCAGGTCGTTACTCCCTTCCCGACCGGTGCTACTGCTTCCATCGTCAACGCGGTCGCCGTGGACGGAGTGAACTGTGCGGCTGTCGGCAACGACTGCGGCGAAACCACGCCTGTGGGACTGCCTGAGCTAACTATCGCCAAGACGGCAGGCACGCCCACTACGGCACAGGGCGCAAGCCCGACGTTGACCGATGCTGGCGACACGATCGCCTACAGCTTCCTGGTGAGTAACACCGGCAACACGCCACTGACCGCAGTGCTGGTGAGCGATGCGCAGCTCGACGCCGCGGCCACCTGCCCGACGACGACGCTGGCGGTGGGTGCCAACATGACCTGCACCGGCACGCACACGATCACCCAGGCCGAAGTGAACGCTGGCACGGCGAACAACAGCGCCACCGTTACCGGTACTCCGCCCTCGGGTCCGCCGGTGACTTCGCCGCCGTCCACCACGACCACGCCGATCACCACGACCTCGGCCCTAACCATCGCCAAGACTGCAGGTACGGCGACCACGGCGCTGGGTGCAAGCCCGACGCTGACCGACGCTGGCGACACGATCGCTTACAGCTTCCTGGTGACCAACACCGGCAACACGCCGCTGACGGCGGTATTGGTGAACGATGCGCAGCTCGACACCGCGGCCACTTGTCCGGCGGCGACGCTGGCGGTGGGTGCCAACATGACCTGCACCGGCACGCACACGATCACCCAGGCCGAAGTGAATAACGGCGCAGTGAACAACAGCGCCACGGCCACCGGCACGCCGCCGGCGGGTCCGCCGGTGACTTCGCCGCCGTCGACCACGACCACGCCGATCACTACGACGTCGGCCCTGACTATCGTCAAGACGGCAGGCACACCTACTACGGTGCTGGGTGCAAACCCGACGCTGACCGATGCTGGCGACACGATCGCTTACAGCTTCCTGGTGAGTAACACCGGCAACACGCCACTGACCGCAGTGCTGGTGGACGATGCGCAACTTGACGCCGCGGCCACCTGCCCGGCGACCACGCTCGCGGTGGGTGCCAACATGACCTGCACCGGCACGCATACGATCACGCAGGTTGAAGTGAATGCCGGCACGGCGAACAACAGCGCCACGGTTACCGGTACTCCACCGGTGGGTCCGCCGGTGACTTCGCCGCCGTCGACCACGACTACGCCGATCACCACGGCGCCGACTCTCACTATCGCCAAGACCGCGGGTACAGCGACCACAGCGCAGGGTGCAAGCCCGACGCTGACCGATGCTGGCGACACGATCGCTTACAGCTTCCTGGTAACCAACACCGGCAACGTAACCTTGACCGCTATCGCCGTCATCGATGCGATGCTGGATGCGCCCGCAATATGCGACGCAACCACGTTACTGCCGAGCGCCATCGCCACCTGTGCCGGTACGCATACGATCACCCAGGCCGAGGTGAACGCCGGCACGGTAAACAACAGCGCCACGGCGACCGGTACGCCGCCCTCGGGTCCGCCGGTGACTTCGCCGCCGTCGACCACGACCACACCGATCACTACGACTTCGGCCCTGACCATCGTCAAGACGGCAGGCACGCCCACTACGGCGCAGGGCGCAAGCCCGACGTTGACTGATGCTGGCGACACCATCGCTTACAGCTTCTTGGTGAGCAATGCCGGCAACACGCCGCTGACGGCAGTGTTGGTGAACGATGCGCAGCTCGACGCCGTGGCCACCTGCCCGGCGGCGACGCTGGCGGTGGGTGCCAACATGACCTGCACTGGCACGCACACGATCACACAGGCCGAAGTGAACGCCGGCGCGGCGAACAACAGCGCCACGGTTACCGGAACTCCACCGGTGGGTCCGCCGGTGACTTCGCCGCCGTCGACCACGACCACGCCGATCACCACGGCGCCTGCGCTGACCATCGTCAAGACGGCAGGAGCGCCGTCAGGTAACTCGGCCGGCAGCACGCTTGGCTATACCTTCGTGGTGACTAATACTGGCAATGTCACTTTGAGCGGCATCGTGATCAATGACGCGCAGTTGGATGCGCCCGCGGTTTGCGACGTAACCACGTTGCTGCCGGGCGCCATCGCCACCTGCACCGGCACCCACACGATCACCCAGGCCGAAGTGAATGCCGGCACGGTGAACAACAGCGCCACGGCGACCGGCACGCCGCCGGTGGGTCCGCCGGTGACCTCGCCGCCGTCCACGACGACGACGCCGATTACCACGGCGCCCGCGCTGACCATCGTCAAGACGGCAGGTACGCCATCGGGCAACTCGGCCGGCAGCACGCTGGGCTACACCTTTGTCGTAACCAATACCGGCAACGTGACTTTGACCGGTATCGCCGTGGTCGACGTGTTGCTGGATGCGCCCGCGGTGTGCGACGTAACCACGTTGCTGCCGAGCGCCATTGCCAACTGCACCGGAACGCATACCATCACCCAGGCCGAAGTGAATAGCGGCGCAGTGAACAACAGCGCCACGGCGACCGGAACGCCGCCGGTGGGTCCGCCAGTGACCTCGCCGCCGTCGATCACGACGACACCAATCACCGCGGCGCCTGCGCTGACCATCGTCAAGACGGCAGGCACACCCTCGGGCAACATCGCTGGCAGCACGCTGGGCTACACCTTCGTGGTGACCAATACCGGCAATGTCACCCTCAGCGGCATCGTGATCAACGATGCGCAGCTGGATGCGCCTGCGGTATGCAACGTAACCACATTGCTTCCGAGCGCCATCGCCACCTGCACTGGCACGCATACCATCACGCAAGCCGAAGTGAACGCGGGCGAGGTGAACAACAGCGCCACGGCGACCGGCACACCGCCGGTGGGTCCGCCGGTGACTTCGCCGCCTTCGATCACGACCACTCCCATCGCCGCCAACCCGGCGCTGACCATCGTCAAAACGGCAGGCGCGCCCTCGGGCAACACCGCCGGCAGCACGATCGGTTACACCTTCGCAGTAACCAATAACGGCAATGTCACCCTCAGCGGCATCGTGATCAACGATGCACTGTTGGACGCGCCTGCGGTGTGTGATGTAACCACGTTGCTGCCGAACGCTATCGCCACCTGTACCGGCACGCACACCATCACCCAGGCCGAAGTGAATGCCGGCGCGGTGAACAACAGCGCTACAACCACCGGCACGCCGCCGGTAGGTCCGCCGGTGACTTCGCCGCCGTCCACCACGACCACGCCCATCGCCGCCAACCCGGCGCTGAGCCTGCTCAAGACCGCCGGTGCGCCTTCAGGCAACCTCGCCGGCAGCACGATCGGCTACACCTTCGTGGCGACCAACACGGGCAATATCACTCTCAGCGGCATCGTGATCGACGATGCGTTGCTGGATGCGCCCGCGGTGTGCGACGTAACCACGTTGCTGCCCGGTGCCATCGCCACCTGCACCGGCGTCCACACCGTCACCCAGGCCGAAGTGGCCGCTGGCGTGGTGAACAACACAGCGACCGCCACCGGCACGCCGCCGACGGGTCCAGCCGTGCCTAGCAACTCGTCCACCACAAGCACTCCATTGTTGGCGGTCACGGTCTCCAAGACTTCCAATCCGGCCAGCGGTCAAACCGTGCAGCCGGGCGACACCATCAACTACACGCTGGCGGTGGTCGTGGCTAACGCCGCTACCACCTCTGCGCTGACGTTGACTGACACCTTGAGCGGCGATCAGACGCTCACCGGTCCTCTTCCGGCGGACTGCGCCGGCGGCGCCGGCGGACTGGTATGCACCTTGGCGGCCAACACGCAGCCGGGCAACTACAGCTTCACCTACACCACCACGGTGGACGCCGATGCGACCGGCAGGTTGGGCAACAACGTGGTGCCCACCGGCACCGACAATCCCACTTGCACCAACTGCAGCACCGAGCATCCGATCGCCGCATCGGTAGTGACCGTGGCCAAGATCTCCAACCCCGCGTCGGGTGCGGAAGTGGCGCCGGGCGACACCATCGCCTACACCGTGACTGTGACCGTGGCCAACTCCATTACCACCGGCGCGGTCACCTTGACCGATACGATCAGCGGCGACCAGACGCTTACTGGCGCACTGCCCGCCGGTTGCACGGCGAGCGGTGGCGGATTGGTGTGCACGTTGGCGGCTGGCGCGTTGCCGGGCAGCTATAGCTTCGCGTATTCCACGCACGTTGCCGCAGACGCCACCGGCACCCTCGGCAATGTGGTGGTCCCCAGCGGCGACGACGGCCCGACCTGCGTCAGCTGCAGCACCACCCATCGGGTCGTGGCGACCGCGATCACCGTGTCCAAGACGTCCAATCCGGCATCGGGCACTTCAGTGTCGGCGGGCGACACGCTGGCTTACACGCTGACGGTGACCGTGGCCAATTCGATCACCACCGATACGGTGACTTTGACCGACACGATCAGCGGCGACCAGATCCTCACCGGCGCGCTGCCGTCGGGTTGCGCGGCCAGTGCGAGCGGTCTGGTGTGCACGCTGCCGGCCGGCACGCTGCCCGGAACCTACACCTTTGCCTACGCCACCCTGGTGGATACCGATGCGACCGGCACGGTCGGCAATGCAGTGGTGCCCACTGGCGGCGATTCGCCGACTTGCGCGCTGGCCTGCAGCACCGAGCATCCGGTGTTGTCCGACTACCAGTTGCGCATCCTCAAGACCGTCGCCGTGCGCGAAGTGAAGATCGGCGATCTGGTGCGCTACACCCTGAGCGTGGAGAACGTGGGCAACGGCAGGTTGATCAACGGCAGCATCGTGGATACGCCGCCGCTCGGTTTCAGCTACGTGGAAGGTTCGCTGAGCGTGGTCGACGGCGACAGCCAGGCCACCGCAGTGGGCCAGAGTCCGTTGCGCTTCGAAGGCCTGGATATCGAACCCGGCCAGACCGCCACGCTGATGTATGCGATGCGCGTGGGCGCGGGCGTACGCCCGGGCGTGCAACGCAACCAGGCGCAAGCCTTTACCCAGACCGGCGCGCCGATCTCCAACAGCAGCACCGCTGCGGTCACCCTGGTGGCTGACGCGCTGGTCGATGACAGCCTGTTGATCGGCACCGTGTTCGACGATCGCGACGGCGACACCTGGCAGGACAGCGCGGCCTTGAGCGGCGTGCGTGTGCAGGGCGGTTTTGCGCCTGCAGCCTACGTAGCCAACTCGACCACCGTGGATCGTGGTGCGGGTGCGCAACCGCAGGCCGACGCCAGTTCGCCGCTGCTGCATGGCATCGACGTGGGCGCCATCGGTGCGCGCCAGTCGATAGCCGATCCGGTCGAACACCACCAGGTCGTGATCCGTCAGCGTCTGAGCCAGCCGGCCTTCACCGACGACTTCGTGCTGACCAGCGCGCAGGGCGTGACCGTGCGCATGGACGCCGCCGGCAACACCACGATGGAGAAGAGCGGCGAAGCGGCCAAGGGCCTCAACGCGGCCGAGCCGAAAGTGGAACGGCGCGTCGCGCAGGGCGAGGGCGGTTACGTGGTGGATTACGTGATCAGCAACTTCGGCATCGACGAGCGCGGCATTCCGGGCGTGCGTATCGCCTCAGTGGAAGGCTTGCTGATCGAAACCGACCAGTTCGGCCGCTACCACCTGGAAGGCATCGCCGGCGGCGACAGCGGCCGCGGCCGCAACTTCATCCTCAAGGTCGATCCCTCGACGCTGCCGGCCGGAACGGTATTCACCACCGACAATCCGCTAGTGCGCCGCATCACCCCCGGACTTCCGGTGCGTTTCGACTTCGGCGTCAAGCTGCCGGTCGAGGAAGTGCAGGGCGGCGAACAGCAGGTGGAGCTGGAACTGGGCGAAGTCATCTTCGCTCCGGGCAGCGCCAAGCTGCGCGATCAATACCTGCCGGTGATCGAACAAATCGCCGCCAAGGTGGTCGAGTATCGCGGCGGCGAAGTGCTGATCAGCGCCAATGGTGATACCGAAAGCCTGGCCTTCGATCGTGCCACGGCGGTGAAGAGCGCACTGATGAGCCACGTGCCCGCCAACATCGCCAAGGCATTGACGGTCAGCGTGCGCACCGAACTGGACGATCCATCGTCCCTGATCGTCGGCATTGCCGAAGGCGGCCCGCTGCTGGGCACGGTGCTGTTCGATACCGACAAATCGACGGTCAAGCCGCAGTTCCTGCCGATCCTGGACCAGGTGGCTGCCTATCTCGACGAGAAAGGAGGGGGAGCGATAGCGATCGTCGGCCATGCCGACCCGCGCGGTTCCGACGCCTACAACGTGGCGCTGGGCATGCGTCGCGCCAAGGCGGTCTACGAAGCGGTTGCGGCCAAGTTGAGTCCAGCAGTGCGCGCCAAGGTGCGTGTCGAATCCAGTAACGATCCGGCAGCCCCTGCCGGCACCGGCAAGTAAGGGGGCTGGATCATGAAGATGAAGATGAAACTACTCGACTACACCCTGATCAGCTTGCTGGCGGGAATGACGCCACTGGCGGTTGCGCAGCAGACGGCTCCGGCCGCCACCGACAAAATGGAAGGCGCCGCGCAGACGCCAGAAGTCAATTGCACCGACGCCGGTTGCAGTTCGCAGGACGGCCTGCTGTTCCGGTTGCGCACGCGCGGCGAACGCAAGCCGGTGGTCGCCGCCGGCGATGACGCGTCGTCGGAAACGCTGCAGCCCGATCGCCGCGTGACCGTCGCTCTGGAACAACCCGGCAAAGCCGTGGCCAAGGGCAAGTTCTCGATCCAGTTGGCCAATGGCGGCGCGATCTGGGCCACCGAAGATCCCGCGCTGGGCCAGCCCGAGCTGTCGATCTCGGCGCCCGGCATCGTGCCGTTCGACGGCACTGCCATCACCAAACCGGTGCAGTTCTATACGCGTAGCAACTACTCCACGTTCGTGAAGCGCTACGAGCTGACGATCTATCGCGCCAGCGACGCCGACCTGATCGATCCCATCGTCACGCTGCCGATGGACGTAGGCAACATCGTATCGGCCGAATGGGACGGAACGCTGCCAGCAAAATACCGTTTCCGCGCCGGCGACGAGCTGGTCTACGTGCTGCGCGCTTACGATGCCGACGGCAACTTCGACGAAACCTATCCCAACAAGTTGCAGCTGGTTTCGCCGGAAGAAGCCGAACGCGGCGGGCAGGCCCTGCGCGACACCACCGAGAAATATCTGGGTACCGCGCTGAGCATCGACCAGGCCCAGTCGCAAAGCCTGATCGATGAAGCCTTCGCCCAGAACGGGCTACGTCAGCAGAACATCCCGATCTACGGTTCGCGCATCCGCATCCAGGGCCGCAACCTGCCCCAGGGCTATGCGCTGAAGATCAACGGCGACAATTACCCGGTCGATATGGAACGCAAGTTCGTGGCCGAATATCTGGTTCCGGTCGGGCAGCATGCGTTCGACATCGAGATCCAGGGCGGTGCACCGCGCCTAGATGGTGCACCAGCGACCACGTCGCAGAATTCGACCGCCCACCACACGCTCAACGTGGATGTCACCGGCAAGTACTTCTTCGGCGTCGGTCTGGCCGATGTGACGATTTCGCAGAACAAGATCGGCGGTTCGGCCGATCCGTCGCTGGTGGACCCGCGCTACGACGACGATGTGATCAGCGATGGCCGTCTGGCTTTCTACGGAAAGGCCAAGTTCAAGGGCAAGTACCTGCTGACGGCGCAGGCCGACACCACCGAACGCGACCTGGAGCACCTGTTCGACGGTTTCACCAACGCCGACCCACAGGATGTCTTCCGCCGCCTCGACCCGGATCTTTACTATCCCGTCTACGGCGATGACTCCACGACCTATCGCGACGTGGACACCATGGGCCGTTTTTACCTGCGCATGGATTGGGACAAGAACCAGGCGCTGTGGGGCAACTTCTATACCGGCTTCACCGGCACTGAATACGCGCAATACGTGCGTTCGCTGTACGGCGCGGCGCTCAACTGGCGTTCGCGCGCGACCAATGCCTGGGGCGATCCGGGTACCGAAGTGCGCGCATTCGGCTCCGAGGCGCAGACCGCCCCGGGCCACAGCGAATTCATCGGCACCGGCGGCAGCCTTTATTATCTGAAGCATCAGGACGTGCTGCCGGGTTCGGACGTGGTGGTGTTGGAAATACGCGATCTGACCACCGGCCGCGTCGAAAACCGCATCCCGATGACCCGCGGCGCCGATTACGAAATCGACGAAATGCAGGGCCGCCTGCTGTTGACGCGTCCACTGCTGCAGATCACGCGCGACAACATCCCCACGCTGACCCGCGACACGCCGCTGGATGGTTTCGAGCAGCGACTGGTAGTGGACTACGAATGGGTGCCGTCCGGTTTCGATCCGGACGACGTCACTGCTGGCGTGCGTGCCAAGCACTGGTTCGGCGATCACATCGGCGTGGGGGCGACCTACGTCGACGAAAACCGCGCAGGCGAGGACTACACCCTGGCCAGCGGCGACATCACGTTGCAGGCGGGCAAAGGCACTTACCTCAAGGCCGAGTACACGCAGACCGAATCGTTCAGCGCACCGGTGTTCTTCTCCGACAACGGCGGTTTCACCTTCACTCAGCTCAACCCGGTCGGCCCGCGAGAAGGCCAGGCCAAGTCGGTCGAGGCCCGCGCCAATTTCAAGGAGTTGGGTTGGACCGAACAGGATTGGAGCGCCGGTGCGTGGTGGCGAGAAGTCGGCGCCGGTTACTCGATCAGCCGCTACGACAACGGCCTGGACATCACCGAAGTCGGCGCCGAAGTGTTGGGACAGTTCACGCCCAACGTCGGCCTGTATGCGCGCTTCAGCAAGGCCGAGCGCGGCCAAGAGACGCTGACCCAGGCGCAGATCACCGCCGAATGGCGCATCAGCGATCACAGTGCGCTTAGCGGCGAGATCCGTCGGGTCGAGGAAGACCGCTTAGTCGGAGATGTGGCCGGCACGCTCGGTGCGGTGAAGTACACCCATCGCTTCGGCACGTCGCTGGATGTCTACGGCACCGCACAGGTGACGCTGGATGACGACGGTGGCCAGTACGCGGACAACAATGCATTCACCCTGGGCGGCAAGTATCTGTTCGGCGATTTGTCGTCGGTCGGTGCGGAAGTCAGCACCGGCGACCGTGGCGACGCGGCCACGGTCAATGCGGAATACCGTCTGGCACCGGAGCATACGATCTACGGCGGCTACACCTATTCAACCGATACCACCGCCTACGACTCGCTCTTCAATCCAAACCGGCAGAACGGCTGGACGCTGGGCCAGCGCTGGCGTCTGTCGAACCAGGTCAATCTGTTCAACGAAAGCCAGTTCCTGAAAACCCCGAGCGAATCCGGCCTGGCCCATACCTTCGGCATGGATTTCTATCCGTCGCAGGGCTGGACCACCGGCTTCACCTTGCAGTCCGGCGAACTGACCGGTGCGCAGGGCGTGGTCGACCGGCGTGCGGTCAGCCTCAACGGCGGACGCACCTCGCCCGATACCGACTGGAACAGCAAGCTGGAATGGCGCAAGGACACCGGCGCCGAACAACGCGAGCAGTGGGTCAGCACCAACCGCTTCACCCACAAGTTCAACGAGAGCTGGCGCATCGCCGCTCGCCTGAACTACTCGGACACCGACGATGAGCTGGACCCGCAAGCCGGGGCCAAATTCATCGAAGGCAACGTCGGTTTCGCCTGGCGTCCGTGGAACAGCACTCGTTGGGGTGTGTTCGGCCGCTATACGTACCTGTACGACTTGTCCACGCTGGATCAGATCAATGGCGTCGACTACGACCAACGCTCGCAAGTGTTTTCGCTGGAAGGCGTCTACAAGCTGGACGCGCATTGGGAGTTCGCCGGCAAGGTTGCGCGGCGCGAGGGCGAGGTGCGTTTCGGACGCGGCATCGGCGCATGGACGGACTCGGCGACCACCTTCGCTTCCGGACAGATCCGTTACGAACTCCGCCAGCAATGGCACGCGCTGGCCGAGTACCGCTGGCTGGACGTGCGGGACGGCGGCACGCGCAGCGGCTACCTGGTCGGCTTGGATCGCGACATCAACAAGAACTTCCGCGTGGGCGTAGGCTATAACTTTACCGATTTCAGCGACGACCTCACTGATTTCGATTACGACCACAAGGGTTTCTTCATCAACATCGTGGGTAGCTATTGATGAATCAGAATTTCCGTAACCGCACCGTCCGAGCCTGCATGCGCAGCGGGCTGAACTCAAGCAGCCAATTTTTCTCTGGGCTGCTGGGCTTGGCCATGCTCTTCTGTTCTTCGCAGGCTGGTGCGCAAAACCTGATCGGAAATCCGGGTTTTGAAGTGAATCCTCCTCCGGCGTTCGGTAACAACATCGGTTACTCGATCGCCCCCTGGACGCTCGGTGCAGGCAACAGCTCGAATGTGGTCAAGGTGGATGGCGGGGCCACCTTCAACTACGGCACTAGCGGCCCCAGGCTGGACGCGGATCCCGCGACCGGCGTTGGCGTGCGACAGCACTATCTGGATATCGCCAGCGGCTCCAATGACTTCTACCAGTCGTTCATCGTACCGGCTTGCGGAGGAACGCAGCCGGGCGTGACTAGGCAGGCGACCTTTTCGGGCTGGTTCTCCACGCGCGACAATCTGTCAGCGGCAACGGCCAGTGTTTCCATCAGACAGGGCGTGGGCACGGCGGGCGCGCTGCTGGCGACCGCAAGCGCAAGCCTTCCGGCGCCGGTTTCCCCGGTGACTTCGGGCACCGCTCCTTGGGTGCAGGTATCGGGCGTCGTCAATATTCCTGCCGGAACCACGGTCTCCTATGTGGTGTCCATGGACAACAACGCGAACTTCGATCAGGCAGCCTTGAGCTTTTCAACCAACCAGTGCGTTCCCGCGCAGTTGACGCTCGTGAAAACGTGGTCGAACGCATCGGTAGGCGACGACGCCACGTTGACGATCTCGCGCGGCGGCACGGTGATCGATACGCTGGTCTCCGACGCGAGTACGTCAAACGAAACCGATACCGACAGCACTCCGATAACCGTCTACGGCGGAGAAACGCTTGTTCTAGCCGAAACTTTGGCGGGGTCGAATGTCGGTTTGTACAACGGTGTATTGACCTGCACGGGCGACGGGGTATTGAGCGGCAACACCTTGACCGTGGGCAGCACTGGTACCGCCGTTGTCTGCAGATATACCAACACCCGTAGGGTTGCTGGCCTAACGATCACAAAGACGAATACGCCGGGTGCGAATGGAGACATCGACCAGGCTAACGACACGGTGATCAGGAGCGTTCCCACCACCTACAGTATTGTGGCAACCAACACCGGTCCGGACGCGGCGGATAACGCAATGCTGCGGGATCCAGTTTCGACCGGCCTTACCTGCACCACAGCGAACTGCGTGGTGACTACGGGAGCTGCGGCCTGTCCTTCTGTAACCGGCCCAGCTCTGGTTACGGCATTGCAGTCGACAGCGGGTGTGGCGATTCCGGCGTTGCCGGCGAACAGTTCGATTACGGTGACTTTGACCTGCACAGCGCAATAGTCGAGGTCAGGAGCTCACCCTGCCTCGCTATCGAGATCTGATTCTTCTCATCGGCAAGATATGGGTACTCTCTAACAGGAGGCGTGAAGCTAGTATCTGCGCGGAGATTCTCAGAGTTACCCCAAATGTTGCCCCCAGTGATGGACTTGATCGAAACCTATATCTTTCAATAACTTAAAGTGGCGTGTGTGCAACTTGTGTGCACACGTTTTTTAGAATTCGGCGCGCTTCCTTGCAGAGGCGTCCAACGAGTGAAAGATTTAACGCGTAGGTGGACGCGGCCAGATGATTCTCTCAAGTCGAGACCGCTTTTCGCGAGTTGGCTTATGCAGGGGGTAGAGCACGCCAATGGCTGAAAACAAGACCAGGGCCACAGAGAAAGCGTGGATGCTTACATCACTTCGAGTGCCAACGACCAACAGGCTGCGGATTGCCGTGTACTGATGGCGCTATTCAAGAAGCTCACCAAGCAACCGCAAAAGATATAGGGCCTATCTTCGCCCTGACTGCACAGCGATCTAACTTTGAATTGAGGGGGCAAGCTAATGTCTAAACCGATTTGCTCCATGACCGGGCGAGAGTTTGAGCACGGCGATGGGATTTGGGACGATGGGGAATGGATTAGTTGGGAGTGGATCAATACCCAGCTCGAAGACGAACCACTCGATTCACTGTGCGAAATAGAGCACGCACCGAGCCGAGAAGAGTTTCCATATCGGATACTTGAGCATACCGAAATATTTTACGAACTGGTGTCGCTGGCCGAACGCTACTACGAAAACACGGGCAGATACCTGCAGGTGTGGGGCGAGCTTGGCGAGATGTACGCAGAAATAGAGTTCGGTCTAAGGCGCCACGCCAGTATGCATCCAGGCTCGGATGGCACCATCCGTGGTGAGCTTGTAGAGGTGAAGACCATTTCGCCAGAGAAGGCAAGCGACCGCGTCGTTGTGAAGCGTTGTGGAGATTTCTCGAAGCTATTGATTGTGAAAATAGATCGGGATTTTCAGTTCCAGGCCAAGCTGTTCGACAGATCCAGCTTAAGAGGCGGTGTGGGCCCTTACTACAAGGCTAGATTCTCCACACCCGAGTCCAGCTGACAATATGGCAGGCGCCAAGAATGAGCAGCCGAAGAAGGTACTCGTGACCAGAAAGCTTCTGGTTTACCTGGATAGCAGCGACTACTCTGTCCTTTCAGATCCGAAAAGAATGTCGGCCGAGGTCGAATCTGTCCTTGCGCGTCTCGAACAATTCAAAAAGGAAGGCAGGGTTAGTTTCGTCTATTCGGGCGCTGCAATCTGCGAGATGGCGCCGCAAGAGGCCACCCATGCGACCTACGCCGAGGATCGTGCGAACCTGCTGTCCAAACTCTGCGACCGCAATGCGCTGGTATCGTTCGACAGACTGATCGCAGGGGAGGCCGCCCAGGTCGGTGCTTCCGAGCCGCTACCGTTTATCCCCCTCTCGGAAGACGGCGACTGGTTCCCCGAGATGAAGGGTTTAATTTCACCCGTCGATCTTGTGCAAGTATTTCGTCAGAAAATGACTTCGCTGAAAGCAGGGTTGAACCGCAAGCAAAGGAGAGCCGCCGAGTCCAGCACTTTCAGGCGCGGCAGCTTGCGTGGGTCCGCGCGTGACTCGCTGTCGGACTCCAAAAACCAGCGTGGCTTCGACGAACTGCTGGCCGCTTATCCCATGCGCCCCGGTGCGGCACGCATCCTTTGGAACCACGTGGCCGGGACAGCAACCAAGAAGCAAGCGGAGGATGCATTCCTGGAAAGTTTGAGAGACCCCAAATGGATGATGAGCTGGTTTCACAACCATCACGACACGCTGTCACCAGTAGTCACGTGGTTGCGCGGGCCATCGGTAAAGGCAGCAGGTGTGGTAAGAGAAGCTGCGACCAAGCTGCGTGCAATTCGAAAGGGCGGTGATTCGGAGGAGCAGGCTCGTCTGATAAAGGAGTGGCGACCCGAGTTGATCGAGTCGGTCTGGTCCGCCATCGTGGAGCGTTCGGCGGGCAGCGACCAGACGCCAGGCATCGCGGCAATTGAAGAACGCTCAGCGGGGTTGAACGTCATGCTCAATGCCTACTACACGGTGTTCGCGGATGCGGCCTTGACGGAAAGAGAGCCAAAGGACAGTGATTTCGCCGACATGATGCACGCAGCCTACTCGCCTTACGTGGACATCTTCAGAGCGGATCGGTATATGGCGCCTCACGTGCAGAGGATCGTCACGCGCTACGGCACGAAGGTGGTGTCCAGACTAACTGAGTTGCCGCGGAGTATTGAGACGGCGCTGCGGTCGAGTTCCGGAATCTCACAGTAGCCTTGCTTGCGACCCATGGCCCGGAACCATCTCAGAGTCAAATAGCCGCCCAATGTTGCAGAACTTGGCTTGCTAGCGACAAGGCACAATTGTCGCTACCCACCTTATTGCGCGAAAGAATCGAACTGGCGATTTTCCCTGAGCCTCGGCAAACTTGCGCAGACCGCAAATCATCAGTGCGACAGAAAGGCGCAGGTCTACGACGTCAGAAGAGGTAGGGTTATAGCCCTGCAATCCGCGTAAGTCGTCTGCAGACTGAGGCATTCTAGCTATCTCGGCAAGCAGCCACAGATCAACGCATGCGCCGCCTAATGCGGGCTTGCGTATCTTCCCTACTGGCCTCTGCTTCGTAGGTTCTCGCCATCCCCATCAGGAGTTCCGATGCGACAAAGGGATGCGAGTACTGAAGCTCGTTTGCCCACGCACGATACTTATCGGCTAGCCCACGCTCCTGATCGCCACCTTCTCCGCGCCAAATCGCGCCACGGGAGTTATAGAGGCCTGTATGCGCGCCTCGCATTATGGCCCTGGAGTGAATGTCCTCCAGAACCTGCCGCACTGGCACGCAAGGCCACACACCGTCATCTCCTACCTCCGCAGTGGAAAGTAGTTTGCCGATGCAGATGTCGCCCACTTCCAATCTCGCGATTTGCGAGCAAGCTTCTCTCACTGCCTTTACCCAGGCACCGAGTCTTTTTTCCTCCAACTCTCCCAGATCATCTTGCCCTGGAACCCGGCTCAGACCCTCAAGGAGTTTGTATCCGCGCTTTGCAAAGTTCTTGACGAGGTCCGGAGCGACCTGGAACTCCTCAGGATCCTTTCCTTCGTCGTCTCGGCGGTAGGCCCACGCAACAGCATGTACAAACACCTCAGGATGCAGCTCCACATACCTTTCCAGGTTCGGGATGCCATATCCTTCTCGCTGGCTCCAAGGCCTCGATAGCGCATCAATGTAGCCGAGTTCAAGAACGGCCTTCTGTTCTACTGTCAGACCCGGATTCTTGTCGAGCAGAACGAATGCCCGCTCGAGGTAGTGCTGGTCCATCTGATACTCGCCGGGCCTATCCTGTCCTTCCTTCAACATGTCGACCATCAACTGGTACAGCAACTCTGGAGCGAGGATCTCCATATGGATATGGATCGCTGCGAACGCGGCGCGAGGACGTTCGGCAACGAGAAGACGTTGCACTGCCTCGTTGGTTTCTTCCTCGGGGCTCCAGTCCGGCACCACATTCTTCCAATAGACCTTTCGATCCGCCTCTTCCAGATCATCGACGAATCGCCAAGAACTTCGTCTAAAAGGCGTCAGCAGCAGCAGCTGGACAAGGTGAGCAGCTGGAATCTCGCCCTTCATGTTCTCAATTGCCCGAACGCGATCCTCATCCTCAATCGATCGAAGTGCGCCCGCGATAACTTCCTTCCTTGCCCACGACAGGCTTTCAACCGAAGAGCTAAGCGCAGAAAGCAGGAAGGCGGGAACGGCTGAAGTAGATAGCAGTTCAGCACCTAAGTATCGTCCAACCAGAGACGGCGCTTTCCCCATCTCAGCAAGTTTCAGGACTCCGGAAATGCCCTTGGCATCAAGTATTTCCTTCAGCGCCTCTGTCCGAAGTTTGGCGATACGCGCTTCGCGCTTGTGATAATCGTGGTCATCGTCCTGAAGCTCGTCTGCCGATTCTTCCACCCAGTGCTGGCGAAACAGCCATTCGTGCTTGTTCAGCAGGTCGGAAGGCTCCAAAGCCTTGTAAGTAATTTTCGCCTTTGCCGACAACTGGGGGAAGTTCTGTTCCTTTGATCTCCTTGCACCACGTCGCGACATTACCGTCACCCGCACTTTCTCGCGTACAAAGGCCTTGTCGGCATCTGATGCATCCGCATCTGCCCAGACCTTGATCAAACCCCAGACCTGGGATTGATACTCATCCGACATACCGGGCAAGTTGTGGATCAGATCGCAAAGCATTTCCTTTGAATGCCCTGTCTTCCAGTTAATGGCCATCTCGAGCATTTCCCGCTTGAAATCAAAAACAGGCCCCCAGGTACCGAATGGCTCTCCAGATCCGTAAGCATCGTTCCTCCATGTCGGCTTATGGCTGTAAGTTCCTATCTTGCTAGAAGTATCGAATTGAGAGACGCATATTCTCCACGCCACCTTGGGGTGCTTTTCCGCGATCTTCTTAACAACCTTCACACGTGTCGCGTGATCCGCCGTGGTCTGCGGCATCCATGAGCAAACAATGGAATCGAGAGAACTGAAAGGTTTGTTGCTCAGGTTATCCTTGATGTCTATTTCCGCCAGTTGGGCGAGAATCAGAGCGACGCGTGGTAGCGTTTCAACGTTCCATGCCAGTCCCTCAAGCGCCCAGAGCAGTCCCGACCGCCTGGAGCCACCGAACATCCCCGTGTCGACGGGCTTCAACAAACCGTAAGTCTCTGGCTCTGGCGTCTTCAGATCCTCTTCCAAGATCGACAGAAATCTGTCGGGCGCCGCCTCAGAGTAAGCAGATAGATTCCGGTCGTTTGCTTCGAGAATGCGTGTTTTCAGGGGGGTGAGCAGATCTTCGACAAGATGCGAGGCGGCGGCGTCGCAATTGAATCCAAGTCGATCCTGGAAAAGGTGGTTCCCGTGAACAGCCAGAAGTACCAAGGTTTCAGAAACACCATCGCGTATGGCCGCGGAGAACTCGCGGGACTTGCCGTGGATGGCGGCCGCCCAGCGCTCTTCTTCCGGGAGATCCAGGCTGGGGTCGTCTTCCCCTAGCACCCGCTTTGCGACGGAGAAGAAACGCTGAAGATCCTGCCTTGTGATTGATCCCGCAATGGAGAACAGGAGATCAATCTTGGAGGCCACGCCTCTGGATGTTCCGACTGACCAGAGGGGAGGATCGTCCAACGAAACTAGTCGCTGGCATTCCTTCTCCAGCTTTTCGTATGAACTTTCATCCGCCAACAAGGCCAGCACGGTCTGGTCTGCGGTGTTTGCTGAACTCCACGCCCCGGCAAAAAGAAAGGGAACCAGACTGGATGCGATATCGGGATCTTCGGCCCATGCTGGCGTACGGACGGCCGCTACGTTTGCAATCCGCCGCCGCAGGATGGTAAGCGAACGACCCGATTCGTTTATGTACCTCGTTACATCGTCCCGCCCGAGTTTCATCTCCTCAAGAGCCGAACGAAAGGCGTCGTAGTTGAGCGGTTCGAGCACAACGTCCGGTGTCACGTTAGCTGCATTACGTGGATAGATCACGATGGTGTGCATTGATCGCGCAAGCGAAGCAAGCTCGCGTTCCACCTGGCGACTGGTCGCAACAGGTATGAAATCCTTGGTGCCTTGTGCCAGTTTCGGCAAGCTGCCAGGCTGGTCAAACACCAAGACACGATCACGGTACTTTGCGAGCTCGACGCCGCCGGCGGGCCCAAATATCTGTGATAGGAAGGCGAGCCCCTCTTCCACAGAATCCGCTGCTATCGAAATCGGACCATCAGGGTCTTTTGTGAGCCGGGAAGCCACGGTACGTTTGGAGGCCTCGATGGCGGGTAGGAATAGCGAACCGACCAAGGGCGGATTAGTCACATTGGCCCAGTCATCCCAACATTTATCGAGCGACCAGACATCGGCAGAAGGGCGAAGCGTTTCGTTTGCAAACCAGGTTTGGCCTGCCAGCGACTGCTCCAGCCACTGTTCCAGGTCACTCGAGTCATAGGCGCGAACGTCTTTCCACTGCTTCTTGGCCTTAGCCTTCTGCAGCCAATCCTTCTTTTCCGCCCAGTATCGAGGCGTTACAAAAACAAAGGTGGTCTGCCCCCGATCCTCTTTGCTGACGGCTTTGATGCTTTTTGCGAAATCATCGTCCGCTTTGCGGTTGATGTCCTTATTGGTTCCAAATTCCCAACCAGAGATGCCTTCCGGTAGCCATTGGGTTGCTTCCTTGGACTCGATGTAGCCGTCCCATCCAGGCCTCTCGGCATCATCGTTTCCCGGAAAATCTATCTTGGTAATGGACCTGCTCGTCGAGTTCGCAAGCGTACGAAGCAGAACCGAAAATCTTGAGCGAGGAGTAATTGCACGGTTTACCCAGGTCTCTAAGTCGTTTCCTTTTATGCCTAGGAAGGGCACTACATAGGGAACGGCGTTGGCGGGAGGCGCTTTGGCTTTCGCTTCTGCCGCATCGAATGCAGATTGCATATCGAGCAGGGTTCTGGCTGACACCCCGAAAGCGACTTCGATACGAGACGCCATCTCCGGCGTGGCCGCAACGTGACCGTGAAGAAAGTTGGAGAACGCTGGTCGGCCTACCCCCACAAGCTTCGCTGCGGCCAGGACTGACAACTTTTTCGGGGCCAGGATGGATTCCCGGATGTATTGCCCGGGATGGATGGCGGAAGAGCCAGCAGCGGGGGAGTTGTTTGCCGAATGCTTTGACATGAGGCCTGGCCAAATAAACTGGCTAGGACTGTAGCCTGTTGCGATACACAATACAATATTCCGGTAAATCGGCTAATGGGGTCGATCGCGGGTTGCTTTCGCTGGAAGATTGACCCGGAACGTCTAAGTCCTACTGAGCAAGGGCGGTATGAGCCATAACCGATAAATCTATTTTATTAGATTTAGCACATAAATTGAGAATATGCGCCAAATACGATATTGACGGTTTATCGGGAGTGGCACATAGTGCCTCGAAAGGAGGCAACCATGCATGACCTTGCCCGCACACCAAAACAGATTGGCACCACTATTCGCAGAAATCGCAAGCGCCTTGGCCTGAGCCAGAGCGCGCTGGGCGACCGCGTCGGCTTGCGACAGGAAACGATCTCGCTGATCGAGACCGGCAATCCGGCGACTCGTTTGGACACCATGCTAGCGGTGCTGGCCACGCTCGACTTGGAGCTCAGGATCGCCGTCCGCAGCCGTAGTCCGGACCCCCAGGACCTAGTTGGATAATGGCCAGGGCCCGCCGCCACCCACCGCTGCGCGTTTACCAGAACGATCGTCTGGTCGGACACCTGATCAAGGAGCCTAGCGGCGCGATCGAGTTCCGCTACGACAGAGAGTGGTTGGACCGAAGCAATGCCTTTCCCGTCTCACTGTCGCTCCCACTCCGTGAGGACTCATGGCGGGGCGAGCCCGTCACAGCCGTGTTCGAGAACCTCCTGCCGGACTCAGCGGACCTAAGAAAGCGGGTGGCCGAGAAGGTCGGCGCTGCCGGTTATGACGCCTATAGCCTCTTGGCAGAAATTGGCAGGGACTGTGTCGGTGCCCTGCAATTCATTGCTGGTGACGCCGTGGAGCCGGAAGCCACGACGAAGATCTCCGGAGAGCAGGTCGACGATGACGCCATCGAAAGGCTGCTCAAGTCACTGGCGCAAGCGCCTCTGGGCCTAAGCCGAGACGACGATTTCAGGATCTCGGTTGCGGGTGCTCAGGAAAAGACCGCGCTGCTCCGGAGTGACGGCCAATGGATCAAGCCATTTGGGACCACGCCGACCACGCATTTGTTCAAGACGCAAATCGGCGAGTTGCCCAATGGCATCGACCTTTCTAATAGCGTCGAGAACGAGTTCTATTGCCTCAAGTTGCTCAAGCACCTTGGCCTGCCCGTCAATCACGCCGAGATCATGACGTTTGGCCAGACTAAGGCGCTGGTCATCGCGCGGTTCGACCGGGTCTGGAGTGGGGACCGCTTGATCCGCCTACCGCAGGAGGATTGTTGTCAGGCATTGTCCGTGCCGCCATCACGTAAGTATCAGAACGAGGGTGGCCCAGGCTTAGCGATGATTGCGAACCTGCTCATGGGCGCCGACTCACCGGCCGACGATCAACGCACCTTGTTTCAGGCGCAACTTGTCTTCTGGCTGATTGGCGCGACGGACGGACACGCCAAAAACTTCAGCATCTTCCTGCATCCTGGTGGGGGCTACGCGCTGACGCCACTCTACGATGTGTTGACCGCTCAACCGAGCCTTGATGCACGCCAGATCGAGCGCAAGCAGATGAAGCTCGCCATGTCGGTCGGCCACAACAATCATTACCGCATCGACGAAATACAAACCAGACACTTCTTTCAGACGGGAGAGGCGGCGGACCTTTCGCGCTCGTTAGTCCGGGGCGCTGTCGAGGACGTTGCCACTCGCATCGATGATGCCCTCACATCGCTCGAAGCCGAACTGCCTGCGGATTTCCCGCAAGCACTACATGAGTCCGTTAGTGGTGGCGTACAGGCCAGAATGCGTGTGTTGCTGGCAGGTCTTGAAAAATGACGTCAGCAACTTTGGCCATTCCGGGTCCTTCTCCACGGATCAATTAGCCGCCGCGTGGTAGTGGCTTGGCAACGACAAGGCGAGGCCAGTGGTCACGACTTAAGAATTCGCTCCCCATCGGGGTTCAAGCACGCGACTCCCACCGTAAATAATTCACAGTGATGCCCGCGGTCTCGATTTGCTTGCCCGCCATAATCCGGTGGTCACTATGGTTGGGCTTGCTTATGGTTCGGGTGTAATGTGAGGACGTAGGTGTGGCAGGGACTGAAACACACTGAAGCTTGTTTGATGACGGGTTACTTTTGCTGATCCCAAGCTTCTTGTTTGCGTGCGTACTTCGCGCTGATTGGCATCTGTCAGTCGACTGACGTCGGAGGGCGCGGATCGAATCGCCGCGGACACAACAATTGAACTGGAAGAATCTACATGGTGGCGAGTGACAACACAGTGCAGGCCGTGACATCACTTCAAGCCGCACTGCAGGCTGAAAGCTCCGGTAAGCTTGAGAGGCTCGCCGCTGACCTTTTCAGCCGGCTGCTTCAAGTCCAGTTCGCCGTTTCCAGGTCCGGTTTTCAACACGGAGGCGATGCCGGTACTTCAGGTCAGCAGGGTCGTCACTTGCGTCTGGAATCCAAGCGCTACGCCGATGTTACTCCTCTCAAGGATCGAGAGCTCCAAGGAGAAATGGATGACGCGCTGAGGCGTGACCCAAACCTGGAAGCCTGGATTCTTGTTTCAACCCGAAGTGTGGCCGAAACAACACGAGACACACTTACCGATCACGCGGAAAAAACAGGGCTGCCGATCTTTGTCATTGATTGGACGCCAATTCCCGGCAGAGTTCCTGATCTGGCAGCCTTGTGCACAGTTGCGCCCGATATCGTCGAGAGCCACTACGGTCGCCAAGTCGCATTGCATGCCAAAAGCCTTACTGATATTGCCAAAAGTGCTGTCGAACGACTGAACCGCGATCTACAGTCTTGGTGCATTGCCTATGACTCCCTCAAGAATGCCGCCGACACTAAGATTTGCAAGATGTGGGCTAGCGACTCCGAAGCAAGAGCCCAGTTTGCACAGAACGTTGCCATAGGGGCGGCCCAGGCGACGATCGAGCGGACAGCGATCATTTCCCAGTTCGAGGCATGGTGGAAATCGCGCCAGGATAGGCCGGCTGTGGCGTTTGGGAATGAAGGCGTTGGCAAGACCTGGGCCGTTTTTCAATGGATGCATCAGGCTTTGCCTTCACTCCCCATCGTCGTGCTCCTGCCTTCTTCATCGCTTCCGGACCTTCGCGGACTGTCCGACGCGAGTGTTCTTGAGTTCATTGCTCGCGAACTGCATAGGCTAACGACCCATCGTTCCGATCAGTTCTGGCGCAAGAGGTTACGCGCACTGCTCGAGCGGCCGGAGGCTGAAGGCCCGGCACTGCTGCTGCTTATCGACGGGCTCAACCAAGAGCCGGAATTCGAGTGGATCAGACTGCTTCAAATCCTGCAGGGCAACCTCTTCAAAGGCAGGGTACGAGTCATCCTGACTACCCAGACGAACTATCTCGAGAATGGCCTTAATAACTTCCACGGGCTGTCGCGAGTACCGACGCGGATAGGAATTGATCCCTATGACATCTCAGAAGGAGGCGAGCTCGATCAGATGCTCGCCCTGCATAAGCTTGTTCGCTCCGATCTCGCTCCGGAGCTCATACCGTTGGCGCGCATGCCACGGCTTTTCCGGCTCGTAGTCAAATTTCGCGAGAGTGTCGCCACCCATGGCGACGTAACTGTGAGTAGGTTGCTGTGGGCTTACGGTCGCAATGAGCTCGGCTTGAGAGAAGGGCGTGTATTCAGCGAGGCCGAGTGGGAGGCTTGGCTCCAGGACCTGGCAAAGAAGGTTTGGCAGGACTATTCCGCGACCGGCATAGCGTCGAGCTCTTTTACAGTCAGCGAGCTATCGGAGGTCGTTTCCCAGCCTCACAGGAACTCCGCCAACAATTACAAGCGATTGAATGAGATCATCGACAACACCTGGATGGAGCCTGTCCCAGACCAGCCGCTTAAGTTCAGGCCTAAATCGGAGACCATCGCTCTGGCGCTCGGACTGGCTCTGATCAATCATCTTGAGTCATCGCCTAGCGACAAGATCGCGGCCAGTCTCGCCCACTGGATCGATCCCATCCAGGCGACCCCGATGGCCGCAAATATTCTGGACTCGTCACTGGCCATTCTGGTCGCCAAGAGTGCCCCCAGCCAGGAAATCGCCAGCTGTATTCTGACCGCGCTCTTGCAGAGTCAGAATGTCTCGGACGTACATCGAAGAGACGTAGTGGCCCTGGCACCTGTGGTGCCCATCTCGTTGATGGATGCTATCGAACGCTCCCACTCTCGTGCACAGGCATCTGCCAGGCACTGGGCCAATACGGCGCTGCAACAGGTGTCGAGCTCGAACCTTGTGGTGTGGGAGAAAGTGTGTGATCGGCTACAAAAATGGGTGTCGATCGTTACTTGTCCTTCACCTGCTGAAAAAGCACAGAATGACGGAAGCGCAGAACACCGTACCAAGCGTCTTATGGAGCGCATTGGTCGCGACGAGGCGGGAACGATGCGAGTGCTTGGCGTACCGCTGCGGCTTCAGTATGCGGGGGAGCCGGATCTGAGCCCCGAGATTCCTCGGCTGCTGCAGGGTAAGCCTCTCGGTATGGCCACCAAGGTCTTTGAGGCTGCAGCGGTCGCCGCTGCAGTCGGGTTGGTCAACAACGGATCCTGGCAGGGATTGAAATGGCTCATTACCTTCGACTCGATAAGTCACCAAACTACGGTAAGCGAGTTGGCTAATATTGCCGATGCGGTGGTGGCAAGGTCTCCGGAATCCGGGGTTCATTCGCAACTGCCGGCTCGCGTTGGGGCTCTCCTGTTATGGCTTACCGGCGAACAAAAGTACGAGGAGAAAGCGGACGCCATAAACCCGCCTCTAGATACTGTGTTCTCCCGTCAAAAGGATTATCTGGATAACCCATCCAACAGCTTTTTCAAGCTGGAGCGCGAACACGTTGATCTGGTCTTACAGAACGACGAATTGAGCATCCTTCGGAAGGCGCAACGAATTCGTCCCTATCTGGCCGACCCGAGATTTGAAGTGCCTGCATCGGTCGAGTCGGAAGTTCGAGCTATTGCGGACCAGTTGGACGTGTCCAAGTTGGATGTGAGCCGCCACTGGTCCCAGGAAGACCACACTTTCGAGGACTTTGAGACTGCAGCTGCGCGATTCGCTCCGGGCGCACTGGCGAGCGCAATTCGGAAGCGTCTCCACGATGTGCCGAATCGTACGGGAGGCGCGCTTCACTGGGGTGCATTGAGGGGTCCCGACTATCTGCTGTTGGCGGGCAAGGAAGAAGGTGAGGCGGCACGCCGCGCGCGCCTTTCTATGCACGATGGCGGCGACCAGGAGCCCTTCGCAAGAATGCAGTTACTTGCCGTAGAGATCGCTTCGCTCCGGGCCGAGGACCAGCTGGATGCGATGGCCTGCGACGACCTTGCATGGCTGACAAATCGTCTTCTGGCAGAAACCGATCCGATGCCGCCTTTTCGGATCGATGAGTTTCTTGAAGCGAAGGGCACGGGAAACCGCCGCGCTATTGAGGCGCTTCTCGACTATCTTGCCACGCACGCCATTGAACTGTCGGCTTATGCCTTCGATCAGCTTTATCCTTTCTCACAGGAAATCGGAGAAGAAAGTCTTCGGATCGTCGCGTTTGTGGCGCTCGGTAACAGTTCTCCTCTGATGTTCGGTCAGAAGCTGTTGTCTTCTGGCTGGAGTGCCGGTGGCGATCAATCGGTCCATGAGATGGACTATGGATCTTTAGCGGTGCTGGCGGCAGCCAAGCATCTTCCTCTTTCTGACCTGCGCAACATAGTTGCTTCGTGGAGACTGCTGCAAGAGGCGAAAGACCGGGGCGCCGATGCGCTGGACGTCAAAGTCGCCGCGGCCGAGATCGACAAGACAGTGATGTTTGCAGAGATGCCGGCAGTGGATATGCCGGCCGTATTCTCAATTGACACTTCTGATTCATTGGGCCGGGTCTCGTTTGAAGAGAAGGAGGACGGCGAGAACGACATTACGCGAGCATTTGATGACGAGTACCAGACAAACAAGTATCGCACGATGCAGAAGGAAGGAGCCGCTTACGTCAAGAGCGCACGTGGCAAAGGGGCGAAACTCTATGCGATCAATTTCCCCCCGGCCAATATCAGAATGTTGGTAGATCATGCTTCCGCCCAGGTCGACTCATGGCTGGAGGGCATGGAGCGATCTTCGGATTCCTTCAGAAAAAGACTCAGCGCGGCGAGTGGTTTATTCCTGGCCATTTGTGAGGTTCTGCTCGAGGTCGATCCGGCAAGAGGCGCAACTCTCTGGCGTCGCCTCAATGCCGAGATGCCGGTCAGGCATGTGGGGTTAGCTGGAATCAATGAGCTATTGCACTTACCGTTCAAGGTGCCGGCAAGCGCCCCCGTTCTTGAAGTGCGCGAACAACTCTTCAGCGTCCGTCGGACCACTACCGAGAAGGATTACCTGGACCTGGTGGTTTGTGCGCTGGTCAATGGCGCGGAAAGCTGGCTAGGGGAAAGAATAGCTGCTGATGAGGGTTCGGGTTCAACCTGGCGCTTGAAGCGAGGGGCCATGCTCCGAGGAATGGCGGAGTTGCCGGTATTGGCAGAGGAAGAATGGCCCGAGGGCTGGTCAGTGGGTACGTTGACGTCCACTCGAAGAGAGGCGGTTGCGAGGAAGTTGGGTCATTCGCTTTCTTACTATTGGTGGGAACAGTACCTTACGGCCACGACCGGCGAGGCGGCGTACGCCGCGTGGAAGGTGTTTCTCACCTGTGTCGATCGCCGCTGCTGGATTTGGTTGACGAAGCTTGTCGCCAAACATCGTGACGCCAATGACACCCATTTGTGGCGCGCCAAGATGCGCCATTTCGAGTTCAACCGGGGAAAACTGGACGCCGCCATTCACGACCGCGAGCGGAAGGGAACCAATGCAATGAACCGTCATCTTTGGGGATGGGACGAGCCCAGTCAGTGGCTGGACATGAGCAAAGTTCGGGATGGCGATCGACCTTGATATGGGGTCCGGGCAAGACAAGGCAAAGTTTTCATCGGGGTCTTTCGCTTTATTGCATCAAATGATGAATGCGGCGTCATGTAGACATTGTCGGAGGCAAATTGTTCGGCCCTTGCAAATCCGTCGGGCGCCACTAGAAAAGCGGCGAGAGCTGTTGGCGAACCAAAATCGGCGGTGCACGTTCTTGCGACCTTCAAGAACTCCTTGGGGATGCCATGGCGAGCAGAACATTGTCACATCATAGGTCCGCCGAAAAATGGTGTGGCGTACCGATCTTTGGCCCCAATGAGCTCAAAACATATGCGTAAATCATGACGCGCAAGCGAGGCTCGGAGCGGCGTTCATCTAGAGGGTCTGAGCATACTACGAAGCTGTGGGCTGGGGAGGGCGACGCCACGAATCCCGAGCGGGCAGTAGTGCGTGTTCGACGTGGCACTGAAGACCAGTGGCGTCGTGAAGAAAACTTCAAAGTGCTTCTGCATAACGATGCGAAAGTTCATTGATGTGGAAGATCTGACGCTTTCCCAGGCCTTTCTCATTATCTTCTATGCGGTTAATTTGTTCGCTAACAAATCGCCTGGCTGATTTCGTCATATTCTTGATATCCGTTGTCGCGGCTCGCACAAGCGCGTAACGAATTTCATTTGCGCCATTTCCTGCTGGTACCTTTTCCAAGTGGTTTGCCAACTTCCGCGCGATCATCGGGTCCGCGGCCTTCATGCTGCGGTGATACAGAAAGCCGCGGACCCGATGATCGCGCAGAAGCTTCATGCGTCCGGGTTCCAAGCACAGATGGTCGTCCAGCGCCCGCACGATCAGGCGATTTGACCTTAGCCAGCCGCGCGCCCCGAGACTGAACTCCGCTTGCAGCTCATAAGTGCCTGGCTTTGCAAACGTCCTTCCAGTAACGCTGTCGAATATGCTTATATCGCGGCACCGCGGGTGTTTCCGGGTTACCTGGACTCTGCTCGGCAGCGCGCAGTACTGTCGTGGAGATCGAAACAATCGTCGTTCTCCATTTGGGTGTGTGATCCATATACGAAACTCCTCGTAGCCCGGATCCAGCCGGTCTGGAACGAAGTGCCGGGTCGACTCCGATCCAGTAACGAACAGGCTCACGTCCAGTTCGACTGGGCTTGAGCAAGGAAACTCACTGGCGGCTGTGCCGATCCTTAGCGAGAGTTGCTGGCCCTGGGAAAGGTTCTCTCTCTGCGCTTCATTGAGCCCAGATACTGGATCGAAGATCGAACCTCCTGGGTGTACTAATGGATTGGCCGTGCAATCTGCTAACCAGTTGCGTTGATCTTCCAGAAAGGTGAAGTAGCTATCATCGTGGGGCTGCGCGACGCGGCTACGCGCCATGAAATTGGCGGTATCGTCGTAGTGGCCGAGATTGAACACATGGCCGAGTTCGTGGATGGCCGTGAACTCAACTTCGCGATCATAGTCGGCCTGGTTGGGGCGGAGTTTTTGAATGGCACCCAGAAAGACCGCGCAGGCCTCACGGGGCGTTCCGGTGATCAGCCGTGATTTATTGGGGTCGTCCTCCGTTGGCTTGCCACGGTCGAACATGATGCCAAACACGTGTCGGTTGAACCGGTAGCGGTCGGCGAGTACCAAGGCGATGCGAGAAATAGGCCTCTGGCCGGGTATGTTGCCGGTGAGGCTGGCAGCAGCGCGATGCAAGTCCAGGGCATCGACCTCACTGACTTCATCTCCCACCAGCGCCGGTTCATCCACATGGCTTATCGGGGTGAGCTTAATGATGCCATTCGAGCCAGTGCTGAAATGACGTTTGAGAAAAGTCGTCGTGCCCTTGAAACCGGCAGGTATCTCTATGGTGCGGCTGGCCATCCCGATATGGCACTCGAGGGCAACCATGATTCGGTCCTCAATCGATAAGCCAGCTTATCTCGATGCTTTCCTGCTGCTTACCAGCCGTCACTTTGAGAGTTACATCGAGACGATAGATTCCTTTGGGCAGCGTGTCAGGTAGCGACACTTCGAGTTGTAGAGGATTATTTTCATCATGGGTGAGTTTGAGTTGATCGCCTGAAAGGATGTTTGCAGTGCCAGCAGCGGGCAGCACAAGGCCGATGCTTGTGATTTCCGTGGGGCTACTCAGGGAGAACCGGATCTTCCTATCCTTGTCCCCCGTCTTGATGATGATTTTCTCGGGGCTGACCTGGATAGGTGCGGTCTGTGGCGTTGCAGCGGAAGCCGCAGTCTCAAACGTCCTCTGGTTCTCGACAGAGACCAACTTGACTCCTGCTCCTGTGTCGTCGGTTAACACTCGAAACAGAACGGGCCCATAGGCTTCAAGAAGGCCTGCGTCTGTAGCATTTGGGTCCATGAATGCACTGAGGGGCTGGTTGGCCGCCGGACTCCCACCTGCAGATACCAATCTGCTTTCTAGTTGCGTGAGTACGAGCTTCTCGTGGTTAATCTCAGCCTTGATATTCAGGACCTCTTCCTGGGTCATCGTGCCAGCGTTGGAAAGCGCGAAGGCGAGCTTGCCTTCAAGCTGGGCAATCTTCTCCTTCTGTTCTCGAACTGCGTTGGCGGCAGCCGTTGCAACTTGCTTGTCCGCTTCAATCTTTGCCTTCTTGGCTTCCTTTTCGTTTTGATCGGCCGTTATCCGGGCATTCTGCAGTGCAGTGGCGGCGGTCGCAACGCCCGCTGGGACTGCAGTGGCGTCAGAGTTCAGGGAGACCTGGGTCAGCATTCCATCCTTGAGCGAAACGTTGAAAGTGGCCTTTGATAGGTAAGACTTCAAATTCAACGAGTACGTGTTGGTGGGGTCGGCCAGATATTTGACTTCCACTATGACAGTGCCATCGGGCTGTGGATTCAAGAAGACGTGAGGCGCCGGCAACGAATAGCGAATTCCTGTTGGATCCTTGCCCTTGGGTCTGCCGCTGAGAACAGTTGTGCAACCGCTCAGCAGCGTCACCAACGCACAGATCCCGAAAGTAATGTGGACGCCAGATCTCATGTCAGTCGTCCTTCTCGGTCGATGCTGCAGCTTCGGGTTTTGCTGGGGGCTGGGGCGCGCCAGATTCTGCTTTATCTTCCTCGGTAGCCGCTTCTTTCGTCACGCTAATCTTCAGATTCAACGGTTTTCCGTCCGGACCCACGCCCTGTCCTCCTACAAGCGTGGTTCCGTTTGCGTCCACTACTATCTTGAAAAGATAAGGAGCAGGAATGATATGCGTCACACCTGATTCTGGCGCATTGAAAGCGGCGCCGATGGCTGCCACGCCGAGGGACTGAATAGTGTCAATCAGAGCCAAGGGAACCGCAGTGCTATCAATCTCTACCGCGGACTTTGTCAACATCCCATCCGTGAAATCCAGCGTGCTCTTGTTGGTCGAAGCGTAGGCATACAGGTCAATCACCCGCTTCTGTGTAATGTCTGGCATCACAATTATCTGGCTGGTGAGGTTGCCCTTTCCGTCGGAATAGACCAGCAAGAAGGGCGCCGGTTCGTAGTAGCGGATACCCTGGACGGTATCTTCATTGGCAGGCGCATCGACGACCTTGAATCCGGCGCAGCCTGATAGCAGGAGTGCGATGCCTGCACACACCCAACGCATAGCTGAAATCATTGCTCTTTCCCCAGTTACGGAGTTTGCCCACTCCCCCGGGATGGCAGCAAAGCTTATGCACGTCGCTCAGTTCGATGCAACGTAAATAATTCACATCTGGATCCGTCTAGCTTCGTGCGTTGATCTGGGCTTAGACAGAGAGAGGGCGATGTCCACCTGGGTCGACGTACCAATGGCTTTCGCGATAGTTTTTGATTGGAATGCCGGATACGAGTGCAGCTATCTGATTGGGCATTCCTATTCTGCTTCGTGTCAGAATGTTGGGCACATCCATGCCGAGAGAAACAGAATTGACTACGCGTACAAGTGAGCTTCTCAAGTTGGGACTGGCCGAAGGACTCTTTCCGCAACAAGTATTCAAGTTCAGAGGTCCTGGCGTCCGGACGATAGACATATTCAAGAACTGCGAGATGTGGTTTGCCGACCCAACTACCTTCAACGATCCTTTCGATTGCCGACTTTCTGAGACCCACTCGCATACACGGGGCGACGTAGAAGATTATGTGACTTCGCAAGGACTGAGTGGACAGGAAGAGGCTGCCATACTTGATCTCTTCGACAGAGATCCTGCTCATATACGAGATATTTCGGTGCGGGCCAGAGACGGAGTCATCAAAAAGAGAGGCATTCTCTCGCTTTCCAAGATCAACGACAATATTCTGATGTGGTCTCACTATGCCCAGAGTCACGAAGGGCTAGCGCTTGGCTTTGACATCTCGAAGGATATGGATTTCTTTTCGATTCCACTGAAGGTGGATTATCAGGCCGAGTACGTCGAGTTGAATTATTTTCGTGATCGGGCGGACACGATCAAGAGAAACCTGTCTACCAAAGCGCAATGCTGGAAGTACGAGGAAGAACTTCGAGTCATGAAGGACGCTGTAGGACTTGTATCTTTCGACCCTGCTTGTCTGATCGACATCTACTTTGGCTGTGCCGCCTCTCCCGACTTCGTCACAGAAGTGAGAACCGCGTGCGCATCTGGACGGCTTTCACATGTGAGGTTCCATCAAGGCAGAGTACGTCCCGGAGAGTTTGCGTTGGACTTTGACGCCTTGTGACCGTTGTATCCATCGTGCTGGACTGAGAGCGGATCGGAACAAATGCAGAGTTTCCGCAGTTGCGGGGTGTTTTCACAGAGTAGCGCGCCTGTTATTTCGAATGTTCTGCAAGGGCACACCAAGCGACCGGGCCGCGATCCAGATCAAGTACGAGGCGGTCGCCTGGTGTATCCACCTAGTCCAATCAATAGAGGAGATTCAACTTCATCCACGCGTTGCGGCCAGGTTCGTTGATGCGTATTGGTTCTGCTGGATAGCCGAAATCCGCGCTGCCCGCCAGATTCAGATGTTCGGTGTAGGCACGGTCCAGAATGTTGTCTATTCCAGCAGTCAGTTGCAGGTTATCGTTAAAGCGGTAGCCGCCATTGAGGCGTTCTTGATAGCTCGCAGATAAAAATCTGCGGCGAAACCTGCCGAATGTGTGAAATATTTACTCTTAGGTGTGAAATATTTACGTCCAACAGGCGGTCCGCGGGTCGGGCCTAGGGCTGAAGGTCTTTGACAGCTCTGATCTTGGCGTCCAGCTCAGGTGTTTGCCGAATCCCGGTAGCGCGGCCGTAGACTGCGGCCGCTTCAGCTGAGCGGCCCTGCTCCTTCAGAATGTCGCCTTCCAATGTCAAGCCGTAATGCCTTAGCGCAGGAACGGCTTGCAAACTGCCCGATAGCTCGGACCACACGGCAGCATCGTTGTCGGGGGCAGTAAAACGGGCCTGGCTCTTGAACTCAAGCGGTACTTCGACATCAGGCGTACGGTGGTTCTTGAATATATTCTTGTCGCCAGATTGCAGCGAAACGGCGCTGGCCAGTACTTGAACGCTTTGCGTGTTGACGATCGCGGGAGATTCGCGCTCTGCGTTACGCAATGCCCTTGCAGCCAGCGTGGGCCAGCCCATGGAGGACAACGTATCTGCGGTCAGAACCCAGCGCACCTCAGGCGATGAACTTGGAAGACGGGTCTCCAATGACTCTCCCGCGACTTCGACAATCTTCTGCTGCTGCTCATCGGACGAAAGGTTCTTGAAAGACTCCTGATTCTCTGGAGCGTTGAGGTAAGCAGAGATGTCCGACATCACACCTTCCGCGGCCTTCTGTGCTCTTGCCTGCTGTGCTTTAGGGTCGAGCACACGCACGATTACGGTACGTGTGGGCATGATAGCTGTTCCAAGGGTGAAGCTGTACTCGTCCTTCCACTCGCCCCGCCTCAGCAAGTCGAACTTGAGCTCTTCCACTTGTCCAGGTTGGATTATCCTCGGGGTGTCAGTGGGAGAGATCATCAGTTTTTCGCTCGATGCAATTCCTCGGGTGTAGCGAACCGGTAGGGCGCTGTGGTTGATAAGCTTTGCCATCGCCGGGCTGTCGGGATCCCTTATGGTGTAGACCAGCTTGTCGCCCTCCACCTTAAAATCCGGCATTTCGACCCTGGGATTGCGGTCGGTTCCGAGCACGAGTGTGAGCGCGTTGACCAGCTTCACGACCGAGTCATGCTCCTGCCGATCCGGCTTGACGATGGACATATGGTCGGCGCCGCCAATAGCGACCCTGGCGCCGTCGCAGAAGCGGGTGGCGCTGAATTGCTTAACGATCGGTATGCCGTAGGTCGATTTGGTTTCGTAAGCGCAGACGACTTGTGGGTGTTTCGGCATGTGCGCCCAGCCGTTGTCCAAACCGATCAGGAACTGGCTGGCTTCGTCCGGCACCATTTGGGCTAGGGCAGGGTTGCGTAAGAATATCTTGCCCAGCGCCGAAGCCTGTGACCCTTCCTGTGGCGTTGCATAAAGCACCATCAAAGGAACTTGGCCAACCCGGTCTGGGTGGTTGATGAGCTCCTGCATCACTATCAACCCTCCCATGCTATGACCCACGAATACGACCGTGTCGTACTCCCATACCTGTTTGTAGTTCAGCCATTCCTCCAGCTTCGCGGCCCCTTGAAACACGTCGAGTGAGCCGCCGGCAATCATGTTGGAGGTGAATCCGAACGCGAACACGTCGATCTTGCTGCCGACATTCGGTGCAGTCTTGATGAGATCGAGAAAACTGGCGCCGTTCTCGTTGGTCCAGGTGCCAGTCGTGGTACCGAACAGTCCGTGCACGAAGACCACCGCCACCTTCGCCTGGGGCGAGGATTGGTGCACCCAGTGGGGGTCGTCTTTAGCGCTCTTGGACAGTGTTGTATCAGGAACAGACTTGCCGGCTTTCGACTCTTCGTCACAACCTGACAACCCGGCCAACATTACAACTGCCGATGCCGTAAGCAGAACTGACAGCAGTCCGTAGGATGAAAAGCGCGATGCCATAGTCTTCCCCTGTCCAGATGCTTGAACCAACGGAGCCCGCCTTAAAAGCCGGTCATGAACTATTTGGACGCAGATTTAGAGTCTACTAGTTAGTAGCAGCGAGAGTTCCCCGGTACCTTTCTAGGCCTTAGTCTTTCTCGGCAACGAAAGGAAGCTCGACCCTGGCCAGCGTGGTGCGCTGTCTGGACATGCTCTTGCTGACCTGAATCATCTGGGCGCCGGGAACCGTGCCCGGCGTGATGCCATAACGGACCGCAATGACGTCACATGGGTGAGTGTGACTGGACGAGGACGTCGAGGCCAGAATCGTCACTTCGTGACTGGAACCCGACTTTGCGTATGCCACTGCCTGATGGTTGAAGTGGACCTCGAAATTGACTCTTCCTGACCACAGGGATGGGTGGGCTTTCTTGCATTCGACAATCAGGTGGACCAGGAAGCGATTAAGGAGATAGGCCTTGTCAAAATAGGGGTCACGTACGAACAGTGAAACCGTGCCCGTCCCGAGGCTAATCCCCGCAGCGACCCGCTGGGCCACGAACTTCTTGCTTGCCAGTTGAAACGACATCTCCCTACAGCAGGTATCGACCGTGCGAAATGCGTTCTTGAGGGTCCAGGTTCCGAACTGGCGGCCTTGCCGGTCAATTGCAAGCAGGTCGGGCGTCACGGAATCAATCGCCTTCTTGACGGCAGGATCGGCCAGCAAGTACTCGATGAACTCCAGCGGATGGCGTCGGCGTGTCAGGATTCTGAGTGAATCCTGCAAGGCGCCATCTCCTCCGCCAAAAATACTCACTCTCAGATTGGGAGTGTTCGGACTCATCAGCGAGTCTTTTGCCCAGAAGTTGGTGCCTAAGAAATTCTGGCCGTTATAGGTATTTCCGAACCTGTCCTTAGCGACAAGTTTTACCGTTTCTTTGCCCATGCCAGCCGCCAACAGTATGTATTGCGGCGCAATGGTTGCTTCCGCTTCTGCAAGGCTGGGCCAGGTGGCGTCATTCCAGTATCCGAATACAGTCGGCTTCGGAGGCGTGTGTTTTAGAAGCCGGCTGATTGTCCGCGCGGACTCGTTGTTTGCAAATTTCTTTACGAAGTCGGAAATTTTCCCCTTGTTGACGTTGATGCAGATAGTAGGTTTGAAGGTGCCGCCGGTCGCGGCGCCCAAACGGATCTTGAGCAGGCGGGTTAGCTTGTTGAAAAGCGCGTTTGCGGAAATGGGGTTTTTCCGGTTCCAACGCAATGGCGAGGATGAGAGGTTGCTCCAGCGGGTTCCCTTATGTCCCGGATAGGACTGGTTGTTGGAAAAGGAACTGGGCCATTCGTACATGTAAGGGCCAACGAAGCGTCCGCTCACGCCCTTGAAAAGCCCGAATGGTTCCGAGCCGGCATCAACGACGAGCACATGTTCGACGCCGCGATCGACAGCTTCCAGGGCAGCGGCGATGCCCGCGACACCGGCGCCGACTATCAACAGTGAATTGAGGTTGGGATCGCCACGCTTTAGGTCCCGTACCACCAATTGCGCACGCACCATCTGATCGCGAATACTGATGTGATGTTGCCCGCTCGATAGATCGAAAACGTTAGAGGCAACTTTCAAGGACAACAGAGACAGGCTATCAACCAGATCTATCGAGTCAGCGTTCATGGATTGGCACCATCGAACAGCGTGTCTACTAGCTCATCAAAATCCTCATCAGCGAGTGCAAACAGAACTGGATGTCCCAGGACTTCGGCAAGACCGCCACCGCCATCACCATCATTTCCATCACCGCCGCCGCCTGGTCGATCACCACCGTTGAAATCGCCACCGTCACCTGGCGGGTCGGGGGGCTGCCAAGAGTCCGCAAGTCCCCATATCGGGAGGCCACTCGATGCTTCACGATCAGCATTGCTTCGGACCAGGCCCAGATCCTCCAGCCTGGAAAGAGCTGCTTCGATCACGGCTACGGGGCTCTCTGGCCAGAAACGTCTTATGTGATACGGATAGTGATATTCGAGGTGCTCACCGCCACCGAGGAGCCTGGAAAGTTCCGCCCATATTTCTGCGGCATGGCAAGCGCTCTGCTTGCGCAGGAGGCGACGTGCGACTTCCAGGACGTCTAGTGCAAAGTCTTCACCGGGTCGAAATGAAGCCATCGTCTGCTACTCCTGGATGTACGCGCCTCAGAAGAATCTTTCTATCGACATTGTCTGGTCAAGCTCCAGCGCTATTGACTACATCTTTGCGAGGAAAAACAACGCGAAACAGTCGGGTCTGCAACTGCGAGGCTATGGCCATTGCACGCGGCCACTGGAGAGAGTTCTCGCCGTTCTGGAGCTAAAAGCGGGGCAGCCTTTTTGTTTCCTCCACGGTACCACGGCGTTCTCGCCGTCAAGGGCTGCGCGCCATTGGCGCTGGTGTCCTGCCGGCCGTCTTCGACCCCTGACTGCTCCGCTGCGCCGTGCTGGCGCCGGTTCCGGGCAATTCCGCCCTGAGATCGGAGCACAGACATGATGCAGTTTTCTTCCCTTATCGATTCTTCGCTGTTCCTGCGCGATGAGCAAGGGCAATACCTGCCGGCGACACGGGAGCAGATCCTGGAGATCGCACGGCGGGTGGTCGACCTGCAGGTACGGGACGGCATGTTGTTTTCCTCGCCGGCGGTGGTGAAGTCGTTCCTGGGAACGAAGCTAGCAGGTTACGAACGTGAGGTGTTCGGAATGCTAAGTCTGGATACCCGGCATCGTTTCCTGGATTTCGCCGAGCTGTTCCACGGCACGATCGACGGGGCTGAAGTGCATCCGCGCGAAGTGGTGAAGCGCGCGCTTAAGGTCAATGCGGCGGCAGTGATCATCGCTCACAACCACCCGTCAGGTGATGCCGAGCCGTCCGCTGCGGACCGGGCGGTCACCGCACGCCTGAAGCAGGCGCTGGCACTTGTCGATGTACGGTTGCTGGATCATTTCGTCGTGGCCGGACCGAACATCATGTCTCTGGCCGAAAGAGGCTGGGTCTGAACTTCGGGGGAGCTTCGGCTCCCTCTTTTTGATTCGTCCGTGGAGCCCCCAAGGAGCGCAGGCATGACCGCTCCCTGACGTATGAGAAGATCGATCGTGAAGACAAAATCGGTATCACGTGCCGTTGCAATTTTCGTCAATCAACCGTTGACAGGCTCTGCGCGCTCAGGTGGTCAAGCCCATGTTGCGGATCATCCGCGAGGAGGTTTGAACCAAGTCTTCGACAGGCCAGCTTCCGTAGCCGACATTAACTGGGCAGAACTGCATTCCAGCGCTGCGGCGATCTTCAGGATGAGCGACAGGGTTGGCATGTGCTCCCCGCGTTCGATCTTGCCCATGTGCGACCGCTCGACGCCTGCCCGGAAGGCAAGCGTTTCCTGAGCGATGCCTTGGGCGGTGCGCGCCGCCCGAACGGCCACTCCGAATGCCAGCGCGGGTTCGGCCTCAAAGGTAGTAGCGCCGGTAGGCCGGCCACGTTGAACCGTGCGCTTTTGCATAGACAAAAGCGTCAGCGACCAGCACAATCTTAACCACGTTATATTTAACTCATTCGGGAGCTGGCCTCGCGATGCCACCAATTGGCTATGTGCTTTTCATATTCTCTGGAATTGCGCAAGATGCAGTCATACGTAAATATTTCACACGGATGATGCTTATTGACGGGAACAATAGACAGCGATCACCAGCGTGAACTCTCTTATATCCAGCGAAATGCGCGCCCTGTTGTTAGCTAACGGTGCGCGCTCAGCCAGACACGAAGATCACGACCCATTTCCTGTCGTGAAATTGTTCGTACCTGATGCTGGCGCAGTTTGGTTGTTGACCGAACTGGACCCGGACGACCCGGACCTGGCTTATGGTGTTTGTGACCTGGGGTTAGGTGCCCCCAAGCTCGATTACGTCCGGCTATCGGATCTGGCGGCACTAGCGGGGCAGCCTGTCTGTTGTGATATCGCCTTCGTAGCCAAGCAATCCCTCAGTGCCTACTTGCGTGATGCGCAAGCGCTTGGATTGACCCGTACGTAAGCGGCTCGGCGTAGACGCCCTTCACTACGGACGAATGAGAAAACGTACATAACCGTATTGTTGGAAACACGCCTTTACGCTTCTACGTATTTCTGCACGCAATAGTGCGAAGCTGCTCCCGTTTCTGAGGCGGTTCACCTCAATTCATCTTGTAGTGCACGCCTGCGGCGACAATACTGCCGTTTTGAACAACTCACAAAAAATGCGATGACGGAGATTCACCGCAGTTGGCAGCCCTCGGCTGCCTATTTGTATGTGCTGCATTTGGATGCGCCCAGTACCGCTTGGGAATTCCTGCGGCGGAACCCGCGGTACCGCGAGCAATGGCAAGGCTCGGACGAGGATTCGGATTGGGGGCTGTCCTTCGCGGAAGACCCTTCGCTCGATGCACGTCAGGCACGTCCGATCTGGTGCGTCGGCCAGCGTCCCGTCGTACGATTGATCCCGCATACCGATCCTGCCGCTCAATGCTTCGATCTATGGGCCATTCCGGGCCGCAAGTCGCTGACACATGAAGGCCAGCACCTCTGGTTACAGGGAACCTCAGGCCGGGAACTGGTCAGACTGACCCTGTCCCCTGACATGCGCAACGGCGAACCCTTTGCGTACGCGATGCCGGCCGGTGCCGAGCACAAGCAGTACCGATTCACTCTGGAGACGGCGCTCGGCTTGTTGCAGGGGACGCGGGCGAACACAGTCACCGCGCTTAACCGTCCACCGCGTAGCGCCACGATCCACATGCGTGCCTTGCAGGCGCTGGATGGAACGCTGGCAGGCGCCACACAGCGCGATATTGCTGTGGTGTTGTTCGGAGATGAACGCGTAGCCGAGCAATGGAACCCGGATAGCGAGTTGCGCGCACAGGTGCGCTATCTGGTGCAGCGCGGGCGGGAGCTTATGGAAGGCGGTTACCGCGACTTGCTGAACTGACCCGGAGAAATCTGCCACTCCGCAGATTGTCCCTGCACAACCGTAGTCTGCCTCACAAGACTGGCCCCAACCGGCGGCGCTTCGCTCGCCGTGGAAGGAGACTGTCTCGATGTCCCAGGCTGCGACCCCGCGCGATACCCCTTACCTCACCAACGCCGAAGCCGCCGAGTTCCTCAAGCTCTCGCCGCGTACGCTGGAGAAGCAGCGCGTGATCGGCGGAGGGCCACGCTTTCGCAAGTTCGGCCGTCGCGTGGTCTACGCCATTGCCGATCTGGAAACCTGGTCGGCCGAGCGAACCTGCGAGACGACCTCCGATCCTAACTACCCGGTGCGCTGAGCGTGCGCGGTGTCACTTCCCAGCGACAACGAGCGCTTGTCATTGGTGCGCTTCAGTGCCTTGCCTGGCGTGTTTGCGCCACGCGATGTGCAAGATCTGATGGCTTGGCCGTTCTTTTCGCTGGCCAAGTCGCGGAGGACTGTACCTATCGACTTCCGGATGGGCGACGTATCGATTCGGATGGAAGGCACGATCGAACACGGCCTGGCCACGATCTGGGACGCCGACGTGCTGATTTGGGCGGCATCACAACTCGTACAAGCTCGCGATGCCGGGCTGCAGACCTCGCGGCTGATAGTGACCACGCCCTACGAGATCCTGCGCTTCATCGGCCGCGGTACGTCGCTCCGCGACTACCAACGCCTGCGCGCGGCCTTCGACCGGCTGCAGTCCACCACGGTGGCCACCTCGATCCGGCAGCAAGGCGCCCGGCGCCTGCATCGCTTCTCCTGGCTCAACGAGTGGAAGGAGCGCAGCGAACGAGGGCGGCCGTTGGGCGTGGAGTTGGTCCTGCCGGACTGGTTCTATGCCGGTGTGCTCGACGAGCATTTGGTGTTGACGCTGGATCGTGCGTACTTCGCGTTGACGGGCGGGCTGGAGCGCTGGTTGTATCGAGTCGTTCGCAAGCACGGCGGGCGACAGGTGAGCGGATGGCGTTTCGACTTTCGCCACCTACACGCCAAGTCTGGAAGCCTTTCGCGCTACGCCGACTTCGCTTTCGATCTGCGGCGGATCGTGCAGCGCCAGCCATTGCCCGGGTACGTGCTGGGCATCGTCTTCACTGCTCATCGCAACGAAGTGCTGGTCTTCCGTGCCGTGCACGGCACTGTGGACAAGTCTTGAACAGTGTCGTGCTATCAGGCGCAAACCCTATCGTGCTATCAGGAGTGTCAGCCTCGTGCTATCAGGCGTGCGAAGAGGGTTCAAGTCCTTGTCCTGCTTATGGAATTCGGACCCGTAACGCTTCTAACTCTAAATCCTATGGATTTAGGCTAACGTCGAGCGCTCCACGAAATCTGTGGATAAGCGGTGATCGGCCATGATTATCGCCTTGCTCAACCAGAAGGGTGGCGTGGGCAAAACCACGCTGGCCACGCACCTTGCTGGCGAGCTCAGCAACGGCGGCAAGCAGGTCACAGTGATCGATGCCGATCCGCAAGGCTCGGCGCTCGACTGGTCTCAGAAGCGCAGCCAGGCCGGCGGGCGCCGCCGCTTCGGCGTGGTCGGCTTGGCGCGCGAGACGTTGCACCAGGAAGTGCCAGAGCTGGCACAGCGTACCGACTATGTCGTCATCGACGGGCCGCCGCGCGTGACCGCGTTGGCCCGGTCGGCGATCCTCGCCGCGGACCTGGTGTTGATTCCCGTACAACCTTCGCCCTTCGATGTCTGGGCCAGCAGCGAAATCGTGGCCTTGGTCAACGAGGCGCGGATCTTCAAACCCTGGCTCAAGGCCGCGTTCGTGGTGAACCGCTGCATCGTGCGTAGCGTCATCGGACGTGAGTTGCGCGAAGTGCTGGGCGAGCAGGAGTCGCGGCCTCTCCCCGTACTCGCTTCGACCCTGAGCCAGCGTGTGGTGTTTGCCGAAGCCGCCGCGTTGGGGCGGCTAGTCGATGAGATCGACGATCGAAGCCGGGCGGCGCAGGAAGTTAGCCGCTTCGCCGATGAGGTCAGAGGATGGCTACGGTGAACGGTCGACGTATCGGCTTGGGGCCTCGGCCCGCAAAAGACCCTGGCGCCGACGCATGGGTGCGCAGTGGCAACGGCGAAACTATGCAGCCCAGCAAAGCCGAGCTCTACACCGCACGGCTGACCATCGACGTGACCCCTGAGTTGCGGGGGCGCATCAAGGTCGTGGCATTTCAGCAGGGCATGACCGTCGCCGAGATGCTGCGGCAATTGCTCGAGCGCGAGTTTCCAGAAGCGGAGCAGGAGGGAGCGCCATGACTCCCCTGACCCGCGTCCGGTTGGTATTCGTGGCCGACCGGCTCAACCAGTGGCTGCGTTTCGGCAAGCCCATAGCTGAAGACGTGCCGGATCCACACTACCGCTATGTGTACTTCGCGCCGGGGTCTACTTTCGGGCTGGTGGACTGGCAGGCCAACGAATATGGCACGGTGCGCTGGTGCTTGAGCATCCTGCGTGCCGCGGGTCCCGGCGAACGTATCGCCTGTTTCGCTGATGTGGAACCTGGCGCGCAGTTGATGCTGCACGTAGCCACACCCGCCAAGACACGACGCGTGCTGCAGCTGATCGATGCGATCGAAACCCAGGGCATCGACCCTGAGGAGGTAAGCGAAGACTACTGGCGCGTGCTGCACCAGCGCCTAGTCGCAGGCATCGATCCGCCGGCGTACTCAGCCACCGAGCACGCCGCCGTGCGGCGTCGCCGCGAGCTGTTGTCATGACACAGCGACGACGCAAGATTCTCTTGGGCGTCGCTGCCGCGGCGGTGGCGTTGATCAGTCTGGCCGCTTTCGTGCGGTGGCCGGTCTGGCTGATCTACAACCCCAGCGAAAGTGCCCCGGGGGGTTGGTATACCCAGCGAACCGTGCATGCGCTGCAACCGGGCACGCTGGTATTCGCACGCCTGCCGGCCGCCGCAGCGGCATTGGCTGATGGGCGCGGTTATCTGCCGCGGCATCTGCCGATTTTGAAGCACGTCGGTGCGATAGAAGGGCAGAGGGTGTGTGCAGAGAACGGCTTGGTCCGCATTGAGCGGCGGATCGTGGCCATCGCTCGTACGCGAGATGGCCGCGGCCGTCCGCTGGTGCCCTGGAGAGGCTGCCGCGCGCTGGCGCATGGAGAAGTGTTTTTGTTCGCCACGCGCAGCCGGGCCTCGTTCGACAGTCGGTACTTCGGCCCGGTCCAGCATGAAGCGATCCTGGGCGAGGCGGTACCGCTGTGGACATGGTGATGCGAGCTCGTCTTGCCCTCTGCATGCTGGTGACAGCACTGCCCCCTCAGCCGGCATCGGCCTGCGATCTCGCTCGTTGGCAGTCGCACATCGCCGAGGCTTCCCGGAAATACGACGTTCCGAAAATCTGGATTCGTGCGGTTATGCAGGCCGAGAGTGCAGGTTGCGCTACGCTAGATGGTCGTCCGATCCGCTCATCGGCCGGCGCCATCGGGCTGATGCAGCTGATGCCGGCGACTTGGGCGGAACTGCGGCAACGGTATGGGTTTGGCGAAGATCCGGACGATCCGCGCGACAACGTCCTGGCCGGAACGGCGTATCTAGGGGAACTGGTGAATCGCTTCGGTGCGCCGGGCGCATTCGCTGCCTACAACGCCGGTCCTGCCCGCTATGAGAAATACCTGCTTGGGCGGCCGCTGCCGCCGGAGACCCGCCGTTACCTCGCGCAGGTGTCCAGCGATGCCGGCATTGCAGAGACGCCGACATCGGTGGTCAATCACTCAGACCTTCCTCCTGCCGACCCGCTGTTTGCGGTCAATGGAGCCGTGCGTCCTGCTTCGCTCTCCCTTGCCACCGAATCACCGGATGAGCGCCTGTTCGTTCGCTTGCGCCATGGACGCGATCGGCATACTGAAAGTGAGTCGGCCGATACGCAGGAGTGAACCCGAATCGCCGAGGTGGGAGCGGAAGCGAGTGCCGAAGAGCGGAGGGCAAGATAGAAGGGGACGGCACGCGCGCGTGGGTAAGTGTGTGTCACCACTAGCATTGTCACGGCACGCATCGCGACAGCTCGGTGCCGCACGCATTGCCAAGGGCTTGTCCCCGCGGGCGATCAGGCGTGCCGTTTGCGTCGGTTCCCGCTGGGATACGCTGGAGTCTTCGGTCGGCGACATGCTTGGCCAATTGCCTTGTCATCCCGAGCTGTGCTATCAATCGCCTTGTGACCCATACCATCCTCCGCGACTATTTCTGGTTTTACGGCTTTCCAATGCCGGCGGCGGAAGGGGTGCGCACGATCTAACGATCACACGAGTTTCCCTTGAAAAGCCGCCAACGTCCCTGGCGGCTTTTTTAATGTCGTCGGGAAGTGGCACCCAATCGGAGCCCTGCCTTGAACATACGTACCGACGACCTGCGCATCCTCGACATCCAGCCCATCACCGCCCCCGAAGTAGTGATGGACTCCTATCCCGCCACTTCTGCTGTTTCGATGACCGTTGACCGCGCTCGGCGTGCGTTGCGGGACATCCTGCACAGACGCAACGACCGCTTGATTGTGGTGATCGGGCCGTGCTCAATCCACGACGTGCAGGCCGCACTCGATTATGCGCAGCGTCTGCAGCACCAGCGTCAGCGCTTCGCTGACACCTTGGAGATCGTGATGCGCGTGTACTTCGAGAAGCCGCGCACAACCGTGGGTTGGAAGGGCTTGATCAACGATCCGCGGCTGGATGGCAGCTACCGCATCGACGAAGGGCTGCAGACAGCACGCCGATTGCTGCTCGACATCAATGCGTTGGGATTGCCGGCTGGCTGCGAGTTCCTGGATATGATTACACCGCAGTACATCGCCGATCTGGTGGCCTGGGGAGCGATAGGTGCGCGCACGACGGAGAGTCAGGTTCACCGCGAATTGGCCTCCGGCCTATCGTGTCCGGTGGGCTTCAAGAACGGCACCGAAGGCAACATTCGAATCGCGGTGGACGCGGCTCAAGCGGCAGCGCATTCGCACCGCTTCCTGTCTGTGACCAAGCAAGGCCGCAGCGCAATTGTCACCACTCTCGGAAATGAAGACTGCCATGTAATTCTGCGTGGCGGTCGTACGCCGAACTACGACGCAGCCAGCGTGGACGCCGCCGGCGCCGCTATGGTCAGCGTGGGCTTGACCCCCAGGGTGATGATTGATGCCAGCCATGCCAATAGCGGCAGGCATCCCGAGCGGCAGCCTGCGGTGATCAACGACGTTTCCGAACAAATAGAGGGAGGCGAGAGCCGTGTCATCGGCGTGATGGTTGAGAGCCATCTTGTGGCCGGCCGACAGGATCTGATTGATGGCTGCGCATTGGTTTATGGGCAGAGCGTTACCGATGGTTGCCTCGGCTGGGACGATTCTGTACGCGTACTTGAACGCCTTTCACGGGCGGTTGAGGTGCGCCGCCGATTCGAACCTCTCGCCCTTATCGCTTAGCGAAGGGGGTTGGTAACCTCTAAGAACTACGCTCGACTTGGTTTCGTTAACAGGTGCAGGGAAGTACGTTGGCGCCTCGCAAACATGCCATGCGTACTGTAAGAGCGGAGGCTTGTGAGCCAATGTCCTTGGGGAAAATGCGAGAACTGGATCGTGTCTGAGCCAAGAGACGAGTACTTCGGTGTGCGCCTCGGACCGCCACGCGATGGCGATCAGGCTCGCGCGCCGCGATTCATCGGCCAGGTACTCAAGGCCTCGTCCAAAGCCGGGCGTTCTATCGGCCGCACGCTGACGCCGCCGCGGGTGCATCCAGGCGCTGCGCTTGGGCGCGGCCATGCCGCCGCTAGGTTGGCAGGCAGAGGTCTCGACCATCGCGCCCGCCGCGTCATCATCAAGACCCGGCTGGTGGTACTCAAGCAGGCCGGCGCCCGTTCCACCGAGAAGCACCTGCGCTACATCGAGCGTGACGGCGTGACCCGTGAAGGTGGACCCGGTCAGCTATACGGCCCGGATACCGATGCCGCCAACAGCGCCGCTTTCGAGCGACGCGGGCGTGAAGACAGGCACCAGTTCCGCATAATCGTCTCGCCGCAGGAGGCCGTCGCGCTGGGCGATCTGAAGGCCTTCACTCGCGCCCACATGGCCCAGGTCGAGCGCGATCTGTGCACTAAGCTTGATTGGGTCGCCGTCGATCACTGGGACACCGACAACCCACACATCCACCTGGTATTACGCGGCAAGGACGATCGTGGCGCCGACTTGGTCATCGCCCGCGGTTATATTGCCTTTGGCATGCGACGCCGAGCATCGGAACTCATTACGCAATGGTTGGGCCGGTGCAGCGAGCGCGAGATCACGCAGGCACTAGAGCGCGACGTTCGGCAGGACCGCTGGACAGAGCTGGACCAGGCGCTGTCGGCCGGCGTCCGCGACGGCGTTGCCGATCTGCGCAACGTGCCTGGTGACCTGGGACGGCGCAAGCGCAGGGCGTTGCTGGTTGGGCGGCTGCAGTATTTGTCCGAGCTTGGCTTAGCGGAGAAGAGACAGGGTCCACACTGGATTCTGCGGCCGGACGCGGAGCGAGCACTGCGGACGATGGGTGAACGCGGCGATCTCATCCGTACGACGCAGCGCACGTCGGCGCGCGGGATCGAGCGTTAGCGAAGTGGCGCCATTCTGCAGTCGTCGTGTCGGTCGGATAAAAGCTTCTTCACTATCACGGCGTGCTATAGGCTTGGATTAGTGACCGATACTTCAGTGGCGCTTTTGGAGCAATCGGCGGCCGCTTCCGTGATCGCGACCGCCCGCGCCGGAGCGATCGTGGCAACCGGTGCCTTAATATCTAAGCGTAGCCCCTCTTTGCCTCCTGGTCACCGAACATGCGGCAATGGAAGGATCGTCGATTAGCTGCGCGAGTACTTGCGTAGTAGCTGACCTGATGGCCATCCGCGGGTTATAAGGTTCCCTGAGCGACTCGAACGCAAAGACCACAAACGCAGGAGTGTGGCCATGTTTCCATCGTCCCCACACGTCATGCTGTTGATCGCCCTCGCCGCGGCGTTGACGTGTTCGCTTGCAGCTTGCAACGCGACGTCTTCACAGGAGGAGGGCGCGGAGAACACACAGATGAGCGAGGATCCCGCGCCGCTGCCGGAACCCGTCAGCATTACACCCCCGGCAACGGAGCTGTCGCCTTCAGTCTCCTCCGGACCAGCGGCGCCCGCCGATCCCGTGCATTCGCCGTTCGACACCAGCGCGATGCGCTGTGATGCCGCGCGCGCACAGCTGGCAATTGGCAAGGCAGCCACGCAGGAGGTGATAGACCGAGCTATCGCTGACAGCACATCGAGCGCCGTACGCGTGATCAGGCCGGGCGATGCGGTGACCGACGACTTCAACGAGGACCGCCTCAACCTTGAGGTCGACGCCCGCAACACCATCATCCGGGCGACCTGCGGTTGAGTCAGCGGTCGCATTGGTCACTAGTCCAGTTGTTCAGCATCGTCGAAGAAGTTTAGCGCGAGTGCTTGCTGTACTGCAGCATGCGTGCTTCCGATCCGTCGCTGGAAAGCCACCAAAACACGGCATTGGTCGTCCCAAGGTAGGGGGGCTGCCTTCTTCGGCATCTATATAGGCTTGGGTTGAGCTCCGAGTAGGGCTGATGTTCCTCCAAGAAGTCATCTGCATTTGCGCGGCACCATTGTCTGGGTTAAAAAACCGGCACAGAACGACGATCACAGAAGGCGCGCGATGGCGCATGGGCAACCCAATCTCCTCGATCTCCGGCGAGACTTTCCCGCCGAGGAGCAGTATCTGGACGAGGAAGCTTTCGATGCGTTCGCCCGTGCGCAGCAGAGCCACCTGCTGTGCTATTTTCGTAGCCACTTGCCCAGTGACGAGGACGCTAAGGACGCTGCCCAGGAAAGTCTGATGCGGCTTCTACGCTATCGTAACAGCGAGCCGGCTAGCACTTGGCGTCCACTGCTGTTCCGGATCGCCAGCAACATCGTAGCCGAGTTCTTCCGCCGCGGCGCCGTGCGAGGTCTCAACAAACACGTGTCTCTGGCCGACGAGGTTCTGGTGTCGCAGGTGCCAAGCCAGGAAGACCTGATCGAACAGGGGCAACGCGAAGCGTTGCTGCGATCTGCCATCGTCGCGCTACCACCTCGCTGTCGGCAGGTCTACATGCTCAGCCGCGTCGACGGTCTGACATATCCGCAGATTGCGAAGCACTGCGGGATCTCAGTGAAAACTGTCGAGAAGCACATCATCCATGCCCTTGCCCTGCTGCAGCAGTGGGTAGGGGGCAGAGCCGATGGTGCATTGTAATCAGTATGCATACGAATCCTCAGACGATTGATGCGGAGGTCAGCACCGCAGCGCGGCGATGGCTGGCGCGGTTGCATGGGCACGACTGCACCGAGTTCGAGCGCGCCGCATTTCGGCGGTGGTATGAGGCCGAGCCTGCTCACGCGACCACCTACGACGAGCTGCTCGACATATGGCAACGCAGCACAGCCGTGCACAGTCATGACGACGCTGCCTTCGCTGCTGCACTCCGTGAAGCCCGACAGCCGCCATGGTCGCGCCGCCTGAGCAATTGGATGCCACAGATGGCGGCAGCTGCCGCCATCGTTGTAGTAGTTGCGGGGCTATTTTTGTATCTGGCGCCTGGTGACTCCCCACAGGTGCGATATGCCACCGTGATGGGCGAACAGAGCACCATCGCCCTGGAAGATGGTTCGCAGCTCGTACTCGACACCGGTACGGAGGTTGAGGTGCAGTACGGTCGACGGGAACGCAACCTGACTCTTATGCACGGGCAGGCTGAGTTCCAGGTGCAGCACGATCCTGCGCGGCCGTTCGTCGTCCATGTAGGACACGGCACCGTCACCGCAACTGGTACGCGTTTCCAGGTGCGAGCAGAGCAAGGTGTTAGCGCAGTCACCTTGCTGGAAGGACAGGTCGTCGTCGCCGCGCAACCAGCGCCGTCTGGACTTTCTGGTGCCACCGCTACGCTGGCGCCGGGCGAACGCGTCACATTCGAGTCCGACGGTCGGCTCAGTCCGCGGCAGAGCCTACGCGAAGCCGACATGACGCGCCTACGCGCCTGGACCGGTGGGCAGCTTGTGATCCGCGACTGGCCACTGGAGAAAGTGCTGGCCGAACTCAACCGCTACTCGGCCATCCAACTGGAACTGGGTGATCCTGCTCTGCGTGATCTGCCCATCAGCGGTCGTTTCAAGACCAGCGATCCACAGACCTTCGCGCAGTCCCTGGAGTATGGCTGGCCGATCCGCGCTGAACGGCCAACCGATGATCGGATCGTACTGCGACGCAGGTAGCGCGTAAGCGCGCACTTTTTGATGCTATGGAGGGGTTGCGCCCTCCCTGCATTGTTCTAGGCATACATCTGCTGTACGACACTGCATGGTGCGGTGGGACGGCGGGCCGTATTGCCTAGGGGAATACATGAACAACAACAACCGTCCCATCGCCAAGAAGATCCTCGCGCGGCGGTCTTTGTTCGCTGCCATTCTGATCGCCATGGTCGGCGCTTCCGCCGCTGCCCCTGTATTCGCACAAACCAGTGAAGCGCCACGGAGTTACACCATTCCGGCAGGCGATCTGGGTGATGCGCTTGATAAACTGGCGAGCCAAGCCGGACTGCAGATCGTTTACCCCGGCAACCTGGTGCGCGGAAAGAAGGCAACGGCTCTCAGCGGTCAGCAGACATGGCGTGAGGCACTGCAGAAGCTGCTGACAGGAACAGGTTTGACCTGGGGGATGGTCAACGGCAAGACCATTGTGATCAAGCAGATCGATGCGGCGCCGGGTGGGAGCGCGGGAACATCTTCTCAAGGCGAACGCGGGCGCGTCGAGCCGTTGGTCGAGCAGCTAGCCGACCCGACCGAATTCGAGCCGATCGTCGTTACCGGCTCGCGTATTCGTCGCGGAGCGTCCGAGTTCGCGGTGTCGCCGGTTACGATCTTCGATCGCGAGCAGATCGAACGATCCGGAGCAGTGAATATCGCCGACTTTCTGGGCCGGATGAGTCAGAATGAACACAACGTCTTGGATCGTGAGCACAACGGGGAGCTTCAAAGCGCGAAGCCCAGGATAAATCTGCGGGGCCTGGGTGCGGCAGCCACTCTGGTCTTGCTCAACGGCAGGCGCATGCCGCAAACAGGACGCGGCACGTCCCGTGGAGGTACCACGCCCAATGATGCTGTGAACTTGGCCAGTATCCCGTTGAGCGCCATCGAGCGGATTGAAGTGCTCACCGATAGCGCCAGCGCTGTTTATGGCTCTGACGCAATCGGCGGTGTTGTAAATATCATCACCCGGGGAAACTATTCCGGCCTGGAATTGAGCGGCCAGTACGGCCAGACGTCTAGGGACGACGCAGAAGAGCGACAATTAAGCGCTCTTTGGGGAGGCAGCGGACAGACAGCGAGTGATCGGCAATATTCGATCACGCTGGGCTTTGACGCCTATGACTTCGCCGGGTTGAAGGCCAGTGAGAGATCGTTCGCATCGCAACCCGACTACTTCAGCAGCGGCGGACGTCCGCCGAGGACGGTCAACCGGGTCCAACCCAACGCCAGAGCGGGAACCGTTACGGCGATTGGTAGACCAGGGATGCTGCTGCCGGGCTTGGGGACCGATTTCGTGGCGATCCCGGAAGGTCAGGATGGGCGAAGCTTGACCCCCGCCGATTTCGACGAAAACGCGCCGATCGAACCGGCGGAAGTGGACCGGTCCCGCTACCGCTGGATCATGCCGAGCGATGAGCGTCAGTCGATGACGTTGGCCAGCGAACTCGACCTCAGTCCGGATGGAGGCGTCTGGTTTACGAACGCATCGTTCTCCCGCAACAAGATATACACCGAGGATCTGCCGCCAATGGCGACGATGGACGTGCCGGCGAGCAATCCATTCAATCCCTTCGGTGTGGATGTTCGGGTGGCCAAGGTCTTCTACGAACTCGGTCCCTCGTGGAGAGCGGTTACCACCGATGCCACGACATTAACGACCGGGATCAGGGGGGACTGGCTCGATGGCTGGCACTATGAGTTCAGTGCTGACTATAGTCGCACCACCGAAGACACCAGTACGTTGCCGGGATCTTTACGGCTTGATCCCTACCCGGTCGATATTTTCGACCCGGACTCGCCCTACATCACTCCGATAGGCTACTACCTGCTCCAGGAAACCGACCCGACAAGAGCCCTGAACGTTTTTGGAGATGGACGCACGACATCACCAAACACCAACGAGCTGATTCGCCAGCTGCTTACGATCTATAAATACTCGGAAACCTCCGAGAACACGGCCGTCACCTTCAATACCGATGGGCGTCTTCTCGATTTGCCGGCTGGGCCGGTAAGAGCTTCCGCCGGTGGCGAACTGCGTCGCCAGCAGTTGGATATCCATCAGAACACTGTCGGCAATTCCGCTTTCAGTCTCGAGGACAACTACGCTCAGGATTTCGCCGCGGTCTATGGCGAAGCAGCCGTACCATTGCTGGGGCCGACAAGCGGCGCGCCATTCACCCGATCTCTGGAGCTAACCCTGGCCGGGCGCGTGGACTATGAGAGTGTATTTCGCAACACGGTGGCGACGCCACGCATCGGGCTGCTATGGCATCCCACCGACAGCGTTGCACTGCGAACAAGTTATAGCCGGGGTTACAAGACGCCAGGCTTGCAGGTGATGTTCAGCAGAGGCTGGGAGGCAAGCCAGTACGTGAATACCGTGGATCCGGTGACTGGTGAAACGGTTGGATTTGTGGATGTCACTGTCGGCGGAAATCCGGACCTCGACCCGGAGAAATCCGAGTCATGGAACGTCGGCTTCGTCTTTCGACCGACATGGTTAAAAGGAGCATCGCTCTCAATCGACTGGTATGACATCGACTACAGGAACCGTGTGGTCGGGCCGATAGTGAACCCAGAGGCGCTCGTCCTCTTCAATCCGGAGCGGCTGACGCGCGATCCCACTACAAACGCCATCACGCGTATCGATGCGCGATCGCTGAACATTGGTGCTTCCAGAGTCCGCGGGGTTGACCTGCGCGCTCGCCACAGCTTTCAAACCGATCGTTACGGCGATTTCGACACAATGATCAATGCCACTTACAACATCGACAACAAGGAAGTTGCGCCGTCTGGCGTCGAGGTAATCGATCTCGTCGGCCTTACGATTCCACGGGTTCGGGCAAACTCCAGTCTATTCTGGAGGCGCGGCTCTTACGAGATCGGCGGGACGGCATCGTATATCTCGGCAGTGAAAAATCTCGCATACGAGAACTTCGGATATCTGCCGCGAAAGATCGACGAATCTTTCAACCTCGACTTGCAAGCGAGCTTAGACCTGGGCGAGTTAGTTCGGAACAAGGGGTTGCTTAGCGGTTGGCGGATCACGTTCGGCGTCAACAATGTCTTTGACACGCTTCCGTCACCCACAGATGGCGACGGTGGTTACGCCAACCTTGATCCCCGAATGCGGCGTTTCTACGTTTCCTTTCGGAAATCGCTCTAGAACCGCGTGATTGAGTGACGATCAGGTCTCACGACCGCTTGCCCATGCGCTTCGGCGCAGAGCAAGTGATGAGACGACGAGTCCAACAATACTCCACGCTCTGAAGCGAGGCGGCAATGCGCTGCCCACAGATCCGGCTCCATATCCCCTAACTCAAGGAATAAGCATGCTCTCACTTGCCCGCGGCGTCGAAGGTCGCATCGCCGCAGTCTCTCAGGCGCTGGGCCAGGTAGTCGCCGCGATCGTGTTTGCGGCAATCGTCTCGTTCCCCGCCGGGAGCCAAACCCAAGCCTTCCTCGATGCAGCCGCCACGCCCCGGAAAGGGGAACGCACTCTTGATTGGCCCTCCCAAGAAAGCGATCTGACACCAGACCCGAATGTGCGCTATGGCCGCCTCGCCAACGGCATGCGTTATGCGATCCGCTCCAATGCCACCCCCACAAAGACGGTATCGATCCGCATGCGCTTCAACGTAGGCTCACTCATGGAGGCGGACGACCAGCAAGGGCTGGCCCACTTTCTCGAGCATATGGCCTTCAATGGCTCTGAGAACGTTCCCGAAGGTGAGATGACCCGGCTCCTGCAGCGTCATGGGCTCTCGTTTGGCGCGCATACCAACGCCTATACCGGTTTCGATGAGACCGTATACAAGCTTGACGCGCCCAATGTCGAAGAAGCAACGTTGCGCACAACCTTTTCTCTAATGCGGGAACTCGCCAGCAAGCTGGCCATCACGCCCGACGCTGTGGATCGCGAACGTGGCGTCATTCTCTCCGAAGAGCGCGCACGGAATACGCCGGCCTACCGCGCAGCCGATGCGCGATGGCGTGCACTGCTTCCACACGCGCTCTTTTCCAAACGCTCGCCCATCGGCATTGTCGACGTTATCCGAAACGCTCCGGCGCAGCGATTGAGGGATTTCTATGAATCCTACTATCGCCCCGAGCGTGCGTTCTTTGTCGTCGTAGGCGATCTCGACATCGACGCCACGGAGGTGCGTATCCGGGAGATGTTCGCCGACTGGAAACCTGCTCGGCCAGACCCAGGTGATCCAGACTTGGGAAGTATCGCCGGCGGCGCAGAAGCTGCATATTTCCATGATCCGCACAGCCCTACTGCAGTTTCGGTTACAACCTTGCGCGAGCCGGTGCGAGAAGCCAACACAAGTGCGTCAGTGCAGCGATCGCTATTACGCAGGATAGGCAACGCAATTGTCTCCAGGCGTCTCGAGACGCTAGCTCGCGCCCCCGGGGCGCCGCTCCACGGCGGACAAGCCAGTGGCGCGGAAATGCTCGATACGGTGGACGTCTCGGCAGTAGATCTGGCTTCACAACCAGGAGATTGGGAGCGCGCACTCACAATCGCTGAACAAGAACTCCGCCGAGCTGTCGAGCACGGTTTCACGCAAGCCGAAATCAGCGAAGAGATCGCGCGCAACAGAACCTTCTTCCGGACTGCGGCCGTCCAAGCCTCCACCCGCTCCAGCAGCGGGCTCGCGGACGAGATCGTAGGTGAATTCAGCAATTGGGGCGTCGACATGGCGCCCGGTGACGAGCTTGCGGCATTTGAGCGCATCGCCCCGTCGATGACGCCTGACGCTGTCCATCAGGCATTTCGCGCCCAGTGGGACGGCCTGTCTCCTCATGTTTTCCTCAGCTCCAGCCAGGAGATCGATAATTTTCGTCAGCGCGCGCGCAATGCCATCGATGCGGGCCGTCGCCACGGGACGGCAGTTGCGGCAGAAGCGGCGGCCCCAGGCTTTGCCTACACCGATTTCGGTCCTTCCGGCGCCGTGGTGGAGCGCAGTGTGATCGAAGACCTAGGCATCACGACGATCCGCTTCGCGAACAATGTTCGACTCAATATCAAACCTACAAAGTTTGCGGCCGACTCTGTTCTGGTCAGCGTGCGCTTCGGCGGCGGCATCCTGGAACTTCCCGCGGATAAACCGGGACTGGGTTTCCTCGTCGGCGCGACCACCGGGGGAGGGCTGCAAGCCCACAGCTCCGAGGAATTGCAACGCATCCTTGCCGGACGAAATGTTGGCGTGCGCGTTGGCGTGGTCCCCAATGCATTTTCGTTTGACGGTCGCACCACGCCGGAGGACCTAGAACTCCAGCTCCAGCTTATGACAGCCTACCTCGTTGCACCCGGCTATCGGGATGAAGGCTTGGTGCAGTTTCGCCAGGGCATTCGAAGCGAGACAAGAACGTTGGACGGTACACCAAATGGTGTCGCCCAACGCGACGTGCCCCGCCTCGTGCGCTCCGGGGATCGGCGCTATGGAATTCCGCCTGAAGAGGAGACGCTGGCACGCAACTTCGATGAAGTGCGACAGGCACTCTTGCGCGCGAGTCGATCTGGAGGGATTGAAATTGGCATGGTGGGCGATGTCGACATAGCGCGTGCAACGGAGCTCGTTGCCAAAACCTTTGGCGCTTTGCCTGTGCGATCTGCGAGCGAGCCGCCGTTCGACGAAGCCCGAAGCATTTCGTTTCCGGCCGCCACGCCCAGTCCAGTGGTGCTAAACCATTCGGGTGAGGCCAATCGAGCCATGGCGCTGGTGTTCTGGCCTACGCTCGACGATAGCGATGCCCAAGCGATGCGAACGCTTGAACTTCTGCGCAGCGTCCTATCGCTCAAGCTCATAGAGCGCGTCCGCGAAACAGACGGTGCGACCTATGCGCCATCGACCGAGGCGCTATTTGCGCATGCCAACCCGGGCTATGGCTACATCGGCATCTCGCTCGACCTGGCTCCGGTAGACGTCGATCGGTTCTTTCCTGTCCTGGACGAGATCGCAGCGGACTTGGCCGGTGGTCAGATCAGCGAAGACGAGTTGGCGAGAGCACGTCGTCCGATCGTCGATCAATTCCGCAATGACCAGGAGAGCAATGCCTATTGGCTTTCGCTGGTCACCACGGCTCAGTCGGATCAGGTTGCGCTAAGTCGGCACCGGAGGACGGCAACTGACTATCAAGCCGTGGCCGTTCGCGACCTGGCGGCTGCGGCGCAGCGCTATCTCCGCCAAGACCGTGCGTATCGGATAGCCATCTATCCAGCCAAACACTGATCCGGGTATCCGGTCTTTGGAAGTTGAAATCCACACCGCCGACTAAAGCAGCAAGCCCAGGTTGGTCGATTGCGCACTGCACGAACGAGGCATCGCCGCAAGAGAGCGGGGAGGAGATGCTGCGTCGGTGGTGGTTTCTCCATACACCGGCGTAGTGCATGGCGGGAGGATTGGGGTTTGGACGGATGGAGCCGATGTGCATGGCCTCTACCAAGATGTCGTTGTTGCAGATCTCTTTGGCCTGTCTGCTCGCTTTGGTGGGCCTTTGGTCAGCGACGCAGTGGACCGCCGGCACCCTGGGGCACGATCAGCGTCTAGGCGCGCCCTGGTTCCACCTGCGGGGCATGCCGGTCTATCGTCCGTGGCAACTGTTCCCATGGTGGTTAACTTTCGAGGCACAGGCGCCGCGGGTCTTCAACCTTGGCGGGCTGATAGCGGCCGGTGGCGGCCTGCTTGCCGCAGCGGTCGCTGGCGTCGCTCCTATGCGGCGCGGACGACATGCACCAGCGACAACCTTCGGCTCGGCGCGTTGGGGCACGGGGACCGATGCGGTAGAGGCGAGGGTGATCGCACGTTCTGGTGTGTTCCTTGGCCAGCTAGATCGGGACTATCTGCGTCACGACGGTGCGGAACACGTCATGACCTTTGCGCCTACGCGGTCAGGCAAGGGCGTCGGTCTAGTCGTGCCGACACTCTTGTCCTGGCCGCATTCGGTGGTAGTACACGACATCAAGGGCGAGAACTGGCAGATCACCGCTGGCTGGCGTGCACGTTTCAGTCACTGTCTGCGCTTCGACCCCACTGACGCGCACTCGGCTGCTTACAACCCGTTGCTGGAAGTGCGCCGCGGTACGCAGGAGGTGCGTGACGTGCAGAACATCGCCGACATCCTGGTCGATCCGGAGGGTGCGCTGGAGCGACGCAGCCACTGGGAGAAGACCGGTCATGCCCTGCTGGTCGGCGCCATCCTGCACGTGCTGTATGCCGAACCGGACAAGACCTTGCACGGGGTGGCCAACTTCCTGTCCGATCCGGTGCAGCCTTTCGAAGCGGCGCTGTGGTCGATGATGTCGGTCAAGCATCTGGGCGATGCCACCCATCCGGTGGTGGCCAGCGCCGCCCGTGAACTGCTCAACAAGAGCGAGAACGAACGCTCCGGAGTCTTGTCCACGGCGATGAGTTTCCTGGGCTTGTATCGCGACCCCACGGTGGCGCAGGTGACTTCGCGCTGCGACTGGCGCATCGCCGATCTCGTACAGGCCGATTGCCCGGTGTCGCTGTACCTGGTGGTGCCGCCCTCGGACATTTCCCGCACCAAGCCGCTGATCCGGCTGCTACTCAACCAGATCGGCCGTCGCTTGACCGAAACGATCCCCGATCCGCCACCTGCGCCAGAGCCGTGGATTCGCCGTTGGCTCGACAGGAGGGCGGTGAGCGCGAGCGATGCGGCCGAAGGAAAGCCCCCACAACGCCATCCACTGTTGTGGATGCTGGACGAGTTTCCCGCACTGGGACGGCTGGACTTCTTCGAGTCGGCATTGGCCTTCATGGCCGGCTACGACATGCGAGCCTTCCTGATCGCCCAGTCGCTCAACCAGATCGAGAAGGCCTACGGCCCCAACAGCTCGATCCTGGACAACTGCCACGTACGCGTGGCCTTCGCCGCCAATGACGAACGCACGGCAACGCGAATCTCCGAAGCCCTTGGCACGGCGACCGAAGTGCGCCAGCACCGCAGTTTCGGCGGAGACCGATTCTCGTTCTGGCTGGATCATGTGAGTGTGTCGATGCAGTCTTCGCCGCGGCCGCTGCTCACGCCTGGCGAGGTAATGCAATTGCCGCCTGACGAGGAGATCGTGATGGTCGCCGGGCATCCGCCAATTCGGGCGAAGAAACTACGCTACTTCGAGGATCGCAACTTCCTGCCGCGTTTGCTCCCACCGCCTACGTTGTCGGAAAGTGGCTACGTCGATCGGCCTACGCCACGGCCCGATCACTGGACAGGGAGCGTCATCGCCCGGCCTGACGCGCTTACCGCTTATGTGGCCGGCGCAGTGCGTAGTGATCTGTTGCTGGACGATACCGCGGTTGCGTTGCCTGCACTTCGTTCGCAGCGTCGCGTCTCGCCAGATCCGCTAGAGGGGATCACGCTATGAGCCGCGCCCGTCTTAACGTGTTTCTAGAGCGCGAGCATGCTCAGCGTCTGGAGGAGCTGTCGGCAATGAAGGGCTTGTCCAAGTCCGGCATCATCGCCGCCGCGCTCGCCTCATTTCTGTCGCCTGATGGCGGAGACCGTCGTGAAGCCGCCATGGCGCGCCGGTTGGACCGATTGAGCCAGCAGTTCGAGCGGTTGGAGCGCGACCAGACCATCTTGATCGAGACGCTCGCGCTGTTCATCCGACACAACCTGGCGGTGACTGCACCGATTCCAGAGGCGCATCAGGAAGCGGCACGGGCGCAAGGCCGGTTTCGCTTCGAGCAGTTCATTGAGCAGCTCGCGCGCCATCTGCAGCGCGGCCAACGGTTGGTCAAGGACGTGATCGAAGAGGCGACGCCGGGTGAGGGCGAGTTCTTCGCGGAAGGCAATGAGACGACCAGTACTCCTGAGACGGCAGCGTGACAGACGCCAGTACGAACGGCATTGACCGCCAGGTACAGATGCTACGCACCGCGATGGGACCGGTGATCGCCGCCGCGCTGGCCGATCCGCAAGTGGTCGAGGTCTTGCTGAATCCGGATGGCTCGCTGTGGCTGGACCGATTGCGCACCGGGCGCGAGCCGACAGGGGTGACGCTGATGGCGAATGATGCCGAGCGCATCATCCGACTGGTCGCCGCGCACGTGCATGTCGAAGTGCATGCCGGCGCGCCGGTGATATCAGCTGAGCTGCCGGAAACTGGCGAGCGTTTCGAGGGCGTCTTGCCGCCAGTCACGCGTGCGCCGACCTTCGCCATCCGCAAGCGTGCGGCCGGAGTGATTCCGCTGTCGAACTATGTGGAGGCGGGTGTGATGACCTCGGTGCAAGCGGAACTTCTGCGCCACGCAGTGCGGAAGAGATGGAACATTCTGATTGCCGGGGGCACCTCCACCGGCAAGACCACACTGGCCAACGCGCTCTTGCAGGAAATGGCGGGCACCGGCGATCGGGTCATCCTGCTGGAGGACACGGTCGAACTGCAGTGCCTGAGTGATGACCACGTGCCGCTACGCACCAAGCCAGGCGTGGTGTCCATGGCCGACCTCGTGCGCTCCACCCTGCGCCTGCGGCCGGATCGCATCGTTGTGGGCGAGGTGCGCGGCAGCGAAGCCCTTGATTTGCTCAAGGCCTGGGGCACCGGCCATCCCGGCGGCATTGCTACCTTGCATGCGGGCTCGGCTTACGGCGCGCTGGTGCGGCTGGAGCAGCTGATTCAAGAAGTTGTCGTCACCGTGCCCCGGGCACTGATCGCGGAGTCCGTCGACTTGATCGTGTACATCAGTGGACGCGGTGACGCACGGCGCATAGAGGACATCGTGCGCGTGACCGGTCTGCAAGACGACGGCTATCGACTGGAGCCTGCGTCCACGTAGACGGAGAGACTCTTCACGCCGCTCTTTCTCCCTCCTCATGCAACGAGGAGACAGAGATGATTCTGATCTGGCCCTCTCACTCGACGTCGCATCCCCCGCTCTCTCGGCAGGCGACGGCAACCACGGGTGAGAGGGTCAACTGAACTCACGGGGAGTGGACCATGGCAGCGCGCCGAATCAGCACCAGGAATTTTCTGGTCGAACACATCGATGGTGTCTTGCTGATTCTGCTGGCGATATGCCTGATCGGCACCGCGAAGGCCGCCGGCTCCAACATGCCTTGGGAAGGGCCGCTGCAATCGGTTCTGGAGTCCATCGAGGGTCCGGTAACGCGGGTGGTCGCGGTGATCGTCATCGTGGTCACCGGATTGACCTTGGCCTTCGGCGATACCGGCGGTGGATTTCGTCGCCTGGTCCAGATCGTGTTCGGCCTGTCGATCGCGTTCGCGGCTTCTTCCTTTTTCCTGTCCTTCTTCAGTTTCGCTGGCGGCGCCGTAGTCGCATGACCCCGGGTTTCGAGATCCCGCTGCATCGTGCGCTGACCCAACCGATCTTCCTGGGCGGTGCCCCGCGCTCGCTGGCCATCGTCAACGGCACGCTGGCTGCGGCGGTTGGCATCGGCCTGCAGCTGTGGTTGCCGGGTGCCTTGCTGTGGGTGGTGGGCCACGCACTGGCGGTATGGGGCGCGAAGCTCGATCCGCAGTTCGTCGAGGTCTTCGCCCGCCATATCAAGCACAAGCCTTACCTGGACGTGTGCCCGTGATGGCCCTTGCCGAGTACCGTCGCCGCACTGCCGTGCTGGCCGACTACCTGCCTTGGGCCGGTCTGGTCGGCCGCGGAATCGTGTTGAACAAAGACGGCAGCTTCCAGCGCACCGCGCGTTTCCGCGGGCCGGATCTGGACAGCGCCACCGAGGTTGAACTGGTTGCCACCGCCGCGCGCTTGAACAACGCACTCAAGCGGCTGGGGACCGGCTGGGCAATCTTCGTCGAAGCCGGACGTCGACCCGCAGTCGGATATCCGGATTCGGTTTTTCCGGAGGCTTTGTCGTGGCTGGTCGATGAAGAACGACGTGGTCGGTTCGAAGAAGCCGGGGCATTGTTCGAGAGCCGCTACTACCTGACCCTGGTATACCTGCCGGCGCCCGAGTCGCGAGCACGTGCGGGGCGCCTGCTCTATGAAGCCAATGGTGTGCGAGGGGTGGATTGGCGCGAACAGCTCGGCCGCTTCTCTACCGAGACCGATGGCTTCCTGGGCCTGCTCGAAGGCGTCATGCCGGAGATCGCCTGGCTGGACGATGCGGCCACGCTGACCTACCTGCATGGCACGGTCTCCAACCAGCACCATCCGGTGGCGGTGCCGGAAATGCCAATGCATCTGGATGCCTTGCTGGCCGATACGCCGTTGAGCGGTGGCGTGGCGCCGAAGTTGGGGGACGCCCACTTGCGGGTGATCACGTTGCGCGGCTTCCCGAACTCGACTTGGCCGGGAATGCTGGATGAGCTCAATCGCATGGGCTTCGCCTATCGCTGGTCCACGCGCTTCATCTGCCTGGACAAGGCGCAGGCTGAGCATGAATTGACTCGCCTGCGGCGGCAATGGTTCGCCAAGCGCAAGAGCGTCGTGGCGCTGCTGCGGGAGTCGATCTTCCAGCAGGAAAGTCCGCTGGTCGATACCGATGCAGCCAACCAGGCCGCCGATGCCGATGCCGCGCTGCAGGAGTTGGGCAGCGATGCGGTCGCGTTCGGCTATGTCACTGCCACCGTAGTGGTCAGCGATGTCGATGCCGGTGCAGTAGAGGAACAACGCAAGGCGGTGGAGCGGGTGGTGCAGGGCCGCGGCTTCATTGCCCTGGCCGAGACACTCAATGCGGTGGAAGGGTGGCTGGCGTCGATTCCAGGACATGCCTACGCCAACGTGCGACAGGCGCTGGTGTCAACCTTGAACCTGGCGCACCTGATGCCGTTCTCGGCGGTGTGGGCGGGTCCCGAGGGCAACGACCACTTGGCCGGACCGCCCTTGATCGTGACCCGTACCGAGGGCGCCACGCCGTTCCGGTTGGTCACCCATGTGGGCGATGTGGGACACACGCTCGTGGTCGGACCGACCGGTGCTGGCAAGTCGGTGTTGCTGGCCATGCTCGCGCTGCAGTTTCGCCGTTACCGGCATTCGCGGATCTTCGCCTTCGATCTGGGACGCTCAACGCGAGCCACGATCCTCGGCCTGGGCGGCGAGCATGTCGATCTTGGCAGTGACGGGGATATGGCGTTCCAGCCCTTGGCGCGCATCGACCAAGTCGGTCATCGCAGTTGGGCGGCAGAGTGGATCGAAGCGTGTCTGACCCATGAAGGCATCGCGATTGGTCCGGGTGAGAAGGACGCGATCTGGTCGGCGCTGAACAATCTTGCCGCAGCGCCAGTTGAGCAGCGCACGTTGACTGGACTGTCGGTATTGCTCCAGTCCAATGCGCTTCGTCAGGCGCTTCAGCCCTATGTGCTGGGCGGTGCCCATGGCCGGTTGCTCGATGCCGATCATGACCGTCTCGGATCGGCGGACGTGCAATGTTTCGAGATGGAAGAGCTGATGCACAGCAAGGCCGCCACGCTGGCGGTGCTGCGCTATCTGTTCACCCATCTGGAAGCGCGCTTCGATGGAGCACCGACCTTGTTGATACTCGATGAGGCCTGGCTGTTCCTCGACGATCCGGCCTTTGCGGCCCGGATCCGTCAGTGGCTCAAGACCTTGCGCAAGAAGAACGTGTCGGTGGTGTTCTCCACCCAGTCGCTGGCAGACGTGCGCGACTCGGTGATCGCCCCGGCCATCATCGAGAGTTGCGCCAGCCGGCTGTTCCTGCCCAACCCGCAGGCACTGGAGCCGGAGATCCGCGGAATCTACCAGGGCATGGGCCTCAATACGCGCCAGATCGAACTCATCGCCCAGGCCCAGCCCAAGCGCGATTACTACTACCAATCGCGGCTGGGCAATCGCCTGTTCGATCTGGATCTGGGATCAATTGCGTTGGCGTTCGCCGGGGCCTCCACACCCGAACACCAGCGTTCGATTGATGCGGTGCTGGCGCAGTCAGGGGAAGAGGGCTTCCTCGGTGCATGGCTGCGTCAGCAGGGGATCGATTGGGCCGCGGGACTACTGAAGAGCTTTCCATCCTTAGAGGAGTAAGTGTCATGAAGAACAAGCTTTGTCGGGCCACGGGCCTGGCGATTGCGATCGGGTTGAGTCTGGTGGCGCCCGCACAGGCGCAGATGGCGGTGTTCGATCCTTCGAACTTCGTGCAGAACACGTTGACCGCCACGCGCACGCTGTCTCAGATCGAGAACCAGGTGCGGCAGCTACAGAACGAAGCGCAGATGCTGATCAATCAGGCGCGCAACCTGCAGGAACTGGATTTCGATTCGGTGAGCCGGCTGCGGGAGACGTTGGCCCGGACCGAACAGTTGCTGGACCAGGCCAAAGGCCTGGCGTTCGACGTCTCCCAAGCACAAGGGCAGTTCGCACGACTGTATCCGGACCAATACGGGGCTGCGGTCTCCAGAGGCCAGTTGCAGAACGATGCGCTTGAGCGCTGGGGCAGTTCGCTCGAAGCCTTGCGCACGGCGGTGCAGATGCAGGCCCTAACCATGGAGAATGCACAAGCCGACGAATCGGTGCTGACCGACTTGGTTGGCGCCAGCCAGTCGGCGGTCGGCGCCTTGCAGGCCGCTCAGGCGACCAACCAGTTGCTGGCCCTGCAATCGCGGCAGCTGATTCAGACCCAGCAGTTGCAGGCCGCGCAGGGCCGGGCGACGGCGCTGGAGCAGGCGCGCGGGGTCGCTGCGGAAGAGCGCGCCCGCGAGCAACGCCGGCGCTTCATGACCGGCGATGCGAACTACACCGTCGAAGCGCTGCACCTGTTCGAGGAATGAGCCGCATGCGAATGATTGCAACGGCGAGCTTATTGTTGGGCATGGCGGGCGCACTGTCCGGTTGTGACCGCGAAGTGCCGGCGCCTGCCATTGCTCCCACACCGAAGCCATCGCCCGAATTGGTGGATGAGCTGGCTCGCGATCCCGAGCGGCTCAAGGAGCTGCGGCGGTTGTGCGTCGAGGAACGCGACCAGGTCGAAGAGGAACTGTGCGCGGCCTCGGCCTTGGCGGCCCGAAAGGTTTTCATGGGTGAATCGAAGCCTCGCTTCATGCCCATCCCGATGTTCCCCCGTAACCCGCCGCCGTGATCGCATGGAAGATCTAGGTGTCATCGATCATTTCCTCAACGTCTACACCCGTTACATCGACAGTGGCTTCGGCCTGCTGAGTGGCGAGGTGGCGTTTCTGACGGCCACGCTGGTGGTCATCGACGTGACCCTGGCCGGATTGTTCTGGGCCATGGGCGGCAACGACGATGTGATCGCCAAGCTGATCAAGAAGATCCTCTACGTCGGCGCGTTCGCCTTCATCCTGACCAACTTCAGCATGCTGTCGAACGCCATATTCCGCTCGTTCGCCGGGTTGGGGCTGGTGGCTTCGGGTTCGACATTGAGCGAGTCGGACCTGTTGCGACCGGGGCGGCTGGCTGAAGTGGGCGTGGAGGCGGCCATGCCGCTGATTGACCATATGGGAACCTTGAACGGATTTCCGGATGTGTTCCTGAATCTGGACACGGTCGTCGTGCTGTTCCTGGCCTGGATCGTGGTGATCCTGAGCTTCTTCATTTTGGCAGTGCAGCTGTTCGTGACCTTGGTCGAGTTCAAGCTGACCACGCTGGCCGGATTCGTGCTGGTGCCCTTCGCCTTGTGGAACAAGACATCGTTCCTGGCCGAGAAAGTATTGGGCAACGTGATGTCTTCCGGCATCAAGGTGCTGGTGCTGGCGGTCATCGTCGGCATCGGTGCCGGCCTGTTCAACGAGTTCGAGTTGCCGCCGGGGACGCAGCCCACCATTGATCACGCATTGGCGATCATGTTGGGATCGTTGACCTTGTTCGGTCTGGGCTTGTTTGGTCCCGGTATTGCGACTGGTCTGGTCGCCGGCGGACCGCAACTGGGTGCTGGTGCGGCCGCTGGCGTTGCGCTGGCCGCGGGGGGTGTCACGACGGCTACCGGTGCGGCAGTAGTAGGCGCGGCGCGTATTGGCGCGAGCACTTTGGGCGCAGGGAACCGGCAGGCCCCGCAAGCTTCTCAAGCGTCGGCCGCTGCATTGGCTGGCGGCAAATCCAGTAGTGCTGGTTCTCCGGCCTGGGCCCAGCGGATGCAACGTCGCCAGCAGGTGGCGCGAGGTCTGAGTACTGCGGTGCACGTGGCCCGGTCCTCCGACCGTGGTGGCGGTGGCTCCGGTCCGACCCTTCATAGAGGAGATTGAGCATGCGATTCAAGCGAACCGGCGTGCGGTACTCCGACACGCCGCAACCGGCTACGCCTTACCAAAAGGCGGGCCAGGTCTGGGACGACCGTATCGGCGCAGCACGGCTGCAGGCGCGCAACTGGCGGCTGATGGCCTTCGGGTGTTTGACGCTGTCGTTGATCGTGGTCGGTGGCCTGTTGTGGCAACTGGGCCGTTCGACCATCACACCCTACGTGGTGGAAGTCGACAAGGAGGGCGAGGCACGTGCGATCGGTCCCGCTATGGAGACCTATCGACCGAATGACGCACAGGTCGCACGAGAACTGGAGCGTTTCATCCGCAACGTGCGCTCGCTGCCTCTGGATCCAGTGGTGCTGCGGGAACGTTGGCTGGAAGCCTACGACTACAGCACCGACCGCGGTGCGGTTGCGCTCAACGAATACGCCCGTAACAACGATCCGTTTGGACGGGTGGGCAAGGTCACGGTGGCGGTGGAAGTGATCAGCGTAGTCCGCGCTTCGACCACCTCGTTTCAGGTGCGCTGGATCGAACGCAGCTCAGTCAATGGCGCGTTGAGTACGACCGAACGCTGGACCGGCATTGTCACGCTCGTGCTGCAACCACCGCGCGATGTGGTGCGACTGCGGAAGAACCCCTTGGGAATTTACGTCAACGGTCTGGACTGGAGCCGGGAATTGGGCTCGGCCACGACCACAGGAGAGGAAAGGTAATGAGGAGAATCTTGTTTTTGGTGATGTGCGCGGGGTTGGTTGCCTGCGCGGGATTGCAGCCGGCGCCCGAGATTGCATTGGATGAAGTGATTGAAGCGGTGCCGCTTCCGGATCCACCCGCACCGGTGCAGGTCGTGGAGGTGCCGATGCCCTTGCCGCTCCCGGGGCAGCTGAAACCCCTGCCACCCTCAAAGTCTCTGCCGGCGAAGCCGGTTGATCCGCAGCGCGAAGTTACGGCTGCGAATCGCGCGGCCCGCATCGAGCCGCTAGGCGAGGGCTTCGTCAATGCAACCCAGGTCTGGCCCTACAGTGCTGGTGCCCTGTATCAGGTGTACGCCAGTCCCGGACGCGTCACCGATATCGCCCTGGAGGCAGGTGAGCAGCTGGTTTCGGTGTCGGCCGGTGACACGGTGCGCTGGATCATCGGCGACACCCTCAGCGGTGGTGGTGCGGAAGAGCGCGTGCACGTGTTGGTCAAACCCACGCGCATCGAGCTGCAGACGAACCTCGTGGTCAGCACCGACCGCCGCAGTTATCACCTGGAACTGTCTTCCACGCCCCGAACGTGGATGGCCTCTGTCTCGTGGGAGTATCCAGGGGATCTAGTGCGCTCGCTGCATCAGCGTGAGCAAAGCGCGCAGGCCCAGACGCCCATCGAGGGCATTGCCCTCGATCGACTGCAGTTCCGTTATGCCATCACCGGCGATGCACCGGCCTGGCGGCCGTTACGCGCCTTCGACGATGGGCAGAAGGTCTACATCCAGTTCCCGGTCAGTATCGGCCAAGGCGAATTGCCACCGCTGTTCGTGATCGGCGCCGCCGGCGACACGCAATTGGTCAACTACCGGGTGCGAGCGCCTTATTACATTGTTGATCGCCTGTTCGGCGCGGCCGAGCTGCGCTTGGGCGGCGATAAGGCACAGGTGGTGCGCATTACTCGGACCGACGGGCGGACGCGTGAGCGACCTAGGGCTGGCAAGCGATGAGCGTTGCTGGCAAGGAAGATCCCGAGAAGTTGGCGCTGCGGGCCAGGCCGAAGCCGGTCACGCGCCTCAATCGCCGCACGCTCGCCGTTCTGCTGGGCGGGTTGGCGCTGATCGTGCTGCTCTCCACGCTTTGGGCCTTCCGTGACCGCAGCCCAGAACCGGCGTCGGAGGCGACCGAGCAACACAACGTCGAGCGTGTGTCCCGTGCTGAAGGATTGGCAGCCCTGCCCAGCGACTATCGGCACATACTTTCCCCAACACCGGCCCCCGAGTCCTCGCCGCTTAATGCAGGAGCATCCGACGAAGTAAATTCTCGTCCGGATGCAGAACAGCAGGCGCTGCGTGCTGAAGAACAGCGCCGGCAAGCCGAGGCCGAAACCGCGGCAAAGGCGCAGGTGTTCTTCCAGAAGAATCAGCCGCGAGCGACCGACGCACCAGCTGCCACGACGGATGCTACGGCTAACGTTGTTGCCCCGAGACCTGCGACCGGCATTGCTGTGCCCGCGGAAGACGAGCAGGCCGCCCAGAACCGGCAGACCCACAAGCGGGCATTTGTCGACGCGGAGCCGGATGCACGGATTTACGCATCCGGAACAATCCAGCAACCGCGCTCGCCGGCACAGTTGATGGCGGGCACGGTGATTCCTGCCGCACTGCTGACCGGCTTGAACTCCGATCTGCCGGGGCAGGTCATCGCCACCGTCACCGAGCACGTCTACGACAGCCTGACAGGCCGCCTGTTGTTGATCCCGCAGGGCTCACGACTACTGGGCCAATACGACAGCCAGATCGCCTATGGCCAACGCCGGGTGCTGCTCGTCTGGAGCCGGCTGATCCGCCCGGATGGCTCCTCGATTGTGCTTGATCGGTTGCAAGCCATCGACGCCAGTGGTCAGGCGGGCTTGGAAGATGCAGTGGACAATCATTGGGGACGTTTCATTGGTGGCAGCGTGCTCTCCACTCTGCTTGCATTGGGTGGGCAGTTGGCTGCGCCCGAAGAAGACAGCGATGAAGGCACGGTCATTGTCTCCACCCGCGATAGTGTGCAGGAGACCATCACCGGCGCTGGCCAACAGGTCACACGTCGCAACCTCAATCTGCAGTCTACGTTGACGGTACGTGCCGGATTCCCGCTACGTGTAATGGTGAACCGGGATTTAATCTTTCAGCCAAATAGGCAGTAGTTGGGGTGTCCGCGAAAATGTGAGAGAGCCTGTCTGCCTGCGTTGTCGCAACTAAGATTTGAAAGTTCTTCTCTATTCTCTGATGGGTGAATCGAGCATGCATAAACTGCCGGAAACTGGCTACCTGCGTTTGGTGCAAATCGTGGGGAGACCCTCGGCGGCCGGCAAGCCAGAGATTCCTGCCATCATTCCCGTTTCGCGATCGACGTGGTGGGCGGGAGTTAAATCTGGCCGCTATCCGCAACCAACTCGTGCACTGGGACTGCGCATCACAGCTTGGCGGGTTGAAGATGTGCGCGCACTTTTGGAGCAAATCGCTGAAGCCGACGCAAGTTGCCAGAAAACCGGTTCCTAGAAACAGATGCTTTGAATAACTGACCGCGCGAGTACGCCGCTACTTGAGCCTGCCATGTTTTGCGTTGTACTTCAGTGCTGGTCACATTTCTCAAGCTGTCATTTCTCAAGCTCAACTTGCTTTACGTGTTTCAACGAGGTTGTTGGCTGGATTGCCGCGCGGTTTGCGTTTGACGGCCACGATTTTCTTTGGATCTTTCCGTAAGGCATCGAGATAGGTAGCCCAGGCCTGCATCATCTTCTTTCTCTCCGGCAGATATTCGGCCTTGTTATAGACGCCTCGTACTCCGGGTTCCTTGTGGGAGAGCTGCCGTTCGATGGCATCGGACTTGAAGCCCAGCTCATTCAGCAGCGTTGAGGCCATGTGTCGGAACCCGTGCCCCGTCAGCGTCTCCTTGTCATAGCCCAGCCGTCGCAGGGCTGCGTTGACGGTCATATCCGACATGGGACGCTTGCAACTACGTGCGCCTGGAAACAGATACTGCCTCTTTCCTGTGACGGGGCGTAGCTCGTCGAGTATTGCCAGCGCTTGAGTGGGTAACGGGACAATATGCGGTTGTGTCTTGGGGTCTTCCTTTTCCGCTTTGCGCAGCTTGCGGCGGGCGGGAGGAATGCTCCAGCGAGGGCCGTCCGGATGGTCCAGATCGAATTCCGACCATTCGGCCGCGCGGAGCTCTCCAGGGCGTACGAACAGCATCGGCGCCAGTTTCAAGGCACAGGCGACGGGGAGTGTGCCAACGAAGCCATCTATGGCCCGAAGCAGTTCGCCCACCTGGACAGGATCGGTGATGGTGGGGAAGTTGTGCTTTCGCCGTGAGGGCAGGGTGGCGCTGAGGTCGGCTGCCGGGTCCCTCGATGCGTACTCCGCGGCGATCGCGTATTTGAACACCCGGCTCAGCTGAAAGCGAAGGCGATGCGCCTGTTCCAGGTGGCCACGTTTGGCAATTCGATCCAGCAGGGGGCGGATCTCAGCCACACCTACCTCGGTGATCGGCAGCTTGCCGATCCAGGGGAAAGCGTGGTTCTGCAGCCGGTCCCGTTCCTTGTTGTGCTGCTTGGAGGTCCATTCAGGCGCTTTGACTGCCAGCCATTCACGGGCGATGACTTCAAAGCTGTTGGCCGCACCCTCCTTGCGGGCCATCTTGGTCGCTTTTCGTTGTTCGCCGGGATCCAGCCCGCGAGCCAGGAGCTTGCGGGCTTCGTCGCGCTTGGTACGGGCATCGGCCAGGCCGGTATCCGGGTAGGTACCCAGGCTGAGGGTATTCCGTTGGCCCGTCAGCGGGCGACGGTAGTCCCAACGCCACCAGCGGGCACCATCAGGCTTAAGCAGTACGTACAGACCGCCTGAATCCGTGAGTTTGGTCGGTTTTGCGCCGGGGATCGCCTTGCGGATTGCGATGTCGGTAAGAGGCACAAAGAGGTCCTTCTGACGGTAACTGCCTTTTGGGCTTTACCAGTTACCGTCAAAGTTACCGTCAGTTACCGTCGGATTTCTACCCGCTGGGTCGCACTGCATCGGACAATAAAAAAGCCGGAAGGCCCGTTCTTAAAGGGTTTTCCGGCTCTTTTTGGACTGCGTTGGACGTCTTCAATGCACGGATTGGTGGCTATGGGTGGACTCGAACCACCGACCCCAGCATTATGAGTGCTGTGCTCTAACCGGCTGAGCTACATAGCCGTGCATTGAACCGCGCATTTTTCCTGCCTGACCCTCGCCTGTCAATGAGAACTGCTTTGCTTGAGACATCCGTCTGGGCGTGGCACAGTCGGACTCAGTAGATTTCAGGAGTCCGCATCGTGATCGATCCGGACGGCTACCGACCTAATGTCGGCATAGTGTTGATGGGCCCGGATGGGCGGGTGTTCTGGGCGCGCAGGGTGCGCCGGGATGGCTGGCAGTTCCCGCAGGGCGGCATGAACACCGATGAGACGCCGGTCGAGGCCATGTACCGCGAATTGCGCGAGGAAACCGGCCTGCTGCCCGAGCACGTCGAGATTCTGGGCGCTACCCCAGGCTGGCTGCGCTACCGGCTGCCGCACCGTGCCGTGCGCCACAACGAACGCCATGTCTGCATCGGCCAGAAGCAAGTCTGGTTCCTGCTGCGGCTGGTGGGCGACGAGTCGCATGTGCGCCTGGATCTCACCGAGACCCCCGAATTCGACCACTGGCGCTGGGTGGACTTCTGGTACCCCATGGAGCACGTGGTGATGTTCAAGCGCGGGGTCTATGCCCGTGCCCTGCGCCATCTGGCCCCCTTTGCCCGGCTGGTGGCCGGCGCGCATGCGGTGCCGCAGATGCTGCTGGATGCCTGGATGCCCGAGCTAGGCCTGGGCAGACCGCACCCCACTTCCCGACCGCCAGCCAAACGTGGCGGCAGCGGCGGTCCCGGAAAGAATTGACAATCATTCTCATTCGCGATGGAATAGGGCAAGCCTAGCCGGCCTGCCAGGAATCCACCGCCCCGTGTACGTCTGCATCTGCAATGGAGTCACCGACCACCAGATCCGCGAAGCCGCTGCTAGCGGCGTACGCAGCGTGGCCGAGCTGACCATGCGTACCGGCTGCGGCGCCACCTGCGGTACCTGCCTGGAAACGGCCGCCGGGATCCTCGACGCCCACGCGCCCGAGCGCCGCAATAATGCATTCTCCGTGCCGATGCTGGGCGCGGGCATTTCCCAGGCCGCCTGAGCCAACGGACTCCACCCGGCGGTTGTTCGCCGCAAGATGAGCACGATTCGCGTTTCGTCATCGCCCCGCGCGAGCCGTTAACCTGCCCGCCTTCCCCATAACCGGAGCACGGCCATGAAGGGCGACGCCAAGGTCATCGAGTTCCTCAACAAGGCGCTCTACAACGAGCTGACCGCCATCAACCAGTATTTCCTTCACGCCAAGATGCTGAAGAACTGGGGCCTCAACGAACTGGCCAAACACGAATACGAAGAATCCATCGACGAGATGAAGCACGCGGACAAACTGTCCGAGCGCATCCTGTTCCTGGACGGCCTGCCCAACTTCCAGATGCTGGGCAAGCTGCGCATCGGCGAGAACCCGCGCGAACTTCTGCAATGCGACCTGGCCCTGGAATACGAGGCGCTGCCGTTGCTGCGCGAGGCCATCGCGCATTGCGAAACGGTCAGCGACTACGTCAGCCGCCAGTTGTTCGCCGATATCCTGGAATCGGAAGAAGAACACATCGACTGGATAGAGACCCAACTGTCGGTCATCGACCGCATCGGCGAACCGAACTACCTGCTGACCAAGCTGGAAGACTGAGCGGTCGTATCGGAGTCGCGATTGAGTTCGGCGATGTAGCCTTGCAGGGCCATGCGCGCGCGCGCGTATTCGGCGATTACCAACGCCACCGCCACCGCGGGGCGATCCAGTTTCTGCGCGCGCGCACCCAGTTCCACGCGCTTGGCCGCAGTCGACAGCGCCATCGCGCCGACGTTGGCGCTGGAGGACTTGAGCGTATGCGCGGCGTCGCGCATCGCGTCCAGATCGGGGATCGTCGACGCCGATTCCAAGCGGGCGATCAGCCGCGGCGCATCTTCCAGGAACAGGCCGACGATGCGTGCGGTTTCATCGCCGGCGATTTCCTGCAGCTCGTCCAGCATGCTGTGGTCGAGCACCGGGAAGATCGACGGCACGGGGGGGCGCGGCGGCGGCGTTGAGGCCGGAACGCCGGCATCGATCGTCGGCTGCGCAGCGCGCAGGCTGAAACTGGCCCGACCCGGCAACCAGCGCTGCAGGCAGTTTTCCAGTTGCTCGCGCGATACCGGCTTGGACAGGTAGTCGTCCATGCCCGCATCCAGACAGCGCTGCCGGTCTCCGGCCATGGCGTTCGCGGTCATGGCCACGATCGGCAGGTGCATCTTCGAACCCTGCAGCACTTCCCGGTCGCGCCATTCGCGCGTGGCCGAATAGCCGTCCAGCACCGGCATCTGGCAGTCCATCAGCACCAGGCTGTAAATGCCGGTCGCCATTTTCTCCAGCGCGATCTGGCCGTTGATGGCGATGTCGCAGCTATAGCCCAGGACAGACAGAAGTTTTTCGCCGACCGCCAGATTGACCGGGTTGTCTTCCACCAGCAGCAGTCGGGTGACGGTGGGCAGTCCACTCACTGGAGCGATGGCGGCAGCGGGCGTATCGGCGCTGGACGGCGCGGGAACCGCCGGCGCTGGTTTCACCGCCGTCAGCTCGTCGCGCTGCGGAATCTCGTCGAAGCCTACGGTCGCCGGTTCGGAAACAGGCGGAGCGAAAGAGAGCGCGGCGTGCAAGTCCGCGCCGTGCGACTGGCGCGGCAGCAAGATGCTGCCGTCGCGCAATTCATCGGGGATCTCCTCATCGCCGTACAACCAGACCATGCGCATCCCGTCGACGAGGTTGTTGCGGGTGACGCCGCGATGCAAGGCGCGCGCGCTGGCGCGGATCGAGGAAAGATCGCCCAGCACGATGGAAAAGTTGGTGGTCCCGGACGTCTGCACGGAGCGCAGACGCTCCAGCGCTTCCTGAGTGGTATCCACGCAAGTCAGCTGGATGCCCCAGCTGGGCAGCAGAATCGACAGGCGTTGGCGCAACCGGGCCTCCGGGCTGACCAGCAGCGCACGGGTGAGTTCCAGGCTGGAGTCCTGGGTGCGCAGGTCGCCGATCACCTTCAGCAGCGGCACTTCGAACCAGAACGTGGCGCCGCGCCCCGCTTCGGAATGCACGCCGATGCGTCCACCCATCAGGTCGATGATGCGCTTGCAGATGGCCAGGCCCAGCCCGGTACCGCCGTACAGGCGGGTGGTGGAGGCGTCGGCCTGGCTGAACGAACTGAACAACCGCGTCTGCGTCTCCGCATCGATGCCGATGCCGGTGTCGCGCACTTCGAAACGCAGCAGATGCTGGGCCGCGGTTTCGCCCAATCTGCGCACGTTGACCGTGACCGCGCCGCGCTCGGTGAACTTCACCGCGTTGCCGATCAGGTTGCTGAGCACCTGGCGCATGCGCACCGGGTCGCCGCGTACGGGCAGGCGTACCGCAGGATCCAGCTGCAGGTTGAGGCGGATGTTCTTGTTCTCGGCCGGGCGTTGCATCAGCTGCAGCACGCCGTCCAACACTTCGCGCAGATTGAAACCGGTGATTTCCAGTTCCAGCTTGTTCGCTTCCAGCTTGGAGTAGTCGAGGATGTCGTCGACGATGCGCAGCAGTTGCTGCGAGGACGCGCTCGCGGTGTTGAGCATGTCGCGTTGGTCGGGCGGCAAGGCCGCGCGCGACAGCAGATCCAGCATCGGCACGATACCGTTGAGCGGCGTGCGGATCTCATGGCTCATGGTGGCCAGGAATTCGCCCTTGGCCAGCACCGCCGACTCGGCCGCTTGCTTGGCGAGCAGCAATTGCTGTTCCAGGCGGTCGTGGCGCTGCAGGTCCCGTTGCAGATTGTCGCGTTCGGACTCGGCCATCGCCGCGCGCGCTTCGGTGCCTTCGTAATAAGCGGCCAGCGTGCGCATGCGCAGGGCGACGATCAGGCAGGCGAGGCCGGCCACACCCGCGCTGGCCAATGCCACCCACGGCCAAGGTCCGGCGATACCGAACGAGGGCAGCAGCAGCGCCGCAAGGACCAGCAGAATCGCCGCCAGTGCCAGCCAGGGCGCTACGGGCAGACGCCCGAGCCGGTTCATTGCTACAGGACCGCGTTTTGGAAATCGAAGCCCAGATCGCTGCCGACTCCCTGCACCAGGTTGCCCTGGATGAAGTCGACGCCGCCCATCCACATCGCCGCTGCGGCCTGGGGGTCTTCGATCTGTTGCCCGATCACTTGCAATCCCATCCGATGGGCCAGGTCGATCATCCCGCGCAGCTGGTCGCGCAGGGCCGGGTCGTGATGGGCAGTGGCGTAACGGCTGGCCACGCGCAAGTAGCCGAGCGGCAGCTGGGTGAGCAGCGCTTCGGCTTCGCGGCCTGGCTCGAACTGGCTGAGACAGAACTGCACGCCTGCGGCCATCAGCCGGTTGCAGAACTGCCGCAGGGTCACCGAGTGGATCAAGGCATCGTCCAGGCGCAGGTCGATGATCAACGAGGTGCCTTCGATGCCGCGCTCGGCGATGGCCTGCAAGAGCCAGTCGGCGAACGTCTCGCGCGCCAGCGAACGCGGCGATTGCGAGACGAACAGCCTCAGCAGCCTGCCATCGCTCTGGGACTGGGCAAGCAGGTCCAGCACTCGTTCCATCACCTGCCGATCCAGCTCGACGATGCGTCCGGCCATTTCCGCTGCGGGCACGGCCTGCGCCGCAGGCACCAGGGTGCCGTCCGCCTGGCGCATGCGCAGGAACACCTGGTATTGCGCCAGGCTGTTGCCGGCGACCGAGACGATGGGCTGGAAGGCCAGCTCCAGAGCCGTATCCAGCAGCGAGATTCCGTCTTCTTCGCCGCTGGCTTCGAGCGGCGTATAGGCGGCGACTCCCTCCGGTTGCTGGCGGGCCAGCAACGCGGCGCGCTCGGTGGCTTCCAGTGCGCTGCCGGTGTCGGAGAACGTGTGCGGCACCGCCGCATAGCCCACCGCACCGCCCAGGCGCAGAGTTTCGTCGGTGCGCACCGGGAAGTCGTGCAGGCCCAGTTGTTCGCGCAATCTGCTCGCGAACGCCGCCATGGCCTCGGCGTCCAGATCCTTGGCCAGCACCAGAAAGCTGTTGTCGTTGAGCCGCGCAAGCGGATGCGGCGCAGCGGCCAGCGCCAACTGGCGCCCGGCAGCGGCCATCAGATTTTCGAAGTTCGCGTAGCCGTAGCGCTCGCGCAGGCCCAAGGTGCCGCTGATTTCGACGAAGAACAAACCGCCCGGCGTTTTTTCTTCCAGCGCGTTGCCCAGTTGCAGCATCAGATAGGCGCGGGTGGGCAAGCCGGTTTCGGGGTTCAGCGCCAACTGCGGTGCGGTCGCCAGCGGCGTGCGCTGCCGCGAGCGCTGGATGCGGTTGGACACCGCCGCAATCAGATGGCGTGGACGGATGGGTTTGGTGAGGAAATCATCAGCGCCGCTTTCCAGCACCTCGTACTCGCGCTCCGGGTCGGGATCGCCGGTCAGGAACACGATGGGCAGGTGCAGCAAGTCCGGGCGCTGACGGATCTGCATGGTCAGCGACATCCCGTCCCGCCCCGGCATGTGCAGGTCCATCAACACCAGATCGGGCTTGAAACGCTCGATCGCCGCGATCACGGCGTCCGGCGCCATCTCCACTTCGGCCTGCATGCCGGCGCCGTGCAGCACGCTCTGCGCGAACAGCGCCTGGCCGCGATCGTCTTCCACGATCAGTATCCGGAAGGGCGTCTCGCCGGTTTCGTGCTTGCGCGTGTCGTTGGCGACGACGGCGGCGGCGGCGGCGGCGTTGCCTTCGGCCGCCCGCGGTTCCGCGGCCGCAGTGTCGGCCGCCGCGGTGACGGTAGTAATCGCCGGCTCTTCCGCAGGCGCGTCGTCGGTCCAGCGACGCCAGTAATGCGACGGTGGCTTTTCGGCGCGCAGTCGGGAGCGTAAGGGCTCGTCCTGCGGACGGGATGTGGGTTCAATAGCTGACATCAGGCTTCCCCAAGCATGAGGCCCATTATGCGACGAAGTTCACAAGATTGTGGACCTGGATCACGGCCGGGGTCCTTCCATCGGTCCGGCCATGGGCGGGGGGCCCTGCATCAGGTTGCGGAGCCCCCTGGACAGTTTGCGCCAGACCCACCAAACCGCCAACGCCAGGACCACGCTGACCCCTACCACCAACGTCAACGCCAGCCAGGGGTGGGCGAAGGCCAACGACAGGCCGCCGACCACCACTACGTCCTCGGTCACCGAGGCGGTCCAGTTGCTGACCGGCTCCGGCGACGTATTGAGCAACGCGCGCGAACCGCTTTTCAATAGGTGGCTGGTCAGCGCGACGCCCGCGCCGGCCACCAGGGCGCCGGTGCCAAGCTGGCCGTCGGGCGACAGCGTCGCCGCCGCCAGGAAGGCGCCCGCCGGTACCCGCGCCAGGGTCTGCAACAGATCCCAACCCGAATCCACGCCCGGGATCTTGTCCGCGAAGAATTCGGTCAGCGCCAACGCGCCCGACGCGCCCAGTACCCACCAGGACTCGGTGACCTGCAGCGCGGGCGGCAGGTCCAGCCAACCGAGCGCGCCGGCCACCCCCAGTCCGAACACGGTCAGGTACACGCGGATCCCGGCCATCCATGCCAACAGGATCCCAATTACGAAAAGATGCGCTTCGGACATGAGGACGATTCGCCTAGACTGGGCCCATACCGGACGGTCACAGGGGGCCGTCCAACCGTTACCGAGTATAGGCCCGTTGCCCGGGCGGTACCTGAGTCGCTTTGGGTATCGCCGGACGCGTGTCCGCCAGGAAGGTGGATGCGTCCTTGGGCTTACCTCCAAGTATCGAATATCCGGATTCCCCCGATGCCCGCAATCCCTTCCCGCTACCAGATCGTGCAACGCCGAGAGACGCGCCGCTGGCCCTGGGTGGTTGCGGTCGGTGCGATCTGGCTGCTGTCGCTCGGACTGGCCTGGCAGTGGGCAGGCATCCGCGCCGCGCCTGCCTTGGCCGATGCGACGAAGCGCATGCGCAGTGCGGAACGGCAGCTGGCGGATCAGCAAGTCCGCTTGAAGCAACTGAGCCAACGCGAAACCACGCTGGCCGTGTCGGACAGAATCAGCCGCAACGCCAATGGCGATCTGCAGGGCGCGCTGGCCGAGCGCGACGAGGAAATTTCCGCTCTGCGCGCCGATGTGGCTTTCTACGAACGCCTGGTGGGCCCCACTCAGCAGCGCAAGGGGCTGAACGTGTTTTCGTCGGAGTTCGCCCCCGGCGTCGGCAGCGCCTGGCACTACCAGATCGTACTGACCCAGAACCTCAACCGCGGCGCGATCAGCCAGGGCCGGATGCGTTTCGTGCTCGAAGGCGTACGCGCCGGCAAGCTGGCCACGGTGGATTGGGCCGAGCTGAACCAGCGACCGGGCATGCAGGGGCAGGGATTCTCCTTCCGCTATTTCCAGAGCCTGGAGGGCCAGGTGATGCTGCCGCGCGACTTCACTCCGCAGCGCGTACGCGTGCTGCTGGACGGGGAAGACGTGGCGGTGGAGCAGGCTTTCGACTGGAAGAACGCCAATACCTGAGCGCCAAGCGCTTTCCTATTTTTTTAGTTGCCAGCGGAGACCCACATGTTCAAGAACAAGCCGATTCATCACGACGGTCATCCCATCGATACGCTGATCGGCCCGCAGGTCACGATCCACGGCGATCTGGTCTTCAGCGGCGGGCTGTACGTCGAAGGCCGCATCCACGGCAAGGTCATCGCCGAAGAAGGCGAACGCGCCGTGCTGACCCTGGCCGAGCAGGGCCGGATCGAGGGCGAAGTGCAGGTGCCGGTGGTGATCCTCAACGGCCAGCTGCAGGGCGATGTGTACGCCGCCGAGCGGGTGGAACTGGCGGCCAAGGCGCGCGTACTGGGCAACGTGCACTACAAGGTCGTGGAAATGCGCGCCGGCGCGACCCTTACCGGGCGACTGATCCATGTCGATGCGGAAACGGCGATGGCGCCGGTCGCGACCCTGGTGGCGTCGAGCGGCTGAGTTGACGCGAGCTGAGTGGGAGCGGCGTCCCGCCGCGAGCTTTTGCGGGGCAAGACAAAGCAAGAGCTCGCGGCGGGACGCCGCTCCCACACAACCGGGCCGGATCAATAATGCCGGAGGGGCGGGAGGGCCGCCGGCCTTGCGTTCAGAGGTTCCTTAACCGGTTAGGGCTATGCTCGGTCTATGATCGATCCGCCCACTCCGGCCCAGACCAAGCCGGCCCAGACCAAGCCGCAAATGCAGCCGCTGTCGCCGATAGCGCGCAGCACCCTGTACGCGACCCTTGTACTGATGTTGCTGGCGCTGGCCTTCGGTGGCTGGGGCTTGTGGGAGGTATTCGGCGGCGCGGATGCCAACCGACCGACATCGGCGCAGCTGCAGGACCAGCAACGCAAGATCGACCAGCTGGAACAACGCGCCGCCACTCTGGCCCGTTCCGACCAGATAAGCCGCGACGCCAACGGCGACCTGCAGAGCACGCTGGCCGAGCGCGACGAGGAAATCGCCGGCCTGCGCGCCGACGTGGCCTTCTACGAGCGTTTCGTGGGCGCCACGGCCCAGCGCCGCGGCTTGGCCGTGCACGAGCTGCAACTGCAGCCCTCCAGCGAGTTGAGCTGGCATTTCGTCGCTACCCTGACCCAGAACCTCAACCGCGGCGCGGTCAATGCCGGACGCCTGCAGGTCTCGGTGGAAGGGACTCGCGCGGGCAAATTGCAGCGCCTGGCCTGGGCCGATCTGCGCCAACAGCCCAATGCGCCGGGGGTCGAATATTCGTTCAAGTACTTCCAGCAGGTCGAAGGCGATCTGGTGCTGCCCGCCGATTTCAAGCCGACCCGCGTCGCCGTGCGCCTAGTCCCACAGAGCGGCAGCCCGATGGAACAGTCCTTCTCCTGGGCCGATTCGCTGGCCGGTGCGGCGGTCACGCCCCCGTCCCCATGAACGCTCTCGATAGCCCTGCGAGACGCAGTGATCCCTACCTCCGCTTGAACCGACCGCCGTCCGGCCCCATCCTGGTCCCATGAGCACGCTCGTTTCATTGCCAGGCGCCATGCCTGCGCCGAACTACCAGTCGCTGGATCGCCCGCTGAACTTCACCCACGCGGCCGCGGCCAAAGTGCGGGAGTTGATCAACGAGGAAGGCAATCAGGCGCTGGCTCTGCGCGTCTATATCCAGGGCGGCGGCTGTTCGGGCTTCCAATACGGTTTTGAGTTCGACGAGAACCGCGCCGACGACGATGTGGCGGTGGATACCGACCAGGTGACCCTGCTGGTGGACCCGCTGAGCCTGCAATACCTGATGGGCTCGGAAGTGGACTACACCGAAAGCCTGCAAGGCGCGCAGTTCGTGATCCGCAATCCCAACGCCAAGACCACCTGCGGTTGCGGAAGCAGCTTCAGCATGTGAGCGCGCGCCTGCCGCCGCGTATCATGCCTGCGCCGTGACAGACACCCGCCTCAAATTCCCCGCCGAACTTTCCGGTTTCGCCTTCACCGGCGAACCGATCAACCGTGCCGATGCCTTGCGCGACGATGCCGATGCGCAGGCGCGGCTGTGGCCGCAGGCGCGCGTCATCGTGCTGGATGCCGACGGCAATGCCTTTGCCGATGAAACGGGACAACTGCTGGTCACCACCGGCGCGGCGCTGGGCGGCGGGCCGGGAACCGCGGTCCTGCTCGGTCTGCATGGCGACGTCGCCTGGTTTTCGGTGGAAGCCGAAGCACTGCCGCTGACCGCTCCGCAACGCATCGATCTGCGCCGTGCCGCCGCCTCATGGCCCGCCGCCGAAGCCAGCGCCTTCGCCTTCGCGCGAGCGATGCAGCACTGGCGCAGCCGCACGCGCTACTGCGGCATCTGCGGCGGCGCCATCGAATTCCGCCGTGCCGGTTACGTGGCCCATTGCACCCGGTGCGGCGCCGACCATTACCCGCGGGTCGATCCGGCGGTGATCGTGGCGGTCAGCGATGGCGAACGCCTGCTGCTCGGTCGCCAGGCCAATTGGCCCGCGCAACGCTATTCGGTGATCGCCGGTTTCGTCGAGCCGGGCGAATCGCTGGAACAGACCGTGGTCCGCGAAGTGTTCGAGGAAACCCGCGTGCGCGTGCGCAGCTGCCGCTATCTGGGTGCGCAGCCCTGGCCGTTTCCGGGCGCCTTGATGCTGGGTTTCATCGCCGACGCCGAACCCGACCAGCCGCAAGTGGACGGCGAACTGGAGGACGCGCGCTGGTTCAGCATCGAAGAAATCGCCGCGGCGCGCCAGCGCAAGGGCGAGGATGCATCGGGAATGCTGTTGTCGCCGCGCATCTCCATCGCGCGTTCGCTTATCGAACATTGGTATGAAGGGATCATGGCGGGCCCTGCCTGAGTCCCGAGTGTGTCCCGAGCGGCCGCGACCCGCTGTTCACGACTAGCCACGCTAGAATCGCCCACGGAGGGACACACATGTCGATCACTTTGGTTGCTGTCGTCATTGCATTGGTGCTCGGGCATGTGGCGCCGGCGCTGGTGACGGCCGCGCGCCATTACCACTGGTACGGCCACTGGCTGCGGTGGCTGGATGCCAATGCGGGCGAAGGCGGTTTCTGGCGCGGACGCTACGGCATCTCGCTGGCGCTGCTGCCGCCGTTGCTGATCGTCGCCTTGCTGCAATGGACGCTGCGCGCGCCCATGCTGCTGCTGGGTTTCCTCGGACTGCTGTTCGGGATCGCCGCGCTGGTCTATGCGTGGGGTCCGCGCGACCTGGATGTCGATGTGGAAGCGATTATCGATGCGCACGATCCGCCGACGCGGCGCGCGGCCATCGCGCGGCTGTGGCCGGAAGGCGCGGCCGTCGCTGCCGATGGCCCGGCACTGGTCGAAGCGGTGTTCCGCAACGCCCTGCATCGCTGGTTCGGCGTGCTGTTCTGGTTTCTAGTGCTGGGGCCGGTGGGCGCCTTGTTGTACCGGCTGACCGCGTTTTCGGTCGAAGGCGAATTCGCACAAAGCCTGCCTACCGAAACACGGCAAGGCGCGCGGGCCCTGTCCGCGGTGCTGGACTGGCCGGTGGCGCAATTGATGACGCTGTCGATGGCGCTGGTCGGCAACTTCGATGCGGTATTCAACGCATGGCGTCAGGCGAATGGAAACCACTGGCAGCTGGACAACGCTTTCCTGGGCGCTGCCGCGCGCGCCAGCGTCAAGAGCGAGCTGGCCGAAGAAGCGGAAGAGTACGCAGAGGAAGGCATGGTCCAAGCCATGCGCGAGCTGCCCGAACTGCGCGATGCCATGAGCCTGGTGTGGCGCATCCTGCTGTTGTGGATGGCGGTGTTGGCGCTGTTCGTGATCGCGGGGTGGGTGAGTTGACCTGTTTGCGAGGCACTGCCTCGCAGGTCAGCGAACGCCCGGCCACGGATGGCCGGGCCGGACGTTCCGAAGCCTGTTCTGTTGCGCCAAGGATGGCGACGTAGAAGCTACGACTCAGCCCGGCGCCAGCAACGTAAACGGAAACCACGGCAGATTCCGTGCGATCCAATACAGCGGCAGCAGCACCAGCCAGAATTTCGGTTCGGCCAGTACTACGATCAACGGCCGCAGCCACTTCGGTTGCCAGCCCAATTTCCACGCCCCCAGCAGCGGCGAGATGGCCAGCATCGTCATGGCCAGCGGATTCATCGAGAACGCACCCGGCACATCGCCATGGGCCAGCGCATGCAGCGCGCGGGTCATGCCGCAACCGATGCAGTACCAACCGGTGAGGGCATGGAACATGCATTTCGGAAACAGGCTGCCGGCCGCATTGGGATCGAAATTACGCAACAGCCAGAAACCGACAACGGCCGCGAGCGCGGCCGTTGTCAGTACGGCTATTTGCATTGGCCGTAATACGAACGACATCAGCCTACGACTGATATTGCTGCATCATCTGCATGTAGGATTCGGCGCCACCGGTGGCGAACATGACGATGTTGATCAGCAGGCCGATGATCGCCAATGCAGTGGCGACCCAGCACCAGGTCTTTGCGTTGGCCGAAGCGCGCTGCGCGCCCGCGATGTCGCCCTGATTGAGCAAGGTGTTGACCTTGTTCGCGAATACGATGGCCACGATGCCTACCAGGCCCAGTGGGCAGCACAGACAGGTTGCCAATACGGTCGCGATGATCGACCAGGCCAAATAGTTGGGGATGCTGCCGGGGGCGGCGGAAGCGGGCGGCGGTACGTAGCTCATCTGGATTCTCCGTTCTGGATGGTTGCTGGGACAGGATGGGTGTCGGTGACAGTCTAATTCACGCCGCTCAGTCCGCCCAGCACTCCAAGGCCGCCCAGGACGACTACGAAGACCAGATACAGGAGGATCGGGATCAGTGCCAGTCCGGCCGAAAGCATGGCCCAGAACTTCGCCTTGCCCGAGGCTTCGAGCGCGCCGGCGATATCGCCGGCGGCACGCTTCCCGTCCACTTGCGAGGCATAGACGATCGACACGATGCCCAAGGGCAGGCAGCAGAACAAGGTGCTCAGGATCGCCCAAACCAGATGGTTGGGGATGTAATCCTGATAGCCGCCCGGAGGCGGAGGCACGTAACTCATACAAGACTCCGGTGACGCCGGGACTGCGGAACGGCCCGGACTTCGATTAATTCGTGTTTCCCCGCCGCCAAGCGTAACCGAACGCGGCCTGCCGGAACACGGCCTATCAGAGCAGGGCCTATCAGAGCAGGGCCTATCAGAGCAGGGCCGCTACGCGTCGCCGTCACGCAGTTCGCGGACCCGGGCCTCCAGTTGTTCCGCGGTAGCGCCGTTGCCGTCGATGATTTCGCCTGCAACCACCTCGACACGCGCGCGGAAGCGGCGCGGCACGCGCATACGACGCATGCGCCCGTCGCGGTGGCTCCACATGCTGGTCCACATGCCCTTGAGCGCCATCGGCACTACCGGTACCGGACGCCCGCTTTCATAGCTACGCTCCAGCACTTTTTCCAGGCCGGATTTAAACGGCGCGATCTCGCCGTCGCGGGTCAACGCGCCCTCGGGGAAGATGCCCACGATCTGCCCGTCCGCCAGCGCCGCATCGATCTCGGCGAAGGCGCGCTGCATCAACTCCGGGCTCTCGCGCGCGCCGGCGATGGGGATCGCCTTAGCGGTGCGGAAGATCCAGCTCATCACCGGGATGTTGAAGATCTTGTAGTACATGACGAAGCGCACCGGCCGCGGCACGCTGGCCGACAGGATCAACGCATCCATGTAGCTGACGTGGTTGCAGACCAGCAGCGCCGGGCCTTCGTCGGGCACGTTCTTTTCGATGCCGTGCAGCCGCAAACGGTACATCGCGCGCACCAGCACCCAGCTGAGGAAGCGCATCAGGAATTCGGGAACGATGGTGAAGATGTAAATCGCCACCACCGCGTTGGCGATGGCCAGGGCCAGGAACAGCTGCGGAATGGTCCAGCCCAGGAAGCGCTGCAGCACGATGCAGACCACCGCGGCCAACACGATGAAGGCCGCGTTCTGGATGTTCATGCCGGCGATCACCCGCGAAAGCTCGTCGCGCGGGGTGCGGCTCTGGATCAATGCGAACAGCGGCACCACGAAGAAGCCGGCGAACAGGCCGATGCCCACCAGGTCCACGATGATCCGCCAGCTGCCGACAGCGCGCACGAATTCCATTACCGACAACCCGGTAGCCGCCGGGGCGCCGCTGCGTGCGAAGTAAAGATCCAGCAGGAACGCGCTGATGCCGAACGCCCCTAGCGGCACCAGACCGATTTCCACCGTGCGCCCGGAAAGCTTTTCGCACAGCAGCGAACCCACTCCCGTACCCACCGAGAACAAAGCCAGGACGAAAATGTAGAGACTTGCGCTGCGCTCGGGCGCCCCTAGATTGATCTCGGCATAGGTCGGCAGCTGCGAAGTCAGTACCGTGCCGACGAACCAGAACCAGGATACCCCAAGAATGGCATTGCGCACGGCCGGCTGTTTTTTGGCCATGCGCAGGATCGCAAACGATTCGGGAATTGGATTCCAGTTGATCTTGAGATCCGGCGCTCCAGCTTCGGCACGTGGTATGGCGCGACTGACCAGATTGCCGCTTACCGCCAGCACTACAATCGCGGTGGCCGCGACGACAGGTCCATTGGCACCCGCGGCATCGAAGATCATGCCGCCGAAAATCATGCCCAGCAGGATCGAGAGGGAAGTGCCCATTTCGACCAGCCCGTTGCCGCCGGTCAGTTCTTCCGGCCTGAGCACCGATGGCAGGATGGAATATTTCACCGGCCCGAACAACGTGGATTGCATGCCAGTGCAGAACAGCGCCACCAGCAGCACGATCATGTTCTGGGTGAGGAATCCCACCGCTGCCAGCGTCATGATGCCGATCTCCATCGTCGTGGTGATGCGGATTAGCTTGGACTTTTCCAGCTTTTCGGCGATCTGACCGGCAGTGGCTGAGAACAGAAAGTACGGCAGGATGAATAAGGCAGGCGCTAAGTTGGTGTACAGCGTCTTCTGATCGGTACTGACGCCCAAGTAGATCAGCAGGCCGATGATGGCCTGCCGGTAGACATTGTCGTTGAAGGCGCCGAACGCCTGAGTGGCGAAGAACGGCAGGAAGCGCCGCTGTTTCAGTAAGGCGAACTGGCTATGGCTCGACATGCGTGCTCCTTGGATGCGCGGAGACTAGCATTTGCCGTTTGCTTCCCGCACCTAGGGCAAGCATCGCGAGGCGAGTAGCAGGATCCGCTACCCCTGGGCGAGCTCAGGCCTACCGTGCGATGCCTGCGGTGCGGGAGAGTCGGTCGTTCTTAACCCTCGCGCGCGATCGCCCGCCAGCCGATGTCGTGGCGGTGGAATTCCCCGTTCCACGAAATCCCCGAGACTTCCGCATACGCCTTGCGCTGTGCGTCGGCCACGCTGTCGCCCAGCGCGCACACGCACAGCACGCGCCCGCCGGTAGTCACCACGTGGTCGCCCTCGATGCGGGTGCCGGCATGGAAGACTTTGGTGTCGGCCACATCGGGTACGTCCCAGCTATTGATGATGTCGCCCAGACGCGGCGTATCCGGATAATTCTGCGCGGCCATCACCACGCCCAGCGAAGGGCGCCGATCCCAGCGCGCTTCGGTTTCGTGCAGACGCTGGTCGATCGCCGCTTCCACCAGCTCCAGCAGATCGGACTGCAGGCGCATCATTACCGGCTGCGTTTCCGGGTCGCCGAAGCGCACGTTGAATTCGATCACCTTGGGCGCGCCGGCCGCATCGATCATCAACCCGGCATACAGGAATCCGGTGAAGGGAATGCCGTCGGCGATCATGCCCCGCACGGTCGGGTTCACCACTTCGCGCATCACCCGCGCATGCACCTCCGGGGTGACCACCGGCGCAGGCGAATACGCGCCCATGCCGCCGGTGTTGGGGCCGGTGTCGCCATCGCCCACCCGCTTGTGGTCCTGCGAGGTGGCCATCGGCAACGCGGTCACGCCGTCGACCATGCTGATGAAGCTGGCCTCCTCGCCGTCCAGGAATTCCTCGATCACCACGCGCGCGCCAGCATCGCCGAAGGCGTTGCCGGACAGCATGTCGGTGACGGCGGCCTCCGCCTCGGCCAGCGTCGTCGCCACGATCACGCCCTTGCCCGCGGCCAGGCCATCGGCCTTGACCACGATGGGCGCGCCTTTGTCGCGGAGATAGGCCAGCGCGGGCTCGACCTCGGTGAACACCGAATAGAACGCGGTCGGGATTCCGTGCCGGGCCAGGAAATCCTTCGCGTAGGCCTTGCTGCCTTCCAGCTGCGCGGCGGCGGCGGTAGGCCCGAAGATGCGCAGGCCGGCTTCGCGGAAACGGTCGACCACGCCGGCCACCAGCGGAATCTCGGGGCCGACCACGGTGACATCCACTTTCGCATTGCGCGCCAGGGTCAGCAGCCCGTCGATATTGGTGACCGCGACGTTGGCATTGCGGCATTTGCTTTCGGTCGCGGTGCCCGCATTGCCGGGGGCGACGATGACTTCGGCGACGCGCTCGGATTGGGCGAGCTTCCAGGCCAGGGCGTGTTCGCGGCCGCCGGAGCCTATGACAAGAACTTTCATGCGCGCATCTCCGAAGATCGTCATCCCAGCGAACGCTGGGATCCATTTTGATGTGGCTCTAGTGTACGACCAACGCGAAAAGCGGGATCAAGGTGGACGATCAGCCGTTCGGCTGTTGAAAAGCGCCTTCAGCGTCCGCTGGAATCGCGTCCGGACAATCAATGCCTGAAGTGTCTGACACCTGTAAACACCATCGCCAACCCATGCTCATCGGCCGCGGCGATGACTTCATTGTCGCGCATCGAGCCGCCCGGCTGGATCACCGCCTTGATGCCCGCTTCGGCCGCCGCATCGATGCCGTCGCGGAACGGAAAGAAGGCGTCCGAGGCCATTACCGATCCCGGCACCACCAGGTGCGCATCGACCGCCTTGATTCCGGCGATGCGCGCCGAATAGACCCGGCTCATCTGGCCGGCGCCCACGCCGATGGTGCGATTGTCCTTCGCATAGACGATGGCGTTGGACTTGACGAACTTGGCCACCTTCCAGGCGAACAGCAGATCGGCAAACTGCGCCTCGGTCGGCGCCAGCTTCGTCACCACCTGCAGTTCGTCGCGCGTCACCACGCGATCGTCGGCAGTCTGCATCAGCATCCCCGAGCCCACGCGTTTGGTGTCGACGAAACCTTTCGAGGCCGGCGCGAGCGGGATGCGCAACACGCGCACGTTGGCCTTCTTCTTCGCGTATTCCAGCGCGCCTTCGTCGTAATCCGGCGCGATCAGCACCTCGACGAACTGGCGGTCCAGGATTGCTTTGGCGGTCGCCGCATCCAGCGTGCGGTTGAAGGCGATGATGCCGCCGAAGGCGCTGGTCGGGTCGGTGGCGTAGGCCAGTTCGTAGGCATCGCCGCAGGCCACGCCCACCGCCACGCCGCACGGATTGGCATGCTTGACGATCACGCAGGCCGGCGAGTCGAACTGGCGCACGCATTCCCAGGCCGCGTCGCTGTCGGCGATGTTGTTGTAGCTCAGTTCCTTCCCCTGCAGCTGGGTGAAGGTGGCCAGCGAACCGGGGGCGGGGTACAGGTCGCGGTAGAACGCCGCCTGCTGGTGCGGGTTCTCGCCGTAGCGAAGATCCATGACTTTGACGAAGCTGCCGTTGGCCTGCGCCGAGAACGCCGCGCGCGCCGGCACGTCGCGCGATGGATCGTCCACGGCGGAGAGATAGTTGCTGATCGCCGCATCGTACTGCGCGACGCGATTGAAGGCGGCGACCGAGAGCGCGAAACGCGTCTTCGCCGACAATGCGCCGTCGTTGCCGCCGAGTTCCTCCAGAATGCCGGCGTACTGCGCCGGATCGGTGGCCACCGCGACCCGCGCGAAATTCTTGGCGGCCGAACGCAGCATCGCCGGTCCGCCGATGTCGATGTTCTCCACCGCGTCGGCAAGCGTGCAGGCAGGATCGGCGGTGACGGTCTCGAACGGATACAGGTTCAACACCAACAGATCGATCGGGGCGATGCCGTGTTCGGCCATCACCGCATCATCGGTGCCGCTGCGTCCCAGCAGGCCGCCGTGGACCTTGGGATGCAGGGTCTTGACCCGGCCGTCCATCATTTCGGGGAAATCGGTGACCTCGGAGACATCGCGTACGGCCAACCCCGCGTCACGCAATGCCTTGGCGGTGCCGCCGGTGGACAGGAGTTCCACGTTGCGGGCGGCCAGCGCCGTGGCTAGTTCGACCAGGCCGGTCTTGTCGGAAACGGACAGCAGCGCCCGGCTGATTTTCACGGGAAGGCCGGACTGGAGATCGGAAGTCATGGGAAGGGCGGTGCGGGAAGGTGGCGCGAATTATAACTTCCGCAGCGCAGCACCACCGCGCGCAAACGGCTTCGTTCGCCATGCGAACTCAGACCAGCCCGTAGTCCTTCAGTTTCTTGCGCAGGGTGGCGCGATGGATGCCCAGCAAGGCCGCGGCGCGGCTCTGGTTGCCTTCGCAGTGGTTCAGCACTTCGACGAACAAGGGAATTTCCATCTCGCGCAGCACGATCTCGTACACATCGTCCGCATCGCTGCCATCCAGATCGCGCAGGTAGCGGCGCACCGATTGCGCCACATGCTCGCGCAACGGGGGTTTTGGATTGCCACGGTTGGTATCGTGGCGAGCGGCGGCATTCACGAAGGACGATCCCCTGGCCAAACTCGTTGCTGGAAACCGTCGAGCGGGTCACGACTTTCGACGGGGAGGGGAGTCTAGCGCGTGATTTGCGCGGCTGCATCCCTTTGATCGCAAATTTGCTTTCGACTAGCGAAAGTCGAACGAGAACGCGACTACATCGGGGTTCGGTTCATGCAGTTTCAATTCGATCTGGGCGCTTTGGCCTGGGGCGAGTTCGGTTTGCGTTGCCGCGGCGCCGAGGTACTCCTTCGGCGAGAAGGCGCGCGAACCGAGCACGCGGCCATCGGCATCCGAAAGCGACAACAGCAGGACGGGCCAAGCCTGCGACCAACGCGCGTCGTTGCGGAAAGTGGCCTGCACGTTCAATCCGCCTGGGGTGCCTGAGATTGGGCTGACATCGCGGCTCAGCATCGCGAATGCACCGGGTTGGTGCCAGGTCGGCACCGAACATCCCACTAGCCCGCACAGGGAAGAAATCATCGGCCGCCAGCTCGCATCGGCCGCCAAGCGGACGCGATCGGCCACCATCACCTGCAGCGCCAATGTCATTGCGAGCACGACCAGCGCCGCCCATTGCCACTTCGCGGTATGCACGGGCGTCGCGGGTTGTAGGCGCTGCCGGGTAAAGCTGGGATCTTGGTATTGCGTTGCGGACGACAGCGCGGCGGGTTCCTGCGCTCGCGTTGCGATTTCATCCGGTGCGAGGTCGGTCGTTTCTATCTCATCGACTCCCACCGACGGTTCGTCGTTGGGGGCGTCGCTAAGGGGGCCGTCATCGGTGGTCGCTTCGACCTTATCGCTGTCGCCTGTTTCGTCGTCCGTCGTTTCCTGCACGGGTTGCGGCGCATCGGTTTCCGCGACCGCAGGAGCCGGCGCCGTCCCATGCAGCAAACTGGCGAAGCTGGGGTTGCCCTTTGCCGGCACTTTGGTGGTTTCCTTGCGCAGCACGCCGCCGCAGCGCGGGCACAGGACAGGAGGAAGGTTGGTTTCCCGGTCGGTGGCGACCAGGTCGCGGCAATGCGGGCAGGAAAAGAACATGCCGCTATTCAAGCATGCCGGAGCAGCAAGGGAGAAGCGCGAAAACTGGCGCCCTCAGCAAGAGCATCATCCTCGACGCAGGCCGTCGATGCGCATCCAGTCGCCCTCTTGGGTAGCGGTCAGCTGATCGAACCAAGGCGTGTAGCGGATCAGCAACTCTTCCTCCTGCCCATGCAGAATGCCCGACAGCGCGATGCGTCCACCGGGCGCGACGCGGTCGGCCAGGGTTTCGGCCAGCGCGTCCAGGGCCGAGGCGAGGATATTGGCGACGACGACCGGATAGCTGGCCAGCGGTTCGTCCTGCGGCAGATAGACGGCAAGCCTGTCGCCGATGCCGTTGCGTTCGGCATTGTCGAAACTGGCGGTCAGCGCCTGCGGATCGTTGTCCACGCCGACGGCGCTGGCGGCGCCCAGCTTGAGTGCGGCCAGGGCGAGGATGCCCGAGCCGCAGCCGAAATCGAGCACGGTCGCACCCTGCAGTTTTCCTTCGCCGGCCAGTTGATCCAGCCAGCGCAGGCACAGCGCGGTGGTGGGATGCGTGCCGGAGCCGAAGGCCAGGCCCGGATCCAGTCGCACGACCGCCGCCTCGGCGTTGTCCGCGTCTTCGGGAAGCGCCTGATTCCATGGAACGATAAAGGTGCGTGCGCCGAAACGCAGCGGCACGTACTGGTCCATCCAGGCGCGTTCCCAGTCCTGGTCTTCCACGCTGCGGAAGCCGACGTGGGACCAGTCCAGGCCCGGATCGAACGATTCCAGCGCAGCCAGCAGCGCCAGCGCATTGGCTTCCGCGGGAAACAGCGCGGTCAGCACCAGTGCATGCCATAGCGGCGTCTGGCCTACGCCGGGTTCGAGGATCGCGTGTTCGTTGCTGGTGTCGGCATCGGCGTCCAATAGTGTGACCGACAGCGCACCGACATCCTCCAGCGCGTTTTCGTAGCGCGGCTGGTCGGATTCGCTGCAACGAAGGGAAAGTTCCAGATAAGGCATGTTGCCGCTCGGTCGATGGGGTTTGCAGATGAACGGCGCATCCGATTCGGAAAAAAGCCAAGAATCGGCCGCGCTGCGCGGGAGGTGTGCATTAGACTACGGTGCGGTCGCCGAATTGTCGTCCGCCGGTTCGGGGCCAGGGGATTCGCATGGCCCGAGGTGAGGTCCCGATCGACCCGCTCTTGGGATTCTCAGACGCTCTCGCACGGCCAACTTGGACAGCAGCCAACAGCTCCTCATGCTCATGTCGAAAACGAAATCCATGTTCCTGCTGCTTGCGGTCGCCGGACTGCTCGTTGCCGTGGGCTGGAATCGGGGCGTGATGGATTTGGCCGGCATGACGCCGCGCGTTGAAGGGAAAGGAAACGGAATAGAGGTTCTCGACGCAGGTTCGCGCGAGCGTTCCGGTTCCGCCCCGCGCGCGGGCAGCAGTTCGCGCAACGATTTCGAAGGCGTAGGCGATCTCTACACCTACGTCCAGAGCTTGCGCGCGCGGGAAACGGCGGGAGACCCGGATGCCTTGTGGATGGTGAGCCGCGTGCTGGACTACTGCGCCGCTTACGCCGCTAATCCGACCGGGTATGCGGCCGATACCCGGGCGATATCGAAATTGAAGGGCGCTGCGACCGTGGCGATGGCAGCGGCGCGCGACCGCGTCGGCCGGCGTTGCGCGCGGTTCGCGCCGGTCGATGACTTTTCCTTGTCCGCGCTGCGTGCAAAACGACTCGAAGCGGCTCGTGCGGGCAGTCTGGCCGCCGAAGCGGCGCTGCTGGCGATGGGCGAACCCCTGTTCGCTGGCAACGAATACAAGCAGGACCTGGTCGAGCGCGTACGCCGGTCCGGAAACCCCGATGCCTACGTGGCGATTTCACCCGCCATGGGCATCGCGGGAAGCGGCCAAGAGGCCTACCTGGGCAGCGTTTCCGGCACGCAGCTGGCGGAACTCGCCTGGTTGCTGGCGGCGTGCCGTCTCGGCAACGATTGCAGCCCCGGCAGCGTATTGATGACGTCGTACTGCGCCAATGGCGGGATCTGTTCGCGCGACAGTTCGCAGGATTTTTACAGTTTCGTTTTCGATGCCGGTGTGCCGCGGCAAGGAGCGGACAATTTGAACGGAATGGTGGAGGGTCTTATGGCTGATATCGGAGTTGCGAAATGACTCACAAGCGCTTTGCGCAAAAAGCGAAGAACTGGTTCTGGGTGCTGCTGTTCGTGGCTTATGCCGCGCTGGCGGCGGGAGTGGTGATCGAAACCACGCGACCGGAGTTCCGCGGGCTGACGCAGATCTCGGTGATCTCGGTGGATTCCGCGCATGAGGTCAGGAGCAAGGGCGCGAGCCAGGTCGCGGCCGTCTATCGCGCGACCAGCGGCGTGCCTTTCTCATCGCTGCCGCCGGGCAGCACCTTCAAGATCGTGTGGCCGGACGGTTCGTCGGAAACCATCGTGGTGGGCAATCCCGTTTCCAGCATCGGCGCGCGGCCGCTTGAGGGTACCCAGCAGCCGCCGTCCAAATAGGACCGGCGGCGCTTTCGTTCACGCCAAGGCTTCGTTCACACCAAGGCGATCGTCTTGTTCTTCCGCTCCGCCAGCCGCTTCTCCAGGTAATGGATGTTCTGCGCGCCGGCTTGGAAGCCGGTGTCGCGCATGATCGACTGCTGCAGCGGGATGTTGGTCTTGATGCCGTCCACCACCATTTCGCTCAGCGCCACGCGCATGCGCGCGATCGCGGTCTCCCGGTCCGGCCCGTGCACGATCAGCTTGCCGATCATCGAGTCGTAGTTCGGCGGTACGCGGTAACCGGTGTAGATGTGGGTGTCCACGCGCACGCCCGGACCGCCCGGCGGATAGAAGCCGGAGATCAGGCCGGGGCTCGGCGCGAACGTATCGGGATCTTCGGCGTTGATGCGGCACTCGATGGCGTGGCCGCGCAATACGATGTCCGACTGCTTGATAGACAGCTTCTGCCCGGCGGCGATTTTCAGTTGCTCGCAAACCAGGTCGATGCCGGTGATGCGTTCGGTGACCGGATGCTCCACCTGGATACGGGTATTCATTTCGATGAAGTAGAAGCGGCCGTTCTCGTACAGGAATTCGAACGTGCCGGCGCCGCGATAGCCGATGCGGATGCAGGCGTCCACGCAGACCTTGCCGATCTCGTTGCGCTGTTCTTCGCTGATGCCGGGCGCCGGCGCTTCCTCCACCACTTTCTGGTGGCGGCGCTGCATCGAACAATCCCGCTCTCCCAGATGGATCGCGCCACCCTGGCCGTCGGCCAGCACCTGGATCTCCACATGGCGCGGGTTCTCCAGGAATTTCTCCATGTACACCTGATCGTTGCTGAAGGCGGCCTTGGCTTCGGCCTTGGTGGTGCTGATGGCGCTGTTGAGCGCGCCTTCCGCATGCACCACGCGCATGCCGCGCCCGCCGCCGCCGCCGGCCGCCTTGATGATCACGGGGTAGCCGATCTCGCGCGCGATCTTGGTGTTGGTGACGATGTCGTCGCCCAACGGACCGCCGGAACCGGGCACGCAGGGCACGCCTGCGGCCTTCATCGCGCGGATCGCTTCCACCTTGTCGCCCATCAGGCGGATGGTGTCGGCCTTGGGGCCGATGAAGATGAAACCGGACTGCTCCACGCGTTCGGCGAAGTCCGCGTTCTCGCTAAGGAAGCCGTAACCCGGATGGATCGCCTGCGCGTCGGTGACCTCGGCGGCGGCGATGATCGCTGGCACGTTGAGGTAGCTTTCGCTGGAAGGCGCAGGACCGATGCACACCGATTCGTCGGCCATGGCCACGTGTTTGAGGTTGCGGTCGACGGTGGAATGCACGGCGACGGTGCGGATGCCCATCGTGTGGCAGGCGCGCAGGATGCGCAGCGCGATTTCGCCGCGATTGGCTATTACAACTTTATCAAGCATGAGTCATGTCCTTTGCAGTCTGTCCGGCCCACGGGTATAGCCGGCGGGCGTTCGCGGGCTCACGGCGGTGCCGCTCGAAAGCCGCGCTCACCCGATCACGAACAGCGGCTGGTCGAATTCGACCGGCGAACCGCTTTCGGTCAGCACCGCCAGGATGGTGCCGGACACATCGGCCTCGATCGGGTTGAACATCTTCATCGCTTCGATGATCGCCAGGGTCTCGCCGGCTTTCACCGACTGGCCGACGGTGACGAATGCCGGCTTGTCCGGCGAGGGCGAGGTGTAGAACGTGCCGACCATCGGCGCGCGCATCACGTGGCCTTCCGGTTGGTCGCCGCCGACGGGCTTGGCGCTGCCGCCGGTCGCCGATTCGGTGGGCGAGGACATCGGCATGGGCGCGGCGGCGGCGGGTGCGGCGTAGACCGGCGCGGCGGCTTGATAGTTGCCTTTGGGCACGCGCGCCAGGCGCACGCTTTCTTCGCCTTCCTTGATCTCGATTTCGGCGAGATTGGATTCTTCCAGCAGGTCGATGAGTTTCTTGATCTTGCGCAGGTCCATGTTGGCCTCTGTGGTTGGACGCCCGCGCCGGCGACGGCGCGAGTCGGGAAAAGAAAGGGAGGGGTCAGGCGGTAAGCCGCTTGAGTGCGGCTTCCATCGCGTAGCGGTAGCTGTCGGCGCCGAAGCCGCAGACCACGCCCACCGCCAGATCGCTGAAGTAGCTGTGGTGGCGGAACGGTTCGCGGGTATGCGGGTTGGACAGATGGATCTCGATGAAGGGAATCGCCACGGCCGCCAGCGCATCGCGCAGGGCTACCGAGGTATGGGTGAAGGCGGCTGGATTGATCAGGATGAAGGCGGTACCGTCGGTGCGCGCGGCCTGCACGCGGTCGACCAGCTGGTGCTCGGCGTTGGACTGCAGGCTCTCGGTTTCGTGCCCGCCCGCCGTGGCCTGTGCGGACAGGGCGTCGTCGATCTCGGCCAGCGTGGTGCGGCCGTAAACGTCCGGCTCGCGGATTCCGAGCAGGTTGAGGTTGGGGCCGTGCAGGACCAGCAGCTTTGCCATCGAACGCTCCAGCGGAAGCGCCGCAGTCTGCGTGAAGACGCCAATACTGTCCAGTTCGCAGAAGTTACTGGTGTTTTAAACAATTGTTTCAAAATTGTCAGGCCCCGGGAGTCGTGGGAGCGGCGTCCCGCTGCGAGCTTTTTGAATCTCAGACGCATGGGCATGCACAACTTGGCTACCAATCAAGAGCTCGCGGCGGGACGCCGCTCCCACCTGCGCCCGGAATTCAGGGCAAGTCGGCCCAGCCGTCGATTTCCCCAGAGGCGAAAGGTCCGACCTTCTGTTTCAGGATCTTGCCGTCGGCGTCCACCAATACCGAATACGGCAACACGCCTTTGCGGTTTCCCAGCCACACGCTGGCATCGGCGGGGCCGGGTGTGTCCACCAGGATCGGATAGTTCACCGGCACCCGGCCGAGGAATTCGCGGATGTTCGCCGGCGTATCCAGCGCCAGCCCGATCACCTGTACCCCCGTCGGGCCCTGGATGCGGGCGTATCGATCCAGTTCCGGCATCTCCTCGATGCAGGGTCCGCACCAGCTGGCCCATACATTGATGAGCAAAGGCCGTCCTGCATAAGCGTCAGGCAGCGATTGCATTCGTCCCTGCAGGTCCGGGAGCGCGATCGTCGGCATCGGTTCGCCCGCTCGGGCGGGCTTCACCCCGGGTGGCGGCTGCGATGCGGAACTCTCCCTCGTGGCCTGCGACGCACCCTGGCCGGTATCGCTGCGCAGCAGCGGGCTTCCGCTCCACCACAGGCTGGCGAGCACACCCAGCGCGCCGGCCGCTACCGCAACCACCAGTACGCGCGCGGTGGTCAGTTTCATCGCTTCGCGCGCGCCAGCGCTTCGGCAACCCGGTCCTGGGTCAGCACGGTCGGCAGCACTTCGCCTTCGCCGCCATCGCTGGGGAACACCACGTACAACGGCACGCCCACGGCCTGGTGGGCTTCCAGGAATTCGGTGATGGCCGGGTCCACATTGGTCCAGTCGCCCTGCATGAAGACGGCATCGGCCTGCTTCATCGAAGCGCGGAAATCCTCGCGTCCCAACACCGCTTTCTCATTGGCCTTGCAGGTCACGCACCAATCGGCGGTCATGTCCACGAAGACCACGCGGCCTTCGGCGCGCAGTGCCGCCAGTTTCGCCGCCGAATAGGGGACGGCCTCGGCTGTCGTTGCGGCCGGGCCGGCGGTCTCGCGCTGAAGGCGATGCACCAGCACCAACGGCGCGACCGAGGCCAGCAGCAGCAATACCGCCAGCGTGCGACGCAGCGGCGCGACCTGCAGGCGCAGACGCTGGTACCACCACAGTCCGAGCGCCAGCAGCACCAGTCCGACCAGCGCCAGGCCGATCGCGTCCACGCCGCGCTGCTTGCCCAGCACCCACAACAGCCAGACCGCGGTCAGATACATCGGGAAGGCCAGAAAGTGCTTCAACGTTTCCATCCACGCGCCCGGCTTGGGCAGGCGTCGCGCCAGTCCCGGTACGAAACCGATCAGCAGGAACGGCAGCGCCAGGCCCAGGCCCAGGAACGCGAACACCAGCAACGCCACCGGCGTGGACGCCGTGAAGGCGAAGGCCAGCGCAGCGCCCATGAACGGCGCCGTGCACGGGCTGGCGATCACCACCGCCAGCACGCCGGTGAAGAAATCCCCGGCCGGGCCGCTGCGGGCGGTGAGTTCATGCCCGGCTCCCGCGAAACGATGGCCCAAGGCGAACACGCCAGACAGACTCAGGCCCACCGCGAACATCAGATACACCAACGCCCCGATCACCAACGGCTGCTGCAGCTGGAAACCCCAGCCCAGCGCCTGTCCCGCCGCACGCAAGCTCAGGGCGATGGCGCCGATGGCAAGGAAACTCAGCAGCACGCCGGCCGTGTACCAGAGCGCACTGGTGCGGGCATGGCTTCCGCCGCGTCCGCTGTCGGCCAGCGACAAGGCCTTCAGCGATAGCACCGGCAGCACGCACGGCATCAGGTTGAGGACCAGTCCGCCGGCGAGCGCCAACAGCAGCGCCACCCACACGCTCGTCGATTTACCGGCCTTGCGCAGCACGTCGGCAGGCGGGGTGGTGCGGGCGACTTGCTGAGACGACTCAGTGTCGGCAGCAGCTGGGACGGCCAGATCGGCAATCGAAGCGGGCGAGGTCGCATTCGGGCTTACGCCGGGCAGGGCGGGGATCAGCTGCGAAGCGGTGGTTTCGGCCTCTGTCGTTGGCGTGACGTGGCCTTTCGGTATCGACAGCTTTGTCGTACGCGTCATTGGCGGATAGCAGATGCCGTCCTTCTGACAGCCCTGGAACGTCACCGAGAGAGTGGCGTCGGCGGCCTCAGCCGAACTACGCAGCACCGGCACCGGCACTTCGACTTGGTCGAAATAGACGACCACCTGGCCGAAATGCTCGTCGCGATGCGACTCGCCTTTCGGCCAGCGCGGGCGGCCCAGTGCGAGATGCTTGGCGCCCTCGAGTTTCATCGTGGTGCGGTCGCGATACAGGTAGTAGCCCGGCGCCGGAGTGAAGCGCAGCAGCAGCTGGTTGCCGTCGTAGGCGATGGCTTCGAAGGCGAACGCCTGCTCCTGCGGCAACGGCAAGGCCTCGATGGCGCCGGACGCGGCCGGTCGGCCGAACCGTGGCAAGCCACCGGCGTTGGTGGCCCCGAGCGGAGCGGCGAGTCCGCTAGCGTCGCTGGCGGCCGGCAACTTCACCACCAGCCTGCGGGTTTGCGGCGGGTAGCAGATGCCCGCGTCCGCGCAGCCCTGGTACTTCACCTTCAGCGCCACGCTATCGGTACCGGCCGCCGCCTCGCCGGCGAGTACGCCGGTCAGATCCTCGTGATAGGTCTCCACGTCGCCGAAGAATTCGTCCCGGTAGGCCTTGCCCTTCGGCAGTTGCAACTTGCCGGCTTGGAAGCCCGCGCCGTCGACCTGCACGTCGATGCGATGGCGGTATAGGTAGTAGCCGTCGGCGACCTTCCACTGCACTTCGATGCGGTCGCGGCTGGGCGCGACGGCGGTCAACGCGAAAGCCTGGTTCACCGGCAGCAGTTCCGCTTCGCTGACGGCGAAGGCCGGCATCGCCGGAAGAGCGAAGGCAAGCAGGGCCAGCAGGCGCGGCAGGAGGGTCATCGGATCGGTTTTCCTTATCGGGCGGCGCAAAAATAAGCGGTCGTGTTCGACCGCGCGCGCGCGCCGCAGTTCATAAGGTTAACCGGTGACGGGAATTCCCGGCCGCGAACCGTTGCGGCGGCCGATGGCGCGGCCGGTCCGCTGCGCCGCCAGTTCCTCCATGACTTCCAGCAATGAAACCCGGGCGCGTAGCGGCACTTCACGGAACGCATGCACCAGCCGGAACTCCAGCGGGTCTTCGATCAACAGGGCGTCGGCGGTGGCGATGGAGTCCAGTTGGACTTCGCGCGATAGGGACATTTCGCCGCGGCCGGTCACCAGCCACTCGAATTGCACCTGGGTCACCTCGGCCAGTTTGCGCAGATGGGAGACGCTGGGATTCTTGCCCAGAGGCGCTTCCCAGTGACTGACGGCGCTGCGTTGTACGCCTACGGCCTCGGCCAATTGTTTCTGCGACATCCCTGCTGCGCGGCGGGCCAGACGAATCCTTTCTTGCTGAATCATCGGCACTCCTTGGCCTAGCATCTCGGGGGGAACCCTACCTTACCGGAGACAATGCGTCTCACAGAAGCCAAAAGGCTACCAATACTAAGCAGGTGACCAATATTAGACACATAGTGTCTGCTTTTGGTAGCAGTTCCACAATTTATCTCAATATAATTGAAGAGTTACACCTACAAGGTACCGAAACTAACCTCATTTAGTCGCTTTTTGTCCTGTCCCTGTCTTCCCACGGCGTGGTCGGGTTGGTATTTGTAGCCCTGCTGGCAGGAAGTCGGCTTCGACAGGACGTCGGCGGGGGGAGAGGCGCAGGGTGAGGTAGGCCTAGCAGGGACACGACACCATCTCCACGAGAGCGCGCATGCCCCTGTCATGCGCGCTCTTTTTTTGCCCTCGGGTTGCCCTTGAATAGGGCCCGCGGGCACCCCATCTGTCTAGCATCCCGGCGTCGCCGGGGTTTTTGTCTGTCTGCGTTGCTGGCACTCACCCGGTACGAGTGCTAACATCGCCGCCCCTTTCCCAGTGCAATCAATCACTTAAGAGGATTGAAATGAGCAATATCAAGCCGTTGTACGACCGCGTCGTCATCAAGCGCGTCGAAGAAGAGAAGTTGTCCGCTGGCGGCATCGTCATTCCGGACTCCGCCACCGAGAAGCCCATCAAGGGCAACGTCATCGCCGTCGGCGACGGCAAGGCCCTGGACAACGGCACCGTCCGCGCGCCCAAGGTCAAGGTCGGCGACCAGGTCCTGTTCGGCAAGTACAGCGGCACCGAAGTGAAGCTGGACGGCACCGACTACCTGGTGGTGAAGGAAGACGACATCTTCGCGATCCTCGGCTGATTTCCCGCCTGCGGCGCAGTCGTAGGCGAAATCCGAATTTCATTTCCGCAATCTGAATTGAGGCAATAAACAATGTCCGCCAAAGAAATCCGTTTCGGTGAAGACGCGCGCGCCCGCATGGTGCGCGGCGTCAACATCCTCGCCAATGCCGTCAAGGCCACCCTGGGTCCGAAGGGCCGCAATGTCGTGCTCGAGAAGAGCTACGGCGCCCCCACCATCACCAAGGACGGCGTCTCCGTCGCCAAGGAAATCGAGCTTGCCGACAAGTTCGAGAACATGGGCGCGCAGATGGTGAAGGAAGTCGCTTCCAAGACCTCCGACAACGCCGGCGACGGCACCACCACCGCCACCGTGCTGGCGCAGGCGCTGATCCGCGAAGGTTCCAAGGCGGTCGCCGCCGGCATGAACCCGATGGACCTCAAGCGCGGCATCGACAAGGCCGTCATCGCCGCTGTGGCCGAGCTGAAGAAGATCAGCAAGCCCACCGCCGACGACAAGGCCATCGCCCAGGTCGGCACCATTTCGGCCAACAGCGACGAGTCGATCGGCAACATCATCGCCGACGCAATGAAGAAGGTCGGCAAGGAAGGCGTGATCACCGTTGAAGAAGGCTCGGGCCTGGACAATGAACTCGACGTCGTCGAGGGCATGCAGTTCGATCGCGGCTACCTGTCGCCGTACTTCGTCAACAATCAGCAATCGATGTCGGTCGACCTGGATGACCCGTTCATCCTGCTGTACGACAAGAAGATCTCCAACGTGCGCGACCTGCTGCCCGTGCTGGAAGGCGTGGCCAAGTCCGGCAAGCCGTTGCTGATCGTCGCTGAAGAAGTCGAAGGCGAAGCCCTGGCCACGCTGGTGGTCAACACCATCCGCGGCATCGTCAAGGTTTGCGCGGTCAAGGCGCCCGGCTTCGGCGATCGTCGCAAGGCGATGCTGGAAGACATGGCCACCCTGACCGGCGGCGTGGTGATTTCCGAAGAAGTGGGTCTGTCGCTGGAGAAGGCAACGCTGCAGGATCTGGGCCGCGCCAAGAAGATCCAGGTTTCCAAGGAAAACACCACCATCATCGACGGCGCCGGCGAAACCGGTGGCATCGAAGCCCGCATCAAGCAGATCAAGGCGCAGATCGAAGAAACCTCTTCGGACTACGACCGCGAGAAGCTGCAGGAACGCGTGGCCAAGCTGGCCGGCGGCGTGGCCGTGATCAAGGTCGGCGCTTCGACCGAGATCGAGATGAAGGAAAAGAAGGCCCGCGTCGAAGACGCCCTGCACGCCACGCGCGCTGCAGTGGAAGAAGGCGTGGTTCCGGGCGGCGGCGTCGCGCTGATCCGCGCGTTGCAGGCCATCGGCGACCTGAAGGGCGCCAATGAAGACCAGAACCACGGCATCAATATCGCCAAGCGCGCGATGGAAGCGCCGCTGCGCGAAATCGTGACCAACTGCGGCGAAGAGCCGTCGGTGGTGTTGAACAACGTGGTCGCCGGTAGCGGCAACTACGGCTACAACGCCGCGACCGGCGAGTACGGCGACATGATCGCGTTCGGCATCCTGGACCCGACCAAGGTCACCCGTTCGGCTCTGCAGAACGCGGCGTCCATCGCCGGCCTGATGATCACCACCGAAGCGATGGTGGCCGAAGCGCCGAAGAAGGAAGAGCCGGCCGGCGGCGGTCATGGCGGCGGCGGTATGGGCGGCATGGGCGGCATGGATTTCTGATCCCACCCTGCGACCTGGTGTTGCAATCTCGAAAGGCCCGCCCCGTGCGGGCCTTTCGTTTATGTGCGTTTCGCATACGCTAGACCCGCCGCTTGCGGGCGTGCCACCAGGACATTCGCCCAGGACATGATGATCGTCGACGGAAATTCGCGAAAAACCGGAGCGCTGGCCTGTGCGCTACTGGCGCTGGCGCTGCTCAACGGTTGCGCGGTGGTCAAAGTCAGGGAGCAGCGCGCGGGCGATGCCGATCTCGCGCGTCGCGCCGACGTGCTCGGCAGCGGCCGGCTCAGCGCGGACGCGGCCTCCAGTCTGACCTCGGCCGGACTGGACGCGGAGAGCTGCCGGCGCGAGCCTGAGCCCTGCGCCGGGCAACTGCGAAAAGCGGTGCCGGAAGAAATCTGGCTGGCGACCATCGCCGAGGTACGCACCTTGCGCATGCAGGCGGCGGCCGAGGCGATGCAGGCGGCGCCGGAAGTGGCTGCGCACGAGGCGATGGACACCGCGCGCTGGGCGTACGCCTATCTGTTCATGACCGCGCGTACGCCAGAGCAGCGCGTGTTCGAATCGCGGCAGGGGCGCGTGCTGCGCCTGTACAACCGCGCGGTGGAGGTGACGGCGCAGTCGCTGTTCGAGCTCGCACATGCGCGCAAAAGCGCGCCGGACCAGATCCAGCAGATCCACAATCTCCGCTTGCGTATCTCGCTGCATGGTTTCGACCGCAAGCAGGACGATACGCCCGAGATGCTGCTGGCATCGGACACGCTGGGTTTCGACAACCTGCGCGCGGTATACGGTCGCGATGGCTTCGGCAGCAGCCTGGTGGCGGTGTTCCCGCCGTTGAAAACGGCCGTGCCGGCTACGGGGACCGCACCGCCGGATCCGCCTTATCGCGATACCCGTTATCTGCCGGTGACCAGCACGCTGCGCTTCGAGGGCGAGACCCTGGACGAAGTGTTGGCGACCGAGGACGTGCATATCGACGTCTACAACCCTTATCGCTACGAACAGGAAACGATCGCCGGGCGCAGCGTTCCGCTGGCGGCGAATTTCTCGGCCGCCTACGGCGTGTGGCTGGCGCGTTCGCAACTGGCACGGTTGAGTCTTTCCAGTCTGCTGCGTCCGCGCCAGCAGAGCCCTTTCGATCCGCGCGTCTATCTCACCCAGCCCTACGATCCGGACAAGCGCGTGGTGATCCTGGTGCACGGATTGGCGAGCAGTCCGGAAGCCTGGGTGAATTTGGCCAACGAACTGCTGGGCGACGACGAGTTGCGTCGGCATTACCAGGTCTGGCAGGTGTTCTACCCGACCAATCTGAGCCTGTTGAACAGCCGCGCGCGCATCGATGAGGCCTTACGCGCGACGTTCACGCATTTCGATCCGGAAGGCGACGACCGCGCCAGCCACGGTGCCGTATTGGTCGGTCACAGCATGGGCGGAGTGATCGCGCGGTTGCTGGTCAGCGACAGCGGTGAGCAGGTGTTGCAGCGCTTGTCGCAATCGTTTCCGCCGGCGCAGGCTGCCGCGTTGGCGCAGGAGCCGATGGTGCGGCAACTGACCGTGTTCCACCCGTTGCCTGAGGTCGGTCGCGCCGTATTCCTGGCCACGCCGCATCGGGGCGCCGAGGTCAGCGAAGGTTGGGCGTTGCGCCTGGTGCGGCGCGCGATCCGGTTGCCCTTCACTGTCTTGCGCGACACCTCCGAATTGTTCCAGCGCAACAAGATCGATGAGCAGGAACTCAAGCGGATCGGCTTCCACAAAGGCCGTCCTCCGACCGGGCCGGACGATCTCACGCCCGGCTCGCTGTTCATGCGCAGCACCGCCGATCTGCCGATCGAAGCGGGACTGCCCTATCACAGCATCGTCGGCTGGAAAGATCCGTCGGTGCCGTTGGCGCAGTCCAGCGACGGCCTGGTTCCCTATGCGAGTTCGCATCTGGATGGCGCGCTTTCGGAAAAGGCGATCCCTTCGGGCCATAGCGTCCAAGAGACGCCGGCGGCGATCCTGGAGTTGCGACGGATCCTGCGCCTGGATATAGCGGCGGACGATCGGCCCGGTAACCGCTGAACACGCGCTTCATGCATCCTAGAGCGATGAACCCGCCCGCGCCGAATCGACGCCTGCTACGTTGGACCGTGCGCCTGTCCCTGGTCTTGGTCCTTGCGTACGCGCTGTATCTGATCGCCGGCAACTTGTTCCTCAACACTTCGCTCGGCCATTCGGCGGTCAATCGCAAGCCGGAGAAATTCCAGATGCAATGGGCCAGCGGCAGCACTTGGTGGCCGGGCCGGGTGTCGTTGTCTGAGGTGAAGCTGCGGGGCCATGTGCGGCATACGCAATGGTCGATCCAGGCCGCGCGCGCCAGCGGCCGCATCGGCCTGTTGGCGTTGCTGCGCCGGGAAGTGCATGTGCCCTATGTCTGGGTCACGGACGTGACCGGCGCGGTGGATCGCACGGATGCGGAACAACCCGCGCCCGCGCCGGGCGAGGGCGGCTGGACACTGCGCTTCGACCGCATCACCAGCGACAGCGTGCGGCGCGGCAGCTTCGGCACGCTGTCGCTGGAAGGCAAAGGCAGCGCCGAATTCGCCTTCGTCAAACAACTGCGCGGCGGGCCGATGCAGGTGCTGTCTTCGACGGCGAAGTTCACCGACGCACGCCTGACCCAGGAAGGCCAGGAATGGTTGCGCGACGGCAAGCTCGACCTCCGTTTCGCCATCGCCCGCCATATCCGCGCGCAGGCGCAAGGGTTGCAGAAGCTGCGTCTGAGCGATATCGAACTCGACTTGCAGGGAACTACCGCCGCCATGGCGGTGGCGCTGGATGCCAACGGGCAAGGTTCGTTCAAGACCGTGCCCGGCCAGGGGCAGGCCAAAGCGCGCCTGAAATTTTCCCGCGGCGCGCTTGCGCCGGGTAGCCAGTTGCGCTGGCAGATGCCGCTGCTCAGCACCGATCCCAAGGGCGCGATCCACACCGACCACGTGCAGCTCGCGCTGCAGGTCGATCGCGACATGATGCTGACCGCGTACATGCCGCCGCAGGCCGGCGGCGCGTTCGGCCTGGACGCGGACCTGCGCATCGCCGGCAATCAGGTTCCGCTGAAGGATTTCGGCAGTCTGCTGCCGCGCACGTCCGGCCACGTCGCCGGCCAATGGCGGTTCTCTTCGTTGCGCTGGCTAGGGCGTTTCTTCACCAAGGCTCCGTGGCTGACGCTGGACGGCGCGGGCGACGTCGCCGCCGATGTGCAGGTGGCGAACGGCAAGGTCGCGGCCGGCAGCACCTTCAGCGTGCCGCAAGTGGCCGTGGTGGCCGAAGTAATGAGCAACCGGATCGAAGGCAGCGGACGCGCCGAGGGGCGTTTCGATGCCGGCGCCAACGGCGGGCTGCTGCCGACCTTGAATATCGTCCTGAGCCGCTTCCACGTCGCCGCCAACGACAATCTAAGCGCGCCCTACGTGCAGGGCAGCGACTTGCATCTGGACGTCGCCGCTGGCGAAGACCTGGCGTTGTTGCGCGATTCGCTGCGCGCGCACCTGACTTTCAAGGGCGCCCGCATTCCGGACCTGCGCGTCTACAACCGTTATCTACCCAGCCAGCACCTCCGTTTCGATGGCGGCAGCGGCGTGCTCAGCGGCGATCTGCATCTGGATGCGAAGGGCGATATCGGGCGCGGCTGGATCCGTCTGGCCGGGCGCAAGGCTCGGATGCGCGTGGCCGGCATCGCACTGCGCGGCGATATCGGTATCGACACCCGATTGCGCCGCGCCGATCTGGTCAATCGAAATTTCGCCGTCGACGGCAGCGCCATCGCGCTCGACAACATCAGCTTCAGCGAACCCGGCGGCGAGACGCGCAGCGGTTGGTGGGCGCGCATCGATCTGCCGCGCGCGCGGATGGACTGGAACAAACCGCTCAGCGTCGGCGGCAACGCCAGCGTGAAGATGAAGGACGTCGGCTTCTTGCTATCGCTGTTCTCGCGGCGGAAGGAATATCCCAAGTGGGTATTCAAGCTGGTCGACGCCGGCCAGGCCCAGGTGCAGGGCAGGGTGCAGTGGCAGCGCGACACGCTGGTGCTGGACCGCATCGACGCCAGCAACGATCGCTTCGACCTGCAGGCGCGCCTGCGCCTGCGCGGACAGAACCGCCATGGCAGTCTCTACGCCAAGTGGGGAATGCTTAGCGTGGGTGTGCAGGCCGACGGGGCGCAAAACCAGTTCCATTTGTTGCGCGCCAAGCAGTGGTACGACGCCCAGCCGCAGTTATTGCCGTAACCGGATCCGCGCAGGCCATTCAGAAAGGAGCCCTGCAGAAGCTCGATGGAGGAAGTCAAAGAGCGCTTGCTGCAGTGCGCAGTAAAAAGGTGATTCGCCTATTCATTTTTCTGTGCGACCTGTTCGTCCTGCACTCCGCAGAAAGCCTCCGTTGACGTCCATGCGTGAGCCATCGCCAGTTCGCACAAGGGTTGTAACCGTTATCACGAAAGCGGCGCGGAAACATCACTACTAAACCCCCTAGTTCTATTTTGCAGTGCAGCGTGCAAGACCTGCGAGGCGTCCTTCACGATGCGGCCGCATCCCGACGTGGGGGAGGGAGCAAGCCCGCAATTGGCCTAGCCGTTGCGGGCTTTTTTTTGCCCGCGCCACGGCCACCAAAGCCGGGCGTCCGGGTACGGGTTCGCAGGATTCGGCACGGGCTCGGCCACATTCCCGTGGATCACTGTTTCCCGCCCCCATGCCCGGTGCGAGTGCCTCTGCGGTGGCTAAGGGGCTAGAATCGCGGCATGAGCAACGACGCCGGCGCCCGCCCGATTTCCTCCCGGGAAATATCCCTTCAAGTAGTGACCTCGCCCGCCCCTGCTGCGCCGTCGCCGGACGCCGGCACGCTCCAGGCCGGTGTGAAGCAGATGGGCGGCGACAAGATCGGACGCTCGCCGGTGCAGTTCCTGGATGCGCCGGTGCTGCGCAAGCCTTCCTGGATTCGCGTCCGCATCCCCAGCGACGGCTCGGTGGCCCGGCTCAAGGCCAAGCTGCGCGAGAACCGTCTGGTCACGGTCTGCGAGGAAGCCAGCTGCCCCAATATCCACGAGTGCTTCAGCCACGGCACCGCCACCTTCATGATCCTGGGCGAGGTCTGTACCCGCCGCTGCTCGTTCTGCGACGTGGCCCACGGCCGTCCCAAGCCGCCCGACGCCGGCGAACCGCTCAGCCTGGCCACCACCGTCGCCGACATGGCTCTGAAGTACGTGGTGGTGACCTCGGTCGACCGCGACGATCTGCGCGACGGCGGCGCCCAGCACTTCGTCGACTGCATCGCCGCCATCCGCGAGCATTCGCCCGGCACGCGCATCGAGATCCTGACCCCCGATTTCCGCGGCAAGGGCCGTATGGACCGGGCGCTGGAAATTCTGGCGGCCAACCCGCCGGACGTGTTCAACCACAACATCGAAACGGTGCCGGATCTGTACACCAACGTGCGTCCGGGCGCCGACTATCAGTGGTCGTTGACCTTGCTGCAGAAGTTCAAGCAGCAGCACCCGCACCTGCCTACCAAGTCCGGGATCATGCTGGGCCTGGGCGAAACCATGGAGCAGGTGCAAGCCACCCTGCGCGACCTGCGCGCGCACGAGGTGGACATGATCACCATCGGCCAGTACCTGCAGCCCACCGCCCACCACCATCCGGTGCTGCGCTACTGGACGCCGGACGAATTCGCCGAGCTGGAGCGCTACGGCAAGGCGCTGGGGTTCAGCCATGTCGCCTCCGGCCCGCTGGTGCGTTCGTCCTATCATGCCGACCTGCAGGCCAAGCAGGCCGGCGTCGCCGACTGAACCGAGCCCCTAACGCGCTCCGTGCGGAAACGAAGCGTTCACATTTCCCGGGCGCCCCGCCGCTAGGCTGCAAAGGAAGGCGCCGGGCCGCAACTTTCGGCACTGTCGCCAGGTCAGAGCTTTCCGCAGCATCCCCATAGGCCATCATGGCCAACGAGTAGCCGAATGAAATTGAAGAGTCCCGCCGTCGCCCTCCTTTCCCTGGCCCTGGTCGCACCGCTCGCCCTGCTTGCGCGTGCCGACGGCGAGCCCCTGGCCGGTACCGCCGGGCCCACCGCCGACCAGGCCTCCACCTCCAAGCAGGTGTACGGCCTGTTGTCCGACAGCCGCTACGCGTATCGCCCGCGCGCGCTGGACGATGCGCTGTCGCAAGACATCTTCAAGCGTTACCTCGAATCCCTGGACGGCGGCAAGCAGTACTTCACCGCCGCCGATATCGCCAAGTTCGGCCCCTACAAAACCGAACTGGACGACGCCATCCGCAGCGGCGAACTGGAGCCGGCCTACGACATCTTCGCCGTGTACAAGCAGCGCGTCGGCCAGCGCGTCGCCTACGCGCGCACGTTGTTGAAGCAGAACTTCGATTTCACCGGCGACCAGCGCTGGGAATACGACCGCGAGAAAGCGCCTTGGGCCGCGAACACGCAGGAACTGGACGAGGTCTGGAAGAAGTCGGTGATGAACGATTGGCTGCGCCTGAAACTGGCCGGCAAGAAGCCCGACGAGATCCGCAAGACCCTGGACAAGCGCTATGCGACCTATCAGCGCACGGTCAATGAGCTGAAGAGCGAAGACGTGTTCCAGACCTTCCTCAACAGCTACACCAATGCGATCGATCCGCATACCGATTACTTCACTCCGAAGACGGCGGAGAACTTCAACCAGTCCATGTCGCTGTCGCTGGAAGGCATCGGCGCGCAGCTGCAGCGCCAGGACGACGTGGTGGTGATCCGCGAGATCATCGCCGGCGGTCCGGCCGACGTGAACGGCACGCTCAAGCCGGGCGACCGCATCGTCGCGGTCGGTCAGGGCAAATCCGGTGCGATGACCGACGTGATCGGCTGGCGCATCGACGACGTGGTGGCGCAGATCCGCGGCAAGAAAGATACGCAGGTGCGGCTGGAATACATCCCCGCCGAAAGCGGCGTGGACGGCAAGCACGCGCAGGTCACCCTGACCCGGCAGAAGATCAAGCTGGAAGAGCAGGCGGCCAAGGCCGAGACCATCGAGCTGCCCGCCGCCAATGGCGAACCGGCGCGCCGCATCGGCGTGATCAAGCTGCCGGCGTTCTATCAGGACTTCGAGGGCCGCCGCAAGAATCCGAACGATTACACCTCGGCCACGCGCGACATCGCCAAGCTGCTGGTCCAGTTCAAGGCCGACCACGTCGATGGCGTGGTCATGGACCTGCGCAACAACGGCGGCGGTTCGCTGGACGAAGCGGTGGAACTCACCGGCCTGTTCATCGACAAGGGCCCGGTGGTGCAAGTGCGCGAGTCCGGCGGTCGCGTCACCGTCAATGCCGACCGCACTTCGGGCGTGGCATGGGACGGCCCGCTGGCGGTGCTGACCAATCGCGGTTCGGCCTCCGCATCGGAAATCTTCGCCGGCGCCATCCAGGATTATGGACGCGGTCTGGTGATCGGCGAGACCACTTTCGGCAAAGGCACTGTGCAGAACCTGGCCGATCTGGATCGCTGGCCGGCCAATGAAACGCCGCGCTTCGGTTCGGTCAAGCTGACCATCGCGCAGTTCTTCCGCGTCGCCGGCGGCAGCACCCAGCACAAGGGCGTGGTGCCGGATATCGCGTTCCCGGTCAGCGTGGACGCCACCGAATACGGCGAGAGCACCTACGACAACGCGTTGCCGTGGACCAAGATCGCCGCGGTGCCGCACACGCAGTACGGCAACTTCGCGCCGCTGCTGCCGCGCCTGGAAGCGCTGCACGCCACCCGCGTGGCCACCGACAAGGAATTCCAGTGGTGGTCGCAGGACGTGACCGATTTCCGCGCCGAGGCCGCCAAGAAATACGTATCGCTCAACGAAGCCGAGCGCCGCGCCGAACGCGACAAGCAGGACACCCAGCGCAAGGAACGCCAGGCCGAACGCAAGGCCCTGGGCCTGGCGCTGGATCCGCTGGCCGACGATGCGGCCGACGATGGCCTGGGCGCCAACGAGCGCGATATCGTGAAGGACGCCGCCCGCGAGAAACTGGCCGACAAGCGTCCCGATCCGCTGTTGCGCGAATCGGCCGCGATCCTGGGCGACGCCATCGACGTGCTGGGCAACGACCGCACCTTGTCGGCGCAGGTGCTGCCGGTATCGACCATGCCGGGACGCTGGGCGGATTGATTGCTTTCCTTCTCCCGAAGGAGAAGGAAACAGCAGCAACAGCAAGAATCGGATAGCGGGCGCCCAGTGCGCCCGCTACGCTTTGAGCCATGGAAAACCACGACCAAAAACTAGAACGCGCCCGCGAGCTGCTGGACGGCGGCGAGCCCACCTTGAACGAGCTGGCTGCCGCGGTCGGACTCAGCGCCTCGCATCTGCAGCGCAAGTTCCAGGCCCGCTACGGCATCAGTCCCGCCGAATACCTTGCGCAGAAAAAACTCGGTGCGCTGAAATCCGGCCTGCGCGCCGGCAACGACGTCAGCGCTGCGCTTTACGACGCCGGCTACGGCTCGCCCTCGCGCGTGTACGAACAGGGCGCGGTCAAGCTCGGCATGACGCCCGCCACTTATCGCGCGGGCGGTGCGGGAATGGAAATCCGCTGGGCGCTGGTAGACACCGTGCTGGGCAGCGCTTTAGTCGCGGCTACCGAACGCGGCATCTGCGCGGTGGAGCTGGGCGACGATGCGCAAGTGCTGGAAAAGCGCCTGCGCGAGGAATTCCCGCACGCAAGGATCGAGCGCGTGGACGCGGGCAGCGACGACTTCCTCGCTCCGCGTTTGCGGGCGGTGGCCGAGCGTCTGGCGGGCCGCAGCAGCGACGTGCCCGTGGATCTGATGGGCACCGCCTTCCAAAAGCGCGTCTGGGATGCGTTGATGAAAATCCCTTCCGGCCAAACCCGCAGTTACGCCGAACTTGCCGACGCGCTGGGTTCGCCCAAGGCGACGCGCGCGGTGGCCAGCGCCTGCGCCAACAACCGCATCGCGGTGGTGGTGCCGTGCCATCGCGTCATCCGTGGCGACGGTTCCTTGGGCGGGTATCGCTGGGGCCTGCCGTTGAAACAGGCTCTGCTGGAACGCGAGCGCGCCGCGTGAATGTCCGCGTCCGCATCTTGTTTGCTGTAGGAGCGACGCGAGTCGCGAAGCCATGACGGTTTCAGAGCTTCGCGACTCGCGTCGCTCCTACGGAATCGTTCTGCAAGATAGACCGCCGGCTTGAGCCAGACGCAACACAGCATGCCAAAGCTTTCAACGCGGCCCGGCTGCCGTCCACTGAAGTGCGGGACTACAATATCGGTCTGACTATCGGGTGTCCCCCATGAACTCCTCCGTTTCCAACGTGGCCTCACCGGCGCGCGGCGGCTTGGCCGTCGCCGTTGCGCTGGCTGCCGTTTACCTGATCTGGGGTTCCACCTATCTGGGCATCCGCTTCGCGTTGGAAGGCGGCTATCCGCCGCTGCTGATGGCGGGCGGCCGTTTCCTGCTGGCCGGAGCGATGATGTTCGCCGTGCTGCGCCTGCGCGGCGAAGCGGCACCGACGCGCGCGCAATGGAAGAACATGGCCTTGATGGGTTTGCTGATGATGGGCATCGGCAACGGCATGGTCAGCATCGCCGAGCAATGGGTGTCGTCGGGCTTGGCCGCGGTCGCCATTGCGTCCACGCCGCTGTGGATGGGCCTGTTTTCGCTGGCCCGCGGGCAACGCCCGAGCGGATTGGAATGGATCGGCATCGCTATCGGTTTCATCGGCGTGCTCTGGCTCAACGCGGGCAGCACGCTGTCGGCCACGCCCGCCGGCCTGGTGGCGCTGTTGATCGCGCCGATCGCCTGGGCCTTCGGCTCGATCTGGAGCAAGGGCCGCGATCTGCCTTCGCCTTTCATGTCCGCTGCCGGACAGATGCTGACCGGCGGGCTGATGATGCTGCTCGCGGGTTTCGTCACCGGCGAAAGTTTCCACGGCATGCCGACGCTGAAAGGCACGTTGTCCGTCGTCTACCTGATGACCTTCGGTTCGATCATCGGTTTCACCGCCTATGTCTGGCTGCTGCACCACGTGCGTCCCACCCTCGCCGGCAGCTATGCGTATATCAATCCGGTGATCGCGGTGATGCTGGGCGCGTGGCTGGCCGCCGAGCAGTTCACCGCTCACGATCTGGGTGCGATGGCGGTGATCCTGCTGGGCGTGGTCGCCATCACTCTGGGTAAGGGGCGCAGCCCCAAGCTGAGCGGCTCCGAACCTGGCAACTCCAAGCCGGCCGCTCTCAAAGCCAGTCCGGAGCAGATCGAATGACCGCCGCGACCATCGACCGTCGCGGCTTGTGGGCCGCGGCGGGATCGTTCGTGATCTGGGGATTGATGCCGTTGTACTGGCATCTGCTCAAGAACGTGCCTTCGCTGCAGATCGTGATGCACCGGATCGTGTGGAGCGCCTTGCTGGTCGTTATCGGCTTATGCCTCACCCAAGGCCTGCAATGGTTGCGTACAGCCATGGCAAGGCCACGCGTACCCTGGATGCTGGCCCTGAGCGGCCTGCTGATCGCCTTCAACTGGGGACTCTACATCTGGGCCGTCAACGCCGGCCACGTGGTGGAAACCAGCCTGGGCTACTTCATCAATCCGTTGCTCAACGTACTGCTGGGCGTGCTGCTGTTGCGCGAACGCCTGACCGTAGCGCAGTGGGTATCGGTGGCGATCGCCGCCGCCGGCGTGCTGTGGCTGACTTTCAACTACGGCAGCTTCCCGTGGATCGCGCTGTCGCTGGCGGCTTCATTCGGTTTCTACGGTTTCATACGCAAGCTGGCGGTGGTGGATTCCATTCCCGGCCTGGCCATCGAAAGCCTGTACCTGTTTCTGCCGGCGGTCGCGGCGCTGGTCTGGCTCGAGAGCCATGGTAGCGGCGGATTCGTCGGCAGCTGGAGCTGGCAGACCGACGCGCTGCTGGTATTCGGCGGCGTGCTGACCGCGCTGCCGCTGATCGGCTTTTCCTATGCGGTGCGACGCATTCCCTACAGCGTGGTGGGTTTCATGCAGTACCTCGCGCCGACCTTGCAGTTGCTGATCGGCGTGCTGGTGTTCGGCGAAATCTTCGACCGCGATCGCGCGATCGGTTTCGTCTTCATCTGGATCGGGCTGGCGATTTTCGCCATCGACGGCGTCTGGCGCTCGCGCAAGCTTGCGCCGATCGTCGCGACCGAGAGCTAGCTAGGCGTCGCCCGGGCAGGGACCGCCCGCATCGGCCCACAGCTTGAAGGCGGCCACGAACTGGTCATGCGGCACCGGCACCGGCGCGCGGCCTGCGCCCGGATTCCAACCCCAGAGCACCAGCTTGTCTTCGCCCACATGCTTGAGCAGCGCGGCGAAGTCGCGGTCGCCATTGCTCTTTTTGTCCTTGATCATCGCGCACAACTGCGCAGCGGGCAGTCCGATCCACGCCATCTTGTGTTCCGGCGGCGGCAGCGACCAGTGCGGCGCGCCCGGAGGTGCGTGCGGGCCGTAGCTGGCCGGTGGGTTGGCTTCGGCGTGGCAGGTGGCGCAGGGCAGGCCCAGCGCGCCCTTTCCTTCAGGGCCGCGCACCACGCCCATCGCGTGCGGCGTCTGCGCATCGAACTGCAACGGCGCATCGCCGGGGATGTGGCAGTTGCTGCAGCGCGGATGCTGGAACACTTTCTCGATCGTGGCGAAGGCCTCGACGGCCTTGGTCTTCTGCTCCGGGCTGACACGCGGGCCGCAGGCGGTCAGCGCAAGCAGGAAGAGGCTGGCGAACAGGATGCGCATCGTCGTCTCCTCACGCCTTCGCCGGCGCGGCCGGCGTCTGCGCTGCAAGCTGGAAGGGAAGTTCGCGCAGGCGTTGCCCGTTCAAGGCGAACAGCGCATTGGCCACCGCAGGTGCGATCGGTGCGGTGCCGGGTTCGCCGACGCCGCCGGACTTTTCCGTGCTCGGTACGATGTGCACTTCGACCGCGGGCATCTCGCTCATGCGCAGCACCTGGTAGTCGTGGTAATTGGATTCCTGCACGCGGCCCTCCTTGAAGGTGATGCGGCTGTGCAGCGCCGCGCCCAGGCCGAAGGCGATGCCCGATTCCATCTGCGCGGCGATGCCGGCCGGATTGATGGCCACCCCGCAATCGACCGCGCAGACCACGCGATGCACGCGGATCGCGCCGTTCTCCACCGACACTTCCGCCACCTGCGCGATGAAGCTGCCGAAGGATTCGTGCACCGCCACGCCGCGTCCGCGGCCTTTCTCCAGCGGACCGCCCCAGCCGGCCTTTTCGGCGGCCAGGTTCAGCACGCCCAGGTGCCGCGGATGATTGGCGAGCAGGCCGCGTCGATATTCCACAGGATCCTTGCCGGCCGCGTGGGCCAGTTCGTCGACCAGACTTTCCATGGCGAAGGCGGTGTGGCTATGGCCGACCGAACGCCACCACAGCACCGGAATGCCGGGTCTGGGCGAATGCAGGCCGACGCGATGGTTGGGGACGTCCTTGAGGTAGGGAGAATCGGCGACGCCCTCGGTCGAGGTCGCGTCGATGCCGTTCTTGACCATCATCGGTTCGAAGAACGTACCGGCGATGATCGACTGGCCAGCGATCACGTGCTGCCACGCCATCGGCTTGCCGTCCGCATCCAGTCCCACTTTCGCCTTGTGCACGAACGCGGGGCGGTAGAAACCTCCGCGCACGTCGTCCTCGCGGCTCCATACGGTTTTCACCGGCGCGTTGGCGGCTTTTGCGATGTGCACGGCCTCGAACACGATATCGGGCGACGGATTGGCGCGGCGCCCGAAACCGCCGCCCAGGAAAGTGGTGTGGACGAAGACCTGCTCGGGCTTGAGTCCGGTGACTTCCGCCGCGGTCTTCTGCTCCAGGGTCTGGAACTGGGTGCCGATCCACAACTCGCACTTGTCCGGTGAAATTTTCACCGTGCAGTTCAACGGTTCCATCGGTGCATGCGCCAGGTACGGCAGGGCGTATTCGGCTTCCACCGTCTTGGCCGCCTTGGGCAACGCGGCCAGGACATCGCCGGCCTGCGCGGCAGGCAGGCCCGGCGTGCCTGCGAGTTCGGTGAACTGCGCGCGCAGGGCCTTGCTGTCCAGCGCCGCGTTCGGCCCCAGGTCCCATTCGACCTTCAACGCATCGCGTCCCAGTTTCGCCGCCCAGTAATGATCGGCGATCACCGCCACGCCGGTCGGAATCTGCATCACGTTGCGCACGCCGGCCACCGCCTTGGCTGCAGCCGCGTCGAACGACTTGACCTTGCCGCCGAACACCGGCGAGCGCGCGACCACGGCGGTCAGCAGCCCCTCGAACTGCACGTCCATGCCGAACTGCGCGCGGCCGGTGATCTTCTCCGGCGAGTCCAGGCGCTTGGTCGGTTTGCCGATGATCTTCCAGTCCTTGGGATCCTTGAGCGTGATCGTGGCCGCATCCGGCGCCTTCAACTTGCCGGCGGCGTCGGCGAGCGCGCCATAACGCACGCGCTGCGTGCCGGCGATGGCCTCGCCGTTTTCGGTGCGTACTTCCGCTGCCGGCACCTTGAAATGCGCGGCCGCGGCCTGCACCAGCATCGCGCGCGCCGCAGCGCCCGCTTGCCGGTAACGATCGAATTCGGACCAGCTGCTGGTCGATCCGCCCGTGCCCTGCATGCCGAATACCGGACTGAAGTAAGCCGGCGCCGCCGGTGCATGCTCCACCTTGATCTTCGACCAGTCCGCATCCAGTTCTTCGGCGATCAGCATCGGCAACGCGGTCCACACACCCTGGCCCATTTCCGAATGCGACAGCAGCACGGTCACACTGTCGTCGTTGCCGATACGCAAGAAGGCGTTGGGTGCGAAGCCGGCGACCGCCGCGGCGGCCGCCGGTTGCGCGAGAGCCAGGCGCTTTGCGCCGGGGATGACGAAGCCGATCACCAGTCCGCCGCCGAGCACGGCGCTGGTTTTCAGGAATTGACGGCGCGAATTGGGAGTTGCAGTGTTCACGGTCGATCTCCGTTTTTGTTCCCTTCTCCCATCGGGAGAAGGTGGCGCGAAGCGTCGGATGAGGGTACGGCGGAGTCCATGATGATTCGGATGAAGCTCATGATGATTCGGGTGCCAGTGACTTCGGCGTACCCTCACCCCAACCCCTCTCCCGACGGGAGAGGGGCTCAAATCAGCCTTTGTCTAGTTCCGCCGCGCGATGCACCGCCGCGCGGATGCGCGGATAAGTGCCGCAGCGGCAGATGTTGCCGGATAGGGCCTGGTCGATATCGGTATCGGTGGGGCTGGGAATTTTCGCCAGCAACGCCACTGCGGACATGATCTGTCCGGACTGGCAGTAGCCGCACTGCACCACATCCAGCTCCGTCCATGCCTGTTGCACCGGATGCTGTCCGTCGGCGGAAAGTCCTTCGATGGTGGTGATCTTCTTTCCCGCGACCGCCGAGACCGGCGTGATGCAGGCGCGCAATGGCGCGCCCTCGATATGCACGGTGCACGCGCCGCATTGGGCGATGCCGCAGCCGAACTTGGTGCCGGTGAGTCCCATCAGGTCGCGCAGGACCCACAGCAGGGGCATGTCGGCCGGCGCATCGACTTCGCGTTCGGTGCCGTTGACGTTCAATTTCATGGGAAGTTCCCTGGCGGCGGCTGGGGTGACGCTCACCTTACTCCCGCCGCTACCGGGTTGCCAACTGCGTACGGCTTAGTCCATCGTCTAATGTCTATGAGCAGCTATCGTCGCATTCTTGAAACGTCCGCCGCCGCGCACCAGCGCGGGGATTCCGCTGCGCTGGTCGTCGTGGTCGAGACCGAAGGCTCCACCTATGTCAGTCCCGGCGCGATGGCATTGTTCGGCGCGCGTGAAGGACAGGTAGGGTGGTTGAGCGGCGGTTGCCTGGAGCCCGAAATAGAAAGGCGCGCAGGCGACGCGGTGGCGCGTTCGCGCATCGAATGGATGGACATCGACACCCGCGACGACGAAGACCTGATCGGCGGCTCCGCGCTCGGCTGCCGCGGTCGCCTGCGCCTGGCTTTGTTGCCGCTGGCCGCGTTGCATGGTTGGCCGGCGCTGGTGGAAGTCTGGCGGCAGGGGCGGGGAACGTTGCGGCTTTCGATTTCTTCGGAAGGGGAAGTCTCGTCCGAAGTCGGCGAGCTGCAACAGCAATGGCGGATGGACGCCGCGCATTCGGAAGAGTTCCATGCATCGGCGGCAAGATGGAACCTGACGGTTTCCGCGCCGCCTGCCGTGCTGGTGTTCGGTGCGGGTCCCGAAACGCCGACCTTGCTGCCGTTATTGCGCAGCTTGGGCTGGATGACCACGCTGGTGGAGCGTCGCGCGCGCTGGCTGACCGAAGTCCATTATGCCGACGCGCTGATCGAAGCTTCACCGGAAGCGGCGGTGTCGATGCCCGGGCAAGCGTTCGATGCCGCGCTGGTGATGAACCACAACTTCGAAATGGATCGCGAGGCTTTGTACGCGCTCGCCGCCGGCGAACTTCCCTTCGTCGGCTTGCTGGGTCCGGTGCGGCGCCGTGAGGATCTATTCCGCGTCTTGCCGCCAGCCGCTCGTGAAAGCCTGCTGCCGCGCCTGCATTCGCCGGTCGGATTGAAGCTGGGCGGACAGGGGCCGGAAGCGATCGCCTTGAGCATCGCCGCGCAGTTGCAGGCTTACCGGTTTCCGCAATGACGCTCCCGCTTCCGCATGCTGCGATCGTGCTGGCAGCGGGCGGAAGTGTCCGCCTTGGCGCTCCCAAGCAATTGTTGAAGCGCGGCGGCGAAACGCTGGTGCATCGTGCGGTGCGGTTGGCTTCGGTTACGCAGCCGCAACGCCTGCTGGTGGTGGTCGGCGCGTATGCGGACGAAGTGCGCGACGCCATTGCAGATGTATCCGTCGAGGTCCTGCACAACGATCAATGGGAGGAAGGACTGGCCAGCAGTCTGCGGTTGGCGGTCGGGAGTCTGGGCGACGACCAAAGCGCACTGATCCTGGGCTGCGACCAACCGGCGCTGGACTTCCCGCACCTGCAGCGGTTGCTCTTCGGCGCAGCCGCATCGGGCTCGGGTTGCGCGGCGACCTTGCACGGTGAAGCGCGCGGCGTTCCCGCGGTGGTCAGTGCGGCCGTGCTTGTCGAAGCACGCGATCTGCATGGCGACCGCGGCTTGCGCGGGGCGCTACAGCGGCTGCCGACGGATTCGATTTATCTGATGCAGGCGGTGGAGTTGGAGTTCGACTTGGATACGCCGGGCGATGTTGAAAAAGCCGTTGGCGAAGGATTGCTCGATTGACCCGCCGGATTCTTTGAAATCGGTTGCGCAAAGCAAATAGGGAGTCGTCATCCCGGCATGCGCCGGGATGACATCTTTTTACTTTTCAGTGGAACGGGTCGGGGCGTACTCGCCCCGACCCACGCTGCTCCACTCGGCTCAAGTCGCCCGCAACGCCGCCGTCACCGGCAACCGCGCCGCACGCAAGGCCGGGAACAAACCGCCCACCAGGCCGATGCCCAGCGCCCACTTCAGACCGCTCCATAACAACTCGGGCGAGACCTTGAACTGGAACACCACCTGGCTGAAATTCGCCCCCAGCGTGGCCACGCTGTAGCCGTTGAAGATGGCCCAGGCGATGAAGCCGCCCAGCAACCCGCCCAGCAGCGCCAGCAGCATGGTCTCCAGCATCACCGCCATCACCACCGGCGTGCCGCGAAAACCGATCGCGCGCATCGTGGCGATCTCGCGCGCGCGTCCGGCCACCGCTGCGTACATCGTGTTCAACGCGCCGAACACCGCGCCGATCGCCATGATGGTACCGATCACCGTGCCCAGTACCTTGATCAGCTTGGTCAGGCCGGCGGACTGCTTGCTGTAGTAATCGCGTGTGGTCGACACATCCAGTTTCAGGCGCGGATCGTTGTCCATCGCGCTCTTCAGCTCGGTGAAGCCGGCCTTGCCGTTCACGCCCACAGTGACCGACTGGTAGGCGCGGCGATCGTAGGCAGAGGATAGCGTTTCGATATCCGTCCACAATTCCGAATCGTGCGCATCGCCGGAAGCGAACACGCCCACCACAGTCCAGGTCTGGTTGCCCAGCTTGACCTGCTTGCCGACATCCAGCCCGCGGTACTGGCCCTTCGCTCCCTGTCCGACCACTAGTTCGCGTACGCCCACGTTGAACTTGCGGCCCTCGATCAGTTTGATCTGCGGTCGGATCGTCCAGGCTTCCTCGCTGACGCCGCGGAACTGCGCATTCGCGTCCTCGCCAGAACTCGCGGTGGGCAGGTTGACCACCTGCGACAGCTCCGGCGAGATGACCGGCTTGCCGGCGGTATCCTTGCGGATGCCGGCCAGGTTGCCGATCAGCGGCACCTGGTCGCGGGTGATGACCGAATTGGTTTCGGCCTGCGAACCGCCGCGCAGGATGATCGCCGTGTCGTCGCTGCCGGTCTGTTTGAGCGTGGCGTCGAAGCCTTCGCCCATCGCCAGCATCGCCACCAGCACGCCGACCACGCCGGCGATGCCGACGATGATCACGCTCGAGGCACCCCAGCGTTGCGGCAGGCTGGCGATGCCGATGCGCGCGGCGGCAAGCGCAAGCCTGCCCGTGCGCGTCAGTAGCAGCCACAGCGCCAGCAGCGCCGCGACCGCGGCCACGCCGTACCACGGCAACATGATCCAGACCACCAGGCCCACGATCAGCAACAGGACCGAGAGCGCATTCCAAAGCCATTGATTCTTCATGTCGTGCTCCTTATCGGCCAGCCAGCGCGTCGACGATCTTCAGGCGCATCGCCCGCATCGCGGGCAACGCTCCCACCACGATGCCGATGCCCAGCATCAGGGTCAGTCCCACCAGCCAGGTTTCCTTCGGTATGCCGGGCAGATTCAACATGCCGCCACTCATCGCGCTGACCACCGGGATGATGATCGCCGCGATGCCCAGGCCGATCACTCCGCCCAGCACGATCAGCAGGATCGCTTCCACCAGCACCAGCGTCAGCACGGTGCCGTTGGTGAAGCCCAGCGTCTTCAGCACGGCCAGTTCCGGAATGCGGTCGCGCACCGCCTGCGACATGGTGTTGCCGGTCAGCAGCAGCAGAGTGAAGAACACCGCGGCCATGATCGCAGTAACGATCAGGCCGATGTCGGCGAACTGCTTGGCGAAGGACTGGTTGAACGCCTGTTCGGTCTGCGCCTTGGTTTCGTGGCTGGAGTTCTGCGAAATGGCGTCGATGGCCTTGGCCACGCGGGTGGCGTGGTCCACGTTGTCCAGCTTCACCATGTACCAGCCGACCTGGCCATTGGTGTACTGGTTGGCTTCGTCGAAGTATTTCCAATGGAAGACCAGTTGGTTCTCTTCGCCTTTGCGCTTGCTATCGGCCAGTTTGAAGGTGCCGCTCAGCTTGAGCGGCCAGGCGTTGCTGCCGTCCTTCTGCGGGAAGATCGTCGCCTGCAGCGGAATGGTGTCGCCCACCTTCCAGTTGAAGCGCTTGGCCAGCGCTTCGCCGACGATGGCGCCGGTGCGGTCGGATTGCCAGGCTTTCAGTTGCGCCGGGTCGATGATGTATTCGGGGTACATCTCGAAGTAGTCCGGGCTGACCGAGAAGTTGGGGAAGAAGTTCTTCGGATCCTGGTAAATGCCGCCGAACCAAGCCGCGTACGCGGTCTTCTTCACGCCCGGGGTGGACTGGATCTGCGGCAGCAGGCTGTACGGCAGCATCTGGGTGATCGACAGGCGCGAAGCCACGACCAGGCGGTCGGCGCCAGCGACGCTGCCGCCGCTATTGAAGGCTACGCGCACCGAGTCCAGCAGGCCGAACAGCAGGAACGCGGCGATCACCGACAGCAAAGTCAGGAAAGTGCGCGTCTTGCTGCGGAACAGCGCGGACCAGATGAGGGAGAAATATTTCATGGCGCCCTCCTCAGTGAGCGGCCGGCGTGTCGGCCAGTTCGCCCTTGTCCAGGTGGATGGTGTGGGTCGCGTACTCGGCGGCCTTCGGGTCGTGGGTGACCATGATGATGGTCTTGCCGTGCTCCTTGTTCAGCAGCTGCAGCAGGCCCAGCACTTCCTCGGCCGAATGACGGTCCAGGTCGCCGGTCGGTTCGTCGCAGATCAGGAAGGTCGGGTCGGAGACGATGGCGCGGGCGATGGCCACGCGCTGCTGCTGGCCGCCGGAGAGTTCGTTGGGGCGATGCGAGCCGCGGTCGGCCAGGCCCACCAGCTGCAGCGCGATCTCGGCATTGCGCTTGCGTTGCGCGCCGCCGAGCTTGGTCAGCAGCAGCGGCAGCTCGACGTTCTTCTGCGCCGTCAGCGTGGGCATCAGGTTGTAGAACTGGAACACGAAGCCGACGTGCTGGCTGCGCCAGTGCGCGAGCTGTCCGTCGCTGAAGCTGTCGATGCGCTCGCCTTCGATCTCGATCTCGCCGCCGGTGGGCGTATCCAGGCCGCCGATGAGGTTCAGCAGGGTCGTCTTGCCGGAGCCGGAGGGCCCCATCAGGGCGACGAAGTCGCCGCGCGGGATTTCCAGGTCCAGGCCATGCAGGACGTGGACCTGTTCGGGACCGCGCTGGTAGTTCTTGGTGAGGTTGCGGATGGAGACCAGTGAGGACATGTGCGTTTTCCTTCTTGTGAAGTTTGTTTCGTCTGAAGTTTTCTGTCGTCTGAACTTCCAGCGCCGGACGCGCAACCCGCGTAACCCCACCGCCGTCATCCCATCGTCGTCATCCCAGCGAAAGCTGGGATCCATCTTGATCTTGCGTTTGCTTCTGCGTTTGCGTTTGCTTCTGCTTCTGCCTCCTCCCTTGCGCGCAGCGCAGGGGAGGATTGAGGAGGGGTGCCTTTGATCTTGTTTTGATCTCTTGCTCTGTCGTTTGCTCGTCATGACCAGCCATTCGGCTGTTGAACACCCCGCGAAGGCGGGAACCCAGTGACTTTGCTTTCATCTTTGCTTTGATGCAAAAAGCGTTTCGCGCTACGCGCGAGTCACTTTTCTTTGAACGGCAAAGAAAAGTAACCAAAAGAAAGCCGCCCTACGCCGCGCCCAGCGATGAAGCCGCTGGGTCCGCAAGCCGATCGGGAATTTCCGTAAGGCGCCTCCTGCGCCTCCGGAAACGGCGCACATCCCTGTGCGCCGCCCCTGCGGGGTTTGTCCCGATCCGCTTGCCGCGTCTCACGGGTCTCGTGAAGCGACGGAGAAGCAACAGCAAAATCGACAGCGATTCCTACTTGATTCGTTCTGGAGCGATGAAAATCACGAGGCAGTCACGGCTTATTCGGTGGTTTCCTCCGCCATCTTCACCTTCATGCCTTCCTTCAGTTCCGCCGGCGGGTCCAGGACCACGGATTCGCCGGCCGACAAGCCTTGCAGCACTTGGCGATCGTCGCCCATTTCGCGGCCCAGACGGAGTTCGCGCTGTTCCACGGTGTCTTCTTCGGTCACCACGAAGGCATAGTCCTTGCCGTCGCGGTTGCTGATGGCGGCGCTGGGGGCGCGTACGCCTTCGTTCTTCGGCTGCGCGCCGGCCGGCTTGCCCGCTTCCAGGAAGCTGACCTTCACGCCCATGTCCGGAACGATGCGCGGATCCTTCACGTTCAAGGCCACCCGCACCTTCACCGTGGCCTTGCTGCGGTCGGCGGTGGGGATGATGGCGATCACCTCGCCCGGGATCTTCCACTCCTGGTAGGCGTTGAGGGTGGCTTCGATGGGCATCTTCGGCTGTACGCGGCCGATGAACTGCTCGCCCACTTCCACTTCCACTTCCAGCGAATCCATGTCGACGATGGTGCCGATGCCGGTGCGGGTGAAGCCGCCGCCGGCCGACAGCGGCGATACGATTTCGCCCGGCTGCGCGGCTTTGGCGGTAATCACGCCGGCGAACGGCGCGCGCACCACGGTGTTGTCCACGCCGTTGTCGGCGATGGTCAGGCGGTCGGCGGAAACCTTGGCGTTGCGCTGGGCGGTGACCAGCTGCGCACGCAGCGAGTCGCGCTGGGCGACGGCCTGGTCGTACTGCGACTTGGACACCAGCTGCTGCTTGACCAGGGTCGACAACCGCCGCGCATTGGCTTCGGCTTCCACCAACTGGGCCTGGGTGCCGGTGACCTGGCTTTGTGCGGCGCCCAACTGCGCCGCGTACAGAGAGCGTTCGGCGTTGGCGTCGATGGGGTCCAGGGTGGCGAGCACCTGGCCCGCCTCCACGCGCTGGCCTTCCTCGATCATCACTTCCTTCACCTTGCCGGTGATCTTGGCCGATACCGTCGCCATGCGCCGCGCCACCACGTAGCCGCTGGCGTCCAGCACGGAGGCCGATGCGGTGCCCGCGCCGATCGCGGCGGTCGGCGCGGTGCGCACTTCGATCGCCTTTTCGCGGCCGAACGCGAACCATCCCGCGATCGCCAGCAGCAGCAAGACCAGGGCGATAGCCGGCCAGAGCCACAACCCACGCCGTGATTTCGGCGGCGGAGGCGGCGCCTTGCGGTCGATGCGGAGTTCTTTGAGCAGGTCTGCGGAAGTATTCATCGAGTAGCCAGACGGGGCAGGGCGGAGAGTGTGACCGGCAAGGTTAACCGAGCCCAGTTGCCGAAAGTCACTTTCTGCGTTTCCGCGGGAGCGGGAACTGGCAGCACTGACGATGCGACGGCGGCCAGCTTGCCTGCGGTCGCCGCACGGGGCCAGTGACAGCTGTCACCTCATTGGGCTGATGGCTTGCACTGCAACACAGGCGGCCTGCGGCGGAGGATGGCGTTACTTCCATTTGGGATGTCGCCATGTCTGGTTCCATCGTAGTTTCTCCTCCTGTAGTCCTGGCCCGGCTGCGTTCCGCGCGCAAATCCTATGGCAAGGCCGTCGCACTGGACGAGATGAATCTGCAACTGCGCGGCGGCCAGGTGCTCGCATTGCTGGGCGCCAATGGTGCGGGCAAGAGCACCGCGGTATCGGTGATGCTGGGTTTGTGCGAGGCGGACCAGGGCGACGCCAGCCTGCTCGACCAGCCTCCGCAGGCGATGGAAGCGCGCCGCCGCACCGGCGTGATGCTGCAATCCACCCAGTTGCCGGACACGTTGAAGGTCGGCGAGCTGCTGGCGATGACGCGCGGTTATTACCCGCAACCGCTGAGCGTGGCCGACTGCGTGGCGATGGCCGGGCTGGACGGCCTGCTGGAACGGCGCTACGGCAAATTGTCGGGCGGGCAGCAGCGTCGCGTGCAGTTCGCGATGGCGATCTGCGGGCGTCCGCAGGTGCTGTTCCTGGACGAACCCACCACCGGCCTGGACATCGAGGCCCGCCAGCAGATGTGGGCCGCCATCCGCGAACGCGCCGCCGCCGGCTGCGCGGTGCTGTTGACCACGCATTACCTGGAGGAAGCCGAAGCGCTGGCCGACCACGTGGTGGTGATGCAGGCCGGCCGCACCCTGGCCGAAGGCAGCGTGGAGCAGATCCGCGAACGCGTGCTGCAACGGCGCATCCGCTGCCAGTCGCAGGTGGACGAACAAGGCGTCGCCGCCTGGCCGGGCGTACGCCGCGTACAGCGCGACGGCGGCCTGTTGGAAATCCAGGCAGAACCGGTGGAACCGGTGGTCGCGCGCCTGCTGGCCGAGGATCCGCAACTGTCCGCCCTCGAAGTGCACCGCGCCGGCCTGGCCGACGCCTTCCTTGAAATCACCCGCGCCGCGGAGGCCGCATGAACGCACTCGCTCCGATCCCTTTCACCCCCCGTGCGACGGTCGCGCTGTACCTGCGCGAAGCGCGCCTGGAATTCCTGCGCCTGCTGCGCACCCCGGCCTTCAGTGTTCCCACCCTGGTTTTCGCGCCGATGTTCTACCTGCTGTTCGGCGTGTTGCTCAACCGCGGCAACGCCGGCGCCAGCAGCTATCTGATGGCGACCTATAGCGTGTTCGGGGTGATCGGCCCGGGCCTGTTCGGTTTCGGCGTGGGTCTGGCCATCGATCGCGAGCGCGGCCTGTTGACGCTCAAGCGCGTGCAGCCGGTGCCGGCCGCTGCGCCGCTGCTGGCGAAAGTGGCCATGGCCATGATCTTCGCCGCCTGCATCGGCGCGATGCTGCTGGTCGCCGGGGTGACCCTGGGCGGCGTGCAGATGACGCCGTCGCAGGCCGCGCTGTTGCTGTGCGTGGATATTTTGGGAGTGATGCCGTTCTGCGCGCTGGGCCTGTTGATCGGCACCCTGGTCAACGGCAGCGGCGCGCCGGCGGTGGTCAACCTGATCTACATGCCGATGGCCTTGTTGTCCGGCCTGTGGCTGCCGCTGCGCCTGCTGCCGGCCGTGGTGGAACAGATCGCACCGCTATGGCCGGCCTGGCACTTGAGCCAGCTGGCGCTGAAGATCGTCGGCCAGGACAGCGGCCGCCCGGTGTGGATGCATGTAGCGGTGATGCTGGCCTTCACGGCGATATGCTTGTTCCTGGCGCAACGACGCCTGCAACGCGCCTGAGGCTGCCGTGACCACCGCCCTGTTCCGCTCACTGTTCCGTACCGCTCCGGATTCGCTGGCCTGTCAGCAACAGGCCAGCGCCGACGTCGGCATGCGCTGGTTCCCCTGGATCAACCTGGTCTGGTCGGTCTGGCTGTTCATCACTCCGTTCTATTCCGATAAGTACTACTCCACCTGGCTGTGGCCCACGCTGTCCAGCTACGCGGTATTCCTGTTCCTGTTCCAGCGCTTCCACTACGACCACCCGCGCCACCGGTTGGCGATCGCGCTGGCGATCGGCGCCTTGGGCTTCGCGCTGCTGCCTTACAACCCCGGTTCGCAGAGCTACATCATCTACGCCTGCGCCTTCTTTCCGTTCTGCATGAGCGCGCGCAAGGCGTTGCTGACCATCTGCGCGCTGCTGGCCCTTTACTCCGTGGCGTGGCTCGCCGTAGACATCCCAATGATCTACATGAGCAGCGCGGTGATCGCCGGCGTGGTGGTGGGCGTGTTCAACATCGGCCTGCTGCAGAAGCTGCGCAGCGAAGCGCAGCTGCGCCTGAGCCACGAAGAGGTCAGGCGCCTGGCTGCCCTGGCCGAACGCGAACGCATCGGCCGCGACCTGCACGATCTGCTCGGCCACACGCTGTCGCTGGTGGCGTTGAAATCGAATCTGGCCTCGCGCTTGATCGGCCACGATCCCGAAGCCGCACGCAAGGAAATGGACGACGTCAGCAACGTGGCTCGCGATGCGCTGGCGCAGGTGCGGCGCGCGGTCAGCGGCATTCGCGCCGCGGGGCTGGCGGCGGAGTTGGCCTCGGCGCGATTGCTGTTGGAATCGGACGGCGTGCGTTTCAGCTACGAGATGAGCGAAGTGGCGTTGTCGGCCGAGCAGGAAACCGTGCTGGCCCTGGCGGTGCGCGAAGCGGTGACCAACATCCAACGCCATGCGCGCGCCGAAGGCGCCAGCGTGTCCCTGCGCAGCGCGGACCGGCAGGTCAGTCTGCGCATCGAGGACGACGGGCGCGGCGGCGCCATCGTGCCGGGCAACGGCCTGTGCGGCATGCGTGAACGCATCGAATCGCTGGGCGGCCGGCTGCGCGTGGACGCCACGCCGGGCCAGGGCACGCGCGTGGAGGTGACCTTGCCGCTGCCTGCGACCATTGCCGTCCAGGCGGTGGATGCTCCAGGTGAATGATGTTTCGGGCGAATAAAGAAGTCGTCGCGGAATGCGAACGCCAGTCGGGCGTCCGGATTTGCTATTTTCGCCGCATGCGCACTGCAACCTCCCTCGCGTGATCGGCATCCTGCTGGCTGAAGACCAGGCCATGGTGCGCGGCGCGCTGTCGGCGTTGCTGGGCATGGAAAGCGATTTCGAAGTGCTGGGCGCCTCGGCCGATGGCGAAGCGGCGTGGCGCGATCTGCAGCGGCTGAAGCCCGATGTGCTGGTGACCGATATCGAGATGCCCGGGCTCAGCGGGCTGGAACTGGCGCAGCGCATCCAGCGCCATCAGTTGCCGGTGAAGGTCATCATCGTCACCACTTTCGCGCGGCCCGGGTTCCTGCGCCGCGCGCTGGATGCGGGCGTGCTGGGCTATCTGCTGAAGGAATCGCCGGCCGACCATCTGGCCCAGGCGGTGCGCAAGGTCCATGCGGGCGGGCGCGCGATCGATCCGGATCTGGCGGTGGAAGCGTGGTCCGAAGCCGACCCCTTGAACGACCGCGAACGGCAAGTGCTGCGCCTGGCCGGCGAGGGTGTCTCGGCGGGCGACATCGCCCTGCAGCTCAATCTGTCGCACGGCACGGTGCGTAATTATCTTTCCGAAGCCATCGGCAAGCTGGGCGTGGGCAACCGCATCGAGGCCTATCGACTGGCCCGGCAGAAGGGCTGGCTGTAAGCATCACGACAACTGGTGAGACGTGGGAGCGCCGTCCCGGCGCGAGCTCTTGATCTTTGTCCTGCATGAAGAGCTCGCGCCGGGACGGCGCTCCCACAGCCGCTGTTTGGGTATTGCGTGTCTCAAGGCGCGCGAATGCGGCGGGGTAGGCTGACGGCCGGGCAATCAGGGCCGATCCATGCGCGCTATCGACGCCGAACACTACCTGCTGGACGTAAAGCTGAAACGCAGCAAGGTTCCCGACTTCAACCAGTACCCGTTCTCGCTGCCGGTGGTGCATCACCTGCATACCTTGGAACTGCATCCGAAGGTCACCTTCATCGTGGGCGAGAACGGCAGCGGCAAGTCCACGCTGCTGGAGGCCATCGCGGTCGCCTGGGGTTTCAATCCCGAAGGCGGCACCAAGAACTTCAACTTCCAGACCCGTGCCTCGCACTCGGCGTTGCACGAGTATCTGACGCTGGGCAAGAGCGTGCGCCGGGCCAAGGATGGGTTTTTCCTTCGCGCCGAGAGTTTCTTCAACCTGGCCACGGAGATCGAGCGGTTGGATAGCGGGCCCGGCGGGTCGTTGATCATCGATTCGTACGGCGGAACCTCGCTGCACCAACAATCCCACGGCGAGTCGTTCTTCGCGCTGATGGTCAACCGCTTCGGCGGCAAAGGCTTGTACGTACTGGACGAACCGGAAGCCGCACTCTCTCCGCAACGGCAACTGGCGATGATCGCGCGATTGCATCAACTGGTGCAGTCGCGTTCGCAGTTCGTGATCGCCACGCATTCGCCGATCCTGATGGCCTACCCGGACGCCTGCATCTATCAGATCAGGGAAGACGGCCTGCATCAGGTGGAGTACGAGCAGACCGAGCACTACCAGGTGACCAAGGCGTTCCTGGACAACCCGGCGCGGCAACTCGATCGATTGATGAGCTGACGATCACTTTGCATCCACCGAAGCTTGCAAGGCGACCGCAAGCGCCGCGTCTCCGGAAACCAGGTCGTCCCACTTCAGTTCGATCCCTTTCCGTTTTCCCTTCTCGGTGAGCTTCAACCCGGAAGCATCCACCAGCAGGGTGTAGGAACGGTCGCCGATTTCCAGCGCTCTGCGCAGGGGTTTGTCCAGCGGGGTCATGGCGGACTCCTTAATGTGAGATCGGCATGCTACCGCCGCCCGGTAAAAACTCCGGTGAAAGCCGGACGCGCCGCGTAGGCGGCCGAAACAGGGCAATGAATACGAATGCATCGGCTTCAACGGTCACGTTGTGCAGTTGCACCACGGCCCACAATGCATCGGCGCGCTGACGAACCGTCGCGCGTTATCGGCTACCTGGGAGGGTGCTGCGATGCGTAACGCAATGCGTCTGTTCGGCGGTGTGGGTGCGTGCCTGCTGTTTTTGTCCGTGTTGCTCGCACCGGCTCCGGCCGCGCAGGCGGCGATCAACGCGCAGAACCTCGGTGCCAAGTACGACGGCACCCAGAGCAACATCACTTTCCGCGTCTATTCCTCGCGCGCCACGCGGATCGAGGTCTTCCTCTACAAGACTCCCTCCGGCGCGCAGGAAGTAGTGCGCTACGTGCTGACCAAGGACGCCACCAACGTCTGGTCGAAGACCGCCTCGGTGGCGACGCTGCAGAACACCTACGGCATCACCGGCACGGTCTACTACGGCTATCGCGCCTGGGGCCCGAACTGGCCGTACAACGCCAGTTGGACCAAAGGCAGCGGCACCGGCTTCGTCACCGACATCGACGCCAACGGCAACCGCTTCAACCCGAACAAGCTGCTGATCGATCCGTACGCGCTCGAGATCAGCCAGGACCCCAACACCCCCACCTGCACCGACGGCACGATCTACGCCAGCGGCGCCACCCATCGCAACAAAGACAGCGGCGCCTGCGCCAGCAAGGGCCTCGTGCTGGCGCCCATCACCACCTCCAACGGCACCAAGCCCACGCGCGCACTGAAGGACGAGGTGGTCTACGAAGTGCATGTGCGCGGGCTGACCAAGGACGACACCGCGATGTCGGCCTCGTTGCGCGGCACCTATGCGGGCGCCGCGCTCAAGGCGTCGACTTTGGCCAGCCTCGGCGTCACCGCGGTCGAGTTCCTGCCGGTGCAGGAAACCCAGAACGACACCAACGATGTCGACCCCACCTCCACGACCGGGGACAATTACTGGGGCTACATGACGCTCAACTATTTCGCCCCGGACCGCCGCTATTCGGCGGACAAGACGCCGGGCGGCCCCACCCGCGAGTGGAAGGCGATGGTGAAGGCCTTCCACGACGCCGGCATCAAGGTCTACATCGACGTGGTCTACAACCACACCGGCGAGGGCGGAGCGTGGGGCGGCAGCGATGGACTGACCGTGTACAACCTGCAGTCCTGGCGCGGCCTGGACAATCCGACCTATTACTCGCTGACCAACGACCTGCAGTATTCGTGGGACAACACCGGTGTCGGCGGCAACTACAACACGCGCAATACCATCGCGCAGAATCTGATCGTCGATTCGTTGGCCTATTGGCGCGACACGCTCGGCGTCGACGGTTTCCGCTTCGACCTGGCCTCGGTGCTGGGCAACACCTGCCAGCACGGCTGCTTCAACTTCGACAAGATGGATGCGGGCAATGCGCTCAACCGCATCGTGACCGAACTGCCGCCGCGGCCGGACGCGGGCGGCACCGGGCTGGATCTGATCGCCGAACCGTGGGCGATCGGCGGCAATTCCTATCAGGTCGGCGGTTTCCCCACCGGCTGGGCCGAATGGAACGGCATCTATCGCGATTCGCTGCGCAAGAAGCAGAACCAGATGGGCGTGGAGGCGGTGACGCCGGCGGAACTGGCCAACCGTTTCGCCGGTTCGTCGGACCTGTACGGCGACGACGGCCGCAAGCCCTGGCATTCGGTCAACTTCATGGTCGCGCACGACGGTTTCACGCTGAACGATCTGTACGCCTACAACAGCAAGCAGAACAACCAGCCCTGGCCGTACGGTCCGTCCGATGGCGGCGACGACAACAACCACAGCTGGGACCAGGGCGGGGCGGTGATCGACCAGCGCAAGGCAGCGCGCACCGGGCTGGCGTTCCTGATGCTGAGCGCCGGCGTGCCGATGATCACCGGCGGCGACGAGGCGCTGCGCACGCAGTTCGGCAACAACAACGTGTACAACCTGGATTCGTCGGCCAACTGGTTGTTCTGGACCCGCAATACCGTCGAGGCCAATCACGAGACCTACAGCAAGCGCCTGATCGCCTTCCGCAAGGCGCACCCGGCGCTGCGCCCGGCCAATTTCTATTCGGGCGTGGACAACAACGGCAACGTGATGGAGCAGCTGCGCTGGTTCAAGCCGGACGGTGCGCAGGCCGACACGGCGTATTTCACCAACGCGAACAATCACGCCATCGCCTGGCGCATCGACGGCAGCGAGTTCGGCGATTCGGCCAGTGCGATCTATGTGGCCTACAACGGCTGGTCGGGCAACGTGAACTTCACGCTGCCGTGGCCCGGCGCGGGCAAGCAGTGGTACCGCGTCACCGATACCGCCACCTGGAACGAAGGCCCCGATACGGTCGTCGTGCCGGGGTCCGAGGCGTTGATTGGTGGGGAGTACACGGTGTATGGGCTGCAGGGGCGGTCGGTGCTGTTGTTGATTGCGAAGTAGAAGCAAGCGAGCGGGCGGCTGCCACCACAACCTCTCAAGGGGCGTAGCCCGGGTAGAGCGTAGCGAAACCCGGGAGGCCGACGTGGGAACAATCACCGTTCCAGAGATGTTTGCCGGAGTGGGGCGTGCCATATGGGCATCTGTATGCCAGATCAAAAGCCCCGGGTTTCGCTGCGCACTACCCGGGCTATCTCACTCGACGAAAATCATTCCGCGAAATCTATTTCGAGGAGATTGGTCCATCCGAAACGACCTTCCATCGGTCACCTTTCTTCTGATAAATAAATTCAACTTTACGACGTCGTACCTCGTCACCGGGAACTAGAAAACTGCCTTTTAGCCAACCGTTCTCAATCGAGATCCTTCTGTTTGCGTTCACATCAAATACAAACACTTGAGAAAACGATTGCCCATCTCCATCGCTACGATATGTATCAATAAAATTAACCTCAACGTCCGGAGGTATTCGCTGTGGCACAAGCCTCATAAAGTCTTGCTTAACGATGGTGTCATCTGGATAGCGATCCACCGTGCACCCAACAAGCAAGATAAGGATCGCCACCATTACAGAATAAGCGCGACTGTAATCAGTAACTATTTTGAACATTGCTGCACACATTGCGCCCCCATCTCGCCAAGAGCGGCGTTTGTCGGTTTCGGACCAGGCAATGAATTGCCAGAACAGAAACCCTTCTCATTGTGTTGCAAGTCAGATTTCTGAAATGCCCAGGGGCCGCCGTTTCTTAGCTTAGATCCAAGATCAGGAAGATCATGTTGCAGGAAACCCCACGCCTCATTAGCGCCACCCAATGTACGTCCCATGCCAGCCCCAATGGAAGCGTCTCGGGCCATCATGCAGCTAGTTACACAATGACGCATCGGATCATTTGGATCACCAGGAACTCTGGGAAACCGTGAATTTGCCCAATCTCTAATTGAACGCGCACGGCTATATGTGTCTCGTAATGCCGTGCCGTTTCTTAAGCCCTGTTGGTTCAGCGCGTTCGCATTCCACCAAGGCCCGAAACCTTCTAATCCCAGCGGATCAACGAAGCTAATCGGATTCCCTCCGACATAGGCGTAGGTATTAATACCGCCATTAAACCCAATCGGGTCCGATTGCGCATATCGTCCTGAGGACGGATCGTAATCGCGGAAGTAGTTCTGGTTCATGCCAGTAGCGACGTCATAGCGCTGCCCCGGGAACCGCATATCAAACACCAACGCATTGGTGTCCCCATCCGGATCCTGATTCGGCACGCTATTCCCGAACGCCTCGCTCTTCAGATCCCACGTCCACACCGGAACATTGCGCAGCACTTCGATGACCACCCGCGGAGTTCCTAGGTGATCTGGTTCGATGTAGTGCAGCTGGTTGCCATTGGCGATCAGGCCGACCGGTAGATCATCCAGCCAGACGATCTGCTGTACTGCCGATGCCGCATTGTCGTACTGCCCCAGCCAGTGACCCGTTTCGTCGTAGACAAAATAGGTGCTCACTGAGGGGGTACCGCCCGAGCCATCCGGGTTGGAGGGCAGGCCTGGCTGCACATTCACAACGCGCTCGCCCAGCGCGTTGTATCCGTACTGCATCGTTACGGCCCCTCCCTGCTTGACGCTGCTCAGACGGTCCGCTTGGCTATAGCCAAATTCGCGTGCGATGCCGCCGATGCTGATGGTGTTGCCGACGGCATCGTAGGTACGGGCAATGGCGCCAACCTGGGCTAGCCGATGGTTGGTGGACGGATAGGTATAGGTCTGCGTGCCGGCTGAGTTGGTGAAGCTCTGGCGGTTGCCGGTGGCGTCGTAGGCGTAGCTCTCGATGGCCACGTCGGTAGGACCGTCCTTGAACTTGGTGAGACGGCTCAAGGCGTCGTAGTCGAACTTCACTAGCGGGGTGGCGCTGGCGGCAGGAGTGAGCTGGGTGAGGTTGCCTACCGCATCGAAGCCGAAGCCCACATCAAGCCCTCCCACACCGGGGTCGTGAATGGCGGTGGGCCGGTAGTTCTGGTTGAGCGGACGCTGCATTTGCCGACCATTGCCGTAAGTCCAACCGACAAGCGGGCCAAAAGGGGCATAACTGGTCTGGTTCAACAAGATCGCGCGCACGCCGTCAGCACGGGTTACCCCTACCTCCGCTACTCGCCCCTGCGCGTCGCGAACATAGTCCGCCACAGCCCCATCCGGATAAGTCACGCTCTGCAGCTGGCCAGCTTTGGTGTAGGCATAGCGCAAGACGAAGGTTCTGCCGCCTATGCTCTGGACCTTGCGCGTCAAGTTGCCGAAGCGGTCGTAGCAGTACTTCAGTGTGGCCTCTGCATGCGCGGCGGTAAGACGGCCTTTCGCGAAGGTCTCATCAGTCGCGCATTCGGAGTTGACTATGTCATAGGTATATCGGACGTCAGGACTAGTCCCTCCGCTGGTCGTCGAATAAAAGACGGAGATCAGGCGGTTGAGGGCGTCATAGAGGTAGGTATGCGGTTCGGGGTCGTTAGCATCTAGTTTGGAAATACGGTTGCCGGCGCTATCAAAGGTGTAGGTGGTGGTGCCGGTGTCGGGACTGACCAGTTGGGTCAGATCGCCCAGGCCGTTGTAGGTGTAGGTGGTGTTGAGGCCCTTGGGATCGGTGACCTGGGTCAGGTTGTCCTGAGCGTCGTACTGGAACTTGGTCTCGGCATTGATCCCGCCCACGTTCTGCAGGGCGCGGCTCAAGCGGTTCAGCGGATCGTAGTCGTTGTCGGTGACCCGACCCAACGCGTCGGTGACGGTGTTGGTGTTGCCGTTGGCATCGTAAGTGAAGTCGGTGGGATTGGCCTGCGCATCGGCCTGGGTCTGCAACTGGCCCAGCTGGTTGTACACACGCGACAGGGTGCGCTTGAGGACGCTGCCCGGATCCTTGGTGTCTTCCTGCAAGCGATTACCAGCAAGGTCTAAGGAGTAGTGGATCGTGTTGCCGATATTGTCGGAAACGTCAGTTAAGCGCTGGGCCGCATCGTAGGCGTAGGACGTAAAAGCGCCGTCCGACTGGATGACCTTCTTCACCAATCCCGTGGGCCAATATTCGATCATCGTGATCTGGTCATCCGCCTCACTCCCCGTATTCGTGCCCCGCACCTTGCGTGCCATCAACCAACCGCGTGGGTGGTACTCGAAATCCGTGACGATGCCATTGGGATTCTTAACCGACAAAGGCTGTCCTGTAGGGTCATAGGCCAGGGTTTCGGTCACATGCCCTAGAGCGGTAGTGATTTTCCACAGATCCCCTTTGCGGTGCGTGCAGGTTGGGGGCGAGGTGGTACAGCCAGGATCATCGCTGCCGTAGTACGCATAGATGACCAAGTCCGTTACATCCGTCCTAGGGCCATCCACCGATTTCAACAATCCTTCGATGGGACAGGTACTGCTCGGCGCGGCCACATCCGCGGCTTCGCAATAGGCAAAGCTCGTCGTGCGGGTTTGGCTGGTCGCTGTATCCCGGGCGGTGATGCTGGCGGGCTGTAGCCGGGCGTTGTAGGTATAACGGGTTTCTAAATTCCCAGTCTGGAGTAGCAGAGCGCGGTTACTGGCTAAGTCGCGCCGCTCCTCCCGTGTGCGCTCTTCTGGCAAGCCATAGGCTTCTCTCACCGTATGGACGCTGGCAGGCTGTCCCGTCACCGCATCGGTGACTTCGCTATAGCTGTGCTTGATCTGAGTGCCTTTGCGGTCTGTCATCGTGTCAACGCGGCGCCGGAAGTCCACGGACTGGCCGTAATACTGGTAAGCGATGGTTCCGGCACTGTCGGTGACCGACGTAACCTTGGGAGATCCACCCCCGGCATCTGCCATGGCATAGCTGGTCTGCTTTCCGAGAGCGTCGGTAACGACCGTCCCCGCAGGCGAGTACGACAGCGCCACGCCATCCGTACCGCCCACATGCTGGCTCGAAACAGCCCGCCCCTTGTCGTCATAGGCAAAAGTGCTATAACGCTGCCCGTCCTCGGCGGTGATTCCGGTGAGGTGGCGCGGGAAGCGCGTGTCCTCATAGTGGTAGGTTCGTGTTCCGCCACCCTGGTAGGTGACAGTTTTCAGTCGTCCATTTTCGTATGTGTAACTGGCAAGTTGCGTGCCGTGCGATGAGACGCCTGTGATCAGTGAATCGCTAGAAGTATCCGCGTACTGGAACTGGATCGAACGACCCTGCGGTGAGGTGATCGTATCCAGGCGACCGGACGAGTCGTAGGCATAACTTAGTACGTTTCCATCCTCGGGTTGGCGCATGACCAGGCGCCCGATGTCGTTGAAGATGTAAACCGCGTCCTGCCTGTAGAGTTTCCATTGGTTGCCGCTAGCCGCTATGCGGTCCCCACTGCCGCTGGCGGCGTGATACTCACTCCCGACTTGGCGGAACGGTACTGTGTAGCCGCTTCCCTCGATCAATCCTATAACAGGCAGATTGATTTCTAAACGAATACGGTGAGTATCACTCCACCCCGAGCCGAAACCACCTGTCGCGGTTGCGACCCCAGAATGGTAATAGCGAGTCAGTTGCGCCCAACCCAAGTCGAAATCAGGTTCGGTTTCATACTTGTTCCCGGTCTTAACGTCGCAGGGATTTCCAACCAGTCCAGTGTCGCCGCTCTCGTCTTCACACTGCGATTGGGTTGTCTCTATAGAAGCAGTGATCTCTTCATTGACGCAAGCATTGTGAGAACTACTCCAGTACGTATACGGAGTAGGACAAATCGATATGCGTGAAAGTGTCGCTGTGTCAGCGCGGGGCTCACACGTCTCTGTTGGCTCATTATAATCAAAGTAATTGGTCGAATAATTCCTTAGCTCATAGTGTGCGAGCTCAGGAGAATATGGGGTCCAGTCATTAAGCGCATTCATTGAAGCTGATGGACAAGGCGGAGAACCTCGTTGATTCAGATACGAGATGCTGTCGCTGACCGCCTCCTCCTCCGTTCCACGCGGCATTGCAGTCATTCCGTAGAACATAAAGTTACGGTCATGCTTTCCCATCCAATAGGTGATCGTTGTTTTTCCGTCTTCGGAAACCGTTTGGTTTTTTATCTCGCGAACATACTGATAAGCGTCTGGTGCATCCGATGGCCCGGGGATCGTTCTAATCGCGGCTTCTGCTTGCTCCTGCGTGTCGTACGTTCCAAAGAGACTCCCGTCTCCGCTACGCACTGAGAAATTCTGGTCGGCCTCCTGGGCCGATGCAGTCACCTGTATCAGAACGGCCAGAGCAAGCGCGACCAGCATTCGTAGAGACGCGGATACCGAGATGTGGAGAGCTTCCCGCGTCCTTGCATTTCGTTGACCTTCCATGATCTGTCTCCGTTAAGTTGTTGGTTAAATCAATTCGCGCGCACTGCGCCGCTATAGCTATGAGCGGATCCTAGTTGCTCTAGCTCAAGACAGCGTCTTGCCAGCACCTGATAGTGCGGCATGCAATGCGGCATGTAAGAAATAAAAATATGCGCGGGCGATTGCCGCGACTTCGCGCTCCCTCGCACTTCAACTGGACTCATCCTTGTCCCCGCCTTATCGGTGATTGATAGACACCCGAAACTGCAGCCTATAACAGGCCACGTCTATATTCGTACGTCTACCTCAATACTTTGTCAAGCGATGAGCTCAAGGTGTCTGTCACACAATCGTAGTAAGAGCTGCGAAGGCACGATATGGGTCAAACGAGGTCCGGCAACTCCAGCATTTCGATTAACAGATAGAGGACCGAAACACGCCAAAAAACGGAACAAGCGTCCGCTTCTGCGAGCGTAGCTACTGCAAGTAACGCCCCTTCAACATCTCAAACGCCGCCCGCAACGCCATCGCCCCGGCGGACGGCCCGCGCGATCGCTGTCGTTCCACGCATACACGTCCAGGTGCGCCCACTTCTGCTGCGCCGGCACGAAACGTTCCAGACACAGCGCAGCGGTGACCGCGCCGGCCATGCGCGCAGCGGATCGCGGGTGCGAACAAGGGACAGAGAACATATGCGATTGAAACGAATATGTTATCTGTCCCAATTTCCGAGCTTATGGCCGAGGCTCCGCGTCTTCATCATTTCGCGGGACCGTTTCGTCCGCCGAATCTTCCGCCTTTTGGCGTGCGGTTTCTTCCAAGACTGCCTGGATGGCGATCATGCTGTCTGTGTAAGAGCCCCGCGGGCCGTTGTTTCTCAGCAGCGGCGGCTGCGGAGGTACTTCTTCGCTTAGGAAGAGGTAGAGCAGCGGCCCTACGACGGGCACCAGCAAGACGACGCAGTAAACCGACTTCTCAAATGCGCTTCGCTTGCTCGACAACAACTTGTATATGAAGAAGGCGCTGAGTGCGCCGGGCAGGACAATCACCGTGACGGCGAATGGATCCATCATCCGGCGTAACGCCCCTTCAACATCTCAAACGCAGCCCGCAACGCCATCGCCTCTCCCCCCGGCGGCCGACCCGCGCGATCGCTGTCGTTCCACGCGTACACATCCAGATGCGCCCACTTCTGTTGCGCCGGCACGAAACGTTCCAGATACAGCGCAGCGGTGACTGCGCCGGCCATGCGCGAACCCGCGTTGGCCAGGTCGGCGATGCCGCTGCTGAGATAACGAAGATAAGGACGCCACAACGGCATGCGCCACAGCGGATCGCGCGTGCGTTCGCCCGCCGCGATCCAGTCGTTGGCCAGCGCATCGTCGTTGGCGAACAACGCCGGCAAGTCCGGCCCCAAGGCGATGCGTGCCGCGCCGGTCAGGGTGGCGAAATCCAACACGATGTCCGGCTCCTGCTCGCCCGCATAAGTCAGCGCGTCGCACAGGATCACCCGGCCCTCGGCATCGGTATTGTCGATCTCCACGCTCAAACCCTGGCGCGTGGCGATCACTTCGCCGGGACGGAACGCATCCGGCCCGATCGCGTTCTCCACCGCCGGCACCAGCAAGGTCAAGCGCAGCGGCAACTTGCGCGACATGATCAACTCGGCCAGCGCCAGCGCGTGCGCCGCACCGCCCATGTCCTTCTTCATGTTGCGCATGCCGTCGGCCGGCTTGATGTCCAGGCCGCCGGTATCGAAACACACGCCCTTGCCCACCAGCGCCACGTGCGGCAGACCGCTGTCGCCCCAGCGCAGCGCGATCAGGCGCGGCGCGCGATGCGAAGCGCGGCCGACCGCGTGGATGGCCGGGAAATTCCGCGCCAGCAGTTCGTCGCCGACGATGACCTCAAGCTGCGCGCCATGCGTGGCGGCGAGTTCGCGCGCGACTTCCTCCAACTGCTCCGGCCCCATGTGCTCGGTGGGCGTGTTGACCAGATCGCGCACGCGCACGCACGCGGCCAGCAGATCCAGCGCTTCGGCATCGGCGTTCTGCAGCAACAGGCGAGCCGGCGGGCGTGCGGGTTTCTTGTAGCGGTCGAAACGGTAACTGCCCAAGCCCCAGCCCAACTGCAAGGCCGCGCGCGCGCCGTCGTCCAGCATCGAGGCGAGCTGCCAGTCGCCCGGGGGCAGGCCGTGCGGCGCATGCGCGTAGGAATAGGGATCGAGCGGATCGCCGATGCCGATCGCCGCCGCGGCGATGCCGTGTTCGCCCGGCAACAGCACCAGCGCGCCGGGCGCCGCGGAGAAATGCTGCGCGTCCACCCAGGCCTGCAAGGCGGGCGACAGCGCGTTGCGCCAGTCGCTGAACCGGTCGCGCTCCAGCACGTGCAGCGGCAGCGCGGAAGAAGAGGTCTCGGTGAATCCGTTCGGCAGGCTCATGCGGCGGCGTGCTCCGTGTTGTGGAGGTGCGTTGCGTCCAGCCAGTCGGCCAGTGCGGTGAGGTCGGTGAATTCCAGATCGGGACGCAGGGTGGGGTGGGTCCACGTCTGCGCCTCGCGGTTGATCCAGCAGCTGCGCAACCCGGCCTGCGCGGCGCCGATCACGTCCATCTCGATATGGTCGCCCACGTGCAGCACCTCAAAGTGCGGCACGCCCAGGCGTTGGCAGGCGGCGTGGAAGATGCTGGCTTCGGGTTTGGCCGCGCCGTGTTCGCGGGCGCCCAACTGGAACCAGAAATGCCGCGACAGGCCGATGCGTTCCAGATCGGCGTTGCCGTTGGTCACCGCCGCCACCGGCACGCGCGCAGCGATGCGTTCCAGCGCGGCCAGGCTGTCGGGATAGCACTCCACCTGGTTGCGCGCGGCATAGAAGATCTCGTAGGCCGGCTCCAGCAGCGCGGGGTCGGCGCCGCTTTCCTGCAGCGCGCGGCGCAGGGTGAGCCGGCGCAACTCGCTGAGGTCGTGGATCAGCTGCGGGTGTTCGGCGAACACCTGCTCGCGCAGCGCGCGCATGGCCTCGATCGGGAAGCGCGCGGCGGTGGGCGGGCTGTGCTCCAGCATCCACGCATGCAACACCTGCTCGATCCGCGCGCCGATCGGAGCGAAGGGCCACAGGGTGTCGTCGAGATCCAGGGTGATGGCGCGGACGGGGAAATTCACGCCCGTATTCTAACGAGGTGGGGCGTGAGGGACACGCTGCAGGGAAGCAGAAGCGGCCCTGGGGGCCTCTGAATAATTCGGATGTCCTCCCGAGCGCAGCGAGGGATCTGCTGTTTTGCCGGCAGAAAGCAGATCCCTCGCTGCGCTCGGGAGGACAAGGTCACTCCAACAGCCGCGCCCAGCCCTCCATGCCTTCCACCCGCGCCAGCACCAGCTTGATGCAGACCAGCAGCGGCACCGCCAGCAGCAGGCCGACGATGCCCCACAGCCAGCCGAACAGCATCAGCGCCAGGATCAGCACCAGCGGCGACAGCGCCATCCGCCGGCCCAGCACGATGGGGGTGACGATCTGGCCTTCCAGCGTGTGCAGGCCCAGGTAGACCAGCACCGGCATCACCGACAGCCACGGTTCGTTGTAGGTCACGAAACCCACCAGCAGCATCACGCCCATGCCGATCAGCGGACCCACGTACGGGGCGAAGTTCAACAGCGCCACCATCGTGCCCCACAGCAAGGCCTCCTGCAGCGGAATGTCGAACGCGTACAGGATCGCCGCATACACCAACCCCGCCACCGCATTGATCAGGCTGATGGTGAGCACGTAGCGCGACACTTCGCGTTCGATGGAATGCATCAGATCCACGCTGAACTTCTGCTTCTGCCGCCCCGGCAGCAGCGCGATCGCATGCCGCTGCAGGTTTTCGCCGTAGACCAGGAAGAAGAAGGTCAGCAGTACCACCGCCAGCACCGAGGCCAGCAGGCGCGGCGTGGCGTTGAGCACTTTGTACGGATCGTCCACCTGGGTGCGCACCACCTGCACTTTCTTGGCGCTCTCGCCGCCGGCGGCGCGGGCGATGTTTTCCGCGGCCCGATTGGCGTCCAGCATCGGCTTGGTCAGCTGGCGCAGCTTGGGGGTCATTTCGCGCAGTTCCTGCGGCACGTCGCGGAACCAGTCGCTGGCCGGCACCACCAGTTGGTTGGCCAGCGCCGCCGTCCCGGCGATGCCGCCCACCACCACGATCAGCGCGGCCACGAAACGCGGTATCCACAGGCGTTTCAGCAGGCGGATGATCGGGTTGGCCACCAGCGCGAAGAACATGCCCAACAGAATGGGCAGCAGCAGGTCCTGCGCCGCCCACAGGGTGTAGCCCACCGCCAGCGTAGCCAGCACCAGCAGCGCGTTGGAAGCGCGCGGGCGGCGTGGGGCTGGCGAGGGTTCCGGTAACGGATCGGTCGACAGCGGATCGCTGGGAGAAGTGCTCAAGTCGGCGGCTCGTATGGGTTGGGGAGAGACGGAAAAGTGTGGATCCGGAATCTGGCGCGGGTTGCCGACGTTCTCCCTCTCCCCTTTGCGGGAGAGGGTGGCTGCAGGCCGGGAGAGGAGTCGGCTTTTGATCTTCCAACCAGTACTTGATACCTCGAAGACGAAAGCAAAGCACGCTCGCTGCGCTCACGCCCCCTCTCCTGCCCTACGGGCATCCTCTCCCGCAAGGGGAGAGGAGAAAGCAGTGATCGCGGACGCCGCTCCCACGTGCCGCTCCCACGCCGCTGCTGCAGGGCCGATGTCCTCAGCGTTCGGATACTTCCGTAGCCGCTTCGGCCGGACGCGGTTGCGTGGAATGGACCTGGTCGCGAGTCTGGCTCCTGCGCGCGGCGGGCGGAACGTTTTCCGCTTGCTCTTTTTTCGCTTGCGTCGCCGGCTCGGCGGCTTGATCGGTCGCGGCCTCTTCGGCGGTATCGGCCGCTTGCTCCGCCTGTTCGGCCGCGAAGGTGGCCTGCACCGAAGCGAACAGTCCCGACAACGCGCTCACCATCTGCAGCATGCGCGCACCGGTCAGCGCGCGCAGCGGCTCGGCGCGGCCGACCAGGAAGCCGCTGGCCAGGCCGACGACGACGATCCGCATCGGCGTCCATCCCTTGCGCCAGGTGTCGTTGAGCTTGCGGTAGCGATCGACCAGCCGCTGTTCGCGCATCTCCAGCACGTCTTCAGCGCGCTCCACCTTGCGCACCAGATGTTCGAAGCTGACCCGGGGGCGGGAATCCTTGTTCGTGGCGGCCTGCTTCATGGCGGAGTGATCCTATTGCCGTCGGCGTTCCTTTCCGGCGTCCGCTGATTCACCGTGTCGCGCGCCGATTCGGACGAGCCCGGGTCGGGAGCGACGTCGGCCAGTTCGCCGATGCCCAGCCGCGCCAGTTGCCGTCGGGTGGCCTGCATGCGGGTGTGGTCGAAGTAGTAATCCGCGCGCCACGCCGCCCACAAGGTCACCGCGCCGCTGAGCAGCGCGCAGATCAACAGCGAAACGGCCCAGGGCAGACCCAGCTGGCGGCTGAGGAACACGATCAGCGTCGCCATCAGCAGCAGCCAGCACGAAGCGCCGAACACGATGGCCACGCCGGTCAGCGCCATGGCCCTGCCGAAGGCGCTGCGCGCCAGCGACACATCGGCGGCCAGCAAGGCGCGGAACGCCTTGGCCGCGCCACCGGCTTCCTTCAAGCCCTCGCGCGCGGCGGTGCCGACGTCGCGGATGGCCTCGCCCAGATCGGCCTCCGGTTTGCCGGAATCCTGGTCGTCCTCGCGCGTTTCGTTCACGCGTCGGGCTTACTTGTCGCCACCGCCGCTGCGGGCCAGCTTGGCGATGATCCAGCCGGCCGCGAAGGCCACGCCGAACGACGCCAGCGGACGTTCGCGGATCAGGTCGGCGGCGCTGTCGATCAGGTCGCGGCCCTTGTCCATCAGATGGTCCACCTGTTCCATCGCGGCGGCGCCGCCATGTTCGGCCGCGGCCAGGCCCGACAACGCGCCGTCGGCCAGTTCGGCCTTCACGTTGGCCTTGCCCAGCTTCAGCTCGTCGCCGGCCGAACCGGCTGCGCCTTTCAGCGCTTCGCCGGCGGCGGCGGCGGCGGACTTGAGATGCGCGCCGGCTTCGCCGAGGTTGCTTTTCAATGCGTCGGTCGCGGTGGGGTTGTTCATCGTCATCTCCTATGAAGAGGAAGGCGGAGTGCGCCTACCGGGGAAAGCATCTATAGCAGGTCGCCATTAACAGCCTGTCAGTAGCGGGTCCGTCCCGGCGCCCATCTACGACACGGAGCTATCACTGCAACAACAGATTGCCGAGCGCATTGCCGCGCTGGATGGACAGCACCAATTGCGGCGGCTTGGGCGAGAAGCTGGCCTGGAAGCCGGCCAGATCGGTGATTTCTTCCGAACTCGCGCCCCGCACCACGTCGCCAGGCTGCAAGCCGCTCTGCGCCGCCCGGCTGCCGCGCGCCACGTCCTTGACCAGCACGCCGCTCAAGCCGGCTTGGCGCAGCGATTCGGGCAGCTCGGCGAACGAGGCGCCGGTCAGGCGCGGATCCAGCGTCGCCCCCGCCAGCGCGCGGGGTTGTTCCTTCAAGGTCGCGCGCAGCGTCAGCGGCTTGCCGTCGCGGCGGATGCCCAGCGCCAGCGGACTGCCGACCGGCTGCAGGCCTTCGTAGTTGTGCAGCGACTCGGCGCTGTCGATGCGTTCGTTGTTGGCCGACACGATCACATCGCCGGTCTTCAATCCGGCCGCGGCCGCGCCGGAGCCGGCGTAGATCCGCGTCACCACCGCGCCGCGGGTATCGGTCAGGCCCAGGCCCTTGGCCACCTCCGGGGTCAGCGTCTGCGATTCCAGTCCCAGCGTGCCGCGGATGACCACGCCGTTGTTGGCGATCAACTGGTCCTTGATGCTGCGCGCCAGATTGCTGGGAATGGCGAAACCCAGGCCGATGTTGCCGGCCATGCTGCCCTGCGGATTGAAGCTGGCGGTGTTGATGCCCACCAGCTGGCCCTGCAGGTTGACCAGCGCGCCGCCGGAATTGCCCGGATTGATCGAGGCGTCGGTCTGGATGAAGTTCTGGTAACCCAGCCCGCGGATGCCGCTGCGACCCACCGCCGACACGATGCCCGAGGTCACCGTCTGCCCCAGGCCGAACGGGTTGCCCACCGCGACCACGAAATCGCCCACGTTCAAGGCGCTGCTGTCGGCCAGCGGAATCTCGGTCAGGTTGCCGGTGGGGATGCGGATCAGGGCCACGTCGGTGTCCGGGTCCGAACCGATGAACTGCGCCTCGACGCTGCGGCCGTCGCTCAGGGTCACCGACACGCCGTCGGCGTTCTCGATCACATGATGATTGGTGATGACGTAACCATTCTTCGCATCGATGATCACGCCCGAACCCAGCGACTGCTGCACGCGTTCGCGCGGCATGTCGGGGATGCCCAGCATGCGGCGGAACACCGGATCGTCGGCGAACGGACCCATCGGGCTGCGCAGCTTGACGGTCTGCCGGCTGTAGACGTTGACCACCGCCGGCATCACCCGCTGCAGCATTGGCGCCAGCGACGGCAGCGGTTGCCCGTTCACCACCGGCGGCAGCGCGCCTACGGAAGGAATGATCACCGGCGCGGATGGCGCCGCCTGGGCGGGGGTGTCCAGCGCGGCACGGAGTCCGGTGGCGGCAAAACCGCCGAAAGCGGCAGCGGCGGTCAGGGCGAGCAGGGTGGGGAGCGGGCGCATGGGTCGGTTCGGCAAGGAGGTTCGTTCGACAAGGAAAGGGGCTGGCGAGGCCGCCGGGTCCGTCGCGGGGAAGCGACGGCCGGACAAGGCGTGGTCGGCTATATGAATGAGTGTGCTCACCGCTGCTTAAACCCGCAATGAAGTCGAACCCGATGGGTTCCGGGTGGGCGCAAAAAGCTGAATAGGGAAGCTTTGCAATTTCACCTTCGACCCGTTGACAGGCCGGCCGGCCGGGCGTAGCTTGCAGCCTTCGCTTGGCCACTAGATATAGCGGTCATTTGCGAAACGGACCCAAGCAGTAGGGTTTTTGCTTGGAAACAAGGCGCTTAGGGGATGGCGCATGACATCGACGGCGACGCTGGTTTTACGGGACGGCACGCACAATTCGCAGCCCACTGCGGCGCTCACCGCGCTTCGGGGCGGGCCGCCGTCGCTGCCGATCCGGTCCGTGACAGATTTATGCAACGCACGCACTGGCCGGCCCGACCGTCCAGGCGCATAAGAAACCAAGTCCAAACAAAAATTAGACACCACAGTTTCAGACACCACAGTTTAAGAACAGGGAGAGCAACACAATCATGAGTACGGTGCGCCTCGAGGCGGTTAAAACAGAAGAAGCTGCAGGATCCCTGGTTCCGATGCAGCCGGCCTCGCAAGACATCTGGGACAAGAAGTACCGGTTGAAGACCAAGCAAGGCGAAGCGATCGATGCCGATATCGACGGCACCTATCAGCGCGTGGCCCGGGCCCTGTCCGACGCCGAACCCACCGCCGAGAAGCGCGCCTACTGGTACGAGCGCTTCCTCTGGGCGCTGCGCCGCGGCGCCATTCCGGCCGGCCGCATCACCTCCAACGCCGGTGCGCAGGAACACAAGCCCGCCACCTCCACCATCAACTGCACCGTGTCCGGCACCATCGAGGACTCGATGGACGGCATCCTGGACAAGGTCCACGAGGCCGGCCTGACCCTGAAAGCCGGCTGCGGCATCGGTTACGAATTCAGCACCCTGCGTCCGCGCGGCGCCTTCGTCGCCGGCGCCGGCGCCTACACCAGCGGTCCGATGTCCTTCATGGATATCTACGACAAGATGTGCTTCACGGTGTCTTCGGCCGGCGGTCGCCGCGGCGCGCAGATGGGCACCTTCGACGTGTCGCATCCGGACGTGAAGGACTTCATCCGCGCCAAGCGCGAGGACGGGCGCCTGCGCCAGTTCAATCTGTCCCTGTTGATCACCGACGGCTTCATGGACGCGGTGGCCAAGGACGCCGACTGGCCGTTGGTGTTCCCGGTCAACGCCAAGGAACAGCACGAGATCAACGTCGACGACGAGTCCGAAGTGATCTGGCGCGAGTGGCCCACCCACAAGAACTACGTCAGCCGCGACGACGGCCTGGTGGCCTGCAAGATCTACGGCCACATCCGCGCCCGCCACCTGTGGGACATGATCATGGTCTCGACGTACGACTACGCCGAGCCGGGTTTCATCCTCATCGACCGCGTCAACGAGATGAACAACAACTGGTGGTGCGAAAACATCCGCGCCACCAATCCCTGCGGCGAGCAGCCGTTGCCGCCCTACGGCGCCTGCCTGCTGGGTTCGGTCAACCTCACCACTTTCGTGCGCAAGCCCTTCACCGACCAGGCGACCTTCGACTGGGAGGAATACAAGGAAGTGGTGCGCGTGTTCACCCGCATGCTGGACAACGTGGTGGACGTGAACGGCCTGCCGCTGGAACAGCAGCGCGCCGAGATCCTGCGCAAGCGCCGCCACGGCATGGGCTTCCTGGGCCTGGGTTCCACCCTGACCATGCTGCAGATGAAGTACGGCAGCCCCGAGTCCTGCGAGTTCACCGAGTCCATCGCCCGCGACATGGCCGTGGCCGGTTGGGAAATGGGTCTGGCGTTGGCCAAGGAAAAGGGCGCCGCGCCGATCATGGAGGAGCTGTTCGACGTCACCGCCGCCATGCTGCGCCAGCGCCCGGAAATGGCGAAGGACGGCTGGCGCATCGGCCAGCAGATTCCCGGCAAGGTGCTGCACGCCAAGTACAGCCGCTACATGCAGCGCATCGCCACGGTCTCGCCGGAGCTGGTGGACGAGCTGGCCGAGATCGGCAGCCGCTTCACCCACCACAGCTCCATCGCGCCCACCGGCACCATTTCCCTGAGCCTGGCCAACAACGCCTCCAACGGCATCGAGCCCAGCTTCGCCCATCACTACAGCCGCAACGTGATCCGCGAAGGCAAGAAGTCCAAGGAAAAGGTCGACGTGTTCTCCTACGAACTGCTCGCCTACCGCCACCTGGTCAACCCCTCGGCCATTCCGTTCGCCGAGGACGCGGCCGCCCGTCTGCCCGACTATTTCATCAGCGCCGACGACATCAATCCCAAGGAACACGTCGACGTGCAGGCCGCGGCGCAGAAGTGGGTGGACAGCTCCATCTCCAAGACCGCCAACGTCCCCACCGACTACCCGTACGAGCAGTTCAAGGACATCTACCGCTACGCCCACCAGCAGGGTCTGAAGGGGTGCACCACGTTCCGTTTCAACCCGGCCGCCTTCCAGGGCGTGCTGGTCAAGGAAGCGGACCTGGAGAACACCACCTACCGTTTCGAGCTGGAAGACGGCAACGTGGTCGAGGTCAAGGGCAACGAGCAGATCGAATACGACGGCGAAATGCACACCGCCGCCAACCTGTTCGACGCCCTGAAAGAAGGCTATTACGGCAAGTTCTGAGTACTTCCCCCTCCCTTGCGAAGCAGGGGAGGGTTGGGGAGGGGTAGGCGAAGCGCAGCGAGCTCGCTCTTCGCGGCCAACTAAACCATTCACGCAATCACTCCACACCTCACACCAACCGGTATAGCATCGGCTCTGTACCAAACCCACGGCCCCAGGAGGGCATCTACATGAGCAACGGAAACGGTGTGGTAGCGACCCTAACGGGCGCTGCAGAAAGCGTGAAAGAAACCGCGAGCAACATCGGCAGCTCAATCGCCTCGACCGCCAGCGACGCCGTCGCCTCGGTGAAGAAGTCGGCGAAGAAAGCGCAGAAGGCCGTGAAGAAGCGCACCGCCGCCGCCAAGAAGGCAGTCGCCAAGCGTACGGACAAGGCCAGCAAGGCGGTGAAGAAGACCGTGGCCAAGGCCAAGAAGACGCTCGCTTCGGCCAGCGCCTCGGCCAAGGCCGAAGCCGCCGCGTTGAAGAAGAAGGTCGGCAAGAAGCCCGCGAAGAAGGCCGCCAAGAAAGCGACCAAGAAGACCGCTACGGCGAAGAAGGCCGTGAAGAAGGCGGTCAAGAAAGTCGCCAAGAAGGTCGCCAGCAAGAAGACCGCGGCCAAGAAGGCGGTCAAGAAAGTTGTGAAGAAAGCCGCCCCACGCAAGGCCGCCAAAAAGGCGCCCGCGAAGAAGGCAGCCAAGAAAACCGCAAAGAAGAAGTAAGCCCCCGCTTTAGCCCCTCTCCCTGCGGGAGAGGGGTTGGGGTGAGGGCCACTACTTCAGCGCCCCAACCGAACCACCTACCAAGCCACACGACACAAGCAATCAGGAACCAGCTCCATGGCCGTCAAGATCGACAAGAAAATCAAGGGTTACTCCGTCCTCACTCCGGAAGACCGTGCGCGCGAAAGCGCTGCCGCCGTCCAGGCCGAGTCGGTCACCCGCGCCAAGGCCGAGGCCGAATTCCCGGTCGCCGACATCATCCACATGCACGAGCGCATCGAGCGCCCGGAAGTGCTGATCGGCAGTACCTACAAGATCAAGTCGCCGTTGGTGGAGCACGCGATGTACGTGACTCTCAACGACATCGTGTTGAATCCGGGCACGGAGCACGAGCTGCGCCGTCCGTTCGAGATCTTCGTCAATTCCAAGTCCATGGAGCATTTCCAGTGGATCGTGGCGCTGACGCGCATCATGTCGGCGGTGTTCCGCAAGGGCGGCGACGTGACCTTCCTGGTGGACGAGATGAAGGCGGTGTTCGATCCGCGCGGCGGTTACTTCAAGGCCGGCGGGGTGTACATGCCGTCGTTGGTGGCCGAACTGGGCGCCATCGTGGAAGACCACATGAAGTCGATCGGCCTGATCCACGATCCGGAAATGAGCGATCACCAGCGCGCCATCCTGGCCGAGAAGCGTGCCGCTTACGAAACCCGCGCAAAAAAAAACTCTAACGTAAGCCCATCCTCCAACCCTTCCCCTGCGACAGCGGGGGAAGGTGCCCGTAGGACGGATGGGGGCGCTCTTAGCTCCACCGAGCCCGCCTCCCACGAAGACATCTCCGTCACCGGCGACGGCACCAGCTTCCCGCCCAGCGCGACGCTTTGCCACAAGTGCAACACGAAGGCGCTGGTCATCATGGATGGGTGCGCTACTTGTTTGAACTGTGGGTATTCGAAGTGCGGTTGAGATAAGCGGGGCGACGTCTGTTGTTAGTGGTGTGCGGACCCCCATAAGGCTCTAGTTGGGTACCCATAAGATGCTAGCGTGGCTCGCATAAGACGCTAGTTGGCACCCATAAGGCGCTAGTTGCGCCAATTGGCAGCAAGCCCCCCGACCTTAGACTCCAAAGCCACGGCCTCTATCGCGGCCTTGGCTTGGGGAACCGCGCCCTCTCTAGCAGTTGTGATCCGGCCGCATTCAAGCTCGGGAACCTCACGCCGGCGCAGTCCAAACGGCAGCTATCAACAACAAGCTCGGACAGAGCCGACAGCCAACCCTTACACGTGGTACCGGGCGATAGTGTCTGCTACAGACCCAAAGCGGTCACTCATGTCATTTGATCGGAAGTCACGATATGAGCCCCGGGATCTTCCGTATGGCGATCGCAGCGCTGGCGTGCGGGATGCTCAAGGAAACCTGTGGTGGCTGGGAACGCACATCGGTGCGGCCTAACAATTCATTCAAGCCGACGTCGCTTGGCGGCTTAATTCAGACGTTTCTATGATGTCCGTTTCTGGCCGGAAGCGGGCATGCTTTAGTGGTGTGAATTATTTACGTTGCACCTGCTCGCCCCATTCACCCTGCCTTCTTTTGGTAGCGTAATTTGCTCTTTTGGTAGCGCATCTTGAGTGCCGCACTGCGAACCTCGCAAAGGCCTTGTGAAGATTCATGAGGCACGCTAGGCTGAAGTGAAGAAAACGTGAATAGCGGAAGGAACCGTTGTGAAAGGATCAGGACGTCAAAGGATTTGGCGATGGGCAGGCGGGCTCGCATTGAGCGTCACCTTGCTCACAGGCTGCGGCGCAGAGCCGGTGGTCTACGTGACCGAACATGGATTGGGGCCCGACAAGTGGGCTACCGCGTGGCTACTCACAAAACGCATCAGCCCAGGCGCGCAACTCAACGTCGTTGATATCGGCAAAGAACTGCCACAAGGCATCGCATTCGATGTCCCTGGTTCGGCCATGCAGCGCCAAGGCAAGTTGTCTGCATTCGAGATTGTCAGCGCGAATCATCAACTGGATGATCCAGATACGCGGCGTTTTGGACGCATCGTCCATGACATTGAAATCGGCGCTTGGGGCGCGGCCGCAGACGCCGACTCGCCTGTAGTGGAGCGGGCGTTCCGATCGCTGCAGGAACGCTACGGTCGCGACACGACCTTGCCAGCTTGCTACCTCAAGTTCTTCGATGCTGTGCATTCAGCGATTCGCGACGCCCGTGAATCGAGCAAAGCCATTTCGTCCGACGCGCTAGCGGTGGACTGTGATCAGATCGCAACCCAGCCAGCCCCTGGCCAAATCGTCGCGCAAGTTCCGATCGAGCATTTATTGGCAGAAATGAAGCGCGGCAAGTCAGTGGTGTTCGTCGATGTCCGCGAAGAAGACGAGTTTCTCGAAGGTCACATTCCTGGCGCGTTGAACCTGCCTATCCGCGACCTCGATGAAAGCGTCGTGCAGCGTGTGCAGTCCGCGGATTACGTCGTCAGTTATTGCATCAAGGACTTCCGTGGATTCGAGATGGCCAAGGCTCTCAAGGACGCCGGCGTACAGAACTCGGTGATCCTGAACCCCTTTGGTATTCGCGGCTGGGTCGAGGAAGGCTTGCCGACCATCGGATCCGCCGCAATGACCGAAGTCGACGGCCAGCGTCGCTTCACCGAGTGCATCGATTCCCCGAACACATGCAAGGCCAAAGCCACCGCCAAACATTGAGGACGCCCACATGCAAGGAAGCAAGCTGGTTTCAAAGGTCGTCTGGTGCATCGTTGCGGCGGTGCTCATTGCGCCGATCGTGACTTGGTGGCGGTCGGTTGGGGATCCATCGGCCTACTTCACGCATGCGTTGCCGCCGGGCCAGTCCATTTTCATCTTCGCAAAGCTCGCGGGCTTGCTGGCGATCGGCTTGTTCTGGGCGCAGGCGCTGCTCGCAATGGCGCCCCGTGTGCCGATGTTCCGTGGGTTCCCTGCGTTGAACCGTCGTGCCCATATCGTATTTGGCTCAGCTACGGGATTCTTGATTGCGGCCCATGTGGGTCTGTTTGTTGTCGCCTCGTCCTTGCGCAAGAAAGTGGTGGCGTGGGACCTGCTATTGCCGAACTTCGACCACGGCTACTACTTTCTCTTCATAACGTTTGGGGCCTTTGCACTTTACCTCTTGGCTATCGCGCTTTTCGCGGGTTGGCGCACCCATCGCGGTACGCGGGCGTGGAAGAAGGTGCACATGCTCTGGATCGGCGTGTTCGCATTTGCGTTGTTGCACTCGATTGGTATCGGTAGCGAGACGCGCGATGGTGCGCTGCGCTACATCTTCTTGTTCACGGGTTCGAGCCTGACGTTGCTGGTGGCCGCACGTGTTTGGTCAGCGATACGAAGTCGTCAGCAAAGAGTAGGTCTGCGCAAAGCTAGCGCGGCCGCGTCCAGCCACCACAATCTCGGCGTCTAACGCCATCTCGACACGTCCGCAGGAACTACCGCATGGCTATGAACGGAAGCAGTGCGCAACGAGGATGGAAACGGCTGATGAAGCAGCCGCGTTACGCGGTTATGCTTTTGCTGGCGCTGCTAGCGCCGGCTGTAATTGCTGCGGTAAAGCTCTCCGAGCCGGACATCCTGCTGTATCCCCTGCCGCAGACGGTTTATGACGCCGAAGTCCATCTGACGGGCCTTGCGGATCCGCATCAGACGTTGCATGTCGAGCTCAATGGTCAGGTGGTGACCAAGACCCTCTCGAACGAACGTGGCGATTTTGCCGTGACCTTGCACCCTGCCCAGGGTCAGAATCGCCTGCGCGTGGTGGTGCCAGAAACGATGCTGGTCTCGGATTCGGGCGTGCATGTCTTTCGCTATATGCCAACGATCGACATCCCCCGCGATGATGCAATCAGATCGGCTCCCGACAAGGCAGATTTAAAAAGCACCGCCACGTTGGTACGGCCTAAAACCGCGCCGGCAGCGCCAGTGATTACCGTACCGCCAGCCACGAGTACGGCTAACCCCATCACTCTGAGCGGCACGGCGGAAGCGGATAGCAACGTCAACTTCTATGTGAATGGCCGTTTCACGCGAAGCACTCTTGCGAATGGTTCGGGTACGTTTTCCACATGGGTGCCGCTGGAGGATGGAACCAACACGATATACGTAACTGCATCGAACACGGCGGGTGAAACCAGTGTGGCCTCCAACACGGTAGAGGTCAGCTACACCCATAGCGTGCCACGTACCCAAACCGGGACGATTTCGCAGAACACGGTGTGGACCAAGGGTGACGGCACGGCGTACTCACTCAGCGGAAATCTGACAATCGCTCCTGGGATTACCTTGTGGATACAACCGGGCGCGCTTGTGAACTCTGCAGGTAATTTCAAGATCCTTAGCCAAGGCAATCTCGTGATCAGGGGGGCCTCTACGGCCCTGTCCGTACTGAAAGCAGCAAATTCGAGTTGCAATGGAGTCAACACGCGTCGCGAAGACTGGATGGGAATTGAAGTTCCGGCAAGCGGCTCGGTAAGTCTGGAGTATGCGGAAATACAGTGTGCACTTCGTGGTGTTTACTTGAATGGAGGTTCTGGCTCTATCCAGCGGTCGCGGCTGCTAAACAATGAGGTGGGAGTGAGGACCGAGGCTGCGACGGCCGTGGCAGCCACCTTCCCGAACATTTCGGCTGAGAATGAGTTTCGTGGGAACTCATACGGAGTATCTGTACAAAAGAACTCTCGCCCGACGATATCGGGAAACAATCTATTCACGGCAAACTACTATGGCGTCTGGGTATATGGAAGTACCGACGCAACTCAGAATCCAGTGCCGGTTATTGGCGGCAATCGGATCTACTCAAATACAAACTACAACTACTACGCAAGCGCCTTTGCAAGCCCGTCCACGACGGTGCTAGATGCGAAAGGGAACTGGTGGGGAACTACCGATCATGGCGCCATTGCCGCCGGCATCTATGACTGGAGTAACAGCTCCGCAGACTCGCCTATCGTCGATTTCAGCGGCTATCTAGGAGCGGCCGGCGGCACTGCATTCTTTACCGGAACCACTCTGAATGGCCTAATCAGCGCGAACCAAACCTTGGGTCCTGGCGATGCTCAGGTTCTTGGAAACATAACGGTCAACCCTGGAGTCACGCTAAGCATCGATCCTGGTGCGCGACTTATCTTTGCGCCCGATGCAAAGTTGCAAGTACGCGGAACTTTGACTATTTCCGGATCGGCCGTAGCGCGTGCCGTGCTTCGACCGACGGTGGTGGCATGCAATGGCACCGCGACGGAACGCAGCGACTGGGCTGGTATCGAAGTTGTTTCTGGTGCCATCGCGACTATCGACTATGCTGAGGTTCACTGTGCGGCGAAAGCGGTTCACTTCAATAGTGGTACCGGTGAGATTCACAACACAAGATTGCTGAACAACGACATCGGCATTGATATGTTGGCGGTGTCGCCCGCGCGAACGACACCGCAGATCACGACGGCCAACGAGATCAATGGCAATGCCTATGGCATCGTCATTCGTCAAAACACTTCGCCAAGCATCACTGGCGGAAACGTCGTGTCGGGGAACGGTTTCGGCATCCAAATTACCGGCAACAGTACGGCCGCCCAAAATCCAGCACCAGTGATTACCGGCAACACCGTGCAAAGCAATTCCAGCTGGAATGTATACGCCAACACCTTTGGTAATGCGCGCAGTACCCGTGTCAATGCGACAAGCAACTGGTGGGGGACGACAGATGCCGGAGCGATTTCCCGCAGCATCCGCGATTGGACCGAAGACTCTGCGGCTGCACCTATCGTCGATTACAGCGGATTCTTGAACGCCGCTGGTGGAACTTCCGCGTGGACCGGCCCGACGCTGAATGGTCCGATCGTGGCGAACCAAACGTTGACCGGCGTGGAGCACTTGATGCTCGGCACCGTCACGGTAGAGCCGGGCATCACTGTGGCGGTCAACGCAGGTACTCAGATCACAGTTGTTGACAATTTCTCCTTTGTGGTCAAAGGAACGATGAACGTCAACGGCACCTCAGCCTCGCGCGTCGTATTCAAGCCATCGATTGCAGCATGCACGAACGCAGCCTTGGAGCGAGAAGACTGGTACGGAATTAGATACGAAGTCGGCTCAGTAGGCGCGATCAATTACGCCGATATCTATTGCGCGCAAACCGGGGTTTACTTCTATCAATCGGGCACGATCAAGAATAGTCGGCTATACGGCAATGTCGTTGGCATGAATATGGTGGGCGCAAGTACTTCGGCAAAGATCACGCCGACGATTCAAACCAACGAAATCCGTAACGGCACGTATGGAATCAACGTCAACACAAACGCGACGCCGACAATCAGTGTTGGCAATCTAATAACGAATAATGATTACGGAATCGTTGCGGATGGTGCCAATGCCGTTGCATCGAATCCGCTGCCCGTCGTTACGGGTAACAGCCTATACGGAAATCGCATCTACAATTACAGAGCCATCGACTTCGGAGATTCGGCGAACATCCTACTTAACGCTCGCGACAACTGGTGGGGCACGCCAAATCCTGTGCTTATTTCGCCGACGATCTATGACCGTAAGAATATAGATACTTCCCCTTATGTAGATTTCGGTGGCTATCTGGATTCTGCGGGAGGAGTCTCCGCGTTTACGGGAACTACATTGATCGGGCCGATCACCGCGAACCGTACGCTGACACCTGGCGAGTATCGTGTTCTGGGCAACGTCATTGTCAGCGCGGGCGCCACGCTCACGATAAATGCTGGCGCTGAGTTGGGCTTTGTGCCGGGGCGCCGCCTACAGGTCAATGGCAGTCTTGTGGCGCACGGTACGAGCACAGATCGCGTGGTTTTCCAATCTGCGGCAGTTTATGCGGGCAAGGGAAATTGGTTCGGCCTTCAGGTAGCTCCGGGAGGAACTGTGGATCTGGATTACATCCGGATGCAGCATTCGACTTACGGCGTGGATTTCGCTGGTGGCCAAGGAACACTCCAGCGCTCGTTAATTCGCTTCAATACACAAGGTATTTCGGTGTATGCGAACAGCCAACCAACTATTACAAATGGAAACGAAATAACGTCTAACGATTACGGCGTCTATGTGGAAGGCAACAGCACGGCGGCGCAAAACCCAGCTCCGGTCGTCACAGGCAACAATCTCTACGGAAACAGTACTAACAATTACTATGCCCGGAGCTTCGGTAATCCGACGACCACCATCCTCAATGCTACCGGCAATTGGTGGAATCTGACGGACCCGGTTGCTATTCGTGCGACGATCTATACCGGTTCGTCCACGTCTCCAACGGTAGATATCGGCACGCCACTTGCCTCGGCCACAGGGCCATTGGCGATAGTGGTTAGTGGCGTGAGCATGACTTCGCGCCAGATACAGCCTCTGGACAGTTCGACCCCCGCGCAAGGGTTGTTCACGATCAGCCGTCCGGGTTCGGTCAATACACAGATCCGTCGGCAGACCGACAACCTCTTGGTATATCAATACAACCAGGACTTCGCGACCGCCGGTCAGTATGGGTTCTCATGGAATGGCCGCGATACATCAGGTGCGATCGTGCCTGCCGGGATGTACCGCGCGGTGCTCATTGCGACCGATGGACTAGATGAATTCGTCGTCGACTCGCAAGCGCCGGCAGGGGTGGACTCACTGAGCGGTAACGCGGCGCCTGTGTACCGCCCCTACAAGAATGAATTCTATAAGGCGAGCGTGACCCTGGGCTCGCCCGGCTTGATCAGCATGGAGATTTGGCCTGAGGGCGGCACGATGTTCTATGCGTTCCAAGACGTCTATTACCCAGCAGGAACGCATTGGGTCTATTGGGATGGCCGAGGACCTGACAACAAGATCGTGACCGTCCCAGTCGAGATTCTGACCACGGACTCGGCCTACGTAAGCACGACCGCGATCCAAGTACTAATCGCCAAACCGAGTATTACGGGTCTCGGCGTTGCACCCAGCGTTGAGGTGAAAGCCGATCCCTATCTGGTGACGCACAGCTTCGAGCAAATCACGCGGATGGCCTACCGCCTAAGCGATGACGCTTATGTCCGCTTCGTGCTGCTGCCACCGGAGGTGACGGACCTTCAGGCGCCCGAGGCAGTGGTGCTGGTCGACAACCAGTTGCAGGTGGCAAAAAACGGCTCGGGCGCACCGAATGACTACATCGTCGAATGGCGCGGCTACGACCCGGCAAGGCCTTCGCAGATTCGCGTTGCGCCGGAAGGGGCTTACACCTTCGCAATCGAGGCCAGATCATCGGCGACCAATCAGACCACCGTTTATCGCGGTGTGGTCAACCTGAGGCAATGACAGCCGTGAAGTTGCAACCTAAATTCGCAACGGGTTTTTCCCGCAGTCTGCAGTTCAGCGGCTTGATAGTGCTTGCCGCAATCTTCTCGGCCTGTCAGCTGGGCGGGAATGATGCGTCGTCGAGTTCCTTGGCTTATCTCGCCCAAACCAAGGGTTACTGGCAGGTGTGGGTCGCGGACGAGGATGGTTCCGGCCCGAGGCAGCTCACCAAACAAGATCTGGATGTCTCCCGCATCTCTTGGTTCCCCGGAGGCAGGGAACTGTTGGTCAATCTCCAGGATGGCCGGATGTTCCGCGTTGATGTCACTACGGGACAGAGCAAGCCGATTCAAGCGCCGATGCCCGGCATCCAGGATGCCGTTGTGTCTCCCGACGGCAAGCGCATCGCGTTCTCGTACGGGGTGAGCGAAAGCACCTACGACAACGATGTGTGGATGTTCGATGTCTTGTCCGGTGAACAAACTAAGCTCACTTCGGCACCTGGGCTCCAGCACGATCCCGCCTGGTCGGCCGATGGCCAGTGGGTCTATTTCCTCTCAGGCAGCGGTGGCCAGTTCCATGACATATGGCGCCTGAAGGTGGCGGATCTTTCGACCGAGCAGGTGACGGTCAACGAGCTCTATCATTTCGATCTGGCCCTTCGCCCCGATGGTGTGATCGCCTACTCGGGCAATCGCAACGGCAACTACGATCTATGGCTACGTTATCCGAACGGGCGTGCCGAAGCGCTGACCAACGATATCGACTTGGATGCGCGTCCCACCTGGTCCGGTGACGGGCAGTCGCTGCTATTCGAATCCTCGCGGAATGACACGCTGAACATATGGCGTTTCGATCTGAAGAAGCGGACGATGGATCCTGTTACGCGAACGATCGATGGCGCTCGCATGCCGGTCATCGCTACACGGGGGAAGGGCGCATGAATCACCCGTCTTTAGTATTCATCGCCATCGCCGTATCAGTCACAATGAGTGCCTGTGGTAAATCGGATGTTCCCAATACGTCGTCGTCAGTCGGGGCTGCTTCGGCAAAGGCGACCGTCGCTCCAAAACCTACACCAGCCCCGTTTCGTATCACTGACGTCCACGTTGACCGCGATCGCTTCGATCCCACGAAGGGGGAGAGTGTCGCCATCCAATACGCCATTGACGAAGCAGCAGAAATCACGCTGCATATCTACGATGGTCGCGATGCGCTGATTTATCGCGGCGAGACAGAAAAGGTGGCCGCAGGTGAACACAAGCTCAGCTGGGATGGCACCGATGCCTTAGGGGAGGACGTCCCGCCTGAAGCCTACAGCTATGTAATCGTCGCCACCAACGATAAAGGCACGGTTACGCATGACCTGACCGATCTGACCGGCAGCGAAGCGCTGATCGTTGCCGACCCCCAATGGGATGCGGCCACCGGCAAACTGCGTTATCGCTTGGACCGTCCTGCACGCGTCAATGTCCGCTTTGGGCTGATGGACGGACCCTATATGCGCACCGTCATCGATTGGGTGCCGCGCGATGCGGGAGATCAGATCGAGGCCTGGGACGGTTGGGACACCTCGAAAGTACTGAGCCTAGCTAAGCACCCGATGCTTTCGCCCACCGTGCGGGCTTATACCTTGCCCAACAACACGATCTTCGTAGGGCCGAACCCCAGCGAGGTGCATTTCGTGGCCATGCCAGCTCTGGGAAGCCGGGCACGGCAGACGAAGCCGGAAAAGACCCGCATGTACTTCCACGCCGATCAGCCGCTCGAAACACGCGGTGATATTCCTGTGAACCTAAGCCTTTTCGGCGGTGGAGAACGCGATGCTGAAGGACGATGGGTGGTATCGGGCATAGTGCCCATTCGCTTGGACGTGCCGCGTGAGGTTCGCGCACGTGTGCTCGAGCGGCGTTTCGAACCGGCCTTCTATACCGACGGCATCTTTGTTTTCGAAACTGAGGTCGGCGTGCTCCCTATCACCTGGCAATGGGACAGCACGGTCGTCAACCCTGGCGAGCACTACATCACCGCCAATATCCGCGGCTACGAAGGTAACTATGGCGCGGCCACCCTCAAGGTATGGGTGAAACCCGCTGCACGCCCCAAGGCCGCTCTCGCATCCACGATTGCTCCGAAGGTTGCACCATGAAGATTCGCGTTCTGGTTCTGGTCATCCTTGCGATATCGATCGCGCCGTCGACAGCGATAGCCGACCCGCCGATAACCCTGCCCGAAGACATCTACCAGCGCATTGCGATGGTCGAACGCATCCCGCCGGCGCAACGCAATAACGCGCAGCGGGTACAGCTGGGCCGGGACTACCGCAGCACGGGGCGTTTGGAAGATGCCCTGGTCCAGGCCCAGGCAGCGCTGGCCAAGCAGCCGGATGACGGCGACGCGCTGCTGTTACGTGGGGATCTGCAGTTCCAGCGGGCTGAGTATCAACAGGCATTGGCCACCTTCAATCGTGTCGCGCAGCTGCGTCCGGGCCAGGCCAATGTGCAATTGCGCCGGAGCCAGGTGCTTTCGGCCATGGGCAAGTCGCGCGAAGCCGAGGCTGCCAATGGCCTTTACGTGAATCTCCGCGACCGGCAATCCGTTTCCCCCCAACGCTAATCCACTTGCACGCAGTTGCCCCGGGCACTGCAAAGGACCAGAACATGCGTTACTTCATTCGTGGATTACTTGGGGCTCTGCTGTGGGTAGGCATATCGACCGCGCAGGCCGATGGATTCCGGGCGTCCTACACACAGGAAGCACAGCCAGGTAGCGCTGAGCAGCGACCCTGCGGAGGCTGCGATTGCGGCGGCGGAAACTCGACGGGATTCGCTGGCGCTAGCGTCGCCGATCCGATCTGGACCAAAGATGGCAGCTTGCATCTTAGCTATGCCGATATCGCCATAGGTGCGGTGTTCCCCATTCAAATCGTCCGTAATTACGACAGCCGCGCCGAATACGACAGTGCGGTGGGCTATGGCTGGTCGTTTGAGCATGATCAGCGCCTGTTCGAGTATCCAGATGGTTCGATCATCATTCGGTCCGGCTGCGGTCGCCGCGACAAGTATGTGTTCAGCGGTGGTGCTTATGTCACTCCGCAGGGCGGGTCCCAGGGGCAGCTGACCGAGAAGCCCGATGGCACCTATGAGTTCCGTTACCGCAGCGGCAGCCGTGATCTGTACGATGTGGATGGCCGCCTGGTCGCCCGTGTCGAACGCTCTGGTGCGCGGCAGGAATTCCTGTACGACAGCCGCGGCAAATTGCCGCTGGTGGGCACGTCGCCACGGGCCGTCGATCCTAACGCACCGATGGTGGTGGCTTATCAACCGCGAATCACCAAGATCCAGGAACGCGGCGCCGATAACACGCTGACGGGATACTTCGTCAACTTCGTGTATGAGGACACCACCGGCCGTCTGCTGACATTGACCGCCAGCGATGGCCGCCAGATCAGCTATGCGCACGATGTCACCGGTACGGCGACGCGAGGCAACCTAGTATCGGTTTCAGGACTCACCGACTACGCGCAGACCTTTGCGTACGCGGATCCCAATGACAAGCATAATCTGACGACCATCATCGATGGGGCCGGAGCCGAGCCGGTCGTAAACACCTTCGATACCAGCGACCGCGTGACCAAGCAGGTGGAGGGGAGCAGTACATTTGCTCTGACTTACCCTTCGCTCGGCGTGACCGAAGTCACTGAGACGGTCAAGAACTCCGCCGGCAGCATCTTGCAAACCCGTGTCAGCCGCCGCGAGTACAACGCGGCCGGGTATCTGGTGAAGAACACTGATCCGAATGGGCACGAACTTCGCTACACCTATGACGCCAACAATCAGATCTCGCGTACTGAGCTGTGGGAGAAGTCCGGTACTACGCTGGCGTTGGTGAAGGCGGTTGATACGACCTATACCGCTCAAGGTCTGAAGTTGACCGAATCCGTGACCCTGGATAGTGGCGAGGTCGTGACCAAAACTTGGACTTATGACAACGGCTGGGTGTCGAGTGAGCAGACTGCCTCGACGGCCAGCGCGCAGTTATTCCGTACCGAGTACACGTTCAATCGCGACGCAGGCGGCATCCCGATCACCATCGCCAGCGTCAAGGCGCGCAAGGACGATGGAACATTTGCGACGACCAGCTATACCTACTGCTCTGCCGCGGACGCAGCGGCCACCAATACGGCCTGTCCAGATACATCGCTAGTCAAGTCGATAAACGGGCCACGGACCGATGTCAGTGACGTCAGCACATTCACCTATTACGGCAGCACCGACACCTCGGGCTGCGATCAAGCAACCGGCAACTGCTTCCGACGGGGAGATCTTAAGTCCGTCGTCAACGCATTGAATCAGGAAGTTGAGTTCCTGCGCTATGACGCCAGTGGCCGGCCCAATCGGATACGGGACGCCAATAACGTGGTTGCGGAGATGACCTACCACCCGCGTGGCTGGTTGCAACAGTCAACGGTTCGCGGCGCAGATGACGCAGTGACGACGGACGATGCGATCACCCAGTATCAGGTCGATGCCCGCGGCAACCTGACGCAGTTGACATCGCCGGATGGCAACACGATCACGATGACTTACGATGCGCGCGATCGGCTGACTAAAATCAGGGATCAGGCGGGCAACGAGGTCCGCTATACGCTGGATTCCGTTGGCAATAGAACAAAAAAAGAGACTTACGACAGCGGGAACACACAGCGCCGCGTGCAGAGCTTCGTCTACGACAAATGGAGTCGTCTTGTTCAGCTCACTGGCTCAACAGCAGCGCAAACAACCAACATAACCTATGACGCTGCGGGTCGTGCAACTAGCATAATTGATCCTAATCTCGTGGAAGCCACGCGGGCATACGATGATCTTGACCGTCTTATAAGCAGTGTTGCCGATGCCAAGGCCGGCGGTATTCAGGCTGGCACGCAGTACAGCTATGACGCCGTCGGTAATCTGAAACAGGTCACCGACCCTAAAGGCTTAGCGACCAGCTACGTCTACGATTCGTTGGGCCGATTAGGGCAGCAGTCGAGCCCGGACAGCGGAACAACAAGCTATACGTATGACGACGCTGGGAATCGTAAGAGTCAGACTGATGCGCGCGGTGTAATTTCCAACTACACGTACGACGCATTGAATCGCCTATTGACGGTCACTTATCCAACGACTGCAGAGGGCGTAACTTACACATACGACGCCGCCAATGCTGCCTGTGCTATCGGCGAGACCTTCGCGACTGGCCGCCTGACCAAGATGGCCGATCAGAGTGGTACTACCGAGTACTGCTACGACCGCTTCGGAAATGTAGTCCGGAAAGTACAGAGCACGGCGGGTCTGGCATTTACGGTGCGCTATTCCTATACGTTGGCCAATCAGCTAAAGACATTGACTTATCCTGATGGTGCGGTGGTGGACTATACGCGTGATACACAGAGCCGCATCAGAGAGATTGGTGTCGCCTTGGGAGGCGGGGCGCGGCAGGTTTTGCTAGGCAATGCGACTTACTACCCAGCCGGTCCGTCATCGGGCTGGACCTTCGGCAACGGCCGCACATTGAATAGGGTCTACGATAAGGACTACCGTGCATCGACCATCAAAGACGCAGGAGTCAACGGCCTGGATATTGGATTGCGTTATGACAACGCAGGCTACCTGACGCAGCTAACAAATGCGGCATTGGCTACCACTCCCAAGACAAAGTATGCCTACGATGCGCGGGGAAGGTTGCTCAGAACCAGTGATGGCAGTACCAACGCCGCTATTGAGACCTACACTTACGATGCTACGGGTAACCGCACCAGCGTAGCTTTGGGTGCGGCGGCGGCACAGGCCTATACCTATGAAGCTGCCAGCCATCGTCTTACCCAGGTGGACGGGGTGGCGCGCGATTACGATGCGGCAGGCAACCTTACTGCGAGTGGTGGTACCGCACGGGAGTATGCCTACAACGATGCTGGTCGCATGAGCGTGACCAAACAGGCTGGCATCGTCAAGGCTACCTACGAGTACAACGGCTTGGGTGAGCAAGTGCGGCGTGTTACCAGCGCCAGTACAGTTTTCATCTATGACGAGGCTGGCCATACGCTGGGCCAGTACAACTCAACCGGCACGCCACTGCACCAGTATGTTTGGATGGATGATCAACCGGTAGGTGTAATTGCAAATGACGCCTTGCACTACGTCGAATCCGATCATCTGGGGACGCCGCGAGCGGTGATTGATGCGACCCGGCAAAAGGCGATCTGGATATGGGATTTGAAGAGCGAGGTATTTGGAAGCAGTGTGGCGGCTACGGATCCAGACGCAGACGGTATCGATTTCGTTTATGACCTGCGCTTTCCTGGTCAGCGTTACGACAGCGCCAGCGGTATGAACTACAACTATTACCGCGATTACGAGCCGAGAGTAGGGCGCTACACGCAAAGCGACCCGATCGGATTATGGGGTGGGGTCAGTACCTTCGGGTATGTGGGCGGAAGCCCATTAATAGCAGCCGATCCGAGAGGCCTACAGCAAAGGCCGGTTAATACATACTCGACTGAGTATCATACGCGAAACGACATGCCAGGGGTCAGAACTTCTCCGCCAGGCGAGCATGTATATCGAGATGCTTGGAGTATGGCCGAGCAGCTTTCCAAGAGTGCTTTCATCAAAGCATTTGATGAGGACAATGATGGTGACACGCATTGTGCAGAACTTATCAAGCACCGGCGTGTATTTGATGCAGCGCCAACTTGGGAGTGGAGGGCGGGACGCCCCATTGTTCCAGGAATGCAGATAGAAGTTGGAACTGCTATTGCAACTTTTGATGAGAACGGAAGGTATCCCAGTGGGGATGTAAAGCATGCGGCTATTTTCATAGCGTTTTCGCAAGACGGAAACGGAATATATGTTTTGGACCAGTGGGACGGAACGAGTCTTCAGTACAGAGATCTTCCATGGAGGTATCAGGGATCAAACGCGCATACAAATTATGTTAATTCAGCTTCAAGCTTTTCCACAATTATCTGGTGAACGATATGGTCATGTATGCACTACTACTAGCTACTGGAATCCAAGTATCGGGCTGCCCTGCGACGATTCAGGACACACAAGTTGTTGCGGTTAGTACGGGCTGGGATGTCCGAATCGAGAAGCGACCGCGCTTATTGGAAAGAGTAACTGTTTATAGCGGTGAACCATCGCGTCGTCGCTCTCTACAGCCTGTACCCGGTAAGAATGGCTCTAGCATTTGGGGGTTCGCGGGTGAGAATATTTGGATAGAGTGCAGATACTCAGATTCTGCTGCCGTGTTGATAAAGAATCTCGGCGTAGTGAAATCATGTTCTTTTGAACCGGCAGAGGGGGGAACTAGTAATCCAGCTAGGGTTACCTGCGAGAAGAAAAAATAGTGAGCGAGAAATAACCTTCGCGCTTGATAACCACAATGAACAAGCAAAGAAAATTATCCACTCGGATTTATGCGCTACCCAGAGACAAATGTGTTGAAACAACAATCGCCGCATTGGCGGATATAGGTATGCGCTTTATTGGGCAGACTGAAGAAGATGCAAAAAGCACCGCAGGTGATTTGTTGAGAATATTCAGCAATAGACTTATCAACTCTCGACGGAGCGGAATTATTGAGTGTGGACTCTCTTCGCTTGTTGAAGCACTGCAGGAAATAGAGCCAAACAAGATAATTTTAGTCCAACCATTTATGAGTGATAGGTTCGCTGTTACGGCTTTCTACGATGAAGTCGATGATTTGGTCGGCTACGTAACTGTAGACAGATTGCATCGGGCAACGGTTGATCCGGATTGATTTCTGGTCACTATTTCCGTGTTGATTTGGCGAAGATGAACTATCAACGCGCGGACGTGGGCCGCGGCCTAGCATTCAAGTCGGGAGCGGACATGGCTGCGATAACCAATAGATCATTTATCGAGAAAATGCATCGCACCATCTTCTCAAAGAAGAATGCATTCAATAGTTTTGAGACTTTGATCATTCAGTCGGTAATCGACCAGCTGGATCTGGAGGACGCCCGCATCCTCCGGGCACAAGTAGATTCATTGAATTCGACACATCGTGATTACGACGAAGACAAGAATAAGCTGGTTGTATATTTTTACTGGAAGTACTTTGGAAAGCCGAGAACTGACTTCCCATTGAAATGGGAAGCTTCAGAGAAGGAAAGAAAGTTGGCGCGTGTCCATATCGTATATGGCGATGAGCTTTCTATTACTGCTGACCTGTTCGTTGTCCTGGGATGCTTCTTTTACATTGAATTTTCCTCAAATAAAGAAGAATTCAGGCCGCCAAGTCCCAACTTCGTAATCAAAGATATTGAGGTGTTCAAGGTCTGAAAGTGACATGCAGCCAGCGGGTGCATGCCTGCACTATCTGTGAAATGGGTCAAGCCTTCAGGTTGGTTCGGGCGAATGCTCTTGTCAATCGATACGGCAAATCACAATTACAAGTGCAAGCTCCACCTCATTCGCTCCTGGATGATTGAGTTTGACGAAACTGGCTGTCCATGGCGAGAGATCGGTCTAGACGAAGATGGAGCTATCGTTGTCGTGGGTCCAATGGAAAATAGAATGCTAACGGCAACGCGGCTATTTCTAGCGCAAATGGGTATGGCTGCGACTTTGTTGTTGGCCTTGTATATCAGCATGCTCTTGAATTATTCAGACAATGACAATGAAGGCTCGATCCTCATATTGTCCTATTTTTATCTAATTACTATCAGAGCATTGATATTGCTGATTCCAACAATGGCGCTGTCTGTTGCGGTAAAGATTTTTCCAAAAAGTTCGATCACATCATTTCTTGCGGGAGCTATCTGTCTAAACCTAATTGCGCTTATTTGGTTTGAATACCCGGCTATCATGGATAAAGAACTGATAGGAGTTGTGCAGAAGTTGATTTCCTACAATATTGCTTGGGCCATCATTTTCTTCGCATCGTTGTTGATCGTAGGTGGCAGGAATATGAATTCTTCTCCGAAGTAATGCCAATAGCACGTTGTCGCGGGTCCAAGTGACAACGACTGGCTTCTGGTTGGAGACAACTATGCAGTTAGCATATTCTTTCGGAGAAGCAATGGCACAAGAGCAGTTCGAAGCATTGTGGGCCGCTTCCGGTGTTACCTGCTCCGGGTCGCGGCCTAACAGTTCATTCAGATCGAGCCGCTTCGGGGGCCAGTTTAATTCAGATGTTAGGCGACTCGGCCCATATTCATGCCCTCTATGCGCATCCTAAGGGCCTCGCTTATTGCGGCAATCCCCACTGCCACGATTCCGTTTGCGTTGCTGCTGCTAGTCGGATTCGTGCCTGCCACTGCACTGGAATCCATGCAGCCACCTCGAATTATGGTGTTTTATCTGCTTGTGTTGGGCTCCGTCTTCGCTTCCATATCCATAGCTACGGGGGTGCTTCATAAACTTCGCTGGCTGTCTCGCCGCATTCTTGCATTCATCTGTTGGATCGGGGCATTGGTACTCGGTGTGGCGTTCTGGTACACGCCCGGTGCGCTTCTGCTTTCCATAGGGTTCGCGGCAGCGTTCTCGGTTGCATCCCTTGTCATCAGCATTCCGTTGATTTGGCTTTGGTGGCTTGTAGCAACCGGTGGCGACCTTGGTGCGACTTCAACTTAAGGTTGCCTGACGTATCGCGGTGTGGATGGCCTGGGCTAGTAGTCGCCAGCTCGCCAGTTACATCTTCGTTGATCAACTCCAAGCTTGGCATAGGCTTGGTAGCGAAAGTTCGGTGGTATCGCTAAATAGTTGAATTGAAAAGTAATTGCGCGGCCTTTGTTGAAACTAGCCTCTTTTGCGTGTCCGCCGCGACGCTACTAGAGCCTTATGCATGCCAACCAGTAGCGGATAGTCAATTCAGTCACCTTTCGTAGGTGATGGGCAGAGGCTCTTCGCTAGCGGCTTTTGCTTCAACCCACAAGGTTGTCTCTATAAAAAAGCGCTCAATGAGCGCTTTTTTTGCTCTACACGCAACGTGTGAACTACTTACGTTGCTTCAATTGATCTCGGATGCTTCGATGCGAGCTGGGCGGTCAAGCGCATAAATCTGACTATGCGAGGACGACGCAGCAGTAGAGATTCGTTGCCCATTCCTACATTTTTATGAAAACAAAAACCAGGGACTAACGTGCATCTTCATTCGTATCGATTGCGAAATTTTCGGCGCCTAAAAGAGGCGCATATTGAGCTCGCAGACGATATCTCGATATTCGTGGGCTCGAACAACAGTGCAAAAACAGGGTCAGAGCGCGTTTCTCTACATCTATACTTCTGACCGCCAGTTTTTGACTTCGTCGGATTAGATCCATGTCAATAACTCAGCCTGGGTACTACCGCCTCCTTCAGCCCAACAAGAAGCTCGAGTCATGGGCAGGCGCCCACTACGATCTATGGCTTTCTGAAGAATTGCTAGAGCTATGCGGAGTGACCCAAGGAACTCAGCGCGAAGCTTGCTGGACGGCTGCCGTCATCAAGTACTTCCGTGCTTTCAGCCCAGCTCATTGGCCGGCCAACGAAACAGTTCTATCTAAGCTTTCCCCGGGTCATCTCGAAACGCATTTCTTCATGATGTATCTGCGTGACTAGATGTTCACACATCGACTAGGCGTTGGGGATAGCTATGAAATTACTGCATCTCTTCAACTTAACGGCGCAGGTTCACTGGAGCTGGTCTATGTCGGTCCAATGAAACCTGAAAGAATTAGCGCGCTTGGTGACGTACTTGCGCAGGAGTTCCTCGATTTGGTGCGGACGGTCAGAATACTGGTGACCAAGGGATTCGAAAATGAGAAGGAAAGTCTGCTGAAGAAGTATCGCGGCCGAGCCTTGGATCAGGTGGTGAAAGGAGTTCCGATGTTGCAACGGAACATATGGCCAAAGAGAACTGACCCCGCATTCATAAAATATCGCGACAGAAAAATGGCTGGTCTTTCAAAGCCATAAGTTTGGTTCGCCAACCCAGCCTGCACGCTTAGTTGTCTTCGTCCCATTTTTAGATTGAAATCGGGCAGTTCGTTCGCCGGGCTGGTGGAAATGGATTGGTTTCGAGGGGCTCAAGGGTCAGGTTTCTTCTAGGCGCGCTAACTTGCCAGTGCGCATAACTTCTTCGAAATTATCAATACGAATTCCTCTGGAAAGTCCGCCCGAGGGATCTAGTAGAGGGTCAACGAGAACTGTCAGGTCGCGTTCGTGTAGCTGGCGCATGAGCGTATCGAACTCTGCGTCGGTGGCGATAATGGATACGATAAATCTGGGTACTATCAGGCCGGCCCGGCGCCAGCTCTCAAGATATTTTTCTAGGCTCAATGGTTCGGTCAGCAGGAAGATTGTGTTCTGGAATGCGATGGGATCACCCGAGCTTTCTTCAAGTAACATCATCAGCGGCGCGTAGTAACCATCGACCTCGGAATAGCTTCCGCCAATCGAAGCGCTATAACGCGTCGCTGTAGCACCGACGCATTCGGTACACGACTCATCTGCACTCATATATTTCATAGCGGCGACATACGTCGTAAATGTGTCGCTAACCGACGTGTAGCACCACGGGTCGCTTTTCAACTTCGCGGACTCAAAGCTTTCGTTTAAGTTGGTCGCCTGCTCCTCTGCTTCTTGCAGTCCGCAGCGTGCCACACGTCCGCGTTCGTGTGCATATCTGGCACTACCATCAACGAGGTCAATACGTACACACCATTGCCCGAAGGTGGAGTGCTTGAAACCCGGGTTCCACAGCATTACCTTCACGCCTGGTAGTTGCCCTGCGCTTCGAAATACGCCTTGCCCTCGAGGCAACAAACCGAACCATTGGTCGTAATTGAAGTTTCTTAAAGATTTATTGCTTTCGAAGAAATCGCAACGGATTACACCGATCACCCTATCTGTCGGTCGAACGCAATCTCTATGGCAAAGCCCCACTTGGAGTTCTGCATCCTCCTCGTCTATTTCTATGGATGGCGTTGATGATTCCGAAACTGGGTCTCCACAACGCACGCATCGTAAAGTTGGTCCGCTAGACGAAAGAAGTTTTCTACAAAGCGCTTCATGAGCAATCACAAATGGCTCAGCCTCGACTCCGTCCGTGTCGTTTGCCAGAAGCAGATTGACGCGATCATCATTATTCAATGGAGAGCATTCTTCGAGGAAACGTTCCATCCCTGCAAAAGTGGCAGTGCGGTGCAAGACGCGCAACTTCATGCCATTCAGTAAGTGAACGTTGCCATGGGAGTAGCGAAGTCGGCGGCTCCCATCGTCGTTGAATCGGAACAACTCCATAATTAGATAATCGGAACTCTCGACGAACGATTCGACGAGAATGACATCACGACCCGAAGACAAATGACCATCTAGCTGGAAAGGCGAAAACAGCTTTGGTGTCGTCTCGTCGGTTTGAGTGATTGTCCGGGAGCGGAACATGGCGCTCATCTTGCTATCAAGGCCGCTCCTATCGACTGAAAGGCGATCTTTAGCTAGTGATACAGCGAATGCAATAAGCGCCCCCCAGATCACGTTAGCTGGTAGATCAGCATGTCCGCATATAAGTGTGAGCACAGCGGATTCCAGCGGGGAGCCTGATTCAATGTCCAAAAGAGCGACCCGCATCTTTCGCAGGATATGCTCAAAACTTTCGGCTGGCATTTTCTGCTTGATCAGATCCAAATAATGGGCCTCTGCCAGCTCCCTAGTCTTTGCCAATACCTCCATCTCGGATTGAGTGGCGGGATTCGCATCGCTGCTGGATTCGTTTAGACGTCTGGAATCTGTGATTCTTTTTAGTTCCTGTGTGATCCTGCGTGATGAGCGAGACGAAGTCGCTAAGAGATACACATCGCTAGGGCTATCGTCATATATATGTTGTCGGACGAACTGCCGGATGACTGAGGAAAACTCAGAACCTTCTCCGGATGAAAGATGGATGGTCCGCTTAGCCTGAATGAATACCCGCCCGCGGGATGTATTGAGTACGAGATCATCAATCGCATCGTCGGTCTCGAATCGGAGCTCATTAACATCCAGTGCATCGCCCAACTGAAGAGCAACGTAGTTCTTAGTTCCAACAAGCATTTGCAGCATCACCAATGCCGCTATGCGCTGCTGAAAATCTATTCCCGCATGTGCCGCCGCACCGCCGCTGCCGCTCATCTTTACTCCCTAAATACCTGCCCGTTCGCACATACTACGTACCAAATTATCTTTTTCGACTCGCGACCGGGCCTTAGGCAAGGGTAGTCCATGAACCCGCCGAAGGGAAAGGACGCTAAGGAAAGGGGTCGTAGAGCGTTTTCAAGAAGCGCACTCTGACCCCTACTCTTTGAGCCAACCTAGGGTTAGAACCGTACCAACACGGCATGCTATCTATTAGTCGAGGGTCAAGCGTAGGTCAGCTTGCCCGGGTCCTGTCTGGTGACTGTGTACGCGCAAGATGGCGCGCTGAACCTTTAGCTTGTTGTTGGCCTTGGTCTGGGTGATGCACACGTCGCATACCAAGATGTCGCCCTTACCAAATCGTTCGCCGTTGTCGATTCTGGCGATGAACTCTGGATCTTCCATCGTGAACTGAAGCGAGTTCTCGCCGTCCCACATGGTCCACCTGTTAGAGGTGCCGTCCTTGAAGCTGGGCTCTTGGATCGTTAGCCCCATCTTTAGGGACTGCTCGACCACTGGGGTCTCCGCTGCGATGGGATGGAAAAAGCCCGCATCGTTGTCGTTTGCAGAAACCACCATTTGGCCTTCGGACAGAATCTCAATCTTGTCCACGCCGGGTTTCGCAAGCGCTTCGCCAACGAACTTCTGCGCCGCGAGAGCCGCCTTGTCGTTGAACACTACAGTAAGCGACTCCGTCTGTACTACCGTCATGTTGCCGTTGTTGTTGGTGACGGTGACTGTCTGGTCGTTATTGTGCTCTACCTTCGCGGGCGGCTCACCACGCAGGAACTGGAAGAGGCCTAAGGACTCCTTCACCGTGTTGACCACGCTGGCCACGTCGGGCGTGGTGCTGAGAATAGTGGCGGCAAGGCCCACGACCTGGAATATCAAGTCGGTCTCGAAGGAGCCCTGATTGAAGGCGCTCACCTCAGCCTTCACCTCCACGTCTCGACCGTACATCTCATGGGTCGCCACCACCACGTAGTCGGCAAACGCCATCATGTTCCGCGCGGCGTCGTAGACGTCCATGATGCCGTCATCGACGGCTATACCTTTGTAACGCAGCAAGATGCTCACGCCGCGTTCCTTTTCTCTGTTCGGCAATTCGACAGGAATCATCATTCCCTCTCCCCGTGTCAAGCGGTGAGAAACCCACCGCGCACCCCCGTGCAGGCTGGAGTGTTACACGCATTGGGCTCACCCCGACACTCGATCAGTAAGCTAGGGACTGTAAATAATTCACACCAAAGGGCTATAGGCCGGGTTAGTTCTATCGACCCCCCCCGCCTTTATCCCTGCAATGTTGGGTTGATAGAGCCGACCCAGCCTGCGCGCTGGACTGATGGGACCAACTCAGCCTATGTGTTGCGTGTGAAAGCAGCTCGACGTGGTAAGGCTTCGGAAGGTCTAGCATGTTAAGCTGCAGCTTGGGGCGGATGACTAGACTTGTTGTTCAGGGCGCGACTCGCGTCCGCCATCGCGGTATCACTTGCTTCGCCTGGTTTAGCATCCGCCCCTCTTTATGAGCATATCTAAGTTCGTACCGGACCTAAGCGCGATAGGATCAACCGAAGGCCTGGCGCGTGCCTTGGGCGTTAGCACCCCACTTTTTATAGAGGTGGTGGAGAACATCAAACCCCACGATCTTTATCGTCGTCACGAAATAGCGAAACGTGCGCCGTCTAGGTCGCCACCCCACTTTACTGAGATCGCTAACACAGGAATCAGGGCGCAAGTCGTCTCACTTCCGGATTACAGACTAGTCTGGGAACCAGATTCCATACCCCTTAAGCTCGCGCACAAATCCACTGCTGCGTGCTTGAGCGCTTACCTAGGTGCGCGAGTAAGGGGATTTCCTCACCCAGATTCATTCGGCTATCTAAAGGGAAGGTCGACGCGGGATAACGCAGAGAGACACAAAGGCGCCAAACGATTGCTGGGCGCTGATATCAAGAACTTTTTCCCATCTATAACCATTGGTCGTGTGGAACTAGTTTTGAGGGGGGCGGGCATCCGGAGCGATATTTCTAAGATCCTGGCAAAGTTCTTGACGATTAATGAAGAGCTTCCGCTTGGCTTGAATTCCAGCCCATTGATAGCGAATCTCGTCGCGCATCCTCTCGACATTGAATTCTCAGAACTTGCGGCAAAGCTGGACTGCAACTACACACGTTATGCCGACGACATCACGTTCTCGTCCAATAAGTTGCTGCCCGAGCGTAAAGACATAGTTAAGATCTTCTCGCGCAATGGATTTGAGGCAAATGACAAGAAATGGCGTTTGTCAAAGCGCGGACAACGTCATTACGTAACAGGACTAAGCGTTGCAGATTCCCTGAGACCCCACGCCCCTCGAGCGATGAAGGCGAGACTTCGCCAAGAGCTCTTCTACATTGCTCGTGACGGATTAGAAAAGCATGTATCGCGCTTGAACGGAGAACCTACTGAGCAAAGCGTAGTCAATAGGATAGACGGTACTGTGAGCTATATCGCCAGTCTTGAACCTACGCTTGCATTCAAGCTCAGGGCCCAATGGGCATCCATTTGTGAGCATGAACGAGTGGGCCGCTCGTTCGAGCCGCGAAAGTTTGTGAATTTATCCGACTTTGATTGGTTCATCGACGAGTCTGAATTCACAAAACCCGATGGAACTAAGATCCTTGCTCTAGCTTGCGTACATGTTCACAAGCCCGTTGAGTTCGAGAACGAGATCGTCGCTGCATACGAGCAGGAAGCAGGTGATCCGTTTAGCCAGATGGCCACAAGTAGGAAGCGCGGATTTCACTGGGCGGATGCTACGCCTAGCCTGAGAGAAAAAGTCGCTAAGCATGTTGCTACTCATCCCCTTCGCGCAGTCGTGGTAACAGATACCTTGACTTCGAGCAGAACCTATGAAGAAGTGTATTGCGGTTTGTTGAGAGAGGCCATGGGACGCATGTTGCGAACCGCGGATGGCGCATCCGTTACCATAACTGTCGAAGCAAACTCTTCTAAGATATCGGAACAGAAAATCAAATCTGCCATTGATGATGTGTATGCATATTTGGCGGATAAGAATGAGCGTCGCCCTGTCGCCCCCGCTAAGGTTTCCATTCAAAAGAAAGGCAGTATGAGTGGAATGAGCGCGCCAGATATCGTGCTCGGCGCATTAGCTGGCTACTTGCACCATTATCTTGGGAAGGGTTCAGATTCACTGCGGATAGAGACTTTCGAAAGAATCAGATCTCGCGTGAAAATGCTAATCGATCTCCAGACTGGTGAGACCTTCCACCGCAATAATCCTATCGCCCCATGGCGCAGCATTGCGGAATAGCGGGCGCAAGGCGAGCGGAGTTCATGCTCCGAAGATGGGTTGAGTGAAACGACACCCGTCAATTATGTATGGCCAAGGAGACCCTCTGAATGACCATGCCTGATTTGTCATTCGCCCAACTGGACATCCGGCTCCGAGACATTCCGGATGGCCCCTCCGAAATACTGAACACCCCGAAGCCCTACCGCATACTCAACTACATAGGGTGGGCTGGCGCAGTCACCACACTACTGCCCTTTGTACTCGTCCGTCTCATGACCCCAGCCATGTGGATGATCACCATGGCCCAAGTGGGTTTCGCGATCTTGCTCGTCGCCTGGCTGCCCATGCTTGTACGCTCCTACGGCATTCTGGGCTGGACGCTTTGGCGCTGGCGAGAGGACCAGGTGAAGCAACTGGACCACGATCACCCCCATTTCCACGCCATTGTGGTCTGGCTGAGCGGATTCTCATTCGAAGCGCTGGCGGAGCACCGCCGCACTGCTCAACTGGCGCAGCGGCAATTGAGTGCGAAGCTGGGCTTGCTTGCGGGCGGCGTTGATCGCTTGGGGATTCTTCCCGTGCTGGCAGCCGTGTACCTTTTTCTACGCAACTGGAAAGACTTGCTAAGCATGCCCGGTTGGCAAATGATGTTGGGATTGTTCCTGGTGCTGCTCTACTTGATCATCACCGCAGGAACCCTCATGAGAATTCGCCTGCAGCTTTACGACACCCTGCTGAGCGACGCTCTTGAGCGCAAGGACGTTGTCGCCAAACAATGTCAGTAGATACAGGTTGCTTTCGTTGAAGAATGAAATGAACGAAGACCCATGGAAAGTACACGGCTACTTTTTCTCAATTTGCTTTGGGATCTTCATGGTGTCCCTCGGTTGGCTATGCGCGTCCTTTCTGGGCGTGCCGAGCGGTGTTCCTTTGAAGGAAGTGCTCACTCCTCTTCAAGGCGTGCTATTCGTGGGGCTGCTGGGAGTTTGTGCAGCCATCGCTTATCTGCTTGCCAGAGTTGCATCCCTGGCTCTCAATTTTCTGATCAAGGCGATGCGGGCGAAATGAAGCGGCTCGGCGACAATTTTGAATCTTGTTGGCCCTCGCTAAAACTGTGAGTTGACACCACACCCCTACCTTCGCAAACTCACTTCCAAGGAGCGTCGAAACTCCTCAACCAGCGGTACCCACCTCCGTCAAACTGGTGGGTTTTTTGTGCCTATGCACTGGGCACAGCCGACGCAATCCGTTCTGCGTCGGGAGGGCGGCTGAATACAAGACCCGAAAGGGGAATATGCCCGCCGGCTGGTTAGAAAAGGGGTCAGAGAACATACTCACTTCAATCGGATATGTTCTCTGACCCCTTGCAACCCAACGATACCCATCACGCGTGCTTCCTGCCACCGGAGGTCCTCGCTCGCGAAGATAACGGCCGAACGCAGAAGCGAAAGGGTTCGTGGCCGGCTCTAGAAGCGCTAGCGCAAGCTTCTTATCTCCGTCCGCAAAGCTCCGAAGGCGAGACTTGGCACATTTAGCTTTGCGCGCAAAGAAAATTTCCTTGCGCGCAAAGTATTGAGAGTCGCGCTTGCAGCTCCGTGCTTAGCGGAAGCCGCTATTACGGTCGGCGCCCGGAGCCCCCGAACGTAATGGCGAAGTAATTTGCTTTGCGCGCGCAGTTCTTCGGCTTGCGCGCAAAGCACAGAGGCTTGCGCGCAAGGCATTTTTGCTTGCGCGCGAAGTGGAAGTAGGTCAAGCGTCGCCTCCAGAACCTTGCGCGCAAAGCAAATTGGCTTGCGTGCAAGGTTCCGAACCTTGCGACTTGGGGTGGCTAGGCCACCGACATTCACCCGGGCTACGATGCTCTGACCCTATTTGTTGGAGCCTGCCCCATCTGGGCCCGGCAGTCGTTCCGGCAACACCGGCGGTCTATGTCGATTTCCTGGTCTCCCATTCGTCTTTAGAGAGAGTCCGCGCAATGCGGGGGACTATCACAGGCAAGGCCGGAAGGAGGCCTCATGGCAGACAGCAACAACCATCGAGCAGCGGAACTCCCGCTGACGCCACACCCCACGATGAAACGGCTCGCGCATCTCTTGGGTACCTGGAAGAACGAAGGCCTCGTCCCGGGAACTTCGACCTATCGGATGGGGCTGGGTGGTCACTACCTCATCCAGGAGTTCGAGGCGACGACCCCACGCGGCCGCAAGCTGTCGGGGATCGAATACATCACCTGGGACGGGGACACGCAGAGCCTGCGTTCCCATCTGATGGCCGACGATGGCAGCAACTTCACCTATACCCACCAGGTCGACGACGACGGGACCTGCTGGACCTGGTTCGGCGACAAGGATTCGGACAACTTCTTCAAGGGCAAGTTGAGCGAGGACGGCAGAACCATCACGGGCCGATGGCAATGGCCGGGCGGTGGCTTCGATGTCGTCTCAAGGAGGACGGGAGACTGAGCCCCGTAGGATGCGGTAAGCCGAAGGCGCACCGCATCGTTCGCGTGATGCCCGCGATGGAAAAGAACGGGGTCAGAGTACGTTTTCTAGTACCTGCACCTGCTGGCCGAACTCAGCCAACCCGAACACACCAACTCCGACGCCCTCATTCTGCCCCGCGCCGGCCTGGCCCACTGCTTCACCCAACTGGCCGAAGCCGCCGACCAGATCGCCGCCACCACTACCTCCGGTCAACATAGAAAAGCATGAAGAAGAAGCAAAGCAGTGCCTTTATGCTCATCTGAGCTAGGCGTCTACCTGGATTGGCCTGGAGCCACTATTCCCGCAAGTGCTCCAAGTGATGCGGAGCCAAGTGCGGTGAGAATCACTGGGAAACTATCGACCTTCCCGTTGTTGACTATCGCCAAGTACGCAGCTATTCCGACAACAACGAGAGCAAGGGTGCTTAGAACACAGATTACAACTCTGTAAACGAATCTATCTTGCTCGAGCGCTCGAGCAGAATCGGCGAGATTTTCCTGCTGTGACATTTGTCAATCTCCTCAGGTTAGTTCGGCTGATAAGAAGCTGATAACTATCATTGAGGGTACTAAGAACACGTATGATCATCCTCAAAGTTGGCATACAACGCTACCGCGCACCAACTTTCCGTCTTCTCAGTCCGGACCCTCTACTACGCCATCGCCCGCCGTCCAAACGGTCGCCTCCGTCACCACGACCATATACCAGTCGTGGTCGGCTCCACTCTTCCATTCGATCTTGTTGGGGGCCTGGCCGGTGATGCGGAAGATGTCCGTCGGCCCGATGAGCAGTGTATTGAAGCCATCAAGAAACTTGTACTGGGCAAATTTACGCTGCGCTTCTTCTTCGTCGGCAATTAGAAATATCTTGGAAACATCCATCGGCTTCTTCCTCTCAAGGCTTGGGCTTGTCCCAGTTTCGCAACGCGGCTTCCAGCTTCGCCTCATCCGCCAAGTAGGATTCCGATAGATCGGAGCCGCGAACTGCACTCTTGCAAGCCTCACGAGAGGTGCAGGCGACGCCGAGGCCGTGATTCGTGCCGGCCCTCGTTTCGAACATAACCATCTTGTTGGCGAGCGTCTTGGGGTCGGAGGTCTCTATCCGCGCAAATAGCCGTTGCATGAAGCTGTTGTGCCTCCTGCCCTGTGCCAAGTCACTTCGATAGCCAGCGGCATTGGCTATGCCCATTTTGATTTGCTGCCTTGCTCGATCGTCCTTCGCCCGGTCGCTGATGATCTGTGTGCAGGCTTTCACCGCGTCGTCATTGAGTTTCCCGGTTCTCTGGAAGTATGCAATACAGAACATGAGCGGCTCATCGATGCCAGGGGATGTCACGATGTTCTCCACGGCCTGCGCAACGGCAATGAGTGCATCGTCTCCCGGCGGCGTTACGGTGTAGGCCAAGCCTTCGTTCGTCCCGCCGGTAGTGGATGCGTTGCTCTTGGAGACAAAATCCGCTGCCAACGTCAGCGCCTTGTCCAGCCTGCTGGTGGCCGTCTTCAGTTCGTCCTTGCGCTGCGCCACCATCGTTTCGGCGCTCTTGCAGGCCAGCCACTCGTCGGCTGTCGGGTCCTTCGCGTCGGCCGCGGGCTTCTCGGCAACGGTGTCGCACTTACCTGCCTTGTTGGCGGATGCGTACGCCTTGTCCGCTGCCGCCAGGTTGGTCTTCGCGGTGCTTTCTTCGACTCGGAATTGCCCGATCAACTTGGCCGCCTCGGTACCGTCGATCACCGAGGCAGAAGTGGCAGGGCCTGAAATGATTGTGGGCTTGGCCCGGATGGCACCGGTCAGTTGTTCGATCGCGAGGACTGCCACCATCGACTTCTGGTCGCGCGCGGCCTGAATGATGAACTGATCCTCGTTCAGTGCGCCGGACAGATACCGTTCGCAAGTGCGATACATCGACTCGCGCAGCAGGTTGATGGTTTGCGTCCGCTCGACAGTAGCGGCGGTTTCCGCCATCGAGTTGGCGAACGCCGCATTCCGTTCGGTCGCGCCCAGTCCGAGGTTTCCGCTCAAGCTGCTCGCATAAGCGCTGAAGACGTCCGGCGCGGCTTCGGCGCACATCCGAAACCGAGTCACCTTGTTGGCGTCGGGCTCAGGAACAATCAGCAAGTGACGCTGCTTTGCGTCTACCGTCAGGATGCTCGCGCTTTCTGAGCCTTTTACCCGGTGAGTTCGGTGAACGCTATTGAGACTCGCGCACCCATTGAGAAGAAGGAGGGCAACAACCGCCAAGCTTTGGCTAGCGCGCATTATTGAATCCTTTATTCATGTCCGCACTGCCAACAGCAACGCAAGCTGCACGAACTTCTTCAAATGTTTGATAGGGAAGCAGGTGTGCGCGAAATGCCGCGCGTGGTTGGTGCATCCGTGCAATGCGGCGATGGTCCGGCATAACTTGCTTCGGCGCGCTCATCATCACTTCCCCGGCCTACAAGGCTAGCGAATCTTCATCCGCCAACCCCAGAGCACTAAAGTAGATAAGAAGAGACGGAGGTGGTTATGCGACTCAACCGCTCTTCGCCTCTTATTTCCCCGAGTTCATGGGAGCACTGAAAGCGCGTACGCACAACGTAAATAATTCACGCTCGGCGGGGGGTACTTCCGTGCTGCCTGATTTCTACAGGCCATAAGCAGATGACTGCACCCGCTCCACTCACTATTTAGGTGCCAACCCCCGTCAATCTGGTGGATTCTCTGTGCCCGTGCACTGGGCACCATCGGCGCACATGCTCTGCGTCGGGGCGGCTAGTACACATTCGAGCTAAAGGGGACGGAGGCATTTAGAAGGCATTCCATTGCGAAGAAGAAAGGAGACCGTCGTGCGCCAAGGAAAGCCATGCGAGCCCGGCTATTCCTGCCGGAAGAAGCTCACCAGCAACGCCAGTCCCTCTGCCACTACCTGCATCTGCTGGCCGACCTCAGCCAACCCGAAATCCTCAAGCCCGACGACCTCATCCTGCCCCGCGCCGGCCTGGCCCACTGCTTCACCCAACTGGCCGAAGCCGCCGACCAGATCGCCGCCACCACCACCTTCCGACCCGTCCCCGCCAAGCTGCCGCAGCGTCGCAGGCCGGCCGCCTAGCGCCTTGATCGCGTATTCTTGCCACTTGGCTTGATCGAAAGCGGGAGTTCGAGTAGCGCGAAGCTGCCGGCTTCTGCTTCTATCATCGACTATCTCCAATCGGTACAAGGCCCGGTTACATGGAATCAGATCGGCTCTCTTCCAGCACAACATATCTCTGGAAGTATCTGTATGCGCCCTTCTGGATCTTGTTACCCATCTGCGTGACCATCGCCTTTGTGGGCCAGGGCGAAACGAAGGCATGGTTCGGGACCTTGGGTGCCTTGTTCTGTGTCGTCTTTGCTTATTGCAAGTTCGGCAAAGTGCGGCACGTCGATCTGCAGGATGAGCATTTCTTGATTTCCGACCTTGGGCGACGCTACGAAGTCCCCGTGTCACAGCTGCAGCGCGTCGATGGCGGCAGCTGGATCCACCCTGACACCGTAAAACTGTACTTCAAAGACGACACTGGTTTCGGCAAGAGAGTGGACTTCGTCGCACACTGGAGTTTGTGGTCTGGTTTGGAGGAGCACCCGGTCGTCGATGAACTGGACAGGCTGATCCAACGCCGTCGTAGCGATCGATTGCTGACGGGTGCATAGACTGTAGGAGCGAAAAAGGGACTGAAAAAGGGGACAGAGAACATATCTGTTTGAAACCGATATGTTCTCTGACTCCTTTGACCATTTCCTGCCGGAAGAAGCCCACCAGCAACTGCAGTCCCTCTGCCACTACCTGCACCTGCTGGCCGGACTCAGCCAACCCGAAATCCTCAAACCCGACGACCTCATCCTGCCCCGCGCCGGCCTGGCCCACTGCTTCACCCAACTGGCCGAAGCCGCCGACCAGATCGTCGCCACCACCACCTTTCGACCCGGGTAACGCGCTTCCGGCTAGGCCTGTTCGCGATCGCTCATCAGATACTCGACCTCTCACCGCCTAATTCGCACGGGTGCCGCCGTCCGTTGATCCGGATATACCGGCGAATCCAATATAGATAGGCCTGTTCCTTCCGCAAACTGTGGTGCTTCACCCGCAATCTGCGCGGAACTTCATCGAACAGCCTGGGGCTTGGCGGGGCGGATCCTGGATTTGCTTATGACCGCGACATCTTCGGCCGTAGGCATTAGACGGCCTCCGTGCCGGTAAACACCCTCAATGTTTAATGTCCTGCCGGCTCGCGGTACTGCCGTAACACCTTGTGCCGCGTAGACAAAGCCTGATTGACGAGCCTCCCAGACCACACCCACAATCCGCGCTACACCCCACTTTGGGGTCTAATCGTAGTTAGGCCCCATGGTCAAGGTCGTATTAGCTGCCACAACATTAGTACTCGTTTCTGCTGCGATCTGGGTTGTGTGGTCGCTAAAGCAGTGTCCGCTCGACGATCCGCAAAATCTTGCGCAAGCGGCGGCTATGGTCCGAGAGCAGGTCATTCGACAAGGTCTGGATCCAGCACATCTATCCGGACCCAACCGCGATATGGAGTGCGGCGTAAGTTTTGAGTACTCGGGCAAAGGACGTAGGATTGATTACGTAGTTACATCTGACATGCTCCGTGGGCCGGAGTTATCTCACTGGGACTATGCAGAGACCGCAAACGGGCCCTAACAATTCATTCAAGCCGAGTCCGCATCGTTACGGCATCAATCGGATAGTTGGCCTGGGCGGGCCGGCTTAATTCAGGCGTTAGGCCTCAGATGAAAGTAGTCGCGCAAGAACCGTGGAGCTGGACACTTCTTGAGGACGCTGATGCGTGCTACTTAAGCGTGCTGTGCGGCGGGATCGCGATGTTTGGAATCGATATTCGACTGACGACCGAGGAGCTGGGTAAGTTCGGTCCGAGCCTTCATGGTGCAGCGACGGATCTAGCCAATCTGGTGCGTGCAAATCAAGAAGAGTACGGTGAGCGGCACTTGGGGGATTTTAGTACTAGGCCAGATGTTCGACTAGCGGGTCTTCGGTGGCGCAAAGAGCATCGCGCCGAGGCCTAACAATTCATTCAAGCCGAGCCCGCATCGCTATGGCCACGAGCGGACAGTTGATCGGGCGGGCCGGCTTAATTCAGGCGTTAGGCCTCACCCATGACAGTTGATCGCCTATCTACATATTGGCAACACGCCGGCCAGCTTCTTGGCTTCACTGTGGAGGCGCCATGCCAGATCGTGCTACCTGGAGGCCGAGCCCTTACGTTCTCCGCCCGCTTACCCGATTTCGGCGCAGAGCGAGGGATTCTGCTTTCCGACGACTATGAGAGTTTTTCAGCTCATACGGTTGCTTTAGCCGCAGCGGGTTATGGCTACTCAGTGCTGTCAGCGCCAACTTACGCTCCAGTCATAGCAGACGTAATTGATTTACTCAAAGATTGGGGTTGGTCGGCCGCAGCTCCGCAACCTAAGTGGCTGGATGAGGCCTAACAATTCATTCAAGCCGAGCCCGCGTCGCGGTCTCGACAAACTTCAGCCGTCTCGTGGCGGGCCGGCTTAATTCAGGCGTTAGGTGTGCAATGGCAACCCCAATCATCAAGGAGCAAGACCCCGAGGTGCTGGCTGCCCTTCCTTTAGGCAAGCTCAATCACGAGATTGATCGCTGCCTGTGGGGTTACGAGAATGGCGGTACATCGCAGGGCCGCAAGTCGTTTTTCAAGCGCCTCGTCATGCTTGAGGGGATCAGAGAGCAAGAGCATGGCGTTCCCGCAAAACAACGAGCATTTCGCGAAAGGTGAGGCTGAGATCATGTGTTTCGGATGCAGCACACCTAACGATTCATTCAAGCCGAACCCGCTTCGCGGCTCGGCTTAATTCAGGCGTTAGGCCGCAAGAGACAGCTTATGGGCAAGTCCATCATTGCAATCGGTGCGATCATTCTGCTCGTTGGCCTACTCGGACTCCCGCCAATCTCAGACTTTCTTCCAGTCTCTTTCAGACTGCCGTCCAGCGATCCGCATGCCTACTACCGAGTCGTTCCGACTGGCCAGTACTCTCATCTTGTTTCCGCCTTGCTCGCTGCAACTGGATTGCTACTCTGTGGCGCCGGCCTTGCAATACACCGCCGGCGCAAACGGGAGTAACTATCTCGCCTATGCGGCCTAACAATTCATTCAAGCCAAACCCGCATCTCGGCTTCGTTCAAGCCCCCGGCTTCTGTTCTAATATCAGCCAATCACTGGCCCGTTGCGGGTCGGCTTAAGTCAGGCGTTAGGCGCCACAACAAACATGACTATTTGTCCGTACTGTCAAAGGCCTGCACTTTCCCAGCTTAAGAAATCATTCCTAGGACCCGCACGGTCTGTGGCCTGTCAGTCCTGCGGTAAGAAGATTTCCGTACCATCAACAGCCATGCTTGCTGTTACTCCATTCATTTTCAGCATTATTCTTGCGGGACTCCTGACACCGCACGGCTGGTTGTTTCCCGCTCTTTCACTCTTGATTGGCTACGTGTCCATGGCCGCAATACATGCATTTCTTGTTCCGTTGGTGCCGCGTGGCGCCTAACAATTCATTCAAGCCGAACCCGCTTCGCGGGTCGGCTTAATTCAGGCGTTAGGCACCAGGTGAAGCTTTGACCGGCTACGACAAAAACTACGCCACTTGCTCCTATACCCACGTTTGGTTTCGCGCCATGCATGACACGGCAGATCCAAGCGAGGCCACCAAAATTTTGGGGATAGAACCGACAAGCTCTCATCTGGTCGGATCTCGCGTTTCCGAGAAATCGACTCGAACTCGAAAATCGTCAGGTTGGTTTCTTGAGTCCGCCGGCAACGTCGACAGTCTCGATGCTAGGCACCACCTCGACTGGCTTCTGGATAAAATGGTCGGAAAGGAGGCTGCCATTTCACAGCTATTGCAGCAGGGATACTTCGTTGATATCTGCTGCCGATGGGATTCTCAATCGGGTCAAGGTGGCCCGACAATGGACCCATCTCACATGAAGGCACTCGGTAAACTCGGAGTTGAGTTTTGGTTTGACATCTACTTCGACGGAGAGGGCATAGCTGGTGCCTAACAATTCATTCAAGCCGAACCCGCTTCGCGGGCCGGCTTAATTCAGGCGTTATACGGGAATGATGCCCTTGGACACGATGGACCATCACTACAACCAATTTGCCTCACATGTAGCCGGCTATTGCTGCAGCTTGAAGAGGACAATCCTGTTCAAGGATCAATCGAGTGGTCCTTCCTCAACCGTATTCGCCGTCTGGCACAGAACACCGCCTCTAGCGAATCATTCAAAGAGATTCACGGCTCACTCGATTCACTCAGTCGGTTCGCAGTCGACTCGATGCCATGGGAAGGCCCTGTGTGGCGGCAGTACAACGAGTTGATCTCCTTGGTGCCGAGCAAATTCGACCAACGGGTTGGCATGAAGTGAGCCGCTTCCCGTATAACAATTCATTCAAGCCGACGCCGCTTCGCGGCGCGGCTTAATTCAGGCGTTAGGCGCTATGTCCCAACAACGCGTGCATTGGCTACATCTACTGCTCGGGCTTGCCGTATCGGCCGCAGCCTTCTATGGCTGGCGGCTTTCGCTTTCAGCCCAGCCAACGCTGCTTGAGCATGCTTCCGGGCTAATTACGAGCTCGGAGGAGGTTCGTGCGGGCCGTGCTCGGACAATCCACTTCCACATCGATGACTCCAGCTTAGAGTTCACTTACCCGAGCATCCTGCCCGCCTACGGTACGGCCACTGCGGTCCTTAAGCCCGGCAACACAGCAACAATTGGCTATGCCGGCCCTGGTGAGCCCGAGCTGTGGGAACTGTCTGTCAATGGCCAACCAATTGTTCAATCAGCCGGTGCGCACGAGGTAAGACTCTCCAATGGCAAATGGGCCTTCTGGCTCTTCGTCGCCTTTTCGCTATCTACGGTTTATCTCGGGTGGTGCTATCGGCGGCAGTCCCGATAGCGCCTAACAATTCATTCAAGCCGAAGCCGCTTCGCGGCTCGGCTTAATTCAGGCGTTAGGTCCTTGAACCAACCAATTCGCTCCCGCACAAGCACTGATGGCTCTCTCACACTTGAAGTGTTCGAGGAAGACGAGTGTTACATAGGCTTCAGCGATCAAGCCTGGCATACCCATGGTGACCTGCTTGTTCCCGAGTACGGCATGGCTCCGCTAGAAGCGGTCATTGCATTCTTCGAGTCTGTCGTTAACGACCACGGGGTTATTTGTATTTTTCCGCAGCGCCCATCGCACTTGCAGGTGTCTGTAACCGATGATCCAGATACTGAGATAACTCTAGCCGCAGGTGAGCCGCTTGTGCTGCGCCTGTGGTCTGGCAAACTCGTCACGGGTACCGCAAGGGCCTAACAGTTCATTCAAACCGAAGCCGCTTCGCAGATCGGCTTGATTAAGGCGTTAGGGCGCAGGAGACGGTATGTGGCAGCTCGCAGCAGTTCCCGTACTCACGATCGCCAGCTGCATTGCCTACATTGGTTTGTTCGTTTGGCCAGGTCGAATTTGTCTACTTGCAACACTCGTTCTTTCCAGTGTCACTCTTGGCGTTCTGCTATACCTCGCCTGGTTCTTCCGTGATGGCATGGGCCCCGATGCAGTCACCACGGTTGGAGGGGCTGCTTGGCGTCATTTCATGGCTGGTGCAGCATTCCCACTCATCGCTTGGTCGTTCATCGTAGTTACCGGCTTGATTAGGTATTGGTGGTCAACGCGCCAGCGCCCTAACAATTCATTCAAGCCGAACCCGCATCAGGGCGGCGCCTAAATGCCTAAATGCACGGCTTCGGCTATATTTGCACCCAGTCGCCGCCCTGCTGCGGGTCGGCTTAATTCAGGCGTTAGGCCGCAACTGGAGGCCACTTCGCCACAACGAGCGTAAACCCTGGTCTCGAGGAGTAACGATGAGCGAAGCAATCTTGTACGCAATTGATGCCCCCCATATTACCGATGCGGTGACGGCGGCGGGGTTTGTGGATCAGTTTAGAGACAGTAACGAGGCACCAACCGCGGGCATTGCCTCTTTCTTTGATAACCTTCTGCGAGTTTGGCCGGAAGACGGGTCAAAGGGTGCCGTTTGGAACGAAGATTTCGCACACAACAGGCCGGCCGGATCCGTCCTGGAGATGACGTTCGAACTCAGTGAATTCGACGAAGAACGACTGGGCCAACTAAGGGCAATCGCCGAACAGCACGGAGTTCATGTGCTCGATCCAGAAGGTGAGGTCCTATACCTTGCTGACGGAAGTGAGGCAGGTGCCTAGGATCCATAAAGGCGGACTTCCTCAACGAAGCTCGCCAACGATGCGGCTTCTGACGGAACCGCAGGTATTGCGGCCTAACAATTCATTCAAGCCGAACCCGCATCAGGGCGGCGCCTAAGTGCACGCCTTCGGCTATATTTGCACTCAGTCGCCGCCCCGCTGCGGGTCGGCTTAATTCAGGCGTTAGGCCTCATGCGAAACATCATCGTCCTTGTTGCCGTCCTCGCAGTGAGTGAAGTCCACGCCGGTGTTCCCAATATTTCGGAGCTCAGCATTGGCGGCATAGAGATCGGCGCCACGGAGGCGCGCGTGCGTCGGTCGCTGGGCGAGCCGGCCGGAACCTTCGATACGGGCGAAGGGCTTGAGCTGTACTACCCGGGTTTGGTAGTCACTGTCGGGTGGCTGGAGTCGCCCGGCCCGGATGTGCCTCGGCGCGTTACCGCCCTCGCTGGCACCGGCTTCAATGCGTGCACGCCGGCCGGCCTCTGCCCCGGCATGCCTGTCGCGGAGGTCACTCGGCTCTATGGCCCTGCAGAACCTGTTCGCCGCGAGAACGGGACATTCTTGGAGTATCAGCCCAAGGGTGCAAACTGTTGGCTGCAGATTCGCGCGTCCGCGGATCCTATCTACGAGGTGGCCGTGGCTTGCCAGCCATGAGGCCTAACAATTCGTCCAAGCCGACGCCGCTTCCCGGCTCGACTTAACTCAGGCGTTAGTACACGTAGGGCGGAACCCGCGAAGCGGATGACCAGCTGCGCTGTTGAGAGCCCGCCGCATGTCTGTCCTCTGCCGGCATTGCATCTATTCGCGCATATCCGGCCGGCTTTCAACAGCGAAGTTGGCCATCGTCTACGACGGATCCGCATTACGCTTGCTTCGTTTCGATCCTAGGCAACCTGATGTTTGCCCGGTGGGCCAAGGCCCACCCTAACGAAAAATGGTCAGGCTCATTCTTTAACCCAGGAAATGAACCTGACCCCCTTTTTTAACCCATGCCGTCAGGCAAGGAGTAACCTGACCCCGTGTCCGGGGAGGCATGGCCATGAACGAGCGTCACATACGCCGGATCGTCATCGTCGGCGGCGGGACCGCCGGCTGGATGGCGGCGGCGCCCCTGTCGCAGCAACTGCCCCGCCAAGGGCCGATGGGCTGCGAGATCGTGTTGGTGGAGTCGCCCGATATCGCCACGGTCGGTGTCGGCGAAGCCACCATTCCGCCGATCCGCACCTTCAATAACCTGCTGGGGCTGGACGACACGGAGTTCACCAAGCGCACCCAGGGGACCTACAAGCTGGGGATCGAGTTCCGCAACTGGGGACGCATCGGCCACCGCTTCTTCCACGGCTTTGGCGATTTCGGCCCGCCGATCCAGAACCGCGCGCCCTACCAGCACTGGCTGCGACTGAGCGCGAAGCACCCCGACTTCCCGTCGTATGAAGATTGGTCCACGTCCAGCGTGATGGCGCGGCACATGAAGTTCACGCCGCCGCTGGCCGGGTCGCCATCGGCCCATAATTCGTATTCGTACGCCTACCAGTTCGATGCCTCGCTGTACGCGGGTTACCTGCGCGAGTACGCGATGGCGCGTGGCGTGCAGCGCGAGCTTGGCACCGTCGTCGACGTCGAGCTGCGGCCCGAGGACGGATTCGTGGCAGCCGTTCGCATGGCCGACGGTCGGCGCATCGAGGGCGACCTGTTCATCGATTGCTCGGGGTTCCGAGGCCTGCTGATCGAAGGCGCCATGAAGGCCGGTTACGAGGACTGGCGAAAGTGGCTGCCCTGCGACCGCGCGCTTGCGGTTTCCAGCGAACGCACGGAGCCGCTGCGGCCCTACACCACCTCGACCGCGCACGCGCCCGGCTGGCAATGGACGATCCCGCTGCAGCATCGCACCGGTAGTGGCCTGGTCTACAACAGCGACTGCATCTCCGACGACGAGGCCAGCGCATTGCTGGTCGCCAACCTCGAAGGCAAGCCACAGGGCGTGCCCAACCCCTTGCGATTCGTGACCGGCCGGCGCAAGCGTGCCTGGGTCAAGAACGTGGTCGCCCTTGGGCTGGCGGCGGGTTTCGTGGAGCCGCTGGAGTCCACCAGCATCCACATCATCATGGACGGCGTGGGTTGGCTGGTGGAGTACTTCCCGGATCGCGACTTCCATCCCTCGCTGGCCGCCGAATTCAACCGCCAGCACGCCGAGCAATTCGAGTCGACCCGCGATTTCATCGCGATGCACTACCACCTGACGCAGCGCGATGATTCCGAACTGTGGCGCTACTGCGCGAACATGAAGCTGCCCGAGACGCTGGCGCACCAGATCGACATGTTCCGCGGCACCGGGCGAGTGGTCATGCACCACCAGTTGGGGTTCCTGGAGCCCTCGTGGGTGTCCATGTACCTCGGCCTGGGCCTGCGGCCCGATCGGCTTGCTCCATTCGTCGAGCACGTGGACGAGCAGGCGCTGCTGGCCCATTTCATGCGCGTGCGCCAGGCGATTGCCGGCACGGTGGCCGAGATGCCAGACCATGCGGCCTATATCGAGCGCCACGTGAAGGCCGATCCGCCCTGAGGCAAAAAAAGAAGAAGGGGTCAACGGAAAAGGGGCCAGAGTAAATATCCGTTTGAAGCCGATATTTACTCTGACCCCTTTTTGCCTTGGGCTCTTCGCTTCTTCGTCGCCAAAGTGTCGTTGCACGAGTCAGGCGGATAGGCGGTCCACCAGATCTATTCTTTTACGGAATGGAAAGTGCTCAATACTTCATTTGTCGTGCAAGGGAGATTCGGCGAAGCTCCGTGCAGGCATGTGAACATCGCAGCTTCTATTTCCTTGCTCGATAGCGTGGCTGACTGCGTCGCGGATTCGAGACACCCGAAAACTCCGCTCTCGGATGGCCGTCAGAATGAAACGATTTGTACTGGCGCGTGTCGCCTGTATCGCCACGCTGCCGGTGTGGGCCGACGACGTGACATTCACCGCAGTTCGCTATGCGGGCCTATCGGCTGCGATCAGAAACGGACTTTCGAAATACTGTCTGGGTTCAATCGGAGCTTCCGGTCCATCAGCGGCTTTCTCTCCGTGAGGGGGATGACGATGAAGATGCTTCTGGCGCTCGCGCTGAGCTTGGTCTGCGGCGTGTCGACCGCATCGGCGACGACATGGCCGGAAGGGGCCAAGGCGGCGGTGGTGCTGACCTACGACGACGGGCTGGACTCTCAGCTGGATCACGCGGTGCCGGTGCTGGACGCGGCCGGATTGAAGGCGACCTTCTTCCTCGCCGGCCTGAAGCCGGCGGACGTTCCGCGTTGGCGCGCCGTAGGCGAGACGGGCCATGAACTCGCCAATCACACCCTCTTCCACCCTTGCCCCGCGTCCAAATTTTCCACCGATCCCCGCTACACGTCCGAGGCCTATACGCCGGCGAGTATGCTCAAGGAGATCGAGCAGCAGAACGTTCTTCTGACCGCGCTGGACGGCAAGCCAACCCACGGATTCGCCTCGCCATGCGGCCAGACCATGGCGGGCGGCGTCGACTATATCGAGGCTCTCAGGGCAGCGAACCTGGTGACCTATGTGCGCGGGGTCCACACCTCGCCCGACGACCTCCGCGCCGATGTCGGCCGGATGGATCCGATGCACATCCCCTCGCGCGGGTTCGACGAAGGGGTCACGGGCGCGCAGCTGATCGATTTCGCTAAGCAGGCCCAAGCGGGCGGCGGCATGGCGGTCTACCTGTTCCACGGCGTCGGCGGCGACTACCTGCAGGTATCCGACTCCGCGCACCGCGAGCTGATCACCTGGCTGGCCGCCCACCACGGCGAGGTCTGGGTGACTACCCTGCAAGGCGCGTTGGACTGGGCCAAGGCGCATCCAGATCCGCACCAGTAGCTGAATTCATGATTTTGAATATACCGAGGGAATAATGAGGCGTTCTGTTCAAGGGTTTATCGGCTGTCTCGCCTTGGCGCTATGTTATGGCGGCGGAGCCTATGCTGCGACCGATCCGCTGGCGCCGGCTGGCCGCTGGACTGCGGTAACAACAGGACAAGCGGCAAAGCCGCCCATGGGGTGGAACTCGTGGAACGCCTTCCACACAGATGTCACCGAAGCCAAGGTTCTGGATTCCGCCAAGACGATCGTTGACAGCGGCCTGGCCGCGAAGGGCTACCGCTACATCAACATCGATGACGGTTGGTGGCTGAAGCGACGGACCACGGACGGCCGCATGATCGTGCGCACCTCGATTTTCCCGTCCGCCGCGGTCGGCGGAGCCGAACAGACCAGCTTCAAACCGTTCACCGACCGCATCCACGCCATGGGTTTGAAGGCCGGCATCTACTCGGATATCGGCGCCAACAACTGTTCGCAGGCCTTCGCGCCGAATGCGCCAAACCTACCCGAGGGCACGGTCGTCGAGCGCGAGGTCGGACTGTACGGCCATATCGAGCAAGACATTGAACTCTACTTCAAGGATTGGGCGTTCGACTACATCAAGGTCGATGCCTGCGGCATCCGCGCCTTCGGTCTGGACAACGAGCGCGTCAAGTCCGGCCAATACCGGGCGCTCGATCCTTTGATCGACATCAAGGAAATCCGCCGCACCGACATACCGGCCGTCCGCAAGCTCTACCAACAGGTCGCCGATGCCCTGCACCGCGCAAATCCCGATGGCGACTATGTCTTTTCAATCTGCGCCTGGGGCTCGGCCGACGTCCGCGCCTGGGCCAAGGACGTCGGCAATCTGTCGCGGACCAGCGACGACATCACGCCCAGCTGGACGCGGATGCTGGCCAATTTCGACAGCGCGGCCAACCGCGCGCTCTATGCGCATCCCGGCTCCTGGAACGATCCGGACATGCTCTTCATCGGTCACGGCGACTTCGACGAGCGCCATTTGACGGAGGCCAAGTCGCACTTCGCGCTGTGGTCGATGCTGTCGGCGCCGCTTCTGATCGGCTACGACCTGAGGAACGCGCCGCAACCGCTGATGGACATCCTTGGCAACAGCGACATCATCGCCGTCAATCAGGACCCGGCGGGCAACCAGGCGGTGCTGGCCTACGACACCGACGACGTTCAGATCCTGGTCAAGACGCTGAGCAACGGCCACAAGGCGGTGGCGATTTTCAACCGCGGACTTGCGCCGGCCGAGGTGACGTTGACGGCCGGCCACATGAAGTTCGCCGCAACGGCGCCGGTTACGCTCAAGGACCTATGGACCGGCGCGACGCTGCCCGTCTTTTCCGGTGGAACGAAGATGCGTCTCGACCCGCGCCAGACGCTTGTCTTCGACGCCGTCGGCACGCGCGCACTGGCCGACGGCTTATATCTGTCGGAAATGCCCGGACGCGTGAACCCGGCCGTCGACGGCGTGGTCATTCCCCAGCCCGATCCCACGATCCATCGCATGATCACGCCTTGGGGAGGGACGACCGACACCGGCGAACCACCTGCCTACACCGGATGGGGCGGCGCGCAGGCCGACGCCACACCCTACCGGCAGGCGTTGCGCATCGACGGCAGGATGTACGAGACGGGTTTGGGCGTTCTCGCCAACTCGCGATTGGAGGTCAGGGCCGATGGCCAATTCCGCCGCTTCATCGCTGAGATCGGAGTCGATGATTCGACCCTTGATGCGGACGACGCGGTGACCTTCTCCGTCTATGGAGACGGTAAGCTCTTGGCGACATCCAAGCCGGCCCGCTTCGGTCAAACGGCGCAGGTCCTGAGCGCCAACATAGCGGGCGTGAAGATCGTCGAGCTGGTGGCGCGTGGCAATTCCGCCAGGAACAAGGCGCCTACGGTCGTCACATGGGGCAACGCGGCATTGCTCGGCGACTAGAGCATATCCCGGCCCTGGCGGCGGCATTTTTGTCGGGAGCGCCAGCCTCCCGCTTTAAGATGGAGCGCAGGCGCTCTCACGTCGCGAACTCCGCAAGCGATTCGCCGAAGCCAAAAAAAGGGGTCAAAAAAAGGGGTCAGGTTCATTTTTCAATACTCAAGGAAATGACCCTGCTCCTTTTCTGGTTGTCGCCTCGCGAACTATTAAAATCCCTAATCCCAACAAGAGAAATCCCATGGCATTCACCACCACAGCTTCCGGCCTGCAGTTTGAAGACACCGTCGTCGGCACCGGCGCCGAGGCCGCGCCTGGCCGCAACGTCACCGTGCACTACACCGGCTGGCTCTACGAGAACGACGCGCAGGGAGCCAAATTCGATTCCAGCAAGGATCGTGACGAACCCTTCATATTTCCGCTGGGCGCCGGCATGGTCATCAAGGGATGGGACGAAGGCGTGCAGGGCATGAAGGAAGGAGGCCAGCGCACGCTGATCATCCCCGCCAACCTTGGCTACGGCGCGCGCGGCGCCGGTGGCGTCATCCCGCCCCATGCCACGCTGAAGTTCGAAGTCGAACTGCTGGGGGCCTGACCCGCTGACCCTGTTTCTAAAACGATGGCGGCTGACCACACCGGCTGCCCTCTAAGCTATCCAGGCCAACGTGACGGAATTAGGTAGACGTACCGCCACAGCGGTCCTGCGAGCGTCGCTTGTGAGGTGCAGGTTCAACCCCTGCCGTTGGCAATCTGGAACTGGGTAGCCAGCGAAGCGCACCCGCTTCCGGAAAACGGACTGCCGCCCAAGGGCGGCAGTCCAATTGCTTGACGCGCATGGCATTGCGTCGGTTGCGTCAGGTTCCCGCGGCGATGCCCACTCAGTAGTCGTAGGTGACAGACAGGCGCGCATAACGCGGCGTCTGGTACGCGACCGGCTGATTCCACAGCGGGTTCACCGTTAGGTCGGGCAACTGCGAGAACGGATAGATGTTGGTCGCGGTGTCCTCGTTGGTGATGTTGAACACGTTGAGGTTGAAGGCGAGCTTGCCCTTGGCGAAACCCGGCTTGTAGGTCACGCCCAGGTCGATCTGGTTCACCCAGCCCAGGCGGCCTTGCGAACCTGGGGGCGAAGGTTCGAGGTTTCCGGTCGCCGCGTTGTAGCAGTAGTGATACGGACCCCCAGTGACTGCGCTGCCGCCGTAACCGGCCGGATCGCTGCCCGTGAACTCGGTACCGCCGTATGAGCCCAGGCAGTTCTTCGGCGCGCCGGAAATCATGCTCAGGTTGCCGGAAACGCCCCACTCCTCGGTCAACTGGTAGTAGCCGTACAGCTTGAACTGGTGGCGATGGTCGTTGGACTGGTCGCCATTGAAGTGCTCCATCAGTGCCGCGTGGTCCCAACTCTGCGTGGTCGAAACCGACGCCTGACCCTGATAGCTGCCCAGCGCGCCGCCGGTGCGCCACAGATCCGAACGCAACTGGCCTTCGGTAGTGCCGTAGCTGTGCGACCACACATAGTTGAGCTTGGTGTACCACTTGCCGTCGAACGGACGCTCCAGGTTGAATTCGACCGCCGAATAATTGCGCTTGAATTCCGGGAACCCGGCCGCTTCGCGGGTCACCAGTACTTCGTGGAGCTGGCCGTCCGTACCAATCACGCCCCAAACGTTGTCCTGGCCGGGGTTGATCAGCGCGGCGCCGGAAACCCTTGAGAAGTCGATCGTCACTCCCTGCGCGGCGGCGGCCTCGATCAGCGCCTCATTCGACACGTCGTAGTTCTGGTCGTCGATACCGGCGTTCAGGCGGCGGTGCGTGCCGCGCACACCCAGCACCCAGCCGCTTTCCAGTTCCTTGGTGAAGCCGAGGATGATTTCATCCTGGTTCTCGCCCTCGATGTCGCGGGCCACAGCGGTGCGCACGTCCGCGATGCGGCCGAAGCGCGAGTTGGCCGACACGGCGGATCCCAACTGCTCGGAAATGATCGGCGTGCCGTCGGCATTGATTCCGCTGTAGGTGTAGTAGGTGCTGGTGCTGATCGCCGGGGTGAATAGACCCACTGGCGCCAGCGGCAGGCCGAGGTAATAACGGCCGATGTTGCCGAAGACCTTGAGGCTGGAATCGCCATTCACGTCCCAGCTGAAGCCGATGCGCGGCGCCCACGCGTCGCCTACGTCGATGTAGGCCTCGCCGAACGGTGTGTAGTTGGTGAACTCGTCCTTGCGCAGGCCCAGGCTGAGCAGCAGGTTGTCGGTGACCTGCCACTTGTCCTCGATGTAGTAAGCCTTCTGCTTGGCTTCGTAGGAATACAGGCTGGTGTCGATGTTCCTGACGACGTAGTAGCCCGACGCGCCATAGGTGGGATCCACCAGCGCCGGGCTGGGCGCTCCTACGCCGCCGTCCTCGTTCGCGGCTTGGCTGATCAGGCCACCGGTCAACAGGCCATACGGATCGGCGGTCCGTCCGTAGGCCCACGAGTAGCCGGGACCGGAACGGACCGAGCCGATGTTGATGCCTTCGGATTTCTGGTTGTCGATGCCGAAGTTGAGGGTGTGGTCGCCGATGCGCCACTCGAGGTTCAGGCGGGTATTGGTCTTCTTGTATTCCCGGTCGGGGTCGGTGATCGACGTGATCAACTGACTGCCCTGGATCGGGGTGGGCGCGTAGGCCGGGTTCTGCAGGGAGGCGTCGGTGATGACAGGGCCGTTGGCCGCGTCGTAGCCGAACGGCGTCAACTTGTCCGGTGTGGATTGCTCGCCGTATAGCGCGGTCACGGTGAAGTCGTTGCCGAAGTGACCGGTGTACTTGGCCGAGTAAAGTGTCGGTCCGGCTTCCTGCGTCGATTCATCGGTCCGATAGGCCAGGCGCTCGCGGTTGAGGTAGTCGTACCGGTAGATCTCGCCCTTGGTTTCATACTCATCGCTGGCGCCAGTGACTTCGAGCAGGTGGTTGTCGGTGATGTACCAGTCCAACTTGGCGTACCAGCGCTGCTGCGTGTAGTCGTAATCCGTCCAGCCGCCGGTCGCGCCATTGCCCGAGTCGCGGTTGGAAAGGATGCGGACGCCATCGGAATCCGCTTGCTCGGCGGCGAGGAAGAAGAACAGCTTGTCCTGCACGATCGGACCGCCGACGTAGGCGCTGTAGGTGGTCGTGCTGGATTCCTGTTCGCTCTGCGGCAGGTAGAGGCCGTTAGCGGCCCTGGCGTAGTTGTAGGCCGTGTTGCTGGTGCTGGAGGTCAGGCTATCCGGACGCCAGTACAGATCCTTCTGCTTGGCCTTCAGGCTATCCGGCTCCCAGATCACCGCTGCGCCGAAGTGCCATTCGTTGCTGCCGCGCTTGCCGACCTGGTTAATGACGCCGCCGTTGGAGCGGCCGTACTGCGCGCCGTAGCCGCCGGTGAAGATTTCCTGCTGGTCGATGGCGCCGTACGGCAGGGTCAGGCCGCCGAGGCTGTTCGCCGCCGTGGTGGTGTTGAAGCCGTTGAGGTAGTACGCGTTTTCCGATGCCGCCGAACCACCGAAGCTTGGCAGCGATCCACCGAGTGGACCGTTGTCGAAGCCGCCGGAATTGTTGACTACGCCGGGGGCCAGCAGGGCGATGGCTTCCGCAGTGCGGCCCAGCGGCAGTTGCGTCAACTGCTCCGAAGTGATGACGGTGCGGGTATCGATCTGCGTTACGTCGATGGGAGCGACGCGAGTCCCTACCACGCTCACCACGCCAAGGGTCTGCACGCCGCCGGCGAACGAGACATCGGTGCTGGCGCCGACGGTGATGCCGATGTTTTCGCGAGTCTCGAGCACCGCTTCGCCCTGCTTGACGGTCACCTTATAGGTGCCCAGCGGCAGATTGCCGATGGCATAACGACCGCGATCGTCGACCGCCACCTCGCGGCTCAAACCGCTGTTGTTTTCGATCAGGACGGTCTTGCCGGCGGCATCGGCGACACTGCCGGAAATACCGCCGGTGGTGGATTGCGCGAATGCCGAGCCACTGGCCAGAACTAAGGCCAAGGCCAGGACGGATTTGGACAAGCGTACTTTTGCAATACGACGTGGATGCTTCTTCATGTTGCCGACTCCTGGGTGGGGGGAAGCTACTGCGGGGCGCTGTTACACGCCGCCGATTCGCCGACCCCCTTCCTGGCCGGTTTTCTGCGATTTCTAAAGATTTCTAAATTTGTCGACTGCGAACAGCCCCGATCAAATATAAATTTATCGTAAGGCTGCTGTAATAAACATACGAGCCGTTCCCATAATGCAATGCCATAAGCGATCACTCCGTTCTGACTGCCGTCGGCGAGGTCGGCCGGCATACTGCTCCGGCGCTGGAGGCGACCGACGATTCCTTTCATCCACCACTTCTCGTGAGCGCCCAATGCAGAAAACGTATTTGACGATCGCTGCGATGCTGTTCGCTGCGTCCCTCGGCAGCCCGGTCGCGACCCTTGCTTGAAGCGGTCTCGTCGTCGCAGCCACTCCCAGATAGGCATCTTGTCTAGTGAACGATCTCGTCAATACCCGCGTCGTCCTGGCCTCACGCCCCCGCGGCGAACCAGAGGCTGCCAACTTCCGTCTCGAGCGCGTGCCGGTGCCGACACCCGGGTTCGGTCAGGTGCTGGTGCGCAATCATTACCTGTCGCTGGATCCGTACATGCGCGGTCGCATGGACGAAGGACGTTCGTACGCACCGCCAGTGGCGATCGACGATGTCATGGAGGGACGCACTGTTTCCGAGGTGCTGGTCTCCAATCATCCCAGCGTCGCCGTCGGCGACTTCGTGCAGGCCACCGGCGGCTGGCAGACCTTCGCCGTAGTTGAAGGCGATACGCTGACTCGCAAGTTGGAGGAGAGCGGGCTACCGCTTAGCACCGCGCTGGGCGTATACGGCATGCCCGGCTTCACGGCCTATGCGGGCCTGCATGAGATCGGCAAGCCGCAACCCGGTGAAACCTTGGTGGTTGCCGCCGCCAGTGGTCCGGTCGGCGCCACTGTCGGCCAGATCGCCAAGATGCGGGGCGCACGCACGATCGGTATCGCCGGTGGCGAGCATAAGCGCAAGTATTTGGACAGCATCGGTTTCGACATCGCGCTCGACCATCGTGCCGAGGATTTCGCCGAGCAGCTGCGTGCGGCGGTCCCGAACGGAATCGACGTGTACTTCGAGAACGTCGGCGGCAAGGTATTCGATGCGGTGGTTCCGCTGCTCAATGATTTCGCGCGCGTCCCGGTATGCGGCACCATCGCCACCTACAACGCCCGCGGCCAAGTGTTGCCCGGACCGGATCGTCTGCCCGGATTCCTCAGCCAGATCCTGCGCCAGCGCTTGACTGTACGCGGCTTCATCCAGCGCGACTTCATCCACCTGTTTCCTCAGTTCCTCAACGAGATGGGCCAGTGGCTCAAGGAAGGCCGCATCCACTATCGCGAAGACATCGTCGGAGGACTGGAGAATGCGCCGGAAGCGTTCTTTGGTTTGCTCAAAGGGCGCAACTTCGGCAAGCTGGTGGTGAAGCTGATTGAGGATTTCTAGTACCTGCACCTGCTGGCCGAACTCAGCCAACTCGAACACACCAACCCCGACCACCTCATCCTGCCCCGCGCCGGCCTGGCCCACTGCTTCACCCAGCTGGCCGAAGCTGCCGACCAGATCGTGGTCACCGCCAGCTTCCGGCCAGGGTAACGCGCGTCAGGCTGAGGTACTCTGATCCCGTTTCCAAAACAATGGCGGCTGACCACACCGGCCGCTGCCTAGTCATTCAAGCCGAACCCGCTTCGCAGGTCGGCTCAATTCAGGCGTTAGGCCAGCAAGCGCACATCTATGAGTTCTTGGGAAACAGCACTGCCGATCGCCGACGTCGTACCGCAAGCCAATTTGTCTGGTCGTCCCGCATTTTTTCCTGTTTCGGTTACAAAATTGGCCGTAATGTCGGTGTGCACATTTGGCCTGTATCAGATTTACTGGTTCTACCAAAACTGGCGCCTGGTGAAGAGCCGAGATCAGTCGCGCATTTCTCCTCCGTGGCGCTCGGTTCTTGGCCTATTGTTTTGCTATCCGCTGTTCCGCCGAGTTCGATCCATGGCCCAGCGACAGGCGATTGCGATGCCATCTGCGGCGTTACTGTTCGCCGCATGGGTTGTGGCGACCCTACTGAGCTACTTGCCTCCCCCTTATCTGCTCTTATCGTTCGGCTCAGTAATATTCATGCTCCCAATCCAACGAGCCGCCAATCGCATCAACGCGCACGTCGCCCCTCAGCATGATCCGAACCGTCGATTTGGTGCTTTGAACATCGTAACAGTGCTAGTTGGCGGCCTACTCGCTATCTTGAGTGTGATTGGTGCCTTTATTGAATCGACGCAGGCATAACAGTTCAATCAAACCGACGCCACTTCGCGGGTCGGCTTAATTCAGATGTTAGACCGTTCTTATTTTTTTCGGAGATCTCCATGCGTAAGCTTGTTTCCAGTGGTAGTCCATTTGAGCCAAAGATCGGCATGTCTCGGGCAGTGCGAGTCGGAGCGATCGTCGCGATTGCCGGAACCGCCCCTATTCTGGAAGGTAAAACCGCTGGTATAGGGGACCCTGCCGCTCAAGCGAGGCGCTGTCTGGAGATTATTGCCGCCGCACTACAGGATGCTGGCAGCTCATTGAGTCAAGTGGTGCGCACCCGGATTCTTCTCACCAACATCGACGATTGGGAGGCTGTCGCTGCAGTCCATGGTGAGTACTTTCGAGACATTCGTCCGGTTAATACAACCATGCAAGTATCGCGTTTCATTAACCCAGATTGGTTAGTCGAGATAGAGGCTGATGCTGTTATCCATGACGACGGAGCGGCCTAACAGTTCATTCAAGCCGAACTCACATCAGGGCGGCGCCTAAGTGCACGTCCTCGGCTATATTCGCACCCAGTCGCCGCCCTGATGTGGGCCGGCTCAATTCAGTCGTTAGACGCCCATGAATGAATGGATCGAAATTCAGCCGGAGGAGGGATGGGCGAGTTTTGCCAGAGCAGATGAGTTGTCGGATGCCCTGTGGGAAGGCGTATCCGAGCGTAAAGGCAAATGGCATTACATGAACCTGTTCGCAGGAAACTCCGTTTGGGAATCCAGCTCGGACGGTAGCGCTATCTGGATGTGTTACGCAGACGGAGCGGACGGCAAACCGGGGAACGGCTCACTTATCGAACTGAAAATCAACGCCGGTGCGGCAGTTGAGTACGCGGCTCCTATCCTTCGCAGATTCGGGCTAGCGCTCCCCGCCAAGTAGCTTGTGCCGGCGTCTGACCCCTTCATCGAGCGGACGTCCTCCAGCCGGCTTCGCCAGCTTCCAGCCGCCGCTCATGTCAAACAGCTTGCGTAAACTCAATCGCTCCGTTCCAAGGGACCCGGTTCATGACACTACTTGAAGCGATTCAAAGAGACATCGAAGAGGCACCCACAATCATGTGTCTCTCCGATGAGCAGGAATTCTGCCGCCGGCTCATGGAAATACCGGAAGCCAATCTACTTGAGCAGGGGGAGCGGGTAGGAATCATCCTAGATCGGCTGCATGAGTCCCACACCTCAGTGGTATTCGAAGTTACTTCAGAGAATGACTTCCGGTTTTTTGGGGATTGGGCTCGTGCATTCGCCGGCCAGTTCCCAGACTTTCCTCAGTCGGCCGCACTGGTCGCACTAGCGGACAACCTGGAAAGCCCATTTTCGATGTGACTCGGCCAATGCAACCTAACCTTTCAGCCGAGAGGACGTCACCCGGCGAGCTGGGCGCCGCCTCTCATCTAAAACGTTAGCCAGCGCACGCGGGGGAGCAAAGCTCCGCGTGTCCCCGGGTGCAGCCCCGTATCAAGTACGGCGCAGGCCTTTTGGCCTTACCCAGGCTACTTGCGCTTACTTAATTTTCTCGAAAAACTGGCGCCGGGCCGCCGGTGACTCTGACCTGCGCGGTCTTGGCGGTTTCGCCGAGGTAGGCCAGTGCGAACTGCGCGAATTTGACGCTGTTCTGCGCCGATTCGCCCATCGTCGCCAGCGTGTCGCTGGTGGTGTGGATGTAGGGGAAGTCACCGTTCGGGTCGCCGGCCTCGAACATCATCGCGGCCGGATAGCCGGCGTTCGTCCACGAGGCGTGATCGGAGCAGGCGTAACCGCAAGTTACGCTGCCGCGCGTGAGACCTTTAGGCGCCAGGTAGGTATCGAACAGGGTGATGGAGAAGTTCTTCAGAGCGGCGTTGGAGTAGTCGGCGATCAGATTCATGTCCGGTACCGCGCCGGATTTGTAATTGGTCATGTCCAGCTGCAGCACGCCGACGACATTGACCCCGCTGCTGCGGAAGGACTGGGCGATGGCGTTGGAGCCGCGCAGGCCGACTTCCTCTGCGGCATAGCCCATGAACTTCACCGTGCGCCGCGGCCGCCAGCCTTCGGACAGGGCGATGCGCAGTGTTTCGGTCAGCGTGGCGATGCCCGACGCGTCGTCGTCGGCGCCCGGCGCAATCTGGTTGGGATCGGTGCGGTTGTTGGCGTTGATCGAATCCAGATGCGCGCCCAACACCACTACTTCATTGGGCAGATCCCAGCCCTGGATGGTGAGGATCACCGAGGGCTGTGTGGAGCAGTTCGTGCAGGCGGTGAACAGCTCGGTGGTGACGTAACTGCGGCCGGCCGCCAGCGATTGCCAGTGGGTGCGGATCCATTCGGCCGACGTCTTGCCGAAACTGCTGGCGTAGTAGCGGTTGCGATAGCTCGAGAGGTAGTTGATGACGTCGTAGATGCGGCGTTCCTCCACCTGCGGCAACCAGCGGCCCACGGTGGCCTGATTGTCGAGCGTGTAGCTGGCGAGCAGCGATTTGGTCATCGCCTGCCGCGAGCGATCCGCGCGCACGAAGGCCTCGGCCTGCGCGCGGCTGGGAAACGCGAAGTAGCCGCCACAGCGGCGCTCGCTGACATGCACGTAGCGGCTGATCTCGCCGAGGCGATCGGCTCTGATTTCGGAAATCACCAACGGCATGCCGATGCTGTCGCGCCGCGCGACCGCATCACGGGCCAGGTCGCGGATACCCTGGTAGGTGTCGCGTGAGGTCACGATGTACACCGGCGCGAACGGGTCGGTCTGCGACCACGGCGCCGTCGCCGTCGGCGGGGCGACCGTGCCGTCCGTCCAGGCGGCACGCAGGCGCGACGCTTCGGCCGCATTCGCAACGCGCTGTGCGTTCAGTCGGGCCGCGTGAGGTGAGGAAAGTGTGCGGACGGCGGGCGCTTGCCCCGCGCGCATATTGTCCGACCGCAACATCACGCTGCTGACCAGTATGCCGAGCAGTAGCGTCGTCGGGCTCAGGAACAACGGTTTCATCGTGGCATCCCCCGGATGATCGCTTGCGGCTTTTCTGCTGCCACGCTACCACTTTTACGGCCGGTCCAGATTGCACGGATTGCTTGTTGAATCCGCACTGGCATCAAGAGCTAGAAGGGAGCTAGAAGGGACGGAGGCAATTAAGCGAGTTAGCCAGCATAGTCCGGGTAAGCGAATCGCATCCGCGGCGCTTTAGACTGAAACTCCGCGTGCCCCGGGAGCGGTCCCGTATCAAGTACCGGGAAGGCTCTTTGGCCTTTCCCGGGCTACTTGCTGAGTTACTCTGACCCTACTTCACCAGCAAGCCGTGCTGAGCCGGCACGCGTGAATCTGTTTCCTTCCCAAGCCTCGAGAGTCCATCCATGCGCCTGCTCATCTGCCTCCTCATGGCCGCAATGGCCACCGGCACCACGTACGCCGCGACGCCACGCACCCTGCGCGTGGACATCCAGCATTCGGGCGATGCCAAAGTCGAGCGCTACGCGCTGGAGCGGGTGGTGCTGGAGCCGTTGGCATGGGCCGGCAATCCGGCGCGCCCGCTCGACGACAGCAATCGCGGGGCGCAGAAATTCGAAGTGGCCGACGTCGCCAGCGGCAAGCTGCTGTACTCGCGCGGATATTCCACCGTGTTCGGCGAGTGGTACACCACGGCGGAGGGCGAGGGCGCCCAGCGCAGCTTCCAGGAATCGTTGCGCTTCCCGATGCCCGACAAACCGGTCAAGCTCACCATCTTCGCGCGCGATGCGGCGAACGCGTTCGCGCCGTCGTGGTCGATGGTGATCGACCCGGCATCGCTGGAGATCGAGCGCGTAGTGCTGCCGTTGCCCACCGCACCCATCGCGATCCGCCACAGCGGCGACCCCGCGTACAAGGTCGACTTGCTGCTGCTCGGCGACGGCTACACGGTGGAGGAGATGGGCAAGTTCGAGGCGCGCGCCCGTGCGTTGACGGCGCACCTGTTCAGCGTGTCGCCGTTCAAGGAACGCGCCTCCGACTTCAACGTCTGGGCGCTGGCGGTGCCGGTGCCAGAATCCGGCATCAGCCGTCCGTCCAGTGGCGTGCAGCGAGCCTCCAGCACCGGCGCGCGCTACGACGTGTTCGGCCTGGAGCGCTACCTCCTGACCTTGGACAACCGCGCATTCCGCGAGCTGGCGCAACACGCGCCGTACGACGTGGTCGAGATCGTGGTCAACAGCGAAACCTACGGCGGTGGCGGCATCTTCGGGCAATTCAGCACGGTCGCGGCCGACAACACGTTCCGCGATCACCTGTTCGTGCACGAATTCGGCCACCATTTCGCCGGCCTGGCCGACGAGTACTACACCTCGCCGGTGGCGTACGCGTCGATGGACAAGCCCGCGGTGGAACCCTGGGAGCCGAACGTGACCGCGCTGCTAGATCCCAGCGGGCCGAAGTGGTCCCACGGTGCGTCGTCGCCGGTGCCGCTGCCCACGCCGTGGCCGAAAGCGGAGTTCGAGGCCCGCCAGCGCGACGTGCAGGCCCGGCGCGCCAAGTTGCGCGCGGAACAGCGCCCGGAAACGGAGATGGATGCGCTGCTCAACGCATCGCAGGCGGACACCGATGCGCTGTTCGCCCATGCGCAGTACCGCGATGTGGTCGGCGCGTTCCAGGGCGCCAATTATTCCGCGACCGGCTACTACCGCCCGCAACTGCAATGCATGATGTTCACCCGTGCGGAGGCGTTCTGCGAGGTCTGCCGCAATGCCATCGAGCAGATCATCGACCTGTACAGCGCGGGACAACCGAGGGTTCCGTAGGATGGATTGAGGGCTCGGGCCCAGCCTACGCGCTTTTTTTGACACGTCTATGGATTGATCGGAACCGTCTTAACATGGCAAGTTAAGGCTGCCAACCGGCCTGCACCTCGCATGTGACCTTCGATGATCCGATACGAAATAATGATGGACGAGAGACACTTGGCGGTAGCGTTGAACCGCCGGCGCAGGTTGGGTCTGGGTCGCTATATTCGTGGCGTTGCGAAGGTGATCTGCCTCATCGGCCTGCTGCTCCTGCTTGTGGCCTTTATTCTTGCGCGCCGGAAGCAAAAATGAAGTCATCGAACTACTGAAGAAGCACAATCGGGACTATTCGTAGAAAGCCCGCGTAAGGTGGAACCCGTGGAGTGGAATCCTGATTGTTGCGGTCCTTACGAATGATGGGGAGGGAGAGATGAAAATGGGATGGATCGTCGTAGGGATAATCGCGCTGCTAGTCGCGGGCGTTCTTGTTTTCGGCCGCGGCATCACAGCGCGCGGCACGGGGACGGGCAAGGCCATGCAGGGTAGGGCAGCGAATGCCGGCGACGTAGACCTTTTCCTTGAACCCTACCGCACGCAACTGGAGGCCAGCCGGCGGCCGCTCGCCAGGATTTCGCTGGAGCCGATGGCCCAGGACGACCCGCGCGCTAGCAAGGTAGGTGGCCGCCCGTACTGGCAGGAAGGGAAGTCGGTGCCGACAGGAGACGACGGAAGGCCGCTGTACCTGTTGGCGCAGATCAACTTCTCCGAGGTCCCCCGGACGCTTGCCGGCTATCCTTCGCAAGGTCTCCTGCAGTTCTTCATCGCCGATAACGACCACTACGGCGCCGATTTCGAAAGCGGCCCCGGCCCCGAGGTCTTGAGCGTCCAACGCGGCTTCCGCGTGGTGTACTGGCCCGACATCGCCGCCGAACCGGCCGATATCCCCGTACCGTCGCAGTTCCACCAGTCGCCGATGCTGCCGCACGACCCCGCGCGGCCGCGACGCATGCGTTTCGAGACGGACGAAGAGAGCTTGAGCGTCAGCGACTACCGTTTCGACAAGCTGCTGGGCGGAAACGCGTATGCCGCCGTCGAAGCGTTCGCGGCAACCCGGAAGCTGGATGCCGACAACCTGTTCGACGCCCTGTGGCAACGCAATTCGGGCAGCGGCCACAAGCTGGGCGGATATCCCTACTTCACCCAAGAGGATCCGCGGACCCAAGGCCCGATGGAGCTGTTGCTGCAGTTGGACTCGGACGACGAGATGATGTGGGGCGACGTGGGCGTGGGCGGCTTCTTCATCGCGCCGGAGGATCTGGCCAAGGCCGACTTCAGCCGGGTGATGTATACCTGGGATTGTCACTGAGGGCTGTGGGCTGGGTTGGCCTCATCAACCCGATGCTCTTGATCGGTTGTCCCAGTATGCCGGGTTGGAAATAATTCTAGTTGAAACCGGAATCCGCTTGCGATGAGTACACCTGGCAATCCGTTTGAACCACCGATATCGTCAGTCGGTGCAAGCCAGAAAATGAGTCGAGTGAAGAAATTCGCGCTCGCTGTCCTCGCCTCGATGATAGGCAGCGGGCTGGTACTCGCGCTGATCGTGGCTATAGCGATACTCCCCGACTTGATCGACTCGCATGAAAGACCGAGGAACGTATCGAACGAGGTGGAAAACCCGCCCGGTTTGCAGATTGTTCAGCACGCCCGTGTCCTGGAGACCGACCAGTTCACTGTGCAGGGCGTAGTCCAGAACCAGGGCGCCACCGAGTGGGCCGAGGCGGTCATCGAGATGACCGTCAATGTGGCAGACAAGAAAGTGAACAAGTGCCAAGACATGATTTTCGAAAACATGCGGCCCGGGAGCCGGCACGCATTCCAGATCAAATGCAAGGAAACGACCGGCATCAGTCTTCCCGAAGACACCCGCTACGATGTTTCGATAACATCCGCGCGCAAGCGAACCAAGGTCCCATAGACTCCGTAGGATAGGTTGAGCAAAGCGATACCCATCGTTAGGATGTGGTCGGGAACGGGGGTTCTGACGGCATGATCAAAAAATTGGCTCGCCTATTCGGTCGCGCACCGGAGTCCGCCCCTGTCCCGAACACGTTGCCGCGCCTTGCGGTCGACATGCACTGGTTCGACGGCACCCAGTTGCCGATCCCCGATTGGCAACGCATCGGCGAAGCGGAACCGAAAGATCTTGGCGACGAGCGGGCGCACGCCTACTGGACTTCGGCTGCCCAGAATTGGCTTGAGGCCTGCGTCGACCAACTTGGCGAGGGATACCGCGTCACCGAGTCGAGGGACTTCCTGCTGATGTCCACGCTGGAAGAGCGGCCCGCACAGGTTTTCCTCAACACCTGCCAGCGCATGCTGGCGCGCATTTCCCGCAACCTGGGTCCGCTGTCGAACGACAATGGCTGGGGCAAGCATGTGGTGATGGTGTACGAGCACTCTGACGACTATTACGCCTACGTTTCCCACTACTACCCGGAAGACGGCGAGTACGCCATGTCGTCGGGCATGTTCATCCAAGCCGGCTACGGCCACTTCGTCATGCCACTGGAGATCATCGACAGTATGGAGCCGGTGATCGCCCATGAACTGACCCACTGCCTGCTGACCCACCTGCCCATTCCTGCGTGGCTTAACGAAGGCCTTGCGGTGAACACTGAGCACACGCTGTTCCCGCAAATCGCCGCGCCAGGCGCGCAGCTCTATTTCCCGCACGAAATAGCCGCCCAGCACGATGCCTACTGGAACGAGGACAGCATTCAGGCCTTCTGGTCAGGCAAGTCTTTCCTGCACGTCGACGACGGCAACCGCCTGTCCTACGACTTGGCCAAAAAGATCACTGCGCTCGCCGCACGGGACGAGCCCGCGTTCCGCGCTTTCGTGGCCCATGCGCACATGCAGGATGGCGGACTGAACGCCGAGCATCATCTAGGCTTTCCCATCGCCCATCTTGTCGAAGCCGTGCTGGGTGAAGGAAATTGGCAACCCCGACCGGAGTCCTGGAGCGGAGGCGTCGAGCGGGGACAGTTCTGACAACCCCTGAACGAACTGGATTGGGGGCATGGCATCGTGGATGACCGGCTTCGTTGTTAAGAGCCGACCGCATACCTGTCGCGTGGCATAACGGGAGTGGCTCGCTCCGACCCCCGACGCGTTACGATGCCGCACCCCACCGATCGCACGCCGTAGATTCCGCATGAAGTTCCCCACCCCCGCCGCACCTCCGGCGGCATGAGCAAGGCGTCGAGCCCAGCGGATTCCCGGGCCGAAGACCGGATCGAACGCTTGCAGCACTGGATCGCCGTGCTCCTGAGCGCGCTGCTGCATCTGCTGTTGCTGCTCCTGGCGATGTTGTTGTCTCCCCCGATCACCATGGCGCCGCCGCAAGGCGCCGATGCCGGCAGCAGGATGGCCGTGAACTTCATCGGCGACACGCCACCGCAACCCACGGACGCGCCACCGGCCGTCAAGCCCGCGCCGCGTAAACCCACGAAGCCACGCAAGGCCTCGCGCGTCCAGTCCACGCTGGTCACGCGTGCCGACGACCCGGTGCCGTATGTCGTCCCGGACGAAGCCGCGCAGGACAGCGCACAGGCGCCCGCCGCATCGGCGCCGACAGCGCCTCCAACGCCACCGCGACGCCCGCATATCTGGGGACAGCCGCCGGGCATGCTTCCGGAAGAGACCGCCCCCGAAAATGCGGGGTTGGCCAGGAGCCCTGCCACCGACCGCGGCCGCGGCAACGAGGCTTCCGCTGCGGTCGCCAGCCTGGAAGTGGGCGGCTATCAGGTCTACTACGACCTGCGCGCCGAACCCCGCCTGCGCGCCTGGCGCGACCAGGGCATGACGGAGATCTTTCTTCTACTGCCGGGCACACGGCGCTACATGGTGTGCCCGCTGGAAACCGCGCTCAGGCGCGAATCCGGCCCATGTCGCCTGCTCGAACCGAACTCGCCGGAACTGGCGGCCATCGGCGACGCACGCGACGTTATCGACATGCAACGGGTCTACCGGCAAGGGGAACTGGTCTGGAGCGGCCCGGGCCCTTACCGATAGCCAGCCTACGCGCTTGTTTCGGGATCAACGCAGAGCATCAGCCACGCCGTGCCGCTTCGATGGCGGCGATATCGATCTTGCGCATGCCCATCATGGCGTCGAACACGCGTTTGGCGGCCGCGGGGTCGGAGCCGGTCATCGCGTCGGTCAGTGCGCGCGGCGTGATCTGCCACGAAAGGCCCCACTTGTCCTTGCACCAACCGCAGGCGCTTTCCTGGCCGCCATTGCCGACGATCGCGTTCCACAGGCGATCCGTTTCGGCCTGGTCGTCGGTCGCCACCTGGAACGAAAACGCCTCGCTATGCTTGAATGCCGGCCCGCCGTTCAAACCGAGGCATGGCACTCCCAGCACCGTGAAATCGACCGTGAGCACGTCGCCTTCCTTGCCCGAAGGAAAGTCGCCCGGCGCGCGATGGACCGCGCCCACCGCGCTGTCGGGGAAAGTTTCGGCGTAGAACGTCGCGGCATCCAGCGCGGTGCCGTCGTACCACAGGCAGATCGTGTTCTTGCTGACCATTTGGCTACTCCCGGAAGGTGACTGGTAGGGATCAAAGTGTCCGATCACTTTTACATCTTGTCTGTTAGGGAAGCTTGAAGGCTTATAGGACCGCAGGCTGGATCGGCCTCACCAATCCAGCGGTCTTGATCGGTTGTCCTGGCTTGCTGGATGGAGACAGCGTAGGACGGAACCCGCGAAGCGGATGATCCGCTCCGCACTTGCTCCGCTCCTTGCGCCTAGTGTCGATTTCGGCTCGAATGGGCGCTCGATCATTTGGGGAAATGAAATGCGCAATGTCGTGTTGTTCTCGGTCTTGCTGCTGCCCGCATGCGGTGCGTTCGGCACGTCCCCGCGTACGGCGGAGTTGACTGCATGCAGTCGTCCGGAACATTCCGTGGATGCCGCCATTTCAGTCTGTACCCAATTGCTCAAGGACAAGACATTGTCCCGCGAGGAACGCGTGTTCGTGTACTTCTCACGGGCGCGGGCAGCCATGAACAAGCAGGACATGGCGGGCGCGCTGCGCGATCTGGACGAATCCATCAAGCTGGACCCGTCGCAAGCCGTCAGTTTTGCTTCGCGCGGGATAGTGCGGGGGACTATGGGAAACCTGGAATCAGCCATCAGCGACTTCAGCCGTGCGATCGAGCTGGACCCGAACGATTGGGTATCCTTCCAGAATCGCGCCAAGGCCTATTCGGATGGCGGCGATCAGAAACGCGCCATCGAGGATTACTCGCGCGTCATCGAGATGGGAAGCGACGGCCCTATTCCCCGCAACGGACGTTGCTGGTCGCTCGCGGTGCTTGGTCGCGACCTGGCGGCGGCGAAAAAAGACTGCGAGGAGGCGGTTCGGTTGGCGCCGAAAGACGGAAACAACCTTAATAGCCTGGCATTCGTCCGCTTCCGCAGCGGCGATTACGCGGGTGCTGTCGAGGACTACACCAAGTCACTGTCGCTCAATCCCGACGCCGGGTCGTCGTACTACATGCGTGGCCGCGCCAAAGCGAAGATCAACGATCCAACGGCATCAGACGATATCGCCAAGGGCGCCGGTTACGAGGCCGGAGTCGCGAAACGATATGCGGGATATGGCATCGAGCCCCTATAACGGGCATAAGGCGGGTTGAACAGGGGCCTCAGGACCTACGCGCTTTCACGCTGCAACGAATCGGTCAGGACACACATGCGAACCTTTGTACTAAGAGCGCGGGCGGCACCGACGGACAGCCAGAAGCTGTTGGCTTCCGTCGGCAAAGAGGCCCACACCGAAATCCTGGCGCATACGCTGATGAACGCGATCTTCGTGGCCCAGTCGCATCGCGCCGACGTGACGGTCTACCTGGTGCTGGAAAGCACCCAGGATTTCTCCCGCACGATCCGATTCGAAGTCAACGCCATGCATGACATCGGCGGCTTCGACGAGCGCGCGCTGCTGGGCAAGGTCGCGCAGGCGCTGGATGCTTCAAGAGGGGTGGGCAAGGAAGAGACGCGACCGGTGGAATCGGGCGTGACCGTGCGCACCTTGAGCTTCGAGCGGCTGGTGCAGGAGCTGGCCGAAGATCACCAACTGTTCGTGATGGACAGGAAAGGCACTCCGATTCGCGAGCAATCGTTCCAGGACAATCCCTGCTTCCTGCTGACCGACCATATCCCGATGCCGAAGAAGATCTTCCCCAGCCTCGAACGCATGGGCGCGAAGATAATCTCGCTCGGGCCGAAAATGCTGTTCGCCTCGCAATGTGTCGTATTGATCCACTACGAGCTGGACCAGGGTCCGTAGCTAACCTAGCCCGGTAGGAGGTTGGCTTGACCCGCGTGACCACGCCGGCGCACAGCGTGGTCTGTCCTGTTGCCGGACTCGGGTTGAAGGCCAAGCCACTACCCCGATACTCAGTCCGTCAAACGCGCCAGCGCTGCTGCGACTTCGTCGGCGATGTCGCCCTGCACCGCCAACTTGTCGTTCAAAGGCCGGTCGTAGGTTTCCGACCAGACCACGAATCCGCTGTCGGCACGCACCAGTCGCGCCGACACGCGCAGCGCGACATCCGATTTGCGCACGCTGCCGTCCAGGATGTAGGTCACGCCCAGGGAATGGGCGATATCGGCCACCGCCATCTGCTTGTCCTTGAAATAGAACGTAGCGGTGGGCGCCGACACCTGCAAGCCATGGATCTTGCTCAGCTTGCCGATCAGTTCCTCGGTCATGCCGTCCGCGAAGGGCTCCTCGTTCATGGCATCGGTCAGATCCAGGAACGGCAACACGGCGATGGATTTCGGAGCTGGCGCCATCGTGGTCACAACCGGCGCGGATTTTCCCGCCTGAGTGGCGGCCTGGTGGTCGACGAGCAGGTAGGAAATCGCGCCGGCGACGATGATCAGCGCGACGCCGACCAGCAGTGCGCGCGCCGCCGGACGCGGACTGGTTCTTGGGACAGCGTCGCGCGACAGTCCTGAGGCTCCGCCGCTTGCCGCCAATGCAGGAACGCGCAGGGCGGTGGCTGCATCGACCGCCGCGATCAACCGGTAGCCGAGCCGCGGCACCGTCGCGATGTAAGTAGGGCGCTTGGGGTCGTCGCCGAGCAAGCGGCGCAATGAGGTGATCGCTTGGTAGACGGAATCCGACGTGACGATCACGCCCGGCCAGACCTGCTCCAGCAACTCATCGACGCCGACGACTTCGCCGGCGCGTTCGGCTAGGCACAGCAGCAACCGCATCGAGCGCGCTTCCACCCGGATGCTTTCTCCGCCGCGGGAGATCTGTCCCGATACCGGATCGACATCCCAGTCGCCGATGCGAAGCGCGGTCGCAGGTGTTCTATTCAAGGCGTCGTCCCGGTGGTGATGCGTGTTCTTCAGGAATTTTCAGGTTGTTTCAGCGCGGGTTTCAGGACTTTCCGGACCCGTGGCGGGCATGGTACCCCGCCGCCCGCATTCGCCGGGCCAAGGAGCGACCATGACACGTTGGAGATTGAAACGGACCGCCGCAGGTTTGCTGTTCTGCGGAATGACGGCGACGGCGTTTGCTGCGTTTGCAAGGGAGGACTCGGATGTCGTCGCCAGCGGCCCGCATTGGGTTTCCGCCTGGAGCGCCGTACCCGTTGCCGCCGGTCCGGCATTGGAAACACAGACAGTGCGCCAGATTGTCCGCTCCAGTATCGGCGGTTCGAGCGTGCGCCTCCGCCTCTCCAACCTGTTCGGCAGCATGCCTTTGACGATCGGTCCGGTACGCGTGGCCCGGTACGCCGGTGGACCGGCGATCAAGCCGAGGAGCGATCAGGCGGCCAGCTTCGATGGCATGGCGACGGTGACCATTCCCCCGGGAGGCGATGCGATCAGCGATGCGATCGCATTGCCGGTGTCCGCGCTAGAGGAGCTCGCGGTGAGTCTTTACCTGCCCGAGAGCACTACGGCGTCGACCGTGCACCAGGTCGGCAACCAGGCCGTATTCCTGGCGACCGGCGACGCTACGGCGTCTATCGAATTCGTTCCCGAGGGTGAAGCCGACGACACCCGCTACTTCCTGACCGATGTGGAAGTGGCAGCCGTTCCCGCCGCGCGGGTCATCGTCGCCCTGGGCGATTCCATCACCGACGGTGTCGGTTCCACCGAGAATCGGAACAGACGCTGGCCGGATGCGCTGGCGGAGCGCCTGCAGGCCGATCCGGCGCTGGCCAGGATCGCGGTGGTCAATTCGGGCATCGCCGGTAACCGCATCGTCAACGATGCGGTTGCACCCTACCGGGGACCGAGCACGCTTTCGCGCTTCGAACGCGATGTTCTGGACAAGCCCGGCGTGCGCTGGGTGCTGCTGTTGCAGGGCGGCAACGACATTTCCGCTTCCGATGTACTGGCAGCGCCCGAGCAGAAAGTCTCCGCGCAGCAAATCATCGACGGCATGAAAACGTTGATTGTCCGTGCGCATGCCAAGGGCATCGAGATCTGGGGCGCTACCGTGTTGCCCCGGGGCGGAACGACTTTTCCGGCGCCTCCCACCGCTACGGCAGAGGCCAAGCGCGAAGTAATCAACGCATGGATCCGCGGTTCCGGCGCTTTCGATGCGGTGATCGATTTCGACAAGGTGATGCGCGATCCTATGCATCCGGATCGCCTGCTGCCCGCCTACGACAGTGGCGATCATCTGCATCCCAACGACATCGGTTACCAGGCGATGGCGGCAGCGATCGATACGCGGTTGTTTGCCCGGGGCCTTGGAGAAACAGGGCGAAGCAGGGAGGAGAGTACGTTTTCCAAGTAAGAAAGGTACTCTGACCCCGTTTTCTGCCGTTTTCTGACCCCGTTTTCACGCAGTTTTCCGATTTCGTTGCGCCCAGCGAAGACGCGGGCAAGCCTCGAACGAATGGCAGTCACTGGACATCACGCTGATCGGGCGTAGGATCACCGTCGTGGTCAACGACGAGACGGTGATCTGTGATCAGGAAATTCCCGGCATCACTGGCGGCGCGCTGGACAGCGACGAAGGCGCTCCCGGCGCTCTGCTGCTGCAGGGCGATCACGGCGCGGTCGAATTCCGCAACCTCCTCCTGACGCCCGCGCGCTGATGCCCACGCGATGAGCGCCGCGACCGACGACACCACCTTCGACGCCATCGTCATCGGCTCCGGTATTTCCGGCGGCTGGGCGGCCAAGGAGTTGTGCGAGAAGGGGCTGAAAACGCTGGTGCTGGAGCGCGGCCGCAACGTCGCCCACATCAAGGATTACCCCACCGCCAACCTGGCGCCCTGGGAGCTGCCGCACCGCGGCGTCATGCCGCGCGAGCTGGCCGAAGCCAACCCGATCATGAGCAAGATCGCCGGCGAGGACAACGCGCACTTCTTCATCAAGGACAATGAACACCCCTACGTGCAGGAACGGCCGTTCGACTGGCTGCGCGGCTATCAGGTCGGCGGCCGCTCGCTGGTCTGGGGACGCGGCTGCCAGCGCTGGAGCAAGTACGAATTCAGCGCGCCCGAGCGCCAGGGCTACGGCATCAACTGGCCGATCGGTTACGACGACATCGCCCTGTGGTATTCGCATGTCGAGCGCTTCATCGGAGTGACCGGCACGCGCGACGGGCTGGAAGCGATGCCCGATGGCGAGTTCCAACCGCCGTTCGAAATGACCTGCGTAGAAAAGCACCTCAGCGACAGCATCCGCACGCACTACGGCAACCGCTATGTGGTGCACGGTCGCTTCGCCCACCTCACCCAACCGTTGGAAATCCATGCCCAGCAGGGCCGCGGCTCGTGCATGGCGCGCAATCTGTGCATGCGCGGTTGTCCCTACGGCGGCTACTTCAGCTCCAACTCGTCCACGCTGCCCTGGGCGGAGAAGACCGGCAACCTGACCCTGCGCTCCCACGCGGTGGTGCATTCCATCCTTTACGACGAGGCCAAGGGCAGAGCGACCGGCGTGCGCGTGATCGACGCGAATACCCACGCCGTCACCGAATACCGCGCCCGCATCATCTTCGCGAACGCGTCGGCGCTGAACACCACGCTGATCCTGCTCAACTCGGTTTCGTCGCGCTTTCCGCACGGGCTGGGCAACGACAACGGACTGCTCGGCAAGTACGTCGCCTTCCAGAACTACCGCGCCTCCGGCGGCGGCAAGTTCGATGGCTTCGAGGATCGCTATCACTACGGCCGCAGGCCGTCGGAGTGCATCATCCCCAATTTCCGCAACCTCGGCGAACAGGACATGGATTTCGTCGGTGGCTACACCACTTTCACCGGCGCGTCCCGCACGCGCGGCGAGGTCACGTCCGCACGCATCGGCGGCACGTATAAGGACGCGCAGGCGCAGCCGGGGCCATGGGAGATCTATATGTATCTGCAGGGCGAGACGATTCCCAAGGAAGCCAACCACGTCCGCCTGCACGAGACGCAAAAGGATCAGTGGGGCATCCCGCTGCTGGTCACCTCGGTGGGATACGACGACAACGACGAGCGCATGATCCGCGACTGGCGCACGCAGGCCGAGGCCATGCTGGAAGTCGCCGGCTGTCGCGACATCAAGACGGTCGACAACAGCTGGTCCCCGGGGCGCGATATCCACGAGATGGGCGGCTGCCGCATGGGCAGCGATCCCAAGACCTCGCTGCTCAACCGCTGGAACCAGCTGCACGCGTGCCCCAACGTCTTCGTCACCGACGGCGCCTGCATGACCTCCACCGGCAACCAGACTCCTTCGCTGCTGTACATGGCGCTGACGGCACGCGCGGCCAATCATGCGGTCGAGGAATTGGGGAGACAGAACCTGTGAGCGATCGGAGGCCTCCGATAGTTCCGATGACACGGCGCGAAGCGTTGAAGACGGCATCGGCCCTGCTAGGCGGCGCGCTGCTCGCACCCGCCGTGCTAACCGGTTGCAAGCCCGAAGACCAGAAGGCGGCTCCGAAAGGTCTGCGCCTGGACGACGAAGCCCTGCTGGGCCACATCGCCGACACGCTGCTGCCGACCACCGCCGCCTCGCCGGGCGCAGCGGCGGCCGGCGTGGGCGCGACGATGTTCCTGCTGCTCAGCGAATGCCAGTCAGCAGAAGCGCAACAGCGCGTCGCCAACGGGTTGCTGGAATTGCGGGCCACTTGCCGTGCCCGCGGCGTCGCCAGCTTCGATGCGATGACGCAGACGCAGCGGGAACAGTTGCTCGGCGAGATCGACACCGCCGCGCAGCAAGCGGGCGACACGCACTGGTTCGCAGTCGCGCGCGGGCTGGCGCTGCACGCCTACTTCACGTCGGAAATCGGGATGACGCAGGCGACGCGGTTCGTGCTTGTTCCGGGGCGGTGGGAGGGATGTATTCCGCTGGAACCTGGGCAGCCGGCGTGGGGGTGACGGACAGCGTTCTAAAGAATGTAGTCAGAGTACTTTTGATAGGAAACGTATTCTGCCTCTATTCTCGGAGGCAGCGGTGTGATGCGATGCCTGCGATGGATCTCTAATCCTGTCTGGTGTATTCGAGACGAACGGCCAAAGCTTCGTTACCGCCATGGCGTTCGTAGAAGTCGTAGGTGAAGTGATTGGCATCGAGGACCTTTAACACCGCGCGCAATGGAACTGTCTTGCTGGCAGCGGGGCCCGGCAGTGTCCCTATGAACGTATAGGTGTGCGAAGCGGAGTCGTAGTCGCCATACGCGACGATCAAGCCGGTGAAGTTGATGTCCATCCAGCTGCTGTAGTACCGGCCAATCATATTGTCGTAGCCTATATAGCCAAGTGCTTCGAACGCCTTGTCTGGCGAGTCGATCCGGAGATCCTGGCGTAGGTGGCGTCCCCCGAGCACCATCGCATAGGTCGCCCTCCCGGTATCGATTTTGGGGGTAGGATCACCGGCGATCCACAAAGACTGCGTGACTTTCCAAGTGCCGGCCAGTTCAGCAAGTCGCTGATGCTGCAAGCCGACAATCCCGGCCTTCTCGAACGCCACGGTACTTTCATCGGCCGTCGTGGTCGTCGCCTTCGTTGGGGTGGTAGTTGCGGCTTGCGCTTGCCAGGTGGTCAGGGTGAGAAGCAGCGCAATCAGCGACGTCGATTTTGTACGGGTACGCATGGTGGGTGGCCTTAGGCTAAGGAAAGGCCGAGCATGAGTGGGCGTCTGCGGCCAATCAATAACGTCCGAGGTCATCGAAAGAACCCTTCGCGGACTAACCCAGCCTACGCATAACGACACACCCCATCATGACGATTCGAGTCAAGGCGGTGCGCTCGCCAATCGAGCGCAGACGGCGGCCGTATGATCGTCCGCCGGAAATGCGCATTCGATCCGTAACTCATCCAGCGTGAGATCGCGCGGCATGGAGAAAGTCGTAATAGTCTCGAAGAACCGGAGTTCACCTTCGTCACTGTGGAAGGCGAGCGTAAGAACGGGAGCAGGCCCATTGGTCAGATCCCGCCGCCGCCAATGCTCCGGCACGTCGGGATACTGGAACAATTCGGACACCAGATTACGGAGAACCATGTCGGTCGGCGAGGCGGCCAGTTGTTCCTGGGCGTGACGGATGAATTTTTCTGCAACTTCAGCCCAATTGATAATGACGGAGCGAAAGTCTTCCGGATCGAAGACTTGGTGAAGCAGGTTTGTGTGTCGGCTGTTTCGGTCGTTCATCAGAAGGCGGTTGACTCGCGTCGCCGCCTGGTTGGCCTTAAGCACGTTCCAGTGCCGATCGAGGACGAATGCTGGATATGGCTCCTGATGCGCAATGATCAGATCGATAGCCTGTCGCATCCGTTCCAGTGCCGGGGTTGAAAGCGCATTTTCCGTGAACTCCGGAGCATAGCCACCCGCGATCATGAGTGCGTTGCGCTCACGAAGCGGCATCTCCAAGGCATTCGCCAATTGGGAGATGACCTCGCGACTCGGTTGCGCCTTGCCTGTCTCTACGTAGCTAAGGTGCCGAGCGGACATCCCCGCTTCCACGGCAAGGGCAAGCTGACTCATACGCCGTGCGGTGCGCCACTCACGCAACAAAGCACCGAGTGGTACATACGGCAACGCACCCGCATCCGCTTGGAAGGTCATAGTTGCGTTTTCATCGTGCTGCTGAAGGAATCCGGCCGCTGCCGGCAGAATACGATAACTCTATGGTTGTCCTGGCTGGGCGATCGTCAAGTAATTGTTGCATGGTCGTTCCGGGTGGTGAGTTCTGGGATCAGAAGCGAACAAGGATTGGAGTAAGTTTCCCGCGAAAGCACTCCGATCCCCATGTCCTCTCTGCTCAGCCCTTTGGTCCGCACTTTATGGATTGATAACCGCTTCGCAGAGCCTCGCAATCACCTTGCTGCCTTCGCGGGCCTCCTCTTCATCGGAAGGGGCGAATTCGGTCACGGTGAGGCCGACCACATCGGCTTCGCGCGCGATACGGCCGAGCAAGGCGATCGCATCTTCGATTCCGAGGCCGCCTTCGGGATAGGCGACGTAAGGAAATTCGTGCGGATCGAGTACATCCAGGTCGAAATGGATATGAACCGGCCCATCGAGGGGCGTCTCGGAATCCAGCACCTTCAGATCCAGTTCGCGTTGCAGCGCCCAGTCGCCGTCGTCGCCGATCCTGATGCCGAAATAGCGGAAACGGGCCGGATCGATCGATGCGCCCAGGAAGGGTCGCATCGGCTCGGGTGCGCGCCCCAGGATCGCGCTCACCGGCATGCCGTGAAAGTTGCCGCTGGGGGAAGTCGCGGGCGTGTTGGCGTCGAGATGGGCGTCGATCCAGATCACACGCAGGCCTGGATGTATTCCGTTTAGATAATCGATCACTGCCACATCCACGGCGCAATCGCCGCCGGCGGTCAGCACGCGCTTGGCGCCGGAGCGCGCGAGAATCTCCTGAGCGCTGCGGAACTGCGCGAAGACCGCTTCCCAGCGCCGGACGCCGTGCGCACTCTCCGCATTGCCGTCGCTCAACGGCACCAGCGACTGCGGCGCGTACTGTCCGCACACCGCTGCCGCCGCTGCTGCACCGCGCGGAAGGTTCTGGTGCCGGCCCGAACCTTGCCATTGCGGGAAGGCCAGGTTGAGGTCGAACGGACCCTGGGAAGATTGCATTTGTTTCGCGCTCCATTTCCTATGGTTATTTTTCGATGATGCCATAGCGCTTGGCCATGGGCTGACATCGGTCAGCTCGCTACTGGGCGAAGGCGATCGCCCATGATCAAGACAGTGATCCAGGAAGCTAGAGGTTACATGCGCTGGGAAAGAGACCGGAGTTCCAAGCCAATATTCTTTCTGACCGCTTTGCCTGGCACGTATGAGTCCGTCCTGCCGTTATCATTCCAGCATGGATGCCGACGACAATCCCTATCAGGCCCCAATTGCCGAGCTTCCGAAGGAAACGCGGCCCGTAGCACCGACGGTCATCAAATTAACGGTGGGCCTGTATGTCGCCACCTATCTACTTGCCCTGATCAGCGCGCTTATTCAAGGGTTGGACGCACCTCTGCTGTCCATTCCCGCATGGGTGCTTATTGGCGTGTTCACCGCTGGCATCAGCTTGGCGCTGCTGCGCGGCAAGCAGTGGGCGCGCATGTGGGTGGTGCTGTTGACCTTTATACCCGTCATCTCGCTGGCGGCATTTACGCCATGGACCGCAGGCCTCATCGATGGAGGTTTGGCGATGGCCCGTATTGTCACGCGCATCGCCGTGGGCTGCATGATGTTCCTGCCCCCGATACGAGCGTGGTTCGCACCGGTGGTGTGGCGGCGGAATCCATAAGCAGGACCGACTAAAAGCGGCGGACGCGTTCCGAGAACAGCATCTGAGTACGTTTTCCTTCGCACCCTTGACCGATATTTCAAAGGACCGGTACCCAATGAAACTGCTCTTCAGCCGCAATCCCAATCCACGCCTTGCGGTGGCGGTGGCGCGCCACCTGGACGCGAAGGTCGAGTTCGAGTTCGCCGCGCCGCTGGCGCCGGGCCAGAGCGAGCGGTATCGCCCGCTTAACCCGAATTTGCTGTTGCCCATATTGCTGGGCGCGGGGAAAAGCCTCTGGGAGACCGACGCCATCGCCTGCCGGCTGTCGCGCGAGGCGCGTTCTGATTTCTGGCGCACGGGCGACGACGAACCCGAGATGATGCAATGGCTCAGCTGGGGCAAGGAAAACTTCGCAAGAGCCTGCGACATGGTGCATTTCGAACGCGGCACAAAGCAGCGGTACCAGCTGGGCCCGGTGGATCGGCAGCGGGTCGAGGACGGGTTGAGGCGCTTCGGCACGGCGGCCGCAATTCTCGATGCCGAGCTTTCCGGGCGTGAATGGCTGGTCGGGGATTCGGTGTCCTATGCCGACTTCCGGATGGCGGCGTTCCTGCCCTTCAACGATGTCGCGCGGCTGCCGCTGAACGACTTCCCGTCCGTCGAGCGCTGGTATCGCCAACTCGAAGAGATCGACGCGTGGCGCGATCCCTTCAGGGGGCTGGAGGCGCCTGCGTTGCCGCCGGTACCGGGCTGATAACGGAGTCGGGTCGAGCTCCCCATTCCCCAACGGCGCTTGGCTTTAACCCAGACCGCGCGCGCATCGGGCACACTAGACAGGTGGGGAAGCCGGGGGGCTGAAGTGGACGAAGAAGTAAATGAGTTGGACGGCTTGTGGGGATGGCTGCTGCTCTTCACCGGATTTGTGATCTGGAAGATCGTCAGGGTCGGCTTGCTGATCTCTTCCACCTTTCTGCCCCTATTCCGCGACGGCACCTGGGAAGCGCTCACTCGTCCCGACTCGCCCGTCTACGATCCCATGTGGCAACGCGTTCTCCTCTTCGATCTGGCGGGGAATATCGCCATCGGGGCAATGGCCATGATCACTCTGGCATTGCTGGTCGTCCGTTCCTCGTATGCGCCGAAGTCCGCCATCGGCCTGCTGATGGGCAGCTTCGTCATCGTGGCGGTCAACTACCTCCTCGCAGGGCAAGTCCCTTCGGTCGCGGATCGAGGAACCGACTATGAGAACCTCGCGCTATTGATCCGCTCAGGCATCGCGATGCTGGTCTGGGTGCCGTACTTTTTGATTTCCAGACGCGTCAAAGCGACCTTCGCCAATCGGCCTTTCACCGAATCATCCTCGTAACCGAGCAGGAGCGCGCCCGATTCGACAGCAGGATCGTTTCCCTGGGGTGTGAACTATTTACGTTGCGCCGCCTAGCTCCGAGTGCTCCCATGAACCCGGGGCACGGCAGGGACGGAGGCAGCCAATCGGCTTGACTGCCTCCGTTCCCTTTTATTTCTACCTTTGTGTCCGCGGATTGGCGGAAAACGCTCCAATACGCCGACCTTGAGAGGTTAGGTGATGGCAAGCAGATACTTATTGACCGGGCCAAGTGGCGGCCAGTATCACTTTGTGCTGAAGGCTGGAAACGGGGAGACGATCCTTACCAGCGAGCGTTACACGACCAAAGCCGCAGCCAACAACGGCATCCAGTCGGTCAAGACAAACTCATCCATCGACGCACGTTACGTCCGCAAGAATGCGACTAACGGCAAGCCCATGTTCAACCTCAAGGCCGCCAACGGCGAAATCATCGGCAGCAGCGAGACGTATTCCTCCGATGCGGCGCGCGAGGGTGGAATCACCTCGGTAAAGGTCAACGGCCCGAGCGCGCCCATCGACGATCAGACCGCGTAGATTCGTAGCCGGCGCAGCCCGCAAGCGAACCGCGCCCGGGCTACGTTGCTCACTCCGGTGCGTGCCGCATGGCCAGGCGCCTGCCGATGAACGGTGTCCGCTCGCCCGAATGCACAGCGTTGGTCCGTGAGCATCTGCCCGTCCGGGCAAGCCAGGAACTCTGCCATGAAACGCAAGCTCATCGCAGCAGCCCTTGCGGCTGCCACCTCCGTAGTACTCGTGTCCTGCCAGCGTTCGACGCCGGAAGACGCCACCAGCGCCGCGCCCGCATCGACGCCCGCACCTGCCCCCGCAACGGCGCCCGCCAGCGAAACGCCCAAGCCTGCGCCCACCGATCTGGAACAACTCGCGCAACGCCTGGTCACCCAGAGTGCGGCGGTGAAGGAAGGCGAGATCGTCTATATCACCGGCCGCACCCAAGACGCAGAGCTGCTGGAAAACATTGCCGTCAATGTGCGCAAGTTGGGTGCGCGACCGATCATCGAGTACGGCAGCGATCGCCTGTCCAAGCGTCTGTTCTTCGACGTGCCGGAACAGTACGACGCGCAGCCGGATGAGATTGGCCTGGAACTGGCCAAAGTTGTCGATGCGACCATCAGCCTCGACAACAACATGACCCAGAACCTGTTCGAGGGCGCCGATCCCAAGCGCACGGCGACGCGCGGCAAGGCCAACGAACCGGTGGTGCAGGCGTTCCTGAAGAACAACATCCGCACCATCGAAGTCGGCAATGACCTGTATCCGACGCCATGGCGCGCCGAACGCTACGGCATGACCCTGGACGCCCTATCCAACACTTTCTGGAACGGCGTCAACCTCGACTACAGCGAACTGCAGACGCGCGGCGCACAGATCAAGGCGGCGCTCGCCGGCGGCAACGAAGTGCATATCACCAATCCGAACGGCACCGACCTGAAAGTCCGGGTGCAAGGAAGGCCGGTGCTGGTCAGCGACGGCATCGTCTCCGCCGACGACATCAAGCAGGGCGGCGCAGCCGTGTCGGTATTCCTGCCGGCAGGCGAGGTCTACACCACACCGGTGCCCGGCACCGCCGAGGGCAAGGTGGTGCAAACGCGCACCTTCTTCCGCGGCAAGCAGGTCGACAATCTGACCCTGACTTTCGTCGGCGGCAAGGCGACATCGATGGCCGGCTCGGGGCCGGGCTATGCCGACCTCAAGGCGCAGTACGACGCGGTCGACGATGCGCGCAAGGATCTGTTCGGTTTCGTCGACCTCGGCATCAACCCGAATGTGACGCTGCCGGCGAACAGCACGGTCGGTACCTGGGTGCCCGCCGGCGCGGTGACCGTGGGTACCGGCGTCAATACGTGGGCCGGTGGCGACAACTCGGTGCCGTATGGCCTGACCCTGTTCCTGCCGGGCAGCACGGTGATGCTGGATGGCAAGGCGATAGTCGAGAACGGTGTATTGAAGCTCTGAAGCTGCAAAGCCCGGTAAGCGAAAAGCGTCCGGGCGTGTTGCGCGGCGACTCCACGACCCCGGGGTGCGGCATTTAGCCCTCCCCGGTTACTGGTTGCGCAGCGTGCGGTTGAACAAGGCGACCGTCTGTTTCCACGCCTCCGCTGCGGCGGCTTTGTCGTAGCGCGGCGTGGTGTCGTTATTGAAGCCGTGCTGCGTGCCCGCCGGCTGCAGCAGCGTGTAGCGCACGCCGGCCGTCTTCAAGGCCTGTTCGTACGCCGGCCAGCCGGCGTTGACGCGCTCGTCGTCGGCGGCCAGCACCACCAGCAGTTCGCCCTCGATGTCGGCAACGTCCTCGGTCGCCGGCGCGCCGCCGTAGAACGGAGCCGCTGCGATAACCTGCGGCATGCGCGTGGCGAGGAAGTTGGCGATGGCGCCGCCGTAGCAGAATCCCACTACACCCAATTTGCCGTTGCCGTCTTCCACGCCGAGCAGGAATTCGGCCGCGGCAAGGAAATCCTCGCGGCTCTTCGGCTGCTCCAGCTTCGCGAACAGCGCGCGCGCCGCGTCCTCGTCGCCGGGATAGCCGCCGAGCGGAAACAACGCATCGGGCGCGAAGGCGATGAAACCTTCCAGCGCCAGGCGCCGCGCGATGTCCTCGATGTGCGGATTGAGGCCGCGGTTCTCGTGCACTACCAGCACCACGGGCGAGGGTCCGTCGGCCGCGGCTGGCTTCACCAGATAACCCCGGCCGTTGCCATAGCCTTGGGGCGAGGGGAATTCCACGTAGCGCGCCGACAGCCGCCTGTCGTCCGATGCGACCTGCTGCGCGGCCGCGAACTGCGGAGTCAGTGCGGCCAGCAATCCGGCGGCACCCGCGCTGCCAGCGGCAAAACGCGCGGCGCCCTGCAGGAAACCGCGGCGGTCGATATCGCCATGCACGTACTGATCGAACAGGCGCATGACGGCAGGGTCGAAATCATCGGCGGTGGAACGAGGAAGATTGGCCATCGCGGGCTCCTGATCGGGGTGGAAACGCGGCAAGGACAGGACGCTACACGTTACCTATGAATATGCAAAGACGACGCGAATGCCCGCTTCTAGCGTCCGGCGGTCGCAGGATCCGACCGTTCACCCCCTGAAACGCACGGATAGGCGTATACAGGTTCTAGACAGTGCTCGGCATCGCGCAGAGCAGCCCCTGAGGGGGGCCAATGCACATCGCAACGATCCACAGCGAAGCTGCCCATGCAGTCAGCGAAGCGAGATACCGGGCGATAGTACAGTCGGCTCTCGATGCGATCATCGTTATCGATGGTCTTGGGCATATCAGGGAATTCAATCCAGCCGCCGAGCATATGTTCCACTGGGCGCGCGAGCAGGTCGTCGGACTGGATATCGCAGACGTCGTCATTCCGCCCGATCTGCGGGAGGGTCATCGCCAAGGCTTGATGCGGCACATCACGACCGGGGTAACCACCTTGCTGGACCGGAGACTGGAGCTCGTCGCCATCCGCGCAGGGGGAGAGAGATTTCCGATCGAACTGACGGTGACGCGAAGCGATATCGAAGCCAGCCCTTGTTTCACCGCCTTTATTCGCGATCTGAGCGAGCAGCAGCGGTTGACGGCGGCGGTGGCCGATCATGCCAGGCGCGACATCGTGACGGGATTGGATCGTTATGTCGTGCTTGAGCCGCGCCTGATCGGGATGCTGGCAGGCGGCAATACGTTCGTTGCCGTGATGCTGATCGATCTGGACCGTTTCTTCGGGATCAATGAATCCATCGGGCATGCGCTGGGAGACGAGGTGCTGAGAACCGTCGGCGTTCGGCTTCAGACCCTTTCCAGCGAGCAGGTCGCCGTTTGTCATTTTGCCAGCGACGAATTCGTCGTTATCCAGCAGGGCGGCGACGCGACCTCGGCCATGCTGCTCGCCGAGAGCATTCGGACCCTGCTGTCCATCCCGTTCGGAACCGACGACTACCGGGTGCTGTTGACCGCCACGATCGGCATGAGTTGCGCGCCCGCGCACGGGAACGTAGCGCTGGACCTGCTGCGCCGCGCCCAGGCGGCTGCGGAGAGGGGCAAGGGTCTGGGTCGCGACTGCGTCTGTCCTTTCCTTACCGCGGACATGCATGACATCGAGGAGCGCCTCACCAAGGGCGCGCAGCTGCGGGGTGCGGTGCAGGCAGGGGAGCTGGCGCTCCACTTCCAACCGAAGTTCGCGACTTCCGATCTGCGGCTCACCGGTTTCGAAGCCCTGCTGCGATGGCACAGCGCCTCGCTCGGTGAGGTTTCGCCTGCGCGCTTCATTCCTATCGCCGAGGCGTTGGGGTTGATGTCTGAAATCGGCAATTGGGTGGTACGCGAGGCCTGCCGCCAGGCGCGCGTTTGGCTGGATGCCGGCCATCGCGGCTTCACCATCGCGGTAAACGTATCGCCGCAGCAGTTGCGGCGGCCGGGCCTGGCCCGAGCGATGGGCGATGCGCTGCGCGAGTTCGGGGTGCCGGGCGAGATGATCGAAATCGAACTCACGGAAAGTTCGGTAATGGAGAGCCTGACGCGGGTCCAAGAGGAGCTCGCCATGCTCAAGTCATTGGGCACCACGCTGACGCTGGACGACTTCGGCACCGGCTATTCGAGCCTGGCTTATCTCAAACAGCTGGATCTGGATAAATTGAAGATCGATCAGACTTTCGTGCACGGACTGCCGCAAAGCGTGCTCGACGCGTCTATATCGCGGGCCATTGTCGGGATCGGGCACGAACTTGGATTACGGGTGGTAGCCGAAGGGGTGGAGACGACGGCCCAGGCCGAGTTCCTCAACACCATAGGGTGCGATGAACTACAAGGTTATTTGCTGGGCGAGCCGGCATCGGCCGGCTTGGTCGAGATGCATTTCGATGCCATCGATCCCGAGCGGCTGGCTCGGCTGCTACGCGCTGCCGCGCCGGCATAGCTTCCGCGGCTTCGTTACGTGCACCGAACTTGCGGAATCTAGTCTTTACGCGCCTTCCCTGGCCAGCATTTCGGACAGGGACCGGAGCCGCGGTACTTGTGCCCGCGGCTGCAGGTCTTCCATCCGTTATTGGCGCTTTTCGCCTTGTCTTTACCGACGGTCATGAGAGGAAAACCGAATGTCGGCAGTCGCCGTCAATGTTTGGTCATCATCGTCTTGTGACCGGCCTCGTTCTCGGCCTGGCTCAACGAGCCGTTCTTATCGGTGTCCATCTTCTCGAACATCGCCCGCGAGCCGGCGCTGTGCTCGTCGGCGGAAAGCTTGCCGTCGCCGTTGCTGTCGATCACTTTGATCTTCTCCACGGACGACATTTCGCCCTCTCTCTTCTTTTTGCCCATCGCCGCATGCGCAGCATCCATTTCGGCGGCGGTGACGCTGCCGTCCTTGTTGGCGTCCATCTTCTCGAACATCGCCTTCGCGCCGGCTTCGTGTTCGGCGGCGGACACCGTGCCGTCGCCATCGGCGTCCATCTTCCTGTTTCCGCCATCGCCGGCGAACGCCACCGGCGCCACCAGCGTCATGCTGGCCACGAACAAAAGCGAGAGTGTGGATTTCTTCATCTTCGTCTCCTCTCCAGAGGCGCCGGCACTGCAGTCCGGCGTGCGGCGCGAGGGTGCGCGCGTGAGGGTTTCGGGCATGTGAATTCCGCGAGAAACGCACATAAAGCGAGGGTCGGAGAACCGTAGATCACCATCGCCATAGGTCACCACACCGAAAGACATGCGCATAGGCGATCCGAACCCTGTAGCTTTTCTGAAAGCCGGTGAGGGAGAGGCAGATGAGGCCAGGCGATAGGGGAAACGACATGAATATGCGGCGACTCTCGTCGATACGCGTCTGGCTCACCATGGCGGTGACGCTTGCTGAATCGGCGCATCTGGCCTGGGAGCATTTCAACGGAGGCGTGGTAAGCCATCACCTTCTGAACCGGGCCGACTTGCCTGCGATTTCCAATGCATGGGGCTTGCTTCTGCTTCCGGCGCTCACCTGGTTCCTCAGCGGGCTGGCGCTGACGCGGGCGTCTGTGTCGTCGGCTGGGAAGGAAGCCGTACCAAGGGCGGGGGCGAGTGTCGTTGCCGGTTTCGCGGGTGCGCTGCTACTTGGCGTCCTGCTATCGGTCTGCTTCACCCACGGCTATGAAACGGCGGCGTCCTCTCTGTTCTTGGGCATGTTCGTACTCGCCTTGCTGCTGCGCGTGTATCGGGCGGAATGCGTGCTCGGGTTCGTCCTGGGCATGACCTTCACCTTCGGTGCCGTGCTGCCCACGCTCGTCGGCTCGATCATCGCGGGGATATCGGCCGCTGTGCACCTGGGTGTCAGGCCCGTACTCGTGCGGCTCCTGCGTGGGTCCAAGCACCGGGAATCGCCGAGATCGTAGGCGGAGTGGGCTTCCTCGCGAACGCGGGTTGCCCCTGTTTAGATCGATATCGCCCGATTGCGTCCCGCCGGACCCTGACGTGGCCGTAACGCCCGCCTCTGCTAGCGTAAGACGCGCGAGGGGCTTCTTCGCCTAGATTTCGCATGGGGTGCGCCAAAATTGCCGAAAGCATGTTCGCGTGCGTGCTTTTCCCTCATGCAATGACCTTCCGTTCCCCAAACTGGCGTCGCTATGCTCGCTTTCGATAAAGACGCAACCGAAGTCGATCTGCGCTACGAAGTGCGCCAGCTATCGTTGTTGATCCAAAGCGTTACCGACTATGCGATCTACATGCTCGATCAGCAGGGGTATGTGCGAAGCTGGAATTCCGGCGGGGAGCGCATCAAGGGTTACAGCCAGGACGAAATCATCGGGCAGCATTTCTCCAAGTTCTATCTTCCGGAAGATGTCGAAAAGGGAATGCCGGAGTTGGGCCTCGAGGCGGCGCGCACGCACGGGAAATACGAAGCGGAAGGGTGGCGGCTCCGGAAAGACGGGACGCGGTTCAGGGCCAGCATCGTCATCGATCCGATCTGGCATGACGGGCAGTTGATCGGTTATGCGAAGGTAACGCGGGACGTCACCGAACGCTTCGAAGCGAACAACCGATTGATCGAAGCGCAAAAGGCGCTGGTCCAATCGCAAAAAATCGAAGCCATCGGCAAGCTGACTTTCGGCTTGGCGCACGATTTCAACAATCTGTTGACCGTCGTCATCAATAGCCTGGACATGATCGCTGTTCGCCCCGGGGCCGATGCCCGCACCAAAGAGCTGGTGGATACGGCCATGCGCGCGGCCGATAGAGGGGCGTTGTTGACCCGGCAGCTGTTGAGTTTCGCCCGCGGCCAGAATCTGGTCGCCGAACGGCACGACCTCAATGAGCTTCTGGCCCGGTCGATGGAGCTTTATCGGCGCACGTGCGGGCCGGCGGTCGAATTCAGGGTCGATCTCGCGCCGAACCTGCCGCCGGTGTTCATCGACGCTGCGCAGTTCGAGGCCAGCATGATGAACTTGGTGGCCAACAGTCGCGATGCCATGCCCCGTGGCGGAACCGTCACCGTGTCCACTTGTCTGGTGCATCGTGCGGAGAGTGATTCGGAAGACCGATCGCAGGATTTCGTTTGCGTTCGCGTCGGCGACAACGGCAGCGGAATGTCGCCCGAGGTCGCCGAACGCGCCACAGAGCCCTTCTTCACTACCAAAGACGTCGGCAAGGGCAGTGGCTTGGGCCTGAGCCAGGTGTTCGGTTTTGCGGCGCAATCGGGCGGCTTCGCGTCGATTGAAAGCCAGGAACAGGTAGGCACCGTCATTCAACTCTGCGTTCCCACTGCCAAGGACTGACAATGGCCTCGATCCTGTTCATCGAAGACGAAGAAGATCTGCGCGGACTGATAGCGGACAGCCTTAGCGATGAGGGGCATCACGTGGTGGTCGCGGCGGAAGGAACCGAAGCGATCCGGCTGTTGGCGAGCGGCAGCTACGATGTGGTGATCAGCGATGTCAGCATGCCCGGTGAAGTATCGGGACTCGACCTTGCCGAGCTCATCGAGGCGCGTTATCCGCAAACCCGGATGGTTTTGGTATCGGGACACGCGCGCGCGCAGCTGCCGTCGATCCCCGCTGGTATCCAATTCCTGCCCAAGCCCTATCGCCTGTCGCAGCTCCTCGCCTTGCTTCCCGACCCGTGCAAGGCGGGCTGACGGATCCTTCCGCGCTGATGCATGCGGTCCCCGCGAGAGCGGGCCGAAACCTGCCGAGGCGATCTTCTGCTATGTTTCCGCCGCGAATCACGGGGGCGCGAGATGCACGACGGGAGCAGGGACGAAGATCAAGACGCAGCTGGTCGTGTGCGTCTGCGCACGATGGAGGGGAAGGGCCGGCGTGGACAGTACGAATGGTTGTTGTTGGTTCCCCTGCTGGCGTTGGCTTACGGGTTCTATACCCAGTTCGATCAGGTGCGCGCCATGCTCGCGCCCGATGCCGTCGCGGTAGCAGAGACGCCGCCTGACGCTGCGCCCATAGCTCCAGTGCCCCTGGCTTCGGTTCCCACGCCCGTCGCCCCCACGTCTGCCGCGAAGATCCCGCAAGCGCCTGCGGTGTCGGCGGAACCTCCCCCCGTCGCTCCCGCGCCCAGCGCTGTCGTTCCCGCGCCGCCGCCCTTGCCGGTTTTGTTCGCGACACCCGCCGAACCGGTGCGCGCACGGACCATGGGCAAGGCAGGATTGGTGGAGGCGTTGCGCAGTGGCGAATTGCGTCCGGCGACCGCCAGCGACTTCAATCGATGGAAGACCAGCCATGCGCGCAATGGGGCGGCGATCCCGGGCGTTCCTTCGACGAGAACTCGACGCATATGGAGGCTTATGTCGTGCGTAAGGACTTCGAGATTCCGGCCGGCCTGACTGGCGCGCACGCGGTGGTGTTTCTGGTGGAACCGCTCGTGCCTTTCCCACGTGGCGACGCCGGGCATTCGCCGATCCTGGACGTGGAAAGCGGCGCCTGCATCGGCGCGATCTGCCGCATGCTGATGTCGGAAGAGTAGGGTTCCAGCCTAATCAGCCAGCAAGAGGGCGGGAAGACGCATGGCTCCCCAAGCCGAGCACTCGTGAATTCACCTGACCAATCTAATTAAGTCTCTGTTTTAAAAAAGATTCCGCGCTGCAGCAGGCTTTTTTTCGAGGCTCTGGTTAAAGTGCGATCTCCCCAGGTCCGGATCCACAAGCAAGTGCGCGCACTCATTTTCCCAGGTCGCCATTTTTTTTGCCGCAAAAATGGTAGCGCTAACTTTTTTACCGATAGAGCGATTTCGCCGTGACTCTCGTTGCCGGAATCGACGCCGGGACCCAGAGCGTAAAGGTGGTGGTTTACGACCCTGAGGCCAGACGGATAGTAGCGGCGGCCAGCGCGCCGCTGGAGCTCATTGCCGGCGAAGACGGCAGCCGCGAACAGCATCCCCAGGCTTGGGTGGATGCCATCAGAGTGTGCTTCGCAGGCATAAATCCCGGCATTCGCCGCAATGTCGCCGCGCTGGCCGTGTCCGGGCAGCAGCATGGTTTCGTGCCGCTGGACAACGACGGAGAAGTCCTTGCAACCGCAAAGCTCTGGTGCGACACCAGCAGCAGCGCCGAGTGCAACGAGATCATGGATGCCGTGGGTGGCGCGCAGCGCTGCATCGAGATCGCGGGCAATCCCATCCTGGCCGGTTACACGGCGTCGAAACTGCCTTGGACACGCAAGCATCGGCCGCAGGTGTACGAGGAGCTGGCGACGATCCTGCTGCCGCACGATTATCTCAACTTCTACCTCACCGGCGAGCGCTTCACCGAATTCGGCGATGCCTCGGGCACCGGTTGGCTCGATGTGCGCACACGGCAATGGTCGAAAGAAATGCTGGCCGCCATCGATTCCGATCGCGATCTTTCGTCGTGCTTGCCGCCGCTGGTCGAACTGGGCGCCACCTTCGCGATCCTGCCTGCGATCGCCGACGCGCTCGGACTGCCGCACGCGATTCGCGTCGCGGTCGGCGGCGGCGACAACATGATGGCGGCCATCGGTACCGGCTGCGTGGTGCCGGGTCGTCTGTCGATGAGCCTGGGCACTTCCGGAACGCTGTTCGCCTACTCCGACACGCCCGTGATCGACCCAGCGGGCTCATGGGCCGCGTTCTGCTCGTCGACTGGCGGCTGGTTGCCGCTGATCTGCACCATGAATTGCACCGGCGCCACGGAAACCATCGCGCGCACGTTGGGCGTCAAGACCAGCGAAGGCGATCCGTTGATCGACTCGACTCCGCCGGGTGCCGGCGGCCTGACTTTGCTGCCGTTCTTCAGCGGCGAACGCACGCCCGATTTGCCGAATGCGCGCGGTTCGCTCCACGGCATGGATACGCAGAACTCGACGCCGGCGTCGCTCTATCGCGCAGCGATGGAAGGGGCGAGCTTCACTCTGAGATACGGGTACGACGCTTTCCTCACCGCCGGCATGGCGTTCGACCGCATCGTGCTGACCGGCGGCGGCGCAAACAGCAAAGCTTGGCGTCAAATGATCGCCGACGTGTTCGATCTGCCGGTGGAAGTGCCGCAGGAGACGGAAGGCGCTGCGTTCGGCGCGGCATTGCAAGCGTTGTGGTCGCTGCGAAACGCGGAAGGCGATACGGCGTCGCTGCCCGAATTGGTCGACCTGCATGTGTCCAGCGATCGAGGTTTGGCTTGCGTGCCGGATCCGAGCCGTGTGCCCGCCTACCAGCAAGCCTACCGGCGCTTTCTCGACCACCTCGCCGCAGTGCGGTCGGCCCACGCCGCATAACGACCTCCTCCACTCTCCCTAGGGAAAACGACAGGAACACCCTCATGAACAAGTCCCCATTCATCGGCAGCAAAGAATATTTCCCCGGTATCGGCCGGATTCCCTTCGAAGGCAAAGGCTCGGACAATCCGCTGGCC